>NZ_CAXURA020000002.1:0-7380 GCF_964253255.1 Pseudomonas sp. LjRoot71 | reverse complement strand
CGTAACGTTACGTTAATTCGGCTACGGACAATGCTGTAAGCTCCGGGGCCGATTTAATGTAACGTTTATTATGCGATGCCATTTCTAGACCTTCCTGACTACCTGCTGCTCGATGCTCGCCTGTATGCACCAGGGCGAGATAATCAACAGGCCGTCGCTCACATCTTGCAGGACTATCCCCGGCTTGTTGCTGAGTTGCGTTTATTGCGCCGCCGGGTAGCGCAAATCGAAGAAGAGGGCACCGCACTGGATGCCCGCCTTGAGGCTTTGCAGGCTCTCTGTCGCTCAATCCTCGACCTCTGATTTTGTCTCAATAATTCTGTAGATCGCTCCCTCGCATTCTGGCAAATCAAGCAATGCATCCTGCGCCCTTGCTTCTTGCCAGTAACTTCCTTTCAGTGTCTTCCACTTGCCTCTTGATCCTTTCTTGCGCTGTATCCTCCATATGCTGCCCTCTAGCGCGTCCGCTACGTCGTGCACGTCTTGAATTATTTTCCTCATGCCCTGGTTGAGTCTCGACGGGCTAGCACTCTGTTTCAGTTGCCTTATTTCGTGCTCAAGCTGTGCAATTTTAAGCCCCATATCTATGACTTGCGCTTGCAGGCCTTCCGCCCTCTTAAACTCAGCCCTTGCCATTTCACGCAGCTTTTCAACTTCTTCAGGCGTCGTTTCTTTTCCGGTAACGTTACTTTTAAGCCGCTCGCGGTATGCTTTCTGCTTCTGCGCTGGTGTCAGTGCTGCACCAGTCGAAGGACGGCCACGCCCGCGCTTTTGCTGTTCTAGGGGAAGGGATTTTGTTTGCTTGTCTGCTGGATCGATCATTTCAGCACCCACTCAAAAGCGTCGTGCAGCCATTCGAAGTTGGCTGCATCTGTGCCCAAGGCGCAGGCGGCACCATCGATCCAGCCGCGCAGCTCTATTAGCTCAACGTCGCCTTCATCGAAAAGGCAGTCGACAAGCATCATGTAACGGGTGCGCATGCTCATGATCTGCGAATGAAGCAGGGTCTGAGGCAGATCGCAGATTTCCACGAAGTCATCGAAGTACGCCTCTGCAATGAAGCGTTTGCTGCATCCTGATTCGTAGGCTGAAAAAGTTTTGTATGGGTTTTCGATGGTGTCTTGCATGGTGAATCTCCGTTTCGTTTGGCTTGGTGTAATTATAGTAACGTTACCAATAATACGCCACTGGTAACGTTACCAATAATCGACCGCTCGTCGGATATTCGGTAACGCATTGCGCGTTACTTAAAGCCACCCATATTCCAGGTCATTCCGCAAACCCCACCCCACCGCCTCACTGGTTCGCCGTCGCGGAGCGACCCCAGCGAAGACCTTGTGTCGCAGCATCAGCGCGCAGCGGTGAGCCTTTGGGTAGCCCGAAGGCCGCAGGGTGAAACCCTGACCAAGCGTCAGCACGAACGTGCGAAGCTAGGGTGCATCTAAGTGCGCAGGAGTTTCGGTTTCCCCGGTCGGGGTAGCGGCTTGCCGCGAGGGGGAACCCCTGCCAAGCAGAGCACGAATGTGCGGCAGCGTCGGTGCCTCTTACGCTCGAATGACTTTTGCCTTTCTGAAACCTGGCACTGTGCTGTTTTTCAGGATCGAAGCCAGAGCTTCTGCATGCTCTTTAGGCATCGTTATCGGTGTTTCAGCTCCACCTACTGGCAGCGTCATAAAGCTTGAACTAGCCCCGGCGCGTGCAATCACACGGCCTTCCTCGAACATGCATTGCACAAGTTCACAGCCATCATCACCGACTATTTTCCACTTCTCGTATTCCTGCACGCGGTTTCTCCTTCTCCTGGGCGCGCAGCGGCCAGGGTCCACTATCTCTAATGGTGGACTCTTGTCCGAATGTCGGAATTTCTGTGTTTTTTCTGCTCAATCAACACGGTGGGTTATCGCCCCTGAGGCGCTAACTTCAAGCGAGCAAATCACTTTTTCTAGGAAGGCGTGCACAAGCTCCGAATCCTTCATGGGCTGCATGCCGCGTTTAACCAATTCTTTATTGATTTCAACGGCTTTCCTGCGCAGCGCTTCCTGCTCTGCGCTCGTCAAGCGGATGTTTGTCGGCATGTCTGCTCTCATTGGCTTTTCCTCAATATGCATGTGTGCATGTTATTAGTGTTGACGTGTGCAGGTTCACGAGTCTACATTTCGCGCAAATGTTATTTGTGTGCATGCATCCAATGCTTGATCGAATCCACATGTTCATTCCGTTTCTCGACGATGCCACGAACACGATTGGCACCGTTGAGCACCCGTTCAAGGTTGTTGACCTTGAATCGCTCGGCATTTCGATGCGTGCGGCTGGTGGTGTGACCCGGCGTGATGACGGCGGTTTCGACTGTGAAGACCTTTCCCACGCTTGGGAGTCTTTGCCATCCAGCTATACGCCGCTTGCCTTCAAGGTTTTCCATCAGAGCCTAGGCAAACGCCTGATGCCCGGCGTTGAGCTGAAAGCCAGCCCCGCCAAATTGCTCCAGGGCCATAACGTATTTGGCCCGACCTCGATCCGTAGCGGGGCAGAGGTGATGCTCAAGTGGCTTGCAGGCACTTACCCGCTCCTCTGGGCGCGCCTGGATTTCAAAGCGATTGAGGTCTACGCCCTGGACTGCACCTATTCGGCCCGCATGCCGAATGAGCAGACCGCTCGGCAAGTCATCGACTTCATGCGCGGTGTCAGCAATGGCCAGACCCGCAACCGTGGTGACAACTACGAAACCACGGCGTATTGGGGTGCCAAAGACGGTCGCCTGCGCAAGATCAAGGCTTACCTCAAAGGCCCTGAATTTGCCCGCCAGTTGGACGACGTACGCAAGGCCGCCCGCGGTGGTTATGGCGACCCTGAGCGCCGCCATGACCTCGATAACGCTCACGTCCGCGAGTTCAAGATTCACCGGCGTAACGCCCGTGCGCCGATGTCCATTCTCTCTGCTGCTCGCACCTTGCGAGTGATGGAAGACCCCCGGCTCCAGGAGTTTGCAAAGCTGCTGCTCCGAATGGAGGCAACTGTCATGCACCGCTGGCTTGAGCGTCGGAATTTACCGACTCACCTGTGGCCGTTGTGTGACCACCAAGAAGCGCTCGCAAAGGAGGATCGCTGTTTTATCCAGGAGTGCTTTAGCGCTGTTACTGCTGAGCTGTTCGCGGCCTTTGAAGGTATGACGATGAAACGAATTGACGACGATAAGGTGCTGGCCGCACTGATTGAGAAGTACACCAAAGTAGGGAAGGGCAGATGGACCCCGGCCAAAGCCGACAAGGCTACAGGCTCCATCATTCCGCGCCTTTTCATCCCCGGAAAATCTAGCGACTCCTACGCCCGCAACCTGTTCCGCACCTACCGCAGCATCAAGGATTACGGTTGGGAAGAGACTATGAATTCAATGTCTCGCTCCAGCTTCTACGACCATGTCCGCGACCTTGCTGCTGTCGGCCTTTCCAAGGCGATGCTTCAGAACCTTGCCGAGCACGACAACGTGCGCAACGTGGTGCCGGTACTCCAGCTGATCCACATCGACTTCGCCAGCCAGCGCCCTGACTGGTACGTCGAACCTTGCGTGGAGGCTGCCTAATGATTTATGCCGGCCTGATTTCTAAATGCGCATGGTGCCGATGCGCTTCCGAGTGCTCGCCTTGCGAGCTTATGAGCGGTGAAAAGGTGCCGCTCTGTGCCTCTTGTGAGAACGAATTAAATCAGCAGATCGAGGACTCCTGGCTACCAGAAGAAGACGACGACTGCGCCGTTTCCCAACCGGGCCAGCCGGCCCAACTTAAACCCCTGTGAGGTGTAAATCATGTTGCTACTGACCGGCCTGTGCCACGGCTACAAAGCCAAGGACCGTACCGTAGGTTCTAACCAGTTCACCGACCACCTTTTGCTGGTCGAGGTCCAGGACAAGAACCAATACGGTATCGACGAAACAAAAACGATCGGCATCAAGCTCTCGAAAGCCGATATCGATGGCGGCATTCAGCACCTGTACGACCAGTTCAAAGGCAAGCCGCTCACCGTCCCTGTTCGCGTCGGCCCTTGGGCTTCCAAGGCCGGCAACGCCGGTTACGACTTCTGGCTGTCCGGTGATCGCAAGCCGATCCAAATGCAGATCAAGCCACCTGCTTCCGCCGTCCAGGCTGCGAGCTAAGGGCAGGGCATAGCCATGAATCGCTATCTCGGCTTCTTCATCGTCGGCCTTGCCTCGGGCTGGGCCTGGGGCTTTATCGACGGAATCACTAGAGCCGTAGGTAGCGCCTAATGGAAACGGGCTTAACAATTACTGATCTTTACTACTTGGCTGCTGCAATTGCCATGGTTGTAAGTTTCAGCGCTGGATTTACAGCAGGGAGTGCCGCTTAGTGGACGTCACAAGTAGCGTTGATCTTGCTGTGAAAGTTGCCGGTTGCTGCGTTTTATTGTGGTTTACCGGTTACGCCTTCGGTCGTGTATATCGCACGGTCGTCGTACTCTTCCGCAAAGCTTCCAGGTAGGTGCTTTATGAACATGAAACAAATCGCTGTCGCTGTTGCTCTCGCAACTGTTTCTGCCGGTGCAATGGCAGCCGGTGAAGTTGAAGCCGGTATCACTGCAACTTCCGCAACTGTCACGACCTATATCGGTCTTGCAATTGCTGCCGGTTTCACCCTTTTGGGTCTGTCCCTGGCGTCCGATGTTGGTATGGGCTTGGTCAAGAAGTGGATCAAGAAAGGGGCTAAGTAACATGAGAAAGGCGACTCTAGTACTGGCGACTTCGGTCGCCTTTCTTCTTTTTGGAGTTCCTAATTCTTACGCTGGAACTAAAAAGAAAGTTCAAATGCCAACAGCTCAATCTGTCGCTAATGGCTCAGGTGTTCCAGTAAAGTCAGGAAATTCTCTTTCAATCCCTGGTGCTCTCCAGGGCGAATTTATACCGGGTGATAATCCTTCCAGGACTACGCCAATTAAGGTGTTGCCAACAATCGATTTCTCAGTTCCTAGGACAATTAACGCTGTAAAGGGAATTCTCAAGAATAATGCCGCCTCAATTGCTGTTGGTGGCGTTATTGCCGGAATGATTGCCGGGCTAGATTGGGTTATGTCTCCTGACAATACTCAGATTCAAGTTCGTGAACAAACCCCAGGCTCTTATACTCCTACTGGTAGTCAATATGCTTGGGCTTTGAGTAACCCCAATGGTACACCAGCCGCTGGTTTTTCAAGTCCTACTGCTGCTTGTGCTGTTCTTAACTCGATTGACCCATCAAAACCACATGTCCCTATATCCACATCTGATCCTCTAACATTCAACTGCTCAAATTCTACTTGGTGGACAACTCGTTATGGCTCATCCTGCCCGTCTGGCCTTACTTATAATTCAACGCTTGGCACATGTACCGGCACGCAATTAGTTCCGCTTAGAGATTCTGATTTAAGCCTTGTTGACGCATACGCAACCGCACAATCAAGCCAATGGCTTAAGGATTTACTGCGCGAGTCATGTTCTGGCTCGCTTGCGCCAGATCGTTGCTACGAAGATTTAAAAGATAATGTTAGTTTGACTGGCCCTTCAACTGTCAGCGGCCCTACATCAATTTCAACCACTACCGGCCCTAATGGTACAACCACAAAAGAGACCAAAACCAATTACCAAATTACATACGGGAGCGATTATTTTATTTACGCCCCAACTACTACTACAACCACTGTAAATCCTGACGGAACAACAGAAGTGGAAACCGAGGAAGAAACAACGGAAGAAGAAGCCCAGGAGGATGAGATAGACTCAACTATTGGTGATCCATACGCACCAGTTATAACTAAGTATAATGACATTGCTTCTGGTGTTAGTGATCTTGAAGGTAATATGTCGTTTATTAACTATGGCCCTTGGTATTCATTTGGTGGCTCTTGCAGCCCTATAACTCTTAATCTTCCTGTTATGGGAACTTATACTATCGATCATTGCCCATATGTGATTGATTGGATTCGTCCAACCCTTGGCTTTTTATTTGCTGTTTGGACTTGGCTGCATTGCTTCGCCCTTTGGCGTGAAACCTTACAAAATGCGAGGCCTATATAATGGCTATTATTGTTCAACTCATAATCAATATATTCAGCTACTTTGCATCTTTTGCAGTTGCAAAACTTGGCGCTCGTTATGGCATTAGGCTCGCTTTACTCGCTGTTTTCATGGCTGCTTTCGTTACTTTGACTGCAACTGTTAATGCGATCTTGGGCGGTTTAACCCTTGCTCTTCCTCCGCTTGCTCAGACCGCAGTTGGAATCCTTCCTGCGTCCACTGGGGCGTGCATCGCTGCCATCGCCGCAACCCATGCTGCTTGCTGGCTCTACTGGCGTGTCGTCATCACAGCATCTGTTAAGGCTCGCATTTAAAAAGCCTACCGGAGGCCGCGCAGCGGTCTTGGGTAGGCTTATTTCACTTGGAGAAAACCCCATGGCTGTCTATTTCTTTACCGGCAAACTCGGATCAGGTAAAACACTTGGCTGTGTGTCGAAGATCAAGGATTACTTGTCCGATGGTCGTAGGGTGGCTACCAACTTGGATTTGTACTTGGACGAGATGTTCAGTTACTGCAAATCAACTGTTGTTCGCCTTCCTGATAAACCGCGTTCCCAGGATATGGTCGAACTAGGGCAGGGGTACGAACCGCCAGACCCGCGCCACTATGACGAATCAAAGTTCGGTTTGATTGTCCTGGATGAGTGCGGTACCTGGTTGAACAGCCGCGAGTGGAATGACAAGGATCGCCGCAAGTTGATCGACTGGTTTTTACATGCTCGTAAACACCGTTGGGACGTGATGTTCCTCATCCAGGATATCGAAAGCTGTGATGGTCAGATTCTTCGGTCTCTTTGTGAGCACCTGGTTGTTTGCCGTCGAATGGATCGTTTCAAGCTCCTTGGCTTCTCGTTGCCGCGCGTCCATATCGCCAACGTGTATTACGGCCAGGGAACTCAAAACTACGTTGAGCGCTGGGTTTATCGTGGTGGCGATCTGTACGGCAGCTATGACACTGTTCAGCGCTTTTCGGACGGCGTTGAATACTTCGAGTCAGGCCCGGTCGATATGCGTGCGCCGTACACTATGCTTAGCGCCTGGCACCT
The DNA here is from genome assembly GCF_964253255.1 of Pseudomonas sp. LjRoot71. NCBI lineage: Bacteria > Pseudomonadati > Pseudomonadota > Gammaproteobacteria > Pseudomonadales > Pseudomonadaceae > Pseudomonas > Pseudomonas sp. LjRoot71. The sequence continues at coordinate 276 of NZ_CAXURA020000002.1, read as the reverse complement.
TAAGGGGCGTTATTTGCCGCCGCTGGTCAGTGACGTGCCTATCCTCCGCCGTTTCAACCTGTTTGCAGCTGGCTTGCTGCTCAAGCCATTTCTGTTTGTCTGGTGCTTCCTGGACCCTCAGAATTTCTACAGGACGGCTTTTCGCAAAAAGTGGCAGGCTGAGTACATCGAGAATGGCCGTCAGAAGCTCCAGGAACGCCGCCAGCAGCTTTTAGCTGCTGCGCTTGATCCAAACACCTACCCGCCACACGAAAGCCCCTAGGCTTCGCATAATGT
>NZ_CAXURA020000001.1:1532500-4421033 GCF_964253255.1 Pseudomonas sp. LjRoot71 | reverse complement strand
ATATTATGTTAAATTAAATATATTGAATGTGAGTGCTGCAACAGCCTTTCAATCCCCGTTGCAGCCTTCAACTCTCTCCTGTTCAGTCACGGTCCAGCAAATGAAAACTGGGCAACGCTATATGCCAACGAATGGCTGCCAGACGAATCAGCAGCACGGTGAGCATGGCCACGCCCGTATCCAACCAGTGCGGCGTACCCAGCGCACGCATTACGATAAATACCAGTGCACCGGCAATGCACGCTGTGGCGTAGATTTCTTTCTGGAAGATCAGCGGGATTTCGTTGCAGATCACATCACGCATCACGCCACCGGCAACCCCAGTCATCACCCCCATGATCACGGCTGTGCTGTGCGGTACGTTGTGCTGCATGGCGACTTCTGTGCCAATCACGGTAAACACCGCCAGGCCGAATGCATCGGCCAATAGCAGACCTTTCTCATGAATTGGCTGCGTCAGTCGTACCCAGACCACCGTACCAACGGCTGCCAGCGATGCGACGACGATATACAGGTCGTTTCGAATCCAACTGACCGGATGGTTGTCCAGAATCACATCACGCAGCGTGCCACCGCCCAGCGCGGTGACAATGGCAATCACCAATACGCCGAACAAATCCATGGATTTGCGCCCGGCCATCAGGGCACCGGTGATGGCAAATACCGCAACGCCGAACAGGTCGGCCAGATAGAACAGTTGCGCCATGCTGACCTCAGGACGATACAGAAGTACGCATGGTGACGAACTCTTCGGCGGCCGTTGGGTGCACACCGATGGTTTCATCGAACAGCTGCTTGGTAGCACCTGCTTTAAGCGCCACCGCCAGGCCTTGAACAATTTCACCGGCGTCCGGGCCGACCATATGGCAACCCAGTACGCGGTCTGTGGCAGTGTCCACCACCAGCTTCATCAAGGTGCGTTCCTGGCTTTCGGTCATAGTCAGTTTCATCGGCCGGAAGCGGCTTTCAAAGATTTTAACGCTGTAGCCCTCCTCCTTCGCCTGCTCTTCACTGAGGCCGACCGTGCCAATGTTTGGCAGGCTGAATACAGCCGTCGGTATCAATTGGTAGTCGACCTTGCGGTATTCCTCTGGCTTAAACAGACGTCTGGCAACCGCCATGCCTTCGGCCAGCGCAACAGGCGTCAACTGCACGCGGCCGATGACATCTCCAATGGCGAGAATCGACGGCGTGCTGGTCTGGTACTGGGCATCCACTTTGATAAAACCGCGCTCGTCCAGCTCGACCTGGGTGTTTTCCAGGCCAAGGTTATCCAGCATCGGGCGCCGTCCGGTGGCGTAGAAGATGCAATCGGCCTCCAGCACACGACCGTCCTTGAGGGTGGCCTGCAGGCTGCCATCGGCTTGCTTGTCGATGCGGGCGATATCGCTGTTGAACTGCAGGTTCACGCCATGTTTGTTCAGCTCATCTTGCAGATGCAGCCGCACGGCCTTGTCAAACCCACGCAGGAACAAATCGCCGCGATAAAGCAGCGAGGTGTCTGCACCCAGCCCGTTGAAGATCGACGCGAATTCCACGGCAATATAGCCGCCGCCCACTACCAATACGCGCTTGGGTAACTGCTCAAGGAAGAAGGCTTCATTCGAACCGATGGCATGTTCATGTCCTGGCACATCAGGAATCTGTGGCCAGCCGCCGGTGGCAATCAGTATGTGTTCGGCGCTGTAGCGCTTACCGCCAAGCTCAACACTGTGTGCGTCGACAATACGTGCATGGCCTTCCAGCAAGGTCACGCCACTGTTCACCAGCAGGTTACGGTAGATGCCATTGAGCCGTTCAATTTCGCGGTTCTTGTTGGCGATCAAGGTAGCCCAGTCGAATTTCGCGCTGCCCAGTGTCCAGCCGAATCCTTGGGCCTGCTCGAAGTCCTCGGCGAAGTGCGCGCCGTACACCAACAGCTTTTTCGGCACACAGCCAACGTTGACACAGGTGCCGCCCAGGTAGCGGCTTTCAGCAACGGCCACCCGCGCGCCGAAGCCCGCAGCAAAGCGCGCCGCACGCACACCGCCGGAACCGGCACCGATCACAAACAGGTCAAAGTCGTAGGTCATTTCAGCCTCCAGAACAGGCTGACAGCATACCCCAAGCCGGCTCAGGGCCTAAGCTTGAAGCATGCTCAACAGGAGATTCACTGATGCGCCCTACCCTTACTCATGTGGCTTTGCATGTACCGAACCTGGATGCATGTGTCAGCTTTTACCAGCAATTTTGTGCAATGCGGGTGGTTCATCAGCGTGCCGGCAAGGGATCGAGAATTGTCTGGATGGCCGAACCTGGCAAAGAACACAGCTTTATCTTCGTGATCATGCCTGGCGGGAAAGACCGGCAGTTGGCAGCAGAGGACTACAGCCATTTCGGCTTTGCCGTGGAAAGCCGGGAGCACGTCGAGCAGATTGCCGAGCGTGCCCGATTGGCTGGGTGTCTGATTTGGGCGCCGCGTGATGAACCTTATCCAGTAGGTTATTACTGCGGGTTACGCGACCCGGCGGGCAATTATGTGGAGTTCAGCTATGGCCAGCCGTTGGGGCCTGGCGCCGAGCACATGCCTTTGCCCTGAATGCACACAGCCACCCGAAGGTGGCTGTGTGGTGTAGCGGTCAAGCCTGAATCAGTAAGCTTTGCCGGTTTTGTAGAGGTGCTCGAAACAGAAGTTGGTGGCCTCGATATAACCCTCCGCACCGCCGCAGTCGAAACGCTTGCCCTTGAACTTGTAGGCCATTACGCAGCCATTCTGCGCTTGCTTCATCAAGGCATCAGTGATCTGAATTTCCCCGCCTTTACCCGGTTCGGTCTGTTCGATCAGTTCAAAGATGTCCGGCGTCAGAATGTAGCGACCAATGATCGCCAGGTTCGACGGTGCATCTTCCGGTTTGGGTTTCTCGACCATGCTGTTAACGCGGTAGATGTCATCGCGAATCATCTCACCGGCGATTACACCGTACTTATGGGTCTCCTCCGGCGGTACTTCCTGAATGGCCACGATCGAGCAGCGGAACTGGTTATACAGCTTGACCATCTGCGTCAGCACGGCGTCGCCTTCCAGGTTCATGCACAGGTCGTCAGCCAGCACCACGGCGAAAGGCTCGTCACCAATCAGCGGGCGGCCACAGAGAATGGCGTGACCGAGGCCTTTCATCTCCACCTGGCGGGTGTAGGAAAAGCTGCATTCATCGATCAGACGACGGATGCCGACCAGGTACTTTTCCTTGTCGGTGTCGCGGATCTGGTGCTCAAGCTCGTAACTGATGTCGAAGTGATCTTCCAGGGCACGCTTGCCGCGGCCGGTAATCATGGCGATTTCTGTCAGGCCGGCTTCCAGCGCCTCTTCGACGCCGTACTGGATCAATGGCTTGTTCACAATCGGCAGCATTTCCTTGGGCATGGCCTTGGTGGCTGGCAGAAAACGGGTGCCGTAACCGGCTGCTGGGAACAAGCATTTCTTGATCATGGGAGACCTTGGAGGATGAAGGGGTGAAAATTGCGTGAGCAGTTTATCAGGCCCTACGGGCCTTACAATGGCCTGCATACAGCCTTTTCGGTTACTGGCGCAGACCGCGCTGAATCGGACAAAAGTCCTGGATCATTGTTCATCTAAGCTATACGTCGGGCACAAAAAAACCGGCTGTTTGAGCCGGTTTTTGCGTTCAGAAGAACTGTACTTATGGTGCCCGAAGCCGGGGTCGAACCGGCACGAGGTTACCCTCGAGGGATTTTAAGTCCCTTGCGTCTACCGATTTCGCCATTCGGGCGGTAGCGCTACGTTGCGAGGTTTGGACTATATACAGCCCGAACAGCCCCTGCAAGGTTTCAAACTCATATGAAAAAGCCTCGTAAATCAGTGATCTACGAGGCTTTTCTAAATTGGAGGCTGAGGTCGGAATCGAACCGGCGTTCACGGATTTGCAATCCGGTGCATAACCACTCTGCTACTCAGCCTTGAAACTAAACGGACCGTATCAGACGGCCCGTTGAAAACTGGAGCGGGAAACGAGACTCGAACTCGCGACCCCGACCTTGGCAAGGTCGTGCTCTACCAACTGAGCTATTCCCGCTTGTCGTGTTGACGGCCGCCATTCTATAGCTTCGGAGCTTTCCGTCAACCCCTTGATTCAAAAAAGCTTATTTCTTTTCAGAGGTGATCCGCAGGTGCGGCCACGCAGCCAGCAGGTACTGCACCATGGACCAGAGCGTAAGCACTGCAGCTATGATCAGTAGCGCATAACCGATCAAAACCCAGAGGGTAAAGGTTGGTGGGTTGGCCAACAGAATTACCAGAGCCACCATCTGCGCGGCGGTTTTCCACTTCGCGAGCCGAGAAACCGCGACCTGTGCACGGGCGCCAAGCTCGGCCATCCACTCACGCAGGGCGGATACTACAATTTCGCGACCGATAATGATCGCTGCCGACAAGGTCAGCCACAGGTTGGAGTGCTCATCCACCAGCAATACCAGCGCAACAGCAACCATCAGTTTGTCGGCAACCGGATCAAGAAAGGCGCCAAAGGGGGTGCTCTGCTCCCAGCGGCGCGCCAGGTAGCCATCCAGCCAGTCGGTGGCAGCCGCAATCGCAAACACTGCACTGGCGGCCCAGTAACTCCAACTGAAAGGAAGGTAGAACAGCAGAATAAATACCGGAATCAGCAGAACCCGGAGCACGGTAAGCAGGTTGGGGATATTCATCGACACAACTTGGCTGTAAAGAGAGCCGGCATTCTACTCGCTGTGCAGTGCGGCATAAATCGACTCGGCAAGCTTTTTACTGATACCGGGCGCTTTGGCAATTTCTTCGATGCTCGCACGAGACAACTCTTGCAGTCCGCCAAAATGATTGAGCAACTCACGCCGCCGCTTGGGGCCTACACCGGCAACCTCTTCAAGCGTCGAAGTGCGCCGGGTCTTACCGCGCCGTGCACGGTGCCCGGTAATGGCAAATCGGTGCGATTCATCACGGATTTGCTGGATCAGGTGCAGGGCTGGCGAGTTACCCGGCAAGGTGAATTCATGTGCGGCATCATTCAGGTACAGGGTTTCCAGGCCAGGCTTGCGTGTGGTGCCCTTGGCCACGCCGAGCAAAATCAGATCAGGTACCGCCAGTTCTTCCAGGACTTCACGGGCCATGGCTAATTGGCCTTTACCGCCGTCGACCAGGAGAATATCGGGCAGCTTACCCTCGCCCTCTTTGATCTTGCTGAACCGCCGCATCAGCGCCTGGTGCATGGCAGCGTAATCGTCGCCCGGCGTTACGCCTTCAATGTTGTAGCGACGGTAATCGGATTTCAGCGGGCCTTCCGGGCCAAATACAACGCAGGAGGCCACAGTCGCCTCACCACTGGAATGGCTGATGTCAAAACACTCCAGACGCTGTGGCACTTCATCCATATCCAAGGCCTGAGCCAGGGCATCGAAACGTGCCGCCACATGTTCACGATTGGCCAGGCGCGCAGCCAGGGCTTGCTCGGCATTGGTCACTGCCAGCTGTTGCCAGCGCGCACGAGTGCCGCGTACGCGATAGCTGATGCTCAGCTCGCGGCCGCGTGACTCATCAATGGCTGCGATCAACGTAGGAAAGTCATCGTGTTGCGCATTGACGATCAACTCACTCGGCAGGTCGCGCTCCTGACTGCTCAGGTAGTACTGCGCCAGGAAGGCCAGGAGAACGTCACTGCCCTCCTCTTCAATCGCCACTTGTGGGAAGAAGTTCTTGCTGCCCAGTACCCGCCCGCCGCGTACACTGATCAAGTGCACGCACGCGCCACCGGGGTTGACCATGGCGGCGACCACATCCACATCACCCGTACCGCCTTCCATGCTCTGTTGATCCTGTACCCGGCGCAACAGCGAAATCTGGTCGCGCAGCGCTGCGGCACGCTCGAAATCCAGGCTCATGGCCGCAGCCTGCATGCCACTCGACAGCTCATCGGTCAGCGCGTTGCTGCGGCCCTCAAGGAACATTACCGAGTGGCGTACATCTTCGGCGTACTCGGCCGGCTCGACCAAACCGACACAGGGGCCTTTGCAGCGCTTGATCTGATACTGCAGGCAGGGGCGTGTACGGTTCTTGTAGAAACTGTCCTCGCACTGGCGCACCAGAAAGGTTTTCTGCAGCAGATTCAGGCTTTCACGGATGGCACCGGCACTTGGATAGGGGCCGAAATAGCGCCCCTTCAACTTCTTCGCACCGCGATGAATGCTCAGTCGTGGAAAATCGCCGTCGGAGAGCAGCACATAGGGATAGGACTTATCGTCGCGCAGCAGGATGTTGTACGGCGGCCGCCATTCCTTGATCAGGGTTTGCTCAAGCAGCAGTGCTTCGGTTTCGTTGGCGGTGATGGTGGTTTCGATCTGGGCGATCCGCGCCACCAGCGCAGCGGTTTTCGGCGCCAGGCCGCTTTGCCGAAAATAGCTGGCCAGGCGCTTTTTTAGGTTTTTCGCCTTGCCCACGTACAGCAGCTTGGCGTCCGCGTCGAACATGCGGTAGACGCCGGGGCGACCGCTGCAGGTGGAAAGAAACGCGCTGGAATCGAATGTCGCGCGGCTGTCTTCAGTTGCTGGCATCAATCATGCCGTGGCGCACGGCCAGCAGTGCCAGCTCGACATCGCTGGTGATCGACAGCTTTTCGAAGATGCGATAGCGATAGGTGTTTACGGTTTTCGGCGACAAGCAGAGCTTGTCGGAAATCGTCTGCACCTTCTGGCAGCCGGCAATCATCAGGGCAATCTGGATTTCCCGCTCGGATAGCAGATCGAATGGTGAGTTGCTGCTCTGTGGCTGGAAGGATTTGAGCGCCAGTTGCTGAGCAATTTGCGGGCTGATGTAGCGCTGTCCGCTGAACACCATGCGAATGGCCTGAACCATTTCTTCCAGGGCCGCGCCCTTGGTCAGATAGCCGGCGGCACCGGCCTGCAATAGGCGCGTTGGAAAAGGATCTTCTTCACAGACGGTGACAGCAACGACCTTGAGATCAGGATGGCTGCGGATCAATTTGCGCGTGGCTTCGAGGCCGCCAATGCCCGGCATCTTGATGTCCATCAGGACAACATCCGGTTTCAGCTCACGGGCTTTTTTCAGGGACTCTTCGCCGGACTCGGCTTGGCCAACCACCTGCAAACCATCGATATCGGCCAGCATGCGGGTGATGCCGGTGCGTACCAGGTCGTGGTCATCAACAACGAGAACTCTGATCAAGCGTCACCCCGGTCGACATCAACTGCTTGGAGCAGTTGCTGGGTTGAAAGTCTGATGTACTGAGTCACCAGCTTGGCGCATAACCGTCAAAAGGCAAGCGTCAATAAATGATCGCTGAGTGACGGCCAGAGGAATATGGCGGAAGCGGTGAGATTCGAACTCACGGAAGAGTTTCCCCTTCGACGGTTTTCAAGACCGTTGCATTCAACCGCTCTGCCACGCTTCCGGCGATTGCGGGCGGCAATCTTACCCGAACGCAACACGCTGTCAAACTCTCTGTATTGGCTGGTTATCTGCCTCTGCTATGATCGGGCCTGACCTTGGTCACGGAACCATCAGCCCTTTCAGGAGTGTCGCCATGAATGAACACAACTATGCACTTGAGCATACGCAGGTTGAGCAGCAGGAAGTCAGCCGCGTCCTGCGTAACACTTACGGCCTGCTGGCCATCACCCTGGCCTTCAGCGGCCTGGTGGCGTTCATCGCGCAACGCGCCAATGTGCCCTACCCGAACATTTTCGTGGTGCTGATTGGCTTCTACGGCCTGTTCTTCCTGACTGCCAAGCTGCGTAACTCGGCTTGGGGGCTGGTTTCCACCCTCGCCCTGACCGGCTTTATGGGTTACACCCTCGGCCCGATCCTCAACCGCTATATGGGCATGGCCAACGGTGCTGAAGTTGTCAGCTCCGCCTTTGCCATGACAGCTCTGGTGTTCTGCGGCCTGTCGGCCTATGTGCTGACCACACGTAAGGACATGAGCTTTCTCAGTGGCTTTATCACGGCAGGCTTCTTCGTCCTGATCGGTGCGATGGTTGCCAGCTTCTTCTTCCAGATCAGCGGGCTGCAGCTGGCGATCAGCGCAGGCTTTGTGCTGTTCTCCTCGGTCTGCATCCTGTATCAGACCAGCGCCATCATTCATGGCGGTGAGCGCAACTACATCATGGCGACCATCAGCCTGTATGTATCGATCTACAACCTGTTCGTCAGCCTGCTGCAGATTTTCGGCATCATGGGCGGCGACGACTGATTCAAGTTGCTGTGCAAAGCCCGCTTCGGCGGGCTTTTTTATGCACGCCATCCATGGCCTGTACCCTTCGGGTCCTACGTTAAAAATGACTCCCGCTCATTTTTTATGCCTACCGCGCGCATCTTGGTGACTCAGGCTTTATCATTCCGGCAAATTGGCTTGCCAGGTTCGCTATGAAGTTTGCCATCGCCCTCTTTTCCCCACCGCATGCGCCCTCCTCGCGCCGAGCCTTACGTTTTGCTCAGGCCGCATTGGCGGGCGGGCATCATATTGTGCGGCTGTTCTTCTATCAGGACGGCGTCCACAGTGCCTCAAGCAATGTGGTCAACGCTCAGGATGAACTGGACTTACCGCGCGAGTGGCGTGAATTCGTTCAGGCTCAGCAACTCGACAGTGTGGTCTGCATCGCGGCCGCCCTGCGCCGTGGCGTATTAAACGCCGATGAGGCGCAGCGATATTCGCGCAGTGCAGCCAATCTGGACGCGCCGTGGGAGTTGTCTGGCCTGGGCCAGTTGCATGAAGCCGCGCAGTTGGCTGATCGCCTGGTGTGTTTCGGAGGCCCGTAACATGAGCAAATCCCTTCTGATCATCAGCCGCCAGGCACCTTGGTCCGGGCCATCTGCCCGCGAAGCTCTGGATATCGCCCTGGCTGGCGGTGCCTTCGACTTGCCAATCGGCATGCTGTTTCTCGATGACGGAGTTTTCCAGCTGAGCAGCGCACAACAGCCGGCCAGCCTGCAACAGAAAGACTTGGGCGCCAATCTGCAAGCGCTACCAATGTTTGGCGTCGAGGCGTTGTATGTCGCCCATCGCAGTCTGGCCGAGCGCGGCCTGCTGGGGCAGCCCATGCGTCTGGCCGCTGAATGTCTGGATGATGCCGCGCTCAGCGCCTTGATTGACCGTTACGACCAGGTAATTACGCTCTGATGGCTACCTTGCATGTGCTTTCCCACTCCCCTTTTACCGACAGCCGTTTGAGCAGCTGCCTGCGCCTGCTCGGCAGCCAGGATGCTCTGCTGCTCTGTGGTGATGCGGTCTACGCCCTGCAAGCCGGCAGCGCACAACGCCAGGCACTTGAGCTGATGCCCGAGAGCATCGCCCTGTATGCCCTGGATGAAGACGTGCAGGCCCGCGGCCTGGTACTACCTGAGCGCCTGAACCTGGTTGACTACCCTGGTTTCGTGGCACTCAGTTGCCACTACGACAAGGTGAACACCTGGCTATGACCTTATTGAGTATTGAGGGTCGTGATTTGCCGCTGGATAAGGACGGCTATCTGGTTGAACTGGCCGACTGGTCTGAATCCGTGGCGGCCGCCCTGGCTCTGCGCGAAGGCATTAACCTGAATGCCGAGCACTGGGAAATTCTCTGGCTGGTGCGCAGCTTTTACGATGAATTTCAGCTTTCGCCGGCCAATCGCCCGCTGATCAAATTCGTTGCCAGCAAGCTTGGCCCCGAAAAGGGCAACAGTCTCAACCTCAACCGTCTGTTCAATGGCACTCCTGCCAAACTTGCCGCCAAGCTGGCGGGCCTGCCCAAACCGACCAATTGCCTATGAACCTGGTTACCCCGCCGGAACACCCGTTTGCACAATTTGTGCGCATCCTCGGCAAAGGTAAGCGCGGCGCGCGCAACCTGACCCGCGAAGAAGCTCGTGAAGCCATGGGCATGCTGCTCGACGGCAAGGTCGAAGACAGCCAACTGGGGGCTTTTCTGATGCTGCTGCGGCATAAGGAAGAGAGCGCTGAAGAGATGGCCGGCTTCGCCGAGGCGGTGCGCGCACGTTTACAGGCACCGGCCATTGCCGTGGATCTGGACTGGCCCAGCTATGCCGGCAAGAAGCGCCACCTGCCGTGGTTTCTGCTGGCGGCCAAGGCGTTGGCCAATAGCGGTACTCGCATTCTGCTGCACGGTGGCGGCCCGCACACAGCCGGACGCATGTACAGCGAACAGCTACTCGAAACCCTGCAGATTCCACTGTGCCGCAACTGGAACAGCGTCGAGCCGGCACTGGCGCAACATCACCTGGCATTTATCCCACTGGGCGACTGGATGCCGCAGCTGCAACGGATGATTGACCTGCGCAATATCCTCGGCCTGCGCTCACCGATCCACTCGCTGGCGCGCATCCTAAATCCGCTGGGTGCGCGTTGCGGCCTGCAGAGCATCTTCCATCCGGGCTACCAGGCGGTGCACCGTGAGGCCAGCCAGTTGTTGGGCGATACGGCCGTGGTGATCAAGGGCGAAGGCGGCGAAATCGAGATCAACCCCGACGCTGCCAGCCACCTCTACGGCACAGCCAATAGCGAGAATTGGGATGAAGAATGGCCGGCGCTTTCGCCGCTGCGTCACGTCAAACCCCAGTCGCTGGAACCGGATCACCTGGCCGCCTTCTGGCGCGGAGACGTGACCGATGATTACGGCCAACTTGCCGTGATCAGCACCATGGCGCTGGCCTTGCGCGCCCTCGGCGAGCCGCGTGAACACGCCCTGGAGCGTGCGGCCCAGCTATGGGCCGCGCGCAATCAGAGGCTGGCCTGAGCCCCTTCGAACCAGGCCAGTTTCTCTCTTAATTGCACCACTTCGCCGACTATCACCAAGGTCGGCGCATGCACTTCATGCTCGGCCACCAGCTCGGCCAGATTGGCCAATGTGCCGGTAAACACCCGTTGGTTCTGCGTGGTGCCCTGCTGGATCAATGCCGCTGGCGTTGTCGCGGCACGGCCGTGGGCAATCAGCTGCTGACAGATCATTGGCAGGCCCACCAGGCCCATATAGAACACCAGCGTCTGGCTGCTAGCCGTCAATTCGTCCCACGGCAGGTTACTGCTGCCATCTTTCAGGTGCCCGGTGACAAAACGTACCGACTGGGCATGATCACGATGCGTCAGCGGGATGCCGGCATAGGCTGCGCAACCGGATGCCGCAGTGATACCAGGCACCACTTGGAAGGGAATACCATGGGCGGCCAGCTCTTCTATTTCTTCACCGCCACGGCCGAAGATAAATGGGTCACCGCCTTTGAGGCGCAGTACACGCTTACCCTCTTTAGCCAGACTGACCAGACGCTGATTGATCTGCTCCTGCGGCAGTGCATGCTCGGCGCGTTGTTTGCCGACATAGATACGCTCGGCATCACGCCGGCATAGCTCGATAATGGCTGGCGCCACCAGGCGGTCGTAGAGAACCACATCGGCCTGTTGCATCAGGCGCAGTGCGCGAAAGGTCAGCAGGTCTGGGTCACCCGGCCCGGCACCGACCAGGTACACCTCACCCAGGGCACGAGGCGCGATACCGGCAATCTTCTCCTCCAGCAGGCGCTGCCCCTCCTGCAGCTTGCCAGCGAAAACACTCTCGGCCACCTGCCCCTGAAACACCTCCTCCCAGAATACTCGGCGCTGCTGCACATCAGGGAAAAGGCCTTTGACCTGGGCACGGAAACGTTTGGCCAGACCGGCGAGTTGGCCATAGGTAGCCGGAATCCAGGTTTCGATCTTGGCGCGAATCAGGCGCGCCAACACGGGCGCATCACCACCGCTGGTCACTGCAACGATAAGCGGTGATCGATCGACAATCGCCGGGAAGATCACGCTGCACAGCTTCGGCGCATCCACCACATTGACCGGAATACCCAGTGCCTGGGCCTGCTGGGAAATCTCAGCATTCAGCGGCTCATCATCAGTGGCCGCAATGACCAACACCACCGCTTGCAGATCGGCCGGCTGGTAAGCGCGTAGCAGCACCTCGCCCTTGCTGGTCGTGGCCATGCTGCGCAATTCGTCACGGATCTCCGGTGCCACAACCCGCAATCTGGCGCCGGCATCGCTGAGCAGGCGGGACTTGCGCAAGGCAACTTCCCCCCCGCCTACCACCAGCACCCGGCGATCTTGCAGTTTGTGGAACAGGGGAAGGAAATCCATGGCGCCGCTCTCGTTCAGATAAACAAAACGGGGCGGCACTGGCCGCCCCGTCGCAGGTCATTGAAATCAGTCTTAGCCGATGATTTCGATACCGCCCATATAAGGTTTGAGCACATCCGGTACACGGATGCTGCCGTCGGCCTGCTGGTAGTTCTCCAGCACGGCCACCAGGGTACGCCCCACTGCCAAGCCGGAACCGTTGAGGGTGTGCAGCAGCTCAGGCTTGCCAGTTTCCGGGTTGCGGTAGCGCGCCTGCATACGGCGGGCCTGGAAGTCGCCGCAGTTGGAGCACGAGGAAATTTCACGGTACTTGTCCTGGCTTGGTACCCAGACTTCAAGGTCATAGGTCTTAACCGCGCCAAACCCCATGTCGCCGGTGCACAGCGCCAGTTTGCGGTACGGCAGCTCAAGCAACTGCAACACGCGCTCGGCGTTGGCGGTCAGGCTTTCCAGGGCTTCAAAAGATTTGCTCGGTTCGACGATCTGCACCATCTCGACCTTGTCGAACTGGTGCTGACGAATCATGCCGCGAGTGTCGCGACCGGATGCGCCGGCTTCACTGCGGAAGCACGGCGTATGCGCCACCAGTTTCAGCGGCAGCTGCTTGGCATCAAGAATCTCGCCGGCAACGATATTGGTCAGCGACACTTCAGCGGTCGGGATCAGGTACAAATCGGCTTCGCCTTCGCGGGCGATCTTGAACAGATCTTCCTCGAATTTCGGCAGTTGGCCGGTGCCTTGCAGAGCCGGCGCCTGTACCAGGTAAGGCGTATACGCCTCTTCGTAACCGTGCTCGCTGGTGTGCAGGTTGATCATGAACTGCGCCAGCGCACGGTGCATGCGGGCAATCGGCCCACGCAGCACGGCAAAGCGCGCGCCGGACAACTTGGCGGCAGTTTCAAAATCCAACCAGCCATGCTGCTCGCCCAAGGCGACGTGATCCTGAATCGGAAAATCGAAGCTGCGCGGCGTGCCCCAGCGCGACACCTCGACGTTGCCCTCTTCGTCTTCACCGACCGGTACCGACTCGTGCGGCAGGTTGGGAATGTTCAGCAACAGGTTGTCCAGCTCGGTCTGAATCGCATCCAGCTCGCGCTTGCCCTCTTCCAGGTCGCTGCCCATCTTGTCCACTTCGGCCAGCAACGGGGCAATGTCTTCACCACGCTGCTTGGCCTGGCCAATGGACTTGGAGCGGCTGTTGCGCTCAGCCTGCAGCTGCTCGGTGCGGGTCTGCACGGTCTTGCGCTGGGCTTCCAGGGCTTCGAAACGGGCAACATCAAGGGCAAAACCACGGGTGGCCAGGCGCTCGGCCACTTCTTGGAGCTGGGTACGAACGAGTTTGGAATCGAGCATGTTCTGGTCTCAACACATCACTAGGGTTTGCATGGCCGTGGCCATGGCGCGCAATGCCGCGCAGTTTAAGGCTTTAACCGGTTGTGCTGCCACCGTTAGCTGGCACGGCTTACTGGGACAGGCGCGCCAGGGCAAAACCGCCCCACACGGCCAGCACGCCGCCCAAAATGCTGCACAGCAGATAGGCAAAGGCTTCATTGAGGCGGCCGCTTTCAAACAGCTTGAGCACTTCCAGGCTGAAGGAGGAAAAGGTGGTAAAACCGCCAAGCACACCAATGATCAGGCCACTGCGCAGCTCGATGGGTAGATCACTGCGAAGCAAGAACAGACCAGAAAGCAGGCCGATCAGCAGGCAACCGAGGATATTGACGGTAAACGTGCCCAGGTAGAAATGCCGTGGCCACTGCGACACCACCCAGCTGCCAGTCAGAAAACGCAGCACAGAACCCACGGCACCGCCCAAAGCCACCGCCAGTACCACACGAATCATGGTTTTCTCCGCTGCCGAGGGCTGTTGCGGTTCTGGTTTTTCAGGTGCTGCAGCTTGTCGCGAATCTTCAGCTCCAGGCCGCGCGGCACCGGCTGGTAATACTCACGTGGGGCGAAGGTTTCAGGGAAGTAGTCCTCGCCTGCTGCATAGGCATCCGGCTCATCATGGGCATAGCGGTATTCATCGCCATAGCCCAACTCTTTCATCAGTTTGGTCGGCGCATTGCGCAGGTGCAGCGGCACCTCTTGCGAACCATGCTCGGCAGCGTCACGTTTGGCGGCGTTGAAGGCGTTGTAGACCGCGTTGCTTTTCGGTGCGCAGGCCAGGTAGACAATCGCCTGCGCCACAGCCAACTCGCCCTCAGGGCTACCCAGGCGTTCCTGCACATCCCAGGCATTCAAGCACAGGGTCAGTGCGCGGGGGTCGGCGTTGCCGATGTCCTCACTGGCCATGCGCACCACGCGCCGGGCGATATACAGCGGATCGCAGCCGCCATCGAGCATGCGTGCAAACCAGTACAGTGCACCGTCCGGGCTGGAGCCGCGCACGGACTTGTGCAATGCGGAAATCTGATCGTAAAAGGCCTCACCGCCCTTGTCGAAACGCCGGCGAGTATCGCCAAGCAGATTGAGCAGCAAGTCGCTGCTGATCTCGCCACCATCTTCGGCCAGGTCCGCAGCGTTCTCCAGAAAGTTGAGCAAGCGCCGGCCATCTCCGTCGGCAGCGGCCTGGAGAATCGTGAAACTTTCTTCCGGCAGGCTTAGCTGACGCTCACCCAACCCCTTCGGGTCGCTCAAGGCGCGCTCGACCAGCTTGCGCAATGCGCTTTCATCGAGGCTTTTCAGCACATACACGCGGGCCCGTGAGAGCAAGGCGTTGTTCAGCTCGAATGAGGGGTTTTCCGTGGTCGCACCGATAAAGATCAGCGTGCCGTCTTCCACATAGGGCAGAAAGGCGTCCTGCTGCGACTTGTTGAAACGGTGCACTTCGTCGACAAACAGGATGGTCTGACGGCCATATTGCGCGGCATGTTGCTGCGCCACTTCCACGGCCTGGCGGATTTCCTTGACCCCGGAGAGCACGGCAGAAATCGTCTCGAAGTGCGCATCGGAAACCTGCGCCAACAAGCGCGCCAGGGTGGTTTTACCAACACCTGGCGGGCCCCAGAAGATCATCGAATGCAGTGCGCCCTGCTCCAGGGCTTCACGCAGGGGTTTGCCACGGGCCAGCAAATGCTCCTGGCCGACATACTCATCCAGGCTGGCAGCACGCAACCGGGCAGCCAGAGGTTGAGCAACGGGGGCCTTGCGAAACAGATCCATGACTGCGGTTTAACGCCTCGTGTGCGGAGTGCTTACTCTTGGATCACGTCGGCACCGGCCGGGATCTCGAAGGTGAACTGCGCATCATCCTGCGGCTCGTTCATCTTCACGTTGAGAAACAGAATATTGGTGCGCTGACCGATGCTGTCGATCAGTTGCATATCGTTGAGCAACTTGTTACGGAACGACAGACGCAGGCTGTCGAACAGGGTGTCCTTGGATTTGGGCTTGAGGATAAAGTCGACCACATTGCCGCCTTCATTGTGGCTGATCTCGAAGTTCTCACGGATCTTCGACACGTCACCGGACAGCAGCAACGCTGGGGTGTGGGTCAGGCGTTGATCAAGGGTTTGAATGGTCACTTGTTGGAGGTCTGGGTCGTACAGCCAGACCTTCTCGCCATTGGACACCAGCAACTGCTCCATCGGTGCATCGGTGTGCCAGCGGAACAGGCCTGGGCGTTTCAGCGCCAACTGACCGGCGGTTTCCTGTAGCTGGGTACCGCTGCCATCCAGAGTCAGCTGGGAAAAACGCGCAGTAATAGTCTGCGCCTGGTTAAGTAACTCGGTCAGGCGTTGAATGGCCACCTCATCATCGGCTACAGCGGCGATGCTGGTAAAACTCAGCAGGGTCAGCACTAACATGCGAATCAGGCGCATGGGGTTCCTCATTTATTCGGGTATTCGGGGGCCAGCAATGCTGGGCGGGGCATCAGTCGCGCATGGGGCCTGGTGCTATGACCTCACGCGAGCCATTGGTGTTCATTGAGGTGACCACGCCGGCCATTTCCATGGCCTCGATCATCCGCGCCGCACGGTTGTAGCCAATTTTCAGCTTGCGCTGCACGGCGGAAATCGACGCGCGGCGGCTTTCCAGGACGAAATTGACGGCTTCGTCATACAGCGGGTCGGCTTCGCTGCCTTCACCACCGCCCTCACCGCTGCCGCCTTCAAAGCCACTCCCTGACTCCTCGACGCCATTGAGAATGTCATCGATATAGTCAGGCGTGCCGCGCTGTTTCCAGGCCTCGACTACCCGGTGCACTTCCTCATCGGATACGAAGGCCCCGTGTACGCGAATCGGCAAGCTGGTGCCGGGCGGCATATAGAGCATGTCACCGTGACCGAGCAGCTGTTCGGCGCCGCCCTGATCGATGATGGTGCGCGAGTCGATCTTGCTCGATACCTGGAAGGCCATACGGGTCGGGATGTTGGCTTTGATCAGGCCGGTAATCACGTCCACCGAGGGGCGCTGGGTCGCGAGAATCAGGTGAATTCCCGCCGCACGGGCTTTCTGCGCAATACGTGCGATCAGCTCTTCGACCTTTTTGCCGACAATCATCATCATGTCGGCGAATTCGTCGACTACGACCACTATGGTTGGCAGGGTTTTCAGCAGCGGCGCTTCGTCATGCATGCTTTCGCGCTTGTACAGCGGATCGGCGAGTGGCTCGCCTGCTTCTTCGGCGTCCTTGACCTTGCGGTTGAAGCCCGCCAGGTTGCGCACGCCCATCTTCGACATCAGTTTGTAGCGCCGTTCCATCTCCGCCACCGACCAGCGCAGGGCGTTGGCGGCTTCCTTCATGTCGGTCACCACCGGGCAGAGCAGATGCGGAATGCCTTCGTAGATCGACAACTCGAGCATTTTCGGGTCGATCATGATCAAGCGCGCGTCTTCCGGGCTCGACTTGAACAGGATCGACAGGATCATTGCGTTGACCCCCACCGACTTACCCGAACCTGTGGTGCCCGCCACCAGCAAGTGCGGCATGCGCGCCAGATCGGTGATGATGGGTTTGCCAGCAATGTCGTGGCCCAGCGCCAGGGTTACCGGCGATTTGGCGTCGTCATACTCGGGAGAGGACAGCACTTCGGAGAAACGCACGATCTGCCGGTCTTCGTTGGGAATCTCGATGCCGACGGTGGTTTTGCCTGGAATAACCTCAACCACGCGCACGCTGGTTACAGCAAGCGAGCGCGCCAGGTCTTTGGCCAGGTTGGCGATGCGGCTGACTTTAACCCCGGCGGCCGGCTGAATCTCGTAGCGGGTAATCACCGGGCCAGGGTGGATCGAGTCAACTGCCACCTCTACGCCGAACTCCTTCAACTTGAGTTCAAGGAGATGCCCAACCCCGGCCAGTGACTCAGGTGAATACGCGACTTTCTTGATTTCGGCCGGATCAAGGATGGAGATCGGCGGCAGCGTGCCCTCGATGGCGCTGTCGACGAACAGCGGCACCTGTTTTTCCTTCAGCACACGCTTGCTGGGCTCGGGAGCTTTCGGCGCAGCCGGTGGAGTAATCACAGGCGCAGGACGGTTAACCCGCTCGCTCATATGTTTGTTCAGCGCATCTTCGCGCTCTATCAGCCGTTCCTTGACCTTGGCCTGCTCGCGGCGATCCAGCACGATTGGAGCTGACACTTCGCTGACCCGCTCATCCACTTCACGCAGTTGTGCCACCAGTTGCTTGCGCTCCAGGCGCGCATTCCACCAGCGGTTAGCCAGGCTCTGAATCAGCTCGATTAGATCCAGGGTGATCTTGCCGGTCAGGTCCATAACCTTGAACCAGGACAGATCAGTAAATACGGTCAGCCCGAAGAGAAACAGGGCAATAAACAGCAGCGTACTGCCCTGTACATTCAAGGCATTAATCGCCAACTGGCCGAGGCTTTCCCCAAGAGCGCCACCCGCCGACGCGGGCATGCTGGAACTGGCCTGAAAGTGGATATAAGCCAGCGCTGCGCCGGACAGCACCAGAAACACCAGACCGATCAGCCTCCAGGAAAATAGCCAACCGCTCCACTGCCAGGGCTGATGACGTGCACGAAACACTTGTAGGGTTTTAACCGCGAGCAGCAGTGGAAATAGATAGGCGAAATAGCCCAGGGCCATAAACAGAATGTCGGCAAACCAGGCACCGGCACGGCCGGCAGCGTTTTGCACCTGTTCTACGTTGCTGGTGTGAGTCCAGCCCGGATCCGCCGCATCGTAGGTCAGCAGTGCCATCCACAGGTACAGGCAAAGCGCGCCAAGGCCTATCAGGGCGCCTTCTTTCAATCGATAGGGCAGCTGCTGACGCCAGAGGGGAGCTTGTACGGTTGGGCTAGATTTCTTCAAAACGCATCTGTTCCTGCGCCAGAGGCGCCGAATAATTGGTTAACGGCAAAATATGCAGCGATTGTACGGGTTTAGCCAGACGATACCAGACCGAGCTGTATGCATAAACAGTCCAGTTGGTTGACTCCCGCTCATTGCCTGCTTCGGTGTAGCATATCCGCCAACATCTTCCGTGCGGCTCAATTGGAGCATGCATTCTCTTTTGTGACAAAGGCTTATGAGGTGTTTTTATGAGCGAAGTCAAGCATTCACGCTTGATCATCCTGGGCTCCGGCCCTGCCGGTTATAGCGCTGCCGTGTACGCTGCCCGCGCCAACCTCAAACCTGTAATCATTACCGGCATCCAGCCCGGCGGTCAGCTGACCACCACCACTGAAGTGGACAACTGGCCAGGTGATGTTGAGGGGCTGACGGGACCCGCACTGATGGAACGGATGCAAAAACACGCTGAACGCTTTGAAACCGAGATCGTCTACGACCATATCCACACTGCCGAGTTGCAATCACGCCCCTTTACTCTTAAGGGTGATAGCGGCACCTACACCTGCGATGCACTGATCATCGCCACCGGTGCCTCCGCGCAATACCTGGGCCTGCCGTCGGAAGAAGCGTTTTCCGGCAAGGGTGTATCAGCCTGCGCCACCTGCGACGGTTTCTTTTATCGTAATCAGGTGGTTGCAGTAATCGGCGGCGGTAATACCGCCGTTGAAGAGGCCCTGTACCTGTCGAACATCGCCAAGGAAGTGCACCTGGTGCACCGCCGCGACAAACTGCGCTCAGAGAAAATCCTTCAGGACAAACTGTTCGACAAGGCTGCCAATGGCAACGTGGTGCTGCATTGGAATCACGCACTTGAAGAAGTGCTGGGTGACAACACGGGCGTCACCGGCGCACGCCTGAAGAACACCCAGACAGGTGCAACCACTGACCTGCCGCTGGCCGGTGTGTTTATTGCTATTGGCCATAAACCCAACACCGACCTGTTCCAGGGCCAACTGGACATGCGTGACGGCTATCTGCTGATCAAGGGTGGCAACGAGGGTAACGCCACTGCCACCAGCATCGAAGGAGTATTCGCTGCCGGTGATGTTGCCGACCACGTCTATCGCCAGGCCATTACTTCGGCAGGTGCTGGCTGTATGGCCGCGCTGGATGTCGAAAAATTTCTTGACGACAATTGATCGATCGCAGGGCGGGCTACCTGGCCCGCCCTGCCCTCCCCCTGTCCAATTCCGGCCCTGCCCATGCTGACGTGGCTGCAACGCGACTCACTGGATTTCCCCCCACTTAATAAAGCCCTGCGCGAGCCCAACGGCTTGCTCGCTGCAGGTGGCGACTTACGCACCGAACGCCTGATCCAGGCCTATCGCCATGGCTGTTTCCCCTGGTTTCAGGATGGTCAGCCGATTCTCTGGTGGTCACCCGACCCACGCACGGTTCTGCTACCAGATGAGCTGCATGTCTCTCGCAGCTTGGCCAAGGTATTGCGCCAGGGTCGCTATCAGGTGAGTTTTGATCAGGCGTTCGCCGATGTCATTCGCGCTTGCGCAGCACCACGTAGCTATGCGGCAGAAACCTGGATAACCAGCCCAATGCAGGACGCTTATCTGGAACTGCACAGAAGCGGCATTGCTCACTCGGTGGAAGTCTGGCGTGACGGTGAGCTGGTGGGCGGACTTTACGGCCTGGCCATGGGGCAGCTGTTCTTTGGTGAGTCGATGTTCAGCCGCGCTGACAATGCATCCAAAGTAGGTTTTGCCACACTGGTTGAACGATTAAAAGCCTGGGGGTTTGTTCTGATTGATTGCCAGATGCCCACTGAGCATCTGCTTAGCCTGGGTGCTCGAACAATTAGCCGCGATGAATTTGCCCGCTACCTCAGCCGCCATCTTGACCAACCCAACCGAGCTGAATGGGTCGCCTAGGCGAGTTTGTCAGCCTGGCTTACACTTGGTTGAAGACTGATCCTGAGAGTCGATCATGACCGAGCTGGCCCGCTTAAAGTTTTACGCCACTCAACCACATCCCTGCAGCTATCTGCCCGACGAACAAGCCACTACGCTGTTCCTCGACCCCAGCCAGCCCATGGATGCGCAGGTGTATGCCGAGCTCTCGGAAATGGGTTTCCGCCGCAGTGGCGACCACCTCTATCGCCCGCACTGCCAGCGCTGTACCGCCTGTGTTCCAGCGCGCATTCCCGCCGCACAATTCAGCCCCAACCGTCAGCAACGACGGATTTTCAAGCGCAACCAGGATGTCCAGGTGCGCCAGGTACGCCCGGCATTTACCGAAGAATATTACGCACTGTACGTGCGCTACATAGAACAGCGGCATGCTGATGGCGATATGTTCCCGCCTAATCGCGAGCAATTTTCGACTTTTCTGGTGCGCGACCTAGCGTTTTCTCGCTTCTATGAATTTCGCCAGGACAATCGCCTGCTGGCCGTGGCGGTAACCGATGTGCTACCTAACGGCCTGTCTGCGGTATATACCTTTTATGAGCCGAACGAGGAGCGGCGCAGCCTTGGGCGCTTTGCCATCCTCTGGCAGATTGCCGAAGCCGCACGCCTGGGACTGCAGGCTGTGTACCTCGGGTACTGGATCAAGAACTGCCGCAAGATGAGTTACAAGACCCAATACCGCCCGATTGAGCTGTTCGTCAATCAACGCTGGGTCAGCCTTAACTGAAGCCCTTGGCGCAAACCCCAATTTTCGGGCACAATGCACGCCGCTTTTGCCTGGCGCCAGTTGCACCGGGCCATTCATTGGATACCGAGGGCTTTACTGCATGTCGAAAGAAGACAGCTTCGAAATGGAAGGCACTGTCGTCGACACCCTGCCCAACACCATGTTCCGCGTGGAGTTGGAAAACGGGCACGTCGTTACTGCGCACATCTCCGGAAAGATGCGCAAAAATTACATCCGCATTTTGACTGGCGACAAAGTTCGCGTTGAACTTACGCCTTATGACTTGAGCAAGGGCCGCATTACCTATCGCGCCCGTTAACAGGCTGCTGAAAACTCCGTTTTCCGGTATCTGTTACACCACGCTCCAGTAAAAACGCCCGGCATTGCCGGGCGTTTTTGTGCGCGCGAGAAACTGTCGATGGCCGTTAGGCCATCTCAGCAGTGGTTTCAAAGTCGAAGGTCAGCTCACCATCGGCGATATCGACATGCACAACCCCTCCGTGCTCAGCCAGCTCGCCAAACAGAATCTCCTCCGCCAGCGGTCGCTTGATCTTGTCCTGAATCAAACGCGCCATTGGCCGAGCGCCCATCTGCACGTCATAACCACGTTCCGCCAGCCAGTTACGTGCGGCATCGCTGACTTCAAGCATGACGCGCTTGTCCTCCAGCTGCGCCTGCAGCTCGGTGAGGAACTTGTCGACAATGCTTTTGATCACCTCATGGCTCAGACGGCCAAACTGGATAATGGTATCCAGGCGGTTGCGGAACTCCGGAGTAAAGCTCTTCTTGATCACTTCCATGGCATCGGATGAGTGATCCTGATAGGTGAAACCAATCGATGCCCGGGAAGCCGTTTCGGCACCAGCGTTGGTGGTCATGATCACGATCACATTGCGGAAGTCTGCCTTGCGCCCGTTATTATCGGTCAGCGTGCCATGGTCCATGACCTGCAGCAGCAGGTTGAAGACTTCCGGATGCGCCTTTTCGATTTCATCGAGCAGCAGTACGCAATGTGGCGTTTTGGTAATAGCCTCAGTGAGCAACCCACCCTGATCAAAACCGACATAGCCAGGTGGAGCACCAATCAGGCGCGACACGGTATGCCGCTCCATATACTCGGACATATCGAAGCGAATCAGCTCAACGCCCAGCGCCTTGGCCAGCTGCCGCGCCGCTTCGGTTTTACCGACACCGGTTGGCCCGGCAAACAGGAATGAACCTACTGGCTTGTCCGGCGCCTTGAGGCCAGCTCGTGACAGTTTGATCGCGGTAGACAGCGAGTCAATCGCCGCATCCTGGCCAAACACCGTGAGTTTGAGGTCGCGCTCAAGGTTACGCAGCAATTCCTTGTCAGAGCTGCTGACATGTTTTGGCGGAATCCGCGCAATCTTCGCCACGATATCCTCGACCTGCGCCACATCGATACGAGTCAAGCGCTTGTCTGCCGGCTGCAAGCGCTGGTACGCGCCAGCCTCATCGATGACATCAATGGCCTTGTCCGGCATATGCCGGTCATTGATGTAGCGCGACGCCAGTTCAGCCGCTGCGCGCAGAGCCTCATCGCTGTATTCGATGCTGTGGTGCTGCTCAAAGCGGCCTTTCAGGCCGCGCAGAATGCCAATGGTGTCTTCCACCGAAGGCTCCACCACATCGACTTTCTGGAAGCGCCGCGCCAGAGCACGGTCTTTCTCGAAAATGCCGCGGAACTCCTGAAACGTGGTTGAACCAATGCAGCGGATTTCCCCTGAAGACAGCATCGGCTTGAGCAGGTTGGACGCATCCATCACCCCACCAGAAGCGGCGCCTGCCCCGATAATGGTGTGGATTTCATCGATAAACAGAATTGCATGGGGACGTTTACGCAGCTCGTTGAGCAACGCTTTCAAGCGCTTCTCGAAATCACCCCGGTATTTGGTGCCTGCCAGCAGCGCACCGAGATCCAGTGAGTAGACCACGCTGTCGGCCAGCAAATCTGGCACCTGAGCATCGACAATACGCTTGGCCAGCCCTTCGGCGATTGCGGTTTTACCCACACCAGCTTCACCCACCAGCAAGGGATTGTTCTTGCGGCGACGCGCCAGAATCTGTGCAACGCGCTCAACTTCCAGCTCGCGACCAACCAGCGGATCGATACGCCCCTGACGTGCCAGCTCATTCAGGTTGCTGGCATAGGCGTCCAGCGGATTGCTGGAACTGGAAGACTCACCGCCCTCCTCATCCTGCATTTCCTGTTCGGTTTCTGGGTGACCACCATGGCCTGGCACCTTGGAGATGCCGTGGGCAATGAAGTTGACCACATCAATGCGCGCAACGCTCTGCTGTTTGAGCAGGAACACCGCCTGACTTTCCTGCTCACTGAAAATCGCCACCAGCACGTTGGCACCGGTCACTTCACGCTTGCCAGAACTCTGTACATGGAACACCGCGCGTTGCAAAACGCGCTGGAATCCCAGCGTAGGCTGAGTTTCGCGTTCTTCGTCGTGCTGTGGAATAAGCGGCGTGGTGGAGTCGATAAACTCCTGCAGATCATGCCGTAGCTTGTCCAGGTTGGCCCCGCACGCACGTAGTACGCTGGCGGCAGCCTCGTTATCCAGGAGGGCCAGCAGCAAGTGCTCAACCGTCATAAATTCATGACGCTTGGTGCGAGCCTCCTTGAAAGCCAGATTGAGGGTGACTTCGAGCTCTCGATTTAACATAGCTTCACCTCATGCCCAAGTGTCCGGCGTTAACCGTCTTTCTCTATTTCACAGAGTAGCGGATGCTTGCTCTCTCTCGCATATTGATTCACCTGTGTCGCTTTGGTTTCAGCAATATCGCGGGTAAACACGCCACACACTGCCCGCCCCTCTGTATGGACGGTCAGCATGATCTTGGTCGCCAGTTCTCGATTCAGGTTAAAGAACACCTCGAGCACCTCGACCACGAAATCCATGGGGGTGTAGTCATCGTTAAACAACACCACTTTATACATGGGGGGAGCCTGTAGAGCGGGCTTGGATTCCTGAACGGCCAGGCCGAAGGAATCGTCCTCATGCTCTGCAGGGCGATCCTGATTGAATGTTAGTCGAATCTGGCTACGTGCATGCATGCTGAAGAGCTTCGTTTAATGGGCGAATAGTCTGTGCTAGACAGAGTTTGAACGGCTTCTCAGCCAGTTACAGCATTGCCTTGACTATCGGCAAAACGGTGTTACAAACAATGAATACCCAGCGTGGGTATTAAGGGGTTTCACACGCAGGCCGCCTTGGCGAACTGAGTGTGGAATTGAAGTGGATGATACTCCAGTGATGGAGTCCTTTGCAGAGGGATATCAGCATGGTTAGCGGTAAGGTCAAGTGGTTCAACAACGCCAAAGGCTATGGGTTCATCCTGGCCGATGGTCGAGATGAGGACCTGTTCGCCCACTACTCGGCTATCCAGATGGACGGCTATAAAACGCTGAAGGCTGGCCAGCCGGTAAGCTTCGATATTATTCAAGGTCCAAAAGGACTCCACGCCGTAAACATCAGTGCGGCTACTGCCGCCAGTGAAGCGCCTGCCGCAGTCAAGCACAGCCAGGGCGTAACGGTTGAAGTCTGATTAAAGTCGCCTGGGCAGTTAATCGCCCACAAAAAAGGCCGGTCATTTGACCGGCCTTTCTTTATGCGCAGCTGATTGGCTTACATGTGCGAAATCAGTGCATCACCGAATGCCGAGCAGGACAGCAGCTTGGCACCGTCCATCAGGCGCTCGAAGTCATAGGTCACGGTCTTGGCACCGATGGCGCCGTTGGTGCCCTTGATGATCAGATCGGCCGCCTCGGTCCAGCCCATGTGGCGCAGCATCATTTCAGCGGAGAGAATCAGCGAACCTGGGTTCACCTGATCCTTACCAGCGTACTTCGGTGCAGTACCGTGGGTGGCTTCAAACATGGCAACGGTGTCAGACAGGTTGGCGCCCGGTGCGATGCCAATGCCGCCTACTTCAGCCGCCAGGGCGTCGGACAGGTAGTCGCCATTGAGGTTCAGGGTGGCAATCACGTCGTACTCGGCCGGACGCAGCAGAATCTGCTGCAGCATGGCGTCGGCGATGGCGTCCTTGACGATGACGTTCTTGCCGGTTTTCGGGTTCTTGAACTGCATCCAAGGACCGCCATCGAGTAGGGTCGCGCCGAACTCTTCAGCGGCAATTTCGTAGGCCCACTCTTTGAAGGCACCTTCGGTGAACTTCATGATGTTGCCTTTGTGCACGATGGTCAGCGAGTCGCGGTCGTTATCGACAACGTACTGCAGAGCCTTGCGTGCCAGGCGCTTGGTGCCTTCTTTGGAAACCGGCTTGACGCCGATACCGCAGTCCTGGTCGAAGCGAATCTTGGTAACACCCATTTCTTCTTTGAGGAACTTGATGACCTTGGTCGCTTCTGGCGAGCCGGCTTTCCACTCGATACCGGCGTAGATGTCTTCCGAGTTCTCGCGGAAGATAGTCATGTCGACATCGCCTGGCTTCTTCACCGGGCTTGGCACGCCTTCGAACCAACGCACTGGGCGCAGGCAAACGTACAGATCAAGCTGCTGACGCAGAGCTACGTTAAGGGAGCGAATACCGCCACCGACTGGAGTGGTCAGCGGGCCCTTGATGGAAACGACGTAGTCTTTGACCGCATCCAGGGTTTCCTGAGGCAGCCAGGTATCCTGATCGTAAACCTGAGTGGCTTTCTCGCCAGCGTAAACTTCCATCCAGGAGATCTTGCGCTCGCCGCCGTAGGCTTTCTGTACGGCAGCATCAACGACTTTGATCATGACCGGGCTGATATCGACACCGATACCATCACCTTCGATAAAGGGGATGATTGGATTGTTCGGTACGTTCAGGGATGTATCGGCATTGACGGTGATTTTGTCACCGGTGGCAGGCACCTGGATCTTTTGGTATCCCATGCTGGACTCCGTTGTTTTCGTGGTCTGGCATTCAGTCACGCAGATGACGTGCTGAATAGATCTTTTTGGGTCTCGGAAAGGCGAGTTATTTTTGTAGTTTTTCTACAGAAAGTCACGCACTTTATCCATTGAAAACATTGCACATGCGCGTTCTTGCGGGCGCCAGGCTAATCAGCAAAACGGCTTTGTAGTCAAACTACAAGTACGCTACACGACGTTTGCGGCAAGACGATTTCATCCTAGCAGCTCATTGCCCAATTGCTCCGGCTATCACCACAACCAGCGGCTGCGGCTATGATCACGCGCCTGCTCAAGGAGTTCCCTAATGCGCTTTACCCCGCACGTTACAGTCGCCACCGTGGTCGAGGACCAGGGACGGTTTCTGCTGGTTGAGGAAATGGCCGATAACCGCGCCGTATTTAATCAGCCTGCTGGCCACTTGGAAGCCGACGAAAGTCTGATACAGGCTGCACTGCGCGAAACCCTCGAAGAAACCGGCTGGGATATCGAGCTTACGGGCGTAGTCGGTATCTACCTGTACACCGCCCCCAGCAATGGCATCACCTACCAGCGCGTGTGTTTCGCCGGTAAAGCACTGCAGCACCACCCTGATCACCCGCTGGATGAGGGCATCATCGGCCCACGCTGGCTTACCCGCGACGAGCTGGCGGCAGAACCGGAGCGCTGGCGCAGCGAGCTGGTATTGCGCTGCATCGATGATTACCTGAGCGGCCAACACTTTGCCCTGAGCCTGATTCGCGATTAACGTCCAGGCCGCACGGCCTGATAGAATCGCCACCTTTCTTCAAGCCGTGCCCAGTATTCCCATGTCAGATCCAACTACCCAGCGCGTTATTGTCGGCATGTCCGGCGGTGTAGATTCGTCCGTTTCCGCCCTTCTGTTGCTTGAGCAGGGCTATCAGGTCGAAGGCCTGTTCATGAAGAACTGGGACGAGGACGACGGCACCGAATACTGCACCGCCATGGATGATCTGGCCGATGCACAGGCCGTGTGCGACAAGATCGGCATCAAGCTGCACACGGCCAATTTTGCCGCCGAATACTGGGACAATGTGTTCGAGCACTTCCTGGCCGAATACAAGGCTGGGCGCACGCCGAATCCAGATATCCTGTGTAACCGCGAAATCAAATTCAAAGCCTTTCTCGACTACGCCCTGATGCTCGGCGCCGACCTGATTGCCACCGGCCATTATGTACGTCGGCGTGATGTCGACGGGCGCACCGAGCTGCTAAAGGGCCTCGATCCAAACAAGGATCAGAGCTACTTCCTGCATGCGGTTGGCGGTGAGCAGATTGCCAAGACCCTTTTCCCGGTCGGTGAGCTGGAAAAGCCGGCGGTACGCGCAATTGCCGAGAAGTACCAGCTGGCCACAGCCAAGAAGAAGGACTCCACCGGCATCTGTTTTATCGGCGAACGGCGCTTCAGCGACTTCCTCAAACAGTACCTGCCCGCACAGCCCGGCAATATCGAAACCACCGAAGGTGAAATCATTGGCCGCCATCACGGCCTGATGTACCACACCATTGGTCAACGCCAGGGGTTGGGCATCGGCGGTTTGAAAGACGCCAGTGACGAGCCCTGGTACGTCCTGCACAAAGACCTGACCCGCAACGTGCTGGTGGTGGGTCAGGGTAATGAACATCCCTGGCTGTTCAGTCGTGCCCTGCTGGCCTCCGAGATCTACTGGGTCAACCCGATTGATCTGAGTACGCCACGCGCTTTGACCGCCAAGGTGCGTTATCGCCAGACTGATCAAGCCTGCACACTGGAAAAAACCGCCAGCGGCTATCGCGCCGTTTTTGCCGAACCCCAGCGTGCCGTAACGCCAGGCCAGTCGGTGGTGTTCTACGACGGTGACATCTGCCTGGGTGGCGGCGTGATTGAAAGCGCCGAGCCCTGGACTGCCCGGGAGCAGCAGGCGTGAATCCAATCCGCGAACAATTGATCGCCCTTGGCGCCGTATTCGAATCGGCCGTGCTGGTCGACAAACTGGCACGCACCGGTCAGGTCAGCGAAGCGGCTGTAGCCTGCATGATCAACAGCCTACTGGTGCGCGATCCTAAAGATACCCTGGACGTTTACGGCGGCGATGATCTCAACCTGCGTGATGGCTATCGTGCCCTGGTTGGCGCACTGGAGCGTGACCCCGCCAGTCTGCAGCGTGATCCGCTGCGCTACGCTCTGGCACTGCTGGCCCTGGAGCGGCAGCTGGACAAGCGCGGCGACATGCTGCAAGTGATGGGCAGCCGCCTTGACCAGGTGCAGCAGCAGGTCGAGCACTTTGGCCCCACCCATGAGAATGTAATCGCCAACTGTGGCGGACTGTACCAGGACACCATCAGCACCTTCCGTCAGCGCATCCAGGTGCAAGGCGATATGCGCCATCTGCAACAAAGCAACAATGCCGCCAAAATCCGTGCGCTACTGCTCGCCGGTATCCGTTCCGCACGCCTGTGGCGCCAACTGGGCGGTCATCGCTGGCAGATGGTGTTCAGTCGCGGCAAGCTGCTCAAGGAACTCTACCCACTGCTGCGGTCCTGAGCAGATGACCACCCGCGCGGTCAAACCACTGCAAGGCGCAGCCCTGCTGGCATTGTCTGCCCTGCTGTTTTCCCTGATGGGTGTTGGCATCCGCGAGGTGTCGGTCAGCGTCAACAACGAGTCGGTGGTGTTCTTTCGCAACCTGGTCGGTGTGCTGTTCTTTATGCCACTGGTCTTGCTCAAAGGGGTTGGCCCGCTCAAGACCACCCGCTTGAAGTCCCACCTGTGGCGCACCACCTACGGCCTGGCGGCGATGTATTGCTTCTTCTACGCCATTGCCCACCTGCCACTGGCCGACGCCATGCTGTTCACCTACTCGGCACCAGTGTTCACCCCTCTGATTGCCTGGTGGTGGCTCAAGGAGCCGCTCAGTAAGCGCATGTTGCTGACCACCGGCATCGGTCTGATTGGTGTACTGCTGGTGGCCAAACCCTCGGCTGCATTGCTCGACAGTCAAGCCCTGATCGGCCTCGCAGCCAGTGTGCTGGCTGCGTTCGCCTTTGTCTCGATCCGCGAAATGAGCGACACCGAACCGGCATTCCGCATCGTCTTCTACTTTTCCCTGTTCAGTGCCCTGATCTCGGCCATCCCGCTGACCTGGGCCTGGCAGCCAATGACTCAGCATGAGCTGGGCCTGCTGCTGGTGATCGGCCTGCTGGCCACCGCCAGCCAGATCATCATGTCCAAGGCTTACGGTCTGGCACCGCCCGGGCTGATCGGCCCCTTTGCCTACCTGGCGATTGTGTTCGCCGGACTGATTGCCTGGCTGCGCTGGGGTGAAACCCCGGATCTAACCTCGTTACTGGGCGCCGCACTGATTTTCAGTGCCAGCCTGCTGTCGATCAGTCGTCGCAAAGGCAGCTGAAGCAATCGCGGCCGGGCGTCGATTTCATGTATGATACGCGCCCTTTTCAATGCCCGATTGTCCGAGAACGCCTCCCATGCAGCTTTCTTCGCTCACCGCGGTTTCCCCCGTTGATGGCCGCTACGCCGGCAAAACCAGCGCTCTGCGCCCCATTTTCAGCGAATACGGCCTGATCCGTTTCCGCGTTCTGGTTGAAGTCCGCTGGCTGCAGCGCCTGGCCGCCCATGAAGGCGTAGCCGAAGTAGCACCCTTCTCCGCCGAAGCCAATGCCGTGCTCAATGAGCTGGCTGACAACTTCGCCGTCGAGCACGCCGAGCGCGTCAAAGAAATCGAGCGCACCACCAACCACGACGTCAAAGCCGTGGAATACCTGCTCAAGGAACAAGCTGCCAAGCTGCCTGAGCTGGACAAGGTCAGCGAGTTCATCCACTTCGCCTGCACCAGTGAAGACATCAACAACCTGTCCCACGCCCTGATGCTGCGCGCCGGCCGTGACGACGTGCTGCTGCCGCTGATGCGCCAAACCGCCGAAGCGATCCGCGAACTGGCAATCAAGTTCGCCGACGTGCCCATGCTCTCGCGCACCCACGGTCAGCCGGCATCGCCGACCACCCTGGGCAAGGAACTGGCCAACGTGGTTTATCGCCTGGAGCGCCAGATCGCTCAGGTTGCTGCGGTGCCGCTGCTGGGCAAGATCAATGGCGCAGTGGGCAACTATAACGCCCACCTGTCGGCCTACCCGCAGATCGATTGGGAAGCCAACGCCAAGCAATTTATCGAAGGTGACCTGGGGCTGCAGTTCAACCCCTACACCACGCAGATCGAGCCGCACGACTACATCGCCGAGTTGTTCGACGCCATTGCCCGCTTCAACACCATCCTGATCGACTTCGATCGTGATATCTGGGGCTACATCTCCCTGGGCTATTTCAAGCAGCGCACCATCGCGGGTGAAATCGGCTCCTCGACCATGCCGCACAAGGTCAACCCGATCGACTTCGAAAACTCCGAAGGCAACCTGGGGATCGCCAACGCGCTGTTCCAGCATTTGGCCAGCAAGCTGCCAATCTCACGCTGGCAGCGCGACCTGACCGACTCCACCGTGCTGCGCAACCTCGGTGTCGGCTTTGCCCACAGCGTTATTGCCTACGAAGCCAGTCTCAAGGGAATCAGCAAGTTGGAGCTCAATGCTCAACGTATTGCTGAAGACCTGGACGCCTGCTGGGAAGTGCTCGCCGAGCCGATCCAGACCGTGATGCGCCGTTACGCTATCGAAAACCCCTACGAGAAGCTCAAGGAGCTGACTCGCGGCAAGGGCATCAGCCCGGAAGCGCTACTGAGCTTTATCGATGGCCTGGACATGCCAGCCGCCGCCAAGGCCGAGCTCAAACTCCTGACTCCCGCCAGCTACATCGGCAACGCGGTCGCCCAGGCCAAGCGCATCTAACCGGCAACAGCCTCCCAGACGCCCGGCTGCGCCGGGCGTTTTTATTTATGGGTATTTACTGACTTCAAGGGCTTAGCGATGAATCCTGATACTCCGCTGCAACTATTGGGTGGCCTGACAGCCCGTGAGTTCATGCGTGACTACTGGCAGAAGAAACCACTGCTGGTGCGCCAGGCGATTCCTGGTTTTGAAAGCCCGATTTCCCCCGACGAGCTGGCGGGTCTGGCGCTTGAAGAAGAAGTCGAATCGCGCCTGGTTCTCGAACATGGTGCACACCCTTGGGAACTGCGCCGCGGCCCATTCGCCGAAGACGCGTTCGCCGAACTGCCCGAGCGCGACTGGACCCTGCTGGTGCAGGCGGTCGATCAGTTCGTCCCAGAAGTCGCCGAACTGCTGGAAGAGTTCAAGTTCCTGCCCAAGTGGCGTATCGATGACGTAATGATCAGCTTCGCCGTGCCGGGCGGCGGTGTGGGCCCGCATTACGACAACTACGATGTTTTTCTCCTGCAGGGTTACGGCAAACGCCGCTGGCAGATCGGCCAGCAGTGCACTACCGATAGCCCGATGCTGCAACACGCGGATCTGAAGATCCTCGCCGAATTCGTTAAAACTGAAGAATGGGTTCTGGAACCCGGCGACATGCTGTATCTGCCGCCGCTCCTGGCCCACTGTGGTACCGCTGAGGATGACTGTATGACGTATTCCGTAGGCTTCCGTGCGCCAAGCGCCGCTGAAGTCCTGACCCATTTCACCGACTTTCTCGGCCAGTTCCTGCCTGACGAAGAGCGCTACAGCGACGCTGACGCGCAACCGACCGATGACCCGACGCAGATTCAGCGCGACGCCCTGGATCGCCTCAAGGCGCTGCTCAACGAGCACATGAGCGATGAACGCCTGTTGATGACATGGTTCGGCCAGTTTATGACCGAGCCGAAATACCCGGAGCTGATTGCCGGCATCGAGATCGACGAAGAAACCTTCCTCGCCGGCCTCGAAGATGGCGCCATTTTGATCCGCAACCCCAGCGCGCGCATGGCCTGGTCGGAAGTTGGTGAAGACCTGGTGCTGTTCGCCAGTGGGCAAAGCCGCCTGCTTTCGGCCAGCCTGCGTGAACTGCTGAAACTGGTCTGCTCCGCCGACGCCCTGCACATCGAAAACCTCGGCGCATGGCTTGCCGATGACGAAGGGCGTAACCTGCTGGTTGAACTGGTCAAACAAGGCAGCCTGGAGTTTGCTGATGAGTGAGATACAGGTTCGCCTGGCCGACTGGCAGAAGGACAATGCTGACCTGCGGCGTATTCGCGAAACCGTGTTTATCGCTGAACAGGCCGTACCGCCGGAACTGGAGTGGGATGCCGAAGATGCCGATGCTGTGCATTTTCTCGCCCTGGAAGGTGATTACCCGATTGGTACGGCTCGCCTGCTGCCGGATGGGCATATTGGCCGGGTTTCCGTGCTCAAGGACTGGCGCGGCCTGAATGTGGGCGTCGCGTTGATCCAGGCGGTGATTGCGGAAGCGGAAAAACGCGGCCTGACGCAACAAATGCTCAGTGCCCAGGTGCACGCCACGGCCTTCTATGAAAAGCTCGGGTTTGCCATCGTTAGTGGTGAATACCTCGACGCCGGCATCCCTCACGTAGACATGGTGCGACATAGCGCCTAGAGGCCAGGATGAACGACGAAAACGCCCCGAATGACCTGCCCGAGCAACAGAAGCCCATTGAGCTTCCTGCCATCGAGTTCGAGTCACCGGGGCGTTTTGCTGTGCACAACCCGCAAAGCCTGACACCGGACAGTCCGCAGGCCGAACCGGCACCGTATGTTCTGGGTGCTCATGCCGCACTGGAGCGCTTCAGCCAACCGGAACAGGCCCGCGCTCATGCACTGGCGCTGCTGCAACAGGCCCAGCGCAGCCTGTGCATCTACAGCCATGACCTGGAGCCCTGGCTCTATCACCACAGCAGCGTGCAGGACGCCTGCACCCGTTTTCTGTTGGCCAACCCCCGTAACCAGCTGCGTATCCTGCTGCGCGACCCCGCCCGTGCGGTCAAGGAAGGTCACCGCCTGCTCGGCCTGTCGCGCCGCCTGTCGAGCAATATGCAGATTCGCAAGCTGCACCCGGACTACCCTAATGAAGAACTGGCGTTTCTGCTGGCCGATGACCGTGGTTTGCTGCTGTTGCCCGAGCTTGGCCAAGCCAGTGGTTATGCCCTGTACCAAGACCCCGGTCGCAACCGTCAGCGCCGCGTACAGTTCGACCAGGCCTGGGACACCAGCATCACCGACGCTGACTTACGGAGTTTTTTGCTATGAAGGTTCGCGCCCTGCTCGCCGCCGCCCTGTTCAGTTTCAGCCTGTCAGCTGGCGCAGCCACCGAGGTGATTCCCCTCAACTACCGCACAGCGGATGAAGTGCTGTCAGTGGTGCAATCCGTACTGGGCCACGAAGGCCGCGTGAATGCCTATGGCAATCAATTGATCGTCAATGCTGACCCGGCCAAGATCCAGGAAGTGCGCACCCTGCTGCAACAACTGGACACCATGCCGCGCCGCCTGCTGATCAGCGTCGACACCAACGAGTCGGGTTATCAGACCGACCGGGGCTATCGCGCCGATGGCAGCATCAGTGCCGGCAATGGCGAAATCCAGATCGGCCAAGGCGAAATCAATGGACGCGATCAGGTGCGCATCATCCGTCGCAGCACCGATAGTCGCAGCGGCGGCACCCAACAGGTGCAGGCCACCGAAGGCTATCCAGCACTGATTCAGGTGGGCCAGAGCGTACCCCTGACGACACGTGGCCGGGATGTCTACGGCCAGCCCTACAGCAACACCCAATACCGCAACGTCACGCGTGGGTTCTATGTGACCGCCAGCCTCAGCGGGGAGATGGTGCACATCAACATCAGCAGCAACCGCGACCGCCTCAGCCAGACCCAGCCTGGCGCCATTGACGTGCAGAGTACCGATACCCGAGTCAGCGGCCGGGTCGGTGAATGGATCAGCATCGGCGGGGTCAGCGAACAGAGCCAGGGCGAGCAAGGCGACTTCCTCCAGCACCGCTCGACCCAAGGCCGTGAAGACATGAGCATGCGGGTCAAGGTCGACGTGGTGCAGTAAGCCACTTCCAGCACCTGGCGCTGCCGTAGGGGTTTTGCAGGCAGCGCCAGGTAACCGCTCATCGCCTTGTACCTGCCAGGTAGTGCCTAAACCGCAACAGAGAAACCGCCAGCGCCGCCGCAATCCGCCGGATAGAGCCACGCAGCCTGACTCATTGGTCGCTTTACAACTTATGTAGTAGTCATTCAAAAAGCACTACAAAATAATTGACGAACACTTTTGGCGAAGGCATCATGGCCCCGCTCCCGCTAATCAGAGGTCTGAAAAGCCCTCCGAATCGCGCTCCAACTTACCGTCAGAGCCGATTTGCGTTGTAAAGCCCACAAGGCCGTTCGATGAGATTGCGACTGGAACGAAGTTGTCCTGAGGGACGGGGAAGCGTTTAGCAACAGTGCGCATCACGCCACAGCAGGTTGAGTCGTCCAACGGCACTTTTGAGCCGGTAAACGCCAAATGACCCGATCATTTGCAACCCCTGCAGCCGCGACCTGTTGAGCTCGTCACCCTCCTCCCGGATCAACTCCGTCTCAAGTCGACTTCTCGACGTTCTGCAGTGAGCTACAACAACCTCCGGCAACACAGGTGTTCAGTGGGGAAGTCGGTGCTCAACCAAACACATACTTTGAAGGATTGACCATGTCAGCTTATCAAAACGACATCAAAGCCGTAGCCGCCCTTAAAGCCGCCGCTGGCAGCAGCTGGAGCGCTATTGACCCTGAGTCCGTGGCCCGCATGCGCGCCCAGAACCGCTTCAAAACCGGTCTGGAAATCGCTCAGTACACTGCCGACATCATGCGCAAAGACATGGCCGAGTACGATGCTGACTCCTCCGTCTACACCCAGTCTCTGGGCTGCTGGCATGGTTTCATCGGTCAGCAGAAGCTGATTTCGATCAAGAAGCACCTGAAGACCACCAACAAGCGCTACCTCTACCTGTCGGGCTGGATGGTTGCTGCTCTGCGTTCGGATTTCGGTCCGCTGCCGGATCAGTCCATGCACGAGAAAACCTCGGTTTCCGGTCTGATCGAAGAGCTGTACACCTTCCTGCGCCAGGCTGACGCCCGTGAGCTGGACCTGCTGTTCACCGCTCTGGACGCTGCCCGCGCTGCTGGCGACAAAGTCAAAGCAGACGAAATCCAGGCTCAGATCGACGGCTACGAAACTCACGTCGTACCAATCATCGCCGACATCGACGCTGGTTTCGGTAACCCGGAAGCCACCTACCTGCTGGCCAAGAAGATGATCGAAGCGGGTGCTTGCTGCATCCAGATCGAAAACCAGGTTTCCGACGAGAAGCAGTGCGGCCACCAGGACGGTAAAGTGACCGTTCCTCACGCCGACTTCCTGGCCAAGATCAACGCTGTTCGCTACGCATTCCTCGAGCTGGGTATCGACAACGGCGTAATCGTTGCGCGTACCGACTCCCTGGGTGCTGGCCTGACCAAGCAAATCGCCGTGACCAAAGAGCCGGGCGACCTGGGCGATCTGTACAACTCCTTCCTGGATTGTGAAGAAATCTCCGAAGCCGAACTGGGCAACGGCGATGTAGTAATCAAGCGTGAAGGCAAGCTGCTGCGTCCTAAGCGTCTGCCGTCCAACCTGTTCCAGTTCCGCGCTGGCACCGGTGAAGCACGCTGCGTACTGGACAGCATCACTTCGCTGCAGAACGGCGCTGACATGCTGTGGATCGAAACCGAGAAGCCACACGTCGGCCAGATCAAAGGCATGGTTGATGAAATCCGTAAGGTCATCCCGAACGCCAAGCTGGTTTACAACAACAGCCCATCGTTCAACTGGACCCTGAACTTCCGTCAGCAGGCTTACGATGCATTCGTAGCCGAAGGCAAGGACGTTTCCGCCTACGACCGCGCCCAACTGATGAGCGTCGAGTACGACGAAACCGAACTGGCTCAGGTTGCTGACGAGCGTATCCGCACCTTCCAACGTGACGGTTCTGCTCAGGCAGGTATCTTCCACCACCTGATCACTCTGCCGACTTACCACACCGCCGCGCTGTCCACCGACAACCTGGCCAAAGGTTACTTCGCAGACCAAGGCATGCTGGCTTACGTGAAAGGCGTTCAGCGTCAGGAAATCCGTCAAGGTATCGCCTGCGTTAAGCACCAGAACATGTCCGGTTCCGACATCGGCGACGCTCACAAAGAGTACTTCGCTGGTGAAGCAGCCCTGAAAGCCGGCGGTAAAGACAACACCATGAACCAGTTCCACTAAGAACCGGCTCACTCGACCGAGGCCACGATCAAGGTCGAGGGTGTTGAGAAAACCCCAGCAGAAATGCTGGGGTTTTTTTATGCCTCCCCTTTATAACGGTCTTAGTCTCTAATCAACCGCCCTGCTCTGCCTACCGGAGATCGCCATGCCCAGTAACCGCTTAAGCCGCATCGTCAGCAAGATCCACACACTGCCCAACGCCTTGCACAGCCCAGCCATGTCGCTGTTGTTTGGTTCCCAGGTGAAGTTCGCCGGCACCGCCAAGGTGCGCGTGCATACGCTGACCGAGCAGCGCGCGGTGATGAGCATCGCCAACAAGCGCAAGGTGCAGAACCACATCAAAGGCGTGCATGCCGCCGCCATGGCATTGCTGGCCGAGTCTGCTACGGGCTTTCTGGTCGGGATGAACGTGCCGGACGACAAACTGCCGCTGATCAAAAGCCTCAAGGTCGACTACTTGAAGCGCGCCACCGGCAGCCTGCGTGCCGAAGCCAGTCTGACGCCCGAGCAGATAAACGCGATTCATACCCAGGACAAAGGCGAAGTGTTGGTCGCAGTGACGGTGACTGACGAAGTCGGCATTCAGCCGATCCAGTGCGAAATGCTCTGGGCCTGGGTCAGCAAAAAGCGCTAAGTGCAGTCTGGACTAAGCTGAAAACGCCGCACGCTGCGGCGTCATTCAGGAGAAGCCGGTGCAGGGAAAACCTCTTTTAATTGGCGGCGGGCTCGTGCTGATTGCAGTGTTTGGCACGCTCTACTGGCGTCTACAGAACGAGCCGCAAATGATTGCGCCAACCAGTCAGGCCGATAGCCCAGCAGACGTGGTTGCGGGTGATAGCCCCGTCACGTCGATCCCCACTGAGGCGCAGTTGCAAGCGCTATTGCAAAACCCTGCGGTAAAAAATCAGGAGCAACGCCTGGCATTTCATCAGGCCTACCGCAGCTTTGTGAGCGGCGCCGCCGAGTTATCGCCCGCACAGCGTGAAAGCCAGGCGCAGGCCTTGCGTGAGCAGATCGAGACTTACGAACAACGCAGTGAACTGGCCATGAGCGAATCGCTGTTGCTACAGCTGGGGCTGATTCAGCTGACCACCGACGATGAACAGGCGCAGAAAGATCAGGCCACGGCCCTGGTCGCCCGCTACAAGGCAATAAGCGCCGAGCGCGAAGCCAAGTCCGCGACACCCAGCGCCGAATTTCAGCGTTATAAAGTCGATGAAAAACGCATCGTCGAGG
The DNA here is from genome assembly GCF_964253255.1 of Pseudomonas sp. LjRoot71. Taxonomy (NCBI): domain Bacteria; kingdom Pseudomonadati; phylum Pseudomonadota; class Gammaproteobacteria; order Pseudomonadales; family Pseudomonadaceae; genus Pseudomonas; species Pseudomonas sp. LjRoot71. The sequence goes on along the minus strand of NZ_CAXURA020000001.1, from coordinate 4,383,531 downwards.
AGGTCCTGAGCATGGACAGCATCCCCGATGGCCTGAGCCGTGACGAATACCTGCGCCAACGCCTGCAACAGGCACGTGAGCAGCACTATCAATAGCCCGACCTGAGCTAGCTGCTCAGGTCGGGCTCGGCATTACAGCAGTTGGTCGAGCGCGTAGTACAGCAGGTTGAAGGGTTTGTTGCGGTCGGCGGTGTCGCTCAGCTCGGACGCATCGAGCACCGGGCCACTGCCATTCATCACGTTGTTAACGAAGTCATCCAGCTGCAGGTTCTGCTCCTGAATATCTGCATTGGCAAACTCGATAATGCTGGTGCAATGGCTTTCATTGACCGCGCGGTACTGCGGAAAGTAACCGCCCACATTTGGCAGATTGGCCAACTCATTGCGCAGCCGCCCGGTATCCACCGCCCACTTGGCCTGAATCAGCGCCTCCTTGGCGGCCTGGTTCGGTGCATTGATGATCTCCGGATAGAAGCGCTCGTAGGAATAGGACGAATAGTTGAGGTCCTTCCAGAAGTGCGTGTGGCCCATGCGGTCGCCCACCAGGTTGCTCGACAGCGCCGGGTAGAGAGTCCCGAGGTTATTCAGATTGAGCCCTGGCAGCCGCGCTTGCAGGTACGGCAATGGCCCGGCATCCAGGCCCCAGGCATTGCGGATAAAGCTCTGCAACGGCAAGGACGGATAGGTCTCATTGCCCGCGCCACTGATGGCCGAGAAGACCGGGCCCGAGTCATTGATCAGGAAGCTGCGCGTCGGCGCGATGTCCTGACGCGTCGGGGCATAGTTGGTCAGGCTGCCGGCACCGCCAGCGCTGCATCCAGTGGTCAGCATCTGCGTAGGCCGCGGCAGGTTGTCCTTGAGCCAGCCAACCACCGCACGCATGTTGCGCAGGCCATTGTGATGCCAGATCAGCGGCTGCTGCTGGTTCTGCGGATCCTGATAGACCGCCACCTTGTCGCCGGAATAGATATCACCCGTGCAGTACGGGACGTAAACCATGTTCCAGCTCTGGGTTTTCACCCGCGTCCAGGGGTGCAGACGCACTACAAACGGGCTGACCAGACTGGCACCGGGATTGAGCAGGCTCATGTAATCGTTGGGAATCCCGGCCGGGTTACGTGCGCCACGAATGCCGCTCTGCCCGGTGCAACTGGCGTAATCCCAGCAGGCGCCGCCACCCTCCAGGTAAATGATGGTGTTGCGGGTGTTGGGAACCCGGTTGATGAAGAACTTGTAAGGAGAGCCGTTGCCGCACACGGCTCCGGTCTGCGGAGCCATCCGCACCGTTTGCCAGGCGTAGTAGTTGGCCGGTTTGAAGCCGCTGTTGAACCCTGACGGGTTGGCCAGCAGTGGGTACGGGCCAACCCGTTGTGCCGGCGTCACCTTGTTGTCAGCCGCAGGTGCCGACACCAGATTGCTCAGGGTTTGCCAAAAATTGTAATCACCCTCCTCGGCCTGCACAGACATGACCAAGGCTGAAACCAGCAGCGGCGCAACACAGCGCCGAAATGCGATCGCTACAGACATGTTGAGTCCCTCATCTTGTTGTTATCGATGGGGCCGCATACCCGAGCCGCTGTACGAATCACCTCCAGTTGTACCCAGAAACCTTCCACCACCCACTGGAGACTGCTCATACACACCGCCGTAGCAGCAGTAACTGCGCGTACCCAAAGCTGTCGCCCTGGCAGCAGCAACAGGCTGGCCTGGCGATTCATGCACGCTAGTACAAGAAACTCCCAGCAACCACAGCACTAAATACTTATTGGATATAGCGCAGTAGGTTTTAAGTTGTTGCCGTTATCTGCAGCACAGCGTCAACGCACAGCTGCGGGCATACCTGCACAACGCTTGTCATGCGCCGCACGAGCGATGTTTGGGCAATAAAAAAGGGAAGCCAGGCTTCCCTTTCGATGTTGCAGCGGCAAGTGCTAGATGCGGAACTGACGCACCAGAGCCCCCAGACGTTCCCCCAGCCCAGCCAGGTTGCGCGCGGTCTGAGCCCCTTGCTGGGTTTCATCCGCCACGCTGTCCACCACTACGGCAATCTTGTGCACGCTGCGGTTGATCTCTTCGGCTACTGCGGTCTGCTCTTCGGCCGCGCTGGCGATCTGCGCGTTCATCGCGTTGATGGTGCCGATCAGCTGGGCAATCGCATCCAACGACGTACCAGCACGGTTGGCCTGTTCACTGGTGACATCACCGGCATCACTGGAACGGCGCATCGAGGTCACCGCATCCTGAGTGCCTTTTTGCAGACGGTCGATCATCCCCTGAATTTCCTGGGTACTTTGTTGCGTGCGGCTGGCCAGGGCACGAACCTCATCAGCGACCACGGCAAAACCGCGTCCGGCCTCACCGGCACGCGCCGCTTCGATAGCCGCGTTGAGGGCCAGCAGGTTGGTCTGCTCGGCAATTGAGCGGATTACATCCAGCACACTGACAATCGACGACACGTCCTTTTGCAGGGTATCGAGGGACAGACCGCTGTCGCGAATGTCCTGCACCAGGGTGTGAATGCGCGCAATGCTGCCATCGACCACCTGCTTCGCCGCCTGCCCTTCGGTGTCGGTCTTCTGCGCGGCCTCTGCTGCGCCCTGGGCGCTTTGCGCCACTTCATGGGCGGCAGCCGACATCTCGTTGATAGCGGTTGCGACCTGATCCGTCTCGTGGCGCTGACGCTCCATGGCCTGCTCCGAGCGCTGCGCCTGGGCGGACACCTGATTGACCAGTTCGGTCAGTTGGCCGGTCATATCAACGATCTGCCGCACCAGGCCGTGAATCTTCTCGACAAAGCGGTTGAACGAGCCGGCCAACTGGCCCAGTTCGTCATCGCCATTGATCGGCAGACGGCGGGTCAGGTCGCCTTCACCCGCAGCAATATCGTCCAGGTTGTCCTTGATCTGCTGCAACGGGCGCAGGAAGGTGTTGCTCAGCACAACCCCAGCGACGCCGAAAATTACCAGCAGTACGACTGCCACCACCATGATGCTGGTGATGATGGTGCTGATGCGTTTGTCGATCTCACTCTGTACCTGGACGATCTGCGCTTCGATGCCATCCAGATTGATGGCCGTGCCCAGCGCCATGTCCCATTTCGGCAGGTAATAGCTGTAAGCCATTTTCGGCACCAACACCGAATCATCCGTGGGCAATGGCGAGCTGTAGTTCAGGTAGTAGCTGTTGTTCTTGGCGACATTCACCAGTTCACGGTTGATGTACACACCGTTCGGGTCACGACGATCGGCCAGGCTCTTGCCCACATCCACCGGGCTGTCGCCGCGGAACAGCCGCACCACATTTGAATCGTGGCCAAAGAAGTAACCGTCCTTGCCGAATTTGATTTTCGACAGAATGGCGATGGCCTGCTCACGGCTGGCCATATCGCCTTGCCCGGCAGCGTCATACAAGGACTGCACCGAACCTAGGGCGATCTGCACGTAATGCTGCAGCTCGTTACGGCTTTCCTGCAGCAGCCGCTCGCGGGTTTCCTCGACTTCCTGGGCTGCCAGGTTCTGCAGCACCCTGGCGGCGGCGCCACTGAGGACCACCGCAAACAACACCACGGGAATCAGTGCCAACAACACGACTTTTGCTTTTAATGTAAGACGCATCATGCCAATCCTTGCTCAGCGATAGTGCGGAATAAAAACGGGGCTAACCGTTGATCGGCAGCCCCGCTAAAAGGTTGAGCACCTGTACGAATCTGTCGTCAGGCACCCACTGCGGCGGTCAGATCACCATAGCTGCTGCCCAACCGAATACCAGCAGTGGCAGGTTGTAGTGCAGGAAGGTCGGCACCACGCTGTCCCAGATATGGTTGTGCTGACCATCGACGTTGAGGCCAGCAGTAGGCCCCAGAGTCGAATCGGAGGCAGGTGAGCCCGCATCGCCGAGGGCACCGGCAGTGCCGACGATCGACAGAATGGCCAACGGGCTGAAACCCAGTTGCATGCCCAGCGGTACGAAGATCGCAGCGATGATCGGTACGGTCGAGAACGACGAGCCAATGCCCATGGTCACCAGCAGACCAACCAGCAGCATCAGCAGTGCGCCAAGCGCCTTGTTATTGCCGATCAGGGCCGCAGAGCTGTCGACCAGGCTTTTAACCTCACCGGTGGCCTTCATCACTTCGGCAAAACCGGCGGCGGCCAGCATGATAAAGCCGATCATGGCCATCATCTTCATGCCTTCGGTGAACAGGCCGTCAGCCTCTTTCCAGCGCACCACACCGGACACCGAGAAGATGATGAAGCCAACCAGGGCACCGATAATCATCGAGTCCAGCCACAGCTGCACGACAAACGCCGCGACAATCGCCACACCGGCCACCAACAGGCTCAACGGGTTGTAGGCAACGTCGACGCGCTCCACCTGCTCGATCTTGCTCAGGTCATATGTACGCTTTTTGCGGTAGCTGAACAGCGCCACCACTAAACCGAACAGCATGCCCAGTGCAGGAATGGTCATGGCCTTGGTCACATCCAGGCCTGCGGTATCCACACCGGCACTGGCGACGTTGGCCAACAGAATGTCATTCAGAAATATCCCGCCAAAACCCACCGGCAGGAACATATACGGGGTAATCAGGCCGAAGGTCAGCACACAGGCTATCAGGCGACGGTCCAGTTGCAGCTTGCTCAGCACATACAGCAGCGGCGGCACCAGCAGCGGAATAAAGGCAATGTGGATCGGCAGGATGTTCTGCGAAGAAATCGCCACAACCAGCAACAGACCAATCAGCAGCCACTTGAGCAGGCCAGCACCTTTGGCGTCCTGTTTACCCACCATGGCCAGGGCCTTGTCCGCCAGCGCGTGGGCCAGCCCGGACTTGGCAATCGCCACGGCAAAGGCGCCCAGCAAGGCGTAGGACAGCGCCACAGTAGCACCACCGCCCAGGCCTTTATTGAAGGCCGCCAGCGAACCTTCAATACCCAGGCCGCCGAGCAGGCCGCCGGCCAGCGCGCCGACAATCAAGGCCACCACCACATGTACACGGCACAAGCTGAGGATCAACATGATCCCCACTGCCGCAACGACTGCGTTCATCGATTTACTCCCGCTAATAAAGAGGTCCGCGAAGGTTTCGACCTTCTCTGGATGCTGCGCCGGTTCGGCGAAGGGCGCGTACTCTGCACAATGCTGACTGACCTGTCAAAAAGCCGTAAATTATTTTCTACAAAGCGTTAATAATTTCGTATAGGCTGCGAAATATTGGCCCGTAATGGCCTGTAATTTGCTGGTTATCACTGCACCTAATGCTTCAAGAAATGCACATAACCGCCGATAGGCGCTCTAAGCCTCTGCAATAAAGAAGGTCCTGAAAATGCTGTTCAGCCGACTCTCCATCCAACTGAAAATCACCCTGTTGGCAGGTTTGTGCCTGCTGGCCATTGTCGCAGTGCTGGTATCGGCCTCGATGATCCAGGCGTCGCGCAGTGCCAGCCTGGTCAAGCAGGCCAGTTCAAAAATGCTGGAGGAATCGGCACAGCTGCGCATGGAGGCGCGCGGCGAAGCTCAGGCCCTGCAGATGCAGCGCTACTTTATGGACGCTTATCAGTACGGACGTGGCGCCGCCAGCCAGGTGCTGTTTATCCGCGAACAGGCGGAAAAGCGTTTTCTTGACGCCTTCGACCTACGCGAAGACCTCAGCCGCCAAATCCGCAGCTCACTGGAAGCCAACCGCAGCCTGCTGGGTGTTTACGCGGTGTTCGAACCCAACGCGCTGGACGGCAAGGATGAACTTTTTATTGATCAGGAAAGCCTCGGCAGCAATGACACGGGGCGCTTCTCGATCTACTGGTCCCAGGATGACAAAGGTGAGTTAAGCGCAGAGGCCATGAAGGAAGAAAGCCTCAATGACTCAACCCCTGGCATCAGCGGAACCCCTTACAACGCCTGGTACACCTGCCCACGTGAAAGCAAACGGGCGTGCCTGCTCGACCCCTATATCGACGATACCGCTGGCGTAAAAATCCTCATGACCAGCATTGCCTTCCCGCTGATTCAGAACGACAAGGTGATCGGCGTGCTGGGTGTGGACATCAGCCTGGCCAGCTTGCAAGAACTCAGCACCAGCGCACACAAGAGCCTGTTTGACGGTGCCGGGCATATCAGCATCATCAGCCCTGCCGGTCTGCTCGCCGGACACAGCCGTGACAGCAGCCTGCTGGGCGGCAAACTGGACGCCGCCTTCAGTGACCAGCACAGCGAAATGATCCGCCTGCTGGCCGGTAACCGCCCCGAAGTCATGCACCACGACGGCGCATTGCAAGTGCTGCAACCGCTGCTGCCGATCCCGGATGCCAAGCCTTGGGGCGTTTTGCTGGAAGTCCCGGAGAAGGTACTGCTTGAGCCGGCCACCCGCCTGGAAGCACAGATGGATGAAGTGGGCACGCGCAACACCGCGATCTCCCTCGGCCTGGGCCTGGCCGCCGGCGTTGTGGGCATCCTGTTGATCTGGCTGACCGCTCTGGGTGTAACCCGGCCGATTCTCGGCGTAGCCGCCATGCTGAAGAACATCGCCAGCGGTGAAGGTGACCTGACCCGCCGCCTGGAGTACGCCAAGCAGGATGAACTGGGCGAACTGGCCAGTTGGTTCAATCGCTTTCTCGATAAGCTGCAACCGATCATCGCCGATGTGAAACGCAGCGTGCAGGATGCCCGTAGCACCGCCGATCAATCGGCACTGATTGCCAGCCAGACCAGCGATGGCATGCAGCAGCAGTACCGCGAAGTCGATCAGGTAGCCACCGCCTTCCAGGAAATGAGCGCCACGGCGCAAGATGTTGCGCACAACGCCGCGCAGGCCGCCGAAGCTGCACGCACAGCCGACCAGGCCAGCCGTGAAGGCATGAGCGTGATTGGCCGGACTACCTCGACTATCGAGTTGTTGGCCAACGAAATGAATGTGGCCATGCAGGAAGTCGAAGGCCTGGCCAATAGCAGCGAGAAGATCGGCTCAGTGCTTGAAGTGATCCGCTCGATTGCCGAACAGACCAACCTGCTGGCGCTCAACGCCGCCATTGAAGCGGCGCGCGCAGGCGACGCCGGCCGCGGCTTTGCCGTGGTAGCCGATGAAGTGCGCAACCTGGCCAAACGCACCCAGGACTCGGTGGAGGAAATCCGCCAGGTAATCGAAGGCCTGCAAAACGGTACCAAGGAAGTGGTCAGCACCATGCACAGTAGCCATCGCCAGGCCCAGGGCAGTGTCGAGCAGGTGGAACAAGCCGTTGCCGCCTTGCAACGCATCAGCCAGGCCGTCAGCGTGATTACCGACATGAACCTGCAGATCGCCAGTGCCGCAGAAGAACAGAGCTCGGTGGCCGAGGAGATCAACCGCAACGTGGCCTCGATCCGTGATGTCACCGAAGCGATCTCCGGCCAGGCCGATGAGTCGGCAAAGATCAGCCAGGGGCTGAACAAACTGGCCAATCATCAGCAAGGGCTGATGGATCAGTTCCGCGTCTAAATTGCCGCCTGGCACGATTTGCCTGCCAGGCTGGCGGCTGTTTCCTTGTAGCGCAGACCAGCGATCGCTAGTCTGCGTTTTTTCTTTGCATGAGGTGCACGATGCTCAATATCGCTCTGATCGCGGGCTCCAGCCGCAGCAACAGTCAATCGGGCAAGGTTGCCCGCTTCTTGCGTCAGCGCCTGATTCAGTTGGGCCATATCGATGACGCCCAGAGCAACGTGATCGATCTGGGCCTGGCTCCCCTGCCCTTGTGGCCTGCTGATGACACCGGCCCCTGGGGGCTTTACAGCAAGCAACTGGCCGCCGCTGACGCCGTGGTGATCATTTCCCCGGAGTGGAATGGCATGGCTTGCCCAGCCATCAAAAACTTCTTTATCTACGCCAGCAAAGCTGAGCTGGCGCACAAACCGGGCCTGCTGGTTGGCGTCTCCTCGGGCGTGGGTGGGGCTTATCCGATCAGCGAGCTGCGCGCGTCCAGCTACAAGAACTGCCGCCTGTGCTACCTGCCCGAGCACCTGCTAGTACGGGGGGTCGAGAAAGTGCTGAACACGCCAGAGCCCAGCAGCGAAGACGACCAGCGTCTGCATGCACGCATCGATTATGAGCTGGATATTCTGGTCAAGTACGCCGAGGCACTGCGCCCGGTGCGGGCCAGCATCGACATGAGCAATCCGGCTTTTGCCAACGGCATGTAAGTGCGCCACACGACGTGCCTGAGCCTTTCAGGCACGCTTGGCCGGCAGCGTCACGCTAACGCGCAAGCCACCTAACTCACTGTCCCCCAGCTGCAGCTGACCACCCCAGGCATCGACGATATCGCGCACGATGCCCAGGCCCAAGCCATGTCCGGCCACCTGCTCATCCAGACGACTGCCACGACTGAGAACCTCCTCGCGCTGCGCCGCCTCAATGCCCGGCCCGTCATCCTTAATGCTCAGCTGATACACCTCGCCCGCGCGGCTGACGTGCAGTTGCACTTGGCTGTCAGCCCATTTGCAGGCGTTATCCAGCAGATTGCCCAGCAGCTCAAGCAAGTCCTCACGGTCCCAGGGCAAACGCAGACCCGGAGCGGCCTGCCAGTCCAGTTGCAGGTGGTTGCCGTGAATCATCGCCAATGTGGAAAACAGCTCCGGCAGCTCGCTGGCACAATCGAAATGCGCGCCCGGCAGCGCTTCACCGGCCAGACGTGCGCGGCCCAGTTCACGGGCGATGCGTTGCTCAATCTGTTGCAGCTGGCCGTTAAGGCTCTCGCGCAACTCGGGCAACTGCTTGAGTTCTTCCCGACCGGCAAGACTGACCAGCACCGCCAATGGGGTTTTCAGTGCATGCCCCAGGTTACCCAACGCATTGCGTGAGCGTTTCAGGGTGTCTTCGGTATGGCTCAGCAGGTGGTTGATCTGTGCCACCAGCGGCTCCAGCTCCAGCGGTACCTGCTGATCCAGCTGGCTGCGCTGACCTTGCTGCAACTGCATGATCTGTTGCCGCGTTCGCTCCAGCGGGCGCAGGGCGCGGCCGACAATCAGGCGTTGCAGCAGCAGAATCAGAATCAGCGCGCTGATGCCCAGGCCGAGAATGACCTTCTGCACCTGGTTGAAACTGTTGAGGATCGGGGTGTAATCGCGCGCCACCTGAATCACGATCTGCTGGCCAAACCGCTGATAGTCGGCGCGGTAGATCAACCACAGCTGGCCCTGCGGCCCGTCACCTAAATCAGCCTGCAAACCCGGTTGTTCAACACGTTGCAGGTCGCGATCCCACAATGATCGTGAGCGCCAGGTCTGCTCGGCAAAGTCGATGCGAAAATACAGCCCTGAATATGGCCGCTTGTACGCTGCGCTCAGGCGCCGATCATCCAGCTGCAAGCCCTTGGGCCCGCGCACAAAAGCGCCCAACAGGGTCTGTGCTTCATCCTGCAGAGTGGTTTGGATATAGCTGCGCAGGCTGCGATCAAACAGCCAAAGGCTGCTCTGTGCCAGTAACAGGCCGATGACCAGCAGTGCGCTGACCAGGCCCAGGCTCAGGCGCCGCTGGATCGATTTCAAACAGCATCCCCGCTGAAGCGGTAGCCTTGGCCACGGCGGGTCTCGATGATTTCGCGCCCCAGCTTTCGGCGCAGGTGATTGACGTGCACTTCGATGACGTTCGAATCGCGCTCGCTTTCACCGTCATACAGGTGCTCGGCCAAATGACTCTTCGACAGCAGTTGCCCGGCATGCAGCATGAAATAACGCAGCAGGCGAAACTCCGCGGCGGTCAGTTGCACTTCCTGGTCGTTACGGCTGACGGTTTGTCGACTTTCGTCCAACTGCAGGCCCGCCGCTTCCAATAGTGGCTGGTTGGCCAGCCCACGGGCGCGGCGCAGCAGTGACTGGATGCGCAGTTGCAGTTCTTCCGGGTGAAACGGCTTGCTCAGGTAGTCATCCGCACCGGCCTTGAGGCCTTCAATGCGCTCGGCCCAGGAGCCCCGCGCCGTAAGAATCAATACCGTTGTACTGAGGCCGCCTGCACGCCATTCCTGCAACACCTCCAGCCCCGGTTTGCCAGGCAAGCCGAGGTCGAGAATGATCAGGTCATAGGGTTCGGTCGCGCCCTGGTAGGCTGCGTCACGACCGTCGGCCAACCAGTCAACGGCATAGCCTTGACGGGTCAAACCGGCCAGCAGCTCATCGGCCAGGGGCACATGGTCTTCCACCAGCAGCAGGCGCATCAGTCTTCCACCTCGTCCTTGAGCACTTCACCGGTGCTGGCGTGCAACTCCAGCTCGCGCACAATGCCTTGCGCAGTCACCAGTTCAACTTCGTAGACCAGCACACCGTCTTCTTCCTCAAGTTCGACTTCCAGCAGCACGGCACCGGGATGACGCTGCAACGCCACCTGCATCAGCTGTTCGAGGGGCAGAATCAGCCCCTCGCGCCGCAAGCGTAATGCTTCATCCTGATCCAGGTCGCGGGCGCTGCTGCTGAACGCGAGGGTCAGCAGCAGGCCGATCAGGAGTGGACGTATGGCCCGGGCCGTGTTGTTCATCAATCGTCTCGTTGGTTCTTCAGGACTTGTGCGTTAGTGGCATCCAGTTCGACATCCCACTGCACGCCCTGGGCGTCACGGATTTCAACCTGATAGATGTAGCGGCCGTACTCTTCTTCCAGCTCGGTGTCTTCAGTCTTGCCACCCGGGTGCAGCGCCAGAGCAGCTGCGTTGAGTTTTTCGAAGGACTGGATGGTGCCGGCGTCACGCAGTTTGAGCGCCTCATCCGGGCCCAGGTCACGGGCTTGGGCCAGACCGGCAGTCAGGGTCAGGGCAGCAGCGGCAAATACAGCAGTCAGTGTTTTCATGTTCAATTTCCTTATGGAGTTGGCTTTCGACGGAGCCCAAATTACTGCACACGACTTAACTCAAGCTGAATTTGCTTAAGGCATTGCACAAAAGCTGATTTATCCCGATCCATGCCCCCCATCATTCACACGCTGAAGTCACTTGGCCTGCCCATTCAGGGCTCTATAATCGCTGGCTTGCGCGATGGAGGCCAGCATGAGTGCGATATTAATCAAGTCCCCTGCTCTGACAATAAAAGCCGGTAGACGCGCCTTCGCGAGGATTCGCGAGCAAGGCCTGCAGCCAGCCGATGTCGGCATCCTGCCAGGCGCTGCGGGTGGGCCGAAGGCGCTGGGGATTCAAGGGTTGGATCTGGCCCTGTTCGGCGACTGGCTACAACGTGCGCCTCGCGAGCGTTCGCTGATCGGTGCGTCGATCGGTTCCTGGCGGTTTGCCAGCGCCTGTTTACCGGATGCAGCGGCCGGCATTCGCCGGCTCGGCGAGCTGTATACCTCGCAGCGCTTTGCCAAAGGCGTAAGCATGGCGCAGGTGTCGAGTAGCTGCAGCCTGATGCTGGAACAGCTGCTGGGCAACGACGACGCCAATATCCTCAGTAACCCGCATTACCGCTTGAATATCGTCGTGGTGAAAAGCCATGGTCTGCTGCAGCACGACCATCGCGGCGCACTCGGTTTGGGCCTGTCTTCAGTGATCGGCAGCAACCTGCTGGGCCGCCTGCGTTTAGCCAAGCACTTCGAACGGGTGATTCTGCATGATGCCCGCCTGGCACCGCCCTTGGGAACGCTCAGCGATTTTCCCTCGCGCTACCTGCAACTCGACAGCGGCAATCTGCGTCATGCCTTGCTGGCCTCGGGCTCGATTCCGATGATCATGCAAGGTGTGCGCGATATCCCTGGTGCGGGCCCCGGCACCTACCGCGATGGCGGCCTGCTCGACTACCACCTCGACCTGCCGTACAGCGGTAGCGATATCGTGCTCTACCCACACTTTACCGATAAGGTCATCCCCGGCTGGTTCGACAAGGGTATGCCCTGGCGGCGTGGCGACAGCGGTCGGTTGCAGGATGTTCTACTGCTGGCACCCTCGCGTGAGTACCTGGCGCGTCTGCCCCATGGCAAACTGCCGGATCGCAAGGACTTCAGCCGTTACCTGGGCGATGATGCCGGCCGTGAGCGCTACTGGCGCACTGCTATGAGCGAAAGCCAGCGTCTGGGCGACGAGTTTCTCGAACTGGTGGACAGCGGCCGCCTGCACGAGCACATGCAAGCACTTTGAACAGGACGGGCCAGAAGGTAGTGGCCACAGCGCAATAACCAGGGATCGGCAGAATGAAACTTGCAGTCGCCATCATCCACGGCATCGGTACACAACCGGACAGCCGCGACGCCGAAGGGCAACACAGTTTTGCCCAGAGCCTGATCGCGGGTTTACGCCAACGCCTTGGGGCAGATGCCGACCAGGTTGCCTTTCAGTCACTGTACTGGGCCAGCGTGCTGGACAAGCGCCAACTGGCCTTCCTGGAGAAGTTGCGCGATCAGCCCGTGCGCTGGCGCTGGTTACGGCGCATCGTCACGCTGTTTCTTGGGGATGCCAGCGGCTACCGCAAAGTCAGTCAGGCTTACGACACCACTTACGAAGAAGTGCATCAATCCCTGCGCAGCGGCCTCAACGCCCTGCGTGCCAAGGTCGATGCCGACACGCCGCTGGTGGTGCTAGCCCATTCGCTGGGCGGGCATATCTTTTCCAACTTCGTCTGGGATCAACAGCGCATCAATCAAGTCGAAAGCTGCCCACTCGACCCCTTTCTGGCCTTGGAAACCCTCAGTGGGCTGATTACCTTTGGCTGCAACATCCCGCTCTTCACCTTCGCCTATGACCCTGTGGTGCCCATCCGTTTTCCCGGCCAGTGCCTGCCCCTGGCCGTCACCGAGCAGGCGCGTTGGCTCAACCTCTATGCTCCTGCTGATCCACTCGGTTACCCACTACGGCCACTGCCCAATTACGCCGCTGTTGTGGCTGAGGATCGCGCCATGCCCGTTGGCCCCTGGTACAAGCGACATACACCATTGAGCCATCTGGGTTACTGGGATGATCGCGGCTTCCAGCGCTATGTCGCCGCTTACTTGCAGCAATTGCTGAGCGTCTGCAAAGGGCGTGAACGCAGCTAAACGCCCTCACCTCGCCCTGTTTCTCTGTTTGCATCAATAAAACAGTGATTTAACGGACATTTTTTTACATTTTTCGGCCTTCATGTGACTTAACGGTCAGCTTCGCTCATCAACAGCTATGACTGGCAAGCGTGAGTTAACCGTTTGCCCTTGTGTATTTGGGATCACCTCGGAGAAACCGACCCCATGAACGCACCGCTGCGTTTTAACGAAGCCCTGCTGATTGCTGACCGCGCCTTTCAACCTTTTCAATGCGTCGCCTGGGCCCCGCAAGATGGCACTGGCAACCTTAGCCTCAGTGTGATCGACCGCACCAGCACTCGCCTGCTCGGTCGCACACAACTGTCCAGCACCATCTACAGCGATCCGGTGCAATTTGCCGACCTGCTCAAACAGTCCCGTGAACAACTCAGTCAGCAAGGTTTCACCCTGGAACCATGGAGCATGCCGGAGTAATCGGCTGCTGCAACAAGGGCTCTGAGCTGCCGATTGGCCCCTCTTGTCAGAGCCCTGCTTTCCCGCCCCGCCGCCACACTGGCAATATCTGTGGGTTTATTGTCCTTGTTGCCAATTACTCGTTAAGCGCAGACTGCATCCATCGTTTATCGAGACGCCGCCATGGATGCTCCACGAACCATCGCCTGCCTGCTTTATCCGCATGTCATGAGTTTGGACCTGACCGGTCCATTGCAGGTGTTCGCCTCTGCCAATGACGAACGCCAGCGCCAGGGCCTGCCCGCCGCTTATCGTCTGCTGGTGCTCGGCCAACAGGCGGTGGCAATGCCCACCTCCGCCGGTTTTCAGCTGGTTGCCGAACAGGCCTGGAGCGACGTAGATACTGCGCATATCGATACGTTGCTGATCCCTGGCGGCCAAGGTGACAAGGTGCAGTGCCACAACCTTGAATTGCTGGCCTGGTTACGCAGCGCAGCGCCGCAGATCAGGCGCGTGGGCTCAATCTGTTCAGGCGCGCTGATTCTCGCGGCCGCCGGCCTGCTCGATGGGCGGCGCGCCACCACTCACTGGGCGGACCTCGACTGTCTGCGCCTGGAATATCCGCAGGTAGAAATCAGCGCTGATTGCCTGCACACCTACGACGCGCAAGACCCAGGCGGTAATGGCCATATCTTCACCTCGGCAGGGGTTACAGCCGGGATTGATCTGGCACTGGCATTGGTTGAGGCCGACCTCGGTCGCCCGCTTGCCTTGGCCGTGGCCAAACGCCTGGTGCTGTTTCTGCGTCGCCCTGGCGGGCAAGCGCAGTTCAGTGCCCTGCTGACCCCGGAGCCGAGTCGAGTGCCGCGCCTGGCCAACCTGCTGGAATGGATACCACTGCACCTGCATGAAGACCTGTCGCTGGCGGTGCTGGCGGCGCAAGCCAACATGACGCCGCGCACGTTATCGAGAACCTTTAATCAGGAGCTGGGTATGGGCCCGGGTCGCTATGTGGAAATCGTACGCCTGGAAGCGGCGCGCAGCCTGCTGCAGAACGCGCAGGCCTCAATCAGCACGGTGGCGCGTTTAAGCGGCTTTAACCACCCGGAGAACCTGCGCCGCAGCTTTCACAAACACTTGGGCGTCAGCCCTCAGGAATATGTCGAGCGTTTTGCTTAATCCGCCCAACCAAGGAGCCAAGACATGCTGGAATTACGTCCCCAGTGCGAATGCTGTAATCGAGGCCTGCCGGCCGACAGCCAAGACGCATTTATCTGCTCATACGAGTGCACCTTTTGCCGCGACTGCGTCGACAACACATTGCACGGGCGTTGCCCGAACTGCAGCGGAGAATTGCTGCAACGACCACGACGCATCGTTACCGAAGCGAAATAGAAGCGCTGCAGAGGGTCTTGGGTTCAGTGAATATCGCGGTAAACACAAATGCCCCGTTAAGTAGATGAAGCCCCAGCCTCGGGTGTGGCGCTCGCGCGGTTTCAGCAGGAGTCGTTTCCAAGGCAAACAACTGCCTGCTGCTTGAGCTTTACTAAGCAGACAGGCTGGCTGTGGACGCCATAACAGGAGAGCTCGATGAACGATGAAGAAAACAAACCGCTGACGCTCTGGGAAATGCTGCAAAGCGTGCTGAGCGCGGCACTGGGTGTGCAGAGTGGGAAAAATCGGGCACGTGATTTTTCGCGAGGCAAGCCCAGTCACTTCATCATTCTGGGCGTGCTGTTTACGGCGGTGTTTGTGTTGACGATCTTTGGCGTGGTCAAACTGGTGCTGCACCTGGCCGGTGTCTGACTCACTGCAGCAGAGGCGCTACTGAGAAACCATAGTCGCGTATCTCTGGATGATAGACGGCGCTGAACTGGCGGAAATCCAGGCCGAAGCCCTCAACCTTGAGGCGTTTTTTCAGGTAGGCGGCCTGTCTGGCATCCAACGGGGTGAACAGCTTATCGACGCGGTCCTTACCGCCGCGCTCGGCAAAGTCCAGTCCGGCATGGTAGTCATGCAACATCACCATGGCCCAGCCGCCCAAAGTGAAATGTCCGCCGACCAGCACCCACAACTGGTTGTCGATCCGAGCCTGCAACACCTCATCGGAGTTGTTCAGGGCCGACAGGAAGATGTCCTTGTTTGGCTGCCGGCCCATTTCCTGCGCCGCCTGCATTACGCCAAAGGCCATTTCATCATTGGCCGACCAGATCAGTTGAGTCTCGGGATAGCGCGGTAACAGCAGCTGTGCCTGCTCATAGGCGCGCTTACGCTTCCACTCTCCGTACACCAGGCTTTGCAGCCTAACTTGCGGGTGTTCAGCCAGAGCACGGCGCAAGCCTTCTTCACGCAGCGAAGATGATGGCGTATTGCGCAGGCCCGCAAACGCCAGCAACGTGCCCGGCTTACCCTTCAGACGTGCGATAAGCCCCTGCGCCATCCAGTAACCGGCTTGCTCATCGTTGGGGATCAAGCTGCCAATCCAGTTGCGATAATGCTCGCGCGAACGACCGACAATCTGCTGCTGCTCGGGCGTCAGGGTGCTGTGCAGGGAGAACAGCTTGACCGGGCTATTGGCGAACATCCTTAGCAATTCCGGCGCGGTGTACATCTCGTTGACGAACAGCAGGTAGTCCGGCAACGGGCCCTTTTCCAGCAACTCACGGGCACGCTGCAACAGCAAACGGTGGTCGCGCTCACCATTGATCACGGTGAGTTGCATACCCAGATCAGTCGCTGCAGCCTGCATGAATTCGGTGTAGCCCACCCAGAAAGGCTCGTCGGTATAACCCGGATTGAGAAACACCACTGAAGCCGGTGAGCGCGCAGCAGTTGGCCCGGCCGGGGCTGCCATGGCTAATACGCTCAGCGTCAGCAAACAGGCTGCGCTGACCCAATGCAAAACCGACTTCAACACACGTTGCTCTCCTGATGGGGTGCCGAGTATATCGGCAATGCCATAGCGAATGGCCATCTGCCCTGCCAAGACGAACGTTGGGTGAATGGTTACAATCGTCGCCCCTCCGCCTCCATCGTCTGTTGGTGTTCTATGTCACCCCTGGAAATCCTAGCCTCAGCCCTTGGTGTATGGGCCGTCTGGCTGACCGTACGACAGAATCGCTGGTGCTGGCCGCTCGGTCTGCTGATGGTGCTGATGTATGCCTGGATTTTCTATGACGGCAGGCTGTATTCGAACATGCTGCTACAAGGCGTGTACGCCGTGCTGCAAGGCTATGGCTGGTGGCAGTGGACGCGAGGCGGCAGCAACCACAGTGGCGTGCAGGTCAATCGACTGAGCGCGCAGGGCCTGTTGCTCAGCCTCGCGGCGGGCAGTCTGGGCGCCATCGCGCTGGGTTACCTGATGGCTACCTTCACCGATGCAGCCGCCCCCTGGCAGGATGCAGCCCTGAGTGCCTTCAGCCTGGTCGCCCAGGTGTGGATGGCGCAGAAGCGGCTTGAATGCTGGCCGCTGTGGGTAGCGCTGGATCTACTCTTTGTTGCGCTATTTCTGCAGCAGGGCCTGTACCCCACAGCAGCGCTGTATGGGGTGTTTACCCTGCTGGCGTTTCACGGCTGGTTGACCTGGCGGCGCGACCGCGCGCTGGTCAGCGCATGAAAGTACTGGTGCTGACTGGGCCGGAATCCAGCGGTAAAAGCTGGCTAGCCGACGCCATTCAAAGCACTTTTGGCGGCGTACTGGTGGGCGAGTACGTGCGCCACTTTATCGATCAGCAACAGCGCGACACCTGCTATGCCGATATCAGCCGCATCGCCCGGGGGCAACTGGACTGGGAAGATCAAGCCCGAGCAGCCGCCCCTGAGCTGCTGATACTCGATACCCACCTGCTCAGCAACATGCTCTGGAGTCAGACGCTGTTTGGGGATTGCCCGGCATGGATCGAACAGGCGCTCTTGGCACGTGACTATCACCTGCACCTGCTGCTTGATCCTCGCGGCGTGCCCTGGGTCGATGATGGCCAGCGTTGCCAGCCGGAGCTGGCTCAGCGTGTGGCCTTCTATGAACAGTGCGCAGGCTGGTTGCGCCAACACCAACAGCCATTGCAGTGCATCAAGGGCGACTGGCGCGAACGCCGCGAACAGACACTCACGACAGTCGCCCAGTGGTTAGGTTCACCCCATCAGCACGCTGGCCCAGGCCAGCAATAAGCTCAGGCACACCACAATCGTCAGTGGACGCCGCAAGCGTGGATACCACTGCGGCGCCAGCCCAAGTTTGACTGCACGCAAATCTGCGCCATACAGGCCAGCAAACGCGATTAAACATAACGCTAAGGCCAGACTGCTGGGCATACCTCCGCTGATCGCCAGCCAGCCCAGCAATGGCGGCACAACCGAAAATCCCAGCTGCAACTGCGCAGGCTGCCCCGCATCCTGAGCACGCATGGCCAGGCCCCAGTGGATCGCCCCCATAAAAGCCAGAATCACCGCGGCGTAATCCAGCAGCGCTGCCAGCACCAATGGTCGCCAGCCCTCCGGCACCACCCAGATAGCCAGCGCGGCGCTGACAAAAGGCACGAGCCCGGCATAACCAAGCAGTAAGGCCAGCCTGGGTGGCTGCGAGGCGTCAAAGGGATGCATACGCTCACTCCTGAGTGGGTGTGCCTGAATAAACCGCACTTTACGGCGCAGTAAAAGGGAAATTCACGCAACTGTTCAGTAATGGCTGCTTGCCATAATCAACGGCAGTTGGCATAAATCGAACAAATAATAAACGCCACAAGGAAGTATCGATGCGCATTCTCCGTCGGGCCCTGTATGGGCTTCTGTTGTTGCTGGCCTTAGGGCTGCTGATTGCCCTGTACTTCATCGCCAACCCCAACCTTCCGCTCTATAAGCAGCCCGACAAACTGCATTACCTTGATCAATGGTCGGCCGAAGATCGCCAGACCTATTACTACACCCCCCAGGGCACCCAGGTGAAAGGCCTGCGCTATGAATGGTTCAGCGCCCTGGAACTACCGTTCAGCAGCAACAAATTCGCTACGCCGGAATACCTGGCGCGGTTCGGTTTCCTGGTTGAGCCACAACAGCAACCGACAGCGCTGAACCCTGCCAACCTGCCCGTCGGTTTTGCCCGCCACGCCGATGCCGAGAGCGGCGAGCACTACCTGGATATCAGCTGCGCGGCCTGCCACACCGGCGAGCTGCGCTATCAAGGTCAGGCGGTACGCATCGATGGGGGCGCTGCCCTGCACTCGCTGGCTTCCACCGTGCCCACAGTACGTGGCGGCAGCTTTGGCCAGGCGCTCGGCATGAGTATGGCTTTCACCTACTACAACCCACTGAAATTCCGCCGCTTCGCTCAACAGATACTGGGCGATGAATACACCAGCCACAAGGCGCAGCTGCGTCGTGATTTCAAGGTGGTGCTCGATCGCCTGCTCGGCACAGCATTCAATGACTGGCATCGCGGTCTCTACCCCACCGAAGAAGGCTTCGGCCGCACCGATGCCTTCGGCCGCATCGCCAACAGCGTCTTTGGTGATGCCATCGACCCGAGCAACTACCGCGTTGCCAATGCCCCGGTGAGCTATCCGCAGGTCTGGGATATCTGGAAATTCGACTGGGTGCAGTGGAACGGTTCAGCCATGCAGCCCATGGCTCGCAATGTGGGTGAAGCACTGGGCGTGGGTGCGACCCTGCGCCTGCTCAAGGCTGATGGCCATCCAGTGGCGGAAGCCGAGCGCTATGCCTCCAGCGTGCGCCTGCGTGATCTGTTCACCCTGGAAGAAACGCTGAAGAAACTGCAGCCGCCCACCTGGCCAGAAGCCGTGTTTGGCAAGGTCGACCTGCCGCTGGCCAGCCGCGGCCGTGCGCTGTTCGCCGAGAACTGCGCCTACTGCCATGCGCCTGACCCGAAAACGCCCCAGGACAGCTATGCCCCTGCACGCGATCCGGAATGGCGGATGCGTGTGGTGCCCACCTCGATCGTCGGCACTGACCCCACCACCGCAGACAATATTGCCGACCACCGTTTCGATATCAGCAAACTGGGCTGGACCAAAGCCGAGCTGAGTAAACTCGATGTACGTCTGTTTGGCGCCAAGCTGGATGACATCGACATGCGCAGCATCTCCAGCGCCAAGGCACTGGCCTACGTCACCGCCTACGTGGAGAACCGCGCGTATCAGGATGCCGGCATCACACAACCCGAGCGCGGCACCATGGATGGTTTCAACCTACCCATCGGTGTACAGGAAAAACGTGGCTACAAGGCACGCCCGCTGGACGGAATTTGGGCTACCCCGCCCTTCTTGCACAACGGTTCAGTACCCACCCTGTTCCAGTTGCTGTCACCGGTAGCGGAGCGCCAGTCCCAGTTCTGGGTGGGCAACTTCGAGTACAACCCCAAGCAGATCGGCTACCAGAGCGAAAAATTCACCGGCGGCTTTCTGTTTGACACCCAGGTCACCGGCAACAGCAACCGTGGCCACGAATTCCGCGCCGGCTGCCGCGAGGACGGTGTAATCGGTCGTGCCTTGCAGCCGGAAGAACGCTGGGCGTTGATCGAATACCTCAAGGTGCTCGGCAACCCCGCTCTGGAAGAGCAACTGCAACCCGTCGAGGCCAAGCCCTGGACGCCAGGTCCTGCGTGCCAGAACTGAAATACGTGCCCAACAAGAACCACTCAAAGGAATTGACCCATGCTCAAACGACTCTGGCTCTGGCTTGGCCGCGTACTTGGCAAACTGCTGTTGCTCTTGCTGGCCATCGGCCTGGGCGGCTGGGCTATCGGTTCGGCTTACTACGGCTGGAAGTTCTCCGGCCCGGTAGCCAGTGAGGAACAGATTCCCGCTGATGAAGCCGCACTGACTCAAAGCATCATCGAAGACGCCATCCGCGTGGTTGAACAACACCGCGACAACACCCGGGTACTGCGTGATGCGCACGCCAAGGCGCATGGCTGCATGAAAGCCGAAGTCACCGTCAGCGCCGGTCTGGACAGCAGCCTGCAACGTGGCGTGCTCAGCGAGCCGGGCAAGACCTGGCAAGCCTGGATACGCCTGTCCAACGGCAATGCCTACCCGCAGTTCGACCGAGCCCGTGACGCGCGCGGCATGGCGATCAAACTGCTGGATGTGCCCGGTGAAAAACTCACGCACAGTCCGCAGCATGCCCTTGAGCAGGACTTCGTGATGTTCAACCACCCGGCCTTTTTCGTGCGTGATGTGGCCGAGTACAAGAGCAATTTCGCTGCCCAGGCTGACGGCAAGAAGGTCTTGGCGTTTTTCCCCAGCTGGAACCCCAGCACCTGGGAAATCCGCCACCTGATCATTGCGCTGAAGACGCTGTCTCCAGCTCCGGAAACTCCGGTGGCGACCACCTACAACTCCATCGCACCGTTCAAGTTAGGCGAACACAACATCAAGTACCGGGTCATTCCGCAACCAGAAGCCTGCCCGCAATATCAGTTGCCTGAACAGAACCAGGACCTGCCGAACTTCCTGCGCAATGCGCTGTATCAGCAGTTGTCGCTGGACCGTGTGCCTGCCTGCTTTGCCCTGCAGGTACAACGGCAGAACGCCGATTACTACATGCCCATCGAAGACCCTAGCGTGGAGTGGAGCGAAGCCATTTCACCCTTCGAGACAGTCGCCACCATCAAGGTGCCAGCCCAGGATTTCGACAGCCGTGAACAGAACCTGTTCTGCGACAACCTGTCTTTCAACCCCTGGCATGCGCTGCCCGAACACCGGCCGATCGGCGGGATTAATCGCCTGAGAAAAGCGGTCTACGAGACGGTCAGCATCTATCGACTGGAACGCAATCAGCCATAAATTGTATCCAATCCGCTGTACTACTCGGTTAACAGCCCTTGAACTGGTAATATCCGCACCTTGCCAAGCGTGCTGTTAGCCGAGAGAAAGACCGTGGAATTGTTCAAAGAATTTATGTTCGAGGCAGCGCACCGCCTGCCTCACGTCCCGCAAGGCCACAAATGTGGGCGCCTGCACGGCCACTCCTTCAAGGTGGCGGTGTATATCGAGGGCGAAGTGGACCCCTATACCGGCTGGATTCGCGACTTCTCCGAGATCAAGGCCATTTTCAAGCCGATCTACGAGCAACTCGACCATAACTACCTGAACGACATCAGCGGCCTGGAAAACCCCACCAGTGAAGTGCTGGCCAAGTGGATCTGGCAGCAACTCAAACCACTGCTGCCTGAGCTGTCGCGTATTCGCATCCATGAAACCTGCACCAGCGGTTGCGAATACCGCGGCGACTAACCAATTGGTCTGGCGGTGCTTACCTCAGTTGCCTTCGTTGCCATACCGAGGCTGCAATAACCACCGAGAACAGCCCTGCGTAGAAAAGCCACAGAAAGATTTCACAAATTTGAAACCGGTTTGAAAAACAGCACGCGAGGTTGTTATTGCCTTGATGCTGTTTTAGGGTGTTCAAGCGCTTTACCTGGATGGGTAAGGCTTCTTACGGATAAGCAAAAAGGAATACACCCATGTTGAAGAAAATTGCTCTGGCTGCCGGCCTGGTTACCCTGCTTAGCGGTTGCGCCTCTGGCCTGTCGCCAGTCAGCGTTGGCCTGATCACCGACGTCAAAGGTCCGATCACTGCGACCACCGCTTCCGGCAACAAAACCGGTACCGCTTGCGCCACCACCATCATCGGTCTGATCAACAAAGGCGACGCCTCCATTGCTGCCGCCAAGGCCAATGGCAACATCGGCACTATCGCTACCGCTGATTACCACACCAAAGGCTTCTACCCGTTCTTCGGCGAAACCTGCGTGAACGTAACCGGTAACTAAGTTGCCTGACGGCCCCCAGGCAACGCTCGGGGGCCGTTTGAAGTCAGAGGCCGAAGCCCGCCAAGGCTGACAGAAACTGCGCCTCGTCAATCACTCTCACGCCCAGCTCACTGGCTTTCGCCAACTTCGAGCCTGCCCCCGGCCCCGCGACTACGCAACTGGTCTTGGCTGATACCGAACCCGCCACCTTGGCCCCCAGGCTTTCCAGCTTTTCCTTGGCCACATCGCGGCTCATCACTTCCAGCGTACCGGTCAGCACCCAGGTCTGTCCTGCCAGAG
Organism: Pseudomonas sp. LjRoot71; assembly: GCF_964253255.1. Lineage (NCBI taxonomy): Bacteria > Pseudomonadati > Pseudomonadota > Gammaproteobacteria > Pseudomonadales > Pseudomonadaceae > Pseudomonas > Pseudomonas sp. LjRoot71. Next base: position 4,361,055 of record NZ_CAXURA020000001.1, on the reverse strand, counting down.
GCAAACCCTCGATAACCTTCTTCTCGCAGTGCCAGTGCATGCCAAAATCCCGCAGCTGCGCTTCGATGGCTCGGGCACGCTCGGCATTGGCCGTGACCGCGAAAAACTCACGCACCGCGTTGGCCTGCTTCTCTGCCAGGGTCTGGCGCATATCCAGCCAGTCCGCCGCCAATACCGCGTCCAGCGTGACAAACCTGTCGGCCAGTTTCTGTGCCCCGCCCGGCCCTACAGAGGGGATATTCAATTTGTCGAGCATCCCGGCCAGGGTGGCGCTGGCACTGAACTCGGCACTCAGCTCGCCTTGCTCCTGCAGCTCAAGGCCACACTCGCCCAATAAAGCACTGATCACCTGCTGGTTATGCTCATCGGCGAAGAAGCTGTGAATCTCATGCGCCACTTCCAGACCGACATCCGGCAGATAGGTCAGCACCTCCGGCAGCGCCTGCTGCACACGCGCCAAAGACGCCAGTGCACGGGCCAGTACCTTGGCGGTTTCCTCACCTACATCGGGAATGCCCAGAGCGTAGATAAAGCGCGCCAGAGTCGGCCGCTTACTGTCCTCGATGGCCTGCAGCAACTTGTTGCTGGACACCTCGGCAAAGCCTTCCAGATTGATGATCTGGTCATATTTCAGTTTGTACAGATCGGCCGGTGAGGCGATCAGTTGCTCATCGACCAACTGCTCAATGGTCTTGTCACCCAGGCCTTCGATATCCATGGCCCGGCGTGAAACAAAGTGAATGATTGCCTGCTTGAGCTGGGCCGCACAGGCCAGACGCCCGACGCAGCGGTACACCGAGCCTTCACTGAAGGTTTCCTTGCCTTTGCTGCGTTTGACCAATTGGGTGCGTTCAACGTGGGAGCCACACACCGGGCAGTTTTCCGGAATCTGCACGTCACGGGCATCGGCAGGACGGCGCTCGGGCACCACGGCCATGACCTGCGGGATCACATCACCGGCGCGGCGCACGATCACCGTATCGCCGATTTTCACGCCCAGACGCGCCACCTCATCCATGTTGTGCAGTGTGGCATTGGCCACCATCACGCCGGCCACCTTGACGGGCTTGAGCCGCGCGACTGGCGTGACCGCGCCGGTACGGCCAACCTGGAACTCGACATCCAGCAGTTCGGTCAGCTCTTCCTGCGCCGGAAATTTGTGAGCGATCGCCCAGTGCGGCGTGCGTGCGCGAAACCCCAGCTGCTGTTGGTCCTCGATGGTGTTGACCTTGAACACCACGCCATCAATGTCATAGGGCAGGCCCATACGGCGCTCGCCAATATCGCGGTAATAGTCGAGGCAGGCCTGTACGCCTTTAGCCAGCTTCAGTTCACGGCTGATGGGAATGCCCCAGGCCTTGAGCTGCTCCAGCATGCCCACCTGAGTCGCCGGCAACTCGCCACTGACCTGGCCAACGCCGTAGCAGCAGAACTCCAGCGGACGGCTGGCAGTGATTTTCGGGTCGAGCTGACGCAGGCTGCCGGCTGCCGCATTGCGCGGATTGGCGAAGGTCTTGCCGCCGCTCTCGGCCTGACGCGCGTTAAGTTCCTCAAAGCCGGACTTGGGCATAAACACTTCGCCGCGCACCTCCAGCACCTGCGGCCAACCTTCGCCTTGCAGCTTGAGCGGCACGTTGCGAATGGTGCGCACGTTGCTGCTGATGTCCTCACCGGTGCTACCGTCACCCCGGGTCGCGCCACGCACCAATTGGCCATTCTCGTAGCGCAGGCTGACGGCCAGGCCGTCGAGCTTGGGTTCGCAGCTGTATTCGACCTCAACACCACCACCAAACAGGTCGCCCGCAAGCCCGAGGCCACTCTGCACGCTACGGTCGAAGGCCAGCAGGTCCTCCTCCTCAAAGGCGTTGCCCAGGCTGAGCATGGGCACTTCATGGCGCACTTCACCAAAGGCCGCCAGCGTCTCACCACCAACGCGCTGGGTCGGTGATTCAGCCGTCACCAGTTGCGGGTGTTCAGCTTCCAGCGCCTGCAATTCACGAAACAGACGGTCGTACTCGGCATCGGGAACACTTGGCTCATCGAGTACGTAATAGCGGTAATTATGGCCATCCAGTTCGGCACGCAGTTGCTCTATACGCTGGGCAGCAATTGAGGCTTCGGACATTGCGGTGTTCTCTCAAACGAAAAGAGCAGCCTTGGCTGCTCTTGGTATTTCATGGGTTAACTCAGCGCTTATTGGTCAGTTGCTTGCGCTCATATTCCACAATGCGCTGGCGATAATGCTCAATCGTTTGTGCAGTCATCACGCTGCGCTGGTCATCTTTCAACTCGCCGTTGAGTTCATGGGCCAGTTTGCGCGCTGCCGCCACCATTACATCAAACGCTTGCTTGGGATGACGCGGACCTGGCAGGCCGAGGAAGAAACTCACCGCACGGGTGCTGAAACCTTCGATATCGTCGAGATCAAAGGTGCCGGGCTTCAATGCGTTGGCCATGGAGAACAGCACTTCACCATTGCCAGCCATGCTTTCGTGACGGTGGAAGATATCCATCTCACCAAAACGCAGGCCGCTTTCCAGAATGTTCTGTAACAGTGCCGGGCCTTTGAAGCCCTCCTCACTGCGCGCAATCACGTTGATCACCAGCACTTCTTCAACCGGGGGCAATTCCTTCTGGTTGTCCTTGCTCTGGCTGGCGGGCTTGCTGACGGGTTCGTCGTCCACCGGGTTGAGCAAGGTTGGTACCGGCTCTTCCAGCCCCAGGTTAAGGTCGCCCTGTTGTGGTTCGCCGGCGCGACGGCGATTAAGTTCGCGGGCGCTCAGCGATGGCAGATCTTCTTCATCAAAAGCCGGCTCATGACTGCGGTCAACAACACGGGGCGGGCTGAGTAGATCCGGATCACTGTCGTCATCCGGCAAGTTGGCAAAACTGCGGTCAAGTTTGAACTTGAGTTTACCCTTGCCACCACGCATCCGCCGCCAGCCATCAAACAGGATGCCGGCAATCACAATAATGCCGATGACAATCAGCCACTCGCGCAGACCGAATTCCATGAAATACCTTAACCCCTAATAAAAATGTGATGAAAAAGGCCTTCCCGGCCATTTTGCTAATTCTTTTACGTGACGCCAAGCCTATGTTCTGTCAGGCCTTTCCCTGATTTAATAGCGGCACGCCTAATAACAATGCGCATTAAGCTAGCACGACGAAAGATAACTTTACACCGCCTCGCGCATCAGGATTCAACCAAGGCCAGCGCTTCTTCCACATCAACTGCAACCAATCGGGAACATCCCGGCTCATGCATGGTTACGCCCATCAGTTGATCAGCCATTTCCATGGCGATCTTGTTGTGGGTGATATAGATGAATTGCACGGTTTCCGACATTTCTTTTACCAGCCGGGCATAACGTCCAACGTTGGCATCATCCAGCGGCGCATCCACTTCATCGAGCATGCAGAACGGTGCCGGATTGAGTTTGAAGATGGCAAACACCAGAGCCAGAGCGGTCAGTGCCTTCTCGCCACCGGAGAGCAAATGGATGGTGCTGTTCTTCTTGCCAGGCGGGCGCGCCATGATGGTTACGCCGGTATCCAGCAGGTCTTCGCCGGTCAGCTCCAGATAGGCGTTGCCGCCGCCGAAGACTTTCGGGAAGAGCGCCTGCAAGCCACCGTTGATCTGGTCGAAGGTTTCCTTGAAGCGGTTGCGAGTTTCCTTGTCGATCTTACGGATGACGTTTTCCAGGGTTTCCAGCGCTTCGACCAGATCAGCGTTCTGCGCATCCAGGTAACGCTTACGTTCGGATTGCTGCTGGTATTCGTCGATCGCCGCCAGGTTGATCGGCCCCAGGCGCTGGATGCGTGCAGCCAGACGTTCCAGCTCTTCTTCCCAGGCTTTCTCGCTGGCCTCGGTCGGCAAGGTCGCCAGTACGCCATGCAGGTCGTAATTGTCTTCCAGCAGCTGATCCTGCAGGGCCTTACGCCGTACGGTCAGCGATTGCCAATCCATGCGTTGCTGTTCCAGCTGGCCACGCAACAACTGCGCCTGCTGTTCGGCCTGGGTACGACGCTTTTCTGCGTCGCGCAGTTCGCGGTCGGCATCTTCCAGGGCCAGACGCGCCAACTTCAACTCATCCTCGACTGCCATGCGCTTGTCGAGCTGCTCTTCGAGCTTCATACGCAGCTCTTCCAGCGGTGCCTCGCCCTCCTCCAGGTTGAGGTTGAGCTGCTCGCGCTTCTCGTGCAGGCGCTCGGCCTGTAGCTCCAGGCGCTCCAGAGCCTGGCGGGTGGAGTCATGCTGGGCTTTCAGCGAGCCCAGGCGCACCGCCAGTTGATGAGCGTGGTCCTTGTGCTGGCGGGCTTCCTGGCGCACACGGTCGAGACGCTCACGCAGGCTGTCGCGGCGAGCCAGCAGGTTTTCACGCTGTTCGTTGTCGGTCGCCATGGCATCCAGGGCGTCTTGCAGTTGCAGACGCGACTCGCCCAGCTGCTCGTGTTCAATGTCGCGTTGCTCGGCCAGCTCCAGCAGCTCACTGTCCAGACGGGCACGGCGCAGCAGCAGTTGCTCGACCTTGGCCTGCCCGGCAGACAGCTGCGCCTTCAGCTCACCAAGACGACGGGCCAGGTCCTGCGCCAAACGGCGCTGCTGCTCACGCTGTTCTTCCTGAGCACGCTGGTTTTCGCGCAGGTGGGCCAAGCGCTCATCCAGTACGGCCAACGCCGCGTCACGCTCATCGCGCTCCAGCGTCAGCCGTTCGATTTCCTGACCGCGGGCCAGTACACCGCTTTCCGCTTCACTGGCGCGGCGCACCCGCAAAAAGTGCCGACCGACCCAGTAACCATCACGACTGATCAGGCTTTCGCCTTCGGCCAGGCTCGAGCGTGCAGCCAGTGCTTCATCCAGGCTCTGTACCGGTTTGACCTTGCCCAGCCAAGGCGCCAGATCGACGCTGGCTTCGACCTTATCCAGCAAACTACCCGCCACCCGCGCGCCACCCTTGTTCGGACTGGCCAGGCGCAGGTCGCCCTGGGTTAAGCCGGCAAAATCCAGGCCTTGGAAATCATCCAGCAACACGGCCTGAAGATCGGCGCCCAGCACGGTTTCCACCGCCAGTTCCCAGCCAACTTCAACGCGCAGGCCTTCGGCCAGACGTGGACGTTCGTTCAGCTGCTGCTCGCGTAGCCAGTCGCCAGCACCCTTGCCAGGATCTAGCGCCGCTTGCTGCAGCGCTTCCAACGAGGCTAAACGGCCATTTAGACGTTGCAACTCACCTTGCGCCTGCTGCTGGGCCTGACTGCCCTGCTGCAGGTCATTGCGCAGTTGCTGCAAACGTTCGGCTTGTTGCTCTTCCTCAAGTTGCAGATCTTCAAGACTGATTTCACCCGCAGCAATCTGCTCGCTCAGCTCGATAATCGCGGCATCTTCCGGGTCAGCCGCTAATTGCTGCAGCTCATCGCTCAGACGGCGCTGACGTTCGGCCAAGCGCTCCAGGCTCTGTTCCAGCTGCTGAATGCGTGATTGCTGCACCTCGGCCTGACGACGCGGTTCAGCGCTGCGCTGGTTGAAACCGTCCCACTGCTCCTGCCAGCCTTGCATGGCTGCTTCGGACTCTTCCAACCCCGCCGCGGACTCTTCGGCGGCAGCGGCCGTTAACTCCTGCTCGGGCAGCAGCATTTCCAACTCTTCGCCCAGGGTCGCCAGTAACGTGCGGTCGTGGCCCAGATGCGATTCGGTTTCCAGGCGCGCGCGTTCGGCTTCGTTGAGATCGTCCTGCAACTGACGCAGACGCTGCTGGCCGTGCTGGATGCTCTGCTCTATGCGGGCAATATCGCCACCCACCGAGTAGAAACGTCCCTGCACCAGGTTGAATCGCTCACTCAGCTCGTGATGACCATCGCGCAGCCGTTCGATGCAGGCATCGGCATTGCGCTGCTCGGCCACCAACGCTTCGAAGCTGATTTCCTGGTTGCTGATCACTGCCTCGCGGCTGCCCACCTGCTCGTTCAGCGCCTGCCAACGCAGAGCCATGAGCTGGGCCTTGAGCTGGCGCTCTTCAGCCTTGTATTCCTGATATTTCTCTGCCGACTGGGCCTGACGGTGCAGGCGGTCGAGCTGGCGTTCCAGTTCTTCACGCAAGTCCGTCAGGCGCGCCAGGTTTTCATGGGTGCGGCGGATGCGGTTCTCGGTTTCGCGGCGGCGCTCCTTGTACTTGGAGATGCCGGCGGCTTCCTCGATAAAGTTGCGCAGGTCTTCCGGCTTGGCTTCGATCAGTTTGCTGATCATGCCCTGCTCGATGATTGAGTAACTGCGCGGGCCCAGGCCGGTGCCGAGGAAGATGTCGGTGATGTCGCGGCGACGGCACTTGGTGCCGTTGAGGAAATAGGTGTTCTGGCTGTCGCGGGTCACCCGGCGGCGGATCGAAATTTCGTTATAGCCCGCGTATTCGCCGGTCAGGGTGCCGTCAGAGTTGTCGAAGATCAGCTCGATGGAGGCTTGGGTCACCGGTTTGCGGGTATTCGAGCCGTTAAAGATGACGTCGGTCATCGACTCGCCACGCAGGTTCTTCGCCGAACTCTCGCCCATTACCCAGCGCACGGCGTCGATGATGTTCGACTTGCCGCAACCGTTAGGCCCGACCACTGCCGCCATATTACTGGGGAAGGTTACCGTGGTCGGGTCGACGAACGACTTGAAGCCGGCCAGCTTGATGCACTTGAGCCGCATGAACCGTCTTCCTTAGGCTTCAGCCAGTGCAGCCAGCACCAACTGGCAATTGTGCTCGCCGTACCCCAGCAGTACCTCACGGATGGCATGGTGGTCGCGGGCGATGATCGCCTGCAGCAAGGCGGCAAAGGTATTGAGGAACTGGCCCATCTCGCCTTTGCGTCGTTCCAGCGCGAGGTGATAGGTGCGGCTGATGGCTGGCAACAGGTTCTCTACGGTTTCCTGCAAATAGGGATTATTGGAGAACGGGAAAGCGGCACGCATGATGTCGAAACTGCTTTCGACAAAGCCGTCGATGTCTTCACGCAGCAGGCTGTCCTGCAGGCGCTGCTGTATCGCCAGAAATGGCGCTAGATCAGCCTCGACCTGCCAACTGTCTGCCACGGCCTTGCCCAGCAGGATGTACAGCTCCATGACCAGGGCATAGAGGCTCTTGACGTTGTGCGGCGTCAATTCTGCGACCTGCGCACCACGGCGTGGCGGGATCACGATCAGGTGGCGGCGCTCCAGAATCAGCAATGCCTCGCGCACCGAGCCACGGCTGACGTTCAGGGCCTGGGTGACTTTCTGTTCCTGAATCCGCTCACGCGCCTTCAACTCACCACGAATGATGCGTTCGGCAAGATGGTGGGCGATCTGCTCAGCGAGGCTATCCGGTGCCTTGAACGTCATGATGATCCTTAGGCTCTATCTGACCTATTGGGGGCAAACAAGGGGCTCAAACCCACGCCTGGCTTGACTTGGGCCCTGCAACGCAGGGCGCGAGTGTAACACAGGGTGTTACCGGGCCAAGGCTGCCTGTGCCCTGCTTTCAAACCAAAAGGTGGGCTGATGGGGGATGGTCACAAAAACAGATTGTCCTACAATCCTACCAGCACCCCATTCCAACAATAACAAGTACGGAGCCACCATGTTCGAACGCCTGCCCTCAAACTGGATGCTTGCCATCAAAAGCATCGGCTACTGGTTCTGGTTGATCCCGGTATTGGGAATCCCCCTGAGCTATTACTGGTCGCTGGACAGCCACTATGCCAACGCCTGGCCCTGGCTGGTGGTGATCGTGGTGTTCGGCGTGATCCCGCTGCTGGATTTCATCATCGGCCGCGACCCGGCCAACCCGGATGAGGCTGTGCAAGTACCGCAAATGGAACAGCAGGGTTACTACCGCCTGCTCAGTTTGGTCACCGTGCCCGCGTTGCTGGGCATGCTTGGCTGGGCTGGCTGGGTCTTTGTCAACCATGAAGCCTGGAGCTGGGTTGGCCAATTGGGCTGGGTGCTGTCGGTTGGCACCGTCACCGGGGCGATCGGCATTACCGTGGCTCATGAGTTCATCCATAAGGACCCGCAACTGGAGCAGAACGCAGGCGGCCTGCTACTCGCAGCCGTGTGCTACGGCGGTTTCAAGATCGAGCACGTGCGCGGTCACCATGTGCATGTATCGACCCCGGAAGACGCCAGCTCCTCGCGCTATGGCCAGAGCCTCTACGCCTTTCTGCCACACGCCTACAAACACAACTTCCTGAATGCCTGGAAACTGGAAGCCGAACGCCTGAAACGTAAAAATCTACCCGCCCTGCACTGGCGCAACGAGCTGATTGCCTGGTACGCCATCAGTGCGCTGTTCCTGCTCGGCTTCAGCCTGGCCTTCGGCTGGCTCGGTGCACTGTTCTTTATTGCCCAGTCGCTGGTCGCCTTTACCCTGCTGGAAATCGTCAACTACGTGGAACATTACGGTTTGCATCGGCGCAAGCTGGACAACGGCCGCTATGAGCGCACCAATCCAACGCACTCATGGAACAGCAATTTCCTACTGACCAACCTCTTTCTCTTTCATCTACAGCGCCACTCCGACCATCACGCTTACGCCAAACGCCGCTATCAGGTACTGCGTCACTTCGAAGACAGCCCGCAACTGCCCAATGGCTATGCCGGGATGATCGTCCTGGCACTGTTCCCGCCACTGTGGCGCGCAGTAATGGATCCGCGAGTACGCGCCTACTACGCCGGCGAAGAGCACCAATTGACTGATTCACAGCTGACCCATTCCTAAACGCAGTTACCGAAACAAAAAACGCCAAGGGCTCTCACCCTTGGCGTTTTTTCTCGCCTACGTTTTTCTGCAGCACCTGGCTTGGCACAAAAGCAGCTAGCGTTTAGCTGAGCTGCGAAGCTTTTTCGCTCATAACTGAATCGTATGACAATCGCCTGACCAAAGAGTCAAATATTTATTGACCCAAAAGTCAGAAAACTCTAGATTGGCCTCATGCCAAGCCGTGTGGAAACGCTGCGTTGCCCAACGCAGCCGTTTCAACAGAGCCTGATACGAGAACAATAAAAGTGCCTGGAGGTCGTCCTTGATCCAGTTTTTACTCAACCGGGAGCTGCGTACTGAGCATGCCCTCGACCCAAACGTCACCGTGCTCAATTACCTGCGTGAGCATCTTGGCAAATCCGGAACCAAAGAAGGCTGCGCCTCTGGTGACTGCGGTGCATGCACCGTGGTGGTCGGTGAGTTGGACGGTGAGCGCGTGCGTTATCGCACCCTCAACTCCTGCCTGACCTTCGTTTCCAGCCTGCATGGCAAACAACTGATTACCGTTGAAGACCTCAAGCACAAAGGCCAACTGCACAGCGTGCAACAGGCCATGGTCGACTGCCACGGTTCGCAATGCGGCTTCTGCACCCCTGGTTTTGTCATGTCGCTGTTCGCCCTGCAGAAGAACAGCAACGGCTTTGACAAGGCTGACACCATGGAAGCCCTGGCTGGCAACCTGTGCCGCTGCACCGGCTACCGTCCGATTATCGATGCCGCCGAACAGGCCTGCTGCCAGAAACAGCCAGACCAGTTTGATGCTGCCGAAGCACAAACCGTCGCCCAGCTGAAAGCCATCGCTCCGCGTGAAACCGCCGAACTCAACAGTGGCGACAAACGCTGCCTATTGCCGCTGACTGTCGCTGATCTTGCCGATATCTACGCGGCCAACCCCGAAGCTCGCCTGCTCGCCGGCGGCACCGACCTGGCCCTGGAAGTCACCCAGTTCCACCGTGAACTGCCGGTGATGATCTACGTCGGCCATATCGAGTCGATGAAGCGCATTGAAGTCACCGCTGACAGCATCGAGATCGGCGCGGCCACTGCTCTCTCCGATTGCTACGCTGCCCTGTCCCAGGATTACCCGGACTTCGGCGAGCTGCTGCACCGCTTCGCCTCCTTACAGATTCGCAACCAGGGCACCCTGGGCGGCAACATCGGCAACGCCTCACCGATTGGTGACGCCCCGCCGCTGCTGATCGCCCTCGGCGCACAGATCGTCCTGCGCAAAGGCAACAGCAGCCGCACCCTGCCACTTGAAGATTACTTCCTCGACTACAAGGTAACTGCCCGTCAGGAAGCCGAATTTATCGAGAAGATCATCGTGCCGCGTCACCAGGCCAGCCAGGCGTTCCGCGCCTACAAGGTGTCCAAGCGCCTGGACGACGATATCTCTGCCGTTTGCGCCGCCTTCAATCTGGTGGTCGAAGATGGCGTGGTGCAAAGCGCACGCATCGCCTTCGGTGGCATGGCCGCCATCCCGAAACGCGCTGCAGCCTGTGAAGCCGCGCTGCAAGGCTCGGCCTGGTATCCGGGCGTGATTGAACGCGCCTGCGCCGCATTGGCCGAAGATTTCACCCCGCTCAGCGATTTCCGCGCCAGCAAGGAATACCGCCTGCTCACCGCACAGAATCTGCTGCGTAAATTCTTCCTCGAGCTGCAAGCTCCCGAAGTCGAAACCCGGGTGACCGCCTATGTCTAACCACATCCAGCACAAAACCCAAGCCGAACTGGCCGAATTGTTCCGCGCCGACATCACCACTGGCGTCGGCAAGAGCGTCAAACATGAAAGCGCGGACAAACACGTCTCCGGCGAAGCCATCTATGTCGACGACCGCCTGGAATTCCCCAATCAGCTGCACGTCTATGCCCGCATGAGCGACCGCGCCCATGCGCGCATCGTCAGTATCGACACCAGCCCCTGCTACGCCATTCCCGGCGTGGCCATTGCCATCACCAAGGATGACGTACCTGGCCAGCTGGATATCGGCCCGGTGGTTGCCGGTGATCCGCTGCTGGCCGATGGCAAGGTCGAATACGTCGGCCAGGTGGTACTGGCCGTCGGTGCCGACAGCCTGGAAACCGCACGCAAGGCGGCCATGGCCGCGATCATCGAGTACGAAGACCTCGAACCGGTGCTGGACGTGGTCGATGCGCTGCGCAAAAAGCATTTCGTGCTCGACAGCCATCAGCACAAGATTGGTAACTCCGCCGCCGAACTGGCCACCGCGCCACGCCGCCTGCAAGGCAGCCTGCATATCGGCGGCCAGGAACACTTCTACCTGGAAACCCAGATTTCCTCGGTCATGCCCACCGAAGACGGCGGCATGATCATCTACACCTCGACACAGAACGCCACCGAAGTGCAGAAGCTGGCCGCTGAAGTGCTGGGCGTACCGATGCACAAGATCGTCATCGACATGCGCCGCATGGGCGGCGGTTTCGGCGGCAAGGAAACCCAGGCCGCAGGCCCGGCGTGCCTGTGTGCGGTAATCGCCCACCTCACCGGCCGGCCGACCAAGATGCGCCTGCCGCGTGTCGAGGACATGCAGATCACCGGCAAGCGCCATCCGTTCTACGTCGAATACGACGTCGGCTTCGACGACAACGGCCTGCTGCACGGTATCGAGATCGAACTGGCCGGCAACTGCGGCTACTCGCCCGACCTGTCCGGTTCGATTGTTGACCGCGCAATGTTCCACTCCGACAACGCCTACTTCCTCGGCAACGCCACCATCAACGGTCACCGCTGCAAGACCAATACTGCGTCGAACACCGCCTACCGCGGCTTCGGCGGCCCGCAGGGCATGGTCGCCATCGAGGAGATCATGGACGCGGTCGCGCGCAGCCTCGGCAAAGACCCGCTGGAAGTGCGCAAGACCAACTACTACGGCAAGACCGAGCGCAACGTCACCCACTACCACCAGACCGTCGAGCACAACGTTATCCACGAGATGACCGCCGAGCTGGAAGCCAGCAGTGACTACGCCAAGCGCCGCGAAGAAATCCGCGCGTTCAATGCCAAGAGCCCAGTATTGAAGAAAGGCCTGGCGCTGACTCCGGTAAAATTCGGCATCAGCTTTACCGCCACCTTCCTCAATCAGGCTGGCGCGTTGATCCACATCTACACCGACGGTTCGATCCACCTGAACCACGGCGGCACCGAGATGGGCCAGGGCCTCAACACCAAGGTCGCGCAGATCGTCGCCGAAGTGCTGCAGGTGGATATCTCGCGCATCCAGATCACTGCGACCAACACCGACAAGGTGCCCAATACCTCGCCGACCGCCGCCTCCAGCGGTGCCGACTTGAACGGTAAGGCCGCGCAGAACGCCGCCGAAACCCTCAAGCAGCGCCTGGTTGATTTTCTGGTGCGCGAATACAAGGTCACCCCGGAAGACGTTGAATTCCGCAACAGCCAGGTGCGCGTACGCGATCTGTTCCTGAGCTTCGAGGAAGTGATCCAGAAGGCCTACTTCGGCCAGGTGTCGCTGTCTTCCACCGGGTTCTACCGCACGCCGAAGATCTTCTATGACCGCGACAAGGCCGCCGGCCGGCCGTTCTACTACTTTGCCTACGGCGCCGCCTGCTCTGAGGTGATAGTCGATACCCTGACCGGTGAGTACAAAATGCTGCGCACCGACATCCTGCATGACGTCGGCGCCTCGCTGAACCCAGTCATCGATATCGGTCAGGTAGAAGGTGCCTTCGTTCAGGGCATGGGCTGGCTGACCATGGAAGAGCTGGTGTGGAACGGCAAGGGCAAGCTGATGACCAACGGCCCGGCCAGCTACAAGATCCCGGCCATCGCCGATATGCCGCTGGACCTGCGCGTCAACCTGGTGGAAAACCGCAAAAACCCGGAAGACACCGTGTTCCACTCCAAAGCCGTCGGCGAGCCGCCCTTTATGCTCGGCATCGCCGTGTGGTGTGCGATCAAGGACGCCGTGGCCAGCCTGGCAGATTACCGCGTACAACCGCAGATCGATGCCCCGGCCACCCCTGAGCGCGTACTCTGGGGCGTGGAACAAATGAAGAAGCTGCAGCGGAACGCCAAGTCGGCCGCCGCCGCAGAGGTAGAACCGGCGTAACGCCAAGCACCCTACGGGGCGTGGGAAGGGCTTTAGCCGCGACGGTCGCCGCTGAAGCTCCGCCCACGAATACAGGAACAACAGGTGTACAACAATGACAAAACACACCGAACCGAATAATCCACCCGCTCGCCCGGCACCGGTGCCGATTCTCGCCCCATCGCCGAGCAACTGGCGCTTGCCGCGCCCCGGACAGACCACGCCTTCCTGGAGGCTGAGCAAATGAGCTGGATCAGCGCCCTCGCCGACCTGCAGCAACGCGGTGAACCCTGCGTGCTGGTGACCATCATCGAAGAGCGCGGCTCAACCCCGCGCAATGCCGGCTCAAAAATGGTGGTCACCACTGACCGCATTTTCGAAACCATCGGTGGCGGTCATCTGGAATTCAAGGCGATGGAGCTGGCCCGCGAAATGCTGCAAAGCCGCAGTCAGGACACCCGCCTGGAGCGGTTCAGCCTCGGTGCCAGCCTTGGTCAATGCTGCGGCGGCGCCACTGTGCTGCTGTTCGAGCCTATGGGCCAGCCGCAGGCGCAGATCGCCGTATTCGGTGCCGGCCACGTCGGCCGTGCCCTGGTGCCGCTGCTTGCCAGCCTGCCTTGCAAGGTGCGCTGGATCGACTCGCGGGAAAACGAATTCCCGGCGCAGATCCCCGCCGGAGTGGAAAAAGTGGTCAATGAAGAGGTGATCGACGAGATCGAACGCATGCCCGCCGGCAGCTACTTTATCGTCATGACCCACAATCACCAGCTCGACCTCGAGCTGACGGCAGAAATCCTCAAACGCAATGACTTCACTTATTACGGCCTGATCGGCTCGCAGACCAAACGCACCAAATTCGAACACCGCCTGCGTGATCGCGGCTTCACCGAGGATGTGATGGCGCGTATGCGCTGCCCGATGGGCTTGTCTGAAGTGAAAGGCAAACTACCGGTGGAAATTGCCGTGTCCATCGCCGGCGAAGTGATCGCCACCTACAACGCAACCTTCGGTCAGGAGGTGAAGAAAGGCGAATCCAGTGTGGCCAGGCTGTTACCGGCCTCACGCCGATCCTGATCCGAACCTTAACTCGTAGGGTGCGCTGTGCGCACCCATCACCCATTCCCAGGTGCGCATGGCGCACTCTACTGATGAGATTCACACGATGAGCACCACCGTCAAAGCCTACCGAGCCGCCATCCTGCATAGCCTTGCCGACCCTGCCGTGGTGGGCGTTGAGCACTCCTATGAGTATTTTGAAGACGGTGTGCTGGTCGTCGAGAACGGCCAAGTGGCCAAAGTTGGCCATGCCGCCGACCTGCTACCCACCCTCAAAGGCGTGGACATCACCGAATACCGCGATGCCCTAATCACCCCCGGCTTTATCGACACCCACATCCACTACCCGCAAACCGGGATGATCGCTTCCTACGGCGAACAGCTGCTGGATTGGCTGAACACCTACACCTTCCCCACCGAGCAGCAGTTCGCCGACAAGGCCCACGCTGCCGACGTGGCCGGTATCTTCCTGAAAGAGCTGCTGCGCAACGGCACCACCACCGCCCTGGTATTCGGCACCGTGCACAAGCAATCGGTAGACGCCTTCTTCGAAGCTGCCCAAGCACTGAACCTGCGCATGATCGCCGGCAAGGTGCTGATGGATCGCAACGCCCCGGATTACCTGACTGACACTGCGGAATCCGGCTACGCCGACAGCAAGGAGCTGATCGAGCGCTGGCACGGTAAGGGCCGCCTGCATTACGCGGTGACCCCACGCTTCGCCCCGACCAGCACCCCGGAGCAGCTGACCCTGGCCGGCCAGCTGCTGAGCGAATACCCGGACCTGTACATGCACACCCACCTGTCCGAGAACCGCAAGGAAATCGAATGGGTCAAGGCGCTGTTCCCCGAGCGCAAGGGCTACCTGGATGTGTACGACCACTACAAACTGATCGGCGCACGTTCGGTATTCGCCCACGGCGTGCACCTGTGCGACGACGAGTGCAAACGCCTGGCCGAAACCGGCTCGGCCGTGGCCTTCTGCCCGACATCCAACCTGTTCCTCGGCAGCGGCCTGTTCGACCTCAAGAAGCTCGAAGAGCACGGCGTGCGCGTCGGCCTGGGCACCGATGTCGGCGCGGGCACCAGCTTCAGTCAGCTTCAATCGCTGAACGAGGCCTACAAGGTCATGCAGCTGCAAGGCAAGAAGCTCGATCCGTTCAAGTCGCTGTACCTGGCGACCCTAGGCGGGGCCAATGCACTGTACCTGGACGACAAGCTGGGCAACTTCGAAAGCGGCAAAGACGCCGACTTCGTGGTGCTCGACTACAACGCCACACCGCTGATCAGCTACCGCATGCAGCAGGCCAAGACCCTGGACGAAAAACTCTTCGCCCTGACCATGCTCGGCGATGACCGCGCGGTGAAGGAAACCTTTGCTGCCGGCCAGTCGGTGCATCGCCGCGATTGACGCGCACAAACCCCAGCAACGAAAAAGCCCGCTCACTGAGCGGGCTTTTTACTTGGGTCGGTATCGTCAATCAGCGGCTTGCGGCTTTCTTCTTGCTACCTGGCAACAGGTGCGAGAACACCGCGTGCAAGTCATCGGAGGCGGTTTCACCGTCCAGATTGAGCTTGGCATCGACGCTGTCCATATGGCGCATCATCAGGTCCACGGCCACCTCAACGTTACCGGCCTCGATGGCGTCGATCACCTGATCGTGCTCGGCATCCGAGCAATGCGTGCGGCTGTTGCTTTCGTACAGGGCGATGATCAACGAGGTCTGCGAAATCAGGCTGCGCAGAAAGCCCAGCAGGGTCAGGTTACCGGCCGCCTCTGCAAGCTTCAGGTGGAACTCACCGGACAGGCGAATGCCCATGCCACGATCGCCACGGGCAAAACAGTCACGCTCATCGATCACCATCTGGCGCAGCGCGGCGATCTGCTCTGGCTTGGCGTTCTTGCAGGCCAGCTCAGTAATCGCCCGTTCGATCATGCGGCGCACATAGAAGATCTGCCGGGCTTCTTCTGCCCCCGGGCTGGCCACCACCGCGCCACGGTTCGGGCGCAGCAGCACCACGCCTTCATGGGCCAGACGCGATAAGGCGCGCCGAATGATAGTGCGGCTGACGCCGAAGATTTCACCGAGCGCCTCTTCACTGAGCTTGGTGCCAGGAGCCAGACGCTGTTCAAGAATGGCATCAAAGATATGGGCATAAACGACATCGTCCTGAGTCCCGCTGCGAGTGCTTTTGCCTTCGCGCGTCTGCTTCTTTAGGGGCTGCAATTGTTCGTTCATTGTGGCTCGCGTGATCTGGATTCGGCGGTTGCTGATGCAACTCTACTGTGAGTTACCCACTGGTTGGCAAGGTAAGTCAGTGAAAAGTCACAAATAAAAAGCCTTTGCATTGTACACAATGTGATCAGTGCGTACACCGCCATCACAGCATAACCACCTGGCAAATGTGCATGAGCAGGTCTTTTTAAGACGTGATCCACCGTGCCACTCGCGCAGCAGAAAAAATGCTGCGAGGTGAGAGCCGTATCGGCTTTGTAGAAAGCAGCTTTTAAATCGCTTTACAACTGCTCCGCGATAAGACGCAAAGCCACGCAGCACAAGCGTTTGCTGACACCTTCCGCGTTTTATCAGGAACCCGTCTTGGCGCCCTCAGTAAATCATCTGTTTTGCATAGATTAAAAAACCGAGTACATCCCGGATTTTAACCAGAAACATTATTTGCTTTTTTTGTATACAACATCATAATCGGCCTCAGTGTGATTTCTTGACCAGTAAGTCAGCTAACACGCCAGCAAGCCCAAACACACCACCTACCTCAAGAGTCGAGCAGCGCGCAGCACAGGCTCTGGGTGGCACACAACAAAAGATGAGGAGTACCCCTGTGGAAAGCGCCAAACAAGAACAACACGCACCCTACGCAGTGACGCCGCCGGGAACTGGCCTGATTGAACGCCTGTTCAAGCTCACCCAGCACCGCACCACCATCAAGACCGAGCTGGCCGCAGGTCTGACTACCTTTATCACCATGGCCTACATCATCTTCGTCAACCCCAACATCATGGCTGACGCCGGCATCGACCACGGGGCAGCCTTCGTGGCTACCTGCCTGGCCGCGGCAGTGGGTTGCTTCCTGATGGGGCTGTACGCCAACTGGCCAGTCGGCCTGGCACCGGGCATGGGCCTGAACGCCTTCTTTACCTACACCGTGGTTGGCGAAATGGGCTACAGCTGGGAAACCGCGCTTGGCGCCGTATTCCTGTCTGGCGTGCTGTTTATGATCCTGACCTTCTCGCGAATCCGCGAATGGCTGCTTAACAGCATTCCCAGCAGCCTACGTTTTGCCATGGGCGCGGGGGTCGGTTTGTTCCTCGGCCTGATCGGCCTGAAAACCGCCGGTATCGTGGTAGCCAGCCCGGCGACCCTGATCAAACTGGGCGATCTGACCACAGCAGGCCCTCTGCTCGCGGCCATCTGCTTCCTGATGATTGCCATCCTTGAATACCACCGCGTATTTGGCGGCATCCTCATCAGCATCCTCGCCGTCACCCTGGCTGGCTGGGGGCTGGGTATGGTCGAGTACGGCGGCCTGTTCTCCATGCCACCAAGCCTGGCTCCGACCTGGCTGGCAATGGACGTTGCCGGTGCCTTCGAAGTCGGCATGATCAGCGTGATTCTGGCTTTCCTCTTTGTGCACATGTTCGACACCGCCGGCACCCTGATGGGTGTAGCGCAGCGCGCCAAGCTGGTGGATGAAAACGGTCATATCGAAAACCTCAGCAAGGCGATGAAGGCCGACAGTACCTCCAGCGCCCTGGGTGCCCTGGTTGGTTGCCCACCCGTGACCAGCTACGTGGAAAGTGCGGCAGGTGTCGCCGTCGGTGGCCGTACCGGGCTTACCGCAGTGACTGTCGGTGTACTGTTTATTGCTGCGATGTTCTTTGCTCCGCTGGCTGGGATGATCCCCGCCTACGCAACCGCTGGCGCCCTGATCTATGTCGCCATGCTGATGATGAGCGGCATGGCGCACATCGATTGGGAAGACCACACCAACACCATCCCGGCGATCATCACCGTGGTGATGATGCCGCTGACCTTCTCGGTCACCGATGGTCTGGCACTGGGCTTTATCACCTTCGTGGCATTGAAACTGTTCACCGGCCGCCACAAAGAAATCACCGTCAGTCTTTACGCACTGGCGGCCATTTGCCTGGCCAAGTTCGTCTTCCTGTAAGGTTGGCGCGTTAACACACGAGCCCCGGCGTAGTGCGCTGGGGCTTTCGTACATCTGGAGAATCGGTAATGAGTCTGGAAACCTGGCTGTTGTTCGCAAGCGCTGCACTGGTGGTGATCCTGATCCCTGGCCCGCTGTCACTGCTGATGGTCAGCAACAGCCTCAATTACGGCCTGCGCCGCTCGGCTCCGGCCTTTATCGGTGGCGTGTCAGCCTCGATCTGCCTGTTGAGTGCTTCAGCCCTTGGCCTTGGCGCACTGCTGCTGGCCTCGGAACAGCTGTTCAGCTTGCTGAAGATTGTCGGCGCGCTGTACCTGTTCTACCTCGCCTGGCAGAGCTGGCAGGAGTCACGCAAAGCGGCCAAGCCTGTGACGGCTGAAGAGCAGCCGGTCAACCCAAGTTTTCGCAGCATGTTCTGGAAAGCCTTCGGCCTGGGCGCAAGCAACCCCAAGGACATCCTGTTCTTCGCCGCCTTCCTGCCGCAGTTCATCAGCGCCGAACGCCCCATGCTGGGCCAGTTGCTGGTGATGATTGCCACCTGGGCGGTGCTCGACCTGTGCTGCAAGCTGTTCTACGGCATGAGCGCTCAGGGTGCAGCGCGCTACCTGCGCTCAGGCAAAGGCCAGGTGTGGTTCAACCGTATCAGTGCTGCGCTGTTTGGCGGTGCCGGCGCTGCCTCACTGCTTAGCCGCTAACGTTATTGCTGAACTCGCGAGGCCCACAGCCCTGGGCTTCGCGCCCCCCCCCACTCAGCTACTCAGATTGCAGGCAAAAAAAAGCCCGCAGTGTGGGCGGGCTAATGACTCTTGAATGGAGTCAGAGGGTGACAAGCATTCGGTTTCAGCTACCGCGGTAGGTGGAGTAGCTGTAAGGGGAAATCAGCAGGGGCACGTGGTAATGCTCCTGGCCGGCATCGATACCAAAGCGCAGAACCACCACATCCAGGAAGGCCTGCTCAGGCAGTTTCACGCCGCGCGCACGGTAATAATCACCAGCATGGAAGTGCAGCTGGTACACGCCGCTGCGGTATTCATCACCCTGCAGCACTGGCGCATCGCAGCGGCCATCGTGGTTGGTGAGAACGCTGTTCAGCAGCTCAAGCTGAGCCCCTTCAACGCGATACAGTTCGATCTTCAGCTCGCTGCCAGGGCAACCGTGGGCAGCATCCAGTACGTGTGTAGTCAATCGTCCCATTGCGTATGGGCATCTGCGTGAACCAGCCAGCACAGACGCCGCACCTCCTCTACTTTTATTGAAATTCGCCAGAGCAGTCAGAGCAGCCGCCATAACGACTGCCCAGCAGAGCATCTGAGCCAGAGAATAAGACATTTACACCAATAATTGTACACAATAATTTGCTATTTTTTGCGTTAATAGCCAAGCACAGGCAAACCTAAATCATGGACAAGCGCTTGCCAGCTCTGGTTTTAACGGAAAACTCCTGACAGCTTGGACAAATTCGTTTTCAACGCACTTTTTCGCAAAATAAGTGAATTTTCGATTTACAAAACACAAATCACTTTGTATACAATTGACCCATCACGGTCGTGCAACGTGCTAACACTTGCCTTATGACCGCCACAACAGCAAGAAGGAAGACTGCAGTGAGCGCTGACTATCCACGCGACCTGATCGGTTACGCCAACAACCCGCCCCACCCGCACTGGCCGAATGATGCGCGCATCGCCCTGTCGTTTGTTCTCAACTATGAAGAAGGTGGCGAACGCAACATCCTCCACGGCGACAAGGAGTCCGAGGCGTTTCTCTCCGAAATGGTCGCGGCACAACCGCTGCAAGGCCAGCGTAACCTGTGCATGGAATCGCTCTACGAGTATGGCAGCCGTGCCGGTGTCTGGCGTTTGCTCAACCTGTTCCAGAAACACAACATCCCACTGACCATCTTTGCCGTGGCCATGGCTGCACAGCGTCACCCGGATGCGATCAAGGCGATGGTCGCCGCCGGTCACGAGATATGCAGCCACGGCTACCGCTGGATCGACTACCAGAACATGAGCGAAGCCGAAGAGCGCGAGCATATGCTCGAAGCCATCCGCATCCTCACCGAACTGACCGGCGAGCGCCCAGTGGGCTGGTACACCGGCCGCCTCGGGCCGAACACCCGCCGCCTGGTGCGTGAAGAAGGTGGCTTCCTGTATGACAGCGACACCTACGACGACGACCTGCCCTACTGGGATCCCGCCAGCACCGCGGCCAAGCCGCACCTAGTGATCCCCTACACCCTGGACACCAATGACATGCGCTTCACCCAGGTGCAGGGCTTCAACAAGGGGGATGACTTCTTCGAGTACCTGAAAGACGCCTTCGATGTGCTCTACGCCGAAGGCGTGGCCGGCGCGCCAAAGATGCTTTCGATCGGCATGCACTGCCGCCTGCTCGGCCGCCCGGCGCGTCTGGCCTCACTGGCAAAATTTCTCGAATACGTGCAAAGCCACGAAAAAGTCTGGTGCGCCCGCCGCGTCGACATCGCCAAACACTGGCACGCGACCCATCCGCTGCAAGAGCCATCCAAGGAGAGCTCGAAATGAGCCGTTTTCAAACCCTGACCCCGTCCCGTCTGAGCCGCGAAGACTTCGTAAAAGTCTTCGCCGACATCTACGAGCACTCGCCCTGGGTCGCCGAAAAGGCCTTTGACCTGGGCCAGGACGACAGCATCAACGAAATCAACGGCCTGCATCAGCGCATGGCCGACCTGTTGCTCAGTGCCAGCCACGCTGCACAGCTGGCGCTGATCAATGCTCACCCGGATCTGGCCGGCAAGGCAGCCGTTCGTGGTGAGTTAACCGCCTCTTCGACGTCGGAGCAGGCCGGTGCGGGCATTCATGAATGCACCGCAGAAGAGTTCGCCCGCTTTACCGAACTGAACGATGCCTACAAGGCCAAGTTCGGCTTCCCCTTCATCATGGCGGTGAAAGGCAGCAATCGGCACCAGATCCTGGCGGCCTTCGAGGAGCGGATTCACAACTCCCCGGAGCAGGAATTCGCCTGTGCCCTGGCCGAGATCAACAAGATCGCGCTGTTCCGCTTGCAGCAGCTTTGAAAAAAGAGCTCAACGTCTCGCGAGCTAGAGCAATGCAAGGCAAAAACAGGCGAGAAAGCGGAGTTTACTGGTGTAAATGAGCATTTCGAGACTGTTTTTAACGCAGCAGGGCCGACGCGCAGCAGACGTTGAACACGCTTCAAGCACACCGTCCTCCCCCAACGCCATCATCTAAGGCAGACATTTCATGAAAGCTTACGCCGTACCCTTTGAGAAATACGTCAACCTCGCCGACGCACGCCTGGGCACCAAGGCCATCTCGGTCACCGACGACTGGTTCGCCGACGTTAACCGTCTGTTCCAGCCGACCCCGGCCGTATGGAAGGAGGGCGTGTTCGATGATAACGGCAAGTGGATGGATGGCTGGGAGTCGCGCCGCAAGCGCTTCGAAGGTTACGACAGCGCGGTGATCCGCCTGGGCGTACCGGGCTCGATCAAGGGTGTGGACATCGACACCAGCTTCTTCACCGGTAACTTCCCGCCGTCGGCATCCCTGGAAGGCTGCTTTGTCGCTGAAGGCGACCCGACCGATGCCACCCAATGGACCGAAGTGCTGGCCGCAGTCGAGCTGCAAGGCAATAGCCACCACTACCATGAAATCGCCAATGCTCAGGCCTTCACCCACCTGCGCTTCAACATCTACCCAGACGGCGGCGTCGCCCGTCTGCGCGTCTACGGCGTACCGTTCCGCGACTGGTCGAACGTAGGTGACAACGAAGAAGTTGACCTGGCTTCTGCACTGAATGGCGGTCGCGCCCTGGCCTGCTCGGACGAACACTTCGGCCGCATGAGCAACATCCTCAACCCGGGCCGTGGCATCAACATGGGCGACGGCTGGGAAACTGCACGTCGCCGTACCCCAGGTAACGACTGGGTGATTGTCGCCCTCGGCCATCCGGGCGAGATCGAGCGCATCGTCGTCGACACCCTGCACTTCAAAGGCAACTACCCGGACAGCTGCTCGATCCAGGGTGCCTTCGTCAAAGGCGGTACCGACAGCCAGATCGAAACCCAGAGCCTGTTCTGGCGTGAACTGCTGCCGAGCCAGAAGCTGCAGATGCACGCCGAGCACGAGTTCAGCGAGCAGATCAAGGCACTGGGCCCGATCACCCACGTACGGGTGAACGTGTTCCCGGACGGTGGTATCAGCCGCCTGCGCCTGTTCGGCAAAGTCGCCAAGTAAGCCAATGAAACCCCTCTCCCATTGGGAGAGGGGCATAAACAAACGAACAAGAAGACCAACATGCGCACATTGATCATCGAGCCGCTGAGCAAAGAAGCCTTCGCCCCCTTTGGTGACGTTATCGAAACCGACGGCAGCGAGTACTTCATGATCAACAATGGCTCCACTCGCCGTTATCACAAACTGGCCACGGTCGAGACCGCACAGCCAGAGGATAAGGCGATCATCAGCATTTTCAGTGCCGAGGCGCTGGATATGCCGCTGACCATTCGCATGCTGGAGCGCCATCCGCAGGGCAGTCAGGCGTTTATTCCACTGCTCGGCAACCCCTTTCTGATCGTGGTCGCGCCAGTTGGCGATGCACCTGAATCAGAGTTGGTCCGCGCCTTCCGCAGCAATGGCAGGCAGGGCATTAATTACCATCGCGGCGTCTGGCACCACCCGGTGCTGACGATCGAAAAGCGGGATGACTTCCTGGTGGTTGATCGCAGCGGTTCTGGCAACAACTGCGATGAGCATTTCTTTACCGACGACGAGCTGCTGCTCCTCGCCCCCCACCAATAAGAGAAGCCCAGAGGACCGGCGTGCCGGCACTGGGAAAGAGGTACTGATTGTGGAAGCGCATTTTACTGAATGGCTGAACCTGGGTATCCGCTGGATCCATATGATCACCGGCATTGCCTGGATCGGCGCATCCTTCTATTTCGTCTGGCTGGAAAACAACCTCAACCGCAGCAATCCCCGTGAAGGCCTCTCCGGCGACCTCTGGGCGATCCACGGCGGCGGTATATACCACCTGGAAAAGTACAAGCTGGCTCCGCCGAAAATGCCGGAGAACCTGCACTGGTTCAAATGGGAAGCCTATTTCACCTGGCTGTCGGGTATCGCCCTGATGCTGGTGGTCTACTACCTCAACCCGAGCCTGTACCTGGTCAAGCCCGGCGTTGATCTGGCCCCGGAAATGGCCATCGTCATCGGCTTCGGCTCGATGATCGCGGGCTATGTGGCCTACCACTTCCTCTGCGATTCGCCCCTAGGCAAACGCCCGGCCCTGCTCGGTGCCGTGCTGTTCGTACTGATCATCGCTGCCGCCTACGGCTTCAGCCAGATCTTCAGCGGCCGCGCCGCCTATATCCATGTCGGCGCAATCATCGGCACCATCATGGTCGGCAACGTGTTCTTCACCATCATGCCGGCCCAGCGCGCGCTGGTGAAGGCCATCGAAGACAACACCACGCCAGACCCGACCCTGCCAGCCAAAGGCCTGCTGCGTTCGCGCCACAACAACTACTTCACCCTGCCGGTGCTGTTCATCATGATCAGCAACCACTTCCCGAGCACCTACGGCAGTCAATACAACTGGCTGATCCTGGCGGGCATCGCGATGCTGGCGGTACTGGTTCGCCACTACTTCAACACCCGCCATGACAGCAGCAAGTACGTTTGGACCCTGCCTGCCGCAGCCCTGGGCATGATCTGCCTGGCCTACGTCAGCGGCCCGAGCCTGAAAACCGCGGCACCCGAGGCACCACAAGCGGCGGTGATCCAGTACGCACCGGTGCCGGCCACTGGCGTCAGCGGTCACCCGGAAGTGGCCAAGGCCGCCGAACAGCCCAGCAAACCAACAGAGCCTGCCGCCACTGCCCCAGCAGCAGCGGGTGTTGAATTTGCCAAGGTCAGCAGCGTGATTCAGCAGCGCTGCAGCGTGTGCCACTCGGCGACCCCGAGCAGCCCGATGTTCACTGCGCCACCGGCCGGGTTCATCCTCGATACGCCTGAGCAGATCAAGGCCCAGGCCGCGAAGATCCATGCGCAAAGCGTTGCTTCGCAGATCATGCCGCTGGGCAACATCACCCAGATGACCCAGGAAGAGCGCGAGCTGATCGGCTCGTGGATCGACCAGGGCGCGCAACTCAACTAAGCCGTATCAGGCCGCACCTACGGGTGCGGCTTGCCTTTGCCAGCCCCCCTTCCTCGCTGCTTTCCTGCCGCCGTAACACCCGTCCCCGCCGTCCATCTTCCCAGCTTGAAACCCCTTATCAGAAACGCTGTAGACCACGATTGACGAGGCCTGCAAGCAATCTGACTGGCGGTATATTTTTGTGCACAATATTAAAATAAATTGTTTTAAACGATGTAAACAAATTGTTATAGTTGACTCATTCTGACTCGCCGGACAACTTCCTGCCTGATCAGCTAGAGGCCCCGTGAAGCCTCGTGTAAGCCCACGACCAAGAACAACAACTGGCAGGCTATGACATGTCCACGACTCGCAGCTTCCACACCCCAGCTACGCCTGGATTACGCTTGCGCGTAATATCGCTGCCGGCCCATGCCCGCCCTGTGCACCGATTGCACAGCCTACCGGCCACACCCAAACACACACCGCAACGCCCCTCTGCACCCATGCGTCGTGTATCGCACGCATGCGCCTGGCCAGAGCAACGGGCTTGCCATCGCCCTGAATGATCCACTGTATGCTTCTGCGCCCCGCCGCACAGACGCGCCACCTTGTAAGTCCACAATAAGGAAAACGTGATGAAACTGAAGCACCTGCCTCACTCGATTGCCCTCGCCACCGCGCTACTGTCGGCACAACACGCCTGCGCCGAAGGCGCCTTCCTCTGGCAAGACACCAGCCTGTCCTACCTCTACGGCAGCAACTTCCAGCGCCTGAACAACAACGCCGAAGAACAGCGTTCACAGAGCACCTTCACCCTGGAAAACGCCAGCGGCTGGACCTGGGGCGATACTTTCTTCTTCCTCGACTACATCGACGCAGACAACAGCCAGGCGCGTGGCAGCAACTTCGGCAACCTCAAGGTCAAAGAGAAAAGCAGCTTCTACTACATGGAGTTCTCGCCGCGCGTGAGCCTCAGCTGGCTGACCGGCCAGGACCTCTCTGTAGGTCCGATCAAAGACGTCAAAGCCGCCTTCACCTATGAGAAAGGCAACGGCGGTCCAGGCACCGAAAACTACCTCTACGGTATCGGCCTGGACTGGGACGCACCGGGTTTCGCTTTCCTGCAGACCAACCTGTACCGCGTGAAGATCAACAACCACATCTTCTTCGACCATGACTTCAAGGCCAGCGACAAGGGTAACGGCTACACCACCCAGCTGACCGTGGCCGGCGCCTACCCCTTCGCCATTGGCGACCAGAGCTTTGTGATCGACGGTTATGTGGACTGGCGCGCACCGTCCAAGGACGCTGGCACCCAGACCTCCGTTGGCTCCTCGATCCAGATCAAGTGGGATGCGGGCAAGGCGCTGTTCGGCGAAGAGCGCAAGCTGTATGTCGGTACCGAGCTGAACATGTGGCACAACAAGTACGGCGTCAAACCAATCGACGGCTCCACCGATGGTTTCGATCAGACCGCGGTACAAGCGCTGGTCAAGTACCACTTCTAAGCCGATGGGCTTGATGCGGATCGCCGGGTAGGCGGCCTCTGCAATCCAAGGGGATGGCAGCGATGCCATCCCTTTTTTATTTTCACCGCGCAGCCTGTAGAGGCGCCCCGTGGCCGCGATCACCTTTTCGTGGACATGATCCGCACCTCCCCCCATGGCACTGTTATGCGCAGAAAAAAGCCGCTCAATGGAGCGGCTTTTGTAGGTTCATCACATCACTGCGTCTGCGCTTCCTTGAGCTTTTTCCGCTCCAGGAAATCCAGCTTCCATTGCTCCAGGCCGATACGCTCGGGATCCAGATTGGCCTCGACTTTGTACTGTTCTTTCAGCGCGGCAATTTCGCTCTTCTGCTCGACCAGAAAACGGTCAAAGCGCTGCATCAAGGCGGTGTGCTTGAGGGTTGAAAGCTTAAAGCTGCCACGGTTGTGCGGCAGCGTTGGGTCAAATACCAGGGCACCAGGCCGAGCACGGATGTTGTCCAAGTAATGGGTGGCCACCACCACGTTGAAATAGGCACCGTCGGTATCTTTCTTCAACGCCTGGCGAATCATCTGGCGCAGGTCATCGCTGTAGGTCAGATCGATCTGCCCGGCATCGATCCGCTCCTGATAGCCCCAAGGGGTCCAGCCATTGACCATGGCCAGAAGTTTAACCTGCTCAATTGGCTGACCCAGAAGCTGCGGCGCCACCAGCACGCCATCAACATAGTCGACCACAGCCTGGCTGTAGATCAGTGGCTTACCAGCCTTCTGTGTCTGCGCCCAGGTGTCGCTGTCCGGGTACTTCAGGTCTACCTGACCATTGAGCAGCGCAGGCAGCAACTGCTCGACCGGCAGCACCTTGTAACTCAGCTCCACCCCGCTTTTCTGGGCAAACAGGTCAAACAGATCACGGGCAAACCCCTGGTACTGGCCCTGCGCGTCAATGCTGTAATGCGGGGCGAAGGCCAGTTTCTCGACACCGATCACATAGCTTTCAGCCTGGACGGCGGTGGAACAGATTACGGCGAACAAACTGCAGACGTGCAAAGGCTTCACAGCAAACCTCCTGTTAAGTGTGATGTGGATTGGGAGTGAAGAAAGGCAGCGCTAGCCGCCGGTCATGCTCATAAAGCGCACCACCTGCACCTGGCTATCGCTCTCGAAGTGGTGACGTTCAGGCTTCAGTTGCAGGGCATTGAGCAAGGCTTCGCGCAGGCGCTGGCTGTCGCCGGGATGGGCACGCATCAGGCCCTTGAGATCCAGAGCATTTTCATGCCCCAGACACAGCACCAACTTGCCCTCAGCAGTGACCCGTACGCGGTTGCAGTCACCGCAGAAGTTGTGGCTGTGGGGGGAGATAAAGCCGACCTGGGTGTCGCTGCCGACCACTTGCCAGTAGCGCGAGGGGCCGCCGGTCAGCTTGCTGCTGCGCACCAGGGCATAACGCTGCTCGATGCGCGCACGCACGTCATCACTGGAACAGAAGGTCTGCTCGCGCTGGTGGCTGGAAATACTGCCCAGGGGCATTTCTTCGATAAAGCTGATGTCCAGGCCACGCGCCATAGCGAACTCGACCAGATCGAGCACTTCGTCATCGTTACGGTCTTTCTGCACCACGGCGTTGAGTTTGATTTTGCGAAAACCCGCCGTACGTGCCACCTCGATGCCTTCCAGCACCTGGTCGAGCTTGTCGCGCCGGGTAAAGGCGGCAAAGCGCTCGCGCTGCAATGAGTCGAGGCTGACATTCAGGCGTTTGACCCCAGCTGCGCGCAGTTGCGGTGCCAGCTCGGCCAGTTGCGAGCCATTGGTGGTGATGGCCAGGTCTTCCAACTCTGCGCGCTGACCCAGGCGAGTCAGCAGGCTCAGCAGGTTCTTGCGCACCAGTGGCTCACCACCGGTAATGCGGATGCGTTTGACCCCAAGACCGATAAAGGCATCGGCCACGCTATACAGCTCTTCCAGGCTGAGGATCTGCTCGCGCGGGGCGAACACCATGTCCTCACTCATGCAATACGTGCAGCGGAAGTCGCAGCGATCGGTAACCGATAACCGCAGGTAGGTGATGCGCCGACCGAAGGGGTCAACCAGCTGATTGCTCACGGCATGTCTCCTGAAGCTCAACGAGCCGAGACTTCTTGTTATGAATGCAGATAGCAAGATAAAAACAGAAAATCATGATTTTGTATACAACAACTTGACTCACAGGTCAGATAGCCCTGCAAGGCCCAGCCTGCATGCCTTGAGCGCCGTACAAAGCCGGTGCTACCATCCCTCGCGCTGCCCAACGCCGGGCGATAGACAGAAGCAACGAGGCTTATGACCAGTATTCGCGAGCGTAACAAAGAGCTGATTTTGCGCGCAGCCAGTGAGGAGTTTGCCGACAAGGGCTTTGCCGCCAGCAAGACCAGCGATATCGCCGCCAAGGCCGGGGTGCCCAAGCCCAACGTCTACTACTACTTCAAGTCGAAAGAAAACCTCTACCGCGAAGTGCTGGAAAGCATCATCGAACCGCTGCTGGAAGCCTCTGCACCGTTCAATCAGCCCGGTAAACCCGCTGATGTGCTGCGCGGCTATATCCGTTCGAAAATCCGCATTTCCCGCGAACTGCCCTCCGCCTCCAAGGTATTCGCCAGCGAGATCATGCACGGCGCGCCGCACCTGTCTGCTGATCAGACTGCGCAACTGAACGCCCAGGCCAAACACAACATCTCCTGCATCCAGGGCTGGATCGACCAAGGACTGATGGCCAAGGTTGACCCGCACCACCTGCTGTTCAGCATCTGGGCCGCGACCCAGACCTACGCCGACTTCGACTGGCAGATATCCACCGTCACCGGCAAGGCCAGCCTGGACGAAGCCGACTACGAAGCCGCCGCGCAGACCATCATCCGCCTGGTGATCAAAGGCTGCGAAATCGACGAAACCCAGCCCAGCCCGTCCGAGCAGGTCACTAACGCGTAAGCCGATTGCTCCCCAGACCCTTGGTTAAACGCGCATAAAAAACGGTGGCCCCCCTCAAGGTATCCACCGTTTTTTATTGCTGTTCCACATACAGCAGACCTGTGGGAGGCGCTTTAGCGGCGAGCTTTTAGTTACTTCAGTCGCGGCTACGACTGCATGGATGCAGGAGGTAGAGCGAAGCAGGATGCCCGAGCCGAAAGCCCCTTCCACAAATTATCAGGCAGCGATACCTGCATCTGGCTTGAGGCCCACCGACTCGACCGCACTGACCGCGCACTGCTCATCGATATCCGAGGTATCGCCAGTGATGCCGACTGCGCCGATCACTTCACCGTGCTCATCACGAATCAGCACACCACCGGGTGCCGGCACCAGCTGACCATCGGCCAGGTTGTTCACCGCACCGATAAACGCCGGGCGCTGCTGCGCGTCGGCGGCGATCAGGCGCGAGCCCTTGCCCAACGCAAGCGCCCCCCAGGCCTTGCCAATGGCGATTTGCGGGCGCAGCAGGCTGGCCCCGTCTTCACGCTGCAGGCTGATCAGGTGCCCACCGACATCCAGTACGGCCACGGTCAGCGGTGCGGCGGAAATTTCCCGGCCGACCGCCAGGGCGCGGTTACTGATGGTGGTGGCGATTTGCAGATTCAACGTACTCATGTTGGGTCTTCCTCGATTTTATAAATCCTACGAAACACCCGGCACCACAGCGTCTACAGGGTGACTGACAGCTGCCGGGCAATCCAAAGCTCGCCACCACTATCCCACCAGAAACAAAAAACTCAATAGTCGAATACAATACAAATAGCATTTGTATACAGTTATACGCATCTATTTCCGCATCAGATCAAGCACCCCAGCTAAAACGCTTGTTTTAAAAGATTTTTTGCCAGGCAGCGGCTTGGCGAGAAAACGTGTTGACCAGAAGGTCAGGCCATGAATAGAATCCAAGCCAGCTGTTTTGTATACAATCTGATAACAAACGAGGCACAAGACAATGGCCAAAATGAGAGCAATCGAGGCCGCCGTACTGGTGATGCGCCGCGAAGGCGTTGACACTGCGTTCGGCATCCCCGGCGCCGCCATCAACCCCCTGTACGCTGCACTGAAAAAAGTCGGTGGTATCGACCACGTCCTGGCTCGCCACGTCGAAGGTGCCTCGCACATGGCTGAGGGTTATACCCGCACCAATGCCGGCAACATCGGTGTGTGCATCGGCACCTCCGGCCCTGCTGGCACTGACATGGTCACCGGCCTGTACTCGGCCAGCGCCGACTCCATTCCAATTCTGTGCATCACCGGTCAAGCGCCGCGTGCCCGTATGCACAAGGAAGACTTCCAGGCCGTTGACATCACCAGCATCGTCAAGCCGGTGACCAAGTGGGCCACCACCGTGATGGAGCCGGGCCAAGTGCCGCGCGCCTTCCAGAAGGCCTTCTATGAAATGCGCAGCGGTCGTCCTGGCCCGGTGCTGATCGACCTGCCGTTCGACGTGCAGATGGCCGAAATTGAATTCGACATCGACGCCTACGAGCCGCTGCCACTGGCTAAACCGTCGACCAACCGCGTGCAGGCAGAAAAAGCCATCGCCATGCTCAACGAAGCCGAGCGTCCGCTGCTGGTCGCCGGTGGCGGTATCTTCAATGCCGACGCCGCCGACAAACTGGTGGAGTTCGCCGAACTGACCGGCGTGCCGGTGGTACCGACCCTGATGGGTTGGGGCGTGATCCCGGATGACCATAAGCTGATGGTCGGCATGGTCGGCCTGCAGACTTCGCACCGTTACGGCAACGCCACCCTGCTGGCTTCCGACCTGGTGTTCGGTATCGGTAACCGCTGGGCCAACCGCCACACCGGTTCGGTTGATGTCTACACCGAAGGCCGCAAGTTCATCCACGTCGACATCGAACCGACGCAGATTGGCCGTGTATTCAACCCGGACCTGGGCATCGTTTCCGATGCTGGTTCGGCGCTGGACGCCTTCCTGGAAGTGGCCCGCGAGTGGAAAGCTGCTGGCAAGCTGAAAGATCGCAGCGCCTGGCTGGATAGCTGCCGTGAGCGCAAGCGCACCCTGCAGCGCAAGACCCACTTCGACAACGTGCCAGCCAAGCCGCAGCGCGTGTACGAAGAGATGAACGAAGCGTTCGGCAAGGACACCTGCTACGTCACCACCATCGGTCTGTCGCAGATCGCCGGCGCGCAGTTCCTCCACGTCTACAAGCCGCGTCACTGGATCAACTGTGGCCAGGCCGGCCCGCTGGGCTGGACCATTCCGGCAGCGCTGGGTGTGGTCAAGGCCGACCCGACCCGCAAGGTTGTGGCGCTGTCTGGCGACTACGACTTCCAGTTCATGATCGAAGAGCTGGCGGTGGGCGCGCAGTTCAACCTGCCGTACATCCACGTGCTGGTGAACAACTCCTACCTGGGTCTGATCCGTCAGGCGCAGCGCGGCTTTGAGATCGACTACTGCGTACAGCTGGCGTTCGAGAACATCAACGCGCCGGAAATCAACGGTTACGGCGTTGACCACGTTGCCGTGGTGGAAGGCCTGGGCTGTAAGGCCATCCGCGTGTTCGACCCGAACGAACTGCAAAACGCCTTTGCCGAAGCCAAGCGCCTGATGGCCGAGCACCGCGTACCGGTGGTGGTGGAAATTATCCTGGAGCGTGTCACCAACATCTCCATGGGTACCGAAATCAACGCCGTCAACGAGTTCGAAGAACTGGCCGAGCGCGGCGTCGATGCCCCGACTGCCATCTCGCTGCTCGATTGATCCGTAGGGTGCGCCACGCGCACCGCCATACCGAAGCGTACCGTTGGTGCGCACGGCGCACCCTACCTCGATGACGTAGCCCGGATGTAATCCGGGAAAGACTACAACCCCCGGATTGCATCCGGGCTACGAAAATAGGAGCGCCACATGCCTCGTTTTGCTGCCAACCTGTCCATGCTGTTCACCGAAGTGGACTTCCTGGAGCGTTTCGATGCTGCTGCAGCTGCCGGCTTCAGCGGTGTCGAATACCTGTTCCCCTATGATTTTCCGGCTGAGGTGATCAAGGCGCGTCTGGATAGCAACCGCCTGGAGCAGGTGCTGTTCAACCTGCCGGCTGGCGATTGGGCAAAGGGTGAGCGTGGTATCGCCTGCCACCCCGACCGCGTTGAAGAATTTCGCGCCGGCGTAGACAAGGCCATCGCCTACGCCAAGGTACTCGGCAACACGCAGATCAACTGCCTGGCCGGTATCCGCCCGCAAGGTCTGGATTGCGCCACCGTCGAGCAGACCTTTGTCGACAACCTGAAGTTTGCCGCCGAAAAACTGCAAGCCGCTGGCATCAAGCTGGTCATGGAAATGATCAACACCCGCGATATCCCAGGCTTCTACCTGAACACCACGAAGCAGGCGCTGGCCATTCGCGACAAGGTCGCAAGTCCCAACCTGTTCCTGCAATACGACATCTACCACATGCAAATCATGGAAGGTGACCTGGCGCGTACCGTCGAGGCCAACCTTGCCGTGATCAACCATGTGCAATTGGCCGACAACCCGGGCCGCAACGAGCCGGGCACTGGCGAGATCAACTACCGCTTCCTCTTCGAGCACCTGGACCGCATTGGCTACCAGGGCTGGATCGGCTGTGAATACAAGCCGGCCACCACCACCGCAGCCGGCCTCGGCTGGATGAAAGCACACAACGCAATCTGAATCAGAGGATATTTCTCATGGCAAAAATCGGATTTATCGGCACCGGCATCATGGGCAAGCCTATGGCGCAGAACCTGCAAAATACCGGGCACACCCTGTTCTTCTCCGAGCACTTCGACAAGGCTCCGGCTGACTTGCTGGGCAACAACGGCATCGGCCTGGCCAACCCGCGCGAAGTGGCGCAGGAAGCCGAATTTATCATCATCATGGTGCCGGACACCCCACAGGTTGAAGACGTGCTGTTCCGCGCCGACGGCGTAGCCGCAGGCGTGGGCGCTGGCAAAGTGGTGATCGACATGAGCTCGATCTCGCCGACCGCCACCAAGCAGTTCGCCGAGAAAATCAAAGCCACTGGCGCGGCCTACCTCGACGCCCCGGTATCCGGCGGTGAAGTCGGTGCCAAGGCCGCCACCCTGTCGATCATGGTCGGCGGTTGCCCGAATGCCTTCGAACGCGCGCTGCCGCTGTTCCAGGCCATGGGCAAGAACATTACTCGCGTCGGCGGTAACGGTGACGGCCAGACTGCCAAGGTCGCCAACCAGATCATCGTTGCATTGAACATCCAGGCTGTGGCTGAAGCCCTGCTGTTCGCCGCGAAAAACGGTGCTGATCCTGCCAAGGTGCGTGAAGCGCTGATGGGCGGTTTCGCCGGCTCGAAGATCCTTGAAGTGCACGGTGAGCGCATGATCAAGGGCACCTTCGACCCAGGCTTCCGTATCAGCCTGCACCAGAAGGACCTCAATCTGGCCCTGGCCGGCGCGCGCGAACTGGGCCTCAACCTGCCCAACACCGCCAACGCCCAGCAAGTGTTCAGCACCTGTGCAGCCATCGGTGGCAGCAACTGGGACCACTCGGCGTTGATCAAAGGCCTGGAACACATGGCCAACTTCAACATCCGTGGTGAGTAAGTAACAGGTTTCAGGGCGGGGTCAGCCGCACTGAAACAACCCTTTCGATCTGTCCGGCAGGCGGTGTCACGGCCTGCCTGCCGGGTGGGTCGATTCTAGTGCGCAGCGTCTTGGCACAGGGCGCTGCACACTAGAATCGAAGTTGATCCAGACCAAGAGAGATCACCATGTCTATCGATCCGTCTTTCAATCCAACGTCCTTGCTGCGCGAACTGTTCGCCAGCGCCATCGACGCCGCCCACCCGCGCCAGGTTCTGGCTGACTACCTGCCGGAATATCGCAGCGGCCGCGTTATCGTGATCGGCGCTGGCAAAGCCGCCGCGGCAATGGCCGAAGTGATTGAGCAGGAATGGCAAGGCGAAGTCTCCGGCCTGGTGGTTACCCGTTACGAGCACGGCGCCAACTGCCAAAGAATCGAAGTGGTCGAAGCGGCGCACCCGGTGCCGGACGACGCCGGTGAGCGCGTGGCGCGCCGCGTGTTGGAGCTGGTCAGCAACCTCAGCGAATCCGACCGGGTGATCTTCCTGCTCTCCGGCGGTGGTTCTTCCCTGCTCGCCCTGCCCGCTGCCGGCATCAGCCTGAAAGACAAACAGGCGATCAACAAGGCGCTGCTCAAGTCCGGCGCGTCGATTGGCGAAATGAACTGTGTGCGCAAGCACCTTTCCGCCATCAAAGGCGGTCGCCTGGCCAAAGCCAGCTGGCCGGCCAGCGTCTACACCTACGCGATTTCCGATGTTCCGGGCGATGAAGCCACGGTGATCGCCTCAGGCCCGACCGTGGCCGACCCGACCACCTCGGCCGAAGCCCTGGCGATTCTCACCCGCTATCAGATAGAGATTCCGGCCAACGTGCGTGCCTGGCTGCTCAATCCTGCCTCGGAAACCGTCAAACCGGGCGACCCGTGCCTGGCCCGCAGCCACTTCCAGCTGATCGCCCGCCCGCAGCAATCCCTCGACGCCGCAGCGGCCAAAGCCCGTGCAGCAGGCCTCCCGGTGCTCATCCTCGGTGATCTGGAGGGCGAATCGCGGGAAGTGGCCAAGGTGCATGCCGGCATTGCCAAACAGGTGCGCCTGCATGGCCAGCCGATCAAGGCGCCCTGCGTGATTCTCTCCGGCGGTGAAACCACCGTGACCGTGCGCGGCAATGGCCGTGGCGGGCGCAATGCCGAATTTCTCCTGAGCCTCACCGACAGCCTCAAGGGTCTGGCTGGCATCTACGCCCTGGCTGGCGACACCGATGGCATTGACGGTTCAGAAGACAACGCCGGGGCCATCATGACCCCCGACAGCTATGCCCGCGCCCACGCCCTGGGCCTGAGCAGCAGCGATGAACTGGATAACAACAACGGCTATGGCTACTTCGCCGCTCTCGATCAATTGATCGTCACCGGACCGACGCGTACCAACGTCAACGATTTTCGCGCCATTTTCATCCTTGAGGATTCTGCCCAATGAACGCCGACAAGAAAGTAAAGATCCTCGCCACCCTTGGCCCAGCGATCAAAACCATCGACGACATCCGCCAACTGGTGGAAAACGGGGTCAACCTGTTCCGCCTCAACTTCAGCCACGGCGAGCACGCCGACCACGCCGAGCGTTACAACTGGGTGCGTGAAGTCGAAAAACAGCTGAACACTCCGATTGGCATCCTGATGGACCTGCAAGGGCCGAAGCTGCGCGTCGGCCGTTTTGCCGAGGGCAAAGTCATCCTGCAACGCGGCCAGACCCTGCGTCTGGATCTGGACAGTACCCCGGGCGACGTCAACCGGGTCAACCTTCCGCACCCGGAAATCATCGAAGCGCTGCAACCGGGCATGAGCCTGCTGCTCGACGATGGCCGCCTGCGCTTGCAGGTCACCGCCAAGCACAGCGATGCAGTGATTACTGAAGTGATCGCCGGTGGCGAGCTGTCCGACCGCAAGGGCGTCAACGTGCCAGAGGCCGTGCTGCAACTCAGCCCGCTGACCGAGAAGGATCGCCGCGACCTGAGTTTCGGCCTGGAGCTGGGCGTGGACTGGGTGGCGCTGTCGTTCGTGCAGCGCCCGGAAGACATCATCGAAGCCCGCGAGTTGATTCAGGGCAAGGCCGCGCTGATGGCCAAGATCGAGAAACCATCGGCGGTGATTCACCTGGAAGAAATCGCCCGCCTGTGCGACGCGATCATGGTCGCCCGTGGCGACCTGGGTGTGGAAGTGCCGGCGGAAAATGTGCCGCGCATTCAGAAAGACATCATCCGCACCTGCCGCCAGCTCGGCCGGCCGGTGGTGGTGGCTACGCAGATGCTCGAATCCATGCGCTTCTCCCCGGCACCAACCCGCGCCGAGGTTACCGACGTGGCCAATGCCGTGGCCGAAGGTGCCGATGCGGTGATGCTGTCGGCGGAAACCGCTTCCGGTGACTACCCGCAGGAAGCCGTGCAGATGATGAGCAAGATCATCCGCCAGGTGGAGAACGGCCCGGACTTCCAGGCGCAGCTGGATGTCAGCCGCCCGCAGGCCGAAGCCACCGCCTCGGATGCGATCAGCTGCGCCATCCGCCGCATCAGCAGCATCCTGCCAGTGGCTGCGCTGGTGAACTACACCGAGTCGGGCAACTCCAGCCTGCGCGCTTCACGCGAGCGGCCAAAAGCGCCGATCCTCAGCCTGACCCCGAACCTCGACACCGCTCGCCGCCTGAGTGTGGCCTGGGGGGTATATTCGGTGGTCAATGCACGCCTGAACAAGGTCGAGGAAGTCACCCGCACCGCCCTGGAAACCGCCCGCTCGGCTGGGCTGGCGAACACCGGTGACACCGTGGTGATTACGGCAGGCGAGCCATTTGGCCAACCCGGCAGCACCAACAGCCTGCGGATTGAAATCCTGCATTGATCAAAAGCGCTGCGACAGGCTCCAGCACCGCCGCAGCGCACCACTCCCACGCTGGCTTTGCCAGTTTGAAGGCACTCACTGTTCCCGCGGTGGGTGCCTCTTTTTATTCCCGACCCCGGTGATTGTTTACTCAGGTTGCTCTGTATGTCGCCATTACCGCTTCCCACCCACGCCTTGCAGGGCTTTCGCACCCTGCTCAACGGCTTCAGTCAGATTTTTCTGCAAGCCCACTCTGGCTGCGGCCTGCTGGTGCTCCTGGCGATTGCCATCAGTGCACCGCAATTGCTTGGCGGTGCATTATTGGGTTGTCTCAGCAGCACCCTGACGGCGCAGCGTCGCGGTTATGCCAAAGCCGACATCGAACTCGGGTTGTACGGCTATAACGGCGTACTGCTGGGCATGCTGATCAGCCTGCAGTTCGCCTGGTCAGCGCTGTTGCCGCTGCTGATCATCGTCACTTCCGGGACCTCTAGCCTGCTACTGAGCGTATGGATGCGGTGCATACGCGAGCGTCAGTGGCTGCCTGCCTTCACCTTTCCCTTTGTCGGCCTGAGCTGGCTGCTGCTGTGGCAGGCACCTGTTCTGCAGCTTGAGCTGGCGCAGGCCGTAGCCAGTGACACGCAACCACTGGACTGGTGGGCCAGCCTGATTGCCATGGCGCGCGGCTTGGGCCAGGTGATTTTTCTCGATCAACCATTAGCCGGTGTCTGTCTGTTGCTGGGTCTGCTTCTGGCGGACCGACGCGCCGCTTGCTGGGCATTGCTCGGCTCCACGGGCGGCTTGGCGCTGGCGCTGTATCAAGGGCTGCCGCAGCAAAGCGCTCTCACTGGCCTGTATGGCTATAACGCCGCCCTGGCGGCTATCGCGCTCAGCCAGGTGCATCGCCGCCCTTGGCTGCCGGCTCTGGGCATCGCCCTGGCGCTGGTGCTGCAACCGGGTTTCAGCGCTCTTGGCCTACCGGCGCTGACCATGCCATTTATCCTCACCTGCTGGCTGGTCAGTGCCACGCAACGTCTGCTGCGCAAAGCCGCAGCAGACTGTTCGCCACTGCCGCCCAGCGGCAAGGACACAGCGCGTCGAGAACGAATGCCCTGAAAGGAAACTCAGCCGCGTTCGATGGGCGTTGAGGTCAGCTCGAATGGGCTGTTGCTGCGGCGCTGGTTACGGTCTTCACGCGGCGTGGCGCCGAAGAAGTTGCGGTAGGCGCTGGAGAAGTGTGGTCCGGAGGAGAAACCGCAGGACAGGCCGATCTGGATGATCGATTTGCTGGTCTGCATCAGCAACTGGCGCGCTTTGTTCAGGCGCAATTCCAGGTAGTACTGGCTGGGTACGCGGTTGAGGTACTGCTTGAAAATACGTTCCAGCTGACGGCGTGACACGCACACGTGCTGGGCGATTTCATCGGTGGTCAGCGGCTCTTCGATATTGGCTTCCATCAGCAGCACGGCCTGGGTCAGCTTGGGGTGGCTGGAGCCCAGACGGTTCTGCAGCGGAATGCGCTGGCGCTCGCCGCCTTCGCGGATACGCTCAACCACTAACTCTTCCGACACCGCGCCCGCCAGCTCAGCGCCATGGTCGCGGGCCAACAAGGCCAGCAGTAAGTCGAGGACCGCCAAGCCACCACAGGCACTCAAGCGATCACGGTCCCAGTCAAACAAGTGGCTGGTGGCAATTACCTTGGGGAAGCGCTCACTGAAATCATCCTGCCAACGCCAGTGCACCGACGCGCGGTAACCATCAAGCAGCCCCAGTTGCGCCAGGGGATAGACGCCAGCGGCGATCGCCCCGACCACACAGCCGCCGCGTACCACGTGTTTGAGCGCTGCGGATAACGCCACCGGTATCGGCCCAGGCGGCTCATCCGCCAGCAGGAAAAGCTTCTGGCAACCTTCAAGCTTGCCCACCCAAGACTCACCCGGCAGTTGCCAGGCCCCTGCAAGGGGCGCTTCAGCCTGCAGAAACACCAGCTCGTAGACCACCTCGGGGTGGACGCGCTGAGCGACACGCAGCGCTTCTTCGGCCAAGGCCAGGGTCAACGGCTTGGTGGAGGGCCAAAGCAGAAAGCCAATTCGGTGGGAGTTCATGAGGGGCAGTTTAGGCTCAGTTGGCAATTATGGGCATAGCAGAAATGGCTACAGCAGTTGCCACTGGTTATTTGAGACTGCCCGAGAGGAACTGCTGCAAACGCTCGGATTGAATCGCCCCGGATTTCCTAGACACTTTCCAGGCTCAGTAAATGTCGCTTCTCAAACTCTACCGGTGACAGCTGGTTGTTGAAACCATGTCGGCGTTTTGGGTTGTAAAACATCTCGATGTAGTCGAACACATCAGCGCGAGCATCCTGCCTAGTGCTATAGATCTTTCGCCTGACCCGCTCCCGTTTCAGCAGCTGGAAAAAGCTTTCCGCTACCGCATTGTCATGGCAGTTGCCACGTCGGCTCATGCTGCCAAGCAAGTTGTTGGCTTTCAGGAAACTCTGCCAGTCGCCGCTGCTGAACTGGCTACCCTGATCTGAGTGAATCATTACTTCCAGCTTGGGCTTACGCCGCCAAACCGCCATCAGCAATGCATCAATAGCCAGGTCGCTGGTCATCTGCGGCTTCATTGACCAGCCAATTACCTGCCGCGAAAACAGGTCGAGCACCACCGCCAAA
This sequence comes from Pseudomonas sp. LjRoot71, assembly GCF_964253255.1. Lineage (NCBI taxonomy): Bacteria > Pseudomonadati > Pseudomonadota > Gammaproteobacteria > Pseudomonadales > Pseudomonadaceae > Pseudomonas > Pseudomonas sp. LjRoot71. The sequence goes on along the minus strand of NZ_CAXURA020000001.1, from coordinate 4,322,239 downwards.
TACAACCAGCCCTCATAGGTGCGGATGTAGGTTATGTCCGTAACCCAGACCTTGTTGGGTTCGGTGACATTGAATCGACGCTCAAGATGATTCGGAGAGGCCACTGGAGGCTTACCACCATAACGGCCCGGTCGACGCCGATACCCTGTCTGCGAGCGCAGTCCTTCCTGGCGCATTAATCGAGCAACGCGATGCCTGCCGCACTGTTCTCCCAGCTCACGCAGGTCGTCATGGATTTTGCGGTAACCATAGACGCCACCGCTTTCTAACCAGGAGTGCTTGATCAAACCCAGCAGACGCTGATCATCCTTAGCTCGTGCCGACTTCGGCTCAGACAGCCAGGCGTAGTAACCGCTGGCATGTACTTTCAGGGTCAGGCACAGACGGCGAACCGAATAGTCTGCGGATAGCTGACTGATGAAGGCGTACTTCAGCCGCACTCCTTGGCAAAGTACGCGGCGGCCTTTTTTAGGATGTCTCGCTCTTCGGTCACGCGCTTGAGTTCAGCACGCAGGCGACGTAACTCAGCGTGTTGATCGTCTTCTTGTGCCCGCTGCTTTTGGGGCTTGCTGTAGCGCTTCACCCAGGCATACAGACTGTGTGTCGACATGCCCAAGCGAGCAGCTACCTCAGCCACCGGCAGACCCCGTTCGGTCACCTGCTTGACTGCTTCGATTTTGAATTCTTCGGGATAACGCGGGTTACTCATGGCACCTCCTAATGGGCCGCATTATGAGGCCTGGAGGTGTCTACGAAACTAGGGGCGATTCAGATTGTGGATTGGCCAACACCTCACGCGGGCAACCGCGCTCTTCCACCACGCCTTTGTGAAGGAACACCAACTGGTTGGACACTTCGCGGGCAAAGCCCATTTCGTGAGTCACCACCACCATGGTACGGCCTTCCTGGGCTAAGTCCTGCATTACCTTGAGAACTTCGCCAACCAATTCCGGGTCAAGGGCCGACGTCGGCTCGTCGAACAGCATCACCTCAGGCTCCATCGCCAAGGCGCGGGCAATCGCCACACGCTGCTGCTCACCACCACTCATGTGCGCGGGATAGGCGTCTTTGCGATGCGCCACACCGACCTTGTTCAGGTAGTGCTCGGCTTTTTCGAGGGCGTCCTTCTTGCTCATGCCGAGCACGTGCACCGGGGCTTCCATGACGTTTTCCAGGGCGCTCATGTGCGACCAAAGGTTGAAGTGCTGGAACACCATGGACAGGCGCGAACGCATGCGCTGCAGCTGCTTGGGATCAGCGGCTTTTAGGCCACCGTCCTTGTTGGCGACTAATTTCAGCTCTTCGTTGTTGAGAAGAATCTTGCCGCTGTGTGGCTGTTCCAGCAGGTTGATGCAACGCAGGAAGGTACTCTTGCCCGAGCCACTGGAGCCAATGATGCTGATCACATCGCCGGCCTTGGCGGCCAGCGACACGCCCTTCAATACTTCATGGCTGCCGTAGCGCTTGTGCAGATCCTGAACTTCAAGTTTGTACATGGTTTCCACTCTCTTGAATCAGTCGCTGAGCAAGCGACCCTGGCGAATAGGGGTACGACCGGCCACCTTGGCCAGCCACAAACCGGGCTGGGCAAAACGCAACCGTTCGCGCGCATAGAGCACACCGTCTGTGGCAGCGCAGACGGTGGTGTGGCGATCGTCCAATGGATCGATCACCTCGAACAAGGGATCACCGGCCTTAACCCGCGCGCCCACCGGTTGCAGAAAACTCACCACCCCGGCATGTGGCGCATACACATACTGCGCACCGGCAAAGGGCGTGGCCTCGCAGCTTTCAGCGGGTGCGGCCGACCAGTCACCGGCGATCAGGCCCTGTTCGGCAAGGAACGCCAGAATGCTTTCGGCGCTGGCCTCGGCCTCACGCTTACCGGTATCGGCCATGCCGCCCAGCTCGACGGTCACCGCCAGGCTGGCCATTGGCACCACCGCCTGAGGAAACTGTCGGGCCAGATTGACCCAGGGCAAAGCGCATGCCTCATCAAAGGAATTGCCGCCAGAGTCCTCGACGGTCAGCGCAGCACCGGCCTGCAAACGGGCGGCCAGGGTGCGCAGCTGTGGCCATTGCTGTGGCAGCAGGTACAGATGCACGGCAGCATCGAAATCACAGTGCAGGTCGAGCACCACATCGGCATCGCAGGCATGTTTCAGTAACAGGCGCTGTAGACCTTGCAGCTCTGAGCATGCGGGAGGCAAGGCCTCCAGCGCAGCGAGCATGGCCGTGCGAATCATCCGCACATTGCTCGGCCCGTCCTGCCCCAGGCAACCGTGTAACGCTGGCGCAATGGCGGCAGCCAGGTCAGGGAAGTCGCGATTGAAGTTCTTCCCGCTGCCCAGTTCGAAACGGCCCTGATGGCTGGCCTGGAACATCTGTCCCAGACCAATCGGGTTGGCCACCGGCACCAGTTCGATCACCCCGGTCAGTCGCCCCTGGGCTTCCAGCTCACGCAGGCGGCGCTTGAGCTCCACCGCCACGCGCATCCCCGGCAGCTCATCGGCATGCAACGAGGCCTGGATATAGGCCTTGCACGGGCCATGGCCGAAACGGAACACGCTCAAGCGGCGTTCAGTGCCGGGGCAGCCCCAGGGCAATGGATGATCGATACGCTGCATGCTCTGCTCCTCAGGCTTTGCGCGGTGCCAGGTAGGCCAACCAGCGGCGCTCGGCCAACTTGAACAGACGGACAAGGATAAAGGTCAGGCACAGGTAGAACAGACCGGCGGTGATAAACGCCTCAAACGGCAGGTAATACTGCGAGAAGACAGTGCGTGCCGCGCCAGTGATGTCGATCAGGGTGACGATCGAGGCTAGCGAGGTGGTATGCAGCATCATGATTACTTCGTTGCTGTACTGCGGCAGTGCGCGGCGCAGCGCCGACGGCAGGAGAATCCGGCGGTACAGCTTAAAACGCGACATGCCCATGGCTTTCGCCGCTTCAATCTCACCATGCGGCGTGGCCTTCAGGCTGCCCGCGAGAATCTCTGCGCTGTAAGCACTGGTGTTGATGGCAAACGCCAGGCAGGCACAGAAGGTCGCGCTGGAGAAATATGGCCAGAGGAAACTCTCACGTATCGCCTCGAACTGGGCCAAGCCGTAATAGATGAGAAACAACTGCACCAGCATCGGGGTGCCGCGAATCACATAGGTGTAGAGCCAAGCCGGGAAATTAACCCAGGCCGATTTTGAAACACGCATCAGCCCCAGGGGAATGGCCACAGCCAGACCACATACCAGGGAAATCAGCAGAATTTTCAGGGTGACCAGTACACCGCCCAAGTACAGCGGCAGGTTTTCCAAGATTACGTTGTAGTCAAAAATCATCGCTGCGCTCCCCCGCTTACAGATCAGCGGCTTTAATGCCGACCGAGTAACGTTTTTCCAGGTAACGCAAAGCCAGCAGCGACACGCTGGTCAGCACCAGATACAAGGCCGCAACCGCCAGGTAGAAGGTGAAGGGCTCGCGGGTGGCATCGGCGGCACTTTTCGCCTTGAACATCATGTCTTGCAGGCCGACCACGGAGATCAGTGCGGTGGCCTTGGTCAACACCAGCCAGTTGTTGGTGAAACCAGGAATGGCGAAGCGAATCATCTGCGGCACCAGAATGCGGAAGAACACCTGCATGCCACTCATGCCGTACGCGGCACCGGCTTCGGCCTGACCTTTGGGAATGGCCATAAAGGCCCCACGGAAGGTCTCCGACAGGTAAGCACCAAAGATAAAGCCCATGGTGAAAACGCCGGCAATAAACGGGTTTATTTCGATGTAGTCGTCGTAACCAAGCATCGGTGCCAGATGGTTCACCAAGTTCTGACCGCCGTAAAAGATCAGCAGGATCAGCACCAAGTCAGGAATACCGCGAATCACCGTGGCGTAGGTTTCCCCCAGTAGCGCCAGCCACTTGATGGGCGACAGGCGAAACGCTGCACCCAGCAAACCCAACACGATGGCAACCGCCATCGACGTCAGCGCCAGAATCAGGGTGAGCCAGGCACCCTCTAAAATGGTCGAGCCGTAGCCGTTGAGCATGCTCTGAATACCTCATGCAAACGCCGGGCGGCGCCTGGGAGTACAACGAAAAAGTGGCGTAAACCTCAAATAAAGGCGGGTTTACGCCACTTTCAGTGAAGACGACCGAGCGAACTCAATCAGTCGCCGTAGACGTTGAAGTCAAAGTACTTGTCCTGCACTTCCTTGTACTTGCCGTTGGCACGGATGGCCAGAATGGCAGCGCTGATCTTGTCAGCCAGTGCCTTGTCGCCCTTGCGCACGGCAATGCCCTGACCTTCGCCGAAGTATTTGACGTCGGTGAAATCCGGGCCAACAAACGCAAAGCCTTTACCGGCGTCAGTTTTCAGGAAGCCGTCGTCGATATTCACCGAGTCAGCCAGGGTGGCATCCAGGCGGCCAGAGTTCAGATCGAGGAAGATTTCGTTCTGCGAGCTGTAACGCACGATCTCGGCACCTGCCGCCGCAAATACATCCGTGGCAAAACGGTCGTAAACAGAGGAGCGCTGCACGCCAATCTTCTTGCCTTTGAGATCTACCGCAGGGTCTTTCATCTCGGTACCGGCTTTCATCGCCAGCTTGGCCGGAGTGGCGTAGTACTTACCGGTGAAATCTACGGACTTCTTGCGATCGTCAGTAATCGACATGGACGACAGCACGGCATCAAACTTGCGCACTTTCAGTGCCGGGATCAGGCCGTCGAACTCCTGCTCGATCCACTTGCATTCAACTTTCATCTCTTCGCACAGGGCGACGCCGATGTCGTAGTCAAAACCGCTAATGGCACCTTCTGGAGTTTTGAAAGCAAACGGCGGGTAAGCTGCTTCAATACCGATGCGCAGAGGCTTGGCATCGTCGGCCATGGCCAGCGGCGACAGCATGTACAGCGCCAGTGCGCCGAGAAGTGCAATCTTCTTCATCTTGTGACTCCTTCGAATGGGTATGGCCCAACGTGAATTGGACAATGGCAGCGAGAGTTGCAGCGCATCCAGCCGTTTATGAATTGTAGTGAGTCACCGCCAAGCTGCGCGCTGCGCAGACACCGGACGGCCCCAGCCGGGTGAGCGGCATTCTAGCGACAGCTCGAAAGTCGATATTTCTTCAATGCGACAAGTAATTACAAAAGGCCCGGACGGGTGCAGCGAGGATATTGACAGCCCCTGAAAAAAATGCAGGGACAGAAAAGACAATTAACCAGTTAATAAAGCAATTAACGCGCCCAAACTCAAAAAGCCCACTGATTACGGGCTTTATTCGGTGGTTTTATTTTTCAGCACGGATAAATTGCTGCTCCATTTTGACGCAAAACGTTCCCGCACACCCCACAAAAGTGCGCCCTGTTACGCCCAGGTGACAGCCGACTACCCAGATGAAAATCGATAACAGCCTACAACGCACAACGCCCTGCCCGGCTTGTGGCCGAGACAGGGCGTTGTTTACAGGCGTTTCAACCGAAGTCAGGCAGCCTGCATGTCGCGGTGAGTGTCGATAAGGTGCTGCACCACGCCAGGATCGGCCAGCGTAGAGATGTCGCCGAGTGAATCGTATTCGGCGGTTGCGATCTTGCGCAGGATACGGCGCATGATCTTGCCCGAGCGGGTTTTCGGCAGGCCTGGGGCCCACTGAATCACGTCCGGTGAGGCAATTGGACCGATTTCCTTGCGCACCCAGTTTTTCAACTCCTGGCGCAATTGCTCGGATGGCTGCTCGCCGCCATTCAAGGTGACGTAGACATAAATGCCCTGGCCTTTGATGTCGTGCGGCACGCCAACCACGGCAGCTTCGGCGACTTTCGGGTGAGCGACCATGGCGCTTTCGATTTCCGCGGTGCCCATGCGGTGCCCGGACACGTTGAGCACGTCGTCAACCCGACCCGTGATCCAGTAGTAGCCGTCTTCGTCGCGGCGCGCACCGTCACCGGTGAAGTACATGCCCTTGAAGGTCTTGAAGTAGGTATCAACGAAACGGTCGTGGTCGCCGTACAGGGTACGTGCCTGCCCAGGCCAGGAATCGATGATCACCAGATTGCCCTCGGCCGCACCCTCGATCAGGTTGCCCAGGTTGTCCACCAGCGCTGGCTGCACACCAAAGAACGGACGGGTCGCCGAACCCGGCTTGAGCGCAGTAGCACCTGGCAGCGGGCTGATCAGGATGCCGCCGGTTTCGGTTTGCCACCAGGTGTCAACGATCGGGCAACGCTCCTGGCCGACGGTTTTGTAGTACCAGTTCCAGGCTTCCGGGTTGATCGGTTCACCAACCGAGCCAAGCAGGCGCAGGCTGGAACCATCGGCACCGGCCACCGCCGCATCACCCTGCGCCATCATGGCGCGGATCGCGGTCGGTGCGGTGTAGAGGATGTTAACCTTGTGCTTGTCGACAATCTTCGACACGCGGGTAATGTCCGGGTAGTTGGGGATGCCTTCAAACAGCAGCGTGGTCGCGCCATTGGCCAGCGGGCCGTAGACGATATAGCTGTGGCCGGTAACCCAACCCACGTCGGCGGTGCACCAGTAGACATCGCCCGGCTTGTAGTCGAACACGCGTTCATGGGTCAGCGCGGCATACACCAGGTAACCGCCGGTGGTGTGCTGCACGCCTTTCGGCTTACCGGTGGAGCCCGAGGTGTAGAGAATAAACAGCGCTTCCTCCGCGCCCATTTCCTTCGGTGCGCAGTGGCTGGAGGCTACGGCCATCAGGTCTTCGTACCAGATGTCGCGGTGCTGGTTCCACTTGATCGGGCTGGCGGTGCGCTTGCACACGATAACCTTCTGCACGCTGCTGGTTTCCGGGTTGGTCAGCGCGTCATCAACGTTGGCTTTCAGAGGAGTTTTCTTGCCGCCGCGCAGGCCTTCATCAGCGGTAATCACCACCTTGGACTGGCAGTCGATGATGCGCCCGGCCAGGGCTTCCGGGGAGAAACCACCAAACACCACCGAATGGATCGCACCAATGCGGGTACAGGCGAGCATCGCCACCACCGCCTGCGGGATCATCGGCATGTAGATAGTCACCACGTCACCACGGTGCACATCCTGGCCACGCAGGGCGTTAGCGAACTTGCACACCTGCTCGTGCAACTGGCGGTAGGTGATTTCCTGGTGCTCGGATGGGTCGTCGCCTTCCCAAATGATCGCCACCTGATCGCCACGGGTTTCCAGGTGACGATCCAGGCAGTTGTAGGAAACATTCAGGGTGCCATCGGCGAACCACTTGATATCAACGTGGTGATCGTCAAAGGAGGTCTGTTTGACCTTGGTGAACGGCTTGATCCAATCGATGCGCTTGGCCTGCTCACGCCAAAAACCGTCGGGGTTGATCACCGACTGCTGGTACATGGCTTTATAGGTTGCCTCATCAGTCAGGGACTGGGCCGCCACCTCCGGGCGCACGGGATACAAGGACGCAGCACTCATCAGAAACACCTCGGTGGGTAGTTGTTGTTCTATGTGCCATTTTGTAGCCAGCCCCCTACCGGAGGGCCATTCGACCATGGTCTTAACGCTCTGCGACGATAGTCTTAGGGGTTTTCGCGGGCAAAAAAAAGGCGACCCGAGAGGTCGCCACCCAAATCATTCCGGGGGAGGAATGGAGAAACGCTTGCATCCAAATCACGCAGGATTGGAACACCTGCAGTCTCCCCCGGTTACACACTGCGAGCTATTGCACCTTGGTCGTAGGCAGCCCCTGCTCGCGTGCCGTCAGTTCGACGAACCAGGGCTCCAGACGCCGGCCAAAGGCCAGTTCGGCGTTAAAGCGTTTGGCATGCCCCTGATCCGTTTGCTCGTCGTATTCCTTCAGGTTGGCAAAGGTCGCATGCCAACGCCGCGGCAGATTGAGGCTCTGCAGGCCGGGGGTTTCGGCCGAACCGCCGAACTGCCAGACCCAGCGCTGTGCTTGCGGACGCGGGTCGTCGCCCTCGCCCGTCCATGGCGTGACCGTGCTGCTGGCCTGTGCCTCGACAATCGCGCGCACGATGGCATAGCGCTGACGATCCGGATAACGCGCGCGCAGCGCCTGCTGATCGAGCCCGACGTCCACCACCAGCAAGCGACTGGCGCGCTGCTGTTCTTGCTCAAGCATTTTGCCGGCATACTCCGCCGCCTCGCGCAGCTCCTGGCTGTCGGGTACGGATCTGGCCAAACGCACGGCCTCGGCATGGGCTGCCTGAGCCCGGGCCACTTCGCGCTGATAGGCCGGGCCATCCAGCTCCAGCACCAGCAATGCATCACGGTCCAGTTGTCGGCGATAACGGCGTGCGCCTTCATCGTTCAGCTCGCCAGGCAAGGCAAACCCCAGCTCGGCCATTTTCTCGGCGCTGATCGACAGGTAGGTGTTTTCGCTGTCGCGACTGGGCCAGCGGTAATCCAGACGCAGCGCCAGGCTGCTGTTGTCCTTGCGCCAATAGGCGTAGGTATTGCCCAACTCGCGCTCGCTCAGTCGCAGGCTGCTTTCTGCGGGTTCCTGGCGATTCCATGCCGCGCCCAACAACACGATGGCATTGACCAGGCCAATCAGCAGCAGGCCGGCAATCAGGTAACGCGACCGTTTCATTGCCAACCTCCCAGTAGTCCATGGCGACTGCGCAAGCGCCGTAGCACCTGCAAAATAAGCACCGCGCTCAGGCCCAGCACCAAGAAGAACAGGTACTTGGGCATGCTGTCCCACCACCAGTCGAACAGCTTGGTGTAGAGGAAGATCACAAAAAAGCTCAGCCCGGTGTTCACCACATCCGTCCAGTCACGACGCACACCCAGCCAGATCATCAACGCCGCCAGGATAAAGCCGGCCGACTGGTAAACCGTCTCGATCACCTCTTCCGGCCAATCCAGGTAACTGGCCGCGCCCCAGTACGCCAGCACCAGTACCGGCAGAAATACCCCGAGCAAACCAAATACCCGATAGATCACGGCAAAGCCATCGAAGCGGCGCTGATCAAGCAGCAGCGGCAGCACGAAGATCAGCAGCGCCGCTGGAATGAAGTTCTCCGGACGCTGGGCAAACCCCAGCCAGTAGATGCCGTCCCAACTGCCAATTCGCGTCGCCACAAACGCCAACAGGCAACTGAGCCCTGCCGCCAGCAGCAGCCGCGCACCACAGGCATAGGCCAGCAACAATGCGTAAAGCGCCCAGGGCAGCAAGGCATTGTTCGATGGGGTGATATTGAAGATCTGCCCAAGCATGACGATGTTCAGCACGAAACAGGTAAAGGCCACCAGCGCCGCCAGCTTGCTGAAATAGCCCGAGCTGTCGCGGCGCTGCACCCATAGCGTCAAACCGAATGAGGCGAGACTCGCACTCAGCAGAATCGCCACCTGGCTCCCGGTGCCGAACAACCCCCAGAACTGGTAGAACAGAAAGAACACGCTGGCCGCCAACGCCAACGCGCCTAGGAACGAGGCAATGCGCATACCCAGCGACAATTGCCGAGCCTGGGTGTTGTGATCGATATCAAAAGCGTTCAGATAGCTGCTCAACAGCTGCTGCTGATAAGCATGCAAGTTACTGCGCTGGGCATCGCTCAGGCTCAGTACCTGCTCAGCCTCCAGGCGCGCCAACTCACGGTTGAACACACCGATATCATCGGCGCGTTGTTGGGCATCACTGCGGTTTATATTCGGCATGGCAATCCTTGCGGCAGCACCCTGGTGTGGGCGACTCAGCACACTCTAGCGCTAAACCCTACGGCCTTCGAGGCTCGCGCCCTACTCCTTACCCAGCCCATGCTGCCGCAGCTTGTTGGCGATGGTGGTGTGCGACACGCCCAGGCGTTTACCCAACTGACGACTGCTCGGGTGATCGTGGAACAAGCGCTCCAACACGGCTTTCTCAAAGCGTCCGAGAATATCGTCCAAGCCGCCCTCCACCGAGAACTCGCCCAGCGGCTGCGGCGCACCGTAATCCGGCAGGCGTATATGTTCACCTTTGACCGTGCCGCCATCGCACAGCGAAACAGCCTGGAACAGTACGTTCTCCAGCTGACGGACATTGCCCGGCCAGTGGTAATGGCTGAGTTTGTCCAGCACCTGCGGCGCCAGTTTGGGCAGCGGGCAGCCGATCTGCCGGCTGGCCTGATCAAGAAAGTGCTCCACCAACGGCGGCAGGCCGTCCAGGCATTCACGCAGCGGCGGGATATGCAGGCTGAGCACGTTGAGGCGGTGATACAAATCCTGACGGAACTCGCCCTTGGCGCACAGCTCGGATAGATCCACCTGGGTGGCGCAGATCACCCGCACGTCCAGATAGACCTCTTCATCACTGCCCACCCGGCGGAAGCAGCCGTCCTGCAGAAAACGCAGCAGCTTGGCTTGCAGGCGCGGGCTCATCTCGCCGACGCCATCGAGAAACAGCGTACCGCCTGCGGTCAGTTCCAGCAGACCGAGTTTGCCTTCCGGCCGCGCGCCCTCGAAAGCACCGGGGCCGTAGCCGAACAGCTCGGTCTCGGCCATGGATTCCGGCAGGCCGGCGCAGTTCAGCGCCATAAACGGCGACTGCCCGCGCGGGCTGGCCAGGTGGCAGGCGCGCGCCAGCAGCTCCTTGCCGGTGCCGGTTTCGCCTTCGATCAACAGCGGCGCGTCCAGCGGGGCCATACGCCGCGCCTCGCGCACCACCGCAGCCATCACCTTGGAGCTCTGGAAGATCGAATCGAAGCCGCGCAGCTCCTGCTTGCGCACGTTGTAGATGCGCTCACCCACACGGTCAGCGCGGTGCAGGGTCAACACCGCACCGGCCATGGCATCGCTTTCGTCATGCTCGGTTTGCAGCGGCGCGATGTCGGCAAGAAACACATCGCCCTTCACTTTCACCCGCAAGCCGTTGATCCGTGACTTGTTGGCGCGCACCAGCTCCGGCAGGTCGAAATCCTCGGCGTAGCGCGACAGCGGAATGCCCGGCACCTCATCCACCCGCACGCCCAACAGCTGTGCGGCGCTACGGTTGGCGGCCACGATGCTGCCGCCCATATCGATCGACAACACCGGGAAATCCAGCGCGCCGAGCAGCGCATTCAGCTCCAGATGGCGGCGCTCGCTGGGCATCAGGCCGACACGCTTGACCCCGAACACCCCGGAAATCGCCTCGAATTTGGGCCGCAGCGACTGGAATTGCAGGTTGATCAGGTTCGGGCAGTGCAGGTAGATGGCATTACCCTGCTCGCCACCGACTTCACCACGGGCGACGTTGATGCCGTATTCGACCAGCAGATTGAGGATGTCGCGCAGGATGCCAATTCGGTTCTGGCAGTGGACTTTGATACGCATGGCAGGGCTCTGATCAGGCTTCTTGTTAGGCCGCAACGCGGAAAAATCGACGCGTGCGGTGGATTATTCGTCAAGAATATGTGACAGCCTAGCGCAGCAGCAAGACGATACTTCGCCACATCGCCACGTACGTAACCATTTCTTTACGAAATAACCGACCTTTCCTCCCGCATCAGACTCAGCCATGGGCTGCATAACCGCACGGCCTGGCGTATTCCTGAGTCCAATAAAACAACAAAGCCCCAGCAGGAGGCAGCGATGAAGAGCACGCAATACCAGGCGCGCGAACCGGATGACAATGGCTTTATCCATTACCCGGAGGCCGAGCATCAGGTGTGGAACACCCTGATCACCCGCCAGTTGAAGGTGATCGAAGGCCGCGCCTGCCAGGAATACCTGGACGGCATCGAGCAGCTTGGCCTGCCTCATGAACGCATTCCGCAGCTCGGCGAGATCAATCAGGTGCTTGCCGCCACCACCGGCTGGCGTGTGGCGCGGGTGCCGGCGCTGATTCCCTTCCAGACCTTCTTCGAGCTGCTGGCCAGCAAGCAATTCCCGGTGGCCACCTTTATCCGCACGCCCGAGGAACTGGACTACCTGCAGGAGCCGGACATTTTCCACGAGATCTTTGGCCACTGCCCACTGCTGACCAACCCCTGGTTCGCCGAATTCACCCACACCTACGGCAAGCTCGGCCTGGCTGCCACTAAGGAAGAGCGCGTGTACCTGGCCCGGCTGTACTGGCTGACCATCGAGTTCGGCCTGCTCGACACCAGCCAGGGGCAACGCATTTACGGCGGCGGCATCCTCTCTTCGCCGAAGGAAACCCTCTACTGCCTGTCCGATACGCCACAGCACCTGGCCTTCGACCCGGTTGAGGCGATGCGCACGCCATATCGCATCGATATCCTGCAACCGCTGTATTTCGTCCTGCCCGAACTCAAGCGCCTGTTCGAACTGGCCCACGAGGACATCATGGCCATGGTGCACCAGGCCATGCAGCTGGGGCTGCACGCGCCGAAGTTTCCACCGAAAGCGGCGTAGGTTTTGGCTCCCCTCTCCCATTTATAGGAGAGGGGCTGGGGAGAGGGTCGAACCAAACGGCACCCTCTCCCTAACCCTATCCCGCAAGCGGGAGAGGGAACTGATCCGCAAGCCCCCTAACCTTCTATGCTCTGCCCACGAACCCCAGAGGAACCCGACATGACCGCCCTTGCCCAAGCCCAATGTGAAGCCTGCCGCGCCGATGCGCCGAAAGTCAGCGATGAAGAGCTGGCCGAATTGATCCGCGAAATCCCGGACTGGAATATCGAAGTGCGCGGCGACCATATGGAGCTGGAGCGGGTCTACCTGTTCCGCACCTTCCGCCATGCCCTGGCATTCACCAACGCCGTCGGTGCGATTGCCGAAGAAGTCGGTCACCACCCCGCGCTGCTTACCGAGTGGGGCAAGGTCACCGTGACCTGGTGGAGCCATGAAATGCGCGGCCTGCACCGTAACGACTTCATCATGGCCGCGCGCACCGATGTACTGGCCGCCAGCGCCGAGGGCCGCAAGTGAGCCATTTCCACAGCATCAGCCGCGTACCGGGCGACCCGATTCTCGGTTTGATGGACGCTTATCGCGCCGACCGTAACCCGGCCAAGCTCGACCTCGGCGTGGGTGTGTACAAGGACGCTCAGGGCCTGACGCCGATTCCCCAGGCGGTAAAGCTCGCCGAACAGCGGCTGGTGGAAAGCGAAACAACCAAGAGCTATATCGGCGGCCATGGCGATGCGCTGTTTGGCAGCCTGCTCAGCCAGCTGGTGTTAGGTGTGGACAGCCCGCTGCTGGCCGAGCGCGCCGCTGCCACCCAGACGCCTGGCGGTACCGGTGCGCTGCGCCTATGCGCCGACTTTATTGCCCACTGCCTGCCGGGCCGGGGTATCTGGCTGAGCGACCCGACCTGGCCGATCCATGAAAGCATCTTTGCGGCTGCTGGCCTGCGCGCTGGCCATTACCCCTATGTTGGCGCTGACAACCAGCTGAATGTCGAGGCGATGATTGCCGCCCTAGCCCACGTGCCCAAAGGCGACGTGGTGCTGCTGCACGCCTGCTGCCACAACCCGACCGGTTTCGACCTCACCCTGCGTGACTGGAAGCGCGTGCTGGAGGTGGTCAAAGCCCGCGAACTGCTGCCGCTGATCGACTTTGCCTACCAGGGTTTTGGCGACGGCCTGGAGCAGGACGCCTTTGCCGTACGCCTGTTTGCCGCCGAATTACCCGAGCTGCTGATCACCAGCTCCTGCTCGAAGAACTTCGGTCTGTACCGCGAGCGTACCGGCGCACTGATTGTTTGCGCCGCCACTGCCGAGAAGCTGCTGGATGTACGCAGCCAGCTGGCCTTTATCGCCCGCAACCTGTGGTCCACCCCGCCCGCTCACGGTGCAGCCGTGGTCGCGACCATTCTGGCGGACAGCACGCTAAAACAGCTGTGGATGGATGAAGTGGAAGCCATGCGCCAGCGCATCGCCAGCCTGCGCGCCGGTCTGGTCGAGGCGTTGCAGCCTTACGGGCTGAATCAGCGCTTTGCCCATATTGCGCTGCAGCGCGGCATGTTCTCCTACACCGGGCTCTCGCCCGTGCAGGTGCAGCGTCTGCGTGATGAATTCAGCGTGTATATGGTTGGCTCAGGCCGGGCCAATATGGCCGGGCTCGACGCCGAGCGCCTGGGTCAGCTGGCCAGCGCCATCGCCCGCGTGTGTGGCTGAACAGCGAGCAAGAGCAGAGTCAGCGGCCCGCTTACGGCAGGCCGATCAATGCGGCCCAGCGCTGGGCCGCATCCTTCAAGAGCCAGCGCAACAGCCCTTAGCCCATCTGCGCATCCACTGTGCAGTTGATCATCCAGCCCACGCCGAAGCGGTCGGTGAACATGGCAAAGCGTGTGGCCCAGAACGTCTGTTGCAATTCCATCTGCACCGAACCGCCCGCTGACAGCGCCTCGTAGAGGCGTTCGGCCTCTGGCACATTGCTCACCTGCAGGGAAATCGAACAGCCCTTGATGCCCTCATACGGCATACCGGGGAAGGTGTCAGAGGCCATCAGCAACTGGTCACCCACGGTCAGGCAAACGTGCATCACGCGGTCGTGAAACGCCTCTGGCACATTGGCCGCTTCCGGGCTTTCGCCCATGCGCATCAGCTCCAGGCTACCGCCCAGGCAGTCGGCATAGTGGATGAAGGCCGCTTCACACTGGCCATCGAAGGTCAAATAGGCATGGATCTTCATGAGCACTCTCCTTAGTACGGGGTTGTGATGGTTCTACGATTCAAGCTGGGCGCGCAGGCGCTCTTCCTGCTCACGCAGCTCGGGGGTGAATTCATCGCCAAAGTCCTCGGCCTCGAAAATCTGCCGAATCTCAATTTCGCTATCGCCTGGCATCGGGTTGGGGCAACGCTTGACCCACTCGATGCACTCCGCCAAAGACGCCACCTGAAAAATCCAGAAGCCGGCAATCAGCTCCTTGGTTTCAATAAACGGCCCATCCGTAACACTGCGCTGGCTGCCGGAGAACCTTACTCGTGCGCCTTTGCTGCTCGGCTGCAGGCCTTCGCCGGCGAGCATCACGCCTGCTGCAACCAACTCTTCGTTGTAACGCCCCATCGCCGTCAGCAGCTCCTCTCTGGGCATAAAGCCGGCTTCGGAATCTGCAGTTGCCTTGACTATCACCATAAACCGCATGCGCTTGTCCTCACGTGATTGGTTGACTCGTCTGCCCTTACAGATTTGCCAGGGTGTGTAAGGGCAGACCGCAAACCCAAAGCTGGGTTCTGTACGTTAGTCGAACGGCAATTACAGGAATCGACAGGCTCGCAAGAAATCTTTTCGATAATCTGCACAGCGCTTCTGCAGGCTAGGTCAGCTGTGCACTCAAGTAGTCAAGAAAGCAGGTGATGCGCGAGGCCAAGGCAGTGTTGCGGTAATACACCGCATGAATCGGCTGCCGCACCTCGACGGTATCGCGCGCCAGCAGTTGCACCAGGTCACCACGGGCGCGGTCGGCAGCGGTCATAAAGTCCGCCAGACAAACGATCCCGGCGCCGCTCAACGCCAGCTGACGCAAGGTTTCGCCGCTGGAGGCGCTAAGGCTCGGGGTGATGCTGTAGGTGTCACCCAGGGCATGGCGCAGTGGCCACTGGTTAAGGCTCTCGGGTTGGGTAAAACCGAGCAGACTATGCCCACTCAGCGCCTCAACGCTTTTCGGCATGCCATGGCTCTTGAGATAGGCCGGACTGGCCAGTACGCGCAGGCTATTGCTGCCCAGCGGGCGTGCATGCAGGGTGGAATCACGTAGCGGGCCAATACGAATGGCCACATCGGTGCGCTGTTCCAGCAGATCGATAATCTGGTCGCTGCTGTGCAGTTCCAGCTCAATCTCCGGGTATTGCGCCCGAAACCCCGCCACCAGCGGCACAACCACGTGCAACATAAACGGCGCAGCAGCATTGACCCGCAAACGCCCGGCAGGTTTCTGCCGGCGCACCCTCATCTGCTCTTCGGCGCTTTCCACCGCATCGAGAATCTTGCGCGCCTGAACGAGAAAAGCCTGGCCCTCTTCGGTCAGTTCCAACCGCCGCGTGGTACGGCGCAACAAGGTGACATCGAGCTTTTCTTCCAGCCGGCTGAGCGCGCGGCTGACACCGGAAGCCGTCTGCGTCAGTTGCTCGGCGGCGGCGCTGATCGAGCCGCTGTCCACCACGCTGACAAAGGCCAGCAATTCATCGAGGGTCGTTTTCATTCGTGCATCTTAGTCAAATATGCCGACCTGAAAACCCTACCTACACTCACGAAAATCAGTTTTAACGCGGCACACCTAAACAGCCAACTAAAAATCCACCTTGCCGCGGCCTGCCTTGATCGTGCCGCGAATGCTCTTGCCTTCCAGGCGGCGCTTTTTCGAGCCCAGGGTCGGCTTGGTCGGGCGGCGGGCTTTCTCGGTTTTAGCGGCGCTGCGAATCAACTCGGCCAAACGTTCCAGGGCATCGCTCCGGTTCTGCTCCTGAGTGCGGTACTGCTGCGCTTTGATAATCACCACCCCACCCGCAGTGATGCGGCTGTCGCGCAGCGCCAGCAGCCGTTCTTTGTAGAACGGCGGCAAGCTCGACGCCTGGCTGTCAAAGCGCAGGTGCACCGCACTGGAGACCTTGTTGACGTTCTGCCCGCCCGCACCTTGGGCGCGGATGGCGGTCAGTTCGATTTCATCGTCGGGCAGATGAACGCTGTTGGAGATAACCAGCATGGTCAGGCGACAGCGCTCATGGTGCAGTCGAGCTCCCCAGCTTGATCCCGAAAGCGACAAGAACGCTCCCGGTTATTCGGTCCAGCACCTTTATCAATGCGGGCCGTCGCAGAAACCGGCTCAGGGGAATCGTGGCCGCGATCAGCACTGCGAACCAGGCCAGCGTCAGCATCACATGCAGGCACGCAAGGAAAAACGAATAACCGGCCACGCTGGCACCCAGCGGGACAAACTGCGGAAGGAAGGTCACATAGAACACCCCGACCTTAGGGTTGAGCAGGTTGGTCAGCAGGCCACGCCAGAACGCATCATGGCTGTGTAGCGGCGCAACATTGTCGGCAGCGGAATCGAACGTGTCGCGTGGTTTGAACAGCAACCTGCACCCCAGCCAGATCAGGTAAACGGCCCCGACAAACTTGACGACCGTGTAGGCTCGCTCGGATGCGTGCAGCAACGCACCCAACCCGAGAGAGACTGCCGCGCCCCAGATCAGGCAACCTATCGCGATACCCGCAGCCGCCATTAGCGCTGGGCGGCGCCCGTCCACCGCCACGGCGCGCAACACGATAGCGGTGTCCACACCCGGCGTGATCGTAAGCAGTGAAGCGGCGGCGATAAAAGCCAGAGTCAGTGGCAGATCAACCATTGGGCGAAATCTCCAGGCAACCGACGCCAAACAAGGCCCAGCACTTTAGGGGCCCGCTCGTGCGGCGGTCAACAAACACCCAGCGGTAAGCTCACAACGTCACCCTGGCCCTCCGCTGCGGCGACGGAACAACGGCCGGGGTTCAATGGCTGAACGTCCATACAACACGCTCATCCCCGCCAAACCCTTGAGCGCATCCTCAACCGACTTGTCCTCACGCACAGCGAAGGCGTCAAAGCCGCACTGGCGCATATGGCTGAGCTGATCACGCAGCACATCGCCCACCGCGCGCAATTCGCCACGCCAGCCAAGCCGGGTGCGCAGCAGATACGCCTGACTGTAACCACGTCCATCACGGAAACTGGGAAAGTCGATGGCAATCAGCGGTACTACCGCCAGATAAGGCTCTACGCTAGCCACTTCATCATCCGGTGCCAGGCAGATGCCGTCCAGACTGAAGCGTTCGCCGCGCTGGGTTGCATCGTCCTGTCGTTCCAACCACATGCGCAAGGGCAGGATCAGCGGGCCAGCGGGTCGCGGCTCCGTGTTATCCACCAGCAGGTTCCATGGATCGTTGTCGACGATACTCGGCGCGCCGTTGACCAGCTTGATCAGGTTGTTCATGCGGGCACCTGTTGCTTGCGATAGACCTGCTCCTTGAACGGCTCCAGACCGATACGCTGCACCGTATCGACAAACCGCTCTTCGGCTTCGCGGTAGTCCGTAAAGGTTTGCACCAGGCCCTCGATCACCTGGGGAATCTCCGCCGCGCTGAATGACGGACCGATCACCTTGCCCAGTGCACTGGTCTTGCCCTGAGCACCGCCAATGGTCACCTGGTACCACTCACTGCCGTTCTTATCGACACCGAGAATGCCGATATTGCCAATGTGGTGATGGCCGCAGGCGTTCATACAGCCGGAAATATTCAGGCTGATATCGCCCAGGTCATGCAGGTAATCAAGGTCATCGAAACGCTGCTGAATTGCCTGGGCAATCGGAATCGACTTGGCATTGGCCAGGGAACAGAAATCCCCGCCTGGGCAGGCGATCACATCGGTCAGCAAGCCAACGTTGGCTGTCGCCAGCCCAGACGCGCAGGCCGCCTGCCACAGGGCATACAGGTCGCGCTTGCGAATATCCGGCAAGACCAGGTTCTGCTCGTGGGCGATACGGATTTCGGCGAAGCCAAAGCGTTCGGCGAGTTCGGCCACCGCTTCCATCTGCTCAGCGGTAACATCGCCAGGCGGCGCGCTGGCCCCAGGTTTGGTCGACAGCACCACTGCGCTATATCCCGGCACCTTATGCGCCAGTGTATTGCGCGCCACCCAGCGGGCGAATTCGGCGTCCTGCGCCAGAGCCGTGCCAAACCCCAGGTCAACATCCGGCAGGCGCTCGTAGGGCGGCGCGATAAAGGCATCGGCGACACGCTGATATTCCGCCTCGGTCAGCTCGGCCGGGCCGTCTTTGATGTGCTGCCACTCTTGCTCGACCTCGCGGGCGAACGCCTCGATGCCCAGGGCCTTGACCAGAATCTTGATGCGCGCCTTGTACTTGTTGTCGCGGCGGCCGTGGCGGTTGTAAACGCGCAGGATGGCCTCGACATACGACAGTAGATGCCGCCACGGCAGCGCCTCGCGAATCTGCTGACTGAGGATCGGTGTACGCCCCAGGCCGCCACCGACCATCACCCGCAGCAACATGTCGCCCTGCTCGTCGCGATAAACGTACAAACCAATGTCATGCATCATCACCGCCGCGCGATCTTCCTCGGCGGCGCACAGGGCAATCTTGAACTTGCGCGGCAAGTAGAGAAATTCCGGGTTGATCGTCGACCACTGCCGGAGGATTTCTGCCAGTGGTCGTGGATCGAGCAGCTCATCGGCAGCGACCCCGGCGAACGCCTCGGTGGTGATATTGCGCACGCAGTTGCCGGACGTCTGAATGGCGTGCATTTCCACACCGGCCAGGTGTTCGAGAATGTCCGGCACCTGTTCCAGTTCGATCCAGTTGAATTGAATGTTCTGCCGGGTGGTGAAGTGCCCGTAACCCCGGTCGTAACGCCGGGCGATATGCGCCAAGGCACGCATCTGCTGCGCCGACAGCGTGCCGTAGGGAATCGCCACCCGCAGCATGTAGGCATGTTTCTGCATATACAGGCCGTTTTGCAGGCGCAGCGGCAGAAACTCCTCCTCACTCAGCTCACCCCTGAGGCGCCGCTCGACCTGATCGCGAAACTGCGCCACCCGCTCACGCACCAGCGCGTGGTCATATTCATCGTACTGGTACATCGGCGCTCTCGGCTGTTATCGATGGCAATAACTATGCGCGTGGCGCTGATATCGAAACAGCCGCAGATCATGCTGAAAAATACGGAGCAGATGGTCTGGTGAACTGCTGCTTGGGGCTATCGAGCAACGTTTATCCGCGAATCCAAAATCAACGCAACGTCCGCTCGCGATGTCTGGAGAACATTATTATTGCAACATCGGTGCGGGAAACGACGGCACAGGCTTGGACAGCCGCGCGGTGCCCTATCGAAAAGCATAATACGAAGTGAAATGCATTAGCCGTACACGATCAGCCAATTGATCTGACTGGAAAAATCACCCCGCTAAACAGGCGAAAGGCGCTTCTGCACAAGGCTGCGAGTAACCTAAACTGTGAAAAAACAGAGGTCATTGCTATGCCACTCCGTTCGCTCCTGACCTTGGTCCTGTTAACCCTATTTTGCTTGCCATTACAGGCCAAACCGCTGCTGCGGGTGCTGGCCTGGCCCGGCTATGCCGATGCCGACTTAGTTGACGCCTTCGCCGAACGGTATGACGCCGATGTGGAAGTTACCCTTGTCGGCAACGATGACGAATTGCGGCTGAAGTTAGGCAAGGACGGCGGCCAAGATTACGATGTGATTGCAGCCAATACCTCAGAAATCAGCTACTTCGTGCAGCAACAGTTGCTGCAACCCCTGCGCTTATCGAACTTGACCCAGCGTAGCCGCCAGCTCCAACAATTCCGCCAGCTCAATGACATTCCAGGTTTGATGCATGATGGGCAGGCTTACGGGGTGCCCTATGTGTATGGCGAGATGGGCTTGATCTATAACCGCAAAATGATGAGTCGCCCACCGACTTCAATCAGCAGCCTGTGGGATCCGCAATGGCAGGGCCAAGTACTGGCCTATGATGGCAGCAGCCATAACTTCTCCCTGGCCCGACAAACCCTGGCCAAACCGCCCTTCGCCATCCCCAACGAAGACATGCCCGCCGCCGTCAACAAACTGATTGCCTTGCGGCGCAACGTGCTGAGTTTTTACAGCCTGCCAGAAGAGTCGGTCAGCCTCTTTATGCAAAACCCCATTGCCTTGATGTACGCCAACTACGGTCGTCAGCAACTCAAGTTATTGCAAGATGCGGGCGCCGATGTGGGTTACGTCATTCCCCAGGAAGGCGCACTCGCCTGGCTCGATTGCTGGGCCATTACCCGCATCACCCCCAACCGTGAACTGGCTGAACAATGGATCAATTACAGCCTGGAGCCACAAGTCAGCGGTGCCCTGACCGAGCGCCAGGGCCTGGAAAACACGCTGCGCACCCTGCAAACCTCCAGTGATCCCCTGAACCTGATTTGGCTGGAGCCGGTAACAGACGCCGAGATCCGCGCCAAGCTCTGGAAATCCATACTCGCCGGTGATCGCCCGGAAAATCTGGTGCTGCCTTGAAATTGCGCCTGGGTAACAAACTCACCGTCCTACTCTGTATGTTCGGTCTGCTGCTGGGTGGGTTTGCCAGTTACTACTCGCTCAGCAGCAGCAAGCAAATATTGATTGCTGCGGCCAAACGCGACCTGCTGCTGGCCAATCAAGTACTGGGACGCAACCTGCAGATCAGCCTGGAGAGTTTTGCCAGCGACCTTAAGGTGCTGAGCGCCCAGTCACAGCCGGTTGAAGTACTGCAAGACGTACCCAATAACAGTAAGGAGATCGCGGAGTTAGCCACGCTGTTTAGCTCCATGCTCAATGCTCACCCCGAGTACCAACGGATTCGCCTGATCGAAGCAAAAAACTATGGGCTGGAACGCATCAATGTTGACCGTCAGGGCATCGTTGCCAGCAGTGCCTTACAAGAAAAAGGCCACCTTCCCTATGTATTCAAAACCCTGAAATTATTGCCCGGCCAACAGTTCTTTTCTGAAATCGCCCCTTCGCGCCTTGATCCCGAAAAAGCCCTGACGCTGCACATCGCCAGCCCCATTTGGGCGAACGAGCCACGCGCAGTGGGGGTGATCGTGCTGAGCATCGACGTCAAAGCGCTATTCAGCCGTCTAAAGCGTGAACTACCGGACTACTACCAGCTATTTCTCGCCAACAGCCAAGGCGAATTACTCCTCAACCCAGAGCGCAACCAGTCCCAAGATCAAGGTTCAGTCGCCATGCTGCAAGCGCAGCTGCCAGAGATTCTTGCCCTGCTCAGCGGTAAAAGCAGCAGCATGCTTGGCGTCCTGCCCGCCAAGCGTAAACAGCCCACACGGCTTGCAGCCTTCACGACCATCAGCATCGAAGCCGAAAGCAATCATTTGCTCCTCGGGCTGGCAGTGCCCGAAAAACATATCCTGCAAGCATCGCAAGCGCTCGATCAGCGCCTGATCCAGATCATCGCCGCGCTCGGCCTGATCACCCTGATCCTGTCCCTTTGGCTTGCGCGACAAATGATTCGGCCGCTCAATCAAATCGGCCTGGCAATCGCCCACTTCAGCCAAGACCTCAGCCTCCAGCCCCTACCCACCGAACGAGGAGACGAGCTCGGCAAGCTGGCCCGGGATATCCGCGCCATGCAGGAAAAAATCCTCGCCCAGATCATCGAACTCAACACCAACCAGCAAGAACTGCAACGCATGGCGCATAACGACCCATTGACCGGGCTACCCAATCGCCGCTTGTTTTTTGATCGTTTAGAACATGCCATCAGCAATGCAGAGCGCAGCGGTAAGTTATTGGGGCTGCTCTATGTCGACCTTGATCACTTCAAGGAAATCAACGACAACCATGGGCACGCTGCAGGTGACGAAGTGCTGAGCAATGTGGCGCATCTGCTGGTCTCGGTGACCCGCAGTGGCGACACCGTGGCCCGCCTTGGCGGTGACGAGTTCGTCATACTGTTTGACGAGGTGGAAAGCCGAGCGACCCTGATGGCAATTGCTCAAAAACTACTGTCGCTGCTGCAAAATCGTCTGTTGATCGACGGTAAAGATTTACAGGTAAGGGCCAGCCTCGGCATCAGCCTGTACCCGCAAGATGGCAGCGATGCGCAAACGCTGCTGCAAAATGCCGACCGCGCCATGTACAACTCCAAACGCAGTGGTCGCAATACTGTCACCAGCAGCCACGTCACGTAAGCAGCATCGTCGGCTCAGCTGTTATTCGCGCTATACCTGCTGCCCCAGCCCCAACTCAACCCGGTTGCGCCCTGCGGTCTTGCCCCGGTAAAGGGCGGCATCTGCCTGTTGCAAAAACTCGTCGAACGCCTGTGCGCTGGTGAAGTGATCCGAAACGCCGATGGTTGCTGTGCAGCGGATCAACTGGCTTTTGCTGGTGCCTGGTACTTCGCTGCGTTCAATCGCCGCCCGTGTGCGTTCTGCCAGTTGCATAACACCAACGCTATCGGTATCCAGAGCGATAATCACGAACTCCTCGCCGCCCAGCCTGCAAACCAGATCACCCTGGCGGGCGGTGGCCTTGAGGACTTCGGCAACGCGGCACAGAACGAGATCGCCGACGTTGTGGCCATGGGTGTCATTGATACGTTTGAAGTGGTCGATATCCACGATCAGCAGGTACGCAGGCGCGGCCGTGCGGGAGCGGAAATGTGCCTCCAGTGCATCCATCAGCCCACGCCGATTCAGCAGCCTGGTGAGCGGATCATGTGCAGCCAGGCTGCGCAGTTCATCCGTAAGGCGGCGCAACACCAACCAGACCGCGCAAGGGGGTAGCACGGTCGCCAGGAACGACATGTAGATATAGAAAACCTTCTGGAAGCTGCTGCTCATATCGAGCGCCGCCATACCGCCCTCAACAATCAGCACGAACTTCGCAGCGTTCAGAAGGCAGATGCCGCCGATCAGCACGGCAAATACGAGCATTTCAACACTCAGGTCACTGGCAAACGTTCGCCGGCCATAAAGCACTGCCACTGTCATGCCCAGAAAGAGCAAGGCGCACAAACCCGCCAACATCGCATGACGGGCCTCGCTCCCGAGCAACGACTGCACCAGTATCTGCAACACGGTGTAGGTAGCAGCCAGTGCGAGCAGTGGTCGTACTACCGGGGTTGGGCGATCAAAAAAGCGCATGGCCCCGAGGACATAAGCAACAGGAGCGCTGAGCGTCAGCGTATGGCTGGCGACACTCATAACCCCCCAATCCGTAGGGCCGTCGAGCAATTGCAGAATATAAGCGAGCCCCAGCAGAAGATTGCCGAGTGCCAACACCTCCATGCCCATCTTCTTGCCATTCAGCCGGGTGCTGATCAGCAGGAACATCACGCAGAAACACAGTAGGTGCACGCAGAGCATGCCGATGATGACAGTGGTGATCATAAAATTCGCGTAAATAAGAGAGATCGCAATAGCAGCAGAGCATGGAGGCAATGGCCAAGGCGTACACTTACCGCAAGCCCTCGGTGCTGCCGTATTCGGTATGGTTATTTAACACTACTGCTGGTGCTCGCCATAGCCACAATGGCTTTGGCACCTCCGCCTGCTGCTTTATAGCGACTTACTGTGTCAGTCACGTAGCCGTTCAGTCGGTGCACGCTCAAAGACCATACCAGCTCTGTACCGAAAACCACTGAGAGTGGCTTGTATCCTTTATTTCTCCCCAGCATCTGATCCGCTTTTTATTTGAAAACCTGAGTCTGTTATCCAAACAGCTGCGCTCGCATCATGCGCCTCGCCTGATAAAGCCCGACGAGGCCCGTAATGAGCGAACGTATCCCCGCGCAGATCATTGAAACCATCGACCCGCGCCAGCCAATCCGCCTCACGCCATCCCAGGCTGGCGGGCCGATTCACACCCGCAGTTTCAGCGGCCGCTTTCGTAATCTGCGCCTCTACGGTGCGGGCTTGTTGTTTCTGATCTTCTTTGGCACCGCCTGGCTGGATTGGGATGGGCGCCAGGCCGTGCTGTGGAACCTGGCCGAGCACCG
Organism: Pseudomonas sp. LjRoot71; assembly: GCF_964253255.1. Classification (NCBI taxonomy): domain Bacteria; kingdom Pseudomonadati; phylum Pseudomonadota; class Gammaproteobacteria; order Pseudomonadales; family Pseudomonadaceae; genus Pseudomonas; species Pseudomonas sp. LjRoot71. The sequence continues at coordinate 4,297,836 of NZ_CAXURA020000001.1, read as the reverse complement.
CTACTACATCTTCGGTGCGACCTTCTGGCCGCAGGATTTCACCCTGCTCTCGGCGCTGCTGATCATTGCCGCCTTTGGCCTGTTCACCATCACCGTGGTGGCTGGGCGGGTGTGGTGCGGCTACACCTGTCCGCAGAGCGTATGGACTTGGGTGTTTATGTGGGCGGAGAAAGTCACCGAGGGCGAGCGCAATCAGCGGGTCAAGCTCGATGCTGCGCCCTGGTCGCTGAACAAGCTGGCACGGCGCAGTGCCAAGCATGCGATCTGGCTGGGCGTAAGCCTGCTCACCGCGCTGACCTTTATTGGTTATTTCACACCGATCCGCCCACTGGCCAGCGACCTGCTGCGCCTGCAACTGGATGCCGGCACGCTGGTCTGGGTGCTGTTCTTTATGGCCGCCACCTACCTCAATGCTGGCTGGCTGCGTGAAAAAGTCTGCGTACACATGTGCCCGTATTCGCGCTTTCAGAGTGCGATGTTCGACGATGACACCCTGCTGGTGGCCTACGACGCCAAGCGCGGCGAAGGCCGTGGCCCGCGCAGAAAGGACAGCGACCATAAAGCCGAAGGCCTGGGCGATTGCATCGACTGCACTATGTGTGTCCAGGTCTGCCCCACCGGGATCGATATCCGTGATGGCCTGCAAATCGACTGCATCAGCTGCGGCGCCTGCATCGATGCCTGCGATTCGGTCATGGACAAGATGGGCTATGCCCGAGGCCTGGTCGGCTATCACTCCGAGCGTGAACTGCAAGGCGGCAAAACCCACTGGCTACGGCCGCGCCTGGTCGGCTATGGAATTGCCCTAGTGTTGATGCTCGCCGCCTTTTTCTGGGCCTTGAGCGAGCGATCGATGCTGTCCATCGACTCGGCCAAGGACCGCAGCATGTTCCGCGAAAACCAGCTGGGGCAGATCGAGAACACCTACCTGCTCAAAGTGATCAACAAGACCCAACAGCCGCAGCGTTATGCCCTGAGCTTGCTCGACAGCCCCAGCCTGCGCCTGGACGCGCCGCAGCAGTTGCAGCTCAACCCAGGGGAAATTCTCGATGTACCAGTGACCGTGGTGCTGGAGAGTGATCAGGCCGCGGCCAGCACCCTGCCCGTACATTTTGCGATCCATAACCTGGTCGATAGCCGCGAGCAGGCGCACACCCAGAGCGTTTTTCTGTCGCCGCGCGGACGCTGACAGTCGCATGGCCAGGCAACTCCCCGTAGAGTGCGCGAATCTGCAGCGCGTACCGACGGACACGATGAAACGCTACGAGAAATTCGCCGACCAGATTGCCGAACTGATCCGCACCGGCATGCTCGCCCCTGGCGAAAAAGTGCCCTCCGTGCGCCATGCCAGCCGCACCTATGGAGTCAGCCCATCCACGGTGTTCCAGGCTTACTACCTGCTGGAAGACCGTGGCCTGATCCAGGCTCGCGCGCGCTCCGGCTACTTTGTCCGCGAACTGGCGCGGCGCTCGCTGGCCGAGCCGGAAACCAGTCAGCAACCGACGCAAACCACCGAGGTGGATGTCAGCGAGCTGGTGTTCTCGGTCCTCGCCTCACTGAAAGACCCCAGCACCGTGCCATTCGGCTCAGCCTTTCCCAGCCCGCAGCTGTTTCCTTTGCAGCGCCTGGCGCGCTCCATGGCGCACAGCCTGCGCGATATGCAGCCGCAGGCGGTGATTGCCGACATGACCGAGGGCAACCCCAACCTACGCCGGCAGATTGCCCTGCGCTATATGGTCAGCGGGGTGATGCTGCCCGTCGAGGAGCTGGTGATCACCAGTGGGGCCATGGAAGCGCTCAATCTGTGCCTGCAAACGGTGACCCAACCTGGGGATCTGGTGGCCATCGAGGCGCCGGCCTTCTACGCCTGCTTGCAGGTGCTGGAGCGCTTACAGCTCAAGGCTGTGGAAATTCCGGTCAACCCGCGTGAAGGCATCGATCTGGACGTGCTGAGCGAGCGCCTAGCCAGCCTGCCAATCAAGGCCTGTTGGTTTATGAGCAGCCTGCAAAACCCGCTTGGCGCTAGCATGAGTGATGACAAGAAGCGCGCGCTGTATGAACTGCTGCAACACCATCAGGTGCCACTGATTGAAGACGACGTGTACGCCGAGTTGTATTTCGGCAGCCAGCCACCCAAGCCGGTAAAGAGCTTCGACCGCGACGGCCTGGTAATGCACTGCGGCTCGTTCTCCAAGTGCCTGGCCCCCGGTTACCGGGTTGGCTGGGTGGCCGGCGGACGCTATGCCGAGCAAATCAGCCGGCTCAAGCTGATGACCACCATCTCACCCTCGGTACCGGCCCAGGCCGCCCTGGCCGATTATCTGCAACACGGCGGCTTTGATCGCCATCTGCGCAAACTGCGCCATGCCCTGGAGGCGCAGCAGGCCTCAATGCTCGCTTCGGCGGCGCGGCATTTTCCCGCCAGCACCAAGGTCACCCGCCCCAGTGGTGGTTATTTCCTCTGGTTCGAGTTCCCCGAGCAGGTCGATGCCTTGCGCCTGTTCCAACTGGCTCTAGCCCAAGGCATCAGCCTTGCACCGGGGCCGATCTTCTCCGCGACCAGACGCTTCGGAAATTGCGCGCGACTGAACTATGGTCACCCCTGGGATGCACAAAGTGAGCAAGCCATGGCCATGCTGGGGCGGATCCTTTCTTCTTTTTAGGGCTTTGCTCAGCTCAAGCTGCTGAAATCTTTATTCGATATTTTTCGAAGCAAACGGCCAGTCGCTCGGCTAATTTAGCCGCCTGTTCAATTCAGAGATCAGTCATGGACTCGATAACCCAGGCGGTACTTGGTGCCAGTATTCAAGGCGCACTGCTCGGCCGTTGGCAGGGGCGCAAGGCGCTACTGTACGGTGCCATGCTTGGCACCCTGCCCGATCTGGATGTGGTCATCGATTACGGCGACGCGGTGGCGGACATGACCTACCACCGTGGCTTCAGCCACTCCCTGTTTGTTCTGACCGGCCTGGCGCTGCTCCTGACCTGGCTGACTCGACGCTTCCGGCACAACCCAGGCTACAGTGCCCAGCGCCAGTTCCTCACGCTATGGCTGGTACTGATTACCCACCCATTGCTCGATAGCTTCACCAGCTATGGCACCCAGCTGCTCTGGCCGCTGACGCCGATTCCCACTGCCTGGTCGAGTATCTTTATCATCGACCCGCTGTATACCGTACCGCTGTGCATTGCCGTGGCCCTGGGCCTGCTCTACGGCCTGCGCGACCAAAGTGTGCAGAGCAAAGCCGCCAAGGCCCCCGCCGTGGCCTTGCTGCTGTCTTCGCTGTACCTGGGTTTTACCCTGGGCGGCAAATACATGGCCGAACAGCGTGTGGAAGCCGAACTGGCCCATCAGGGCATCGAAGCGCAGCAGCTCTTCAGCACCCCTACCCCCTTCAACAGCCTGCTCTGGCGGGTAATCGTGCTCGATGGTGAGGATTACCACGAGGCGCTGGTCAGCTGGTTTGACGACGCACCGCCACAACTGGCGCGCATTCCCCGTGGCACCCACCTGGCTGCAGCGCTGGCCGACTCCTCGGCACATGCGCGGCTGGCCTGGTTTACCAATGGCGTGCTGCGCTACGACCAACTCGGCGAGCAACTGGTGGTCACCGATATCCGCCTGGGCATGACCGGTTTCCACCCGTTCCGCTTTGCCTTCGCAACCTGGCGCGACGGCCAATGGCAGCCCATTGAGCAGATTGAACGACTGCCAGTGGAACGCGGTGACCTGTCGCGCCTGCAACTGCTGTGGTCACGCATCTGGCAGCCGGAGGTTCAAGTGCCCTTGCTGGCCTGGGCCAACGAACTGCGTAGAACGCCGCTGGCCAGTAGTGGCGGGCAATAACGCCGTCTGGCGGCGGATCACAGACGTACGCAGCATGAGCTAGGCTGAACTCCAACCTTGCTTCGTTGGAGTGTTGCCCATGAATATCCGCCAGAAAATGATCGCTTGCGGGGCTATCAGTGTGTTGGCTGCCACCCTGTTGGGCAGCATCGGCTTCTGGGGGCAAACGCGTCTGGCCAGTGCGCTGAATGAAAACCAGCTGAGCGTCAGCGCCCTGCGCAATCATCTTGAAGGCGACATGATGCACGACGCCCTGCGCGCCGACGTGCTCGCCGCCTTTTATATCGATCCAGCCGACAGCAGTGCTGCCACCCAGGTACGCAGTGACCTGCGCGAACACAGCGAGTGGTTTACCCGCACCCTCAATGACAACGCCAAGCTGCCGCTCAGCGAGGCCATCCGCCAAGCCATAAGCCAGTCACAGCCGGCCCTGGCCGCCTACATCCAGCAGGCTGAAGGCATCGTCAACCTGGCACTGAAAGACCCGCCAGCAGCGCGGCAACAAATGCCCGCCTTCGACGCCAGCTTCGCCGAACTGGAAGAGAAGAACGAAGCGCTCAGCGGCCTGATCGAAGCGCACTCAGCGAAAACTCGTAGCGACAGCGAGGCTGCGGTCAAACAAGCCGCCTGGCTGCTGATTGGCGGGATCTTTGTGGTCTGCTGCCTGCTTTGCCTGCTCACCACCCAACTGATGAAGGCCGTGCTGCGTCCGCTGGAAACAATCATCGGCGTGGCCCGTGCCATTGCTCAAGGCAACCTGCGCAACACCATCAACATCGACAGCAACGACGAAGCCGGGCAACTGCAACAGGCCCTGGCGGACATGCAGGGCAACCTGCGGCAGATGATCGAGGGCATCCGTGCCGAAGGCGAGCACCTGCAACAGACTGCGCGCAACCTCACTGGCGCGTCACAAAGCATTGTGCACAGCACCCAGGAGGAATCGCAGAGCGCCACCAGCATGGCCTGCGCCATGGAGCAGATGATCCAGAACATCAGCCAGATCGCCGGGCACGCACGCAATGCCCAGGAAATCTCCTCGCACTCCGAAACACTGGCCAGCAGCGGCGGCCAGGTGATTATGGGCGTAGTCGATGGCATGAACCGCATCGCCGAGGCAGTCAACGAATCCAGCGCCACCATCACCGCGCTGGGCGAGTCGTCCGAGGAAATCCATTCGATCATTCAGGTGATCAAGAGCATCGCCGAACAGACCAACCTGCTCGCCCTGAATGCGGCCATCGAAGCAGCGCGCGCTGGTGAAGCCGGCCGCGGCTTTGCCGTGGTGGCCGATGAGGTGCGTAACCTGGCGGCGCGCACGGCGCAATCGACCCAGGAAATTACTGGGATGATCGAACGCATTCGCAACAGCACGGTTCAGGCAGTCAACAGCATGCAAACCGGGGTTACCCGAGTGAACGATGGCGTATCGCTGGCTCGCCAGGCCGGCGAGTCGATCAATGAGATTCGTGGCGGTGCGCACCGCGCGGCTGAAGTGGTGGAAGAAATTTCCCAGACCATCAACGAACAGAGCAAAGCCAGCAACGAGGTGGCCTTGCGCGTGGAACACATCGCCCAGATGTCACAGCAGAACAGCCGCACAGTCAACGAACTGGCCGCTGCCGCACAAAGCCTCGACCGTGTGGCGCGCAGCATGCAGAGCGCCGTGCTGCAGTTTCAGACATAGGCACCGCCAGATAAGAAAAAACCCGGTTTACACCGGGTTTTTTCTTACGTGCACAGCCTACCGCTGGGGGTTGCTCACCTGCTTGAGGCGATAACAAACCCAGATAAACAGTACCCAGAACGGTATGGCGTACACCGACACCTGAATGCCCGGAATCATCAGCATGACGCCGAGGATAAACACCACAAAGGCCAGGCAGATGTAGTTGCTGACGGGGTACCAGAAGGCCTTGAAGCTCGGCTCCACGCCCTGGCCCTGCATGGCTTTGCGGAACTTGATATGGGTCAGGCTGATCATCGCCCAGTTGATCACCAGCGAGGCCACCACCAGCGACATCAGCAACTCCAACGCCGATTTCGGCGCCAGGTAGTTGACCACTACGCAGAGCAGCGTCACCGCCGCCGACACGCCGATGGCCAGCACCGGCACGCCACGGTTGTTGACCTTCATCAGCGCCTTCGGTGCATCACCCTGCTCGGCCAGGCCGTAGAGCATGCGGCTGTTGCAGTACACGCCGCTGTTGTAGACCGACAGCGCGGCGGTGAGCACCACGAAGTTGAGGATATGCGCGGCGGTGTCGCTGCCGATCAGCGAGAAGATCTGCACGAACGGGCTGCTGCCATAGGCATCGCCGCCAGCGGTGAGGGTCTGCACCAGGCTGTCCCATGGGTACAGCGAGAGCAGTACGGTGAGCGCGCCGATATAGAAGATCAGGATGCGGTAGACCACCTGATTGATGGCCTTGGGGATCACCGTCTTCGGCTGATCGGCCTCGGCAGCGGTAATACCGACCAACTCCAGGCCGCCAAAGCTGAACATGATGATCGCCATCATCATCACCAGCCCGCTGATGCCATTGGGGAAGAACCCGCCATGGCTCCACAGGTTAGTGACGCTCGCCTGTTCGCCACCCGCGCCACTGAACAACAGGTACAGGCCGAGCAGGATCATGCCGATGATCGCCACCACCTTGATGATGGCAAACCAGAACTCGGTTTCACCGAAGGTTTTCACGTTAACCAGATTGATTGCGTTGATCAGCACGAAAAACGCCGCCGCCGTGGCCCAGGTGGGAATGTCTGGATACCAGTACTGCACGTACTTGCCCACCGCCGTCAGTTCGGCCATGCCGACCAGCACATAGAGTACCCAGTAGTTCCAGCCGGACAGAAAACCCGCATACGGGCCCCAGTAGCTGTGGGCGAAGTGGCTGAAGGAGCCGGCCACCGGCTCTTCGACGATCATCTCGCCAAGTTGGCGCATGATCAGAAAGGCAATAAAGCCGCCAATCGCATAGCCGAGAATCATCGACGGCCCGGCGCTTTGCAGCACCCCGGCCGAACCGAGGAACAGGCCGGTGCCGATTGCGCCACCGAGGGCGATCAGCTGGATATGGCGATTTTTCAGGCCGCGCTTGAGCGGGCCGGTGTGCAGCTGTTCAGACATCAGCACACCCCCCCAGGCAGGCGGAGGGAAGGACGAATACGTGGCATGCGGTCACCTGTCGGTCAGTTCCGTGACGGGAACGAACCCGCAGGACTTGTGATCCAGCGGAATGGTCGAAGGCTATTGGCCAGGGCAAGCGTGGATGCGCGCAGGCATCGGGTCACGGAACGCCGGGCAGTATATACAGCCCGGCAATTGCGCGGCCAGTTGGGCGACCGACGCTTAGCCCGCCTCGTAACCGGCGACGTTGCCTGAGGTTGCGGCCGACTTGGCCAGTTTCAGGCGGTAGCAGCCCCACATCAGCAGCAGCCACACCGGAATGGCGTACACCGACACCTGGATGCCCGGAATCAGCAGCATCACGCCGAGGATAAACAGCACGAAGGCCAGGCACAGGTAGTTGCCGTAAGGGAACCAGAAGGCGCGGAAGCTGCTGCGTGCGCCCTGCCCATCCAGATGGCGACGGAATTTCAGGTGCGAGTAGCTGATCATCGCCCAGTTGATCACCAACGCCGCTACCACCAGCGACATCAGCAGCTCCAGGGCATTCTTCGGCATCAGGTAGTTGACCAGCACCGCCAACCCGGTCACCAACGCCGAAACGATTAGGGCACGCACCGGTACGCCGCGTTTGTCGATCCTGGCCAGTGCCTTGGGCGCATCGCCCTGCTCGGCCAGGCCCACCAGCATGCGGCCGTTGCAGTAGGTGCCGCTGTTGTAGACCGACAGCGCGGCAGTCAGCACCACAAAATTGAGAATATGCGCTGCGGTATCGCTGCCAATCAGGGCGAACACCTTGACGAAGGGGCTGCCGCTGTAGGGATCGCCCGCACTGCTGATGCTGTGCAGCAACGCATCCCAGGGGCTCAGCGACAGCAGCACGATCAGCGCGCCGACGTAGAAAATCAGGATGCGCCAGATCACCTGGTTGATCGCCTTGGGGATCACCTGCTTGGGCTTTTCGGCCTCTGCGGCGGTGAAGCCGAGCATTTCCAGGCCGCCGAAGCTGAACATGATAAAGGCCATGGCCATCACCAAGCCGCCGATCCCGTTGGGGAAGAAGCCGCCGTGGCTCCACAGGTTGGCGACCGTCGCCTGCTCGCCGCCGGAGCCGCTGAACAGCAGCCAGCAACCGAGCGCGATCATGCCGACGATGGCCACCACCTTGATCATGGCGAACCAGAACTCGGCCTCGCCGAACAGTTTGACGTTGGCCAGGTTGATCGCGTTGACCACCAGGAAGAACACCGCCGCCGTGGCCCAGGTCGGCACTTCCGGCCACCAGAAATGGATGTACTTGCCGACCGCCGTCAGCTCGCTCATGCCCACCAGGATATACAGCACCCAGCAGTTCCATCCCGACAGAAAGCCGGCAAAACCGCCCCAGTATTTATGCGCGAAGTGGCTGAAGGAACCGGCAACCGGCTCCTCGACGATCATCTCGCCGAGCTGGCGCATGATCAGAAAGGCAATAAAGCCGCAGATGGCGTAGCCGAGAATCATCGACGGCCCGGCGGACTTGAGCACCCCAGCCGAACCGAGGAACAGGCCCGTGCCGATGGCACCGCCGAGGGCGATCAACTGAATGTGGCGATTCTTCAGGCCGCGCTTGAGGCTACCCGAGGGGGAAGTGTCATGCTGCATGTAAACGTCACCTTTTGTTTTTATCTGTGACGGGATAGGACCCGCAGCGCTTGTGGCGCGGCGGAGTTGGCAAGGCTTGATCAGCCGGGTTTCGCCTGAGCAACCCAGCGCAAGGACACGCAGGGTTGTTACTGGGCGTCGGGTTGCACCTCCGGAGCCGCTTGCGCAAAGGCTTCGAGGGTTTCACAACGCGCCGCCATGGCGAGAATGCGTGGGTACGCATCGAGGTCACAGTTAAAACGGCGCGCATTATACAGCTGCGGGATCAAACAGGCTTCCAGGTAGCCGGGGCGTTCGCCCAGCGACAAACAGCCATCGAATACCACCAGCCCCGCTTCGACGGCGGCCAGCCCCTTGTGCAACCAGTGCCGGTACCAGGCGTCCTTGGCCGCCTCGCTCACCCCCAGTTCGCCGGTCAGGTACTGCAAGACGCGCAGGTTGTTCAGCGGGTGCAGGTCACAGGCAATGTGCAGGGCCAGGGCCCGCACCTGGGCGCGCTTGGCCGGCTCACTGGGCAGCAGCGCCGGCACGGCAAACACCTCATCGAGGTATTCGAGAATGGCCAGCGACTGGGCGATACGCACCCCGCCGTTATTATCATCGACCAGCAGTGGCAGCAGCTCTTGCGGATTGAGCGCCTGATACTCGGCGCTGTGCTGCTGGCCGCCGTCCTTGACTAGGTGCACCGGCACTTGCTGGTACGCCAGGCCCTTGAGGTTCAGCGCGATGCGCACCCGGTAGGCCGCGCTGGAGCGCCAGTAACCGTAGAGCGTCAAATCAGTGCTCATAACGCTCTACCGCCTGATCGATAGCACCGAACAGGCTATGGCCGGCGGCGTCGAACATCTCGATACGCACCCGATCACCGAACTTGAGGAACGGGGTTTTCGCCTCGCCGCTCTCGATGATTTCCAGCATGCGCTTCTCTGCCAGGCAGCTGGAGCCGGCGCTGCGGTCGTAGTTCGACACGGTGCCAGAACCAATGATGGTGCCGCTGCCCAGCGGGCGAGTCTTGGCGGCGTGGGCGACCAGGGTCGGGAAGTTGAAGGTCATATCCACGCCGGCATCCGGCTGGCCGAACAGCGCGCCGTTGATATGCGAAACCAGAGGTCGGTGCACCTTGCCGCCCTGCCAGGTATCGCCCAGTTCATCCGGGGTAATCGCCACCGGCGAAAAGCTCGAAGACGGTTTGCTCTGGTAGAAGCCAAAACCCTTGGCCAGCTCGCCGGGGATCAGGTTGCGCAGCGACACATCGTTGACCAGCATCAGCAGTTGGATATGCCCGGCGGCCTCGGCGGCGCTGGCACCCATCGGCACGTCATCGGTAATCACCGCGATCTCGGCTTCCAGGTCGATGCCCCAGGCCTCGTCGGCCATCTGGATCGGGCTGTGCGGCGGGATAAAGCTTTCAGAACCACCTTGATACATCAGCGGGTCATGCCAGAAGCTTTCCGGCATCTCGGCACCACGGGCCTTGCGCACCAGCTCCACATGATTGACGTAGGCACTGCCGTCGGCCCAGTGGTAGGCGCGCGGCAGTGGGCTGTGGCAGGCCGCCTGTTCGAAGGCAAACGCGCCCTCTTCCAGACCATCGTTCAAACGCTGGTACACCGCTTCCAGCTTGGGTTTGGTCGCGGCCCAGTTATCCAGCGCGGCCTGCAGGGTGGCGGCAATCGTCGGCACCTTGACTGCGCGAGACAAGTCACGGGATACCACGACGAGCGAGCCGTCGCGGCCATGATTCAGTGATGCGAGTTTCATCAGGATTCCTTGCCCGGCGCACGCCAGGAATTCACATATTCGGGAACATCCACGCCGGCGGCGGCTTCGCCGACTTCCAGGGCGCGGCGGGTGTCGATCATCACCGCCACCTCATCGATAAAGGTGGCCGGATCGACCTGCGCCTTTTTCAGCGCCTTGGGGTGCGGGCCGTGGGGGAAGCCGCACGGGTGTAGGGTGACCATGCCCTGCTCGATATTGTCGCGGCTGAAGAAGTTGCCTCGGTGGTAGAACAGCACTTCGTCGTAGTCGTCGTTGTTGTGATAGAACGGCACTTTCAGCGCGCCGGGGTCGCTTTCCACCGGGCGTGGGGTAAAGGTGCAGATCACAAAACCATTTGCTACAAAGGTGGTGTGCGCCGACGGCGGCAGGTGATAGCGGTGGCTCATCAGCGGGCGGATATCGCGCCAGTTGAGGCGCACCACGGTGTTGTCGCCATGCCAGCCGACCACATCCAGCGGGTTGTACGGATAGGTCACGGTACTGATCTGGTTGCGCCGCTTGATCCTGATCTGCCAGGTGTTCTCATCCTGCTGGGCCTTGAAGGCGTCATCCAGTTTCGGATGATCGAGCACCGCCGGGTCGAAGATCGCTTGCGGGCCGAGCAGGCCCTTGTCCGGCAGCTGATAGGCGCCGTCAGTACTCTCGATCAGCAGCATAAAGGTCGATTCAAGGGCCTCGATGCGCCAGGCGGTGCCGCGGGGGATCAGCAGATAGTCGCCGTCGCGGTAGCTCAGGTGGCCGAAATCGCAGTAGAACTCACCTGCTCCCTCATGGATAAACAGCAGATCATCACCATCGGCGTTGCGCACCAGATGGCGCATGGCGCCATGGGTTTTCCACACGCGCAGCTTTATATCGCTGTTGTGCAGGGTCAGCGGTGCGGCCAGCGGGCAATCACGCTCGCTGCCGATGTTGTTGAAGTTAAACGCGTGCGGGCGCAGCGGCCCCTGCCAATCGATCCAGCCGGTGGGCGGATGCTTGTGGTGCAGGTGCGCCGTGGGGCCGAAAAAGCCCTCACGGCCCATCTCGCGCTCGTAGGTGCCTTCGGGGAAGTCGCAGTGCGCCTGACGCGAACACTCGCCTTCACGCAGGGGGAAACTGATCCAGTGTCGGCTCATGGCATCACTCCTCGGAGATTACGCCGCGCTTGATCTGGTCTTCCTCGATGGACTCGAACAGCGCCTTGAAATTGCCCTCGCCAAAGCCCTGGTTACCCTTGCGCTGGATGATCTCGAAGAAGATCGGGCCAATCACCGTGTTGGTGAAAATCTGCAGCAGAATGCCGTCATCGCCGGGGGCGCCATCGATCAGGATGCTCAGCTCACGCAGCACATCGGTCGGTTCGCCATGCCCGGCCACGCGGGTATCGACCTTGTCGTAATAGGTGCCAGGGGTGGCCATGAAATCCACGCCATTGGCACGCAGCTGGCGCACGGTGGCGTAGATGTCCTCGGTACTCAGGGCAATATGCTGGATGCCTTCACCCTGGTACTCGCGGATAAATTCCTCGATCTGCGACTTGTCGTCCGCCGACTCATTGATCGGGATGCGGATCTTGCCGCACGGTGCGGTCATGGCGCGCGACAGCAGCCCGGTGAGCTTGCCTTCGATATCGAAGTAGCGGATCTCGCGGAAGTTGGCGATGCGCTCGTAGAAGCCCGACCACACATCCATCTGCCCGCGTTTGACGTTGTGGGTCAGGTGGTCCAGCTCTTTCAGGCCGACCGAGTTGTCATTGGCGCTACGGCCTTCGATGTACTCGAAGTCGACGTCGTAGATGCTCTTGTCGCCGTAACGGTCGACCAGATACAGCAGCGAACCACCGATGCCCTCGACGCAGGGAATATTCAGCTCACCGAAGTTGGCGTGGCTGCCGACCAGTTTGGCACCCTGGGATTGCACATAGGCGGCCGCCTGGGCGGCGTTCTGCACACGGAAGGCCATGGCGCAGGCACTCGGGCCGTGCTTGAGGCCGAACTCGCGCACATGCCCGGTGGGGCTGCCGTTGAGCACGAAGTTGATGTCGTTCTGCTGGAACAGCCAGACCTCTTTCGAGCGGTGCTTGGCGGTTTCGGTAAAGCCCATAGCGGTGAACAACTCACGCAGCTGCTGGATGCCTTCCGGGGTAGGCGCGGTGTATTCAACGAACTCGAAGCCGTCAGTGCCGATGGGGTTGTGCTGCTGGATCTTGTTCACGGCGTTCATTGCGCCTCCTGGTTGTTGTTCTGATCAACCGCTGCGGCATGCAACGGCGCGGATTGATCTCATAACAACCGAGCGCAGCCCTGCTCACAAGCCAGCCCAGAACGCCCTGCCGGGCTTATCGCCCAGGCTTTCGGCAAGTTTTCAATACACCCAGAAAAACAGCGTGTTTGCGGACTGCAAGCGCCTAGCATGCGTAACGATAAATTTACAAAGCGGTCGATTTAACTGCCAGGGGCAAGATCACAGAAGCTCAGGCCTGGTTGAAATCTATAGCAAAACGCCTGGGTTAACGCCTGCTAGTGCTGTAAATGCCCATATAGCTTGGCGTAGAGCCCGCCTTCGGCGATCAGCTGCTGGTGGCCGCCGTCTTCGGCGATGCTGCCGCCGTCGAATACCAGCACCCGACCTGCCTGCTTAACCGCACTCAGGCGGTGGGCGATGATCAGCGTGGTGCGGCCATGGAGGAATTGATTGAGCGCCTGGTGCAGGGCGTACTCGGTGGCGGCGTCAAGGGCCGAGGTGGCCTCATCGAGAATCACCACCTTGGGCTCGGCCAGCACCATGCGGGCAATCGCCAGGCGCTGACGCTGGCCGCCCGACAAACGCACGCCGGAGCGGCCGACGATGCTGTCCAGGCCTTGCGGCAAGGCGTGGATGGTGTCGGCCAGTTGGGCGATCTGCAAAGCCTGCCAACAAGCTTCGTCGCTGCGTTCGCGGCCCATGCACAGGTTGGCGCGCACCGTGTCGTTAAACAGCGCCGGATGCTGCAGCACCACCGCCACATGCTCACGCACGCCTTCCAGGCCAATCTCTTCCTGGCTGCTGCCGCCGAAGCGGATGGTGCCGGCCTGTGGCGTGTAGAGGCCGAGCAGCAACTGCACCAGGGTGCTTTTGCCGCCACCGCTGGCGCCGACTATGGCGACTTTCTCGCCGGGGGCGATGCTCAGGTTGAGCTGGTTGAGCACCGGCTCATCGTTGTAGGCGAAGGTCAGCCCACTGACTTCGATGCCCACGGTGTCGCGGCCTTTGAACGGATCGACGCGACCGGGGTATTGCGGCTCGTCCTGGCGCGCCAGCAGCTCGTTGATTCGGCTCAACGCGCCGCCGGCGGCGTAATAGGCGTATTGCAGGCTGAGCAGCTGCTCGACCGGGCCGATCATAAACCACAGGTAACTGAACACCGCGAGCATCTGGCCGATCGACAGGTCAGAGAACAGCACGGTGAGCATCGCCGCGGCGCGGAACACGTCGATACCGAACTGGAACAGCAGGCCACTGGCGCGGTTCGAGGCATCGGTTTTCCACTGCGAAGCGACGGCGTAGTCGCGCACTTCCTTGGCGCGGCCACCAAGACGACCAAGGAAGAAGCCCTGGCGGTTGCCGGCGCGGATTTCCTGTATCGCTTCAAGGGTTTCGGTCAGCGCCTGGGTAAAGCGCGAAGTGCTGTCGTTTTCCAGCTTCTTCAGGTGTTTGACGCGTTTGCCCAGCTGCACCGTGGCGTAGATCACCAGCGGGTTGAACAGCAGGATCAGCAACGCCAGCTGCCAGTGCATCCAGATCAGGATCGCCGAGGTGCCCGCCAGCGTGAGCATGGCCACCAGAAAGCGGCTGAGGGTCTCGCCAACAAACTTGTCCAGGGTGTCCAGGTCGGTGACCAGGTGTGTGGTTACGGTGCCGCCGCCGAGGCTTTCGTATTCGCCAAGGGAAATTCGCTTGAGCCGTTCGATCAGGCGAATACGGATGCGGTAGACAATGTCTTTCGACAGGCGGGCGAACAGCCGCGCCTGCAGCACGTTGAAGATCAGCGCACCGCCGCGCAGAAACAGGGTCAGCACCAGCATCAGGCCGATATAGCCGGCGGCAGTTTCCCAGTGCGCGGGCAGGAAGTTGTCCATCACCTTGAGCGCGGCGTCACCGTCGTTGAGCAGCACTTCGTCGACCAGCAACGGCAGCAGCAGCGGGATCGGCACGCTGCACAGGGTGGCCAGTACGGCAACCAGGTTGGCCCAGATCAGCGCCTTCTTGTGCTGCAGGGCCAGCCGCCGAATCTCGGCCCAGCTCAACCGGTCAGGCATGGGCAACCCGCTCCAGCCAGCGAGTCAGCAAGGGCTGCAGCACTTCAAGGGGTTGATAGCCGTTGGTCAGCAGCGCCAGTTGGCCGTTTCGTTCAGCGAGCAGCGTGGGAAAGCCGGCAATACCCAGGTCCTGCGTCCAGCTGAAATCGGCGGAGGTGGCGGCGCGTTGCGCGGCGCTGTCGAAGGCTTCGGCAAACACGATGCGTGGAATCCCGGCGCGTTCAGCCAACTCCACCAGCACACTGGCGCGGGTGACATCCACCCCTTCGGTGTAGAACGCCCGCTGAATCAATTGGGCCAGCGGCCAGGTCAGTTCAGGTGCCAGGCTGCGTGCAGTCACCAAAGCGCGACAAGCAGGCTCGGTGTCGTAGACCAACCCCTCAGGCAAACCGGCATTGAAGTTGAACAACTGCCCAGTGCTGGCATTGACCGCCTGCCAATAACCCAGATAGCGCACCCGCGCGGCGGCATCGATGGCCACACCATCGCGGCGCAAGCCGCCGAGCACCAACTCCAAACCGACGCCAGCCGCAGCGGCCTGCTCAGCGAGGGACTCCAGCACCGGGGCAAAACCCCAGCACCATGAACACATCGGGTCCATCACATAGAGCAGGCGTGCGTGCATGCTTAAACCTCGCGGTTTTGTCGGGGGTTGTAGCCCAGCGGGTGCGGCTGATTGCGTTCTTTAGCCAGTTCAATCTGCCGTTGGCGCTCACGGGCACCGGCGCGGGTTTTCTCCGGCAGCGAGTCCCAGCAATGCGGGCAACTGACGCCTGGGGTGTAGAACTCGGACTGACGATCTGCCACCGACACCGGCGTGCGGCAGGCGTGGCACTGGTCGTAGTCACCTTCGCTCAGGTCATGGCGCACGGTCACCCGGTTGTCGAAGACGAAGCAGTCGCCCTGCCATTTGCTCTGCTCCTGCGGCACTTCTTCGAGGTACTTGAGGATGCCGCCCTTGAGGTGGAAAACCTCCTCGAAACCCTCGCCGAGCATATAGCTGGAGGCCTTTTCGCAACGGATGCCGCCGGTGCAGAACATCGCGACCTTCTTGTGTTTGGCCGGGTCGAAGTGCGCCTTGATGTAGTCGGGAAACTCGCGGAACGACTTGGTCTTGGGATCAACCGCGCCCTCGAAGGTGCCAATCGACACTTCGTAGTCGTTGCGCGTATCGATCAGCAGTACTTCGGGATCACTGATCAATGCGTTCCAGTCCTTGGGCTCAACGTAGGTGCCGACCTTCTGGTTCGGATCGACGCCGGGCACGCCTAGGGTGACGATTTCCTTCTTCAGCTTGACCTTGGTGCGATAGAACGGCTGCTCGTCGCAGTAGGATTCCTTGTGGTCGATGTCGGCCAGGCGCGGATCGAGATCAAACCAGGCCATCAGACCGTCGATAGCGGCGCGTGAGCCGGAAACGGTGCCGTTGATGCCCTCTTCTGCCAGCAGCAGGGTGCCTTTCACCCCGTTATCCAGCATGCATTGCAGCAGCGGCTCACGCAGCTCATGGAAGTCAGGCAGGGAAACGAATTTATACAGCGCGGCGACAACGATCTTGTCAGTCATATGCATGTCCTTCAGTAGTCGCCCACGTAAAGGGCGGACCGGGATACAAAAAAATACGCCGGCTCAGGTTGTTCACCTAGAGCCGGCGGAGGCGGCAGTTTACTGTCGTTCCAACATCCCGTGTAGAGGCGAATTGCCTCAGAGCCGACGCACAGCCGGCTTTAAGCCGGTTCTCAGTGGCCGCCCTTGCAGGTCGGCGACGCCGGAGCCACGCCCTGTTGCGCCCACTCATCCGGTGTGTAGGTATGCAGCGCCAGGGCGTGGATCTGGCCCATCAGTTCACCGACTGCGGCATAGGCCTTCTGATGGCGTTTGACCGCATTCAGACCGACGAACAACTCACTGACGATCACCGCCTTGTAATGGGTTTCAAGGCCCCGGCTATGCATATGGCTTTCATCCAGTACATCGAGGTGCTGGGTTTTCAGGCTCGCCAGGGCGGCCCGCAGTAGATCGATCTTGGCCATGGCGACTGTCACTCAGGGCTTTTTCGGGGTCAGCTTGGCAGTCATTTCTGCCAGCAACTGGTTGACCTTGGGCACTGCCGCTTCCAGCTTGCCCTGAGTCAGTTGGGCCGATTGCGCGGTCAGCGTCGGCATCTTTTCCAGGACTTTCTTGCCCAGCGGAGATTCGTAGAAGCGGATCAGCTCTTTCATTTCCTGTTCGTTGAAGTTGCTGGTGTAGAGCTTGACCATATCCGGTTTGAGCTTGTCCCAACCCACAGCCTGCTCCAGCGCCGTGTTGGCCTGGGCCTGATAGGTTTCCAGCACCGCCTTCTCAGTCTGCGGGGCATTGCTCTCGGCAAAACGCTGGGCAAACATCTGCTGCACCTGGGCATACACCGGTACAGCCAGTTTGTCGGCACGGGCCAGCAGCAGGAAGCGCTCGGCATCAGCCGCATGGCTCTTGGCATCGGCGAGCACCTGAGCACTACCGCACGTCAGTATTAGGGCAGCGCAAAAGGCAGGTAAACGTGACATGTACTACTCCTGAACAGAGAAAGAGTCGTGTTTGACTCACTTGGCGGCATTTTGTGCTCAAGCACGGCTGCGACTCAAGCGTGCGCGCCACACCCAGCAAATCGCGCTACAACTGTGCACTGGCGCACAGCCTGCTTAAAGGTCAAAATGCCAGCAATTGCCGAGCAGAAGCACGCCTGTGCATGCTCATGCGGTACTCATTTCTGTTTCAGCGTGCCGACGCCCACCCAGCGAGGCCCCTGCACACACATGGACGTGCTTGATGAACAGTTTCACTCATCCAGAGCCTTTCGCTGCCATCGCGCTGTGCGACAGTCGCGGTCAACTCAACCCGCAAGCGATCGGCTGGTCACCCAGGCCCATGGTCGATTGCGCCATCCCTGGCCACTTTGGTCGGCGCAAGCGCTGGAACCACTGGTGTATCACCACCCCGCAATGGATGCTCTCTTTCACCCAGGCCGACCTCGACTACCTGGGCTATGCCGCCGCCTACTTTCTTGACCTGCAAACCGGCCAGGCCGTTGCCTACAGCCAGTACCGCCTGTTCGCTCGCGGTTGCAACCTGCCCGACCTGCCGCAGGCCAGCCACGAGTTCAATCACCCGCACCTGCAGCTGCGCGTGGCAGAGCACACCGGACGCACCCGCATCACCATCCATGCCCCAGATATTGGCGGGCAGCCGCTGCAAGTTGCACTGGATATTCAACGCCCAGCGCACCTGGACTCAGTCAATCTGGTTGCCCCGCTCGGCCCGCAGAGCTTCCATGCCACCAGCCGCCAGTTGGGTCTGCCATGTAGCGGCAGCGTGCAACTGGGCAAACAGCAATACAGCTGCGTAGCCGGGCAAAGCTTTGCCTCGCTGGATTTCGGCCGTGGCATCTGGCCACTCAACAGCCATTGGACCCGCGCCGCCTTTGCCGCGCCCGGCGGCATCGCCGGCAACTTCGGCGCCGGCTGGACCGACTACAGCGGCCTCTCAGAAAACACCCTGTGGTTTGGCGGCGAGCTGCAACACCTGGACAGCCCCATCACCATCACCCAGGCACCGCACAACCCACTGGCGCCCTGGCAACTGCGCAGCCCGGATGATGCCGTGCAATTGACCTTCACCCCGCGTCAGCGTCACCGCGCCTACCGCCGGCTTGGGCCGTTCTTTGCAGACACGCAGCAGTGGTTTGGGCATTTCGATGGAGTTTTGCGTGGCCCGGAAGGCGAACGCGTGCCGGTCAACAATGCCCTCGGCTGGCTCGGCGAAACCCACGCGCGTTGGTAGTTACGCCTCAAGTTGAACCTCTGTAGCCACATCGCGACCTAAGCTCACATACGCCCAGGCGAGTTACTGCTTGCCTGGTAAGCCATCTGCTGCGCCCGCAGCTATCAGGAGAGCCGCCATGAGCCGCATTGAGACCGACAGCCTGGGCCCGATCGACGTCCCTGATGACGCCTACTGGGGCGCCCAGACCCAGCGCTCACTGATCAACTTCGCCATCGGCCAGGAACGTATGCCCTTGTCAGTGGTGCATGCCCTGGCACTGATCAAGAAAGCCGCTGCGCGGGTCAATCAACGTATCGGAGCGCTGCCGCCTGATCTGGCCCGGCTGATCGAGCAAGCGGCCAATGAGGTGCTGGCGGGTCAGCATGACGAGCAGTTTCCGTTAGTGGTGTGGCAGACCGGCAGCGGTACGCAAAGCAATATGAACGTCAACGAAGTGATTGCCGGACGGGCCAACGAGTTGGCGGGCAACGGCCGCGGCGGCAAGACCCCGGTGCACCCCAACGACCACGTCAATCGCGCGCAAAGCTCCAACGACAGCTTCCCCACGGCCATGCACATCGCCACCGTGCAGGCTGTACACCAGCAGTTGCTACCCGCCCTGCGCGAGCTGCGCGAGGGCTTGCAGGAACAGGCTGAGCGGCACACGCGGCTGGTCAAGACCGGGCGTACCCATATGATGGACGCCACACCGATGACGTTTGGTCAGGAGCTGTCAGCCTTTGTCGCGCAATTGAGCTACGCCGAGCGCGCCATCCAGGCCGCTTTGCCAGCTGTTTGCGAACTGGCCCAGGGCGGCACAGCGGTAGGCACCGGGCTGAATTCGCCACAGGGCTTCGCCGAGGCCATGGCCGCCGAGCTGGCCGCCCTGAGCGGTCTGCCACTGGTCAGCGCACCGAACAAGTTTGCCGCACTGGCCGGCCATGAACCCTTGGTGGCGCTGTCCGGCGCCTTGAAAACCCTGGCAGTGGCCCTTATGAAACTGGCTAACGATCTGCGTTTGCTGGGTTCCGGGCCGCGCGCCGGCTTTGCCGAGGTGCGTTTGCCGGCCAATGAGCCAGGCAGCTCGATCATGCCGGGCAAGGTCAACCCGACTCAATGCGAGGCATTGTCGATGCTGGCCTGTCAGGTGCTGGGCAACGACAGCACGATTGCCTTTGCCGCGAGCCAGGGCCATCTGCAACTTAACGTGTTCAAACCGGTGATCATTCATAACCTGTTGCAGTCGATACGCTTGCTCGCCGACGGCTGCCATAACTTCCAGCAGCACTGCGTCGCGGGCCTGCAACCCGACGCAGGAAAAATGGCCGAACACCTGGAGCGGGGCTTGATGCTGGTGACTGCGCTGAATCCGCATATCGGTTACGACAAGGCCGCGCAGATCGCCAAGCAGGCCTATCAGGATGGCACCACCCTGCGCGAAGCGGCGCTGCAGCTGGGCTACCTGAACAACGAAGAATTCGACGCCTGGGTGCGTCCTGAAAACATGCTGGAGGCGGGTCAATATGAGTGAAACGGCAAAGAGTGGGGCAACGCCACTGGAAGGCGACGGCAAACGCATCCTGATGATTCTCGGCACCCCCAAGGGCAGCAGCTTCTGCCATGCCCTCGGTGAAGCCTATGCCCAAGGCGCGCGCAGCAAAGGCCACGTCGTACGCCAGTTGAAACTGGGTGAAATGAGCTTTGATCCGGTGCTGCGTGATGGCTACGAGCAGAGCCAGCAACTTGAACCCGACCTGCTGGAAGCTCAGCGGCAGATTCACTGGGCCGAACACCTGGTATTCGTCTATCCAGTCTGGTGGGGTGGTATTCCTGCCCTGCTCAAGGGCTTCTTCGACCGCACCTTTCTGCCCGGTTTCGCCTTCAAATACCGCAATCGCTCGCAACTCTGGGACAAGCTGCTGAGCGGACGCACCGCTGATCTGCTGGTGACCATGGACACCCCGCCCTGGTACTTCCGCTGGATCTACGGCGCGCCCGGGCATCGGCAGATGACCCGTACCATCCTCGGTTTCAGTGGCATCAAGACCCGCCGCCTGGCCGAATTCGCCCCCGTGCGCCCCTCCTCCGAAGAGCAGCGCCAGAGCTGGCTAAAACGTGCCGAAACGCTGGGCCTACGCGCCTGATACCTGCTCAGTCACAACGACTTAAACCTGTGCGATCAAGCGCGCCTTGCGGGCGCGCCAGCCGGCCAACAGCGACGATCCCAATGCCGTCAGCGCCGAACCCAGCACGACCAGCACCGCACCACCATAGGCCAGCCAGTTGATCTGCTCGGGCTGCACATGGTCCGGCCACCAGGTGGCGGCCAAGGCCACCGAAGCGAAGGTCACCAGCGGCGTGATCGCCAATGCCGCGCTGACCCGCGAAGCCTCCCAGTGCGCCAACGCCTCGGCAAACGCGCCATAGGCCACCAGGGTATTCAGGCAGCAGGCAAACAGCAGCCAGCCTTGCAGCGGGCTCAGTTCGAACGCCTGCTGCGGATGTGCCCAGGGTGTCAGCAACAAGGCGCAGGCCAGGTAGATCACCATCATCACCTGCAGCGAATTCCACACTGTCAGCAGCTGTTTCTGTGCCAAGCCATAAAAGGCCCAGACAAAAGCGGCCAGTAGCACGATCAACACCCCAGTGGTGTAGGCCGTCAGCGAGGTCAGCAGCTCATCCAGACGCTGATTGAAAAACAGCGCAAAACCGATCAGCAGCACCAGTAAACCCAGCCCCTGGCCGAGGCTGAAACGCTCACGGAAGATAAAGATGCTGCTGATCAACAATAGAATCGGCGCCACCTGGATCACCAGTTGCGTCGTGCCGGGGCTGAGCAGATTGAGCCCGACCAGGTACAGCACGTAGTTGGCCGTCAACCCGGCAATCGCCAGTAGCAACAGCCAGGCGCCCTTCTTGCCCAATGGGCGAAACGCCGGCAAGCGCTTACTGGCCGCCAGATAGGCCAGCAGGATGGAGCCGGACACCAGCAGACGAAACCAGGTCACCGTAACCGGGTCCATCACCTGCAGCACTTCCTTGAGCTTGATCGGCAGCACGCCCCACAACACCGCTGTCAGCAGCGCGAGAAACAAACCGTAGAGCCAGCGACCTGAAGAAATATGCATAAACGCCTCTAAACCCAGCGCTGCCCCCTCACCTGATGGGTTGCAGCCGCAAACAGGCATTCTAGGCCGCTTCCCGGAACCGACACAGCCACAGCCAGGCAGCGCTATGCCGTGCAACTGTACTGATAGCCAGACAGCATCAAGCCAGCTAATTGACGCCAATAAATACGAAAACCAGGAAAAAGAGGCCGAATTTCGCTAAAAACGACCATTTGTCGTTAAATTCAACAGCCAGAAAAACGCCGTTTAGACTGACTTTCAGCAGCTCATTTTGCGGGAGGTTCAACTATGTTCGGTCAACGCACTATCGATCACAGCCCTGGCACCCATTACCGCAGTGAACGCGTCAGCGCGGTCAACGGCCAGTACTTCTTCTCCACCCGCGAGGGCACGCTGGAAGGCCCCTACTTCAACCGAACGGATGCCGAACGCGAGATCGCCTTCTACATCCGCCGGATGATCCAAGCCAACGAAATCATCGAAAGCCGCGCCTTCTAAACCCATACAGCAGGCAATAAAAAACCGCGACGGATCGCGGTTTTTTATTGCTCAGCAATTTTACGGCCTGATCAGCGCACCGCTTCAAACAGCCCGGTTGCACCCATACCGCCGCCTACGCACATGGTGACAATGCCGTAACGCAGCTTGCGTCGCTGCAACTCACGCACCAGATGGCCGACTTGGCGCGAGCCGGTCATGCCGAACGGGTGGCCGATGGAAATCGAACCGCCGTTGACGTTGTACTTTTCGTTGTCGATTTCCAGGCGGTCACGGGCATACAGGCACTGCGAAGCAAAGGCTTCGTTCAGCTCCCACAAGTCGATGTCGGCAATGCTCAGACCTTTGGCCTTGAGCAGCTTGGGCACCGAGAACACCGGGCCAATACCCATTTCATCCGGCTCACAGCCAGCGGCAACAAAACCACGGAAGAAGGCCAGCGGCTTGAGGCCCAGCTCGATGGCTTTTTCCAGGCTCATCACCAGGGTCATCGAGGCTCCGTCAGACAGCTGCGACGCGTTGCCGGCGGTGACCGACCCGTCATCGGCAAACACCGGCTTGAGCGCAGCCAGGCTTTCCAGGGTGGTGTCAGCACGGTTGCAGTCGTCATGGGCGACCACGCCGTCAACGATGCGCTTCTCGCCCGTAGCCTTGTCTTCCACCTGATACTTGACGTTCATCGGTACGATTTCATCGTCAAACAAGCCTTCGGCCTGCGCCCGTGCGGTGCGCTGCTGGCTCTGCAGGGCGTAAGCATCCTGGGCTTCGCGGCTGACGTTGTAACGCCGCGCAACGATCTCGGCGGTCTGACCCATCGGGTAGTAGATACCCGGCAGGTCTTTCTGCAGTAGCGGGTTGAACAGGTTCTGCGTGTTCATGCTTTTCAGGGTCATGGTGATCGACTCGACACCGCCCGCCACGATTACATCGCTGCAGCCCGACGCCACCTGGTTAGCGGCAATCGCAATGGCCTGCAGGCCCGAGGAGCAGAAACGGTTGAGGGTCATACCCGCGACGTTGGTGCCCAGTCCGGACAATACAGCCACGTTGCGGCCGATGTTCATGCCCTGGGCGCCTTCATTGGAGCCGGCCCCGACGATGCAATCATCTACCAGTGCCGGGTCGATACCGGTGCGCGCCAGCAGAGCATTAACGCAATGGGCCGCCATGTCGTCTGGACGGGTCAGATTGAACTTGCCACGGAAGGACTTGGCCAGACCAGTTCGTACGCTGTCAACGATCACCACTTCACGCATGCCGCACCTCATTGCTATTGGGATTGAAGATAGCCCGAGAATAAAGCCAGATAATCTCTATCGGCGATGATCATTCATCAGCCGTATGCGCAACTATCCTGCGGCCCGTGTTCAGTTTTTGGCGAATGCGGCTTCCAGGGCCTCATTGATAGTGCGCAGCACCTTGATCCGGGCAAAACGCTTGTCATTGGCCTCCACCAGCGTCCACGGGGCAATCTCGGTGCTGGTACGGTCGACCATATCGCCTACCGCATCGCGGTACAGCGGCCATTTTTCACGGTTACGCCAGTCTTCTTCGGTGATCTTGAAGCGTTTAAAGGGGATCTGTTCGCGGGCCTTGAAACGCTCCAACTGGGTCTGCTGATCAATCGACAACCAGAACTTCACCAGCACTACGCCGGCCTCGCTGAGTTGCTCTTCAAAATCATTGATCTCGCCATAGGCACGCAGCCAGTCGCCGGTGCTGCAAAAGCCCTCGACCCGCTCCACCAGTACACGGCCATACCAGGAACGATCGAATACGGTGAACTTGCCGCGCGGCGGGATATGTCGCCAGAAGCGCCACAGGTAAGGCTGCGCACGCTCTTCCTCGGTCGGCGCGGCAACCGGGACGATGCGGTACTGACGTGGATCAAGTGCACCGATCACCCGGCGAATCGCCCCACCCTTGCCTGCCGCGTCATTGCCTTCGAATACTGCAATCAACGAATGACGACGCATGCGTTTGTCACGCATCAGGCTGGACAGCCGTGCCTGCTCAACCACCAGTTGCTCGTTGTAGCTGTCCTTGTCCAACGCCTGGGTCATGTCCAGGCTGTCGATCAGTCCGCGTTGATCCAGGCTGGAAGTCAGCGGCGCAGCATGGGGATGGGGGACGGGGCGAGCCTTGGCCTTCAGCGCGGCTTGCAGCCCATCAAGCAGAATGCGTCCGACGGTCAGGCTGCGGTAATACTCATCCACGCCTTCCACCACGTACCAGGGCGCGTAATCGCGGCTGGTGCGGCGCAGCACGCGCTCACCGACGCGCACAAACTTGTCGTAGGTCTTCGACTGCTGCCAATCCAGCGGGCTGATCCGCCAGCTGTGAAGCGGGTCGTCGCGCAGGGCCTTGAGGCGCGCCTTCATCTGCTGCTTGGAGAGGTGAAACCAGAACTTGAAGATCAGCGTACCTTCATCGCAGAGCATGCGCTCCAGCCCCAAGGTGGTGTCGATGGCCTGATCGAGCACGGCGTTCTTGATCCGGCCATGCACCCGCCCCTGCAACATCTGGCTGTACCAGTTACCGAAGAAGATGCCGATGCGCCCCTTGGGCGGCAATTGCCGCCAGTAGCGCCAGGCCGGCGGCCGCGCCAGTTCTTCATCGGTTTGCTGATCAAAGGTGTTGACCTGAATCAGCCGCGCATCCATCCACTCGTTGAGCAGCTTGACCGTCTCGCCCTTACCGGCACCTTCGATGCCGTTGATCAGGATGATCACGGCAAAACGCCCCTGCTGCTGCAACTCGTACTGCGCTTCCAGCAGTGCTTCACGCAGTGCTGGAGCCTCAGCCTCATAGGTTTCTTTATCGATGCTGCGGCCGATCTCGGCGGATTCGAACATGGCCCACTCCCTGACGGTATACGAGGAGCCTAGCGGATCGACAGGGGCTTTGGCCAAGCATTACAGGGCTCAATCAGCGCCGGGTGATCAGCCCTTGCCTGGCCACCCGCGTCAGCTGACGCACGGTTTCCTCCAACTGTTCGGCCGTTGGTGCCTGGATCACCGCCATATCGAAGTGGTTGCTGGCAAATCGCGTCAGCGACTCACCATCGTGCACGAAGTTGATCAGAAAAGTCCGTGGCCCTGCCCAGCGTTTGGGCCAGCCATCGAG
The DNA here is from genome assembly GCF_964253255.1 of Pseudomonas sp. LjRoot71. Lineage (NCBI taxonomy): Bacteria > Pseudomonadati > Pseudomonadota > Gammaproteobacteria > Pseudomonadales > Pseudomonadaceae > Pseudomonas > Pseudomonas sp. LjRoot71. Next base: position 4,272,597 of record NZ_CAXURA020000001.1, on the reverse strand, counting down.
GTAGCGCAGCAGAGTCGGCTGGTGGCTGCCGCCGAGCAGGATTTTTGGATTGCGCAGAGTCAGCCCGGATGTGATCGGGGCCAGGCGAATAAGCGGTTGGGGACAGTGCATCGATATGTCTCCGCCTCATTGAGTCCGCTGGGCAGCGGTGAGAGGCGACACCGAACCAGCGCTTTAGCGGAATTTCAAAGCCTCCGAAGAGTGCTTCTCAGGGCGCTGCAATCAGCAGGTAACCCGGCGCCCCGCAAGTAGCTGTTTAAATCGGCGCATGGGTCGGCATCCTAGAGAAGCACGCGCAAAACTTCAAGGCAGCGGCGCGCCCAACCACCACCCCAACCTTCGATTGGCCGCGTCGATAAACAGCCTGCCTGAAGCTGAATAAGCGGACATGCCGTGCCATCTCAACCCGGCATTTGGGGCCTGCCAGCAAGGCGCTGCCGTTTCAGCCCGTAACAACCGCGCAGCAACCTACCGGCGGCAGGTATGCAACAGATCCGGCGCAAGGCCCGTGGCAGAGCCTTGCGCGTGCTTTGTGCGAGCCTGGCATGCTTTCTGCCATTGCCTTGGGGCTGAAGTACGCGCCACGGGATGGGCGTTTTGGCTGCATGGACTGCCTTGAACTGCCCGATAAACCCTAGCGAGAGCACCAATGAACAACAATAAAACCCTGCTCGCCCTCTGCCTGGGCGCCGGCTTGCTGGCCTCTGGCAACACCCACGCCTTCTGGTTCGGCTCCTCTGGCTATACCCAGACCAAGTACCCAGTGGTACTGGCCCACGGCATGCTCGGCTTCGACAGCATCCTGGGTGTCGACTACTGGTACGGCATCCCTGCTGCACTGCGCCGCGACGGCGCCAGCGTGTATGTCACCGAAGTCAGCCAACTGAATACCTCGGAAGCCCGCGGCGAAGAGCTGCTGGCCCAAGTGGAAGAAATCGTCGCCATCAGTGGCAAGCCCAAGGTCAACCTGATCGGCCACAGCCATGGTGGCCCGACCATCCGCTACGTTGCAGCCGTCAAACCGAGCCTGATTGCCTCGGCCACCAGCGTCGGTGCACCGCACAAGGGTTCGGCCACAGCCGACTTTATCCGTCAGGTTCCACCAGGCTCGGCCGGTGAAACCCTGTTGGCGGGCATCGTCAACGGCCTCGGCACGCTGATCAACTTCCTCTCCGGCAGCTCCAGCACCAGCCCGCAGAATGCCCTCGGCTCCCTGGAGTCGCTCAACAGCCAAGGCGCTGCGCGGTTCAACGCCAAGTTCCCGCAGGGCATTCCCACCACCGCTTGCGGTGAAGGTGCCTACAGCGTGAATGGTGTGCGCTACTACTCCTGGAGTGGCACCAGTCCGGTGACCAACATCATCGACCCCAGCGATCTGCTGCTCGGCGCCACCGCCCTGACCTTCAAGGGTGAAGCCAACGACGGCCTGGTCGGCCGCTGCAGTTCGCGCATGGGCAAAGTGATCCGCGATGACTACCGGATGAACCACCTTGATGAGGTCAACCAGACCCTGGGGCTGACCAGCCTGTTCGAAACCGACCCGGTCACGGTCTATCGCCAGCATGCCAACCGTCTGAAAAACGACGGTCTATAACAGGTTCGCCAGGGGCTCACGCAGCCCCTGGCGCATCTGCGCAGCACCCCGCTTGCCATTACCTGAAGAGTGCCCGTGAAAAAACTTCTGCTGCTGTCCCCACTGCTGTTCGCCGGCTGCCTGGCTCTGGCGCTGTACCTGCAACCTGCGGATATCGCCACGCCACTCAACGACAATCCCACCGCAACCACACAACCCGTGCAAGCGCCCAGCAGCGCGCCCCAGGTCACCGCGAGCAAGGTGGTCGAACCGCTCAAAAGCCTGCCGGCTTCCTTCAGTGGCACCAGCGTAGACGGCATCTTTCGTCTGGATGCCGACGGTAACCTGCTGATCAGCGAAGACATACGGCGGATCTTCGATTACTTCCTTGCCGCCGTGGGCGAAGAACCACTGCGCGCCAGCGTGGATCGGCTGCGTGCCTATATCGCCGCACAACTGCCGGCCAATGCTCGCGAACAGGCGCTGGTTCTGCTCAATCAATACCTCGATTACAAACGCGAGTTGGTCCTGCTCGAACGTGACCTGCCGCAGATGGCCAACCTGGATGCCCTGCGTCAACGCGAGGCGGCGGTACAGGCCCTGCGCGCGCGGATCTTCGACAGTGAAACGCAGCAGGCTTTTTTCGCCCGCGAACAAGCCTATAACCAGTTCACCCTACAACGCCTGGCGATCCTGCACGACAGCCAGCTGGACGATGCCGGCAAGGCTGCCGCCATCGACCAGCTGCGCAACAGCCTGCCCGCCGAGATGCAGGATGCCGTGTTGCCGCAACTGCAGAACGAGCTGCGCCAGCAGACTGCGCAATTGCAGGCGTCCGGCGCCAAACCGGAGCAGATCCGCCAGCTGCGCCAGCAACTGGTCGGCGCTGAAGCCACCCAGCGCCTCGAAGTGCTGGACCAGCAGCGGCAGACTTGGAAGAAACGTATCGCCCAGTACCGCGTCGACAAGGCCGCAATCGAGAACAACACCGGCATGAGCGCCGGTGACAAGCGCGCGGCGATTGCTCAACTGGCCACGGAAAACTTCGACGAACGCGAACGCCTGCGTCTGGAAGCGGCCGAGCAGCTAGCGGCACAGGAAAAGCCGCAATCCTGAGATGCAAAAAAGCCCACCGAAGTGGGCTTTTTGTTTACTGCACAGGTAGATCAGCCAGCGATGCGCTTGTCCAGCGACAGCTTGCCAGCACCTTCGATCAGCACCGCGATGCTGATGGCCAGCAGAGCCAGGGCAAACTCATAACCGTTGTTGCTCATGAAGAAACCGTTGGCCAGGTGCACCGTGGCAATTGCCACCACCATAGTCACTGCCAGGACTGCCGCCGCCGGACGTGCCAGCAAGCCGATGATCAGGGCAATACCGCCAAAGAACTCGGCGCTACCAGCCATCAGCGCCAGCAGATAACCCGGTGCCAGGCCAATGCTTTCCATCCACTGGCCAACACCTTCCAGGCCGTAACCACCAAACCAGCCAAACAGTTTTTGTGCACCGTGGGCGGCAAAGGTGATGCCGGCGATGATACGCAGGATGGTCAGGCCGTAGCCTGCTTGAGTTGCAACAACAGATTTGATCAGAGCGTTCATGTGCAGCAGTCCTTGTTGTGGGGAGTTGATGGAGTGAAGATTAAACCAATTATCCAATATTTAAAGCGGATAAAATCGCTATAAAATATCGAATAAATTAATAAATAAGCACTCTCGACCTGCGCGCTAAGGTTCCAGCAGATAGCGCTCACGGTCATAAGCAAGGTAGTACTTATTCACGCTATTCACATAGCTGACTACACCCATGCCCATCTGCTCCATCGCCACCCGCTCCACCTGAAAGAACCACTGATTGGGGTTCAGACCACGCCGGCGCGCTTCTGCCCGCAAGCCCTGTACCCGTTGCGGGCCCAGGTTATAGCCGGCCAGGATAAAAGCCATGCGTTCACGCTCATTGAGCTGCGGGCTGTTGAAGTAGTTGCGGCGAATCATCGCCAGGTACTTGGCGCTGGCCTGCACGTTGTTGTCCAGCACGCTGATATTGCTCACGCCCACACTGCGCGCCGCCGCCGGGGTGATCTGCATCAGCCCCGTGGCGCCACTGGCACCACGGGCCGCCGGATTGAGGGTGGATTCCTTGAAGGCCAGCGCGGCCAGCGCCAGCCAATCAAAATCATGCTGAGAGGCGTAGCGCTGCAAGACTGGGCGGACTTTCTCCAGGCGCTGGCGCTCAGTGCGCCCAAGCGGGTAATGCACCTTGTACAGGCGCCGGTACACCCGCTGGAACACCGCGTCCAGATCCGCCGGGTCGTGATAGCCCTTGAGAAAGCGGTCGATGCTGGCGCCAAGCATTGGCGTATCACGCCGCACATACCAGCGCATGTCGCCGTCCTTGGACAATTGCAGATGACGATCGAGACGCAGCTTGGGCATCACTTTGGCCCAACGCTCGGCAATCGGCTGCTCGACAGCCGTCACACTGAAGATCCCGGCCTGGACCATCTCCAGTACATCTTCGACGGCCAGGGTCGGATCGACCCATTCGATGATGATCGGCGAACGCTTGCTGTCGATCAGCTTCTGATTGAGCAACCGAATCGCCTCGCCGGCCACGCTGCCAGCGGGCAGCGCCAGGCTGCGTCCGGAAAGTTGCTCAAGGTTCTGGTAACGCCGATTACCCTGGCGGGCAACGATGATCAGCGGCACATCCTGGCGAATTGCAGCACTGGCGCTGAGCTTGCTGCCACGCGGCATATTAAGCAGTTCACCGGGAGCGACCAGATCCCCTTCACCGCGCTGCAGAGCGGCCAGTAACTGGTCCTTGGCCCGTGGAATAAGTTTCAGCTTGAGGCTGCGGCCATCGCGCGCGTTGCGATTGAGGTACTGCTCGAAGGCCCGCAGGCGGTGGTATTCGACGCCGATACTCTGACCTTTGACTTCGCCCGAGCTGTTACGACTCTGATTGACCAGCACACGCAACTCACCGCTGCTGCGAATGCTCGCCAGGTCACGGGCAGCCTTGGGTTGCTCGATTTCCAGCGGGCCAGCCACACGCGCCACCGCTGTGCAGGACAGCAGCAATAGGCAGCAGGTGAGTAGCACTCGCAGCATCAAGGCTCCAGGACAAAAATGGCCGACAGATCAATCCAGCAACCCCGGACAAACCTGCCGGGCGGCATACAACTGACCGCTCGCGCGGGGCGCGGAGGTTCGCACAGCCCACCCATGGACGCCAGCCAGTTATTACATACAACATCACGTATACGATCTAAATATATGTATTGGTTAGCTTTTTAAATCGATAAAAAAGCTCTGCTATGCTGCCCGGTCAATTCAGCAGGTAGCACCATGCAACTCATCGACATCGGCGTCAATCTGACCCACCCAAGCTTTGCCGAACAACGCGAAGCACTCCTCACCCGTGCCTATGCGGCAGGTGTGCAGCAGATGCTGCTGACCGGCACCAACCTCGACGAAAGCCGTCATGCCCTGGCGCTGTGCCGGCAGTTGGATGACGGCGGCACCCATTTGTTCAGTACCGCTGGCATTCACCCTCACGACGCCAGCAGTTGGAACAGTGACAGCTATGCCGAACTCAAGGCCCTGCTGGGTGACGCCAGAGTCCGCGCTGTGGGTGAGTGTGGCCTGGATTTCAACCGTGACTTTTCCCCCAGGCCGCAGCAGGAGCAAGTACTGGAACAGCAACTGGCCCTGGCCGTGGAGCTGCAGTTGCCGGTGTTTCTGCATGAGCGCGATGCCGACGAGCGCCTGCTGGCGATCCTGCGCCACTACCGGGATCAGCTGCCGGCCGCCGTGGTGCATTGTTTTACCGGGGAGAAGCGTGCGCTGTTCAGCTACCTGGATCTGGACTTGCATATCGGCATCACCGGCTGGATCTGCGATGAGCGGCGCGGCAGTCACTTGCATCCGCTGGTCAGGGAAATTCCACGCGGCCGCCTGATGCTGGAAAGTGACGCACCCTTCCTGCTGCCACGCAGCCTGCGCCCAAAACCGAAGAGCGGTCGCAACGAGCCGGCCTTTCTTGTGGAAGTGCTGCGCGAGGTGGCCCTGCACCGTGGGGAAACCGAGCAGATACTGGCCGCCCACACCAGCGCGGCGGCACAGGCGTTCTTCAACCTGCCCCATCTGGAGGGTGTTCAAGCATTGGTCTGACTCAAGGCATATTGATGAGGATCAATGCGCTTGGTTGGCGTTGCTTGATACTGATGGCACTTTGCCTAAGGGTTTGCTGCCTTGTGCCTAAACCCGAAGCGCTTTGCGCCGATAACAGGCTTATCGATATGCCTCGATAAGCCCGAGCCAACCGGCAATGGCCAACCCACCTCCGCAAGGAAGAGATGTGCATGAGTCACTGGATTAGCGATCTTTCCCTGAAGTACAAATTCTGGGCCGTCAACGCCGTAGCCTTCTTCACCACCCTGCTGCTGGTGCTCTACGCCATCAATCTGGAGCATCAGGCGCGTCACGACGCAGCCAAACTCGCCGCCCAGCAGCAGGCCCGCCTGCTCAGTCAGTGGCCGGCAGAGCAGGCCTTGCCCAGTGGCGACAACCTGCTGAGTTTTGCCAACGGGCAAACGCCACGCCTGCCGGATAACCAGGGCAGTGCCCTGGCCAATACACGTGGCTGGATCGAACTCAATGGTAGCGGTGGGCTGATCGGCGCAGAGGTGATCACCCGCCAGGATGGTCAGCGTCTGGCCGTCACCGCGAAGGCACCCAGCCAGGTGGAGATATTCTTTGACCGCGCGCCCAGCTATGCGCTGGTGGTTGCCCTGTTGATGCTGCTGCTTCTGACAGCCTCGCAGCTGCTGATCCGTTTCCTGCTCAGCCACCTCAACACCCTCAAGGACGTGATGCTGCAAGTGGAGAAAAGCGGCGATCTGAGCGCTCGCGTTCCCCTCAACAGCCGCGATGAGGTGGGCCAGATGGCCAGCGCCTTCAATGCCATGCAGGCTGGTTACCAGCGTGTCGTTGGCATCGTCGCGCAATCGGCCGCGCAGCTGGATGAAGGTGCCGAGCGCATGGCCGGCAGCATGCGTAACGTACGCCAGGGCATGCTCGATCAGCAGAGTGAAACCGAACAGGCGGCCACCGCGATCAACGAGATGTCCGCCACGGTGCACCATATTGCCGAACACACTGCCGATACCCGCGATCAGTCGAAGAACGCTGAGCAACTGGCCCGCAGCGGCCAGCAGGTGGTCAACCGCGTAGCCCTGTCGATCTCCGGGCTGTCCAGTGGCGTGCAACAGACCGCGCAGATGATCGAGCAACTGGCCGCCGACAGCCAGAAAATCGGCGGCGTGGTCAGCGAAATTCATGGGATCGCCGAACAGACCAACCTGCTCGCCCTTAACGCAGCGATTGAAGCCGCCCGCGCCGGTGAAATGGGCCGAGGTTTTGCCGTAGTGGCTGACGAAGTACGCAACCTGGCCAAGCGCGTGCAGGACTCAACCGACCTCATCACCCAGATGATCAATACCCTGCAAAGTGGCACCCGTGATGCCGTGGACTTTATGCAAGACAGCTCGATCAAGGCAGATGAATGCGTCAAGCAGGCGGATGAAGCCGGTCAGGCGCTGGTCGCCATCACCGAATCCGTAGCGCATATGCGTGAAAGCAACACACAGATCGCCGTGGCGGCCGAACAGCAAAGCCAAGTCGCTGAAGAGATGAACCGCGCCGTGATCCGCATCCGCGATGTCACCGAGCAGACCGTCGGGCAGACCGGCGAATCGGCGCAGACCAGTGCCAACCTGGCCAGCCTGGCCGGCGAACTGAACAAAGCCATCCGCCAGCTTAAGCTGTAGAGGGCCAAACGGTTGTTGCCGTTGCTCTCTGCAACGGCAACAACCGGCGTTTAACCAAACACGGCTACCGTCTGCCGGCTGATGGCCAACAGCTCACCACCGGCTGTCCACATCGCCGCTGCCACATGGCCGTAGCCATCACGGGCATGCTCGATATGCGCGCGATACAGGCACCAGTCCTGCGTTGTCAGCGCAGTCATAGGCTGCACGAACTCGATGGTCCAGGTCAGCGTACTGCCGGGCGCCGGCGCACTCAGGTGCGGCAACACGGCGGGTGGCCAGGCATCGACCAAGGCCAGCAGATGGGCCTCGTTGACCGCTTCGACCGTTTCCTGATCACGCAGACGCACCCAACCGCCCATATCCCGCGATGGATTGCCGCTGAACGGCATGCCGCCGAAGGCCCAGCGCATGGCCAGGTGGCGGGTGAATTCAGGGGTGACATTGGGGATATACGGCAACTCCTGGCAGGCTTCCACTGCCTTGGCTTGCGGGGCTGGCTCAGCCGCGACCGCGATGCGCGACTCACGCCCAGCGCCGAAGCTGCCCTGGACGATGGTCACCACCTGGCCATCCTGCACCGCACGGCCGAGCACCTGACTGACCGCCTTGCCTTCACGCAGCACTTCCACCTCAAAGCGCACCGGCACATCCGGCGCCGCCGGGCCAACAAACGTGATAGCCAGGGAGCGCGGCGGTCGCCCACTCGGCACCTGGGCACGCATCGCTTCATACACCAGCGCAGCCACCAGGCCACCAAAACTGGCGCGACCCTGCCCCCACTGCGCCGGGATCGACACGGCCTGCGGATTGTCACGCACAGCCTGAAGCAATTCAGAAAAACCCATAACCACCTCACACACCCAAGATGCCGGTGATCTTAGGGCAAAGCCTGCGGCTAATGGAACGGCATTTATGCCAAACTAACGACCTTTCTGCCAATTCATCCCGAAGAAGACACAAACTCCATGGCCAGCACCTGCAAGGCCTGGTCAGCCTGCTGTTCTGCCTGCTGCATGGCCATCCGCCAGGCGGTTACACAGGGCTGCAGGTCGCGTTCGGCCTCAGCCCGCAACAGCCACTGCCAGTGATCATGCCAATCACCCAATGCTGACTGCGCCTGTTTGAGCGCGGCGGCAGCCGACTCAGGCAAGCCACTCAACTGCGGGTAAGCCTCATTGGCGTAGCGCAGCCGCTTGACCAGCAAGCGCAAACGGTGGCGATCATGGGCAGGATCAAGCAGGGCCTGGCTCAGCCGCTGGCGATCCTTGCGCAAGCGCTTTCTGATCAGTTTCTGTAAACCGCCCTGCTGCCCGCTGTCGGCAGCCTCCCGCCACTGCTGCGGCCAGAGGTCAAGAGCGCTGAGCAGCTGCCGCAGTGCGGCGCTGTCCAGCAGGTGCGCATAGCCCTGCTGCAGCAATGGCCTGCGGGCCTGGGCAACGCTGATAAGCCCCTGCTGGCGCAAATGCTCCTGCAGCACCTCAAGGTCGCGCAGCGGGCCACTCAGGCGCCCCAGCTCTGCCGCCCGCTGTTGCAGATCCGCACAGGCAGGAATCGCGGTAAGCGGCCTTAACAGGCTGCGCAGTTGGCGCAAGGCAATGCGCAGATCATGCAGGGCCTCACCGTCAGTACCTGCCAGCAATCGCTCGCGGCAGGCAAACAGGCGCACCTGAATGCGCAGCACATGCCCTTGGACCTTTTCGCTTAAGCCATGCATCACATCACTCCTGTGAAATTGCCCCTCAGCTTATGCGCATCCCCGATGCCTACAAGTGGCCAATGGTCGCGTGTATTGCCACCGCAAAAACCGCAGCAGACACGCGACCACCAAACAAGCCGGCGCTAGGGCTCCAGACGGGTAAAACGCCAAGGCAAGGCCTTGCGCAGTACATGCAGGTGCATGCGCAATTGAGCCGGTACCAACGCCTGCCCGGCATAGCGCTGCGCCTCAAACGCAGAGGCAAACGCGGCAATTGCCAGGGCCTGCTCGGGTAACTGTTGCGCAGCACGCGCCGCATAATCGCGCGGCCCTTCGCCAGGCTTGCGCGGCACACCATGACGCGCCAGCAAGGTTTCAAAACGACGGAACAGACGCTGTTGCACATCACGCTCGCGCTGCCAGGGCTTGAACAGCCAAAGCGCCAGCAAACCCAGCAACAGGCCACCGCCGCCCACCAAGCCGAGCACCAGCGACTGTGCATCCACCCGCCCCAGCCAGCGCTGGAGAAACTCCAACTGCTGCTGGCTCTGATAGCCCAACACCCAGCGTTGCCAGCCGTAGTTGATGTTGTCCCAGGCCAGCCGTAGCTCATTCAGCCAGCTGAGGTTGCGATAACGCAGCGGCGAAAAAGGCGAATCCTCAAGAAAGCTCTGCTCCCCGGCCAGAGCTTCTTCCAAACCCATTTCAACTCGCTCGGGGGCCACCTGAAAGGTCGGATCAACACTGACCCAGCCTTTCCCCGCTTGCCAGTATTCGACCCAGGCATGGGCATCGAACTGACGCACCTGCACGTAATTGCCCGCTGGGTTGTATTCCCCCCCCTGATAACCCGCTACCACCCGCGCAGGAATGCCGGCAGCGCGCAGCACATAGGTCATGGCCCCGGCATAGTGGGCGCAAAAGCCGCTGCGGGTCTCGAACAGAAAATCGTCGATATTGTTCACCCCTAAGGTCGGCGGGGTCAGGGTGTAAGCAAAGGGTTCACGGTTGAAGTGGCTGAGCAGCGCCTGCACCAGCTGTTCGGGCTGTGCATGTTCACGTTTGAGCTGAGCAGCCCAGGCACGGCTGCGCGGTTCGCCCTGATCGGGCAACTGCAAGGCACGGCGCAGGGCCTCCTGGGGCGGCTGCGGCTCACGCTGCGCCTCGGGCCAGGAGGTGACCTGATAGATCAGCGAGCGGTCCACCGGCTGACGGCGTTGCAGGCGGAAATCGCTCATCTGCCGGGTCTGCTCCAGCGAGGTTTGCGCCACATCCAGGGCAAACAACCAACGCTGTGAACTGGGCTGCATGACGATGCTGTAGCTCAGCGCCTCACCTCGCTTGAGCCACTGCGCGCCCGGAGCGAACTCGGCGTAGTCGGACTGTGACCAACGCCGCCCATCGAAACGATCCAGAGTCAGTGCACGCCAATACAGCTCACTGCGCGGCGGCGTTACGCCCTCGAAACTGGCGCGAAAAGCCAGCGCGGCAGAGCGGCTCAGATCGGCGATATCCGCCGGGGCCATGCTGTCCGATAGCCCAGTCGTGGCCTTGTCATTCGGCACCGGCAAAGACCACAGCGGCCCCATGCGCGGGAAGAATACAAACAGCAACAACATCACCGGCAACGCCTGTAAGAGCAGCCCGCCGGCCAGGCGTGCGGTCGGCCAGGGTTGCTCGGCCAGGCTGCTCTGCTGCAACCCGATCAGCGCGGCCAGCAGTGCTGTCACCGGCAACAGGCTGTAAAAAGCCATCAGCATGCTGTCATCGAACAGGTAGGCGGTGACCACCACAAAGAAGCCCAGAAACACCAGCACCAGGGCATCACGCCGCGTACGCATTTCCAGCAGTTTCAATACAAAAGCCGCAACCAGCAGCACCACTCCGGCATCCAGGCCAATTAGGCTGCCACGAGAAAGAAACACTCCAACAGCCGCAGCCAGCATCAACCCGCCCTTGGCCCAGGCATTCGGGTAACGCGCGCGCATGCGGAAAATCTGGATGCGCCAGGCTGCGCTGCCCAGCCACAGGCCAATAATCCACAACGGTAAATGCGTCAGATGGGGAATGATCACCAGCACCTGCGCCACTAACAACCACGTCAGGCTGATGCGCGGAATCGTGGTAACCCGGCTCATGGCGCACGCCCGAACAGCGCCAGGGCACGCAGGCAGGCATCGCGGTGCAGCTCGCCACTGTCAGCGTCCAATACCTGGCCCGGCAGGCTCAGGGCAAACGGCTGCTGCCGCTCGGATAACTGCAATACCCAGTGGCAGAGCAGCGACAGGCGCGTTTCCACATCACCGGCCAAGGCGTCGAAATCCAGGTACAGATCACGCCCGCTGATCGAGGCAAAATCCTTGACCAGCAGGCCCTGGCCCCGGGAATAGGCTTTCCAGTGCAAGCGGCGTTTGGAGTCGCCCGGCTGGTAGGCCTTCAGCCCCTGATAATCATCTACACCCTGACCATGGGGCCGGCTACCCTCCTCTTCCTGATCCTCACTGGCACCCGCGGACAGCGGCAAATCACCCGGCAAAGGCCGCGGGTAGACCAGCACCTGCTGATCCAGATCGACCCAGCTCCAGGCCACCAGAATCCCCAGCGGAAAACGGCTCTCGACTCGCAGGCGACCAGGCCGCAGCCAGCCGCGCTGCAGCGCCGGCAGGTTTAGCTGAGATTCGCTCACACCCTGCGCCGGCACATCCAGCGTCTGCAAATCGGGCGGTGGCCAACCCAGACTGACGGCCTGATGGGGTCGCTGGCTGCTTTCCAGGCGCACGCGAAAACTGGCGGGCTCACCGACAAATACCGCCGGCGCAGTGCCGGCCTTGAGGATCAGCCCAGCCAGGTTGCGGTAGGTGTGCAGGATGGCCACGATAAACACCGAGGCCAGTAGGAAGGTCAGGCCATAGGCCAGGCTGTTCTGGTAGTTGATCGCCGCCAGCAGCATCAACAGCAGCGCCAGCATAAAAGCCGCACCGACCCGACTGGGGATGATAAAAATCCGCCGCTGGTTCAGTCGCACGCTGGCCGCAGCCGGAATGCGCCGCGCCAGCCAGCGGTTCCAGCGCGGTCTGAGCTGGGCGATCAAAGCGCCGGCACCTCACGCAACAACCACTGCACCAGGCTGCCCGCGCCATGCCCCGCTGGGTCGGCACGCTCGCGCAGGCGATGGCCAACCACCGAGGGCAGCACGGCTTGCACATCTTCCGGAATCACGTAATCACGCCCGGCGAGGAAGGCCCAGGCCCGCGCAGCCGCCAGCAGCGCCAGGCTGGCCCGTGGTGACAAGCCCCAAGCGAACTGCGGCTGGGTGCGTGTGGCATCGACCAGACGCAACACATAGTCGATCAGCGCGTCACTGGCACGCACCTTGGGGATTTCCGCCTGCACCAGCGCCAGCTCGGTGTGATCCAACAGCGCGGGCAGGGTCGGCAACAGCGAACGCCGCGAGTCACCGAGCAACAGGGATTTTTCCGCCGCCTTGCCGGGATAGCCCAGGGACAGGCGCATCAGAAAACGGTCAAGCTGCGACTCGGGCAACGCAAAGGTACCGCCCTGGCTTACCGGGTTCTGCGTGGCAATCACGAAGAAGGGTTCGGGCAGTGGCCGGGTCGCGCCCTCAATGGTCACCTGGCCTTCCTCCATGGCTTCGAGCAGCGCGCTCTGGCTTTTCGGCGTGGCACGGTTGATCTCATCGGCCAGCACCAGCTCGGCAAAAATCGGCCCCGGATGAAAGATGAATTGCCCGGTGTCCTTGTCGAACACCGAGGTGCCGAGGATGTCACCCGGCAAGAGATCAGAGGTGAACTGAATACGCTGGAAACTCAGGCCCAACACCTTGGCCAGGGCATGGCTGAGGGTGGTTTTACCCATGCCGGGCAAGTCCTCAATCAGCAGGTGGCCGCGCGCCAACAGGCAGGTCATGGCCAGACGAACCTGCGCCTCCTTGCCCAGAACCACCTGATTGATCGAGTCCAGACAGGCATCTAATTTCGTGCGCATCGCTCACTCCTTATGCAAGTGAATCGATGCTACTGGGCAGCACGGGGCCGGCAAAGAGCAAAGTTACCTTTGCTCACGAATCTTTTGCCTCAGCTGCGACGCACATCGCAGGTACTCACAGACGAAAATCTGCTGCCATACCCTGTAGCTCGCGGCCCAGACCCGCCAACTGGCTGCTGGAGTTAGCCGAGTCATCCATGGCCAGCGCGGACTGATCAGCAATGTCGCGAATCGAGGTCACGCTGCGGCTGATTTCCTCAGCCACCGCCGTTTGCTGTTCCGCAGCAGCCGCAATCTGTTGGTTCATCTCGAAGATCTGGCTGACTGCTGCAGCGATTTCCGCCAGAGCGCCCTCGGTCTGACTGGCATCCGCCACCGTCTGAGTCACCAGCGAACCGCTCTGGCGCATGTCTTCTACCGAACGACGAGTACCCTCGCGCAGGGTGGTGATCAGCCCTTCGATTTCCGCCGTGGACTGCTGAGTACGCCGCGCAAGGGCACGTACCTCGTCGGCTACCACAGCAAAACCCCGGCCCTGCTCGCCGGCCCTTGCAGCTTCGATGGCGGCATTCAGCGCTAGCAGGTTGGTCTGCTCGGCCACACTCTTGATCACATCCAGCACCGCGTCGATACGCTGGGTGTCCTGACTGAGCCGCTCGATGCTCTGGGTAGTGGTCTGCATGGCATTCGCCAATTGATTAATCCGGCCAATGGTCTGCTGCACCACAGCCACCCCGCTGCTGACCCGGCGATCGGCCTGCTCGGTGGAGGCCGCTGCCGCCTCGGCATTGCGCGCCACATCGTGCACGGTGGCCGTCATTTCACTCATGGCGGTGGCGACCTGATCAGTCTCGACCTTCTGTCCATTGACGCCTTGACGCGTTTGCTCGGTACTGGCCGAGAGTGATTGCGCGGCGGCAGAAATCTGCTGCACACCACCTTGCAACCGGCCGACCATCTGCCGCAGGTTACGCGACATGGTCTGCATGGCCGTTTGCAGCTGACCGACCTCATCACCGCGCTGTACCTCGATCTGCACGCTGAGATCCCCCTCGGCAATGCTGCGTGCCTGCTCGATTACCTGCTTCAGCGGGCGCACGATCAGCACGGTGATGGTCAGCGTCGCCAGCAGACCGATCAACAGCGCCAGCGCCGTGGCCACCACAATCAGCCAGGTGCTGCTCTGGAGTTGCCCGTGTAAGCCGTCTTTCTGCCGGGCATAGGCCTGATCAACAAGATTGAGGATACGCCCGGCCTGCTCCACCAGATTCTGGTACTCGCGCTTTTGCTGCTGCAGCAACCCGGTGTATTCACCCAGCCGATCATTGAAGGAATTGACGTTGCCGATCACCTCGGCCAGCACCGCGGCATAACCGGGGTCGGCCATGGCATCACGCAATTCACCGGCCAACGCCTGCGCATCAACGGCTTCCTGAATGCGGGTAGGAATCGCCTCGCCACTGCTGCGACTCTGCTCCAGCAACACGCGCGCCTGATCCAGGGCGCGCAACAGCAGCTGATGTACCTGACTGATCTGCCCCGCCTGCATCAGGGACTCACCGCCCTGCTGGCCCTGGCTGCTTTTGAGCAAATCGACGCCGTCTTCAGCCAGACCGTCCTTGAGCAGATCGAGGCTGTTGGACGCGCTGACCACCAGCCAGGTCGAGGCTTCCAGCGACAGACGCATATTGTCGCTCTGCTCGACATAACGATTGAACGCTGAGCGATAGGCCGTCATAGCCTCGGCCACCTGATCCAACCCAGCCCGTTCAGCCTCCGGCAACAGCGCCTGTAGCGCAGCACTGGCGTCGACAATCTGCTGTGCCTGTTCGTACAGCCGGGTGGCGTGCTGCTTATCGCCACTTAGGACGAAATCCTGCTCGCTGCGGCGGATCTGCATGACCTGGCTATTGATCGCGCTCATGCGTTCCAGCAGCGCCGAGCGCGCACTGACATCGCGCAACGCCAGAAACCCAGTGGCCGCCACCAGCGCCGTGAACGCCAGCACAATGCCAAAACCCGAGGCCAGCTTGCTTGCCGTGCTGAAACTGGCGACCTGCCGCTGCACCACAGTCCACATAGCTCCCCCTGCCGAATGACCACAAGGCAGCCCGGCGCTGCCTGCATTCAAAGTTGGCAACATAGGAGCACAGCCGTGCTGGCGACAAGCCAGCAGACCGGCACGTGGTGCTAACAGCTAAACAGAGGTCGTTTTTCGCTTGATAGCGCTTGACCGACGCCCGCAGGTGCCGGCCACGATCAGAGCTAACTGGGGCGTTGCATCTCGAAGGTGTCGCGGGTGCGGGTGTAGGCCATGCCGCCCAGCCGCCCAACCAGATCGAGCTTGTGTGCATCGATACGGCCCCGTTCGTCCAGCACCGCATCGTCGATATGCGCCAACAGCACCTCGGCGAAAATCAGATGGCAATTGGGCTTATCCGCTGGGTAGGCCTGGACCTGCGCCACCCGACATTCAAAGGCCACAGCCGCACCGGCGACCCGTGGCACCGCAACCTGCTGCGAAGGCTGGCTGGGGATGCCGCACTGTTCAAACTCGCTGATGCCATACGGCACCACCGCCGCACTGGCATTCATCGCCTCGGCCTGGGCAAAGGACACCAGTTGAATCACCAACTCGCCGTTGGCCTGCACATTCAGCAGGGTGTCCTTCAGGCTGCCATCGGCGCGGTGATTGACGTTGACCATCAAGGTTGGCGGGTCATCACTGATCACCTGAAAGAAGCTGAACGGCGCCAGGTTGCTGACGCCCTCAGCCGATTGCGTGGAAACCCAGGCAATCGGCCGCGGGGTAATGGTCGACGCCAACCAGCGGTAGCGTTCAAGCGGCGCGAGGGCCTTGAAATCCAGTTGCATCAGCGACCTGCTCGCGACTCACGAATATAGAAACGGGCGCGCTCGGACTTCGCCGTACAACCCTTGTAGCCCTCGAACTGCTGCTGGGTTTTCGCCGCTGTGAGCAGCGACAGCGCCTTGGAGTAACTCACCGTACCGGCGAAACCCTCGGCCTTGGCCAGGTCCAGCTCGCGCCAGGCGGCATCCAGCTGGTTGGCGCAGGTGTTGCGATAGGCAGTTTTACCCGCACAGCCGCTGAGTACCAGCAGCAACATGGGCAACACGATCCACAGTTTCATCAGGTAACTCCTGCAAGATAGACAGACAAATGACTCAACATCTGGTGCATCGTCGGCAATCAGCACGATGCATCAATACAGCCAGTAAGACGCGCAGACCGGGGAAAAGTGCCAACCCCCATCCAGACGCTCTAAGGCGCCACAACGCGCAGGACCGAATGCGCTGGATACTAGCAAATCGCGCCTTGGCGGCGCACCGCGCGGCGCGTATGTTCGCGCTATGAATAGTGATGGGGGTATCAGGATGAGCAAGCGCATTGCGCTGGTACTGGGCTCCGGTGGTGCGCGTGGTTATGCACACATCGGCGTGATTGAGGAACTGGAAGCCCGTGGCTATGAAATCGCCTGTATCGCTGGCTGTTCCATGGGCGCAGTGGTTGGCGGCATCTACGCCGCCGGCAAACTTGACGAATACCGTGAATGGACGCAGAGCCTGGATTATCTGGATGTACTGCGTCTGCTCGATGTGAGCTTTCGTCTGGGCGCGATTCGCGGTGAGAAGGTCTTCGGCAAGATTCGCGAAATAGTCGGTGAGATCAATATTGAAGAGCTGCCGATACCCTTCACCGCCGTGGCCACCGACCTGACCAACCAGCAGGAAATCTGGTTCCAGGAGGGCTGCCTGCACCAGGCCATGCGCGCCTCGGCGGCGATTCCCAGCCTGTTCACCCCGGTGGTGCAAGGCAAACGCATGCTGGTCGATGGCGGCCTGCTCAACCCGCTGCCCATCGTGCCGGTGGTATCCAGCCACTGCGACCTGATCATCGCAGTCAACCTCAACTCGACCAATCAGCAGCACTACGAGCTGCCGGTGATCGAACGCACCCCTGCACTCAAGGGGCGCTTCGACCTGCTGATGAGTTCCCTCGGTTCGCGCCTGCCCTCGTTCAAACGCAAACAAGGCGAGGACGACGCCCTGCTTCTGCTGGAAGACCACAGTCATGCCGTGCAGCCTGAAGCGATCAACCCCTGGCAGCAGAATGCCCGTGGCAACCTGGACAAAGCGGCGGCCCCGAAATCCGCCAGCGGCTCACGGGTCGCCGACCTCAGCGGCCCGGCCTCACTGCTGGAGTTGATCAACCAGAGTTTCGAGGTGATGCAAACCTCATTGGCGCAGTACAAGATCGCCGGCTACCCGCCGGACATTCTGATCAACGTGCCCAAGCGCGTGTGCCGCTTCTTCGAGTTCTACAAGGCGCCAGAGCTGATCATGCTCGGCCGGCAGATCGCCAGCGATACGCTGGACAAGTATGAACGCGGTGACAACTAGAGCCTTTACGACCGGCTACGCACCAGCCCTGCTGCATTGCAGACGAGCTACAGGACCTAGGCGCAATCGCGTAGGCGATAGCCAACTCCAGCTTCGGTGACGATAAAACGCGGCGCGGTGGGGTCGTCATCAAGCTTCTGCCGTAAATGGCCGACCACGACGCGCAGGTAGTGGCTGTCCTCGCCGTGGGTCGGGCCCCAGATGTCCTTGAGCAGTTGCTGCTGGGTCACCACTCGGCCGATATGCTTGGCCAGTTGTGCCAGCACCGCATATTCCTTACGGGTCAGGCTGACCTCGACGCCATCCAGGCTGACCCGTCGATAGGCGAAATCCACCTGGAGCGGGCCACTGCTGACCGCCGCGCTGGCCTGCTCGACACCACCACCCAAGCGCAACAGCACGCGCACGCGGGCGAGAAACTCCTGAATGCCAAACGGCTTGGTCACGTAGTCATTGGCGCCGCCATCCAGCGCCAAGACTTTTTCACCTTCGCTGGCACGCACCGACAGCACCAGTACCGGCACCTGTGACCAGGCACGCAGCTCGCGCAGGATCTGTTGGCCATCCATATCCGGCAGGCCGAGGTCGAGCACCACCAGATCCGGCTTACACAGTGCGGCCTGGGCCAGGCCTTCCTGCCCCGTAGCACCTTCCAGCACTTTGTAACCCTGTGCTGTCAGGCTGATTCGCAGAAATTTGCGGATCTGCGCTTCATCATCGATAACCAGAATGGTTGCGGGGCTTTGGCTCATCGGCTATCCATCACTGTTCTTCTTCCATTTGCGGCTGAGTGTGTAACGGCAGGTGCAATACCAGGCTCGCGCCCAGGCCGTCCAAGCCCTCACCCACCGTCACCCGGCCGCCATGCGCACCGAGCATGCCCTGGCAGATCGCCAGGCCCAGGCCGGTGCCCTGGCCACCGCGATCACCACGGGCAGCGGTGTAGAACATGTCAAAGATCTTGCTGCGTTCATGCTCGGGAATACCCGGCCCCTGGTCACTGACACTAAAGCGCAGTTCAGTGGCATCCGCTTCAACATCTACCGCAAGATACCCATGCGCTGGCGAAAAGCGTGCGGCGTTCTCCAGCACATTAACCAGCGCCTGTTCGATCAACGCCGCATGCACATAGAGCAATGGCAGTTGCTGTGGCACCTGTAACTGCAGGTGCAACGGTGCCAGCACCGGACGCAGGCGTTGCAGCGCGCTGGCGACAATATCCGCTGGGGCCACCCAGTCACGCGCCAGTTTGAGGCCGCCGTGGCCCAGGCGGGTCATGTCCAGCAAGTTCTGGATATAGCGATCAAGGCGTTCGGCTTCATCGCGCGTGCCTTCCAGCAGCTCGCGGCGATCACTCAGGGGAATCTGCTCACCCAGCGCCAACAGGCTGTCGATCGAGCCGCGCATGGCGGTCAGTGGCGTGCGCAGATCATGGGACACCGAGGCCAACAGCGCGCTACGCAGTTCCTCGGTCTGCCCATGCAGACGCGCGGCCTCCAGGTCTTCGGCCAACTGCGCACGTTCCAGCGCCTGAGCCAAGGGCTGCCCCAATGCCGTAAGCAGTCGACGGCGTTCGGCTGGCAGGGCCCTGCCGTCCTTGGGGCTGACGCCGAGCAACAATAACGGCCCCGCCTCGCCTGACAACGGCAGCCACCACCAACGCCCGTCCGGCAAAGTGCCGGTACCCAGCCCGGCCGGCTGATCGTGCTGCCATGACCAGTCCGCTGCGGCCCGCTCCTGGTCGGTGAGCAAGCGCTGTACGCCCGCCTCGACTTTCCACACGCCATCCCGGCTGCGCGACAGCAGGCCAATGTCTAGATCCTGCCAAAGCCCCAGTTGCTGCACAGCAGCAACCAGCACAGCCTGACGGTCGGTGGCAGCAGTGAGCTTGCGGGACAGTTCCAGCAACGCGCGGGTTTCGTGCTGCGTCTCACGCAAGGCCTGCAATTGCCGGCGTTGGTGGCTGGCCAGGTTACCGGTGAGGCCGGCCATCAGCAGAAAGAACAATAAGGTCAGCACATCCTGATGTCGGTCGATCTTCATCGAGAGCAGTGGCTCAATAAACAGCAGGTTGTAGGCCAGGAACGACAATCCGGCGCACAGCAGCGCCGGCCCCAGGCTGCTGCGCACAGCCACCATCAGCACTGCCGCCAGAAAGACCAGGGAGATGTTTGGCAACTCGATAAGCTGTGCCAGACACAATGCTACGGCGGCAGCCAACAGCGTGGCCAAAGGCGCCAACAGATAATCACGCCATGACAGTGGCTGTCGCACATGCAAACGCGCCGGTGCACGCTCCAGCTCAGTGTCCAGCACACTGATTTCCAGCCCTTGGCCCAGGCTTAGCAGGCGCTCAGCCAAACCTCGACCAACGCGCCAGCGACGCCGCAAGCGCTGCCGGCTACGCCCCACCAGAATCAGGCTGGCACGCCGTTCACGGGCATGTTCAACCAGGGTATCGGCGACCGAACTGCCGCGCAGCAGCACCACCTCGCCACCCAGGCGCTCAGCCAATTGCTGGGCACCTTGCAGATAACCCAGGCGAACCTCATCGCGCTCCCCCGCCGTGTCCACATACACCACCGACCAGGGCAGATGGCGCCGCTCAGCCACCCGGCAGGCATGCCGCACCAGGCGCTCGGCCTGCTCATCACCATCGATACCGACCAGCAAGCGGCCACGCACTGCCGGTGCCTGCTGGCCTTGCTGGCGGTAGCGTTGACTAAGGTCAGCATCGACCCGCGCCGCGGCAGTCTGCATGGCCAACTCACGCAGGGCGGTGAGGTTGGTCTGGCTGAAAAACGCATCGATGGCCGCACGTGCCTGCTCCGGCACGTAGACCTTGCCCTCGCGCAGGCGCTCCAGCAGCTCACGCGGCGGCAGGTCGATCAGCAGAATTTCGTCGGCTTCCTGCAGCACCCAGTCCGGCAAGGTTTCACGCACCTGCACGCCGGTGATGTCGCGCACCTGATCATTCAACGCTTCGAGGTGTTGCACGTTGACCGTGGTGTAGACGTCGATGCCGGCATCCAGCAGCTCCTGCACATCCTGCCAGCGTTTGCTGTGACGGCTGCCGGGAGCATTGCTGTGGGCCAGCTCATCGACCAGCAGCAGCTTTGGCGGCTTGGCCAGGATGCCGTCGAGGTCCATCTCGCTCAGCGTCACGCCACGGTATTCCAGGCGCCGCTGCGGCTGTTGCGGCAAGCCGGTGAGCATGGCCTCGGTTTCCGCACGGCCGTGGGTCTCGACCACACCCACGCGCAGGTCGACGCCCTGGCGCAATTGCGCCTGCGCCGCCTGCAACATGGCGTAGGTCTTGCCTACGCCGGGAGCAGCACCGAGAAAGACCTTTAACCGACCGCGCCCACTGGGCGACAGCTCATTGAGTAAGGCATCGGCACGTACAGCATCACTCATGCAAGTTACTCAGCTTTGGCAGGAGGCGAATTGTCAGCCAGCGCTAGATTCAGCGCCAGCACATTGACCACTGGCGGCCCCACCAACGGGCTTTGAACATGTTGCTCGATCAGGCGCTCTAAACGGCTTGATGGAATACCACGGGCCGCAGCAACCCGCGCGACCTGATACCGGGCAGCATCGGGTGACAGATGCGGATCAAGGCCGCTGCCGGAGGTGGTCACCAGTTGCATGGGCACTGCACCCTGACCTTCAGCCTGCAAGCGCTGCGCATCGGCAGCGATACGCTCGGCCAACGCCGGGTTGCTCGGCGCCAGGTTACTCGCACCACTGGCTACGGTGGCGTAGCCAGCGGCTGAAAGGCGTGGCTGAAACCACTGCGGCCCTTCGAAGGGTTGCGCCAGCAAGGCGCTACCGACTACTTCGCCGTGTTGACTGCGCAGCAAACTGCCATTGGCCTGCGCGGGGAACGCCAGCTGCGCAACACCGGTGACGGTCAGCGGGTAGACCACACCGGTGACCAGGGTCATAAACGCCAGCACGCTAATGGCTGGGCGGATTTGCTTAAACATGATGCTTCTCCAGTTTGTGAGGTGGATAGCCACCCCACGGTTGCTTAAACAAGGCCTAAGGCCACCAACAGCAGATCAATCAACTTGATCCCAACAAAGGGCGCCAGCAGGCCGCCCAGGCCGTAGATCAGCAGGTTGCGTCTTAGCAAGCTGGCCGCATCGGCGGCCTGTACGCGCACCCCGCGCAGGGCCAGCGGAATCAACGCGACGATAATCAGCGCGTTGAACACAATGGCAGAGAGGATGGCGCTCTGCGGGCTGTGCAACTGCATCAGGTTGAGCGCGCCAAGCTGTGGGTAGATGCCGGCGAACAGCGCCGGCAGGATGGCGAAGTACTTGGCCACGTCGTTGGCCACCGAGAAGGTGGTCAGCGCACCACGGGTCACCAGCAGCTCCTTGCCCACCTGCACCACGTCGAGCAGCTTGGTCGGATCGCTGTCCAGGTCGACCAGGTTGGCCGCCTCTCGCGCAGCCTGGGTGCCGTCGTTCATGGCCAGGCCAACGTCGGCCTGGGCCAGCGCCGGGGCGTCGTTGGCACCGTCGCCGCACATGGCGACCATCTTGCCTTCGGCCTGCTCGGAGCGGATGCGTTGCAGTTTCTTCTCCGGCGTGGCTTCGGCGATCAGGTCATCAACCCCCGCTTCAGCGGCAATCGCCGCAGCGGTCAGCGGGTTGTCGCCGGTCACCATCACGGTGCGGATGCCCATGGCGCGCAGCTCGGCGAAACGCTCACGAATACCCGGCTTGACCACGTCCTTGAGGTGAATAGCGCCGAGCAACTGCCCGTCGCCGGCCACCAGCAAGGGCGTACCGCCGCTCTGGGCGATTTTTTCGATTTCACGCGCCAATACCGGCGGTACGTCGCTGCGTTCGATGCCCAGATAAAGCAGCACCGCATCCACCGCGCCCTTGCGGTAGCTGTGACCGTTGTAGTCGGCGCCGGACAGACGCGTTTCAGCGCTGAAGGCAATCGACTTGATCGCACTGCGCTCAGGCTCCACCAGGGTGCTCAAGGCACGCAGGTATTCGACAATCGACTTGCCTTCGGCGGTGTCGTCCGCCAGCGACGCCAGCAAAGCGGCATCGCTGAGCTGCTTGCCAGAGACACCCGGCGCTTTGTACAGCGCGCTGCAGCGACGGTTGCCGAAGGTGATGGTGCCGGTCTTGTCGAGCAACAGTACGTGTACGTCCCCCGCCGCTTCCACTGCACGACCGGACTTGGCGATCACATTCAGGCGCACCAGACGGTCCATACCAGCGATACCGATGGCCGAGAGCAGGCCGCCGATGGTGGTGGGAATCAGCGTCACCAGCAGCGCCACCAGGTACACCAGCGGCAGGTCACCGCCCGCATAGCGAGCAAACGGCTGCAGCGTCGCGACCACCAGCAGGAAGATCAACGTCAGGCCGATCAGCAGAATATCCAGCGCCACTTCGTTGGGTGTCTTCTGCCGTTTAGCGCCTTCGACCAGGGCGATCATTCGATCCAGGGTTGACTCGCCAGGATTGCTGGTGATCTTGACCAGCAACCAGTCGGAGACCACCCGAGTGTTGCCGGTCACCGCCGAACGGTCCCCGCCAGACTCACGGATCACCGGCGCAGACTCACCGGTTATCGCCGCTTCGTTGACCGCCGCAATTCCTTCGATCACCTCGCCGTCGCCGGGGATCAGCTCACCAGCCTCAACCCGCACGATATCGCCCCGGCGCAGGCTGCTGGCCGCCACGGTTTCGAACTGCTGACCTTTCTGGCGCCGCGCATTCAGCCCCTGGCTGCCGGCCTTGAGGCTGTCGGCGCGGGCCTTGCCACGGCCTTCGGCCAGTGCCTCGGCAAAGTTGGCAAACAGCACGGTAAACCACAGCCAAAGAGCGATCTGCAAGGCCAGGCCGGTAGAGACTTGTGGGTTGGGGATAAAGCACAGCACGGTGGTCACCACAGCCGTCAGCTCAACCACCAGCATCACCGGTGAGCGCAGCAGCTGACGTGGATCAAGCTTGACGAAAGCCTGGCGCAGCGCGGGTTTCCACAACGCCGCAAGGGAGGTTTTCGGGTGTTGCGGGGTGCTGTTCAGCGCCGGGCTTTTTACTTGGGTACGGGCATTCATCATGGTTCTCCCTTAGAAGCCCTGAAACATGGTCATGTGCTCGGCAATCGGGCCCAAGGCCAGTGCCGGCAGGAAGGTCAGGCCGCCGACCAGCACAATGGTCAGGGTCAGCAGGGTGACAAACAGCGGGCCGTGGGTCGGGAAGCTGTTGTTGCCCAGCGGTGCACGCTTCTTCGCCGCCAGGCTGCCGGCAATCGCCAGGATCGGCAGGATGTAGCCGAAGCGCCCGATAAGCATGGCCAGACCAATCATCAGGTTGTGGTATGGCGTAATGGCACCGAAGCCGCCGAACGCCGAACCGTTGTTGGCCGCGCCGGAGGTGTAGTTGTAGAGAATCTGGCTAAAACCGTGCGCACCGGGATTGCTCACCGAAGCAGCCGGGCCCGGCAGGCTGGCCGCCAGCGCGCCAAGTACCAGCACGCCAACCGGCATCACCAGCAGGGTCGCCACCAGCAGCCGCACTTCACGGGCTTCCAGCTTCTTGCCGAGGTATTCCGGAGTGCGACCGATCATCAGGCCGGCGAGGAACACGGCGATCAGCACGAACAGCAGCATGCCGTACAGCCCTGCGCCTACACCGCCAAAGATCACTTCGCCGAGCATCATGTTGAACATCGGCACCATGCCGCCCAACGCACTGAAGCTGTCATGCATGGCGTTCACCGAGCCATTCGAGGCGGCCGTGGTGGTCACCGCCCACAGCGCCGAGGCCGTGGTGCCGAAGCGCGCCTCCTTGCCCTCCAGCGAACCGCTCTGCTCGATTGGCAATGCGGCCAGCGCCGGGTTGGGCTGGTATTCGGCATACAGGGTCACACCCAGGCCGATGCTGAACAGAATCAGCATGGTCGCCAGCAGCGCGCGGCTCTGGCGCAGGTCCTTGACGTAGTGACCGAAGGTGAACAGCAACGCCGCCGGAATCAGGATGATCGAGGCCACCTCGAACAGGTTGCTCCAGGCCGTGGGGTTCTCGAACGGATGCGCCGAGTTGACGCCAAAGAAGCCGCCGCCGTTGGTGCCCAGCTGCTTGATGGCAATCTGGCTGGCTGCCGGGCCGAGCGGTACAACCTGATCAGCACCGCCGATGGTGTGCACCGTTACGTATTCGAGGAAGGTTTGTGGCACGCCCTGCCACACCAGCAACAGCGCCAGAACCAGGCAGAACGGCAGCAGACCATAGAGCGTAGCGCGGGTCAGATCGACCCAGAAGTTGCCGACGCTGTTGCTCGACCGCCGCGCGATGCCGCGGCAGAACACCACCAGCACGGCCAGGCCAACTGCCGGGCTGACGAAATTCTGCACGCCCAGGCCGACCATCTGGCTGAAGTAGCTCATCTGCGCTTCGCCGCTATACGCCTGCCAGTTGGTATTGGTGACGAAACTCACGGCGGTGTTGAACGCCAGCGTCCACTCCAGCCCCGGCAACTCTTGCGGGTTGAGCGGCAGACTGCCTTGCAACATCAGAATGCTAAACAGCGTCAGCAAGCTGATCAGGGTGAAGGCCAGCAACGCCAGGCTGTAGCTTTTCCAGTCCTGCTCGCGGTTGCTATCGACACCGGCAAGCCGGTAACACAGCCGCTCGACCGGCTGCAGCACCGGGCTGAGCCAGGTTTTTTCGCCTTCCATCACGCGGTACAGGTAACGCCCGATAAAGGGCGCCGGCAGCAGAACCAGGACGAAGAACGCCAGGATCAAAATGAAATCGTAACTGTGCATATGCGCCTCTACGCCCGATCGGCGCGCAGCAGCGCAACCAGCAGATAGATGAAAAGTCCCAGGGCCAGGCCCAGGGACACCCCGTCGAGAATGCTCATGTGTTTGCTCCTTGTTGCGGTAACTACCGCTTGGAGCAAATTGTCGACAGACAGGGCGTAAAGGAACGAGTGCGGGCGATGCTGCCCTGCATAAAGAAAGCGTAAAGATCGTGCACAGCGGACAGAAAAACGGCCAGATACCCTGTTTTAAAGGTCATCTGGCCGTCTACACCACACCCGCTACGCCACAGGCATAGCGCTGAAAACGTTACTGAATGGGGCTTTCGTCCTGGCTTTCTTCGAGCTGCATGTCCTCAGCTGGCGCTTCATTGCCCATACCCGCCAAACCGCCGCCGCTGCTCATGGCCAGCGCGACGAACTGCTCCACGGTCATCTGCTTGCCATTGAAGGTCACCTGATCGTTGGCGTAGTGCAGGTTGGAGATAATGTTCTGGCCTTCGACCGTGGCCAATTCACTGGCCACCGCCATGCCACTGGCCATTTCACCGACCATCGCAGCCTGCTGGGCAATCGCTTCCTTGTCGGTTTCTCCGGCCAGAGTGGCCTGCACACCAATCACATCGGCAATCATCGCCTTGGACACCAGCAGTTTGGCATCCAGTTGGGCGATCAGTTGCTTGGCCAGTTCAGGCGCCGGCAGGTCGAAGGACACCGGCTTGTCGAGATCCAGACCGAAGCTGAAACTGCTTTCGCCATTGGCGGTCTTGAATGCCAGTTTTTCCAGGGCCAGGCCCGGTTTGCCAGCCAGCAGCTTTTCCAGATCAGTCTTGAATTGCTCGGTTTGCGCGTCAGTCAGCTGCGGCATGCCGGTTTCGCTGTCGACCTTACCGTCCTTGAGCAACGTGCCGTAGAGTTCAATCATCGATTGCAGCGCGGCGGCATCGAGGTTCTTCACGCTCCAGTACATCTGCGAAGAACCGATATCGGTGCCCTGGTAGCTGATCATGCCGACGTCATAGCTGTAGCGCGCCGAAAGCTGCTGGTTGGCTTCACTGGTTTCATCACGCTGGACGAAATCCTTGAGCAGCACCGGGGCATTCTCGCCAACCTGCAACTCGATCAGTTGCAGGCGCATCTCGTTCTGCCCCAGGTAGAAATCACTGGCACCTTTGCGGGTATTGCTGTTCAGGCTCATGCCCTTGAACTCGATGCGCAGGTTTTCATCGCTGGCCAGTTTGGCGCTGACCTTGAAACTGTCCATCAAGCCACTGGCGGCAATCTGCTCGGCATCGGCGGTGGTGTCGAAGTCGACATTCAGGCCACTGAAGTCGATGCGCGTCTGCTCATCCAGGTCCATCTGCAGGGGTTGCAGGCGCAGGTTGCCTTGCATGGAGCGGTCATAACCGAGGCTGACCTGACCTTGCAGCGGCGCACCGTCCTGGCTGGCAGCGAACCACTTGTCCAGCGCCGGGCTGCGCTCCAGGGCGTAATTACTGGTGGCCATAACGGGCAGCAATTTGAATGCTTTAAGGCGCGACAGCGGGAACGGCCCATGCTCGATACGGTCGGTGATGATCCATTCGACGTTGGTCGCTGCTTCACCGTCCAAGCTGCCCACCACTTCAACACGGTAGCGCGCGTCGCTGCTGAACAGCTGACGGTCCAGCGACAGCAACTCGACGGTGGCGCTGAAACCGATGGCTGGCAGGGTCTTGGCCATATCCTCGTTGGCCTGCTTGATCGAGGTATCCAGCACCTCGGGCAGCTGCTGGCCGGTGTACCAGGCACCGGCTGTACTCAATGCGCCAAGGGCGACAATAACGCCGATGGCGCTGCCTAGAATTTTCTTCATGGGGGGTATATCCGTTGCGTGGTTAAGGGTCTTCCCTGTTGCCACAGACAGCGCCAAGGACGCGGCATATGGCTTGAGGTGCAGCCGCCAATGGCCGCTGCAAAGCGCGGCAAGGCTACCACCCGGCTTGGCGACGACCAAGCGGACAGCGTAGGAAACCCACTGAAAATGCCAACCCGCTCGAACAACTCAGCGGGTTGTCAGCAGTTGGCTTCAGCTGTGTGGTGTGTCGCGGTTCTCGGGCTGTTGCGCTACCGGCTGGCCAAGCGGTGCTCCGACCCAGTCACTCAGCAGGCTATAGGCCACGGCCAACAAGGTTGGACCGAGGAACAGGCCCATAAAGCCAAACGCCAGGATGCCGCCGAAGACCCCGAGCAGCACCACGATCAGCGGCAGATTGCCGCCACGGCTGATCAGGTACGGTTTGAGGATGTTGTCAACGCCGCTGATCACGAAGAAGCCCCAGACCAGCAGGAAGATGCCCATGCCGACTTCGCCCTGCCAGAACAGCCAGGCCACGGCGGGACCCCAGATCAGCGGCGGCACCATGATCAGGCTGAAACCGAAGGTCAGAATGCCCAGTATCAGCGCACCCGGTACCCCGGCGATGGTAAAGCCGATCCAGGCCAGAATGGCTTGCGCCGCTGCGGTCCCGATCACCCCGTTGACCACCCGTTGCACGGTGCCGGCGACCAGCTCCAGGTAATGCTCGGCGCGATCACCGATCAAGCGCTCCAGCAGGCTCTCGGCAAAAGCCGCCAGACGCGGGCCATCGCGGTAGAAGAAGAACACCAGCACCAGGCTCAGGGCCAGTTCGACCATACCGCCGCCAATCCGCGCACTGCGTGCCAGCAACCAGTTGCCGACCTGCCCCAGATACGGCTGCACCGTGGCGAACAGTGCGGCGCCCTGCTGGTCGATGGTCTGCCAGAAATCCAGCAGGTTTTCCCCAATCAGCGGCACCTCGGCAAACCAGGTCGGTGCCGGCGGCAAGCCGTCCACCTGAAAATCCTTGAGCAAACCGGTCAGGTCCTTGATGTGGTCGGCCAGGTTCAACCCAAGCATCACCAGCGGCACTGCCACCAACAGAGTCCACACCAGGGTCAGCACCCCGGCCGCTGTCGCCTGACGGCCGCCGAGCAGCCGGGTCAGCACACGCATCACCGGCCAACTGGCAAACGACAGCACCGCCGCCCAGAAGAGTGCCGACCAGAACGGTGCCAATACCCATAGGCTGGCGCCCAGCAAGGCCAGCAGCAGAATCTGCACCAGCAGGCGATCGTTATTGGCCATTCAAACAGCTCCCAGCAAAACGCAAAAAGGCTCTGCCACAGGGGGCAGAGCCGAAACAGTGAAGTACGGCAAGGTTACCGGCAAATGGGTGCTTAGCGCAGCACGTTGAGTTGCACGCCGCTGACATCAGGCTCACCCAGCTCCAGCCGACTGGCGCGCACCCGCTGTTCAATCAGGGCTTCGCGCCAGGCTTCGGCCTGAGCGCCACTGATGCTGATGCGCAGTGTGCTGTCGAGTTTGAGCGTGCGTGCCAACAGTTCGACCCAGACCGCGCTGGGTTCGACCTGCTGACTGATGCGCAGTTCACCGCTGCCCTTGAGCTGACGCTGCAGGGTGGCCGGTGTCGGCAATACCTCGGGCAACGGCGCATTGGCCGCCAGCAGTTCGGCATGCAGATAGGCGCGCTTGTTGCCACGGGTGATGCTGTACAGCGCCAGCAGGCTGTCCTGGCGTGGCGCGGCCAATCGCAGCAAGGCATAGCTCTGCTGATCATCCGAACCGGTCAGGGTGGCGTTGTCGAATACCGCATTGGCCCACAGGCTACTGGAGCCGCACTCACGGCCCACACACCAGTAAAGCAACTGCGCATCCTGCGCCTGCAAGGCTTCACGGGCATTGGCGAAGGCTTCATTGGCCGAGTGGGTGCGTGGCAGCTCATAGGTCACGGCGCTCAGCGGGCCCTGGGCCGTTACTTCACGCTCATAGCGCAAGGTGCCACTGATGCGACGAATCGCTCCCTGCGGGTAGATGCGCTCCTGCTCGGCGAAGTTCTTGAAACTGACAATCTTGCTGTTGGCGAAGCGCGGCAGAACGTCAAGGTCCTGGCTGCCCGGAACATCAGCGCAAACCACGGCACTAACCAGCAGCAGGCTCAAACCGACGCTGTAACGATTAACGCCGCTCATTTGATCAACATCGCTTGGGCGGCTTTGACAACTTTTTCACCATCAGCTTCGCGCTGTGGCACCAGCAATCCGCGCTGCACCGCAGGACGTGCAGCCAGCTCAGCCATCCAGCGCTGTAGATGTTCAAGGCCGTCGACGGATACACCAGCCCAGTCGTGGATGCGCACCCAGGGGTAGGTGGCTATGTCAGCGATGCTGTAATCGTCAGCCAGGTACTGCGCCTCGCTCAAGCGACTGTCGAGCACTTCATAGAGACGGCGGGTTTCGTGCTGATAACGGTCGATCGGCCCCTGCAGTTTTTCCGGGAAATAGCGGAAAAACACGTTGGCCTGACCTTGCATCGGACCGATTCCACCCATTTGGAACATCAGCCACTGGGTCACCCGCGAGCGGCCTTTGACATCACTGGGCAGCAACTGGCCGGTTTTCTCGGCGAGGTACAGCAGAATGGCGCCGGACTCGAACACGGCGAAATCGTCGTTTGCCCGGTCGACAATTGCCGGGATACGACCATTGGGGTTGATCTTGAGAAAGTCGGCGCGCTTCTGTTCCTGCTTGTCAAAACTCAGTGCCCGTACGTTATAGGGCAGCTGCAACTCTTCCAGTGCGATGGACACTTTATGGCCGTTGGGGGTGGCGGCGGTATACAGGTCGATCATGTGTATCTCCGTGGCTATCCGACCACACCTTTCCCCAGTTGCCTTCAGCAAGTCAAGGCGCAGCCAGGAATGCTTTGAAACAGTCTGCTACCAAGCCCGCGCCGCTATCGTCATCCAGGTGCAGGTGATGGCCGCCGGGGAGTTGCACCACATCAATGGGCAGATCAGCCACCAGCTGGGTGATGCTTGGCTGCGCCAGCAGCATGCCCTGCTGCGCCATCACCAACGTGGCCGGGCATTGCAGGCTGCGCACAAACGCCAGTGCATGGGCCTGGGTCAGGCGCAGCGGTGATGGCAGGGTCAGGCGGCTATCGGTGCGCCAGGTATAACCACCGGGCACCGGCATCAGGCCACGCTGAGCCAGTAATTCTGCAGCTTCACGGCTGACCGCCCCTACCCCACGCATACGCGCTTGCACCGCCCGGTCGAACTCGGCGTACACCGGTTTGCTCTTGCCGGCCAATGCCAACTGCGCCTTGAGCGCTTCGCCGAGTTTCTGCGGCGCCGTGTCAGCTTCACCGGTGTAGGGAATCAGCCCATCAATCAGCGCCAGTCGCACAATTCGCTCCGGCATCGCGCCGGCCAACAGCACCGACACAATCGCGCCCATGGAGTGCCCGAGCAGGGAAAACCGCTGCCAACCGAACTGTTCGGCAACCTGCAGCACATCGTGGGCATAGTCCCAGATGGCGTAGCTACCCCCTGGTGGACGATGATCAGAATGACCGTGCCCGGCGAAATCCAGCGCCACAATCCGCAACCCCGGCAACAACGGCGCCAGGCGGGCGAAGCTGGCAGCGTTGTCCAGCCAGCCGTGCAGGGCTATCACCGGCACGCCGTCGTCTGGGCCATACAGATGGGCAGCCAGTTCGATATGCGGCAGGCGCAGGCGGACTTCTTCGAATGACAGGCTCATGCGCGTTGCTCACTTGCCGGTTGTCCGGCCCAGCGCTGGAACAGCTTTTTCAGCAGCTCGGCAGTGTCTTGCGGCCGTTCCAGGGGAAACATATGCCCACCCGGCAATGTCAGGTACTCACCTTTCGGTACGCGCCGCACCAGATGGGCGTGATGCGGCATGACCACTCGGCTGTGCCGACCACGCACCATGGCCAGCGGCACCTTCAACTGCTGCGGCCGCCCTGGGCTGGTGTGCGGCACGCTGCGGTAGATGCTGATTTCCGTGGCCGGATCAAAACGCAGGCGCAGGTTGTTGCCCGTCGCTTGCAGGCCGTGCTGCACATAGGCATCCAGGCAATCTGGATCAAAGCGACGGAACAGCCCCTTGCCGGCAAAATAGCCACGCGCCTCGGCCAGGTCGACAAACTCTTCACGTCGGCCCAGGGTGCGCCCGGCCGGAGTGATGCGGTCGATAAAGCCAAATCGTTTGGCCGCGCGAATCACCATTTTGTCCGCCAGGGTCAGCACCGGTGAATCAAGCATCACCACCCCACGGTAAAGCTCGGGGCGCAGCAACGCGGCGTGGTAATGCAGTACGCCACCCAGGGAATGGCCAACGCCCCATACCGGTTGCGGGTTGGATTCGAGGTGGTGAATCAGCTCATCGACCAGGTTGCTCCAGT
Source organism: Pseudomonas sp. LjRoot71 (assembly GCF_964253255.1). Taxonomy (NCBI): domain Bacteria; kingdom Pseudomonadati; phylum Pseudomonadota; class Gammaproteobacteria; order Pseudomonadales; family Pseudomonadaceae; genus Pseudomonas; species Pseudomonas sp. LjRoot71. The sequence continues at coordinate 4,240,970 of NZ_CAXURA020000001.1, read as the reverse complement.
TATCGTTCACCGGGAAACGCGGGTCATGGCCATGCTGTTCCAGATGCTGCACTAAATAGTCAGGCGCCAGCGCGGCAAACAGCTTGCCGTAGGTGGCCGAGGGAAAGCCGTTGGCATGGGCAAAGAATACGGATTGGGTCATGGCGACGGGCTTATCTGGGAAGTTGCCAATGATTGTCCGGCAGCCCCGCCGATGCAGCAATGACAAAACGGCCAGTGAATGACGGCACTGTAGCCAAAGCTGATGGGAGGCCCGCCAGCCGGAGCGGCAGTGGCGGGTTCTACGGATTAACGCAACGCTGGACCACTCTCCCCCAGCGGCACAATGGCCATGGTCAGCCGGGAGATGCAGCTGGCCTTGCCATCCTCGCCACTCAGACGGATATCCCAGACGTGGGTGGTCCGCCCCAGGTGCACCGGCCGCGCCACTGCCGTAACCCGTCCACTGCGCAGACCACGCAGGTGGTTAGCGTTCACTTCCAGGCCGACGCAGTAGAACTTGCTGCTGTCGATGCACAGGTGGCTGGCGGTAGAGCCCAGGGTTTCTGCCAGCACCACGGAGGCGCCGCCATGCAGCAGGCCATAGGGTTGATGGGTGCGCGCATCGACCACCATGCTGGCGGTCAGCGACTCGTCATCGAAGGCGTCGAAACGGATATCCAGTTGCTCACCAATGGTGTTCTTCAGAAAGCCATTGAGCTGAGCCAGGTTCGGGGTTTGCTGCCAGAGGGCCATAGTCAGTCCTTTAGGGTCGATTCAGTCAGAACGTGGCCGGCATGCTGCATGCCGGCCACACACCTGATCACTCGTGCCAGAGCACCGCTTCACTGCGTTCGGTCCACTCGCCGAAGCGTTCGCTGTAGGTACCTTCCACCACCGCGCGCTTGATCTTCAGGGTCGGGGTGAGGAAGCCGTTATCCACCGCCCAGACTTCCTTGACCAGCACCAGGCGTTGCAGCCGCTCATGCTTGTCGAGACTCTGATTGACCTCTTCCAGCAGTTTTTTCAGGCTGTTCTCCAACTCGCCACGACCACTGCTGGCTTCGCTGCGCCCCACATCGGACAGCACGCAAAGCGCCATGGGCTGCGGCATGCCGTCGCCAACCACACACACCTGCTCAATGCGCGAGTGCTCACCGAGCAGGTTCTCGATCGGTGCCGGGGCGACGTACTTGCCCTTGCTGGTCTTGAAGATTTCCTTGATCCGCCCGGTCAGGCGCAGATTGCCCTCGGCATCCTGCTCGCCTTTGTCACCGGTACGGAGGAAGCCATCACTGGTGATGGTTTCTGCAGTCTTTTCCGGGTCTTTGTAGTAGCCCTGCATAGTCGCGCCACTGCGTACCTGCACCTCACCATCCTCGGCGATACGCACCTCGACGCCTGGGCTGTTCTGGCCGATCCAGCCCTGCTTGAACTTGCCTGGCCGGCATACGTGCGAGTAACCGCAGTTCTCAGTCATGCCGTACACCTCCAGCACATCCAACCCCAGGCGTTTGTACCAGTTGAGCAGCGCTTCAGGCACCGGCGCCGCGCCAGACAGGGCGTAGCGCACGGCATCCAGGCCCAGGCCGACCAATACCTTCTTGCCGATGATGCGGCCGATGATCGGCAGCTTGAGCAGGAAATCCAGTTTCTCGGCCGACATCTTGCTGTAGACGCCCATCTGGAACTTGGTCCAGATCCGTGGCACGCCAAACATCACCGTTGGCCGCGCGCGCTTGAGGTCTTCCAGGAAGGTGTCCAGGCTCTCGGCAAAGAAGATCGTCTGCCCGGCGTAGATCGACGCCAACTCGACAAACATGCGTTCGGCCACGTGACACAACGGCAGGTAAGACAGCACCCGGTCATTTTCGCCCACACCAAACAGTTCAGTGGCATGACTGGCAGCAAAACCGAAGTTGCTGAAGTGGTGCATCACGCCTTTCGGCGTGCCGGTGGTGCCAGAGGTATAGATGATGGTGGCCAGTTGATCAGCAGCTGGCTTGGGGTTGTCCTGAATCGGCGTACAGGCCTGCAAACCATCCCAGGTAAAGCTGAACTCGCCCTGCGGGCGCAGCGGCAGACCGACGGTGGGCACACCCTCAGGTACACCGGCCAGCATGGACGGCCAATCATCCAGTTTGCCGACAAATACCAGTGCCGCTTCAGAATGGCGCAGCACCTGGCCGACCGACTCGGCGGTGAGGTTGGGATACAGCGGCACCGAGACGTGTCCGGCCATCCAGATCGCTAGGTCGGTGACAATCCAGTGCGCACAGTTCTTGGAAATGATTGCAATGCGGCTGCCTTGCGGCAGTTCGCGGCTGCGCAGCCAGTTGGCCGCACGACGGGCCTGTTCGCCCACCTCGGCCCAGCTCAGTTCCTGCAGCTGACCGCCCGACAGCGGCTGCACCATGTAGCGTTTATTCGGGTGCCGAGCCTCACGCTCATAAAACACCTCAAGCGGCAAACGGATTGCATCAGCCACAGGGCTTCCTCCTTTGTTGTTTTTGTGGAGCCAACCAAGCAATTGCTTGGTTGGACTATTCCATGCACAAAGACAGCCCGCAAGAGGAGAAATGTTTCGGTGTGTAGTAAGGCGTCAGCGCTGAGCTGGATGCTGGTAAAGCGACAACTCCATCAGCCCAGCCAGCAGCTCCTCGCCTTCCAGCAACGCCAGACTGGCGGTATTCATCGGCAGCGGTTGTTGGCGGTGACCGTGAATCAACAGTCCGGCCAGGCTTCCCACCAGCGGTTGATGGGTCACCAGCAGCAGTTCATCGTGAGCAAAGCCAGCCAGCTCACGCAGGGTCTGGCGCAGTTCGCTTTCCGGCGTCAGCCAGGACGCGGTGAGCCGTTGCCCGGTAAACCCTAGCGCCTCGCAAAGCAGATCGGCGGTCTGCTGGGCACGCACATAGGGGCTCACCAACACCGCCTGCAACGGCCGGCCCTGCAAGTGCTCGGCAACCTCGCGCACCTGCTGCCGACCACGGGCAGTCAAGTTACGCTCGGCATCACGGCGGGCGACCGGTTCGGCTTCACCGTGGCGCAATAGCCACAACTTCACCGTCCGCGCCTCCCCGCCTGACAGCTCATAGCTTTGGTTCTTCGTCACGCACCGGATGGGCCGCTGGGGGAATGCTGTGCGGTGTTTCACCCTGCGGGGCTTGCGCAGTTGGCCAATCGGCGAACGGCCATGGTTTGTCATCGCTATTGAAGGTGCCGAAGCGACCGATCTGCGCCAGGTACTGGCTCAGGCTGTCACCAAATCCCAGCAGACCGGCATTCGGCGCCCCATAAAACAGGCGATAACCCAACTGCAACAGCACCACGGCACCCAGCAGAATTTCTGCCAATTGCCAAACGATGGCGAAAATCACCATCCAAAGAATGCGCAGCAGAATCGACTCACGCTCAACACCCTGATTGCCTTCACTCATGTTCATCTCCTTAAAGGTCTTAAATGTTGCAACTCAGAAACCGCTGATGGGAATAAAGTCGACGTCGGTCTTCGGTTCACCGCGCATCAGGGCGCCAATCACCTGGTCCAACGTACGCCCCTCAAAGAGAATGGCATGCAGACCCGCCACCAGGGGCATGTAGACCTGCAACTCCTCCGCCTTGGACTTCAGCACCTTGATGGTGTTCACCCCTTCCGCCACTTCGCCCAAGCGGGCTACCGCCTCTTCCAGGCTCAAACCTTCACCCAGGGCAAAGCCAACCTGATAGTTGCGGCTTTTCGCCGACGAGCAGGTGACGATCAGATCGCCGACCCCCGCCAGCCCGAGAAAGGTCATGGGGTTGGCACCCAGCTTGACGGCAAACCGGGTCATTTCCGCCAGTGCACGAGTGATCAGCATGCTCTTGGTGTTTTCGCCCATGCCCATGGCCGCCGCCATACCGGCGATGATCGCGTAGACGTTCTTCAATGCACCGCCCAGTTCGACCCCAAAGCGATCACCACTGGCGTAAACGCGGAAGGTGCGCCCGTGCAGCGCGGCCTGTACCTGCTGACACAGGTCTTCGTCCTCACTGGCAATCACCGAAGCAGTCAACGCATGTTCAGCCACCTCACGCGCCAGGTTCGGCCCGGACAGTACGCCGATGCGTGCCTGCGGGGCGATGTCTTCGAGAATCTGGCTCATCAGCAGAAAACTCTGCGCCTCGATCCCCTTGGTAGTGCTCACCAGCAGCTTGCCACTGAGTTGCTCAGCCACCGGCTGCAACGCCTGACGTAGCGCACTGGAGGGCAAGGCAACGAAAATCAGATGGCAAGCGCTCAGGGTTGCGCCCAGGTCGGTTACCGGCTCAACACCAGGGTGAATCTTGATGCCTTTCAGGTAGCGCGGGTTCTCGCGGGTCAGTCGAATTGCCTGAGCCTGCTCTGGGTCACGCATCCAGTGCAGAACATGCTGGCCATTCTCAGCCAGCAGATTGGCAATCGCCGTGCCGAAGCTACCGCCGCCAAGCACAGCAATGGGGTGCTGATCAGTCATAACGCATCCGTGATAAACCATTGAAAATAGCGAGTCGCTCGCATTATACGGCGCTACCACCGCCCAGCCAGTTTTTAGCAGGCTTGTCGGCACTGGCAAAGCGTCCCAGCTCGGTTAACATGCAGACTTTCAGACGCAAACAAGGTTGTGGCGTGATCGACAGCCCCCAAACCCTGCCCCATCCTGCTGCTGCAAATCGACAGCATGTCAGCCAAAGGCCCTCAAGCCGGCAGCCAAAAACCCTCCAGCGCCTGTGTAACTGCGGAGCGTGGCGATGATCCTGCGCCGTGGCTGGAATATCCATACCCGTACACAGTTGATCAGCGTCGGCCCCGCCCTGTTACTGACCCTGCTGCTCACCGGTTTTTTCACCTTTGCCCGCTTGCAGGACCTGCGCCAGGAACTCAACCACTACGGCCAGCTGATTGCCAACCAACTGGCACCAGCCAGCACCTATGGCGTGATTTCCGGCAACGTCGGCGTGCTCGACGCATTGTTACAGGCGACGCTGGAAACCCCGCATGTGCGCTTTCTCGAAGTGCGCGACCGCACCGGCAAGATTCTTGTCTATGTCGAGCAAGCCCCTGGCAGCGGCCACGCCAGTAGCCAGGTTGAAGTTTTCCAGGCCCCGATCCAGCGTCCCAGCATTGCTCTCGGCAACCCCACCGAACAGCCCAGCGCAGATGCCTACCTGGGCTATGTCGTAGTCGGTATGTCCAACGATGCCTTCAACACCCGCCAGCAGGAAATCCTCTTCAAGGCCACCCTGCTCGCCCTGTTTGCCCTAGCCCTGACCTTTATTCTCGCCCGCCGCCTGGCCCGCCACCTGTCTCAACCCCTCAGTGCCATGGGCCAGGCCGTCAGCGCCATTCAAGCCGGCAACTACCAAACCACCCTGCCTGAGGTCGGCGAAGGCGAACTGCAAGCCCTGGCACGGCACATCAATAACCTGGCCCACGGCCTGGCCAGCGCCAGCGAAGAACAGCAGCGCGCCATGACCCTACTGATTCAGGCGCGCGAGCAATCAGAGTTGGCCAACCGCGCCAAGTCCGATTTCTTGGCAATGATGAGCCACGAGCTGCGCACGCCGATGAATGGCGTGCTGGGCATGCTGCAGCTGTTGGAAACCACGGAAATGACCGAGGAACAGGCGGAATACGCCGCGCTGGCCACTGAATCCACCGAACACCTGCTCAAGGTGATCAACGATATTCTCGACTTCTCGCGTATCGAACGCGGTGCGCTGGAGCTGGAGCGTATTCCGTTCAGCCTGCTGGACCTGCTGCACAGCTCGATTCAGGTGTTCCAGCACAGCGCCCAACAACGTGGCTTGCAACTGCAACTGGAACTGCAAAGCGGTCTGGAGCAGCTGCAGATGCAGGGCGACCCGACTCGCATCCGGCAGATTCTGGTCAATCTGATCGGCAACGCCCTGAAATTCACCGAAAACGGCAGCATCCGCGTGCACGCCAGTTGGCAGGCGCTGGATAACCAGGTGCTGTGGTTCAGCTGCGCAGTGCACGACAGTGGCATCGGTATTTCACCGCAGCGGTTGGAACATATGTTCGATGCCTTCCAGCAGGCCGACACTTCTATTTCAAGACGTTACGGCGGCACCGGGCTGGGCCTGCCCATAGCACGCACTCTCGCTGAACGCATGGGCGGCACCCTGCGTGCCGTCAGCCAGGAAGGCCAGGGCTCGGTATTCACCCTGGAAATCCCCCTGCCGTTTACCCTGCAGGCCGCCGAAGAGCCCCACGAGCATCTGACGCCAGCTCAGAGTGGCCAGGGTCAGCCGGTACTGCTGGTCGAAGACAACCCGGTCAACCAAACTGTGATCGAGGCCATGCTGCGCAGCCTGGGCTATCAGGTCAGCCTGGTCGGCGATGGCGCCCAGGCCGTGCATCAGGTTACCCAACAAGATTACGCAGCGATTCTGATGGACTGCCGCCTGCCAATCATGGATGGCTACGAAGCCACCCGGCAGATCCGTCGCCTGCCAGACTGCGCCGACCTGCCGATCATCGCCCTGACCGCCAACGCCCTACAGGGCGATCGCGAAGCCTGTCTGCAGGCTGGGATGAACGATTACCTGGCAAAACCGTTCAAACGTGCCGATCTGCAGCAAATTCTGCAACGCTGGCTACCCCCTCGACCTTCGACGGGTAGTCAAGAAGGCCCAACTGCTGCAGGCTAGAGCCATGGATCTATGACAGCCCAGCAAGAGCGGAGTACAACTGTACTCACAAGGCTGTGACTTTCACCACAACGCAACAGTCTATGACTAGGCTGTTGGCAGGCGCAGAGGCTGCGTCGCCAGCCAGGACGATTCGCCCAGCCTTGGCGCATGGGACATATTGAGGAGCTCGCATGACCAAACAAAACGCCTTCACCCGGGAAGAACTGCTCGCTTGCGGTCGCGGCGAACTATTCGGCCCAGGTAATGCGCAACTGCCCGCGCCGAACATGCTGATGATCGATCGCATCACCCACATCAGCGACACCGGCGGCAAGTACGGCAAGGGCGAAATAGTCGCCGAGCTCGATATCACTCCTGATCTGTGGTTTTTTGCCTGCCACTTCGAAGGCGACCCGGTGATGCCAGGCTGCCTGGGCCTGGATGCCATGTGGCAGCTGGTCGGCTTTCACCTCGGCTGGCAGGGCAACCCCGGCCGTGGCCGCGCCCTGGGCAGCGGTGAAGTTAAGTTCTTCGGCCAGGTTCTGCCGACCGCCAAGAAAGTCACCTATAACATCCAGATCAAACGCACCATTGCCCGCTCCCTGGTTCTGGCTATCGCCGATGGCACCGTCAGCGTCGATGGCCGCGAGATTTACAGCGCCGAAGGCCTGCGAGTTGGCCTGTTCACCTCTACCGACAATTTCTAAAGGACTCTCCGCATGCGTCGCGTCGTGATCACCGGCCTGGGTATCGTTTCCTGCCTGGGCAATGATAAAGACACCGTCTCCGCCAGCCTGCGTGCTGGCAAGTCAGGCATTCGCTTCAACCCGTCATACGCCGAAATGGGCTTGCGCAGCCAGGTCTCCGGTTCGGTCAATCTGAACCTGGAAGAACTGATCGACCGCAAGCTGTTTCGCTTTATGGGCGACGCTGCGGCCTATGCCTACCTGTCGATGGATCAAGCGATCAAAGACTCTGGCCTGACTGAAGAACAGGTTTCCAACCCGCGCACCGGTCTGATCGCCGGTTCCGGCGGCGCCTCCACGGTCAACCAGATGGAAGCCATCGACACCCTGCGCGAGAAAGGCGTCAAGCGTATTGGCCCGTACCGCGTGACCCGCACCATGGGCAGCACCGTTTCGGCCTGTCTGGCGACCCCGTTCAAGATCAAGGGCGTCAACTTCTCCATCTCCTCGGCCTGCGCCACCAGCGCACATTGCATCGGTCAGGCCATGGAGCAGATCCAACTGGGCAAACAGGACGTAGTCTTCGCCGGCGGCGGTGAAGAAGAGCACTGGAGCCAGAGCTGCCTGTTTGACGCCATGGGTGCCCTCTCCACCCAGTACAACGAAACCCCGGAAAAGGCCTCCCGCGCCTACGATGCCAAGCGTGACGGTTTCGTCATCGCCGGTGGCGGCGGCATGGTCGTGGTCGAGGAGCTGGAGCACGCACTGGCTCGCGGTGCCAAGATTTACGCGGAAATCGTCGGTTACGGTGCCACTTCCGACGGTTACGACATGGTCGCCCCGAGCGGCGAAGGCGCGATCCGCTGCATGCAGCTGGCGCTGTCCACTGTCGATACCCCGATCGATTACCTCAACACCCACGGCACTTCCACCCCGGTTGGTGACGTTGCGGAAATCAAAGGCGTGCGCGCCGTGTTCGGCGACAAGGCTCCGGCCATTAGCTCGACCAAGAGCCTGTCCGGTCACAGCCTGGGCGCTGCCGGCGTGCAGGAAGCGATCTACTGCATGCTGATGATGGAAGGCAACTTCATCGCGGCTTCGGCCAACATCGATGAAGTCGATCCGGAAGTGGCAGACCTGCCAATCCAGCTCACCACCGTCGAGAACGCCAAGCTCGACACCGTGATGAGCAACAGCTTCGGCTTCGGTGGCACCAACGCCACCCTGGTGCTCAAGCGCTGGGCAGGCAAATAACAGCACTGCTCTTTGCTGTACAAAAAAGGCCACCGTAACGGTGGCCTTTTTTATGGCGGTGAGTTTACTGCCAGTCTTTAAGCGCCTGCTTGGCTGCCTGATTCATCGGTTCAGCCAGCAGACCGGCCGGCGTCAGGTTGATGCTGTAGACCGCCTCGTCGGCCAGCGGCAGGTAGTTCACCCGGCGGGCCTGTGGATCGAAAATAAACAGATCATGCTGCCCTAGTCGCAGCCAACGCCACAGGTCGATACCGTAAGGGCTGCGTGCCAGTTCGACACGGGTATGCTGCGCCAGGCTCTGCTGCTCGATGGAGAGAAAACGCCCGGAGAGTTTTTCCAGGCGATAGCCCGGCTGCAAACCAATCAACGCAGCCAGCCCCTTCCATTGGAGAAAACGGGCATCCAGCTGCCAGAGATCGCCCTCCATGGTCAGCGTGCGCTCCTGAGCCCCCTCAAGCACACTCACCCGATACAACGGGCCATCGGCTTTGAAGCTCAGGGTCGCCAGTGGCTTGCCCGCGACAATCGGTGCGTAGCTATGCAGGTCATAGGCCAGCACACCGATCAACGTCGCCAGCGCAACAAAGGCCAGGCCGCAAGTGCCGCGCAACCAACCGAGAAACCACTGCCGATTGAACAGAATACGTACAGCCACAAAAGCCGCCAGTAGCGCCAGCAATGCCATTACCCAAGCCAGTCCGCCGTATTGCATTGCCCTGCATTCCTTATGCCGTGAATTGCCGGCATTATGCGCAGCTACCTGACTGGCGAACAGCCGAAGTCACGCACAATTAGACACAGCGCGTATTTTGCCGCTTTCTCTGGCACCTGCCGGCGATAAACCGGCACTACGCCGTAGTCAGACCTCTTCCGGTAACTGCTCATGGCTTTCCCGTTTGATTTCGGCATGGAATTGTCGACCTTGGCGATTCTCGCCCTGGTGGCCTTTACGGCGGGCTTTATCGATGCGATTGCCGGCGGCGGCGGCTTGCTGACCATTCCAGCGCTGCTCACGGCAGGCCTGCCACCCCATCTGGCCCTGGGCACCAATAAACTCTGCGCCACCTTTGGTTCGGCGACGGCCAGTTACACCTTTTACCGACGCAAACTGTTCAACCCTAACCAATGGCGTAACGCCCTGATCGCCACAGCCGTGGGCGCACTGCTAGGCGCGATACTGGCGCACTGGCTGCCCTCGGAGTGGCTCAACCAGTTCTTGCCCATAGTGGTATTCGCTTGCGGTCTGTACCTGTTGTTTAGCAAAGCGCCCACAGCGCCGACAACAACCGATGCCGCAATCGCGCGGGGCCGTCAGTGGCCGCAGGGGCTGACGCTGGGATTTTATGATGGCGTGGTCGGCCCTGGGACCGGTGCTTTCTGGACGGTCAGCAGCCTGCTGCTCTACCCGCTTGATCTGGTCAGGGCCAGCGGCGTGGCGCGCAGCATGAACTTTGTCAGCAACGCATGCGCCTTGAGCATCTTCATCATCAGCGGCCAGGTCGCCTGGCTGCTGGGTATCTGCATGGGCCTGGCACTGATGGTCGGGGCATTTCTGGGCGCGCGTACAGCGATCAAGGGCGGTTCGAAGTTTATCCGCCCGGTGTTTATTCTGATGGTGCTGGCGCTGACAGCGCGCCTAGCCTGGCAGCACTGGTTCGGGCTGACCTAGACGGCGCGCGACATAGACGTCGATCAAATACCGAGCAATCGAGCGTGACGCCGGCAGTGGCGGCAGATCATGGACGCTGAACCAGCGCGCATCCTCGATTTCGTCCGCTTGCATGACGATATCGCCCGACGCATATTCGGCATGGAATCCCAGCATCAGCGAATGCGGAAATGGCCAGCCTTGACTGCCCAGGTAATGCAGGTTGCAGATTTCTAGCCCAACCTCTTCGCGCACCTCACGCGCCACGCAGTGCTCCACCGATTCGCTCGGTTCGACGAACCCCGCAAGAGTGCTGTACACCCCCGTCACGAAGCGTGGCGAACGGGCAAGCAGAATCTCGTCACCACGCGTGACCAGTACGATCATGCTCGGCGACAAGCGCGGATAATGCTGCTGCTCGCAGGCTGCACAACGCATGGCCCGCTCACCGGGCACTTGCTGCATCGCCGCGCCACAGCCGCCACAGAAACGGTGCCCAGCCGCCCAAGTGGCGGTTTGCGCGGCGTAACTGAGCAAGCGGAAGGTCTCATCGTCATCGCCTTGCAGCATGAACTGGCGCAGGCCTTGCCAGAAACAACCGGGCATATCTTGCGGTTGCGACAGCTCAAGCAGGTAGACCGCATCCCCTTTGAAATAACCCAGGCCATGCTCGGCAACCACCGGCAAGTCCTGTTTCTTCAGCCATTCACGCGGAAACAGCACACCGTTGCTGTCCGTCAGGAAATGCTGCCGACAATGCACCAGCGCCCAGCCTCCAGGCTGCTGACAGTCGAGTACCTGCGGTTGCCAGACAGACATGCTCAAGCCTCCAGCGGCATGCCCAGCGCGCGCACGCTCTCGGCGGCAAGGTCAAGCACGCTCGGCTGGGTTTCCGGGCGCATCACCGCACCGGCTTCCAGGTAATACTCAAGGCTGCTCAGGGCATCGGCCAGGGTTTCCAGCATCTGCTCGGACGGCATCTGCGGCGCATCGAACATTTGCTGCTGGATATAGTCCGCACAGGCCCCTACCAACATGGCGGCGCGCTCCTGACCGAGGAACCACAAACCACCGCGAACGGCCTGCAGGCTGAACGGCACATTGGACAGGTGCATACGCTCACCACCTGACTCCAGGTACGCGGTGATGGCCCGCTTGGCCAGCGCCAGACCGGCCTGGGCCTCATCGACCACAACAATGCGCGCTTCATTGAGCTGATGCAGGGCGAAGGACTCCGCCTCATCCCCTGGCTGCACCTGGGCTGGCCGGGCATCGCGGCGCTCACCGCGCTCGAGACTGGCGACCATGCCTTCGACATACAGCACCGCATCGGCCAGCTTGTGCAGCTCCTGCGGCTGTGGCTGTGGCGCGCTGTCCTCGCTCCAGCTGGCAACGGTTTGCAGCTGAGCATTGAGGGAGTTACCGGCAGAACTCAGACCCACCATGCCCAAGGTCTTGCTCAGCTTACCGAGCAAGGCATGCAGACTGTTGAGGCTCTCGGTCTGCAAGGTACCGCGCTCGATCAGGTCGAGCATGTCCTTGACGCTAGCCAGCTCTTCGCGAATCGCCGAACTCAGCGAACGCATGACCGCTTTACCAGGCCCTGCCAGACGCTGGTATTCCTCTTCGAGCAGGTGATCGGTGAACGGCAGCGGCATCAGCCCAAACACTTCACTCAGCGCCGCTGCCTGTGGACCACGGGTATCCGCCAAGGCCACCAGATAGAGCAGTTCCTTGAGCAGGTTGCGCGGCGCTTCGTATTGGCCGTTTACCAGCATCTGCTTGAGCTCACGATCAATGCGCGAGAAGAGCTGTTTGCGCGACTTGCGTGGCAGCAACTGGCCGTCCACCTGCGCTTCAACCGCTGCGGCGCCCACCCAGCACAGACGGCCACGTGGCTCATTGGCGAACAGACTGTCGAGACGGGTCAAGGCTCGCCCCATCAACTTGAGACTGGCTTGCGGATTCTGCTCACGGATAAAACCAAGCAGACCGACCTGATACATGTGGCGCAAGCGCCGCCCTTCACTCTCGCGCGCAGCACCATCAACCGAAGCGGGAGCGCTACGTGGCCGGGCATGGTCGAGGCGTACGCTGAAGAAAAAGCTTTCCGGCAAAGCTGGCTGACCGCCGGCCTGGCGCAAATCATTGATGGCCGGCAGCAGCAGCTCCGGCATTTCCTGGCGATGCGCTTCGACGTTTTCCAGGTAACGGCGTAGCACGTGCAAGGCATTGCTCAAGGCTGACAGCTGAACGTCGCGCTCTTCACCTGCACCGGCGGGAATATCGGTGGCCTGATCCAACACTTCCTGCGCCAGCAGTTCGGCACCCGCCAGTTCGATCAGATTCAGTGTGCCGCGCACCTGATGCAGGCTTTCCACCGCCTGCTGCAGCAGGCTGCCGTTGTTGCGATCGGCAATGAATTGTTCAAGGCTCAACTCAGCCTCTTCCATGGTGGTGAACAATTCATCGCGCACCAGATTAAGCGACGTGGCTCCAGATACCATGAGCTATTGCGCCTCCCGCGTCAGTGATGAAAACAGGTGGAAGGACAGCATCAGTCAGCGAACTCCGGTTTCTGCTTGCTCATGTGCGCCGTCATGGCCACACGCAGGTCAGCAGATTGCAACATGGCGGCGTTCCAGGTGGCGATGTATTCGAGGCCATCATCAACGCGGTGGTCGCGCATGTAGCGAATCATTTCCTTGGTACCGCGGATGGCCACTGGCGACTTGCTGGCGATCTCGCGAGCGATACCCATCACACCATCCAGCAAGGCATCAGCGTCAGCATAGGTGCGGTTGACCAGGCCAATATTGCGCGCCTCTTCGCCGTTGATGGTGCGCCCGGTAAAAGCCAGTTCGCGCATCATGCCGTCGCCGATGATGCGGGGCAGGCGTTGCAGGGTGCCCACGTCGGCGGCCATGCCGATGTCGATTTCCTTGATGGAAAACTGCGCATCGACCGTCGAATAACGCATGTCGCAGGCCGAGACCAGATCGATCGCACCGCCCAGGCAATAACCCTGAATGGCTGCCAGCACCGGCTTGCTGCAATTGTCCACGGCGTTGAAGGAGGCTTGCAGCTCGAGAATCTTGCGCCGCAGCTTTTGCGCGTTGCGCCCAACATCCGGCCCCAGCTGGCTGCCGACCGAAGCCAGCATCATCAGGTCGATGCCCGAGGAAAAGTGTTTGCCAGCACCGGAGATCACCACCGCACGCACTTCATCGGTGTCATCGATCCAGCGGAAAATATCGATGATCTCGCGCCAGAAGTCGGCGTTCATCGCATTGACCTTTACCGGGCGGTTGATCACCACATGGGCAACCTTATCTGCCAACACGACATTAAAGGCTTTGTAGTCGGACACGGCAGTCATCCTCAGCAGGGGCGCAAGCGCAAGATGGAAATATTCTTATGCTAAAAATCGAGCAACTATAACAACCAACCGACAAATGTCGATGCTGGCCACTGTGACGCAGGGCACGCCATTAAAGTTAAGCTCAATTTTTATCTATCTGCGATAAGCGCTTGATCTATTGAGGTAAGCAGCACAGCAAGGCCGGCCCGCCGCACAACACGGCGAACCGACCAGGATCAGACTTTGATGCAGTCGACGGTATACAGCCCATCCTCGCGCTGCAGACCGTGCACATCAGCATCGAAACCCGGGAAGCTACGGTCGAAGGTGCGGGCAAACGCCAGGTAATCGATGATCGAGCGGGTCTGCGCGGTAAACCGCTCGCCCGGCATGATCAATGGAATACCTGGCGGGTATGGCACCAGCATCACGGCCGCGATGCGCCCTTCCAACTGCTCGATCGGTACCGCCTCAACTTCGCCACGCACCAGCTGGTTGTAAGCATCGGCGGGCTTGATCGCCACCTCCGGCAGCACCGTGTACATACGCTTGAGCGCCTTGGCCGTGGCGTTTTCGCGGTAGCAGGCATGCAGCGCATCACACAGGTCACGCAGCCCCATGTCCTGATAAAACGCCTTGCCAGCCTGGGCGATAGACGGCAATACATCGCTTAACGGCAAGTTGGCGTCATAGCTGCGCTTGAACTCCAGCAACTCGGTCAGCAGCGTGCTCCACTTGCCCTTGGTGATGCCCATGGAGAACAGCACCAGGAAGGAATACAGGCCGGTCTTCTCCACCACCAGGCCGCGCTCCCAGAGAAATTTGCTGACCACGGCCGCCGGAATGCCACGCTCATCCAGCTTGCCGTCGGCGGTTAATCCCGGCGTCACCAGGGTGACCTTGATCGGATCGAGCAGCACGTAGTCTTCGGCAACATCGCCAAAGCCGTGCCAATCGGCTTGCGGTTGCAACAGCCAGTCAGGCGTCGCTACATCATCGGTGCCTTCGGCCTGCGGCGGCTGCCAGATGCTGAACCACCAGTCATCGGCACTGAGGTTCTGCCGCAGATTGGCCAGAGCACGGCGAAAGCTTAGGGCCTCGTCGAAGGTTTCCTGAATCAGTGAGCGCCCGGCCGGCCCCTCCATCATTGCCGAAGCCACATCCAGTGAGGCGATGATGCCGTACTGCGGCGAGGTGGAGATGTGCATCATAAAGGCTTCGTTGAAGCGATCCCGATCCAGCTGACGCTTGCCGCCATCCTGCACATGAATCATCGAGGCCTGGCTGAACGCTGCCAGCAGCTTGTGGGTCGAGTGGGTGGTAAACACCAGCGGCGTGTCTGCGCTACACGCCGTGCCCATCCCGTAACGTCCGCGATAAAACTCATGAAAGGCCGCATAGGCGTACCAGGCCTCGTCGAAGTGCAGCACCTCGACGCTGTTGCCCAGGGTCTGCTTGATCAGCTCGGCGTTGTAGCACAGGCCGTCGTAGGTCGAGTTGGTCACCACCACCAGCTTGACCATTGCCCCGCTGCTGCTCGGCACACGACCCCTGGCCAGCGGGCTGGCATCGATCTTGGCCTGAATCGATTCACGGCTGAACTCACTCAGCGGAATCGGCCCGATGATGCCCAGTTCATTACGCTCCGGGCACAGGTACAGCGGAATCGCGCCAGTCATGATGATCGAATGCAGGATCGACTTGTGGCAGTTACGGTCCACCAGCACCAGATCATCGCGGCCAACCATGCTGTGCCAGACGATCTTGTTCGCCGTCGAGGTGCCGTTGATCACGAAATAGGTGTGATCCGCGCCGAAATTGCGCGCCGCGCGTGCTTCGGCCTCGGCCAGCGGGCCGGTGTGATCGAGCAGCGAACCCAGCTCCGGCACTGATACTGAGAGATCAGAACGCAGGGTGTTCTCACCGAAAAACTGGTGAAACGCCTGACCCACCGGGCTTTTACGATAGGCCACGCCGCCACCATGGCCGGGCGTGTGCCAGGAATAGTTGGACTGCGCAGTGTGCTGTACCAGCGCCTTGAAGAATGGCGGTAACAGGCAATCCAGATAATTGCGCGCAGCGCGGGCTACCTGACGGGCGAGGAACGGCACAGTGTCTTCGAACAGATAAAGGATGCCGCGCAGCTGGTTGAGATCGACCATGGCCTCGGCCGGCGCGTTCTCGATGGTCACCTGCTCGCCCAAGGCGAAAATCGGCAACTGCGGTGCACGACGGCGGGCGATGCGAATCAGCTCGACCATGTCCTGCAACAGGGTCTTGTTCTCCCCCGCGCCTTCGGCGGCCACCAGAATGCAGGCCAGGCCGTGGTGGGTGGAGGCCACGATGCGCCCCTCGGCGGAGCTGGCGGTGGAAAGAATACTGAAGCCGTCCTGCTCCAGCTCTTGGGCGATAGCACGCACCCGGTCACCGGCCACGGTATCAGCCTTGATGTCGCGGTGCACGATCAGGACGGGGAACTTGAGGTCTTTATACATTGTGGCGTCCCTGAAGAATGGCAGGTCATAGCCTGCCTATCACTTCAGGGTAGAGGCTGGCCCCGCTGGGCGGAACCCCCTCTGCGTGACGCTGTACGAAAAGGTC
Organism: Pseudomonas sp. LjRoot71; assembly: GCF_964253255.1. Lineage (NCBI taxonomy): Bacteria > Pseudomonadati > Pseudomonadota > Gammaproteobacteria > Pseudomonadales > Pseudomonadaceae > Pseudomonas > Pseudomonas sp. LjRoot71. The sequence goes on along the minus strand of NZ_CAXURA020000001.1, from coordinate 4,224,766 downwards.
GCGAGTGGATAACTCAGCCGTCGCGCTTGCCGTTCACCGATTGGCCAACGGCAACCGCCATACGCCGATCAGGCCTCGGCCTTGGGCTGCTCCAGCTGCACCCAAAGCGGTGGTGCACCTGCCGATTTCTCGATGATGGCCAGACGCGCCAAGTGAGCGTCGAGTTCTTCGCCATTGGCCCGGATCACCCGTGTCAGGGCCCGATCAGCGGGTAAACGGCGAATCGCGCTGGGCTGCTGACGACCATTGCTGTCGCCTTCCGACCCGTCACCGGCCAGAGACAGGTTGGTCTGCCCGCCGGTCATGGTCAGGTAGACGTCGGCGAGAATCTCGGCGTCGAGCAAGGCGCCGTGCAGGTCACGACCGGAGTTATCAACGCCATAGCGTTTGCACAGTGCATCAAGGTTGTTGCGCTGCCCCGGGTGGCGCTCGCGGGCCATCATCAGGGTGTCGAGAATCGAGCAGTGCTCGCTGATGTCGGCGCGTTCGTCCTGCTTGATCAGGGCGAATTCGTTATTGATAAAGCCAACGTCGAACGCCGCATTGTGGATGATCAGCTGCGCACCCTTGATGAATTCAAAGAACTCATCGGCCACATCCTTGAAACGTGGCTTGTCCTTGACGAACTCGTTGGTGATGCCGTGAACCGCAATCGCGCCTTCGTCGATCTCACGATCCGGCTGCAGGTAGACATGAAAGTGACGCCCGGTCAGGCGTCGCCCCATCAGCTCAACGCAACCGATCTCGATGATCCGGTGACCATCGGTTACCGGCATACCGGTGGTTTCAGTATCCAGCACCACACTACGCATGCTTCTGCCCTCTCACTTCGTCAACACCGCGATTGGCCAACTGATCAGCCCGCTCGTTACCGGGGTGCCCGGTATGGCCACGCACCCATTGCCAGGTGACATCATGGCGATTGACCTGTTCGTCCAGCGCCTGCCACAAGTCGGCGTTTTTCACCGGTTCCTTGGCGGCAGTCTTCCAACCGCGTTTTTTCCAGTTCGGCATCCATTCCTGGATGCCTTTCATTACATATTGCGAGTCGGTGATCAAACGCACCGAACAGGGACGCGTCAGGGCAATCAGGGCACAGATCGCCGCCATCAGTTCCATGCGGTTATTGGTCGTGTTGGGCTCGCCACCCCACAGCTCCTTTTCTACGCCTCGGCAAACCAGCAAGGCACCCCAGCCACCCACGCCAGGATTGCCCTTGCAGGCACCGTCGGTGTAGATCTCGACCTGTTCACTCATGTATCTGCAATCTCTCGCTCAATTATCAGCCAATGCTATTTCTGCGGCGTTTCACGCCGACTGACCTTGGCCACCGGCATCGGCAGTAACTTGCCCACCGGTTGCCGGTTGGGCTGACGCAATGGCCGTAAACCCACCACCAATTTACGCGCCACCAGCACATAAAAACCGCCACCGGGTAGCTGCCAACTCGCCCCAATGCGCTCCAGCGCAGCCAGGCGCGCCTGCCAGGCCGGCGCAGAAAGCGGCGGACGATAGCACCCGAAGCGGCGTTTCTCCAGCGCGAAACCCAGTAGGTGCAACCAGTCGCAAACCCGACTGGGCGCGATGCAGCGAGCCTGATGCAAGGCGTCGCGGCTAAAAAGGTGACGCATGCCCCAGGTGCTGAGCGGGTTGACCCCGACAATCAGCAGATGGCCACCCGGACGCACGCTGCGCGCGGCTTCACGCAGCAAACCGTGAGGCGACAGGCTGAAGTCCAGGCCATGCTGCAACACCACCACATCGGCAGCATGTTCGGTGAGTGGCCAGGACTGCTCTTCACAGACGATTTCCACGCCCTTGAATGGCGCGCCCAGGCGCACACTGCGCTGGATCTGCCGGGCATCCGGCGGCGTATCGGCGGCTGGCCCGTAATGCACCAGGTAACCGCCAAAGAAACGCGCCAACTCTTCTTCCAGCAACTGCCGTTCCTGCTCCAGCAGCAACTGCCCGAGCGGCCCGGCCAACCAGGTGCGGGCCGCGCCAATCAGGTCGAGCCATTCACTGTCGGCATGGGCAAAAGGGTGATCGGACATAAGCATTACCTACGTAGCCAGCACCGTTAATGCCCCCTAAGATGCACCTTTGTGCCCTGCTTAGCGACCGAACGATGATAAAAATCGACGCACTGCCTGCATTCTCCGACAACTATATATGGCTGCTGCAAGACCCTGAGCGGCGCCACTGCGCGGTTGTCGACCCGGGTGATGCCGCTCCGGTCGAAGCCTGGCTGGCGGCCAACCCCGGCTGGCAGTTGAGCGACATTCTGATCACCCACCACCACTTCGACCATGTGGGCGGGATCGAGCGTCTCAAAGCCGCCACCGGCGCACGGGTGCTGGGCCCGGCCAACGAGAAGATCCCTGGCCGTGATCTGGCGTTGCACGACGGTGACCAGATCGATGTCCTCGGCCAGCGCTTCAGCGTCTATGCCGTCCCCGGGCACACCCTGGGACATATCGCTTATATCCAGGCCGAGCAGCACTGGCTGTTCTGTGGCGACACGTTATTCGCCGGTGGTTGTGGCCGGCTATTCGAGGGCAGCCCCGAGCAGATGCACCAGTCACTCAGCCGCCTGGCAGCGCTCCCCGAACAGACTCAGGTGTTCTGCACCCATGAGTACACCCTGAGCAACCTGCGCTTTGCCGCCGCTGTTGAACCGGATAACCAGCAGATCAAGCAGCGCCTGGAACAAGTGGGGCAATGGCGCGAGGCTGGACAGATCAGCCTGCCATCCTCTATTGCTCTGGAACGTGCCACCAACCCGTTCCTGCGCAGCAGCGAACCGGCAGTCAGCGCCATGATTGCCGAACGCGATGGCCCGGCCAGCCGTTCGCCCACGCAGGTGTTCGCCGCATTGCGCGCCTGGAAGGATCATTTCTAAACCACGACAACCACACAAAAGACTGGTTAAAACTTGACCAGGGGCAGGCTGGTTCCTAGAATCGCCCGACCTTTTCGCCGGGACGTACACCGCCGCCAATGCCTCTATCACCACGCAAGACCTTGAATTTAAAGGCATTGGCACAAAGCGCTCAGACGCTTGTGGTGATCATGTGTGTAACCCTGGCCGGTTGTCAGACCAGCAACCAGTACCGCCCCGACAGTGGCCGTGACACCGACCGTGCCGTCGGCCTGGAACAGGAGCCCGAGTGGCTCAACAGCCATGTCGCCACCGCGCCGGATGAACCGAAAGATATCTGGGAACGGGTACGCAACGGCTATCAGTTGCAGGACACCATCACCCTCAATCCGCGCATCGAACAGCAACGCTTGTGGTTCGTCGGCAACCCGTCCTTTGTCGAAAAAGCCGGCGAACGCAGCAGCCCTTATATCCACTTCATCGTCGAGCGCCTGGAACAGCGCAATATGCCGATGGAGCTGGCCCTGTTGCCGATGATTGAAAGCTCCTACAACCCGCTGGCCTACTCGCCGGCTGATGCCGTAGGGCTGTGGCAGTTCATTCCGTCCACCGGGCGCAACTTCAACCTGCGCCAGACCAACTGGTACGACGGCCGCCGGGATGTGATGGCCTCCACCGATGCCGCCATCAGCTATCTGACGCGCCTCAAGGAAATGTTCAACGGTGACTGGCTGCTTGCTCTGGCCGCCTACAACGCCGGCGAAGGACGGGTTAGCCGGGCCATCGAGCGCAACCAGAAGCTCGGCCTGCCGACCGACTACTGGAACCTTTCACTGCCGACCGAAACACAGAACTACGTGCCCAAGCTGCTGGCTCTGTCTCAGGTGATCATGACCCCGCAGGCCTATGGCGTCAGCCTCAGTCCCATCGCCAACGAGCCCTACTTCGAGAAGGTCGAGTTCAAGCAGCGAATGGATCTGGCCCGCGTCGCCGCGATGGCCGATCTGGATGAAGACGAGCTGTACCTGCTCAACCCGGCGTTCAAAAAAGGCATTACCCTCGACGGCCCGCAGCACCTGCTGGTACCGACCGACAAGGCTGAGCTGCTGACCGCCAACCTGTCGCTGATGAAACCCCAGGAGCTGGTGAACTGGCAGCAGTACCGCGTGCGCTCAGGCGACAGCCTGCACAGCATCGCCAACCGGCATCAGTTGACGGTAAACACCCTGCGCGACATCAACAAACTCTCCAGCAACAACCTGCGCATCGGCCAGGTGCTGAGCATCCCCACTCAGCCCGGTGTAACACCACGTGAACCGCTGTTTCAGCGCAGCGTGGCGCAGAGTCAGCCCGTACGTACCTACCGGGTAAAAAACGGCGACAACCTCTGGCAGATCGCCAAGAACCACAAGGTTGCAGTCAAAGATGTGCAGCGTTGGAACAAGCTGTCAGGCAGTAGCCTGCGTGTCGGCCAGGTACTGAGCATGCAGGCCGGCCAAGTGGCCTCAGGCGGCAGCGGCGGCGCACCACGGCAAAGTGCAACCTACTACAAGGTGCGTCAGGGCGACTCGCTGTACCTGATTGCCAAGCGCTTCAAAGTGCCGATGAAAAGCCTGCAGAACTGGAACCCGAAAGCCGGCAAGGCCCTCAAGCCCGGCCAGACCATCACCCTGTACAGCGTCAACTGATCAGCCACGCTTGCTCATTGCCTCCAGGCAACGCCCGGTCAGTTGGGTAAAGCGCTGAAAGGCGACAAACTGCTCATGCTTCAGCGCCCGCCCGGACACCCGACTGTCGGCATACAGCAAGCCAATTTCCCGGGTTCCCGCCAACAGTGGCGCAATAAAGAACATGCCCTGTCCCAGGCGCTGACGAATCGGCTGGGTGACCAGTTCATTGAGGTTGTAGCTGGCCGGCACCCCCATCCATAGCGCCTCCTTATTGCGCAGGGCATAGCTGAATATATGTGGCTGCGCGGTTTGCTCAACCGGCAGGATAAAGTCATGCGCCCACCCGGCGGTGCCCTCGCCGATCACCCGCTTGCAGCGAAAACAGCTTTGCCCATCGGCCAACACCACCAGCATGATGCGCTCAAGCCCAGCGCCCTGGTGCAAACCCTTGAACAGGGTGTCGAGCACCAGCCCCAGGTCGGCACGCTTTGAAACCATCAGCCCAAGGTCCTGCAAGGCTTGCTGCAAGATCAGCAGGTTGGGCTGGAGCAAGCGCGCCTTGCGCTGCTCCTGTTGCAGGCGAATCTGCTCCGGATCGGTATTGGGAATCAGCTTGCACAACTGACTGGCGCCGAACGTGGCCGCCATCTTTACCGTTTCCTCGGCACTGGCCAGCACCTGCTGCATGGCTTCCTGCGGCGTCACCCCGATAAAACTGGCCAGTTGCCCGACCAGGCTTTCCATGGTGGCTGAGTCCCAGCCTTCAAGCGCCGCCTGGCTGATCTTCGCGCCAAGCGTCACGGCTTTGACGGCCGGATCATTCTGGCTGCTCGCCTGCAGCGCCAGACTCACGGTGTCGCCGAGGTTCCAGCTCTTCACCAGGGCCAGGCTCATCTGCCGAAAACTGGTGCCGAGCAGATCCATCACCACATCGTCGGCATTGACACCTGGCTGCGCCAGGGCACTGGCCAGTTCATCCGCCGTTTCCCCGGCGCAGCCCCAGAACGCCAGCTCACCAACGTTATGCAGCAAGGCGGCGATAAACACCTCCTCATCGCTTCGCGAGAGCACATAACCGGCGATGTTGCGCGCCTGTACGGCGGCATGAAAGGACTGCGCAAGCAACTCAGCGAGCTGCTCACGGGAGCTGCGGGCCAACAGGCCGTCGATCAGGCTCACCGACAGACCGATCTGCCGCACATTGTCGAAACCGATCAGCACAATGGCCCGGGAGATGGTGCGGATAGGTTCCTGGGACGGGTTGTAATACACGCTGTTACCAATGCGCAGCACCTTGCTGGTCAGGGCGGCATCACGTAGCAGCACATCGGCCAGTTGCTGGACCGAGGACGTGTGCCCCAGGGTCAGACGGTGCAAATCCTGCACCACCGCAGCCAGGGCGGGTAATTCGGCTTGGTTGAAGCGATCAATCCATGACTGCAAACCATGGCAAGCTGTAACCAAAATGATGCCCTCGCAGTGGATAGCTTGAGTGTAGTCAAAGTGCCGCCATCGGCAGCCGTCGAAGCGACCCTTTTTCCAGCCGATACAAGCTGTTAATGTGCCTGACCAGCAGCCCACACGACGCCACGGATCGGATATTTCACTTGATACGTCCCCTCCTCTCGCTGTTCCTCTGCCTGGCCATCAGCTCATCTGCCTGGGCGACCCTGTATAAAAGTCACGGTTACGCCCAGTTTGGCGAGCTGAAGTACCCCGCCAGCTTTACCCATTTCGCCTGGGTCAACCCGGAAGCGCCCAAAGGCGGCACGCTGCGGATGATGGCCAACGGCACGTTCGACACACTCAACCCTTACACCTTCAAGGGCAGCAGCCCGATCAGCACCGCCAACTTTCTGCAATACGGCGTCAACGAGCTGAACGCGCCGCTGATGGTCGGCACCGGTGCCTACGACCCCTCAGGTGACGAACCGGCTTCCAGCTATGGCCTAATCGCTGAGTCCGTGGAATACAGCGATGACCGCAGCTGGGTGGTTTACAACCTGCGTCCCGAAGCCCGCTTCCACGATGGCAAGCCGATCACCGCCTATGACGTGGCCTTCTCCTACCGCCTGCTGCTCAAGGAAGGTCACCCGCAGTACCGCACTAACCTGCAGGAAGTAAAACGGGTCGATATCCTCAACCGCCACAGCATCCGCTTTGTGCTCAAGCGCGCCGGCAACTCGCTGCTGATTCTGCGCCTGGGCGAACTGCCGGTGCTGCCGCAGCATTACTGGAAGGATCGCGACTTCAAGGCCACCACCTATGAACCGCCACTGGGCAGCGGCCCCTACCGCATTACCCAGGTCAGCCCCGGACGCAGCCTGCGCTTTGAGCGGGTCAAGGACTGGTGGGGCGCCAAGCTGCCGGTCAACCGTGGCAAATACAATTTCGACCGGGTCGATGTGGAGTTCTACCGCGACAGCCATGTGGCCTTCGAGGCCTTCAAGGCTGGCGAGTTCGATATATACATCGAACAACAGGCGAAAAACTGGGCCAACGGCTATCGCTTCCCGGCATTCAGCCGTGGAGAAGTGATCCGTGCCGAAATTCCGCACAAGATACCCACTCAGACCCAGGCGCTGTTTATGAACACCCGCCGGGAAGTGTTTGCTGACCGCCAAGTACGCGAAGCACTGGGCCTGATGTTCGACTTCGAATGGGCCAATCGCGCGCTGTTCAACAGTTCCTACACCCGCGCCCAGAGTTACTACCCCAACAGCGAATTCGCCGCCAGCGGTAAACCGGAAGGTGCCGAGTGGCTGCTGTTGTCGCCCTACCGCAAGCAGTTGCAGGCACGCCTGTTCAGTGAGCCCTTCAGCGTGCCGCAAACCGATGGCCGCGGCATCCCACGGGAAACCTTGCGCCGCGCCCTGGGTCTACTCGCCGATGCGGGCTGGAAACCCTCCGGCCAACGCCTGTTGAACAGTCAGGGCAAGCCCCTGATATTCGAGATCCTGCTGGTCAACCCGAACCTTGAGCGCATTCTCCAGCCCTTTACCGAGAACCTGGCCAGCATTGGTATTCAAGCCAGACTGCGCACAGTTGACCGCGCCCAGTACAAACAGCGCCTCGACCAGTACGATTTCGACATGATTCTGGTCACCCTGCCGCAGACCCTGAGCCCCGGCTTGGAACAGTCGCTGTATTTCCACTCCTCGCAAGCCAAGGTCAAAGGCGGCAGGAACTATGCAGGGGTTGCTCACCCGGTGGTCGATGCCTTGATCGAGAAACTGCTGTCGGCACAGACCCGTGACGAGCAGGTGGCTGCCACCCGCGCCCTTGACCGGGTACTGTTGTGGCAGCACTACAGCATCCCGAACTGGTATATCGATTACCACCGCCTGGCTTACCGTAACCGATTTGCCTTCGTCACCACGCCGCCCTACACCCTGGGCCTGCGCACCTGGTGGCTGAAATCCATGGAGAACGCTGAATGACCCATGCAGTGCGCGCCCTGATTATCCGCTTCAGCAGCCTTGCTCTGCTTGGTGTTGCCAGCCTGGCCCTGGCCGGCCCCAAGCACGCACAGACCCTGTATGACGAGCCGCCGAAATACCCGGCGAACTTCAAACACTTCGAGTACGTCAACCCGGATGCGCCCAAAGGCGGAACCCTGCGCCAGGCAGCATTTGGCAGCTTCGACAGCCTCAATCCCTTTATCAACAAGGGCGTACCCGCCGATGACATCGGGATGATCTACGACACCCTGACCCGCCATGGCCTGGACGAGCCCTTTACTGAATACGGCCTGCTCGCGGAAAAAATCGAAAAAGCCCCGGATAACGCCTGGGTACGTTTCTATCTGCGCCCCGAAGCGCGCTTTCATGATGGCCAGCCGGTCACCGCCGAGGACGTCAAATTCACCTTCGACACCCTGATGAGTAAAGGCGCACCGATGTACCGCGGTTACTACGCCGATGTCGACCGAGTTGAAATCGAAACCCCGCAGCGCGTGCGTTTTGTCTTCAAGCAGGCCGGTAACCGTGAGCTGCCGCTGATCGTCGGGCAATTGCCAGTGCTGCCAAAACACTGGTGGGCTGAACGCGACTTCAGCAAAGGTAACCTCGATGTGCCACTGGGTAGCGGCCCTTATAAAGTGGCGAATGTGCAGGCCGGTCGCTCGATACGCTACGAGCGGGTCAAGGACTGGTGGGGCAAAGACCTGCCGGTCAATCGCGGTTTTTACAACTTCGACACCCTGCAAATCGACTACTACCGCGACAACACCGTCGCCCTCGAAGCACTCAAGGCCGGGCAGTTCGATTACTGGTTGGAAATCAGCGCAAAGAACTGGGCCACCGCCTACAACGTGCCGGCCGTGGCCAATGGCCAATTGATCAAGGAAGAGATCACCAACCACAACCCGACTGGCATGCAGGGCTTTATCTTCAACACCCGCCGCGCGCTGTTCAGCGACCGTCGGGTGCGTGAAGCACTGGGCCTGCTGTTCGATTTCGAGTGGGCCAATCGCCAGCTGTTCAACGGGGCCTACACACGCACCCACAGCTACTTCGACAATTCCGAACTGGCCGCAAGCGGTCTGCCCTCCGCAGACGAACTGAAGCTGCTGGAGCCCTTGCGTGCGCAGATTCCGCCGCAGGTATTTACCGATGAATATCAGCCCTCCGTCACCGACGGCAGCGGCATCATTCGCGAGCAGCAGCGCCGTGCCTATCAGCTGCTTCAGGAAGCCGGCTGGCGCATTGATGGCGACAAGATGCTCGACAGCACAGGCAAGCCGGTAAGCTTCGAATTCCTCCTGGCCCAGACCGAGTTCGAACGCATTCTCTTGCCGTTCAAGCGCAACCTGGCCGACCTGGGTATCGAACTGGTGATCCGCCGTGTCGATGTATCCCAATACGTCAACCGCCTGCGCTCACGTGACTTCGATCTGATTGTCGGGGGTTTCGGCCAGTCCAACTCACCGGGCAACGAGCAACGCGAATACTGGCACTCCAGCAGCGCCGACAACCCCGGCAGCCGTAACTTTATTGGTTTGAAAGACCCGGCCGTGGATAAGCTGGTCGAAGGCCTGATCAATGCCGACTCACGCCAGAGCCTGATCACCCACACCCGCGCCCTCGACCGCGTGCTGCTGTGGGGCCATTACGTGGTGCCCAACTGGCATATCAAGACCTGGCGCGTGGCCTACTGGAACCGCTTTGAGCACCCCAAGGTCAGCCCGAAATACGACATAGGCCTGCACACCTGGTGGGCCCGAACAAAATCACCGGAAGCAGCGGCAGACGAAGCCGCTGCACACAACAGCACAGGCGTGGAGCCATAACATGCTGGCGTATATCTTTCGTCGACTGCTGCTGATCATTCCCACGCTGTTCGGCATTCTGCTGATCAACTTCATCATCATCCAGGCCGCCCCCGGTGGCCCGGTCGAACAGATGATCGCCAAACTGGAAGGCTTCGATGGTGCCACCAGCCGGATTGCCGGCGGCGGTGCCGAAGTGTCGGTAGCCGGTTCCAACTATCGCGGCGCTCAAGGCCTGGACCCTGAGCTGGTGGCGGAAATCGAGCGCATGTACGGCTTCGACAAATCCGCCCCGGAACGCTTCTGGCTGATGCTCAAGAGCTATGCACAACTGGATTTTGGTTCGAGCTTCTTTCGCGATGCCGAAGTCATCGACCTGATCATCGAGAAGATGCCAGTGTCGATCTCGCTGGGGCTGTGGAGCACGCTGATCATGTACCTAGTGTCGATCCCGCTGGGCATTGCCAAGGCCACACGCCACGGCAGCGCCTTCGACGTCTGGACCAGCTCAGCGATCATCATCGGCTACGCCATCCCCGCCTTCCTCTTCGCCATCCTGCTGATCGTACTGTTCGCCGGCGGCAGCTACTGGGATTGGTTCCCGCTGCGCGGGCTGACCTCGAACAACTTCGACGAGCTGAGTTTTACCGGCAAGCTGCTCGACTATTTCTGGCACCTGGCGCTGCCCGTCACCGCCCTGGTGATCGGCAACTTCGCCACCCTGACGCTGCTGACCAAAAACAGCTTTCTTGATGAGATCAACAAGCAGTACGTGATCACTGCCAGGGCCAAAGGCCTGAGCAATAACCGCGTGCTCTACGGCCACGTGTTCCGTAACGCCATGCTGATCATCATCGCTGGCTTCCCGGCAGCCTTTATCGGCATTTTCTTTACCGGTTCCCTGCTGATCGAAGTGATCTTCTCCCTCGACGGCCTCGGCCTGATGAGTTTCGAGGCCGCGATAAACCGCGATTACCCAGTGGTGTTCGGCACCCTGTTTATCTTCACGTTGCTCGGCCTGGTGGTGAAATTGATCGGCGACATTACCTACACCCTGGTCGATCCGCGTATCGACTTCGAAAGCCGGGAGGGTTGAGATGAAACTGTCCCCAATCAACCAACGCCGCTTTCAGCTGTTCAAGGCGCACAAACGTGGCTGGTGGTCGCTATGGATATTTCTCGCCCTGTTCTTCGTCACCCTCGGTGCCGAGTTGATCGCCAACGACAAACCGCTGGTGGTGGGCTACGACAACGAACTGTATTTCCCGGTATTCAAGCGCTACCCGGAAACCACTTTCGGCGGCGAGTTCCCGCTGCAGGCCAACTACAAGAGCCCCTACATCCAGGAGCTGATCAAGGAGAAGGACGGTTGGATGATCTGGCCGCCGATCCGTTACAGCTACTCCAGCATCAACTACGACCTGCAGGTGCCCGCCCCGGCTCCACCTTCGGCGGAGAACCTGCTGGGTACCGATGACCAGGGCCGCGATGTACTGGCACGGGTGATTTACGGCTTCCGCATTTCCGTGTTGTTTGCCTTGATCCTGACCCTGGCCAGTTCGGTGATCGGCGTGTTTGCCGGCGCCCTGCAAGGCTTCTATGGCGGCTGGGTCGACCTGGCCGGGCAGCGCTTTCTGGAGATCTGGTCGGGCCTGCCGGTGCTCTATCTGCTGATCATCCTCGCCAGCTTCGTGCAGCCGAACTTCTGGTGGCTGCTGGGCATCATGCTGCTGTTCTCCTGGATGAGCCTAGTGGATGTGGTGCGTGCAGAGTTTCTGCGTGGGCGCAACCTGGAATACGTGCGTGCAGCCCGTGCACTGGGCATGCAGAACGGCTCAATCATGTTCCGCCATATCCTGCCCAACGCGATGATTTCCACCATGACCTTTATGCCGTTCATTCTCACCGGCGCGATCGGCACCCTCACCGCGCTGGATTTCCTCGGCTTCGGCTTGCCACCTGGCGCACCGTCGCTGGGCGAACTGGTGGCCCAGGGCAAATCCAACCTGCAAGCGCCCTGGTTGGGTATCAGCGCCTTCGCCGTACTGGCCCTGATGCTCAGCCTGCTGGTGTTTATCGGCGAAGCGGCACGCGATGCCTTCGACCCGAGGAAATAAGATGACCGACTCCAACACCCTCATCGAAGTCCGCGACCTGGCGGTCGAGTTCGTCACCGGCAGCCTCAGGCAGCGTGTGCTGGAAAACGTCAGCTTTGATATCAAGCGTGGCGAAACCCTCGCCCTGGTTGGCGAAAGCGGCTCGGGCAAATCGGTCACTGCGCACTCCATCCTGCGCCTGCTGCCCTACCCGCTGGCGCAACACCCCAGCGGCAGCATTCACTACGCCGGGCAGGATCTGCTCAAGCTGAGCGAGAACAAGCTACGTGGCATTCGTGGCAACCGCATCGCCATGGTCTTTCAGGAGCCCATGACCTCGCTGAACCCGCTGCACAGCATCGAGAAGCAGATCAACGAAGTGCTGGCCCTGCACAAAGGCCTGCGCGGCAAGGCTGCCACAGCGCGTACCTTGGAGCTGCTGGAGCTGGTCGGCATCCCCGAGCCACACAAACGCCTCAAGGCCTATCCGCACGAGCTCTCGGGCGGCCAGCGTCAGCGCGTGGTGATCGCCATGGCCCTGGCCAATGAGCCAGAGCTGCTGATTGCCGACGAACCGACCACAGCGCTGGACGTCACCGTGCAGTTGAAGATTCTTGAGCTGCTCAAGGACCTGCAGGCGCGCCTGGGCATGGCCATCCTGCTGATCAGCCACGACCTCAACCTGGTGCGACGCATTGCCCACCGGGTGTGCGTCATGCAACGCGGGCATATCGTCGAACAAGCGGCCTGCGAAACACTGTTTAAAGACCCACAACACCCTTATACCCGTGAACTGCTCGGCGCCGAGCCAACGGGCGGCCCGGTCGATCAGCCGCCTGGCAAACCCATGCTGGAAATCGACAACCTGCGCGTCTGGTTCCCGATCAAGAAAGGCTTGCTGCGCCGCACGGTCGACCATGTCAAAGCGGTGGACGGCATCAATTTCAGCCTGCCCCAGGGGCATACCCTGGGTATTGTCGGTGAAAGCGGCTCAGGCAAATCCACCCTCGGCCTGGCGATTCTGCGTCTGCTCGGCAGCCAGGGCGGTATCCGCTTCCAGGGCCAGGCCATCGACCAGCTCTCGCAGCATGACGTGCGCCCACTGCGCCGACAGATGCAGGTGGTTTTTCAAGACCCTTTTGGCAGCCTCAGCCCACGTATGTCAGTGGGCCAGATCATTGGCGAAGGCCTGCAGATCCACCGCATGGGCAGCGAAGCCGAACAGGAACAGGCGATTATCGACGCACTGGTGGAAGTGGGCCTGGATCCAGAAACCCGTCACCGCTACCCGCACGAGTTTTCCGGCGGCCAGCGCCAACGCATCGCCATCGCCCGCGCCCTGGTGCTCAAGCCTGCATTGATCCTGCTGGATGAGCCAACCTCGGCCCTCGACCGCACTGTGCAACGCCAGGTGGTCGAACTGCTGCGCTCGCTGCAAGCCAAATACAACCTGACCTACCTGTTTATCAGCCACGACCTGGCCGTCGTAAGAGCCCTGAGCCATCAGGTGATGGTGGTCAAACAGGGCAAGGTGGTCGAACAGGGATCGGCGGCACGTGTCTTTGCCGCGCCACAGGACATCTATACACAGCAGTTGCTGGAAGCAGCCTTTATGGCCCCAGCTGGCTAATTCTTGTAGACAGGAAGAGGAACTACACCCATGGGTTTTCTAAGCGGCAAGCGCGTACTGATCGTTGGCGTCGCCAGCAAACTGTCCATCGCCTCCGGTATCGCAGCAGCCATGCACCGTGAAGGTGCCGAACTGGCCTTCACCTACCAGAACGAAAAGCTCAAAGGCCGGGTTGAAGGTTTCGCCGCTGACTGGGGCTCAAGCGCTGACCTGTGCTTCCCGTGCGATGTGGCCAATGACGACGAGATCGCCGCCGTCTTCGAAGCCCTGAGCAAGAAGTGGGATGGCCTGGACTGTATCGTTCACTCCGTAGGCTTCGCCCCAGGCGATCAACTGGACGGCGACTTCACCGACGTCACCACCCGCGAAGGCTTCCGCATCGCCCACGACATCAGCGCCTACAGCTTTGTAGCACTGGCCAAGGCCGGTCGCGAACTGATGAAAGGCCGCAACGGCAGCCTGCTCACCCTCTCCTACCTGGGCGCCGAGCGCACCATGCCTAACTACAATGTCATGGGCATGGCCAAGGCCAGCCTGGAAGCCGGTGTACGTTACCTGGCCGGCAGCCTCGGCCCAGAAGGCACCCGCGTCAACGCCATCTCTGCCGGCCCGATACGCACCCTGGCGGCCTCCGGCATCAAGAGCTTCCGCAAGATGCTCGCCGCCAACGAGAAGCAGACCCCACTGCGCCGCAACGTGACCATCGAAGAAGTTGGCAACGCCGGTGCCTTCCTCTGCTCGGATCTGGCTTCAGGCGTCAGCGGCGAGATCATGTACGTCGACGGCGGCTTCAACACCACCGCGATGGGTGCCATGGAAGAGTAAGCCTGCTGCGCGGGGAGATCAGCATCTTCCTGCGTCGTACACAGTTCGCTGCCAAGGATGGCAGACATAAAAAAGGCCGCTTGAAGAAGCGGCCTTTTTTGTATTCAGCGGTATCGATCAGAAGCGCTCGATATCCGCCTTCTCTTCCAGTTGCTTACGGAACGCAGCAAAGTCCTGCTGACCAGCCCGCGAAGCCAGGAAGCGGCCGTACATGGCTTTGTCTTCTTCCGACAGCACCTGTTCCGGTTGGCTCACGCCATTGAGGCGGATGATCACGAAATCACCATTACCCAGACTGATACCCGCAAAGCTCGGCTTGTCAGCCGCTTCAGGCTTGGGCATGCGGAATAGCGCTTGCAGTACAGCAGGCTCAACACCTTCCTGACTGCGGGTGGCCGCTTCGACAACCGTCCAACCCTGCTTGGCATCGGCCTGACTAACCGGTGTCTGGCCTTCACGCAGAGCAGCCAGCTGCTCCTCGCCTTTGGCTTTGACCGCCTCGCTTGCACGCACCTTGGTCAACTGGGCACGGATGCTGTCGGCAACCTGCTCCAGCGGCAGCTGCTTCGGCTTGTTGTGTTCTTTGACGCGCACCACCACCACAGTGTTCGGATCCAACTCGATCACACTGCTGTTGCTGCCGTCTTCCAGCACTTCCTCACTGAAGGCAGCCTGAATAACCTGACGGTTAGCAGATACACCTTCGCTACCACCCTGACGACCAAATGGCTCAGTGGTCTTGACCTGTAAACCCAGCTCCTGCGCCGGCTGACTCAGATCGGAAGCCTCAAATGCGGAATCCTCAAGCGTCTTGGTGACTTCGACAAAACGCTGCTCAACCTGGCGGGTCTTGAGGTCGCGCTGTAGCTTCTCTTCCAGGCTGGCGAAGCTCGGTACTTCTGGAGCCTGCACGCCGAGCAGCTTGATCAGGTGCCAGCCAAACTCGCTGCGCACGGGTGCCGATACAGCATTTTCACTGAGCGCATAGAGTGCTTCTTCGAAAGCGGGGTCATACACGCCAGGGCCAGCAAAGCCCAAGTCACCGCCGTCGCCGGCCGAACCTGAGTCATCGGAAAACTCCTTGGCCAAGGCGGCGAAATCTTCACCCTGCTCCAAGCGCTTCTGCACCTCGACCAGCTTGGCCTTGGCCTGCTCGTCATTCAGCTTGTCGTTAACCTCAACCAGAATATGGGCAGCACGACGCTGTTCGGCAAGGCTGGCAATTTCACTCTGATAAGCGCTTTGTAGCGCCTCATCGGTGACTTCCACTTGATCGAAGAAGGCATCCTTCTTCAGCTCGACGTATTCCAGTACAACCTGCTCAGGACTCATGAACTCGCTGGCCTGAGCGTCGTAGTAGGCCTTGATGTCGTCGTCGCTGAGCGTGACGGCATCCAGATCAGCCTTGAGCGTCAGCGTGGCGAAGTCACGGGTCTGCTTTTCCAGTGCGGCAAAAACCTGTACTTGGGCATCGGTAACAAAACCGCTGTTGGCTAGACCAGCGCGCAGCTGACCGATGAGCATTTCCTCCTCAAGCATCTGGCGGAACTGCAAGCGGCTGTAGCCGAGCTGACGAATCACCTGGTCGAAACGCTCAGCATTGAACTGGCCGTCTACAAGAAACTCCGGCGTTTTCAGAATCACCTGATCCAGCGCCTGCTGCGAGAACGCGAACTTGGCATCCTTGGCACTATCAAGCAGCAAGGTGCGCTCGATCAGACCGTTCAGGGCTGCCTCACGCAGCAGCTTTTCGTCCAGCAGGGATGCATCGAAATCACGCCCCAACTGCTGCAGCAACTGCCGACGCTGCATTTCCACAGCCTGGCTGAGTTCAGCGGAAGTAATCTTCTCACCATTCACTTCAGCGGCATTTTGGCTATTACTGGTGCCAGTAAAAATGGCATCGACACCGGTCAGCGCCATCAGCGCAACGATCAGACCGATGATGGTTTTGGCAATCCAACCCTGTGAATTGTCCCTGATATTCTGCAGCATGCTTCCCCCAGAACGGCTGTACAAAAAAAGCAGCCGTGCAGCGTGGGTAAAATCCGGATAGAAGAAAGGCGCATCAGTGGATGCGCCTTCTCGTAACTGGCGAAGCGGATCGAACCCAAACCTGCAATTCGTTATGTTCAACCCAATTGGTCTGGCTGAACAACCCGCCCCGCTGACAGATCAGCCATTCGACTGATCTGCTGGGCAAACCCAGAAAGAGGCTTAGTTGACAGCGTCTTTCAGAGCTTTACCGGCTTTGAAGCCTGGAATCTTGGCAGCAGCGATGCTGATCGGGTTACCAGTTTGCGGGTTACGGCCAGTGCGAGCAGCACGCTCTTTAACAGCGAAAGTGCCGAATCCAACCAGTACTACGGAGTCACCAGCCTTCAGAGCGCCAGTAACGGATTCAATGACTGCGTCCAGCGCACGGCCGGCAACAGCTTTTGGGATATCAGCAGATGCGGCGATGGCATCGATCAGTTCCGACTTGTTCACTCTTAAGTCCCCTTAATTTCTGTTGAGTTTATTTCTTGCTTTTAAATGTAAGCGAAGCTGGTGCTGGAGAGCCTGCTGACACGATAAGAGCCGCTTTATAACAAGGGCTCTAAAAATGTGTCAAGAAAGCCCTCCGGCTAATGCGTGCTAATTCGCTCCTTGGAATCAGTCTCGCGTTTTTCATCCTTTGCAACCATGGGAGCCGCATCAGGCAAGGGCTCCGGGGCGTATTGCAGCGCAATTTGCAGGACCTCGTCAATCCATTTAACCGGTTTAATCTGCAGGTCTTGCTTAATATTCTCCGGAATCTCTTTCAAGTCGCGCACATTCTCTTCCGGAATGATCACAGTCTTGATTCCACCACGGTGTGCGGCCAGGAGTTTTTCCTTCAGACCACCGATGGCCAATACCTGACCACGCAGGGTGATTTCCCCGGTCATGGCCACATCTGCGCGCACCGGGATCTGCGTCAATGCTGAAACCAGCGCCGTACACATGCCAACGCCTGCACTGGGACCATCTTTGGGTGTTGCCCCTTCCGGCATGTGAATATGGATATCCTGCTTCTCGTAGAAGTCCACAGGCACGCCCAAGCTCTTGGCCCGACTGCGCACAACTGTCTGCGCGGCCGTGATCGACTCCAGCATCACATCGCCCAACGAGCCGGTTTTGATCAACTGACCTTTACCCGGCACCACCACGGCTTCGATGGTCAGCAGTTCACCACCAACCTGGGTCCAGGCCAGACCGGTTACCTGACCGATCTGATCCTGCTGCTCGGCCAGACCATAGCGGTGCTTGCGCACCCCCAGGAAATGCTCAAGCGAATCAGCAGTGACCGTAACCTGGAAGCGCTTCTCGGCGGCGTGCTCCTTGACAGCCTTACGACATACCTTGGCAATCTGCCGCTCAAGACCCCGCACTCCAGCCTCGCGGGTGTAGTAACGAATGATGTCGCGGATGGCCGCTTCTTCGAAGGCCAACTCGGTCTTCTTCAAACCATTGGCCTGAACCTGCTTGGGCGCCAGGTACTTGATCGCGATGTTGATCTTCTCCGCCTCGGTGTAACCCGGCAAACGAATCACTTCCATCCGATCCAGCAGGGGGCCCGGAATGTTCATCGAGTTCGCGGTACAGAGGAACATCACATCAGACAGGTCGTAGTCGACCTCCAGATAATGATCGTTGAAGTTGTGGTTCTGCTCCGGATCCAGCACCTCGAGCAGCGCGGACGCAGGATCACCACGCATGTCCTGACCCATCTTGTCGATTTCATCGAGCAGGAACAGTGGGTTGCGCACACCAACTTTGGTCATTTTTTGTATCAAACGACCCGGCATGGAACCAATATAGGTGCGGCGATGACCGCGAATTTCCGCCTCATCACGCACACCGCCGAGCGCCATGCGCACAAATTTGCGATTGGTGGCGCTGGCAATCGACTCGGCCAGCGAGGTTTTACCCACACCAGGCGGCCCGACCAGACACAGCACCGGACCTTTGAGTTTTTTCACCCGTTTTTGCACGGCGAGGTATTCAAGGATGCGCTCCTTGACCTCTTCCAGGCCATAGTGGTCTGCATCCAGAATGCTTTCCGCCCGTGCCAGATCAAGGCGCACCTTGCTCTGCGCTTTCCACGGCACATTGACCAGCCAATCGATATAGGAACGCACCACCGTGGCCTCAGCCGACATCGGCGACATCTGCTTGAGCTTATTCAACTCAGCATTGGCCTTGGTGTGCGCTTCGGCGGTCAACCCAGCGCTCTCGATACGCTTTTTCAGTTCATCGAGTTCGTTATGGCCTTCCTCGCTATCGCCAAGCTCTTTCTGAATGGCCTTCATCTGCTCATTCAGGTAGTACTCGCGCTGACTGCGCTCCATCTGCTTCTTGACCCGCCCACGGATGCGCTTCTCGACCTGCAACAGATCAATCTCGGCGTCCAGCAGTGCCAGCACATGCTCAACCCGGGCAGCCAGGTCGGTAATTTCCAGAATTTCCTGCTTCTGCTCGATTTTCAGCACCATGTGCGCTGCCATGGTATCGACCAGGCGACCTGGCTCATCGATGCCATTGAGCGAAGCCAGCACCTCGGCCGGAACCTTCTTACCCAGCTGCACATACTGCTCGAACTGACTCAGCAGGCTGCGGATGAACACTTCGGCCTCACGCTCGGCAGCGTCCACCTCATCAATCAGCTGCACTTCCGCACGGCAATGGCCGTCGACTTCGATAAAGCGCTCAATCTCTCCGCGCTGCTCGCCCTCAACCAGCACCTTGACCGTGCCATCGGGCAGTTTCAGCAGTTGTAACACCGTGGCGACGGTACCCACGCGGTAGAGACCATCCTCGCTCGGATCATCGTCAGCGGGGTTCTTCTGGGCCAGCAACAGAATCTGCTTCTCGCCTGTCATTGCAGCCTCAAGGGCCTCAATAGATTTTTCACGCCCGACGAACAGCGGGATGACCATATGCGGATAGACCACAACATCGCGCAACGGCAGGAGAGGCAATTCGATGGTTGTCTTCATGATTTCGGCTCTACGGCGGCCTTACGGCCGTAAACAGATGGGATGACCCTTAGCCCTAAGATGGGGGCAGCCCCAACAAAAAACAAGCGCTGCAACAGGAAAAGAAAAGGGGCCCGCAGGCCCCTTGCTTTCAACATGTTACAACGCGATCAAGCGTCTGGCGCAGCCTTGGCAGGCAGCTCGTTGTTCTCATAAATAAGCAACGGCTTGGACGCACCATCGATCACACTTTCATCGATGACCACCTTGCTGACATCAGTCTGCGACGGAATCTCGTACATGGTATCAAGCAGGATACCCTCGAGAATCGAACGCAAACCACGAGCACCGGTTTTACGCTCGAGCGCTTTGCGGGCAACCGACTTCAGTGCATCTGGACGGAACTCCAGCTCAACGCCTTCCATCTCGAACAGCTTGCCATATTGCTTGGTCAGGGCGTTTTTCGGCTCGGTCAGGATCTGCACCAGTGCCGCTTCGTCGAGTTCATCCAGCGTGGCGATAACCGGCAAACGGCCAACGAACTCAGGGATCAGACCAAACTTGACCAGATCATCCGGCTCGACGGCGCGAAGTGACTCGCCAACCTTCTTGCCCTCTTCCTTGCTACGTACTTCGGCACTGAAACCGATACCACCCTTAGTCGAACGACCCTGGATGACTTTTTCCAGACCGGAGAACGCACCACCGCAAATAAACAGGATATTGCGCGTATCAACCTGCAGGAATTCCTGCTGCGGATGCTTGCGACCACCCTGCGGCGGCACCGAGGCAACGGTGCCTTCGATCAGCTTGAGCAATGCCTGCTGCACGCCCTCACCCGATACGTCGCGGGTAATCGACGGGTTATCCGACTTGCGCGAAATCTTGTCGATTTCGTCGATGTAGACGATGCCCATCTGGGCTTTTTCCACATCGTAATCACACTTCTGCAGCAGCTTCTGAATGATGTTCTCGACGTCCTCGCCCACATAACCGGCTTCGGTCAGCGTGGTAGCGTCGGCGATGGTGAAAGGTACGTTGAGCAAGCGCGCCAGGGTTTCTGCCAGCAGGGTTTTACCCGAGCCAGTTGGACCGATCAGCAGGATATTGCTCTTACCCAGCTCGACATCATCTTTCTTGTCGCGTTGATTGAGGCGCTTGTAGTGGTTGTACACCGCTACCGCCAGCACCTTCTTCGCACGCTCCTGGCCGATCACGTATTGATCGAGGATGGTGCTGATTTCCTTGGGAGCAGGCAATTTATGCGCACTGCTCTCGGCCTGGGCTTCCTGCACCTCCTCACGGATGATGTCGTTGCACAGGTCGACGCACTCGTCGCAGATAAAGACCGAGGGGCCGGCAATTAATTTGCGTACTTCATGCTGGCTTTTGCCGCAGAAGGAGCAATAAAGCAACTTGCCGTTGTCCTCGCCGTTGCGGGTGTCAGTCATTCGTTCGATCCAAATCCGATATGCTTGCAACACAAGATGAAGGCTTATGCGGACTTTTTCAAGCCCGCCGGAGACCGGCTAAGCCGACCTGCCCTGTTTTTGAGCTGCTTATATTAAGCGGGGCGTTTTTCAATCACTTCGTCGATCAACCCGTATTCACGAGCCGCTTCGGCGCTCATGAAGTTATCGCGGTTGGTATCACGCTCGATTTCTTCCAGGGTACGCCCACTGTGCTTGGCCATCAGCGTGTTGAGACGCGCGCGGATAAAGAGGATTTCCTTGGCGTGGATTTCGATGTCCGACGCTTGCCCCTGGAAACCACCCAGCGGCTGGTGAATCATCACACGCGAGTTCGGCAGGCAGTAGCGCTTGCCCTCAGCACCGGCGGTCAGCAGGAATGCGCCCATGCTGCATGCCTGGCCAATACAGGTGGTGGACACATTAGGCTTGATGAATTGCATGGTGTCGTAGATCGACATACCCGCCGTCACCGAACCGCCCGGGGAGTTGATGTAAAGATGGATGTCCTTGTCCGGATTTTCCGCTTCAAGGAACAGCAGTTGCGCACAGATCAGATTGGCCATGTAGTCCTCTACAGGACCAACCAGAAAGATCACGCGCTCTTTGAGCAGACGCGAATAGATGTCGTAGGCACGCTCACCGCGAGCCGATTGCTCGACAACCATAGGTACTAAGCCGCCAGCGGCATAGATTTCAGGCATTTGTTGCATAAAAGGATTGCGGGACATGCTGCACTCGCTCCCTAAATAGTCATGTCACAAATACGCATAAGCCAGCGCGGAGGCTGGCTTATGGCGTGTTCGAACGAGGTAAAGAAATCAGGCGGCTTGTGGTGCTTCTACCGGCTTGACAGCTTCTTCGTACGAGACCGCTTTATCGGTCACGTTGGCCTTCTGCAAAACAGTATCTACAACTTGCTCTTCCAGTACAACCGAACGCACTTCGTTCATTTGCTGGTCGTTTTTGTAGTACCAGGCCACAACCTGCTCAGGCTCTTGGTAAGCCGAAGCCATTTCCTGAATCATTTCGCGAACGCGGGCGTCATCCGGCTTCAGTTCGCACTGTTTGACCACTTCAGCTACAACCAGACCCAGCACAACACGGCGCTTGGCTTGCTCTTCGAACAGCTCAGCTGGCAGCTGCTCAGGCTTGAGGTTGCCACCGAACTGCTGAACGGCCTGGACGCGCAGACGGTTCACTTCGTTGCTGATCAGCGCCTTCGGCACTTCAATCGGGTTGGCAGCCAGCAGGCCGTCCATTACCTGATTCTTGATCTTGGACTTGATGGCCTGGCGCAGCTCGCGCTCCATGTTCTTGCGCACTTCGGCGCGGAAGCCTTCCAGGCCGCCTTCTTTTACGCCGAACAGGGCGAAGAAGTCGTCGTTCAGCTCTGGCAGCTGAGGTGCCGAGATGCTGTTGACGGTAACGGTGAACTCGGCAGTTTTGCCTGCCAGGTCGAGGTTCTGGTAGTCAGCCGGGAAAGTCGGGTTGATCACGCGCTCTTCGCCCGCTTTGGCACCCACCAGGGCGTCTTCAAAGCCTGGGATCATGCGGCCGGAACCGAGAACCAGCTGAGTACCTTTAGCCGAACCACCAGCAAAGGCTTCGCCGTCGATCTTGCCAACGAAATCGATGTTCAGTTGATCGCCATTCTCGGCAGCACGCTCAACGGACTCGAAACGGGTGTTCTGCTTGCGCAGAATGTCCAGCATGTTGTCGACATCAGCATCAACCACATCAGCCTGCAGACGCTCAACAGCGATGGAGTCGAAGCCGGCAACGGTGAACTCCGGGAATACTTCGAAGGTCGCAACGTATTCCAGATCCTTGCCCTTCTCGAAGGACTTCGGCTCAACGGCCGGAGCGCCAGCTGGATTGAGTTTCTGCTCAACAACGGCTTCGTAGAAGGTGGATTGGATCAGATCGCCCAACGCTTCCTGGCGCGCGGAATCTTCGTAACGCTGACGAATCACGCTCATTGGCACTTTGCCAGGACGGAAACCAGGAACCTTGGCACGACGGGCAGTCTGCTGCAGACGCTTGTTGACTTCAGTCTCGATGCGCTCAACAGAGACGCCTACGGTCATACGGCGCTCGAGCGCAGAAGTACTTTCAACAGAAACTTGCATGGATAATCCTCGTTGCACAGACATAAGCCGGCCGTTTACCGGCCCCGAATCAAGGGCATGCATTCTAGAGGGTCAATTTGCAGAAGTCACCCTAGATGCAGGCGGCAAACGGGAGGGAGTTCTAAAAGATGGTGCGGACGGAGAGACTCGAACTCTCACGCCTTGCGGCGCTGGAACCTAAATCCAGTGTGTCTACCAATTCCACCACGTCCGCGGGTAAAGCCTTTATACAAAAACGCCAGGAATTAACCTGGCGTTTTGGAATATGGGGTGGACGATGGGGATCGAACCCACGACAACAGGAGTCACAATCCTGTGCTCTACCAACTGAGCTACGCCCACCATATTGCATTTTGCTTGAGCCAAGACCGCCAAATGGCGCACCCGGCAGGACTCGAACCTGCGACCATCCGCTTAGAAGGCGGATGCTCTATCCAGCTGAGCTACGGGCGCTTATCCATCTGCTAGTGCAGACTTAAAGCTTTCGGCTCTGGAAAAAGCGTTTAACTTAAACCTTAGCCGTCTTACCCAGCGACTTGCTGTGCTCGACAAGCGGGGCGAATGTTATAGAGGTGGTTTCAGGTCGTCAACAAGAAAAGTTAAAAAAATTCAGCCATTTAAAGGAGTTACGCGAAAACCCTGGCATCTGCCTTTGCCCGACAGCACGGTCATGCGAGAATGCGCGTCCTTTTTCCATCCTTTCTTTATGGTTAACCAAGCGCAATGACCGCACAACTGATCGATGGCAAAGCAATTGCCGCCAGCCTGCGCCAGCAGATCGCCCAACGTGTCGCCGAACGACGCCAGCAAGGCCTGCGCGCACCCGGACTGGCTGTAATTCTCGTCGGTAGCGACCCTGCGTCCCAAGTCTACGTTTCGCACAAACGCAAAGACTGCGAAGAAGTCGGTTTCCTCTCGCAAGCTTATGATCTGCCTGCCACTACCAGCCAGGCCGAGCTGATGGCGTTGATTGATCGCCTGAATGACGACGCCAGCATTGACGGCATTCTGGTACAGCTACCGCTGCCGGAACATCTTGATGCTTCCTTATTACTGGAGCGCATCCGCCCGGATAAAGATGTCGACGGTTTCCACCCCTACAACATCGGCCGCCTGGCCCAGCGCATGCCATTGCTGCGCCCCTGCACCCCGAAAGGCATCATGACCCTGCTGCAAAGCACCGGCGCAGACCTTTATGGCATGCACGCGGTGGTGGTTGGCGCCTCGAACATTGTCGGCCGCCCGATGGCCATGGAACTGCTGCTGGCTGGCTGCACCGTTACCGTGACCCACCGTTTCACCAAAGACCTGCCTATGCATGTTGGCCAAGCCGACATCGTTGTGGTGGCCGCGGGCAAGCCTGGCCTGGTTCAGGGCGAGTGGATCAAACCCGGCGCTACCGTCATCGACGTTGGCATCAACCGTCAGGCCGACGGCAAACTGATCGGTGATGTGGTGTATGAAACCGCCCTGCCCCGTGCAGGCTGGATTACCCCGGTACCAGGCGGCGTTGGCCCGATGACCCGTGCCTGCCTGCTGGAAAACACCCTGCACGCCGCCGAACACCTGCACACCTGATTTAACAGAGCACACCAGAACAACGGCACTTCTTATATAGGTGCCGTTTTTAACCCCGCTGGACACCTCGATAACTCCCAGCCTATGGACTTATGCACCCTGTGCGGTGTCGAAGCCCTACCACCTGACCATATGCGCGCGACTCGGCGCGATCCGCCATTTCTGTCACAGGCCATTATCTGATGCGCAAGCCAACGCACTCCGCAGCTGCCGCCGCCCAGGCATCGCGCCTTAGCGGCCTATTGCTGTCGATAGTGCTGCTGAGCGGTTGCAGCAGCGCACCCGCACCAGCACCGCGAGCAGATATTGAACCCATACGCTTTCTGCTGAGTTTCGATGATGGCCCCAGCGCCAGCAGCACCCACAATCCAACCGCCCAGATACTCGACACCCTGGCCGACAACCCGATCCAACCCGGTATCAAGGCACTGTTCTTTGTCCAGACACGCGCACCCACGGCAGGCGGCAGCACTCAGGGTCAGGCCTTGCTGCGCCGCCAGCAACGCGAGGGACATCTACTGGGTCTGCACACCGCAACACCCGGCCACGCCAACCACCGCTTCCTCAGCCCAGAGGCGCTGGAACAATCATTGAGCGATGGAGTAGCTGACCTTCAGGCCGTCAGCAACACCGCACCACGTCTGGTGCGGCCACCCTTCTGGAACTATGACGAGCGCACCTTTGCCGCCTATCAGACACACGACCTGCACATTCTGCTAACCGATTTGAGCGCCAATGACGGCAAGATCTGGGGCATCAATGGCAGCCTGCGTCGGCGCAGTAATCTGCGTGATCAGCTGGCGCAAGCCGCGCAACAGATCAACGTCGGCGCCCTACCGGCAGTCGACGGGGTGATCCCGGTGGTGGTGACCTTCCACGACCCCAATCCCTACACCGCGCGGCATATGCAGGAGTACCTGCAAATACTGATGGATGTGGCCGAAGATGTCGGCCTGGCCACCGATATACAACCGTTCTACGGTCAGCGCGACACCCTGCAACGTGCTGCATTAAGGCGCGCCCTCGGCGATCCACAGCAGTACGCCCGCCTGCCGGGCCTATGGAACTGGCTTTGGAACTAGCCAGCCGCATGCAATAAAAAAGGCCGCTCGAAAGCGGCCTTTTTTGTGCAACAACGAAACTAGTCAGCCAGGCGCCAGGTGGTCGCACCTTTGCCATCTTCCAACACAACGCCCATGGCGGTGAGCTGATCGCGAATACGGTCAGACTCGCCCCAGTTCTTCTCGGCACGAGCCTGCAGACGCGCAGCGATCAACGCCTCAACCTCGGCCGCATCAACCTTGCCAGCAGCGCCAGCCTGCAGAAAGGCTTCCGGCTCCAGCTGCAACACGCCAAGCACACCAGCCAATTCCTTCAAGCGCGCAGCCAGAGCGGCAGCAGCCTGTACATCGCTTTCGCGCAGACGGTTGATCTCACGCGCCAGCTCAAACAACACGGCGCAGGCTTCTGGTGAGTTGAAGTCATCATCCATAGCCGCCGCAAAGCGCTCCACAAAGGCCTCACCACCAGCGGGTGCAGCATCAGGCAGGCCCTTGAGCGCATTGTAGAAACGCTCCAGCGCACCCTTGGCTTCGCGCAGGCTGTCTTCGGAATAGTTGATCGGGCTGCGGTAATGGCTGGATACCAGCAGGTAGCGCACCACTTCCGGATGGTACTTCTCCAGCACCTCGCGAATGGTGAAGAAGTTGCCCAGACTCTTGGACATCTTCTCGCCGTCCACCCGCACCGCGCCGGCGTGCATCCAGGCATTGGCGTAGAGCTTGCCAGTGGCCGCCTCGCTCTGCGCGATCTCGTTCTCATGGTGCGGGAACACCAGATCCGGGCCGCCGCCGTGGATATCGAAGGTTTCGCCCAGGCAGCAGGTGGACATCACCGAGCACTCGATATGCCAGCCCGGACGACCAGCGCCCCACGGCGACGCCCAGCTCGGCTCACCTGGCTTGACGCCCTTCCACAGGACGAAATCCAGCGGATCTTCTTTGATCTCATCCACTTCAATGCGCGCGCCGATCTTCAGTTCATCGATCTTGCGGCGTGACAACTTGCCGTAGGTTTCGAATTTGGTAACGCGGTAGTACACGTCACCATTGCCCGGTGCATAGGCATAACCCTTGTCGATCAGGGTCTGGATCATCCGATGCATGCCGGCGATATACCCGGTGGCACGCGGCTCCTGATCCGGACGCAGCACACTCAGACGCGCCTCGTCTTCGTGCATGGCCGCAATCATGCGCTCGACCAACACTTCAAACGGCTCGCCGTTCTCATTGGCGCGCTTGATGATCTTGTCGTCGATGTCGGTGATATTGCGTACGTAGGTCACGTCATAGCCACGATGGCGCAGCCAGCGCGTCACCACATCGAACGCCACCATCACCCGCGCATGACCGATATGACAGAAGTCGTAAACCGTCATGCCGCACACGTACATGCGCACCTGGTTACTCACCAGCGGTTTAAAGACATCTTTGCTTTTGGTCAGCGTGTTGTAGATCGAGAGCATTGGGGTTCCTTGAAAAACCACGGGCCGGCGTACCAGCCCGGTTCTAATCAGAGCATCTGAGCAATAGAGCCTGTTTCGGATCTCGCGAGCTAGAGCGAGACAAGGCAAAAATGGCCGAGGAAGCGGAGTTTACTAGCTGTAAATGAGCATTACTCGTTTTCCTCGCCCTTCGGGTCGCGCTGAAGCGCGTTAGCCGCAAGCGGCTTGCCGAGGCCATTTTTAACGCCGTATCGCTGACGCGCAGCAGATCCGAGGCTGGCTCTTAGGCCCAGGAATCGCGCAGCGTCACAGTCCGGTTGAAGACGGGAGCGCCCGGCTTGCTGTCCTTGATATCGGCACAGAAATAGCCTTCACGCTCGAACTGGAAACGTTCTTCCGGCGCAGCGTCGGACAGCGATGGCTCGGCACGACAGCCCTTGAGCACCACCAGCGACTCCGGGTTGATGTTGTCGAGGAAGCTGCCGCCCTCTTCGTCCTTCTCAGGATTGGCGGAGCGGAACAGACGGTCATACAGACGCACTTCGCACTCAACGCTCTCGGCCGCCGGCACCCAGTGAATCACGCCCTTGACCTTGCGGCCTTCGGGGTTCTTGCCCAGGGTGTTTTCGTCGTAGGAGCAGCGCAGCTCGACGATATTGCCGTCGGTATCCTTGATCGCCTCATCGGCGCGAATCACGTAGCTGCCACGCAGACGCACTTCGCCGCCTGGAATCAGGCGTTTGAAACCGGCTGGCGGGATTTCTTCGAAGTCGCTGGCATCGATATAGATTTCACGGCTGAACGGCAGTACGCGCACGCCCATGTCCTGCTTGGGATGGCGCGCCAGCTCCAGGTTCTCTTTCTGCCCTTCCGGGTAGTTGGTGATCACCACTTTCAGCGGCTTGAGCACGCACATGGCACGCGCGGCATTGGCATCCAAGTCATCACGAATGGCGAATTCCAGCATGCCAATGTCCACCACGCCGCCAGCACGGTTGACGCCAATCATGTCGCAGAAGACGCGGATAGACGCCGGGGTGTAGCCGCGACGGCGGAAGCCCGACAGGGTCGACATGCGCGGGTCATCCCAGCCATTGACGTGCTTCTCGTCAACCAGTTGCTTGAGCTTGCGCTTGCTGGTGATGGTGTAATTCAGGTTCAGCCGGGCGAATTCGTACTGACGCGGCTGCGCCGGCACTGGCAGTTGTGCCAGGAACCACTCGTACAGCGGACGGTGGTCTTCGAACTCCAGGGTGCAGATCGAGTGAGTGATGCCTTCGATGGCATCCGACTGGCCGTGGGTGAAGTCATAGCTCGGGTAGATGCACCACTTGTCACCGGTCTGGTGGTGATGGGCGTGGCGAATGCGATAGAGGATCGGGTCGCGCAGGTTGATGTTCGGCGATGCCATGTCGATTTTCGCACGCAGCGAACGGGCACCATCCGGGAACTCACCGGCCTTCATACGGGAGAACAGATCAAGGTTCTCCTCGACGCTGCGCTCACGGAACGGGCTGTTCTTGCCCGGCTCGGTCAGGTTGCCACGGTAGGCACGCATTTCTTCCGCGTTCAAGTCGCAGACGAAGGCCTTTCCCGCCTTGATCAGCTCGATGGCCCAGGCATGCAGCTGGTCAAAATAGTTGGAGGCATAACGCTCCTCGCCCGCCCACTGAAAACCCAGCCACTGCACGTCGCTCTTGATCGCGTCGATGTATTCCTGGTCTTCCTTGGCCGGGTTGGTGTCATCAAAGCGCAGGTTGCACTCGCCACCAAACTCCTTGGCCAGGCCGAAGTTCAGGCAAATCGACTTGGCGTGACCGATGTGCAGGTAGCCATTGGGCTCCGGCGGAAAACGGGTAATGATCTTCGCGTGCTTGCCGGCATCCAGATCAGCCTGGACGATGGGGCGGAGGAAGTTAGCGGCGGCGACGGTTTCTGGCTTGCTCATGGGGTCCTTGATCGTGCAGGTGCGCGGCACAGGGTAGGCCGACTAAAACAAAGCGCTTATCATAGCCGAAGCTGTCAACCCCCTGACAGGCCCAAGAACCGCTGCAATGCCCTTTGCTGGAAATTCAGCGGCTCACGGTTTTATCGACAGAGCGATTACCTTCATGATCAAGCTGCACACCAACCACGGCGTTATCACCCTCAACCTGTTTGAAGACAAAGCCCCGGAAACCGTGGCCAACTTCAAGCAGTACGTTAAAGAAGGTCACTACGACAACACCGTTTTCCACCGCGTGATCAGCAACTTCATGATCCAGGGCGGCGGTTTCGAGCCGGGCATGAAGCAGAAAACCACCCGCGCTCCGATCAAGAACGAAGCCAACAACGGCGTCGCCAACAAGATCGGCACCGTGGCCATGGCCCGCACCATGGAGCCGCATTCGGCCTCCGCGCAGTTCTTTATCAACGTTTCCGACAACAGCTTCCTTAACCACAGCGCACCTACCGTGCAGGGCTGGGGTTATGCGGTGTTCGGTGAAGTGGTTGAAGGCATGGACGTGGTCAACGCCATCAAAGGCGTCGCCACCACCAGCAAATCCGGCCACCAGGATGTACCGGTTGATGACGTGATCATCGAGCGCGCCGAGATCGTTGAGTGATACTGCTGATCTCCGATCTGCATCTTGAACAGGAGCGCCCGGATATCAGCCGGGCGTTTCTGCATTTTCTGGAAACCCGCGCGGTTCAGGCCCAGGCGCTGTACATCCTGGGTGACTTCTTCGAAGTATGGATCGGCGATGACGCCATTACCCCCTTTCAACGTTCGATTGCCCAGGCCCTGCGTCGCCTCAGCGAGCAAGGCACACGCATCTACCTGATGCACGGCAATCGCGACTTTCTACTCGGCAAAGCCTTCTGCCGAGAAGCAGGCTGCACCCTGCTCCCCGACCCCAGCGTGATAGAACTGAATGGCCAACGCGTGCTGTTGATGCACGGCGACAGCCTGTGCACCCAGGATGTGGGCTACATGAAGCTGCGGCGCTGGCTGCGCAACCCGATTTCACTGTTTATTTTGCGTAATCTGCCGCTGCGCACCCGGCAAAAACTAGCGCGCAAACTGCGCAATGAAAGCCGCACGCAGACGCGGATGAAAGCCAGCGAGATTGTCGACGTCACCCCGGACGAAGTGCCACGGATCATGGCCACTTACGGCGTGCAAACGCTAATCCATGGCCATACCCATCGACCGGCCACCCACAACCTGCAGGTCAACGGCCAGGCGGCGCAACGCATCGTCCTCGGCGACTGGGACAAACACGGCTGGGCCTTGCAGGCTGACCATCTCGGCCTGCAACAGAGTCCCTTCGATCTGCCGCCTGTGTGAAACCTTGACGGCGCGCACAAAGTGCTGAGCGCGCCCCCTTGACGGACGATTCGCCGATCATCAGCATCGGCGGCCTCAAAACGCCATCAGGGACCGATCATGCTGATCAGCAAGGAACACATCTTCAAATACGCCATTGCCCCCGCCGCGCTGCTCGCCGTGGGCTTTGTCACCTTCAATAGCGTGTTCTTCTATAACGAAGCCGGCTTCGCCACTCACGTGCGCACCATCTTCGGCGAGGAAAAGGTCGTCGATGATGTCGGTTACGCCACCAAATGGTTCGGCCGCGCCACCGCCTGGAAAAAGGCCCTCAGCGTGCAATCTGTACTCACCGAGGCCCTGGCCATCGACGACAGCAGTGACAATGACTCGCTCGGCGCGACCATTGAAGCCTTCCCCATCGTGTTTCTCGGCAACGTTGACGCCAAGGTCGAGTCCTCGGCGCGCTTCCGCCTGCCTGCTGGCGAGCAATTCCTGAAAATCGCCCAGGAATACCGCAACCCGGAAAATTTCATCAAAACGGCCCTGGTGCCGGCCATTAAAGAAACCTTACAGGCCACGGCTTCGCTGATGAGCGCCGACGACTTCTATGCCGGCGCACGCAGCGAATTCGCTGCCGAGTTTGAAAACCAGCTCAATGACGGCCTGTACCTGATCAAACGCAAGGAAGTGCGCGGCCCGCGCGGCCACCAGCCCACTCAAACCGCAATCCTGCAGGCCGGTACTGAGCAGGGTGTGTTCGGCGACAACAACGTCAGCCAGTTCGTCACCGAGAAGGTTATGGACAGCAAAGGCATTCCGGTGCGTAAACAGCAGCAGTTCCGCAAATACGGCGTGGAAGTGGTTGAAGCCCGCATCACCAACGTCGACCCTAACCCGCAGTACAAGCAGCGCATGGTCAAGGTCCAACAGGCTCTGGCTGAACTGGCCGTAGCCCGGCAAAACCGCCTGAAGGAAGAGGAAGAGAAGCTGCTGGTCACCGCACGCGGTGAAAAGGAAGTCGAAGCGCGCCGCCAGGAAACCCTGCGCGACCAGATCGAACGCACCACCCAGGCGGAAACCGAGAAACAACTGGCGATCATCAACGCAGAGCGGGAAAAAGGCCGCGCCGAAATCGAGAAACAAACCGCCGAATTGCTGCGCGACAAGGCAGCTATCACCGCCGACGCCACCAAGATCACCGCTGACGCGGAAGCCCACGCCCGCGAAGCGGTGATCAAGGCGGACGGCGCGCTGCAACCCAAGCTCGATGCATTGATCGCAATCAACAAGGTCTGGGCTGAAGCCGCCGCTCAGGCGCCCGTACCGAGCGTGATGATGGGCGGTACCGGCACGGCAGCCAGCAGTCGCCAGGATGAAATCAGCCAACTGATGGGCGTTCTGGCGACCAAGGCCGCGCGCGACCTGTCACTGGACCTGAAAGTGCAGCAGTAACACCCTAACTGCCGTCACAAAAAAGCGCCCCGCGGGGCGCTTTTTGCTTTAGCGCGGCGGCACGCCGCTATGAAAGCGAAATTCGGTATCCGGCGACTCGATCAACTCGCGCTCCGCCGCCCTCACCCGCTCGATGGCCTGATCAACATCACGGGCATCGCCGTACTGATAAGCCAGCTTCAGATAATTCTGAAAATGCCGTGCTTCGCTTTTCAGCAAGCCGAAGTAGAACTTGCCCAGTTCTTCATCCAGATGCGGCACCAGGGCCTCGAAGCGCTCACAGCTGCGCGCCTCGATAAACGCACCGACCACCAGGGTATCCACCAGCTTGTGCGGCTCATGGGTACGCACCACCTTGCGTAAGCCCGAGGCGTAGCGCGCCGCCGACACCGGGCGCAGGCCAATCTTGCGGCGTTTCATGATGCGCAGCACCTGTTCATGGTGCACCAGCTCTTCACGGGCCAGGCGCGACATGACGTTGAGCAAGTCGACATAGGTGCTGTACTTGGCCATCAGGCTCAGTGCAGTGCTGGCGGCTTTGAACTCGCAGTTCTTGTGATCGATCAGCAGCGTTTGCTGGTCAGCCAGTGCCGCGCTGATCCAGGCATCCGGCGTACGGCAACCAAGAAATTCGTGAATCTCCGGCAGGTTCATGACGGCACACCCATTACCGGACACAGCCGGACCTGAAGGGCAAAACAGCGCAGCAATTCGTTGATTTCGGCTAGCAGATACATAAATTCACAAAAATGAGCGGGCTTGAGTGGTGCGGCTAACAGGCGGTCATTATACGAATGAGCGCGCCAACAGCCACTCGATTGACACTGATCAAGCACAGAGCAACTGGCTGCGATCTATAGTGATAAACAGTTCAACTGATTGCACATGGAGATGATCATGCAAGCTATACGCAGCATCCTGGTGGTAATGGAGCCCAATCATGCTGAAGACTTGGCGCTGAAACGTGCCAAGCTGATTGCCGGGGTAACCCAGTCGCATCTGCACCTGCTGGTGTGCGACAAGAAGAGTGACCACAGCAGTTATCTGCGCGACCTCACCGGCCTGCTCAATAGCGAAGGGTTCAGTACCTCCGGTCAACAGGCCTGGCACGACAACCCGCACCAGACCATCATCAACGTGCAGCAGGCCGAGGGCTGTGGCCTGGTGATCAAGCAGCACTTCCCCGACAACCCGCTGAAAAAAGCCCTGCTGACGCCGGATGACTGGAAACTGCTGCGTTACTGCCCGGCCCCGGTATTGATGGTGAAAACCGACAAATCCTGGGCTGGCAGCGTGATTCTGGCGGCAGTCGATGTTGGCAATGCCGATGGCGAACACCGCACTTTGCACACCAGCATCGTCAGCCATGGTTTCGACATCGCTGCACTGGCCAAAGCCGAACTGCATGTGATCAGCGCGCACCCGGCGCCCATGCTTTCGGCTGCCGACCCGACCTTCCAGCTGCGCGAAACCATCGAAGCGCGCTACCGCGAGCAGTGCAAAGCCTTCCAGGCCGAGTACGAGATCAGCGATGAGCGTCTGCATGTCGCCGAAGGCCCTGCCGACGTACTGATCCCACACACCGCCCACGAACTCAACGCGGGCGTGACCGTGATTGGTACCGTGGCACGCACCGGGCTGTCCGGCGCACTGATCGGCAACACGGCCGAGGTGATTCTCGACTCACTGGAAAGCGACATCCTGGTGCTCAAGCCAGATGACATCATTGCCCACCTGGAGGACCTGGTCGCCCAGCGCTAAGGTCGCCTAGCCACGAAAAAGCCGCCCATTGGCGGCTTTTTCGTCTTAATCAGCGGCTCATGTCCGCGCTTGCAGGCCTTCACGGAGAAAGTGCGGGGCGATATAGCGCTCGTAATGTGCTTCGGAAAGCAGAAAAAATTCACGGTCAATGGCATCGCGCAACTCCGGCAATGCCCAGTCACGAAACTCCGGCAACAGCACCATGCCGTAGGCTTCCAACTGGCTGATCACCCGTGCGCCGCGAGCAATCAGCTGATAGGCCCAGCAATACGGCGACTGCTGCGCTACAAAGCGAATCTGCCGCTGCTCCAGCTGCGCGCGCAAACGTTGCGCATCGAAAACCTCGACCTTGGCGGCCATGACCTGCACCAGCAACACTTCCAAACGCATCCAGACCGCATGCTTTTCGTCGTCGTTATAGCCGTTCCAGTGCGTGACCTCATGGTGAAAGCGCTTGCAGCCACGGCAGACCAAATCACCGTAAACAGTGGAGCACAGGCCGACACAAGGGGTTTTGATACGCTGATTGGACATAACGGCGGGTACGGGGCTGGCAGAACAGGCTGGCATCTTAGCCCTTTGTCTAAGGCAGATCACCCCCAGATAAGCGGGGCCTTTGGCTTAACTTTATGAAAGCTTTCCAGTAGAATCGGCCGGCCTTTTAGAGGCAGCAACATCCGTTGGAAGCTGTTTTCAAAGCGTCACGAGCACAGTCAATCCTGCAGGTTCGATGTTGGTGCCGACCCTTGAGCCACCCTTCAAGCGTCCGCACCAGCCCTCATCCAGCCCGTCCTGCCGGCGTAAAACTTTGAAAACAGCTTCTGCAAGAAAGCAGCGAAACCTCGGCTGAGCGGCCCATAAAGCCATGAAGCGCCTGGTTCGGTGTTTTCTGGATCGCGTCCCGGACAACCCTTTGGGACCACTGATGAGGGTAATAACTGTGCTTGAAGCCTATCGCAAACATGTAGCAGAGCGTGCCGCTCAGGGTATCGTGCCCCAGCCGCTGAACGCCGAACA
Organism: Pseudomonas sp. LjRoot71; assembly: GCF_964253255.1. Lineage (NCBI taxonomy): Bacteria > Pseudomonadati > Pseudomonadota > Gammaproteobacteria > Pseudomonadales > Pseudomonadaceae > Pseudomonas > Pseudomonas sp. LjRoot71. The sequence goes on along the minus strand of NZ_CAXURA020000001.1, from coordinate 4,190,170 downwards.
AACCGCAGGCCTGATCGAGCTGCTGAAAAACCCGCCGACTGGCGAAGAAGCCTTTCTGCTCGACCTGATCACCAACCGCGTGCCGCCAGGCGTCGACGAAGCCGCCTACGTCAAGGCCGGTTTCCTCTCTGCCATTGCCAAAGGCGAAGCCACTTCCCCACTGATCAGCAAGCAACACGCTGTTGAGCTGCTGGGCACCATGCAAGGCGGTTACAACATCGCCACATTGGTCAGCCTGCTGGATGACAGCGAACTGGCTGCCGTGACTGCCGAGCAACTGAAGCACACCCTGCTGATGTTCGACGCCTTCCACGACGTCGCTGAAAAAGCCAAGAACGGCAACGTTCACGCCAAAGGCGTTCTGCAATCCTGGGCTGACGGCGAGTGGTTCAAGAACCGTCCGACCCTGGCCGACAAGATCAGCCTGCGCGTCTTCAAGGTCACTGGCGAAACCAACACCGACGACCTGTCGCCGGCTCCAGACGCCTGGTCGCGCCCGGACATCCCGCTGCACGCCCTGGCCATGCTGAAAATGGCCCGTGACGGCATCGTGCCGGACGTACAAGGCTCCATCGGCCCGATGAAGCAGATCGAAGAAATGCGCGGCCAAGGCTTCCCAATCGCCTATGTCGGTGACGTGGTCGGTACCGGCTCCTCGCGTAAATCGGCCACCAACTCGGTGCTGTGGTTCTTCGGCGACGACATCCCTTACGTGCCGAACAAGCGCGCAGGTGGTTTCTGCTTCGGCAGCAAGATCGCTCCGATCTTCTACAACACCATGGAAGACGCCGGCGCTCTGCCAATCGAGTTCGACGTATCCAAGCTGAACATGGGCGACGTCATCGACCTCTACCCGCACGCGGGCAAAGTCACCAAGCACGGCACCGATGAAGTCCTGGCCACCTTCGAAATGAAGACCCCGGTACTGCTCGACGAAGTTCGCGCTGGCGGCCGTATCCCACTGATCATTGGTCGCGGTCTGACCGAGAAAGCCCGTGCCGAGCTGGGCCTGGGCCCAACCGATCTGTTCAAACTGCCAGAGCCACCCGCTGCCAGCACCAAGGGTTTCACCCTGGCGCAGAAGATGGTTGGCAAGGCGTGCGGCCTGCCGGAAGGCAAAGGCGTGCGTCCAGGCACCTACTGCGAACCGAAGATGACCACCGTCGGTTCCCAGGACACCACTGGCCCGATGACCCGCGACGAGCTGAAAGACCTGGCGTGCCTGGGCTTCTCCGCTGACCTGGTGATGCAGTCCTTCTGCCACACCGCGGCTTATCCGAAGCCGATCGACGTGACCACCCACCACACCCTGCCGGATTTCATCCGCACCCGTGGCGGCGTGTCCCTGCGTCCTGGCGACGGCATCATCCACAGCTGGCTGAACCGCATGCTGCTGCCTGACACCGTCGGCACCGGTGGCGACTCGCACACCCGCTTCCCGATCGGCATCAGCTTCCCGGCCGGTTCTGGCCTAGTGGCCTTCGCCGCCGCCACCGGCGTTATGCCGCTGGACATGCCGGAGTCGGTACTGGTGCGCTTCAAGGGCAAACTGCAACCGGGCATCACCCTGCGTGACCTGGTGCATGCCATCCCTTACGTGGCCATCCAGAAAGGCCTGCTGACCGTCGAGAAGAAAGGCAAGAAGAACATCTTCTCCGGCCGCATCCTCGAGATCGAAGGCCTGGACGAGCTGACCGTTGAGCAAGCGTTCGAGCTGTCCGACGCCTCTGCCGAGCGTTCCGCTGCCGGTTGCACCATCAAGCTGCCGGAAAAGGCGATTGCCGAGTACCTGCGTTCCAACATCACCCTGCTGCGCTGGATGATCAGCGAAGGCTACGGCGATGCCCGTACCATGGAACGTCGCGCTCAAGCGATGGAAGCCTGGCTGGCCAATCCGAAGCTGATGGAAGCCGACAAGGACGCCGAGTACGCCGAAATCATCGAAATCGACCTGGCCGACATCAACGAGCCGGTGCTCTGCGCACCGAACGACCCGGACGACGCGCGTCTGCTGTCGACCGTTCAGGGCGAGAAGATCGACGAAGTGTTTATCGGTTCGTGCATGACCAACATTGGTCACTTCCGCGCTGCCGGCAAGCTGCTGGATCAGGTCAAAGGTCAGCTGCCAACACGTCTGTGGCTGTCGCCGCCGACCAAGATGGACGCTCACCAACTGACCGAAGAAGGCTACTACGGCATCTACGGCAAGGCTGGCGCTCGCATGGAAATGCCGGGCTGCTCGCTGTGCATGGGTAACCAGGCACGTGTTGAGCCGAACTCGACTGTCGTTTCGACCTCGACCCGTAACTTCCCGAACCGCCTGGGTGACGGCGCCAACGTGTACCTGGCTTCTGCCGAACTGGCAGCAGTCGCCTCGATTCTCGGCAAGCTGCCGACGGTCGAAGAGTACATGGCCTACGCGAAGAACATCGACAGCATGGCTGCCGACGTTTACCGCTACCTGAGCTTCGATCAGATTGCTGAGTTCCGCGAAGCAGCAGCAAACGCCCAGATCCCTGCTGTTCAGGTCTAAGCGTTAGCTGAAATGAAAAAAACCCGTCTTGTGCGGGTTTTTTTCTTTCTACCGCCCTACCCGCTAAAACCAATAGCCCGCACAGCGAACATAAATACATAACCGCTGCCTGGCACATGCATTGCTTTACATACCCCAAGCCTTTCCAACGGCGGACGGGCTCAATCAAGACACTGGTGTCGTAGCCCTCGTGCAGTCGGTCGCAGCGAGTGGCACGGCACCTTTTTGTGTGGGTACAGGAAAAGCACCATGAATGAGCACGAGATCAGCCGCAGTGACGCACCGGAAAAGCTGGTACTGAATATCGGTTTCATGGCCCTGAGTGATTCGGCATCAGTGATTGTCGCCGCCACCCAGGGCTTTGCCGAGAAGCATGGCCTGACCCTCAACCTGCAGCGGCAGAGCTCCTGGGCTGGACTGCGCGACAAGCTGTTGAGTGGTGAGCTGGACGCGGCACACAGCCTCTACGGCCTGATCTATGGCGTACAGCTGGGCCTGGGTGGCGCACCCGCCACCGACATGGCCGTGCTCATGGGGCTGAACCAGAACGGCCAGAGCATCAACCTGTCGCAGCCGCTACAAGCCGTCGGCGTGACCAGCGGCGAGGCACTCAGCCAGCATGTGCACCAACATGCAGCACGCCTGACCTTCGCCCAGACCTTTCCCACCGGCACCCATGCCATGTGGCTGTATTACTGGCTCGCCAGCCAGGGTATTCATCCGCTGCGTGACGTCGACAGCGTGGTGGTGCCGCCGCCACAGATGATTGAACACCTCAAGGCCCAGCGCATCGACGGTTTCTGTGTCGGCGAACCCTGGACCGCCAAGGCCGTGGAAGAAAACCTCGGCTGCACCCTGACCACTATCCAGGCGATCTGGCCCGACCACCCGGAAAAGGTACTGGGCTGTACCCGTGCCTTTGTCCGTCAGCACCCCAACAGCGCCCGTGCCCTGGTGATGGCGGTGCTGGAGGCCAGCCGTTTTATTGATGAAAGCGAGGAAAACCGCCGCAGCACCGCCCAGTTGCTCAGCGGTCAGGACTATGTGGACGCCCCGCTGTCGGCCATTCAACCGCGCTTTCTCGGCCACTATCAGGACGGTCTCGGCCATGCCTGGCTGGATGCTCATCCACTGCGCTTCCATGGCCAGGGCGCGGTGAACATGCCCTACCTGTCAGACGCCATGTGGTTTATGACCCAATTCCGCCGCTGGGGCCTGCTGCGTGACGACCCGGACTATCTAGCCATCGCCCGTCAGGTGCAGCAGCTTGAGCTCTACCAGCAGGCCGCCAGCGCACTCGGCATTGCCGTACCAGCGCCCATGCGCAGCAGCCAGTTGCTCGACGGCCCGACCTGGGACGGCAGCGACCCGGCCGGCTATGCCCGCAGTTTTGCCCTGCACGCCCGGGTTGACGCACCGGCTGGCGAACTGCAGGAGAGCTGCTGAGATGCTGCGTATTCTGCTGATCAACGACACGGCGAAGAAAGTCGGCCGCCTGAAAACGGCATTGACCGAAGCCGGCTTCGAGGTCATCGACGAATCCGGCCTGACCATCGACCTGCCTGAGCGCGTCGAAGCCGTGCGCCCCGACGTAATCCTGATCGACACCGAATCGCCCAGCCGCGATGTGATGGAGCAAGTAGTGCTGGTCAGCCGCGACCAGCCGCGACCCATCGTCATGTTCACCGACGAGCATGACCCCGGCGTGATGCGCCAGGCGATTCAAAGTGGCGTCAGCGCCTACATCGTCGAAGGCATTCACGCCCAGCGCCTGCAGCCGATTCTGGATGTGGCCATGGCCCGCTTCGAGAGCGACCAGGCCCTGCGCGCACAATTGCAGGCACGCGACGCCCAACTGGCCGAACGCAAACGCATCGAACTGGCCAAGGGTCTGCTGATGAAGATGAAAAGCTGCGATGAGGAACAGGCCTACACCCTGATGCGCCGCCAGGCCATGAGCAGGCAACAGAAGCTGGCACAGGTAGCCGAACAGATCATCGCCATGCACGACATGCTCGGCAGCTGAATCCGGCCACTGTTATGCCGTGCTGAAGCCTGACTGTGCTGGACAGACAGGCCGCGCGGCGCTTATCTTCGCGCCTGGCCAGCACACTGGCCAACGTCGCTCGGACGGTTCCGGGCGCTTACGTCTCCGAGGAAAGCATGGCTGACCAAGCTTCGCGCCGCTTTGCGCGCATTGATCGACTCCCCCCCTACGTTTTCAACATCACCGCTGAACTGAAGATGGCCGCGCGTCGCCGTGGCGAAGACATCATCGACTTCAGCATGGGCAACCCGGACGGTGCCACGCCGCCGCATATCGTCGAAAAACTGGTGCAGGTTGCCCAGCGTGAAGACACCCATGGCTACTCCACCTCACGCGGTATTCCACGCCTGCGCCGCGCCATCTCGCGCTGGTACAAGGACCGCTACGAGGTCGAGATCGATCCGGAAAGCGAAGCCATTGTCACCATCGGCTCCAAGGAAGGCCTGGCGCACCTGATGCTGGCCACCCTGGACCACGGCGACACCGTGCTAGTGCCCAACCCCAGCTACCCGATTCATATCTACGGCGCGGTGATCGCCGGCGCCCAGGTGCGCTCCGTGCCACTGGTGCCTGGCGTGGACTTCTTCGCCGAGCTGGAGCGGGCGATTCGCGAGTCGATCCCCAAGCCGAAAATGATGATCCTCGGCTTCCCCTCCAACCCCACCGCGCAGTGCGTGGAGCTGGACTTTTTCGAACGTGTGGTGGCCCTGGCCAAGCAGTACGACGTACTGGTGATCCACGATCTGGCCTACGCCGACATCGTCTACGACGGCTGGAAAGCCCCGTCGATCATGCAGGTGCCTGGCGCCAAGGACATTGCCGTGGAGTTTTTCACCCTGTCCAAGAGCTACAACATGGCCGGCTGGCGCATCGGCTTTATGGTCGGCAACCCGGAGCTGGTCAGCGCCCTGGCGCGGATCAAGAGTTACCACGACTACGGCACCTTCACCCCGCTGCAGGTCGCCGCGATTGCCGCGCTGGAAGGTGATCAGCAATGCGTGCGCGATATCGCGGAGCAATACCGCCAGCGCCGCAATGTCATCGTCAAAGGCCTGCATGAAATTGGCTGGATGGTAGAGAACCCCAAGGCCTCGATGTACATCTGGGCAAAGATTCCAGAGCTTTACGCCCACTTAGGCTCGCTGGAGTTTGCTAAGAAGCTGCTACTGGAGGCCAAGGTCTGCGTCTCCCCTGGCATCGGTTTTGGTGATTACGGCGATGACCATGTGCGCTTTGCTCTGATCGAGAATCAGGATCGTACGCGTCAGGCCATTCGCGGGATCAAGGCGATGTTCCGCGCCGACGGTTTGCTTGATGCGCCTGCAGCCAGTAAACCTGCCAAGCCCACGCCCTAAGCGAGGCCAAAGGTGGGTTAGCCGCGCTGGCTAGCCCATCGCTGTTGATGCTCGAGCTGTATCAGCTCGAATAGTCCAGCACCGTCCATACACGACTAAGTCCTTCGGCGATTACACAGCCGCTTTGCCCCAACTGCTGATTGTTGCTGTGCAACGACATCAGCGTGGTCATGCCGTCGGCGGCATCCGAGCGTTCGCTCAACCATTGCACGCGACCACAGTTGGCCGTTTCGATCACATAGCTGGCCGCCACGCTCGACTCTTTGCTGGGCAGTTTGATCACATCCACCACCGTGCCCTGCTCTTCCACGCGCTTGCCGTCAGACACCAACACGGCCCAGGCCTGGCTATTTTCGATCACCAGGTACGTGCCATTGGCTCTGGGTTGCTCCAGCTGCGGTTGTGCGCAACCGGTTAAAAGACTCAACAGCACAATTGTCATCAGCATCTGTTGCATTGTCAGTGACTCCTCTGCAGTGCCTGTGGCCATTGGCTTTATGGGCAGATGGCGCGATTGATTGGTGAAGGCTTGGGCTTACTATTATCGAATACTGTTTATTTGTACAGTATTTTTCGATTACCCTTGGTTAGGCCATCCAGCCACGCGTGCAGCCCGACAAACGGGTCCGCGCACGGCATTAACAGGAGTACCTCGATGCTCGACGTAATGCAGCTGAAACACAGTGTGAACCGTATGCCCCTGGAAAAAGTCCGGGCCACCGTCAATGAATTGCAGCTCGAAGGTATCGTCACCGAGGGCAAAACGCCGTTTTCCCGGGTGCACTTCAACACCTGCTTTGCCGAGATCGAGGCCTTGTTGCAGCGCGCCGGCTATCACCGCCAACTGGATGTGGTCGGCTATCAGGGCTTGGCCTACGCCATGTTCGACCCATCACGCTGGGAGGCAGTTGAAGTGCTGCGCTGGCTCAGGGAATTTGTCGAGGAAACCCAGGGCAAATCCCTGTCACGTTGAAGCGCTGAGCTGTTATCGCGTCTGGGTGCGCCCGGCACCAAGTCGAAGCAAAAGCGCCCGGCAGCCGCTCAGCCATGCACAGCATTGGCCCAGTAAACCTGGGCAGCGTGTTATTCGGTCGCGGTACAAGACGCTGCCACGGCGACTATTTACTGTGCTATCCCGCATTCAATTTCATGCATAACTCCATGATTTATAAAACTTAGGCCGCCCAACCTGAGACTCATTCGAGCCTGCCTCAGGGCAGCCAGGCGCTTATTCACCCGCTCCCTTCGGTAAATCTGGCAAGCCACTTGCAAATATCCCCACAAGATTCCTGCGCAGCCCACCAACGGCGGTGAGCCGCGGATCACGGACAACGGCGTCCGTCAGGTCACTTCAATCGAGGTGGCCTGGCGTACGCCGTTTTTGTTTCAGCCGTTTTTTCGGCCAGAGAAGGACAAACAAACATGACTGATCGTGATTCGAAGAACCCAAGCCTGCATAGCCGCCGTGACTTTCTGAAAACCTCAATCGCCGTCGCCGGCACAGTCGGCGGTGTGACCGCGCTGGGCCTGAGCGCACCCGCTTCGCTGCGCAGCGTGGCCTGGGCAGCCGGTTCTGATGCACCGGAGAAGGCCGCGCTGAAAGTCGGTTTTATCCCACTCACCGATTGCGCGTCGGTGGTGGTCGCCGCCACCCAGGGCTTTGCCGAGAAATACGGCCTGACAATCACCCCGAGCAAGGAGGCTTCCTGGGCCGGGGTGCGCGACAAACTCAATACCGGCGAGCTGGATGCCGCCCACGTGTTGTACGGCATGATGTACGGCGCCCAGTTGGGTATCGCCGGGCCGCAGAAGGACATGGCGGTGCTGATGGGGCTTAACCACAACGGCCAGGCCATCACCCTCTCCAAGCAACTTAAAGAAGCCGGCGTGACCAACGGCGCGCAGTTGGCCGAACACGTGAAAAAAGGCGGCAACCCGCTGACCTTCGCCCAGACCTTCCCCACCGGCACCCACGCCATGTGGCTGTATTACTGGCTGGCCAGCCAGGGCATCAACCCCATGAGCGATGTGAAAACCATCGTCGTGCCGCCGCCACAGATGGTGGCCAATATGCGGGTCGGCAATATGGACGGTTTCTGCGTCGGCGAACCCTGGGGCGCACGGGCGATTGCCGACAAGATCGGTTTTACCGCCGTGACCACTCAGCAGATCTGGCCGGACCACCCGGAAAAGGTCCTCGGCACCAGCCGCGCCTTTATCGAGCAATACCCCAACACCGCCCGTGCGCTGATCATGGCGGTGCTGGATGCCAGCCGGTTTATCGAAACCAGCGAAGAAAACCGCAAGAGCACGGCCAAGCTGATTGCCGGCAAGGCCTACGTCAACGCACCGGTGAAAGTCATCGAACCACGCTTCCTCAGCCACTACGAAGACGGCTTGGGCAACAGCTGGAAGGACGACCACGCGATGGCCTTCCACAAGGACGGCGCAGTCAACTTCCCCTATCACTCCGATGGCATGTGGTTTATGACCCAGTTCAAACGCTGGGGGCTGATCAAGGAAGACCCGAACTACGCTGCCATCGCCGCCGGGGTCAACCAGGTTGGGTTATTCAAGGAAGCCGCCAGTGCGCTGAACATTCCTGTGCCGGCCAGCTCGCTGCGCAGCAGTACGCTGATCGACGGCAGCGTCTGGAATGGCGCGGACCCAGCGGCCTATGCCAATTCGTTCGCGATCAAAGCCTGATAGGGAGCGCCATGATGAATGCACCGTTGAAAACCCCACTTCCCCAGGCGCTTCCCAGCACAGCAGCCACACGCCTGAGCCTAGCTGGCAAGGAGGTGCTGCATAACCTGCTCAGGGCACTTGTCCCACCCGTGTTAGGCATCGTGCTGTTTATCGGCGTGTGGGCACTGATTGCGACCAAGAGCGAGGGCCTGCCTGGTCCGCTGAGCACCTGGCTGTCGGCTCTGGAGCTGTTCGCTGACCCCTTCTATGACAACGGCCCGAACGACATGGGCATCGGCTGGAACATCCTGCATTCGCTGGGCCGGGTCGGTATCGGCTTTGGTTTGGCGGCGCTGATCGGCATTCCACTGGGCTTTGCCATCGGCCGCTTTACCTTTCTCGCCGGCATGCTCTCGCCGATCATCAGCCTGCTGCGCCCGGTATCGCCGCTGGCCTGGTTGCCGATTGGTCTGCTGGTATTCGAGGCCGCAGGCCCGGCGTCGATCTGGGTAATTTTTATCAGCTCGATCTGGCCGATCATCCTCAACACCGCCGCCGGGGTGGCCAGCGTGCCACAGGACTATTTGAACGTGGCGCGGGTGCTCAAGCTGTCGGAGTTCAAGGTGCTCACGCGCATCCTGTTCCCCGCCGTGCTGCCGCACCTGATGACGGGCATCCGCCTGGCCATCGGCGTGGCCTGGCTGGTGATTGTCGCCGCGGAAATGCTCACCGGCGGTACTGGCCTGGGTTTCTGGGTGTGGGACGAGTGGAACAACCTCAACGTCGAACACATCCTCATCGCCATCATCATCGTCGGCCTGGTCGGCCTAGTCCTGGAGCAACTGCTGTTGCTGCTGGCCAAGCGCTTCGACTATGCGAGCTAAGGAGACTGCCATGGACAAGTTCGTCGAACTGACTAACGTCAGCAAACACTTCGATACCAAGAAAGGCCGCTTCCAGGCCCTGGAAAACGTCAACCTGAGCATCGCCAAGGGCGAGTTCGTCTCGCTGATCGGCCACTCCGGCTGCGGCAAATCCACCGTACTCAACCTGATCGCCGGCCTGTTGGACGCCAGCGAGGGCGGGCTGATCTGCAACGGCCGTGAGATCGACGGCCCCGGCCCGGAACGCGGTGTGGTATTTCAGAACCACAGCCTGCTGCCCTGGATGACCTGCTTCGGCAACGTCTACCTGGCGGTGGAAAAGGTCTTCGCCGGCAAGGAGAGCAAGGCCCAGCTCAAGGAACGCACCGAAGCGGCGCTGGCCATGGTCGGCCTGAGTCACGCCACCTACAAGCACCCCAATGAAATCTCCGGCGGCATGAAACAGCGCGTCGGCATCGCCCGCGCCCTGGCCATGCAACCCAAGGTGCTGCTAATGGACGAGCCCTTCGGCGCGCTGGACGCCCTGACCCGTGCGCACCTGCAGGACGAGCTGCTGCGCATCGTCGGCGAAACCCAGAGCACCGTGGTGATGGTCACCCATGATGTCGACGAGGCTGTGCTGTTGTCGGATCGCATCGTGATGATGACCAACGGCCCGGCGGCAACCATCGGCGATATCGTCAAGGTCGAGCTGGCGCGCCCGCGCGATCGCCTGGCCCTGGCCAATGACCCGCACTACCACGCCTACCGCAGTGCAGTGCTGGAGTTCCTCTACCAGCGCCAGCAGCGCCCGGCGGCTTAAAGCACTCAGGGTTTCGGGGTAACACCGACGTGTTTGAAAAAGGTTTCAACCGCGTCGGTGTAAGGCCCGGGCTCACCGAGCTGCTGATTGATTGCGCCGTGCGACAGCGCTTGCGGCAACACCTGCACCACTCGCCCCATCTGCTTGCCATGCTCAGCGAAGGCTGCGGCCTGACGACAGGCTTCCTCGCGTTTGCTGGAGCACACCGCCAGCAGCGGCACACCGACCGGCTGTAAACGCCAATACGGCGAGGCAGCACGCCAGTACTTGGGCTCCGCGCCAAATGCCTGGTCGTAAAAGCGGTAATGTTTGCCGCGCATGATGCTGTCGACATCAAAGGCCGCGCTGTCCAGCGCCACCGTGCCGAGCCAGGGCTGCACGGCATGCCGCTTGGCAATGGCGCCATCGGCACTCAGCAAACTGACCAGATGCGCACCGGCCGAATGCCCCAGCAATACCACCCGCTGCGGGTCCCCTCCCCACTGCGGCGCGTGCTGCTGCACATAACTCAGCGCCTGGGCAATGTCCTCAACCTGCTGCAAAGGCTTGGCGTCGGGCAACAAGCGGTAGTTCACCGAGACAAACAGATACCCCTGGGGTAGCCAGCGCGCCAGCTTGTTGTCCACCACCCGGCCCATGCGTTTGTCGCCCTTGCTCCAGGCGCCGCCGTGCACCATCAGCAGAATCGGTGCCGACCTGGCCTGCAGTGGACGGTAAACATCCAGACGCTGACGCGCGTGCGTGCCATACGGCAGATCGGCCAGCAGCTCTGCGCCGAGTTGCGTGGCGCTCCTGGCACTACGCCGATCACTCAGGACATCGCGCAGCCCCTGCGCATGCACATCCACCCCCCACAACAGCATCAGCAGCACGCCGCTGCTCAATCGTCCGAGTCTCATGCCTGACCTGCCCCATGCCATCTGGATGATTGGCAGATCATCGCCGTTTTGCCCGTGACCTGCATCAGCGTCTGCCCGACAGATGCGAACAGGGTTAACATTCGCCACCTTTCGCTGACGACCGGATGCTGGCATGGCCCGCCTGACCCTTGAATTCCCCGAAGACCAATTCTGCTACAGCACCCACCTGACAGTGCGGGTGACCGACATCAATGCCGCCAATCATCTGGGCAATGATTCGATGATTTCGATGATCTCCGAAGCGCGGGCGCGCTTTCTGTTCGAGTTCGGCATTGTCGAAACCCAGGAAGACGGCACTGGCATCATCGTCACCGACCTGGCCACCACCTACCGTGCCGAAGCCCATGCCCGTGACCAGTTGCTGTTCGAGGTCGGCGTGATGGATTTCAACAAATACGGCGGCGACATCACCTTCCGTATCACACGCCCGGCTGATGGCAGCCTGGTGGCCATGGCCAAGTCGGGTTTTGTCTTCTTCAACTACAAACTGGGCAAGGTGGTGCCGATGCCGGCGGCTTTCAGCGCCACCTTCAGCAAGGTCAACTGGTTGGATCAGCCGTAAGGCTGATCAACAATTAACCAGTCCTCAACGTGACAGCTGGCACATCCTCTGCTACGCCTTAGGCAGAACAACAAAAGCAGGGGAATCGCTATGCCAACCACGCGCAGCCATGTCCGCCACGCCGGGCTGTTGAGCAACCTACTCGCTCTGGCCCTACTGACACTTCCATTACCCACCCAGGCATTAAGTGTTGCGGCACTAGATGCCACAGCCAAGGCAGCCCGCAGCAGCCACTGACACGCTGCGACTGCAACTCATCAAGGCCACTCGGCCTGCCTCTTCGACACCTGGTTGCCGCACCGGGCATAGACTCTGCGCCCCATCCGAGGGCGACAACCTTGCGCAACGCCTCCTTTTGCAGCACACACATCAGCAGTAACCCGCATGTAACGCGGCCTGCAGCCTTGGCGCAGTTCTTGCTTAGCTCCTGTTACAGGTAGCCAATGGCGGCTGCTTAACAAACGACAAAGACGTCGCATCCACCACGCCCAAGGGCATTCGGTGTATGCGGCGTTTTGCGTTTTACACCCCAGCGTTTGGGGCGGGCACCTGCCCTGCGATCCAGGGTTTGCGCTGGTAACTCTCTCAACCCGACTGAGGCTTCGGCCCCAGGGTGGCGCACCACAAGTGCACCACCTCCCCGGCGGGTTGCAGCCGCCATGCCCACGATCATGGCGAGCTGCACCCGGCCGGGACCCTTATCTGCTGAACGAGGTTTGCGATGAATACGAGTTTCTGGAAATCCGGCCATACCCCGACGCTGTTTGCCGCCTTCCTCTACTTCGACCTGAGTTTCATGGTCTGGTATGTGCTCGGCCCACTGGCTGTGCAGATTGCCAGCGACCTGGACCTGACGGCACAACAACGCGGCCTGATGGTCGCCACACCGATTCTCGCTGGTGCCGTACTGCGCTTCGTCATGGGCCTGCTGGCTGATCGCCTGTCGCCGAAAACCGCCGGCCTGATTGGCCAGGTGATCGTGATCGTGGCGTTGTTCTGCGCCTGGCAAATCGGCATCAGCAGTTATGAGCAAGCCCTGCTGCTAGGCCTGTTCCTCGGCTTTGCCGGCGCAGCTTTTGCCGTGGCCCTGCCGCTGGCCTCGCAGTGGTACCCGCCGCAGCACCAGGGCAAGGCTATGGGCATTGCCGGTGCGGGCAACTCCGGTACCGTGCTGGCCGCCTTGTTCGCCCCCGGCCTGGCCGCGCTGTTCGGCTGGCAAAACGTCTTCGGCTGGGCGCTGATCCCGCTGCTGGGCGCTCTGCTGGTCTTCGCCCTGCTGGCAAAAAATGCGCCCGAGCGGCCCAAACCCAAAGCCCTGGCCGACTACCTGAAAGCCTTGGGTGACCGCGACAGCTGGTGGTTTATGTTCTTCTACAGCGTGACCTTCGGTGGCTTTATCGGCCTGGCCAGCGCCCTACCCGGTTACTTCAACGACCAGTACGGCCTCAACCCGGTCACGGCCGGCTACTACACCGCCGCCTGCGTCTGCGCCGGCAGCCTGATGCGCCCACTGGGCGGTGCACTGGCCGACCGTATCGGTGGTATTCGCTCACTGCTGATGATGTACACCCTGGCCTCGCTGAGCATCGCCGCTGTGGGTTTCAACCTCGGCAGTTCCACTGCCGCACTAACCTTGTTCGTCACCGCCATGCTTGGCCTCGGTGCTGGTAATGGCGCGCTGTTCCAACTGGTACCGCAGCGTTTTCGCAAGGAAATCGGTGTGATGACCGGGCTGATCGGCATGGCTGGCGGGATTGGCGGCTTTCTCCTGGCCGCAGGCCTGGGCACCATCAAGCAGCAGACCGGTGATTACCAGTTGGGCCTGTGGCTGTTCGCCAGCCTCGGCGTTCTGGCCTGGTTCGGCCTGCTCAGCGTGAAAAGCCGCTGGCGCACCACCTGGGGCAGCGCCGCCGTTACCGCCGCGCGGGTGTAAGCCCGATGACGCAGCCCCTGCCAGCGCCACTACCGGCAACCCTGCAACTGAGCTTCGGTGAAGCCAGCGCCACCGGCCCACGCAGTGAAAACCAGGATGCCCTGCGTGTGGTTACCCCGGCACCGGCGCTGGCGGCCAGCAAGGGTTATCTGTTTGCCCTAGCCGATGGCGTCAGCCAGTGTGCCGATGGAGGCCTGGCGGCCCGCGCAACCTTGCAGGCACTGGCCCTGGACTACTACTCGACGCCGGAAACCTGGGCCGTTGCCCAGTCGCTCGAACGCATCCTGGTGGCGCATAACCGCTGGTTGCAGGCCAATGGCGGCGGGCAACCACTGCTCACCACCCTCAGCGCGCTGATCCTGCGTGGTCGGCGCTTTACCCTCGCGCACATTGGCGATTGCCGCGCCTACCGCTGGTTTGCAGGGCGGCTTGAACGGCTCAGTGAAGACCATGTGTGGGAGCAGCCGGGTATGCAGCATGTGCTCAAACGCGCCATGGGTCTGGATCAGCACCTGGTGATGGACTATCTGGACGGCGAACTGCGCCAGGGCGAGTGCTTTGCCCTGGTCAGCGACGGGGTCTGGGCCACGCTGGGTGATACCGGCATTCAGGCGATTCTGCGCGATGAACCCGACCTGACGGCCGCCAGCCACGCACTGGTTCGCGCCGCCCACCTGGCCGGCAGCCAGGACAATGCCAGTGCCCTGCTGCTGCGCGTCGATGCGCTGCCACAAAGCGATCTGGCCGACACGCTCGCGCAACTGCGGCATTGGCCACTGCCACCCAGGCTGCGTGAAGGCCAGTTTTTCGAAGGCTGGCAAGTCGAGCGACTGCTAAGCGAATCACGTCAGTCGCTGGTCTACCGGGTGCGTGATGCCCAGGCACGGCGCTGGCTGCTGAAAACCCTGCCGGCCAGCCGCAGCGATGAAGCGCAAGCAGGCCCCGCGCTACTGCTCGAAGAATGGTTTCTGCGCCGCGTGGCCGGGCGCTTCTTTGCCGAAGCCCATGCTCTGCCGCAGCGCCAGCACCTGTATTACGTACAACGCGAATACAGCGGGCAAAGCCTTGCCGAGCATCTGCGTCTGAACGGCCCGCTTGGTCTGGCGCAGTGGCTGGATATCGCCCCACGCCTGCTCAAGGCACTGGGCATCCTGCATCGACGCAATATCCTGCACCGCGACATCAAGCCGGAAAACCTGCTGTGGGGTGATGACGGCGAATTGCGTGTCGTGGATTTCGGCCTGGCCTACTGCCCCGGTCTGAGTCGTGATGAAGCATGCGAGCTGCCCGGCACACCCAGCTATATCGCCCCGGAGGCGTTCAGCGGCACCGCACCCAGTACACAACAGGACCTCTACAGCGCCGGTGTAACGCTGTACCAGTTGCTTACCGGGCATTACCCCTATGGCGAAATCGAAGCCTTCCAGCACCCACGCTTCGGCCAGCCAACAGCGGCCAGCCGCTACCGCCCGGATCTACCCAGTTGGCTCGACGACAACCTGGCGCGAGCGCTGAATGCCGATCCGCAGCAACGCTATGAAACAGCCGAAGAGTGGCTGCACAACCTTGAACAGGGCGAACGTCAGGCCATCAGCAGCCGCCCTCGGCCATTGCTTGAGCGCGAGCCATTGCTTGTCTGGCGTGGCCTGGCACTGTTTTCCCTGGCGCTGAATCTGCTGTTGTTAATAGGCCTGATGCACTGAGGTAGAGCGCGCACCAAACCAGCGCAAGCCGCCTTTAAAAAGGGCGTAAATACACCTGATGCCCAACACACAGGCTTGGCAAAGCCCGTAAAACCGGCACCTTCGCAAGTTGGCACAAGCCCTGCATTGTTGCTTGCACAATTTATAAAGCGCGGCCTTCAACGAAGAGGGCCGCTCTTCCCGAGAGAACGGGACTTGGACAAAGGCGTCCTCGCTAGGTGACTAGCGGGACGCCTTTTTTGTTTTTGCGCGTTTTTATTCAGGAGATGGCCGGCATGCAGAAGCTCAAGCTGGTGATGATCGGTAACGGCATGGCGGGTGTGCGCACCCTTGAAGAGCTGCTCAAGCTCGCCCCCGACCTTTATGAGATTACGGTGTTCGGGGCCGAACCCCACCCGAACTACAACCGTATTCTGCTTTCCCCTGTGCTGGCCGGTGAACAGACCTTTGAGGAAATCATCCTCAACGACCTCAACTGGTATGCGGAAAACAACATCCAGCTGATGCTCAACCGCAAGGTGGTCAGCATCGACCGCAAGAAGCGCCTGGTTACCGCCGATGATGGCAGCAGCGCCGAATACGACCGCCTGCTGATCGCTACCGGTTCCAACCCGTTCGTGCTGCCGATTCCAGGCAACAAGCTGACCGGGGTGATCGGCTACCGTGACGTGGCCGACACCCAGACCATGATCGACACCGCCAAAACCCACAGCCACGCCGTGGTCATCGGTGGCGGCCTGCTCGGTCTGGAAGCGGCCAACGGCCTGAAGATGCGCGGCATGGACGTGACCGTGGTGCACCTGTCCGACTGGTTGCTTGAGCGTCAGTTGGACAAGACCGCCGGCAAGCTGCTGCAAAGCGCGCTGGAAGCCCGCGGCATTCACTTCCGCCTGAATGAGCAAACCGAAGAGCTGATGGACAACGGCGAAGGCCGTGTCTGCGCCGTGCAGTTCAAGAGTGGCGACGTGATTCCCGCCGACCTGGTGGTTATGGCCGCCGGTATCCGCCCCAACACCGAACTGGCCGAGAAGGCCGGTATTCCGTGCAACCGCGGCATCCTGGTCAACGACACCATGCAGACCTACGATCCGCGCGTGTATTCGATTGGCGAATGCGCCAACCACCGCGGCATCGCCTACGGCCTGGTCGCCCCGCTGTTCGAACAGGCCAAGGTCTGCGCCAACCACCTGGCTCAGCTCGGCTTCGCCCGCTATCAGGGCTCGGTGACCTCGACCAAGCTGAAGGTCACCGGTATCGACCTGTTCTCCGCCGGCGACTTTATGGGCAGCGAAGGCACCGAGACCATCACCCTCTCCGACCCCATTGGCGGCGTGTACAAGAAGCTGGTGGTGAAGAACGACATCCTCGTCGGTGCCTGCCTGTATGGCGATACCGCCGACGGTGGCTGGTACTTCCGCCAGGTCAAGGAGAACGCCAATATCAGCGAGATCCGCGATCACCTGATGTTCGGCGAGAACGCCCTGGGCGATGTCGGCCACCAGGGCCAGAGCAGCACCGCCAACATGCCCGACAGCATGGAAGTGTGCGGCTGTAACGGCGTGTGCAAGGGCACCATCGTCAAGGCGATCCAGGAGAACGGCCTGTTCTCGGTGGATGAGGTGAAGAAGCACACCAAGGCTGCCAGTTCCTGCGGTTCGTGCGCCGGCCTGGTCGAGCAGATTCTGATCAGCACCGTCGGCGGTGCCGCCGATGTGAAGCCGAAAAGCGAGAAAGCCATCTGCGGTTGCAGCGAGCTGAACCACGGGCAGATCCGCCAGGCGATCCGCGAGCAGCACCTGACCAGCATGGCCGACACCATGACCGCGCTGCACTGGAGCACGCCAAACGGCTGCGCCACCTGCCGTCCGGCGCTGAACTACTACCTGATTTCCACCTGGCCGGGCGAAGCCAAGGACGACCCACAGTCGCGCCTGATCAACGAACGCGCCCACGCCAATATCCAGAAAGACGGGACGTATTCCGTTGTTCCGCGTATGTGGGGCGGCGTGACCAACCCGTCCGAGCTACGGCGCATCGCCGACGTCGCCGACAAGTACAACGTGCCGATGGTCAAGGTCACCGGCGGTCAGCGTATCGACCTGTTGGGCATCAAGAAGGAAGACCTGCCGGCCGTGTGGAAAGAGCTGGACATGGCCTCGGGCCACGCCTACGGCAAATCCATCCGCACCGTGAAGACCTGCGTCGGCAGCGAGTTCTGCCGCTTCGGCACGCAGAACTCGACCCAGCTGGGCATCGATCTGGAACACGACCTGTTCAATATGTGGTCGCCGCACAAGGTCAAGCTGGCGGTCTCCGGCTGCCCGCGCAACTGCGCCGAGGCCGGCATCAAGGACGTCGGCATCATCGGCGTGGACTCCGGCTTCGAGATGTACATCGGCGGTAACGGCGGGATCAAGACCGAGGTCGCCGAGTTCTTCGTCAAGGTGAAAACCGCCGAGGAAGTGCGCGAATACAACGGTGCCTTCCTCCAGCTGTACCGCGAGGAAGCCTTCTATCTGGAGCGCACCGTGCACTACATGCAGCGCGTCGGCATGGAGCACATCAAGAAGGCCGTGCTGGAGAACGAGGACAACCGCAAGGCACTCAACGCGCGCCTGCAGTTCGCCCTGTCGTTCGAGCAGGACCCGTGGAAAGAACGCATCGAAACCCCGCAACTAAAGAAAGAGTTCGACCGCATCAGCGTCGTGCAAGTCGAGGAGGCCACCGTATGAACTGGCTGGATATCTGCGCCCTGGAAGAAATCAACGTGCTCGGTTCGCGCATCATCAGCGGCCCGAAAGGCGATATCGCGATCTTCCGCACCAGTGACGACGAAGTATTCGCCCTCGATGACCGCTGCCCACACAAGGGCGGCCCGCTGTCCCAGGGGCTGATCTACGGCAAGCGCGTGGCCTGCCCGCTGCACAACTGGCAGATCGAGCTGGAAAGCGGTGTGGCAGTCGCGCCGGACGTCGGCTGCGCGCACAAGCATGAGACCAAGGTGGAAAACGGCCGCGTGATGCTGGCCCTGAAAGTCGCCACCGCCGAGTGCGCATAACCCTGTAGGCGCGGAGCGATCCGCGCCTACACACGGAGAAACGGCCATGGCCAATCAAATCACCGCTTCGACCTGCTGCTACTGCGGTGTCGGCTGCGGCGTGCTGATCGAACACGACGGCGAGAAGATTCTTGGCGTCGCAGGCGATCCCAGCCACCCGGCCAACCTCGGTAAACTCTGCAGCAAGGGCGCAAGCCTGCACCTGACCGGCGACCTCGACGCCCGTGCCCTCTATCCCGAACTGCGTCTGGGCAAGACCCTGGCGCGTTCGCGTACGGACTGGGACAGCGCCCTGGATCACGCCGCCAACGTATTCGCCGAGACCATCCGCGAACACGGCCCCGACAGCGTGGCCTTCTATATCTCCGGGCAACTGCTGACCGAGGATTACTACGCCTTTAACAAGCTGGCGAGAGCGTTGGTGGGAACCAACAATATCGACAGCAATTCGCGCCTGTGCATGAGTTCGGCAGTAGTGGGCTATAAGCGCAGCCTGGGTGCCGACGCGCCTCCGTGCAACTACGAGGACATCGAGCAGAGCGATTGCGTGCTGATCGCCGGCTCCAACATGGCCTACGCCCATCCGGTGCTGTTCCGCCGCCTGGAAGAAGCCAAGGCCAAGCGCCCGCAGATGAAGGTCATCGTCATCGACCCACGGCGCACCGACACCTGCGACCTGGCCGATCTGCACCTGGCGATCCTGCCCGGCAGCGACGTGGCCCTGTTTCACGGCATCCTGCATATCCTGATGTGGGAAGGCTGGATCGACCGCCGCTATATCGACGCCCATACCGAAGGCTTCGACGCCCTGAAAACCCTGGTGCACGCCTATAACCCGCAGATGGTCAGCGAGCTGTGCGGCATCAGCGTGGAAAGTCTGCAACAGTGCGCCCATCTGATCGGCCAGGCACCGAGTTTTCTCTCGCTGTGGTGCATGGGCCTTAACCAGTCCACCGCTGGCAGCGCCAAGAACAGCGCGCTGATCAACCTTCACCTGGCCACCGGGCAGATCGGCAAACCCGGCAGCGGCCCGTTCTCCCTCACCGGCCAGCCGAATGCCATGGGCGGCCGCGAAACCGGCAGCCTGAGCAACCTGCTGCCGGGCCACCGTGAAGCCGCCAATGCCCAGCACCGCGACGAAGTGGCCCGTTATTGGGGCGTCGATGCGTTGCCAGACAGCACCGGGTTGAGCGCTGTCGAGCTGTTCGAAGCCGTGCGTGTCGGGCAGATCAAGGCGCTGTGGATCGCCTGCACCAACCCGGCGCAGTCCTTGCCAGACCAGACCAAGGTGCATGAAGCCCTGGCCACCTGCCCCTTTGTCGTCGTGCAGGAAGCCTTCTTCACCACCGAGACCTGCCACTACGCCGACCTGCTGCTGCCGGCTGCCAGCTGGGGCGAAAAAGAAGGCAGCGTGACCAACTCCGAGCGGCGCATTACCCATGTGCGCCGCGCCGTGCCAGCGCCCGCCGAGGCGCGGCCGGACTGGGCGATCACCACGGATTTCGCCCGCCGTTTAGAACAACTGCTCCGCCCCGGCCTGCCCAGCCTGTTCGCCTTCGACAGCGCTAGCGCGCTGTTCGAGGAGTACAAACACCTGACTGCCAAACGCGATCTCGACCTTTCCGGGCTGAGCTACGCGATTCTGGATAACCAAGGCCCCCAGCAATGGCCGTTTCCGGCCGGCGCTACCCAGGGTACTGCGCGCCTGTATGGCGATGGCCAGTTCCCGACGGCAAACGGCCGCGCGCAGTTTCATGCCGAGCCGTTCCGTGCCGCCAAGGAAAAACGCGAGACGCGTTATTCCCTGACCCTCAACACCGGCCGCCTGCGTGACCAGTGGCATGGCATGAGCCGCACTGGCTCGGCCGCGCAACTGTTCGGCCACGCCCCGGAAGCGCTACTCAGCCTGCATCCGGACGAACTGCGCCGGCGTCGCCTGCAAAGTGGCGACCTGATCAAGGTGCGCAGCCGCCGTGGCAGCCTGATCGTCCCGGTAGTGGCCGACGAGTCGATCCGCAGCGGCCAGGCGTATATGCCCATGCACTGGGGCAACCGTTTTCTCAAGGGCCTGGGCACCAACGTGCTGACCCAGCCGGCGTTCGATCCGCTGTCCAAACAGCCGGAACTGAAACATGCCGGCATCGAAGTGGAAAAGGTCGACTTGCCCTGGAGTTTCTTTGCCCTGGTCGAAGGCGATGTGCAGGCCCGCTTCGAGGCATTGCGCCCGTTGTTCGAAGAGTTTGCCTACGCCAACCTGGCCCTCACCGGGCGCGAGCGCCCCGCTCTGCTGATCCGCGCCGCTTGCGCGGTGGCACCCGAGGCAGAACTGCTGGCACAGATCGACCGTTTGTTGGGCCTGAATAAAGGCCCGGTGCTGGCCTATGACGACCCACGCAAAGCCGTCGGCAAGCGCGTACGCATTGAAGATGGGCGCATTACCGCGATCCGCCTGGCCGGTGAAACCGCCGCCCGTGACTGGTTGAAAACCCTGTGGAGCGATGGTCAGGCAGATGCCGATCTGCGCCGCTGGCTGCTCGCCCCGGTGTCGACCCCACCGGGCAGTGCCAGTACCAAAACTGCCAGCAAGACCCTGTGCAACTGCCTCAACGTCAGTGAAGCGGCGGTGTGCGCCGGCATCAAACGCGGTCTCGACCTGAATGGCCTCAAGCGGGAGCTGAAATGCGGCACCAGCTGCGGTTCCTGCATCCCCGAAATCAAGCGCCTGCTGGCCACCCAGCCGGTCGCCGTCAACGCCTAGAGGTATCCGATATGAACGCAAAAGTCTGGCTGGTAGGCGCAGGCCCCGGTGATCCGGAATTGCTGACCCTCAAGGCGGTCAAGGCCCTGAATCAGGCCGACATCGTGATGATCGACGATCTGGTCAACCCGGCCGTGCTGGAGCACTGCCCAACCGCGCGCATCATGCCGGTGGGCAAACGCGGCGGTTGCCGCTCCACGCCACAAGCCTTTATCCATCGCCTGATGCTGCGCTATGCACGCCAGGACAAGTGCGTGGTACGCCTGAAAGGTGGCGACCCGTGCATCTTCGGCCGTGGCAGCGAGGAAGCTGACTGGTTGAGCCAGCATGGTATAGAAGTGGAAATGGTCAACGGCATTACCGCAGGTTTAGCCGGTGCGACCAATTGCGGCATTCCTCTAACCCTGCGCGGCGTCGCCCGTGGCGTAACCCTGGTCACCGCCCACACCCAGGACGACAGCAGCCTGAACTGGAGTGCCTTGGCGCAGAGTGGCACCACCCTGGTGGTGTATATGGGCGTGGCCAAGCTGCCGGAAATCCGCGAAAGCCTGCTGACCGCAGGTATGCGCAATGACATGCCGGTGGCCATGATCGAGAACGCCTCACTGCCTGAACAGCGCGAATGCCGCAGCAGCCTGGCAAACATGCAACAAGCCGCACACGACTTCCGCCTGAAAAGCCCGGCCATCCTTGTGATTGGCGACGTGGCCGCACAACCTCATACGCAGCTCGCTGCGATCAGTGCCTAACCGCTTCGCGCTCCTGCGAAGTTCCCCTCGCCCGCTACCCGCGGGCTTTTTTTATTCCTCGCATCTGGCACCACTATCACAGGCATAAAAAAACCCGGCCGAAGCCGGGTTTCTCTGCAGCCAGATCGATTACTGCTTGATCTGAGCTTCTACTTCAGCTTCTACGCGGCGGTTAACAGCACGGCCTGCGTCGGTAGCGTTGTCAGCAACCGGACGGGACTCACCGTAGCCAGCAGCGTTAACACGGGAAGCTTCTACGCCGTACTGGTTGACCAGGACGTCACGAACAGCGCTGGCGCGACGCTCGGACAGTTTCTGGTTGTAGGCGTCGCTGCCTTTGGAGTCAGTGTGACCTTCAACCACGGTGGTGGTCTGCGGATACTGCTTCATGAAGTCAGCCAGGTTCTTGATGTCGCCATAGCTTTCTGGCTTGACCTGAGCCTTGTCGAAGTCGAACTTCACGTCCAGCTCAACACGCACCAGTTCCAGCGGCTCTTCAGCAGCAGCAACTGGCTCTGGGATCGGCTCAGGAGCAGGCGCAACGACTGGAGCCGGCTTGCTGCCGCCACCGAAGTTCATGCCGATACCGACGCTTGGAGCCCACTCGGTGTCGCCCTGGTCGATGTTGTACTGAGCTTCAACGCCAGCACGGGCGTAGAAGTTGTCAGTGAAGTAGTACTTGGCACCGCCACCAACGTTGGCGAAGGTGGAACCGTTGCGACCGTTACGACCGGACTGACCGATGCTCTGATCGGAGAAGCCAGCGGAAACGTAAGGACGCAGTGCGTCGCCAGCGTTATTGAAGTGGTACAGCGCATCCAGAGCGGTGTTCGAACCCTTGATGTTGCGGCCATCTTCACCACGTGCGTTGTGCACTTCGTCGTAGCTCAGGCGCAGTTCAACGTCGTCAGTCAGGTAGTAACCAATGCTACCGCCGAACAGGTTGCCGTTGTTTTTGAAGTCACGGGCGCTGTCGAAGATTTCCTTCTTGGCGAAACCCTCCACTTCTACAGCGCCTTGGCCTTGAGCGAGAGCGCTCAGGGAAGAGGTGGCCAGCAGCGAGCCAATTACAGCGCCTAGAGTGTTTTTCAATTTCATTACGAGAATCCCTATCTTGGTGGTCAGTAAGTTGTCTGACAGACACAAGACAACTCAGCCGGCAATTCTACCAGAATTAACCGCTAACTATGACGTCTTTATTCCAACTAAGTTTCGGGATTGTCAGAAAATTTATCGCGTAGCCGATCGAGTGCTCGCTTATAGCGCATTTTCGTAGCGCTCAAGCCCATGTGCATGATGTCGGCAATCTCCTGAAACTCCAGCTCTGCGACAAAACGTAGCACCAGAATTTCCCGATCAATCGGATTGACGTGCACCAGCCAACGATCGAGACCGCCCTTATCCTCGGTCTTTGGCGTCTTTTCTTCGGAGGCTTCTTCAAGCGGGTCCAAACTTAAGGCGTCAATAAGGCGACGTTTACGCCGCTCTTTGCGATATTGGGTAATACATTCGTTATAGGTAATGCTGTACAGCCAGGTTTTGAACTTCGACTTACCCTCAAAGTTCTTCAGGCCATATAAGACCTTGAGCATTACTTCCTGGCAGACATCATCAGCGTCACGCTCGTTACCCAAATAACGCGCGCACACATTGAACAAGGTGCGCTGATAACGGCGCATCAATTCTTCATAGGCACGGGTTATGTGGAATAACTCGTCATGCGCACGCGCCACCAACTCTTCATCCGAGAGCTCGCGGGGGTCGTAGCGTAGAGACGCAGAGTGGGCTTTATTCAAAACGAGTCGGGCCGACAGTCAGGACAAAAGCCAGCGCAGCCCTGAATCAGGCTGCGGATTGGCCGCATACAATAACAGGGATTGGCCTTAGCGGCTGCTTACCTGCTGCTCGAGCAAAGTACGGTTGGCCACTGAAACCAGCTCGCCCGCTTCCGTCAGCAGGGTGGTCTTGACCGTTCCGATCTCCTCGATCTGCCCTTCGACCGCACCGATCTGCACTTGTTGCCCAACTTCATACAACTCGCGCACATAAATACCCGCCAGAATCTGGCTGGCGATATCGCGGCTCCCCAGCCCCAGGGCCAGCGCCACTGCGAGGCCCACGGAAATCAGCACGATGGCGATCACGTTGTTGAGCAGGTCAGTCTTGACCTCCAACTGGCCGATGGCCACCGAGATGCTGATGATGATCACCAGGCCTTGGGCAATACGCCCCAAACCGTTGGCGTAATCCAGGCCGACACCTTCCGCCGCACCGCGTACCAGGCCACTGACCAGTTGCGCCAGTAATACACCCGCCAGCAGCACCAGAGCAGCACCGAACACTTTCGGCAGGTACAAGGCCAGCACATCGAGGGTTGCGGAAACCCGCTCAAGACCCAGGGACTCGGCAGCGGTAACCAGGAAGATCAACAGCACGAACCAGTAGACGATCTTGCCGATCAGGGTCGATACCGGCACCTGAATGCCAGCGCGGCTCAGCAACTTGGTCAGGCCAGTGCCCGCCATCAGGCGATCCAGGCCGATCTTGCCGAGCAATTTCGACAACAGGGTGTCGAGGAACTTGGCCACCACGAAACCCAACAGTACCACCACCATGGCACCGAACAGGCGCGGGATAAAGGCGGCAATCGGGGTCCACACGCTGGCCATCGCATCAACCAGAACTTGAGTAAATTCCATGCTCAGTCAGCCTTATCAGTCGAACGAATTGAGGGTTTGCGGCGTGAAACAGGGGCAACATGTGCCGAGCCGTTATTCAGGGCAATCATCAGCGCACTCAGCCAGTGGCCCATCAGGGCGAACAGGTCACCCGCGCCGACCTGGCGATTGGCGGTCTTCAGCACGCGATGCAGGCAGGCATCATCATCGTGGCTCGAGGTGGGTGACTTGAGCAAATCGCGCAGTGATTCTTCAAACGGATCGTGCATGGCGCACCTCACAGGATGTGACGGCTAGACGAGGCATAAACAGAGCAAGTCACATCAGATCCAGCGCAAGCGGCGAAACAACAGCCACTGTCCCAGTGCTACAACGGCCATCAGCGAGCAGGCCAGCAGAAAACCGTGAGGGCTTTCCGAGCCGGGAATACCACCGACGTTGATCCCCAGCAGCCCGGTGAGAAAGCTCATCGGCAGGAATATCCCGGTGATGATGCCGAAGCGGTACATGGTGCGGTTCATCCGCTCATCCATGCGCCGGTTTTCGGCTTCCAGCAGCAGGCTGACGCGCTCGCGGCTGAGCTCCAGCTCTTCCAGATAACGGGTCAGGCGGTTATTCAGCTCATTCCAGTAGCTGCTGTCGCCGCCGACAAACCAGGCCTGGGCACTGGCCGTCAGTTGTCCGTAGATGTCACGCTGCGGCGCCAGAAAACGCCGCAGGCTGGCTGCACGTCGGCGCATCTGCAGCAACTCGGTGTGATCCAGCGTGCTGGTCTGCTCAGCATCGGCGAGTTCTTCCTGCTCATCGATCTGCTCGGAGAGCTCACCAATCAACAGTTCGATCTTGTCCGTCAGGTAATGCGCCAGGCGCAGAACCAGCTCTGCCGAGGTTTTCGGCCCGCGCCCGGCCAGCAGGTCTTCGATCAGGGCTTCGGTGGCCATCAATGGCCGCAGACGCAGAGAAATTGCACGCTGCGCATCGGCAAAGATACGCACCGACACCATGTCTTCCGGTTCGGCGCCAGGATTGAGGTTCAAACCCCGCAGAAAAAGCAGCAACTGCTGCTCGGGCAGCGCCAGCAGCCGTGGCCGGGTGTTTTCCTCCAGTAGCAGATTGCAGGCGAACTCGTTCAGCCCGCTTTCAGCGCGCAGCCAGCTGTGCGTATGCGGATGCCCCCGGTCCCAGTGCAGCCACAGGCTTTCCTGCTCACGCAGCTCAAGCCCCTGCAGCTCCTGGCGGGTGATGCTGCGTGCCCCGCCCTGACCATTGAGGACGAAGGCATGCACCAGCCCCCACTGCGCGTTGTCTTCCTCACGCATGACGGTTTCCTGCAAAACCCCTTACTCCGGCATTTGCAGAGCAGATGGCGAAATGATCACGCCATTGTTGTCGGCGTAGATGAATTCACCCGGACGGAAGGTCACACCACCAAACGTCACCGCAACATTCAGATCACCGATGCCACGCTTGTCGGTTTTCATCGGATGACTGGCCAGGGCCTGAATGCCCAGATCAGTCTGCGCCAACACATCAACGTCTCGCACACAGCCGTACACCACAATGCCTTCCCAGCCGTTCTTCGCGGCCTTTTCGGCAAGCATGTCGCCCAGCAGTGCACGGCGCATGGAGGCACCACCATCTACTACCAGCACCTTGCCCTTGCCCGGCTGATCGACCTGCTCCTTAACCAGCGAGTTGTCCTCGAAACACTTGATGGTGACAATCTCGCCACCAAAGGAATCGCGACCACCAAAATTGCTGAACATCGGCTCAACTACCTGAACCAGCTCAGGGTAGGCGTCACACAGATCCGGGGTGATGTAGTGCATGGCAAAACTCCTTGGATGGAAAAGCGCTGCTGCCGATCACTGACAGCGATACAGAACTGACACATGCCGCCGTCAGCCCGTTCAGATTCATGTTTACGCCGCAACCGGCACAATGCCGCGATACTAGCCGCAAGCTCACTCTGCGCAAACGCCTTTATCGCCCTCCAGCGCCGCACGTTCAAGCTCGGCAGCCACCTGCGGGCTCTTGCGCAGCCACTGTTCGATCAGGGGCCAAACCTCGCGTTGCGCCTCTTTGCTGACGAGCATTTCAACATGGCCAAAATCGCCACTGAAACCATGCTTCTTGCCCAGACAGAGAAATTCGCTCAGCGGTGAACCGAACTGCTTCAGCAGTTTCTCGCAGGCCCAGGCTGGGTCCTGGTTATCCCCCAGCGCAGCCACTGCCATGACCGGTACCCGCACATCGGCCAGCCCCGCCCACCAGTCACGCTCAGCATCACCGAAACGGCCAAACAAACCATGCCAACGCAGGCTCTCGACAGCCAGGCCAATCGGCTCATCCTCGGGGCCTCGCTTGAGACGGGAGCCGGAAATGGCCGAAAACCGCTTGAGCAGAAAACGCCCGCCCCACTCCACTGGCGGAATCTTTAGCGGCCAGTAGATACGGCTGATCTGGCTGCCAAATAACACGCTGGACGCAATTTTCGCCTGATCCAGATAGTGCCCACCCAAACCGCCCGCAAGCGTGATGCCACCCAGGGAATGGCCCAGCCAATGGGCCTTTTGCGGGTTCTGCTCATAGACGAAATCGGCAATCGCCGGCAGGTCATAGCGTACGTAGTCACTAACAGTGTTGCGCTGATAGTCACGGTTGCGCGGCGACAAGCCATGGCCGCGCATCTCGGCAATCCACACATCAAAACCGGCGCGCGCCAGATACGGTCCCAGGCCAATGCACTTGGGCGAATACCAGAAGCGGCGATTGGAAAAACTACCTGGAATCAGGATCACCGGAGCACCGCGCTCCTGCTCATGCCCAGCCCGTCCGAGACGCGTGAGTGCCAACTCGACACTGCTATCCGGGCTGTTGCCGGGTTTGAGGCGATAGACATCCTCGCTCAGGTCACCGCGGAACTCCGCGCTGATCAAGGCGACGGGGAAAAGCTCACTGCTGCTTTGCATTTTTTCTCTGGCGTAAAAAAGGGCAGGATCAACCCGCCCTTGAATAGAGATTTTAAAGCGCTATCAGACCGATGTTTGACCTTCGGCCAGGAAGAACCAGGTATCGAGGACCGAATCCGGGTTCAACGACACGCTTTCGATGCCCTGCTCCATCAGCCAGCGCGCCAGATCCGGGTGGTCCGATGGGCCCTGACCGCAGATGCCGATGTACTTGCCAGCCTTGTTACAAGCCTGAATAGCATTGCTCAACAGCTTCTTCACCGCCGGGTTACGCTCATCGAACAGATGGGCGACGATGCCTGAGTCACGATCCAGCCCCAGGGTCAGCTGAGTCAGGTCGTTGGAGCCGATGGAGAAGCCATCGAAGAATTCAAGGAACTCTTCGGCCAGAATGGCGTTGGACGGTAGTTCGCACATCATGATGACCTTGAGGCCATCCTGACCGCGCGCCAGGCCATTCTTCGCCAGCAGCTCAACCACTTGCGAGGCTTCGCCGAGGGTACGTACGAACGGCACCATGATCTCGACGTTGGTCAGGCCCATCTCGTTGCGCACTTTCTTCAGTGCGCGGCACTCCAGTTCAAAGCAATCACGGAACGATTCGCTGATGTAACGCGAAGCGCCACGGAAGCCGAGCATCGGGTTCTCTTCTTCCGGCTCGTAGAGCTTGCCGCCGATCAGGTTGGCATATTCGTTGGACTTGAAGTCCGACAGACGCACGATGACCTTCTTCGGCCAGAACGCGGCGGCCAGGGTGCTGATGCCCTCAACCAGCTTCTCGACGTAGAAATTGACCGGATCGTCGTAACCGGCAATGCGCTTCTCAACGCTGTCCTTGATCTCTGGCGGCAGGCCGGCAAAGTTCAGCAACGCCTTGGGATGCACACCGATCATGCGGTTGATGATGAATTCCAGACGCGCCAGGCCCACGCCTTCGTTCGGCAGTTGCGCGAAGTCGAAGGCGCGATCCGGGTTGCCGACGTTCATCATGATCTTGAACGGCAGGTCGGGCATGGCGTCGACCGAGTTCTTGCGAATATCGAAACCTAGCTCGCCTTCGAAGATAAAGCCGGTGTCGCCTTCGGCGCAGGAAACCGTCACACCCATGCCGTCTTTAAGCACCTGGGTGGCGTTGCCGCAACCGACGACGGCAGGAATGCCCAGTTCGCGAGCGATGATCGCGGCGTGACAGGTACGACCGCCACGGTTGGTGACGATAGCGCTGGCGCGCTTCATCACCGGCTCCCAATCCGGGTCGGTCATGTCGGAAACCAGTACGTCACCTGGCTGGACCTTGTCCATTTCCGATACATCGTGAATCACCCGCACCTTACCGGCGCCGATCTTCTGCCCGATGGCGCGGCCTTCTACCAGCACGGTGCCGGTTTCCTTGAGCAGGTAGCGCTCCATGACATTGACGCTGGCGCGGCTTTTCACGGTTTCCGGGCGGGCCTGGACGATGTAGAGCTTGTTGTCATCGCCGTCTTTGGCCCACTCGATGTCCATCGGCCGACCGTAGTGTTTCTCGATGATCATGGCCTGCTTGGCCAGCTCGCTGACTTCGGCATCGCTGAGGCAGAAACGCGCACGCTCGGCACGCTCCACATCCACCACCTTGACCGATTTACCGGCCTTGGCTTCGTCGCCGTAGATCATCTTAATGGCTTTGCTGCCCAGGTTGCGGCGCAGGATGGCCGGGCGACCGGCTTCCAGCGTCTGCTTGTGCACATAGAACTCGTCAGGGTTGACCGCGCCCTGCACCACGGTTTCGCCGAGGCCGTAAGCGCCGGTGATAAACACCACGTCGCGGAAGCCCGATTCGGTATCCAGAGTGAACATCACACCGGCGGTGCCGGTTTCCGAACGCACCATGCGCTGCACACCTGCAGATAGGGCGACCAGTTTGTGGTCAAAGCCCTGGTGCACGCGGTAGGCAATGGCGCGGTCGTTGAACAGCGAGGCAAATACCTCTTTGGCGGCGCGGATCACGTTGTCCACGCCACGGATGTTCAGGAAGGTTTCCTGCTGACCTGCAAACGAGGCATCTGGCAGGTCTTCGGCGGTAGCGGAGGAACGCACGGCCACGGCCATGTTGTCGTTACTGCCGGCCATTTCGGCAAAGGCGATACGGATCTGCTTGTCCAGCTCGGCCGGGAATGGCGCATCCATCACCCACTGGCGAATCTGCGCGCCGGTCTTGGCCAGAGCATTGACGTCGTCTACATCAAGGGCGTCGAGGGCAGCGTGAATCTGTGCGTTAAGGCCGCTTTGCTCGAGAAAGTCGCGGTAGGCCTGAGCCGTAGTGGCGAAACCACCGGGCACCGATACACCAGCACCAGCCAGGTTGCTGATCATCTCGCCCAGGGAGGCGTTCTTGCCCCCTACGTGCTCAACATCGTGATTGCCGAGCTTATCGAGGGAAACTACGTACTCTACCAAGGTGATCTCTCCACTAAGGTGTTGGAAAAGCTCAAGGGGCTGGGAAAGCTCGGCGGCATACATGCCCGCTCGATTGTGGCCTGGCCCTGGAAAATAAGTAACAATGCCGGCCAGATCGGCCCTGCAAAGGCGGGCCTATGATAGCCAAGATTCGTCCTCAGCTTAAGGCCCACGGCGCAAATGAAACGAACCGCTTTCTTCATCTCCGATGGCACCGGCATTACTGCCGAAACCCTGGGCCAGAGTTTGCTGGCACAGTTTGAAACCATCGACTTCACCAAACTCACACGGCCGTACATCGACAGTGTGGAAAAAGCGCGCGCAATGGTACAACAAATCAACAGCGCCGCCGAGAAAGACGGCTCTCGCCCGATCATCTTCGACACCATCGTCAACCAGGACATCCGCGACATCCTGGCTGAATCTGAAGGCTTCATGATCGATATTTTCTCGACCTTTCTCGCCCCGCTCGAACAAGAGCTGACCTCGCACTCCTCCTACTCAGTCGGCAAGTCGCACTCCATCGGCCACAACTCCAACTACATGGAGCGCATTGAGGCAGTCAACTTCGCCCTGGACAACGACGATGGCGCGCGCACCCATTACTACGACAAGGCCGATCTGATCCTGGTCGGCGTATCGCGCTGCGGCAAAACCCCCACCTGCCTGTACATGGCCATGCAGTACGGTATTCGCGCGGCCAATTACCCGCTGACCGAAGACGACATGGAGCGCCTGCAATTACCAGCCGCGCTGAAGACCTACAAGGACAAGCTGTTCGGCCTGACCATCGACCCGGATCGGCTCACCGCCATTCGCAACGAACGCAAGCCCAACAGCCGTTACGCCAGCTACGCCCAGTGCGAGTTTGAAGTGCGCGAGGTGGAAAACCTGTTCCGCCGCGAGAACATCAACTTCATCAATTCCACGCATTTCTCGGTGGAAGAAATCTCCGCCAAGATCCTGGTGGAAAAAGGCGTCGAACGCCGCCTCAAGTAACCCGCACAACCCATTGACCTATAAAGAAAAGGCCCGACAACTTCGAGCCTTTTCCAGATCACCCGATCAGAACGAATCCCCCGGCACTCGCACCCAGCCTTCCATCAGAATGCGCGCCGAACGCGACATGATGGCCTTGGTCACCGTCCACTGACCGTCAACCTGCCTGGCCTGCGCGCCGACCCGCAGTGTTCCGGACGGATGACCGAAGCGCACCGCTTCACGTTCACTACCGCCCGCTGCAAGATTGACCAGCGTGCCCGGAACAGCCGCCGCCGTGCCGATGGCCACCGCGCAGGTACCCATCATGGCGTGGTGCAGCTTGCCCATGGACAGCGCACGCACCAGCAGGTCCACCTCACCTGCCTCGATCTCTTTGCCACTGGAAGCCTTGTAGGACTTGGGCGAACTGACGAAGGCGATCTTCGGCGTGTGCTGACGAGTCAATGCCTCTTCGGCCGTCTTGATCAGGCCCATGCGCAACGCGCCGGCCACGCGAATCTTTTCGAAGCGCGCCAGCTGTGCCGGATCGCCATTGATCGCCTCGCGCAGCTCGGTGCCCTGATAGCCGATGTCCTCGGCATTGACGAACACGGTGGGAATACCGGCGCTGATCATGGTCGCCTTGAAGGTGCCGACGCCCGGCACTTCCAGGTCGTCGACCAGATTGCCGGTGGGGAACATCGAGCCGCCTTCCTCGCCATCGTCGGATGGATCAAGGAATTCCAGCACGATTTCCGCCGCTGGGAAGGTCACCCCGTCCAACTCGAAGTCGCCGGTTTCCTGCACCTGACCATTGCTGACCGGCACATGGGCGATGATGGTTTTCTGAATATTGGCCTGCCAGATACGCACCACACACACGCCGTTTTCCGGGATACGCGCAGGGTCAAGCAGACCGGCATGAATGGCAAACGCACCGGCACCGGTAGACAGGTTGCCGCAGTTGCCGCTCCAGTCGACGAAGGCCTTGTCGATGGAGACCTGGCCGTAGAGGTAGTCGACATCGTGATCGGGCTGACTGCTTTTCGACAGGATCACGCACTTGGAGGTCGAAGACGTCGCGCCGCCCATGCCATCGATATGCGCGCTGTACGGATCGGGACTGCCGATCACTCGCATAAACAGCTTGTCACGGGCCTCACCTGGCACCTGACAGCTTGGTGGCAGATCCTGCAGGCGGAAGAACACGCCCTTACTCGTGCCACCGCGCATATAGGTGGCGGGGATTTTGATTTGCGGGGCGTAAGCCATGAAATCGCTCCTGAACAATTCGGAGATACCCGTAGGGTGCACCGTGCGCACCGGCCCAAACATCGTTGCCTGTGGCGCGCACAGCGCACCCTACGGGATCGCGTTTAAACGGCTACTGTCGACTCGAGGAAGTCCTGAGCAAAGCGCTGCAGCACACCGCCCGCCTTGTACACATGGACTTCAGCGGCAGTATCCAGACGGCAGGTCACCGGCACTTTGACCACTTCACCATTACGGCGATTGACCACCAGGGTCAGGTCGCAGCGTGGCGATACATCGCCCTGGATGTCGTAAGTCTCAGTGCCATCGAGGCCAAGGGTCAGACGGGTGGTACCCGGCTTGAACTCGACCGGCAGCACGCCCATGCCCACCAGATTGGTACGGTGGATACGCTCGAAGCCTTCGGCGGCAATCACTTCCACACCGGCCAGGCGCACGCCCTTGGCCGCCCAATCGCGCGACGAGCCCTGACCGTAATCGGCGCCAGCGACGATGATCAGGTTCTGCTTGCGGTTCATGTAGGTTTCGATCGCTTCCCACATGCGCATCACCTTGCCTTCCGGTTCGACGCGAGCCAGCGAACCTTTCTTCACCGCGCCGTCGACCACGGCCATTTCGTTGACCAGTTGCGGGTTGGCGAACGTAGCGCGTTGCGCGGTCAAATGGTCCCCCCTATGAGTCGCGTAGGAGTTGAAGTCCTCTTCCGGCAAACCCATTTTGTGCAGGTATTCGCCCGCAGCGCTGTCCAGCAGGATGGCGTTGGAGGGCGACAGGTGATCCGTGGTGATGTTGTCCGGCAGGATCGCCAGCGGGAGCATGCCCTTGAGCGTGCGCTCGCCAGCCAACGCGCCTTCCCAGTACGGCGGACGACGGATGTAGGTGGACTGCGGACGCCAGTCGTACAGCGGGCTCTCGGCTTCTTCAAAGGCGCCCAGATCGAACATCGGGATGTAGATCTGCTTGAACTGCTCAGGCTTCACCGAGGCCGCGACAATGGCGTCGATCTCCTCGTCGCTCGGCCACAGATCTTTCAGGGTGATCGGCTTGCCGTTCGCATCAAAACCCAGCACATCCTGCTCGATATCGAAGCGCACAGTGCCGGCGATGGCGTAGGCCACCACCAGCGGCGGCGAGGCGAGGAAGGCCTGCTTGGCATACGGGTGAATGCGCCCGTCGAAGTTGCGGTTACCGGAGAGTACCGCCGTGGCGTACAGGTCGCGGTCGATGATTTCCTGCTGGATCACCGGGTCCAGCGCACCGGACATGCCGTTACAGGTGGTGCAGGCGTAGGCGACGATGCCGAAGCCAAGTTTTTCCAGCTCGCTCAGCAGGCCAGCCTCTTCCAGATACAGCTTGGCGACTTTCGAACCCGGCGCGAACGACGTTTTGACCCACGGCTTGCGCACCAGGCCCAGTGCGTTGGCTTTTTTCGCCAGCAAACCGGCGGCCACCACGTTACGCGGGTTGGAGGTATTGGTGCAGCTGGTGATGGCAGCAATGATCACCGCACCATCCGGCATCAAGCCCTCGCCCTCTTCCACCTTTCCGGCGGCCAACTTGGCCTCGTCAGCAATACCACGCTCGTGAAGTGCCGAAGTCGGTAGACGCTTGTGCGGGTTGCTCGGGCCAGCCATGTTGCGCACCACGGTCGACAGGTCGAAGCTCAGCACGCGCTCGTATTCAGCAGTGGCCAAGGTATCGCCCCACAGACCGGTGGTCTTGGCGTACTGCTCAACCAGGGCCACCTGCTCCGGCTCACGCCCGGTGAGTTTGAGGTAGTCGATGGTCTGCTGGTCGATATAGAACATCGCCGCCGTGGCGCCATATTCCGGGCACATATTGGAGATGGTCGCGCGATCGCCGATGGACAGGCTGTCCGCACCCTCGCCGAAGAACTCGACCCAGGCCCCGACCACCCGCTCCTTGCGCAGAAACTCGGTCAGCGCCAGAACGATATCGGTGGCGGTAATCCCAGGCTGGCGCTTACCGGTCAGTTTGACGCCGACGATATCGGGCAGGCGCATCATCGACGGCAAACCGAGCATCACGGTTTCCGCTTCCAGGCCGCCAACGCCGATGGCGATTACGCCCAGGGCATCCACATGCGGGGTGTGCGAGTCGGTGCCGACGCAGGTGTCCGGGAAGGCAATGCCGCCGCGCGCCTGGATCACCGGGCTCATTTTCTCCAGGTTGATCTGGTGCATGATGCCGTTGCCGGCCGGGATCACGTCGACGTTTTTGAACGCGGTTTTGGTCCATTCGATAAAGTGGAAGCGGTCTTCGTTGCGGCGCTCTTCCACCGCGCGGTTCTTCTCGAACGCATCCGGATCGAAACCGCCGAATTCCACAGCCAGTGAGTGGTCGACGATCAGCTGAGTCGGCACTACCGGGTTTACCTTGGCCGGATCACCGCCCTGCTCAGCGATGGCATCGCGCAAACCGGCCAGATCGACCAGGGCCGTCTGGCCGAGGATGTCGTGGCAGACCACGCGCGCCGGATACCAGGGGAAATCCAGTTCCTGCTTGCGCTCAATCAGCTGCTTGAGTGCATCGGTCAGGGCTTCCGGCTCACAACGACGCACCAGTTGCTCAGCCAGTACGCGGCTGGTGTACGGCAGCTTGGCATAGGCGCCTGGGGCGATGGCATCGACCGCCTCGCGGGTGTCGAAGTAATCCAACGTGGTGCCGACGAGCGGCTTGCGGTATTGAGTGTTGACTGAGCTGCTCATTATTTGCGGTCCTTGAGCGGCACGAACTTGAGGTCTTCGGGGCCGGTGTAGTTGGCGCTCGGACGAATGATCTTGCCGTCGATGCGCTGCTCGATGACGTGAGAAGACCAACCCGAAGTGCGGGCAATGACGAACAGCGGAGTGAACATGGCGGTGGGCACACCCATCATGTGGTAGCTGACCGCGCTGAACCAATCGAGGTTGGGGAACATCTTCTTGATGTCCCACATGATGGTTTCCAGGCGCTCGGCGATGTCGTACATCTTGGTGTTGGACTGTTCAAGCGACAGCTCATGCGCCACTTCCTTGATCACCTTGTTGCGCGGGTCCGACACGGTGTAGACCGGGTGACCGAAGCCGATCACCACTTCCTTCTTCTCCACACGGGCGCGGATATCGGCCTCGGCCTCGTCCGGGTTGTCGTAGCGCTTCTGGATCTCGAAGGCCACTTCGTTGGCGCCACCGTGTTTCGGCCCGCGCAGCGCGCCGATGGCGCCGGCGATGCAGGAATACATGTCGGAACCGGTGCCGGCGATCACCCGCGAGGTGAAGGTCGAGGCGTTGAATTCGTGCTCGGCATACAGGTTGAGCGAGGTGTGCATGGCGCGCACCCAGGACTCGCGCGGCTTCTCGCCATGCAACAGATGCAGGAAGTGGCCGCCGATTGAGTCGTCGTCGGTTTCCACGTCGATGCGCTTGCCATTGTGGCTGAAGTGGTACCAGTACAGCAGCGCGGAACCCAGCGAGGCCATCAGCTTGTCGGCGATGTCACGAGCGCCCGGATGATTGTGGTCGTCCTTCTCCGGCGACACGCAGCCAAGCACGGACACGGCGGTGCGCATCACATCCATCGGATGGGCCGATGGCGGCAGTTGCTCCAGTGACGCCTTGAGGGCGGCCGGAATGCCGCGCAGGGCCTTGAGTTTGCTCTTGTAAGCGTTCAGCTCAGCGACGTTGGGCAGCTTGCCATGGACCAGCAGGTGAGCGATTTCCTCGAACTCGCAGCGGTTGGCGAAATCCAGCACGTCATAGCCGCGGTAGTGCAGGTCGTTGCCAGTACGGCCGACGGTGCACAGGGCGGTGTTGCCAGCGGCGGTGCCAGAGAGGGCCACGGATTTCTTCGGCTTGAAGCCTGGTGTGGTTTCCGGGGTTGCGCTCATGCTTATCTCCTCAAATCCGGTTGATGCATTGTTATTTTTTTGCGGCAAACAGGGCGTCGAGTTTCTGCTCGAAGGCGTGGTAGCCGATGCGGTCGTACAACTCGGCACGGGTCTGCATCAGCTCGATCACGTCTTTCTGGTGGCCGTTCTGGCGAATCGAGGTGTAGACACTTTCTGCCGCCTTGTTGGCGGCGCGGAAGGCCGACAGCGGGTAGAGCTGAATGGCCACGCCGACCGAAGCCAGCTCGTCACGGCTGAACAACGGCGTGGCACCGAATTCGGTGATATTGGCCAGTACCGGCACATTCAGCGCATCGACGAAGCGTTTGTAGGTCGGCAGGTCATAGGCGGCCTCGGCGAAAATACCGTCGGCACCGGCTTCCACGTAGCGCTGGCAGCGCTCGATGGCGGCGTCTACACCCTCAGCTTGAATCGCGTCGGTGCGGGCAATCAGAAAGAAGTCAGGATCGGTCTTGGCACCGGCGGCAGCGCGCACGCGGTCGACCATTTCCTCGCAGGAAACGATCTCCTTGCCCGGACGGTGGCCACAGCGCTTGGCACCGACCTGATCCTCGATGTGCGCGGCAGCCGCGCCGGCCTTGATCAGGTTCTTGATGGTGCGTTCGATATTGAAGGCACTGGGACCAAAGCCCGTATCGATATCCACCAACAGCGGCAGGTCGCAGACGTCGGTGATACGGCGCACGTCGGTGAGCACGTCATCCAGGGTGTTGATACCCAGATCGGGCAAACCGAGGGAACCAGCCGCGACCCCGCCACCAGACAGGTAAATGGCCTTGAAACCTGCGCGTTTGGCCAGCAAGGCGTGGTTGGCATTGATCGCACCGATTACCTGCAAGGGCGACTCGATGGCAAGCGCCTGACGGAAACGCTGGCCTGGGGAAAGCTGACTCATGACTCACCTCGTGGTTTGGCTGTCTTGGTGTGTGCGCCCGTGCTGCTGGAGAAATGGCGCTCGATATTGCGTTTGGACGCACCGATATGGCGGCGCATCAATAACTCGGCCAGCTCGCCGTCTCGGTCGGCGATGGCATCAAGAATACGGTGGTGTTCGGCAAAGGCCTGTCGCGGCCGATTGGGCGTCGCAGAGAACTGCAGGCGGTACATGCGCACCAACTGATAGAGCTCGCCACAGAGCATCTGAGTCAGGGTCTTGTTACCGCTGCCCTGGATGATGCGGTAATGGAAATCGAAATCGCCTTCCTGTTGGTAGTAGCCGACGCCTGCCTTGAAGGCCGCGTCCTGCTCATGCAGGTTCAGCACCTGGCGTAACTCGTCAATCTCCGCCTGGGTCATGCGCTCGGCAGCCAAGCGGCAGGCCATGCCTTCCAGGGATTCGCGAATTTCATAGAGCTCGATCAACTCGGCATGGCTGAGCGACACCACCCGCGCGCCGATATGCGGCACCCGCACCAGTAACTTCTGCCCTTCCAGGCGATGGATCGCCTCACGCAGCGGACCACGGCTGATGCCATAGGTTCGCGCCAACTCCGGCTCGGAAATCTTGCTGCCCGGAGCAATCTCGCCCTTGACGATGGCCGCCTGGATGCGCCGAAAAACCTGCTCGGAAAGCGTTTCAGAATCTTCCTGAAGCGTTTCAAGTGACTCAGAGACATCCAACATATTGTCGACACTAGACTGATTCAATGCCGAAAAATTACGCCTCAAGCGCAATCATGTCAAACAAACCAACACAACTGTCGACAATATTCGCAATGACTTTAGTCGAGTAACAACGCGACCTTACTTGCACAAACGCCCATAAGCGCCTGTCCGGACTGAAAAACCCCATGTTAGAATGCCGCCCGTTTGGCGCTCGCGGAGGAATTGCAGAGTGCCTGCTAGACTCCAGAAGCAGACCTGCCGGCCACCAGGCAGGCACATGGACGCTTTCTTCTTTATAAACACCATGCCGCCAGGACTTATGACACTAAAGCCCGCCCTCCTGCTGCTATGCCTGCTACTTGCCCCCGGCCTGAGCCTTGCCGCGGAGAAGACAGTCTATGGGCTTAATGAATACGTCCGCCTGTTCGACCTCGACCTGAAGCTGGCCGCCAAACTCGACACCGGCGCCAAGACCGCCTCGCTCAGCGCCCGTGACATCAAACGCTTCAAACGCGACGGGGAAACCTGGGTGCGTTTCTACCTGGCCATCGACGAAGCCCACACCAGCCCGATCGAGCGCCCCCTGGCGCGGATCAGCAAGATCAAACGGCGTGCAGGCGACTATGATCCAGAGGAAGAAAAAACCTACACGGCGCGCCCGGTGATCGAGATGGATGTCTGCATGGGTCACAGCCTGCGCACAATTGAAGTGAACTTGACCGACCGCAGTGCATTCCAATACCCGTTGTTGATAGGCTCAGAAGCACTCAAGCGCTTTTCGGCCCTGGTCGACCCGAGTCTTAAATACGCAGCAGGCAAGCCTGCTTGCACCCCTGACGCAAACCCTGGCGAGTAATTCCCATGCGCTCTCTTACCCTCCATCTGAAAGTCCTGGTCATACTCCTCGTGAGCCTGGGCGTTATGATTACGGCTTATCAGATCTTTATCCTCGGCATCCCGATGACTGAAGATGAGACTGACGACCTGTGGAACATCGACGCCAAGGTCGAATTCCAGGCCAATCCACGTGAGCCGGTCAAACTGCAGATGTTTGTACCGCCGCTGGCCCAGGATTACGTTAGCCTCAACGAGAGCTTTATCTCGAACAACTACGGCGTGAGCATCAACCGCGCCGATGGCAACCGCAAAGTCACCTGGTCCGCCCGCCGTGCCAGCGGCAAGCAAACCCTGTACTACCGCCTGGTACTGACCAAGCGCTACAGCGGTGAGCAGGCCAAGGCCAAGGGCCCGATCTTCCGTGACAGCATCCCGGTTGAGGGGGTTGAGAAAATTGCGGCCGAAGCGCTTCTGGCACCGATCCGCCAGCATTCTGCCGACGTCGAAACCTTCATCAGCGAAACCATCAAACGCGTCAACAACAGCAATGACGACAACGTCAAACTGCTGCTGAGCGGCGATGCGTCGACCCCGAACAAAGCCAAGGTCATCGAACTGTTGCTGTCCATCGCCCACGTGCCGATGGAGCGCGTGCACACCATTCGCCTGGCTTCCGAAATTCAACAGAGCCCAGAATTGTGGCTGCGCAGCTTCAACGGCGAAAAATGGCTGTACTTCAACCCGGAAAGCGGCGAGCAGGGTCTGCCAGTTGATCGTCTTGTTTGGTGGATAGGTGATGACAACCTGGTCAGCCTGGAAGGTGGCAAGCAGGCACAGGTCAGTTTCAGCCTGAACAACAGCGAGATGAACGCCATTCGCCTGGCCAAGCTGACGGATGAAAACACCGACGCCGACTTCCTCGAGTACAGCCTTTACGGCCTGCCACTGCAGACCCAACAAACCTTCATGATCATGGTGATGATCCCGATTGGCGTGCTGGTGATCCTGATCCTGCGCAACCTCGGCGGCCTGCAAACCCTGGGTACCTTCACCCCAGTACTGATTGCCCTGGCCTTCCGCGAAACCCAACTGGGCTTCGGTATCGTGCTGTTTACTGTGATTACCGCACTGGGCCTGTCACTGCGCTCCTACCTCGAACACCTGAAACTACAGATGCTGCCGCGATTGTCGGTGGTACTGACGTTCGTGGTGGTGCTGATTGCTGTGATCAGCCTCTTCAGCCATAAACTCGGCCTGGAGCGCGGTCTGTCGGTAGCCCTGTTCCCGATGGTGATTCTGACCATGACCATCGAACGCCTGTCGATCACCTGGGAAGAGCGCGGCGGTGGCCATGCCTTCAAGGTTGCCATCGGTACTTTGTTCGCCGCTACCTTGGCGCACCTGCTGATGAGCGTGCCGGAGTTGAACTACTTCGTGTTCACCTTCCCGGCCGTACTGATGATTCTGGTGGGCTTTATGTTGGCGATGGGTCGCTACCGTGGCTACCGCCTGACCGAACTGTTCCGCTTCAAAGCCTTCCTCAAGGACTAATGCCATGTTCGGTCTGATCAAGACGTGGAAAGCCCTTGAAGCCAAAGGCATCATGGGCATCAATCGGCGTAACGCGGACTATGTGCTGAAGTACAACAAACGGCACCTGTATCCGATTGTGGATGACAAGATCATCACCAAGATGCGCGCCATCGAAGCGGGCATCGATGTGCCAGAGATGTACGGCATCATCGACACCGAAAAAGGCATCGACAACCTGCGCACGATCATTGGCGATCGCCCGGACTTCGTGGTCAAGCCGGCGCAGGGCGCTGGCGGTGACGGCATTCTGGTGATTGCCGACCGTTTTGAAGACAAGTACAAAACCGTCTCGGGCAAGATCATCAGTCATGAGGAGATCGAGCATCAGATCTCCAGCATCCTCACCGGCCTCTACTCTCTGGGCGGCCACCGGGATCGTGCACTGATCGAATACCGCGTCACCCCGGATCAGATCTTCAAAAGCATCAGCTATGAAGGCGTGCCGGATATTCGCATCATCGTGCTGATGGGTTATCCGGTCATGGCCATGCTGCGTTTGCCGACCCGTCAATCCGGCGGCAAGGCCAACCTGCACCAGGGTGCCATCGGCGTGGGTGTGGACCTGGCCACCGGCGTGACCCTGCGCGGCACCTGGCTGAACAACAAGATCAGCAAACACCCGGACACCACCAACGCGGTGGACGGCGTGCAACTGCCGAACTGGGACGGCTTTATGAAGCTCGCCGCTGGCTGCTACGAGCTGTGCGGCCTGGGCTATATCGGTGTCGACATGGTGCTGGACCAGGACAAAGGCCCGTTGATTCTCGAACTCAACGCCCGCCCCGGCCTGAACATCCAGATCGCCAACGACTGCGGCCTGACGCATCGTGCCCATGCCGTCGAAGCGCGTCTGGCCGAACTCGCCCAAAAAGGCATCGTGGAAACTGCCGAGGAACGCGTGCGCTTCTCGCAAGAGCTGTTCGGTCACGTATCAATCGCCCAGATATGAATACCTGACCCGCAATAAAAAGCCCGGAATCATCCGGGCTTTTTATTGGCTGCTGTTCGGTTCACTCAGCGCACGATGGCCAGCTCAAACGCGCCTTCATCACTGTGGGCATGGCTCTGCATGCCGGCTTCATCCAACGCCAAGGCCTGCAAGGGACGCTTGAACGGTTTGTTATCCAGGGTTTGCAGGCTGCGATCCTCATCCGTGGTCAATAACAATACATAGTGCTCACCCGCTGCCGCCCTCACCGGCACCGTGCCCTCGATAAAGGCATAGCGGTACCAGGTTTCGGCATGCAGCTGGTACACCGCGTCACTGACCAAGCGAGTCGGTTGCTTGGCCTGATCAAGGAACAGCAAAGAGGGATAGGCCACCTTCTTGTTGGCAAAGCTGCGAATGCGCAAACCGAAGTCATACTGCGAGCGTGGCAATTTCAGGGCAGCGTAGTAGCTCTTGCCCATGGGGAATTCCAGGCTGGGGGAAAAACGATTTAGCTCTTCATAGCGTGGTTCATCAGCGCTGAGTAGGGTGAAATCATCCTCGTTCAACTGCCCACAACACCGTTCGAGCAATGCCTGATAACGTCCTTCGCTTTTGGCCTCTGTGCCTGCCAGCAGGGCCTGCATGGCCGCCGTCGGTTGCCCGTCTAACCCCGGAAGGCTCTGAGGTTTGGCGTCGAAGGTCACTTCTCGCCCCTGGGTCAGCGGTACATTGTGCAAGGTCGGCGTTGGCGCTTTGGCGCCTTTGGGCGGCACTTTGGAGTTGCGCATGCGACCCTGCTCGTCAACCCAGGTGAAGTAGCGGCCATCCTGCTCATCCCGAGCAAAATCACGCCCTTCCAGCACATCCGAACTGATATAGGCGCCGGAG
The DNA here is from genome assembly GCF_964253255.1 of Pseudomonas sp. LjRoot71. Taxonomy (NCBI): domain Bacteria; kingdom Pseudomonadati; phylum Pseudomonadota; class Gammaproteobacteria; order Pseudomonadales; family Pseudomonadaceae; genus Pseudomonas; species Pseudomonas sp. LjRoot71. The sequence goes on along the minus strand of NZ_CAXURA020000001.1, from coordinate 4,148,072 downwards.
CGTTCACCCGTTCCCAGCAGCACCTCATTGCCTCCAGCCTGAATCTGCTGGCCGGCGTAAAAACTGTTCTGCAGATTGCCACTGGCATCTACCCAGGTGAAATAACGCCGCTTGCTTTCGCCCGTACTCTTACTGCCCGGCCAACTTCCAGCCCCCGCCTCGTCACGCAAACGGGCCTGATCACTGCGCTGGATCGTAGTGGCAGCCGCATGCTGATGGGCCGCATAACGGTCGCCCACAAAGGTGTTATGCACCCTACCCTGATCATCAACCCAGGTCAGGTAACGGCCGTTGGCACTTGCTTGCAGACAAACCAACAACCCGAACAGAACCAACAGCACGCGCATAACAGAAACCTAGAAAGTGGTGCGATAGGTCAAGGCCAGCACATAGGCCTTAACACTGGTTTTCACATCAAGATCGGCATAGGGGTTGTACACCATACTGTCGATGGTCGAACAGTTGATGTTGCAGCTGGAGCGCGCGGGGATGTCCTGTTTGCTGACCAGGTAATTGAAACCCAGATCAATCACCGTGTCTTTGTCCCACTGGTAGCCTAGGCCCAGGCCATAGAGTTTGGCATCGCCCAGCGGCGCCAATATATCGGCCTTGTTCGCAGGAATAGCTGATGGCCGGGGCTCATACCCCATGCGCAGGCTCAGGCGATCATTGACCTGATACTCCACACCAATCGCCCAACTCCATACAGACTCATAGCCGCGATCGAGAATGATAGTGGTCGAGGTTGCGTTTTTCGGCGAGAACAAACTGGCGATGGTCAAGATATCCAGCTGCCGATCAAACTCCAGCTCAAACTGATCCCAAGCGTCGTAGTCTGTCCACTTCACGTCCAGGTTGATCTGCCAGCGGTCATGCGGTTTGAATTTGATGCCGGTCGCAAAGTGCGCGGGATAGGTCATGTTCAATGACACATTACCGCGCTCCTTGTCGAATAACCCGTCAGGTGTAAGGGTGTTGAATACAGCACCGATAAACGAGTCGTCCAGCCCTTGCCAAAAGCCCTGCCAGCCTTCGGAATAGTCAACCACATACTGCCCTTTCAGGCGCATTCGGGCTTCGCTCTGATACACCGCGCCGAGGGCAAACCAGTCGTTCGGCTCCCAGAGAAAGCCAACGTTCCAGGTTGGTGAAAGTGTCTGCTGCATATCGATATCGATATTGGCGATATCAGTAAACGGTCCCAGCTCACCGCCGCAGATATTCAGAAATATCTCAAACGGGTTGTTGTCCACCAGACATAGCGCATCCTGGGCCACCCCAACAAACCCAGTGAGAATACCTGGCGCGCGAAAGTCCTGGTTAAGCGCCATGGCCTGATGGGAAAAGCCGATGGACAAACCAACTGACAGCTCATCGTTGACCTGATAAGCCAGCGAGGGCGAGAAATAGGTCAGTCGCTGGAGCACCAACTCCTTGCCCTGATAGCGCCCCGGATCATCATCATCACGGGCAAAACCCAACGCCTGCGGCGTGTACATATTGGTTGCAAAAGTGAGTTTTGAGCCCGGAGGGTTGATCGATAACCCTGCCAGCGGAGCAAATAGCATCGGCAACTCGGTAGCACCGCCAACACCTGGCAGGTACATCATGGCAGCACCAGCCCGACTAGATGAGTTGGCTACAGGGTCATTTTTCAAACCGAGAAAGCTGCTGCCATAACCGGGAGGAGCATCGAACTCAGCACGAATATCCATCATCCCGGTGATGAACTTGACCGTTGTCTGCCGCCCTTTGAGCTTGCTCAAAGCGGCCGGGTTGTAGTGCACGGAGTCAATGCCGGTAAAGTCGGCCGTTACCGCATTGCCAAGTGCCATGGCTTTGGGGCTGCCAATGGTCAGGTTCTGAGCCAGTTGTGCCTGGGCCAGGCCTGCACAAAGCGTAGAGGCCCAAAATATCGCCTGCGCAAGCAGCGAAATTCGCATGTTCATGGAGTGCTCGCTCGCGTCTATTGGGCCTTCAGGCCTTTGATATCCAAAGGCATGGAGATGCCCAACAGTACATCCGGCGAGTCCTCGGTCATCCCGAAGCCAGCATTGACGTTGACGATATGCTCCGGCGAAGTACGCAACCCCAACGAGAAGTTCATCACGGCGCTGGTCTGGCCTTTGCCTTCAGCCTCACCGTCAGCGAAGGTGAAGGTCGGTCTCAGCGAGTGTGACATCTGATAGGAGGTCGCCAATGACACGTCATAGGACAAGGCATAGGCAAAGCCCATGCTCAAGGAGAAGGACGAGCCGGGGTCGACCTCTTCAAGCAAGCGACCACCGCGCACCTGACCGATGCCCGTAATGGGCATGTTGTAGGTGTAACCAAGCGAACCGAACAGCACCACGGGGTCGATCACATAAGAAAGGTTCGCACCGACACCCAGGCTGTAGGTGCCACTGCCAGTAGACAGATCGCTCTGTGAGTTGATGTCATAAGGGCTGTTACCAGTCGGCAGTCCGAGGGTGGCGTATAGGGTGGTAACCGGCTTACCGCGCAGAGAAGTCCAGGGTTGCCAGCGCAGGCTGGCGGAAATATCGCCAAGGCTGTATGCATTCAGATCGCGCTCAGTGTCGTACTTGGCCACCATGGGTAGGCGCACACTGAACGTCAGGTTGTCCCAGACGCCGTAGTCAAAGGTGAATGAGTTGGTAAAGGTGTGTTGCGCCTCACTCTGCCCGATCACGCTGAAGACATTGTTACCGGTGCGCACGGTCTCGATCACTGTGTCGCGCACCAGGGAGTAGTCAAAACCATAGGTCAGGGTTCGCTCACCCTTTTTCAGCAGGGTGTAGCTTTTTTCTGCTGCCTGGAACACCTGCTCCAGCGCTTTGGCGCTGTCCGCATCGTCTTCCTGCTTACTCAGTGCCTCACGCGCCTGATCAACAGACGCCGGATCGGCATACACCGCTGAACTGGCAGCACCTGCCAGTATGGCCAGCCATACACAACGCAACACTCTCATGGCACAGCCCCCAAATATTATTGTTATGCCGGGCGTTATTACTTACGTCGGATGTACCGAATGTCGCCCCCCGACCCCAGCTCTGTGGCTTGGTTGTCGATGAACTTGGTCATTTGCGGGAACTCACGAAATGCCAACAAGCTGACGGTGCGATCATCAATGATGCGCAAGTCCTGCTCGGTTAAGGCAAGGGCATTAGGTGGTTCATTACCATTGGGAAAAATCACGAACACTACGTTCTGATCCCAGATTTCCTCAAACCGTGTCCGGGTAAAACTGATATTTCCCAGCGCAGGATCAGCAACAAACACATGGTCGTTGTACACATCGCGCACCACCACAAAGTGCTTAAAGCCGGCATATTCGATAGGCACGATGGCTGGATGCTCAAGCTCATCGAGATCGGCAAAGGCCGCGCGAAAACCACCACTTTTGTAACCCAGCGCCGTGACAAAGCGCTTCATATCAAGCAGGGAGAAACCACGCCGCTCAACAATTTTGTCGGCCTCACCAAACTGCAGCAAACCCTCCATCACCTGACGCTCCTGCAGGTTGCGCCCGAGGAAATAATCCAGCAGCGAAGTCAGGGCTGCCGAACCGCAGCTGTAGTCATAGGCCTGGCGAATCACATTGCGAAACTGCAGCTGACTCATGGGTTCAAGCGTTACGGTCTCGCGCAGAGGGCCATCCGGCAACAAGTGCTGATTGATATAAACCGTACCCGGTGCAGGTGGTTTGGTGTCCACTGCTTCGGTGAACCCCCACACCCCAATCAGGCTGCCCAGCAAAATCTCGATCATTCGCCCACTGCACTCCTGCCCATCAAGAGAAAAGCCCTACCGGCCGAAGCCGGTAAGACTTTTCATCACACGCAGCAACTAAGCGAACTTAGTGGCCCCAGACTTTAACGGTGGTGCCGGCCATGTTCATGTCGTTCACAGCCAGAGAGCCGATGCTGGCAGCGCTTGCGCCACCGACTTTGATGGCACCAACGCTCAATTGACCAGTAATGGTCGGCAGGCTGATTTGCAGCTGCTGAGTGCCGCTGCCATTCTCGACCACGTCAACTTTTACCGGCGCAGAGTCAGAGATGTTGAAGCCTGTGAAGGAAACAGTCTCCAGACGCAGCGAACCACCGCCGGTGTCGCCATCGGTGTACACCAGGCTGCCGATGGTGCCGTTGAAGCTACCGGAGATGCTGATGCCGTCTTGACCGGTTACGGTTGCCAGAGCGGTGTCATCCATGGCTTTGAGTTCAGCCTGAGCCATAAAAGGAACAGCCAGAACAGCGGTAGCCAGAGCCAGTTGTTTGAGGGTTTTCATTGTTATTGTCTCCACAGTTCACGTATGGGTTGTCCCCGGCAGGCTGCTCTGGACTCCTGTCCTTCTCAGCTCCAGCGGCTCACGCCACTTACCAGGTCTGACACTGCTTCCTTAATCGCGCCAGGCTTGGAATCGTGAAGCAACATGCTTCTCGTCCTGACGCTAAAGCTACTGGTGCCCGCCCTGGCTGCCAGCCCATCCAAGGGATGGAGCGCCGATTACCGCCACCAACCCCAACATTTCTCAGGCCTCGCTCAACAACCCCATACTTTTGCCCTTCAATACGGCTTGAGTACGGCTACGCACCCCCAGCTTGGCGAACAGGTTATGCAGGTGCCATTTGATGGTTGCCTCGGACAGGTGCACCGCCTGGGCAATATCGCGATTCGACAACCCGGCGGCGACAAACCGTAGGATTTCCCGCTCCCTATGGCTAACATCTTGATTTTCATCGAAAGTTTCAAGATCAATGGACAACCGACGGCATTGTTCACGCAACTGCTCAGCCAGCCCCTGCCAGGCTCCCGCGCGCTTGGGCTCAGCCGCGTGCCAGGCGTCCCAGAGCGGTAGCAACCACAACGCGTCATCCAGGAAGATGCGTCGGTAACCACTGCTCCAGGCATCCTCCAGGGTCTGTTTAAACAGGGCGAAGGCTTTGTCGCTGTTACCTTTGCGCCAATACGCCACAGAAAGTAACAGGGCCAGACGTAGGCGCCGATCGCGCTGATGCTCAGCCGTCTGTTTGGCCAGGCTGGCCTCAAGCACCGTTTGCGCCTTGTCGGCGCGCCGCTCGGTCAGCGCCAGGCGCGCTTCGGAGAGTGCCTGTACGGTTTCCGCATCGGCATAGCGCCCCGCGGGCAGTACAGCCAGATGGCGCTGCTGCTGAAGACAGGTGCGCTCAGCCTCATTCGGCCGACGTAACCAGAGCAGGAACTGCACCTTGCAGCTCATACCCAGGGCGTAGACGCGCTCGTAGCCAGGGCCGTGCAAACCGGCCAGCCACTCATCCAGCTCCGCCAGCGCCGACTCACCCTCCCCGGCAAAGAAACGCGCCTTGGCCATGACCAGTTTGCCGCGGCTGATCAACTCAACCGGTGTCGCCACATCACGCCAGGTCGTGGCCAGTGGCAGCTCGGCGAGAATCGCCGCATGCCGATCCTGCTCGTAAAGCAGGTCGGCATAGGCCAGCGCCAACGGCCCACCCACCCGACTGCGCCTACCAAATACCTGCTCGACCCGCGCGCGTGCACTCTCGGCAAGCCCCCTGCCGCGCTCTGGCTGGCCCATTTCCTTGCAGATCAATGACTCGATCAGACTGACCACCGCATGCAGGTATTCACTGTCGGCCTGCTGCAGATTGTCACGCGCCACGGCAATCGATTTGGCCGCATCACCGAACTCTCCAAGCAAAGCGTACGCAGCTGCCTGGATGCACGACAGGCTGGCGCGAAAGATTGGCTGATTATCTGGCACCAAGGCCAGCCAATGACGGGCAACCTTCAGCGCAGCCTCCAGCTTGTCCTGATACAGCAACACCAGCGCCTTGAGCACCTGAGCCACCGCCAGCAACACTGCCAGCCCGAAGTGCATCGGTTTGCCACGCCCTTGCATCAAGCGTGTACTGACCTCCTCGATCAGCGCCTCAGCCTCGGCATATTTCTGCTCGAAGGCCAGCTGCCAGGCATAGAAAATCTGGAACACCGGGTGCTCACAAATCACCTCTGCTGGCACATCCTTGAGCACCGCCAAAATGCCGTACACCTGATTGCTGGCAATCAGGCTGGCGCCCTGCCGCTCCAGCAATTCGGCGGCAAAACTGTAATCGCGCGCGCGCAAGGCGTATTTGACCGACTTGTCTGCCAGCTCATGGCTTTCGCACCAGCGCGCAGCGGCATGCAGCAAATGCGTGGGGTCGCCATTACGGCTAAGCCGGCCCTGAAGAAACTCGGCGAACAGGTGGTGGTAACGAAACCACTCACCCTGCTCATCCAGGGCAATGATGAACAGCTGTGCGGCCTGCAACCGACGCAACATCTGCGCACCATCGCTACGCCCCGTCAGGGCATTGCACAGCTCGGCATTGAATTCATCCAACACCGAAGTCTGATCAAGAAACAGCTGCTGCTCCTGAGGCAGATGATCCAGCACGTCCTCGGCCAGGTAATCGGCAATATTGCGCTCGGTGCCAGACAGTTTCGTGAGAAAAGCACTGCGTTCAGGCTGCCGGGCCAGCGCCAACGCCACCAGATGCAGTGCCGTGACCCAGCCTTCGGTGCGCCGATGTAACAGGTCCAGTTCGGCACTGCTCAGCTGTATCTGCTTCAACTCACGAAAATACGCCTCGGTCTCCGTCCGGGTCAGGCGCAACTCATCCGCCTTGACCCACAGCGCCCAAGGCACATTGGCCGGCACGTCGCCCAGAAAGCGCGGTTGATGGCGAGTGCTGCCGATCATCCGCACATTGGCCGGCACCTGTTTGACGAAGTAATTGACCAACGGCCCCAGGTCGACATGCCGCACGCGGTGGAAGTCATCGAAGATCAGGTACAGATCGCCCTGCACCTTCTTCAGATCAGCAATAAAGGAATCCAGCAGCACCTCGTTGGGCACGCTCAAGTCATCGCGCAACAGCCGCGCAGTACTGGCCCCAAAACCTGGCAGCTGTGCCTCGATGGCCGCGATCAGATAATGCAGCAGGCGTTGTGGCTCACTGTCAGCCTCATCACAGGACAGCCAGGCCACCCGCGCACCGCTCTCCAGCAAGCGCAGACGGAACTGGCTGAGCACCGTGCTTTTGCCAAAACCCGCTGGCGCGCTGAGCAGAATCAGCCGCTGCTGGCGGGCATCGAACAACCGATCAAGCAAGGCGGATCGAGCCAGCATGGGGCGCCCAGCCGAATCGGCGGGAAACAGTTTGGTGCGCAGTAACGGCAACGTACCCTGACGGGGCGATGATTGGCTGTTCATAGGTCCAGAAGACTCAGTTCACGGGCGCGGCGGATGGCTTGTGTGCGGTTACGCACCTTGAGCTTTTCGTAGATGTTGTGCAGGTGCCATTTGACCGTCCCCAGCGCCAGTGACAGCTGCCGGCCGATCTCATCATTGGACATACCCTGAGCCGCCAGGCAGACCACTTCGCGCTCGCGTTCGGTCAGCCCTTCCTCAAGCACTTCCAGCGATTGTCGTGCGCTGTTACCTGGCCAGATGGCCAGCAGGCTGCGGATAAACCCTTGCAGCGCCGGCTGGCGTTCGGCGGCCTCCAGTTGCTGCAGCAACAGGCGAATGGCTTCGCCCTCCTCGACAAACAGGCTGCGCACACCTTCGCGCTCGGCACCGATCAGGCATTGCACCAACAGGCTTTGCGCACGCTCCTGATAACCCAGGCGCTGGTAACTCAGCGCAGCCAACAAATCGAGACGCAAACGCTGCAAACCATGCCAGTTATCCAGCAGCATGCCGCGCAGCTGAGTGATTTCATGCAGCGCTTCGCTGTAATGCCCGCGCGCCTGCTGCAACCGAATACGGGTCAGGCCACGCACCCACAGCACCGGGTTGAAACGCATGTGCTGGTAATGCTCGGCCAGCTTGTGCCAGTCCACCGTCTTGAGGCGTTGTTCGGCGCGTTTGAGACGGTCAGCCGCTGGCTCCTGAAGAATCTGCACCACCTCATCGGCCACCGCCTGGGCGTAGAAGCGCCATGACTGATTACGCGCGGCGAGGTTCTGCATCAGCACCAGACTGGCGTAGGCATCCTTGGAGTTGTCCTGCATGCGTTGTACGTGGGCCATGCACAACATGCCCTGAGCATAGAGATCGATCGGGTTGATCACATCGACCGTGGCCAGCGCCCAGCGCAGGCGCTCTTCAATGCCATCAAGGCGACCCTGGTTGTAGGCAATCAGGGCCTCGGTAATGGTCGGCAGCGCCAGCGCACGGGAGCGGTCGGCGAACCAGGGGATAACCCGCGCGCGCAATTGCGCGAAGAGCAGTTCGGCCTGACGGATTTGCCCCTGCTCCAGACTCAGCAGCACCTCGACGTTGGCCAACTGCATATCCAGATAACGCCCTTCGAGAAAGTGGTTGCGCTGTTGCGCCAGGGCCAGCAAGCGCTTGGCCTGATCCGGTTGACCAATCATCACATTGGCCAATGCACCGACAATCAGCATCGCCACCTCAAGAAAGGCCGTGTGCTGGCCCAGCTGCACTTCAACCCGCCGTGCCAGGGCAATGCAGGTCTGCAAGTCATCTTTCTGCAAGGCGATAACCGACTTGATCGCCAGGGTCGCCAGCAGCTTGTCGCTCAGCGGCCCGCTGACCTTGGCCTCCCCCCAGCGCTCAAGCAGCTCATCAAGCATACGGTTGGCTTCGACCAGACCCAGTTCAGCCGCACGGGTCCAGACATCCGCCAGCACCAGCACCGGAAAGCGCTCGGCAATCTCATCCGGCACATGCTGACGCCATTTGTAAATCAGGTTGAGCTGCCCACGGTTGATAAGCTCCAGGCCGCAACCATCGACCAGTGCCGCGAGCATTTCCGGGTCTTCCGCCAGGCAGGCATGTTCGATGGCCAGGTTCTGCATATGGTGATTGGTGAACCACAGGCTGGCGTTGAAATGCAGTTGTTTGAAACGTTCCGGGTCACGCTCTTTCAGGCGACCGCGCAGAAACTCGGCAAACAGGTTGTGGAAGCGGTACCACTGGCGCTCACGATCCAGCGGTAGGAGGAACAGCTGCATGGTCTCCAGCTCTTCCAGCAGATGCTGGCCGTCATGCCGCCCAGTCAGCGCATTGGCCAGGTCGCCACTGAGTTGCTGCGCCACCCCGAGGGCCAGCAACAGCTCCTGCTTATCGGCGGGCAACTGTTCGAACACACTGCGCAGCAGGTACGCGCCCACCGCTGCCTGGTCGGTGCCCATATCGGCAATCTGTGCCGCGGCCTGAGGCTGATGACGCAACCAGAGGCTGGCCAGGTGCACGCCCACCATCCAGCCTTCGGTCTGGCTGTACAGCGCAGAAAACGCCACCGCATCCAGTTGCAGGCCACAGCGCTGCAGGTAATCGCGGGTTTCCGCCTTGCTCAGGCGCAACTCCTGCTCGCCAATCTCCACCAGCAGGTCCTTGGCGCGCAAGGTGGCCAGGTTAAGCGCCGGTTGCGAGCGGGTGCCGATGGCCAGGGTAAAGCCTTCGGGGGCGAATTTGATCAGGCGGTTGAGGGCGCCAAGCAGCTCGGCATCCTGAATCAGATGCAGGTCATCGAGCACCAGCAACAGTGGAGTGTCCAGCTGCGCCAGGTCCACCAGCAGGCTTTCCATGACCGCGGAAACCGGCACCCGCATGGTGTTCTGCAGATAGGCCAGGGCTTCACTGCCAAAACCCGGCAGCAGGCCCGCCAGTGCTTCGATCAGTTGCAGCAGAAAACGCGACGGTTCATCGTCGCCAGGGCCAAGCGAAAGCCAGGCCACGGCCTGACCGCTCTGCGCCCGCGCCTGGGCCAGCGCAACCAGTGCGCTGGTTTTGCCAAAGCCTGCCGGAGCGGCCAGCAGCAATACCCGCGCATGGGGGTTGACACACAGGGCCGACTCCAGCTGTGGTCTGACCAGATAATCAGCTGACGCCTGGGGTGGCATCAGCTTGGCACGCAAGAGGCTCCCAGCGGCAGGATCCATTACTTCATCCATGGCCTTGATCCCGTAGTAATTATTGTTTTATGAGTCACATCGAACATCCGGGGACCTACCCATACTAATGAGCCCAAGCATCCCGAGTAAACCCACGCGCAAGCTCTAGGATGAATGTTGGCGACGTTCTACAATCGGCGTCCGCGCACCTTGAACCTGTCATATGCCTACTTGCCTTGTACAGGCTCTGCCTTACCACGCAGACCCTTCGCATTACTTCAACAGCGTCATGCAAGCACCCGGCGCGGTGCTGCTGGATGCCGGGCGCCCGACCGCGCAGCGTGGACGCTATGACCTTATCAGCGCCTGGCCATTGGCAGAGCTGGCACCGATGCCTGACGAAACGGCCAACGCTTTCCTGCAACGCCTGCGCCAGAGCCTTGCCAGCCTCGGAGCATGCCAACCCCCGGCAGATAATCCGCTTCCGTTCGTCGGCGGCTTGATTGGCTACCTGAGTTACGACTTCGGGCGGCGTCTGGAACAGCTTCCAGCCCAGGCCGTCGATGACCTTGGCCTGGCGGATGCACGCTTTGGCCTGTACGCCTGGGCCCTGATCACAGACCACCAGCAGCAGCGCAGCCAACTGATGTTCCACCCCAGGCTGGCTGCAAACGAGCGGCAACGCCTGAGCGAGCTGTTCAACACACCGACAGCCCCCTCACCCCAGGCCTTCCGGTTGCTTGAACCGTTCCGGTCAGACATCAGTGAAGCCGAGTACCAGCAGTGCTTCGCGCGCATCCAGGCTTATATTCAGGCCGGCGACTGCTATCAGGTGAATTTCGCCCAACGTTTTCGGGCGCCCTATCAAGGCTCACCCTGGACGGCTTACCAGGCCTTGCGCCAGGCCTGCCCAACGCCTTTTTCCGGCTATCAGGCACTGCCGCAAGGCGGCGCCATCATCAGCCTGTCACCCGAGCGCTTTCTGCGCATCAGCGCAGGCCAGGTGGAAACCCGGCCGATCAAGGGCACCCGCCCACGACATACCGACCCGCAGCAGGATCAGGCCCAGGCCGACGCCCTGCTGGAAAGCCGCAAGGATCGCGCAGAGAACCTGATGATTGTTGACCTGCTGCGCAATGATCTGGGGCGCAGTTGCCGCCTGGGTTCGGTACGGGTGCCGGAACTCTTCGCCTTAGAGACCTACCCCAACGTGCATCACCTGGTCAGCGCCGTAACCGGCGAGCTGGCGGCCGACAAGGATGCGTTGGACCTGATCGCTGGCAGCTTCCCTGGCGGCTCGATCACTGGCGCACCAAAGATTCGTGCCATGCAGATCATCGACGAACTGGAGCCGACCCGCCGCGCACTGTACTGCGGCTCGCTGCTGTACCTGGATGTGCGCGGAGAAATGGACAGTTCAATCGCCATCCGCAGTCTGCTGGCCAAGGATGGACAGATCAGTTGCTGGGGTGGAGGCGGCATCGTCGCCGACTCCAATGGCCCGGCTGAATACCAGGAATCCATCACCAAGGTCAGGGTGCTACTGGAAACACTGGAACAGTTCTGCACCTGAAAACACCGACAAAAAAAAAGCCCGCGAATGCCAAGGCGTTGGCTTAATCTGTTGATGCAGATCTCCAACACCTTGATCTGAAAGCCAAAAAACAGAAATCCCCAGCAGAAAATGTTTTCTCTGGGGATTTTTGCTTCTAGCCCTGATGCAACCTGGCCCTCGGTGAAACCTTCAACAGATTTCCCCAACGGCTAGCGCGAATGCGGGCTTTTTCAATACCGGGCCTATTACAGGCTCAATGGGCGGTTGGACGCCTTGAGGAACTCGCGCTTGAGGTCGTCATAGGTGTGCACCGCTGGAAACTGCGGGAACTCGCGAATCACGTTGTCCGGCGCATGGAACAGGATACCGGCGTGGGCTTCGCTGAGCATGGTGGTGTCGTTGTACGAGTCGCCCGCCGCAATCACACGGTAGTAAAGGCTCTTGAAGGCAATCACAGACTGACGCTTGGGGTCCTTCTGGCGCAGTTGGTAATCCACTACACGATCGGTTTCATCGGTGATCAGCTTGTGGCACAGCAACGTGGGGAAACCCAGCTGACGCATCAGCGGCTGGGAGAACTCATAGAAGGTGTCGGAAAGAATCACCACCTGAAAACGCTCGCGCAGCCAGTCAACAAACTCCACCGCCCCGTTCAGTGGCTTGAGCGTGGCAATGACTTCCTGAATATCGGACAGCTTCAGGCCGTGCTCATCCAGGATGCGCAAGCGCTGCTTCATCAGCACGTCATAATCCGGAATATCCCGGGTGGTCGCTTTCAGCGATTCGATGCCAGTTTTTTCCGCGAAGGCGATCCAGATTTCCGGGACCAAGACGCCTTCCAGGTCGAGACACGCGATTTCCACAGGACACTCCTAGCTTGGATTTATTTGAGAAGGCGGCACTCTAGCGACTCCCCCAGAGCTCTGCAACGCAGAGCCTTATACCCAAATCACAGCCCCACTACGGCACTTGGTTATTTAGCCGCATAACCGGCTTTTGCTACCATCGCCGCACAAGACGCCCGACGTCACCATAACTAGGAATTCAGCCCGATGAGCCACCCCTTCGACGCAGCCGAGCTGGCGGCGAGCTACGCCAACAAGTCGCCCCAGGACATTCTCAAACTCGCCTTCGAACACTTTGGCGATGAGCTGTGGCTGTCCTTCAGCGGCGCAGAAGATGTGGTGCTGGTCGACATGGCCTGGAAGCTCAACAAGAACGTCAAGGTTTTCAGCCTCGACACCGGCCGCCTGCATCCGCAGACCTACCGATTTATCGATCAGGTACGCGAGCACTACGGCATCAGTATCGACGTACTGTCACCAGAGGCGGCTGCATTGGAGGCCATGGTCAAGGAAAAGGGCCTGTTCAGCTTCTACAAGGATGGCCACGGCGAATGCTGCGGCATTCGCAAGACCGCCCCGCTACGCCGCAAACTCGCCACGGTTAAAGCCTGGGCCACCGGCCAACGTCGTGACCAGAGCCCCGGCACACGCAGCCAGGTGGCTGTGGTGGAAATCGACAACGCCTTTTCTACAGCACAGAACACTCTGTACAAATTTAACCCGCTCGCACAAATGAGCAGTGAAGAAATCTGGGCCTATATCCGCATGCTTGAGCTGCCTTACAACAGCCTGCATGAGAGCGGTTTTATCAGCATCGGTTGCGAACCCTGCACTCGTCCGGTTCTGCCAAACCAGCACGAACGCGAAGGCCGTTGGTGGTGGGAGGAAGCCACACAAAAAGAATGTGGCCTGCATGCCGGCAACCTGATCGCCAAGACCTGAAAACAACCCGGGTATTTCAGACGCATAAAAAAGGCCAGTCACTGACTGGCCTTTTTTATGCGTGAAGTTTCTTCAGTTCTTACCTGACTGCCGCTGGCGACGCACCATATAACGCTCAACATAGGAGCACGAAGGAATGACCGTGTAGCCCAGACGCTCGGCATATTGCAGCGCATGCTCGGTCAAGGCTGCGGCAATGCCGCGCCCACGCAGCGAGTTGGGTACAAAGGTACGGTAGATATCCAGGGTCTGCTTGCCCAGATCCATATAAGCCAGGTACGCCCGATCACCACCCACTGTGGTTTCGAATTGATGACCCGTCAGGTCATGGTGAATGGACAACGCCTCGCTCATCGCAACTCCTCTGTCTAACTTGCGCAACCCGCTATTGGCTCGTGCCGTACTAGGGGCCAACACACCCTGCCTCTATTAAGTTGTAGGCAATAATCAGGAGCTTATCAGGCCAAAACCGCTGAGGTCACGTGAATCAATGACTTAGACGGCATAAGTGCGACCTTGCACAAACATCCCCCACAGAGGATTGACCAAACCACTCCTGCAACAGCCTCTGATCGTACATGGAGACATAGAGACGCCTGCTTGCCTTGAGCGTTCAACAATCAACTCAACAATTACAGCCGAAAAGGCTGCGCAAAGAACTGCCACACACCATAGAACTGATTGTTTTTTAACCAAAATATGCCCAACAACAGGGCGATTTCGCAGTAAACAGAAAAAAACCTTTGCGCCTTGCCTTGCCTCCGTTTACTTACTACAAGTTACAGGTAGTATGTACGCCGGCTAATTTCCTACCATCAGGAAATTGCTTTTATGGAAAAACTCCACCTCAAGGGGAACACGATGAACAACGTTCTGAAATTCTCTGCTCTGGCATTGGCCGCAGTTCTGGCTACCGGTTGCAGCAGCATCTCCAAAGAAACTGAAGCTCGTCTGACTGCAACTGAAGATGCAGCTGCTCGCGCTCAAGCCCGTGCCGACGAAGCCTACCGTAAGGCTGATGACGCTCTGGCTGCTGCTCAGAAGGCTCAGCAAACTGCTGACGAAGCCAACGAGCGCGCTCTGCGTATGCTGGAAAAAGCCAGCCGCAAGTAATAGCTCACAAGGCTATGACAAGCCGACCCAGTTTCTGGGTCGGCTTTTTTATTGCCTGCGATTCGGCGGGCAATAAAAAACCCGCCAGCGATAACGCATAGCGGGTCTTGTTAAATGCAGCAGATACTTAGATAGCAGGCTCGCTGGCGACCACCGCCTGATCAGGCTGAGCAATCTCGACCGGCAGGCCATCTTCGGCTGCAACTACCTCACGCAGCATTTCCCAATCCAGGCGCAGATCGGCGAATGCATCGTTTTTCAGCAGCGCATTGATCACCGCAGTGTGCTTGTCGACAACCGAAGCACCTGCATCAGAATCATCCAGCGGAGCATGCGCTTCCAGATAAACCTTGCCGCCACTGCGACCAAACTTGTAAGGCTCGTTGATGATGCGCACCGATGTGCCCACAGACACCATCGACGCCAGCTTCAAGACGTTGTGGTTGAGCATACGGAAGCAGCCATGGCTGACGCGCATACCAATACCAAACTTCTTGTTCGAGCCGTGAATCAGGTAACCCGGTACCGATAGGCCCATCTTGTACGGACCCAGCGGGTTGTCAGGGCCTGGCGGCACGTAGGCTGGCAATGGATCACCATCAGCAGCATGTTCTTCACGAATCGACTTGGGCGGGGACCAGCCCGGATTCGGCGTCTTGGCGGTAATACGCGCGTTGGCCACCGGCGAACTCCAGCCCTCACGACCAATACCCAGCGGGTAGGTGTAAACCACATTGCGGCCTTTCGGGTAGTAATACATGCGGTATTCGGCGAGGTTGATCACGATGCCCTCGCGCGGGCCCGGCGGCAGGATGTAACGGGTAGGCAAGATAATCTCGGTGCCTTCGCCCGGCAGCCATGGATCAACACCCGGATTGGCCACAACCATTTCCAGATAACCCAGATCATTGGCCACGCCCAAGTCAGCGAAGGTGTCTTCATACTTGGCCTTGACTACCCGAATCTCGCCAACCACATCGTCACCCGGCGGTGGCAATGGCAGCTCTAGGGCATTGGCAGACGCTACCGCGAAGACAGCAGCGAGTGGCAGGCAGCGGGTGACGGCAAAGGCACGCGACAACATCCGGTAATTCCTGACGAAAATGGTTGGTAAAAGTGAGTGGCGATTGTACACCGATTGATCAGTCGCTTGGAAAGCTCAGCGCCCCGGCAATGCCGGACGCTCACCGCGCTTCTGCGCCTCGAATATGGTCTTGCATGCCGGACACAGGCGTTTATCACGCAACATGACCTTATCTAGATCACGCCACACCGGCTGTGCAGGCAACAATCCACCACAAAGCGTGCGGTCTGCGAACTCGCCCAATTCAAGCTGTCGCGCCAGCAGGTGCACACGCACTTCGCGGCAAGCGAACAGGTCAAGCTGCTCGTCAGGCTCGATCAGTTGATAGGCGTGCAAAGACCAGGCAGGACGCGGCATTGAGGGCTCCAGTGCGGGGCCGCCACATTAGCCGAAAGGCACGTTACAGAAAAGCCTGTCAGAGCAAAGGCTTCAGGGTCGGCCAGACGTTTTCCAAGAGTTTGGGCTGCGCCTCGGCCGTGGGGTGAATGCCATCGTTCTGCATCAGCGAAGGCACGCCACCGACGCCCTCCAGCACGAAAGGCACCAGGGCGGCATCATGCGCCTGCGCCACTTTGGGGAACACCTCAGCGAACGCCGTGGTATAGCGCACCCCATAATTAGGCGGTAGCTGCATGCCAAGGAGCAGCACCTTGGCACCTTTCTGCTGCGATGCCTGCACCATGGCCGCAAGGTTTTGTTGCAATTGCGCAGGGGGCTGACCACGCAGGCCATCGTTACCACCCAGCTCGATAATCACCAGCTCTGGCTGATGCTCTGCAAGCAGCGCAGGCAGCCGTGCGGCGCCGCCTGCACTGGTGTCGCCACTGATCGAAGCATTGACCACCTGATGGTCAAAACCCTCCTCGGCCAGGCGTTTTTCCAACAAGGCGACCCAGCCCTGGCGGGTATCCAGGCCAAAAGCCGCGCTGATACTATCGCCGACGACCAGTACGGTACCCGCGAACGCTGCCGGCCCCCACAGCAGTAGGCTCAGGGCAGTACCGATCAACCACGTACGCATTGGATTCTCCATGAGCTCAAGTATTCTCACCGCGCGAAACCTTAGCAAAGTGGTCCCCAGCACGGAAGGCGAACTCACCATACTCCATGATCTGTCGCTGGAGCTGGTTTCCGGTGCCAGCCTGGCGATTGTTGGCAGCTCCGGCTCGGGCAAATCCACCCTGCTCGGCTTGCTGGCCGGGCTCGACCTGCCCAGTAGCGGCAGTGTGGTGCTGGCCGGCAACGACCTGGCCAGCCTCGATGAAGATCAACGTGCGCGCGTGCGCGCCGAGCACGTCGGTTTCGTCTTTCAATCTTTCCAATTGCTCGACAGCCTGAACGCCCTGGAAAACGTCATGCTGCCGCTGGAGCTTGAAGGCCATGCCGATGCCCGCCAACGCGCCCGTACCCTGCTTGAGCGCGTAGGCCTAGGGCAGCGTCTGACCCACTACCCACGTCAGCTCTCCGGTGGCGAACAACAACGTGTGGCGATCGCCCGAGCCTTCGCCGCCGAACCCGCTGTGCTGTTTGCCGACGAGCCCACCGGCAACCTCGACAGTCACACGGGCGAACGCATCAGCGATCTGCTGTTTGAGCTGAACCAGGAGCGCGGCGCGACCCTGGTACTGGTTACCCATGACGAGCGCCTGGCCCATCGCTGCCAGCGCCTGATCCGCCTGGAAGGCGGCCATCTGGTCGACCACGTGGAACCCTGATGAAACAACTGCCATTTACCCGTCTGCTCTCTCTGGCCAGCCGTCAGTTGCTGCGCGATGCCCGCGCGGGCGAATTACGCGTGCTGTTTTTTGCGCTGCTGATCGCGGTCGCCGCCAGCACAGCCATCGGTTATTTCAGTGCACGCCTGAACGACGGCATGCTGCTGCGCGCCACTGAATTTCTCGCCGCCGACTTGCGCCTGACCGGTAGTTCGCCCAGCGCATCTGAGCAGATCAGCACAGGTAAACAGCTGGGGCTGCAACATTCCAAGTTGGTCGAGTTCTCCAGCGTGGTCGCCAGTGATACCGGTATCCAGCTGGCCAGCGTCAAGGCAGCGGACAGCGCCTACCCGTTGCGGGGCGAACTGAAGAGCACCGCCGAGCTGTATGACGCTGAACAACCCGGTGGCGGTCCACAACCGGGGGAAGCCTGGGCCGAAGCCCGACTGTTTGTCGCCCTCAACCTCAAGCCAGGCGACAGCGTAGAGGTCGGCGCCAAAACCCTGCGCCTGACCCGCGTACTGACCTTTCTCCCAGATGAAGCCGGTGACTTTTACAGCCTGACCCCGCACCTGCTGATGCACCTGGATGACCTGGCTGCCGCCGGTGTGGTGCAACCGGGCAGCCGCGTGCGCTATCAGGAGCTGTGGCGCGGCGAAGCGGATGCCTTGGCTCAGTATCGCCAGAGCATCACTCCGACGCTCGCGCCCAACCAGCGCCTGGAAGATGCCAAAGACGGCAACCGTCAGGTCGGCAGCGCCCTGGGCCGTGCCGAACGTTATCTGAACCTGGCTAGCCTGGCCGCCGTACTGCTTGCTGGCGTTGCCGTGGCCTTGTCGGCGGCGCGCTTTGCCGCTCGCCGTTTTGATGCCAGCGCACTGCTGCGCTGCCTGGGATTATCACGCAATCAGGCGCTCGGCCTGTTCAGCCTGCAACTGGCGCTGCTAGGCATCACCGCCAGCCTGATCGGCGCACT
Source organism: Pseudomonas sp. LjRoot71 (assembly GCF_964253255.1). Lineage (NCBI taxonomy): Bacteria > Pseudomonadati > Pseudomonadota > Gammaproteobacteria > Pseudomonadales > Pseudomonadaceae > Pseudomonas > Pseudomonas sp. LjRoot71. The sequence goes on along the minus strand of NZ_CAXURA020000001.1, from coordinate 4,129,930 downwards.
GCTCGGCTGGCTGGCGCAACTGGCATTGTTCAATCTGCTACAAGACCTGCTGCCGGCACAGATTCCACCTGGCAGCCTGTGGCCAGCGCTGGCCGGCATGGCTACAGGACTGGTCGCTCTCGCCGGCTTTGCCTTGCCGCCGCTGGCCGCATTGGGCCGCGTGCCGCCGCTGCGAGTATTGCGTCGTGATCTACTGCCGGTGCCGGCCAGTTCCTGGCTGGTGTATGGCGCAGCACTGTTGGCGTTGGGCCTGATCATGTGGCGCTTGAGCCTCGATCTACAGCTGACCTTTGCCCTGCTCGGCGGTGGCCTGGTCACTGCACTGTTGCTCGGAGGCCTGCTGCTGCTCGGCCTGCAAAGCCTGCGTCGCTTGCTGGCCGGCGCATCACTGCCCTGGCGGCTTGGCCTCGGCCAATTGCTCCGTCATCCACTGGCCGCTGCCGGGCAGTCACTGGCCTTTGGCCTGATCATTCTGGCCATGGCGCTGATCGCTCTGCTGCGTGGCGAGCTGCTCGACACCTGGCAGGATCAGCTGCCGGAAAATGCACCCAATCATTTCGCCCTGAATATCCTGCCCGCCGACAAGGTTGCCTTCGCCACTCGCCTGAACCAGCTGTCGCCGCATCCTGCGCCCTTATTCCCGGTAGTGCCGGGGCGTCTGGTGATGATCAACGGTGAGCCTGTACGGCAAATCGTCAGCAAGGAATCCCAGGGCGAGCGTGCCATTCGCCGCGACCTGAGCCTGACCTGGGCCGCCGATCTACCCGCAGACAACACACTCGTTTCAGGAGAGTGGTGGAGCGAAGCCAGTAGCAGTGACTTGCCAGGCGTGTCGGTGGAGTCCGAACTGGCCGAAAGCCTGAAGCTGAAACTCGGTGACCGCCTGAGCTTCAGCGTCGGCGGCCTTAACCGCGATGCGGTGGTCAGCAGCCTGCGCGAGGTGGACTGGAATAACTTCCAGCCGAACTTCTACATGATCTTCCAGCCCGGCACCCTGCAGGATCTGCCGGTTACCTACTTGACCAGCTTCTACCTGCCGCCGAAGCAGGAGCAGCAACTGGTCGAGCTGTCGCGCGCCTTCCCGGCCGTGACCCTGCTGCAGGTTGAAGCCTTGCTGGCGCAACTGCGCAGCATCCTCGCCCAGGTCACCCTGGCCATCGAGTTCGTGCTGTTGTTTGTGCTGGCTGCAGGCCTTGCCGTGCTGTTCGCCGGGCTGCAAGCCACCCTCGATGAACGCATCCGCCAGGGTGCACTGCTGCGTGCCTTGGGGGCTGAACGCAAGCTGCTGATCAAAGCGCGTCGCGCCGAATTCGGTCTGCTTGGCGCAGCCAGTGGTCTATTGGCCGCGCTGGGCTGCGAGCTGATCAGCTTTCTGCTCTATCGCTTTGCCTTTGACCTCGCCTGGCAGCCGCATCCCTGGCTGCTTCTGCTGCCGCTGACTGGCGCCCTGCTGGTGGGCACAGCCGGCGTTCTCGGCACCCGCCGCGCCCTGAATATCAGTCCGCTGACGGTGCTGCGCGAGGGCTGATAAACTCGCCACCTCTCGGCCATGTGCAGCCTGCTTCCCAGGCAGCAGGGCCGAGACGCAGCAGACGTGAACAGGTTCCTATGAGTCGCTATCGCCCACCCCGCTCCGCCGGCACCCCCCTGATCACCCCCGAAGGCGAGGCGCGCATGCGTGCCGAGCTGCACGAGTTGTGGCACGTACGCCGCCCCCAGGTTACCCAGTCCGTCAGCGAGGCGGCCGCCCAGGGCGATCGCTCGGAAAACGCCGAATACACCTATGGCAAGAAGATGCTGCGCGAGATCGACAGCCGCGTGCGTTTTCTGACCAAGCGCCTGGAGAACCTCAAGGTCGTCAGCAGCCGCCCCAGTGACCCGGACAAGGTCTATTTCAGCGCCTGGGTCACCCTGGAAGACGAAAACGGGGTTGAAGCGCGCTACCGCATCGTAGGCCCGGATGAGCTGGATCTGAAAAACAACCTGATCAGCATCGACTCGCCCCTGGCACGCGCCTTGGTGGGCAAGAGCCTGGACGCCGAAGTGCGGGTGCAGACGCCAACCGGCGAAAAGACCTGGTACATCGTCGCCATCGATTACCCCTGACCGAGCCCCACATGCCCACTCCAGAAGCCCCTACCCAGCACGCCAGCCTTGACTGGGATGAGCAGGGCCAACCGCTGTCCAGTCAGTTCGCCGATGTGTATTTCTCCAACGAGAACGGCCTGGCGGAAACCCGCTATGTGTTTCTCGCCAACAACCAGCTGCCGGAGCGCTTTGCCGCGCTGACGGCCGATCAGCAACTGGTGATCGGAGAAACCGGCTTCGGCACCGGGCTGAATTTCCTTTGCGCCTGGCAGCTGTTCGACCAGCACGCCACGGCGACTGCGCGCCTGCACTTTGTCAGTGTGGAAAAATACCCGCTGAACAAGGCCGACCTGCAGCGTGCGCTGGGCTTATGGCCGGAGCTGGCACCCTACGCCGAACAGTTGCTGGCGCAGTACGTAGCGCTGCACCCGGGCTTTCAGCGCCTGGTATTGGCTGGCGGCCGCGTCGTTCTGACCCTGTTGATTGGTGATGCGCTGGAGCTGTTCGGGCAACTGGATGCGCACGTCGACGCCTGGTTTCTCGACGGCTTTGCCCCGGCAAAGAACCCGGATATGTGGACGCCGGAGCTGTTTGCCGAGCTGGCCAGGCTGTCCCATGCCAGCACCACAATGGGCACCTTTACCAGCACCGGTTATGTGCGCCGCCGGCTGAATGATGCCGGCTTCAAAATGAAGCGCGTGCCGGGCTTGGGCAAGAAATGGGAAGTGCTCAAGGGCAGTTTTATTGGCGAGCCGACAGCGGGAGAAAAACCCTGGTTTGCCCGCCCGCCTCAACCTACGGATGCCCGCAGCGCGCTGGTGATCGGTGCAGGCCTGGCCGGTTGTGCCACAGCTGCCAGCCTGGCTCAACGCGGCTGGCAGGTCACCCTGCTGGAGCGGCACGCCGCCATCGCCCAGGAAGCCTCGGGCAACCCGCAAGGCGTGCTCTACCTCAAGCTTTCGGCCCACGGCACCACGCTATCGCGGCTGATTGTCAGCGGTTTCGGGCATAGCCGCCGGCTGCTGGAACAGCTGCCCAAGGGCACGGACTGGGATAACTGCGGCGTGCTGCAACTGGCCTTCGGCGCCAAGGAAGCGCAACGCCAGGCGCAGCTTGCTGGTGCATTTCCCAGTGACTTGCTCTGCGCGCTGGATAAATCAGCCGCCGAAGACAAAGCAGGTATAAGCCTGCCCGCCGGCGGCCTGTTCTATCCCGAGGCGGGCTGGGTGCATCCGCCGGCGCTGTGTGCACTGCTTAGCCAGCAGCCGAATATCCAGCTGCAACTGCATCAGGAAGCACTGCAGCTGCGCCGCGACGGTGATAGCTGGCATGCCTGGAATGGCGAGCAGCTGCTGGCCAGCGCCAGTGTGGTGGTGCTGGCCAGCGCCGCCGAAATCAAGAGATTTAGCCAGAGTGCCGGCTTGCCGCTAAAACGCATCCGCGGGCAGATCAGCCGTCTGCCGGCCACAGCGGCCAGCCGCGCACTCAGCACAGTGGTGTGCGCCGAAGGCTATGTCGCCCCGCCGCGCCAGGATGAACACACCCTGGGTGCGAGCTTTGACTTCAACAGTGACGATCTGACGCTAAACAGCGCCGATCACGCGAGCAACCTGCAGTTACTGGAAGAAATTTCGCCTGAACTTGCCGGCGCACTGAATGCTGCGACACTCGACCCCGAACAGCTGCAAGGCCGCGCCGCCTTTCGCTGCACCAGTCCGGACTATCTGCCGATTGTCGGCCCGCTGGCCGACGCAGCCGCCTTTGCCGAGGCCTATGCGGTACTGAGCAAGGATGCCCGCCAGGCGCCGGATACGCCCTGCCCTTGGCTGAATGGCCTGTATATCAACAGTGGGCACGGTTCACGCGGGCTGATCACCGCCCCACTGTCCGGCGAACTGATCGCCGCCTGGCTCAACGACGAACCGCTGCCGGTGCCTGCCGATGTGGCGCAGGCCTGCCATCCCAACCGCTTTGCCTTGCGTGCGCTGATCCGCAACAAGGGTTAGGGTCTGTTGACGTTTCATGCGTGGCCGCGCCGGAGCCGGTTTTTACGCGAGGCAAGGCACGAGATGCGAAGTTTAGTGAGCTAAATGAGCCATCGAGTAACGCCGCATCGCTTAAAAACCGGCCCGTCCCTTCGGGTTGCGCGCAAAATCTCGCCATGCGGTGTTGGAGGACAGGGCAAGGGAACACCATTACCGGCGTCCTCCGCCTAGCCTGGCGAGATTTTTCGCAGCAACGCGGCTCACGATGAAACGTCAACAGACCCTAGTGCAGCGCGCCTGCCAACAGGTGCGCGCCAGGATCAACCGCGCAGGCTAAAACGCCAGGCGCGGTGAATTTTTGCATTGCGGGCGAAGTCCGGATCGAGGGTCGAGGCGCTGATTTCTTCAACCTGATAACGCGCGGCCAGGCTCTCATCGAGCTCAAACTTGCGGAAGTTGTTGGAGAAATACAGCACACCACCCTTGGCTAGGCGCGCCATGGCCAAGTCGAGCAGCTGCACATGGTCGCGCTGCACGTCGAAGATGCCTTCCATGCGCTTGGAGTTGGAGAAGGTCGGCGGATCGATAAAGATCAGCTCGTATTCGCCACGGTCTTCGGCCAGCCAGGCCATCACATCACCCTGCTCCAGGCGGTTCTTGTCAGAGAAGCCATTGAGCGACAGATTACGCCGCGCCCAGTCCAAATAGGTCTTCGACAGATCGACACTGGTGGTGCTACGCGCGCCGCCCTTGGCCGCATGCACAGTGGCCGTGGCGGTATAGCAGAACAGGTTGAGGAAGCGTTTACCGGCGGCCTCTTTCTGAATACGCAGGCGCAGCGGACGGTGATCGAGGAACAGCCCGGTGTCCAGGTAATCGGTGAGGTTGACCAGCAGCTTTACCCCGCCCTCGCTGACTTCGAGGAACTGCCCCTGGGTCGCCTGGCGCTGGTACTGCTTGGTGCCGCTCTGGCGTTCGCGGCGCTTGATCACCACCTTGTTCTTGTCGACGCCCAGCGCCTGCGGAATCGCGGCAATAGCGTCAAACATACGTGCCTTGGCCTTCTCCGGGTCAATCGACTTGGGCGCGGCATATTCCTGCACATGCACCCAGTCGCCGTATAAATCCACCGCCATGGAGTATTCCGGCATATCGGCGTCATACAGGCGGTAGCACTCGACGCCTTCCTTGCGCGCCCACTTGCCCAGCTGCTTGAGGTTCTTCTGCAGGCGGTTGGCAAACATCTGCCCGCCTTCACTCAGGCGCGCCTGCTCGACCACCGGCGCAGGCGCGGGTTTGATCGGATTGCCGTTCTTGTTGTACTGACGCTCTTGCGGCACAAGCGGCGCCTTATCGGCCTCAGCCTGTTCCCGCTCGCGTTCACGCTGCTCGGGCGTGCGCCGCTCACCGGTAACGAACTGCTCGGGTTGCACCTTGATCAGCAGCAACTTGCACGGCAACGCGCCGTTCCAGAAGGCGTACTGCTTATGGCTGCGGATGCCCATGCGTTTGCCCAGGTCTGGCGCGCCGGTAAACACCGCCGCCTCCCAACCCATGCAAGCCTGACGCAGACGCTCGCCGAGGTTCTGGTAGAGATACAGCAGGCTGGCTTCATCGCCCAGGCGCTCGCCGTAGGGTGGGTTGCAGATAACCAGGCCTTTCTGGTTCTGGTCCGGACGCGGCTCGAAGGTCGCCACTTCACCCTGGTAGACCTTGACCCAGTCGCCCATGCCAGCGCGCTCGATGTTGTTACGCGCCGGCTGGATCAGCCGTGGATCGGCTTCATAGCCGCGAATCCACAGCGGTGGCTTGGCCATGCCGGCTGCGGCGCGCTCTTCGGCCTCGGCGTGCACCTTCTTCCACAAGGCCGGCACGTGGCCCAGCCATTTGCTGAAGCCCCATTGCTCACGGGTCATATTCGGCGCGATATCGGCGGCGATCATCGCCGCCTCGACCAGGAAGGTTCCTACACCGCACATCGGGTCGGCCAATGCACCGCCCTCGGCAGCGATGCGTGGCCAGCCGGCGCGGATCAATACGGCGGCTGCGAGGTTTTCCTTCAGTGGTGCGGCACCCTGCTGCAAGCGGTAACCGCGCTGGTGCAGGCTATGGCCGGAGAGGTCGATAGACAGAATCGCCTCGCCGCGATCCAGACGCAGGTGCACGCGCAGATCCGGGTTGAGTTTGTCCACCGATGGCCGCGTGCCGTCTTTCAGGCGCAACTTGTCGACGATGGCATCCTTGACCTTCAGCGCGCCGAAATGGGTGTTATCGATGCCCGAGCCATTGCCGCTGAACTCAACCGCCAGACTGCCGCTGGACTCCAGGTGCTCAAACCAGTCGACTTCCAACACACCCTCGTAAAGGCTCTGGGCATCCTGCACGCTGTAGCGCTTGAGCACCAACAGCACGCGGTTGGCCAGGCGCGACCACAGGCACAGGCGGTAGGCGGTTTCCATGTCAGCCATGCCACGAATGGCCGAGGTGTGCTCACGCGCCTCTTCAAGCCCAAGCGCGCTGGCTTCTTCGAGCAGCAGGCCTTCAAGGCCCTTGGGGCAGGTGAGAAAGAGTTCGTAACGATCCGACATGGGAGTTTCCAGTGCCTAAGGCAATCAACGGCGCGCAGACAAATCAGCACGGCCAAAATAAGTGACAAAGTGTCGCTGTGCGACCCTTCGTCGGAATAAACAACAGTCTCAATCGCAATACATTCGCGATAGCAAAACACCAGCACACCCGACGCATACGCCCACAGCATAGGCGCTACAGCGAAAAATCCGGGCGTTGGTCATGGCGGCTTATGGCCTGACCAGCAAAAAGGTTACGGCCTTATGACGAAACGGTCATTCACAGGCCCCCACGCATTCGTTAGAAATCTACCTAGGCCAGCACTGCAACGGTGCTGGCAAGGAGGCTCGCGACGCCGGCAGCGGACTCCGCAAGGCAGATCATTTCTGCCTGACCTTGCTACAAGGTCTAAGGGACATAACAGTCAACATTGAGGGCTACACCCTATGAGAAGACTTAAGCGTGATCCGTTAGAAAGAGCTTTTTTGCGCGGCTATCAATACGGCATCAATGGTAAATCCCGCGAACTCTGCCCCTTCACCCTTCCCTCTGTCCGCCAAGCCTGGTTGAACGGCTGGCGCGAAGGCCGCGGTGACAACTGGGACGGCATGACCGGCACCGCCGGTATTCATCGACTCAACGAACTCCACGCTGTCGGCTGATTCAGGAACCTACCGACTCACCATGCGCGCTCCATCCGAGCGGCGGGCGCGAGCCCAGGGGCTCCTTTAGGGAGCCCTTTTTAGTTTCAGGCCTTATGTGGCAGCGCCGCGACTGCATCCACCGCTTCACGGATCAGCGCCGGACCTTTGTAGATAAAGCCTGAGTAGATCTGCACCAGGCTCGCGCCGGCGGCGATTTTCTCAGCCGCGTGCTTACCCTCGGTAATCCCCCCCACGGCGATGATCGGCAGACGACCTTTCAGCTCACCCGCCAGCACCTCAACAATATGCGTACTCTTCTCGCGCACTGGTGCACCCGAGAGACCACCGGCCTCATCAGCGCACTCCAGGCCATGCACGCCTTCACGGCCCAGCGTGGTGTTGGTGGCAATCACCGCGTCCATGCCCGCTTCAACCAGCGCATTGGCAACCTGCACGGTTTCCTCATCGCTCATGTCCGGGGCGATCTTGATCGCCAGCGGCACACGCTTGCCATGTTGTGCGGCCAGGTCTTCCTGACGCTTGCGCAGGGCCTCAAGCAATTGCTTGAGCGAATCACCAAACTGCAGGCTGCGCAGCCCAGGGGTGTTGGGCGAGCTGACGTTAACAGTGACGTAACTGGCGTGCTGATAGACCTTGTCCAGGCACAGCAGGTAATCATCCACGGCGTTTTCGACCGGAGTATCGAAGTTCTTGCCGATATTGATGCCCAGCACACCCTTGTATTTGGCCGCCTGGACACGGGCCAGCAAGTGGTCAACGCCGTGGTTGTTGAAGCCCATACGATTGATGATCGCCTCGGCTTCCGGCAAGCGGAACAGGCGCGGCTTGGGATTACCCGGCTGCGGGCGCGGCGTCACGGTACCGATTTCAACAAAGCCAAAGCCCAGTTGGGCAAAACCATCGATGGCATCGCCGTTCTTGTCCAAACCCGCTGCCAGGCCGATTGGGTTGGGGAACTCCAACCCCATCACCTTGACCGGCAGAGCGGCTGGGCTCTTGGTCAGCAAACCGTTCAAGCCAAGACGACCGCCCGCACCGATCAGATCGATGGACAGTTCATGGGAGGTTTCAGGGGAGAGTTTGAACAGCAGCTCGCGGGCCAGGGTATACATGGGCAGGCTTAGCTCGATAAAGTTACAAAGGCCGCGATTATAGCTGCCTGCTAGCCTGATAGGCGAGGCGCACGGCGGCGTCAGTCTAAACGGCGCAGGCTGAGCAACTCGCCGCTGGCGCTGAACTCGAGCTCAAAGGAACCGTAAACCCCTTCATGGGTCAGAAACTGGCGGAAATGATGGGCAGGCAGGCTAACTCGTCGCCCGTCACGACTATGCACTAGTATCCGGTTGGCACGCCCCTGATACACCGCGCGCATACGCTCGGCCGACAACGCAATATCCAAGACCAGATTGGGCATGGAGGCACCTTCTCAAATGACTGCGGCAATTTTGCCATACACCGCGCGCAAGCCCGGTAAAAAACGGCCAGGCGCCATTTTTCGTGTCGCCGGCACCGCACCGCGGGGTGTCCGCCCTTGGATGGCAGACCATGAAAAATCACCGGAAGGTATTTCTAACCTCGCACAGCGACGACCCGAAGGGTGGCCACCAGGGATGTCAGGCCATAAAAAACCTGTCGGCTCGGCTGATAAAGCCTGTGCAGTGCCCTGCAGGCTCTGCCAAACTGGCAATGGTGACTTTGGAGTTCGTACCTGGCCATGAGTCTGTCTGAGCAGCCTTCCACCCTCAGCTCACGCCTTGGTGCCCTGGCGCAACGGCTGGGTCTTATCGGTCGTGGCCCACGCCAAATACTCGAGCGTGCCAGTCAACTGCGCCTGCCCTTCAGCCCGCTACCCAATCCTCGCGAAAGCATCAGCTGGCAAGATGGCCCACAACTGCACCGTTTGTTAGACCTGCCCCGTAGCGCCCTGTCAGGGCCTGTGCAGGAAGACAAGGCGCAAGCCCATGCCATGCTGATTCGCATCATCGAGAAGCAAGAGCAGCAACTCGATTCATTTGACCTGCGCATGATCGGCGGCCTATCCGGTGGCAACGCGGAACAAGCGCACTACAACAATTTTGAAGATTTCTCCGCGAGCGAGGCCTGCCGCCACGTACGCATTATCAGCTACAAGGATTTCGTCAAAACCATCAGCCTGGCGCTACCGCGTTTCCTCGCAGGTGAATGCATCAGCCTGCGACAAGCCAGCTGGCATGGTGAGCGAATTTTCTGGGCGGCCGAACATCACAATGAAGCCTTTGCCTGCGCCATTGCCTACGCCCGCCGGCGCGAACTGGAAATCACTCTGCCTGCCGAGCTCAGTCACTATCACCTGAACGAGCAAGGGCTCAGCGAACTGCAACGGCACTACCATGTGCTAGCCATGCCGAACGCAGCCTGGAGCGACCCACCCTTTATGGCATTGCTGCTAGATAGTGGCCTGCCCTACGCCCGCCTATCCCTGCAACGCGGCCCCGGCTTTCCAGAATTTCTCCTGCTGCCCAAACACTCCAGCGAAGCCACGGCCCTCGGCGAAGGCCTACGCCTGGCGGGTGCACCGGATGTGGTGGGCCACCTGCAGCAGTTGCAAAAACAGCGCTAAACCCGTTCGACTTCGACTCAGCGCCGTAGGCACAAAAAAGCAGGCATAAAAAAGCCCGCTACCCATAAGGGCAGCGGGCTTTTCGTTCCCACAAGGGTTAGACAGTATCAACTTTGAGACTGTCGTCTCCCAGCATCGAAGTTATGACACCCGCCGCATCCGCGGCGCCGTAGGCCGCTTGTAGATTGATGCCCTGCAGCACAATGCTTTGACCAGAGCCACCACCTGCTGCGCCATTGCTATCCACCGTAATGGTGGTATCGGTGCTGAACGTGAAGGTGAGGTATTGACTGAGGCTGGAAGCCGTATCGTCCTCACCCGTCAGCAGTTGGGACAGATCCAGCGAATCAACGCCCTGGACGAAGTCCGTGATGGTGGTGACTCCTGAATTACCCGACAACCACTTGAAGGTATCCTCACCCGCACTGCCAGTCAGCGAATCAGCTCCACCATTGCCGATCAGGATGTCATCACCTTCCAGGCCGATCAGCGAGTTATTGCCGCTGCTGCCAGTCAAAGTATCGCCAAAGCGTGAGCCAATCAGGTTTTCGATCGAGTTGAGCGTATCCAGCCCTGCCCCAATCGTATCCTGTTGCGCAGCCAGAGCCAGGCTGACCGTTACACCACTGCCAGCATCGAAGTAACCAGCAGTATCGTTATCGGCATTACCATTAAGAGCATCGTTACCACTCCCACCCACCAGCAGGTCATTGTCATCGCCACCGTTGAGGGTGTCGTTGCCATCATTGCCGATCAGGATGTCATTGCCATCTGAACCATTCAGGGTGGAGTTGGCGGCAGCGATGCCATCAACCAGGATATTGCTGCTGTTGTTTCCATCCAGCGCGCCAGAGGTATCCAACAAGATGCTAACGGTCGCAGAGTCGCTAGACGAGCCGTCCGTTGCTGTGTAGCTGAACGATGAGTTGCTATTACCTCCACCCGTGTTGCCATTGTTATCGTTGAAGTTCACCGAGCCATAGAAGCTGGTGCCCGTTGTGTGAGTTGCAGTGCCACCCGAGATCGAACCAGCCACAATCGCACTAACATCTAGCCGACCATCTGCATCGGTATCGTCCCATGTCAGCGCCCACTCAGGAATCGCGACTGACACATTGCCGACATTGGTGCGAACATCATCACCATTGGCATCGGTCGGATCAGACGCAGGGGTGATATTGATCACCGCAGTGTCAATTGCAGTGAGCGAACCACCACCGGTATTGCCGTTATCGTTGATCAGCAGCGCCAGCATGGTGGTTGCCGCCGGCGCATTGATAGCGTTATAGACCAAGGTACTGGTACCACCGGCCCCAAGGAAGGCGTTGATCTGAGCGAGCGTACCGCTAAGAGTCAATGCCGATGTGTTAGTACCACCAACAGTAACGCCACTGCCGCCTGCCGTACCGACCAAGCGTCCCTGACCAACACTCAGCGTCACGCTGATCACACCGCTGCCCGCGTCAGAGTCCGCAACAGACAGGCCAGTCCCTTTCAACACTAGGCTAACGTCCTCAGTGGCGTTGTAGCTGTCATTGGTGATGGTCGCGGTCGGTGCATCGTTGACCGGTGTGACGTCGTCCAGATTGATCGTCAGGTTCCCCGCTGCCCGATCACCATCGCTATCCTCGATGACGTACTTGAAGGACAGAGTCTTGTCCGCCGTGATAATAGCCGGAGCGGTATAGTCGTAATGGCCTGTCGCCAAGTTGACCACCAAGGTACCGCCAGCACCAGGTACGTTGATCGTCAATACGTTACCCACAGCACTTGCGCTGGTGTACACCAGGTTAGGCGTGCCGGGACTACCATCATCATCGAACTCAATGGCGACGATCTTCAGCGCTGCCGGGCCATCAGCACCATACTGCCCAACCAAATCCCCCTGGACGGACTGCGTCACCGTGCTAACAAGCACTGCTGGCAGATTAGCAATGTTGCTGACCATGTTGGCATCCATTTCCTGCCCGGAGCCAGTTCCGGTGCCATCATAAGCAATCGGATTCAGCAAAACTTGGTCGCCGGCACTCAGCCCTGAACCAATACCCAAGGCATAGGACTTGATGTCGTATGTGTTAAGGAAGTCTTTCCAGAGCCCCTCCTCGATCGAATCAATGCCATCGCCATTCGCCGGGTCATACGTGCCTCCACTCCCAGTACTACCCGACAGGTTGGAAACCGTCGGTTGGCCGTCAGACAGAAAGTAGGAGACATTCTGAATACCCGTACCCGTCGTCAGCTTCCCGGTGGTTGTTGCGAACGCCGTCTGGGCTGCGGCGATAGCAGCGTCGTAGTTGGTAGCCCCATCACCTGCGTCATTGGCGAAACCCGAAATCAGATTGAGGGCCTCATCGGCCGTCATCCAAGCCTCACCTCGGATCGTGGCATTGTCGCTGAAGGTGACCAACCTGACAGCTACGTCACCCAAACTATCGTACTTGGCGATCAACTGTTGCAGCGCGTCCTTGGCAGCGGCCAAACGTGAGGCATACCCAGTCACCGCAGTATCCATACTGCCGGACATGTCGAGGGTGATCAGCAAATTGGTTCTCAGCGAAGCCTCGACGATTGTGTGATTCACATTGGCAGGCGTTAGAGGCATATCGTCATCAATGGTGATGCTGAAGAGCTTGCCGGTCGAACCAGCATCGTTCGTGGCCTTGACTGTGACAGGCAGGACTGGGTCGGTCGCGTTCTCGTTTTGACCATTGATGTGCTCAATCGACTGCTTCAACGTGACTTGGTACTGGCCTGCGTTGTTGATCGTGACCTCGAGCACCGGGCTGCCGCTGTTGTCCTTGATCACCAGGCTTTGCGTGCCATTGCCCGTCACATTGGCAAGGAGCGGGCTGCCTCCCGAATGCAACGTGATATTGTCAAGCTGGGCTTGAGTGATATGGAGCGTCAGATCACCCGGGTCTCCATTCCAATTGACAGCAACGGTGCCGCTAGAGACAGCCTCGCTGATGCCGGAGCCGCCAACAAGGTCGCCGCCCGCCTGCGCCTCAGTGAGGTGCGGGTTGGCACCGCCGCTGAGGCCGTCCTCATCCACCACCACCGCCACACCGTCGAAGCTAGGCGCGCTAGGGGTCGTAACCGTAACCGAGAGGCTGGCCTGTTCGACGTCGCCATCACCATCGGCGATGTTGGCTTTGAATACGAGGTTGAGGTCAGTACCATCCGTCAGCACCCTGACCTCGTTGAGGTCAACCTTACCGCCACCGCCTTCACCATTGGCGTAGAGCTCAACATAGTCGATGGTCTTGCCGAGTGGAGCCGTGAACGACCAAGTGGTGACACCACCGCTGAAATTGATGTCGCCAAAGGCATTGGCCGAGCCGTCCGAATAATGGACGACGTATTTCACCGTGTGCTCGCCGCCGCCGAAATTGGTCAGAGCGAAATTGACATAGCTCACCTCTGGCATGGAGACACCAGGTTGCGAGGTGAAGTCTTGGTCGCCGAAATCGAAGCGCATGAACTCGGTACCGTTGAAGGTATTGCCGCCGACACCCCAGCCGGAGGTCGAGCCGTTGACCTCAAGTTGCGAGAAGGTGAGCGGGCTGGTGCTGCTCTGCCAAGCGGCGGTATCAATGCCGGATGCGTTCCAGCCAGTGACGATCGCCAATTGCTGACCCGTACCGCCTGAGCCACTGGTCAGCACTTGGCTTCCAGTGGGACCAGCGCCAAATGCCGTGGCACCACCGATCGGGACAAGTTGGCCTTCAACACCGTCCAGCGGCTTAAGCAGCTGAACGCTATAGCTGTTGACCGCCAGATCGACAGTCACTTTGAACACAGGATCGTTGATGTTGTCGGTATATCCGACCAGAACGTTGCCCTGAACCTCGTACTGGATAACTTGGCCGCCCGATTTGAGCCCCTGAGGCTGTGCCGCCAAGTCGAAGGTGACTCCTTGCCAACCATCGGCCCCGGGGGCTAGACCCAAAGCGGCCGACACGGTCTGGTTGATGCCGGTAAGGTCGGCAAGCGCCGCCGGTGCTACGTCCAAGGTGTCATCGTCGACATTGATAGTGAGAGTCGCTGTATCGCTGTCATTGTCCTGGTCGGTGATCTTGACGCCGAAGACCAGCGAGAGGTTGTCTTCCCATTCGGTCTCGACACCATTCTGCGCGTCGCCATCATGGGTCGCCGGATGCGCCAGCGGCTCAAGCAGAGTGAAGGTGTAGTGACCGCTGGCCGTCATCACCAGAGTGAAGATGGTATGGCCCGAGACGGCACCGACACCGGTATAGGTGCCACCAGCATCCGCCCCGTTTTGCGCCCAAGTGACGTTAACCGCCTCGACCGTGCCCTTGCCGGTCGTTGTATTGACGTTGATCGCCTGCAGTGGGCTGCCGTTAGCGCTGAGGCCAGTGATCTCGAACGTTTTGAGGCCGTCGCTCCCAGCGGCGAAGTCAAAATCACCCTGAAGTTCGTAAAGCACGCCAGCATCATCGCCAGGGCCACCAACAATACCAGCGGCATCCGGCCCAGGATTGACTGCCGTACTCTGGCCCTCGTCGTCGAGGATCAGCGTTGCCATCTCGTTGGTGATGTCCGGACCATCGTCATCGAAGCCAAACACCGAACCATTGGCATTGGCCAGGGTGATCTGCGCAGCATCTTTGATCGTGTCGCCGTCACCATCGATACGGGTGACCTCGTATTGCAGGCTCAAACTGCCGTTCTCGCTCAGCAGCAAGTTCAGCTGTTCATCGAACGTCGCATTCGTGCCCGTGTGATGAATCGCTTCGTACAAGGTGGTCTGCAGCTGCGGATTACCTGGCGCACCCACAATCTCGATGCGGAACACCACATCACCGGCACCGCCGCCATCCACACCCACCACATTGTTGCCTTCCATCTTCAGCACGATCGCGCCACCAACCGTCGCCGACAGGTTGGTCGCCAGTGAGCCGCCCAGCGGAATACCCACAAAGCTGAACGCGCCATTGACGCTGCCAGCACCATCACTGCCGTAGTCACCCGCTGCATTGAACAGGCTGACCAGCCCGCCGTTAGGAACGCTGGTGGTCACACGACCGAGGTAGCCAACACCGTCATCGGTATTACCATCCGCACTTTCCGGAGGCAGCTCACGGTCAGTACCCTGCGTTTCATCTACTTGCATCAGCAGTTGCAGACGAACGCCTTCGGAACTCAGCGCTGTCACACTCTGAGTGGGGCCATCGTCATCGAAGCCAAACACCGAACCATTGGCATTGGCCAGGGTGATCTGCGCAGCATCTTTGATCGTGTCGCCGTCACCATCGATACGGGTGACCTCGTATTGCAGGCTCAAACTGCCGTTCTCGCTCAGCAGCAAGTTCAGCTGTTCATCGAACGTCGCATTCGTGCCCGTGTGATGAATCGCTTCGTACAAGGTGGTCTGCAGCTGCGGATTACCTGGCGCACCCACAATCTCGATGCGGAACACCACATCACCGGCACCGCCGCCATCCACACCCACCACATTGTTGCCTTCCATCTTCAGCACGATCGCGCCACCAACCGTCGCCGACAGGTTGGTCGCCAGTGAGCCGCCCAGCGGAATACCCACAAAGCTGAACGCGCCATTGACGCTGCCAGCACCATCACTGCCGTAGTCACCCGCTGCATTGAACAGGCTGACCAGCCCGCCGTTAGGAACGCTGGTGGTCACACGACCGAGGTAGCCAACACCGTCATCGGTATTACCATCCGCACTTTCCGGAGGCAGCTCACGGTCAGTACCCTGCGTTTCATCTACTTGCATCAGCAGTTGCAGACGAACGCCTTCGGAACTCAGCGCTGTCACACTCTGAGTGGGGCCATCGTCATCGAAGCCAAACACCGAACCATTGGCATTGGCCAGGGTGATCTGCGCAGCATCTTTGATCGTGTCGCCGTCACCATCGATACGGGTGACCTCGTATTGCAGGCTCAAACTGCCGTTCTCGCTCAGCAGCAAGTTCAGCTGTTCATCGAACGTCGCATTCGTGCCCGTGTGATGAATCGCTTCGTACAAGGTGGTCTGCAGCTGCGGATTACCTGGCGCACCCACAATCTCGATGCGGAACACCACATCACCGGCACCGCCGCCATCCACACCCACCACATTGTTGCCTTCCATCTTCAGCACGATCGCGCCACCAACCGTCGCCGACAGGTTGGTCGCCAGTGAGCCGCCCAGCGGAATACCCACAAAGCTGAACGCGCCATTGACGCTGCCAGCACCATCACTGCCGTAGTCACCCGCTGCATTGAACAGGCTGACCAGCCCGCCGTTAGGAACGCTGGTGGTCACACGACCGAGGTAGCCAACACCGTCATCGGTATTACCATCCGCACTTTCCGGAGGCAGCTCACGGTCAGTACCCTGCGTTTCATCTACTTGCATCAGCAGTTGCAGACGAACGCCTTCGGAACTCAGCGCTGTCACACTCTGAGTGGGGCCATCGTCATCGAAGCCAAACACCGAACCATTGGCATTGGCCAGGGTGATCTGCGCAGCATCTTTGATCGTGTCGCCGTCACCATCGATACGGGTGACCTCGTATTGCAGGCTCAAACTGCCGTTCTCGCTCAGCAGCAAGTTCAGCTGTTCATCGAACGTCGCATTCGTGCCCGTGTGATGAATCGCTTCGTACAAGGTGGTCTGCAGCTGCGGATTACCTGGCGCACCCACAATCTCGATGCGGAACACCACATCACCGGCACCGCCGCCATCCACACCCACCACATTGTTGCCTTCCATCTTCAGCACGATCGCGCCACCAACCGTCGCCGACAGGTTGGTCGCCAGTGAGCCGCCCAGCGGAATACCCACAAAGCTGAACGCGCCATTGACGCTGCCAGCACCATCACTGCCGTAGTCACCCGCTGCATTGAACAGGCTGACCAGCCCGCCGTTAGGAACGCTGGTGGTCACACGACCGAGGTAGCCAACACCGTCATCGGTATTACCATCCGCACTTTCCGGAGGCAGCTCACGGTCAGTACCCTGCGTTTCATCTACTTGCATCAGCAGTTGCAGACGAACGCCTTCGGAACTCAGCGCTGTCACACTCTGAGTGGGGCCATCGTCATCGAAGCCAAACACCGAACCATTGGCATTGGCCAGGGTGATCTGCGCAGCATCTTTGATCGTGTCGCCGTCACCATCGATACGGGTGACCTCGTATTGCAGGCTCAAACTGCCGTTCTCGCTCAGCAGCAAGTTCAGCTGTTCATCGAACGTCGCATTCGTGCCCGTGTGATGAATCGCTTCGTACAAGGTGGTCTGCAGCTGCGGATTACCTGGCGCACCCACAATCTCGATGCGGAACACCACATCACCGGCACCGCCGCCATCCACACCCACCACATTGTTGCCTTCCATCTTCAGCACGATCGCGCCACCAACCGTCGCCGACAGGTTGGTCGCCAGTGAGCCGCCCAGCGGAATACCCACAAAGCTGAACGCGCCATTGACGCTGCCAGCACCATCACTGCCGTAGTCACCCGCTGCATTGAACAGGCTGACCAGCCCGCCGTTAGGAACGCTGGTGGTCACACGACCGAGGTAGCCAACACCGTCATCGGTATTACCATCCGCACTTTCCGGAGGCAGCTCACGGTCAGTACCCTGCGTTTCATCTACTTGCATCAGCAGTTGCAGACGAACGCCTTCGGAACTCAGCGCTGTCACACTCTGAGTGGGGCCATCGTCATCGAAGCCAAACACCGAACCATTGGCATTGGCCAGGGTGATCTGCGCAGCATCTTTGATCGTGTCGCCGTCACCATCGATACGGGTGACCTCGTATTGCAGGCTCAAACTGCCGTTCTCGCTCAGCAGCAAGTTCAGCTGTTCATCGAACGTCGCATTCGTGCCCGTGTGATGAATCGCTTCGTACAAGGTGGTCTGCAGCTGCGGATTACCTGGCGCACCCACAATCTCGATGCGGAACACCACATCACCGGCACCGCCGCCATCCACACCCACCACATTGTTGCCTTCCATCTTCAGCACGATCGCGCCACCAACCGTCGCCGACAGGTTGGTCGCCAGTGAGCCGCCCAGCGGAATACCCACAAAGCTGAACGCGCCATTGACGCTGCCAGCACCATCACTGCCGTAGTCACCCGCTGCATTGAACAGGCTGACCAGCCCGCCGTTAGGAACGCTGGTGGTCACACGACCGAGGTAGCCAACACCGTCATCGGTATTACCATCCGCACTTTCCGGAGGCAGCTCACGGTCAGTACCCTGCGTTTCATCTACTTGCATCAGCAGTTGCAGACGAACGCCTTCGGAACTCAGCGCTGTCACACTCTGAGTGGGGCCATCGTCATCGAAGCCAAACACCGAACCATTGGCATTGGCCAGGGTGATCTGCGCAGCATCTTTGATCGTGTCGCCGTCACCATCGATACGGGTGACCTCGTATTGCAGGCTCAAACTGCCGTTCTCGCTCAGCAGCAAGTTCAGCTGTTCATCGAACGTCGCATTCGTGCCCGTGTGATGAATCGCTTCGTACAAGGTGGTCTGCAGCTGCGGATTACCTGGCGCACCCACAATCTCGATGCGGAACACCACATCACCGGCACCGCCGCCATCCACACCCACCACATTGTTGCCTTCCATCTTCAGCACGATCGCGCCACCAACCGTCGCCGACAGGTTGGTCGCCAGTGAGCCGCCCAGCGGAATACCCACAAAGCTGAACGCGCCATTGACGCTGCCAGCACCATCACTGCCGTAGTCACCCGCTGCATTGAACAGGCTGACCAGCCCGCCGTTAGGAACGCTGGTGGTCACACGACCGAGGTAGCCAACACCGTCATCGGTATTACCATCCGCACTTTCCGGAGGCAGCTCACGGTCAGTACCCTGCGTTTCATCTACTTGCATCAGCAGTTGCAGACGAACGCCTTCGGAACTCAGCGCTGTCACACTCTGAGTGGGGCCATCGTCATCGAAGCCAAACACCGAACCATTGGCATTGGCCAGGGTGATCTGCGCAGCATCTTTGATCGTGTCGCCGTCACCATCGATACGGGTGACCTCGTATTGCAGGCTCAAACTGCCGTTCTCGCTCAGCAGCAAGTTCAGCTGTTCATCGAACGTCGCATTCGTGCCCGTGTGATGAATCGCTTCGTACAAGGTGGTCTGCAGCTGCGGATTACCTGGCGCACCCACAATCTCGATGCGGAACACCACATCACCGGCACCGCCGCCATCCACACCCACCACATTGTTGCCTTCCATCTTCAGCACGATCGCGCCACCAACCGTCGCCGACAGGTTGGTCGCCAGTGAGCCGCCCAGCGGAATACCCACAAAGCTGAACGCGCCATTGACGCTGCCAGCACCATCACTGCCGTAGTCACCCGCTGCATTGAACAGGCTGACCAGCCCGCCGTTAGGAACGCTGGTGGTCACACGACCGAGGTAGCCAACACCGTCATCGGTATTACCATCCGCACTTTCCGGAGGCAGCTCACGGTCAGTACCCTGCGTTTCATCTACTTGCATCAGCAGTTGCAGACGAACGCCTTCGGAACTCAGCGCTGTCACACTCTGAGTGGGGCCATCGTCATCGAAGCCAAACACCGAACCATTGGCATTGGCCAGGGTGATCTGCGCAGCATCTTTGATCGTGTCGCCGTCACCATCGATACGGGTGACCTCGTATTGCAGGCTCAAACTGCCGTTCTCGCTCAGCAGCAAGTTCAGCTGTTCATCGAACGTCGCATTCGTGCCCGTGTGATGAATCGCTTCGTACAAGGTGGTCTGCAGCTGCGGATTACCTGGCGCACCCACAATCTCGATGCGGAACACCACATCACCGGCACCGCCGCCATCCACACCCACCACATTGTTGCCTTCCATCTTCAGCACGATCGCGCCACCAACCGTCGCCGACAGGTTGGTCGCCAGTGAGCCGCCCAGCGGAATACCCACAAAGCTGAACGCGCCATTGACGCTGCCAGCACCATCACTGCCGTAGTCACCCGCTGCATTGAACAGGCTGACCAGCCCGCCGTTAGGAACGCTGGTGGTCACACGACCGAGGTAGCCAACACCGTCATCGGTATTACCATCCGCACTTTCCGGAGGCAGCTCACGGTCAGTACCCTGCGTTTCATCTACTTGCATCAGCAGTTGCAGACGAACGCCTTCGGAACTCAGCGCTGTCACACTCTGAGTGGGGCCATCGTCATCAAACTGGATCAACTGACCAATTCCAACCGTATCACTTACCGCTACATCACCATCACCGTCGGTTACCGTCACCACAGCATTGATCAGGTTAATCGGCTCTTCTTGCTCGCCACCGCCAAACAGCAAGCTCACTGCTTCATCGTGTTCATTTGGGCTATCTGGATGATGCAGTGACAGGTATTGCGCAACGTTCAGCACACCTGTTCCCGCATCAATGCTCACGGCAAAAGCGGCCGGACCATCCGATGCACCTACACGGCCGACAATCAGGCCACCTTCCTTGAACAAGAAAATACTTTGCCCATCTGTGGTTTCCAGGCCCGAGTCAGTGCCATCGCCACCTGTGATGCTTAGACTGATAACAGTACTGAACGCACCTTCATCATCCGCGCCATAGCTGCTACCAGCAGTGCTCACCACTGCGCCGGCACTTTGTGACCAGCCCATCAAGGTGCCTATCACGCCAGCAAATGCTGCAGGTAACGGGCCGGCCGAATCAGTGTCGTCTTGCACCCCTGCCGTTTCGTCATGTACAACCGGTGCAGCCTCACTCACTAGCTCAAGCGCAGCTGTCGGACCATCGTCATTGACCAACACATTCAACTGTACGGTCGGCGATACATCGCCATCCAGGTCAAACATCCGCACAGGGAAGCTTTCGCCTACTTGGTCGGCCGCACCAGTGGCATTCGGATTACCGTGATTCAATGTGTTACTGGTCAGGGTGTAGATCCAATTACCAGCAGCATCAACAGCCAAAGTGCCATATTGCCCCTGCACTACACCGCCAGCGGTCACATCGACCCAAATGCCGTTGAACCCCTGAACCTGCAGCGAGGAAATACCATCCGGGGAGTTGATAATGATCGTGCCGCTGGTTTGCTCGGCAGTGCTACCTGGATTACTACCGTCAATCAAAGCCTCTTCGTCCACAACCCCAGGACCAGCGACCAATGAGCCCTCAGCATCTCTATATTCGATATCTATTACAGGGCTGAAATCAGGCTCATCGACTATAGGGTCAGCAACCTCAGGCTCAGGATTGGGAAACTCCGGCCCGGTGTTGAAACCTTCGGTTGGGAAACCAATCACCGGATCGAGCGCACCGCCCGTTTCACCCAGCAACACGAACGAGTGACCGCCACCGGCACCACCGGCACCACCACCGCCGCCACCAGCACCTGGACCTGCAGCGGTTGCTTCACCTTCTAGGGTTGGGTCGACGCCCGCTTCGATCGCGGCCTGCAGTTTTTCAACATCGGTCAGCTCGCCATCACTGGGCGCTGCCGGAGGCGTTTCTGCGGTTGGGGTTTGTTGCTCGGAACTGCCTGCGAGCATTTGCTCATTGAGATTCAGGCTGCTGTCGCGCCCAAGGGTGAGTTGCTGGCCATTGCTCATGGCCACTGCAATCGACCCAGACGCCCCCGTGACGATCTGCTCGCCCGCGAAAACCCGATCACCTTCACTTAGTGGCCGACGCGTTCCGTCGCCAGCTACTGCATAGACTTCGCCGATAACTTGGCTGACGACACCAATCAAAGTAGCCATGATTCCATCCTCACTACAGCTGTCGACCACCGTCGACACGTATGTCAAAAAAGGCCAAGACACACCTGAGGGAGAGAACAGAACAGCTGGCTAAATTGAAACGACGTAACACTCAAAACCATAACGACAAAAAACTGTCACCCTGACCTACGTCGCCCTACCGCACCAGAAAGATCCCGCCCCTATTTGCATCCGACCGTCTCATATAGCCGCGCACGCCACTGAAGAGCACGAAATGCACGGCTTCTGGTTGAAAACAATGTGCTGGTTTTCGCAGTCTGCATAAGATTTTTTTCTTATAGGGCTTGTAACAATTTTTTCTTAGCTACGCTGAAAAGTGTTCTTAGCTGTGATGTTACAGACTGAGAGTAATCCAGCAGGCAAATAAGCCATTTTTTTGGCGACGGATTTAGAAAATCTTAAAAGGAGAGTTACCAGATGCGCGCACTCAACCCTTTATGGAGCAGTATCGTGCTGGCCGCGTTCTGTACCCAGGCACAAGGCATCACCTTGTCGGAGGCTATCCAGAGCACCCTGGATAACCACCCTGAGATTCATGCCGGGGTAAACAGTCGCCTTTCATCGGATGAAGAGGTCAAGATTGCTAAAGGTGGCTACCTGCCAACCGTCGACCTGCTGGTGGGCTATGGCCGTGAACATACCGACAGCCCAAGCACCCGAGCCATCGGCAACCACAATACTGAAACACTGAACTACGGCACCTCCGAGCTGCGCCTGCGGCAGATGCTGTTTGATGGCTTCAACACGCCCAATGAAGTGGAGCGCACCAAAGCCGTGGTCAACTCACGCGCCTATCGCCTGCTCGGTACCTCGGAAAGCCTGGCCCTGCGCACGGTCGAGGTGTACCTGGATCTGCTGATGCGCCGCGAGATGGTCGAGCTGGCCCGCAACAACCTGCAAGCCCACCAACGCATCAATGACCAGATCAGCCTGCGCAGCCAGCAAGGCGTAGGCAGCACGGCAGACCTTGATCAGTCCGAAGCGCGTCTGGCCCTGGCGGAAAACAACCTCTATACCGAGCAGGTCAACCTGGCCGATGCCGAAGCCAACTTCTTCAGCGCTGTTGGCCGCATGCCCGATGAGCTGGACTCACCAGCCTCGCTGAAAGGCTCACTCCCCGCCACCCTTGGCGAAGCACGGCAGACGGTAATCGACAACAACCCCTTCCTTAAGTCCGCCCAGGCAGACGTGCATGCGGCCGAGAAACAGTATGAAGTCGCCAAATCGACATTCTACCCACGCGTAGACCTCGAACTGGCCACCAACGCTGACAACGACACCCAGGGTGACGAAGGCCACACCAAGGGTTGGCGCGCCGCCGTGGTGATGAATTACAACCTGTTCAACGGCATGCGCGACAAGGCACGCCTGCAATCGACTGCACACCAGATCAACGAATCGATGGACATCCGCAACAACGCCCTTCGCGTACTCAACGAGAACCTCTCTCTGGCCTGGAACGCCATGGAGAACGCGCAACTGCAAACCCCCAAGGCTCGCGAATATGCCGATTACACCCAGCGCGTTCGTGAGGCCTATCAACAACAGTTCAGCCTTGGCCAACGCACCCTGCTCGACCTGCTCGACAGTGAAAACGAACTGTTCACCGCAAACCGCCGCTACAGCGAGGTGCGCTTTCTCGAAGAATTCTCGATGTACCGCGTAACCGCAGCGATGGGTGACTTGTTGCGTCAGCAGCAAGTGGTAGTACCGGCAGAGGCGGTAGCCCTCACTGAAGTGAAGAGCGAGGCGCGTCTGCCGGAAATGAAGTAAAACCGGCATAAGGAGTAGTAGACCTTGACCACCATGGAACGGCCGGGGTCATCCAGCGACCCGCGTCTGAATCACGACGATCCGCTGCTGGATGGCTTGTTGATTCTCTGCAAACTCCACGGCTGTTCCGCCAGCCGTGGCAGCTTGAGTGCAGGCCTGCCATTACCTGAGCAGCGCCTGACCACCGAGTTGCTACCACGCGCTGCCGCCCGCGCCGGTTTACAGGGGCGCCTGCTGCAGCGCGAGCTGGCCAGTATTTCCGCACTCAACCTGCCGGTGTTGCTGCTGCTGAAAAACGGCCGCAGTGCAGTTCTGCGCCAATGGGGGCCGAAAAATCAGGCGCAGATCCTGCCGTGTGAAGCTGACGGTGGCGAGCAATGGGTCAACCGCGAACAACTGGCTGCGGAATACAGCGGCCAGGCTTTTTTCGCCCGCCCGCGCCATGAGCTGGAAGAAGCTCGCAACCCGCTGGTGCCGCGCATCGAGGCATGGTTTCGCGACACCCTGAAACTCTCGCGCTGGCTATACACTGATGCCGTGCTGGCCAGCCTGCTAATCAACCTGCTCGGCCTGATGGTGCCGTTGTTTGTCATGCAGACCTACGACCGCGTGGTGCCCAACCAGGCGACTTCGACGCTGTGGGTGCTGAGCATCGGCCTGTTGATCGGTATGGGCTTTGAATTACTGCTGAAGATCCTGCGCTCACATCTGCTCGACACCGCCGGCAAGAAAACCGATGTAGTGCTCTCAGCCACCCTGTTCGAGCGCATCACCGGCATGTCGATGACAGCCCGCCCAGCCACCATCGGTGGCTTTGCCCAAAGCATTCACGACTTCCAGGGCCTGCGCGAGTTCCTTACCGCAGTCACCCTGACCAGCCTGATTGACCTGCCCTTCTCGTTCCTGATGATTGCTGTGATCTGGTTGATCGGCGGCTGGCTGGTCGTCATACCCCTGCTAGCGTTCCCCATCACCGCTCTGTTCGCGTTCATCATCCAGGCACGCCTGCGCGATACCGTGGAAAAAAGCCTGCAACTGGCCTCGCAACGTCAGGCCCTGCTGATTGAAACACTCGGTGGCCTGGAAACCCTGAAAGCCTGCAGCGCTGAAAGCGAGCGCCAGCACCAGTGGGAGAAAACCCATGGTGCCCTCACCCGCCTGGACATCCACGCCCGCTCGCTGGCAGCTATCGCCACCAACGGCACACTGTTTTTGCAACAGTTTGCCGGCATGGCCACCATTGTCTGCGGGGTATACATCATCATTGCCGGCAAGCTCAGCGTCGGCGCACTGGTGGCCTGCTACATGCTGGGTAGCCGTATTCTTGCGCCACTGGGCCAGATCGCCGGGCTGATCACCCGCTACCAGCAAGCCCGCCTGACCATGACCAGCACGGACGCGCTGATGGCCCTGCCACAGGAACGCCAGTCGAAACAGCGGCCACTGGATCGCACCCACCTGCATGGCGCACTGGATGTGCGCGATGTCACCTTCAGTTACCCAGGACAAAGCACGCCCGCCCTGGCCGGCGTCAGCCTGCGCATGGCAGCTGGCGAGCGCATCGGCATCATCGGCCGCAGCGGCTCGGGCAAAAGCACCCTGGCTCGTTTGGTGATGGCCTTCTACAGCCCCGACAAAGGGCAGATCCTGCTCGACAACCTCGATCTGCGTCAGCTCGATGTAGCCGACCTGCGCCATCAGATCGGCTATGTCGCCCACGACCTGCCGCTGCTCGCGGGCAGCCTGCGTGACAATCTGACCCTCGGCGCCCGTTACGTTAGCGATGCACGCATGCTCGAAGTGGCTGAACTGACCGGAGTGGTCGACCTGGCACGGCAACACCCGCAAGGCTTTGACCGCCCGGTAGGCGAGCGCGGCCAGCTGCTCTCGGGGGGGCAACGGCAAGCCGTACTGCTGGCCCGCGCGCTGCTTCTGGACCCGCCCATCCTGCTACTGGATGAACCCACCAGCGCCATGGACAACACCAGCGAGGAAATCCTGCGCAACCGCCTGCAAACATGGGCCCAGGGCAAAACCATGCTGCTGATCACTCACCGCGCCTCCATGCTCAGCCTGGTTGATCGGCTGGTGGTGCTGGATAACGGCCACATTGTCGCGGACGGTCCAAAAGAAGCGGTTATTGAGGCGCTACGCAAAGGTCGAGTCGGCCCTGCAGCGGTATAGGAACGATCATGCCCACACGCCATTCGATTCGCGATTATTTCGCCAGCATGCGCCAGCGCAAACAGGACACCGAGTTCATGCCGGAAGTCGACGGGGCCATTCTCGAAGACTCGCCCTGGTTCACCCGCATCACTGTCTGGGTGGTCAGCAGTTGCCTGCTGGTGGCACTGGTCTGGGCCAACTTCGCCGTACTGGAAGAAGTCACCACGGGTGAAGGCAAGGCCATTCCCTCCAGCAAGATTCAGGTTATCCAGAACCTGGAAGGCGGCATTGTCAGCGAAATTTTCGTGCGCGAAGGCCAGGTGGTGGAGAAAGGTGCCGTGCTGCTGCGCCTGGACGACACACGCTTTCTCTCCAACCGGGGTGAAACCGAAGCCGACCGTTTGGCCCTGGTTGCTCGGGTCGAACGCCTGACAGCCGAGGCCGAAGGCCGGCCGATCAATATGCCGGAGGATATTCTGCGCCAGGCACCGCAGTTGGCCGAAGATGAACTGGCGCTCTATCAGTCCCGACAAAATCGCCTGCAAAGCGAACAACGCACCCTCGGCGAACAGCTACGGCAGAAGACTCAGGAACTGGCCGAGTTTCGCGCCAAAGCCCAACAGTACCGTTCCAGCATGGGTCTGCTGCAGCAGGAGCTGAACATGTCACAACCGCTGGTGGCTACCGGCGCCATTTCCCAGGTGGAAATCCTGCGCCTGCGCCGCAGCCTGGTGGAAGTGCGCGGTTCATTGGACGCCACCAACCTGGCCATCCCCAGAGCAGAAGCGGCGATGGATGAAATCAAGAGCAAGATTGAAGAATCAGAACTTAGCTTCCGCTCAGAGGCCTTCAAAACACTCAATGAAGTGCGCACGGAACTGCAGAAGATCACCGCCACCAGCGTGGCCATTGATGACCGAGTTAGTCGCACGACAGTGGTTTCACCAGTGCGTGGCATCATCAAGCAACTCAAGGTCAACACCATTGGCGGCGTGGTTCAGCCTGGCAGTGACATGCTGGAAATCGTTCCGCTGGATGACAGCCTGCTGATCGAGGCCAAGGTGCGGCCGCAGGATGTCGCCTTCCTGCACCCTGGGCAGAAGGCCATGGTCAAATTCACCGCCTACGACTACACCATCTACGGCGGACTCAAGGCCAACCTTGAGCTGATCAGTGCCGACACCATCACTGACGAAGAAGGCAACAGCTTCTACCTGATCCAGGTACGTACCGACAAAAGCCATTTGGGCAGTGAGGAACATCCACTGCTGATCATCCCCGGCATGGTCGCCACCGTGGACATCATCACCGGTGAAAAGAGCGTGCTCGACTACCTGCTCAAACCGGTGCTCAAGGCCCGTTCGGAAGCCATGCGCGAACGCTGAGGCAGCCGCTAGCAGACTACGACGACAGCCCAGCATCAACATGATTGCGCTGGTAGGTGTGCTCGCCCATCGCCTCGATCTGTCCATCAATCAACGCTTCGAATGGTGCAAGCAAGGCATCGAAACGGTTAGGGGCTTCAACACTGTTGAGGGCCTCAACAATCGCTTCAATGGTCGACAGCGCTCCCGGCATCGGCGCCTTGCGCAGGCGATAGCGCGACTGTAGCCCCGGCACCAGCATCACCCGTGGCAACGCAGCTAAAAGCGGGTTCAGGTGCAGCAGTTTGCGCGCCTTGCGCCAAGTGCCGTCGGGCACCACCAGCAACAGGGGGAGTTCGCCGCTCTGCTCGGCAAACGGCACTAGCGCGTGGGCCTGCTCGCCGGGGAACAACAAGCAGGCACGGTACCCCGGCTGCTGCAACAACGCGGGCAACCTGTCAAACACTTCGCCCACCAGCAACTCGGCATTACTCAGGCCCAGCGCGGCCAGCCGTGCAGTATTCAGCGCATGACGCACCTCACTCGGGTGCTGCAGGATCAGCACCCGAGTACGGCTCGATAGATGGGGGATTAGCGCGCACAAACAGCGTTCGACTGGACGGGTGCAGCGTGGGCATTGCGGGCGTGGCATGGGGCTCTCCTCGGCCGCGCAGTGTGCCACAAGCGCAGGGCAACCGGCCCGCCTTCACGCGGGTCGGTTGCCCTGATTCAACGGTTGAAGCGTTCGGCCAGGCTGTGCAGATAGTCAGCCATGTCCTCCAGTTCCTGGCCAATCTGCGCGCCCTGATGCGCCTGCTCGGCGCTGCGGTCGGACAACTGCGCGATCTGGGTAATCTGCCGGCTGATATCTTCCGCGACATGGCTCTGTTCTTCGGAAGCCGAGGCCATCTGCTGGCTCATACCGGTGATACGACTCACCGCCTCACTGATGCCATCCAGGGCGGTGCGCACCGACTCGACGCTCTCGACACTCTGCCTGGAAATCGACTCACCCTTGCCTGCCGTCACCACCGCCCGCTCGGCACCGGCCCGCAGCGACGAGATGATCTGGTGAATCTGCTCGGTTGACTCACGGGTTCGCGATGCCAGCGAGCGCACTTCATCCGCCACCACGGCAAAACCACGGCCTTGTTCACCGGCACGTGCTGCTTCAATCGCTGCGTTGAGCGCCAGCAGGTTGGTCTGCTCGGCAATCGAGGTGATCACATCCGCCACGCTGCCAATGGATTGTGTGGAGTTGGCCAGGTCATTCACCGCCTGGCCGATGTCGACTACGGCCTGCGCCATGTGCTGCATCGAATCCAGGCTGCCGCTGGCCAGTTGCAGGCCCTGCTTGGCCAGGCGGTCGGCCTCTTCTGCGGCATGCGATGTGTTCTGCACGTTGTGCGTCACTTCCTGGATAGTGGCCGCCATCTGGTTGATCGCCGTCGCCGACTGATCGGTTTCACTGCGCTGCTGATCCAGCATCTTGGCGCCGGAGCGCGACAGATCCGCCGAGCGCGTTGCATGTTTCTTGACATTGTTGCCGGCATCTTCGATGCGCGTCAGCGCGGTCTGCAAACGCGCGTCCTCGCTGATCATGGCCATATCGAGCAAGGCCTGGGCACCGCGGCTGTCGGTATAGGTCAGGGCCACCAGTGAACTAGTAAAGGCCTTGGGATGCTCGGCCAGGGTTTGCCGGATCAGGTTGCGCTTGGCGTAGGACTGGTAAGCACCCAGGCCAAACATCGCGGCAAAGATGAAAGCCCAGAGCCAGGGGCCACTGAGCACGAAGTGCGACGCAAGAATAATCAGCCCGGTGAGAATCAGTGGCCATGACTGCACGATATCCAGCAACCAGTACTCCAGCTTGGGCACGGGTGATTTGCCTTCGCGCAGGCGTGCATAGAGTTTCTCAGCGCGCCGCTTCTGCGCTTCATCGGGCAGTGAACGCACCGACTCGTAACCGGCAATACGGCCGTTTTCATAGATAGGTGTAACGTAGGCGCTGACCCAGTAGAAGTCGCCATTCTTTGAGCGATTCTTGACGATGCCCATCCAGGGCTTGCCCTGTTTGATGGTGTCCCACATGTGGGCGAAGACACCGGGCGGCATGTCGGGATGCCGGACCAGGTTGTGTGGCTGGCCGATCAGCTCTTCACGGGTGAAGCCGCTGATCTCGACAAAGGCGTCGTTGCAATAGGTGATGATGCTGTTGAGATCGGTGGTAGAAATCAGCCGTTCGCTTTCAGGGAACGTTCTTTCCCGCTGGGTTACTGGGAGGTTCTGGCGCATCTGAAGCTATCCCTGTCTGAGCTTTTTACATAACTGCTGATGTAGGTCTAGCACAGCCAGGTAAAGGCGCTAGCAAATGCTTGTTTTAAAAAACACAGTACTGATCCAGAGCAGTTTTCGCAGGTAACAGCGTGCTGCTGTCAGGTATGACCTGGCGACAGACCGCTGCATTCAGAGGGAAGACTCAGTGTCGACGTGCAGTCGAGCGGGCCGTGGGCACGTCGCTACGCACAGAGATTGGTTGCAGCTGCGGCCGCTCGCGCAGGCCCAGGGCAACCAACAGGTTCAGCAGGACAGTCTGCAACTTGGCGCTCATAACATTGCCTCCAGCCAAGAACATCGGACAGGTGCATGCACATCTGTTTCCAGCCTAGTTCAGGCCTGAGCAGTCTGCTGGCACAGCCGTTAAAACATCACCCGCACGCCGGCATACAGGGTGCGTCCGGGGCCAGGCTCGAAGTAACGGGCGTTGCCGTCATTGATGCGCAGGTTGTCGAAGTACTCGCGCCCCAGCAGGTTGTCGATGCCCAGGTAAGGCTCCAGGCTTTGCTCGGCAACCTGCAGACGTTTGCCAAGCCGCAGGCTAAGCAAGGCATGCCCAGGGGCAGACTGAGTATTGCCATCATTGGCGTAGACCTGCGCCTGCGCCATGACACCCAGGCGCAGGTAGAAACCCTGATGCTCATAGGCCACTTCACTGAACAGGCTCTGCGCCGGAATACCCGGCACACGCTTGCCAGAAAAATCCTCGGTCTGTGTCTGGGTCTGGGTCTGGTAGTCGATAAAGCGGTAGCGGTTGTAGGCATAGGCCAGGGACCAGCGCCAGGCATCGGCAAGCTGCCAGTCGAGGCTCAACTCCACGCCATCGCGCCTTGACTGCCCGGCGTTACGGTAAAAATTGCGACCAGACTGAAAGCTGAACGCGACCAGCTCATCCTCCAGATCGATGCGGTATACCGCCAGGGCATAGCGCAGCGCGGGCCACTCCCCCTTGATCCCCAGTTCACGGCTGAATGCCTGAGCCGGTTGCAGGACACTGTTGAAGCCTGCGCCTTGCGGGTTACCCAGCTCGTTGATGGTCGGCGTTTCGAACGAGCTGGCCAGGCGTGCATAGAGTGATTGCTGCGCGCTGAAGCGATAACTCAAACCGCTGCTGTAATTCCAATCAGCCAGGCGCCGTGAACCGGAGTCATCACGGTTGTCGATCAGGTAAGCATCATCCACTGCCAGGCGCACGCGGTCATAGCGCAGCCCGAATGTCGCCTGCCATTGCTCGCTGAGGTCGATCTGATCCTCGACAAACAGCCCCTGGCTCAGCGCCGATTCCTCCTGCTGCTGGCGCAGCGTGCCGCGCTCTCTGAACAGGTTGTCGTAGCGCTGCCGCTCATCGCGCTGCGCCTCCAGGTCGAAACCGGCGCTGAGTTTATGCGCCAGACCGGCCACGTCACGGTAATGGCTGTACTGCCCGCCTATGCCAGTGAAATAACGTTCGAAGGTGGTCTGCCCATTTCGCTCAAAACCCAGGCGGTTGCCAAACTCGCGATGCCCCAAGTAGCTGCGCAACTGGTACTGATCGGCCCCTGCGCCATAACCATCCCAGACCAGTCCCAGGCGCTGCTGGCGGATATATTCATCGGCATCAAAGCGCAGGTTGCCGGCTGCTGCCTGGCGGCGATCTGCCTTGACCTCAGCCGCCGTCAGGCCGCCAGGGTCTTCGGCACGGTTGTCGATGGCGTTGAGGTTCAAACGCAGTTGGCCGTTAGGCGCATACCAACGCAGCTTGCCGGTCAGACTGTTGGTCTGCGCACGGCTGTGCTCACGGTAACCGTCCAGTTGGCTGCTGTTGAAAGCCAGCAGGCCACCCAGATTGCCATCGCTGCCACCCAACTCGCCGCGCAGGCGCTGATAACCCAGCCCCGCCGCACTCAGGTCCAGTTGCATCAACGGCAGGCTTGGCGGCTCGCGGGTATCAATGGCCAGTACGCCGCCGGCGGCATTGCCATACAGCACCGAGGCGGGACCGCGCAGCACCTCCATGCGTTCGACCAGCCCGAGGTCGAGGCCGTCAAGCTCGGTCTGGCCATCCGGCATGGTCAGGGGCACACCATCGACCAGCACGCGAATCCCACGCACACCGAAATTGCCGCGCGCGCCAAAACCGCGAATGGCCGGACGCAGGCCCTGGGCCAGGTTGTAGCGGTTGAGGCTGAACACGCCGGGCACGCGGGCCAGCCACGAATCCAGGGCGAGGGAATGCTCGCCCTGAGTAGTCGATGCGTCAACCACGGTTACCGCCGCTGGCGTACTCAGCCAGCGCACATGGCTGCGCGGGCTGGTAATCAGCAGCGGCGAGAGTTCGACCGTATTAGCCTCAGCCTCGGCCGCCAGCAGCACAGGGCGCTCCACCAGCAGGCACAAGCTGGCAGTCAGGGCGGCCCAGGTAACACGCACGCGCCTCAATACTCCTTGTCGGCCTGGTCCTTGCGCCGATAGGGGAACACGTCGATCACCTTGCCGGCACGAATAGCCTCCTGCAGGCTTTTCCAGTAATCGGCGTCATACAGGTCGCCATGCAGTTCGCTGAACAGCTTGCGCTGCTTGATATCGGCAAACAGAAACGGCGGGAACTCCTCGGGGAACACATCCAGTGGGGCCACCGAGTACCAGGGCTCGGAGGACATTTCATCCTCGGGGTAACGCGGTGGCGGAATACGCCGGAAGTTGGCTTCGGTGAGGAAGCAGATCTCATCGTAGTCGTAGAACACCACACGGCCGTGGCGGGTCACGCCGAAGTTCTTTAGCAGCATGTCGCCGGGGAAGATGTTGGCTGCCGCCAGCTGCTTGATCGCCAGGCCATAGTCATCCAGCGCCTCGCGCACCTGAGCTTCGCTGGCACTTTCCACATACAGATTGAGCGGAGTCATGCGCCGTTCGGTCCAGCAGTGGCGTACCAGCACTGTGTCACCATTGACCTCGACGGTGGACGGCGCCACTTCCAGCAATTCCGCCAGGCATTCGGGATCGAACTTGCTCAGCGGGAAGCGGAAATCGGCAAATTCCTGGGTGTCGGCCATGCGCCCTACCCGGTCGACGGTTTTCACCAGGCGGTACTTCTCGATCACCGTGGCGCGGTCGACGTTCTTCGAGGGCGAGAAGCGGTCCTTGATGATCTTGAACACGGTGTTGAAGCCCGGCAGGGTAAATACGCTCATCACCATGCCGCGCACTCCTGGGGCCATGACGAACTTGTCGTCGGTGGTGGCCAGGTGGTTGATCAGCGAGCGGTAGAACTCCGATTTGCCGTGCTTGTAGAAACCGATCGAGGTGTACAACTCGGCAATGTGCTTGCCCGGCAGGATGCGTTTGAGGAAGCCGACGAATTCCGCCGGATAGCCGACCCGCACCATGAAGTAGGAGCGGGTAAAGGAGAAGATGATCGACACCTCGGCTTCATCGGTAATCAGCGCATCGATCTGAATGCCCTGCCCCTCGCGGTGCAGCAACGGGATCACCAGCGGCCATTGCTCGTCACGGGTGTAGATACGCCCCACCAGGTAGGCGCCCTTGTTGCGGTACAGGCGCGAGGCGAATAGCTCAATGCGCAGATCAGGGTCTTTACACACCCAGTCCGGCAGGCTGTCGCGCAGTTGCTTGAGCAGG
Source organism: Pseudomonas sp. LjRoot71 (assembly GCF_964253255.1). NCBI lineage: Bacteria > Pseudomonadati > Pseudomonadota > Gammaproteobacteria > Pseudomonadales > Pseudomonadaceae > Pseudomonas > Pseudomonas sp. LjRoot71. The sequence continues at coordinate 4,097,006 of NZ_CAXURA020000001.1, read as the reverse complement.
CGCGCGAGGTCACGCTCAAGGTTTTCGTAGCCGACTTCGAAACTGAAATCTTCGAAAATCTGCCGCAGCGCCGGTTCTACATCGCCCTTGGGCTCGTACACGCGGGTTTGCGGGGCACGCTCATTGACCCGCAGCGACGGACGAGTGGTGTGGATAAACATGCAGCCATCGTTGATCTGATCATGGCTGAACAGGCCGCAGAAGATCGAGTTGAACCAGGTTTCCGCCAGTTCGTCGTCATAGCGCAGGTCGATCTGGGCGATATAGGCCGATTTGACCAGCGGCCACTGCTCCACATCCAGCAGCACATCGGCCTCATAAGCCTTGCACAGGCGCTCGCTGACCGCCGTAACATACTCTTCATAGAGGGCAATCCGGGCCGCAGATGCCTGCTGGATCTCCTGCCACTGAGCCTGTTCGAAACGCACCCGCGCCCCGTTGGTAATCTGCCGGAACTGCTCGCGGTAATCGTCGAAGCCTTCGAGGATAAGTGCGGCAATCGCGCTGGCCGGCCATTGCTGTGGCATAAACGAACCCCTACAGAAGAAATGCGGATAATCCGCCGAGCTTATCCAGTGGCCGCGCCAAGTAAAAGCCGGCAATGCATGGATAGGCGCTTATCTACGACGAAATATTGCCAATTCAGTACTTTGAAAGCGTATTTCGGATTGCCTTGGCAGGCGCGCCCGGCAACACTGCTGGGCCTGTTTCGCTGTTGTGGAGTCTGTTGTGCGCCTTGCTGACCTGAGCCGTCTGCTGTTGCTTGCTGCCATCTGGGGCGCCAGCTTTCTCTTCATGCGCATCGTCGCGCCGGTACTGGGCAGCATGCCGACCGCGTTTTTCCGCGCCAGCCTGGGCATGCTCGGCCTGCTGGTGATTCTCCTGCTGATGCGCGTGCGCTGGGATTTCAGCGGCAAGCTCAAGCATTGCCTGATGCTTGGGGTGATCAACGCCGGTCTACCCTCGGCCATGTATTGCATGGCCGCGCTGGTACTGCCGGCCGGCTATTCGGCGATTTTCAATGCCACCACGCCCATGATGGGCGTGCTGATCGGCATGCTGTTCTTCGCCGAGGCGCTGACCCTGAGCAAGGCGGCCGGGGTGGCCATCGGCCTGTTTGGGGTGGCGGTGCTGACCCGCACCGGCCCGGTGGAATTCGACCTTAACCTGCTGCTGGGGGCGGCCGCCTGCCTGGTGGCGACGGCCTGCTATGGCGTTGCCGGTTTTCTCACCCGCCGCTGGATTGGTCAGCAAGGCGGCCTGGACAATCGCCTGACGGCTTTTGCCAGCCTGTGTGGTGCCAGCCTGTTTCTGCTGCCCTGGTTTGTCGGCTCACTGGTAGTGCAGGCGCCACCCAGCTGGGGCGGGCTGGAGGTCTGGCTGTCGCTGGCCTGTCTGGGTTTTATCTGCACGGCATTCGCCTACGTGCTGTATTTCCGCCTGCTCAGTGATATTGGGCCGATCAAGGCCAGCACCACCACCTTCCTGATCCCGCCCTTCGGCGTACTCTGGGGCGCCTTGTTGCTCGATGAGCCGCTGTCCTGGGCGTACCTGTATGGCGGTGTGCTGATCGCCGTCGCCCTGTGGCTGGTGGTTCGCCCGACAGCCGACAAACCGGCCTAGACCAGGAAAACTGCACAAAAAAGCCCGCAGTGAGGCGGGCTTTTTTGTGCAACACCGGTCAAGCAGTGCTCAACTCAGGCGCGAGGTCGACTTGCGGATGATCTTGATCGAATGCTTGAGCGTCGGCTTGCGCGTCACGCTGATGGCGCGGCGGGTCACGGTGTCGATGGTGATATTCCAGAAGCCGCTGCTGGGCACGGTGATCTTCGCCGGGAAGCTGTCGAACGCGCCACCGTGATAGGTATGCCGGCCGCCATTTTTAAAGCTGCGGAAGTTGGCATCACTCATCAGGCGAATGTTGCAGGTCTGCGAGCACTCGATCACGACGATATCGTCTTCGTTGAGGTGCTCGCGCTGGTGTATGAATTTCATCTGCTGTCTCAGGCTGCGTAGGCGACAAAGCCGCGACTATAGCATGCCGCCTGGGCATCCACGGCCAACGGGGCCGGGTCGAGACGCGAGCCGTTACACAATCTGCGCCACCCAGGCTGGTCAGCGCCGGGCTTTCACTCTATACAGCCCAGGTAAGTAATCGCTCAGTGTCCGGTACGGTTATTGGAATCCAGTTGTCGAGCGTTTGACCTTCTCCCTCGACTTCAGGAGCCCCACCATGACCTTGCTTGACCCACGCGCCAACGAGCTCTACGCCAGCAAGCTCTACAGCGCCAGCATCATCGGCCACACCACCGCGCACAGTGCGCGTATCTGGATACGCCTCTACGAACCCGGCCAATGGACCCTGGTGGTGTCCAAACAACCGTTCAGTGGCGACCTCAAGCGCCTGGGTGAACACGACATTGCCGCCTTTCTGCAAAAACAGGCCATCCAGCCCTGCGCGGTGCTGAGCCATGACTTCAGCTACGCCAGCAACCTGACCCACTGCTTCGACGTGGCCGATCTGGAGCCAGCGACACGCTATTTCTATGCGGTGATGACCGAGCGCAAGGAGGTCAGCCGGCGCACCGAGCTGGGCTATGGCACACCTCGTCAATTCCGCACCCTGGCGGCCAATCCGGAGGAAATCGTTTTTGGTTTCTACAGCTGCCACGACCATATCAACGCGGGCGGTGATGTTGGAGCCTGGCCGAACTTTCTCGAACAGCTGAACGACCTCAAGGCCGACTTCGTGATTGGCGGTGGTGACCAGATCTATGTCGATACCAATGCCAAGCTGGGCTTCCCGGACATCTGGAAATGGCTCAAGGACAACAAACCGGCTCTGCTGGAGCGTTACCGCAAGGGCCGTGGCTACGACCAGGCTGGCCTCTACGAGTACCTGCTGGACATCTACCGCTGGTACTACCGGGTGTACTGGAATGTCGGGGCGCTGCAACAGGTGTATGAACGCTTCCCCCAGTACATGATCTGGGACGACCACGAGATCATGGATGGTTGGGGCTCGTTTACCGAAAAAGAACGCCTCAAGCGCATCGCGCGGCTGTTCAATGAAAACCAGCCAAGTGTCGACAAGATGCTGGTGAACCTGATGTGGAAGGCCGCCTGCCGCGCCTATTACGAATACGAGCACAGCCACAATCCCCAGACAGCCTACGACGCTGACGAGCCGGATAACTGCCAGTGGGATTATTCCTTCGCCCATGGCCCTGCCGCCTTCTACGCCCTGGATGTGCGCGGTCACCATGATGTGGAAAAACAGGGCGATCCCTACCTGCTGCTCGGCAAGGCGCAGATGAGCCGCTTTCAGAACTGGCTGCAGGCCGCTGCAGACAACCCGGCCTGCGCCGTGCTGTTCGTGATAACCCCGGTGCCGCTGCTGCACTGGGTCGATACGCTGGTCAACTATGCCGACCTGGGCAGCGTCAAGGACGACTTCATGGATGAGTGGGACCACAAGAGCAACTGGAGTGAACGCGCGGTGCTGCTGCGCAACGTTTTCGACCGCCTGGACAGCCAGGGCAAGCTGCTGGTGTTTCTCAGCGGTGACGTGCACTGCGCCTCCGCCTATCGCCTGACCCACGAGCGTTACCGCAAAGCCCGCGTGTACCAGCTCACCTCCAGCGCCATCTCGCGCAAACCTGCACCGGCTGCCAGCATGCTCGGCATCAGCGCGGGCGGTGAGCTCAAGGGCAGCAAAGGCGTGTTTGGCGAACGCCTGTTTGCCCTGACCGGCAACAAGAACTTCTCGCTGTTGCGCGTGCGCCGGCAAGCCGGTGGCCAATACGAAGTGGCCGTGGACCTGTGCTGGCCCGGTGAAGAGGCAGGCTCGACCATCCGCAAGCGTTTGATTCTCGACTAGCCGAACTACGCCGGTCGGCCCGGCAGCCAGGCTGTTGTGCACTGGCTGCCGTTTCGCCGACGCCGGTGGTAGCATGCGCGCCCCATGCATATTCACGACTTTCAGCAACGCCTGACCGACCTCGGTGCCAAACCCATGCATATCGGGCGCATTACCCGTGCCTGGCTGCGCGGCGTGCCACTGGACACCGGCACGCGCAACCAGAAAACCGAGAATTTTCTGCCACTGGCGGTGCGCAATGCCCTGCCCGAAATCAGCAACGAACTCGATGGCCTGGCGCGCCTCAGTTCTGAACACCCCGGCGGCGATGGTTCAGCGCGGCTGCTGGTAGAGCTGGCCGACAAGCAGATGGTGGAAAGCGTACTGCTACCACGCGATGGCCTGTGCGTCTCCAGCCAGGTCGGTTGCGCGGTGGGCTGCGTGTTCTGCATGACCGGCAAGAGCGGCCTGCTGCGCCAGCTGAGCACTGCCGAGATCGTCGCCCAGGTGGCTCTGGCGCGGCGCTTTCGCCCCGTGAAGAAAGTGGTGTTTATGGGCATGGGCGAACCGGCGCATAACCTCGACAACGTGCTCGAAGCGATCAACCTGCTCGGCACCGAAGGCGGTATCGGCCAGCGCAACCTGGTGTTCTCCACCGTCGGCGACCCACGGGTGTTCGAGCGTTTGCCGCAGCAGCAGATCAAGCCGGCCCTGGCGCTGTCGCTGCATACCACCGATGCCGAGCTGCGCCAGACCCTGCTGCCGCGCGCGCCGCGTATTGATCCTGAAGAGCTGGTCGCGCTGGGCGAAACCTACGCGCGGCAGATCGATTACCCGATCCAGTACCAATGGACGCTGCTCAAGGGCATCAACGACAGCCAGGAGGAAATGGACGGCATCCTGCGTCTGCTCAAGGGCAAGTACGCGATCATGAACCTGATCCCCTACAACAGCCTGGAAGCCGATGAATTCCAGCGCCCTGATGGTGACCGCATCGTGCAGATCGTGCGCTACCTGCACAGCCGTGGCGTGCTGACCAAGGTGCGCAACAGCGCCGGCCAGGATATCGATGGCGGCTGCGGGCAGCTGCGCGCACGGGCTACCGAGGTGCTTGAGCGGCGCAAAGGCCGTGCTAAGCCGTGACCTCGTTGGCCTTATCGCGACTAAAGCCCCTCCCACCAGGCTGAGTTGGACAGCCAATCTTCCGTTGACTGCGACTGTTGTGGGGGGCTTTTTTATCAAATAGCCAGCAGCATAAAAAATGCCCGCAGAGCGCGGGCATTTTTATTGGAGCGCCTACTGATCAGTAGTAGGCATTTTCCTTGATGCTGTGATCGGTCACGTCACGTACACCTTTGAGCTCGGGAATGCGCTCAAGCAGGGTTTTCTCGATACCTTCCTTGAGCGTCAGGTCAACCTGACCGCAACCCTGGCAACCGCCGCCGAATTTCAGCACGGCAATACCATCGTCAACCACATCGATCAGGCTGACCTCACCACCGTGGCTGGCCAGCCCCGGATTGATCTCGGTTTGCAGGTAGTAGCTGATGCGCTCGTTGATCGGACTGTCTTCGTTGACCATCGGCACCTTGGCGTTCGGAGCCTTGATGGTCAGCTGACCACCCATGCGGTCGGTGGCGTAGTCAACCACGGCGTCTTCCAGAAACGGCTCGCTGACAGCATCGATCCAGGCGGTGAAGCTGGCCAGGCCCAGTGCAGTGTCTTCGGCCTTCTGCTCGCCCGGCTTGCAGTAGGCAATGCAGGTTTCCGCGTACTGGGTACCCGGCTGAGTGATAAACACGCGAATGCCGATGCCCGGGGTACTCTGCTTGCTCAGCAGATCAGCCAGATAATCGTGGGCAGCGTCGGTAATGGTAATGGTGCTCATGGCAACTCCTCGCAAACATGGGCGCAGTGTACGCCACTCACCCGCGCCGGCAAAGTCCTAGTAATTTAGTAGGACAAGTAGCCGAGTCTATTAGCCCAGAAAAGCCGCAATCGCCTCGGCCGCAGCCTGCAGGTGCTGCGGGTGGCTAAACCCAGAGCTTTTCAACGGCTTTAGGTCATGGTCGCCGGCTGTCAGCCAGTGCAGTGTGATCGCCTCAGACAACGTGTAGCCCGCCACGGCCTGCCGATCGCCCAAGGCATCGCGCTCACCTTGAATGATTAGGGTCGGTGTACGCAGCTCGGCCAGGTGCGCCACCCGTTGCTTTTCCGGCTTGCCGACGGCGTAAAAGGGATAACCCAGGCACACCAGCGCATCCGCCTCTAATTCATCGGCCAACAGGCTGGCCATGCGCCCGCCCATGGACTTGCCGCCAATCGCCAACGGCCCTGCGACCTGTTGGCGCACCTGACGGTACACCTCACGCCACTGCTCAAGCAGTTTGGCCTGTGGATTGGGCGGGCGTTTCTTGCCGTCCAGACGCCGCGCCGCCATATAGGCGAACTCGAAGCGCACTACAGCAATCCCGCGCACGGCAAGGCTTTGCGCCATGGTTTGCATGAACTCGCTGTCCATCGGCGCACCGGCGCCATGGGCAAGAATCAAGGTAGCGCGCGTCTCACCAAGCGGGCGATCCCACAGCCACGCGCCCTCACCCTGCCCCTGCACGTATTGATCCCCGTCAATACCCGCAACCTGCCCTTTGCTCATGCTTGCCTCGCTTAGAACCTACTTACGATTTCGCGAGCTAGAGCCATGCAAGACAAAAACAGGCGAGGAAGCGGAGTGTACGAGTTGTACATGAGCATTCCGAGCCTGTTTTTAACGCAGCAGGGCCGACGCGCAGCAGATCGTAAGTAGGTTCTTGAAGAATCCGTTGGACTGCGGTGCTGATCGTACAGGCCCTCAGCCGCTGATTTTCAATGATCTGCCTATAACCGTGGATGGAAGCCCAGACATGAACACAACCAGCAGTTCCGCCTACAACTACAGGGTGGTTCGCCAATTCGCCATCATGACGGTGGTGTGGGGCATTGTCGGGATGGGGCTCGGCGTATTTATCGCCGCGCAACTGGCCTGGCCCGAACTCAACTTCAACCTGCCGTGGATCAGCTTCGGCCGTCTGCGCCCGCTGCATACCAACGCAGTGATCTTCGCCTTTGGCGGTTGCGCACTGTTCGCCACCAGCTATTACGCGGTGCAACGCACCTCGCAGGCCACCCTGTTCGCCCCCAAACTGGCGGCCTTCACCTTCTGGGGCTGGCAACTGGTGATTGTTCTGGCGGCCATCAGCCTGCCGCTGGGCTGGACCAGCTCCAAGGAATACGCCGAACTGGAATGGCCGATCGACATCCTGATCACCATTGTCTGGGTCAGCTACGCCATCGTGTTCTTCGGCACAGTGATGAAGCGTAACGTCAGCCACATCTATGTGGGCAACTGGTTCTTCGGTGGTTTTATTCTCACCGTGGCGCTGCTGCACCTGGTCAACAACCTGGAAGTGCCGGTCACCCTGACCAAGTCCTACTCGGCCTATGCCGGGGCGACGGACGCGATGATCCAGTGGTGGTATGGCCACAACGCCGTGGGCTTTTTCCTCACGGCAGGCTTTCTGGGGATGATGTATTACTTCGTGCCCAAGCAGGCCGGTCGCCCGGTCTATTCCTATCGCTTGTCCATCGTGCACTTTTGGGCACTGATTGCCGTGTACATCTGGGCCGGTCCGCACCACCTGCACTACACCGCACTGCCGGACTGGGCGCAGAGCCTGGGCATGGTGATGTCGCTGATCCTCCTGGCACCGAGCTGGGGCGGCATGATCAACGGCATGATGACCCTCTCCGGTGCCTGGCATAAGCTGCGAACCGACCCGATCCTGCGCTTTCTGGTGGTATCTCTGGCGTTCTACGGCATGTCGACCTTCGAAGGTCCGATGATGGCGATCAAGACCGTCAACGCACTCTCCCACTACACCGACTGGACCATCGGCCACGTGCACGCCGGTGCGCTCGGCTGGGTGGCCATGGTGTCCATCGGCTCGCTGTATCACATGCTGCCGAAAGTCTTCGGCCGCGATGAGATGCACAGCACCAGCCTGATCAACGTGCACTTCTGGCTCGCCACCATCGGCACCGTGCTCTACATCGCCTCGATGTGGGTCAACGGTATCGCCCAGGGCCTGATGTGGCGCGCAGTCAACGAAGACGGCACCCTCACCTACTCCTTCGTCGAAGCGCTGGAAGCCAGCCACCCCGGCTTTGTGGTGCGGGTGATCGGCGGAGCGATCTTCTTCGCCGGCATGCTGGTGATGGCCTGGAACGTCTGGCAGACCGTGCGTCACACCAAAGCCGCTGAAATGGAAGCCGCCGCGCAGTTTTCGCTTGAGGGAGCCCACTGATGAGACACGAAATACTCGAAAAGAACATCGGCCTGATGGCGCTGATGATGGTGCTGGCCGTGAGCATCGGCGGCCTGACGCAGATCGTTCCGCTGTTCTTCCAGGACGTCACCAATGAACCGGTGGCCGGCCTCAAGCCCTACACAGCGCTGCAACTGGAAGGTCGCGACATCTATATCCGTGAAGGCTGCGTCGGCTGCCACTCGCAGATGATCCGTCCTTTCCGCGCGGAAACCGAGCGTTATGGCCACTATTCGGTGGCTGGAGAAAGCGTCTATGACCACCCCTTCCTGTGGGGCTCCAAACGCACCGGGCCGGACCTGGCCCGCGTGGGCGGCCGCTACTCGGATGAATGGCACCGCGCGCACCTCTACAACCCGCGCAACGTGGTGCCCGAGTCGAAGATGCCCGCCTACCCCTGGCTGGTGGAAGGCACCCTGAATGGCCAAGACACGCCAGCCAAGATGAAGGCCCTGCGCCTGCTCGGCGTGCCCTACAGCGAGGAAGACATTGCCGGTGCCACCGCAGCCGTGAAAGGCAAAAGCGAGATGGACGCCATGGTCGCCTACCTGCAAGTGCTTGGCACTGCCGTGAAGAACAAGAGGTAAGCCATGTCATTCGAACTTATTGATCTCGGCGCTCTGGATATTGGAACAGTACGCGGCATCGGCACGGCACTGGTTCTGCTGTCGTTTGTCTGCGTGACCCTCTGGGCTTACAGCGGCAAACGCCGCGCCGCCTTTGACCAGGCCGCCCTGCTGCCCTTTGCCGATGAACCCAAGCTGGCTGCACCAAGGAGCAAGACCCCATGAGCACGTTCTGGAGCTGGTACATCACCCTGCTGACAGTCGGCACCCTGATCGCGCTGTTCTGGCTGATTTTCGCCACCCGCAAAGGCGAAGTTCACAAGAGCCCCACCGAACAGACCATGGGCCATGCCTTCGACGGCATCGAGGAATATGACAACCCGCTGCCCAAGTGGTGGTTCATGCTGTTTCTCGGCACGCTGATTTTCTCGATTGGCTACCTGGTGCTGTATCCCGGCCTGGGCAGCTGGAAAGGCGTACTGCCGGGTTACGAAGGCGGCTGGACCCAGGTCAAGCAATGGCAACGTGAGGTGGACAAGGCTGATGAGCTTTACGGGCCGATCTTCGCCAAATATGCAGCCATGCCCCTGGAAGAGGTGGCCAAAGACGAGCAGGCGCTGAAAATGGGTGGACGCATGTTCGCCACCTACTGCTCGGTCTGCCACGGCTCTGACGCCAAGGGCGCGGTGGGCTTCCCCAACCTGACCGACAGCCACTGGCGCTGGGGCGGCGAGCCTAATGTGATCAAGACCAGCATCCTCAATGGTCGCATCGGCGCCATGCCGGCCTGGGCAGCGGTGATTGGTGAAGAAGGCGTGCAACAGGTCGCCGCCTATGTGCGCAAAGACCTGGCCGGCTTGCCACTGCCTGCCGACAAGCCGGTTGACCTGGAAAAAGGTGCCGCCATCTTTGCCGCCAACTGCCAGGCCTGCCACGGCGCGCAAGGCACCGGCATGGCCATGCTCGGCGCACCGGACCTGACCAAACCAGCGGGCTGGATCTACGGCAGCAGCCTGGTGCAGCTGCAGCAGACCATCCGCCACGGCCGCAACGGCCAGATGCCGGCGCAGGAGCAATACCTGGGCAACGACAAAGTGCATTTGCTCGCCGCTTATGTCCTGAGCCTGAGCAAGCCACAACAGGACGCCGCCGCCCAATAAGGCAGCAACAGCACACTGACTGGCGAGCCTGTCTCGCCAGTCACTGCAAAACCCCGCTCCCCGCGCTGGACAGTCGCTCCAGCCATGCGACCCAAGGTCGCACCCTTCCGACCAAGTGCACGCGCGATGTTTGACTTGAGCTAATCTTGTCGACAGTCGCCACCTGTCATAACTCCAAGGCGATTCCCATCTTTCGCGCTACGCCTGTTAGGCGTTTATGGCTTGCGGCAATGCCCTGCACAAGTGGCCATGCATGCTTGCAAAACGCCCTGAAAGCCTTATCGCGCCGGCTTGTGTCGTTGCAATGAGCACCTGCTTTCTCCATACTTGCCGCCGATTTTTGCCCCTAAAAAATCCATTAACCGTGGAACCCATAATGAGCACAGCAATCAGTCCGACTGCTTATAACTACAAGGTGGTTCGCCAATTCGCCGTCATGACGGTGATTTGGGGAGTCATTGGCATGAGCCTGGGTGTTTTCATCGCCGCACAGCTGGTGTGGCCTGAACTTAACCTGGGTATGGAATGGACGAGCTTTGGCCGTCTGCGTCCGCTGCACACCAACGCGGTGATTTTCGCCTTCGGTGGTTGCGCGCTGATGGCCACCTCGTTCTACGTGGTGCAACGCACCAGCCAGGCACGCCTGATCTCTGATGGCCTTGCCGCGTTCGTATTCTGGGGCTGGCAAGCCGTGATCGTCGCAGCAGTGATCACTCTGCCGATGGGTTTCACCGGTACCAAGGAATACGCCGAGCTTGAGTGGCCAATCGATATCCTCCTGGGCATCGTCTGGATCGCTTATGCCGTGGTGTTCTTCGGCACCATCATCAAACGCCAGACCAAGCACATCTATGTCGGCAACTGGTTCTTCGGTGCCTTCATCCTGGTTACCGCGATGCTGCACATCGTCAACAGCGCGGCCGTTCCGGTCAGCCTGTTCAAGTCCTACTCGGCCTACGCCGGTGCGACTGACGCGATGATCCAGTGGTGGTACGGCCACAACGCCGTGGGCTTCTTCCTGACCACCGGCTTCCTGGGGATGATGTACTACTTCGTACCCAAGCAGGCCGAGCGTCCGATCTACTCCTACCGCCTGTCCATCGTGCACTTCTGGGCGCTGATTACTCTGTACATCTGGGCCGGTCCGCACCACCTGCACTACACCGCACTGCCGGATTGGGCTCAGTCCCTGGGCATGGCGATGTCGATCATCCTGCTGGCGCCAAGCTGGGGCGGCATGATCAACGGCATGATGAGCCTGTCGGGTGCCTGGCATAAGCTGCGCACCGACCCAATCCTGCGCTTCCTGGTGGTTTCCCTGGCGTTCTACGGCATGTCGACCTTCGAAGGCCCGATGATGGCCATCAAGACCGTCAACGCCCTGTCGCACTACACCGACTGGACCATCGGCCACGTACATGCCGGCGCCCTCGGCTGGGTAGCGATGATTTCTATCGGCGCGCTGTATCACCTGCTGCCGAAGGTCTTCGGTCGTCCGCAGATGCACAGCGTTGGCCTGATCAACGCACACTTCTGGCTGGCCACTATCGGCACCGTGCTGTACATCGCCTCGATGTGGGTCAACGGCATCACCCAGGGCCTGATGTGGCGTGCAGTCAACGAAGACGGCACCCTCACCTATTCCTTCGTTGAAGCGCTGGAAGCCAGCCACCCAGGCTACGTAGTGCGCATGATCGGTGGTGCGTTCTTCGTCGCCGGCATGCTGCTGATGGCGTACAACACCTACCGCACCGTGCGTGCCGCCAAGGCTTCTGAATACGAAGCGGCTGCACAGATTCCAGTCGGAGTAGCGCACTGATGAAACACGAAATCATTGAGAAGAATATTGGCCTGATGGCGTTGCTGATGGTTCTGGCCGTCAGCATCGGCGGCCTGACTCAAATCGTTCCGCTGTTTTTCCAGGACGTCACCAACGAGCCGGTGGAAGGTCTCAAGCCTTACACCGCGCTGCAACTGGAAGGCCGCGATGTGTACATCGCCAACGGTTGTGTCGGCTGCCACTCGCAGATGATCCGTCCGTTCCGTGCTGAAACCGAACGTTACGGCCACTACTCGGTAGCCGGTGAAAGCGTCTGGGATCACCCGTTCCTGTGGGGTTCCAAGCGTACCGGCCCGGACCTGGCTCGCGTCGGTGGTCGTTACTCGGATGAGTGGCAACGTGCGCACCTGTACAACCCGCGCAACGTCGTGCCTGAGTCGAAGATGCCGGCCTACCCCTGGTTGGTTGAGCACAAGCTCGACGGCAAGGACACTGCCAAGAAGATGGAAGTCATGCGTGGCTTTGGTATCCCCTACACCGATGAAGACATCGCTGGGGCCAAGGACGCGGTAAAAGGCAAAACCGAAATGGACGCTCTCGTTGCGTACCTGCAGGTTCTCGGCACTTCCATCAAGAACAAACGGTAACGCACGATGGATATCGGGACTATTCGCGGCATAGGCACAGCAGTGGTGTTCATCGCCTTTATTGGCGTGGTGCTCTGGGCCTACAGCAGCAAGCGCAAAGACAGCTTCGACGAGGCCGCCAACCTGCCCTTCGCCGACGATCCCAAACCCAACGAGCGTGACGAGCAATCTTCCAGGAGCAATAACCAATGACCACGTTCTGGAGTTGGTACGTAACCATTCTGTCTCTGGGCACCATTTTCGCCCTGACTTGGCTGATCTTCGGCACCCGCAAGGGCCAGCGCGAAGAAACCACCGAAGAAACTGTCGGCCACTCCTTCGACGGTATCGAAGAGTTCGACAACCCGCTGCCCAAGTGGTGGTTCATGCTGTTTGTCGGCACCATCATCTTTGCCCTCGGCTACCTGGTGCTCTACCCGGGCCTGGGTAACTGGAAAGGTCTGCTGCCGGGCTACGACTACCTCGACACCGAGGCCAAGACGCCGTTTGCCACCAACGTGCAGATCGCCGGCGACGCCGAGCGCAATGCCGGCTGGACTGGCGTGCACCAGTGGGAAAAAGAGATGGCCAAGGCTGATGCCCAGTACGGCCCGATCTTCGCCAAGTACGCCGCCATGCCGATTGAACAAGTGGCCCAGGACGAGCAAGCGCTGAAAATGGGCGGTCGCCTGTTTGCATCCAACTGCTCGGTCTGCCACGGTTCTGACGCCAAGGGCGCCTACGGTTTCCCCAACCTGACCGACAACGACTGGCTGTACGGTGGCGAACCGGAAACGATCAAGACCACCATCATGGGCGGCCGTCAGGCAGCCATGCCAGCGTGGAAAGACAGCATCGGCGAAGAAGGCATCCGCAATGTTGCCGGCTACGTGCGCAGCCTGTCTGGCTTGAAGAATCCGGAAGGTATCGAAGTTGACCTTGCCGCAGGTCAAAACATCTTTGCCACCAATTGTGCAGTCTGTCATGGCGCTGAAGGTAAGGGCCAACAGACCATGGGCGCCCCCAACCTGACCGACAAAGTCTGGCTCTACGGCTCCAGCTTTGCCCAGGTGCAACAAACTCTGCGCTACGGCCGTAACGGCAAGATGCCAGCCCAGGCTGATTTCCTGGGCAACGATAAAGTGCATCTGCTGGCGGCTTACGTGTACAGCCTGTCGCAAGGTAAAACCGAGAAGTGATTCTCCGGCTCTGGCAGGCGCGACCGCGGGTCGCACCTGCCGAGCAATCGTCAGGCGTACCATAGCGCAAGAGCCCGTATGACTTCGGCCGGCACGTATCGGTTGAAGCAGCCAATCAACCGCTGTGGTACGAACTGATGAGCGCACAGATTCCAGTTAAAGACGTCACCCCTGCCCCGGCCAAGGTCGAAGTTGTTGACCTGTACGCCAACCGCGAAAAAATCTACACCCGCTCCTTCACCGGCCTCTTCCGCAACCTGCGCATGCTCGGTGGTGCAGCCCTCTTTCTGTTGTACTTCGGCACCGTATGGTTGAACTGGAATGGCCGTCAGGCCGTCTGGTGGAACCTGCCGGAGCGCAAGTTCTACATCTTCGGTGCAACCTACTGGCCGCAGGATTTCGTCCTGCTCTCGGCCTTGTTGATCATCTGCGCCTTCGGCCTGTTCTTTATCACCGTGTTCGCTGGCCGCGTCTGGTGCGGCTACACCTGTCCGCAGAGCGTGTTCACCTGGGTCTTCATGTGGGCGGAGAAAGTCACCGAAGGTGACCGCAATCAGCGCATGAAGCTCGACAAGACGCCCATGAGCACGAAGAAATTCCTGCGCAAACTGGCCAAACATGGCATTTGGGTCGGCGTGTCGCTGGTCACCGCGATCACCTTCGTCGGCTACTTCACGCCGATCCGTGAGCTGATCCCGGAGCTGTTCACCCTTGAGGCCAGTGGCTGGGCGCTGTTCTGGGTCGGTTTCTTTACCCTCGCCACCTATGGCAACGCCGGCTACCTGCGCGAGCAGGTATGCATCTACATGTGCCCCTATGCGCGCTTCCAGAGCGTGATGTTCGACCAGGACACCCTGATCGTCTCCTATGACCCGCGCCGTGGTGAATCCCGTGGCCCGCGCAAGAAGGACGCCGACTACAAAGCCCAGGGTCTGGGTGACTGCATCGACTGCAAGATGTGTGTGCACGTCTGCCCTACCGGCATCGATATCCGCGACGGTTTGCAGATCGAATGCATCGGCTGCGCGGCCTGTATCGACGCCTGCGACAGCATCATGGAGAAGATGAACTACCCGAAAGGGCTGATCAGCTACACCACCGAACACAACCTGTCCGGGCAGAAAACCAATCTGGTACGCCCGCGCCTGATCGGTTACGCGGTAGCGCTGACCGCCATGTTCTGCGTCTTCGCCTGGGCCATCGCCGACCGTTCGCTGGTGGAACTGGATGTGCTCAAGGACCGCGTGCTCTACCGCGAAAACGAAGAAGGCCGGATCGAGAACGTCTACACCCTGAAGATCATGAACAAGGCACAGCACGACGTGACCTACCTGATCGAAGCCGATGGCCTCGACGACCTGGTGTACGAAGGCAAGCGCGAGATCAAGGCCGTCGCCGGTGAGGTCTTGTCGCTGCCAGTCGAGTTGTCCATCGACCCGGAAAAACTACCGTCCAGTACCAATGAAATCAGTTTCCACCTGCGTGCAGTGGATGACCCCAGTATCAAAACCGACGCCGCCAGCCGCTTTATCGGCCCGAGCGTGCGCTGATTAGAGAAGCCCATGTCTGAACCCATGCCTGAAAAGAACCCCGAGATCATCAAGCCCTGGTACAAGCAATTCTGGCCCTGGTTCCTGATAGGCCTGCTGGCTTATTCAGTAGTCCAGGGGCTGACTCTGCTGACCATCGCCACGAAGAACCCGCCAGGGCTGATCTCCGATGACTATTACGACGTCGGCAAGGGCATCAACCAGTCGCTGGAGCGGGAAAACCACGCCATTCGCCTCAAGCTGCACGCCACCCTGCTGCTCAACGATGACAACGGCACTGCCACCCTGCAGCTGAATGGCAACAGCCGTCCGCAGCAGCTGGTGCTCAACCTGATTTCGCCGACCCAGCCGGAACGCGACCGCCGGGTAATCCTGCAACCGCAGGCCGATGGCAGTTACAGCGGGCAGATGATTGATGCGGTTGAAGGCCGCCGGTTTGTCGAGCTGATCGGCCAGGAAGGCGGCAAGGACTGGCGTCTGTTCGAAGAGGAAAACGTGCAGAGCGGACAGACGATTAACCTCGGGGATGCCCAATAAGCGCACCGATGGCCAGCCCGACTCCCTGCTATCACTGTGGCCTGCCGGTTCCGGCCGGCAGCCGATTCCAGACCCAGGTACTGGGCGCACCTCGCGAGATGTGCTGCCCGGGTTGCCAGGCAGTGGCCGAAGCCATCGTCAGCGGTGGCCTGGAGCACTACTACAAGCACCGCAGCGAAAGCGCCGCCAACCCGCAAAGCCTGCCCCAGGCGCTTCCTGAAGAATTGGCGCTGTATGACCGCAGCGATGTACAGCAGCCCTTTGTCGAACATGACGGCGAACTCAGCGAAACCTGCCTGCTGATCGAAGGCATCAGCTGCGCCGCCTGCGGCTGGCTGATCGAGAAACACCTGCGTGGCATGCCCGGCATCAGCGAAGCACGCCTCAACCTGTCCAACCATCGCCTGCACGTACGCTGGGCGGACAGTCAGTTACCGCTCAGCAGCCTGCTCAAGGCGCTGCGCAAGATCGGCTACGCCGCCCACCCCTGGCAGGCCGATGCCGCCGCCGAACAGTTGCAGCGTGAGAACCGTCGGGCCATGCGCGAGCTGGGCGTGGCCGGCATGCTGTGGATGCAGGTAATGATGGCGACCATGGCCACCTGGCCGGAATTCAACATCGACCTCAGCCCCGAGCTGGACAAGATCCTGCGCTGGGTCAGCCTATTCCTCACTACACCGATTGTTTTCTACTGCTGCGGCCAGTTCTTCCGTGGCGCACTGCGTGACCTGCGCACCCGCCATCTGACCATGGATGTGTCAGTGTCCCTGGCCATCGGCGGGGCTTATATCGCCGGTATCTGGTCGACGGTAACCGGCCAGGGCGAACTGTATTTCGATGCAGTGGGCATGTTTGCCCTGTTCCTCCTCGCCGGCCGTTACCTGGAACGTCGCGCCCGTGAGCGCACGGCGGCCGCCACGGCGCAGCTGGTCAATCTGCTCCCCGCCTCCTGCCTACGCCTGGACGCAGCAGGTCAGAGCCAACGCATTTTGCTTAGCGAGCTGCACGTCGGCGATCAGGTACTGGTGCCGCCCGGCGCCCTGCTGCCCGCCGATGGTTGCATCATCCAGGGTCAGTCGAGCGTGGATGAGTCCGTTCTGACCGGCGAGTACCTGCCACAACCACGCAACATCGGCGACAGCGTGACCGCCGGCACCCTCAACGTCGAAGGCCCGTTGCAGATTGAAGTGCAGGCCCTTGGCGATGCCACGCGGCTGTCGGCCATCGTTCGTCTGCTGGAGCGCGCGCAGAGCGACAAACCGCGCCTGGCGGTCCTGGCCGACCGGGTTGCGCAATGGTTCCTGCTGATCGTGCTGGTGGTGGCCGTCATCGTCGGCCTGGTCTGGTGGCAACTCGATCCGTCCCGCGCGTTCTGGATTGTTCTGGCCCTGCTGGTCGCCACCTGCCCCTGCGCGCTGGCCCTGGCCACGCCCACGGCACTCACGGCCGCGACCGGCTCACTGCACAAACTGGGCATGTTGCTGACCCGTGGCCACGTGCTGGAAGGCCTGAATCAGATCGACACCCTGGTGCTGGACAAGACCGGCACCCTCACCGAAGGCCGCCTGACCCTCAGCGCCATACACCCTCTGCGCGAGCTGGATGCCGACACCTGCCTGGCTTTGGCGGCGGCGCTGGAAAACCGCTCCGAACACCCGATTGCCCGCGCCTTCGGCCAGGCCCCCGAGGCCGCCGAAGCGGTCGACAGCCATCCGGGCCTCGGCCTGCAAGGACGTGTTGGCAGCCGACTGCTGCGCATCGGTGAAGCCGGATTTGTCTGCGCGCTGAGCGCGCAACCCGCGCCAACAATTGCCGGCGAGCACGGCCAATGGCTGCTGTTGGGCGATGAACAAGGGCCACTGGCCTGGTTCGTGTTGAATGACCGCCTGCGCGACGACGCGCCGCAACTGATCGACATGGCCAAGGCCAAAGGCTGGCAGATCATGCTGCTGTCCGGCGACAGCTCGCCCATGGTCGGTGAAGTGGCGCGCCAGCTGGGCATTACTGACGCCCGTGGCGGCCTGACGCCGGATGCCAAGCTGGACGTGCTGAAACAGCTGCACAGCCAGGGCCGTCGGGTGCTGATGCTGGGCGACGGGGTTAACGATGTGCCGGTATTGGCCGCCGCCGACATCAGCGTGGCCATGGGCAGCGCCACCGACCTGGCAAAAACCAGCGCCGACGCCGTGCTGCTGTCCAACCGCCTGAGCAGCCTGGTGCAGGCGCTACACATGGCGCAACGAACCCGCCGCATCATCATCGAGAACCTCACCTGGGCCAGCCTGTACAATGGCCTGGTGCTGCCCTTCGCTGCCATCGGCTGGATTACCCCCATATGGGCCGCGCTGGGCATGTCGGTGAGTTCATTGCTGGTGGTGATCAACGCTCTGCGTCTGACTCGCACGTAGGGTGGATCACGCTTCACCGATCCACCACAACGTTGCGCCGGTGGATGTAAACGCGACATCCGCCCTACCCCAAGCCGTACCCGGAGACCTTATGCCCGCCCTCTACATCCTGATCCCGGTTGCCATCGCCCTGGTAGCTTTTGCCATCTGGCTGTTCTTCTGGGCTGTGGACAGCGGGCAGTACGACGACCTAGACGGCCCGGCGCACAGTATTCTGTTTGATGACGAAGACCCCAAGCACACTGCAGCCGTAAGCCAGGTCCAACAACTCGACGAATCGCAGCCCGACCAGGACAAGCCCGGTGCTTGAACTGCTGCCGCTGCTGGTCTCGGCGCTGATTCTCGGCCTGCTCGGCGGTGGACACTGCCTGGGCATGTGCGGCGGTCTCATGGGTGCGCTAACTCTGGCCATCCCAGCCGAGCAGCGCGCGCAGCGCTTTCAGTTGCTGCTGGCCTATAACCTGGGACGCATCCTCAGCTACAGCCTGGCCGGCCTGCTGCTGGGTCTGGCAGGCTGGGCAGTGGCCAATAGCCCGCTGGTGATGGGCTTACGGGTGGTTGCGGCACTACTGCTGATTGCCATGGGACTGTACCTGGCCGGCTGGTGGAGCGGCCTGACCCGCATCGAAGCCCTCGGTCGCGGCCTTTGGCGACATATCCAACCGCTAACCCGCCGCTTTATGCCGGTTACCAGCCTGCCCCGCGCCTTGGTGCTCGGCAGCCTCTGGGGCTGGCTGCCCTGCGGCTTGGTCTACAGCACCTTGTTGTGGGCCGCCAGCCAAGGCAATGCAGTCGACAGCGCAGCCCTGATGTTGGCCTTTGGCCTCGGCACCTTGCCAGTGCTGCTGGCCACCGGCCTGGCCGCCGAACGCCTGACCGCGCTGCTGCGTAAACAAGGCGTACGCATGGTCGGCGGTATTCTGGTGATCCTCTTCGGCCTGTGGACAATGCCTGGCCCGCACCAGCACTGGTTGATGGGGCATTAAACGACTCAGTCGTGCCCTTGATACAGGTCAAAACACACCAAACGCAGCGCTCTTAGACTCCCCGGTATTGCAAGCCAAACCGGGAATACCCGCATGCTCAACGCCATCCAGTGGGATACCAGCCTGATCCGCCGCTACGACCAGGCCGGTCCGCGCTACACCTCCTACCCGACCGCCGTACAGTTCCACGAGCGCGTCAGCCAGTTCGACCTGCTGCATGCCCTGCGCGACAGCCGCAAGGCCATGCGGCCGCTGTCGCTGTATGTGCACATCCCGTTCTGCGCGCACATCTGCTACTACTGCGCCTGCAACAAGGTGATCACCAAAGACCGTGGACGTGCTCAGCCGTACCTGGAAAAACTCCAACACGAAGTGGAGATCATCAGCCGTCATCTGGACCCTAAACAGAAGGTCGAGCAACTGCACTTCGGCGGCGGCACGCCGACCTTTCTCAGTCACGATGAACTGCGCCACCTGATGGGACACCTGCGCCAGCACTTCAATCTGCCGGATGACGACAGCGGTGACTACAGCATCGAGATCGACCCGCGCGAAGCCGACTGGTCGACCATGGGCCTGCTCCGCGAACTGGGTTTCAACCGTGTCAGCCTGGGCGTGCAGGACCTCGACCCGGCCGTGCAGCGGGCGGTGAATCGCCTACAGACCTTGGAAGAAACCCGCGCCATTGTCGAAGCCGCGCGTACCTTGCAGTTCCGTTCGGTGAACATCGACCTGATCTACGGCCTGCCGCTGCAAACCCCAGAACGTTTCGCCCGCACCGTCGCCGAAGTGATTGCCCTGCAACCGGATCGCCTGTCGCTGTTCAACTACGCCCACCTGCCCGAGCGTTTTATGCCGCAGCGGCGGATCAACACCAGCGACCTGCCCAGCCCAGGCGACAAGCTGGCCATGCTGCAAGCCAGCATCGAGCAACTGAGTGCCGCCGAATACCGCTATATCGGCATGGATCACTTCGCCCTGCCCGACGACGAACTGGCCAGCGCCCAGGAAGACGGCAGCCTGCAACGCAACTTCCAGGGCTACACCACCCACGGCCATTGCGACCTGATCGGTCTGGGGGTGTCGTCGATCAGCCAGATCGGTGACCTCTACTGCCAGAACAACAGCGACCTGAGCAAATACCAGGACAGCCTCGACCATAGCGAACTGGCTACTCTGCGCGGCCTGCACTGCGACCCCGACGACCGCCTGCGGCGCGCGGTGATCCAGCAGCTGATCTGTCATTTCCAGCTGCGCTTTGCCGATATCGAACAGGCTTATGCCATCGATTTTCGCAGTTACTTTGCCGATATCTGGCCGCAACTGCAGCAGATGGCCACTGACGGGCTGATTGAGTTGACCGCCCAGGGGATTGATGTGCTGCCAGCCGGCCGGCTGCTGGTGCGCTCACTGTGCATGCTGTTTGATCGCTACCTGAATGAGCTGAGCAGACAGCGCTTTTCCCGAGTGATCTAGCAGGTTGTTGAAAAACGACCTGCTGACTTTGTGGGCCGAGGTTATTTCAGGATCAGGCCGGCCACTTCCTGCATCTGCTGATCGCTCAGATTCTGATCACGCATGACCTTGAGCAGCGTGGCATTGGTACTGCTCAAGGCGCCCTGCAATGACGCCAGCTCAGCTTGCAGGGTTTCGATCTTCAGGCGTTTGGCTTCGGGGTCAAGGCTCTGGTCACTCATGACCGCCTTTAATTCCTCTTTCTTGGCCTCAATCTGCTCCTTGAGTTCGCGGATTCGCTTGAGCAGGTCCTTGACCACATCTGGCAAGCTGCTGTCATCGATATCCTGGTTCTTCTGCGCCGCCGCGGAGCGGGCCTTGCAGAGTTCCGACAAGCTGACGCGCAGGCTATCGCGCAGCGCCTGATCATCTGGCTCGGCACCTTCGGCGGCAGCGCTTTTTCGCTCCAGCGCCAGCCCCAAGCGACCAATCATCGAGGTCGATTCCACGCGCATAGCCGTACTCCCTTGCAGACTCTTTAAAATCGCCAGAGTTATCGGCCGCTCAGCAACATACTTGAACACCTGGTCAGAACAGCGTTTGGCTGGCTGTACCCTGCCGCCTGCTGTAACCTTACGAATATTGTGTGCTTAACCCAGGAACCGACGATGTCCGAAAGCATCAAGTTGCATACCCCACATCAAGCCCACTGCAAGGATTGCAGCCTGGCGAGTTTGTGCCTGCCGCTGTCCCTGAACCTGGAAGACATGGATGCGCTCGACGAAATCGTCAAACGCGGCCGCCCACTGAAAAAGGGTGAATTCCTGTTCCGCCAGGGCGATGCCTTCAATTCAGTGTTTGCCGTACGCTCCGGCGCACTGAAAACCTTCAGCCTGAGCGACAGCGGTGATGAACAGATCACCGGTTTCCACCTGCCCAGCGAGCTAGTTGGCTTGTCCGGCATGGACAGCGAAAGTTACCCCGTGTCAGCCATGGCCCTGGAAACCACCTCGGTCTGCGAAATCCCCTTCGAGCGCCTGGACGAGTTGTCTGTGCAACTGCCGCAACTGCGCCGCCAGCTGATGCGCATCATGAGCCGCGAGATCCGCGACGATCAGCAGATGATGCTGCTGCTCTCGAAGAAGACCGCCGACGAACGTATCGCCACCTTCCTGGTCAACCTCTCAGCACGCTTCCGCGCCCGGGGCTTTTCGGCCAACCAGTTCCGCCTGTCAATGTCGCGCAACGAAATCGGTAACTATTTGGGCCTTGCAGTGGAAACCGTATCGCGTGTATTCACGCGTTTTCAGCAGAACAGCCTGCTGGAAGCCGAAGGCAAAGAAGTGCACATCCTCGACCCGATCGAATTGTGCGCCCTGGCCGGCGGCAACCTCGACAACTGATGACACGCCCCAGCGCAGGACAGACACGTTATGATCTTCGATGAATTCAGCATCAAGACCCTGATCCGCCCGGTTGTGGATTTCCCCAAACCTGGGGTGATCTTTCGTGACATCACCCCGCTGTTTCAGTCGCCACGCGCCCTGCGCATGGTTGCCGACAGCTTTATCCAGCGTTACGTCGAGGCCGACTTCAGCCATATCGGCGCCATGGACGCACGCGGTTTTCTGATCGGCTCGATCATCGCCTACGAGCTGAACAAACCGCTGATCCTGTTTCGCAAGCAGGGCAAACTGCCTGCCGACGTGCTCAGCGAGGGCTACCAGACCGAGTACGGCGAAGCCAAACTGGAAGTGCACGCAGACAGCCTCTGCGATGGCGACAAGGTACTGATTTTCGATGACCTGATCGCCACTGGCGGCACCCTGCTGGCGGCCGCCCAACTGGTGCGACGCATGGGCGCAAGCATCATCGAAGCCGCGGCGATCATCGACTTGCCCGAACTGGGCGGCTCGCAGAAACTGCAGGACAGCGGCATCCCCACCTTCGCCTTGACCTGCTTCGGGCTTAACGAGCAATAAACCTGCCTTACCTCCCAACGCCCGCACTCTGCGGGCGTTTGCTGATGCGCCAGCCAGAGCGGCGCGCGCCACGCAAACTGTCCGACAACTATCCATAAGTTGGCCCATTTCCGGCTGCCCTGGCCAGGAATGACCTCGCGCCAAAATTCGCCTCGGCTAAAGATAAATCACGGCCCAAGACAGCTTCATCTGTCACCCCGAGCCCTATAACAAGAGCGGTCGCGGACCGCGATCAATACGCCCAGGAGTCGCCTTTATGACAGCCAAGATCAGCACCCCACCCGCCAGCTTTCCGGTGCGCCGCATGGACTTCAGCTTCGATGACAGCCAGAAGTTCTGGTTTGCCGGCGACCCCTTCATGAGCCACTTCATGAACAACCTTTCGTCGCTGTTTCCTTATGGCGAGAAGTTCTTCGTCGACAGCGTGCGGGCCGTCCGCGATCAGGTCACCGAGCCGCAACTGAAAAAGGACATCAGCGCCTTTATCGGCCAGGAGGCCATGCACTCCAAGGAACACGCGGCCTACAACGACTACGCCGCCGAGCACAATATCGACCTGGAGCTGCTGGAACTGCGCATCAAGGTGTTGCTGGAATGGGTGACCAAGATCACCACCAAGAAACAGCGCCTGGCCGCCACCTGTGCCCTGGAACACTTCACCGCGACCATGGCCGAGCAGCTGCTGCAACGTGAAGACCTGACCACCCAGATGAACGATCCCAAGCTGTATCAGCTGTGGATGTGGCATGCGATTGAAGAGAACGAACACAAGGCCGTGTGCTACGACGTGTACCAGAAGGTCTATGGCGGCTACTTCACCCGCGTCGGCATGATGGCGATCTCCACCGTGATCTTCTTCGGCGTGATCGGCTGGTTCCAGCTGCACCTGCTGCGCAAGGATGGCCAACTGTTCAACTGGCGCAGCTGGGGCAGAGGCCTGAAAACCCTGTTCGGCCCGCGCAACGGTTTTCTGACCAAGCTGATCCCGTCGTACCTCGACTACTACCGCCCCGGCTTCCACCCCTTTGACCACGACAGCAAAGCACTGGAACAACGCTGGCGTCAGCGTTTGGGCTTTAACAACTGAGTGTCAGCCTATTTATAAAAAACCCGGCATCGGCCGGGTTTTTTATTGGTGAATTGAGCGCCTAGTCGACCGGCAGTTTTAACTGACCCAGACCCTGCAGCACGCTGGCACCGGTAAACAGCATGACGATCTGTTCTTCGGCCAGCGCGCAGATTGCCGCTTGCCGCTCGGGCTGGCCGATATAGTCCAGCGACAGTTGAAACAAGTTACGACTGATCAGGTTGGACACCTGCAAAACCACTGCTGGGTTGACCATGTCTGGCAGCAGTTTGAAGGCAATGATGTCCTCGGCCATGTCTGCGCCGAAGTCGTCCATCACCTCCTGCAACGCCGCGCGCAACACCGCAGAGGCACCATGCAGCTCGCGCACGCCAATGATGAAGGCTTCAGGGTTTTGCGCGACGAAATCGAAGAACAGCTGCACGGTTTCGTGGCACACCCGCCGCCCACGCTGCAGGTCGATACCAAACAACATCGGCAGGCTCTTGCGGCTGGTCTGCACCGCTCGTTCGGCGGCCTCACGGCGCAGATCACGCAGCGGTTGGCGCAGCTGGGTGGAGATCTGCCGGATCACCGTCAGGCCCAGGTCATCGACATCCTTGAAGTGCCGGTAAAAGGTGTTGGGGTTCAGCCCGGCCTCGCGCGCCAGCTCACGCAGGCCCAGGTTGCTCAGGCTGCGGCTGGTTGAGGTAAGACGTAACGCCGCCTCCAGCAGCAAGGTCTTGCCTGGGGCCTCGGCGGTCTTTTCGGCGGCCTGAATCGACTCAGCGGAGTCTGCTTGCATAAACGAACCCTACCTAAAAGTTGGCGCGTGAGAATGACGCTTGCTGGCGAGTATACATTTGTCTACCTTGGTATACAGCTGTATACGCAAGCATATAAACATAACAGGAGCTTGGCCATGAATGCGCCCGTATCACCCCCTGGTTCTGCCCGCCATTGCAAGGTTGCCATTATCGGCAGCGGTTTCTCCGGCCTGGGCATGGCCATTCGCCTCAAGCAGGAAGGCGAGCACGATTTCCTGCTGTTCGAGAAAGAAGCCGGCGTAGGTGGCACCTGGCGAGTGAATAATTACCCGGGTTGCGGCTGCGATGTGCAATCACACCTGTATTCGTTCTCCTTCGAGCAGAACCCCAACTGGACGCGCATGTTTGCCAAGCAGCCGGAAATCCAGGGTTACCTACAGGGTTGCTGGGAAAAATACCGCCTGCAGAACCACACCCTACTGAATACCGAAATCGCCCGCCTGGCCTGGGACGAGCAAGAGGAGTTCTGGCACATCAGCGACAACGCCGGCAACCACTACACCGCGCAATTTGTCGTCTCCGGCATGGGCGCGCTGTCGACACCGTCGATCCCTGCGCTCAATGGCCTGGAAAACTTCACCGGCAAGATCTTCCACTCACAGCAGTGGGATCATGACTACGACCTTACCGGAAAGCGTATCGCTGTGATCGGCACCGGCGCGTCTTCCATCCAGTTCGTGCCGCAGATCCAGAAGCAGGTCAGCCAGCTCGACCTCTATCAGCGCACCGCGCCGTGGATCATGCCCAAGCCGGACCGCGCCATCAGCGAGCGCGAGCGCAACCGCTTCAAGCGCTTCCCGCTGCTGCAGAAACTCTGGCGCGGGGCCATCTATGCCCTGCTGGAAAGCCGGGTAATCGGCTTTGCCATGCTGCCCAAGGTGATGACCGTGGCGCAGAAAGTCGGCAAGTGGTACATCAACAAGCAGATCAAGGATCCGGTCCTGCGCGCTAAGGTCACCCCGGATTACCTGATGGGCTGCAAGCGCGTGTTGATCTCCAACGACTACTTCCCGGCGCTGACCCAGCCCAACGTCGACCTGATCACCGACGGCATCGCGGAAATCCGCAGCGGCAGCATCCGCACTGTGGATGGCCAGGAGCGCGAAATTGACGCGATCATCTTCGGCACCGGTTTTACCCCGAGCGACCCGCTGCCACGCGGCGTGGTGTTCGGCCGCGATGGCGTCGATCTGCTCGACACCTGGCCGGAAGGCCCGCAGGCCTACAAGGGTACGCTGACCGCCGGCTTCCCCAACCTGTTCTTCCTGATGGGCCCGAACACCGGCCTGGGGCATAACTCGATGGTTTACATGATCGAGTCGCAGATCCATTACGTGCTCGGCGCGCTCAAGCTGGTCGGCGAGCAGCAGCTGCAGAGCCTGGAGGTCAAACAACAGGTGCAGGATCAGTTCAACGGCAAGCTGCAGGGCAGCCTGGGCAATACCGTATGGAATGCCGGCGGCTGCAAGAGCTGGTACCTGCACCCGGTCAGCGGGCGCAACTGCACGGTATGGCCCGGTTTTACCTGGCGTTTCCGCCTGTTGACGCGCAACTTTGACCCAGCGGCCTATCATTTCAGCCGTAAGCACGCGGCACACCCGGCGCAGAACAGCGCAATCCAGTTGACTGTCCAGGAGGCCAACGCATGAAGTCGTTTGAAAACAAGGTAGCCGCCATCACTGGCGCAGGTTCCGGTATTGGCCGCGCCCTGGCCTTCGGCTTGGCTCGCCAGGGTTGCCAGCTGGCGCTCTCCGATGTGAATGCCGAGGGCCTGGCGGAAACCGCGGCCCAGGCACGCAAGCTTGGGGTCAAGGTCAGTGAAACCCTGGTCAACGTCGCCGATCGAGAGGCGGTGCATGCCTGGGCAGACCAGGTGGTGGCCGAGTTCGGCCGGGTCAACGCGATCTTCAACAACGCCGGCGTGGCCCAGGGCGGCACCGTGGAAGGCAACGACTATGCCGACTACGAGTGGATCATGAACATCAACTTCTGGGGCGTGGTGCACGGCAGCAAGGCCTTCCTGCCGCATATCAAAGCCAGCGGGCAAGGCCATATCGTCAACGTCTCCAGCGTTTTCGGACTGTTTTCCCAGCCGGGTATGAGCGCCTATAACGCCAGCAAGTTTGCCGTGCGCGGTTTTACCGAGTCGCTGCGCCAGGAACTGGATATGGCCGACTGCGGCGTATCGGCCAGCTGCGTACACCCCGGCGGGATCAAGACCAATATCGCCAAGACCGCGCGGATGAACGCCAGCCTGAGCAGCGTGACAGGTCAGGACGCCGACAAGGCGCGCGAGCAGTTCAACGATCAGTTGCTGCGCACCACACCGGAGAAGGCCGCTCAGGTGATCATCAACGGGGCGCTGGCGAACAAGCGGCGCATCCTCATAGGCCCGGACGCCTATGCCCTGGATAGCATGCAACGCCTATGGCCGGCGTTCTATCAACGCCTGGTGACCGCATCCATGCGCCTGGCTGCCCGATTTGCGCCGAAAGGCTCAAGCAAGAAAGCCCAGGCTGCCGTGGAGTAATCGGCCAGCCCACAAGCCCCAGCACTGCAGGTGTCTGGGGCTTTTTTATGCCTGCCATCCCTGGCAGCCACCCTGCGGGCCGTCACTATGCGACGTTAAAAATGGCTCCCGGCCATTTTTAACGTCTAACGTTTGCCTGGCAGGATGAACACCGCGCGCATTCAATTGGCATAACAGTAGTTGGCGCGATAAATTGTCGGCACTTGTCTGTGCCGCTGGAGAACGCCATGACTACGCAAGACCCTTGCGCCGAACTGCTACTCGATAACCAGTTGTGCTTTGCCCTGTATTCGACCTCGCTGCTGTTGACCAAGGTCTACAAGCCGCTGCTGCAGGAGCTGGGCCTGACCTACCCGCAGTACCTGGCAATGATGGTGCTCTGGGAAGGTGATGGCATCACCGTGGGTGATATCAGCAGCCGCCTGCTGACCGATCCAGGTTCGGTTACCCCGCTGCTCAAGCGCCTGGAAGCCGAAGGCCTGCTCAAACGCACCCGCAGCAGTGTCGATGAGCGCGTGGTTGAGTTGTTCCTCACCGAGAAAGGCCGCGCCCTGCGCGAACAGGCCAAAAGCATCCCCAGCTGCATCCTCACCGCCACCCAGCAATCCACCGCTGAACTTGGCGCCCTCAAGGCTGAGCTGGTCGCCCTGCGCAGCAGCCTGCAACAGGCCGTGTAAGCACCCGGGCGACAGACCTGTCGCCCGCTCCAGCGAAGCTCATCGCACAAATCGCGTCACGTTCCTCCATCATTCCCCCGCGCCGTACAACAATTTCGCCCTGCCGTCGCCCTCGAAAACATCGCGCAATCGCCCGCCACTCCTCGCTTATGCCTGAACACAGCAGTGCTTATCGCAAAATTTCCAAAAATATATATTGCGCGCTAAATTAATGCTCGCTAGAGTTCTCCCCATCGAATTGATTGGCGCACAAAATTTTAGCGCTAATTAGCGAATTACTGACCAACCAAACAACCCAGCAGCTTGAGGAGAACCGTTATGCAAACCCTGCTCACCTTCACCGTCGCCATCACGCTCTCCGCAGCCGTCCTGGCGGATCACAGCCAGAAGCAGCAACAAGATGGCAAAGGCCTGTACCCAGAATGGCTGATCAACCACGCCGGCTGATCAACCACAGATACCGCAGCACCTGTAACGCGTACCAACCCAAACTGACTTTAGAGGACCACCACCATGTCGATTCAAACCATTGCTTACCGTGCCTATGCAGAAGCCACCGGCGGCCGTGACGGCCGTGCCATCTCTTCCGACGGCGTACTCGACGTCGCCCTGACTACCCCGAAAGAACTCGGCGGTGCAGGCGGTGCGGGTACTAACCCTGAGCAGTTGTTCGCTGCGGGCTACTCGGCTTGCTTTATTGGCGCGATGAAATTCGTCGCTGGCCGCGACAAGCTGGCGATGCCAGCAGACGCCTCGATTGAAGGTGTAGTGGGTATCGGTGCAATCCCCAACGGTTTCGGCATCGAAGTCGAACTGCGCATCAGCCTGCCAGGCATGGACCGTGAGCAAGCGCAGACCCTGATCGAGCGTGCACATATCGTCTGTCCGTACTCCAACGCCACCCGCGGCAATATCGACGTCACCCTGACGCTGCTCGACTAAATCCAAACTACCCACTACCCCGGCCGCTGCCAGTCAGCGGCCCGCCCCAGGAGGCCGCACATGAACATCAAACAAGGTTTGTCGATCGCCGTACTCGCCCTTGCCGTCAACAGCGCGTTTGCCGCTGGCAGCCCCGGGGTGGAGCGCAATACTCAAGGTTTCCTCAATGCCCTCGCCGCAGGCGGTGGCAAGCCCCTAGAACAGCTGAGCCCGAAAGAGGCCCGCGCCGTATTGGTCGGTGCGCAGGCCGGGGTCAAGGTCGATGTATCGGGCATCAAGGTGGTCGACAAGACCATCCAGGTTGATAGCCAGTCGATCCAGCTCAAAGTCGTGCGCCCGGCCGATGCCGAGGGTACGCTGCCGGTCTTTATGTTCTTCCACGGTGGCGGCTGGGTGCTGGGCGATTACCCGACCCACGAACGCCTGATCCGTGACCTGGTGGTGGGCTCCGGCGCGGCGGCGGTGTATGTCGATTACACCCCATCACCCGAAGCCAAGTACCCAACCGCGATCAACCAGGCATACGCCGCGACCCAGTGGGTGGCGCAGAACGGCGCGCAGATCGGGGTCGACGGCAAGCGCCTGGCAGTGGCCGGCAACAGTGTGGGCGGCAACATGGCCGCAGTGGTCAGCCTGATGGCCAAGGACAAAGGCACCCCGGAGATCACGTTCCAGCTGCTGCTGTGGCCAGTGACCGATGCCAACTTCAACAACGCCTCCTATAACCAGTTCGCCGACGGTCACTTCCTCAGCAAGAGCCTTATGCAGTGGTTCTGGGATAACTACACCACCGACCCGAAACAGCGCGCCGAGATCTATGCCTCGCCGCTGCAGGCATCGGTGGAGCAATTGAAAGGCTTGCCGCCGGCCCTGGTGCAAACCGCCGAGTTCGACGTGCTGCGTGATGAAGGCGAAGCCTATGCGCGCAAGCTGGATGCGGCTGGGGTCAACGTCACCGCCGTGCGCTACAACGGCATGATCCACGACTTCGGTTTGCTCAACGTGATCAGTCAGATCCCCGGCACGCAAAGCGCCATGCAGCAAGCCGCAGCAGCGCTGAAAGCCAACCTCAAGTAACCTGCGTTACAACAAAACGCCCCGACATGCTTAGCGTGCCGGGGCGTTCTGCTGTTCAAGTGGCCTCACACTGCAAGCGCTGCAGCAGGCCTTGCTGCAAAGCCTGGTCGAGCACCTGCTGCAACAGCGGCGCGGCGAAGAATGCCTGCAACGTCGCTGTCGATTGCCAGCGGCTTTGCAACAGCCACTGCGTCGCATCATCCGGCAGTTGCTGCACCTCAACACCTAGGCATCCAGGAAGGGGCTGCATGGATTCACGCAAGCCATGCAGACACAACCCCAACTGCTCGGTGCGTCCTGCCCTGGCATGTAGAACTGCGGTATGGCTTAGCATCGGCTTGCTCTCCAGAGATACAGCCTCAATAAGGGCTGGCAGTCGGCCGCACGATCAGCTCGCTGACATCAACATCCGCCGGCTGCTCGACGGCATAGGCAATGGCGCGGGCAATCGCGTCCGGGGTAATGGCAACCTGACGGAACGCCTTCATCGCCTCACGGCTCGGCGCATCGGAAATACTCTCCGCCAGCTCTGACTCAACCACGCCCGGCGATACCAGTGTCACGCGAATATCGCCGCCCACCTCCTGGCGCAGCCCCTCGGAGATGGCGCGCACCGCGTACTTGGTAGCGCAGTACACCGCACCGGTCGGCACCACGCTGTAAGCCCCGATGGAGGCGATGTTGATGAACTGACCGCTGTGCTGACGCTGCATCACCGGTAGTGCAGCGGCGATGCCATGCAGAACACCACGAATATTCACGTCGATCATGCGGTTCCACTCATCGACCTTCAGCACATCCAGGCGCGACAGCGGCATGACCCCGGCATTGTTGATCAGCACATCGACACGCCCATACTGCGCCAGGGCGGCATCGACAAACGCCTGGGTGTCCGCCTGGCTGGTCACGTCCAGACGACGATAATCGGCATGGCCGCCCGCTGCGCGGATCTCGCCAACCAGTTGCTCCAGGCGTTCGGTGCGTCGTGCACCCAACAATAACTGCGCACCCTTCTCAGCCAATAAGCGTGCACACGCTTCGCCAATACCACTGCTGGCACCGGTGATCAGAATGACTTTGTCTTGAATATTCAACATGGCCGAATCCTCTGCGGGTAAGCGGCAAAGGCTGCCGCGACAACAACAGATTCAGCGAGATGGCGCACTCAGGGTTAGACGATTCCTGGCAAATTATTGCCTAAAACTGCAAACCCGCTATGCAAGGACTAATCACCAACACCTGCATAGCGCGTTCTAAAAAAGACAAAAGCAGCCTGATTGCCTATTGATGGCGAATAATTGCCTGATCCTGCAAGGCGATACGCGCACAGCAGACTTGCCTGAAAAACCGGGATACGCTGCTGACAATCACAGGAGCCTTGCCCAATGCCCTCTCTTCTCGACGACAGCCTGGTCCAGCGTCAGGCCGAACTGGCGGCTTTGATCCAACGGCAGTGCCCAGGCGATGGTTTGCATGGCACCGCGATAGCGGGCCTCGACCTGGCCTGCGCAACCCAGCCCAGCCTGCCAATCCCAACACTCTATCGCCCCTGCCTGTGCATCATTGCCCAGGGCCGCAAGGATGTGCGTCTGGCTGGCGAGCAGTACACCTACGACCCACTGAATTATCTAGTGGCCTCCGTTACCCTGCCGGTCACCGGCCAGGTGACCGATGCCACGCCCGAACATCCCTACCTGAGCCTGCGCCTGGAGATTGATCCAGCGCTGATTACCAGCCTGATTGCCGACAGCGGCCCCATCGGCGTACCCAACCCAGGTTCGCACCGAGCGCTCTACCTTGATCGCCTGGATAACTCGCTGCTCGATGCCGTACTGCGCTTACTGCGCCTGCTGGAAACTCCACGCGATATCGCCATGCTTGCACCGCTGGCCCTGCGCGAGATCTTCTACCGCCTGCTGCACAGCCCGCAGGGCCACCGCCTGCACGAGATTGCCATTGCGGACAGCCAGGGCCAGCGCATCAACCGCGCCATTGAATGGCTGAACCTGCACTTCGACAAACCACTGCGCATCGAAGACCTGGCCCGCGAGGTCAATCTCAGCACCTCGACCTTGCATCACCGTTTCAAGGCCGTCACCGCCCTCAGCCCCCTGCAATACCAGAAGCAGCTACGCCTGCAAGAGGCGCGGCGTCTGATGCTCTGCGAGGGCCTGGAGGCCGCTTCAGCCAGCTACCGGGTGGGCTATGAAAGCCCCTCACAGTTCAGCCGCGAATACAGCCGTTTATTCGGCGCACCACCACTACGCGACCTGGCGCGCCTGCGCAGCTCGGCCTAAAAAGCGTAACAATGGCTACGGCGAGCAGAGAAAAACTGCCCGACAGCCCAGGTAAATAGCGGCCCGCCGGGTTTAACCCTGAGAAAAACATGAATAATTAACGTTAAGCCCAACACTCAGGGTGAAAACGGCCTATGATGGTCGAGCTGAACTGTAGTTATCAGCAAAACCGCATAGGTGCTATGAGCACTCTGGCACCGCAATTCGTATCGATTTAAGAGACACACCATGGCAAATCGCGAAACTGGCACCGTCAAATGGTTCAACGATGAAAAAGGCTTCGGCTTCATTACCCCGACTAACGGTGGCGATGACCTGTTCGTGCACTTCAAAGCTATCCAAAGCGACGGTTTCAAAAGCCTGAAAGAAGGCCAGACTGTTACCTACGTGGCCGCCCGCGGTCAGAAAGGTATGCAAGCTGAAGAGGTACAGGTGGCCTAAGCCCCTGTCCGCTTGAAAACAAACCCCGCGCTCGCGGGGTTTGTTTTATCTGCAATTTGTAAGCGGGCTACAGCCCCATCTGCTTGCTGATGATCTCGTTCATGATCTCCCGCGAACCACCGCCAATCGAGAGAATACGATTGTCGCGGTACAAGCGCTCCACCAGGCTTTCGCGCATATAACCCATGCCCCCCATGATCTGCACAGCATCGTAGGTCAGTCGGTCGGCAATGTCCGTGGCAAAGTTCTTAGCCATGGAAATCTCCTTGATCACACTTTTGCCGGCCGCCATTTTTGCCGCCTGCCGGTAGGTGAAATCTCGAGAAACCTCCAGTTGGGTCGCCATCTCGGCCAAGCGATGCTTGAGCACTTGAAACTTGCCGATGGGCTTACCGAACGCCTCTCGCTCCTTGGCCCAGCGCATCGATTCTTCCAGCGCCAATTGCGCCGTCATGTTGGCCATGATCGCCAGCGACAGGCGCTCGCTCTGGAAGTTGGCCATGATGCAGGCAAAGCCCATGTTTTCCGCACCGATCAGGTTGTCCACCGGCACCTTGCAATCATCGAAGAACAGCTCGGCTGTGTCGGACGCCCACCAGCCCATTTTCTTCAGCTTGCGGCCGACAGTGAAACCTGGCGTGCCCTTCTCGACCAACAACAGGCTGACACCTGCAAAGCCATCGCCACCAGTGCGTACGGCCACGGTGTAGTAATCCGCCCGCACCCCGCTGGTGATAAAGGTCTTGCTGCCGCTCACGCGGTAATAATCGCCGTCACGCACGGCGCGGGTTTTCAGATTGGCCACATCAGAGCCGCCAGAAGGTTCGGTCACTGCCAGGGCCATGATCTTCTCGCCCGCCAGCACCTGCGGCACGATGCGATCACGCAGCGCAGGTTTGGCCCACTTGACCACCGGCGGCAAGCCGATATCCAGAGAGCCCAGACCAGCCACAAGGCCACCAGAACCTGAACGCATCAGTTCCTCACTGGCTGCCACTTTGGCAAATACATCACCCTCATGGCTGCCGCCGAAAGCTTCCGGGTAACCGATGCCGAGAATCCCGGCGGCACCGGCCTTGAGATAAAGCTCGCGAGGAAACTCCTCGGCCTCTTCCCAATCACTGATATGCGGCAGGATTTCCCGGTCAACAAAACGCCTGACGGAATCACGCACCAACTGGTGGGACTCATCAAAATATTCCTGAAAAGCAGACATGAGGGTATTTCCACTGAGGTTTCAGGGAAATTACCAAGCGCTTGCTTGGTTTACAAGAAGAGGATCATGCCATGTGTAAGGGCAATCAAGCCGCCGGAAGTTGCGTCAGAGCAGAATCGGCCGCCTTCCGGCAATCGAATGTGCCAGGGTTCCGCCATCCACCAACTCAAGCTCGCCGCCCAGCGGCATGCCGTGGGCAATGCGCGAGGCGATCAGCCCCTTGCCGGCCAGTAGCTGGGCAATATAGTGAGCCGTTGCCTCACCCTCCACAGTCGGGTTGGTCGCCAGAATCACTTCGCTGAAGGAACCAGCCGCGATACGCGCCAGCAACTCGGGAATACCAATGGCTTCCGGCCCCAGGCCATCAAGCGGAGACAGATGCCCCTTGAGCACGAAGTAACGCCCGCGAAAGCCCGTGTGCTCGACTGCGTAGACATCCATGGGCCCCTCAACCACACACAGCAGGCTGTCATCACGCCGCGGATCGAGGCATAGCTGGCACACCTCGTCTTCGCTCAGGCTACGGCACTGCTTGCAGTGACCGACACCCTCCATCGCCTGGGTCAGCGCTTGTGCCAGGCGTAGTGCGCCATGTCGATCACGCTCAAGCAGCTGCAAAGCCATCCGCTGAGCCGTCTTTTGCCCAACCCCGGGAAGGGTGCGCAACGAGTCAATCAGATGACGAATCAGCGGGCTAAAGCTCATGGCAGGGCAACTCAAGGGCAACGGCGATTGGGGATGGAAGCATAGCGGCCAGCCTGGACAGTACAGAACAGGCCGGCCACAGAGGCTTTAGAACGGCATTTTGAAGCCAGGCGGTAGCTGCATACCGGCGGTCATGCCAGCCATCTTGTCCTGGCTGTTCTGCTCGACTTTGCGCACTGCATCGTTCACGGCAGCGGCGATCAGGTCTTCCAGCACTTCTTTGTCTTCTTGCATCAGGCTGTCGTCCAGATTGATGCGCTTGACGTCATGCCGACCAGTCATCACCACGCTGACCAGACCGGCACCGGATTGCCCGGTGACTTCAGCATTGGCCAACTCTTCCTGCATCTTTTGCATCTTTTCCTGCATCTGCTGCGCCTGCTTCATCAGGCCGGCCATGCCACCTTTCATCATGCTGCGAATCCTCGGTAATCAGGGGTTAACGGAAATATCCAGGGGTTCAATGCTGTCCGCCCGAATAACCGCGGCGAACTGCTGAATCATTTGTTGGATCACTGGATCCTGGTGAATCGATGCTTCGGCCTCACGCTGGCGATTGGCCCTTTTGCGTGCGGCAGCCTGCGCCGGGGTTTCCTGTTCAGGCTTGCGTAACTCGATCTGCACCTTGAGTTCGCGGCCATGAAACTGGTTGAGCGCATCGTTCAGGCGGCGCTGCTGGGTTGGGTTGAACAACGCCGAATGGGCAGGATCCAGATGCAGCAGCCAGCTATCGCCTTCGACAGAAATCAGCGTGCAGTTGGCGCCAATGCTCCCGGTCATCCCCGACAGACCAAGCTTGGGGAATAACTCCAGCCAATCGGCAGCCAGACCGGTGGCCGGCTGTGCGGCTGGCAGCACTTGCGGCTCGACCATTGGCTCAGGCTCGACGGCATCGAAGTCATATTCGAATGACTCGGCATCCATTTCGACATAGTCATAGTCGCCCAGGGGCGGCTCGTCATCATCAGCTTCGGCTGCAGACGCAGCAGATACTGCAGCAGCACGCTCCGGCTCAGGCTCCGCCAGCACAACTGGCGCCGGCGCTACAAGTTCCGCAACAGGCTCAACAACCATTGCCGGGGTCGCTTGCGGCTCTTCCCAGGGCAGATCGCTGACGGTCACCTCCGGCTCAACGACCGGCGCAGCAGCTGCCTCGACGCATAGTTCAGGCGCTGGTTCAACAGCAACGGGGTCGGGTTCGGGTTCGGGTTCGGGTTCGGGAGAATCCATCACCTGCACGGGTGCCGCCGCGGCAGGCGGCAGCGGCGTAGCAACAACAGTAACAGGGGCTACTGGCGTAGGAACAACATTGACCGGTGCTGGCATAGCCGCACCGGCCACTGGGTTGGTCGCGGGATCAGCAGTGGCCTGGCTAATCCCCAGCGGCTTTAGTGCCACCCTGGGCGCATCGTGGGTATCCGCCGGGCGGAACGCCAACATGCGCAGCAGCACCATCTCGAAGCCGCTGCGTGGATCAGGTGACAGAGGCAGGTCTCGGCGACCGATCAAGCCCATCTGATAATAGAACTGCACATCTTCGCTGGGCAGAACTCGCGCCAGTTCCAGCACCCTTTCACGGTCACCCTGGCCGTTGTCCACTGCCTCGGGCAAAGCCTGAGCAATAGCCACACGGTGCAACACATTGAGTAGTTCAGCTAGCACACCACTCCAGTCAGGGCCCTGCTCGGCCAAGTGTCGCACCGCCTCGATCAGGCTGCGAGCATCGCCCTCCAGCAAAGCGTGCAGCACACCATAGACCTGGCCATGGTCCAACGTACCCAGCATGGCCCGCACATCAGCTGCAAGCACCTTGCCTTCGCCAAAGGCAATTGCCTGGTCAGTGAGGCTCATGGCATCACGCATGGAGCCGTCTGCCGCACGGCCCAGCAACCACAGTGCATCGTTCTCGAACGGAATCTGCTCTGCCGTCAGCACATGGGTCAGGTGATCAACCACACGCTCTGGTGGCATGTTCTTCAGCGAGAATTGCAAGCAGCGCGACAGCACAGTAACCGGTAATTTCTGCGGGTCTGTGGTGGCCAGAAGGAATTTAACGTGAGGCGGCGGCTCCTCCAGGGTCTTCAGCAACGCGTTGAACGAGCTGGTGGAGAGCATGTGCACTTCGTCGATCAGGTAGACCTTGAAACGTCCACGGCTGGGTGAGTACTGCACGTTGTCCAGCAGCTCACGCGTGTCTTCAACCTTGGTGCGACTGGCAGCGTCGACCTCAATCAGGTCGACAAAGCGCCCTTCGTCGATTTCCCGGCAGATCGAACACACACCACAGGGGGTCGAGCTGATTCCCGTTTCACAGTTCAGACACTTGGCGATAATCCGCGCAATGGTGGTCTTGCCCACGCCACGTGTGCCCGTGAACAAATAGGCGTGGTGCAAACGTTGGCTATCAAGCGCATTGATCAGCGCCTTGAGCACATGGGTTTGACCAACCATTTCGTTGAACGAGCGCGGACGCCACTTGCGTGCAAGAACCTGATAACTCATCGAAACCCGTCACGAGAGGAAAGCAAAAGTGGGCTAATCCTAACGGAGCATGGGGCAAATTGCATCCGATGCTCAGCCTGCATGCGGCAGGAGGTAAACCAGACCACAGATTATCCTGGCGAAAATTTGATCATTCGATTACCATGCACGCCGTTCGTACCACGCTGTAAGTCAATTAGGCCTTCTGGCCCACCTTGCTGGTTTCCAGGCGAAGAGCGCATTGCCCCATCAATGCCGTACAGCTCTCGCCCATGACCCCAACCTGCTGACTGATCTGGCCATCACGCGCAAGCGCTGATTCAAGCCCGCCTCCGAAGTACCGACCCGCACACATTCCCCCCAACGGGAACTTGTGCGCGCAGTCCAGCTCCAAACCAAACATGCAATCGACCCAACAAGTCGACAGCCTGGAGCTTTATTCAGCGCAATGACGCGCACGTTGTTTTAGGAAGTACCAAAAAAATGAATACACAACACCAAATTCAGGATGCCATTCGCACCCTATCCAGTGCATTTGCACCCTTTGATTGCCGAATCCTGGCTGCTCGCAAAGGCAGTTTCAGCTTCACTATCGTTAACCATGCTGGCATCGCCCAGCATAGCCAGCGCCTTTACCCTGGCCAGTACAGCGGTGCACATCTGCAACAAGTGATTGAGCGCGCACGCCAATCCTTGACCGCCTAAAGCGCAGACAGACGAACCATCACGCCATCCTGAGGTCTGAATCAATCACCCTCAGGATGGAGCATCGTCATGGATAGCCTTAACCGCGAACTTGTTGAACAGCTGTTTGCGCCGCTACGCGCTACCTTCAGCCCACCGCGCCCAGATGGTGGCGTTATCCTCTCGCTGCTGGATGCCAGTGACACAACCGCCTACAGCCGCGTACTCAGCGCCGCCCAGCGTGCAGATCCGCAAGCCTTTGCACAAAGCCTAGAAGACATCCGACTGGAACTCGCCATGCGCTCCGGCAGCATCCCCGCCGATATGCGCAAAGCACTCAAAGAGCAGGACAGTGTGCTCAGCTATCACGCCGACTGAGATAAGGCATAAGGCAGAGACCCCGCCCTGGGCCGGGTCTTGCCTATCCATCAGATACTGCTTAGCAGAGCCGCACACGCAAGAGAGGCACTCAGGTAGACGGCAGAATATATGCGCGCAGCAGCTAAAACTGGCCGCAGCCATTCAGGAATATAGAGGATAAGAGAGAAGAAATTGATGCTAGCGCATGGTGCTAGGTAAATCTGCACATTCACGAGCCAGTAGATGGAGGCAACCCCACCAGCCACACCTCGGCACACAATGTCACCGCTGCGGCTGCTCCCTTCCAGGCCTGACCGGGTTCACGGCTGATCGTTGCGAGGGGACCGGCAGGGCCACCATAACGCAGCTCACTAGAAGTGAGCCGCGCCATTGTACCGGCTTGAATTGAAGTTACAACCGTTTCAACCACTTAGCCCATTGAATCGGCTATCAGACGCGGAACCGACCAACCAACTTGGTTAACCCCTGTGACAACTCTGAAAGACGCTGACTCGCTTGTGCGCTCTGCTCAGAAGTCTGCGCGGCCTCATTGGAAAGGTCGCGAATATCACTGATGTTGCGGGCAATTTCCTCTGTCACGCTGCTCTGCTCTTCACAGGCAGTGGCGATCTGTGCCGTCATATCATTGATTCGCTGCACTGAATCACTGGTGTCTGTAAGCGCCTGATCCACGCCTGCCGCCTGCTCGACACTCTGCCGCGCCTTGCTACTCCCAGAGTGTGTTGCCTTGACTGCGTTTTGCACACCAATCTGCAGCCGCTCGATCATGACCTGGATGTCCTTGGTCGAGTCCTGCGTACGAGCAGCCAGGGCCCGTACCTCATCCGCCACGACAGCGAATCCACGCCCCTGTTCACCAGCACGCGCAGCTTCGATCGCTGCGTTCAGAGCCAGCAGATTGGTCTGCTCAGCAATCCCCCTGATAACCGCCAGTACCGCGCCAATATTCGCGGCTTCCTGCTCCAGCGTTTGAATGGTGGCCGAAGCACTCTCTACTTCTTG
This sequence comes from Pseudomonas sp. LjRoot71, assembly GCF_964253255.1. Lineage (NCBI taxonomy): Bacteria > Pseudomonadati > Pseudomonadota > Gammaproteobacteria > Pseudomonadales > Pseudomonadaceae > Pseudomonas > Pseudomonas sp. LjRoot71. Next base: position 4,058,208 of record NZ_CAXURA020000001.1, on the reverse strand, counting down.
GGCCAGTTGGCGAATCGAGTTGATTGTCGCACCAACCACCTGTGCACCTTCCCGCGATTGAGCCTCCGCGCTACGCGCAGCATCCGCTGCATTTTGCGCATTACGCGCCACCTCGTGAACAGCCGAGCTCATTTCTGTAGCCGCTGTACTCACCTGATCCACGGCAGCATGCTCACTGCTGATCAGCCGATCATTAGCTGCCGCCATGCCTGCCAGGCTCTGCGCAGAACTTTCAACCTCCCCGGTCACGCGGCCAACCTCTTTTATCAAAGGCTGCAACTTATCCAGGAACCGATTGAAGGCATGACTCAGCTTGCCCAGCTCATCGTTAGACAGCACATCCAGACGAACCCGCAAATCTCCATCACCATCGGCAATTTGCTCAATGCGATTGAGCAAGCTGTGTAACGGCCCGGTGACCAGAATAGGAAAACCAACGACCAGTACAAGGCAGACAACCAGCCCAATCGCAACGATCAAACCTTGCTGCCAACTCAGGGTTTCGCCCAACTTGATCGCTGCCAATCCTTCAGCATTGGCGGCCTGATCATCCATTTCGCCCAGTTTGTCGATGGCCGTGCGCATGGCCTCGAATTGCTCTTCGCTGGTTGTGAAACTCAAAACACTGGCCGCCTGCGGGTCGCTAGCCGCCAGCTTCAGCACCTGTTGAGACGTAGCTTTCCAACGCTCAAAGCCGGCATCAAATTGACCAACCAACTGCATCGCCTCGCTACCAGGCTGCATCGCGGCAAACTTGTGCACCCGATCATAAGCCTGCTGTAGATTCTCCGTATGCGCATCAGTCAGCGCAGCTACACGCTCACCAACTGCCTCATCAAGCAAACTACGCTCTGCTACAAAAGCCTGGTAAAGATCACGATCAGCATTCAGCAACAGACTGATGCCCGGCAAGAATCGATTGGTTAATTTCGTGCTGGAATCTGCAACCTGGGTAATACCGCGCATCCCCAGAAAACCCATGGTCACCAGCAATACCGCCAACAGAAAAATAGGTAACGCAATTTTCCAACGGAACCCCAAATCAGCGAAGGCGCGAAGCATGCTGGCTCTCCTAGGTAATTGCCAAGTAGCATGAGCTTAGACCACGCCAAGAAAGCCTGATAAAAGTTACTCAGCCTTTTCCGTTAAAATCCACACCCCATGATTAAGAGCGCTTGACAGTACCGAAGGCGCCAATCTTTCACACAAAGGAGTCACCCCGTGGCCATCACTAAAGACCAACTGATCAGCGATATTGCCGAGGCTATCGACACACCGAAAAGCACAGTACGCGCAGCCCTTGAGCAGCTCAGCGAAATAGTCTCAGACGCCCTGGAAAATGGTGATGAAATCACCCTGCCCGGCATAGGCAAACTCAAGGTCACTGAACGACCAGCGCGCACAGGCCGTAACCCACAGACGGGTAAGACGCTGCAGATTGTTGCAAAGAAAGTTGTCAAATACGTTCCGGCAAAAGCACTTAGCGACGCAATCAACTAAGTATTGGGTATTGGCGTGCCCGACGGGTGCGCTAACGCCAACAATGCCACACGCCGTATCATTGCCTATCAACGGTTCACGTGTGCGCGCGTTGTTTTCGCGGCACAAAGTAAAACCCCCGATCAGTTACCTGATCGGGGGTTTTGGTGTAGGTGCTTGACGATGACCTACTCTCACATGGGGAAACCCCACACTACCATCGGCGATGCATCGTTTCACTACTGAGTTCGGGATGGGATCAGGTGGTTCCAATGCTCTATGGTCGTCAAGCGATTCAGCTGGGATGTCGTCGTGAGACGCTATCCCGAATTGGGTATGTGATGTCTTGGTTTGTAGTCTTGCAGATTTTCGGCTGTTGCAGTCTTCATAGAGACACGCAAACATCAAATTGTTTGGGTGTTATATGGTCAAGCCTCACGGGCAATTAGTATTGGTTAGCTCAACGCCTCACAGCGCTTACACACCCAACCTATCAACGTCGTAGTCTTCGACGGCCCTTTAGGGAACTCAAGGTTCCAGTGAGATCTCATCTTGAGGCAAGTTTCCCGCTTAGATGCTTTCAGCGGTTATCTTTTCCGAACATAGCTACCCGGCAATGCCACTGGCGTGACAACCGGAACACCAGAGGTTCGTCCACTCCGGTCCTCTCGTACTAGGAGCAGCCCCTCTCAAATCTCAAACGTCCACGGCAGATAGGGACCGAACTGTCTCACGACGTTCTAAACCCAGCTCGCGTACCACTTTAAATGGCGAACAGCCATACCCTTGGGACCGGCTTCAGCCCCAGGATGTGATGAGCCGACATCGAGGTGCCAAACACCGCCGTCGATATGAACTCTTGGGCGGTATCAGCCTGTTATCCCCGGAGTACCTTTTATCCGTTGAGCGATGGCCCTTCCATACAGAACCACCGGATCACTAAGACCTACTTTCGTACCTGCTCGACGTGTCTGTCTCGCAGTCAAGCGCGCTTTTGCCTTTATACTCTACGACCGATTTCCGACCGGTCTGAGCGCACCTTCGTACTCCTCCGTTACTCTTTAGGAGGAGACCGCCCCAGTCAAACTACCCACCATACACTGTCCTCGATCCGGATAACGGACCAGAGTTAGAACCTCAAGGTTGCCAGGGTGGTATTTCAAGGATGGCTCCACGCGAACTGGCGTCCACGCTTCAAAGCCTCCCACCTATCCTACACAAGCAAACTCAAAGTCCAGTGCAAAGCTATAGTAAAGGTTCACGGGGTCTTTCCGTCTAGCCGCGGATACACTGCATCTTCACAGCGATTTCAATTTCACTGAGTCTCGGGTGGAGACAGCGCCGCCATCGTTACGCCATTCGTGCAGGTCGGAACTTACCCGACAAGGAATTTCGCTACCTTAGGACCGTTATAGTTACGGCCGCCGTTTACCGGGGCTTCGATCAAGAGCTTCGCGTTAGCTAACCCCATCAATTAACCTTCCGGCACCGGGCAGGCGTCACACCCTATACGTCCACTTTCGTGTTTGCAGAGTGCTGTGTTTTTAATAAACAGTCGCAGCGGCCTGGTATCTTCGACCGGCATGGGCTTACGTAGTAAATACTTCACCCTCACCGGCGCACCTTCTCCCGAAGTTACGGTGCCATTTTGCCTAGTTCCTTCACCCGAGTTCTCTCAAGCGCCTTGGTATTCTCTACCTAACCACCTGTGTCGGTTTGGGGTACGGTTCCTAATTACCTGAAGCTTAGAAGCTTTTCCTGGAAGCATGGCATCAACCACTTCGTCATCTAAAAGATAACTCGTCATCAGTTCTCGGCCTTGATTTCCCGGATTTACCTAAGAAATCAGCCTACCACCTTAAACACGGACAACCAACGCCGTGCTGGCCTAGCCTTCTCCGTCCCTCCATCGCAGTAATTAGAAGTACGGGAATATTAACCCGTTTCCCATCGACTACGCATTTCTGCCTCGCCTTAGGGGCCGACTCACCCTGCGTCGATTAACGTTGCGCAGGAAACCTTGGTCTTTCGGCGTGGGAGTTTTTCACTCCCATTGTCGTTACTCATGTCAGCATTCGCACTTCTGATACCTCCAGCAAGCTTCTCAACTCACCTTCACAGGCTTACAGAACGCTCCTCTACCGCTCAACTTACGTTGAACCCGTAGCTTCGGTGTATGGTTTGAGCCCCGTTACATCTTCCGCGCAGGCCGACTCGACTAGTGAGCTATTACGCTTTCTTTAAAGGGTGGCTGCTTCTAAGCCAACCTCCTAGCTGTCTAAGCCTTCCCACATCGTTTCCCACTTAACCATAACTTTGGGACCTTAGCTGACGGTCTGGGTTGTTTCCCTTTTCACGACGGACGTTAGCACCCGCCGTGTGTCTCCCGTGCTGACACTTGCTGGTATTCGGAGTTTGCATCGGTTTGGTAAGTCGGGATGACCCCCTAGCCGAAACAGTGCTCTACCCCCAGCAGTGATACACGAGGCGCTACCTAAATAGCTTTCGAGGAGAACCAGCTATCTCCGAGCTTGATTAGCCTTTCACTCCGATCCACAGGTCATCCGCTAACTTTTCAACGGTAGTCGGTTCGGTCCTCCAGTCAGTGTTACCTAACCTTCAACCTGCCCATGGATAGATCGCCCGGTTTCGGGTCTATACCCAGCGACTAAACGCCCTATTAAGACTCGCTTTCGCTACGCCTCCCCTATTCGGTTAAGCTTGCCACTGAATATAAGTCGCTGACCCATTATACAAAAGGTACGCAGTCACCCAACAAGTGGGCTCCCACTGCTTGTACGCATACGGTTTCAGGATCTATTTCACTCCCCTCTCCGGGGTTCTTTTCGCCTTTCCCTCACGGTACTAGTTCACTATCGGTCAGTCAGTAGTATTTAGCCTTGGAGGATGGTCCCCCCATATTCAGACAAAGTTTCTCGTGCTCCGTCCTACTCGATTTCATTAATAAGAGAATTTCGTGTACGGGGCTATCACCCACTACGGCGGCACTTTCCAGAGCCTTCCACTATTCTCAAATCAACTTAAGGGCTAGTCCCCGTTCGCTCGCCACTACTAAGGGAATCTCGGTTGATTTCTATTCCTCAGGGTACTTAGATGTTTCAGTTCCCCTGGTTCGCCTTACACACCTATGTATTCAGTGTGTAATAACCAGCTTATGCTGGCTGGGTTCCCCCATTCAGAGATCTCCGGATCAAAGTCTGTTTGCCGACTCCCCGGAGCTTATCGCAGGCTACAACGTCTTTCATCGCCTCTGACTGCCAAGGCATCCACCGTATGCGCTTCTTCACTTGACCATATAACCCCAAGCAATCTGGTTACTGTCTCTAACGTGAAGACGACATTCGCCGAAAATTTGCAATTGAGAACTACAAATTTTACCTTGACCAGATTAATTACCAGTGAAAGTAATTAATCAGTCACTTCTATCACATACCCAAATTTTTAAAGAACGATTTTCTTACTGGCCAAAGACCAGAAATCAACATTCATCTGCCTATGCAGGAACGTTCATTTCTGAACTCTAAACGAGGGTGTAAGTGGTGGAGCCAAGCGGGATCGAACCGCTGACCTCCTGCGTGCAAGGCAGGCGCTCTCCCAGCTGAGCTATGGCCCCAATTACATCTAAGGCCTCACCCCACAACAATTGGTGGGTCTGGGCAGATTCGAACTGCCGACCTCACCCTTATCAGGGGTGCGCTCTAACCAACTGAGCTACAGACCCAATCGTCTTTCGCAATGAATCAAGCAATTCGTGTGGGGACTTATGAAGAAGCTGAAGTCTTCGATTAAGGAGGTGATCCAGCCGCAGGTTCCCCTACGGCTACCTTGTTACGACTTCACCCCAGTCATGAATCACACCGTGGTAACCGTCCTCCCGAAGGTTAGACTAGCTACTTCTGGTGCAACCCACTCCCATGGTGTGACGGGCGGTGTGTACAAGGCCCGGGAACGTATTCACCGTGACATTCTGATTCACGATTACTAGCGATTCCGACTTCACGCAGTCGAGTTGCAGACTGCGATCCGGACTACGATCGGTTTTATGGGATTAGCTCCACCTCGCGGCTTGGCAACCCTTTGTACCGACCATTGTAGCACGTGTGTAGCCCTGGCCGTAAGGGCCATGATGACTTGACGTCATCCCCACCTTCCTCCGGTTTGTCACCGGCAGTCTCCTTAGAGTTCCCACCATAACGTGCTGGTAACTAAGGACAAGGGTTGCGCTCGTTACGGGACTTAACCCAACATCTCACGACACGAGCTGACGACAGCCATGCAGCACCTGTGTCTGAGTTCCCGAAGGCACCAATCCATCTCTGGAAAGTTCTCAGCATGTCAAGGCCAGGTAAGGTTCTTCGCGTTGCTTCGAATTAAACCACATGCTCCACCGCTTGTGCGGGCCCCCGTCAATTCATTTGAGTTTTAACCTTGCGGCCGTACTCCCCAGGCGGTCAACTTAATGCGTTAGCTGCGCCACTAAAATCTCAAGGATTCCAACGGCTAGTTGACATCGTTTACGGCGTGGACTACCAGGGTATCTAATCCTGTTTGCTCCCCACGCTTTCGCACCTCAGTGTCAGTATCAGTCCAGGTGGTCGCCTTCGCCACTGGTGTTCCTTCCTATATCTACGCATTTCACCGCTACACAGGAAATTCCACCACCCTCTACCGTACTCTAGCTCAGCAGTTTTGAAAGCAGTTCCCAGGTTGAGCCCGGGGATTTCACTTCCAACTTACTGAACCACCTACGCGCGCTTTACGCCCAGTAATTCCGATTAACGCTTGCACCCTTCGTATTACCGCGGCTGCTGGCACGAAGTTAGCCGGTGCTTATTCTGTCGGTAACGTCAAAGTAGCAACGTATTAGGTTACTACCCTTCCTCCCAACTTAAAGTGCTTTACAATCCGAAGACCTTCTTCACACACGCGGCATGGCTGGATCAGGCTTTCGCCCATTGTCCAATATTCCCCACTGCTGCCTCCCGTAGGAGTCTGGACCGTGTCTCAGTTCCAGTGTGACTGATCATCCTCTCAGACCAGTTACGGATCGTCGCCTTGGTGAGCCATTACCTCACCAACTAGCTAATCCGACCTAGGCTCATCTAATGGCGCGAGGTCCGAAGATCCCCCGCTTTCTCCCGTAGGACGTATGCGGTATTAGCGTCCGTTTCCGAACGTTATCCCCCACCACTAGGCAGATTCCTAGGCATTACTCACCCGTCCGCCGCTCTCAAGAGAAGCAAGCTTCTCTCTACCGCTCGACTTGCATGTGTTAGGCCTGCCGCCAGCGTTCAATCTGAGCCATGATCAAACTCTTCAGTTCAATACTGCTTGGGTTTTGAGAAAACCCTAAACTTGGCTCAGCAATCGCAAAACTCTCAATTTAATGAGAGGTAACTCTCGAATTAACGAGTGTTGCTTTGTGATGCTGATAATCTTGCGACTAACAGTCTTACCTCACAAGCACCCACACGAATTGCTTGATTCAGTTGTTAAAGAGCGGTTGGTTAAGTCTTTCGTCTCAACCGAGGCGCGCATTCTACAGCAGCCTCATTCCTCGTCAAGTGATTTTGAAAATTTCTTTTCAATCTCAACCACTTGCGCCTTCGATCAACATCTAGCTTCTCGTCAGCGGGAGGCGAATTCTACAGCGTTTCAAACCACTGTCAACCGCCTCTTTTACCGCTTTCGATCTACCTGACCGAACCTCTTCAGACTCAAACACCACCACCTGAAGAGGTGGCGCATCCTACGCAACTTTCGCTGCTTTGCAAGCCCTTATTTAAATATAACTTCTTGTTTTATAAGAAGCTTAAGGACCCGCTTACGCCTGAAGAGCTGCGCATTATAGGGACAGAAATCCCTAGGTCAATGACTATAAGAGCTGCTGCGAAGTGGGAGAAAGGCCACGGCACACCAGCCCGCCCTGGTTATCGATCACTGCGGATTCACGACCTCAAGCACACGTTTGGCAGACGGCTCAGGGCGGCGGGAGTAACCGAAGAGGATCGCAAGATCCTATTGAGCCACAAGAACGGAAGCATCACCAGCCACTACCCTGCGGCGGAGCTAGACCAGCTGATTGATGCGACCAACAAGGTGTCAGTAACCGACAGTCGCGCCCCGGCACTGACGATTCTGAAAAGGAGGCAAATTTAGGGCAGTCACTTGGAAAGTCACTGGCCCCATAAATAACAAAGCCACCCAGAGGTGGCTAAGTCATTGAGGTATATGGTCGGGACGGAGTGATTCGAACACTCGACCCCTTGCACCCCATGCAAGTGCGCTACCGGGCTGCGCTACGCCCCGACGATGCTTCCGTGTTACCGGAAGCGGTGAGGACTCTACAATAAGCTGCTGAATTGTGGAAGTTTTTTTTGCTTCCGTGATGTCACTTGCGAAGCACCAACAGTACATCCTCAAGCTCGGCAATCATCTGTTTGATGAGCTGCTTGTACTGCGTATTGTCGTCTTTGGCTTCATCACCTGAGAGGCGCTGACGCGCCCCGCCAATGGTAAACCCCTGATCGTACAATAGCGCGCGAATCTGCCGAATCATCAGAACATCCTGACGCTGATAGTAGCGCCTATTACCACGCCGCTTGACTGGGTTGAGCTGTGGGAATTCTTGCTCCCAGTAGCGCAAAACATGCGGTTTGACTGCACACAGCTCGCTGACTTCACCAATGGTGAAGTAACGCTTGCCGGGTATCGCGGGCAGTTCGTCGTTATGACTTGGTTCCAGCATACGCCTCGACCCTGGCTTTAAGTTTCTGGCCTGGACGGAAAGTCACGACACGGCGAGCCGTGATCGGGATTTCCTCTCCTGTTTTTGGATTGCGACCGGGGCGCTGACGCTTATCGCGCAGATCAAAATTACCGAACCCCGAGAGCTTGACCTGTTCGTTGAGCTCCAGCGCTTGGCGGATTTCCTCAAAGAACAACTCCACCAACTCCTTGGCTTCCCGTTTATTCAGGCCCAGCTCTTCATACAGACGTTCCGCCATCTCAGCTTTCGTCAGAGCCCCCATACGCTACTTCCTTAACGTGGCGTTGAACCTTTGTTCCAGGGAGGTGAGAATATTTTGCGTTGTGGTACTCACCTCATCGTCATTAAGAGTGCGCGATGGATGCTGCCAGGTCAAGCCAACGGCAAGGCTTTTTCTATGAGGATCAATGCCTTTACCGTGATACACGTCAAATAGCTTGAGGTCAGTCAACCACTCGCCAGCTGCGCTGCGAATGGCTCTGAGCAGATCCTGCGCAGGTACGTCACGATCAATCAGCAATGCAAGATCGCGCCGCACTTCAGGGAACCTGGACAGCTCCTGGAATTTCGGCATCAACCCTTGAGTGATTTCACTCAATACCAGCTCAAACATGAATACGGGCTGATCCAACCCCAGTGCCTTGGCAAGCTCAGGATGAATGGCGCCGAAGAAGCCCATAACGCGCCCTTCCCGCTCAATTCGAGCCGTCTGCCCCGGATGCAATGCGGCATGTTCGCCTGGCACGAATGCAAAACTGCCACCCGCACCGGCACTGCCCAACAACGCTTCAACATCCGCCTTTACATCATAGAAATCGACACTATCACGCACATGCGCCCAACCTTCCGGCAAGCGCGTACCGCACACAACACCTGCCAGCATTGGCTCTTGCTTCAACCCTTCAAGCTGGCCAACAAAGCGCAGGCCACTTTCAAACAGACGGACACGTGCCTGCTGGCGATTGAGGTTGTGCTGAAGCGCTTTAACCAAGCCCGGCCATAGCGAAGAACGCATGGCTGCCATGTCGGCAGAAATCGGGTTGGCCAGCAACAATGGCTGAACGCCGGGGCTGAACAACTCAAACAACTTGGGATCAATAAAGCTGTAAGTGATGGCTTCCTGGTAACCACGCGCAACCAATAGACGACGCAAGGCGGGCAACTCAACCGCAGCTTCAGCTTTGGCTTGCGGAGCCAAGCGCGCTTGCGGATAGCGAACCGGTAAGCGGTTGTAGCCATACAGACGCGCCAGCTCTTCGATCAGATCGACTTCCAGGCTGATGTCAAAGCGATGGCTCGGCACACTGACCTGCCACTGACCTGCGCCTTGAGCAGTTACACCCAGCCCCAGCGCGGTAAGCAGACGCTCGACCTCTGCGCCATCCATATCCATACCCAGCATCTGAGTGATGCGCTCGGCACGCAGGGTGATTGGCGCGACGTTCGGCAGATCAGCAGCGCTGGTTACGTCAATGATCGGACCGGCTTCACCGCCAACAATATCCAGCAACAGCGCAGTCGCACGCTCCATGGCATTACGCGCCAGCTGCGAGTCCACACCGCGCTCGAAACGATGCGAAGAGTCGGTGTGCAAGCCATAAGAACGCGCCTTACCAGCCACTGCAATAGTGTCGAAGAATGCGCTTTCCAAGAACAGGTCTGCGGTCTTACCGCTCACACCACTGTGTTCGCCGCCCATCACGCCAGCGATGGCCAGAGCGCGATCGTGGTCAGCGATCACCAGAGTATCGGCACGCAGGCTGACCTCCTGACCATCCAGCAGAACCAGCTTCTCGCCCTCTTCCGCCATGCGCACGCAGATACCACCATTGATCTCAGCGAGATCGAAGGCGTGCATCGGCTGGCCGAGCTCAAGCATCACGTAGTTGGTGATATCTACGGCGGCGTCAATGCTACGGATATCGGAACGCCGTAGGCGCTCGACCATCCACAGCGGCGTTGGCTTGGATAGATCGACGTTACGAACGACGCGACCCAGATAACGCGGGCACGCCTTGGAGGCAAGCACTTCGACCGGACGCACTTCATCATGAGCTACGGCAACCGGAGCAACCGAGACTGGCGCCACCGATGCACCGTAGATGGCACCCACTTCGCGAGCCAGACCAGCCAAAGACAGGCAATCCCCCCGATTAGGAGTCAGGCCGATTTCGATACTGGCATCGTCCAAGCCCAGATATACACGAATGTCCTGCCCGACCGGAGCATCGGTCGCCAGCTCCATAAGACCGCTGTTGTCTTCACTGATCTGCAGTTCGGAGGCAGAGCAGAGCATCCCCTGGGACTCCACGCCACGCAGCTTGGCCTGCTTGATCTTGAAGTCACCCGGTAACTCAGCGCCGATCATGGCGAAGGGAATCTTGATACCGGCGCGGGCATTAGGTGCGCCGCAGACCACCTGGAAGCTGACGCTGCCATTACTGACCTGGCACACACGCAACTTGTCGGCATCCGGATGCTGCTCGGCACTAAGGATTTCACCCACGACAACACCGCTGAACAGGCCAGCGACCGGTGTAACTGCGTCCACTTCCAGGCCAACCATGGACAGGCGGGCCACTAGTTCATCACGCGAAACAGCAGGGTTTACCCAGCTGCGCAGCCATTGTTCACTGAATTTCATACTGTCTGTTCTCCTGAACCAATTCGATTACGGAATGCGAAGGCGCTATCGAAATTGCGCCAGGAACCGCAGGTCGTTATCGAAGAACAGCCGTAAATCGTTGACGCCATAACGCAGCATGGCCAGGCGTTCAACGCCCATGCCGAAGGCAAAACCGGAGTATTTTTCCGGATCAATACCAGACATACGCAGGACGTTCGGATGCACCATGCCGCAGCCCATGACTTCCAGCCAGCCGGTCTGCTTGCACACGCGACAGCCTTTTCCGCTGCACATCACACACTGCATATCGACTTCAGCCGATGGTTCGGTGAAGGGGAAGAAGGACGGGCGGAAACGCACACCCAGCGGCTTCTCGAAGAACACCCGAAGGAACTCCTCGATGGTGCCTTTTAGGTCAGCAAAGCTCACACCCTCGTCGACCAGCAGGCCTTCGACCTGGTGGAACATTGGCGAGTGGGTGATATCGGAGTCGCAGCGGTAAACACGGCCGGGGCAGACGATACGGATCGGCGGCTGCTGCGACTCCATGGTGCGCACCTGCACCGGCGAGGTGTGAGTACGCAGCAACATGTTCGCATTGAAATAGAAGGTGTCATGCATCGCCCGCGCCGGGTGGTGGCCGGGAATATTGAGGGCTTCGAAGTTGTGATAGTCGTTTTCGACCTCAGGCCCCTCGGCAATGCCGTAGCCGATGCGTGTGAAGAACTGCTCCACACGCTCCAAAGTGCGCGTGACGGGATGCAGGCCACCAGATGCCTGACCACGCCCAGGCAGAGTTACGTCAATCTTTTCGGCGGCGAGCTTGGCGCTCAGCGCAGCCTGTTCCAGCATGTCTTTATGGCTGTTCAGAGCATCCTGAACCTTGTCCTTGGCAGCATTGATCAGCGCACCGGCTTGCGGGCGCTCTTCTGCCGACAGGTTGCCCAGGGTCTTCATCACCTGAGTCAACTCGCCTTTCTTGCCCAGATAGTGAACCCGCAGCTGTTCGAGGGCATTCACATCGTCGGTGTGGCTAACGGCCTCAAGCGCTTGCGAGACCAGCACATCCAGATTTTCCATTTACAGACTCCAGATACGAAATAGGGGAAGAGCTTGAAGGCTCTTCCCCTATTGGTGACGTTTAGCACCGGGCGAGCCCGGTGATTGTCGGGGACTTAAGCCAGTACGGCTTTCGCTTTCTCGACAATCGCAGCAAACGCCGCTTTTTCGTTCACTGCCAGATCAGCCAGAACCTTGCGGTCGATCTCGATGGACGCTTTTTTCAGGCCGGCAATGAAACGGCTGTAGGACAGACCGTTAACACGAGCACCAGCGTTGATACGAGCGATCCACAGAGCGCGGAACTGGCGCTTCCGCTGACGGCGGTCGCGGTAGGCGTACTGGCCTGCCTTGATCACAGCCTGCTTGGCAACGCGGAACACGCGCGAACGCGCACCGTAGTAGCCTTTAGCGAGTTTCAGAATTTTTTTGTGACGCTTACGAGCGATAACGCCGCGCTTAACACGAGCCATGAGTAATTTCCTCTATCTTGACCGATTAACGAACGCGCAGCATGCGCGCCACTTTTGCTACGTCAGACGGGTGCACCATGGTGCTACCGCGCAGTTGACGCTTACGCTTGGTGGACATCTTGGTCAGGATGTGGCTCTTGAAAGCGTGCTTGTGCTTAAAGCCATTAGCGGTTTTGAGAAAACGCTTGGCTGCACCACTCTTAGTTTTCATCTTTGGCATGTTCGGATACTCCGCATTCAGTTGATAAACATAACCGCAAGGCCTGCCGTGCCCTGGTGGTTACTTCTTCTTTTTGGGGGCGATGACCATGATCAGCTGGCGTCCTTCCATCTTTGGATGCTGTTCAACGGTGCCGTATTCGGCAAGGTCGTTTTCGACCCGCTTCAACAACTCCATGCCCAGCTCCTGATGCGCCATCTCACGGCCGCGGAATCGAAGCGATACCTTGGCCCTGTCCCCATCACTAAGGAAACGTACCAGGTTGCGTAGTTTTACCTGGTAATCCCCTTCCTCCGTCCCTGGACGAAACTTGATTTCTTTAACCTGAATCTGCTTCTGGTTTTTCTTTGCAGCAGCAATCTGTTTCTTCTTTTCGAAGATTGATTTGCCGTAGTCCATGACTCGGCAAACCGGTGGAACCGCATCGGCAGAAATTTCCACCAAATCCAGCTTGGATTCTTCGGCGATTCTAAGCGCTTCATCAATCGAGACGATGCCAATTTGCTCGCCGTCAGCGCCAATTAACCGAACCTCGCGTGCCGAGATATTCTCGTTGATCGGGGCCTTCGGTGCAGCTCGTTTATCTTGTCTCATTTCACGCTTAATAATGATTACTCCAAATCTTGGCGACCACGCCGGGAAACCGCCTGCGCGAGGAATTCAGCGAATTGAGTGACGGGCATCGAGCCCAGATCAGCACCTTCACGGGTACGCACGGCGACAGTTTGCGTCTCAACCTCCCGATCTCCGATAACCAAGAGATAGGGAACCTTGAGCAAAGTATGCTCGCGGATTTTAAAGCCTATTTTCTCGTTCCTCAAGTCAGACTTGGCACGAAAACCGCTTTGGTTGAGCGTTTTTTCCACTTCCAAGGCAAAATCGGCTTGTTTATCGGTGATATTCATCACCACCGCCTGAGTCGGTGCCAGCCAGGCCGGGAATGCACCTTCGTAGTGCTCGATCAGAATACCGATGAAACGCTCGAACGAACCGAGAATCGCCCGGTGCAACATGACCGGCACCTTGCGGCTGTTGTCCTCGGAAACGTAGCTCGCCTCCAGACGCTGCGGCATATTCGGGTCGTACTGCAGGGTACCGCACTGCCAGGCACGACCGAGGCAATCAAGCAGAGTGAACTCGATTTTCGGGCCGTAGAACGCACCCTCACCCGGCAGATACTCCCAAGGCAAGCCCGCATCATTAAGCGCATCAGCCAGCGCCGTCTCGGCACGATCCCAGAACGCATCATCACCCACGCGCTTGGCCGGGCGAGTGGACAGCTTCATCTTGACGTCGCTGAAACCGAAGTCCGAATAAACCTGCAGGGTCAGCCTGATAAAGTCCGCCGCCTCTTTCTTAACCTGCTCTTCGGTGCAGAAAATGTGCGCATCGTCCTGTGTGAAACCACGCACCCGCATGATGCCGTGCAGCGCACCGGACGCCTCATTACGATGGCAGGAGCCAAACTCGGCAAGGCGCAGCGGCAGCTCGCGGTAGCTTTTCAGCCCCTGATTAAAGATTTGCACGTGACACGGGCAGTTCATCGGCTTGATCGCGTAATCGCGGCTTTCCGACTCAGTGGTGAACATGTTGTCGGCGTAGTTACCCCAGTGCCCGGATTTCTCCCACAGCACGCGGTCAACTACCTGCGGCGTGCGGACTTCCTGGTAGCCATTCTCGCGCTGCACGCCACGCATGTACTGCTCGAGCACTTGATAGATAGTCCAGCCATTCGGGTGCCAGAACACCATACCCGGCGCTTCTTCCTGAGTATGGAACAGGTCGAGACGCTTACCGATCTTGCGGTGATCGCGCTTCTCGGCCTCTTCAATGCGCTGGATATAAGCCGCCAACTGCTTCTTGTCGGCCCAGGCCGTGCCATAAACGCGCTGCAATTGCTCGTTCTTGGCATCGCCACGCCAATAGGCTCCGGACAGCTTGGTCAGCTTGAACGCTTTAAGGAAACGCGTGTTCGGCACATGCGGACCACGGCACATGTCGACATATTCTTCGTGGTAGTACAGGCCCATGGCCTGCTCGTCCGGCATGTCTTCAACCAGACGCAGCTTGTAGTCCTCACCGCGAGCGGTGAATACATCAATAACCTCAGCGCGCGGCGTCACTTTCTTGATGACGTCGTAATCCTTCTCGATCAGCTGCTGCATGCGCTGCTCGATTGCCGCCACATCATCTAGAGTGAAGGGACGCTCAGAAGCAATGTCGTAGTAGAAACCTTCATCAATGACCGGACCGATCACCATCTTGGCTGCCGGGAACAGCTGCTTGACGGCATGCCCGATCAAATGCGCACAGGAGTGGCGAATGATTTCGAGCCCTTCCTGATCTTTTGGCGTAATGATCTGCAGAGTGGCGTCGCCTTCAATCAGGTCACAGGCATCCACCAGCTTGCCGTTAACCTTGCCAGCTACTGTGGCTTTGGCCAGACCAGCACCAATGGATTGCGCCACCTCAAGTACGGATACCGGGTGATCGAACGAACGCTGACTGCCGTCGGGAAGAGTAATGATGGGCATGGCGCCTCCTCTCCTAGTGGTGACCTCTACCAAAGGCCACATGGGTTGGGATGAGCCAGTAAGCGATTCGGCGGTATACCTGCCATACAGTGGCGGGAGCTTTTCAGCCAACCAAAACCGAACCGGAGTCACTGGAGGTTTGAAACAACGATTAACCGCGAGGATGCTTGCAGAAAGCCAGGCCTGCTGGCAAGAACCCAATAAAAAAGGGCCGCCTAAGCGACCCTTTTTCTACCAAACCTGGTAGGCACGATTGGACTCGAACCAACGACCCCCACCATGTCAAGGTGGTGCTCTAACCAACTGAGCTACGTGCCTACGATGGGTGCGCATTCTACGGCCGCGGACAAAAGTGTCAACCTATTTTTTCGCTAACTGACTGAATAACTGAATTTTTTACTGTTCTACGTAGCGTTTTATATTTCGCACAGGCTACTAGCAGAGCATTTTCAACTCAGGTAGCATCCGCCTATTCGTAAAAAATAAAGAACAGAGGTTGCAAAATGGCGCACACAGCTTATCCACAATCCTATTACGCGGCCTCCGCCAATCCGGTTCCGCCGCGCCCAGAATTGAATGGTGAAGTCGAGACTGACGTGTGCATCGTCGGCGCTGGCTACACCGGTCTATCGACAGCCATCTCCCTGCTGGAAAACGGCTTCAAAGTGAGCATTGTAGAAGCCGCGAAAGTCGGCTTTGGTGCGTCTGGCCGCAACGGCGGCCAAATCGTCAACAGTTACAGCCGCGATATCGACGTGATCGAGCGCAGTGTCGGCGCCAAACAGGCCAAACTGTTGGGCGACATGGCCTTTGAAGGTGGTCGGATCATTCGCGAGCGCATCGCCAAGTACAACATCCAGTGCGATTTGAAGGATGGTGGCGTTTTCGCGGCCAACACCCCCAAGCATATGAAGCATCTTGAGTCACAAAAAAAACTCTGGGAGCGCTACGGCCACACTCAGCTGGAACTGATGGACGCCAAGCGCATCCGCGAAGTGGTGGACAGCGACGTTTACGTAGGTGGCATGCTGGACATGAGCGGCGGCCATATCCACCCGCTCAACCTGGCCCTGGGTGAGGCGGCAGCCGTCGAATCGCTGGGCGGCGTGATCTATGAGCAATCCCCGGCAATCCGTATTGATCGCGGCGCTAACCCTGTCGTGCACACCCCCAACGGCCGGATCAAAGCCAAGTTCGTGGTCGTCGCCGGCAACGCCTACCTGGGCAACTTGATCCCCGAGCTGTCGGCCAAGTCGATGCCATGCGGCACCCAGGTGATCACCACCGAGCCACTGTCCGCCGAACTGGCGAAAAGCCTGCTGCCGCAGGACTACTGTGTGGAAGACTGCAATTACCTGCTCGACTACTACCGCCTGACCAGCGACAAACGCCTGATCTTCGGTGGCGGCGTAGTCTACGGCGCGCGCGATCCGGCCAATATCGAGGCCATCATTCGACCGAAGATGCTCAAAGCCTTCCCGCAGTTGAAAGATGTGAAGATCGACTACGCCTGGACCGGCAACTTCCTGCTGACCCTGTCGCGCCTGCCGCAAGTCGGTCGCCTGGGCGACAACATCTATTACTCGCAAGGCTGCAGCGGCCACGGCGTGACATACACCCACCTGGCTGGCCGGGTGCTGGCCGAGGCCCTGCGCGGTCAGGCCGAACGTTTCGATGCGTTCGCCGATCTGCCACATTACCCCTTCCCTGGCGGCCGGCTGTTCCAAGTGCCATTCAGCGCCTTGGGCGCCTGGTACTACACCCTGCGCGACAAGCTGGGGATCTGATCCTCCTACGCAACAAAAAACGGCACCCTGGGGTGCCGTTTTACATTTTACCTCCAGCCATAAGCACTACAGCGCCGCATCCGGCCAGACCTGACGCGCCGCACGCAATGCCCGCTGCGCAGCCTCGTTGCGGCCTTGTTGTTGTAACTCGCGCGCAGCCTGTAGCCAGACCTGCTCGACAGGTTGTGCAGGCAATTGGCTGGCAGGCTGAACCAACACAGCCCAACGTCCCGCCTCGCTCCAGGCATCATCAAAACGAGTGAAGCTGGTGTACCAGCGCCGACTGTTACCGGAACGCAACACCAGCGTCCGCTCACGCTGGTCATACCCGACCAATATCGCGAACTGCGAACCGGGACCACCAAACATGCGGTCCTGCATCAACAGCACCGGATGTCCAGCAGACACCTGTTGCAACAGGGAATCCAGATTACCTGGCAAGGGGTAAACCAGCAGATCGTATGAACGTGCGGCTTTCTCCAGCCCAGCTTGCGGACTCTGCCCTTTGGCCAGTTGCTGAATGCGCTCATCGACCAACCCCGGACTGCTGATCACACCATAGTGATTCAACAGAGCGGCCAATGCCGAAGGCCCGCCTTGCGCATCACTGAGCTGGAAAAACGGCACATCCGCCAATTCCACGCGCTCAGGCAAACGTTTGGTCTCAGGCAGCAATTGCGGCCCACCAGCACAGGCACCAAGCAGACAAAACATGGCAATCGAGAGAAGCTTTACGGCGCGTACAGGCTGGAACATGGCTCACTCACTGGCAGACTCGTGGCGCAGAGCATAGCGATGAAGCGCCGCTGCCCCAAGCCATCCATACAAATTCGCCCTCTGCTCACTGAGCGAGCGGCGCAGAAAAACCGAAACCCCGTGCAGGCTGATAAACTGCCGCACCTCGCAGCGCAGACCGCACACCCAAACGCGGCCCACCACAGCCCTGAAAAATAGAACGACACCGATGCCCGACTCCCCTGCTCCGCCCATCAGCTTGTCCCGCCGCTTCTCCGTTGCACCGATGATGGATTGGACCGATCGGCACTGCCGCTTCTTTCTGCGTCAGTTGTCTCAACACGCGCTGCTTTACACCGAGATGGTCACTACCGGAGCCATCCTGCATGGCGATGCGACACGTTTTCTCCGTCACAGCGCGGCGGAATACCCCCTGGCTCTGCAACTCGGTGGTAGCGTGCCGGCTGACCTGGCGGCCTGCGCCAAGCTGGCACAAGCGGCGGGTTATAACGAAGTCAACCTCAACGTGGGCTGCCCCAGCGATCGGGTGCAGAACAATATGATCGGCGCCTGCTTGATGGGCCATCCGCAGTTGGTCGCCGACTGTGTGAAAGCCATGCAGGACGCGGTGGATATCCCAGTCACGGTGAAACATCGGATTGGCATCAACGGCCGTGACAGCTATGCCGAGCTGTGCGACTTCGTGGGCACGGTGCGCGATGCTGGCTGTCGCAGCTTCACCGTGCATGCGCGCATCGCCATTCTCGAAGGGCTCTCGCCCAAGGAGAACCGCGAAGTGCCGCCACTGCGCTATGAGGTCGCAGCGCAGCTCAAGCAGGACTTCCCCGAGCTGGAAATCATTCTTAATGGCGGCATCAAGACCCTGGAGGATTGCCAGCAGCACCTGCAAACCTTCGATGGCGTGATGCTGGGCCGCGAGGCCTACCACAACCCTTATCTGCTGGCGCAGGTTGACCAGCAGCTGTTTGGCTCTTCGCGCGCCGTACTGAGCCGTTTCGAGGCGATGCAAAGCATGCGCGAGTACATTGCCGCACACCTCGCCGAAGGCGGCAGCATGCACCATATCACCCGCCATATGCTCGGCCTGGGCCAGGGTTTCAAGGGCGCGCGACGCTTTCGCCAGTTGCTCTCGGTGGACATTCACAAGACCGACGCGCCGCTTGCGCTGTTCGATCAGGCGGCGCAATTGCTGCAAGGTCGCTGACTCGGGTAATGTCGCTGCATCTGCAACGACAAGGCTGTGTCATGACCTCCAAGCTGGATCAACTCAAGCAGTTCACCACCGTGGTCGCCGATACCGGCGACCACGACGCCATCGCCCGCCTAAAGCCGGTTGATGCCACTACCAACCCATCCCTGCTACTGAAAGCCGCCGCCATGCCTGGCTATAGCGAGCAGTTGAAGCATGCCGTCAAGACCAGCCAGAGCGACCTCGGCCTGGCCTGTGATCATTTTGCCGTCGCAGTTGGTGGGGAAATCCTCAAGATCATTCCAGGGCGAATCTCTACCGAAGTGGACGCACGCTTGTCTTTCGACACCCAGGCGACGCTGCGCCGTGCCGAACGCCTGATCGGCCTGTATGAAGAAGCCGGTATCGGCCGCGAACGTGTGCTGATCAAAATAGCCTCGACCTGGGAAGGTATTCGCGCTGCCGAACAACTGGAGAAAGCCGGCATTCAATGCAACCTGACCCTGCTGTTCGCCTTTGCTCAAGCACAGGCTTGCGCCGACGCCGGGGTATTTCTGATTTCGCCCTTCGTCGGGCGCATCTACGACTGGTACAAAAAGGCCGAAGGCCGTGATTTTGTCGGTGCCGAAGACCCTGGTGTGCAGTCAGTCGCCCGTATCTATAACTACTACAAGGCCAACGCCTATCAGACCGTGGTGATGGGGGCGAGCTTCCGCAATATCGGTCAGATCGAACAACTGGCCGGCTGCGATCGCCTGACCATCAGCCCGGAACTGCTGCAACAACTGGCCGATGATCAACAGCCACTGGCGCGCCTGCTCAGCCCTGGCAAAGCTGCCGAAGCCAAGCAGAACCTCGGCGAAAGCCAGTTCCGCTGGGCCATGAATGAAGATGCCATGGCCACGGAAAAACTCACAGAGGGCATTCGTCTGTTTGCCCGCGATCAGGAAAAGCTGGAAAAGCTACTGACAGCCCAGGCCTGAATACAAACGGGGCGCTCATTGAGCGCCCCGTTTGTTTAGCCATCGCCATCAGTGATGTTCGAGGGCATTGACCAGATCGTGGAAGGCTTCACGATTGGACTCATTCAAGCCCATCAGAATCCGGTGCGCTTCAAGCACCTTGGCCCGTACCAGCTCTTCAGATTGATCCTGCGACGGCAGATCATCCAGACAATCCGGGCACGGCACCGGGGTGTCGACGATATTGAACACTTGATCGAATCCCATCGACTGCAGCAGACGAGTGATATCGGCATGGGTGGTCACTACGGTCGGCAACAGACCGATTTTCTGCCGCGACAGGATCGACAGCTTGGCCAACAGCCCAAGAGTCGTGCTGTCGATGCTGCGGGTTTCGGTCAGATCAATCACGATGGCTGAGAAATTCAGCGCGGTGAAGATCTTCTCAATGGTCGCATCCAGTGCCGAACACAGCGTCAGGCGTACTTCACCAACAAACTTCAGGATGAAGGTGCCGTCTTGTTCGGCAA
This sequence comes from Pseudomonas sp. LjRoot71, assembly GCF_964253255.1. Lineage (NCBI taxonomy): Bacteria > Pseudomonadati > Pseudomonadota > Gammaproteobacteria > Pseudomonadales > Pseudomonadaceae > Pseudomonas > Pseudomonas sp. LjRoot71. Next base: position 4,037,803 of record NZ_CAXURA020000001.1, on the reverse strand, counting down.
ACTGGATTCTACCGGGGCTTATCCCAGGGTTCATGCAAGGTTCCTGCTTAACACCAGCAAGGCAATATCATCCGGCATATCCCCCAGATTGGCCAGCCCAAAAGCCTTGCGCAAGCCATCCAGGGTGCCACCTGCGGAACTCACCAGCTGCGGCAACAGGGTTTCCTTGTCTTTCAAGGTATCACCGGGCAGCAAATCCAGAATGCCATCGGAGAGCAGCGTCAGGCTGAACGCCTGCGGCAACTCAAGTTCCAGGTCGTTGTATTCGGCTTCGGCAAACAGCCCAACCGGTAAACCACGGCCTTCCAGATAGCGGGCCTGACCTTCGCTGTAGAGCACCGGTAATGGCAGATGACCGCCAATGCTGTAGGTCAGATGGTTATTGGCCTGGTCGATGACGCCGCCGAGCATAGTCACGTGCTTGCCCAACTTGCAGTTGATTAGGCCGCGGTTGATGTGCCCGAGCACTTCCGAAGGTTTGAAATCCGGCAAGCTGCCTGCGCGGCGCGACTCATACAACAAACGCGTGGTCATGAACTTCAGCAATACCGTAATAAATGCCGAAGACGCGCCATGACCGGAAACATCGGCCAGATAGAAGGCAATACGGCTGTCATCGACCCGGAAGTAGTCGACAAAATCACCGGACAGGTACAACGACGGAATGATCTGGTGGGCGAAGTTCAGGCCATCAGCCTGCCAGGGAGTCACGGGCAGCATGTTCATCTGCACCTGGCGCCCGGCGTTCTGATCCTCCTGCAACAGATGAAGGCTGGCTTGCAGTTCGCGGTTGGCGGTTTCCAGCTCTTCGCGGTAGCGCTGGTTCTCCAGACGCAGACTGGCACGATCCAGTGCACGGCGCACCGAATGCTCCAGCACGGCAAGGTCGGCCAGGGGCTTGATCAGGTAGTCGGCAGCGCCCAGACGCAAGGCTTCGACGGCATCACTCATCACGCCTGCGCCGGAAACCACAATCACCGGGGTTTCGACCTGCAGGGCATTGATACGACGGATCAGCTCCAGACCATCGACTTGCGGCATGCGCAGATCGCAGATCACCAGATCCGGTGACTCGGCACGGAAGACGTCCAGTCCCTGCAAACCGTTGTTGGCTTGCAGCACCTGAAAACCACTGTCTTCCAGGTAGGCGGCGAGGCTCGCACGCACTACGTCGTCGTCATCGATTATCAGCAGCGTGGCACTGGTTTTGTGCATGGGGTATCCAGGCAAACTGCGCCGGGTGTGGGTTGGCTTATGCGTCAGGCCGCCGGCCTGCACGCGCGAACTCGGCTTGCATCACGGCGCAGACGGTACTCCCATCCGCTACGTGATTCAAGCGTGCACCAGTCGTCGTAACACGACTTTACACCTCAAATCGGCCAAGGTTATAAGAGCTGCAGGACAACCCCCCATAACAAGAGGAAAGTGCCCATGAGCCAGAATGATCGTGCTTACAGTGAGAAACGCGATTACATCCGCATGCGGCTAGAGGCACCGGTTACCCTGCACCATAACGGCCAGGAAATTCCTGCACTGTGCCTCGATCTGTCCAGCACCGGCATGCAGCTTGAAGCTGGTAGCGCCGTGCAGATGGGCGACAAGGTACGCATCCACATTTCCTCTGAGCATAACGAACTGCGTGGTCTGGACGCTCAGGCCGAAGTGGTGCGCGTCACCACCCTGGACGATGGCCGCCAGGCATTGGGGTTGGCGATCATTTCCATGAGCTGAGCTGGCTCAAGGCAAACAAAAAGGCGGCCATCAAGGCCGCCTTTTGCATTACTCGCATGCAGCAATCAGAAGTCGTCTTCGACTTCACCGTCGCGCACTTTGAACTCACGATTCTGCAGATAAGCATTGCGTACAAAGATGTACTTGTCGCCACTGACCAGGCGCTCGGCCGACAACAACCTGGCCCGCACATCCACCGCCTGCACGCCACTCACGACGTTGCGCGTGGGCACATGATCAATGTGCATGGGCGCAGTCAGCATGGCATCCGGCACTTTGCCGAATGCATCACGCACGCTGCTTGGGCCCATCAACGGCAGCACTACGTACGGCCCGCTATTGAGGCCCCAGACGCCCAGGGTCTGCCCGAAGTCTTCATCGCTGCGTTGCAGGCCCATGGCGCTGCCAACATCGAAGAAGCCCAGCAGGCCGAAGGTGGTGTTGAAGATCAGGCGGCCGCTGTCGACACCCGCATCATGCAGTTTGCCCTGCAACAGGTTGTTCGCCAGATTGCTGACATCGCCGATGTTGCGGAACACGTTGCGCACACCATCCTCGAAGAATTGCGGCGTCACTGCCTGATAACCCTTGGCCAACGGCTTGAGGGTGTAGGCATCGACGTTATCGTTGACCTTGAACATAAAGCGGTTGTAACCCTGCCATGGGTCGCCTTCATTGGCTTGGGCCGATACAGGCAGCAATAGCATGCCGGTACAGGCAACCAGCAGGCCCAATCGTTCAATCCAACTCGCACCGGTCACACGCATTTACAGTCGCTCCTTGAAAACGCTCAAGCCGCTTGATTCAGCAGCCACATCAGGTGGCGCAGTATAAGGCGGCGGCGGCCAAAATAGGCAGCATAGCGGATGAACAAATAGCTGAAAAATTGCCTGCCCTGCCAACGCTGCACGCATCCGTCACCATCCTGTAACGCCGAGCTGCTAACGTGGACTAGACCATCTTCAAGGACGGCCCATGCCCAGCCTCACGCCCTCGCCCGCATTCAGCGCCATCTTGTTCAGCCTGTCCGGTTGCCTGGTGGATTTCGGTGCCCGTAGCGTACCGGTCACGCTGCAACGACTCTACCCGTCGATAACGGAACCGCTCAGTCTGATCCACTGCCTGGGTCGGGAACCGCAACCCGATGAATGGCGAGCCTACCAACAGGCACTCTGCCAAACCGCACAGGAGCATACCGAAGCCACGCAAGCCGCCTTGCCACTGCTAGCGCAACTCCGCCAACAAGGCGTGCCTTGCGCCTGGCTGGATGACCTGCCACGTGACGCCAGCATCTGCCTGGCCAGCGCACTTCCAGATTGGCTGCCAGGCACGCCCAATCGCAGCCATCGCCCCTGGCCGGCACCGGACGCCATCTGGCTCAGCCTTATGGAATTGCAAGTTGACCAGTTCGCTGGCTGCGTGCTGGTCAGCGGCGAGCCACAGTTGCTGCAGGCAGCGCTGAATGCGGGGATCTGGACCATCGGCCTGGCTATCAGCGGCCCACTCTGCGGACAGGCCCCGGCAGACTGGCAGAGCCTGTCGATAAGCGAACGTGACCGCCTACGCAGCCAGGCCACGCTGAGCCTGTATCGCCTGGGTGTGCACTCAGTGATCGATCAGCTCAGCGACCTGCCAACCTGCTTGGCCGATCTCAGCTTGCGTCGCCACAAAGGTGAAAAACCTTGAAGCAGCTTGCCGGGCAACACATCGCCTGGCGCTTGATCCAAAGCAAGCAAAGCCTCTTGGCTTGGATTAACCTGAAGACATGCCGAACCTTTCGCCTTCGCGCAAGGTCAGTCAATCAGTTGATCACCAAAGGGAGAATTCCATGCCTGCAAGCCGCCTGCAGCAACAACTGCAAGACCTGCGCGAGCAACTGGCCGAGCAACCGCCTCTGAGCGAAGATGAACGGGCCGATCTGTATGTACTGACCCAGGAAATTGAAGTGCAACTGGCTCGCCAGGCCGCCGCTGCCCCCGACGCCACCCTGATTGACGGGGTCAACCTGGCAGTCGAACGCTTCGAGGCCAGCCACCCGACCCTTGCCGGTACCCTGCGCAATATCGTGCAGAGCCTTGCCAATATGGGCATCTAAACACACGTACCACTCACGAAAACCCCAGCGCTAGCTGGGGTTTTGCATTACTGGCGCACCAAGCGGCGGTTATCCGGCGCAAGTGCTGCAGTGCTGCGATAGGGGTTGATATCCAGACCACCACGGCGCACGTAACGCGCGTATACCGTCAGATGCTCGGGTTTGAGCAAGCGCTGCAAGTCGAGAAAGATCCGCTCCACACACTGCTCATGAAAATCCGCATGCTGACGGAAGCTCACCAGATAGGCCAACAGGCTGGCGTGATCCAGCGCCAGGCCGCTATACTGCACCACCAGCGTGCCCCAGTCCGGCTGACCGGTAACCGGGCAGTTGGATTTGAGCAGATGACTGTGCAGGCTTTCCTCGATCACCCGCTCAGCATCACAGCGCAGCAGCTCAGGCTGCGGCTGCTCATAGTTACTGATGGCCACATCCAGTTCATCAATGCAGGTACCTGGCGCGGCTTGCACACCTTCGGCCGTCACCTCAGCCAGGCTACGCACGCGCACCCCAACCGGCTTGCCCGCGGCTGCCGAAAGATCTTGTACCAACACCGCAACCAGCTCATCAGCGCTTTTGAACACTGACTGATTCAGCGAGTTGAGGTAGAGCTTGAAGGATTTCGACTCGATGATATTCGGCGAGTCAGCGGGAATGGCGAACTCGCCCATGGCTACCACCGGCTTGCCCGACGGCAACAGCCAGGACAGCTCAAAGCAGTTCCAGAAATCCACGCCCTGATAAGGCAGCGTCTCGGCACTCAGGCCCAGCTCAGCCCACTTGGCCGCACGCGGAATCGGAAATAACAGAGACGGGGTGTAGGTCGCGATGTACTCGCTGGATTTGCCCAGTGGCGAATCTTCGGCGGCGGGATGCATGGAGAAAACCTGGCTAGTCAAAGTGCAGCGATTGTATACAACTTCTCAAACAGATTCAGGCGGCAAGCGCGCAACCAGCCTGCCGCAAAGCCTCAGGCCAGTTCCGCCACCACAGCAGCCAGGGCCTGGGCAGGATCGGCCGCCTGGCTGATTGGTCGACCGATCACCAGATAATCCGAGCCCACATCCAACGCCTGGCGCGGCGTCAGAATGCGTCGCTGATCATCCTGAGCACTGCCGGCCGGACGAATCCCCGGCGTCACCAGTTGCAGCGCCGGATAAGCCGATTTCAGTGCCTGCGCTTCCTGCGCCGAACACACCAGGCCATCTAGACCCGCTTGCGCCGCCAACCCAGCCAGGCGCAACACCTGGGCCTGAGGCTCGATATCCAGACCGATGCCCGCCAGGTCTTCACGCTCCATGCTGGTCAGCACGGTCACACCGATCAGCAACGGCTTGGCACCTGCGAGCTTGTCCAGGTTCTCTCGGCAGGCCGCCATCATGCGCAGGCCACCCGAGCAGTGCACATTGACCATCCACACGCCCATTTCCGCCGCAGCCTTGACTGCCATGGCGGTGGTGTTGGGAATATCGTGGAATTTCAGGTCGAGAAACACCTCAAAGCCTTTGCCCGCCAGCACGTTGACGATATCCGGCCCGCAACGGGTGAACAGTTCCTTGCCCACTTTTACCCGGCACAGCGCGGGATTGAGCTGATCAGCCAATGCCAGCGCGGCATCACGGGTCGGGAAATCCAGGGCAACGATGATCGGGGTCTGGCAGGCGGACATGGGCGGGCTCTCGGGCATGACAAATTCGGCGCGCATTGTAGCGGATGCGCCGCCCATGCGCCGCTCCGGTGATCTGCCTATACAGCCTGCATCTCAGCAGACTACATGCACTAGCGCGACGCGACGGGTCAGGCCTCGCACGCAACCGGCGGCGCAAACGCCTGCCGAAAACTGAACGCCTGCGCACTGGCCCCCTGCTTGCGCAGCAACTCCAGACGCTCGAAGGCTTCCTGCACCGATGGCAGATGCCCTGCCGGCACCCACCACAGCACCATATGCGCAGCATCGACCTTGCTAAACCACTCCTGGCGGCGCTTGAGCATCTCGGTATGTGCGGACGTGTACACGTAATCACTGAGCGCCTGCACGTCACGCCACACCGAGAGATTCACCAGCACATCCTCACCAAACGGACGAAATGCCGTGGCATCGCCTGCTTCGTCCTGCAACCGCCAGACATAACCAGGCGAAGCCTCTGCCAGTGCATTGATGCGCTGCAGATTGGCAACAAAGTCGGCCATGCTCGGTGACTCCAATGGCGCCTTCATCGTGGCGATATTCAACTGTGCAAGCTGATAAGCGGACATCCCTTTTCTCCTGTTTCTGACTGGGGTATCACGAACCATGGATCACTCAACGCGCCAGTGGATCATCCCAGAAGGGACGTTCACTTTCCTGGATCACATCAGCCCGGCTCAAACCGAGATCCTTCAATGCCGCATCATCGAGTATCGCCAAACGCCGGCGCTGCTCAGCCAACTGCCACCAGCGGTAGAGCTGCAAGCCAATTGAGCGCATCACAGCCACTGGCCGCAGGCCTCGTGCACGCCCGACAGCAACTACCGCATAACCTTTCTGACCTTTCATCTCGTCGCCCTCCTTGTGGGGTTGGCGACAGTCTCACGCGGGGCTTATGATCAATCCAACGAATGTTTCTTATGCAGTGCATCTCAGAGATTGATGAATGGCCAGTTACCCAAGCATCGACAGCGAACTGCTGCGCACCTTTGTCGCGATTGCTGATCATGGCGGTTTTACCCGCGCTGCCGAGATGGTCAACCGTACACAATCGGCGGTGAGCATGCAGATGAAGCGCCTGGAAGAGGACGTGCTGCAACGGCCGCTGTTCCGTCGCGACGGCCGTCAGGTCAGCCTGACTGCCGAAGGCCAGTTACTGCTCGGCTATGCCCGGCGCATCCTCAAACTACACAGTGAAGTGATGACCAGCATGCGTGCCCCACACATGGTCGGCACCGTGCGCATCGGCACGCCGGACGATTATGTGATGCGTTTTATGCCGGGGATTCTCTCACGCTTCGCCCAGACCTACCCGCTGGTGCAGGTGGAACTGCACTGCGAGCCGTCGTTCCAGCTGTTGCAGCGCCAGGACCTCGACCTGACCATCGTCACCCGCGAGCCAGGCACCGAAATTGGCCAACTGCTGCGCCAGGAGCGCATCGTCTGGGCTGTAGCGCAGGGCTTCAGCCCACATGAGCAGGAGCCACTGCCGCTGGCGATGTTCAATGCCCAGTGTTTCTGCCGCTCCTGGGCCTGCAACGCGCTGGATGCCATGGAGCGTGAATACCGCATCGCCTACACCAGCCCGAGCCTGTCGGCGATCATGGCGGTAGTCAGTGCCGGCCTGGCGGTTACCGCACAGCTGCAAAGCCTGATCACCCCGGATATGCGCATCATCGGCACCGCCGAAGGGCTGCCGGTGATGCCGTCTGCCAGTATCGTATTGCTGCGCAACAGCCAGACCCAGTCGCAAGTTACCGAGACACTGGCCGAGCAGATTGTCGAAGGCTTCAGACTTTAAGTGCGAGCAGCGCAGCACAGAGCAGCAAAAAGCCGGCAAACAACCCGCGCAAGACCCGCTCAGGCAGTGCGTGGGCGAACTTCACCCCCCAACTGATGCTGAGCAAACCGCCCAGCGCCAGGGGAGCACCCAGCATCCAGTCAACGTGATCATGCAGGGCATAGGTCGCCAAGGTAACCGCCGTGCTCGGCGCCGCCAGCGCCAGGGACAAGCCCTGCGCCACCACCTGACTGGTGCCGAAAACCGTGGTCAGCACCGGTGTTGCCAGCACCGCACCGCCCACACCAAACAGCCCACCCAACAACCCCGCGCCACTGCCCAGCAGCGTCAACCAGGGCCAGGGATAGCGCATCCCTACAGCGGCCATGACCGGCTTGCTGAACAACCGCGACAGGTTGTAGGCCGCCAACAGCACCAGAAAAACCACAAATCCCAGGCGCATGCGATCCGCATCCAGGGTAACGGCCCAGCCCGCCCCCAGTACGGCAAACAGCAGGCTGGTCAGCGCCAGTGCCAGGGCGTGGCGCCAATCGATGCGGTTACGCTGGTGATAGCGCCACAACGCCAACAACACATTGGGCACCACCATCACCAGTGCCGTGCCCTGGGCCAATTGTTGATCCAGGCCAAACAACACACCCAACGCCGGAATCGCGATCAGCCCACCGCCAATTCCAAACAGGCCACCCAGGGTACCGAGGGCCAGTCCGAGCAGCAGGTTCAAGGCAAAGTTGAGCAGTGTCATCAGGGGCCTCCAGAAAGATGCGGCACAGCCTAATCATTCGTCACTGGCAACGAAACGCACAGCAACGCACAATGGCTGTGCTTTTAACGCACAGCCGAGCCCCACCATGAACCCCGATACCCTGACCGATCAGCTCAGCTTGTTTCTCGATGTGCTGGAAACCGGCAGTTTCTCCGCAGCCGCTCGCCGCCACCCGCTGACGCCCTCAGCAGTGGCCCGGCGCATCGATGCCCTGGAGCGCTCACTGGGCAGCCACCTGTTCAGCCGCAGCACCCACGCCGTACGCGCCACGTCCGCCGGTTTGGCCTTTGCCGAACGGGCCCGGCGCATTCTTGCCGAACTGCACCTGGCCCGCGCCGAAGCGGTATCACTGAGCAGCGCGCCGGAAGGGCTGATCCGCATCGATGCACCCGCCCCCTTCGGCCGCCGTCATCTGGCACCGGCCATCGCCGAGTTTCTGGTGGCCTACCCCGGCCTGGATGTACAACTGCGTCTTATCGATAGCTTCGTCGACCTGCATGGCACACACCTCGGCGAAGTCGATCTGGTACTGCGTATAGGCCCGCTGGCCGATACGCGCCTGGTTGCCACCGCGCTATCGCCCATGGTCCGCGTCGTCTGTGCCAGCCCTGACTACCTGGCACGCCGTGGCGTACCGCGCAGCCCGAGCGAGCTGCTGGAGCATGATGGCCTTGACTGGGACAGCCTGGCCCCGCCCTACGCCTGGCGTTTCGAGCAGGACGGCAAACTGCAGCTGTGCCGCCCCAAGCGCCTGCGCATGACTGCCAATAATGCCGAAGCCCTGCTGTTCAGCGCCCTCGCCGGCCTGGGCATTGCTCACCTGCCCACCTGGCTGATCAGTGATTACCTGCTGCGCGGCGAGCTGCTACCACTGTTCTGCGAAAACGGCTTGCCCGCTCCCGAACCCAGCGGCATCTACGCCCTGCGCCTGGAGCGTGAAACCGACTCGCGCAGCCGCCTGCTGCTGGAGTTCCTCAAAGCCCGTTTCGGCCCAGTAGCGCCCTGGGATCTGGCCCTGCAAAGCGGCTTGCAGCGCAGCTAAGGCCAGACGAGCGACCATAAAAAAGCCCGACGCGTGGTCGGGCTTTTGCTTCTCGCGAGTAACGCCAGTCTTAGACCGGTGCTTTAGCGCGGGATTTGTACTCGCCGGTACGGGTATCGATTTCGATCCAGTCACCGATTTCGCAGAAATCAGCAACTTTCACTTCGGTGCCGTTGTTCAGCTTGGCTGGCTTCATGACCTTGCCGGAAGTGTCGCCACGGGCGGAACCTTCGGTGTAGGCCAGCTGACGCACGATGGTGGTCGGCAGGTCAACGGAGATCACTTTGCCTTCGAAGAACACCGCTTCGCAAACGTCGTTCATGCCTTCTTCGATGAACGGCAGAACGCTTTCCAGGTCTTCGGCACGCAGTTCGTAGGAGTTGTACTCCGGGTCCATGAACACGTAGTCGTCGCCACTGATATAGGACAGGTTCACTTCCTTGCGCTCAAGGATAACCGGTTCCATCTTGTCATCAGCTTTGTAGACGGTTTCAGTCTTGGAGCCGTTGATCAGGTTCTTCAGCTTCATCTTTACGATGGCGCTGTTACGGCCGGACTTGGTGAATTCGGCCTTTTGGATCAGCCATGGGTGCCCATCGATCAGCGCCACGCTGTTAGGCTTCATTTCTTGTGCGGTTTTCATACGAATATCCGGGTTTGGATGGAGTGACAGAATTCTTGGCCGCGTATCATAGCCAATTTAGGTAAAACTGCACCAGCGCCGCCGCAAGATCGGCCCGAGAGCCCTGTTTTAGACACCAGTTCTCGGCATGCTCCTGCTGCTCCGGCCAGCTCTGCAGCAGCTGATTCCAGTTTTGCGCCACCGCACCGCCAGTATTCCAGGCATGCCAAAAACGGGTCAGGGCCGCCTGCGCGTCCGCCGACAAGCCCTCCTTATACAGCTCTAGAAATGCATCGAGCTTCTCCAGATGCACATCATCAGCCTGCTGATAGATGTGCCAGAGCAGCGGCCGACCCGCCCACTGCGCACGGACGAAGGAATCTTCACCGCGCACCGCATTGAAATCACAACTCCACAACAAACGGTCGTACTGATCCTGCTGCACAAACGGCAGCACCTGAACATGCAACTGACCGCGCTGAACGGTATCGCCGACCTGCAATGCCGCGCCTCCCAGCCATGCCTGCAGACTGCTCAGGATGCGCCCCTCAGGCACCAGCAACTGAGTCTGCTGCGCCCCGCTCGCCAACACCTCAAGCAAACCGGACAAGGCCTGGTTTTCATAGGCAAACAGCGAGACCAACCGGGCGCCCGCCACAGGCTCTACACCCAAACCACGCAAAAATGCCCGGCGCGCGCCCTCATCAGCCTGAAAAGCCCGCCGCTGCGTCAGCAACTCACGCTCACGCAGCAAGCCGCCGCTGCCAGCGGTAAACCCCGGGAAAAAGAAAAACTTCGACAACCCATTAGACTGCAACGAAGGCAGGCCATGGCACCCTTCCACCCAATCTTCGGCGCTGAGGTACTCCAGGTTGAGCCACAACACCTTGCGCTCACGCCTGGCCATTGCCTCGATATAAGTGGCGGGCAATTCACAGGCAAATGCCTCAATCACCACATCCGCCGGCTCAACAGCCTGCCAGTCAGCACGCCACAAGCGTATCTCGACCCCGTGCTGAACCTGCCGCAGCGCCTGCACATCGGCCTGTGGGCACAAGCGTACAAAAGCCCCCAGATCATCCACCCACAAGCGCACAGCCAGATCATGCTCGGCCACCAACTGCCGCGCCAGACGCCAGGTCACGCCAATATCGCCGTAGTTATCAACCACGCTGCAGAAGATGTCCCAGGTTGCGCGCATGCGCCGCTCCATCAAATCCCACACACACCATAAAGGCCGCCAAGCCAGCCGCAAACAGCAGAAACGAAAAAGCCCGACACGGGGTCGGGCTTTTCGTCAATCAATCTGGCGGTGAAGGTGGGATTCGAACCCACGATACGATTTCTCGTATACACACTTTCCAGGCGTGCTCCTTCAACCGCTCGGACACTTCACCGGGTCTCGACGGTCATTGCTGTCTGTCGAGGCGCGCTAATCTAGCCGAACGGACCGCCAAAGGCAAAATCTTTTTTCAAAAGATTCATGTGCTTATGCCAAATGCGGCGCGCCTTAATAGGCTCGTATGCATTAAGCCATGCATACCACGACAATGGCGCACCGGCAGTGCCGATCATTTACCGAGACTGATTGCCATGATAACCGCACAGCCCGGCCTTGCTGACCAGCCAGTCAGCCATCGTGCTTTACCTGGTCGATGCGGATGAGTAACGTCTGCTGCACTTCAGCACAAGGAACCCGACCATGAGCGACCTGATCAGCTACCAACTCGACGATGGCATTGCCACCCTGACTCTGAACAATGGCAAGGTAAACGCCATCTCCCCGGACGTAATTGCGGCGTTCAATGCGGCCCTGGATCGCGCCGAGCAGGACAAGGCAATCGTGATCATCACCGGCCAGCCAGGCATTCTGTCCGGCGGCTATGACCTCAAGGTGATGACTTCCGGCCCGCAGAACGCCATCAACCTGGTTGCCGCTGGCTCGACCTTGGCGCGCCGTATGCTCGCCCACCCCTTTCCGATCATCGTTGCCTGCCCAGGCCACGCGGTAGCCAAGGGTGCCTTTATTCTGCTGTCGTCCGACTACCGCATCGGCGTCGAAGGTGCATTCAGCATCGGCCTCAACGAAGTGCAGATCGGCATGACCATGCACCACGCCGGCATCGAACTGGCCCGTGACCGCCTGCGCCGCTCGGCCTTCCATCGTTCGGTGATCAATGGCGAGATGTTCGACCCGCAAAGCGCCGTGGATGCAGGCTTCCTCGACAAGGTGGTGCCGGCCGAACAACTGCATGCCACTGCCCTGGCAGTGGCCCAGCAGATGAAGAAGATCAACATGACCGCGCACAAGAACACCAAGCTGAAAGTGCGTAAGGCGCTGCTCGAAGCCCTTGATCAGGCAGTCGAACTGGACAAGCAACACCTGGGGTAAGTAAACCCCAGTAGCGCAAAAGCCCGGCCCCTGTGCCGGGCTTTTGCGTTTAATGGCAAAACACTGGCAATCAACCGGGCAATCTCCCCAGTCTGTATTACTTTTAGAAGGTAAGGCCAAGGAGCGAGGCACCCACCGATCTATTCGAAATTGCCGCGGGGAGCGTGCTATGAAGATTGCCCACAAGGTTGGCCTGGCTGCGGCCATTGTCCTGTTCCTTACTACCAGCCTGCTGTCACTGGCGCAGGTCAGCCAGGTTCGCGAAACCCTGCACAGCCAGGTAGCCGCCAGCATCGAGGAGTCCAGTAACGCATTGGCGCGGCAGATCGAGAACTGGCTAAACGCCAAACTCAAGTTGATGGATCTGATGGCACAAAGCATTGACAGCAACTACAGCCCCGAAGAAACCCAGCGCATCGTCAACACGCCCATGCTGAAGAATGAATTCATCCTGGTCTTCGGCGCCCTGCAAAGCGATGGCAAACCGATCAAGAACACTGACGAGTGGAAACCCGCGCCGGAATGGGACGGTCGTCAGCGGCCCTGGTATGCCACCGGCAAGGCCGGCAGCCAGGCGCTACTGACCGAACCCTATGTGGACTCCACCACCGGGGAAATCCTGATTTCTGCCGTTACCCGCATCACCAATGCTGGCGAATTCCTCGGTGTACTGGGCGGTGACATCCGCCTGAAAACCGTGGCCGATGCAGTCAACACCATGGATTTCAACGGCGCCGGCTATGCCTTCCTACTGACCCGCAACGGCAACATCATTTCCCACCCCAACACCGACCTCAACGGCAAGAACTACAGCGAGCTGTTCGCCGGCCAGAGCCCAACGCTAAGCAAGGATTTGCAGGATATCAGCGGCGCCGACAAGGACCTGCTGGTGTCCTTTACCCCATTGCCCAACCTCAAAGGCATGGATTGGTATATCGGTGTGGTGCTGGACAAGAGCATTGTCATGGCCGAAGCCAATGCCCTGAGCTGGCGCGCAGTGATTGGCACCGTACTGGGGGTAATCATCAGCCTGATCGTACTGGGCGTGTTGATGAACAGCCTGCTCAAACCCCTCGACCACCTGCACAACTCCCTGCATGAGGTGAACAGCGGGGAAGGCGACCTGACCCGCCGCCTACCCGCCACCAGCAACGATGAAATCGCCCTGGTTTCCAAGGAGTTCAATAGCTTCCTGCAAAGCCTGCAGAGCCTGATCAGCGAGGTAATGGGCAGCTCCAGACAGGTACGCGAAAGCACCACTCTGACCTCCAGCGAGGCCAACCAGGCCGCCAATCGCCTGCAACAACAATTGCAGGAGCTGGATCAACTGGCCACCGCCATGCAGGAAATGGCCTCCACCGCCGAAGAAGTCGCGCGCAATGCCCAGGCCGCCGCGCAAGCCGCCATTGCCGCCAATGAAGAAACGGAAAACGGCGTACGTGTAGTCTCGCGCTCGACCGAGGCGATCAAGAACCTGGCCGAGGAAATGGACGAGACCAGCCATGCCATCAACGAGCTGGCCAAACTCAGTCACAACATCGAGTCGATTCTCTCGGTGATCACCAGCATTGCCGACCAGACCAACCTGCTCGCCCTCAACGCCGCCATCGAAGCCGCCCGCGCCGGGGAGTCCGGTCGTGGTTTTGCCGTGGTCGCCGATGAAGTGCGCTCACTGGCCTCGCGCACCCAGCAGTCGACTCAGGAAATCCGCCAGATGATCGACCAGTTGCAATCCGGGGTGAAACAGGCCGAGTCGCGCATGCAGCAAAGCCGTGACACCGCCAGCAAGACCGCCGAAGATGCAGGGGCCGCCAACGACATGCTCGGACGCATTCGTGACGCGATCACCCGGATCAACGACATGAACCTGCAGATCGCCACCGCCGCCGAGCAGCAAAGCGCCACTACCGAGGAAATCAACCGCAACACCACCAACATTCGCGACATCAGCCATGAGGTTGCCGCAGGGGCCGAAGAACAGGTGCGCCAATGCGCGGTGATGGTTGATCAGGTGGGCCAACAGGATCACTTGCTCGGTCGCTTCAAGGTCTGACTTTCCATACATCAGGCTGCGCCTCGCCGCGCAGCCAGCGCCAACCGATAAGGAGATTGGGCATGCGCATACTCGTAGCGTGGCTACTGTATCTGGCCGTACAGGGTACGGCCCTGGCACAGACGCCCATCAGTGTTACGGTACTGTGTGACGCCAGTTATCCACCCTACAGCTATGCCGAAAACGGTGAAGCCAAGGGCCTGTACAGCGACATTCTTCGTGCAGCCTTTGCCCGCATGCCGGGTTATCGCGTCAGCATCCGTCCAGTGCCCTGGCCACGCGGCCTGGCGGCCCTGGAGAAAGGCACGGCTTTCGCCCTGTTCCCACCCTATTACCGCCCCGTTGAACGGCCGTGGATGGATTACTCGCGGCCAATTCTGGAGGAAAGCGTGGTGGCCTTCGTGCGCAGCGAACTGGCCCAGCAACGGGCCATCGAAGACTTCCCGGCGGCATATGCGGGGCTGCGCATTGGCCTCAATCGGGGCTTCAACATCATCGCCGCACCCGATTACAAACGCATGCTGGCCGCAGGCCAGGTGCAGCAGAGCTACGCCAGCGACAACCGCACCAATCTGTTGCAACTCAAACGTCAGCGCATCGACGTGTACATCAACGATCGCCTGTCGATCCTCTGGGAACTGCAACAGATGCGCGATCAACACCTGCTGGGCAATACCGGGCTGGACTGGCTGGTCGAAGGACCAAGGCTGTCCAGCGAGCATGGTCACCTGGGCTATACCCGGCTCAACCCACAGGCCTATCCCTATAAGCAGGATTTTATGCAGCGTCTGGATCAGGTACTGCTGGACCTTGAAGCGGATGGCAGCATCGCTCGCCTGGCCGCTCACTACAGTGCCCTCGACCTGCGCCCGGGCATCGGCATGGGCCACACAAACGGCAACAACCTCTGATCGGCATCAATTGCTGAAAGCAGTGCACGCCCGTACACTGCGCGCCTTTTTCCTATGACGGGCGTACCAAATGCTTTTTCTTCTGCGCATGCTGGCGATGGGCGTGCACTTTATCCTCGCTGGCATCCTGGGCCTGTTGCTCGGCATCTGCCGCCCGTTCAACCCCGACAACAGCCGTCTGTGCGCCCGCCTCTACAGCGTACCGGCACAATGGCTGCTGCGCTGGAAGCTCAAGACCGACGTACAACCGCTGCGTGATCATCAACGCGCCTGCGTGATCGTGGCCAACCACCAATCCAACTACGACCTCTATGTGCTCGGCCGCGTAGTGCCCGAGCGCACTGTGAGCATCGGCAAGAAAAGCCTGAAATGGGTGCCCTTCTTCGGCCAGCTCTATTGGCTGGCCGGCAACGTGCTGCTCGACCGCGGCAACGCGATTCGCGCCAAGCAGGCCATGCTCACCACCACCGACACCCTTAAGCACAAGGACACCTCGATTTGGGTGTTCCCTGAAGGCACGCGCAACCTGGGCAAAGGCCTGTTGCCGTTCAAAAAAGGCGCCTTTCAGATGGCGATTGCTGCTGGTGTGCCGATTATCCCGGTGTGTGTCAGCACCTACGTCAACCATATCCAGCTCAACCGCTGGAACAGCGGCGATATCATGATCCGCTCGCTGCCAGCCATCCCTACCGCCGGCCTGAGCCAGGAGGATCTGCCTCAGCTGATCGAAACCTGCCGCGCGCAAATGCAGCAATGCATCGAGGCCATGGATCAGCAGTTGACGCAGCGCGCCTGAGCATTACCCGCTGCCCATAAGCCCAGCCCTCGTGCTGGGCTTTTTATTGGCATTCACACCGAGCACGGCGAAGCCGCTAAGCTGCGTGCTGAAACCAGCCAATAAGGGACGCATCATGGGTCGAGTGGTTGCCGCCGCTGTTTACAGCAAGGGGCTGAAAATCAGCAATATCAGCCTTGATGAGGGCAAGCAGTGGGCGAAAAAGCCCGGCCACTTTGTCTGGATCGGCCTGCACGACCCCGGCAGCGAGGAGCTGAGCAACCTGCAGCGGCAATTCGACCTGCATGAGCTGGCGCTGGAAGACGCCCTGCAGCGGCACACCCGGCCCAAGTTGGAGACCTTTGGCGATGCCCTGTTTCTGGTGCTCTATTCGCCCATTCGCGCCAATGGCGAGCTGACCTTTGTCGAAACCCAGCTGTTTGCCGGCAGTGGCTACATCATCAGCGCGCGCTACGGTGAGTCGGCGCCCTACTCGCAGGTACGCCAGCGCTGCGAGGCACGCCCGCTGCTGCTTGAGCACGGCGAAGATTTCGTGCTCTACGCCTTGCTCAGCTTCGTCATCGAGAACTACCGCCCGCTGATGGACAGCTACCACAGCGAACTTGAGGAGGTTGAGCAGCAGGTGCTCAAGCACCCGCTCAGTCAGGCCGATGTCGAGCGCATCCAGGGCCTGCGCCGCGACCTGCTGCGTCTGCGCCGCTATATCGGGCCGCTGGCGGAAATCTGCCAGGAACTGCAACGCCTGGACTTCCCGTTTATCGACAAGAACATGCGCCCCTACTTCCGCGACGTGGCGATTCACGTCAACCGTCTGCTGGAAGACCTTACCGCCCTGCGCGAAATGGCCGACCACGCCATCGAGATCGGCCTGCTGCTGGAGTCGTCCCGGCAAAGCGTTACCCAGCGCAAGTTCGCCGCCTGGGCAGCGATCCTCGCCTTCCCCACGGCAGTGGCCGGCATCTACGGGATGAACTTTCAGAACATGCCCGAGCTGACATGGCAGTACGGCTATTTCGCCGTACTCGGTGTCATCACCACCGGCTGCATCAGCCTGTATGCCAGCTTCAAGCATTACGGCTGGTTATAAAAAATCGCCTGGAACGATTTTTAACAGCGCAAATTGGTAGTCCAGAGACTGGCGGCCATGGATAGCACGCCATAAAAAAGCCCGGTCACTGACCGGGCTTTCTGCATCCACCAACGCTTACTCGGAAAGGCCGGCGCGACCGTGGGCGACAAAGCGCATCATCCACTCGGCGACCATGTGGCCCTGGTGATCATGCTGCAGGCTGTCAACGCCGCGGGTGTAGGCCGGCTCGCCGATATGTTGCTGACGCAGGTCAAGCAACGCACGCGAGTAGTCATGCACAAACTCGGGATGGCCCTGGAAGCACAGCACCTGGTCGCCGATGCAGTAGGAGGCAATCGGGCAGAACTCACTGCTGGCCAGCAAGGTCGCGTTTTCCGGCAGTTGAGTCACCTGGTCCTGGTGGCTGATCAGCAGCGTCAGGTCTTCCAGATCCGGGCTCATCCAGGCCGTCTTGTTCTCCATACGGTACTGATGGATACCCACGCCCCAGCCTTGCACGGCGCGTTCGGCCTTGCCGCCCAGCAACAGCGCCAACAGCTGATGCCCGAAGCACACCCCCAGCAACTTGTCGCCACGGGCATAACGCTCCAGCAGGTAGGTTTTCAGCGTCTGGATCCAGGCGTCGCTGCCAAAGGAATCTGCCTTGCTGCCCGTCACCAGATACGCATCGTAGCGCTCGCTGTCCGGCGGGTAATGCCCCTCCATCACGTTGTACACCTTGAACTCGGCAGCAATCGGCTGACGGGCGAACAATTGCTCGAACATACGGCCATAACTGTCGTATTGATCGACCAATTCAGGGCGAAGAACATCGGTTTCCAGGATGCAGATCTGCAGCGGCATATGGGCGGTTACCTAGGGCGCAGGAGGGTTGTTTTTCCAGCGCGCAAGCGTGCCTGCTGACAGCTTGCATGGCAATAGTTCTGGGCCCAACCCGACCAATTACCCGCGGCTTCTGCGCCCGTTTTAACAACCCGGCATGCGGACCATCAGCGCCCTCGATAGTCACCATAAGCACCATTCACGTCTGTCGATAACGGCACAGGCCGATGATCTGGCCATCGGGCACTGCGCCCCACTCCAGAAGAGGACACTCCCATGACCAGTTTCTCCGCCATCGCCAGCCTGCTGGCCGCCTCAGCCTTCAACAGCAACCACAGCGCCAGCAGCATTCGGCAGGCGCAACAGGTGCAGACCACTCAACAGCGCGCCACCCAGCGCACCGGCCAATAACAGCGCCATCAGCCTCAGGAGAATCGCCATGAGCATCGCCCAAACACTGAGCAACCAGAACGTCTACGGCGTGACCTACGCCACGGTCGACAGCAGTGGCATCCACTTCGAGTCCGAACTGGCCATTGCGTTGGGCGACGGCAGCCTGGCCACCCTGCGCATGCCCACCCAACTGAGCGAGCGTCAGGCCATCCAGCAACTGGTTTGCGGCCGCCAGGCGTGCTGAAAACCGCTCAAGCTGATTATTGCGCGGGCGCCGGCCAGCTGAGATCGCCTTCTTCACAGATGGCCAGCTGTTCCAGTTCCTTGACCCGCGCAGCGGTTTTTTGCGCGAGGCAACCGTTAAGCACCATCGGATAAGCCGAACCGCCCTCGACTGACGCTGACTCGAACGCGCAAGCCAGATCACGGAACTTGATCCAGGCCAGCTGCACCTCCTTGAGCTGCTGCTTCTGCCCATCATCCAGACGCTTGCGGTAATCGCTGTAGAGCTAATTCAGGCGTTTGTCCTGAATGGCATAGTCCGCCGCCGCGCACTGATTGAGGCTGAACTGATCCATGGCATTGGCGCAGTCATCGGCCCACAGCGGCGTGGCCAGCAAACCCAGACTGATTGTCAGCACACTGCTTGATACGAACCTCATAACGCCTCCCTTACGCCACACCGTCGTGGCCGTTGCAGCAGTCTAGCGCTGTAGCCATAAACAGGCTCTGTACTCAATCATCCAAGGACCGTCTGTAGGGTGCGCCATGCGCACCGGTATTTATATGCCCCATGCAGATGAAAAATCGCGTGTGCGCACAGCGCACCCTACGGATCCAGGCCATACCGTGCCAGGCGTCGATGGCTACAAAGGCAGCACGCTACGGGTGTATCGCCATAAAAAAACCGGCTCACAGTGAGCCGGTTTTCAGTACCTCAGCTTTAACGCGGTGGCGTTAGAAACTTTCGTTTTTCGCCGCTTTTTCCAGCAACAGCGCCGGCGGCAGGAAGCGCTCGCCGTACTGCTCAGCCAGGTACTGGGCGCGGGCAACGAAGTCCTGCACCCCGTACTGGTTGATAAACTGCAGCGCACCGCCGGTCCAGGCTGCAAAGCCGATGCCCATGATCGAGCCGATGTTGGCATCGGCTACCGACTTGAGCACGCCCTCTTCCACGCAGCGCACGGTTTCGATGGCCTGGATAAACAGGATGCGATCACGCACGTCGAGCTGCGATATCTGCGCATCGCCCTTCTCGAAACGCGCCTTGAGTTCCGGCCACAGGTGCTTCTTGCCGCCCGCCGGGTAATCGTAGAAGCCCGCACCTGCCGCCTTGCCCGGCCGCTTGTACTCGTTGAGCATCATGTCGATCACCGCAAAGGCCGGGTGCTCGGGAATCTGCTTGCCTTCGGCAGCGAGGTCCTTGATGGTCTGCTGACGGATATGGTTCATCAGGCTCATCGACACTTCATCGCTGATCGCCAGCGGGCCAACCGGCATGCCGGCCTTGCGCGCTTCGTTCTCGATCATCGCCGCGCTCACGCCCTCACCCAACATGGCCAGGCCTTCATTGGTGAAGGTGCCGAACACGCGAGAGGTGAAGAAGCCGCGGCTGTCGTTGACCACGATCGGGGTCTTCTTGATCTGCATCACGTAGTCGAAGCCACGCGCCAGGGTCTCGTCGCTGGTGTGCTCGCCCTTGATGATTTCCACCAACGGCATCTTGTCCACCGGGCTGAAGAAATGCAGGCCGATAAATTTATCCTGCTTCTG
This sequence comes from Pseudomonas sp. LjRoot71, assembly GCF_964253255.1. Classification (NCBI taxonomy): domain Bacteria; kingdom Pseudomonadati; phylum Pseudomonadota; class Gammaproteobacteria; order Pseudomonadales; family Pseudomonadaceae; genus Pseudomonas; species Pseudomonas sp. LjRoot71. Next base: position 4,017,829 of record NZ_CAXURA020000001.1, on the reverse strand, counting down.
CACGGCAGTGGCCAGGCCGGTGATTGGCAGGGTCGAGGTGTTGGATGCAATCACCGCGTCGCTCAGCGCTGCACGCTCGGCCGCTGCGGTGACATTGGCCTTGAGGTCACGATCCTCGAATACCGCTTCGATAATCAGGTCGCAGCCTTCAAAATCAGCATCACTGGCCGTGGGTTTGATCCGCGCCAGAATGCCATCGCGTTTCTCGGCGCTCATCTGGCCACGGCCGACCTTTTTCTCCAGCAGTTTGGCCGAGTAGCTCTTGCCCTTCTCAGCCGCTTCGATGGAGATGTCCTTGAGCACCACCTCGATACCGGCGACGGCCGACACATAGGCAATACCGGCGCCCATCATGCCAGCACCGAGTACGCCGACCTTCTTGGTCACATAGGGTTCGAAGCCTTGCGGGCGCGAGCCGCCGGCGTTGATTTCATTGAGCTGGAACCAGAAGGTGCCAATCATGTTCTTCGCCACCTGGCCGGTGGTCAGCTCGGTGAAGTAACGCGCTTCGATGATCTGCGCGGTGTCGAAGTCGACCTGCGCGCCCTCAACGGCGGCGCACATGATCTTCTCCGGCGCCGGGAAGCAGCCCTTGGTCTTGTCACGCAGCACGCTTGGCGCGATAGCCAGCATCTGCGCCACATTCGGGCTGGACGGTGTACCGCCGGGAATCTTGTAGCCTTTCACATCCCACGGCTGCACAGCCGTCGGGTTGGCGGCGATAAAGGCGCGCGCCTTGGCCAGCAGGTCATCGCTGTCACTGGCCAGTTCATGGATCAGGCCGGCTTTGAGCGCCGCATCAGGACGCACCTTCTTGCCTTCGGCCAGGTACGGCAGGGCTTTTTCCAGGCCGAGGATGCGCACCATGCGCACCACCCCGCCGCCGCCCGGCAGCAGGCCGAGGGTCACTTCCGGCAAACCGAGCTGGATGCTGGAGTTGTTCAGGGCGATACGGTGATGGCAGGCCAGGGCAATTTCCCAGCCGCCGCCCAGGGCCGCGCCATTGATCGCAGCAACCACCGGTTTACCGAGGCATTCCAGGCGACGCAGTTGGCCCTTGATGTTGAGGATCATCTGGTAGAAGCCTGGCGCGTCGGCTTTGGTGACCTTAATCAGTTCATTGAGGTCGCCGCCGGCGAAGAAGGTTTTCTTCGCTGAGGTGAGGATGACCCCGGCAATGGAATCCTTCTCGGCCTCCAGGCGGTCAACAATCTTGCCCATGGCTTCGCGGTACACCGCGTTCATGGTGTTGGCGCTCTGGCCGGGCATGTCCATGGTCAGAACGACGATATTGTCCTGGCCTTTTTCGTAACGGATGGCGTCAGTCATTTTTCTTGTTCCCGTAAATTCTTGTGCCGTCCGACCTGTAGGAGCGAGCTTGCTCGCGATCAGGGTCGTGACGAATCGCCAGCAAGCTGGCTCCTACACACGCTCAATAATCGTGGCAATACCCATACCGCCACCCACGCACAGGGTGGCCAAGCCATAGCGCAGCTTGCGCTTCTCCAGCTCGTCAATCAGGGTGCCAAGAATGGCGCAACCGGTTGCACCCAGCGGGTGACCCATGGCAATGGAACCGCCGTTGACATTGACCTTGTCCTCGCTGACGCCCATGTCCTTCATAAACTTCATCACTACCGAAGCGAATGCTTCGTTGACCTCGAACAGGTCGATGTCATTGACGTTCAGCCCCGCCTTGGCCAGCGCCTTGCGGGTGGCCGGCGCCGGGCCGGTGAGCATGATGGTCGGGTCGGTGCTGGTCACGGCAGTGGCGACGATGCGCGCGCGCGGCTTCAAGCCCAGTTCTTTGCCTTTGGCCTCGGAGCCGATCAACATCAGGGCAGAGCCATCGACGATGCCGGAACTGTTGCCCGGCGTGTGCACGTGGTTGATCTGCTCAACATGGCTGTAGACGCGCAGCGCGGTGCTGTCGAAGCCCATCTGGCCCATCATCTCGAAGCTTGGCTTGAGCTTGCCCAGGCCTTCGAGGGTGGATTCGCCACGGATAAATTCGTCGTGGTCGAGCAGCACGATGCCGTTCTGATCGGCCACCGGAATCAGCGATTTGCTGAATGAGCCATCTTTGCTGGCGCGGGCGGCTTTTTGCTGCGAGCGCAGGGCAAAGCTGTCGACGTCGGTGCGGCTAAAACCTTCAAGGGTGGCGATCAGATCGGCGCCAATACCCTGCGGAGTGAAGTGGGTGTGCATATTGGTCGCCGGGTCCATCACCCAAGCGCCGCCATCGGAGCCCATGGGAATGCGCGACATCGACTCGACGCCGCCAACCACCACCAGGTCCTCAAAACCGGAACGCACCTTCATCGCACCGAGGTTCACCGCTTCCAGGCCCGAGGCGCAGAAACGGTTGAGTTGCACGCCCGACACGCTGACATCCCAATCGGCGACCATTGCGGCCGTTTTGGCAATGTCCGCGCCTTGATCACCCACCGGCGTTACACAGCCGAGCACGATGTCATCGACCTGGCTGGTGTCCAGGTTATTGCGCGCTTGCAGCGCCTTGAGCAGGCCGGCGATCAGGTCGACAGGCTTGACGCTGTAAAGCGCGCCGTCCTTCTTGCCCTTGCCGCGGGGCGTGCGCACGGCATCGAAAATATATGCTTCGGTCATGGCGTCCTCAGACCTCCAATGGAGGGTGGCTGATGGCGCAGGTGAGGCCCGCGCCTGTTTTTGTTGAGTGGGGCTACCATACGCCGAGCCGAAGTAGTCTCAATGACCGAAGTGCTCAGGCCTATTGACCGCTCAGCTCAGACAAACGGTCAATCACTGGACGAAGGCCCACAAGCGCGTCTAGCTCAAGGGGCGCTTGCCTGTTGCAGGCCCCGCGTCATAACCGCTGGCAACTAGCCCACGCACCTTAGTAATCAAGGCGTCTATAGCCAGGTGCTGCACGCCCCTACAGTTGAATCAAGCCACCGGCAAATAGAGCGCAGGTCGGCTGTTGTAGGCGTCGTCGCCGGGTTTTGCCGGGACGGCTTGAATGATCAACACGAGGCGTGGCGTCGCATCCGCACATTACGCAGGACAGCGACGACCACCCGCAAAAAACAACAAGGCCAACCGCCATGTTCAATCCAGTGAAAATGCGTCAGGCAGGCATGATCGTGTTTGCCACCACCGTCATTCTGATTCTTCCCAACCTGACCCGTTTGGTCAGTTAACCCCCTGACTTCCTGCCCTGCCTGCCACCGTGGAGTGAGCCGGCAGCGGCAGCGCAACCTCTACAAATGCGTGCAAAGCAGCGCCTGTGCTAGGGTGATTTCAATCACCCCAAGGAGCACACCATGCGCACACTATTTGCCACCCTCGGCCTGCTGGTCAGCCTGCCTCTGCTGGCCGGCGAAGCCGAACTCAGCGCCGCCGTTGTCGCCCTGCAATCACCGGAAAGCGTGCTGATCGATGTGCGTACCGCCGATGAATTCGCCGCCGGCGCACTGCCAGGTGCAGAGCAGATCGACCATGAACAGATCGCCAGCCGCATCAGCGCTCTTGCCCCGGACAAGGACACCCCCATCGTGCTGTATTGCCGCAGCGGCCGCCGCTCCAGCATCGCCGAAGAAAGCCTGCGCGCCATGGGCTACAGCAACCTGATCAACGCGGGCGGCTATGACGAACTGAAACTGGCCCTGGAGTCGCAGGATTGAACACACGCACCCTCGCTATCGCCCTGCTCGCCCTCTTACCCTTCACTCACCTGCACGCCGCCGAACTGACCCTGGAACTGGGCAACGGCAGCCAGCGCCTGAGCAGCGCCCAACTGCTCGCCCACCCACAGGCGCAAACCATCGAAATTCGCGACGACGTCAGCTACAAACGCAACATGCACTACCGCGCCGTGCCGTTGGCTGTGCTGCTGGAAGGTGTACAACCAGGCGATCACCTGCAACTGGTGGCCAGCGACGGCTTTGCCGCCGAACTGTCTGCGGCTCCTGCACTCAGCCAAACCGCCAGCCAAGCCTGGCTGGCCATCGAAGACCCAGCACAACCCTGGCCCGCACTGGGCAACGGCAAACCCAGCGCCGGGCCGTTCTACCTGGTCTGGCAAAACCCAGCCGCCAGCCAGATCGGCCCCGAACAATGGCCGTTTCAACTGGCCAGCATCCGCAAACTCGCCCCGGTAGCGCAGCGCTTCCCACAACTGCTGCCAGCGGCCGACGCCAGTCCGGCGGTGCAGGCCGGTTTTGCCCAATACCAGAAGAACTGCATGGCCTGCCACCGCCTGAATGGCGCAGGCGACTCGCAATTCGGCCCGGACCTGAATATCCCGCATAACCCGACCGAGTATTTCAGTGGCGACTTTTTAACCCGCTATATCCGCGACCCGCAAAGCTTGCGGCGCTGGCCACAAGGCAAGATGCCGGGGTTTGCGGTTGAGGTGTTGAGTGATAAGGAATTGGGGGAGTTGGTTGAGTACTTCGGGCATATGGTGGGGAGGAAGGTGCAGCCTTGAGGGCTTCACGGAGGGTGGCAACAGGTCTTTTCCTCTAGCGCCGTTTCACAAAACATCTTGATCGACTGGACTAACGCTTTTCGCCTTTACGGCGAGTCACTTTCTCTTGCTTCGCACAAGAGAAAGTAACCAAAGAGAATGCGCCCCTGCATCCGGGTTTCGCTGCGCTTCACTGATTCGCTTCGCTCACCCTTCGGGCCAGCCTGCGGCTGTTACTGCGCTTCGCTTCGTTTCCCTCGCTCCGGTATTGCTCCGGGGGCCGGCGTACATGGGCCGTCCCTGGCCCATTACGCCTCTCGCCGCATCCATGCGGCTCGTCCCCCTACGCAACACCTCCACTCGGCCTCCTGACGGGGATTTTGCGCACGCATCCGAGATATGTGTTTAGAAACCGAAATGCTTAAAACCCTTGTCCGTAGGATGGGTTGAGCAACGCGATACCCATTAAATTATCGTGGTGAACGATGTGCTGTTCCTTTTGGTTAATACCCACAAAACTCGCAGACGACGCCAAATGCCCCTTCAGGAGGGTGAACAGAATCGTTGTGGAGGGGGTTGAGCGACATGGATGTCGCGAGAGCCGCGATGGGCCAGGGATGGCCCTTCGCGGCGGGCCCCTGGAACAACGATGGAGTGAACGAACCCTGCCGCAGGCAGGGCCGGATGTCGGGGCAAGCGTTTTTGGTTACTTTTTCCGCGACTGGAAAAAGTGACTCGCCCGTAAGGGGCGAAACCCGAACTAAAGCCGGCCGCCAAAAATGAACCGCACAGCGATCCCTAAAAGCACCAGCAGGCACAACAGTGCAACGGCGACCACCGCTTGGTGGGTTACGTGGCGCTCAATCTCCGAGCTGAACCATCAATCTCGGATCAGCGCCACTAACCCACCCTACGAAGCAGGCTTCATTCAATACCGGCGTCCTACGCCATTGAAAAGCCCTCTCCCCAACCCTCTCCCGCAAGCGGGCAGAGGGACTTTAAGCGCCTACTGGTGTTGCACCCGCACCAGCGGTGCAACCTCCACCTGCGCATGCATCTGCTCAATGCCACCACCCCGTCGCATACCACGCACCGGACAGGCGTCGAGATAATCCAGGCCCACGGCCAACTTCAAATGCCGCTCCGGTTTGGCCAGGCAATTGGTCACGTCAAAGCTGTACCAAGCGTCATCCAACCAGGCTTCGGCCCAGGCGTGGCTGGCCAGATGGTCTTCGCTGTCGGTAAACAGATAACCCGACACATAACGCGCTGGAACGCCCAGGCTGCGCGCGCAGGCCAGGAAGGCGTGAGCGTGATCCTGACAGACGCCCTTGCCGCCGGCGAAGGCTTCACTGGCGCTGGTTTCCACGGCGGTGCTGCCCGGCTGGTAACGGATATGCGCATTCAACGCATGCATCAGGTCGATCAGGCCGCTGCGGTCCGGGCGGCTGCGGCTTTGCAGTTTGGCAAACTCGCGCAGGGCTTCGTCGGCCTCGGTCAGGCGGGTAAAGCGCAGAAACGGCAGCGCCGACTGGCTTTCGTGCTCGGCTTCGCGCGCTTCGTCGATTTCCACCTGACCACGGGCGCCGATAACGATGGATTCGTGCGGTTCATCCATGGTCAGCACATGCAGGATATTGCCGTAGGGGTCGAGCTGCGCGCGCACCGGGCGCGGCAGGGTCAATTCCCAACTGAGTACCTGCTGGCGCTCGCTGTCGTGCGGGGTCATGCGCAGGTACTGGATGCTGGTGCGCACCTGGTCTTCATAGTGATAGGTAGTGTCGTGGCTGATTGACAGTCTCATGCGACCTCCAGGTAGGAGCTTTGGATGGCTTGGCCCAGCTGGCGAACCAGCAGGATGAAATCGGTGAGCCAGGCGTGCAGGCCCTCGTCGAGTACTTCTTCGATGCTGGTATAGCGCAGCCGCGCTTCCAGTTCGGCGGCCAGGCGCTGGGCCGGGCGGCCGTTGTCGCCAGGCAGGCTGGCGAGCATCAGGCTCAATTCGTCCATGCAGGCGCGCAGCGAGCGCGGTACATCGGCACGTAGCAGCAGCAGTTCGGAGACTTTGCGCGTACCGGGCGAGCCACGGTATATCTCGGCAAACGCCTCGAACGAGGACAGCGCACGCAGCAGCGCAGTCCATTGGTAGTAGCTACGTGCCGGTCGGCCGTCGACTTCGTCAATGTCCTCGCCAAGCATTTCATAGCGCGCATCGAGCAGGCGCAAGGTGTTGTCGGCGCGCTCGATAAAGGTGCCCAGACGGATAAAGCGATACGGGTCGCCGCGCATGATGGTGCCGAAGGTAGCGCCACGGAACAGGTGCGAGCGCTCCTTGACCCATTCGCAGAAACGGCTGATGCCGTAGCGACTCAGGCCTTGCTGCGCGATGCCGTGGATTTCCAGCCAGGTGGCGTTGATGTTTTCCCACATGTCAGCAGTGATCCGCCCGCGCACGGCATGGGCGTTGCTGCGCGCGGCCTGCAGGCAGCAGTAGATGCTCGCGGGGTTCGTTGCATCAAGGGCGAAGAAGTGCAGCATGCGCTCGGCGTGCAGCGGGCCGTGGCGCTCCAGGTAATCATCCAGGGTGCCGGTAATCAGCAGCGGCAGAGCCAGTTCTTCCAGGCCATCGCCACGGCCGTCCTGCGGCATCAGCGACAGCGAGTAGCTGACTTCAAGCATGCGCGCGAGGTTTTCCGCGCGCTCCAGGTAGCGCGACATCCAGTACAGATCAGAGGCAGTTCTTGAAAGCATGGTTAGTCCTCCACCACCCAGGTGTCTTTGGTGCCGCCACCTTGGGACGAGTTGACCACCAGCGAGCCTTCGCGCAGCGCGACGCGGGTCAGGCCGCCGGGGACGATGCGGGTTTCCTTGCCGGACAGCACGAACGGCCGCAGATCGATATGCCGAGGCGCGATGCCGCGCTCAACAAAGGTCGGGCAGGTCGACAGACACAGGGTCGGTTGGGCGATATAGGCCTCGGGGCGGGCAATCAGGCGGGCGCGGAAGTCTTCGATCTCAGCCTTGGTGGCTGCCGGTCCGACCAGCATGCCGTAACCGCCGGAGCCCTGGGTTTCCTTGACCACCAGCTGTTCCAAGTTGGCCAGCACGTGGGACAACTCGGCCGGTTTGCGGCACTGGAAGGTCGGCACGTTTTTCAGGATCGGCTCTTCGCTGAGGTAGAAGCGGATCATGTCGTCGACATAGGGGTAGATCGATTTGTCGTCCGCCACCCCGGTGCCGATGGCATTGGCCAGCACCACGTTGCCGCTGCGGTAGCAGGCCAGCAGGCCGGGCACGCCGAGCATGGAGTCGGGGTTGAAAGCCAATGGATCAAGGAAGGCGTCGTCGAGGCGGCGGTAGACCACATCCACCTGCTTGGCCCCGGCGGTGGTGCGCATAAACAGCTTGTCGTCGCGCACAAAAAGATCCGCGCCTTCGACCAGCTCCACACCCATTTCGCGGGAGAGAAAGGCGTGCTCGAAATAGGCGCTGTTGAAGCGCCCCGGCGTCAGCACCACAACGTTGGGGTTATCCAGCGGACTGGAGGACTTCAGAGTATCGAGCAGCAGATTCGGGTAGTGATCAATCGGTGCCACACGCTGGGCGGCGAACAGCTCGGGGAACAGACGCATCATCATCTTGCGGTCTTCGAGCATGTAGCTGACGCCGCTCGGGGTGCGCAGGTTGTCTTCCAGCACGTAGTAGCTGCCGTCGCCATCGCGCACCAGGTCGACCCCGGCGATATGGGCGTAGAGGTCGCGGTGCAGGTTAAGGCCCTGCATGGCGATCTGGTAACCCTCGTTGGCCAGCACCTGCTCAGCGGGCACGATGCCGGCCTTGATGATGCGCTGATCGTGGTAGAGGTCGGCAAGGAACATGTTCAGCGCCTGCACGCGCTGGATGCAGCCGCGTTCGACGATGCGCCATTCGCTGGCAGGGATGCTGCGCGGGATGATGTCGAACGGGATCAGCCGCTCGGTGCCCTGGTCGTCGCCATACAGGGTGAAGGTGATACCGGCGCGGTGAAACAGCAGGTCGGCTTCCCGGCGGCGCTGGGCCAGCAGTTCATCCGGCGTATCCGCTAACCAGCGGGCAAACGCTTGGTAGTGCGGGCGGACAGCGCCACTCGCGTCGTACATCTCGTCATAAAAGGTGCGGACCATGCCGTACTCCTTGTCACCCGGACATGGAGACAGCTCTGCAAGGCCCGCGCCATACAATAAAAATGTTTTAAATCAGCAACTTGAGTATTGGTGAGGCGAGCAACGCACCAAGCCGGGGCGCCTTGATGACCGCCAGGTCGCAGGGCGCGCCATTTTAAGGCGGGCATCCTGGCCAAAGCACCGTAGGGTGGATAACGCTTTTTTACCCACCGCACGGCAACCACTGGTGGATGGGTAAAGCGTCATCCGCCCTACACGAGCATCAGAGCTCGGCCAGTTGCAGCCAGTGACGATAGAAGCCTTCGGCCACGCGGTTCAGTTCGGCGACTTTGGCGGGCAACTGGTCGAGCATCTGCGCCCTGCTCTGCTGGCTGGGTTGGCTGTCATCCAGCAGGTAATGCCAGTCGCCGAGCCACTGGCGCACCAGGGCTTCGTCCATTTCCGGGTGGCCTTGCAGGGCCAGGACTTTATCGCCCCAGGCAAACGCCTGGTTGCGGCACCAGGGGCTGCTAAGCAAGGGCTGGGCGCCCTCGGGGATGGCAAAGCTGTCGCCATGCCATTGGAAGACCGGGAACTGTTCAGGCAAGTGCTGCAACCAGGGGCTGGGCGCCGCCTGATCGAGGCGAGTCAGCGGCTGCCAGCCGCTTTCGGTGTAGGGCATGCGGCTGATTTCCGCGCCCAGCGCCTTGGCCAGCAGCTGGCCACCCAGGCAGTGGCCGATCAGCGGAATATCGCGGCGGATAAAATGCTGCAGCGCCGTCACTTCGGTGGCCAGCCAGGGCAGCGGATCGTTGACGCTCATCGGCCCCCCCATGATTGCCACGGCCTTGGGGCGGTCGAGGTCGATGCCATCCAGCTCACCCAGATCCGCGCGCAGCACGGTAAATGCGTGGCCGGCCTGCTCCAGCACCTTGCCCAGGTGGGCCGACGGGCAGTAATCAATGTGGGTAAAAATCAGGATGTCGGTCATGCGCCAAGTCTGAAGCAAAGCGCAGGTTGGGGTCGAGGGGCGATTGCTTAGGGAACGTTGTAGCCAAATAGAAATGAAACGGGCCAGCTTATGGCCGGCCCGCGTTTGGATTGCAGAACCTGTTTACGATCTCGCGAGCTAGAGCCATGCAAGACAAAAGCAGGCGAGGAAGCGGAGTTTACGGCTGTAAATGAGCATTCCGAACCTGTTTTTAACGCAGCAGGGCCGACGCGCAGCAGACCGTAGACAGGTTCTCAGGGCTGTCTCACCTCCTGGGTTACACCCCACCCATCCAGTTTGCCGCCCAGCGGCGCCACGACCGACTCCAGGTCATGCTCGAAGTCACCAATACCGTGGTATGTCGCAAACATTACTTTACTGACTTGCAGGTGCCAGGCACCGTCATCACGCTCTGTCACCAGGGCGTGTAAGGATTCACCTCGAAATTTGCGGGTGGCCATGCGGGCCCGCTCCTCGTCCGGGAAAATGGCGTAGAACTCGATGGGGTGGAAGCTGGCAAAGTCGAAGCCACCTTCCTTCATCCGCCGTAAAACCCCGTTACTGACATCATCGTGCAAGGCTGTGCTCATGAAGTGACCTCCTCAGGCGATGGACAAATTTACAGGACGCTAAAGAACCAACTGGGTGTCGATGCTGCAGTGCTACGACCTGTTAAACGCTTTCCCATTGCTACCGCCAGAGCTTCAGCGGTGTCGCGGCACCGGTTGCAGTGCCGCCCGAGAATCAAGCGGTGTGCTGCTTGATGTGTCATAAGCCAGACCTGAAACCAGGGCTGGTCAACGCAGGCTTGTGCAGAACGCACAAGCCGGAAGCGTTAGTTGCAGACTAGTCCTATCGCGCGCGGTTTGCCCAGCGAAATAACCAACTCAGCGAATCTCAAGTGTCGCGGCTAAAGCCCCTCCCACGGTTTAGCATCAGGCCCATGTTGTGGGAGGCGCTTTAGCGGCGAGCTTCGAGGCCAGCAGGATTCATGGACAGCCATGAGCTACGAGTAGGCACTTATTCGCGGCTTAGCCAGGCCATGATGCGCCGGGTCAACCAGGCCGGGGTTATTTGCCCGAACCAGTACAGCAGTTTGAACTGCAGGCTGATCGGCCGGTGAACCTTGTGCTGCCTCGCCTGCGCCCAGGCGGCCTCGGCCACACGCTCAGGCCCCAGATTGACACCCAGCCGCCCCAGCACCGGTGCCTGGAAACGCTGATTATTGAGCATCGGCGTGCTGACAAACGGCGGCATCAGATCACCGACACGAATGCCGTGCTTGGCCCATTCCAGCTCCAGCGCCTCAGTCAGCCCGCGCACAGCGAACTTGGAGGCCGAGTAACTGGCCATATGCGGCACGCCATACAGCCCGGATGCCGAGCCCATATTGATCACCTGGGCGTCGGGCGTGGCTTTTAGATAGGGAAACGTCGCGTGAGTCATGTTCAGCAGGCCCAGCACGTTGATCTGCTGGATGCGCGCATGCTCGCTTAGCTCGATATCTTCGAAATTCCCACACTGCAAAATCCCGGCGCTGTTGAACAGCAGGCGCAACTGACCACCATGCAGGGCGCAGAAGTCTGCCAGGGCGACCTTGACCGCTGCCGGGTCGGTGACATCCAGTTCGGCATGCCAGACGTTACCCAACTCGCCTGCCAGCTTGGCCAACGCCTGATGGTTGATATCAAGCAAGCCGACCTGCCAGCCGTGCTGATGAAACAACCTGGCGGTGGCCGCGCCGATGCCAGAAGCGGCACCGGTGATCAGAATGTTGTTCATCAACAACCTCGCTCACGCAGAAAGCTCACCACTTCGGCCAGGGCAAAATCCGCCGCCTTGAGCATGCCGGCGTGGGCCTGGAACACGTGCCATAAGTCCGGGTAACGCTGCAGACGCACATCCACACCGGCTGCCTTGGCCTTGTCGGCAAAACGCAGGCTGTCGTTACGCAGGATTTCATCTTCACCCACCTGAATCAGCAGCGGAGCCAAACCGTGCAGGTCAGCAAACTGCGGCGATAAACCGGGATCGTCATGGGCCAATTCGGCCGGGCAATACAGCGCCAGCGCCTGCTCCACCCACTTACGATGGATCAGCGGGTCACCGGCGGGCGGCTCGTGTAGCTGGGTGCCGGTAAAGTCGGTGACTGGGGAGAAACACACCAGCGCCGCCGGTTGCGGCAGCCCTTGGTCACGCAGGCGCAGGCTGGTGATCAGGCTCAGATTGCCGCCGGCCGAATCGCCGCCGATCACAATCTGCTCGGGCTTGTAGCCTAGTTTTATCAACTCCTGAAACGCAGCCAGGGCATCCTCGCGGGCCGCCGGGTATTGATGCTCTGGGGACAACCGGTAATCCAGCGCACACACATCCATCTGCCCGCGTTTAGCCAGGTTGGAGCAGATCGCCCGGTGGGTATTCGGCCCGCCGATCAGATAAGCCCCGCCATGCAGGTACAACAGCACCGTGCCGCGACCACCCTGCGGTTTATGCCATTCACAGGGTCGCCCACCCAGGGTGCCAACACTGCGGGTGATACCGCGTGGCGTCGGGCTCACTGCCGTCAGCAGACGTAGCACCGCACGCTGGCCGGCAATTGGCATCGGCGGACGCACCAAGCCACGAAACAGCAGGCGCAGGCTGGTACGCAAAACGCTGCGCAGCAGCGCCTGATCAGCGGCAGGGGCAGTAAATTCAGCGGGTGCATTCATAGTCATCGGGCTCCGGTGCGCGAGTCTGCTGGCGATAGGTAAAGGTGTAGCCCGGCCAGTTATTGGTGCTTTTGCCGGAGGCGGTTTTGTACCAGCTTGAGCAGCCCTGCTCCCATATCGTTCGATGTGAGCGATCCTGAATCTGCTGGTTGAAGCGCTGCTGCACGCTGGCCTTCACATCCAGATAACGGCCACCCTGCTGACGCAGCAGCGCGAGGCAGCCCAGCACATAGCGGAACTGGCTTTCCAGCATGTAAATGATCGAGTTATGCCCCAGGTTGGTATTGGGACCGTAAAGGATAAACAGGTTGGGAAAACCACTGACGCTAATGCCCTTGTACGCCTCGGCCCCGTCGCGCCAGGCCTGGTTCAGCTCCAACCCGTTGAGCCCGCGAATCTGCATCGGCGCAAGAAAATCCGTGGCAGCAAAGCCGGTGCCGTAGATCAGCACATCGCACGGGTGCTCGCGGCCATCGGCGGTGATGATTGCCGTCTCGCTGACGCGGCTGATCGCCTCGCTGACCACCGTCACGTTGGGCTGCGCCAGAGCTGGCAGGTAGTCATTGCTGATCAGGATGCGCTTGCAGCCCATAGGGTAGTTCGGCTGCAGCTTCGCGCGCAGTTGCGGGTCGCGGATATGCTGCTTGAGGTGGCGCTCGAAGCTGAAGCGAAACAGCTTCATCAGCCACGGCATGCTGATAAACGCCAGGCCGCGCACCTCGTGCTGCACATACTTGAAGCCACGGTCGAGTCGCTGCAACCAAGGCAAACGCCGCACCAACGCCAGCTCCCAGGGCCGATAGGCACGATCCGGCTTGGGCAACACATAGGCCGCCGAGCGTTGAAACAACTTGAGCTCGGCCACCTGCGGCTGAATCTGCGGGACAAACTGAATCGCCGAAGCGCCGGTGCCGATGACCGCCACACGCTTATCGGTCAGGTTCAGATCATGCCGCCAGCGTGCCGAGTGGAATACCTCACCGGCAAACTGCTCGACGCCCGGTAACGTCGGATAAGCCGGCTGATTGAGCTGGCCGCAGGCGCTGATCAGCACCTCGGCGCAGAGTTCCTCACCCGTGCTCAGGGTCACCCGCCACAACGCTGCCGCCGCATCGAAAACCGCCGAGGCCACTTCGGCATTGCAACGAATGCGCGAGCGCAGCTGGTACTTGGCCACGCAATGCAACATGTAGCCGTGGATTTCCGCCTGAGGCGCGTACGTGCGGCTCCAGTCGGTTTTCGGTTCAAAGGAGAATGAATACAGGTGCGACGGCACATCGCAGGCCGCCCCCGGGTAGCTGTTGTCACGCCAGGTACCGCCGACTTCTGCCGCTTTTTCCAGCAGCAGGAAATCTTCGATACCGGCCTTCTGTAACTGAATGGCCATGCCCAGGCCGCCAAAGCCGCTGCCGATAATCAGCACGCGCGGAGCGGCCTGATTCTGGGAAGTGTTGTGCATTGTTATATCCCCAACCGCAAACAGTGCGGATGCCAGGATGCTACTTGCCTGCCACCTGGCACGTTATGGCATAGTCGGCCAATCGATTGTGACTTTCGGACAAATCAGCGGATAACGGTATGCCAGCCATCCCCTACTCACTGCCACGACGCAGCATTACCAGTGCGCAACTGCTGACCCAGTTAGGCCTCGATCACGGTTTGAGTGTCGAGCAGTGCCTGCGCCACACCGGCCTCAGCCCCCTGCAACTGGCCGAGTTGCACAGTGAAATCGAAGGTGCGCAGGAACTGCAACTGATCTGCAACTTGATCGAAGCCCTGCCCACACAGGACGACCTCGGCCTGCAAGCCGGCCTGCGTTACCAACTGACCACCTATGGCATCTGGGGTTACGCCCTGCTCAGCAGTCAGAGCTTCCGCCAGGCTGCCGACCTGGGCCTGCGCTACCTGGACCTGACTTTTGCCTTTAATCGCATCAGCTTGCGTGAAGACGCCGATCAGGCGCATCTGCAGCTAGACGGTAGCCATTTGCCGGATCAGGTGCGCGACTTTCTCCTGCTGCGCGACACCGTGGCGGTGATGGTGATTCAACGCGAACTGACCGGCAACCGCATGCCCCTGGATCGCGTGCAACTGAGCATGCCGGCGCCGGCTGACACTGCACGCTTTATCGAGCAATTCGGCCTGCTGCCGGAGTTTGCCTGCGCAGAAAACCGCATCAGCTTTTCCCGTCACCTGCTTGATCTGCCCCTGCCCCGCGCCAATCCGCACAGCGCTCAGCTCTGCGAACAGCAATGCCAGGCCCTGCTGGCCAAACGTCAGGTGCGCAGCGGTCTGGCCGGGCAGATTCGTGATCGCCTGTTGAGTACACCGGGTCGGCTGGCCGATATGGAAGTCATCGCCAGCGAGCTGAATATCAGCAGCCGTACCCTGCGCCGTCGCCTGGAAGAGCAAGGCAGCAGCTTTCGCCAGTTACAGGAAGAAGTGCGTCAGGCCCTGGCCGAGGAACTGCTGGCTATCGCCAGCCTGAGCCAGGAGGAGATTGCCGAGCGCCTGGGCTACAGCGAGGTGTCGAATTTCCTGCATGCCTTCAAACGCTGGAAAGGCCAGACGCCTGGGCAATACCGCCAGACACTGGGCTGAATAACGCGACTGACAAGTCGTCGGGCGACGCAGCAGATAACTGGCACTTTGCCATTTCATCCGCCAAATTGGCGCTTTCCACCCTCAAGCCAGCGGCCATATGCGCCGATACTGCTGTACAACCTACTGACTGGAGTTTTCATGCGACAGGGTTTCCTTGGGCAGTTCCTGCCACATGATTTGACCGACCAGGCCAGCATTCTGTTGGCCCGTACCCTCGCCTTCAGCGGCTTGTGCAGCGTGGTCATTGGCCTGTACAGCTGCATCAAGTGGGGCCGCCTGGGCAACGACGCACTGATGTAT
The DNA here is from genome assembly GCF_964253255.1 of Pseudomonas sp. LjRoot71. Lineage (NCBI taxonomy): Bacteria > Pseudomonadati > Pseudomonadota > Gammaproteobacteria > Pseudomonadales > Pseudomonadaceae > Pseudomonas > Pseudomonas sp. LjRoot71. The sequence continues at coordinate 4,002,634 of NZ_CAXURA020000001.1, read as the reverse complement.
GGCTCGCTGCTGCTGGTGCTGGGCATGCCGCTGATGCTGCTGGTACTGCGCAGTGCCATGCTGCCGCTGGCTGTGGCAGCCAATATGGCGCTGGCCAGCATGGCCAGTTACTCGATGCTGCTGATCTACCAATTGGGCGGCCTGCATTCGGCACATATCTACTGGCCGGCAGTGATTATCGTCTTCGCCTACCTGTTGGCCGGCACCCGCAGCGCCATGGTCTGGAGCCTGGTGCAGGCGCTGTTCGTGTTCTGGCTGATTCGCCTGGAACGCAGCGGCGCCAGTCTGCCGGTGTTCGAACTGAGCCCACGGGATGCCGCCGTCAACACCTACTCGGGCTACATCCTGCCAGTGCTGACCGTGTGGCTGGCACAGTGGTACAGCGCGAAACTGCGTAACCAGGCGCTGGCCGATGCCGAACAGGCACTCAATGAATCCCGCGAGTTCGGTCAACGCGCCGCACGTAATCAGGATCAGCTCGGCGGCATCGTCGATGAAGTGCGCAACACCGCCAGCGACCTGTTGCAGATGGCTGGCCAGTTGCAGCAGACCCTCAGCGGTATTCGCCAACGCTGCCAGAGCATCGACACCGATGTGCAACAGCAGGCCGACGCCATGCACCAGCTGGATCTGGCCCTGCATGAAGTGCTCGACAGCCTCGCCTCCAGCACCGGCCATATGCAGCAGCTCAGCCAGGACACCCAGCACAGCAGCAGCCAGGTGAATGCCTGCGCACAACGTATGGAAGATGCCCAGGCCAGCATGCAGGCCATCCAGCAGAGTAACCAGCGCATTGCCGAATCCATGCAGATGATCAGCGCCATCGCCCAACAAACCAACCTGCTGGCGCTTAACGCGGCCATCGAAGCCGCCCGCGCGGGTGATCATGGCCGCGGCTTTGCGGTGGTCGCCGACGAGGTGCGTAACCTTTCGCAGCGCAGCAACGAAACGGCCGACACCGTACAGAACGTGCTGGGCCAGTCGCAGCAGATCATCGACACCGGGGCCACCCAGGTCAGTGATGTGAGCAGTGCACTGAGCAGCAATGCCGGGCTGACCGACAACCTGTCGCAGTCGATCCTGCAGCACAGCCAGGCACTCACCCATGCCCACCAGCAACTGATGCACGTACGCGACAACAGTGCCGCACAACGCGACGCCAGCCAGCGCCAGCGTGCCGCCAGCGCCGAGCTGCTGCAGGCTCAGGAGTCACTGGTGCAGCTCGGCCAGCAACTGGAACAGCTGTCGCATCAGCTGCATAAGCACGTGGCCAGCGCTTAACTAGCACTTACCCTCTCCCAAACCTGGGAGAGGGTAAACATCAGTTTGAAAGTCAGTTCTGCACTGACAGCCAGCCGAACGGCGGTTATTGTTCGGCCATGAGCCAATCACCACCCCACACCCTACTACTGAGCTACCAGCCGCCCTGGCAGTGGCAACAGTTCCATGCACACTTTGCTTTGCGTGCTTTGGCGGGGGTGGAAAACCTGCAACCGCACAGTTATGCACGCAGCGTGCAACTGGATGGCCAATACGGCTGGCTCCGCGTGCAGCCGCTGGCGGATCAGCACGCCCTGCAACTGGACTACAGCCCATCCCTGCAACCCTGCCTGGCAACACTTACCGCGCGGGTGCGCAAGATGTTTGATCTGGACTGCCAGCCGCAGCAGGTCAGCGCGCACTTTGCCAACGATGCGCAGCTCGGACCGCTGGTTGCGCGTAACCCTGGTTTGCGTTTGCCCACCGCTTTTGAACCCTTCGAGCAGGCCGTGCGCGCCATTGTGGGTCAGCAAGTCACGGTCAAGGCAGCGGTGACCATCACCGGCCGTCTGGTGACTCGCGCAGGCGAGCCGCTGCAGTGTGTCGATGCACCAGAGCTTCAACGGCTGTTCCCCAGTCCAGCAGCCATCGCCGAAGCCAATTTGGATGGCATCGGCATGCCCAGCAAGCGCGTACAGACCTTGCAGCACTTCGCCGCCCAGGTAGCTAGTGGCGATCTGCATCTGGATTTGCGGGACGGCTACACGGCTTTTGTCGAACACCTGTGCGCCCTGCCCGGTATCGGCCCGTGGACGGCGGAATATATTGCCCTGCGCGCCTTTGGCGAGGTCGATGCATTTCCCGCCAGCGACCTGGGCTTGCTCAAGGCGCCGGTGTGGGGGCCAGAAGGCATCGATGCCAAACGACTCAAGGCCCGTGCCGAGGCATGGCGGCCGTGGCGTGCCTATGCCGCCGCGCACCTGTGGCACAACTACTCAGAAGGATGACGCCGGATGTTCTACCGCTACCATGACAGCCCAATTGGTCGCCTGCTGTTGGCCGCTGACGAAACGGGCCTGCAACAACTGCTGATGGATATCGACGACAAGCCCTGGCAGATCGGCGAGCACTGGCGCAGCGCCGCCAATGAACTGGATGAGGTATGCCGGCAACTGGATGAGTATTTCGCCGGGCGTCGGCAGCGCTTCGAAGTGCGCCTGGCGCCGCAAGGCACCGCGTTTCAGCAAGCTGTTTGGCAAGCGCTGCAAACCATCCCGTTTGGCCAAACCAGCTGCTACAGCGCCCTCGCCGCCGAGATCGCACGACCCAAGGCAGTGCGCGCCGTCGGTGCCGCCAATGGCGCCAACCCGATTGCCATCATCATTCCCTGTCATCGGGTGATTGGCCGTGACGGCAGCCTTACCGGTTATGCTGGCGGCCTGCCACGCAAAGCATTGCTGCTCAAACTGGAAGGGGCGCAATTGCCGGAACAGGCGCTGCTGGGGTTGTAGACCCGCCCCTTACAGCCGCCCATGAGCTATGGGACGGGCAGCGTGGCTGGTGGATGGATAAAACGCCATCCACCCGACGCCTGTGTACCAGATCCTAGAACTTGACCGTCCCGCGCGGGCCAAGCAGTGCCCAGATGATCAGACCGATCACCGGCAGCAAGACGATCAGCAAGATCCACAACACCTTGATGCCCGTTTCAGCATTGCTTTTGATGACGCTGAGAATCGCCCAGATATCCAGCGCCAGAATGACCAGACCCAGTAAACCGTTGAACATTGAACCCATAAGGTGTCGCTCCTATGCGAAGGGATCGCTTAAGTAGGATAGACGCTGGGCAGAAGAGTTCAGCCGCTTTACCTATCAGCAGTCGTCCAGCCCGCTAAAGGCAGCAGCAAAATGACCCGCGACAGGCACAAAATCGGGCACCTGCGGGCTATCAAACAGGCGCAGTACGGCAAAGCGTGGATGCTCGCCGCCATCGAACCAGTGCGCCGTAGCGGCGGGCAACAGCAGCAGATCACCCTTCTCGCACAACAGGCTGTAGACGTACTCGCCGATATGCAGCGCCAACAGGCCACGCCCGGCCAGGTAGTAATGCAGGTGAGCCGGCTGACAACATTGCTCCGCACGTAGGCTGCGGGCCAGCTCACTGCCCTCGCCGCGCTCATCACACAGGCTCAGGATCTCGGCGCTGGCATAACCATGTGCGTTCATAAGCTGGTCGATCTGTACGCGGCTGGCAGCCATCAACTCATCGCCGGGTGTGCCGGCCGTGACCGCCTGCTGAACCGGCAGCTGACTGAACTGCACGCCAACAGCCGCCAGGGTGCTGGTGATGTCTTCGGCGTGAGTCAACAGCTTGTTCGGGTGCTCGGGCGAAGACTGGTGGTAGACGGTCAGGCTGCTCATGCTCAGGGCTCTCGTACAGTCGGCTTCAATTCAGCGGTTCAATTCAACAGATAAGGGTTCAGGGCCGCTCATTACGCAGATAGCCTGCGGTGATCGCCGCCGCAGCCAGGGCAATCAGGCTGGCGATGGCAAAGGTCCAGGCGGCGCCCAAGCTGTGCCAGCTGTAGCCGGAGTACAGCGCCCCCAATGCACCACCCACACCCGCCAGCGCGGCGTACAACGCCTGGCCCTGGCCCTGCTGGCGATCAGCAAAGCTGCGCTGGACAAAATGCATGGCTGCCGCGTGAAAGCTGCCAAAGGTCGCGGCATGCATCAGTTGCGCAAACAGCAGCACCGGCAGATGCCCAGCCAGATTGCCCAACAACAGCCAACGCACGGCGGTAATCAGAAAACTCGCCAGCAGCACGGTACGCAGGGAATAGCGCGCCAGCAACCTGGCCATAAACATAAACAGCACAATCTCGGCCAGCACCCCCAGCGCCCACAGCTGGCCGATCACCCCGCGCGAATAACCCAGCGCTTCCAGGTGCAAACTGAGAAAGGTGTAGTACGGGCCATTGCTCAGTTGCATCAGCCCGGCGCTGAGGTAGAAGGCGAGAATCCCCGGCCGCCGCAGCTGCTGAAGAAAACCGCCCTGCTCCTGAGTATTGGGGCGCATCTGCGGCTGGGCATTGGGCACCCACCAGCTGCTCAGCACGATGCCGCCCATGATCAAAATCAGCGCCCAGGGGTAGGCATCCAGGCTGAGCAGCTCGAACAGCTGGCCCAGCCCCACCACCGCAACGATAAAGCCGATGCTGCCCCACAGGCGGATTTGGCTGTAGCGCGCCGCCTGCTCCTTCAGATGGGCGAAGGTGATCACCTCAAACTGCGGCAATACCGCATGCCAGAAGAACGCATGCAGCGCCATGATCAACGCCAGCCAGGCGTAGCTCTGGCTGATAAAGATGCCGGCAAAACACAGCAGCGTGCACAGCGCGCCAAAGCGCACGATGGCCAGCCGCCGACCGGTGTGGTCGCCCAGCCAGCCCCAGATATTTGGCGCAATGCAGCGCATCAGCATGGGAATGGCGATCAGCTCGCCAATCCGCGCAGCGGAAAATCCCAGGTGATCGAAATACAACGCAAGGAACGGCGCGGTGGCGCCGAGCAGCGAGAAATAGAAGAAGTAGAAGCCGGACAGACGCCAGTACGGCAAAACCGGGCTCATGCTGAACACAAACCCGGCAGCGTGCTGCGGAGCGCATGTGGCCGCACAGCAGTGTTGATCACAGCTGTGGCAGCACCGGCGTGCTGACCCGTACATCGGCATTCTGCGCACGGTGGCGCAGCAGATGGTCCATCAGCACGATGGCCATCATCGCCTCGGCAATCGGTGTGGCGCGGATGCCCACGCACGGGTCATGACGGCCCTTGGTGATGATATCCACCGGGTTGCCGTGAATATCGATCGAACGCCCCGGCGTGGTGATGCTCGACGTCGGCTTGAGCGCCAGGTGGGCCACAATCGGCTGACCACTGGAAAGCCCACCGAGAATGCCGCCAGCATTGTTGGAGAGGAAACCTTCAGGGGTCATCTCGTCACGGTGTTCGGTGCCGCGCTGCGCCACACTGGCGAAACCTGCGCCGATTTCCACCCCCTTGACCGCGTTGATGCTCATCAGCGCATGGGCCAGCTCAGCGTCCAGGCGATCAAAGATCGGCTCACCCAGGCCAGGCATTACGCCTTCGGCGACCACAGTGATTTTCGCACCGACCGAATCCTGATCACGGCGCAGCTGGTCCATATAGGCTTCCAGCTCCGGCACCTTGTCCGGGTCGGGACTGAAAAAGGCGTTCTGCTCAACGCTGTCCCAGGTTTTGAACGGGATTTCAATCGGCCCCAGCTGGCTCATGTAGCCACGGATCACGATACCCTGAGTGGCCAGGTACTTCTTGGCGATGGCGCCAGCGGCAACGCGCATCGCCGTCTCGCGTGCCGAACTGCGGCCACCGCCGCGGTAGTCACGGATGCCGTATTTGTGGTGATAGGTGTAATCGGCGTGGGCCGGGCGGAAGGAATCCTTGATCGCCGAGTAGTCCTTGGACTTCTGGTCGGTATTGCGGATCAGCAGACCAATCGAGCAGCCGGTGGTCTTGCCCTCGAACACCCCGGCCAGGATTTCCACCTCGTCGGCTTCCTGGCGCTGCGTGGTGTGGCGACTGGTGCCGGGCTTGCGCCGGTCGAGGTCACGCTGCAGGTCTTCCAGGCTGATTTCCAGACCTGGCGGGCAGCCATCGACAATGGCGACCAATGCCGGGCCATGGCTTTCGCCAGCAGTGGTGACAGTGAACAGCTTGCCGTAGGTATTGCCGGACATGTGCAAAACGCTCCGCGAAAATCAGCGCAGGGCCGCGCCAATGCGCGCAAGACCCTATTTGAGTGAAGGCGGCGAGTATACCCGTGGCGTTCGCCCAGATCATCCTCGAACCTTCAGGGCTAATAAACGTCCAACGGTTTCCTCCCTGGCAGTTGTCCCCCATGTTGCGAGACCTTCTGTTGCCTCTTCTGGTGAGCACCACCCTGCTGCAAACCCCGCTGCATGCGGCTCCACAGGTCGTCACACACGGCAGCGTGGAACAGTCGGTACGCCTGCCGACCGCGCAAGGCACCCTGCATGGCACCTTACTCAAACCCAGCGGCACTTCGCCGGTAGCGGTTGCCCTGCTGATTGCCGGCTCCGGCCCCACCGACCGTAACGGCAACAACCCTGAAGGCGGGCATAACGACAGCCTCAAACGCCTGGCCCAGAGCCTGGCCAAGCAGGGCATCGCCAGCCTGCGCTACGACAAGCGCGGTGTAGCCGCCAGCCGCGCAGCCACGCCGGATGAACGCGACCTGAGCGTCACGGGCTATGTCAGCGATGCCGTCGGCTGGGCGCAACAGCTCAAGGCCAACCCGGCATTTGATCGGCTGATCCTGATCGGCCACAGCGAAGGCGCGCTGATTGCCAGCCTGGCAGCCGAGCAGGCTCAGGCCGATGCACTGGTAGCGATTGCCGGCAGCTCCCGACCGGTCGACCAACTGCTGCGTGAACAACTGGCCGCGCGCCTGCCGCCGGATCAGCTGGCCCAGAGCAATCACCTGCTCGACCGCCTGCTGGCCGGGCAACTCACGCCGCAGGTGCCCAAGCCCTTGCAGGTATTGTTTCGCCCCAGCGTGCAGCCCTACCTGATCACGCTGCTGCAGCAAGACCCCGGCCAGGCCTTTGCCCGCCTGCAAATCCCGACGCTGATTGTGCAAGGCAGCCATGACATTCAGGTCAGCGTCGCCGATGCCCGCGCCCTCAAGGCTGCCAAACCCGATGCCGAGCTGCTGATCATCCCCGGCATGAACCATATGCTGCGCATCAGCGCAGTGGATTTAGCCGCGCAACTGGCCAGCTACGACAATCCTCGACTACCGTTGGCACAAGGCCTTGGCGAGCAGATCGCCCAATTCATCCAGCGCAGCGGCACAATGCCAGCCTCCAGTTAGCCGGGCGGCGGCCGATAAGCGCAGTGACCAGGCGTCGCTTCCATTGGCGTCGCGCCCAGGATTTTCGCTTATGACTGACAGCCCAGAGCCGCACACCGACATCGACACCACCGCCCAGGAAGTGGTCGAACAAGCCCATCCATGGGCCGAGCTGCCGCCCGAATACTTTCGCCTGCTGCGCCTGACCGCCTTGCCGACCGATCGCCATACCGGCGCACGGCCGCTGCGCTTTATCCAGCTGGGCCGGGTTGAACGCCTGGGCAAACAGCACAGCCTGCTGCGCCTGACGTTGCAGCTGCCCGGACAACGGGTACGCAAGGAACAGAACATCCTCGAAGTGTGGGCCGATCACGAGCAACGCCTGGTGCGTTTCGGCCCGGACAAAGGCCTGCACGTAGAGCCGGAAAACCGTGGCCTGGGACGTTTTCTGCTGGCCCAGGGGATTGCCTGGGCGCGTCAGCATTTCGCTCATTACCAAGTGCAGCACAGCCCCCTGCCCAGCAAGGATGCCTTTACCGAGGAAGCCCGTGCCCGCCGCGATCACTGCTTGCAGGCTCAGGGTTTCGTCGTCGAATACCTCGACCCGCTACAGATCAAGGCGCAATGCGGCGCGCCGAGAGTCAGCGCGCTGCACAGCGACTGGCACACGGAAAAAGTGCAGATAGTCGAGCTGCTGGATGCGGCCAGCATGCTGCAACAGGCCGATCAGAGCCTGCGCGAACAGGACGTGAAAATTCGCAAACTGGAAGAACGCATCGCGGTTTTCAAACGCGAAGATGGCGGCCTGCGCTTCACCATCACCTGCCTGGTGGCATTCTGTGTATTTCAGGCGGGGTTGCTGATCTGGATTGCCACCCGCTAACGGCTACTGGCCTGGCGGTACTGGCCTGGCGGTACTGCCCTGGTGCCACGCCATAGGCCTGCTTGAACTGCCGGCTCAGGTGACTCTGGTCGGCAAAGCCCAGCTGCATGGCCACCGTCAGCGGCGCACAACCATTGCGTAATAGCGCCCGCGCCTGCTCCAGGCGGCGCTGCATCAGCCAGCTGTGCGGCGGCAAGCCGGTGGCACGGCGAAACACCCGGGCGAAATGAAAGGCCGACAAGCCCACCGCCCGTGCCAACTCCTCCAGCGACGGCGGCGCTGCCAACTGGCTGCTGAGCAATTCCTTGGCGCGACTTACGGCAAGTGGCTCATGCCCCGGTGCCAGTCCCTCTGGCAGACGTGCATGACGCTGAAACAGCAGCAGGATCGCCTCACGCCAGGCGGTTTGCAGCTGCAACGCCGAGGCCTGCTGATCAAGCAACTGATGCAGCGCCTGAAACTGACGATGCAGCTGGACGTCCTGCAGCACGCTGAACGCAAAAGACGGCATGCCCTGACGCCCCAACTCAAGCTCGTCCAGCACCCCACAGACCTGGGCGTTATCCGGGTAAAACGCACGGTAACGCCAGCCTTGCTCATGGGCCTTGGAGCCGGTGTGCAGCTCATCTGGATTGATCAGCACCATGCTGCCCGCAGGCGCCAGATGATCACTGCCGCGATGACGAAAGCGCTGCGCGCCGTGCTCGATTACGGTGAATACAAAACCTTCGTGCACATGCGGAGAAAACCGCTGCTCGACGTAATGCGCGTGCAGCAGCTCAATCCCGCCCAACTCGGGTGATTGCCAGAAATGTGTCTGTTCGCTGCTTGCCTGGGCCATACCTCAACCGCCGAAACGCGCCTCCAGTTGCTGCTTGAGCGCCGGCCAATCGTGATCGGTGATGCTGTACAGCACCGTATCATCCAGACGGCCATCGGCCAGGCGACGGTGATTGCGCAGCAACCCTTCACGTTGCGCACCGAGTTTTTCGATGGCGCGCTGTGCACGCAGATTGCTGGCAGCGGTCTTTAGCTGCACCCGCACCATGCTCCAGTTCTCGAAGGCATGTCGGAGCATCAGGTACTTGATCGTAGTATTCAGGCCCGTGCCGTGCTGGCTACGATCCAGCCAAGTCCAGCCGATCTCCGTCGCCGGCAAGGTGTTCATAAAGTCGCCGAAACGAGTAGTGCCCACCAACTGGTCGCCCAGGCGGATAACAAAAGGCAAGGCTCGTCCTTCACGCTGCTCAAGCAAGCCCTGGCGATACCAGTCCAGACGCTGGCTGCCATTCATGTAGATCAGCTCCTGGCGATTGGCGTCGGCCAGGCTGATCAGCGCGGGAATATCGGCATCGACCATCGGCTCGATGCGTAATCCGCCACGTTGCAGGGTAATCAGTTGCGGCTTGAACATAGGGTCCCTCCTCGGACAGAGTCGCAAGCGCGACACGCTAACAGGGCCAATCAGTGTGCACAATCCACAACAGTAAGAGACGCTATGTCCGTGCGACCTTGGTCGTACCTGACGCACCGCCACTTTGCTGCGAGACTGACGCACATCATCTGCCGCGGCCGCTGATGCGCTAGGCTCTGGGCAGCCGCTGCGCTGCCAGATATGACCCCGGCCGCCCCCTATAGTTTGCTTTCGGAGCTTGCATGACCCTGTCCAGTGGGCTGATCGCCGCAGTAGCGCTGATTTACATGGCCACCCTGTTCGCCATTGCCTTCTATGGCGACCGCCGCGCCACGCCCATGCCGCCACGCGTACGGGCCTGGGTGTACTCACTGTCGCTGGCGGTGTACTGCACCAGCTGGACATTCTTCGGCGCAGTCGGTCAGGCCGCGGAACAGCTGTGGTCATTTCTGCCGATCTACCTCGGGCCGATCATCATTCTGGTGTTCGCACCCTGGGTGCTACAGAAGATGGTGATGATCAGCAAACAGGAGAACATCACCTCGATTGCCGACTTTATTGCCGCGCGCTATGGCAAGTCCCAGGCGCTGGCGGTGGTGGTGGCGCTGGTCTGCCTGGTTGGCGTGCTGCCCTATATCGCGCTGCAGCTCAAAGGCATCGTGCTGGGGGTCAACCTGCTGATTGGCGAAGGCGCCAGCGCCAGTGGCACCAGCGCCCAGGACACGGCGCTGATCGTTTCGCTGGTCCTGGCACTGTTCACAATATTGTTCGGCACACGCAATCTGGATGTCACCGAGCACCACCGTGGCATGGTCCTGGCGATTGCCTTCGAGTCGCTGGTCAAACTGCTGGCTTTCCTCGCCGTCGGTGCCTTTGTCACCTATGGCCTGTACAACGGTTTCGGCGACCTGTTCAGCAAGGCGCAGGCCAATCCCGAGCTGGATACGTTCTGGGCCGAGACCGTGAACTGGCCAGCCATGATGATGCAGACCGGCCTGGCGATGATCGCCATCATCTGCCTGCCCCGGCAGTTTCATGTCACCGTGGTGGAAAACATCGAGCCCAAGGACCTGCGTCTGGCGCGCTGGGTATTCCCCGCCTACCTGACTCTCGCGGCGCTGTTTGTGGTGCCCATCGCCCTGGCTGGGCAGATGCTGCTGCCCGACGGCGTCAGCCCGGATTCCTTCGTCATCAGCCTGCCACTGGCCGAGGCGCATCCGGCGTTGGCACTGCTGGCCTTTATCGGCGGCGCATCGGCAGCCACCGGCATGGTGATTGTCGCGTCGGTGGCGCTCTCCACCATGATCTCCAATGACATGCTGCTGCCTGCCCTGCTGCGGCGCAAAAACGCCGAGCGACCGTTCGAGGCATTCCGCTACTGGATGCTCACTGCGCGCCGAGTGAGCATCGTACTGATTCTGCTGCTGGCTTACGTGTGCTATCGCCTGCTCGGTTCCAACGCCAGCCTGGCCACCATCGGCCAGGTGTCCTTTGCCGCTATTGGCCAGCTGGCTCCGGCGATGTTCGGTGCACTGGTGTGGAAGCAGGCCAATCGCCAGGGCGTGTTTGCCGGCCTGTTTTTGGGCGCGCTGATCTGGCTCTACACCCTGGTCATACCGCTGGTGGCACGCGGGCTGGGCTGGCCGCTGGAAATCTTCCCCGGCCTGCACAGCCTGCTGTATGGCCCGATTGGCTTCCAGGTCGACCCTCTGACCCGCGGCGTGGTGCTCTCGCTGGCCGGTAATTTCCTGCTGTTTGCCTGGGTTTCCTGGTTCTCGCGCACACGCGTGGCCGAACACTGGCAAGCCGGACGTTTTATCGGCCACGACCTGGGCACCAAACCGAGCAACCGCAGCATGCTCGCAGTGCAGGTCGGCGACCTGTTGCTGCTGGCCAACCGCTTTGTCGGTGAAGACCGCGCGCGGCAAAGCTTCATGCGCTTTGCCTACCGTCAGGGCAAGGGTTTTGACCCCAACCAGACCGCCACCAGCGACTGGATCGCCCACACCGAACGGCTGCTGGCCGGCGTATTGGGGGCATCCTCGACCCGCGCTGTGGTCAAGGCCGCCATCGAAGGCCGCGAGATGCATGTCGAGGACGTGGTGCGCATCGTCGACGAAGCCTCGGAGGTGCTGCAATTCAACCGCGCCCTGTTGCAGGGTGCCATCGAGAACATCACCCAGGGCATCAGTGTGGTTGACCAGTCGCTGCGACTGGTGGCCTGGAACCGTCGTTATATCGAGCTATTCAACTACCCCGAGGGCCAGGTGTATGTCGGCCGGCCGGTGGCCGAGCTGATCCGTTTCAATGCCGAACGCGGCCTGCTTGGCGGCGGCGATATCGAGGAGCATGTCAGCAAACGCCTGTACTGGATGCGCCAGGGCACTGCGCACACCTCCGAGCGGCTGTTCCCCAACGGCCGGGTCATCGAGCTGATCGGCAACCCCATGCCCGGCGGCGGCTTCGTCATGAGTTTTACCGACATCACCGAGTTCCGCGAAGCCGAGCGCGCCTTGAAGGACGCCAATGAAGGCCTGGAACAACGGGTCAGCGCCCGTACTCAGGAGCTGTCGCAGTTGAACCAGGCGCTGATCGAAGCCAAGCGCGTGGCGGAAGCGGCTAACCAGTCGAAAACCCGCTTCCTCGCGGCGGTCAGCCACGACCTGATGCAACCACTGAATGCCGCGCGACTGTTCTCCGCCGCCCTCGCCCACCAGGATGACGCCTTGCCCAGCGACGCCCGTGAACTGGTGCGTCACCTGGACAGTTCGCTGCGTTCGGCCGAAGACCTGATCAGCGACTTGCTAGACATCTCGCGCCTGGAAAACGGCCGTATTACCCCGGATCGCCAGGCATTTGTGCTGAACAGCCTGTTCGACACCCTGGGCGCGGAGTTCCGGGTGCTGGCCGCCGAGCATGGCGTGGATTTCCGCCTGTACGGCAGCAGGCTACGGGTCGACAGCGATATCAAACTGCTACGGCGCATTCTGCAGAACTTCCTGACCAACGCCTTCCGCTATGCCAAGGGCCGTGTGGTGCTGGGGGTACGCCACCAGGGCCAACAGTTGCGCCTGGAAGTCTGGGACCGTGGCCCCGGCATCCCGGATGACAAACGCAAGGTGATTTTCGAGGAATTCAAACGTCTGGATAGCCACCAGACCCGCGCCGAAAAAGGCCTGGGCCTGGGCCTGGCGATTGCCGACGGCCTGTGCCGGGTACTGGAACACAAGCTGGAAGTGCGCTCCTGGCCGGGCAAAGGCAGCGTGTTCAGCGTCACCGTACCCCTGGCGCAGCAGGCTGAAGCCGCTAAACCCGTGGCCACGCTGGAACAGCCCGGTCAGGCACTGGCCGGCACTCAGGTGCTCTGTGTGGACAATGAAGACAGCATCCTCACCGGCATGTACAGCCTGCTGTCACGCTGGGGATGCCAGGTGTGGACGGCGCGTAACCGGCTGGAATGTGAGCATCTGCTGAGTGAGAACGTGCGCCCGCACCTGGCGCTGGTGGATTTTCACCTGGATGACGGCGAAACCGGCACCGAACTGATGGCCTGGCTGCGCACGCGTCTGGCCGAGCCACTGCCGGGCGTGGTGATCAGCGCCGACGGCCGCCCCGAGCTGATCGCCCAGGTACATGCCGCCGGCCTGGATTACCTGAGCAAGCCAGTCAAACCGGCGGCCTTACGCGCCTTGCTCAGCCGGCACCTGACGTTACGTTGATCAGCCCAGCAGGCGCTGCTGGAACAGCGCCTGATGCTCGCGGCACTGCGCAGCTGCGAGCAGGAACACGCCGTGACCGCCGCGCTCGAATTCCAGCCAGGTGAAGTCGACTTCCGGGTACAACGCCTCGACGTGCACCTGGCTGTTGCCCACCTCAACAATCAGCACACCCTTTTCAGTCAGGTGGTCCGCCGCTTCGGCCAGCATGCGCCGCACCAGGTCCAGGCCATCCTCGCCGCAAGCCAGGCCCAGCTCCGGCTCATGCTGGTACTCAGCCGGCATGTCGGCGAAATCTTCGGCATCCACATAGGGTGGGTTGGACACGATCAGGTCGAAACGCTGACCCGGCAGCCCGGCAAAGCCATCGCCCTGCACGGTGTACACACGCTCTTCCAGGCCATGGCGCTCGATATTCTGGTTGGCCACTTCCAGGGCCTCAAACGACAAATCACCGAGCACCACTTCAGCCTCGGGGAACTCATAGGCGCAGGCGATGCCGATACAGCCCGAGCCGGTGCACAGGTCGAGAATCCGCGCCGGCTCCAGCGCCAGCCAGGGCTCGAAATGCTGCTCGATCAGCTCGGCAATCGGTGAGCGGGGAATCAGCACGCGCTGATCCACGATAAAAGGTAAACCACAGAACCAGGCCTCACCGAGCAGGTAGGCGGTGGGCACACGCGCCTCGATACGCTGTTGCAGCAGGTTGTGCAGGTACTGGTGTTCGGCGTCATCCAGGCGACAGTCGAGGTAGCTGTCGGCGATTTCATACGGCAGGTGCAGCGCTCCTAACACCAGTTGGCGGGCTTCATCCCAGGCATTGTCGGTGCCGTGGCCGAAAAACAGCTCTTCGCCATGAAAGCGGCTGACGGCCCAGCGAATGTAGTCACGGATGGTGCGCAGACGGGTTGGATAGGCGTTTGTAGCGTCGCTCACGGCAGCTCTCCGCAGGAAAAAAGTCGCGCATTCTAGCCCATTCATGGCTACCAGCGCGGCCCTGCGCGTGCACGACTACTGATTGCTGCGTGACTCGTGGGAGGACGGTGGATCACGCTTGATGCACAGCTCGCGCAGTACGGCGATGGAAATCGCCAGGGCGAAGAGCAACCAGAAATATTCGGAAAACAAGGCGATCAGGCTCATCACGCAACTCCTTCTGCTTACACGTGCCAGTCCTCGGCTTGCAGTCGATTCTGCGCGCTGCAACGAGCGCAGGCAAGATCATCGACACAACGAGCAGCGCAACGGTTCACAGCAGCGTCGCACAGGCGGACAATGGCCGGAGTCTGTCTGCCTGGAGTTGCTGCCATGTCCACCCCACAAACGCTCTTCGCCCTCACAGGCCGCGGCCATGCCCCCGCCAGCCTGAGCAATGCGACCTTGCTGGTTATCGATGCGCAAGAGGAGTACCGCAGCGGCGTGTTGCAACTGCCGGGGCTGGACGCTGCGCTGGAGGAAATCGCCAAACTGCTCGCAGCGGCCCGTGACCTGGGCAGCGCCATCGTTCACGTCAAACACCTGGGCATCCCCGATGGCCTGCTCGACCCGCGCGGACCACGCGGTGCGCACCTGCCGCAAGCCGCACCGCTGCCAGGCGAGATCATCGTCGAGAAGCGCATGCCCAATGCCTTCACCGGCACCGACCTGCATGAACGCCTGCAGGCCCTGGGCCGGCTGGACCTGATTGTCTGCGGCTTTATGACCCACTCCAGCATCAGCACCACGGTACGCGCCACCAAGGACTATGGTTACCGCTGCACCGTGGTCGATGCAGCGTGCGCCACCCGCGACCTGCCGACGCTCGACGGCCAGGTGATCAGCGCGGCAGACATGCACCGGGCTGAGATGATCGCCCTGGCCGACAACTTTGCCGCCGTGGTGCCACGCGCCAGCGCGCTGCTCTGAGACCGCGGACAAACGCGTGCGCGATCACACCCTGGGCAGTGACTGTTGAACCACACCGGCAGTGGCCGGTCATAGCGCCGATAGCCACTGAGTCAATCGGCATGAGGAAATCGGCATCATGAAGCTATCCGATGGTTTTGACGCTCGCCGCCTGCGCCCGCGCAGTGCTGGCAGTTGGCGCACGCGCCTGGGAGCTGCATTGGCCGCCTTGCTGGCGACGTTTGGCATTCTGCTGAGCATGGCCGGCATTGCCGCCCTGCTCGGCCAGCACTCGGTGCTCGGCCCGCTCAACGAATCAGCGGTGGCCGCCAGCCTGTTCGCCGTGATCGGCCTGACTTTGCTGTATGTCGGCATCATGCTCTGGCGCCGCTGCCGCCGCCGTGCACGCCGCGCCAACGACCTGAACATGGCCCCGCATCTGCTGAAAAAACGCGACTGAAGCCCAACCCAGCACGAACACCGACAGCTTGGTTACACTAGCGGCCTTCGCGGAGGCCCTAGGGTCTGTTCCCGCTTCGTCGCGAATCGCGTTGCTGCGCAAAATCTCGCCAGGCTAGGCCGCGCCCGCTCCCGGCGGGCTTGCGGCATTCACCCCATCCATGGGGATTGCGGAGGACGCAGGTAATGGTTGTTCCCTTGCCAAGTCCTCCAACACCGCATGGCGAGATTTTTCGCGCAACCCGAAGGGACGGGCCTGTTTTAGCGCGATGCTGCGTTTCTCGACACTCATTTGGAACAACCAAACTTCGTGTCTCGTGCCTTGCCTCGCGCTAAAACAGGCTCCGGCGCGACCGCGAACGAAACGGGAACAGCCCCTAATGCAAGACGACGATTTTTCCCTATTTAAAGCCGAGTTGCGCGGCGTCAAGCCCATCAAGCATGACCGCGCCGACACCGGCAAACCAAAAGCCAACCGAGCTCAGTTGGCGACCCTGCGCCAGGCAGCTACGGCGCGCGTGGACAGTATCAAGGTCGATGGCCTGTCCGATCAGTTCGTCATCGACGTGGGGGCCGAAGACCCGCTGTACTGGGCGGCCAACGGCGTGCAGGAAGGCCAGATGCGCAAGCTCAAGCTGGGCCAGATCAGCTTCGAGGGCAGCCTCGACCTGCATGGCATGAGCGTGGAAAAAGCCCGCGACACCCTCTGGGAGTTCATCGCCGAAGCCAACAAGCTGGAAGTGCGCTGCGTGCGCGTCACCCATGGCAAAGCTGTGCGCATGGATGGTCGCAAACCGATGATCAAAAGCCACGTCAACACCTGGCTGCGCCAGCACCCGCAAGTACTCGGTTTCACCTCCTGCCTGGCCAAGCACGGCGGTACCGGCGCGGTGTACGTGATGCTCAAGCGCACCATGATGGATGGACGCGACGAATAAGCTCCTGCCGTTGGCGGCCTGTGCACTTGCCAGCCCGATCCTCGCGGCCTAACCTGCGCGCTTTAGAAAGACCTACGAGACTGTCCATGCCCCTGGAACAAAACTACACCGCGATCCTTGGCCAGCTTGGCGAGGATGTGTCCCGCGAAGGCCTGCTCGACACCCCCAAGCGCGCCGCCAAAGCCATGCAGTACCTGTGCAAGGGTTACCAGCAAAACCTGGAAGAAGTCACCAATGGCGCGCTGTTCAGCTCCGATAACAGCGAAATGGTGCTGGTGAAGAACATCGAACTGTATTCGTTGTGCGAGCACCACCTGCTGCCCTTTATCGGCAAGGCCCACGTCGCTTATATCCCCAACGGCAAGGTACTCGGCCTGTCGAAGGTTGCGCGTATCGTCGACATGTACGCACGGCGCCTGCAGATTCAGGAAAACCTCAGCCGACAAATCGCCGAGGCTATTCAGCAAGTAACCGGCGCCCTAGGTGTGGCTGTGGTGATCGAAGCCCAGCACATGTGCATGATGATGCGCGGCGTGGAGAAGCAAAATTCCTCCATGGTCACCTCGGTGATGCTCGGCGAGTTCCGCGAAAACGCTGCCACCCGCAGCGAGTTCCTCAGCCTGGTCAATAACTGATCAA
The DNA here is from genome assembly GCF_964253255.1 of Pseudomonas sp. LjRoot71. Lineage (NCBI taxonomy): Bacteria > Pseudomonadati > Pseudomonadota > Gammaproteobacteria > Pseudomonadales > Pseudomonadaceae > Pseudomonas > Pseudomonas sp. LjRoot71. The sequence goes on along the minus strand of NZ_CAXURA020000001.1, from coordinate 3,985,524 downwards.
GCCCTGCGACAGCAGAAACCGGCCCAGGCCGGTTTTTTTATGCGCGCAAGCCCCTGGCAGCAGACGCCCGGCGAAGCATGGCGAAAACCCGCCATATACCCAGAGCAATGGCCGCCAATCTGGCGAGATCACGCCACCACTGACTGGCGCATAAGCCGCCGACCCTGTGCCAGATCGTCGCAGCGCCGAGCTCGCTGGGCGCGGCATGCTTCTTGCGAACGGCCAAGTCCCGATGTGACGCAGGACAGCCCTGTCACTGCAATTTGAAATGGTCCGTTCTTATGAAAAAACTCCTCTTGCCCCTGCTGTGCCTGGGCCTGCTTGGTTGCGCCAAGCACCCCGAGCCGGAAAAAACCGTGGATGTCCTGCTGATTGGCGGCGGCATCATGAGTGCCAGCCTGGGCACCTACCTGAACGAGCTGGAGCCGGGCTGGAGTATTGATATCTACGAACGCCTCGACCAGGTGGCCAGTGAAAGCTCCAACGCCTGGAACAACGCCGGCACCGGCCACTCGGCCTTCTGCGAACTGAACTACACCCCGGAGCTGGCCGACGGCAGCATCGACATCAGCAAGGCGGTGGCGATCAACGAAGCCTTCGAGATTTCCAAGCAGTTCTGGGCCTACCAGGTTGAACGCAAGGTGCTGAACAACCCGCCTTCGTTTATCAACAACGTGCCGCACATGAGCTTCGTCTGGGGTGATGACAACGTCGCGTTCCTCAAGAAGCGCCACGCCGCCCTGCAGGCCAGTTCGCTGTTCCGCGGCATGCAGTATTCCGAAGATCCGCAGCAGATCGAGCAATGGGCACCGCTGGTGATGCAAGGCCGCGAGCCCGGGCAGACGCTCGCCGCCACCCGTGTATCGATCGGCACCGATGTCAACTTTGGTGAGATCACCCGCCAGCTGTTCGGCTCGCTGAGCCAGCAGGCCAACGTCAGCCTCAACCTGCAGCATGAAGTACGCGGTATCGAGCGCAATGCCGACAACACCTGGAACATACGGGTGGCTGATCTGGCCAACGGCGGCGCCGAGAAAACCATCAACGCCAGGTTCGTGTTTATCGGTGCCGGCGGTGCGGCACTGAAACTGCTTCAGATGTCCGGCATCAGCGAAGCCGAAGGCTATGCCGGCTTCCCGGTCGGCGGCTCGTTCCTCGCCACCAGCAACCCGGAGATCGTCGCCCAGCACCAGGCCAAGGTGTATGGCAAGGCGTCGGTCGGTTCGCCGCCGATGTCCGTACCACACCTGGACACTCGGGTGATCGATGGCAAGAAAGTGCTGCTGTTCGGGCCGTTCGCCACCTTCTCCACCAAGTTCCTGAAAAACGGCTCGCTGCTCGACACCTTCAGCGCCCTGACCACCGACAACATCCTGCCGATGACCCATGCCGGTATCGATAACTTCTCGCTCAGCACCTACCTGATGGGCCAACTGATGCTCAGCCAGGAAGACCGCATGGCTTCACTGCGCGAGTACTTCCCCAATGCCAAGTCAGAAGATTGGGAACTGATCCAGGCCGGCCAGCGCGTGCAGATCATCAAGAAAGACGCCGAACACGGCGGCATTCTGCAGTTCGGCACCGAAGTGGTCAGCGCCGCCGATGGCAGCATCGCCGCCCTGCTCGGTGCCTCGCCAGGGGCCTCGACAGCCGCGCCGATCATGCTCTCGGTGCTGGAGAAGACCTTCAAGGACAAGATGCAGAGCCCTGAGTGGCAAACCAAGCTGAAAGAAATCATCCCGTCCTACGGCCAAAAGCTGAACGACGACCTGGCGCTGACCAACCAGACCCGCGCCTGGAGCAGCGAACGCCTGCAACTGGAGTTCGTTGAAGTGCCGCCGCTGGCCCTCACACCAGAGGTCAGCCAGGCGCAGTAAAGCGCCTGTTGGGCAATGCAAATTGCCAGAAGCACTGTTTACCGTCGCCTCGCGCGACACACGCTGCGGCCATGGATGGCGCGCAATAAAAAACCGGCCACAAGCCGGTTTTTTATTGCCTCGCAAACAACCTACTGCCCCTTGAACGGCACCCGCGGCTTGGTTCGTAGCGGGTCGAGCAAACCCGACAGGCCGTTGTGGTCGATCTCCTGCATCAGTGCCAGCAGCCGGCCGATTTCACCTTGGGGGAAACCTTCGCGGGTAAACCAATTGAGGTAGTTACCCGGCAGATCGGCAAGCAAACGGCCTTTGTATTTGCCGAACGGCATTTCGCGGGTCACCAGCAATAACAGGTCTTCGGGTTTCATTGCAGGCTCGGCAGGGTTGGGCAATCGAGTGCGGATTATGCCGTTCGGCCGGGACCCCGGCCAGCGCCGGGCCAATCGCAGCAAACTCGGGTAAGCTGCGCGCCCCTGTTTATCGACCCAAGGTTTGCCCCGCATGATTATCAAGGCACTGCGCATCGGTCTCGGCCAGTTGATCATTTTCCTCGACTGGATCAGCCGCCCGGCCAAGCGCAAACGCACCCCCGAAGCTCAGGCTGCTGTAGAGCAAAACGCCAGCAACCTGGCGCTGTATCAGTTCCACGCCTGCCCATTCTGCGTAAAAACCCGCCGTACCCTGCACAGACTCAACGTGCCGGTGGCCCTGCGCGACGCGAAAAACGACGCCCAGGCGCGCAGCGAGCTGGAACAGCAAGGCGGCAAGATCAAGGTGCCGTGCCTGCGTATCGAAGAAAACGGCCAGAGCACCTGGCTGTACGAGTCCAAGGCGATCATCGCCTATCTCGACGAGCGCTTTGCTGCGGCCTGATCCGGCAAGCGGGGCCGCAATACGGCCCCTTCCGTGCTATTGCGCGGGCTGCAACTCACTGGCGACAAACTGACCGCCCTGCTGCTCGGCGACAAAGCTCACCTTGTCGCCCACCTTGAGCCCCTCCAGCTGGGCGGCGTCCTGCACCTTGAACACCATGGTCATCGGCGGCATGCCGAGATTGGCCAGTGGCCCGTGACGCAGAGTGATTTTCTGGTTGGTCGCATCGATCTTGCGCACCTCCCCATGGCTGGTGGCCACAGTGCTGCTGGCAGCCGGCGCTGCGCCGTGCTGGCCAGCCAATACGGGGCCTGCCAGCAGGCTGCTCAGGGCAATAACGCTCAGTAAATGGTTCATCGTCGATCCTCTTTTGGGTTAGGGGTTATTCGGCCAACACGCGAATACGGCCAACCATGCCGGCCTGATAGTGACCGGCGATCAGGCAGGCAAAATCGAAATCGCCGGCACGGTTGAAAGTCCAGATGATTTCCCCGCTCTGCCCCGGTCCGACATGGGTCATGTAGGGTTCGTCATGCTGCATAGCAGGAAACTTGGCCATCATCGCCGCGTGCGCATCCAGCTCGGCCTTGGTGCCAAGGACGAACTCATGCAGCAGTTGGCCCTGGTTGCGGTGCACAAAACGGATGGTCTCGCCCTGCCTGATCTTCAGTTGGTCAGGGCTAAAGCGCATCGCATCGCTCATGCCTATTTCAATGGTGCGGCTGACCTGTTCAAGGTCACCGGCGATACCCCAAGGCTTCTGTTCCTTGATCACCGCTGCCGAATGCTGCGCGACATGCTGCTCGCTATGGGCCAGCACGGGGCCGCTGACCAATAAACCAACCAAGATCAGCACCAAGGGCAAACGATTTGTCTGATTCATGGATTTATCTCCTCACTCGTCATTTTTCGCGGGAGGGGCTTTAGCCGCGACGAAACACGCAACGCTCGCGGCTAAAGCCCCTTCCACCAAGTCATTTCGTATCAATGGCTGGCATGGCCGCCAGGTTTACGCACCTGCACTTCAACCGCTTCGCTGCTGGGCTGCTTAAGCGGCATCGACTGCCCGCCCACCTCATTCGAGCGCTCAGGCCTGGCCAGTTCACCCGTCCATTCATGGGCCACGGTGCCGGCCGGATGCTTGAACCAGCCAGGGTCGCGGTAGTCGCCCGGAGCTTGCTCCTTACGCACCTTGAGCACGGTAAACATGCCGCCCATCTCCACCGAGCCGAAGGGGCCGTCGCCGGTCATCATCGGTGCGGTGTTGTCCGGCAGCGGCATCTGCATCTCCGCCATATCAGCCATACCGCGCTCGCCCATCACCATATAATCGGGGATCAGCTTGCTTATCTTGCGGGTCATCTCGCGGTGATCGACGCCGATCAGGGTCGGCACGTCATGGCCCATGGCGTTCATGGTGTGGTGACTCTTGTGACAGTGCAGCGCCCAATCACCCTCCTCGTCGGCGAGAAACTCCAGCTGGCGCATCTGCCCCACCGCCACATCAGCGGTCACCTCTGGCCAGCGCGCCGCCAACGGTCGCGGCCCACCATCGCCGCCGGTCACCTCGAACTCGTGGCCGTGCAGATGGATCGGGTGGTTGGTCATGGTCAGGTTGCCCACGCGCAGGCGCACCCTGTCGTTATGCCGTACCACCAGCGGGTCAATGCCGGGGAAAATGCGGCTGTTGAAGGTCCACAGGTTGAAGTCGAGCATGGTCATGATCTTCGGCGTATGGGCACCCGGCTCGATGTCGTAGGCGTTGAGCAGAAAGCAGAAATCCCGATCCACTTCGCTGATCAGCGGGTGGTGCGCCTTGGGATGGGTGACCCAGAAGCCCATCATGCCCATGGCCATCTGGGTCATCTCGTCGGCGTGCGGGTGATACATAAAGGTGCCGGGGCGCCGTGCCTCGAATTCGTAGACGACGGTCTTGCCCACCGGAATCGAGGGCTGGGTCAGCCCTGAGACGCCGTCCATGCCGTTGGGCAGGCGCTGACCGTGCCAATGCACGCTGGTGTGTTCCGGCAACTTGTTGGTGACGAAGATGCGCACCCGGTCGCCTTCCACCACTTCGATGGTCGGACCCGGCGACTGGCCGTTATAGCCCCACAGATGGGCCTTGTAGCCCGGCGCAAGCTCGCGCACCACCGGTTCGGCGACCAGGTGAAACTCCTTGACGCCGTTGTTCATACGCCACGGCAGGGTCCAACCGTTAAGCGTCACCACCGGGTTATAGGGCCGACCATTCTGCGGTTGCAGCGGCGGCTGAGTATTAGCGCTGCCCTGGGACACCGCCTCCGGTATGCCGGCCAGAGATGCTCGGCTGACTGTCGAAGCCACTACGGCAGCACCGATGGCGCTGGCGCCGAGAAAGAAATCACGTCGTGAAACCATGGGAATAATCCTTGATCAGTGCCCGGCGGGCTCGTCGGAGGCGGCCGTGGCCGTAGTCATTGGCGAGAGGCTGGGCGCGCCCAGCTGGGCCATATCCAGATCGGCCTTGGCGATCCAGAAATCGCGCTGCGCCTGCAGATAGCCCTCGACCGCGAGGATCTGCTTGCGCGCATCGGCCAGCAGCTCGAAGGTGCTGATAAACATGCCGTTGTACTGCAGCAGGTTTTCCTCGGCGATGCGCGCGCGCAGCGGCAGCACCTCGTCGCGGTAATGCCGGGCCAGGTCATGGGCCGCCTGATAACCCAGATAGGCCTCGCGCACCTGCGAGCGCGCGTTGATTGCCGTGGCGGCGGCGCGATTGAGCATCTGCCGGTACTGCGCCTCGGCTTTGGCCACCTTGGCCCCGCTCCAGTCGAACAGCGGTAACTCGACGCTGATCTCGTAGCCGCGCTGGGTCGGTTCCTCGTTGGAGCGGTTATTCACCACGCCCAGCTCCAGCACGTTGATAAAGCGCGTGGTCTTGCTCAGCCCCAGGTTGCTGGCGAGGCGCTCGGCGTCCAGGCGTACGGCCTGGATATCCAGACGCTGGGTCATGGCCAGGCGCTCGATATCCGGCAACTGCTCAGACGTAGCTGGCAATTCGGGCAGGCGATCGGGCAGCTGGAAGCCGAGCTGTGCGCCCCACAGACCGAGCAGGCGGGTCAGCTGCTCGCGGCTCTGCACCCGGGCCTGTTCGGCGCGGATCAGGTTGAGCCCGGCATCGGCATAGAAGCTCTGCTCCTGAGCCCGTTGCAGCGCGCTGTAGTTGCCCACCGCGGCCAGCCGCCGGGCCAGCTCGGCCGATACTTCGGCCGCCTGCATCACCTGCTGCATATACGCCAAGCTTTCCTGCGCCGCCACCGCGCGGTACCAGGCCTTGCGCGTCTGGCTGGCCAGCTCGAACAGGGCCAGGCGGGTCTGCCGCTGCACCTGCTCGAAGCGCTTGGCTTCCATGCCCGAGGTCAACGGCATGGCAATCAAGCGCGCCAGATTGATATGCAGGCCGCGCTCGTACTCCACCTCACTGCCCTTCTCCAAACGGCCGAAGGAAAAGCCCGGATTGGGGATACGCCCGGCCTGCACCCGTTCGGCTTCGCTGATACCCAGCGCGTCAAAGTTCGCCTGCAGGTCGCGGTTATTCAGCAACGCAACCTGCACCGCAGCGTCCACCGTCAACGGTTCGGCCAATAGCTCGGCGACCCGCTCGGCCACCTGGCTGCGCTGCTCCGGGTTTTTCACCCAGGTCACCTGCTTGTCCAGTTGCTGGCCGGCCTGTTCAACCTGACTGAAACCGCCATCCGGGGTAAAGCTGGCGCAGCCACCGAGTAGCACAACGACGGTGAACAGCCCGGCGCGGCCCGTCATACCAAGGGATTTAGTGATGGCCATGGTGCTGTTCCTTGGCCGAAGACTCGGCAGCCGGTTCGGCGGACGGCGACTCCCAGGGCTCCTGGGCATAGGTGCGCCAGCCGCCGATACGGCCGACCAGTTCGTTGGCCTCGCGCCAGTTGTGCAGCGGTTGCTCGCTAAAGCCCTGATAGGCCTTGAGCGGCGATTGATAGTGCAAGGCCGGCGTGGCGGCCTGGACGTCCAGCGGGTCGGGCGACTCGGCCCAGCTACCGAGAGGCAGCACCAGCAATGCCAGGCAGGTAAACGCCTGCCTGCGGATAAAGGGAAAACCCATCATCGAATAATCTCGCGTGCAGCGGCGCGCCTGCGTAGCGCAGGCGAACACCGACTCATAGCTAAATACGCGTCACGCTGGCCTGGACAGCAACTGTCACAAGCGCGTCAACGCACGGTTTGGCTTAGGCGAGAAACAGGCGGGGAGGTCTTTCGGGAGTTTCGGCGATAAAGCCGACAAACTGATCCAGTCGCACCAGGGACGGCTCGACCGCTTGCAGTGGGGAATGGCTGGCAACCACCGTGCTCAAGGCCACCGCGCCGACACAAAAGGCGCAGAGGCTGCATAGGCTGTTATCGGCGGCAGATAAGGACGTGCTGGAGATGTCGCTGGCGTGATGCGCACCATGGGCCGAGGCCTTAACAGGCTCAGCCATGATCATCGCACCCGGATGACGGGCCGCCATCTGCGAGTCAACCTGAACCATCGCCGCGCTCTGCTGGGTAACCGCGCATAACTGCATGCTGATGGCCGCCATGCTCTGCGCCGGGAGGGCGAGCATCAGCATCCAGATCAGAGCGCTACGCAGGGTTTTACGCATGGTGCGGGGTGTCTTCAGCACGGTTGTTGAAACGGATTATCCTCCCAACAGGCTATTTGTCCACACCCAAGCATGGGCAAAAGCACACACAGCTGGCTATGATCGGAACCCATGATCACCCCGCCACCCTTGCGTCAACCCTGCCCACCCGGTGCCTGCGACTGCGGGCGCGAACAGCTGCTTGAGCATGGCAGCAGCGATGTGCGCATTCTGCTGCTCACTCGGGCCGAGGAAAAGCGCCTGCTTGAGCGCCTGGAAAACCTGGAGAGCCTGGCGGATCTGGAGAAGATGCAGCGGCGTATCTACGAGCAGCTCGGCGTGCGCGTCGCGGTCGCGCCGGGTTTTAACGAAGTGCGCAGCATGCGCGGTATTGCCATTCAGATCGACGAACTGCCAGGGCTGTGCCGCAAGACTCGCCAGTCGATCCCCACGGCCATTCGTCGCGCACTGGAGAGACGCCCGGAAATTGCCTACAGCCTGCTCAACGCCAACGACCTATTGCGCGACACCTGAAACGACAACGGCCATGATCGCGGGATCATGGCCGTTGTCGTTTCAGGCAAGTGCGCGGTATTGCTCAGCGTTGTTGCTGACCCACACTGGCCGTGGCAGCTGGCTCAGCTTTCGGTGCAGTAGCCTCGACTGCCTCGTCCTCGGTGCGTACGGCCTTGCGGAACGACCGGATCGCCTCGCCGATATCGGACCCGGCATTTTTCAGACGTTTGGTGCCGAACACCAGCACTACGACGACCAGCAGGACCAACCAATGTTTGATATCAAACACGCCCATCTTTCTGCTCCGTTGCGCTCCGCGAGCGACTCAGTTGATGAAGATGAAGTTAACCAACAGGTACAAGCCAGCTGCCAGCGTCATCGAGATGGGCAGCGTCAGCGCCCAGGCCAGCAGAATGTTACGCACCGTGCCGGCCTGCAAGCCGCTGCGGTTGGCAACCATGGTACCGGCAACCCCTGAAGACAGCACGTGGGTGGTCGACACCGGCAGGCTGAAGATGTTCGCCAAGCCGATCGCCACGGCAGCCGTCACCTGGGCACTCATGCCCTGAGCATAGGTCATGCCGCCACGGCCGATTTTCTCGCCGACGGTCAGCACCACACGCTTCCAACCCACCATGGTGCCCAAACCAAGCGCCAGGGCCACGGCAATCACCACCCAGAAGGGCACGTATTCCGTGGTGGCGGTCAGGTCTTTACGCAGTTTTTCCAGGTCGCTCTTTTCCCGGCTGTCCAACAGGTCGAGTTTGCCAACCTTGCGGGCGGCATCATCCAGACACAGCAGGTAACGACGCATATCAATGCGCGTCGCATCCGGTACTTCAGCGTAGTTACGCACGCCTTCCAGCGCTTTCAGCAGCGCAGCCAGGGTCACTTCAGTCTGCTTCGGATCACAGCGGTAGACCTTCGGCAGCTCGGTGCGCGTGTTCTTGCCCAGTGCCAGGTACTCCGACAGCGAATCGGCATTGCGCTGATAGAACTCACCCAGGTGGACAGCCGCATCACGGGTGCGGGCGATTTCGTAGGTGGTGCTGTTGAGGTCAAGGGCAAACTGCGCGGGCACGATGCCGATCAGCACCAGCATGATCAGGCCAATCCCTTTCTGACCATCGTTGGAGCCGTGCACAAAGCTCACGCCCATGGCAGAGGACACCAGCACCAGACGGTTCCAGAACGGCGGGTGCTTCTTGCCTTTTTCCTCGGCACGCTGCTCGGGCGAGGTGTGCATGGTCGACTGCGGTTTCCACAGTTTCAGGCCAATCAGCAACAACCCGGCTACGGCAAAGCCGGCGATTGGCGAAAGCAGCAGGGACAGGCCGATATCAGTCGCTTTCTGCCAGTTCACCCCTTCAGCGACAGTGATTTCAGTGAGCAGCGCATTGGCCAGCCCCACGCCCAGGATCGAACCGATCAGGGTGTGCGAGCTGGACGCCGGAATGCCCAGGTACCAGGTGCCGAGGTTCCACAAAATGGCGGCGGCCAGCAGTGAGAACACCATGGCCAGGCCCTGCCCGGTATCCACATTGATCAGCAGCTCAACCGGCAGCAGGTGGACGATGGCATAGGCCACGCCCACACCACCCAACAGCACACCCAGAAAGTTGAACACCCCGGAGGAGAACACCGCCAGGTTAGGCGTCATCGCCTTGGTGTAGATCACGGTGGCCACGGCGTTAGCGGTGTCATGGAAACCGTTGATAAATTCAAAAGCCAGCACAAAGGTAAGTGCGAGTACCAGGCTGACAAGCAGCCACGTGTCCAGGCCTGAGAAGAGCGAGAGCATGCAAGAGCACTCTGGATTAGGGGCGCGCATTGTCACAAATGCGCCATAGAAAAGCAGTAGCCCGCCAGCAGATACTTGCATGCCACTCATCGGCGCCGGCCTGCCGGCTAGAGCCCTGCCCCGGCCCGGACCTGCGCGCTAACGCCCGCGCGCGGCCAGAATGCGCGTTGCGCCCTGGGTTTTCTGGCAATACCAGAACACCCGGCTGACACCACGGGTGATCGCCACATAGGCCAGGCGCAGGCTTTCATCCTGCATGGCCTGGTCATAGCTGTTGCTGAAAAAGCCCGAACAGGCGTACAGCGCATTGCGCAGCGGGTGCGACTCAGGCGGTTGGCAATCATCCAGGATAATCGCCACTTCGGCCTGCAGACCCTTGGCGCGGTGGATGGTGTAGGCCTTCACCGGCAGTTTCTTATCCATCTGTGCAGTGATGGCTTGCAGCGGTTCATTAAGCCGGCTGAGCAGCAATACCGCGTTTCGCTCCCGGCTGTTGCGCTCGGCGGCATAAGCGCACTGCTCGCCGATCTGTTTGAGCAGCTCCGGCAAACGCGTCTTGCTATCAAAACGCTGAATCAAGCGCACGCCATGTCCGCCCGGCTGCGTGGCTTTGATCGCCTGACTGACTTTGGCCTGCTTGTGCTGCACGCCGCCGAGCAGCGTTTCGGCATCACGGATAATTGGCTCAATCGAGCGGTAGTTGTTGGCCAGGGTCAGCACGGCGCTGCGCTTGGCCTTGCCTTTGCCGGGAAAGTGCCGGTCGAAGTCGATAAACAGCTCCGGCGAGCTGCCGCGCCAGCCGTAGATCGACTGCCAGTCATCGCCGATGGCCATCAGGCTAACGCTTTCACCCAGACCGGCCAGGGTGCGCTGCACGGCCTGCAACCACTGGACGATCTGCGGCGAAATGTCCTGAAATTCGTCGATCAACAGGTAAGTAAATGGTGCCAGCAGCTCTTGCGCCACGCTTTGCCCGCCGGCATTTAGCCGCGCCGTCAGCTCAGCAAAGGCCGCGTTGAACGTCATCAAACCCTGCGCCTGTAAAGCGCGTTCGAAGTACGGCCAGAACAACCGCAATGCCTCAAGAAACCCACGCACTGGCGCCGCAGCATCGACGTTCTGCGGCTGCAAAGCCGACAGCTCAATGCCGATACTCTCGGCAAACGCGGCCTGGGCATAAAAAGCCTCATACAGCGGCGCAGCGCTGAACTCGCCCGCCAGCCGGTACGGATCCAGCGAGGCCTTGGCCTGACGCTTGCTCTCAAGCGGCGGCATCGGCAGTTGCAACAGGCTGTGCACCTGCTGACGAAATACCGGCTGCTCGGCATAGCATTGCTGGTAAGCCTGTTTGAGCAGGCGCTGCTGGGCTGGGCGCAGGCGTCCGGCGCTGAGCGGGTTATCCAGTTCACGACTCACCGCCTGCGGGTCATCCAGCTGTTCGAACCAACGCGGGTTACCCAGCGCACTCTTGGCCACGCTGCCCATGGCCGAGTGAAATGTACGCACACACTGGCGCGCCTGGGTGGCATCGAAGGGGTAATTAAAGAACCCCAGTACCTTGAGCAGCTGTTCGCGCAGCTCGGCGCAGGAAGCATTGGTAAAGGAAATCACCGTCAGCTGCTCGGGCTTGATACCCAGCTGACAGAACATAAATGCCACCCGCAGCACCAGCGTGGTGGACTTGCCCGAACCGGCACCGGCAAAGATGCGCGTCAGCGGGTGATGGCTGAGGATCATCGCCCACTGTTCATCCGAGGGCGCACTGAGCAACCCCGCCGTCACCGCCCGCGCCACCTGCTCGCGCATGGCCTGGGCTTGCGCGGCCTCGACCGTCAGCATGGCCGGTCCGTAAATGCCTTGAATGCGCGGTTTACTGGCTGTGCGGCGCGTTTTAGCCGGCGGCTTCGTGCGGGCAGATTGACTCTTGGCAGGCACTTTTTTCGCCCGCTGTACAGGCGTGTTTAGCTGCGCAGCCGCGTCACGCTCGGCCCGCAGGTAGGCGGTTGTATGGGGGAAGTAACGCGCCAGTGCAGCGGACAACAGCCGCTTGTAGCGCTGAACAGCAGTTGGCATTCGCGATCCGGTTAGACGATAGATCGTTGAATGATAAGTGCTTTTTACAGAGAGCTGGCGACTGAGCAGTGAGAACGCGCAGCGCCTCTCACCGCTCTGCTCATCCGACAGCTGTTAGTCGAGCATGCCGATATAACGCGGGTGACTGGCAACCCGCGCCAGCCAGGTGCGGATGGCCGGATATGGGGCCAGGTCGAAGCCGCCTTCATCCGCCACATGGGTGTAGGCGTACAGAGCGATATCGGCAATCGAGAAATTCTCGCCAACCAGATAGGGCGTGCGCTGCAACTGCTTCTCCATCACCTTGAGCGCCTTGTGACCACGCACATGGCACTCCTCGTACTCGCTGCGACGCGCTTCGGGCAGGCCCTGGTAAAGCTGGATAAAGCGTGCCACCGCAACATAGGGCTCGTGGCTGTACTGCTCAAAAAACTGCCACTGCAGCACCTGAGTGCGCAGGCGCGGCTCGGTGGGCAGAAACGCACTGCCATCGGCGAGGAAGTTGAGGATGGCATTGGATTCCCACAGGCAGGTGCCGTCTTCCAGCTCCAGCACCGGGATCTTGCCGTTGGGGTTCTTGGCCAGAAAGGCGTCGCTCTGGGTCTCGCCCTTGAGGATATCGATCGGGATCCACTCATAGGGCTGATCCAGCAGGTGCAGCATCAGTTTGACCTTGTAGCAGTTGCCCGAGCGGTAATCGCCATAAACCTTGTACATATCACCCTCCTCAACCGATTTTCTCTTGGTAGGAGCCAGCACGCTGGCGCCTAAAGGTTTATCAACGCCCTAGAGTGCCTGCGCCTGACGAATCACCTCGGCCAGACGCTTGAGCCCTTCGCTCAGACGCTCCGGGGCGACATGGCTGAAGTTAAGGCGCAAATGCCCAGGGTTGGCATCCGGGTCGATAAAGAACGGCTCGCCCGGCATAAACGCCACGTTCTGCGCCAGCGCCGGAGCCAGCAGCGTGCGGGTATCCAGCGGCTGCTTGAGGGTCAGCCAGAAGAACAGCCCACCCTGGGGAATCTGCCAGTCGGCCAGGTCGCTGAAGTGTTCTTCCAGCACCGCCTGCATGGCATCGCGGCGGATGCGGTAGAAATCACGTAGCTCAGCCAGATGGCCACGGTATTTCTCGCTGCCCAGCCACTGCAACGCCTGCCACTGACCAATACGGTTGGTGTGCAAGTCCGCCGACTGCTTAAGGCGCAACAGGTAGGGGAACAGATCCGGTGTGGCAATCAGATAGCCAACGCGCAGGCCCGGCAGCAGGGTTTTCGACACGGTGCCGGTGTAGATCCAGCTGGCCTTTTGCAGCCGGCTGACAATCGGCGTGGCACTGCCAGCATCGAACACCAGCTCGCGATAAGGCTCGTCTTCGATCAGAGTCACGCCGAACTCATCCAGCAGCGCTGCCACGGCGTCGCGCTTGGCTTCGCTGTAACGCACTGCCGAAGGGTTCTGGAAGGTCGGGATCAGGTAGGCGAAAGCCGGCTTGTGATTCTCCAGACGCTGGCGCAGCGCATCGATCTGCGGGCCGTCGGCTTCCTGTGGCACGGCGATGCAATCCGCACCAAACAGCTGAAAGGCCTGCAGCGCCGCCAGGTAGGTCGGCGCTTCGAGCAGCACCTCGGTACCTGGATCGATAAACAGCTTGCTGGCCAGATCCAGGGTTTGCTGCGAACCGCTGACAATTAATACCTGACTGGCATCGCACGGCACCCCCAAGGCACGGGCTTCGGCGGCAATCGCCTCACGCAAGGCTGGCTCGCCTTCGCTCATGCCGTACTGGCCCATGCTCGCTGGCATTTCGGCCCACTCGACCTTCGGCAACATCGGCTCGGCAGGCAAGCCGCCAGCAAAGGACATCACTTCCGGACGCTGCGCCGCAGCAAGAATTTCGCGAATCAGGGAGCTTTTCAGGCGGGCAACACGTTCGGAGAAGGCCATGGAATATCACCGGTAGCAAAGGCAAATAAAAATAGGTCAAACTGTTTGACCGAAAACGGGTTGCCTGAAACTACGACGACAACCCCAGATACGTCAATAGGCTTGACCTTAATGCTTGATCTCAAGAGCACAACCACCCAGCAGGCTGCCATGGAAGCCTTCTTCTTTGGCTACCAGGCGTTTACCGCCAAAGCTGATGAAATCCTGGCGCGCCGGGGTCTGTCGCGAGTGCACCACCGCATTCTGTTCTTTATCGCCAAGTACCCGGGCCTGAGCATGAAAGAACTGCTCGGCTACCTGGGTGTGAGCAAACAGGCGCTGAACATTCCGCTGCGCCAGTTGCAGGAAATGCACCTGGTACACAGCCTGACCGCCGAAGATGACAAACGTAAACGCCTGCTCGGTTTTACTGCCGAAGGCGCCAAACTGGAACAGGCGCTGCGCCGCGAACAGGCCAAGCTGCTGCAACGCGCTTTCAGTGAAGCCGGAGAAGCTGCCGTCAGTGGCTGGCTGCAAGTCAACCAGACCCTGGGCAATAGCCGCCAAAGTGGTCATGGCGAAGGCTAGGGACAACTGTACTGACCGCTCCTTAATGCAATTGAACTGTACCGTCGATTGCCCGCACCGCTGTACCGCGACGCTCTGAGCATCTGCCCCTAGGCTGATCAGCACTGTCTCTGAGTGCTGCGCCATGACTACCGAACTGCTGCTCGCCTTTATCGCTTTCGCCTTTGTCACCTCGGTAACGCCGGGCCCGAACAACATGATGCTGCTCGCCAGCGGGGTGAACTTCGGCCTGCGCCGCAGCCTGCCGCATATGTTCGGCATCAGCCTGGGCTTTATGCTGCTGGTGGCCTCGGTGGGCCTCGGCCTTGGCCAACTGTTCGAACAAGTGCCACTGCTCTATAACGTGCTGCGCTATCTGGGCGCCGCCTACCTGCTTTACCTGGCCTGGAAGATTGCCAACTCCGGCGCACCGGACAGCCAGAGCAACGCCGCCGGTAAACCATTCAGTTTTCTCCAGGCCGCGGCCTTTCAGTGGGTCAACCCGAAAGCCTGGATCATGGCCATTGGCGCCATCACCACCTACACGCCACAGGAAAATTTCGTGGTCAATGTGCTGCTGATCGCAGCCTTATTCGCCCTGGTCAACTGCCCCAGCGTCGGCCTGTGGACGGTCGCGGGCAGCCTGCTGCGCAACTGGCTGAGCAATGCCCGCGCCCTGCGCATCTTCAATATCAGCATGGCCGTACTGCTGGTAGCCTCGCTGTACCCAATATTCGCCGACACTGGACTGCTCTGATGCACGATTTGTCGAATACCCGTCTACGGCCGCTGGCCGACACCTCAACCTCAGCGGTGGTCGCCGGTTTTATCGCCATGCTTACCGGCTATACCAGCTCACTGGTGCTGATGTTCCAGGCCGGCCAGGCCGCCGGCCTGACCAATGGGCAGATTTCCTCATGGATCTGGGCACTGTCGATTGGCATGGCAATCTGCTGCATCGGCCTTTCGCTGCGCTACCGCGCGCCGATCATGATCGCCTGGTCCACCCCCGGCGCGGCCCTGCTGATCACCAGCCTGCCCGGCGTGCCTTACAGCGAGGCAATTGGCGCTTATATCCTGGCCTCGGGGCTGATTGTGCTGATCGGCCTGACCGGCACCTTCGATCGCCTGATGCGCCGTATCCCCGCCTCCATCGCCGCCGCGTTGCTAGCCGGTGTGCTGTTCAAGATCGGCCTGGAAATCTGCGTGGCCGCCGAGCAGCAGCCACTGTTGGTGGTGGCCATGCTGGTCGCTTATCTGCTGGGCAAACGCCTGCTACCGCGCTACGCCGTGCTCGCTGCCTTGATCGTCGGCAGCGTGCTGGCCGGCGTGTTTGGCCTGCTCAATTTCGAGCACTTCGAGCTGCAACTGGCGGTGCCGGAATGGACCACGCCGAGCTTCTCCCTAGCCGCCGCGATCAGCATCGGCATCCCGCTGTTTATCGTCGCCATGGCTTCGCAGAACCTGCCCGGCATGGCCGTGCTGCGCGCCAATGGTTATGACGTGCCAGCCAGCCCGCTGCTGAGTATCACCGGGCTGACGTCAATCCTGCTGGCGCCGTTCGGCAGCCACGGCATCCATATGGCAGCCATCAGCGCAGCGATCTGCGCCGGCCCGGAAGCCCATGAAGACCCGAAAAAACGCTACACCGCTGCGATCTGGTGCGGCTTGTTCTACGCCATTGCCGGCATCTTCGGCGCCACCCTGGCCGCGCTGTTTGCTGCGCTGCCAAAAGCCTTGATTCTGTCCATCGCCGCACTGGCGCTGTTCGCCTCAATCATCGGCGGTCTGACCCAAGCCATGAGCGAGCCGAAAGAACGCGAAGCGGCGCTGATTACCTTCCTGGTAACGGCTTCGGGCATGACCCTGTTTACGGTGGGCTCGGCGTTCTGGGGCATAGTCGCAGGACTTTTGACGCTAGCGATTCTGAATTGGGGCAAGCAGGACGTTTGAGTGACGGGTATTGCTGGGCTCGAAATCATGTGGGAGGGGCTTTCGCCGCGACAGCAGCGATCAACGCTCGCCGCTAAAGCGCCTCCCACAAAGCTCCCGCTATGCAAGACTCATAAAAAACGGGCTTATGCACAACGCATAAGCCCGTTTTTATTACAGCCGGAGAAATCAGCCGCGCTGACGCTTTGGCAGCACGTCCTTGAGCTTGGCATGCATGCCGCGCAGGGTTTTCTCGGTGCTTTCCCAATCGATGCAAGCATCGGTAATGGACACACCGTACTTGAGCTGGCTGAGGTCCTTGGGAATCGACTGGTTGCCCCAGCCCAGATGACTTTCCACCATCAGGCCGACGATCGACTGGTTACCTTCAAGGATCTGGTTGGCCACGTTGTCCATCACCAGCGGTTGCAGGGCCGGGTCCTTGTTGGAGTTGGCGTGGCTGCAATCGACCATGATGTTCGGGCGGATGCCGGCTTTTGTCAGTTCCTGCTCACAAACGGCAACACTCACCGAATCGTAGTTCGGCTTGCCGTTGCCACCGCGCAGCACCACGTGGCCGTAGGCGTTGCCCTTGGTGGTGACGATGGACACGCCACCTTCCTGGTTGATACCCAGGAAACGGTGCGGGCTGGAGACCGACTGCAGGGCGTTGATCGCCACCGTCAGGCCGCCGTCGGTGCCGTTCTTGAAGCCCACAGCCGAGGACAAGCCGGAAGCCATTTCGCGGTGGGTTTGCGATTCAGTGGTACGCGCGCCGATGGCCGACCAGCTGATCAGGTCCTGCAGGTATTGCGGGGAAATCGGGTCCAGGGCTTCGGTAGCAGTCGGCAGGCCCATTTCCGCCAGGTCGCGCAGCAGTTGACGACCGATGTGCAGGCCGTCCTGGATCTTGAACGAGTCGTCCATGAACGGGTCGTTGATCAGGCCTTTCCAGCCAACGGTGGTACGTGGCTTTTCGAAATACACCCGCATGACCAGATACAGACTATCCGACAGCTCGGCAGCCAGTGCCTTGAGGCGCCCGGCATACTCGTGGGCGGCTTTGATGTCGTGGATCGAGCACGGCCCTACCACCACAAACAGGCGGTGATCCTTGCCATCGAGAATATTGCGGATCACCTCACGACCACTGGCAACCGTGCGCAGGGCAGCTTCGGTCAGCGGGATTTCACGCTTGAGCTGTGCGGGGGTGATCAGGGTGTCGTTGGAGGCAACGTTCAGGTCATCAATCGGTAAATCAGCCATCGTGCTATTCATCAGTCAGAGTCATCAGGTCACGGGTGCCGGCCGCCAGCGATCCCCGTGTGGCGGAGCACAGCATTATGAGCACAGCGGGGAAGCCGAACCTTAGCGCGTAAGGCCCGGCTCGACAATGGGCATAGCGGCTTAAGCCACGCCGGCGGAAGGCTGCCAGCTAATAAAAGCTAATTCAGGCTGGCACGGGAAAACTCAGTAGCGTGCTGGCTGATCCACTCCTGCGCGACCTGTTCGACGGGCAGGCTACAGCCCAACTCCTGCTCACGCTGATGACGGTAATGCTCAATCTGGCAAACCTGCTCGACCATACGCGCGCGAAACAGGGTGTCTTCATCAACAAAGGCAATACCTACCAGGTACTTGTCCTCCTGCTTGCGACACCAAGCCACCAGGCCGGGATAACGCGCATGCTCGCCAAACAACGGAATACGCAACTCGATGGCCGTGCCGCGGCGAAAAGCGCGGCTGGAGTTGCAAGCCACGCCGCCGAGGCTGATATTGTTGAGCCGCTGCTTGGGCACGAACGCCTGTTTGCGCAGCACCAATTCAACCGGCATATCACTGGGATGACGCAGAAAGTGACGCATCTATGACTACCTCGGATGCCATCAATTTGATACCACATTGAGCAGTATAGTGATTGAGCTGGAACTGACTGATTTAGATGCAGACCGCACTCTGCTCGACCTGCCCGGTATTTCACTGCTGATATTTACCAGCATAGGTTGTGCCAGTTGCCGTTGGGCCCGCCGTGAACTGGGCAAACTGCAGCTGCCTGTGCAGCGTCTGGCTTGGATTGATGCAGCCAACAATGGCGGTTTAGTGGCACGTTATGAGGTATTCCATCTGCCGGCCCTGTTTGCCGTACGCGATGGCCAATTTTATGGCGCACTGCACAGCCTTCTGCACAGTGCCGAACTCACCCAGGCGTTGGACACTGCTCTGTCGCGCCCCGCAGAGGAACTTCCCTGATGACTGCAACACCCCGTATTGGCATTCTCGGCTCCGGCGCGATTGGCGGTTTTTATGGCCTGATGCTGGCCCGTGCCGGCTTCGATGTGCACTTCCTGCTGCGCAGCGAGTTCGCCGCCGTCGCCAGTCAGGGCCTGCAGGTCAACAGTGCCGTGCATGGCAGCCTGCACCTGGATAACGTGCCGGCGTATCAGTCGGCCAGCGAGATGCCGCCATGCGACTGGCTGCTGGTGGGTGCAAAAACCACCAGCAACACCGAACTGGCGCCGCTGATCAGTCAGGCTGCGGCCCCCGGTGCCAAGGTGGTACTGATGCAGAACGGTCTGGCCGTGGAAGACGAACTGCGCCCGCTGCTGCCCGACTCACTGCACCTGCTGGGCGGCCTTTGCTACATCTGCGCGCATCGCAGCGCACCCGGGGTGGTCGAACACCAGGCGCTGGGCAACGTCAACCTGGGCTATCACTCAGGCCCGGCGAGCGATGCCGAGAGCCGTCAGCAGATCCTCGAACAAGGCTGCGCACTGTTCCAGGCTGCCGGGCTGGACTCCATCGGCATGGCCGAACTGAACCAGGCGCGCTGGCAGAAGCTGGTGTGGAACGTGCCCTACAACGGCCTGGCTGTGCTGCTGGGCAGCGCCACCACAGCGCTGATGGGCAATGCCGAAAGCCGCGCACTGATTGAAGCGATCATGCAGGAAGTAGTGGATGCCGCCGGTGCCTGCGGCTATCAACTGCCTGCAGGCTTTGCCGGCAAACTGCTGACGGCCACCGACCGCATGCCAGATTACCTGCCCAGCATGTACCACGACTTCGCCCTGCAACGCCCGCTGGAACTGCACGCCATCTACGCCGCACCATTAGCTGCTGCGGCCCAGGCTGGCTGCGCCATGCCGCGCACCGAGGTGCTCTATCAGACCCTGCGTTTTCTCGAACAACGCGCGTAATAGGACACAACCATGAGCAAAGGATTAGGCGACAAACTGGTGCTGGCGATTTCCTCGCGGGCGCTGTTCGATCTGCGCGACAGCCACCAGATTTATGAAAGCCAGGGCGTCGAGGCCTATCGCCAATACCAGATCGAGCATGAGGACGAGATACTCGCCCCCGGTGATGCCTTTCCCCTGGTGGAAAAACTCCTGACGCTGAACAGCACCCTCAAGCAGCAACGCGTCGAGGTGATTCTGGTCTCGCGCAACAGCGCCGACACCGGCCTGCGCGCGTTCAATTCGATTCAGCACTACGGTCTGGGCATATCCCGCGCCGCCTTTGTCGGTGGTCGCAGCCCCGACCCTTACCTGGCCGCCTTTGGTTGCCACCTGTTTCTCTCCACCCATGCCGAGGATGTGCGCAGTGCACTGCGCGCCGGTTTTGGCGCGGCGACCATTCTTTCCGGTGGCGCACGCCGGGCAGCGAGCAACGAGCTGCGTATCGCCTTCGACGGCGATGCCGTGCTGTTTTCCGATGAATCCGAGCGGGTCTATCAACAAGCCGGCTTGGAAGCCTTCCAGAGCCATGAACGGCAGTCAGCCCGTGAGCTGCTGGGCGGCGGCCCATTCAAGCCGTTCCTCGGCGCCCTACACCGCCTGCAACAAGAGTTTCCGGAAGAGCAATGCCCGATTCGCACGGCGCTGGTCACCGCGCGCTCGGCACCGGCCCACGAGCGGGTGATCCGCACCCTGCGCGAATGGAACATTCGTCTGGATGAATCGTTCTTCCTCGGCGGCCTGGAAAAAGCCGCGATTCTGGAAACCTTCGGCGCCGACGTGTTCTTCGACGACCAGGCCGGGCACTGCGAAAAAGCCCGCGAAGTCGTCGCCACCGGCCACGTACCGCACGGCATCAGCAACGAGCCACAACTCTAATTCCTACGCATGAGGGCCATCAGCGCCCTCTTCTCCCAACATCTATATAACCATTCGTCCTCAAAACCTGTGGTTTCTTTGACTTGCCGATGGCGCTGCTAAGCTCAGATCAGGCCCGCCAGTCAGGCAGTCAAGGAGGCCGAATGATTCGCTCGATTCTCTATGCCACTGATTTGGGTCTATATGCCCCCTACATCCTGCAACACGCTCTGGCGTTGACCCGCTCCTTCAATGCCAGCCTGTATGTGGTGCACGCGGTGGAGCCCATGGGCCTGTTTGCCGAGTCGGTGCTGCAAACCTATCTGGATGAAGAGCGGCTCAAGGAACTGCGCACCAACGGCCTGAGTACCGTGATGGCCAGCATCGAACAGCGGGTGCTGGAGGGCTTTCGCGATGAGATCGGCGAAGCAGTGCACGACCTGGATCTGATCAAGGCGGTACGCGTGGTTCAGGGCGATCCACCGTTGGTGATACTCGATGAAGCGCAGCAACTCGGCGTGGATCTGCTGGTCCTAGGTAGCCACAGCCACGGCACCGACATGGACATTCCCCTGGGACGGACAGCCTCGCGCCTGGTGCAGCTTTCCGAAGTGCCGGTGTACCTGGTACCGATGCTGCAACACCGTAGTCGTGGAGAACTTTGAATAAAGGCGGTCTTTTTAGATATTTGGTCTAGATTTAATGCTTTAATCATCATTATGGTTATATAAAACGCCGGCAACCTGAACGGCTGTCTTTTTGCTTTGAGGGATTTTTATGAAGCTCCAACAACTGCGCTACATCTGGGAAGTCGCGCATCACGACCTCAACGTATCTGCCACCGCGCAAAGCCTCTACACCTCGCAGCCCGGCATCAGCAAACAGATCCGCCTGCTGGAAGACGAATTGGGCGTGGAAGTTTTCGCCCGCAGCGGCAAGCACCTGACCCGCATCACCCCGGCCGGCGAGCGCATCATCAACACCGCTGGCGAGATTCTGCGCAAAGTCGAAAGCATTAAGCAGATCGCCCAGGAGTTCTCCAACGAGAAGAAAGGCACCCTGTCGATTGCCACCACCCACACCCAGGCGCGCTACGCCCTGCCGCCGGTGATCAGCGCCTTTATCAAACAGTACCCTGACGTCGCCCTGCACATGCACCAGGGCACACCGACACAGATTTCCGAAATGGCCGCCGATGGCACCGTGGATTTCGCCATCGCCACTGAAGGCCTGGAGCTGTTCAACGACCTGATCATGATGCCCTGCTACCGCTGGAACCGCTGCGTGATCGTGCCCCAGGGCCACCCGCTGACCAAGCTGCCGAAGCTGACCCTGGAAGCCCTGGCCGAGCATGAAATCGTCACCTACACCTTCGGTTTTACCGGCCGATCGAAACTCGACGAGGCCTTCAGCCATCGCGGCCTGACGCCAAAAGTGGTGTTCACCGCCGCCGACGCCGACGTGATCAAGACTTACGTACGCCTGGGCCTAGGCGTAGGCATCGTGGCCAAAATGGCGGTCGACGCTAAACTCGACCCGGATCTGGTGGTACTGGATGCCAGCGACCTGTTCGAGTCCAGCGTAACCAAGATCGGCTTCCGTCGCGGCACCTTCCTGCGCGGTTTCATGTGCGACTTTATCGAGAAATTCGCCCCGCACCTGACCCGCGACGTCATGGCCAAGGCCGTACAGTGCCACAGCAAAGTCGAGCTGGAAGAGCTGTTCGAAGGCGTTGAGCTGCCACTGCACTGAGCCAACCAGCAGATATGAAAAAGCCCGTCCAAGTGACGGGCTTTTCATGCTCGGCCATACCTATTCAGTGGCTTTCAATTCTTTGCCATGGGCGAAGTTCACCCACCAGCCGAAGGCCGCCGCAGTAAAGAACATGATGATGCTGTAGATCGCCGCCGGGATGGACATGGTCGCGTTGTTCAACAGCATCGGGCTCAGTGCCAAGGCAATCGCCAGGGTGCCGTTGTGAATGCCGATTTCCATGCCGATGGCAACCGACTGACGCAGGCTGAGCTTGCACAGACGCGGCACCCAGTAGCCCACCGCCAGGCTGATCAGGTTGAAGGCCAGCGCCGCACCGCCCACCAGAGGCGCGTAATCGACGAAGGTCTGCCAGTCCTTGACCACCGCCAGCAGGATGATGATCAACAGAAATAGCGCGGAGATGATCTTCACCGGCTTTTCCATGCGCGCGGCAAAACCCGGGAAGCGGCTGCGCAGCCAAATGCCGATGGCCACCGGGCCAAGGACGATGACAAACACCTGCACCACCTTGGTGAACTGCAGCGGCAGAGCCTGATCGCCTTCCATAAAGTAGGCCAGCGACAAATTGACGATCAGCGGCATGGTCAGCAC
Organism: Pseudomonas sp. LjRoot71; assembly: GCF_964253255.1. Lineage (NCBI taxonomy): Bacteria > Pseudomonadati > Pseudomonadota > Gammaproteobacteria > Pseudomonadales > Pseudomonadaceae > Pseudomonas > Pseudomonas sp. LjRoot71. Next base: position 3,962,864 of record NZ_CAXURA020000001.1, on the reverse strand, counting down.
GGCAATCACCGAATTGACCGCCGTCAGGGTGATATTCAGCGCCACATCACCATGCGCCAGGTGACTGTAGAGGTTGGCCGTGGTGCCGCCTGGCGAAGCGGCCAGCAGCATCAGGCCAACCGCCAGTGCCGGGGCCAGACCAAACGCCTTGGCCAGAAAGAAGCACACCAGTGGCAGCAGCAACAGCTGGCAAGCCAGGCCGATCAGCACCGGTTTAGGGAACTTCACCACCCGGGCAAAATCGGCCAGGGTCAGCGACAGACCCAAGCCGAGCATGATGATGCCCAGGGCGATGGGGAGAAACAGGGTCAGTAACGGATCAGCAGTCATTATTGTTCTACTCCGGGATCGGGACAGCGCGACGATTCTGGCGAGAGCGTGATGGCGTTCGCAGTGACTTTAGCGGCCAATCGTCCAGGCTGGGAGGCCCCATATGTAAAAAGGTGCCACATGGGCACCTTTTTTATCGCAACCTGCTGAACGTCAGATCGCAGTCGCCCCGCCATCCACCGCCAATGCCTGGCCAGTGGTGAACGCTGCGTTATCGCAGCACAGGTACAGCACGGCAGCGGCGATTTCCTCAACCTTGCCGATGCGCCCGACCGGGTGCATGGCGGCGGCGAACTCGCCCTTCTTCGGATCGGCTTCATAGGCGCGGCGGAACATGTCGGTGTCGATCACCGCCGGGCATACGGCGTTGACCCGTACTTTCTTCTTCGCGTACTCGACCGCTGCCGATTTGGTCAGACCGATCACTGCGTGCTTGGACGCGGCATAGATGCTCATCTTCGGCGCAGCGCCCAGGCCGGCAACCGAAGCGGTATTGACGATCGCGCCGCCGCCCTGCGCCAGCAACAGCGGGATCTGGTGCTTCATGCACAGCCACACACCTTTGACGTTGACGCCCATGATGGCATCGAACTCGCTTTCGCTGCCTTCGGCCAGCTTGCCCTTCTCGATCTCGATGCCGGCGTTGTTGAAGGCATAGTCCAGACGGCCATACGCGCCCAGCGTACGCTCCATCAGCACCTTGACCTCGGCATCGCGGGTCACGTCGCAGCGTACGAACAGCGCGTCACCACCGGCTTCACGGATCAGCGCCACGGTCGCTTCGCCACCTGCAACATCGACGTCGGACACCACCACCTGCAGGCCTTCGTTGGCGAATGCCAGTGCCGTGGCACGACCAATACCAGCAGCACCACCGGTGACCAGGGCAACCCGGCCGGAAAAGCTAAAGCTCATCTGCATGTCCTCGCAAGGATTAGAAACTCAGCGGAGTCTAATCAGCTCCTGCGTACCACGGCAGCACTATCAGGTTGGCAGTGAAAGCTCCATCCAGATGAGTGATTAACACCCCCATCAGCACATCACTCACATCGATCAATAAGCATTCGGCCCACGGGCAAACCTTGCCCCACTGACCAGCACGGGCTATCAACAGTCTTTCCGTTCAGTGAGTACCTGCCATGACCGCCCCACTCAACCGCCAGTTCCTGCTTGCCCAACGCCCGGTCGGCCTGCCCAGCCGCGAAACCTTCAGCTATGTGGAAACCAACGTCGGTGAACCCGGCCCTGGCCAGATTCTGGTGAAAAACGCCTACCTGTCGCTGGACCCGGCCATGCGTGGCTGGATGAACGATGCCAAGTCCTACATCCCACCGGTCGGTATCGGTGAAGTGATGCGCGCCCTCGGCGTCGGTGAAGTAATCGCCTCGCAGCACCCGGACTTTGCCGTCGGTGATCATGTAAATGGTGCACTGGGCGTGCAGGATTACTTCCTCGGTGAGCCCAAGGGTTTCTACAAGGTCGACCCCAAGCGCGCGCCGCTGCCGCTGTATCTGTCGGCGCTGGGCATGACCGGGATGACCGCCTACTTCGCCCTGCTTGATGTCGGCGCGCCGCAAGCCGGTGAAACCGTAGTGATTTCCGGCGCAGCCGGCGCGGTCGGCAGCGTGGCCGGGCAGATCGCCAAGCTCAAGGGTTGCCGTGTGGTCGGCATTGCCGGCGGTGCGGACAAGTGCAAGTTCCTGATCGATGAACTGGGCTTCGATGGCGCCATCGACTACAAGAACGAAGACGTGATCGCCGGCCTCAAGCGCGAGTGCCCCAAAGGGGTGGACGTGTATTTCGATAACGTCGGCGGCGACATTCTCGATGCGGTGCTCACCCGCCTGGCCTTCAAGGCGCGGGTGGTCATCTGTGGCGCGATCAGCCAGTACAACAACAAACAGGCGGTCAAAGGCCCAGCGAATTACCTCAATCTGCTGGTTAACAGCGCACGCATGGAAGGCATGGTGGTGATGACCTACGCCCCGCGCTTTGCCGAAGCGGCGGCGGAGATGGGCGGCTGGCTGGCCAGCGGCAAGCTGAAGTCCAAGGAAGATATCGTCAGCGGCCTGACGACCTTCCCGGAAACCTTGCTCAAGCTGTTCAGCGGCGAGAACTTCGGCAAGCTGGTGCTTAAGGTCGACTGACTGTTGTGGGAGGGGGTTTAGCCGCGACGATTGCAATATCGCGGCTAAAACCCTTCCACAGCTTATGGTGGCTTACCAAGCTAAGCCTACGGCCACCTACGCAACCGCCATTTCCTCACTGTCCTGTTTAATCGGCCGCCAGCGGCGCAGCAGCATGTACAGGGTCGGGATCACAAACAGGGTGAAGAAGGTGCCTACCAACAGGCCGCCGACAATCACCATACCAATCTGCTGCCGGCTCTCCGCACCGGCTCCGGTGGCAATTGCCAACGGCACCGAACCCAACACCATCGCCCCGGTGGTCATCAGAATCGGCCGCAGACGCTGCACCGACGCCTCAATTACCGCACCGCGCAGTTCATGGCCCTGACGCAGCAGCACGTTGGCAAACTCGACGATCAGGATGCCGTGCTTGGTAATCAGGCCGATCAGCGTCACCAGACCGATCTGCGAGTAGATGTTCAACGTGCCGCCGAATAACGTCAGCGCCAGCAAGGCACCGGCCATCGACAGCGGCACGCTGAACAGGATGATCAGCGGGTCGGTAAAGCTTTCGAACTGTGCTGCCAGCACCAGGAAGATAAACGCCAGGGCCAGGGCAAAGATCAACGCAATGCCGGCGCTGGACTCCTTGAAGTCCCGCGAGGTGCCGGTGTAGTCGTACTGGGTCTCCGGCGGGAACACCGTGCGCGCCGTCGCCTCCAGATGCGCCAAGGCCTCACCCAAGGTGTAGCCAGAGCCGACGTTGGCGCTCACCGTGACCGCACGCAGCTGGTTGAAGTGGTTAAGCTCGCGCGGCGCCACGGTCTCGCGCACCTCGATCAGGTTGGACAGCTGCACCATGCTGTCGTCACGTCCACGCACATACACGCGGTCGAGATCCTGCGGGTTACTGCGGTCGACGCCTTGCAACTGCACCAGCACATCGTATTGCTCGCCATTCTGCTTGAAGCGCGTCACCTGACGGCTGCCGAACAGGCTCTCCAGGCTGCGGCCGATGGTCGATACGTCTGACCCCACCGCCACTGCCTGCTCACGATTGACCGCGACTTTGAGCTGTGGCGCATTGAGCTTGAGGTCACTGTCCAGGCTTTCCAGGCCCGGGTAATCGCGCAGCGCGTTAAGCAGCTCATCGACATAACTCTGCAACTCGCTGTACTCCATGGAGGAGCGGATCACGAAGTTCACCGGCTGGTTACGCGCGCTCTGCCCCAGGGGCGGCCGGTTGACCGGGAAGGCGCGAATGCCGGCGATGTCCTGCAACTTGGGCAGCAGCTCATTGCGAATTTCGAACTGGCTGCGCGAACGGTCGGCCCAGTCTTCCAGCTTCATAAAGGAAATGCCCTGAGCCACCGTCGGGAAGCCGGCAATCACCATATAGCGATTGGTCTCGGGGATACTCGCGTAGGCCGCCTCGACTTCACGGGCATAGCGCCCGGTGTAGTTGATGGTGGCGCCATCCGGGCCATTGAACACGCCGATGATGGTACCGGTGTCTTCGGTGGGTGCCAGCTCCGATTTGAGCCCGGCAAACAGCAGCACGCAGGCCACGATGGTCAGTACCAGCAGACCGACCACCAGCACCCAGAGGTTCAGCGCCTTGGTCAGCAGGTGTTTGTAGCTGTAGGTCAGGCCGTTGAGGAAGTTTTCGATCAGGTTGTACACGCGGTTGTGCCGCTCGCCGGCTTGATGCGGCTTGAGCAGCAGTGCGCACATCATCGGCGTCAGGGTCAGGGCGACAAAACCGGACACCAGCACCGCGCCGGCCAGGGTCCAGGCAAACTCGGTAAACAGCTTGCCTGTGGTGCCCTGCATAAAGCCGATGGGGGCAAACACGGCGGCCAGGGTCAGGGTCATGGCGATCACCGCAAAGGCAATCTCGCGGCTGCCCTTGAGCGCCGCCTGCACCGGGGCCATGCCTTCTTCGATATGCCGGTGGATGTTCTCCAACATGACGATGGCATCGTCCACCACCAGACCGATGGCCAGTACCATGGCCAGCAGGGTCAGGGTGTTGATGGTGAAACCCATCAGGCTCATCAGGGCAAACGCGCCGATCAGCGACACCGGGATGGTCACCAGCGGGATGATGGTGGCGCGCAACGAACGCAGGAAGATGAAGATGATCAGGATGACCAGCCCCACCGCTTCCCAGATGGTGATAAACACGTTGTCGATCGACTCGCGAATAAACTGCGAGTTGTCGTTGGCCACCGCCATTTCCATGCCATCGGGCAGCAGCGCACGCACGTCGGGCATGGCCGCCGCCAGGCCATCGGAGATGTCCAGCGGGTTGGCAGTGGCCTGTTTGATCATACCCATCGACACCGCCGGCTTGCCTTTGTAACGCACGATGCTGCGCTCATCCTGCGCACCGATTTCGGCATAGCCCACATCCGCCAGGCGCAGCAGGTAACCGCGTGAATCATCAAGGATCAGTTGGTTGAACTGCTCCGGGGTGTTCATGTCGGTTTCCGAGAGCACGGTGAATTCGCGCTGCTGCGATTCAATACGCCCGGCCGGAATTTCGACGTTCTGCCGGCGCAGGGCGTCTTCTACATCCTGCACGGTGAGGTTATGCGCGGCGAGCTTTTCCGGGTCCAGCCAGATGCGCATGGCGAAGGTGCGCGCGCCGCGAATCTGCACTTCGGAAACACCGGGGATGGTCTGCAGGCGATCCTTGATCACCCGCTCCAGCACATCGGTGATCTCCATGGCGCTGTAGCGTTCGCTGTAGAAGGCAATCCAGATCACCGGCTGGGCGTCGGCCTCAACCTTCTGCACGATGGGCTCGGCAATTTCATCCGGCAGCAGGCCACGCACACGGCCCAGACGGTCGCGCACATCGTTGGCAGCCTCATCGGAGTTGCTGCCCAAGCGGAACTGCGCGGTGATCTGGGTGTTTTCCGAGCGGCTGATGGAGCTGACGAAATCCAGCCCATCGATACCCGACAGCACATCCTCGATCGGCTGGGCGACCTGGGACTCCATGATCTCCGGGCTGGCGCCGGGATAGGTGACGTTGACCGTGACAATCGGCACATCGATATTCGGGTACTCGCGTACGGCCAGGCGGTCGTAAGCCATCAAACCGAGCAGCACCACAATCAGCGAGAGGACCGTGGCAAATACCGGCCGGCGGATGCAGATATCCGACAGGGTCATGAACGCTGCTCCGCCACCTTGGTGCGCACCGGCATGTCAGCACGAACCTTCTGCCAACCGGCGCTGATCAGGGTTTCATCGCCCTGCAGACCTTCCAGCACCTCGACCTTACCGGCCAGACGCTTGCCCAACTTGACCTCACGCAGCTCGACCTTGCCCGCCACCACTAGGTTGACCAACAGGCGCTCACCCACCGGCATGATGGCTTCTTCCGGGATTACCAGGGCATTCGGCCGCTCGGCGAGGATCACCGAGACGCGCACGAACTGCCCGGGGCTCAAGCGGCCTTCACTGTTGTTGAGGTTGGCGCGGATCGCCTGGCTGCGCCCGGCTTCGTCCAGACGTGGGTTGATGGCGAAGATCTCGCCCTTGAAGCGCTCACCCGGGTAGGCATCCAGGCTGATCTCGATGACCTGCTTGAGGCGGATCTGGCTGACGGCCTTCTGCGGAATGCGGAAATCCACCTTGAGCGGATCGAGCACCTCCAGGTTGACGATGTCCTGGCCTTCGCTGAGGTAATCGCCGGGGCTGACGGCGCGTAAACCCAGCACACCATCATAAGGGGCGACAATGCGCGTCTTGTCCAGGCGCGCCTGGGACAACGCCAGGCTGGCGCGCGAGGCCTGTTGCTGGGCGCTGGCTTCATCCAGCGCCTGAGCGTTGCTGGCACCGCGTTTGAACAGCATCTGCGCACGTTCGAAATTCTTTTCCGCGAGGTTCAGATTGGCCCGTGCCTGGGCCAGTTCGGCGCGGGCAATTGAATCATCCAGGCTGACCAGCAACTCACCGACGGCAACCCGCTGGCCTTCGCGAAAATGCAGTTGCGCCACGCGCCCGGCGATTTCCGGACGGATCATCACCGACTCGTCGGGGCGCAGCGAACCGAAGGTCACCAGTTCATCACGCACCAGGCTGCGCTCGGGTTTGACCACCTCGACCAGTGGTCCTTCATTGGCCTGCACCTGTCCACTGATGAGCGAACACAACAGAACAGCTGTACCGAGCAGAGCAGGTGTGCGGGCAAACATATACAACCCCTAATTCTTTGTAGAGGCTGAGTCTAACGGCCGAGCCGCACAGATCAGCCGTTAAAAATGTTTCCCGATGTTGGCTGCCCGGTTACTGGCGCATGCCCCGACCGCTGACCAGCAAGCGGATGCACACGCCATACAGCACAGCGGTGGCGACCAGCATAAAGGCGATGGCCACGCCGATGCGGATGTCGGAAACGCCAAGAATGCCATAGCGGAAAGCGTTGACCATATGCAGCACCGGGTTGGCCAGCGACACCGTTTGCCAGAACTGCGGCAACAGGCTGATCGAATAGAACACCCCGCCCAGGTAGGTCAACGGCGTCAGCACAAAGGTCGGGATGATCGAAATATCATCGAAGTTGCGCGCATACACGGCGTTAATAAAACCGCCGAGGGAGAAGATGGTCGCGGTCAGCAGCACCACCAGCACGGTCACGCCGAGGTGGTGCACCTGCAGGTGAGTGAAGAACAGCGACAGCACGGTGACGATCAGCCCCACTGCCAGGCCGCGCAGCACACCACCGATCACATAGCCGGTGAGGATGATGTGCGGCGATACCGGCGAAACCATCAACTCCTCGATGGAGCGCTGGAACTTGCTGCCAAAGAAGCTCGACACTACGTTGCCGTAAGAGTTGGTGATCACCGACATCATGATCAGCCCCGGCACGATGTACTCCATATAAGTGAAGCCACCCATGTCGCCGATTTGGCTGCCGATCAGGTTGCCGAAGATCACAAAGTACAGAACCATGGTGATCGCTGGCGGCAGCAGAGTCTGTGGCCAGATGCGGGTAAAGCGGCGGATTTCGCGGTAAACGATGGTGCGCAACGCGACCATGTTGGCGGTGAATTCGGAATTCAGATAAGCCGTGCTCATAACGCCACCTTCGCCAGGTTTTTCTCGACCAGGGAGACGAACAGTTCCTCCAGGCGGTTGGTTTTGTTGCGCAAGCTGAGCACCTCAATCTTCTGCAAGGCCAGCTGACGGAACAGCTCGGTAATGCCTTGGGCCTTGTCCACCTGCACTTCCAGGGTGTGCGCGTCGAGCAGTTGCGCGGGGTAACCCATCAGCTGCGGGGCGACCAGCTGGGCGTCCTTGAGGTCAAGCAGGAAGGTTTCCACATGCAGTTTCTTCAGCAGGTCCTTCATGCTGGTGTTCTCGACAATCCGCCCGTGGTCGATGATGCCGATGTTACGGCACAGCTGTTCAGCCTCTTCCAGGTAATGGGTGGTGAGGATGATGGTGATGCCCTGCTCATTCAGTTCGGTGAGAAAGCTCCACATCGAACGGCGCAGTTCGATATCCACCCCGGCCGTCGGCTCATCGAGAATCAACAGACGCGGCTGATGCACCAGCGCACGGGCGATCATAAGGCGGCGCTTCATCCCGCCGGACAACTCACGCGACGGCACGTTGTGCTTGCCCCACAAGCCAAGCTGATTGAGGTACTGCTCGGCGCGCTCCTTGGCGATTTTTGCCGGGATACCGTAATAGCCAGCCTGGGTCACGACGATATCGAAGGCCTTTTCGAACTGGTTGAAGTTGAACTCCTGCGGCACCACACCCAGACAGCGCTTAAGGGCCGAAGGTTGTTTGTCCAGGTCGTGACCGAACACATTGACCGTGCCGCTGCTCTTGGTCACCAGGGTCGAAAGAATGCCGATGGTGGTGGATTTGCCGGCACCGTTGGAGCCGAGCAAGGCGAAGAAATCACCTTCAGCCACGTCCAGATCGATGCCATGCAGCGCCTGGAAGCCGTTGCCATAGGTCTTGGTCAACTGGCGAATGGACAGAGCGGTACTCATAAAAATGCGCACACCTGATTGAATAAGAGGAATCGAGAAGGACGCAGCAACAGCGCGAAGTGGCTCAAGTCTAGCGCCTGGCACACCTGCACCGCAGCCCTTTTAGGGAAATCTGCCGGCCCCGAGCAGGGCAGCAGCCTACCAGCGCCGGGCGCAGATTAAACGCGGCAGTTGCCGATGGTGCTTATCAGCCCGGTCGATAGATCAGCCAGGTACGGCCTCGGCGGCGAAGTCGCCACTGATCGACAACGCGTCATCGGCAAACAGATGTGGGTAACACGTAGCCAGATGACCGAAGAACAGCGGCTCCGGCACATCGGCAAACTGACCGTGGTCATGCAGGTATTCCATATACCGCTCACCCTGCTGGTTGAACGGGTGGAATACGCTGTCACTCAGGCCATCGAATTCCAGCGGCGCGACCTTAAATACCCGACACAGCGCCAGGTTGAACGCCGGCGTGGCCTTGACCCAGCGGCCCTCAAGGTACAACTCGGTGTAGCCGTGCATGGCGAACACTTCGCTGCGCAGCATCTCCAGCAGCCGCGGGGTGGCCAGATGGTTGCGCACATCGGCCAGGCCGATACGCGCCGGGATACCGCAATGGCGGGCGCAGGCGGCGAGTAAGGTGGCCTTAGGCACGCAGTAACTCTCTCCCGCCTGCAATGCGTGGCTGGCCTTCAACGTTTCGGCATCACGGCTGAATACGTAGGGGTTGTAGCGAATTTCATCACGCACCGCGTAGTACAGGCTGACAGCCTGTTCGCGTGGGTCTCGACTGGCGCCGCGAAACTTTTCTGCGAACTCCACCAGCGCGGGGTGGTCACTATCGATGAAGCGGCCGGGCTCGAGGTATTCACGCATCGGGTTTTCTCCATGACTGAGAAACCAGTCTAACGACGCGAGTCCGGCCAATGTCACGACGATTCGGCCAAGCTCACCGCTCTTGTCGCCATCAATGACGACTACGCTCGTGATGGTGCGTACACACGCATTGTCATCATGGAGGATTCTGCATGCTCGCTCTCTGGTTACTCGCCCTACTGCTCGGCACGGCTTTTCTCGCACATCGGCGTACCGCTCCCCTACCCGCACTTGGTCTGGTGGCCGGCTTTCTGATGCTGATGGGCACCTTCAGCCACGCCCCCGCCTGGTTGATGGGCATTTTCTGGCTGTTGCTGCTGGCCGTGGCCCTGCCTCTGGTGCTGCCGCAGCAGCGCCGCAACCTGTTTACCACACCGCTGTTTGCATGGTTCAAACGGGTATTGCCGCCGATGTCAGCTACCGAGCGCGACGCCATTGAAGCCGGCACGGTGTGGTGGGATGGCGAACTGTTCAGCGGCCGGCCGGACTGGGACACCCTGCTCGCCTACCCCAAGGCTCAGCTCACAGAGGAAGAGCAGGCGTTTATCGACGGCCCCACCGAAGCACTCTGCGCCATGGTCAGTGACTGGCAGATCGGCCAGCAGATGGACCTGCCCGCAGAGGCCTGGGCGCATATCAAGCGCCACGGTTTCTTCGCCCTGATCATCCCCAAGCAATACGGCGGCAAGGGTTTTTCCGCCTATGCCCACTCCCAGGTGGCGATGAAACTGGCCACTCGCTCCGGCGACCTGGCCTCCACCGTGATGGTGCCCAACTCCCTGGGCCCGGCCGAACTGCTGCTGCACTACGGCACCGAGGCGCAACGTGACCACTACCTGCCACGTCTGGCCCGCGGTGAAGACATACCCTGCTTCGCCCTCACCGGCCCCCTGGCCGGCTCCGACGCCGGCGCCATGCCGGACACCGGAATCATCTGCAAAGGCCAGTGGCAAGGCGAGGAAGTCATCGGCCTGCGCCTGAATTGGGAAAAACGCTATATCACCCTCGGCCCGGTCGCCACCCTGCTGGGCCTGGCCTTCAAGGCCTACGACCCTGAACATCTGCTGGGTGAAGAAGAAGACCTCGGCATCAGCCTGGCTCTGGTGCCCACCGACACGCCTGGCGTCGAAATCGGCCGTCGCCACCTGCCACTCGGCGCGGCTTTTATGAACGGTCCGAATTCAGGCAAAGATGTGTTTATCCCGCTGGACTACCTGATCGGCGGCGAAGACATGCTCGGCAAGGGCTGGATGATGCTGATGAACTGCCTGTCCGTGGGCCGCTCCATCTCCCTGCCGGCCGTCGGCACCGGCGCGGCCAAATTCACCAGCCTGACCACCGGCCAGTACAGCCAGGTGCGCGAACAGTTCAACGTGCCGCTGTCCGCTTTTGAAGGCATTCAGGAAGCCCTCGCAAGGATCGCCGGCAATGCCTGGCTGATGGACAGCGCACGCATCCTCACCGCCAACGCCGTGGACCTGGGCGAGAAGCCGTCGGTACTCTCAGCCATCCTCAAATACCACCTGACCGAACGTGGCCGCGAATGCATCAGCCACGCCATGGACGTGCACGGCGGTAAAGGCATCGTCATGGGGCCGAACAACTATCTCGCCCGCTCGTGGCAAGGGGCGCCGATCTTTATCACCGTGGAGGGGGCCAACATTCTTTCGCGCAACCTGATGATCTTTGGTCAGGGCGCGATTCGCTGCCACCCCTATGTCCTCAAGGAAATGGCCCTGGCCAGCCGCGAAGACCAGGATCAGGCGCTGCAGGAATTCGATGAACTGCTGCTGCAGCATATCGGTTTTGCCGTCAGCAACGCCGCCAGCAGCCTGCTGCTCAGCCTCGGCTTTGGCGTTTTCAGTCAGGTGCCGGGCGACCGTATCAGCCGTCCGTATTTCCGCGCGCTCAACCGCCTGGCCGCGTCTTTCGCCCTGCTTGCCGACACCAGCATGATGCTGCTCGGCGGCGAACTGAAACGCCGTGAACGCCTGTCGGCGCGCCTGGGGGATGTGCTGAGTCACCTGTACCTGGCTTCGGCAGCGCTCAAGCGCTACCACGACCTGGGCTACCCAGAACATTCGCAACCCCTGCTGCGCTGGGCCGTGGAAGAAAGCCTGGGCAAGGCCGAACAGGCGTTGGAAGAGCTGCTCAGCAACTTCCCCAGCAAACTGCTCGGCTGCGCCCTGCGTCTGCTGGTATTGCCGCTGGGCCGCCGTCACAAAGGTCCAAGCGATGAACTGGACGCCGAAGTGGCCGCCATTATCGGCCGCAACAGTGGTGACCCGGCGCTGGAGGAGTTGCTCGAAGGCTGCTATCGCCCACAGGCTGAACAGGATCCCGTTGGGGCGCTGCAATATGCGATGAACCTGCGGCGGAACGTTCAGGACCTGCAGAAAAAACTGCACAAGGCCGTCAAAGCTGGCCAGGTACAGGAACTGCCAGGACAAAGCCTGATCGATACCGCACTGGCTGCCGGGGTTCTCAACCCGGAAGAAGCGCACAGCCTGCAACAGGCCGAAGCAGCGCGCCGGGTAGTGATCGATGTCGACGACTTTGCCAAGGAAGAACTGACGCTGGAAACCGGCAAGGTGCGCTAACGAGGACAGCGGGCGACGTGAGCCTTATACTTGCGCGCCCGTTTTACCCCTACAGGATTACCCCATGGCCAACACCCACATCGACCATCACCTCACTCTGCTGCAGCACCTGCGCACCATCCTGGTCGCCCTGGGCGAAGCCGAGCAGATTCTCGATGACAGCCACGCCATGTACCTGGAGCGCTACGACGAACTGCTCAGCGACCTGCCGAGCGACCCGGAAGCCAGCCTCTACCTGGGCCAGGATCTGATCAGCCAGATATTTCAGCGCTACCCGCAAATCGCCCACCTGGTACCGCGCGATCTGCTGTGGTTCTTCGGCGGTGACTGCCTGCACTTTATGCCGGACGAAGAAATCGAGATGTACCAGACCCTCGAGGAACGCCGCTTCTACGCCGAAGAAAACGACGAGCCCTTCGACTGGAATCAGGAAAAGCAACTGCTGGCCATGCCAGCTCAGGGCGGCACACACTAAGCCGTAGCCAGAAATAAAAAAGCCCGCACGGCATCACCGGCGGGCTTTTTTACATGCTGTAAAAACAGCAGATACAAAAACGCCGCTCAACGAGCGGCGTTTCTGTTGCTTTCTATCGAAAGAAAATGGAGCGGGAAACGAGACTCGAACTCGCGACCCCGACCTTGGCAAGGTCGTGCTCTACCAACTGAGCTATTCCCGCATACAACTTGGTGCAACAAAAATGGCGTCCCCTAGGGGACTCGAACCCCTGTTACCGCCGTGAAAGGGCGGTGTCCTAGGCCACTAGACGAAGGGGACCTTGGAACTTGTCGGTTACCTGCCTAGGCAGATCACCTGAATTTGGAGCGGGAAACGAGACTCGAACTCGCGACCCCGACCTTGGCAAGGTCGTGCTCTACCAACTGAGCTATTCCCGCATGCAACTTGGTTTTTCAGCACACTTCATTAAGAAGTGGCGTCCCCTAGGGGACTCGAACCCCTGTTACCGCCGTGAAAGGGCGGTGTCCTAGGCCACTAGACGAAGGGGACGCAGCCCGGAAACTACAACTTCTATCCGGCTTCTACACGTTTTGCCCTGAGGCATTGCGCTACGAAGTGGCGCGCATTCTATGGAGCCTTTAAAGGCTCGTCAACCTCCGTGTAAAAAATTTTATAAATCAACGACTTCAGCTACGAATGTGATGCAGCTCTATCAGCCTCCAGGCTAAGGCACTACACTCGGACGAAAAACCGGTGAACGAGAGGCTCCACCATGTCCCCACTCGTGATTACCATATTGATTGTTTCTGGCATCGTCGTCTTGATCGCCATTGCCTACATCAATCATATGGTCGAGAACAACAAACTGGAGAAGGCGCGCATCAAGGCCGACCTCAATGATCGCCTGCGCCGCTGCACGGATCTCGCCGAAGCACTGCCCGGCCAATTGATGACACCCGCCCTCAAGCTGTTTCTGAGCCGCCTGCAACTGCACTTCAGCGAACGCATGCTGCCACTGGACAAAGGCAATAACGCGCTCAAGGCGCGCATTGAGGAGTTGCGCAAACTGATTGCCCAGGGCGAAGCCATCACTGTAAACAACCCGCCACAGCCCATCATCAATGAAGCCAAAGCCAAGGATGTACGCTTCCAGCTGGAAAACCTCCACGGCCAACTGACCCGCTGCGCCAAGGAAGGCACCATTAACGCCAACGAAGCCAAACACTGGGTAAAAGAAGTCCGCCACATGCTGACCCAGGTACATATCGAATTCTTTGGCAACCTCGGCCATCAAGCCCTGCTGCAGAACCAACCCGGGCAGGCGCGGCTGGCGTTCGAGCGCGGCGTGCAATACCTGCGCAAACAGCCTGATCCTGCGCCCTATCAGAACGCCCTGAAGAAGTTCGAGGAGCAGTTGGCCCGCGCCAACGCCCTGGTGCTGGAGACCAGCAAACCCAGCAGCAGCCAGACCAGCGAGCTGGACGCAGGCCTGGACTCGCTCGGCGGCGATGACGAGTGGAAGAAGAAGAACATCTACGACTGAACCCAGGCACGTACAAACCCGTTGCATAAGAAAAGCCCGGCAACGCCGGGCTTTTCTTATCAACTCAGGCACTCAGCAATCCGTCAGCTCGATAAATACCTGGGCCAGCTGCTCGATGCCGGCCTGGTCTTCGGCGCTGAAACGCGCCAGCCGTGGGCTGTCGAGGTCCAGCACGCCGAGCAGACGTCCATGCTTGAACAACGGAACCACCAGCTCACTATTGGAGGCACTGTCGCAGGCAATATGCCCGGCAAAGGCGTGCACATCCTCAACCCGCTGGGTTTCACCACTGGCCGCTGCCGCACCGCAGACGCCCCGACCAAAAGGAATGCGCACACACGCCACCTTGCCCTGGAACGGCCCCAATACCAGTTCTTCGCCACGAGCCAGGTAGAACCCCGCCCAATTCAGGTCACTCAGTTCCTGAAACAGAAACGCCGAAAACTGCGCCGCGTTGGCAATAAAATCCCGCTCATCGGCCAGCAGCGCCTGCAACTGCGCCACCAGCAATGGATAGCCATCGAGCCCTTGCCCGCGTTGTTGTAGATCAATCATCAGCCTTACTCAGTAATTGCAGCCCCACCCAGTCACGGGCGAATTGATAGGCGCAGCGTCCATTACGATTGCCGCGCCCCAAGGCCCAACGTATCGCAGCCTTTTCCAGTTCCTCATGCCACTGCCAGACCAACCCGGCCTGGGCAGCGTGTACCCCCACCCAATGCCTGACCACATCGAGAAAATGCTCCTGGGTAAAGGGATAGAACGACAACCACAAACCAAAACGATCGGACAGCGCGATCTTGTCCTCCACCGCCTCATTGGGATGCAATTCGCCATCTACCCGCTGCCAGTTCTCGTTGTCGCTCTGTTTTTCCGGCAGCAGATGACGGCGGTTGGAGGTGGCATACAGCAGCACATTGTCAGGCGCACGCTCCAGAGAACCATCGAGCACGGTTTTCAACATGCGGTAATCACCCTCGCCGTCCTCGAACGACAAATCGTCGCAGAACAGCACAAAACGCTGCGGCAAGCCGCTCAATTGCTCGACGATACGCGGCAGATCGGCCAGGTGATCGCGCTCGATTTCAATCAGGCGAAACCCGGCTGACGCATGCTCGGCCAGCAGCGCACGCACCAGCGATGATTTGCCGGTACCACGCGCGCCCCAGAGCAAGGCATGGTTGGCCGGCAACCCCTGAATGAACTGATGGGTGTTACGCGCCAGTTGTGCACGCTGGCGGTCTACCCCGATCAGATCGCTCAGCTGCATATCCAGGCTGACCCTGAGCGGGCTCAGAAAACCACTGCGCCCCTCACGCTGCCAACGTGCCGCCAGGCTCTGCTGCCAGTCGATCTGCGGGCGCAAAACCGGCAGCAAAGGCTCCAAACGCGCCAGTAACGCATCGGCACGCACTAAAAAATCACCTAAACGCGAATCCACGACACACTCCAGAGTTTTCCGGCAGCCCAGACACTGCCGTGTGGTAAATCACTTGGGCTATGCTTGGCAGGCGATTCAACACGAGAATTACCAGCCCATATGGATATAGCGCTAACCCAACGCCTGTCGTTCAAACAGGCAGGCTTGACCGTGTTGGTGGCCTTTATCCTCGGCACGGCGCTCAGCTTGATTCAAGTGGGCATCGATTATGCCAGCGAAGATGCCTCCATCAACCGCGAGATCAATGCGTTGATGGAAATCAGCCACAACCCGGCTGCGCGTATCGCCTACAACATCGACGCCGAACTGGCGCAGGAACTGGTACTGGGCCTGCTGCGCTCACCGGCGGTGATCAGCGCGCAGATCATCGACAACAATCAGATGACCCTGGCCAGCGTCAGCCGCCCGGCCATGGAAAGTCGCTACCGGGTGCTCAGCGACTTCATGTTCGGCCAGCGCCGGCACTTTGAAACCGCCCTGTTTGTCAGCCACTCCCCCGATGAAGCGCTGGGCCGCCTCAGCCTTGAAGTGGACACCTACGCCTTTGGCAGTCACTTTCTCAAACGCTCGCTGCTGACCCTGCTGACCGGTTTCGCCCGCAGTCTGCTGCTGTCGCTGATCCTGCTGGTGCTGTTCTACTTCATGCTGACCAAACCGCTGACCGGCTTTATCCGTGCGCTCAGCGAGCGTGATCTGCGCAGCCCCAACAATGCCAAGCTGCCCTACCCGGCCAACCATGAACGCGATGAGATCGGCGTGCTGGTCGACGTAACCAACCGCCAGTTGAGCAGCATTGCCAACGAAATCGAGCAGCGCCAGCAGGCCGAAGATCGCCTGACCCGCTACCTGGCCGAACTGGAAGACATGGTGTCAGCCCGTACCGAGCAACTGGAAGCGGCCAACAGCCGCCTGCTCGACTCCAACCGTGAACTGGAACAGGCCAAACGCACCGCACTGGACATGGCCCAGGCACGTTCGGCGTTTCTCGCCAACATGAGCCACGAGATCCGCACCCCGCTCAATGGCCTGCTGGGCATGCTGGCACTGTCGCTGGACGGGCCGCTAAACAATGAACAACGTCAGCAGCTGTCGATTGCCCACGACTCCGGCAAAGTGCTGGTCGAGTTGCTCAACGACATTCTCGACCTGTCGAAATTCGAAGCCGGCCAGCTCGAACTGGAACACATCCCCTTCGATCTCGGCAGCATGGTCGAGGAAACCGCCAGCCTGCTCTCGCAGAATGCCGTACCTGGGGTAGAACTGACCTGCCTGATCGACCCACAACTGCCGAACCAATTGCTGGGCGACCCGACCCGTGTCAGGCAGATTGTCAGCAACCTGCTGTCCAATGCCCTGAAATTCACCCGTTTTGGTCGCGTCGATATCAGCGTCAACGCGCAGGCCAATGGCGTCAGGATTATCGTGCGCGACACCGGCATTGGCATCGCCGAGGACGCGCAGAGCCGTATCTTCCACCCCTTTGCCCAGGCCGAAGTCGGCATTACCCGTCAGTTTGGCGGCACTGGGCTGGGCCTGGCACTGACCCGCCGGCTGTGTGAAGCCATGCGCGGCCAGCTCAGCCTGGAAACCCGCGAAGGCTTTGGCAGTACTTTCTGCATCGACCTGCCCCTGCCCAGCATGGGTGGCACACCACAACCTTTGCAACTGCGCGGCCGCATCATCGGTCTGACGCCAGCCAGCTCAGGGCTCAACGCACAACTGGCCAGCCTGCTGCCGAACTGGGGTCTGGACTATCAGCAACTGGATACCGACAGCCCACTGAATGACCTGCACGCTGACCTGCTGATCAGTGACTGTCCGCAGCGCCTACAGGAATGGCGGCAGACCTCCAGCCTGCCCATCCTGCTGGTCAGCGCCTACGGCAATTTCCTCAGCAGCGAGCAGGTGGACAACCTCGCGCCCATCGAACAACTGGCCCGACCGCTGTCACGCCAGGCGCTGTTGCAGGCCTTGCGCCACAGCCTGAACCAGGACGACAACCCGCCACGCCAGGCCCACAGCGAACCGCCACGCAGCCGTCAGGCGCGCGTATTGCTGGTTGAGGACAACCCGGTCAATCAACTGGTGGCTAAGGGCATGTTGGGCAAACTCGGCTGCGAAGTGCTGCTGGCCAACCATGGAGCTGAGGCCCTGAGCCTGCTGGAAACACAGCATGTCGATCTGGTCCTGATGGACTGTAACATGCCGGTTATGGACGGCTACGAAACCACTCGCCGGATTCGCCAGAAAGAGGCAATCGCTAAATTGCCAATCATCGCGCTGACAGCCAATGCCCTGGCCGACGAGCGCGACCGTTGCCGCGCGGCCGGGATGGACGACTACCTGGCCAAGCCGTTCCGCAAAGATGAGCTGGCGGCACTGCTCGATCAGTGGTTAAGCGCCATAAACTGATCCAGCAGCCCGCCAACCTGGCTGCGCAACGCCGCAAGCGCATCCAGATCAACACCGTGCTCACACAGCAGCTGGCTTTTCAACGGCAACACCTGTTCACGCAGAGCACAGCCGGCGTCCGTCAGCGCTAGATGCACCTCACGCTCGTCGCTGAGCGAACGCCTGCGTTGCAACAGCCCCTGCAACTCCAGGCGCTTGAGCAGCGGCGTCAGCGTGCCGGAGTCCAGCAACAGCCTCTCGCCCAACGCTTTGACCGTCGGCAGTGCCGGCGGTTGTTGCTGCCATTCCCACAACACCAGCATCGCCAGGTACTGCGGGTACGTCAGGCCTAGCTGATCAAGCATCGGCTTGTAGGCGCGGATCACCGCCCGTGAAGCGGCGTACAGCTTGAAGCACAGCTGGTTGTCCAGCTGCAGCCCCTCCTCATCCGCATACAGACTGGCCTGGGTCATTTCAGCAGCGCTTCGATCTCGGCTGTCAGGTCTTCAGGTTTGGTGGTTGGGGCGAAACGCTTGATCACCTTGCCATCGGCACTGACCAGGAATTTGGTGAAGTTCCACTTGATGCCCTGACTGCCGAGCAGGCCTGGCGCACTTTTCTTCAGGTTGACGAACAGCGGGTGGGCATCGCTGCCATTCACATCAACCTTCTTGAACAGCGGGAAGCTGACGCCGAAGTTCAGCTCACAAAACTCGGAAATCGCCCCCTCGTCACCTGGCTCCTGCTTGCCAAACTGATTGCAGGGGAAGCCCAGCACCACCAGACCTTTGTCCTTGTACTGCTGCCAGACGTTCTCCAAACCCTTGTACTGCGGGGTAAAGCCGCACTTACTGGCCGTGTTGACCACCAGCACGGCCTTGCCGCCGAAATCCGCGAGGGTTTTCTGCTCGCCCTTGATGGTGGTGACCGGAATATCGAAGAGTGCATTGCTCATGTGCGTCATCCCTAGAAGAGTTAAAGTCGGCACACAATAGCGAGCAATTAAATTGCATGCAATTTAATTGCTCATAAATAAGGCCTGCTGATGGCAGGCCTGTGGCATGACTACTCGGCGCGCGGCACCAGCTTGAGCGCCGCAGAGTTGATGCAATAGCGTAACCCCGTCGGCACCGGCCCATCGGGAAACACGTGCCCCAGATGGGCATCACACTTGGCGCATTTCACTTCGATACGGTGCATGCCGTGGCTGAAGTCATCCAGGCTGGCGATGGCTTCACTGCTGACCGGCTGAAAGTAGCTGGGCCAGCCGCTACCGGAATCGAATTTGGCATCCGAATCAAACAGTTCGGCCTGACAGCAGGCGCAGTGATAAATGCCCGGCACCTTGCTGTCGTGGTACTGGCCAGTAAAAGCGCGCTCGGTGCCGCCCAGTCGACACACATGAAACTGCTCCTCGGAAAGCTCTTCACGCCAGGCTTCCAGGGGTTTTTCCAGCTTGTTCACAGGCAAGTCTCCTCTACATGAAAAAATCGCCGGGAGCGATTTTTAACGTCGCGCAGCGACGGCCCAAAGGGTGGCGGCCATGGATGGCACGCCATAAAAAAGCCCGACCAGTACCTTTGCCAAGGTCGGGCTGCCACGTATCATTCGACCCCAGTCTGTCACCGGCGTTACAACCTGCCAAGGCGCGTCAGATCGCGGCTTTTTGCAGGGTAATTCAGCGGCGTTCCACCATTCGGGATCATTTACATGCAGTTCAGCAAATCGAACAAGCTCGCCAACGTCTGCTACGACATCCGTGGGCCGGTGCTCAAGCACGCCAAGCGCCTGGAAGAAGAAGGCCAGCGCATCCTCAAGCTGAACATCGGCAACCCGGCCCCGTTCGGTTTCGAAGCGCCTGAGGAAATCCTCCAGGACGTGATCCGCAACCTGCCGACTGCGCAGGGCTACAGCGACTCCAAGGGCCTGTTCAGCGCACGCAAGGCAGTGATGCAGTACTACCAGCAGAAGCAGGTGGAAGGCGTTGGCATCGAGGACATCTACCTGGGCAACGGCGTCTCCGAGCTGATCGTGATGGCCATGCAGGCGCTGCTTAACAACGGCGATGAAGTGCTGATCCCGGCACCGGATTACCCGCTGTGGACTGCCGCCGTAGCCTTGGCAGGCGGTAAACCGGTGCATTACCTGTGCGACGAGCAGGCGGGCTGGTTCCCCGATATCGCCGACATGAAGGCCAAGATCACCCCGAACACCAAAGCCCTGGTGCTGATCAACCCGAACAACCCCACCGGCGCGGTGTACTCCAAAGAAGTGCTGATGGACATCGTTGAGCTGGCGCGCCAGCACAACCTGGTACTGTTCTCCGACGAGATCTACGACAAGATTCTCTACGATGATGCCGTGCATATCTGCACCGCCTCGCTGGCGCCGGACGTGCTGTGCCTGACCTTCAACGGCCTGTCCAAGTCTTACCGTGTGGCCGGCTTCCGCTCCGGCTGGGTGGCGATCTCCGGGCCGAAACATCGTGCACAGAGCTATATCGAAGGCCTGGATATCCTCGCCAACATGCGCCTGTGCGCCAACGTGCCGAGCCAGCACGCGATCCAAACCGCGCTCGGCGGCTACCAGAGCATCAATGACTTGGTACTGCCTAACGGCCGCCTGCTGGAGCAACGCAACCGCACCTGGGAGCTGCTCAACGACATCCCAGGCGTCAGCTGCGTCAAGCCGATGGGCGCGCTGTACGCCTTCCCGAAGATCGATCCGAAGGTCTGCCCGATCCATAACGACGAGAAATTCGTCCTCGATCTGCTGCTCTCGGAAAAACTGCTGATCGTTCAGGGCACCGCCTTCAACTGGCCGTGGCCGGATCACTTCCGCGTGGTCACCCTGCCGCGTGTGGATGAGCTGGAAATGGCCATCGGACGCATCGGCAACTTCCTCAAGACCTACCAACAGTAAGCGGAGATCGCCATGCGCCAGGGCCAATGCTAGTTGTTGGCCCTACGCAGCTTTATCTCCCTACTTCAGTGATGGGTAATTTCTGATGGACCTGCAGATCGACGACTTCTACAAGGATGCAGCCGCCGGCCTGCTGGCCCTGTATCAGACGTTCCCCAGCAAAACCGCGCTGTATGTGGAAGACCTGATCGGCCGTGAAGAGCCCGACGAATTCGGTCTGCCCACGCCCCGCCACCAGAGCTGCCTGGGTGCCCTGCTGTGGCTGGCCGAGGAAGGCTATATCCGCTTCGAATCAACCATCGGCTACGACGCCCTGGATCAAGCCGTACTCAGCGAGAAAGGCTTTCTGCGCCTGACCCGCGGCGTGCCCCACGCCCTGCGAGAGGGCGATGCACTGCCGCCCAGCGTACGCCGCGTGCATGCCACCCTGGCGTTTCAGTTACGCGAAGCCCTGGGGCAACAGCATGGCGAACGCGTCGCCCGCCTCACCCGCCTGCTCTTCGAAAGCACCCTGAACAGCACAAGCGACATAGTTTGAAATAGTACCCAGGTTGAAGTGCCTGGGGTGCCGCCCTTATATAGCCGTCATCATCAAAGCAAACTGTTGAAACCCAAGCAAAAGCGGGCTCAACAGCCTGATAGAACGTTCCCCGTGAGGAGTCTCAATACACCATGATGCGCATTATGCTGTTCCTGGCCACCAACATTGCGGTGTTGATCATCGCCAGCATCACCCTGAAACTGCTCGGGGTTGACCGCTTTACCGGCCAGAACTATGGCAGCCTGCTGGTTTTCTGCGCCGTGTTCGGTTTCGCCGGTTCGCTGGTTTCGCTGTTCCTCTCCAAGTGGATGGCGAAGATGAGCACCAAAACCGAAATCATCACCCAACCGCGCACCCGCCACGAACAATGGCTGCTGCAGACAGTTGAAGAACTGTCCCGCGAAGCCGGCATCAAAATGCCGGAAGTGGGTATTTTCCCGGCTTACGAGTCCAACGCCTTCGCCACTGGCTGGAACAAGAACGACGCCCTGGTGGCTGTCAGCCAAGGCCTGCTGGAGCGTTTCTCGCCTGATGAAGTGCGTGCCGTACTGGCCCACGAAATTGGTCACGTGGCCAACGGTGATATGGTCACCCTGGCGCTGATCCAGGGCGTAGTGAACACCTTCGTGATGTTCTTCGCGCGGATCTTCGGCAACTTCGTCGACAAGGTGATCCTGAAGAATGAAGACGGCCCAGGCATCGGTTATTTCGTGGCAACCATCTTTGCCGAGCTGGTTCTGGGCATTCTGGCCAGCATCATCGTCATGTGGTTCTCGCGTAAGCGCGAATTCAAGGCCGACGAAGCCGGTGCCCGCCTGGCCGGTACCGGTGCCATGATCGCCGCCTTGCAGCGTCTGCGCGCCGAGCAGGAAGTACCGGTAAACATGCCCAGCAGTCTGACCGCTTTCGGCATCAACGGTGGCCTGAAGAATGGCCTGGCAGGCCTGCTGATGACCCACCCACCGCTGGAAGTGCGTATCGAAGCCCTGCGTCAGCGCGGCTAAGTTCAGCAGTCACGCAAAAGGCGGCCCTTGGGCCGCCTTTTTTGTTTGCAGATTTCAGCGCTTACCCAAGCGGTAGACCCGCTCATCCAGGCGCTCCAGGCCGCGCTTGAGAAACTTCCAGTTCTCGCCCAACACATCAATGCACTCCAGTTCCTGCAACTGCCAGTTCGCCGCCAGCAGATGCTGTACCTCAGCATCGCTTACCGCGAAAGGCGGGCCATCCATCTTGTCCTGATCATAATCCAGGGTCACCAGCAGCCCCTGACAGCCACTCGGCAGTACCTGCGACAGGTGCGTCACATAACAGGCACGCATCTCGACAGGCAGTGCAATCAGCGCGGCACGGTCGTACAGAGCGGTGCAACCGTCCAGTTGCTGCGCGCTGAGGGCAAAGAAGTCCCCGCAATAGATCTCCAGGCTGCCCACCTGGTAATGCCGAAATGCCCCGACATCACTGACCTGCGGTTGCAGCCCATGCTCCGTGAAGAAATCCTCAACAGCACGCGGTGCCAGCTCTACCCCCACCACCTGATAACCCTGCCCCGCCAACCAGACCAGATCCAGACTTTTGCCGCACAACGGCACCAGCACCCGCGCCCCTTCAGGCAATCCCAGTGCCGGCCAGTAACGCTGCAGATAAGGATTGACCTCGGGCAGATGAAAGCCAATTTCACTGCGTGCCCATCGCGCCTGCCAGAACTCTGCGTGCATACCACCTCCTGTAGAAACTCAGCCGCTGATCCTGCCGCAAAGGGACTGGAAGACCAAGGACTTATGCCACCCTAAACCATCTATAGATACGATAAATATGCCCGGATATTTACCCTTTTACATGCAGTTTATCTGATGGAAGATGCAGGCAATCGCTCAGG
Source organism: Pseudomonas sp. LjRoot71 (assembly GCF_964253255.1). NCBI lineage: Bacteria > Pseudomonadati > Pseudomonadota > Gammaproteobacteria > Pseudomonadales > Pseudomonadaceae > Pseudomonas > Pseudomonas sp. LjRoot71. Next base: position 3,939,744 of record NZ_CAXURA020000001.1, on the reverse strand, counting down.
AGTCTGCCATGTCCCTTCCCAGCCTGTTTATCTCTCACGGCTCACCCATGCTGGCCTTGCAGCCCGGTGCCAGCGGCCCTGCCCTTGCTCGCCTGGCTCAGCAGCTACAACGCCCACACGCCATCCTGGTGGTGTCTGCGCACTGGGAAAGCCGCGACTTGCGGGTGGGCAGCGCGGTAACCCCACAAACCTTGCATGACTTCCGTGGTTTTCCAGCCGAACTCTACCAGGTGCAATACCCTGCGCCGGGCGCGCCACAACTGGCAGCAGAAGTTGTCGAGCGATTGACGCAAGCCGGCCTGCCAGCACAACTCGACGCCGAACGGCCGCTGGATCACGGTGCCTGGGTACCCCTGACGCTGATGTACCCGCAGGCCGACATTTCTGTCGTACAAATCTCGCTGCCAAGCCAGCAGGGACCTGCCCTGCAACGCCGAGTTGGCCAGGCACTGGCAAGCTTGCGCAAGAGCGGTGTACTGCTGATCGGTTCCGGCAGCATCACCCACAACCTCGGCGAGCTGGACTGGCAAGCCGGGCCGGAGCAGGTCGAACCCTGGGCACAGGCCTTTCGCGACTGGGTGGTGGATAAACTGAGCAAGCAGGATAACGCGGCCCTCGACGATTACCGTCGGCAGGCTCCTCACGCCGTACGCAACCACCCCAGCGATGAACACCTGCTGCCATTGTTCTTTGCCGCCGGTGCTGGCGGACAGTTCAGGGTCGAGCACAGCGGTTTCACGCTTGGCGCGCTGGGCATGGACATCTATAGCTTCACGTAGCCATACGCCCAACACGTAACAGCAATAAAAAAGCCCCGCACTTGGCGGGGCTTTTTATTCAACCGAAGATCAATCCTCGCGATAGCGACGCAGCTTAAGCGACTTGCCACCAACACGGGTGTCTTTCAGCTTGGCCAGCAGACGCTCCAGACCTTCTTCCGGCAGCTCGACCAGGCTGAAGCTCTCGCGCACTTGGATGCGACCGATGGCTTCACGGACCAGGCCGCCTTCATTAAGGATGGCACCGAGCAGGTTCTTCGCAGCAATACCGTCACGCGCGCCCAATGCGGTGCGGCAACGCGCACGGCCTTCGGCCAGCGGCACCGGAGCGCGACGCTCACGGCTGCCTTCGCGATCAGGACGATCAGGACGATCACCACGCTCGCTACGCTCACGCGGGCCACTGCCGCTACCCGGCACCAACGGCTGGTCGCGCTGAACTTCAGCCAGGGTCAGTGCCTGACCATTGGTGGCCTTGCGCAGCAGGGCCGCGGCCAGGGCGCGCGGGCTGCAACCGATATCGGCAGTCAGGCGATCAAGCAGATCACCGTGGCTGGCTTCGGCATCAGCCACCAGCGGAGCCAGGCTGTTGGTCAATTTCTTGATCCGCGCATCCAGCACTTGCTGGGCGTCCGGCAGTTTGACTTCGCCAACTTTCTGACCGGTAACACGCTCGATCACCTGCAACATGCGGCGCTCACGCGGAGTCACCAGCAGCAGCGCACGACCGGTACGGCCGGCACGGCCGGTACGGCCAATACGGTGTACATAGGATTCCGGGTCATATGGCATGTCCACGTTCATCACGTGGGTGATGCGCGGTACGTCGAGGCCACGGGCGGCCACGTCGGTGGCGATCACGATGTCCAGACGGCCATCTTTTAGCGAGTCGATAACGCGCTCACGCTGGTTCTGCGCGATATCACCGTTCAGTGCGGCAGCCTTGTAGCCCTTGGCTTCCAGCGCGGCGGCCAGGTCCAGGGTGGCTTGCTTGGTGCGCACGAAACCGATCAGCGCGTCGAACTCTTCGACTTCCAGCAGACGCAGCACGGCGGCGTGCTTCTGGTCGGCGTGGACCATCAGGTGCGCCTGCTCAATGGCCGTCACAGTCTGAGTCTTGGAAGCGATCTTGATGTGTTGCGGCTCGCGCAGGTGCTTCTCGGCAATGGCGCGGATCGAGTGCGGCAGGGTCGCGGAGAACAGCACGCTCTGACGGCTAGCCGGCATGGCTTCGAAGATCACTTCGAGGTCATCCATAAAGCCCAGCTTGAGCATTTCGTCGGCTTCGTCGAGCACCAGGTACTGGATGGTCGACAGCACTTTCTCGTCACGACGCAGGTGGTCAACCAGACGACCAGGGGTAGCGACGATGACTTGTGCACCCTGACGGATGGCTTTCAGCTGCGGGCCCATCGGTGCGCCGCCGTAAACGGCAACCACGTTGAGGCCAGGCATCTGCTTGGAATAGGTTTCAAAGGCGGTGGCCACTTGCAGGGCCAGCTCACGGGTCGGCGCGAGAATCAGCGCCTGTGGCTCTTTCTTGGCTGGGTCGATCTTCGACAGGATCGGCAGGGCGAAAGCGGCGGTCTTGCCGGTACCAGTCTGGGCCTGACCGATCATGTCCTGACCGGACAGAATCACGGGAATGGCCTGCGCCTGAATCGGCGACGGCTCTTCATAACCGACAGCGGTCAGTGCAGCGAGAATATTGGAGTTGAGTCCGAGTGCGGCGAAGCCGCCGGTTTCCTGGGTCATGGGTCTGCCTCTAGTGCATCCGCAAAGACCCATGTTCCAAAGCTGCGCATGCCGTGTAAGACCCAAAGGTCACCCTGGCAGCTCTGTCGGCGGGGATTTGCGAAAACGGTGATAAATGAATCGTCAAGGATAGCCCGCTTTGCGGACTGGCTGCCGAAGTCGAGCTTCGGGCGATTTGCACTACCTGAACGTGGCCAAAAATTGACCGGCGCGCACTATACCGGAAAACCTGGCCAATGTGCTGGTTTTTGCACAAATAGAGCTTGGACAAGGCCAAATCGTCATCCTCTGGTAGCCTGCAAATGGCACGCTGTAGTAGCACAGCGTCTACCTTCATAACCTGCCTACAAGGACTCACTGCCATGACCCAAAGCACCAGCGGCCGCGTCAGCCGTGAAAAACGCGGCCAAATCATGTTGATCGGCCTGGACCGAGCGAGCAAACGCAATGCTTTCGACATGCCTATGCTCGATGACCTGTGCCTGGCCTATGGTGAGTTCGAACGCGACAGCGAGGCGCGGGTGGCGCTGGTATTTGCTCATGGCGAACACTTTACCGCCGGCCTGGACCTGGCCAATGTGGCCGCCCAGTTTGCTGCAGGGTGGAAGATCCCGGAGGCGGGTTGCGACCCTTGGGGGGTATTCGGCGGGCCGCGCGTGAGCAAACCGGTAATAGTCGCGGCCCAAGGCTACTGCTACACCATCGGTATCGAGCTGATGCTGGCGTCGGACATCAACCTGTGCGCCAGCAACACCCGCTTCGCGCAGATGGAGGTGCAGCGCGGCATCTTCCCGTTCGGCGGCGCGACCCTGCGCATGCACCAGAGCGCCGGCTGGGGCAACGCCATGCGCTGGCTGCTCACCGGCGATGAGTTCGACGCCCACGAAGCCTATCGCCTGGGGCTGATCCAGCAGGTAGTGGCCAGTGAGGAGCTGCTGCCCAAGGCCCTATGGCTGGCTGAGCGTATTGCCGCGCAAGCCCCGCTGGGCGTGCAGGCTACCCTGGCGTCGGCGCGTCAGGCCGTGGTTGAAGGTCCAGCTGCGGCAGCGGCCAGCCTGCACCCAACGGTGACCCGCTTGATGGCCAGCGAAGATGCTCAAGAAGGTGTGCGGGCCATGCTGGAGCGTCGGCCGGGTGACTTTAAAGGGCGCTGAGTCCAGCCAATCTCACAAGCCCAGCATCGTAGGGTGCGCCATGCGCACCCATTAACTAAGGCTGCGGCGCGCGCGCCCTACCGCGATGTATCCGCTGATACTCAGGTCGCTGGACGCACCGCTTTAATCAACGACTCCAGCGAATAACCGAACTGCGGTGCCAGCAGTGCATCGCGGCGGCGCAGTTCATCAAAATCGATTTCCTGCTCCAGATCCGCCGGCACCAGCAGCACCACATTGCCTTCCTTCACCGGGCACTCCCAGTAATGCCGATGGTAGAGGCCGCGCAGCAGTGGTGCCCCAAGCGGCTTGCCGTCGTTGCCGGCCCACTGGTTGATGATCAGCCAACCGCCCGGATTGAGCTGCTTCTGGCAGTTTTCCAGAAAGCGCCAGGCCAGGTGCCCGGTCGCCGGGCCATGGTCGGTGTACAGGTCGACAAACAGCAGGTCGGTCTTCTCGGCGCTTTCCAGCAGCTCCAGGGCATCGCCGATGCGGATGGTGAGGCGCGGGTCATCGGTCAGGCCCATATGCTCCATGGCCAGGCGCGGCACATCGGCGCGCAATTCGATCACCTCGACATCGTCCAGCGGCAGAAACTTCAGGCAGGCCTGGGTCAGGTTGCCAGCACCGAGGCCGAGAAACAGCGCGCTTTCCGGGTGCTCGTGGCACAGCGCTCCGAGCAGCATGGCGCGGGTGTAGTCGTATTCCAGCCAGCTGGGATCCGGCATATACACGCAGCTCTGCTCGATCGCCTCGCCAAACTCGAGAAAGCGGTAGGCACCCATCTCGACCACCTGAATCACCCCGAAGGCATCATGCACTTCGGCGATCAGCAGCGGGTCCGGCATCTGCCCAACCGGAGGTAAACCTGGCATCCCGCACACTCCACCGTGACATCCCCGACCATTTCGGCCAGGGGAAAGGCGCTAATTGTCATTGAGGCACCCTCCCCTGGTCACGCGATAATTTGCCGCAGTCGGGGGCGCCGAGTTCATCGTCTGCGACTACAACAATAAAAGCGCTTATCGAGGTTTGCCATGTACGCGATTATCGGTTCCGGCCCCATGGGGCTGTGCACGGCACGTCAACTGCACAAGCACGGCATCGACTTTGTCGGTTTCGAACAGCACAGCGATGTCGGCGGTTTGTGGGATATCGATAATCCGCACAGCACCATGTATGACTCGGCGCACCTGATTTCCTCCAAGGGCACCACCCAGTTCACTGAATTCCCGATGCGCAGCGAAGTGGCCCCTTACCCGCACCACAGTGAAATGCGCCGTTATTTTCGTGACTACGCCGAGCACTTTGGCCTGTATGCGCATTACCAGTTCAACACCCGGGTGGTCGATATCCAGCGCCTGGACAACGGCTGGAAGCTGATCAGTGAACAACAGGGCGTGCAGCGTGAATGGCACTTCGAGGGTGTGCTGATCGCCAACGGCACCCTGCACACACCCAATCAGCCGACGTTGCCCGGCACATTTACCGGCGAGCTGATGCACTCCAGAGCCTACCGCTCGGCAGCCGTGTTCGATGGCAAGCGCGTACTAGTGATCGGCTGCGGCAACTCGGCTTGCGACATTGCCGTGGACGCCGTGCACCGCGCCACCTCGGTGGATATCTCGGTACGCCGTGGTTACTACTTCCTGCCCAAGTTCACCCTCGGTCGCCCTACCGACACCCTGGGCGGCGCAATCAAGCTGCCGCGTCCACTCAAGCAGCTGCTCGATGGTCTGCTGGTGCGCGCCCTGGTCGGCAAGCCCTCGCAATACGGCCTGCCCGACCCGGATTACAAACTCTACGAATCACACCCGGTGATGAACTCTCTGGTTCTGCACTACCTCGGCCATGGCGATATCAAGGCACGTCGAGATGTGGCCAAGGTCGAGGGGCAACGGGTGACCTTCACGGATGGCGAGCAGGCCGAGTACGACCTGATTCTGCAGGGCACCGGCTACACGCTCAATTACCCCTTTATCGACCGCACGCACCTCAACTGGCCAAGCCATGTCGGCGCGCCGCAGCTGTACCTCAACGTGTTCCACCCCGAGTACGACAACCTGTTCATGATGGGCATGGTCGAGGCCTCGGGGCTGGGCTGGCAGGGCCGCGACGAGCAGGCCGAGTTGGTGGCCCTGGTGATTCGCCAGCAGCAGGCCGGTAGCGCCGCCGCGAAGAATTTTCGCACGCTGGTACAGGCGCGCAGCACCCAACGCCTGGATGGTGGCTATAGCTACCTGAAGCTGGAACGTATGGCTTATTACGTACACAAGAACAGCTACCGCGCGAGTGTGAAGCAGCACATCGCTGAACTGCGGCAAAACCTGCCGTCTCTGACCTCAACCACTGCCCAGGAAAGCCACGATGCCTGCCGTCAATCTTGAGTTTTCCCCAAGTGCAATGATTGCCCTGAACGCGATCATCGCGCTGATGATGTTCGGCGTGTCGCTGGAACTGCGCGCCGACGACTTCAAACGCATCCTGCGCGCGCCCAAGGCCCCGCTGATCGGCATGCTGGTGCAGTTTGTCCTGTTGCCGGCCTCGACCTGCCTGTTGACCATCGTCCTGCCGATCGACCCAAGCCTGGCCTTGGGCATGATCTTGGTCGCCACCTGCCCGAGCGGCACTTTCTCCAACATCATGACCTGGCTGGGCCGTGGCAATGTTGCGGTGTCGGCCAGCGTTACGGCGGTATCGAGCGTGACGGCGGGGATCTTCACCCCGCTCAACTTCGCCCTGTATGCCGGCCTCAACCCCAACACCCGTGCATTGCTCACGGAAATCAGCGTCGATCCGGTCGAGCTGCTGCTGATGGTGCTGCTGGTACTGGTACTTCCTATGGTGCTCGGCATGTTGCTGGGCAAGCGCCAACCGCAACTGGCGCACAAGCTGGAAAAACCGCTACGCAACTTCTCCCTGCTGGTGATGCTGGCTTTCGTTGGCGGTGCATTCTTCAAGAACTTCGAGCAGTTCATCGAACATTTCCATCTGTTCTTCTGGCTGGTGGTCACCCTCAACTTTATGGCCCTGCTGCTGGGCTACTTTTGCGCTCGGCTGTGGCGTTTGCCGGAAGCCGATGTGCGGGCGGTCACCCTGGAAACCGGCATCCATAACTCAGCGCTGGGCATGGCGCTGATCTTCACCTTCTTCCCCCAGGCCGGCGGCATGCTGCTGATTGCCGCGTTCTGGGGCTGCTGGCAGCTGCTGTCCGGGCTGATCCTGGCCCTGTACTGGTCCCGCAACCCGCCAGCCACCGTTCAGATCGACGCGCTCGGCGAAGGCACCCACTGATGCATATTGCACTGATCACCGGGGCCGCCAGCGGCCTCGGCTGGGCGCTTGCACGCCTTTATCACGCCCAGGGCTACGGCCTGCTGCTCACCGATATCAATGCCAGCGGCCTGGCCGCGCGGGTAACTGAGCTGGGCGCAGACCGGGTGATCGGCCTGGCCGGTGATATCACCGATCCAGCCCTGCACCAGCAATTGCTGCACGCCTGCCGCGAGCGTTTCGGCCGCCTCGATGTGCTGATCAATAACGCCGGCATCACCCACCGCTCACCCACCTGCCAGACCAATCCGGCGGTATTTCGCCAGGTCATGGCCGTGGACTATCACGCACCGGTCGAACTGACCCTGAGCGCCCTGCCGCTGCTGCGTCAAAGCCGTGGGCAGATCATCGCCATCGGTTCCATGGCCGGCTGGATGCCGGTGCTCGGTCGCGCCGGCTATTGCGCGGCGAAAAGCGCCCTGGGTCAGTTTTTCGAAGTGCTGCGCGCCGAGGCCCGCCGCGACGGCATTGGCATGCTGCTGGTGTACCCAAGCTTTCTGGACACTCCCATCGACCTCAACGCCCTCGGGGCTGACGGCAAACCGGCCGGTCATGCGCGCTCGACCATTGGCAAGATACGCGGCGCCGACTGGATGGCCGGGCAGATTCTCCAGGCGCAGAGCCAGGGCCGCGAACGCCTGTTCCCCGACCGTGGCAGTTGGCTGGCCAGCCTGCTGTGGCGCATTGCGCCAGGGTTGTACTACCGCAAGATGAGCGCGCGTTTCGCTGCGGAGATGGACTGATGGAAATCGCCTGGCTGGCCCTGGCCGGCTTTATCCTGCTGGCCTACACCCTGGAAGCCATCACCGGCTTCGGCAGCATCGTGATCGCCCTGTCGCTCGGCGCGCTGCTGCTGCCGATTGAGCAATTGCTGCCAATCCTGGTGCCGCTGAATATCTGCATGACCGGCTACCTGGTCTGGCGGCACCGGCAGATGATCGACCGCAGCCTGTTGCTGGGCATGATCCTGCCCGGCATGGTCGTCGGCACGCTGATCGGCTACGCCTTGCTGCCTTTCCTTGACGCCGCCCTGGCCAAGCGCCTGTTCGGCGCACTGGTGCTGTGGTTTGCCGCCCGCGAGCTGTGGCGCATTCGCCACGCCTCTGCGCAGGCGGTTCGGCCGCTGTGGTTCAGCCGCCTGCTGAGCCTGTGCGCCGGCATCAGCCATGGCCTGTTCGCCTCCGGCGGGCCGCTGCTGGTGTTTGCCCTGGCCGGCACACAACTGGACAAGGCGCGTCTGCGCGCCACCCTGGTCACGGTGTGGTTCAGCCTCAACAGCCTGCTGACGCTGGCCTTCCTGCTCGACGGCCGTCTGCTGCCCGCGCTGCCACAGGTGCTCAGTTATGCCCCCTTGCTGCTGATCGGCGTGTGGCTGGGTGAGCGCCTGCACCAGCGCTTTAACGAACAGCATTTCCGCATTGCCATCTACCTGTTGCTGCTGGTCACCGGCGGCCTGCTGCTAGCGCCCTGGAGCTTGTTATGAATTACGACGTGATCATCAAGAACGGCCTGTATTTCGATGGCAGCAACCAGCCGGGCCAGCTACGGCATATCGGCATCAAGAATGGGCGCATCGATGCGGTCAGCCTCAGTCCGCTGGATGAGAGCGGCTGCCCCGAGGTGCTCAACGCCGCCGGTAAGTGGGTCACCCCTGGTTTTCTGGAAATCCACTCGCACTACGACGCCGAAGTGATCGCCGCCCCTGCGCTGAAGGAGTCGGTGCGCCACGGTGTGACCAGCGTGACCATCGGCTCCTGCTCGATCAGCATGGTGCTGGCCGATGCCGAGGACTGCTCCGACCTGTTCACCCGCGTCGAGGCGGTGCCGCGCGAGTACGTGCTGCCGATCCTGCAGGAGAAGAAGACTTGGCGCGACGCCGCCGGCTACCGCGCCTTCTACGACCAGCAGCCACTGGGGCCGAACGTCAGCTCTTTCCTCGGCCACTCCGAACTGCGCGTGGCAGTCATGGGCCTAGAGCGAGCTACCAGCCAGGTGACGCCGACCGAAGCCGAGCTGCAACGCATGGAGCAGCTACTGGAAGAGGCACTGGACGCCGGCTGCATTGGCCTGTCGGTGATGACCACGCGCCTCGACAAGATGGACGGCGACCGCGCCTGGTCCAGCCCGCTGCCCTCGACCTTTGCCAGCTGGAAGGAGTTCTCGCGGCTGTTCGCCATCCTCCGTCGCCGTGGCGCGGTGATGCAGGGCGCGCCGAATGCAGTGACCAAGGTCAACGTGTTCGCCTTCCTCTGGCAGGCCCACGGCTGGTTCCGCAAGCCACTGAAGTGCTCGATGCTCACCGCTCTGGATCTGAAATCCCAGCCGCTGTTGCACCGCTTCACCCGCCTCTCCGGCTGGTTGGCGAATAAGGTGCTGCGCGGCCACTTCCGCTGGCAGACCCTGCCGGCACCGTTCACCCTGCGCCTCGAAGGCCTCAACGTAAACGCCTTCGAGGAGTTCGGCGCTGGCGAGATCCTGCGCAATATCAAGGATCCCGACGAGCTGTACAGCAAGGTGCTGGAGCCGGCGTTCCGCGCCCTGTTCAAGAAGCAGGTCAAGGCCGTGCTGACCAAGGGCCTGTGGCACCGCGACTTCTCCGACTGCTGGGTGACCGAATGCCCGGACGCTTCGCTGGTCGGCAAGAACTTCAAACAGCTCGGTGAGAGTCGTGGCCTGGATGCGGTGGACGCCTATTTCGAGCTGGCCTGCCAGTACCGCGAAGCGCTGAAGTGGACCACCTGCTACGGCAACCAGCGCGAGCCCGTGATGCACAAGCTGCTGTCCAGCCCTTGGACCCAGCCGGGCTTCGCCGACTCCGGCGCGCACCTGCGCTCCATCGCCCAGTACAACTTCCCGCTGCGCTTCCTCAAATACGTGCGTGATGCCGAACTGGCCGGCACGCCCTTTATGCACACCGGCCGGGCGATCCATCGTCTAAGCGGCGAGCTGGCGGACTTTATCGGCGTGGATGCCGGCTATATCCGCGTCGGCGACCGCGCCGATCTGGTGATCGTCAACCCGACCGGGCTGACCGATGAGCTGGACGAGATGCATGAAGCGTCGATGGAAGTGCTCGGCCTGGAGCGCGTTGTCAAACGCAACGATGCGGCGGTGGACGCCACCCTGATCAACGGCCGTATCGCCTACCGCCGTGGCAGCGAGTTCCCCAGCGAGCTGGGCCAGCAGCAAGGTTTCGGTCGCTTCCTCGCGAGCCGCGATGTAACGCCAGGCTGAAAATGTAGCCGGATCACCATCTGTAGGAGCGGGCCGTGTATACGAAACGCATCGCAGCCATGGGCTGCCCCGACAGAGAAGCGGCAAACCCGAGCCATGCGGCATCATGCAGCAGCTCTATCGCGCCTATCGGCTTGCCGGCCATGGCTTATCGGTTACCATGCCCGTCCGCCTAAATTGACTTAAGCCGAGAGCCGCAATGTCGCAACCCTGGAGCCCTGAAAGCTGGAGAGCCAAGCCGATCCAGCAACAACCGCAGTACCCGAACGCCGCGCAGCTGGCCCAGGTCGAGCAGACCCTGGCCGGTTATCCGCCGCTGGTGTTTGCCGGTGAGGCCCGCGAACTGCGCCGCCAGTTTGCCGAGGTCACCCAGGGTCGCGCGTTTCTCCTGCAGGGTGGCGATTGCGCCGAGAGTTTTGCCGAGTTCAGCGCGGCGAAAATCCGCGACACCTTCAAGGTGCTGCTGCAGATGGCCATCGTCATGACCTTCGCCGCCGGCTGCCCGGTGGTCAAGGTCGGGCGCATGGCCGGCCAGTTCGCCAAGCCGCGCTCGGCCAACGATGAAACCATCGACGGCGTGACCCTGCCCGCCTACCGCGGCGATATCGTCAACGGCATCGGCTTCGACGCCGCCAGCCGCGTGCCCGACCCGGAGCGCCTGTTGCAGGCCTACCACCAGTCCACCGCCTCGCTGAACCTGCTGCGCGCCTTTGCTCAGGGCGGTTTCGCCGACCTGCACCAGGTGCACCAGTGGAACCTCGACTTTATCGCCAACTCGGCGTTGGGCGAGAAGTACAGCGCGCTGGCCGACCGTATCGACGAAACCCTCGCATTCATGCGCGCCTGCGGCATGGACGGCGCAGCGCAAGTACGTGAAACCAGCTTCTTCACCGCCCACGAGGCGCTGCTGCTGAATTACGAACAGGCCTTCGTGCGCAAGGACAGCCTTACCGGCGACTTCTATGACTGCTCGGCGCACATGCTGTGGATCGGCGACCGCACCCGTCAGCTGGACGGCGCACATGTCGAGTTCCTGCGCGGTGTCGGTAACCCGATCGGGGTAAAAGTCGGCCCGAGCATGGGCAGCGAAGACCTTATCCGCCTGATTGACATCCTCAACCCGGACAACGATCCCGGTCGCCTCAACCTGATCGTGCGCATGGGCGCGGACAAAGTTGAAGCCGGCCTGCCGCGCCTGATCCAGACCGTGCAACGTGAAGGCCGCCAGGTGCTGTGGAGTTCCGACCCGATGCACGGCAACACCATCAAGGCCTCCAGCGGCTACAAGACCCGCGACTTTGCGCAGATCCTCGCCGAGGTGAAGCAGTTCTTCGCGGTGCACCAGGCCGAGGGCAGCTACGCCGGCGGTATCCATATCGAGATGACCGGGCAGAACGTCACCGAATGCATCGGCGGCGCGCGCCCGATCACCGAAGACGGCCTGTCGGATCGCTACCACACCCACTGCGACCCACGGATGAACGCCGATCAGTCGCTGGAACTGGCCTTCCTGATCGCCGAAACCCTCAAGCAGGTAAGGCGTTAAGCCCGGTTGGCGGCTGATCAGACAGATCAGCCGCCAACGCGTTATGGTGACCACTCTCCCTCCGAGGAAGCACCCATGACCTGGTATATCTGGTTATTCATACTGCTCGTGCTGGGCTCCATCGTTGGCGGCCTGATGGTGCTGCTGCGCACCGCAAAACCGCTGCCGCTGAGCGAAGAACAACTGGCCAAAATCCGCCAGCGCCAGCTGGAACAGGAAGCCAAGGACGCCCGCGAACGCTAACGCCTCGTACAACAAGGACGTGCCATGCCGTTGCATCTGCGTTTGCTGCTGCCAACCCTGTGCCTGGGCATGGGCTTTGCGCTGGGCTATATCCAGCTTGTAGGTCTGGCGGCGGGTGTGGTTCTGAGCGCGTTACTGCTATATGCCGACAAGCTGCTGCCCACGTCACTGTGGGTGGTTCTTGCGCTGTGCGCCTGCATTGCCCTGGCCGCCCACGCCGTTCCCGGCTTCAGCGCCACACCACTGTGGCCGGCCCAGCAGCTCAGCAGCGACGCCGTGCCTTACACCCTGCGTCTGTCCTGGGACAAGCTGCTGGTAGGCCTTACGCTGCTTGCCTGGTGGCTGGGGCAGCCGCCTGCAAACAAGCCACTGACCTACCGTGTCTGGCTGACAGCCGCACTAACCCTGCTGGCCGTGCCGGTACTGGCAATCGGTGTGGGGTTGGTAGGCTGGCAGCCAAAATGGCCCAGCGAGCTGTGGCTGTGGTTGGCGGTCAATCTGGGCGTGGCCGTGCTGGCCGAAGAGTTGCTGTTTCGCGGGTTACTGCAGCGCTTCCTGGTCAGTTGGCTGGGTGCCTGGCTTGGGATTGGCCTGACAACGCTACTGTTCGCTGCCGTACACATCCCCTTCAGCCCATTGTTTGCCGTGGTTGCCGGAGTCGCGGGGCTGGGTTACGGGCTTATTTTCCACTTCAGCGGACGCATCAGCCTGGCCGTTGCCTTGCATGGTGCGGTCAATCTGTTGCACCTTCTGCTATTGAGCTACCCGTTACGCCTGGGCTGACGGCAACCTGGTAGCGCGCAAAAATCTGCGTCAACTGGCCGTTTTTCCGCAACATTTCGAGAATCGCCGAAAACTGCTCAGGGCTGATAGGCGCCCCTGGGCGAATGATCACATGGTGGCGATAACGCTGATCGGCCCGCTCGGAAATCAGCAACTGCCCGGCAAACTGGCGATTGCGCTCGAGAAAATCGCCAATATAGGAGCGCGTTACCAAAGCAATTTCCGCACGCTGATGCAGCACCATCAGCAGATTGCTCTCATGGGAATGGCTCAGCGAGGCGTTGAAGGTTTTGCTCAGGTAACCCGGCTCGGCATTGAACTGGGCAAAGGCATAGTGATAGCCGTGGTAAAGCGCCAGGCGTTTGCCGGTGAGGGTGTCGAAATAGCGCTGGTCGCGCCCCGGCTCAGCCCGCGCGACAAACACTTCGGAGTCCTCCAGGCCCATGTCCACGGCTGCGTGCGGCACATCCTGCCAGCCCCAACCGGGATTTTCGAAAATGGCCAGATCAATGCGCTGCTGCCTAAAGTCGCGAAAACGCCGCTTGATCGACGTGGGCACCATGACAAAGCTGAATTGGCTCTGCGCCTGATTCAGGGCCGTCAGCAAATCGGCCAACAGCCCGCGAGCCTGATGCTGTTCAGCCTTGAATACATAAGGAGGAAAATACACCGCCGCCACACGCACTTCCTGCGCGGCAATTGCCGACTGCGCCAGCACTAACGCCAGCGCCGCGCCACAGATCCTGAATCCTCGCCCGAAAAGCCCCATACGACGCCAACGTCCTTATTTTTTGTTGTTTGCAGCCTACTCCAGGCGAACCTGACCGAACAGAGCATTTTCAGTCATTTAGGGTACGGAAACTTCCCGCAAGTGGTATCTGCCCAGCAACTGTTCCAAATGTTTATCGCGATTGAGTTGTTTAAGCAGGTCCGCAAAGGCCTGCGGCGAAATGGCCGACAGCGGCCGAAACAGCGCCTGATGCTGATAGACCTGATCAACCCGCCTGGACACCAGCAGCGCGCTGCTTTGTTCGGGGTAACGCTGCTGATAAGCGCGCAAGTAAGAACGCGTTACCACCGCCACATCGGCACGGCCACGCAGCAACATGATCAGGTTACTGTCATGGGAATAGGTCAACACAGCATTGTATTGCTGGGTGAGCACCTGTTTGTCCGAATTGAAATCAGCAAAGCCATAGTGATAACCGCTGTACAGGGCCATGCGCTTGCCATTCAGATTATCGAAATAGTGCTCGTCACGGCCCGGTTGCAGGCGGGCGACATAGACTTCGGCGTCGTTGATATGCAGATCCAGAGCTGCATGAGCAATACCCTGCCAGCCCCAGCCGGGAGATTCGAAGAGGATCAGATCAAAGCGGCCGTTCTGCAGATCACGGTAACGGCGCATGGTCGAAGTTGCGACCAGCGTAAAGCGATAGTCTCTCTGCGACTGGTTAAGCGCCTGCAGCAACTCCGGCAGCAGGCCACCCACGCGGTCACCTTCCGGTTTCACCACATAAGGCGGGAAATGGTAGGCCCCCACCCGCACGTCAACGGCCGCCTGGGTCGTACAGGCCAGCGTCAACGCAAACAGGAAGAGCAGCCCCTTGAACAGCTTGGGCAAACGACAGACCTCAGCAGACTGGATACAGCAATAGGACGCTCTGACAGCATCAATAATTATTTGACGCCAAAATACTATCAAAACGCCATATTAAGCGTAGCTCAATTTGCTCAAGCGTCTTTGATCACCAGAGACAGGGCCTCTTCAGCCAACTGATCGAGGGTCATCGGCCCTTCCGGACGGAACCAGGTGGTGGTCCAACTCAGCGCGCCAGTCAGCAGGCGACGCAAAATAAACGGATCCGCCTTGATGTAGCCAGCTGCCTTGGCTTCACCCAACACTTGCAGCCAAAGCTGCTCATAGTTGTCACGCAGTTCAAGGATAAATGCCTGGCCCTGCTCCGACAGCGAGCGCCATTCATACACCAACACGGCCATGGCCTCACCGGTGCCACCCATGATCGATTGCAGCTCGCAGCGAATCAGCGCCAGCACACGACCGCGCAAATCCGTCGCATCAGCCAGGGAGGCCTGCATCAGCGCGGTGTTGTAGCGAATCGTCTCCTCCATCACCGAACGTAGGATTTCGTCCTTGCTCTTGAAGTGATGAAAGATGCTGCCGGACTGAATGCCCACAGCACTGGCCAGATCACGCACCGTGGTGCGCTCGTAGCCCTTGCTGCGGAACAGGTGTGCGGCGGTTTGCAGCAATTTGCCGCGCGCGCTGTCCGGATCGGTGATCTGCCCACTGGCCACCAGGTCCCGCATCACCGCCTGCGCTTGTTGATCATCCACGCTAAATGCTCTCCAGCTTTTCTTGCCTTGCGCCTGACGCCCTAAGCGTTATTGCCCAAGTGCTTGTCGTTATTAGTGAAATTTATGCTGCGCCAGCCACCCAAGCAAGCGCTTGGCCACACTTTCGGTTAGAAAGATTCGCCGCAGGGCTTTTCAACCAAGCGCTTGCTTGGTAGCCTTCAGTTCACCTTAATCCTGTGTTGCGGACTCTTCCAATGACTAAAACCGTACGCATCGGCTGTGCTTCCGCCTTCTGGGGCGATACCAGCACCGCCGCCGCCCAGCTCGTAAAGGGCACCGAACTGGATTACCTGGTGTTCGACTACCTGGCCGAAGTCACCATGTCGATCATGGCTGGCGCGCGGATGAAGAAGCCAGATGACGGCTACGCCCGTGATTTTGTCGAAGTGCTGACGCCGCTGCTGGGTGAGATCGCCGCCAAGAAAATCCACGTGATCAGCAACGCCGGCGGGGTCAACCCGAGCGCCTGCGCCGCCGCCCTGGCCGCCGCCTGCGAGCAGGCCGGGGTCAGTCTGAAAATTGCCGTGCTGCATGGCGACAACCTGCAACCCAAACTCGGCGAACTGGCCAAGGCTGGCACCGTAGAAATGTTTAGCGGCGCACCACTGCCGCCCTTCTGCGTCTCGGTCAACGCCTACCTTGGCGCGCCGGGCATCGTCGAAGCTCTGAAGCTCGATGCGGATATCGTCATCACCGGTCGCGTGGTCGACAGCGCCGTGGTCAGCGCCGCCCTGGTGCATGAGTTCGGCTGGAGCTGGAGCGACTACGACCAGCTGGCTCAGGCCGCATTGGCCGGGCATATCATCGAATGCGGCGCGCAGTGCACCGGCGGCAACTTCACCGACTGGGAAAGCGTGCCGGACTACGAACATATCGGCTTCCCGGTGGTGGAAGTGGCGGCCGACGGCAGTTTTGTCGTGACCAAGCCGGAAGGTTCCGGCGGCTTGGTCACGCCTTTTACCGTGGGCGAACAGATGCTTTATGAAATCGGCGATCCACGGGCCTATTACCTGCCCGATGTGCTTTGCGACTTCACCCAGGTGCAACTGAGCCAGGTCGGCGACAACCGCGTGGAGCTGAAAGGCGCGCGCGGCCTGCCGCCGACTGATCAGTACAAAGTCAGCGCCACCTACCCGGACGGTTTCCGCTGCACAGCCAGCTGCCTGATGGCCGGCCTTGATGCGGTGAAGAAAGCCCAGCGCGTCAGCCAGGCGATCATCCGCAAGACCGAGGAAATGTTCGCCGAGCGCGGTTGGGGGCCTTACAAGGAAGTCAGCATCGAATTGCTCGGCTCCGAAGCCACCTACGGCCCACGTGGCCAGCGCAATGACTCCCGCGAGATCGTGATCAAGATCGCCGTGCGCCATGCCAAGAAGGAGGCGCTGGTGCTGTTCTCCCGCGAGATCGCCCAGGCGGCGACCGGCATGGCACCGGGCCTGACCGGCATCGTCGGCGGCCGCCCTACGGTTTACCCGGTGATTCGCCTGTTCAGCTTCCTGGCAAACAAAAACGCCTGCGCCATGGAAGTGGAACTGAACGGCGAACGTACACCTGTTGCACTGCCGCAGATCGCGCTACTGGACCGCACACAGATTGCAGCCGACATCGCTGCTCCACTGCCGAGCGGCCAAGCCGACACTGCAGTGCCGCTGATCAAGCTGGCGGTGGCGCGCTCCGGTGACAAGGGCAACCACAGCAATATCGGTGTGATGGCCAGAAAGCCCGAGTACTTGGCCTGGATCGCCGCTGCGCTCACCGAGGGTGCCGTGGCCGAATGGATGCAGCACACGCTAGATGGGCAAACCGGCAAGGTCAGCCGTTGGTATCTACCCGGCAGCCATAGTCTGAACTTCTTGCTGGAAAACGCCCTGGGAGGCGGCGGCGTCGCCTCCTTGCGTATCGACCCACAAGGCAAGGCCTTCGCCCAACAGCTGCTGGAATTCCCGATACCAGTGCCCCGCGCACTGGCCGAGACTTTGAGCGGTGCGCACAGCGCACCCTACATCGCCCCGTAGGGTGCGCTGCGCGCACCGGAACCACTCAGGACAACAATAAAAATGACCTACAACTCAGTCTTCAAACCCGGCCTGTTCAGCGGCCAGACCATCATGGTCACTGGTGGCGGCAGCGGCATCGGCCGTTGCACCGCCCACGAGCTGGCCAACCTGGGTGCCCATGTGGTGCTGGTCGGGCGCAAGCTGGAAAAACTCGAAGCCACCTGTGGCGAAATCATCGAAGACGGCGGTAGCGCCAGCTTTCAGGTCTGCGATATCCGTGATGAAGACGCGGTCAAGGCCATGGTCAAAACCGTGGTTGCCGAGCGCGGGCAGATTCATCACCTGGTCAACAATGCCGGCGGCCAGTTTCCCGCGCCGTTGATCGGCATCAACCAGAAAGGCTTCGAGACCGTGGTGCGCACCAACCTGGTCGGCGGCTTTCTGATCGCCAAGGAAGTCTTCCTGCAGAGCATGAGCAAACACGGCGGCAGCATCGTCAACATGCTCGCCGACATGTGGGGCGGCATGCCCGGCATGGGCCATTCCGGTGCGGCGCGCGCCGGTATGGAGAACTTCACCAAGACCGCCGCCTATGAATGGGGTCACGCCGGGGTGCGGGTCAACGCCGTAGCACCGGGCTGGATCGCCTCCAGCGGCATGGACACCTACCCCGAATCGATGAAAAACATGATCCGCAACCTCAAGGATCACGTGCCGCTGCAACGCATCGGCAGCGAATCGGAAGTGGCCGCCGCCATCGTCTTCCTGCTCACGCCGGGTGCCAACTTCATCAGCGGCAACACCATCCGCATCGACGGCGCCGCTAGCCAGGGCACCCGTGCCTGGACCCTGGGCAAGGCGAAAAACAGCGAGTCCTATAACGGCTTTCACCGGGCATATGTGCCCGATGTGCTGAAGGATCAGGAGTAACGCCATGCCCATTATTCAATCCGATATTGATGTACACGGCGAAGAGTTCGCCACCAACCGCGAGGCCATGCTCAAAGCCGTGGCCAGCTTTCGCGAGATCGAACAGAACTGCCTGAACAAGGCCGCCGAGGCCAAACCTAAATTCGAAAAGCGCGGCCAGCTGCTGCCGCGCGAACGCCTAAACCTGCTGCTCGACCCCGGTGCGCCGTTTCTCGAACTGTCGTCGCTGGCCGGCTACAAGCTGCACGATGACAAGGATGGTACCCAGGCCGGCGGCGGGATCATTTCCGGCATCGGCTATATCGCTGGGGTGCGCTGCCTGGTCACCGCCAGCAACAGTGCGATCAAGGGCGGCACCATCTCCCCTACCGGCCTAAAGAAAACCCTGCGCCTGCAACAGATCGCCTTCGAGAACAAGCTGCCGGTGGTGGCCCTGACCGAAAGTGGCGGTGCCAACCTCAACTATGCCGCCGACATCTTTGTCGAAGGCGCACGCGGCTTTGCCAACCAGGCGCGCATGTCCGCCATGGGCTTGCCGCAGGTCACCGTGGTGCACGGTTCCTCCACCGCCGGCGGAGCCTACCAGCCGGGGCTGTCGGACTATGTGGTGGTGGTGCGTGGCAAGGCCAAGATGTTCCTCGCCGGCCCGCCGCTGCTGAAAGCTGCCACCGGCGAAATCGCCACTGATGAGCAACTCGGCGGCGCGGAGATGCACGCCCAGGTCGCCGGCACTGCCGAATACCTGGCCGAGAATGACGCCGACGGCGTGCGCCTGGCGCGTGAAATTCTCGCCATGCTGCCGTGGAATGCCCAATTGCCGGCGCGTCCGGCCAAGGTCTACAGCGAGCCGCTGTACCCGGCTGAAGAACTGCTCGGCCTGGTGCCGGCCGACGCCAAGAAGCCCTACGACGTGCGCGAGATCATCGCCCGCATCGCCGACGGCTCAGCCTTCCTCGACTTCAAGAACGAGTTCGACAACCAGACCGTCTGCGGCCACTTGCAGATCGAGGGCCAGCCCTGCGGCTTTATCGGCAACAACGGCCCGATCACCCCACAAGGCGCGGCTAAGGCGGCGCAATTTATCCAGCTGTGCGAGCAGAGCAATACGCCGATCCTGTTCTTCCATAACACCACCGGCTTTATGGTCGGCACCGAGTCGGAACAGCTGGGCGTGATCAAACACGGCTCGAAGATGATCCAGGCCGTGGCCAACGCCACAGTGCCGAAGCTGACCATCGTCGTCGGCGGCTCCTACGGCGCCGGCAACTACGCCATGTGCGGCCGCGGCCTCGACCCACGCTTTATCTTCGCCTGGCCCAACAGCAAAACCGCCGTGATGGGCGGTGCCCAGGCCGGCAAGGTGCTGCGCATCGTTACCGAGGACAAGCACCTCAAGGAAGGCAAGGAAGCCGATCCGAAAATGCTCGACATGCTCGAGCAAGTCACTGCGCAGAAACTCGACAGCCAGTCCACCGCACTCTACGGCACCGCCAGCCTGTGGGACGACGGCCTGATCGACCCGCGCGATACGCGCAAGCTGCTCGGCTACCTACTCGATATCTGCGAGGAAGCGCGTCTGCGGCCACTTAAATCCAACGCTTTCGGTGTTGCACGCTTTTAACCGTAGGGTGCGCCGCGCGCACCACGACCATGATTGACGGTGCGCACGGCGCACCCTACAGGAGAACAACAATGATCTTTACCCAAGAACACGAAGAGCTGCGCCGCACGGTCCGTAACTTTGTCGACAAGGAAATCAACCCGCACGTCGAGCAATGGGAAAAGGACGGCCGCTTCCCGATCCACGATATTTTCAAGAAAGCCGGCGACCTCGGCCTGCTGGGCATCTCCAAGCCGGAAAAATTCGGCGGCATGGGCCTGGACTACAGCTACTCGATCGTCGCTGCCGAAGAGTTCGGCACCATCATCTGTGGCGGTATCCCGATGTCCATCGGCGTGCAGACCGATATGTGCACCCCGGCTCTGGCACGCTTCGGCTCGGATGAGCTGCGCGAGGAATTCCTCAAACCAGCAATTGCCGGCGAGATGGTCGGCTGTATCGGCGTCTCCGAAGTCGGTGCCGGCTCGGATGTGGCCGGGCTGAAAACCACTGCCAAGAAAGACGGCAGCGACTATGTGATCAACGGCAGCAAGATGTGGATCACCAACTCGCCGTCCGCTGACTTTATCTGCCTGCTGGCCAACACCAGCGATGACAAGCCGCACGTCAACAAATCGTTGATCATGGTGCCGATGAACACCCCGGGTATCACCGTCAGCCCGCACCTGGACAAACTCGGCATGCGCAGCTCGGAGACCGCCCAGGTGTTCTTCGACAACGTGCGCGTGCCGCAGCGCTACCGCATCGGCCATGAAGGTGCCGGTTTTATGATGCAAATGCTGCAGTTCCAGGAAGAGCGCCTGTTCGGCGCGGCCAACATGATCAAGGGACTGGAGCACTGCATCAACGCCACCATCGACTACTGCAAGGAGCGCAAAACCTTCGGTAATGCGCTGATCGACAACCAGGTCATTCACTTCCGCATGGCCGAGTTGCAAACAGAAATCGAGTGCCTGCGCGCCCTGGTCTACCAGGCCACCGAGCAGTACGTGCGTGGCCGTGACGTCACCAACCTGGCCTCCATGGCCAAACTCAAGGCCGGCCGCCTCGGCCGTGAAGTCACCGACAGCTGCCTGCAGTACTGGGGCGGTATGGGCTACATGTGGGAAAACCCGGTGGCCCGCGCCTACCGTGATGTGCGCCTGGTGAGCATCGGCGGTGGTGCCGACGAAATCATGCTGGGCATTATCTGCAAGCTGATGGGCATTCTGCCGGGGAAAAAGAAGGGCTGAACGTAGGGTGGACGTCGCTTTTACGTCCACCGTGGCACCGCTCGGTGGGTCGATAAAACGTGACCCACCCTACGGCCACCTTCCCCTTGCACCTACATCAAGGAGCCTGCCATGGCCGACCTACCGAACTGCGAAACCCTGCTGCTAAACCTCGACGCCGGCGTGCTGCACATCACCCTCAATCGCCCGGACAGCCGCAATGCCATGAGCCTGGCCATGGTCACGGAGCTGCGCGCCGTACTGGAAAGCCTGCGCAATGATCTGAGCGTACGCGCCATTGTGCTGCGTGGTGCAGGCGGGCATTTCTGCGCCGGCGGCGATATCAAGGATATGGCCGGTGCCAGAGCGGCCGGTGGCGACGCCTACCGCAGCCTTAACCGCGCCTTCGGCAGCTTGCTGGAAGAGGCGCAGAACACACCGCAGGTGCTGATTGCCGTGCTGGAAGGCGCCGTGCTGGGCGGCGGTTTTGGCTTGGCCTGCGTGTCGGACATTGCCATCTGCCAGCAGGACGCCAAGTTCGGCCTGCCGGAAACCACCTTGGGGATACTGCCCGCGCAGATCGCGCCTTTTGTGGTCAAGCGCATCGGCCTGACCCAGACCCGCCGCCTGGTCCTGACCGCCGCCCGCTTTAACGGCAGCGAAGCCGAGCGCCTGGGCCTGGTGCACTTTAGTGAAGTCGACAGCGAGCACCTCGATGTCCGCTTGCAACAGGTGCTCAGCCAGGTACGCCAATGCGCGCCGCAAGCCAATGCGCAGACCAAGGCCCTGCTGCTGGCCAGTGAACACGAAGCCCTCGGCCCGCTGCTCGACCGCGCCGCCGAGCAATTCGCCGCAGCGGTAACCGGCAGCGAAGGCATCGAAGGCACCATGGCTTTTGTACAGAAACGCGCGCCCAAGTGGGCGCAATAAGCAGATAACACAGGCTGTAGGAGCGAGCTTGCTCGCGATCAGCAACCACCGGGATCGCCAGCAAGCTGGCTCCTACAACATGACCGTAGGATGGGTTGAGCGCAGCGATACCCATCACCAGCAGGAGCACACAGATGCCCGCCTTTAACAAGATTCTGATCGCCAACCGCGGGGAAATCGCCTGCCGGGTGATGCGCACCGCCCAGGACCTCGGCTACCGCACCGTGGCCGTGTACTCCGAGGCCGATGCCGGCGCACGCCATGTGCAGCTGGCCGATGAAGCCGTGTGCATCGGTCCGGCGCAGGTCAATCAGTCGTATCTGGTGATCGACAACATCATCCAGGCTGCGCAGAAAACCGGTGCCGACGCGATCCACCCCGGCTATGGCTTTCTCTCCGAGAACGCCGAGTTCGCCCGCGCCTGTGAAGCGGCCGGCATCGTGTTTATCGGCCCGACCGTGGAAGCCATCCACCTGATGGGCAGCAAGCGCCTGTCGAAGATCGCCATGCTCGAAGCCGGCGTACCGTGCATTCCCGGCTACGAAGGTGCCGCGCAGGATGACGAGACCCTGAGCCGCGAGGCCGAGCGTATTGGCTACCCGCTGATGATCAAGGCCAGCGCCGGTGGCGGCGGCCGTGGCATGCGCCTGGTGCACGAATCCAGTGAACTGCTGGCGCAGATCCGCACCGCGCGGTCCGAAGCGCAGAATGCCTTCGGCAGCGGCGAGCTGATTCTCGAACGTGCGGTAATTCAACCACGCCATGTGGAAATCCAGGTGTTTGGCGACCAGCACGGCAGCATCGTTTATCTCGGTGAGCGCGACTGCTCGGTGCAGCGCCGCCACCAGAAAGTGGTCGAGGAAGCGCCCTGCCCGGTGATGACGCCTGAACTGCGCCAGGCCATGGGCGAGGCGGCAGTGAAAGCGGCGGCGTCGGTCAACTATGTCGGCGCCGGCACCGTGGAGTTTCTGCTGGACCAGAGCGGCGAGTTCTTCTTTCTGGAAATGAACACCCGCCTGCAAGTCGAACACCCGGTGACCGAATTGATCACCGGCCAGGACCTGGTCGCCTGGCAAATCCGCGCAGCCGCCGGCCAGCCGCTGCCGCTCAAGCAGGCAGAAATCCGTCTGACCGGCCATGCCATGGAAGTGCGCCTGTACGCCGAAGACGCGGCGCACAACTTCCTGCCGCAAACCGGCACGGCCCTGCGCTGGGAACCGGCGCTGCGCGATGGCGTGCGCATCGACCACGGCCTGGTCGAAGGCCAGGCCATCACGCCATTCTATGACCCGATGCTGGCCAAGGTCATCGCCTATGGCGCGACCCGTGAAGAAGCGCGGCGCAAGCTGGTGCGCGCGGTGGAGGATTGCGTACTGCTCGGCGTTAACGGCAACCAGCGCTTTCTCGCCAACCTGCTTAGCCACCCTGAGTTTGCCGCCGGCAACGCCACTACGGCCTTTATCGCCGAGCATTTCGCCAGCGACCCAAGCCTGAGCCCGCAGCCGCCTGCCGCCCGCGAGCTGGCTGCCGCTGCCGCCCTGCTGTTCCAGCAATCGGCCAATGCCCGCGCCCACCAGGGTGGCCTCGCCGGCTGGCGCAACGCCGGCAGCGCGCCTTGGCGCTTTCTGCTCAAGCAGGGCGAACAGCAATTTGCCGTGGAACTTGAAGTACTGATCGACGGCCCGCAACCCAGCCTGTTGGCCAAGATTGGCGAGCAGCAGGTCCGTCTCACACTGCTGGT
Source organism: Pseudomonas sp. LjRoot71 (assembly GCF_964253255.1). Taxonomy (NCBI): domain Bacteria; kingdom Pseudomonadati; phylum Pseudomonadota; class Gammaproteobacteria; order Pseudomonadales; family Pseudomonadaceae; genus Pseudomonas; species Pseudomonas sp. LjRoot71. The sequence goes on along the minus strand of NZ_CAXURA020000001.1, from coordinate 3,916,108 downwards.
CAGCGATGGCCGTTGGGCCACTCTGGAACTGGACGGTATTCGCCAGCGCATGGCCTATCACCTGGCCGGGGAAAACCTCTGGCTATACGGTCACAACGGCAACCTGCAACTTAGCGACATCACTCATCTGCCGGTCAGCAGCGCTGCCGGCGCGGGCTCAGGCAGCGTGAAAGCACCGATGGATGGCGCGATTGTCGAGGTACTGGTTGAGGAAGGCGCCACAGTCAGTAAAGGCCAACTGCTGGTGGTGCTGGAAGCGATGAAAATGGAACACCCACTCAAGGCCAGCATCGACGGCGTGGTGCGCCGCGTGGGTATCAGCCGTGGCGACCAGGTGAAGAACCGCCAGCTATTGGTAGAGATCGAAGCCAGCGAAAGCTGATTGCATCTCGTGGGAGGGGCTTTAGCCGCGACGGTTTGAACGCATGTCGCGGCTAAAGCCCCTCCCACCACTCCATAAAAAACCATAACAAGTCACGGAGCACGCCTATGTCACTGCAAGGCAAAACCCTGTTTATCACCGGTGCCAGCCGTGGTATCGGCCGCGAAATCGCCCTCAAGGCCGCTGCTCAGGGTGCCAATATCGTTATAGCCGCCAAGAGCGCCGAACCCCACGCCAAACTGCCGGGCACCATCCACTCGGTGGCTGCCGAGGTTGAAGAAGCAGGCGGCAAGGCCCTGGCCCTGCAACTGGATGTACGTGACGAGAACGCGGTCAAAGCCGCCATGGCCCAGGCCGCTGACCATTTTGGCGGCATTGATGTGCTGATCAACAACGCCGGCGCGATCAAGCTGGTGGGGGTGGAAAAGCTCGAGCCCAAGCGCTTCGACCTGATGTTCCAGATCAACACCCGCGCGGTGATGGTCTGCAGCCAGGCGGCGTTGCCCTACCTCAAGGACAGCCGCGGCCATATTCTAAGCCTGTCGCCGCCGCTTAACCTAGACCCCAAGTGGTTCGCCAACTACGGCCCCTACACCACTACCAAATACGGCATGAGCATGCTGACATTGGGCATGCATGAGGAATTCAAGAAGTACGGCATCAGCGTCAACTCGCTGTGGCCGAAGACGGTGATCGCCACCGCCGCCATCGAATTCGAAGCCGGCGGCCCGGCGGTGATGAAGGCCGCACGCCTGCCGGCGATCATGGCTGATGCCGCTCACGCCATCCTGTCCAGCAGCGAACGCAGCATCAGCGGACGCCTGCTGATCGACGAAGAAATCCTCCGCGAGCAAGGTCAGGAAGACTTCGAGCAGTACCGCTATGATCCAGCCGGCAAATTGATGACCGATCTGTTTATCGACTAGCCGTCCTAGTGCGCAGCAGCCGGTAACAGGTGTTCACTAAAGAACGCCGCATAGCCCTGCTGCGCAGCCACCTCGGCCTGCGCCCGTTCATAGCGTTGCAAGTAGCGCCCGGCTGCGGCGCGAGAGAATGCCGAATACAACTGCATCTGCTCCTTGGGTAACGGCAGCAGGCGAATGCTGTCTTGCATGCCCAGGTGTTGCACCTGATAGCGCACGGCGAGGTCATCGGGGTGGTAGAACGCTTCCAGTCGACCGGCCTTGATCATCTCCATACTCTGGGTCAATACATGGCTGCTGCTCAGGGTTTGCAGCTGCAAACGCGGATCACGCAGCATGGGCGAGCGATAGCCGTCCTGCCAGGCACCTAAGCGCAAGGGCAGCAGTTGCTCGACCGAATCCACCCGCTGCAGAGGGTGCTCGCGGGCCACCAGCAGCAACGGCTGCACCACCACAAAGGGCTGTGCCGGGTAGACCAGTGCCGCCTCACGCTCTTGGGTTTTGGCCAGGATCAGCGCCATATCCAGCTGATCACGTTGCAGCATCTGCAACAGCCGCGACAACGGATAGCGTTGGTAACTCACCGCATCCAGTTGCATGCGCTCGGCAATTTTCCCGAAGTAGGCAATCGCCGTCCCTGCACTATCGGGCTGCCCTGGCAACGGCGTATGCGGCGGCAGGTCGAAGTAGCCAACGCGCAGGCTGTCGGCACTCGCCAACGGGGCCAATACGAGCAGCACAAGGAGGGTAAATACAGGCGACGCAGTTGAAAAACGGCGGGTTATTCTCATGCACAAACCTTAGGGCAGAATCCGTTGAGTCGAGCGCTGTGGGGAGTCTAGCCGCAGGCCATCATAAGTGGCTTGCCGGTCGGGAATAAAATCGCCGTACCGAACACTTCAGCTCAGCCGCCAGGGCGGATTCAGGCGGTTTACGCCGGCATGGTAGAGGCACAGGGGATTGCCATCGGGGTCCTGCAGGTAGGCCTCGCGCCATAGCCAGGGTTGGTCAGTCGGTAACATGCTGAAGGCGATGCCCTGAGCCTGCAAGCGCGCGACGGTCTGATCCAGTGCAGCGCATTCGAAGTAAATCAGCGTCTGGCTGGCCGGCACTTTTTCGACTCGACTCAGGGAAAAGCTCGCCTGGCCATCGGGGCAGCAAAACCGCGCATAGTCCGGCAGGCTCTCGACAATCAGTTGCAGCCCCAGTTGCTGGTAAAAGCGGATCGCGCGCGGTACATCGGTGACCGCGACAGTGACTTGATTCAGGTTCATTGCTGGCTCCTTCAGCATTCAGCCTTTCCTGTAATGCCACAGCCCGAGTGGCTCGGCAACGGCCTGTGCGGTTATTTGCCGAGCTGCCTTATACGGCATGCGCCACAGCCATGGCTGCACGATCGGGCGGCGGCTAGAGTTGTGCCTCGCCCCCGCATAACAACCATAAGCGCGAGAGCCATGAGCCAGACCGATCTGATTTCCCCGCTGCGTTTTCTCACTCGCTTGCCGCAGCATCTGCCGCGTGTACCGCGCATGCTGCGCGGCCTGTATTACGCCGGCATCCGCAACCGTGAAAAGAAGCTGTCGCTGGCCTGGGCGCTGGAACAGGCCGCGCAGCAGCACCCGCAGCGCCCGGCGCTGATGGATGAGTCGCGCAGTCTCAGTTATGCCCAGTTCAACGCCTGGGCCAACCGCCTGGCCTGGGCCTTCAAGGCCGAAGGCGTGCGTCATGGCAGTGTGGTGGCGGTGATGCTGGAAAACCGCCTGGAGTTGCTGGCGACTCTCGCCGCGCTGAGCAAGCTCGGCGCAGTCGGTGCACTGGTCAATACCACTCAGCGCGGCAAGGTGCTGGCGCACAGCCTGAATCTGGTCAAACCGGGTTTTATGCTGATCGGTGAAGAACTGCTCACTGCCTTCAATGAGGTGGCCGAGCAACTCGATAACCCGCAGACGCCGCGCTATTGGGTAGCCGACCAGGATTGCCTCAGCGATGCTGGCCAGGCACCAGCAGGCTGGACCAATCTGATGCAGCTGGCACGCAATCAAGCCAGTGATAACCCGCCGGACAGCGCTCAGGTGCAGATGAAAGACCCCTGTTTTCTGATCTACACCTCTGGAACCACCGGCCTGCCCAAGGCCTCGATCATGAGCCACGGCAAATGGATCAAGGCCTATGGCGGCTTCGGCCATTCCGGGCTGACCCTGAACAACCAAGATGTGCTCTACCTGACCCTGCCCTGCTACCACAACAACGCCGTGACCGTGTGCTGGAGCGCCGCTCTGGCTGGTGGTGCGGCCATTGCCCTGCGTCGCAAGTTTTCCGCCAGCGCCTTCTGGCCGGATGTGCAGCGTTATCAGGCCACCTGCTTCGGCTACATCGGCGAGCTGTGCCGCTACCTGCTTAACCAGCCCGAGACAGCCGCCGAGAAGAACAACAGCCTGCGCTGCATGATCGGCAACGGCCTACGCCCGTCGATCTGGGCCGAATTCAAGGCGCGCTTTGGGGTCGAGCAGATCACCGAGTTCTATGCCTCCAGCGAAGGCAATATCGGTTTTACCAACGTGTTCAACTTCGACAATACCGTGGGCTTCTCCCCCGCCACCTATGCCATCGTGCGTTACGACCTGGAAAACGACCAGGCGGTACGTGACAAAAAAGGCTTTCTGGAAAAAGCCAAGAAAGGCGAAGCGGGCCTGCTGATCAGCGAAATCAACGCCAAGTGGCCGTTCGACGGTTACACCGACCCGGCCAAGAGCGAGGCGGCGATTCTGCGTAACGTGTTCAAGAAGGGCGATGCCTGGTTCAACACCGGCGACCTGATGCGCGACATCGGCTGCAAGCACGCGCAATTCGTCGACCGCCTGGGTGACACCTTCCGCTGGAAAGGTGAAAACGTCTCCACCACCGAGGTGGAGAACGTCCTCGGTGCCTTCCCGGGGGTGGAAGATGCAGTGGTCTATGGCGTGGAAATCCCTGGCACCAATGGCCGCTGTGGCATGGCCGCGCTGCGCCTGAGTGAAGGTCAGCAACTGGACGGTGCCGCCCTTGCGGCGCACCTGGATGCCGAACTGCCGGTGTACGCCGCACCGCTGTTTATCCGCCTGCTCGGCGAGGTGGAAACCACCGGCACCTTCAAATACAAGAAGGCCGACCTCAAGCAGGCCGCCTACGACCCGACGTGTGTGCAGGAGCCGTTGTGGGTGCGTCTCCCCGGCGAGCCGTGCTTTACGCCGCTGGATCACGATCTGTTCAACGCCATCAGTCAACAGGCCTACCGCTTCTAACCAGCCGTACCCGGCGACGGTTGGCCGTCGCCGGCTACTGCTTGAACTCGAACTGCAACTGCGCGCCTTCAACCGACTGCCAATAGTCGTCACCACGCTCGTTGGTGATCAGCTTGCCATTGAGCTGAAAGGGACTTTCCGGCTCAGTCTTCTCAACAAACAACGGTGGTAACAACGGCGTCGACAGGTCGTTGAGTGGCTCCAGCGGTTGCAGTGGATCGAACACATCAGGGTGCAGGCTCAACTCCAGCGGGACCTTTTTCTCCGGCGCTGGCGCGGCGGGCTTGGCTTTGACGGGTGCGGCAACTGGCTTGGCTGGCGGCGGGCTTTTCGCCGGTTTGGGCGCGGCAGGCGGCTCTGCCTGGGTTGCTGGGCTGACAGGTGCAGGTGGCGTTTTGGCGCTCGTGGCAGTATCGGGCTGCGCTTGCACAGCCGGTGCTTTGGTGGACGTAGGTGGATTGGCGGGTTGCTCGCAGGCTGCCAGTGACAACAGAGTCAGCAGCAGCACGCAACGTTGAATAATGGTCATGGCAGATACAAAGGCAGCGTCACAGACCGCTATGCTCGCCCCTGACCAGGCCGCTGGCAACCCTGCAATCTGTACAGCAGGTAACCGCACACGACCAAAGCCCCCGGCAGCAGCGTATGCACTGGCCACCGGGCGATTTGTGGCACGGCTCAGTCGGGCGCCTGCAAGTGTTGCAACTGCGCGTCGATATCCATCTCGGGGTGCTCGCGCATCAGTTGCAGCAACAAGGCATCGGCCTCGTCCGTCCAGCCGTCACGGCGCAGTTTCAACAGCCGCTGTAACTCGCCGCGCAACTGCTGCTCGGCTTGACTGCCGCCATTTGCGGACGCTGATCTAGTAGGCGCACGGGCAGCATGTGGCGGCAATGCATCAGCCGCCAACTCCTCACGCAACAGCTGATCAGGTGCTGCCGCCGAGAGTTTTTTCTCGGCCTTGGCGGCATCAGCGCTGTAACCCTGGGTCACTGGAGCGGGTTGCACCGCACGTGGGCGTGCGACCTCATCCGCCAGCACAGCAGATTCTGCCAGCGGCGCGGGCATCGGCGCAGATTGCGGCGCCATCTTCGCCGCAGCCGGCGCCATGGGGGCGCCGCTCGGCACAGCATCGAAGGCATCCGGCGCCTGCTCGAACGTGCGCCAGGTCAGGCTTACGCCAATGCCCAGGCAAGCGACTCCAGCCAATGCCACCGACCAGCGTTGCCGGCCGCCCGCACCGAACAGCCAGCCGTACAGGCGCGCAGCCCAACCCGGCCGAGCCGCCTCTGCGGCAGCGCTGCGCACGGCGGCAGTGGCCGCCGCAAGAATCTGCGCATCCAGCTGCGCGCTGGGCTCGCCGCCGCTGTGCTGGCGGAAATGCGCAAGCATCTGCTGTTCCTGCTCATCGAGCCTATGTTGATCGTGGTTCATACGGACAACTCCTCGGCGGCCGGGTCAGCCAGCAGCCGACGTAACTTCTGCAGGGCATAGCGCAAACGGCTTTTCACTGTTTCGGCAGGAATCTGGGTCAGTTCGGCGATCTCGGCCAGGTCCATGTCACCATGGGCACGCAGCAGAAAGACTTCGCGCTGCTCGGCCGGTAAATCCGCCAGGGCGGCTGCTAAACGCTGCTGATCGCGGCTCAGGCTGAGCTGTTGCTCAGGTCCCAGCTGCGGGTCGTGCGGGGCATGCTGCTGTTCATCGTACTCAGCATGCCCCACCTGGTGCCGACCGTGCTTGCGCCAGGCATCGATCAGTCGGTTGCGCGCGATCTGGTACAGCCAGGTCTTGAACAACACCGCCTCGCGCTGTTCGCTCTGGCTGCGGATCAGGCTCATCCAGGTGTCCTGAAACACCTCTTCGGCCAGGGCATGATCGCCGCACAGGCCGAGCAGAAAGCGAAACAGGCCAAGCCGGTGGCGCTCATACAACTCGGCAAAAGCCGCCGCATCACCGCGGCGGTAACGCCGTAACAAGGCGGCGTCGTCATCCGTGAGGGGTCGATTCACTGCTGTACTCGTGCGGTCGTTGAAGGATTCGACGCAGTTTGCAGGCTCTGCGCCAGTTCCACCAGCTGTACAAACTCGCCACGCAGGCCGAAGCGGTCATCGCCCTTGGCGGCACGTGCCAGCTCGGCGCTGTCGGCCAGACTGAAGCGCCCGGTATAGGTATCGCCTTTAAGCTGCTGAGCGAAGGCCGCCACCGCTGCGGCAAAGCGCAGGTCTTCACTGGCCTGGCTGATGGTACGTGTATCGGCGGCTTGAATCGGCTGCTCCAGCAGCTTGCTGACGTCCTGCCCTGGGGCCTTGTAGCGAATGCGCAGCCAGGCCAGTTCGCCCGTATTGCCCTGGGTTTTCGGCGCGGCCTGATAGCGCAGCGGTTCCAGCCAGCCCTTGCCGCCCGCCGGCACCACCTCATACAGCGCGGTTACCGTATGGCCTGCGCCGATTTCACCGGCATCAACCTTGTCGTTGCTGAAATCCTCACGTTTCAGTGCGCGGTTCTCATAGCCCAGCAGGCGGTACTCGCTGACCTCGGCCGGGTTGAACTCGACCTGAATCTTCACATCGCTGGCCACCGTCGCCAGGGTCGAGCTGAGCTGATCGACCAGCACCTTGCGCGCCTCGCGCAGGTTGTCGATATAGGCGTAGTTGCCATCGCCGGCATCGGCCAGCTGCTCCATCAACTGCTCGTTGTAATTGTCGGTGCCAAAGCCCAGGGTGGTCAGCGATACGCCGGTCTTGCGTTTGTCGGCGGCCAGTTGCTTGAGCGTCTCGAAGTCACTGATACCGACATTGAAGTCACCATCGGTGGCCAGCAGGATGCGGTTGATGCCACCGTCGATAAAGCCCTGCTGCGCCTGCTGATAGGCCAACTGAATGCCCGACTCGCCAGCGGTGGATCCGCCCGCAGTCAGCTGATCAATGGCCGCACGGATCTTGGCTTTCTCGCTGCCGGCAGTCGGTTCCAGCACCACGCTGGAGGAGCCGGCATACACCACCAGCGATACCTTGTCCTGAGCACGCAGCTGCTCGATCAGCAGCTTCAGCGTACCCTGCACCATCGGCAGGCCTTCGCGGCGGTCCATCGAGCCGGAGACATCCACCAGAAACACCAGGTTGGCGGGCGGCAGCTGCTCTATCTGCATATCCGAAGCCTTGATGGCGATACGCAGCAGGCGACTTTGCGGATTCCACGGCGTGGCTGCCAGCTCGGTGTGCACGCCGAACGGCACATCGCCCTTGGGCAGTGGATAGGCATAGGGGAAGTAGTTGACCAGCTCTTCCAGACGCACCGCATCCTGCGGCGGCAACTGCCCACCATTGAGGAAACGCCGCACATTGGCGTAGCTACCGGTGTCCACATCGATGCTGAAGGTCGACACCGGCGTCTCGGCGACGGCATGCACGGGGTTGCCTGTCAGTTTCTGATACTGCTCGCGGTTCTGGTCACGGTAGCCCTGCGGCAAGGCATCGGCCTGCACAGACATCGGCATAGGCGCATACGCCACGCTGGGCAACATCGCCCTGCCCGCCTGCGCGCTTTTGCGTTGCAGTTCAGCCGGGGCAGCGGACAACTGCTCATGCAGCTCGGCACGCTCACGCGTAAGGGACTGATCACTAAGCGGCTGGCTACCCGCCTCATTCGTTGGCGCTTCGGGGTTTGCAGCGCTGCATGCGCCGAGGCTGATCAACACACCAGCGGCAAAACCGGCAAACAGCGGGCGGGCAAGCAATACGGGATAAGCGGACATAGGGGTATCTCCTGAGCGAGCGGAACAAACCATTCGCTCAGGTAGACGCAGCCCTGGGGTGAGACGGGTTAACCCGGATTAGAAACTTGCAGCGCCTTCCTGACACAGTTGCCCGGCCAGCATGCCCAGGGTCATCAGCGCACGCTCAGCTTCGCGGTTCCACGGGATGCCGCAGTTCAGGCGGATGCAGTGGTTGAACTGTTCGGTATTACTGAAGATCAACCCCGGCGCGATGCTGATGCCCTGCTGCAACGCGCGCATATGCAGGTCCTTGGTATTGACCCGTGCCGGCAAACTGACCCAGAGAATAAAGCCGCCCTTGGGCCGACTCATCTGCGTACCTTCGGGGAAGTACTGCTGCACAGCCAGCTGGAAGGCGCTGAGGTTCTTGCGGTACTCCTGACGGATAAAGCGCAGGTGGCGGTCGTAGCCGCCGTTCTCCAGATAGGCGGCCACCGCCATCTGCGTGACGCTGCACGCCGAGTGAGTGCTGAACGTCTGTAGGCGCTGGATTTCATCCTGATACTTGCCGGCGATGATCCAGCCGATACGCACCCCTGGCGACAAGGTCTTGGAAAAGCTCGAACAGTAGATCACCCGCCCTTCACGGTCATGGGACTTGAGTGCCTTGGTCGGGCCCTGTTCGAACATCAGTTCGCCGTAGATATCGTCTTCGATGATCTGGATATCGTAATCACCGGCCAGGCGCAGCAACTGACGCTGGCGCTCTTCCGGGATGGTGCCGCCCAGCGGATTGCTCAGCCGCGCAGTCAGCACCAGCGCCTTGATGGGCCACTGGTTGGCGGCCAGCTGCAGCGCTTCCAGGCTGATGCCCGTGGTCGGGTCGCTGGGAATTTCGATGACTTTCAGACCGAGCAGATCAGCCAGTTGCAGCAGACCGTAATAAGTCGGCGACTCGGCCGCGATCAGGTCGCCCGGTTTGGTCAGCACGCGCAGGCTCATCTGCAGGGCATCCACACAACCGTGGGTGATCACCACCTCGGTCGGGTCGACCACCACGCCAGCATCGCGCATGCGGATCGCCACCTGACGGCGCAACGGCTCAAAGCCGGGGCTGAACATATAGCTGAAGGCCCGTGCGCTGTGGAAACGGGTGACCTTGGCAAGTTGCTGGTGCAAGGCGCGCACCGGCAGATAATCCACATGCGGCACCGCAGCACCGAGGGGAAACACCCCTTCGCGGCGCGATTCGGTGAGCACCTGATTGATGATGCTGCTGCGCGTGACCAGACCAGGGCGTTCTACACGGGCGATATCCGGAGTGGGCGCGGTCAGGGCTGGGGTCTGGTGCACGTAAAAGCCAGACTGCGGGCGGGCGCGGATCAGGCCCTGGTCTTCCAGGTTGGCATAGGCCTGCAACACCGTGGCGTGGCTGACGCTGAGCTGCGCACTCATCTTGCGCACCGAAGGCACCCGCTCACCGGGCTGGTAAACGCCGCGACGGATATCTTCCGCCAGTTGCTGGGCAATGCGCTGATAAAGCAACAGATTGGTCATGACCGCGTTCCTGCTTGACTGAACCGTAACAGTAAACCGGCTTTTTACAATTGCACCGGTACAGCTCACTGAATTGTGGGCGATACAGTGCGCACTCGCCAGGACTGTAACGGTGCAATCAAGCATTGCTCTGGCTGATGGTCTGCATGTGCGGCTGGCAGCTGCAACGAAAAAGCCCCGGTAAACCGGGGCTTCTGAGCGACATCAGGCTTAGCGGGATGAGCCGAGACGGCCCTGCTCGTCTGAGAAGACGATCTCTACCCGGCGATTCTGCGCGCGCCCTTTGGCCGAAGCATTCTCGGTCACCGGGAACGCCTCGCCATGCCCCTGGACTTCGATGCGCTTGGTATCAATGCCCAGATCGACCAGCACATCGGCCACTGCCTGGGCGCGAGCGCGAGACAATTCGAGGTTTTCCTGGGCATCGCCACGGCTGTCGGTGTAACCCTCGATCCGCACAATGCGCCGCGGGTTGAGCTGGAGAAACTGCACCAGTTTGAGCACGGTGCGGTTGGCCGAGGCCTTCAGATCGCTGTGACCGGCATCGAACAATACATCGCCCAGGGTCATCACCAAACCGCGCTCACTCTGCGTAGTGGCCAGGCTGACCATCTGCTCTTCAAGCCAGTTGCTCTGTTCCTGCACGCTAAGCAGTTTGGCCTCACGCAAAGCCAACTGCAGGCGTTGCCGCTCCAACTCCAGCTTGGCCGCGCGCTCCTGGTTCAGATTAAGGGCGCTCATTTGCCCGGCAATCGCGCTGTGCTGCTGGCTGAGGTAGGCGTAATGCGCCACATCCTCGCTGCTGCCCCAGTAGCTCGACAAGCGATCAGCTCGAGCCAACGATTCACCCGCGCGGATCAGTTCTTTGGGTGCGCTGCGCAATACATCAGCATCTTCCTTGACCTTCTGGAAGGCACTGTGGGCTGCCTCCAAGGCCTGCTCACTGGAGCTGTGCGAGCTGGCGCAACCGCTCAGCAACAGGCTGCCGAGAGTGACAAGCAGCATGATTCGGGAGTGCTTCATTGCAAACCTCCCAGTTGCTTGCGCAAACGGTTGATGGCGTTCGTCAACTCCGCCAGTTGCTGCTGACTCTTCTCGGTCAGGTGCTCGGCTTCGGCCAGGCGTGCATCCAGCTCAGCCTGCTCGGCATACAGCCGCGCCTGCTTGAAATCTTCGTCCTGCATGGCCGCTTGTGCCAGGGCAAGTTTTTCCTCGGCCTGGCGCAGCGACGCCGACTGTTCAGCGGACAAGCCCAGCGCTTTGGCCTGGCTGAGTGCTTGTTCGGTCAGGCGCAGTTGTTCATGCGGCGCAGGGTCGGTTGCGCAGGCGCTCAGTACGAGCGGCAGCAAGGCCACACAGATACGTCGATAAATCACAGAAATTCCCTACTGTTGGGCTTCAAGCTGTTGTTCTTTCCAACGCTGCAGGTTGTGTTGCAGCAAGGTCTCGGGCAGACCACTGGCAACAGCCTCGGTCATTTTCTTCGCCAACATGCCGCGCAGCCAGGGGTCGTTGCAGGACGAGTTGTGCGACAGGGTCAGGTACAACCCCTCGCTGGAAATCGGCGGATCGAGCACCAGCAGGTCATCCTGCATGCCCAGGCTATCGGCCAGCGCCTGCCCCGGATAACGCTCGTACAGCACATAGTCGGTACGCCCCAGCAGGAGCTTCTGGAAGGCCTGGGTCAGGCTGGAAACACCTTCCAGTGTCAGATTTTCCTTGGCGAAGGCATCGAACTGCTGACCAAAACTGTTGTTGAGCAGGGTATCGCCCGTGCGTCCGCGCAAATCATCCCAGCCGGCATAAGGAAACTCGGCACCGCGATGCACCCACACCACATTAGGCGTGGAATAGAACGCCGGATGCACATAATCCATCACATCCAGACGCGGCAGAGTAAGGAACGCCCCGGCGATCAGGTCGACACGGCCGGTACGCACTTCATCCTGCGCTCGCGACCAGGGCCCGGTGTAGATGATATCGACCACCACCCCCAGCTCCTTGGCCAGGTGCTGCAGCAGGTCGGCATTGGCACCGATCAGCTGCTGCGGGTTCTGCGGATCGCGCCATAGATAAGGCGGGTACTCCGGGTTACCGGTGGCCACCAGACGCTCACATTTACCAGCAGCCCCTGCAACCATCGGCATCAGCAACAGGCCGAACAGCAGCAGAACCGATTTATAGAGACCACGCTCAAGCATTGGCGACTTCTCGATTTAACCTTGGATGGGCGTCTGCGCAGAGCAGATCGGAACACATCGTCTTCATGCTAGCTTAATACGCATTCATATTAATTCGCGATAAAGACCCATCATGAAAAAACTGATCGCAGGCCTGATCTTCGCGCTTATCGGTAGCGCAGCCCTGCTCTACCTGTCGCCTGCCGCACAACTGGCAAGCCTGCAACTGATCGAACGGCAACGTGCCGGGCTCAGCCTCAAGCAGATCAGCGTGGGCGATCTTAACATTCATTACTACGAAGGCGGCCCGAGCAGCGCACAAACCATTCTGATGGTGCACGGCTTTGCCGCCAACAAAGACAACTGGCTGCGTTTCGCCCGCTACCTCAGCCAGGATTACCGGGTGATTGCCCTCGACCTGCCGGGTTTCGGCGCCAGCAGCAGACCTGCGGGCAGCTATGATGTCGGCACCCAGACAGAGCGCCTGGCCAGCGTGATCGACGCGTTGGATATCAAGCCACTGCACCTGATCGGCAACTCCATGGGCGGGCATATCAGCGCGCTCTATGCCGCACGCTACCCCGACAAGGTGTTATCCCTCGCGCTGCTCGACAATGCCGGCATCACCGCCCCACAACCCAGCGAATTACTGCAACGCCTGCAACGCGGCGAGGCCAACCCGCTGGTGGTGAGAAACGTCGAAGATTTTCAGCGCCTGCTGGCCTTCATCTTTGTAGAACCGCCCTATCTGCCGGAGTCGCTCAAGGGCTATCTCGCCGAGCAAGCCAGCGCAAACAGCGCGCACCATGATCAGGTGTTTCAGCATCTGGTTGAACGCTACATCCCACTGGAACCGGAGTTGCCCAGGATCCAGGCACCTACGCTGATCCTTTGGGGCGCTGAAGATCGCGCGCTGCACGTCTCCAGCGTCGATGTCATGCGGCCGCTGCTGCGCAAACCCAGCGTGGTCATCATGCCGCAGACCGGCCATGCTCCAATGATCGAGCGACCCCAGCAAACTGCCGAACATTACCGCGCCTTTCTCCAGGCCCAAAAACCTGGAGCATAAAAAAACCCGCTCAGTGAGCGGGTTTTTTCTGCGCGGTGAAAACTGGCTTACACCAGTTTCTCCAGCTCAGGTACAGCTTCGAACAGGTCAGCGACCAGGCCGTAATCAGCCACCTGGAAGATCGGCGCTTCTTCGTCCTTGTTGATCGCAACGATCACTTTGGAGTCTTTCATGCCGGCCAGGTGCTGGATCGCGCCGGAGATACCGACGGCGATGTACAGCTGTGGAGCAACGATCTTGCCGGTCTGACCGACCTGCATGTCGTTCGGTACGAAACCGGCGTCAACGGCGGCGCGCGAAGCACCCACTGCAGCGCCCAGCTTGTCGGCCAGCGCATACAGGTGTTTGAAGTTGTCACCGTTCTGCATACCACGGCCGCCGGAAACGACGATCTTGGCAGCGGTCAGTTCCGGACGATCGGACTTGGCCAGCTCTTCGCCGACGAAAGCCGATTTGCCAGCGTCGCCGCCAACAGCTACAGCTTCAACGGCAGCGCTGCCGCCTTCGGCTGCAACCGGGTCGAAACCGGTGGCACGTACAGTGATGACCTTGATGGCAGCGGAAGACTGCACGGTAGCAATGGCGTTACCGGCGTAGATCGGACGCTTGAAGGTGTCAGCGCTTTCAACCGCGATGATCTCCGAGATCTGATCAACGTCCAGCGCAGCAGCAACGCGCGGCAGGATGTTCTTACCGTTGCTGGTAGCGGCAGCCAGGATGTGGCTGTAGCCCTTGCCCAGCTCGGCAACCAGTGGCGCAACGTTTTCTGGCAGTTGATGAGCGAAAGCAGCGTTGTCAGCAACCAGTACCTTAGCCACGCCAGCAATTTTGCCAGCAGCTTCGGCAGCAGCGCCGCAAGCGGAGCCTGCAACCAGAACGTGGATGTCACCACCGATTTTCGCAGCAGCAGCAACAGTGTTCAGCGTGGCTGCAGCCAGGGCAGCGTTGGTGTGTTCAGCGATAACCAGGATAGTCATTTAGATTACCTTCGCCTCGTTCTTCAGTTTCTCGACCAGTTCAGCCACGGACTTGACCTTGATGCCAGCGCTGCGGGTCGCAGGCGCTTCAACTTTCAGAGTCTTGACGGTGGAAGCGGTGGAAACGCCCAGGTCGGCCGGGGTTACGGTTTCCAGCGGCTTCTTCTTGGCTTTCATGATGTTCGGCAGCGACGCGTAACGCGGCTCGTTCAGACGCAGGTCGGTGGTCACGATAGCCGGCAGGCTCAACGCAACGGTCTGCAGACCGCCGTCGATTTCGCGGGTTACGTTGACCTTGTCACCGGCAACTTCCACTTTGGAAGCGAAGGTGCCCTGGCCGAAACCAGTCAGCGCGCCCAGCATCTGGCCAGTCTGGTTGTTGTCGCTGTCGATGGCTTGCTTGCCCATGATGACCAGCTGAGGCTGCTCTTTGTCGACCACTGCCTTAAGCAGTTTGGCCACAGCCAGCGAGTTCAGCTCGTCGGCCGACTCAACCAGAATGGCACGGTCAGCACCCAGGGCCAGCGCGGTGCGCAGCTGCTCTTGAGCAGTGGCTGGGCCGATGGTTACGACAACGATCTCGCTCGCCACGCCTTTCTCTTTCAGGCGTACAGCTTCTTCCACGGCGATTTCGCAGAAAGGGTTCATCGACATCTTGACGTTGGCAAGATCAACGCCGCTGTTGTCCGCTTTGACGCGAACCTTGACGTTGTAGTCGACCACTCGTTTGACAGCTACAAGAACCTTCATGGATTCCTCGTTACTCTCCGGTGAATAAGAATGTCGCCAGAAGCGAACATGGCGGGAACTGCAGACCGGCCGGAACCGGGAGTCGACCAATAACGGCAGACACAAAACCGCCCGTATCTTGACCGCACGACCTAGACTGGTCAATACAACGAAGCGGCCAATCGTCAGCGATGTAGTAAGATTCTAACAGCCCTACAGAAAATTCAAACAAACGTTTGTATTGGCCCGTTCGAAGGGTCTGGATATAATGCGCCAGCATCGCTCATGGAACGAGCTTGATCGCCAAATAAAATTAGAGAGCCTTGAGTAGGAGATAGCCTGTGGAACGCGAATTTATGGAATTCGACGTCGTCATCGTCGGCGCTGGCCCTTCCGGCCTGTCCGCCGCCTGCCGACTGAAGCAGAAAGCCGCCGAAGCGGGTAAAGAAATCAGCGTCTGCGTGGTCGAAAAAGGCTCCGAAGTCGGCGCGCATATTCTTTCCGGCGCAGTGTTCGAGCCTCGCGCTCTGAATGAACTGTTCCCTGACTGGAAAGAGCTCGGCGCCCCGCTGAACACGCCGGTCAAGCGCGATGACATCTATGTCCTGACCAACGCCGAGAAGGCCAGCAAGGTTCCGGACCTCTTCGTGCCCAAGACCATGCACAACCATGGCAACTACATCATTTCCCTGGGCAACCTGTGCCGCTGGCTGGCACAGCAGGCGGAAAACCTCGGCGTAGAAATCTACCCAGGCTTCGCTGCTCAGGAAGCGCTGATCAATGAAGAAGGTGCGGTCTACGGCATTCTCACCGGTGATCTGGGCGTTGACCGTGAAGGCCATCCGAAAGAGGGTTACTACACCCCAGGCATGGAACTGCGCGCCAAGTACACCCTGTTCGCCGAAGGCTGCCGTGGCCATATCGGCAAGCAGCTGATCAAGAAATTCAACCTCGACTCCGAAGCCGATGCTCAGCACTACGGCATCGGTATCAAGGAAATCTGGGATATCGACCCAGCCAAGCACGAACAAGGCCTGGTGGTGCACACCGCCGGCTGGCCGCTGGACGTGGTCAAAAATGAAAACACCGGCGGCTCGTTCCTCTATCACCTGGAAAACAACCAGGTAGTCGTTGGTCTTATCGTTGACCTGTCTTACAGCAACCCGCACCTGTCGCCGTTCGATGAGTTCCAGCGCTACAAGCATCACCCGGTAGTTGCCCAGTACCTGGAAGGCGGCAAACGCGTCGCTTACGGCGCTCGCGCCATCTGCAAAGGCGGCCTCAACTCGCTGCCGAAAATGGTCTTCAACGGCGGTGCGCTGATCGGTTGCGACCTCGGCACCCTGAACTTCGCCAAGATCAAGGGCAGCCACACCGCCATGAAATCCGGCATGCTGGCTGCTGACGCTGTGGCTGACGCGCTGTTTGCAGGCAAAGAAGGCGGTGACCAGCTGACTGGTTACGTCGATGCATTCAAGGCCAGCTGGCTGTACGACGAGCTGTTCCGCAGCCGTAACTTCGGCCCGGCGCTGCACAAGTTCGGCCCGCTGGTGGGTGGTGGTTTCAACTGGCTGGATCAGAACATCTTCGGCGGCAAGATCCCCTTCACCCTGCACGACACCAAACCGGATTACGCCTGCCTGAAGCCGGCTGCAGAGACGCAGAAGATCAGCTACCCGAAACCAGACGGCAAACTCAGCTTCGACAAGCTCAGCTCGGTATTCCTCTCCAACACCAACCATGAAGAGGAACAACCCTGCCACCTGAAGCTCACCGACCCGAGCATTCCGCTGAGCAAGAACCTGCCGCTGTACGACGAACCGGCGCAGCGCTACTGCCCGGCCGGCGTTTACGAAATCGTCACCAAGGAAGATGGCGAGCAGAAGTTCCAGATCAACGCGCAGAACTGCGTGCACTGCAAAACCTGTGACATCAAGGACCCCGCCCAGAACATCAACTGGGTGGCCCCTGAAGGTACGGGCGGGCCTAACTACCCCAATATGTAAAGCTGCCTACGATCTGCTGCGCGTCGGCTCTGCTGCGTTGAAAACAGGTTCGGAATGCTCATGTACAAAAGTACACTCCGCTTCCTCACCTGTTTTCGCCTTGCATAGCTCTAGCTCGCGAGATCGTGAACAGGCTCTAAGACGCAAAGAAAAAGGCTCCCTCGGGAGCCTTTTTCTTTAGCTGTAAACCACTCACTACACAGGCTCAGGCCCGATAGGAAAGAATTCACCACCGCTCCAAACACCCAACCAGGTCTTGCCATCGATCTCGCGTGACACCGCCAGCTCGACCAGCTGATAAAACACATTGCGGTGGATCAACGCCTCAAGATTGCTGCGCACATGCACATAGGGCGCCGGCTCTTCGGTCACAGCATCCAGCTCAACACGCAGCGGATGCTCGAAACCTGCCACCACCTCATCCTCGACATTGGTGACAAAACGCAGCACCTGCGCCTCACCCTCGCCGTCCACTTGCAGGCTGACCGCGACAAAGGGCGCGTCATCCACTTGAATGCCAACCATCTCCACCGGCGTCACCAGCACGTACTTATCGCCGTCGCGCCGAATGATGGTGGAGAACAGCTTGACCATTGGCTTGCGGCCAATCGGCGTCCCCATGTAATACCAGGTGCCGTCACGGGCGATACGCATGTCGATATCGCCACAGAACTCCGGGTGCCACAGGTGCACCGGTGGCAACCCCTTGCCCTCGCCTTTGGGTATCTGTGCCAGCAGGTCGCCGGCCTTGCCTGTATCAGTCATTACTCAATGCCCCAAGCCCAACAAACGCCGCGCGTAATCCTGCAGCGCCGGACCGATCAGGTCCTCCGGCTTGGCATCATAAAGCGTCAGGAAGCCTCCGCGGCTACGAATGCGCGCGGTATCGACCAAATAGCGGGTATTGGTTTCGATCAGCATCAACTGAATGACCCCACGATCAGTGCCCAGGCGGTCCAGCGCCTCCTGATCCTCCCACTCCTCCACCGTGCCAATCCGGTCATCGGCATAGGCGAAGCGGCTGTACAGCAGATAATGCGCACCCGCCTCGCGCGCCTGCGCCAGCGACTCCTCCAGGCCTAACGGCGCCTTGGCGCGGCGCACCATGGGGAAATATTCGATAAACCCCTTATAGGCCTCTTCAGCCACCACATTGGGCCGCGGATAGGCACCACCCGGCGGCACGAAATGCCCCTGGGCGATATAGATGAAGGAATCGGCCTGCAAGCGCCACGGGCTGGCGCGGCGCGTCTGGCTATGATCCAGCACGCCAACATCACGCAATTGATAGATCGCCTCATCCGCCAGATCACTGGCCTTCATACAGCCACCCAGCAGCAACACACTCATTATCAGCAACAGACTACGCATCATGCCTCTCCCGCTACCGGTGACAGAAAACCGGCGGATAGCGCCTAGATGCAGATTTCACGCCACACGCTGCCAATCAAAGGCCGCGCTGCCACTCCTGGCGTAGCCGTGCCTGCTGTGGCTGCTCGATCGCCTGTCGCACTTGTGCCAGCAGGCGCGGCTTATCAGCACCCAGAGTGCCTTTAAGCACCAGGTAATTGGAGGCGTGATCACTGCGGAATACCGTATCATGCAGTTCAAGGCTGCTGAGCAAACGCTCCACCTCGACAAACAGCTGCTGCTGATTGAGCGGTTGAAAGTCGGTAAAACCCTCACGAAACCGCGTCTCCCCCATAGGAAAACTCACCACCAGAGTCGAGAGAAACTCTGGCTGCGCCGCATTCATCAGGCGCGCCGAGTTATCCGCGTGCTGCTCACTCAGGGTCGTGCCGCCCAGGCCATTAAGGATCATCACCGAACGGGTGATACCCGCCTGCCCGAGCTTGTCCAGCGCGCTGAGGCTGGACTCGTAGGTTTCACCCTTGTTGACCCGCGCCAGCACCTCATCATCACCGGACTCGCAACCGACATACGCCATACGCAGGCCGGCGTCTGCCAGCTCCTTGAGTTCATCCACCGATTTCTTGCGCAAGTTGCGTGGCAGGCAGTAGCTCGATACCCGCTCAACCTCCGGCATGTGCTCGCGAATCGCCTGCAGAATGGTCAGCAGACGACGCGTCGGCATCACCAGAGCATCACCATCGGCGAGAAACACCCGCTGCACGATCATCCGCTCGCCGGTCAGACGAATCTCTTCGAGCACCTGCGCCTCATCACGGGCGCGGAATTTCTTCTGCTCCTGGGTATACATTTCGCTAGTAGTTATCCCTATTTTATCCAAAAAATCGAGTGAGTGAGTGAATGACCATGATTTGTATGGATTTTTTATTGGGATTTTTTTAGGAGATTGATCTATGTGCATTCCAAGAAATTCTCCATGCGCAGGAGAATCTGCGCTGGCCCCTGAGCGCTGATATTCATGGCGATAATGTGTCTTAAGAGGTTCATCAGATAGCAAAATTGAGCTTTATGAGCCTTTTGGGGGTCATTAGAGCAACCTTCGCTCAAACGCTTCAGTCTGATGTGCGGAGCATAGACCGTAACGCAACGCGCCTACCAAACGCCTTCGGCGGAAGCTCAACGGCTTTCTTCACTGCTTCTTCATCACCCACCAAAATCACTTGCACTTGCGCCCTAGTAACAGCGGTGTACACAAATGTGCGATCCAAAACGCGTGACTTGCGCACCGGCACGATCACTCGTTTGAACTGACTGCCCTGACTTTTGTGCACGGTGATCGCGTAAGCGTGTTGCATTACATCAACGTCGCTGTCGAGAACGAAGTGTTCAACACCCTCATAAATGGCCTTTCCCAAGGCAATCCGGATATCCGGTTGTTCCTCATCGCCCAAGTTGACTTGCCTGGGCTGCTCGAAAACCTCTGTTAGCTTGCCGAGGCACCCGTTTTGCAGGTTCCGATCCCACTTGTTTGTAGTAAAGAGCAGTAGATCACCCTCGCAAAAGCCCGTCGCTTCGACACCTCCCGTTTCGG
Organism: Pseudomonas sp. LjRoot71; assembly: GCF_964253255.1. Lineage (NCBI taxonomy): Bacteria > Pseudomonadati > Pseudomonadota > Gammaproteobacteria > Pseudomonadales > Pseudomonadaceae > Pseudomonas > Pseudomonas sp. LjRoot71. Next base: position 3,896,324 of record NZ_CAXURA020000001.1, on the reverse strand, counting down.
GATTTGTAGCCATCAGAGGCTTTCCATTTCCTGCGTAGCGGACATGACAGACCCTGTTCAGCGTCTCCACACCGGCAAAGGGACAGGAGCTGGTGGCACCCAGGATTTGTGTGCCACCTCTATCCTGCTCGTAAAGTTCAAGAACGGTTGAGAGTATCTCGTTGTCGGTGCATCGGATGAATACGACCTCTTCCAACGCATCATCTGAAAAGTCATGCCAGTGACCCTCGCGAATCGCCTTAGCTGCTACCGGAATAGCTGACTCAGCGGCCTGTCGTTTGACTTCTGTAAGCTGTGTGCTGGGCATTCCAGAAAGGTCGCACAGCACATGCAAGATAAGTCCCGCACCGATTGGGGGAAGCTGGAAGGGATCGCCCACAAGGATCAAGTGAGTGCCGAATGGCAGCTTGCTGATAAGTCGGTGGAAGGTGACCAGATCGAGCATTGAGGCTTCATCAATAACGACGATGGGTTCTGGCCCCATGTCTTTCTCGGTAACATTTTTTAAGAAGCCAGCAATAGTCGTTGCTTCCTCGCCAGTAGCTTCGATCATGCGAGCAGTTGCACGGCCTGACAGGGCCATTTGGAATCGGGGCTTACCCAGGGTGTCTAATGCTCTGTAGAGCGCTTTGAGAACTGTCGTTTTACCCACGCCAGCCCCACCCGTGATAATGCTGAAGCGGTTTTCTAGCGAAGTCTTGACTGCTGAGCGCTGAGCTTCGTTCAGTGCAAATGCCGGAATTCCTATGCGCAGGCGTTCTTCACGTTCGAAGTCTCCAAGCAGCTCGTCTACGTCAGTCTGAAATAGTTGCTGTTGTTTCGTGGGGTTAGACAGCAGCGAGCGGATGAACTCGGCACACTGACGCTCCATGATGTAGGTGCCAGGCGCATGTAGCATCAAATCGCCGTTTTCGGATTCACGGCTGATGAACTGACCAGCAGCATTACCCTGAATCAATGCACTTGACATCGCAGAAAAGGGTGCGGAATACGGCTTTATCAAGCGAAAGACCGCATCCTGAATGTCTCTCAGGGTTGCGCATGTATGCCCTTGCTCAGACACACGATACAAAGCTTCTTCCAGCGCAGCAGTGAGTCGGCGCGGATCATCTAAGGCAACGCTGAACTTATCTCTGGCGATGCCGTCGACGCGCTCCCAACTGCCTTCGAACGACAGCATTCGGTACGGATCTTCGATCAGAGCGTTGATCGTGTTTTTTTTGTGAAACTTGATTATTTTCCGCGCTAGATCCAGCGGGATATCGCGGTCTTGAACAAAGCGAAGAGTCTTTTTGTCACCACTTGCTAACCACTTCTCGAACAACCCGGCCCGCACATGCTCTGTCGTTATCACTTGCGCAATTGCGCCATGATCCTGATTGTCGAGCGCTTCATACAGCTGCTCACCCAGGGCGTCCCAGAGCTTCGTTGCTTTTACCTCCCGTATGCCCGGCACATTGTCAGCAAGCCACTGAATTAACTGACTACCAGAGGGGCGAACGAGTCTGACATCTTGAGCCTCGATCTGAGTTTCTAGCACTACATATGAGCCATGGACTCGCTGAATCGTGCGGGTTTCGCCATAAATTTCGTAGATGCCCCCAACTTCGATATTCGCCGGCTCAACGATGGCCGCTGACACGCTGACAACAAATGCGCTGGTTCGATCATTTAGGCCATTCGACAAGTCAACACGGTGGCCGAAAGCGATGCATCCTTTACGATTCTTGACTCGCATACGGGTCAATCGAACAGTCGCACTTATCAGCTCAGGCGTGTTCACTGGAGCGTTCATCTGGGCAGTCGTCCGGTTTCTTGCATAAAAGTAGACAGCAGGCTGTATTGCTTAAGCATGGCTTTAGCTTCGGCCAACTCGGCACGCAAAGCTGCATTCTCTTGCTCTAGCGAGTTAAGCCTTTGGCTATCATTGCGGCGCTGCTTGGCTTCCCTGTCGCGCATCGGCGGCTCTTCGCTGTTTAAGTGCGCTTCAGCAGTCAACGGGGGAAGCACGCCGGCCCCTCTCAAGCGCTCCTCCAGCTTTTCCAGTGCGTTTTTGATGGCCGGGTTCTGTACCAGTGCGCTTTTGCCAAAGCCGCATTCAGCGGCGATTTCTGAGCGCTTGAGCTTGCTCCGGTGAACATACTCTCGAAAGTCATCGTCCGACTTCGATGCGGCCCAAGCGATGAAAGCCGTTAGGTTCTGTTCAGCTGCCTGTTGTCCGCTCGCCATTTTTACTTCACCTGAACAGACAGGACTTTTTCAATGGCGTCCCGGAATCCGGGCTTGTGAATCTTCTTGCCTTTCAAATCAACGACTTCACCCCTGCTTCCAATGGACAGCCCCACAAGACCGAGCTCTGCGGGATCGATTGCCGCTTTCAGCGCAGCCAACTCGGCATCGTTCAAGCGCAACTGTGCCGAAACGGCTTGCCCCGATACGCTTCCCAGGACGATCTGTCCGCCACTGTGCTTTGCTTTGCGCGACTCCTTGGCCTTGATTGCCCGCAGCTCTTTGGCCAGCAGGCTAACGCTCATGCGCAGCACGGGGTCTTCGATGTGTTCGATCCAGCTTTTTTGATGAGCTTTTGTCTCACTGGCCTTAGGAAGTGACGCGAGTTTCCAGGCTTGGATCAGTTCACGGTAATGCTCACCCGTCGAGTTGACTATCGACTTTTCCCCCGGAATGGGAAGCCCACGATCTTGGCCGAGCGTAATGATTGTCTTGTACGAGAAGTCGCTGGAATGCCGCTCATGCAACAGCCGGCACACTTCGTTGATGGCTTCCAAGCTGCGCTTGCGGCGGCTATCGCCGGCCTCGCTCATCAGCCGCGCGTAGGTGTCCTGCGGCGAAGTAAGTTGGTCACTCATTGATAAAAGCCTCGTGGGTCAACTGGCGGAGAGCGCGATCCGGATTAGACAAAAGCTCTTTGATCTCGGTCGAAATGGGCGTCATCTCCAGTTCGTGAGTGTCAATGTCGAGCAGCATCAAGTCGCCCGAGAACAGCTCGTCGATCTTTTTCCATGACCCCAAGCGCTGAAGGAGAATCCGGTTCATCTCGTTGGCAACGACCAGCTTCTGGTCGTCGTCAAGAGTGAACATGGCCGGTGCCAAACCGTTATTCGCAGCCATCCGGTCGATGGCCTGTGCGATCAGAGGCACGGCACGTGAGGGGTTGGCCGACCGATAGATCGTTGCGTTTTGGCAGATTTCGGCGAGCAAATGGTAGTTCGTGTTGGACTCCTCAAAGGAGACACCGACTTCGGCAAGATCGCCAGCGGCGATCAGTCTGACGCCAGACTCGGCCTCGCCGCTCTGCTCGCCTGCATTGATGAGTTTCAAACAGCCCTGGACGTAGTGATTGACGGCGACGTAGTCAGTCAGCAGGCCGTCGAGCTTCCCGGCGCTCTGTTGTTGATTTGCGCTCGCCTGCTTTCGCGTCGACTGCTGAGTGTCCGGCTGATTAGCTTGGCAAGCGTCATACCAGTCCTGCTCAAGTTGGTCGACCTGCGCCGTGTAGCTCTGATAGCGTGCGCTTTCTGCATGAATCTCCAGTGCAAGCTCGTTCGCCAGCGCCACCAGGCTGCCAAGGAACGGCACTCCGGTGACAAAGAACCGGCAGCGCACGCAATTCCTCTGACCCAGATAGCCGGCTTCGACAGGCGCATAAAGAATTTCTGCCTTTCTCTCGGCCACAGCATCGCCGCCTAAGTGGCATGCCGCGCACGACATCGGGCAGATGCCGTGATCAAACACCACGCACGCTGAGTTCGGTACATCAGATTCAAGCAGCGAGCGATTTCCGTCCGTAGCAATCAATTGATTGCGAAGCGGCTGCAATCCAAGCGTTCTAACCGTTTCGGCATTGCGCTGAGCTGATAGCTCTGCGGCGCGCTTTTCAGTCTCGCCCATGGTGCGGCGCATCTGATCGTTGTTCAGCTTTGTGTAGTAGATCGTCATGACCAATGAAGCATGGCCAACAAGCTTAGAGATCAGGTGAATGGGCGCTTCGCCGTCTGCGATGAACGCCGTAATCAGGCTGACGCGCAGGCTGTGCGGCGTGTACGGGCTGATATAGCGCTGATTGCTCTCTGAGTAGTGCTCGCTTTCGCTGGCAAGGTTTTCGCCGGGTCGTTGAATCGCGTAAAGCAATGCCGGCAATGTGTGGGTGAAAACCGTTGTGGTGAGCGCCGGCTGACCCGAGTCGCCCGTGCGGAACAGGAAACACTGCGTGCCACGCGCTTGCAAAATCTTCTCATTGGTTTCTGCGCGCAGGTTTATGTCAGACCAATGCGTCGGCGCTTGTAGGGGGTTGTACTTGGCTTGCCAGTCGCGGAGCAGCAGAAGCCAATAGAGCAGATCCTCGGGAATCCACGGAATTTCGTAGCCGCCCTCCCTCCTGCCCGTCTTGTTGGTCGTCACATAGAACTTTGGTGCATCTTTATCTCCTCGCTGCACAGCAGCCTGCGGGCGACGTTTTTTGCTCCCTTTCCCAGCAAGGTGGCCAGTGTTCTTCTCCCAGCGAATTCGGCCCTCCGCATCAAGAACAGCCATCTCATTATCTGCCTCCCCGCTGTCCAGCCAGAGAATCTGTTGCCCGCGCAGTGGAAAACGCAGCAGCGTGTAGAGCGCAACAAACCTGACAGGTGACCAAATCTGATAGGCGTCGACGACTTCACGCTTTCCTGGCGTCTTGCGGTCAGCTTTGACCTGGCGCCAGATACAGTTCGGGTCGTTTCGGTCGATCCGCGACTCATCCACATATATCCAGTCGGCGCGTGTCGAAAACATGCTTCTCAGGTGCGGCAAATCGCTCAAGCTGGGTCGTGTATGCAATACCTGCTCGCAGTTCGGCACCAGAAAATTGCGCGCCCGCAAGATGTACTCATAACCGAGCGGCGGCTTCGTCGACTGGTTGGGCCGATAAAACTGCAAGCTATCGCTGTAGCCGGCCAGCACAGTTGTAAATGGATTCCTGTACTCCGCAAGAACAATGCGCTCGTCCGCGTCGTCATCCGTGCAGTGTTCATCTAGTAGCCAGCCAAAAAAAGCCGTGATTGCAGCGTGATATGGCTTTCTCAGGGAGTCGGCCTGGGCTTCGATGAACTGCTGATAGGCCTCAGTGGGGAATGGATTGGCGCGCAGCAGCAGGTATATGGGCTCATCCGGCAACCCCTGAGCCTGATAGAAACTGCTCAAAAAAGCCCTAATCGCGGATTTCTTTGCGCCGATGTTCGCCTGGGTCTTCACCCACTGCTCAAAAATGGCCCACATGCGCGAGTAGCCCACTACCGCAGTGTTTGGCTTTTCATTGCCGAAGAAGTCGTACCAGTCCACCCAGCCGATGGCGCCGTAGACCTGATGAGGCGCGGCTGGCAACCGCTGGTCTTCGCGGTAATGCTTTTTGTAGCCTGACATACTCTTGATGTTCAGCGCTTGGACTGCCGCCCTTGCCTCGGCGTAAGTCGGGTAGAAGTCGGGCCGGTCATTGCCCAGGAAGTCGTACCAGTCCACCCAGCCGGCACCGACATAGAACATATCAGGCTTGGCAGGCAGCCGCTTGTCTGCGTGGTAAAGGTTTTTGTAGTTAACCCCATCTTTGATGCCCAGCTCCTGGGCTGCCGCTTTGGCTTCGATGTAGGTATAAAAATCCTTCTTCTTGCGTGGCATAGACGTCAGTCCTTGGTCAGATCGTAGGAATCGTCTGCATGCTGCAAACGCATCCGTGCTTCCAGGTTGCAGAGTTCCTGGCGCATCTGTGTCGTCGTCGACTCTGTGTAGGTCATGCCCGATTTGAGCGAGGCATGGTGCATCGCGTTTTTGATCAGCAGCGGATTTGCTTCATCGCGAGCCAGACGCTGGCCATAAGCATGGCGGTGACCGTGCGGAGTAGTGCCTGACATCTTTTCGTAGAACAACCCGATTCGCTCAATAGCTAACTTGTGGCTTTTGCGAAACATCCTGTGCGAATAAGGCTGGCCGTCTTGATTGGTGAAGGCGTAGGGGTGAGCTTTTCCAGCCTCCGGCTTCACCCGCTGTTTAAGGTGATAGTCACGCCACAGTTCGGCAAAAACCAGCCCAGCCGCATGGGGATAAAAGAGCACTTCGAAGCAACGGCGGTGCGGGTCAGTAATCAGTGGGTTCTTCCACCCCAGAAACAGAGGGTCTTTAGCTTTCACCAGCTGATTGCGCGGTTTCAGCCCGTATTGGAGCGAAAGGTAAGCAGTGCGATTTGATTTTTGGTCAGGTGCCAGACCGTATTCAGGGTGATATACACGAACGATGACCTCACCGGCTTCTAAGCTAACGTCATCGCACCAGAGCGACAGCGCTTCCGACACCCTCAATCCGCCAAAGTGCATAAGGTAGGTAATTAGGACATTGCGAAGGTCTGTCGGCCCGCGCGAGTCTCGCGCCCGCCTTCGGAAACCCTCGGATACCAGCTGCTCGAAGTGCTCCTCTTCAAATGCTTTGGCGGGTGTTTGACGTTCAATTGGCATCGACCTTGAGCGCACGACCCTGGACTGGGTCGCCTCAGGATTGTGACGCCAGAGGTGAGACAGAAAGGCGTTATCCCTTTTGTGCGAATAAGCAGCCCAATTCAGTCTTTCTTCGTGCTTAGTCGCTTGCCGCCAGGGATTGAGTTGCAGCTTTGAATCTTCCGCGATGACAGCAAGCCAATCCGAGAACTGCGTGACATGGCCGATCAGCTTGGCGGCATCGTCAGTTTGCCTCGGCAGCCACAACAGGCCAGAAGGGTCGCAGTTATCGGACACAGTGCCGGCATAAAGCGCGTCTGAAAACGCAGTGAACAGCGCTCTCGGCGTGTCATAGAAGTCATGGTTGGTCTCCATGTATTCAACCAGCAACTGCAACGCGAAAGTGGCCGAATCTTGCCATGAGCGGCTCATGCGCCGGTTCAGGTGCATGTATCGAGCGAACTGATCCAGAACGCCATTCTCGGTAACAATAACGGGCAAAATTGACTGATCGCCGGTCACAGCTACAAAGGTTCTGTACTCGCGATGCGATGCTTCAAAGAACGTAGCCATGCGTTACTCGGCAAATTTTGGCTTTCTTGTACTATAACGGGGTAACTCTAGCACTGTATATACATACAGACAAGTACTATTCGGTAAAAAATAGGATTTTTTACGAAATTAGCGGGTAGCTAGAGGTGTATTTAGGACTTGAAATCGGGGTAACTAATCACAGAACGTGCACTTGTTCCAGGAGCAACCATTGGTCACCGGCAAAATCAGCGAATGGGCTTCGCTGGGCGGCCGGAACACTGGCTCGATATAGCTGACGGGGAAATCTTGCATGCTCTTCACTCGGTACAGGGGCGATCTCAGCCGCCAATAATCTTCATCACGGTTGCACCGCCGGAGAACGCCACATCCTGCTTGTCGCCCAGCGCCTTCACCAGCAGCCCCTGCAAGGCCGGTAACGCCTGATGGCGCGGCTTGTCGAGCAGATCACCGACATAATGGCGATTGCTCGATGACAGGCAGCCATGCAGCCAGCCGGTCGAAGACAGCCTCAGGCGCGAGCAGGTGCGGCAGAACGGCACGCTTTCATTGGCAATCACGCCGAAATGGCCGACGCCGGGGATGGCATAACGCAGCGCGGTGGCGTCCAGCGCAGCATGGGCCTGGACATAGTCGTAGCGGCTGCCGATCAGCGCCAGCAGCTCGGGCATACCGACAAACTGGCGCTGAAACCCGTTGCCGTCACGGGCCAAATGCCCCATGCGCATCAGTTCGATAAAACGCAGCTCGAAGCCATTGGCCAGGCAGTAGTCGAGCAGCGGCAGCACCTGATCGAGGTTCTGTCCGCGCAGCGGCACCATATTGACCTTGACCTGCATCCCTGCCGCCCGTGCTTGCTGCAAGCCCTCCAGCACCGTGGCCAGATCACCGCCACGGGCAATCGTACGGAAGGCCGCAGGGTCGAGGGTATCTAGGGAAATATTCAGGCGGCGAATGCCGCATTCGAGCAGCAACGGCAGCTTACGCGCCAACAGCTGACCATTGCTGGTCAGGCTGATATCCGCCAAACCGAGCTGGCTAACGCCACGCAGAAAGCACTCCAGTTTGGGGCTCACCAGTGGCTCGCCGCCCGTGATGCGCAAACGCTCGATGCCGGCAGCTTCGATCAGATAAGCCACGCCACGCAGCATGGCCTCAGCGGATAACTCGTCCTGCGCGGCCACCAGGCGTTTGCCATCCGGCACACAGTAGGTACAGGCATAGTTGCAAGCGGCGGTCAGACTGACCCGCAGATTGCGAAAACGCCGGCCCTGGCGATCAACGATCATGCGCGACTCCAGCAAAGGTGAAGGTCGAGTATAGGGTCAGCGCCGGCCCAGCAGAGTCGTTATCCACTCGCTGAATGCCTCAGCTACTCGGCGTATCACCCTCACGCTTGCGCTTGTTACCCATGCGCACACCAATGTCCATAAGGAACTGGAAGAAGCCTTCCTGATCTTCCAGCACATTGCTCCAGAACGGCGAGTGGTAAAGCGCCACGGCACCGTGCACCAACGCCCAGGCGGCGCAGTAATGGAAATACGGAGGTACGTCTTCCAGCTTGCCTTCAGCGATACGACCTTTGATCAACTGCGTCAGGCGCTCGAAGTTGGAGGCACGAATCTTGTGCAACTGCTCGACCATCTCCGGCACCTGGTTGCCCTTGACCACTTTCTCTTCGAGGCGATCGAACAGGCGATAGCGCTGTGGGTCGCGCATGCGGAATTCGAAGTAGGCGCGCGACAGGGCTTCCTTGTCGCGATCGACGTCGGCCGAGTGCAGCAACTCGTTGAGATCGCGCTCGTAATCCAGCATCAGGCGCAGGTAGATCTCCGCCTTGGATTTGAAATGCTTGTAGATGGTGCCTTTACCGATACCAACCGTGTCGGCAATCATCTCCACAGTCACGCTGTCCTCACCCTGGCCGAGGAAGAGTTTCAGTGCTGTGTCGAGAATTTCCTGTTCGCGGCGGCGAAACTCACGGACCTTGCGGGGTTCTTTATGCATAAAAGGACTACGGGGTCAAAAAAACGAAGGCGCGTATTATGCCTAACTACCGGCAAATTGCACGGATCATCCGACCATGTACGCAGTTCATGACGAGTTTCCACAGCTTCCCGGCCTGCGTTATCTGAACCACGCAGCCGTCGCGCCCTGGCCACAACGAGCCGTCGATGCGGTCAGTCGCTTTGCCATTGAGAATGCCCGCAGCGGTGCCCGCGACTACTCGACCTGGCTGCAGGTCGAACGACGCTTACGCGAGCGTTTGCAGCGCCTGCTCAACGCGCCCTCGCATAGCGATATTGCGCTGGTGAAAAACACCTCCGAAGCGTTGTCTTTCGTCGCCTTCGGCCTGGACTGGCGGCCGGGTGATCAGGTGGTGATCAGCGATGAGGAATTCCCTTCCAACCGCATCGTCTGGGAAGCGCTCGCCCCGCAGGGCGTCGAGGTGGTGCAGGTCAATCTGCATCAGGGCGATGCCGAAGCCGCCCTGCTCGCCGCCTGCGGGCCACGTACGCGGCTTATGGCGATCAGCGCCGTGCAGTACGCCAGCGGTTTGCGTTTGGATCTGCCGCGTTTGGGCCACGGCTGCCAGGCACGCGGTGTGCTGCTGTGCATCGATGCCATCCAACAATTCGGTGCGCTGCCCTTCGACGTACAGGCCAGCCAATGCGCGTTTGCCATGGCCGATGGGCATAAATGGCTACTCGGCCCGGAAGGCCTGGGCGTGTTCTATTGCCGCAGCGACCTGCGCAACCAGCTCAAACTGCATGAATACGGCTGGCATATGCTCGAACATGCCGGTGATTACCAGCGCAGCACCTGGGAACCCGCCCGCAGCGCCCGGCGCTTTGAATGCGGCAGCCCGAATATGCTCGGCGCCATGGCGCTGGAGGCCAGCCTGTCACTGCTTGAAGAAGTGGGCATGACGGCGGTCGAAAGCGCCCTACAGCAACGCATGCAATGGCTGATTGACGGACTGCGCAGTATCCCCCGCGCCCACCTGCATAGCGCCGTGGAACACCACCGCCGCGCCGGAATTCTGACCTTCAGCCTGGATGGTTGGGATAATTCGGCATTGTTCGATCAACTGAAACAGCACCAGGTGATCTGCGCACAACGCGGTTCGGGCATCCGCCTGTCGCCGCACTTCTACACCGCACCCAGGGTGATTGAAGAGACATTGGCGCTGCTGCAACAGCTGGCGACTGCTTGAGGACTCAGCAGCGCGATCTGTATTCCAAATCCGTTTAAGAATGCCGGCAAATGGCCTGGACGTTCGGCAATCTTCACCAATACTGAGTAGTACTGGTGTGCGGCGTATCCCCCAAGCGCCCCGCCAGGCAAGGTACCGTGGACCGCGTACCTTGATTTACTCCTAATGGTCTTAACCCGGTCTCATCCCCCAGAGCCCGGGTTTTTTTTGTCTTCGATTTCTCAGAAAAGATCGATCAAACCACCCGAGCCAACGGGAATAAGCGCTTGAAGTTGGCGGTGGTCTGTTCCGCCAATTGCTCAAAACTCACACCCCGCAACACCGCCAAGTATTCGGCCACATCGCGCACATACTCCGGCAGGTTCGGCTTGCCGCGGTGCGGGATGGGCGCCAGGTAAGGCGAGTCGGTTTCCACCAGCAAGCGATCTGCCGGCACCTGGCGGGCCACTTCACGCAACGCGTCGGCATTGCGGAAGGTGACGATACCGGACAGCGAGATATAGAAGCCGATATCCAACGCAGCCTTGGCCATTTCCCAATCTTCGGTAAAGCAGTGCAGCACACCGGCTTGCGGCAGCGCCGCTTCACGCAGCAGCGCCAGGGTGTCGGCACGCGCCTCACGGGTGTGCACGATCACCGGTTTGCCGGTAATCCGCGCGGCGTCCAGGTGCAAACGAAAGGATGCCTGCTGCAGTTCCGCAGACTCAGGCTCGTAGTGATAATCCAGGCCAGTTTCGCCAATGGCCACCACCTGCGGGTGATTCAACTCACCGAGCAGCCAATCCAGCGCGGGTGCCGTGCCGGGTTCTAGGTCCAGGGGATGCACACCGACCGAGCAATCGACATCGGCATAGCGTTCAGCCAAGCCTTTGACCGCAGCGGCATTGTCGGCGCTGACGCCGATGCACAGAAAATGACCAACGCCGCGCGCGCGCGCAGCATCCAGCGCCGCGTCGAGCGAACCGCCGTGGGCAGCCAGGTCGAGGCGGTCAAGGTGACAGTGGGAATCAACCAGCATGGGGAGCAATCACTTGAGAAGCGGTGCCACAGAGCGGGCACCGCGATACGGAGGAAAAACCACTTACATGGTGTGCGTCGGGCGATCCGAAGTCAGCGCACCGGCCAGGTAGGTTTCAATCTTGTTGCGCGCGGTGTTGTCGCCATCATTGAACTGCACACCTACACCGGCTGCGCGGTTGCCTTGCGCGCCCTTCGGCGTGATCCACACCACCTTGCCGGCGACCGGAATTTTTTCCGGCTCGTCCATCAGGTTAAGCAGCATGAACACTTCATCGCCGAGCTTGTAGCTCTTGTTGGTGGGAATAAACAGGCCGCCGTTCTTGATAAAGGGCATGTAAGCGGCATAAAGCACGGATTTGTCTTTGATTGTCAGCGACAAAATTCCGTTACGCGGGCCCAGGTTAGGAGGCAGACTCATGCGGCATTCCTGATTTTATTCACTTAATGGCCGATTCTAGCCCGGTCCGGGCAAGCTTGCCCACTGCACCAACAAGGCTTCGAGAAGCAAGACACGGTTAAGGTTTGCCTTGCCGATGACTTTCTGACGCTGCGCCAGTAACCAATCCTGCATGTTCAACACTTTCGCCTGTGGGGTTTTCTGCGCCAGGTACTGCACCACCTTACGCATATCGGCATGCCCCAGCCCATTTTCATCCTGGGTCAGTTGGTAGCGCAGCATCAACTGCGACCACTGGCAGAACCAGTCGAAGAGCAACTGCAGGGACACCGCATTCCAGCTTTCGGCCAACTGGCTGGGGGCAATCTGCTGTTTGAGCAGCTTTTTCACGCCTTCAACCACCTGCGCACGCTGAGCGCTGACGCCCTGCTCATGCATCTGCACCGCCAGCAGGGGCGAGCCTGCGGCCAGGAACAGCAGCTCACGATGCTCCTCAGCGCTGCATGCCGGTAACGCCTGAGCCAGCCAGGCCAAGCTCATGGCCTCACTCGGCAACGGGCAGGCCTGTTGCACGCAGCGACTCTTCACCGTAGGCAGCAAACGGCTGGGCTGATGACTGATGAGCAATAGCACGGTATTGCCAGAGGGCTCTTCCAGGCTTTTCAGCAAGGCGTTGGCGGCATTGATGTTCATCGATTCAGTCGGCTCGACCAGCACCACTTTGCGCCCGGCCAGCTGCGCGGTCTGCACCACAAAACTGACCAGATCACGCACCTGATCGACCTTGATCGCCTTGTCGGCCTCTTCCGGCTCAAGGATGTAGTTATCCGGATGGGTGCCCGCCGCCAGCAGATGGCAGGATTTGCACTGGCCACAGGCATCCAGGCCATCGGGCTTCTGGCAGAGCAGACGCGCCATCAAACGTTCGGCCAGCGCGCGCTTGCCGATACCCGCCGGGCCGTGCAGCAAATAGGCATGGGCATGCTGCGTGCGCCCCGCCAATTGCTGCCAGAGTGCGTCCTGCCAGGGGTAAGCTTCAGCCACGCTGCAGCTCCAGCAGCTCCAGCAGCTGTGGCAGCAACGCGTCCAGCGCCTGCTGCACCTGGCTCAACGATTGCGCGGCATCAACAATCTGATAGCGCTGCGGCTGCTCAGCCGCGCGACGCAAATACGCCTGACGCACGGCATCGAAAAACTGCCGGCCCTCCTGCTCGAAACGGTCCAGGCGACCGCGCGCTGCCGCACGGGCCAGGCCCACTTCCACCGGCAAGTCGAATATCAGGGTCAGATCAGGACGTAGCGAGCCTTGAACGAAGGTTTCCAGCTCTGCAATACGCGCTTCGGAAAGCCCCCGACCGCCACCCTGATAGGCATAGGTGGCATCGGTAAAGCGATCGCACAGCACCACACTGCCACGGGCCAGCGCCGGATGGATGACCTGCGCGAGGTGCTGAGCACGCGCCGCGAACACCAGCAGCAGCTCGGTGTCGGCCGCCATCGGCTCATCGCTGGGGGCCAGCAGCAACTCGCGCACCCGCTCAGCCAATGGCGTGCCACCCGGCTCACGGGTCAGCAGCACATCAATACCCTGTTCACGCAGGCGCTCAGCCAGGTAGTCACGATTGGTGCTCTTGCCTGCGCCTTCTGGGCCTTCCAGGGTAATAAACAAACCGCTCACAGGCTGTCCTTACTGATTATTGGGCGCGACTGGGGCCGGGCTCGAACGATAGTCCGCGCGGCGTTTGAGCTGATACTCACGTACAGCTCGGTTGTGCTGCTCAAGGGTATTGGAAAATACATGGCTGCCATCACCACGGGCAACGAAATACAGGCTGCTGCCCGCCACTGGATTCAGCGCAGCCCGAATCGCCTCGCGGCCGACCAGAGCAATGGGCGTTGGCGGCATGCCATCAATGGTGTAGGTGTTATAGGGCGTTGGCTCGCGCAGGTCATTGCGAGTGATACGGCCGTTGTAGCGCTCCCCCATGCCGTAGATCACCGTCGGATCGGTCTGCAGACGCATGCCGATGCGCAGGCGCCGTACGAATACCCCGGCAATCTCGCCGCGCTCTTCGGGCATGCCGGTTTCCTTCTCGATCATCGAGGCCATGATCAGCGCCTCATAAGGTTCTTTGTACGGCAGGTCCTTGGCGCGCTGCGCCCACTCCTCGGCCAGCACCTGCTCCAGCCGTGCGTGCGCCTGCTTGAGCAGTTCAAGATCACTCATGCCACGCACAAAGCTGTAGGTATCAGGGAAGAAACGCCCCTCAGGGTTTAAACCCGGCAGGCCAAGCTGCTTCATCAGCTCGGCATCGCTCAGTTCGCTGAGAATCAGCTCAAGGCGTGTTTCACGCGCCAACGCTGCACGCACCTGGCGGAAATTCCAGCCCTCAACCAGGGTCAGGCTGTATTGCAAGACGTCACCACGGCGCCACTGGCCGAGCATATCCAACGCTGTAGCGCCGGGGGTCAGGCGATACTCGCCACTATGTAGCGGTTGATTGCGCAGATTGAAACGCCAGTAAAGGCGTAGCCAGAAGGCCTGATCGAGGATGCCATCGGCCTCAAGGCGATTGAGCACACCACCCGGCGTTGCGCCTGCGGGCACATCCACCAGGTACTCTTCGGTCAGATTCAGCGGCTGATGCAACGCCGAATGCTGCTGCCAGGCAGCAAAGGCAACCAGCAACGCAGCCAGCAGCACACCACCTTCCAGCAGCAGCAAGATTTTCCGTATCACGAATCAGCAGTCCAGTAGATCGCGGGCAATGGCCTGCAGTTTACGGGTGAGCGGGCCAACCGGCCAGTCGTGGGCACGCAAAGCGCGAACTGGCCACACGCCATAGAGGCTGTTGCACAGCATCACCTCATCAGCCGCCAGCAACTCGGCATAACTGATATCGCGCACCTGGCACTCGACACCCAGCACAGCCGCCTGGGTCAGCAACTCAGCACGCATCACGCCGGCCACGCCACAGCGCGACAAATCAGCCGTGATCAGTACGCCCGCACTGACCAACATCAGGTTGCTGTAAACCCCCTCAATCACCCGCCCGCTGACATCCTGCATCAACCCTTCAGCGTGCTCGGTGTCCTGCCACTCGCTGCGGGCTAACACCTGCTCAAGACGATTGAGGTGTTTCAACCCCGCAAGCAAAGGCTGCTCAGCCAGACGTGTGGTACAGGGAAAAAGGCGCACACCCTGCTCGGCATGAGCTGAGGGGTAAACCGGTTTGACCGCAGCTTGCAGAATCAGACGCGGCCGCATCGGCTCTGGCAGCGCATAACCACGCTGCCCATCACCCCGCGTGAGCATAAGTTTGACCACACCAGCACCCAGCTGCTGACTGAATGCCAGCAGCTGAGCACGCACTGACGACAAGTCGACGGGGATGTTCAGGCGAGTACAGCCTTCAGCCAGTCGCGCCAGGTGACGCTCCAGCAGCGAGGGTTGTCCAGCATTCACGGCGATGGTCTCGAAAAGCCCATCGCCATAGGCCAGGCCGCGATCCGTTATGGACAACAGCTCAGCCGGCTGGCCATCAACCCAGCTCAGCATCAACCGGCAAACCGACGGAACACCAGCGAGCCGTTGGTGCCACCAAAGCCAAAGGAGTTGGACAGCACCACATCCAGCGCCATGGCCTTGGCCTGATGCGCGACGAAGTCCAGATCGCAGCCTTCGTCCGGGTTATCCAGGTTGATGGTCGGTGGCGCCACCTGATCACGTAGAGCGAGAATACTGAAGATCGCCTCCACCGCACCAGCTGCGCCCAGCAGGTGACCGGTCATGGACTTGGTCGAGCTCACCGCCAATTTGTAGGCATGCTCACCGAACACCGATTTCACCGCCGCCACTTCGGCCTTGTCACCCGCCGAAGTCGAGGTGCCATGGGCGTTGATGTACTGCACCTGGTCAGCATTCAAGCCGGCATCACGCAGGGCATTGGCCATGCAGCGCGCTGCACCTGCACCGTCCTCTGGTGGCGAGGTCATGTGATAGGCATCGCCGCTCATGCCAAAGCCGATCAGCTCGGCATGGATGGTCGCGCCACGCGCCTTGGCGTGCTCCAACTCTTCCAGTACCAGGGCACCGGCACCATCGGACAACACAAAACCGTCACGATCCTTATCCCAGGGACGACTGGCCTTGGTCGGTTCGTCGTTGCGAGTCGACAGCGCCCGCGCGGCACCAAAGCCACCCATGCCCAGGCCGCAGGCCGCCATTTCGGCACCGCCGGCAACCATCACGTCCGCTTCGCCGTAGGCAATGTTGCGTGCCGCCATGCCAATGCAATGAGTACCCGTGGTACAGGCTGTGGCGATGGCGTAGTTGGGGCCCTGCAGACCGAGGTGGATCGACAGGAAACCGGAAATCATATTGATGATCGAGCCGGGCACGAAGAACGGCGAAATCCGCCGCGGCCCCTGCTCATGCAGCGACTTGCAGTTGTTTTCGATATTGGTCAGGCCACCGATACCGGAACCCATGGCCACGCCAATACGCTCACGGTTGGCATCGGTGACTTCCAGACCGGAACTGCGCACAGCCTGAAAACTTGCAGCCAGGCCGTATTGAATAAACAGGTCGAGCTTGCGGGCCTCTTTGGCCGACAGGTACTCCTCGACGTTGAAGCCTTTGACCGCACCACCAAAGCGTGTGGAAAAAGCGGAAAGGTCTATGTGCTCAAGCAGGCCGATGCCACTACGCCCAGCCAAAATGCCCTGCCAGCTACTCGGCACATCGTTACCCAGTGGCGACAGCATGCCCATACCGGTAACCACGACGCGTCTACGCGACACAGCAATCTCCTTTTCTAGTTTTCAACGCTTGGAATGCGCTTAAAGAAAAGCCGCACGCCTGATTAGGGAGTGCGGCTTTTCCGAGTCGGGAACCGACGAATACGTCTTACGCGTGAGCGGTAACGTAGTCGATCGCTTCCTGAACGGTGGTGATCTTCTCAGCTTGTTCGTCCGGGATTTCGGTCTCGAATTCTTCCTCGAGAGCCATCACCAGCTCAACGGTGTCAAGAGAGTCGGCACCCAGGTCTTCGACGAAGGAAGCGCTGTTGGTTACTTCCTCTTCTTTGACGCCAAGTTGCTCAGCAACGATTTTCTTGACGCGTTCTTCGATGGTGCTCATACCTTGTTTTCACTCCTATTGGACAAATCCAGGCAGCTGGTCTGCGGCCAAGTGTATAGAAAGGGTTTTTAGCATTTCAAGCTGAATGCCGGGGTGCCCCAAAACACTTCAACGATCTGTCTATAAACCTGTTGCAGCTTTATAACGGATTTTAGACAGCATCTATGACAGTTTTCTGAAAGCCCACGTCACATTCAGCTCATGTACATCCCGCCGTTCACAGGGATAGTAGCGCCTGTGACGTAAGCTGCGCCATCAGAAGCGAGGAAAGCGACCACTTTCGCGATCTCTTCGGCCTGCCCTAGACGACCCAACGGAATCTGTGTCAGCAGCGCGTCACGCTGTGCATCCGGCAATTCGCGAGTCATATCGGTGTCGATAAAGCCCGGTGCCACGGCGTTCACAGTAATCGCCCGCGAGCCCACTTCACGCGCCAACGCGCGACCAAAACCTTCAAGCCCGGCCTTGGCAGCGGCATAGTTGACCTGCCCGCCGTTACCCATGGCCCCCACCACCGAACCGATATTGATGATGCGCCCGTAACGCGCCTTGGTCATGCCACGCAATACGGCCTTGGTCAGGCGATACAGGCTGCTCAGGTTGGTGTTGATGACATCAAACCACTCGTCATCTTTCATCCGCAGCATCAGGTTATCGCGGGTGATACCGGCGTTATTGACCAGGATCAACGGCTGACCAAGGTGTTGCTGGATGTGTTCAAGAGTGCTGGCAACCGACTCGTCATTGCTGACGTCGAGCACCAGACCGGCGCCTTCGATGCCGTTGGCCTTCAGGGTTTCCGCAATACGCTCAGCACCCGAGGCCGAAGTGGCTGTACCGATGACCACAGCTCCCTGGCGACCCAACTCCAAAGCGATAGCCTGGCCAATACCGCGGCTCGCGCCAGTGACCAGTGCAACCTTACCTTGCAGGCTCATAGCATTTCTCCTTAATCAGACCAGGGCCGCATTCGCAGCAGCGAAGGCGTCCGGGGTGTCCAGGTTATGGGTATTGATGCCTTTGACGCAGCGCTTGTTCAGACCCGACAGCACTCTGCCCGGACCACACTCGACCAGATCGGTCACACCCTGCGCCGACAGGCAAACGATTGACTCAACCCAGCGCACCGGGCTGTAGAGCTGCGCCAACAGGTCTCGCTTGAGGCCATCTAGATCCGTTACCGATGCTGCACTGACGTTCTGCACCAGAGCAATCTGCGGTGCTTGCCAGTCAATCGCCGCCACTGCCTCGGCAAAGCGCTCAGCCGCCGGGCGCATCAGCGCACAATGCGACGGCACGCTGACCGGCAGCGGCATGGCACGCTTGGCACCGCGCGCCTTGCACGCCTCAATGGCGCGTTCGACAGCAGCGGCGCCGCCAGCGATCACCACCTGGCCCGGAGCATTGAAATTCACTGCACTGACCACTTCACCCTGCGCCGCTTCAGCGCAAGCCGCCAGTACATCAGCATCTTCCAGACCGAGAATCGCTGCCATGCCGCCCTGCCCTGCCGGAACCGCCTGTTGCATCAGCTGACCGCGATGCTCCACCAGTTTGACCGCGGCAGCCAGCGACAGACTGCCAGCAGCAACCAGCGCCGAGTATTCACCCAGGCTATGGCCGGCAACAAAAGCCGGACGCGCGGTGCTCTCGGCCAACCAGGCACGCCACAGCGCGACAGAGGCAGTGAGAATTGCTGGCTGCGTCTTGTCGGTCTGGTTCAGTTGTTCTTCAGGGCCCTGCTGGGTCAACGCCCAGAGGTCATAACCGAGTGCTTCGGAAGCCTCGGCAAAAGTGTCAATAATCAGTGGCCGTTGTGCACCATGCTCGGCGAGCATCGCCAGAGACTGGGAGCCCTGGCCCGGAAAGACGAATGCGAGAGATGCAGACATGGAAACCTGTTCCTAATGGTCGGGATCGTCGGTGATACGCGCAAGGCTCAGCCAGGCGCAAGAAACTGACAGTTGGATGACGGGCTACCCGCCGCAGTCACATTCTAAAGCAGGTGTTCGCCGAGACGACCATGCAAACGTTGTGGCAGATTTTCTTCAATCTCCCGCAAAGCTCGGCGAATTGCACTTTTGAAGCCCTCAGGCCCAGCAGCACCATGGCTTTTCACCACAATCCCCTGTAAGCCTACGAAACTGGCGCCGTTGTGCTGAGCGGGCGCCAACTCACCCTGCAAGCGCCGCAATAGCGGCAAGGCCAACGCACCAACCGCACGCGCAGCAAGACTGGATTTGAACAGGGCATCAATACGCCCGGCAATCATCGCCGCCAGGCCTTCGCTGGACTTGAGCAGGATATTGCCGACAAAACCATCGCACACCACCACATCAGCCTCACCGCGATAGAGCCCATCGCCCTCGATAAAACCGATGTAGTTCAGCCCTTCGGCCTGCTGCAACAGACTGGCTGCCAGCTTGACCTGCTGATTGCCCTTGATGTCCTCCGTACCGACGTTCAGCAGCGCCACACGCGGACGTTGCATCCCCAGGACCTCGGCAGTCACAGAACCCATCACGGCGAACTGGTGCAGATGCTCGGCACTGCAATCAACATTCGCACCCAGGTCCAGCAGATGGCAGAAACCCGTCTGTGTCGGAATCGCCGTGACCATGGCTGGACGGTCAATTCCCGGCAGGGTTTTCAGCACATAGCGCGACAGCGCCATCAGCGCCCCGGTGTTCCCGGCGCTGACACAGGCTTGCGCCGCACCACTGCGCAGCAATTCAAGGCTGATACGCATTGAGGAATCCGGTTTGCCACGCAAGGCCTGGGCCGGACGCTCGTCCATGCCCACGACTTCACCGGCATGGGCAACACGCAGGCGTGAACGATCGACACCAGGATGGCGAGCAATCAAGGATTCAAGAAGGGAAGATTGGCCAACGAGGACCAGGTACAACGAAGGGTATTCAGCCAGACAGGCGATGCTGGCCGGAACAATGCAGTGGGGACCGAAGTCCCCACCCATTGCATCAATCGCGATGATCGGAGCGGACAAGGATTACTCGTCAGCGCCCTTGTCGATCACTTTACGACCACGGTAAACGCCTTCTGGCGATACGTGGTGACGCAGGTGAACTTCACCGGTGCTTTTCTCGACCGACAGAGTGCTTGCCTCAAGCGCGTCGTGCGAACGGCGCATGTCACGGGCGGAACGGGATTTTTTGTTCTGCTGAACAGCCATAACTAATTAACTCCTAAACGTTTGGGTCACGCTTTAACTGCGCCAATACACTGAACGGGTTGGACCGCGTTACCTCGTCCTCGCTCGACTCGGGCTCTTCGAGGCCGGCCGGCTGCTGGCAATCTTTAGGGTCATGAGCCGGGACAATGGGCAAGGCAAGCAAAAGCTCTTCCTCAACCAGCGCCAGCAGATCCAATGGGTCTTCACCCAACTCAATCACGTCATAGCCTTGCGGCACTGACTGGGTATTCGCACCCTCTTTCACCACAGCATAATCACACGCGCTGTAGATCGGCAAAGTGACCAGCTCCAGACAACGCTGGCAAACCATCTTGACTTCAACCTCAAGCTCGCTGTGAAAAACCACAGCGTTACGCTCGTCGCGCTCGAAGGAAAACTTCGTGCGCACCATGCCTTGGTTATCGGCAAGCGGGCCGCAGAGACGCTGCAAATCTGCAAGCTGCAGGTCACCCTCAAGGGTGGCGCTGCGATCAGCTAATTTGCGCGGATCAACGTGAGGTGGAATCGGGCCATTTGACATAGGCGGCGCATTTTAGGGATGCAACCCGCCGCTGTCAAAGGAAATTCGGCCTGTCCGGCATCTGGAGCGACGGCTAGAATCACCAGCCATCCATAACCTCTATATAAAGAAGGAAAACGCCGTGCTGCCTCTGGTGCTAGCGTCCAGCTCCCCCTATCGCCGCGAACTGCTCAGCCGCCTGCGCTTGCCGTTTACCTGGAGCGCGCCGCAAATCGACGAATCGCGACACGCCGGCGAAGAGGCCGAAGCCCTGGTGCGGCGCCTGTCCCTGGAAAAGGCACAGGCACTGAGCGCCAGCCATCCACAACACCTAATCATTGGCTCCGACCAAGTCGCAGTACTGGGCACACAGATCCTCGGCAAACCCCACACTCTGGAGCGCGCCCGTGAACAACTGCTGACTGCTAGCGGCAACAGCGTGACTTTCCTTACCGGGCTGACCTTGCTCGACAGCGCCACCGGCCAACAACAAACCGACTGCGTGCCATTCACCGTGCATTTCCGCACACTCAGTGAAGCGCAGATCATGCGCTACCTGACAGCCGAGCAACCCTTCGACTGCGCCGGCAGCTTCAAGGCCGAAGGCCTGGGCATCAGCCTGTTCCGCAGCACCGAAGGCAGCGACAGCAACAGCCTGATCGGTTTACCACTGATTCGCCTGGTGGACATGCTGCAAGCCAGCGGAATCAGCATCCCATAACGCAGCAGGCCCGATCATTGACCGGGCCTGTTTATGCAAATAATCAAATTCAGCGCAGTGCTGGGCCCTGAAACCCCATCCACAGGGCAATGCGCTCAGCCATGCTGGCACCCAGGGTTTTGGCGAAACGATCAAAAGGCGATTCCTTGACCGTGAAATCGACCACTTCCTTCTCGCCAATCACTTCCCGCGCTACGTAGCTGGTATTACCCAACGCATCAATCAGCCCCAGCTGCAGCGCCTGCTCCCCCGACCAGACCAACCCTGAAAACAACTCGGGATGCTCAGCATCCTTCAAGCGCTCGCCGCGCCCCTGCTTGACGCTGGCGATGAACTGACGATGAGTGGTTTCCAGCACCCCCTGCCAGAACTTGGTTTCCTCAGCTTTTTGCGGCTGGAATGGATCGAGAAACGCCTTGTGCTCACCCGAGGTGTACACCCGGCGATCCACACCCAGCTTCTCCATCACCCCGACAAAGCCGAAAGTAGCCGCCGTCACACCAATGGAGCCGACCAGACTGGCCTTGTCGGCATAAATCTCATCGGCCGCACTGGCAATGTAGTAAGCCCCCGACGCCCCCAGATCAGTGATCACCGCATACAGCTTGATCGCTGGATATTCGGCACGCAGGCGACGAATCTCGTCATAGATATAGCCCGATTGCACTGGGCTACCACCCGGACTGTTGATACGCAGGACAACCCCTTTGGTATTGGCATCCTCAAAGGCCGCGCGCAGGCTGCTGATAATATTGTCGGCACTGGCTGACTCCTGATCAGCAATCATACCGCGCACCTCGATCACCGCGGTATGACTGCCAGTGGTTGCCCCCTTCTTCACTGCCATCAACGGCGAGAACAGCGCCAGTGCGCCAAAGATGTAAATAAAGGTCAGCAGTTTGAAGAAAATTCCCCAGCGTCGCGCTCGACGCTGCTCCTGCACGCCTGCAAGCAGAGTCTTCTCTAACAATTTCCAGCTTTTACCCTCGCCATCAGCCGCTGCCGACGCGTTCCATTCATCTGCCATGCGCAACCACCTCAACTGACTGATCAGACACACGCTGGCTCAGCCAGGCATGCAACTCGGTAAAACACTCTATCGCCAACGTAGGCTGACACTCGCGCAACGCCTGCAAGGGCTGCGCGCCATAGCCGACCGCTACACAATCCATGCCGGCGCGCTGCGCCATCAACAGATCAAAGGATGAGTCGCCAACCATCAAGGCCTGGCTAGCCGCCACACCACTCTGCTCCAGTATCTCATGCAGCATCAGGGGATCCGGCTTGCTGGCAGTTTCATCTGCACAACGGGTGTAATCGAAATAGTCCAGCCAGCCACGATCAGCCAGTACACGCTGCAAACCATGCCGCCCCTTGCCCGTCGCCACCGCCAAACGATAGCCCTGCGCACGAAACGCCTCCAGCCCCTCGGCCACGCCATGAAACAAGGCAGACGGCTCAGCCTCCAAAGCCAGATAATGCTCGCCGTAGCTCTGCCGCAAACGCTGAGCACGGGCCGCATCGCCCAACCAGGGATACAGGCTGCGAATAGCCTCCGGCAAACCCAGACCGATAATGCCGCGCACTTGCTCATCGGTGCAGCGCGGCAGCTCGCTGGAATCTGCAGCCAGGTGCATAGCCGTGACAATCCGACCAATGGAATCGACCAGCGTGCCATCCCAATCAAAGATCAGCAGCTGGTAGCCGCGCTCCTGACAGCCACTCATCTGAAAATCAGGCACCGAGACGCTCCAGGGTTCGCACCCACATCTCATCGACCGGCGCCTCCAGCTTGAGCTGCCCACCTTCGGGTAACGGCACGATTAATTCATAGGCATGTAGAAACAGGCGCTTACCGCCCAACTCGCGAATTTCCTTGGTGAAATCATCATCGCCGTACTTGCTGTCACCCGCAATCGAGTGACCGGCATACTGCGTGTGCACGCGGATCTGATGGGTACGCCCTGTCACCGGTTTAGCCTCAACCAAGGTGGCGAATTCACCAAAGCGGCGCAGGACACGGAAGACGGTCAAAGCCTCTTTGCCTTCAGGATTGACCTCAACCATACGTTCACCGGAGCGCAGATTACTTTTCAGCAATGGCGCATTGACCTGCTTCTTGGCCGTCGCCCAATGCCCACGCACCAGCGCCATATAGCGCTTGTCCACACCATCGCCACGCAAGGCTTCATGCAAGTGGCGAAGCATGCTGCGCTTTTTGGCAATCATCAGCAGACCCGACGTATCGCGGTCAAGGCGATGCACCAGTTCCAGATCCTTGGCATCCGGACGCAACTGACGGAAGGCTTCAATCACCCCGTAATTCAACCCACTGCCGCCGTGCACTGCGATACCGGCCGGCTTGTTCAGCACGATCAACGCCTTGTCTTCATAGACAATCGCCGCCTCAAGACGCTGCAACAGACCTTGCGCCAACGGTTCAGGCTCATCACGCTCAGCCAGACGCAACGGCGGCACCCGCACGATATCACCGGCCTGCAGCTTGTACTCAGGCTTGATCCGACCCTTGTTCACCCGCACTTCGCCTTTGCGCAAAATCCGGTAAATCAAGGTCTTGGGCACGCCTTTGAGCTGGGTGCGGAGGAAGTTATCAATGCGTTGGCCGGCAAGTTCCGGCGCAACCTCGAGCAGCTGAACGCCGGAGGTTGGAGGGGAAGGATTTGTCATCGCGCAATCATAACAATTTTTTATGGAATTGAAGCACTTAATCATTGCTGCTATAGTCGGGAACGCCGCCAAAAGCGGCCTGGTTTGCGGATGATCGCCAAAACTGCCATCCCCAACCAACGCAACCCATTCGGGACGTGAGGCCGTCCGACGGGTTATTCAACGAAAGAAAAGCCTCCAAGGCTGTGAATAACTCGGAAATAAAGCCTTTAAGCCATGATGCGCAACCTGCCCCTTTGGACGGTTGCGGTAATAGTTAACCCGCTGCGGATTTTCGCGAGCGGCACCCGAGTTTCAGCGATACGTGTAGGGTGGAGATGTACAACTGTTGGTCCGCGTAGCAGCTCGCTTTACCAAGACGCCTCATCTCGTCCGCTACCAACAGCTGATTCCTCCTCCTGACTTAGTGCTTTCTGTTATCACAGCGAGCAGGAGACGTCCGTCGCGGCCCAGCACAATTGGCTGACCGCCGCTAGACACTGGAACGCTTTACGACCGTTCCTGACGCACCTGACACCGACCCTGAGAGTCGTGTGTGCCGAACGCCGCTTCCGTCAGCACCGGAAACCGACGGTACTACATGAAAAGAATGCTGATTAACGCAACTCAGCCCGAAGAGCTGCGTGTCGCCCTAGTAGATGGCCAAAAACTCTACGACCTGGACATCGAGTCCGGTGCCCGTGAACAGAAAAAATCCAACATCTACAAGGGCAAAATCACCCGCGTAGAGCCTAGCCTCGAAGCCGCTTTCGTCGACTTCGGTTCTGAGCGTCACGGCTTCCTCCCGCTCAAAGAAATCTCCCGCGAATACTTCAGCAAGGCTCCCGAAGGCCGCGTCAATATCAAAGACGTGCTCAAGGAAGGCCAGGAAGTCATCGTTCAGGTCGAGAAAGAAGAGCGTGGCAACAAGGGCGCTGCCCTCACCACCTTTATCAGCCTGGCCGGCCGTTACTTGGTGCTGATGCCAAACAACCCGCGTGCCGGCGGCATTTCGCGCCGTATCGAAGGCGAAGAGCGCAACGAACTGCGTGAAGCACTGAATGGTCTGGTTGCGCCAAGCGACATGGGCCTGATCGTGCGCACCGCAGGCCTTGGCCGCTCCAGCGAAGAAATGCAGTGGGACCTCGACTACCTGCTGCAACTCTGGACCGCCATCAAAGAAGCTTCGCAAGATCGCGCCGCGCCATTCCTGATCTACCAGGAAAGCAACGTGATCATCCGCGCCATCCGCGACTACCTGCGCCAGGACATCGGCGAAGTGCTGGTCGACAGCATCGAGGCGCAGCAGGAAGCCCTGAGCTTTATCAACCAGGTGATGCCGCAGTACGCCAGCAAGATCAAGCTGTATGAAGACAGCGTTCCGCTGTTCAACCGCTTCCAGATCGAAAGCCAGATCGAAACCGCCTTCCAGCGCGAAGTGAAGCTGCCGTCCGGCGGTTCCATCGTGATCGACCCGACCGAAGCCCTGGTGTCCATCGACATCAACTCGGCGCGCGCCACCAAAGGCAGCGACATCGAAGAAACTGCCCTGCAGACCAACCTGGAAGCGGCTGAAGAAATCGCCCGCCAGCTGCGTCTGCGTGATATCGGCGGCCTGATCGTCATCGACTTTATCGACATGACCCCGGCGAAGAACCAACGCGCCGTGGAAGAAAAAGTCCGTGAAAGCTTGGAAGCCGACCGCGCCCGCGTGCAAGTGGGTCGCATCTCGCGTTTCGGCCTGCTGGAAATGTCGCGTCAGCGCCTGCGTCCGTCCCTGGGTGAAACCAGCGGCATCGTCTGCCCACGCTGCAACGGTCAAGGCATCATCCGTGACGTCGAATCGCTGTCGCTGGCGATCCTGCGCTTGATCGAAGAAGAAGCCCTGAAAGACCGCACCGCCGAAGTCCGCGCACAAGTGCCAATTCCGGTTGCGGCCTTCCTGCTCAACGAAAAACGCAACTCGATCACCAAAACCGAGCTGCGCACCCGCGCTCGCATCGTCATCATTCCAAACGATCACCTGGAAACACCGCACTTCGAAGTGCAGCGCATCCGTGACGACAGCCCAGAAGCCCAATCCGGCCAGTCCAGCTATGAAATGGCCGTGACTGAAGTTGAAGAAGAAAAGCAGGCGTCGGCCACCCGCACTCTGGTTCGCCAGGAAGCTGCAATCAAGACCGCCCCACAACGCACGGCACCGACACCGGCTGAAGCCGTTGCTGCACAACCTGTAGCCGCTACCGAGCCAAGCCTGTTCAAGGGCCTGGTCAAGTCGCTGGTCAGCCTGTTCGCCGGCAAGGAAGAAGAAAAACCTGCCGTTGTCGAGAAGAAAACCAGCGAACGCCCGCAGCGCAGCGACGAGCGCCGTAATGGTCGCCAGCAGAACCGCAGCCGCGGTGGCCGCAACAACGAAGAACGCAAACCTCGCGAAGACCGTGGCCCGCGTGAAGAGCGCGCACCTCGTGAAGAGCGTCAACCGCGTGCACCACGCGAGGAACGCGCACCGCGCGAAGAGCGCAGCCCACGTGATGCCGTAGAAGTGCGTGAGCCGCAGGAAGTGCGTCAATCGCGCCCACCGCGTGAAGAGCGTCAACCACGCGATCGCAAACCTCGCGAAGAGCGTCAACCGCGTGAACTGCGCGAGCCGCTAGACGCCGTCTCCGGTGACGTCGCTGGCGATGAAGCCCGTGGCGAACGCCCGCAACGCGAACCGCGCCAGCCGCGCCAACCGCGTGAAGAGCGCCAACCGCGCACTGAACAAGCCGCAGCGGCGAGTGAAGAAGAACTGCTGAACGGCGAAGACGCACAGCAAGACGAAGCCCAGGAAGGCAGCGAAGGCGGTGAACGCCCACGTCGTCGCTCCCGCGGTCAGCGCCGCCGCAGCAACCGTCGTGAGCGTCAGAACGATGCCAACGGCAACCCGATTGAAGGCAGCGAAAACAGCGACGAAGGCACAGAAGCAGCAAGCGACGAGAGCAATGTCATCGCCACTGCCGCTGTAGCTGCTGTAGCAGTCAGCAGCGCAGAGCAAACCGCGCCAACAGCCGAAGTGGCCGTTGAAGTGGCCAGTGAGCAGCCAGCCGCTGTTACCGAGCCACACGTTGTTGCCGAAGCTGCCGTTGTAGAAACTGCCGACAGCCCAGCACCTGTAGACAGCGAAGCACCGGCCGTGACTGAAACCAGCGAAACCGCACCAGCAGCACTGGAAACCCCAGCACCTGTTGCCGCTGTCGTTGAAGCTCCGGTTGTAGAAGCGCCACCAGTGGTTGCAGCTGCTGAGCCTGTGGTCGAAGCGGTAGCTGTCGAAGCAGCACCCGCCGTTATCGCCAGCAGCACAGGTCGCGCACCGAATGACCCGCGTGAAGTGCGTCGTCGCCAGCGTGAAGCCGAGCGCCTGGCGCGTGAAGCAGCTGAAGCGCCAACTGCCGCCATACAAGTTGAAGCGGCTGTACCGGTCGCTGAAGAGCCCGCTGCAGAAGTGGTTGCCGAAGCCGTAGTTGAAACTGCAGCCGAAGCCCCTGCCGGCATCGAAGCCGCCGAGCCAAAAGCTGAAGCAGAAGTAAGCCAGGAGCCGCAAAGCTCGCTGTTTACTGACGTAGAAGCTGACGAGCAGGATAAAGAAGCGGTCAAACCGCAAGTCTGATCCGCAAAGGCAATAAAAAAGGGGATGCTTCGGCATCCCCTTTTTCGTTCTAGCTTTTATTACAGCGCGATCAACACGCTGTTCGCTAACTTCCGCTGATACGCCCTATAACACGTTCGGCTCTATTTCCAGTTCAACCGCAAAACGCCGGGCTATGTCCGCCTGAATCCGCCGAGCCAGCGCCAACAACTGCGCACCAGTAGCAGCGCCGTAATTGACCAGTACCAACGCCTGCAAACGGTGCACTCCGGCATCGCCATCCCGAAAGCCCTTCCAGCCCGCCCGCTCGATCAACCAGCCAGCCGCCAGCTTGACCTGCCCATCCGCCTGTCCATTCACCATCTGCGGATAAGCAACCAGATCGGCATGCTCAGCACGCAAACGTTGCGCCAGCTCAGCAGATACCACGGGATTCTTGAAGAAGCTCCCAGCGTTGCCCAGTACCGCAGGGTCCGGCAGTTTTTCGCTGCGAATGGCACAAATGGCCTGACTGACGTCCAGTGCGGTTGGGGTACTGATGCCCTGCTCTGCCAGGCGCTGACGCACCGGGCCATAATCCAGATGCAGCGCAGCAGAACGATTCAAGGCAAAGCGCACACGCAAAATCAGCCAGCGGCCGCTCTCACGCTTGAACAGGCTGTCGCGATAAGCAAAGCCACATTCATCCAGAGCAAACTCACGCAGTTCACCCGTATGCCGATTCAAGGCGGTCAAGCCCACAAACAGATCCTTGAGCTCAACACCATACGCACCGATGTTCTGCACTGGGGCCGCGCCCACCGTGCCGGGAATCAGGCTGAGGTTTTCCAGACCGGCAAAGCCTTGCGCCAGGGTCCATTGAACAAACGGATGCCAGGGCTCGCCCGCCTCCGCTTCGACCAACACCTGCTCGCCGTCATCGCTCAACACGCGAATACCACGACTGGCCATGCGCAGCACCAGCGCCGGCACATCGGCAGTGAGCAGCAGGTTGCTGCCACCGCCCAGCACCAGTAGCGGCAGGTGCTGGGCCTCGGCATAAGCCAGGGCCTCGCGCACCTGTTGGTCGCTCTCGGCCTCGGCAAAATGGCTGGCCTGCGCTGCAACGGCAAAGCTGTTGTACGGTTTCAGCGAGACCTGAGTACGCACCTGCAGGCTCATAGACGCCCCTTGAGTTCACGCACCAGGTCATCACAGGCCTGCTCGATCAGGTCCAGCACCTGTTCGAAGCCGGCCGCTCCGCCGTAGTAGGGATCAGGCACTTCATCCAGCTCCAGCTGATAGCGCCGCAGAAACAGATCCAACTCGGCTGCGGCATTAGCCGGGCGCAGTTGCTGCAAATCGCGCAGGTTGCTGTTGTCCATGGCCAGGATCAGGTCAAAGGCGTGAAAGTCCGCCGCCTTGACCTGCCGACCGCGCAACGCAGAGAGGTCATAGCCGCGCTGCTGCGCCGACTGGCGAGTACGCAGATCTGCTGCCTTGCCCACATGCCAATCACCGGTGCCGGCCGAATCGACCTCAATACGCCCGTCCAGACCAGCTTCACATAACTTGTGGCGTAACACGCCTTCAGCGGTGGGCGAGCGGCAGATATTGCCCAGACAGACGAACAGAACGCGCATCAGGCCCCCAGCAGGCGACGAACCCGCTCCAGGTCTTCCGGCGTGTCGACGCCCGCAGGTGGCGCCTCCAGGGCATCGGCGACATGGATACGCACGCCATGCCAGAGCGCACGCAGCTGCTCCAGGCATTCGGTGTCTTCCAGCCAACATGGGCCCCAGGCGACGAAGTCATGCAGAAACTGCGCACGGTAGGCGTAAATGCCGATGTGGCGACGATATGGCACGCCTGCTGGCAGCTCGTCACGACTCTTGGCGAACGCATCACGCGCCCAGGCCAGCGGCGCGCGGCTGAAAGTCAGGGCCAGGCCGGTTTTATCGCTGACCACCTTGACCACGTTGGGGTTGAATAGCGCCTGCACATCCTCAATCGGCTCGGCCAGGGTGGCGATGGCCGCCTGCGGGTTGGCCGCCAAATTGGCCGCCACCTGATCAATGATTGATGGCGGAATCAGCGGCTCGTCACCCTGCACGTTGACCACAATGGCGTCAGCCGCCAGGCCCAGAGCCGTGGCCACTTCAGCCAGGCGGTCGGTGCCAGAGTTATGGTCAACGCGGGTCAACACCACCTGCGCACCAAAGCCCTGACACGCCTCAACGATGCGCGCATCATCAGTGGCGACGACCACCTGCTGTGCGCTGCTTTTGCATGCCTGCTCCCAGACATGCTGAATCATCGGCTTGCCGGCAATATCCTGCAGCGGCTTGCCCGGCAGACGGCTGGAGGCAAAGCGCGCCGGAATCACAACGGTAAAGACAGTGCTCATTTACTTGTCCAGACGCTCGTCGACGGTGAGGGTGCGGGCTTCGCTTTCCAGCATCACCGGGATGCCATCGCGCACCGGGAAAGCCAATGCGTCGGCCTTGCAGATCAGCTCGCTCTTGTCAGCGGCAAGCTTCAGCGGGCCCTTGCACAGTGGGCAGGCGAGAATATCGAGCAGTTTCGGGTCCATGGGAGGTCCTTGATAGGAAGCAGCAACCGGGGCGGACAAGGCCGCCGAATAAGCAGAACAGTCAGGCGCGCGGCACAAGGCGCTGCAATTGCTGATCAAACCAGGCGACAAACGCGGCCGAAGGCTCGGCATCCACCGCCAGGTACCACCAATCGTCAGCCGCAAAGGCACGGCACTTGACCGCATCCTTTTCCGTCATCAGCACCGGCAGCGCCGGGCTGAAATTCAGCAGCTCGGCGCTATAAGGCGCGTGGTCGGCAAAGGCATGCGCGACAGGCCGCCAGTGTAGCCCTTCGAGGGTATTGAAGAAACGCTGCGGATTGCCAATACCAGCGACCGCATGCAGGGCCTGACCGGCCGGGAAATGACTGAGCGGACGCTGCTCGCCACTGCGCAGATTGACCAGGGTGCGTGGCCGCAGGGTAAAGCCGTAGCCATCCTGCGGATCGCTGGATGCGCCGTTATACAGCAGCGCATCCACACTGTGCAGACGCTCGACGGGCTCACGCAAAGGGCCGGCCGGCAGGCAATGGCGATTACCCAGGCCGCGCGCGGCATCAATCAGCACCAGTTCCAAATCCCGGGCCAGGCGGTAGTGCTGCAGGCCATCGTCACTGAGGATCAGGTCCAGCGGCTCGCTCGCCAATAAAGCAGCGACAGCACGACCGCGATCAGGATCGATCATCAGCGGCACGCCGCTGCGCTGCACAATCAGCAGCGGTTCATCGCCGGCCACGCTGGCCGCCTGATCGGCCTGCACACGCCAGGGCAGCTGCGGCGGCTGCGCGCCATAGCCGCGACTGACCACACCGACACGCAGCCCTTGGCGGCGGCAGTGCTCGATCAACCAGAGAATCATCGGGGTCTTGCCGGTGCCACCGACGGTGATATTGCCGACCACCACCACCGGTACCGGCGCACGGTAGATCGCGCCCTCACCCGCCAGGAACCGCGCGCGTTTACGCTGCACCACGGCACGATAGAGCCACTCCAGAGGGCGCAGCAGGCTCAATGCCGGATGCCCGGTGTACCAGGCAGCAGTGATGCGCTCCGCCAGGCTCATCAGTGCACAAGCCTCAAGGCGCGGCCTGCGCCTCGATGGTGGTCATGCGCAGATGGGCAAAACCCAGCTTGCCGGCCGCATCCATGGCGGTGATCACCGCCTGATGCTGGGCCTTGGCATCGGCGCTGATGATCAGCGGCAGGCTGTTATCGCCTTCCGATTCTTTCTGCAGCGCCGCCATCAGGCTTTCCAGATCGCTTTTCAGCAACTGCTGGGCATTCAGCGAGTAGCTGCCGTCAGCGGCAATCAGGATTTCCAGCTGCTTAAGTTCGGTCTGCTCGGGCGGCGTACCAGTGGCGGCCTCCGGCAGATCGACCTTGAGCTGGGTTTCGCGGGTAAAGGTGGTGGTAACCACGAAGAACAGCAGCAGGATAAACACCACGTCGATCAACGAGGCCAGGTTGATCTCGACGTTTTCCCGCGGTTTACGCCGGAACTTCACGCCTTGTCCTCACCCAGATCGACGTCACGGTCACCCTGCACCACTTCCACCAGGCGAATCGCCTCCTGCTCCATGCCCACCACCAGCTCATCGACACGGCGCTGCAGGTAACGGTGGAAAAACAGTGCCGGAATCGCCACCATCAGGCCCGCCGCTGTGGTGATCAGCGCCTTGGAAATACCACCGGCCAGCGAGGACGCATTGGCCATACCGGTGCCCATGAACGAGCTGAAAATTTCGATCATGCCCAGCACGGTGCCGAGCAGCCCCAGAAGTGGCGCGATACCGGCAATGGTGCCCAAGGCATTGAGGTAGCGTTCCAGGTCATGGATGACCCGCGCAGCCGCTTCCTGGATGCACTCTTTCATGATCTCGCGACCATGCTTGGAGTTGGCCAGGCCGGCGGCGAGGATCTGCCCCAACGGCGAGCCTGCGCGCAGCTCCTTGAGCTTCTGGTTATTGAGTTTTTTCTCTTTGATCCACTTCCACACCTGCCCCAGCAGGTTGGGTGGGGTGATACGGCTCGGCCGCAACGTCCACAGGCGCTCGGCAATAATGCCGGCAGCCGCGATAGAACACAGAATGATTGGCAGCATCATCCAGCCGCCAGCTTTGACCAGTTCCCACACGGTGGCAGATCCCCTTCACAAAAGTGGCGCCACTCTAGCATAGGGTCGCGGCCTCGCCGACCGTCGCCGTTCTCATTTTTCCCGCCAAAAACGTGCGTGATCACGCAAACCCTGCGCCGGCTCGAAAGCGCCCAGACGAATCCGCACCGCACCATGCACAACGCTGTCATA
The DNA here is from genome assembly GCF_964253255.1 of Pseudomonas sp. LjRoot71. NCBI lineage: Bacteria > Pseudomonadati > Pseudomonadota > Gammaproteobacteria > Pseudomonadales > Pseudomonadaceae > Pseudomonas > Pseudomonas sp. LjRoot71. The sequence goes on along the minus strand of NZ_CAXURA020000001.1, from coordinate 3,863,916 downwards.
CAGCTGCGCGTCCAGCGCCCGGTAACGTTCGACAACCTCGACATGCGGATGGCCAAAAGCATTGTGCGCACCACGGGAAACCAACGCAGCTGTGGGACCGACCTTTGCCAGGAACGCCGCCGAGGATGAACTGCGACTGCCATGGTGCGGTGCCAGCAACCACTCTGCCGGCATAACCAGACCACTGTTGAGCAGGGCTCGTTCGGCCTGGCTATCGATGTCACCGGTCAGCCACAGGCGCTCGCCATTGGCCTCAATGCGCAGTACACAGGACGCTTGATTGCCATCGCTCGCACCATCCCAGCGCCAGGTACTGAACTGCACCCCATCCCACTGCCAGCGCTGCCCACTGACGCAGGCCTGGGCTTGCAGCACAGCCGCCAGTTTATCGGGCTCGCCACTGAGCACCTGGCTGACCGGCAAGCCGCGCTGAATGGCCACGGCACCACCGGCGTGATCATTGTCAGCATGGCTGATCAGCAGCAGATCAAGCCCGCGCACATCCAGCGCTCGCAAGGATGGCAACACCACCCGCTCACCGGTATCGAATTCGCCAAAGCGCGGTCCGGCGTCATACAACAGCTCGTGTCCCTGGGTGCGAACCAGCACCGCCAAGCCTTGACCGACATCCAGCATCCACACATCGGCCATCCCCTCCGCAGGTCGTTGCTGCGGACTGAACAGCAGCGGCAACAACAGCAACCCTCCCAAGCTGCGCAGCGGTAGCGCTGCGGGCATCAGTAACAACAGCGCGCCCAGCGCCACCAGCAGCCAGGCCCAGAATGGCAGATCACTGGGCAACCAGGCAGGCAGCCACTGGGCCAGATAAATAAGTCCCGTAAACAACAGGTCCAGCAACCAGCCGGAAAGCCAGAGCAGCGTCGTGCCAACCGCAGGCACAACCAGCAACAGGGTGCCGAGCAATGCCAGCGGCACCACCAACAGCCCAACCACAGGCACAGCCAGCAGATTGGCCAACGGGCCGCTGGCGCTCACCGGCAGACCAAGGGCCAGCAGCAATGGCAGCAGACCGATGGCCATCGCCCACTGCGCGCGCCACAACGTCTGCCACCAGGGCCAGGCTCCCAGGCGTGCGCTGAAGATCAGGATCAGCAACATCACCGCGCCAAATGACAACCAGAAACCCGCCTGCAGACTGGCCAGAGGCTCCCACACAAGTACCGCCAACAGGGCCAGCAACACCGGTAACCACACACCCAGGTGGCGAAAGCGCCAACGCCAGAGCAGCACCAACCCGACCATCACACAGGCGCGCTGCACCGGTACAGCAAACCCGGCCAGCACGCCGTAGGCCAGTGCACCAGCAAACGCCAGAGCGCATGCGCAGGGTAGCCAGGGCCAGCGTCGCGGCCACCACCCCAGGCGCGCCAGCCCCGCTACCAGGCCATAGAGCAGCGTCGCCAGCAAACCAATATGCTGGCCGGAAATAACCATCAGATGCACCGTGCCGGTGTTCTGCAACACCTGCCAATCGGCGCTCGACAGGCCCGAATCATCACCCAGCACCAGTGCCGCCAACGCGCCTTCACGGCCTTCTGCCGGTGTGGCTAATAGATGCTGACGCAGCTGATCACGCCATGCGTCGGTGCCACGGGCAGGCGATAAGCGCTCCCCACTCTTCACCGTACCCGTGGCACCGATACGCTGCGTAAGCAGCCAGGCTTCGTAGTCAAAGGCTTGCGGGTTGACCAACCCATGCGGACGTTTGAGCCGTACCGCCAGCCGCCAGGTTTCACCGGCACGGATCTCGGGGCCGCCATACCAAGCCAGCCGCAGGCGCGCGGGTAACTCGGCGCGACGCGAGCTGGGCTGGTGCAACTGAAAACGCACCACGCCATCGGCGACCTCGGGCAAACCCACCACCTGCCCTTGCAGCCACAGGGTGCGCCCATCCAGTTGCCGCGCCAGGCGATCATCCAGCGCGCCCTGCGCGCTTACGCAGGCCCAGGTAAAGCCGAACAGAAACAGGGCAAGTGGATAACTGCGAAACGGCAGCAGCATCAGGCCGACGACCAGCAACAGGGTCAGCAACCAAGTCGGCGGTAGCTGTGGAAGAAAGCGCAACGCCAGCAACCCCGCCAGCAACGCTAGAAGTCCTACGCGCATAGACTCGCTCCATGAGTCGTGTGCCAGGGCAGCCGACAGGCAAAACCATACAGCCTGCGGCTAACCCTGAAACAAAAAAGCCGTTACAGACGTAACGGCTTTGGCTTGCTGCCAGCGTAGCCTATTCGTAACGCAAGGCATCCGCTGGCTGAATGCGGGCCGCACGCCAGGACGGGTATACCGTGGCCAGGAAGCTCAGGGTAAAGGCCGCGCCACAGATCAGCAGCACATCGGACAACAGCAGCTCCGACGGCAGGTTGCTGATGAAGTAGACGTCCGAACTCATCACCTGCTGGCCGCTCAGGCGCTCGATCCAGCCCACCAACTGGCTGACATTGAGCGCCGCAAGAATGCCCAGTACCGCACCAATCAGCGTGCCAATGGCGCCGATCACCGTGCCCTGCACCATAAAGATGCCCATGATCTGCCCCGGCGTCGCACCCAAGGTACGCAGGATGGCGATATCTGCGCCCTTGTCCGCTACCACCATGATCAGCGTGGCGATGATATTGAAGGCAGCCACCGCCACGATCAGCAGCAGCAGCAGCCCGATCATGGTCTTTTCCATTTTCATCGCGCTGAACAGGCTGCCCTGGGTCAGGGTCCAGTCACTGGCGCTGTAACCATCGCCCAACCCACTGACGATCTGCGCAGCCACCTGCGGAGCCTGATAAAGGTCTTTCAGCTTCAGGCGCACGCTTTGCACCTGGCCCGGCTGCATGCGCTGGATATGCGCAGCATCGGCGACGTGAATCAGCGCCAGCGAACTGTCCAGCTCGGCGCCAACCTTGAAGATGCCCACCACGTTAAGACGCTGCATACGCGGGCTGATACCGCCCGGCACGCTGCTCAGTTCCGGCACGATCAGCGCCAGCTTGTCGCCCACCCGCAGCTGGAAGCGCCGTGCGGTAATTTCACCAAGCACCACACCAAACTCGCCTTCACGCAGGTCGCTCAGACGACCTTGCTGCATATGCTTGTCAATGATCGATACCTGCGGTTCCAGCGCCGGGTCGATGCCGTGAAGCTGCACCGGCTGCATCGCCCCACGCATCGACAGCATGCCTTCCAGTTCGGCAAACGGTACGGCTGCGAGCACCTGCGGATTACGCTTCGCAGCCGCCGCGACCTGCTGCCAGTCATCCAGCGGCTTGGCCCCGGCAATGCTGGCGTGCGGCACCATGCCGAGAATGCGCGTGCTCATTTCCTTCTGGAAGCCATTCATCACCGACAGCACCACGATCATCGCCAGCACACCGAGGGCCAGACCAATCATCGAGGTCATCGAGATAAACGAGATGAAGTGGTTGCGCCGCTTGGCCCCGGTATAGCGGATACCGATAAAGATACTCAGCGGGCGAAACATCAGGCAGCCACCAGCTTGCCGTCTTCCAGACGCAGAATACGGTCCATCTGCTGCGCCAGCGCCATGTCGTGGGTGACCACCAGAAAGGCGGTCTGCGACGAGCTGCTCAGCTCCTTCATCAAGTCCTGAATACCCTGCGCGGTGTGATGATCGAGGTTGCCGGTGGGCTCATCGAGCAGCACCAGACCCGGCTGATTGACCAGCGCGCGGGCAATCGCCACCCGCTGACGCTCGCCACCGGACAATTCGGCCGGCTTGTGCGCCAGGCGATGGCCAAGGCCAACCCGCTCCAACAGCGCGGTGGCACGCTGGCGCGCTTCATTGATCGGTGTGCGGCCAATCAGCAGCGGCATGCACACGTTCTCCAGGGCGGTGAACTCCGGCAGCAGGTGGTGGAACTGGTAAACGAAACCCAGCGCGCGGTTACGCAGCAGACCGCGCTGCTTTTCATTCAGCGCCGACAATTCCTCGCCGGCCAGCCAGACGCTGCCGGTGCTCGGCGTATCCAGGCCGCCGAGCATGTTCAACAAGGTGCTCTTGCCTGAGCCGGAACTGCCAACAATCGCCACGCGTTCGCCGGGATGCAGCTCCAGCTGCAAGTCCTGCAGCACCACCACCGATTGCGGGCCCTCGTCGTAGCTTTTACCGAGGTTGCGACAACTCAACACTGCACGATCTTGCATAACCGAATCACTCATAACCTGATCATTCATAACGCAGAGCCTCCGCGGGCTGGGTACGCGCTGCGCGCCAGGCCGGATACAGGGTGGCGAAGAAACTCAGAATCAACGCCGCGCCGCAGACCAGCAGCACGTCTGCTAGCATCAGCTGCGAGGGCAGGTAATCGATGAAATACACATCGGCATTGAGGAATTTGATCCCCAGCAGCCCTTCCAGCGCGGCAATCGCACTGCTGATATTCAATGCCGCCAGGCAACCCAGCACGGCACCAATCGCCGTACCGAACACGCCGATCACCGTACCCTGCACCATAAAGATCGCCATGATCTGCCGCGGCGTCGCACCCAGGGTGCGCAGAATGGCGATATCACCCTTCTTGTCGGTGACCACCATGACCAGGGTGGAAATGATGTTGAACGCGGCCACCGCGACGATCAGCAGCAGCAGCAGGCCGATCATCGCCTTTTCCATGCGGATCGCCTGGTATAGGTTGCCGTGGGTGCGGGTCCAGTCGCGGGCGTAGTAGTCACCCTCTCCCAACGTTTGCGCCAACGCCCAGGCGGTGCGCGGGGCCTCGAACAGGTCAGCGAATTTCAGGCGAATGCCCTGCACCTGATCGGCCTGCCAGCGCTGCAGCCGCGCCAGATCCTGCACATGGGTCAGAGCCAGATGGCCGTCGATCTCACCCGCACCGACATGGAAGATCCCGACCACGGTAAAACGCTTGAGGCGTGGAAACATACCGGCCGGCGTCACCGTGACTTCCGGGGCGACGAAAGTGACCTTGTCACCCAGGCCAACCCCGAGCTTGGCTGCGGCCTTGTCGCCCAGCACCATGCCGAACTCGCCGGATTGCAGATCCTCCAGGCGACCTTGCTTAAAGAAATTGCCGATGATCGAAACCTTGGCTTCTTCCAGCGGATCGACCGCATTGATCAGCACCTTCTGTACCTTGCCATCATTGGTCAGCAGGCCCTGCATCTGGCTAAACGGCGCAACCGCCAGCACTTGCGGATTGCGCTGCGCCTGATCGGCCAGGCTGCGCCAATCCTTGATCGGCGTGGCGCTTTCCACCGTGGCGTGCGGCACCATGCCGAGCACACGGGTGCGCATCTCGTGGTCGAAACCATTCATCACCGACAACACCAGGATCATCACCAGCACGCCAAGTGCCAGCCCGATCATTGAGGTCAGGGAGATAAAGGATACGAAGTGGTTGCGACGCTTGGCTCGCGTGTAGCGCGTGCCGATAAATACGAACAGAGGTCTGAACATGTCGGGGCTGATTCGAGGGAAAAAGAAACGTCCTTGTGGGGGCCTGGCGAGCAGCCTTACACTCTGACCACTACTGCTGCCATGGGTTCGCCATGCCGACTCAAGATGAAGATGACCGCCGCGAATACTATCGTATCGACGACACGATCGCACTGGAATTCACCCAGCTCTCCGGGGCTGAAGCCCTGGCCAGTGACGCGCTTCACGACAGCTCGCCGCTGTTCAACCTGCTCAGCGACCTGCACCTGATGGACTTCGAGTCGCAGCATCTGCTGCGGCACATCAGTGAACGCGACCGCACCCTGGCCAACTACCTCAAAGTCATCAATAAACGCATCGACCTACTCGGCCAGGCGGTGGCACAGAGCCTGCTGCGCGACATCGGCGCGCCGCGCAAGGTCAGCCTGTCCGAGGGCGGCGTCAGTTTCAACAACAACCAGCCGGTGGCCGCCGGCGCGCACCTGGCGGTAAAGATGGTGCTGATGCCGCAAGCACTTGGCCTGCTGCTGCGGGCCAAGGTGGTGCACTGCCGCCCGCTGCCGTCGCAGCAATTTGAAATCGGTGCGGAATTCGAAGCCCTGACCGATGCCCAACGCCAGCTGCTCGCCCGGCATATCCTGCAGCGCCAAGCCCTGGAGCGTCGCCAGGCCCGTGAGCAACCTCTGCAACCCTGATAGCGAGCCCCCCCCCCCATGCCACGCCTGCTTCTGCTCCTTGCCCTGCTCCTGCCCGTCAGCGTCTATGCCGATACCCTGCAAATCCCCATCGGCCAGCAAGGTGCTGGCGGCCTGCAACTGCCTCAGCTTGGTGAATCTCAGCGCGCCGTGCTGGAACGCTTCGGCCTGGCCGACGAGGAGCACCCCAGCGTTGGTAACCCACCGATCACCCGCTGGGACTACCGCGAGTTCAGCGTCTATTTCGAGCACAAACACGTGATCAACAGCGTGCGCCACCATCAGCCCGGCGCCGCCCTACCAGACAAGGAGCAACAGTGACGGTCATCTATGGACACCGCGGTGCCAAAGGCGAAGCACCGGAAAACACCCTGGCCAGCTTTCAGCAGTGCCTGCAACATGGCGTGCGGCGCTGCGAGCTGGACCTGCACTTGTCGCGCGATGGCGAGTTGATGGTGATTCACGACCCTACGCTCAAGCGCACCACCGGCCACCGTGGCAAGGTCGTCGAACACGACGCCGCCGAACTGATCACCTATGACGCACGCAAAGGCGGCCCTGGCGCCGTGATGCCCTGCCCGATTCCGCGCCTGGAAGAACTGTTTCAACACTGCGACTTCGAGCACTGGCAGTTGGAGGTCAAAAGTGCCTCGAAGGTGCGCTCGGCGCGGATGGTCAAAGCCATCGCCGAACTGGCCGATCGCTATAACCTGACCGACAAGGTCACCGTCACCTCCAGCTCCCGTGAAGTGCTTAGCGCGCTGCAGCGCCTGACACCGCATCTGCAACGTGGGCTGGTCGCCGAATACGCCTGGCTCGACCCGCTCAAGGTGGCTAAACACTACGGCTGCCACCTGCTGGCGCTGAACTGGACGTTATGCACTCCCGAACGCCTGCTCAAAGCGCAGAAAGCCGGTTTGCATGTCTCGGTGTGGACGGTCAATGAGCCGGCACTGATGCGCCGTCTGGCGGACTTCGGCGTGGACAGCATCATCACCGACTTTCCCGGCCTGGCCGTGCAAACGCTGCGCGGGTGAAAGCCGAGGCATGTTCGGGTAGGGTGCGCCATGCGCACCGAAACTCGGCGCGAACGTCATCGGTGCGCACGGCCTGGGCGGCCCCGCGACCCCCTACCAAGGCCATCCGCGCCAGGCATCAGGCCTTATCCGATCAGCATGAGGCAATGCCCGCACCTTCGCTCCCGGATTGCATCCGGAATACCCGTCCACAAGAACGAAAAAACCGGCTCAAGAGCCGGTTTTTTATTGCTGCCGCCTGAGACGCTAGAAGCTCTCCCGATTCGGCCAGCGCCACTCGGAAGCCACTACCCAGCCCGTCTCCCCGACCGGCTCAGGCCGCCGGCCGGAGCCGCTCAAAAAAGCCGGTTGAGGCCGTCGAACGCCGCTACCCGATAGGCTTCGGCCATAGTCGGGTAGTTGAAGGTGGTGTTGACGAAGTACTTGATGCTGTTGGCTTCGCCCTTTTGGTTCATGATCGCCTGGCCGATATGCACGATCTCCGAGGCCTGGTAACCAAAGCAGTGCACACCCAGCACTTCCAGCGTTTCGCGATGGAAGAGCAGCTTGAGCATACCCACCGGCTCATGGGAAATCTGCGCACGGGCCATGCCCTTGAAGAACGCCTTGCCCACTTCGTAGGGAATCTTGGCCTGGGTCAGCTCGCGCTCGGTTTTGCCGATCGAACTGATCTCGGGAATGGTGTAGATGCCGGTCGGTACGTCATCAACGAAACGCCAGCTGCCATTGTCAACAATGCTACCCGCCGCCGAACGGCCCTGGTCGGCGGCCGCACTGGCCAGACTCGGCCAACCGATCACATCGCCGGCGGCATAGATGTTCGACACCGGGGTGCGGTAGTTCTGGTCGACTTCGATCTGGCCACGGCTGTTGACCTTGATGCCGATGTTCTCCAGTCCCAACTGGTCGGTATTACCGGTACGGCCGTTGCACCAGAGGAAGGCATCAGCCTTGATCTTCTTGCCGGATTTGAGGTGCAGGATCACCCCATTCTCCACCCCTTCAACGCTTTCATACTCTTCGTTATGACGAATCAGCACGTTGTTGTTGCGCAGGTGGTAGCTCAGCGCATCGGAGATTTCCGCATCCAGGAAGCTCAGCAACTGATCACGGTTGTCAATCAGGTCGACCAGCACACCCAGACCGCTGAAGATCGAGGCGTACTCGGAGCCGATGACCCCGGCACCGTAGATGATGATGCGGCGCGGTGTGTGGGTCAGGCTGAGGATGGTGTCGCTGTCATAGACGCGCGGATGGCGAAAATCCACATCGGCCGGGCGATACGGGCGCGAACCGGTGGCGATGACGATCTGTTTGGCCACCAGTTTTTCCACCACACCATTGGCGCACACCACTTCAACAGTACGCTCGTCGGCGAAACTGCCAGTGCCGAAAAACACATCGATACGGTTACGCGCGTAATAGCCGGTGCGTGAACTCACCTGCTTGGCAATCACCCGCTCGGCGCTTTTCAGCACATCGGGAAAGGAGAACCAGCGCGGCTCACCGATCTGGCGGAACATCGGGTTGGTGTTGAACTGCATGATCTGCCGCACCGAGTGGCGCAGCGCCTTGGACGGGATGGTACCCAGGTGGGTGCAGTTGCCGCCGACTTCGCGGCGGCTGTCGACCACGGCTACCTTGCGCCCGGCCTTGGCTGCGTTCATCGCCGCGCCTTCACCCGCAGGGCCGGAACCCAGCACCACCACGTCGTAGTTGTAGACCGCCATGTTTACTCCTTCAGATCACACCGGAGCACTTATGCCGTGCTCTCGGCAGGGTCAGGCTGCACGTGCAGCCTGACAATCAATGCGCTGCTGCAAGCCTAGCCCTTCGGCGGCCGCAGGGCGATTAGCGTTTGGTCGCGTCGTACGCCAGGGACTCGTCCCCGGTCTGCAGATCGTTGTTGATTTCTTCGCACTTCTCGCGGTTGCCGCCACAGATTGAGCATTCCTTCTCAATGCCCAGGTTCGCGATACCGCCGCAGGAACCGGCAATCGGTTTGCGCCCCATGATCACGCCTACCGCCATCAGGCCGACGACCGTGACCATGACCAGAAAAACCACCACGAATGTCATTGCTCTTCTCCTGCGGCAAACAGCTGCTCGAAAGCCTGAGTGCCCTGTGTGACGAAGGTGTCACCTTCGCGGGTCACGAAAAACGCGGCGATACCCATACGCTCTGCAAATGCCAGGCCACGCTCGCTGCCCATCACCATGAGTAATGTAGAGAAGCCATCGGCACGCAGGGTCGATTTATCAGCCACCGTGACGGCTGCCAGGGTGTGGGTGATCGGCGCCGCCGTCAACGGATCGAGGGTGTGCGAATAGCGCCGACCATTCTCCTCGAAGTAGTTGCGGTAATCACCTGACGTAGAAATGCCGTAGCCATCCAGCGCCAGAATCCGTTGAGCCACCCGCTCACCGTCCTGCGGTGCCTCCAGGCCAATGCGCCAGGGTTGGCCATCGGGTTTGAGCCCGGCGGCCTTGAGTTCACCGGTCACCTCGACCAGGTAGCTGTTGACCCCCAGCTCGGTCAGGCGCTGCGCGATACGATCCACGGTGTAGCCGGCAGCAATGCTGTTGAAGTCGATCTGCAAATCGACCTCCTTGCACAGCTGCTGCCCCTCGCGCCGCAGATACTGCATGCCGGTGCCGGCACGCGCGACGGCCAGCTGCTCGGCCGTCGGGACCTTTTCTGCACGCCCCTTGGGACCAAACCCCCAAAGGTTGAGCAAGGGCTCCAGGGTCAGGTCAAACGCGCCCTGACTCTGCTCATTGAGCAGGCGCCCCACCTCAACCAACTCCAACACGGGGTCCGGCATGGTCTGGCAAGTGCCCGCTGGCGTCTGGTTGAACTGCTCGATCAGTGAGTCATCGCGGTAGGTCGACATCTGTTGATCGACCTCGGCCAGAATCGCATCGGTTTCATGCTTGAGCTGGTCAAGGCTGGCAGAGCCTTCACTGCGTACGTACTTGATCGAGTAGGTGCTGCCCATGGTCGGGCCACCGAACTCTTCTATTTGCTCTGAAAACCAGCAACCCGTCAGGGCTGCCAGCAAGCTGACAGCAATAACGGGCCGTAGTACCACTCGATTCATGATCAGCCGCCGAAGTCGTCGAGCAGGATATTTTCCTCCTCCACGCCCAGATCCACCAGCATCTTGATCACAGCGGCGTTCATCATGGGTGGGCCACACATGTAGAACTCGCAATCCTCGGGGGCCGGGTGATCCTTGAGGTAGTTCTCGTACAGCACGTTGTGAATGAAGCCCTTGAGACCGCTCCAGTTGTCTTCCGGTTGCGGATCGGACAACGCCAGGTGCCACTGGAAGTTTTCGTTCTCCGCCTGCAACTGGTCGTACTCTTCGACATAGAACGCCTCACGCATGGAGCGCGCGCCGTACCAGAAGCTGATCTTGCGCGTGGATTTGAGGCGTTTGAGTTGGTCGAAGATGTGCGAACGCATCGGCGCCATACCGGCACCACCGCCGATGAAAACCATTTCGGCATCGGTGTCCTTGGCGAAAAACTCACCGAACGGCCCGTACACGGTGACCTTGTCACCCGGCTTGAGGCTGAACACCCAGGACGACATCTTGCCCGGCGGCAAATGATCCTTGCCCGGCGGCGGCGAGGCGATACGGATATTGAACTTCACCAGGCCGACTTCTTCCGGATAGTTGGCCATGGAGTAGGCACGGATCACCGTCTCATCGACCTTGGATACGCACTTCCACTGGTTGAACTTGTCCCAGTCGCCACGGTATTCCGGCTGAATGTCGAAGTCTTTGTAGTGCACCTCGTGCGGCGGACACTCCAGCTGCACGTAACCACCGGCGCGGAAGTCGACGTTCTCGCCTTCCGGCAGCTTGAGCGTCAGCTCCTTGATGAAAGTCGCCACGTTCGGGTTGGACTCGACGGTGCATTCCCACTTCTTCACACCGAAGACTTCTTCCGGAACCTCGATCTTCATGTCCTGCTTGACCGGAGTCTGGCAGGACAGGCGCCAGCCAGCCTTGGCCTCGCGTTTGGTGAAATGCGACTCCTCGGTGGGCAGCATCTCGCCACCGCCCGACTCGACCACGCACTTGCACTGGGCGCAGGTACCACCGCCGCCGCAAGCCGAAGAGAGGAACACGTTATTCGCCGCCAGGGTCTGCAGCAGCTTGCCGCCGGCCGGCACGGTGAGGGTGCGCTCGCCGTTGATGACGATATTCACGTCGCCGCTGGAAACCAGCTTGGCGCGCGCAGCCAGGATGATCACCACCAACGCCAGGACGATAGCGGTGAACATGCCGATGGCTAGGGAAATCTCAAAGCCCATCTGGCTCTCCTTACAGCTGAATGCCGCCGAAGGACATAAAGCCCAACGACATCAGACCGATGGTGATAAAGGTGATGCCCAGACCCTGCAAGCCTTCTGGCACATCGCTGTACTTGAGCTTCTCGCGGATGCCAGCCAGCAGCGCGATGGCCAGGGCCCAGGAGAAACCGGAGCCGATACCGTAGGTCACGCTCTCGGCCAGGTTGTAGTCGCGTTCGACCATAAACAGTGAACCAGCCATGATCGCGCAGTTCACGGTGATCAACGGCAGGAACACACCGAGGGCGTTGTAGAGCGACGGCACGTACTTATCCAGCAGCATCTCGAGGATCTGCACAATCGCGGCAATCACGCCGATGTAGCTGAGCAGGCCGAGAAACGACAGGTCAACCTCTGGCAGGCCGGCCCAGGCCAGGGCACCTTCCTTGAGCAGGTAGGTGTACAGCAGGTTGTTGGCCGGCACGGTTATGGCTTGCACCACGACCACGGCGATGCCCAAGCCAATCGCAGTTTCCACCTTCTTGGAGATGGCGATAAAGGTGCACATGCCGAGGAAGAAGGCCAAGGCCATGTTCTCGATAAACACCGCCTTCACGAACAGGCTGAGGTAGTGCTCCATCAGTAGGCCTCCTTATCCGAAACTTGCGGGGCCATGCGGAAAGCCGGGGCTTCCTTCTGCGCCGGTTTCCAGCTGCGCAGCGCCCAGATGATCAGGCCAATCAGGAAGAACGCCGATGGCGGCAACAGCAGCATGCCGTTGGGCTGATACCAGCCGCCGTCGGTGACCGTTGGCAGAATGCTGTAACCGAGCAGCTTGCCGGCCCCGAACAGCTCGCGGAACACGCCGAGGACGATCAGCATGGCGCTGTAGCCCAGGCCGTTACCGATGCCATCGAAGAACGACAGCACGGGCGGATTGGCCATGGCGAAGGCTTCGGCGCGGCCCATAACGATGCAGTTGGTGATGATCAGGCCGACAAACACCGACAGCTGCTTGGCCAGGCTGAAGGCGAACGCCTTGAGGATCTGGTCCACCACGATCACCAGCGAGGCGATGATCACCATCTGCACGATCATGCGGATCGAACTGGGGATCTGGCTGCGAATCATCGAGATAAACAGGTTGGAGAAACCGGTCACCAGCGTCAGGGCGATCGACATCACCAAGGCGGTTTTCAGGTTGGAGGTCACCGCCAGCGCCGAGCAGATACCAAGAATCTGCAAACCAATGGGGTTGTTGTGGACGATCGGGTCGAGCAACACGCTCTTGATAGTGGGTTGCGACATGCTTATGCCTCCCCTTTCTTAATGTTGGCCAGCAACGGGCCGAAGCCGCTCTCGCCCAGCCAGAAATGCAGCAGGTTGTTCACGCCCTTGCTGGTCAGCGTGGCACCAGCCAAGCCATCGACCTCGTGCGTGGCCTTGGCCGACTGCGGATCGACACTGCCCTTGATGATTTCCACGGCCAGCTGCCCCTGCTCGTCGAACAGGGTCTTGCCAGCCCACAGCGCCTTCCACTTCGGATTGTCCACCTCGCCCCCCAGCCCCGGGGTCTCACCGTGCTGGTAGAAACCGAAGCCGACTACGGTATTGAGGTCGCCCTTGATGGCAATAAAGCCGTACAGGGTCGACCACAGACCGTAGCCGCGCACAGGCAGGATCAGGGTGTCGAGCTGGCCGTCGGTTTCCACCATATACACGGTGGAAAGCCGCTCGCGGCGCTTGATCGAAGCGATGTCCTGCGGCCCGGCGAGGGCATCGGACAGCGCTGGATCCTTGGCCGCCTTAAGCGGGTCGAAGCTGGCGGCGTCCTCGGTTTCACTGAATGTGCCGGTTTGCAGGTCAACCACGCGGGCCTTGATGCGTTCGGCATACAGCGCCTTGATCGCTGCGGCCGACATATCCCCCTCGCCCAAACCGGCAATCGCCAGAATGCTGCGTTGCTTGTCCAGTTGGCGGTTTTCCACCTGGGTCGGTTTCAGCGCCACAGCTGCGCCGGCGACGAACACCGAGCAGACCAGGCACACCAGTACCGCCACAGCCAGGGTGCGGACGGTCGATTCTTGCTTAGCCACGGGCGAGCCTCCGCTTGATATTGGCCTGCACGACGAAGTGGTCGATCAGCGGTGCACAGAGGTTGGCGAACAGAATCGCCAGCATCATGCCTTCCGGGAAGGCTGGGTTGACCACACGGATCAGCACCACCATCACCCCGATCAGCGCGCCGAACAGCCACTTGCCGGTGTTAGTCATGGACGCCGACACCGGGTCGGTGGCCATGAAAATCATGCCAAAGGCGAAACCGCCGACCACCAGGTGCCAATGCCAGGGCATCGAGAACATCGGATTGCTGTCCGAGCCGATGAGGTTGAACAGGTAGCTCATGGCGATCATGCCCAGCATCACGCCACTGACGATGCGCCAGGAGGCAATCTTGCTTAGCAGCAGGAAAGCACCGCCAATAAAGATCGCCAGCACACTGGTTTCGCCCATAGAGCCATGCTCCAGACCGACGAACGCGTTCCACCAGTTCAGGCCATTAGCCGTCACCTGCTCGATGCCGCCAGACGCGGCTACGGACAGCGCAGTGGCGCCGGCATAGCCGTCCACTGCAGTCCACACCGCATCACCGGAGATATCCGCCGGGTAGGCAAAGAACAGGAAAGCGCGGCCGACCAGGGCCGGGTTGAGGAAGTTCTTACCGGTGCCGCCGAACACTTCCTTGCCGATCACCACACCGAAGCTGATACCCAGGGCCACCTGCCACAGCGGGATATCCGGAGGCAGGGTCAGGGCGAACAGTACGGAAGTAACGAAGAAACCTTCGTTAACCTCGTGACGGCGGATGGAGGCAAACAACACTTCCCAGAAACCGCCAACGATAAAGGTGACCAAGTACACCGGCAGGAAATACGCCGCGCCTTGGATAAAGCAATCCCACAGGCTGTTCGGGTCAAAGCCGGCGAGCAGGCCGATCAGGCCGAAACGCCAGCCATCCTGCGCGGCCAGCAGCTCGGGGTTGGCGGCCATGAGGCTGTTGGCCTGGAAACCGATGTTCCACATGCCGAAGAACATCGCCGGCAGGGTGCAAAACCACACCGTCATCATCATGCGTTTAAGGTCGATGCCGTCACGCACGTGAGCGGTGGTCTTGGTCACGCTGCCCGGGCGATAGAAGAAGGTGTCGACGGCTTCATACAGTGCATACCACTTCTCGAAGCGGCCACCCTGTTCGAAGTTGTGCTCGATCTTGTCGAGGAACTTACGTAAAGACATGGCTCAGCCCTCCTTCTCAATGCGGGTCAGGTTGTCCCGCAGGATCGGACCGTATTCGTATTTGCCGGCGCAGACGTAGCTGCACAGCGCAAGGTCTTCCTCATCCAGCTCCAGGCAGCCGAGCTTCTGCGCCATCTCGGTGTCGCCAACGATCAGGTAGCGCAGCAACTGGGTGGGCAGGATATCCAGCGGCATCACCGCCTCGTAGTTGCCCACCGGCACCATGGCACGCGGGCTGCCGTTGGTGGTGGTGGTGAAGTCGAACAGTTTGCCGCTCATCATCTTCGACACGAAGATATTGAGCACCGAGTGCTTGTTCACCCCGGCACGCAAGTAATGCAGCATTTCGCGATCATGTCCTTCGCTCAAGCAGGACACCTGGTTGTGATAACGCCCCAGGAAGGCGAACGGCCCACGCGCGGTACGACCGCCGAATACCGAACCGGAAATGACCCGATGGGCGCCGGGCTGTAACTGACCCGCGGTCAGCTCACTCAAACTTGCCCCCAGGCGGGTGCGCAGCAGACGCGGCTGCTCGACCACCGGGCCGGCCAGTGCCACAACGCGCTCGACCCACAGTTGCCCAGTGGTGAACAGCTTGCCGATGGCGATTACGTCCTGATAGCCGATGTGCCAGACACTCTTGCTCACGCTGACAGGGTCGAGGAAATGAATGTGAGTACCTGGCAGACCAGCCGGATGCGGACCGGCAAAGGCTTGTGTCTGTACCTGGCTCAGTTGTTCGCCGGGCAGCGTGCTGCCAGCGGCCTTGCACAGAAACAGCTTGGCCAGATTACCCAGCACCTGCAGCCCCTGTTCAAAGTCAGCGGCGTAATCGGCAATCACCACCGCCGGATCAGCAGACAGCGGATGCGTATCCATGGCGGTGACAAAAATCGAGCGAGGCTGAGCATCAGCGGCCGGCACCTTGCTGAACGGGCGTGTGCGCAATGCGGTCCACAGGCCGGACTGTTGCAGAAGATCACGCACTTTCGCGGCACCGAGGCTCGCCAACTGCGCGGCAGCAAAGGCCTCAAAGGTGATTTGCTCATCACCCTCAACATCAATCACCACCGATTGCAGCACGCGCTTTTCACCACGATGAATAGCGCTGACTACACCGGCCGCCGGAGAGGTGTAATGGATACCAGGCGTTTTCTTGTCGGAGAACAACACTTGACCAAGTTTGACGCGATCACCGACCTGGATCTCCATAGTCGGTTTCATGCCGTGATAATCGAAGCCTATGACGGCGACGCTGCGCACGGGCCTTGCGGCCTCTATACGCTGCACCGGCGCGCCGGATATGGGCAAATCAAGCCCATGTTTAATTTTGATCATAGGTTTGCCTAATCACTGATTTATAAGCTTTTTTGAAACCACGGAAGACATCACTACAGCAAAGCCGAAACGCAGCACCGATGCTTGATCAGGTACTGGGCAAGATGTCTGTCGTGGGAAAATTTGCCCGATTATAAAGTCCAGCTTCCGCCACTGGCCACCCAAGCGCTTGCTTTTGGCCTTTTTTACGTAACAGAAGGCAACAGATCGCAAATTGACGGAAACTGAATAACGGGCGAAAAAACCCTTCTAGCCCACTGGAGCTCTACCATGCGCGCATTACTGGTGCTCACCGCCCTACTGCTACTCAGCGGCGACCTGCTCGCCAACACCCGCGAACGCCTGCAGGAAGCCAACTTCGCCACCACCCGCGAACTCGCGCAGAACAGCCTAGAACGCAAGAACCAGAGCGTGCTCACCTACCTGTGGGCCGATGTCTATGCGGCAGCCTTCTACGCACCCGCCCAGGCCAGCGCCCGGCAGGCGTTCACCCAACCACTGAACCAGCGCCTGGAGCTGTACTACTTTCGCAATATAGACAGCCAAGACGTGATCAAAGCTGCCTGGGTCACGCTCGAGCGCCAACACGACGCCAAGACACTCGAACGCCTGCGCCCAGGCCTCGATGCCCTGCACGCCACCTTCCGCGACATTCGTCCAGGTGACCGTTACGCCCTGAACTTCAACACCGACAGCGGCCTTACTCTGGAAGTAAACGGCAAGCCCGTCTTCACCAGCCCGGACCAGGAACTGGCCAAGGCCTACCTGGGTATATGGCTGTCGCCCAACGGCCTGTCCGACAGCTTGCGCACCAGCCTGCTGGCCGACTAACCCGGCAAATATCACGCATAAAAAAACGGGAGCCGTGGCTCCCGTTTTTTATGCGACCCGCGCTTAGCGAGGGAAAGCAGGCGGGTTAACCCCAGCCATATCTTCCATCACACGCACGACCTGACAGCTGTAACCGAACTCGTTGTCGTACCAGACGTACAGCACAACGCGGTTGTCATTGCAGATAGTAGCTTCGGCATCGACCACACCGGCGTGACGCGAACCCACGAAGTCAGTGGAAACCACTTCCTGCGACTGGACGAAATCGATCTGTTTCTGCAGATCCGAGTGCATGGCCATCTGGCGCAGGTACTCGTTGATCTCTTCACGGGTGGTGGCTTTCTCAAGGTTGAGGTTGAGAATGGCCATCGACACGTTCGGCGTAGGTACGCGAATGGCGTTGCCGGTCAGCTTGCCTTTGAGCACCGGCAGGGCCTTGGCAGCAGCAGTGGCAGCACCGGTCTCGGTGATTACCATGTTCAGCGGCGCGCTACGACCACGGCGATCGCCCTTGTGGAAGTTGTCGATCAGGTTCTGGTCGTTGGTGTACGAGTGAACGGTTTCAACGTGACCGTTGACGATGCCGTACTGGTCATTTACTGCCTTCAGCACCGGCACGATGGCGTTGGTGGTGCAGGAAGCCGCCGAGATGATCTTGTCATCAGCGGTGATTTCGCTGTGGTTGATGCCGTGCACGATGTTCTTCAGCGCACCCTTGCCAGGCGCGGTCAGCACCACGCGGCCAACGCCCGGGCAAGCCAGGTGTTGACCCAGGCCATCGGCATCACGCCATACACCGGTGTTGTCGACCAGCAGCGCATTCTTGATGCCGTACTGGGTGTAGTCGACTTCCTTCGGATCCTTGGCGTAGATCACCTGGATCAGGTTGCCGTTGGCGGTCAGGGTGTTGTTTTCCTCGTCGATGGTGATGGTGCCATCGAACTTGCCGTGTACCGAGTCGCGGCGCAGCAGGCTGGCGCGCTTGACCAAGTCATTGCTCGCGCCTTTACGCACGACAATGGCGCGCAGACGCAGGCCGTCGCCGCCACCGGTTTTCTCGATCAGGATGCGCGCCAGCAGGCGGCCGATACGACCGAAGCCGTACAGCACCACATCGGTGCCTTCGCGGGCTTCGCCGTTCTGCTTGCCCACCACGTCAACCAGTTCATCCTTGACGAACTGTTCGATGCTGCGGTTCTGGCCATCGGTCTTGAACTTGCTGACCATCTTGCCGAGGTCCACAGAAGCGGCGCCCAGCTTGAGTTCGGTCATCGCTTTGAGGACCGGGAAGGTATCGTGTACCGACAATTCGCTGTCACCAACCAGACGGTGACGGGCGAAGCGGTGGGCCTTGAGAATATCGATCACCGAACGGTTGATCAGACCGCGGCCGTAGATCGAGGTGACCACGTTGTTGTTACGGTAGAGTTGGCCAATCATCGGAATCATCGCTTCCGCAAGGGCTTCTCGATCGATCCACTCACCGAGACACTGGTCGGGCTTCTGAGTCACGGGCAGTACCTTCCACATGTAGGGGCTGAAAAAAGGGGCTACATTATGACGGCGCGCGCAAGCATGAGCAATGCACGACTGTCGTAACTGACACCGCATATATTCGCCCGTTACAATCGCCGACCTTGTGCCTTGACCGTGAGCCGCCTGTGTCTGTGCCGACCGCATCCGTACTGCGTCTACCGTCCCTGCCCGCAACCGCCGGGAAACAACACTGGGGCAACCTCCCTGGCGCTGCGCTGAGCCTGGCAATTGCCGAAGCCGCCAGCCATGCCAAGCGTTTTACCCTGCTGCTGACCGCCGACAGCCAGAGCGCCGAGCGCCTGCAGGAAGAGCTGAGCTTTTTCACTCCAGATTTGCCCGTGCTGCATTTCCCAGACTGGGAAACACTGCCCTACGACCTGTTCTCGCCGCATCAGGACATCATTTCCCAGCGTATTTCCGCCCTCTATCGCCTGCCCGAGCTGAAACACGGCGTGCTGGTAGTGCCGATCACCACCGCCCTACACCGCCTGGCACCCAAGCGTTTTCTACTCGGTAGCAGCCTGGTGCTGCAGGTCGGCCAGCAGCTGGACGTCAACCAGATGCGCGGCAATCTGGAAGCCGCCGGTTATCGCTGCGTCGATACGGTGTATGAACATGGCGAGTTTGCCGTACGGGGCGCGCTGATCGACCTGTTCCCCATGGGAAGCAGCCAGCCGTACCGCATCGACCTGTTCGATGACGAAATCGAAACCCTGCGCACCTTCGACCCGGAAACCCAGCGTTCCATCGACAAGGTCGACTCGATCAAGCTGCTCCCGGCGCGCGAGTTCCCGCTGGAGAAAAAGGCCGTCACCGATTTCCGTGGGCGCTTTCGCGAGCGCTTCGATGTGGACTTCCGTCGCTGCCCAATCTACCAGGACCTCAGCACCGGCATCACGCCGGCCGGCATCGAGTACTACCTACCGCTGTTCTTCGAAGAAACTGCCACCCTCTTCGATTACCTGCCCGCTGACACACAGGTGTTCTCCCTGCCGGGTATCGAGAAGGCCGCCGAACAGTTCTGGGTAGATGCGCGCAGCCGCTATGAAGACCGCCGCGTCGACCCTGAACGGCCGCTATTGCCGCCGGCGGATATCTTCCTGCCGGTGGAAGACTGCTTCGCCCGCCTGAAAAACTGGCCACGTGTGGTGGTCAGCCAGGATGACATCGAAGAAGGCGTCGGCCGCACCCGCTTCAACGCACGCGCCTTGCCCGACCTAGCCATCCAGGCCAAGGCCGGTGAGCCACTGGCCGCCCTGCGTCGGTTTATCGAGGAATACCCAGGACGGGTATTGTTCTGCGCCGAATCGGCGGGCCGTCGTGAAGTGCTGCTGGAGCTGCTCGCGCGACTCAAACTCAAGCCCAAGGAAGCCGAGGGCTGGCCCGCTTTCGTTGCCAGCGGCGAGCGCCTGGGGATCTGCATCGCGCCGCTGGATGAAGGCCTGCTGCTTGATGAGCTGGCACTGGTGGCCGAAAGCCCACTGTTTGGCCAGCGCGTGATGCAGCGCCGTCGCCGCGAAAAGTCGCGTGATGGCGGCGACAACGTGATCAAGAACCTCACCGAGCTGCGCGAAGGCGCGCCGGTGGTGCATATCGACCACGGCGTGGGCCGCTACCTGGGTCTGGTGACCATGGAGTTCGACGGCCAGGCTGCCGAATTCCTCGCCCTGATGTACGCCGAAGAAGCCAAGCTCTACGTGCCGGTGGCCAGCCTGCACCTGATTGCACGCTACACCGGCAGCGATGACGCCCTCGCGCCGCTGCACCGTTTAGGCTCGGAGACCTGGCAGAAAGCCAAGCGCAAGGCCGCCGAACAGGTGCGCGATGTCGCCGCCGAGTTGCTGGACATCTACGCCCGCCGCGCGGCCCGCGAAGGCTATGCGTTCAAGGACCCACTGGCAGACTACGCCACCTTCAGCGCCGGCTTCCCCTTCGAGGAAACCCCGGACCAGCAGACTGCCATCGAAGCGGTGCTGGCCGACATGCTCGCGCCCAAGCCAATGGATCGCCTGGTCTGCGGCGACGTGGGTTTCGGCAAGACCGAAGTGGCTATGCGCGCCGCCTTTATCGCCGTACACAGCGGCCGCCAGGTAGCGGTGCTGGTACCGACCACCCTGCTCGCCCAACAGCACTACAACAGCTTCCGCGACCGCTTTGCCGACTGGCCGGTAACAGTTGAGGTGATGAGCCGTTTCAAATCCGCCAAGGAAGTCAACGAAGCAGTGGTCAAACTGGCCGAGGGCAAGATCGACATTGTTATCGGCACCCACAAGCTGCTGCAGGACGATGTGCGCTTCAAGGACCTGGGCCTGTGCATCATCGACGAAGAGCACCGTTTCGGCGTGCGCCAGAAGGAGCAGCTCAAGGCGCTGCGCAGCGAAGTGGACATTCTCACCCTAACCGCCACGCCGATTCCACGCACGCTGAACATGGCCGTGGCCGGCATGCGCGACCTGTCGATCATCGCCACCCCGCCGGCGCGCCGTCTGTCGGTGCGCACCTTCGTCATGGAGCAGAACAACCCGACGATCAAGGAAGCCCTGCTGCGTGAGCTGCTGCGCGGCGGTCAGGTGTACTACCTGCACAACGATGTGAAGACCATCGAAAAATGCGCCGCCGACCTGGCCGAACTGGTGCCCGAAGCGCGTATCGGTATCGGCCACGGGCAGATGCGCGAGCGCGAGCTGGAACAGGTGATGAGCGACTTCTACCACAAGCGCTTTAACGTGCTGATCGCCTCGACCATCATCGAAACCGGCATCGACGTACCGAGCGCCAACACCATCATCATCGAGCGCGCCGACAAGTTCGGCCTGGCCCAGCTGCACCAGTTACGCGGCCGTGTCGGCCGTAGCCACCACCAGGCCTACGCCTACCTGCTCACCCCGCCACGCAAACAGATGACCGAGGACGCGCAGAAGCGCCTGGAAGCCATCAGCAACGCCCAAGACCTCGGCGCTGGCTTTGTGCTGGCCACCCATGACCTGGAAATCCGCGGTGCTGGCGAGTTACTCGGTGACGGCCAGAGCGGGCAGATTCAGGCCGTCGGCTTCACCCTTTACATGGAAATGCTCGAGCGCGCAGTGAAGTCGATCCGCAAGGGCGAGCAGCCCAACCTCGACCAGCCACTGGGTGGCGGCCCGGAGATAAACCTGCGCGTACCGGCGCTGATCCCCGAAGACTACCTGCCGGATGTGCACGCCCGTCTGATCCTCTACAAGCGCATCGCCAACGCCATCGACGAAGACGGCCTGAAAGAGCTGCAGGTGGAAATGATTGACCGCTTCGGCCTGCTGCCCGAGCCGACCAAGAACCTGGTGCGCATCACCCTGCTCAAGCTGCAGGCCGAAAAACTCGGAATCAAGAAGATCGACGCCGGGCCACAGGGCGGACGTCTGGAGTTTGCCGCCGACACCTGTGTCGACCCGCTCACCCTGATCAAGCTGATCCAGAGCCAACCGACCCGCTACAAGTTCGAAGGCGCTACGCTGTTCCGCTTCCTGGTGCCCATGGAGCGCCCAGAAGAACGCTTCAACACCCTCGAGGCCCTGCTCGAGCGTTTACTTTCGCAATCTGTAAAGGACTGACCCATGCGCGCACTTCACACCCTGACCCTGCTGCCGCTTCTCCTGCTGGGCCTGCTCAGCAGTACTGCCGCCCTGGCTGACAGCCTGTACCAAGTTGAAGTCATCGTCTTCCGCCAGGCCGCCACGCCGATTTCTGCCGGCCAGCTGCCACCGGACAACTGGGCGCAGAATGCCTTGCCCGTCGATGGCAGCAACAGCCGCAGCCCGGCGCTGAATGCCGAAGCCGGCAAACTCACCCCGTCCAGCGGCTATCAAGTGCTCCTGCACCAGGCCTGGTCGCAGAGCCTTGGCAGTGCAAGCAGCAGCGTGGCCATCAGCACCGGCAATGAACAGTTCGGCCACTACCCTGTAGAAGGCCGCATCAGCCTCAAGGAAGGCCGCCTGCTCGAATTGGAGAGCGACATCTGGGTCAACCAGTTCGACGCCAGCGGCATCCTCAGCGACAGCGAACGCATCAAGCAAAGCACCCGCCTGAAAAGCGGCGAATTGACCTTTGTCGACAACGGCAGCCTGGGTCTGCTGATTCGCGTCAGCCCGCTGTAACGCGCAACTAACGCTATTATGCACCACAAGCACATGACGGCTTGCCTGTCATGTGCTCTCCTCTCTAGATGGCCAACCATCACCCAAAACTCGCCTCTTTAGCCAAAGCTCTTGCATACCGAAAAGGTGATCTCGAATCGCTGGAAAAACGCGAGGATGAGCTTCTTCATGCCCTTGAAGAAGTGCGACGTAAGAAAGGTGATGCAGAGCAAGGTATCCAGCAGCTATCCGCTTTGATCGAAGCATTCAGGCTTGATCCTGATGATGTTCGAAGTATTCGGGCTATGCCAAGAAAAGAAGGCAGTGCACATGGCGCATTCCGTGGCACGCTGGTCAAAATCCTGAAGGGGGCCGGTGGCCCGATCACGACCGCCAAGATGCTGGACGTGTTGCGAGCGTTAAATGATTCGCGGATAAGCCTGCCTGAATCAAGACGGGATGCGCTTCATAAAATCACGCGTGACATCAGCACAATGAGCTCATATGGGGTGGTGATTCGACATGACTCCGGAGTTGCAGGGCAGCCTGCTACATGGCTTTGGATTGGTGAAGACTGGGAATCGTCCTGAGCTCGCCCTCTCGCTTGTTACCCCGGACATAGTTGCGCCAGTCCGTTGAATGCGGGGTGTTGGTCACCTTGTAAAAGAGGTCGGTAACCTGACCGAGCAAGTCTGTTCGGCGCATGTCCTCTCGCCAGTTCATCTCGCAGCTGTAGTCCAGCATGTAGCGCGGCGTAATCCGGTGGAAAACGCCAATGAACGCCCGCCGCAATCGCGAGAAATAGCTCTCGGCCTGGTTCTGGTTCACGCCCGCATCGGTTGAGAATTCGCGTGAGTGATTGACGGTTTCGTGACTGAAACCGATGTACTGAAGCTTCCGGTACGCGGGCAGTTCGTCTGTGTAGATTTTGCTGCCCTTCTTCACGTATTTCTCAATGAGTGGGACAACCTGGCTATCCTCGGCCTTGCAGATAGCCGTGATCGTACGGATAGCCCCTGGACGACCGCCTTGTTCGAGGGGGCGGGTATCGCACTCCCGAAAGACGATGATGATGCGCCTGTTCTCGTGGAAAGGGTTTTCCGCAGGGCCCACCTTATCCCGATGCTGGTACTTTTTGGCCAGCTTCGGTAGCTCCTTTTCCGCGACCTTTCTAGGTTTGCGCTTTTTGCCTGAAAAGTGACCACCATCGATCTCCACATGCCCTGATAGGGGTTTGACCTCAGTGCTCAACATGATGGCTTCACGGATTTTATGCATCAGCAGATAGGCCGTGCGGTACTGAACCCCCAGGTAGCGTCTGAGCGCAAGCGCCGAAAGCCCTTTCTGGTTGATGGCGAAGTAAAACAGAGCCTTGAGCAGGACGCGGTACTTGAGTTTATGCCCGTGGAAGGCGGTTCCACTGGTCACCGAGAACGTGCTGAAGCAGTGCTTGCAGCTCCATTGCAGCCGCGAACAACGGAAATAATGCTTGTCGCGAACGCCGCAGTCCGGACATACCTGATGCTCTTCTGATTGCCAGCGCATTCCTGCCAGGAAGGCATGCGCCTGCACCTCCGAGAGACCATCTAGGTCGCTCATCGAGGTCGTCAGGGCCTCCTTCTTGAGCCAAAAATATGCTGCCACCAGAACACCACTGTCTATGTATACAGTGGTGAGTCTACCGCTAAAAGCAAAATGCGCAAGCCTGCTGAAAGCGCTCTATCACGGGCCTTGCAGGGTATTTTTGTGCTACAAAAATTAGAGGCGTGTGCTGTCGAATGGGTGAAGCAGGCGGAACCACTCTGTGTGGCTCCGCCAATCGCTCACTGAAGACTTAGCTTTGCAGTGCTTCCATCAGCACTTGGACGAGTTGCCCGCCTTCCGGGGTAGCCCAGCTACCAGCCAGTTCCGCGATCAACTGGTTGGTCGTGGTCAGTGTCACGCCACCTTTGTCCATCCGGCGCAATGCAATGTCATCGGCCATGGCGCTCGGGGAACCGCCGCCATCGGCCACAACCTGAACCTCATAACCATCGCGTACCAGGCTCAGTGCCGGGTATACGGTGCAGACGTCATTGGTGACCCCGGCAATGATCAGTTTCTTGCGCCCGGTGGCTTTGACGGCGGCGGCAAAGTTTTCATCGTCCATGGCATTGACTATGCCTAGGCGCTGAACGCGGGCAGCGAATTCGGCAGGCAGGATCTGTTCCAGCTCGCTAAGCAGTGGGCCTTGGGCGTGCTCTTCCATACTGGAGGTCAGCACGACCGGCAGTTTGAGAATGGCGGCGGTCTTGGCCAGCATCAGCGCGTTGCGCTTCAGCTCTTCAAAAGGGATGGATTTCACCCAGCCCATGGTTCCCACCTGATGGTCGATCAGCAGCAAGGCAGCATTGTCAGCACTGAATTTTTCGTAAACCATGATGATTCTCCTAGCATGATAAGAGGGGCTCTATCGCCCCATGTGTGGGACAGCTTGTTTCACTCAGCGGGGATCCAGGATTCCAAAGTCACCACGCTGGTAAGCCTCAATGGCATCGTCCAGCGCCTCTTGGGAGGCAAGCGCCAATGGCCCTTGCCAAAACACTGGCTGATGCAGGGGACGGCCAGAAAACACGACAGCCTTGGCGTTCCCTTGATTGGCATGCAGCGTGACAACGCGGTCATCACGTTGCGGCAGTTTTACTGGCAGCGCCTGCTCTGCGAGATTGAAGGCCTGGCCATCGACCAATACCTCACCATCAATCGGCATCACGAAGGCGACATAACCCTCCGGCACCGGGATCTGCACTTCCGCGCCCTCGGCCAGGGAGATGTCCAACAGGCTCACCTCGGTGGGCGGAGACAAAGGGGAAGCGACCCCGGCAAAGCTGCCGAGCGGCACTCTGACTTTGGCTCCCGGCAACTGCACCACGGGCACGTCCTGTGCTTCCAGGCTGAAGGCAAACGGTGCCTGCGCTTGCCGATCCAGCGGCAGGTTGATGAAGATTTGCAGCATGTGCACGGTCTTGCCCGGCTCGGCAGGCACCTCCTCATGCACCACGCCACTCCCTGCGGCTGTCCAATGTAGTCCGCCTGGCTGGATCAGGTTGCGGTTGCCCAGTGCATCGCGGTTATCGATGCCGGTCTCCGAATCCAGGAACAGATAGGAAACCGCTGAAAAGCCAGCGTGTGGGTGTGGTGGAAAAGTAGGCCCACCGATCCAGGCATGATCGACCGCGAGAAACGGGTCGATGCTCTGGTCGGACTGCCCGCCGCGCAGGGTGAAGGCGCGAAAGTGGCTACCGTGGTGCATGCGCTGCAAACGTGCGACGGCGGTCATGACTAAGTTCCTCAGGCGCTCTGCACAGGGCTGATGGACGGGTAATCGATGTAGCCCTCAGCGCCCGGTGCGTAGAAGCTGTCCTTGTTAGGCACATTGAGTGGCGCATCGGTACGGAAACGCTCCGGCAGATCCGGGTTGGCCAGGAAGGTGCTGCCGAAGACAGCGGCATCGGCGCGGCCTTCGGCGAGCAAGCCTTGGGCAGACTCTTTACTCAGCCCGCCACCGACCAGATAAGCGCCAGCGAACAACGGACGCAGCAGAGCGTGGTAATCGACACTGGCACCGAACAAGGCAACGTGCAGGTAGGCGAGATTGAATTCACGCAGTTGCTCGACCAGGTAGGTGTAGGTTTCCTGCGGGTTAGCATCGACGATGTCGTTGAAGTTCATCTCGGGAGAAATCTTGATCCCGACGCGATCACCGCCAATTTCCAGCACCATGGCGTGCAGCACTTCGAGTACGAAGCGCGCACGATTCGCCACCGAGCCGCCGTATTGGTCATCGCGCTGGTTACTGCCAGACGAGAGGAACTGCTCGGGCAAGTAGCCGGACGCGGTATGCAGCTCCACACCATCAAACCCAGCCTCAATGGCACGACGTGCAGCACTCCGGTAACTGCCGATGACCGAGGTGATTTCGGCCACGCTCATGGCATGAGGTGTAACGAAGTCCTGCAAGCCGGTGGCTGTCCAAGTCTGACCGGCAGCCTTAATTGCCGAGGGCGCTTGCGGTTGTGCACCTTCGGGCAGCAACGACGGATGAGAAACGCGACCGCAGTGCATCAGCTGCATAAAGATACGGCCACCGCGAGCGTGAACCGCGTCGGTAACCTGTTTCCAGGCCGCCACTTGCTCGGGGGTTTCGATACCGGGGGTACGGACATAACCCTTGCCCAACGCATTGGGGAAGACGCCTTCGGAAATGATCAGGCCGGCACTGGAGCGCTGTGCGTAGTAGGTCTGCACCAGATCGCTCGGTACGCCGGCATCGTCGGCGCGCGAACGGGTCATGGGTGCCATGACCATGCGGTTACGAAGGGTGTAGCGACCGATCTGGACTTGCGAAAAAAGCGAATTCATCTGGGTGTTCCTCAGTGGTGATGTCGCTATGATTCACTAATGCAAAAGCGGGATAAATCCGGCTAAATTGAAATAACTGATCCACTGGTGGAGCAATGCGCATGGAGTTTCTCAATGACATGGCGCTGTTTGTTGAAGTCGTAAAGGTGCGCAGCTTCCGCAAAGCAGCGGAGGCACTGGGCATGCCGAACTCGACCTTGTCGCGCCGAATCAGTGGCCTGGAGAAGGAAATCGGCTTGCGGCTGCTGCACCGCACCACGCGCAGGATTGAGCTGACCGAGGCTGGCCAGCTGTACTTTGATCGCTGCAAACGTATTGTTGATGAAGCACGTCTGGCCCATGAGCAGCTTGGAGAAATGCTCGCCAGACCCAGCGGCTTGCTGCGGGTATCACTGCCGGTGGATTTCGCCAATATCTACCTGGCACCGCTGATTGCCGAGTTTGCTCGGCTCTACCCCGGTATCAGCTTCGAGCTCGACCTGACGCCACGTCAGGTTGATCTGGTGAGCGAACCTGTCGACGTTGTCATCCGAATGGGCGAGCCGGCGAACTCGAACCTGATCGCCCGCAAGCTGACGAGTTTGCGCCGTTGCCTTTACGCCTCGCCGCGCTATCTCGAATTGTCCGGTGAGCCCGCTCACCCCTCGGATTTGGTGCACCATGAGTGCCTGCGTATGCGTGGCTCGCAAAGCAACCGCTGGACACTGTCGAGCGAGCAAGGGCGAGAGGAAGTTGAGGTCGGCGGGCGATTTGAACTCAACAGCGTGGGGATGATTCGGCGTATGGCGACGCTGGATCTAGGTATCGCCCTGCTACCCGAAGGGATCGCCGCTCAGGCCCTGGCCAAGGGCGAGTTGCGCCAAGTGTTGCCGCAGTGGCAAGCAGCCCCAGTGTCTGTGTATGCCCTTACCGAGACCCGGCTGCTACCGGCTAAAACACAGCGCTTTATCGAGTTTCTGCGCGAGAGACTGGCAAACATTTAACGTCTCTTTTTGAGCCAGAAATAAGCTGACATTGCGCCAACACTCATGAACACGCGTCGTCAGCTCCGGGGGCACACCAGGCGCGAACGCAGAAGCAGCTTCAAGAAGGTCTGTCCGAATGAGCTGTCAACGAGGGAGACGAGAAGGACTCCCTGACCGAAGTTTTGTATGTACTAGCACTGGCGCTCCACAAGAGGGCTATGAGCTCATGTCTAAATCGGCAAAACTGGGATGAGTTTGTAGTGACTACAATTCCAGTCATTAAGCTGAAAAATCTCTAATAATGACTGGAAAGACAGACATTGCAGCGATGCCTGCACTAAGCTGCGCGAGCGAGTGGTATGCAATGCTGCCAAGCTGTTCTGAATGACCTGATTCAGCGCTGACAGCATCCATAACTCATTGAATAAAAAGCAGTTGTGCTCCTGGTGCATAATAGCGCGCAACTAATAAAAAGGGCCGCATCATGCGGCCCTTTTTATTGCGGCGTACTTTTCTCAGCTGGCCAACACCCGCGCCAATACAGCCTTGACCGTACCCATGCCCTCATCCAGCGCGCGCTCGATCTCTGCCATGCTGATCAGCGCGCGTGACTTGCCCGCTGCTGGGTTCACCACCAGCGCCAGGCAGGCATAAGGCAAGGCCAGCTCGCGGGCCAGGGCGGCCTCCGGCATCCCCGTCATCCCGACGATGTCACAACCGTCGCGCTCCATGCGGGCAATCTCAGCCACGGTCTCAAGCCGTGGCCCCTGGGTACAACCATAAACACCATGACTGCTGAATGCACCATGCTCGGCCGTCAATGCCTGGGCCAGCTTAGCGCGCAGCACGGCATCATAGGGATGGCTGAAATCCACATGGGTCACGTGCTCCAGTTCGCCCTCGAAGAAGCTGTGCTCACGGCCATAGGTGTAATCGATAATCTGATGCGGCACACAGAAATGCCCAGTGCCCATGGCCGCGTGGATACCGCCGACAGCGTTTACCGCGATGATCGCCTTAGCCCCTGCCTCACGCAGCGCCCACAGGTTGGCGCGGTAATTGACCTGGTGCGGTGGAATGCGGTGTGGATGGCCATGCCGGGCAAGAAACAGCACTTCCCGCCCTGCGTAATCGCCCTTGAGCACGGCAGCAGACGGCGCGCCATACGGCGTATCGATATGCAACGCCGCCTTGATGGTCAGACCATCGAGTTTGGTCAGGCCTGTCCCACCGATAATTGCGTGAACCGTCATTGGGCCATCCTCAGTCGATCAGTTGGGCTGCGCGCAGGTTGCTCAGCGCTGCCAGCCAACGCGGATTTTGACGGTATTCAATACCGGGGAACGCCTGCCGACGCATACGGGCCAGTCCTTGGGGCGCCTGCACCTTGAGCCGCTGCAGAGCACTCAGGGCAAGCTCGGCTGCCGCCCGATCATTGCACACTAGGCCCATGTCACAGCCGGCGACTAATGCGGCCTCGATACGGCACGCCGCATCACCCACCACGTGAGCGCCGGCCATGCTCAGGTCATCACTGAAAATCACTCCGGTAAAGCCCAGCTCACCACGCAGAATGTCCTGCAACCAACGCCGGGAAAAACCGGCCGGCTGGCTGTCCACTTGCGGGTAAATCACATGCGCCGGCATCACCGCTGCCAGTTGCCGGCTCAACCGGGCAAAGGGTTGCAGGTCGACCGCGCGAATCTGCTCCAGGCTGCGCTCATCCACTGGAATCGCCACGTGGGAATCCGCCTCAGCCCAACCATGACCGGGGAAATGCTTGCCAGTCGCGGCCATGCCGGCGGCATTCATCCCGCGGATAAACGCACCGGCCAGGCAGGTCGCCAGCTCGGCGTTGCCCTCAAAGCTGCGACTGCCCACCACCGCACTGCGCTGGTGATCGAGGTCCAGCACCGGGGCAAAACTCAAGTCCAGGCCGGCAGCCAGCACTTCGCTGGCCATCACCCAGCCACAATCTTCAGCCAACTGCGCGGCATTGGCATTATCGGCCAGCGCACGCATCGCCGGTAACCGCACGAAGCCCTGACGCAAACGCTGCACGCGCCCACCTTCCTGATCCACCGCCAGCAACAGATCCGGACGCACCGCACGGATTGCCGCCGACAATTCGCGCACCTGGCGCGGGTCTTCGATATTGCGGGCAAACAGAATCAACCCGGCCACCTGCGGCTGGCGCAGGATCTGCCGATCCTCGGCCGTCAGCCAGGTACCGGCGATATCCAGCATCAACGAACCTTGCATGGGTGCACTCACAAGACATCCTTAAAATAGAGGCGCGCCAGCCCACTCGGGGCAGGCCGCCTCAGCAATCTGTACCGAACATTGAACCGGGACACGCGCAAATAGTTCCAGCAGGTCGCTGTTGCGCAGACGCACGCAACCATGCGACAGCGCAACGCCCATAGGCTCGCTGTCCGGCGTACCGTGCAGATAGATATAACGACGAAAGGTGTCGACAGCGCCCAAACGATTACGCCCAGGTTCACAACCGCTCAACCAGAGAATGCGCGTGAGAATCCAGTCACGCCCGGGAAACTGCGCATGTAATTCGGGCGTCCAGACCTCGCCCGTCCAGCGTCGGCCACGCAATACGGCCCCGCTCGGCAAACCATCACCGATCTTCGCCCGCACCACGTGCAAGCCACGCGGCGTACAGCCGGAGCCATTTTGCTCACCCGCACCCTTGAGGGCCGTGGAGACATCCAGACGCAACTGCAGCTGACCGTTGGCAAAGCCATACAGACGCTGATCAGCGAGGGAGATATGCAAAAAATCGAGGGTAACCATGGGCGGCTAGCTTAGCGGATCGCATCCGCCAAGCCCACCTGCGGCAGTCAAACTTTGCTAGGTGTGACGCTGGTCTTGGTACGCGGCTTGAGCTGCGCACTGGCCAGGGCTTCATCAGTCAGGCCAGTTTCCGAACGCATGCCGGCAGCCAGGAACGGCACCATCAAGCGCATCACCTGTTCAATCGAGGTATTCACACCGAAATCGGTTTCCGACATCGCACGCAGAGCCTTGATCCCGGACATGCTGAACGCTGCCGCACCGAGCATGAAGTGCACACGCCAGAACAGCTCCAACGGCGGAATACGCGGAGCAGCCTCATGAACAAGCTGCATGTAGCGGCGGAACACCTTGCCGTAGACTTCTTCCAGATATTTACGCAGGTGGCCCTGACTCTGGCTGAAGGCCAGACCGAGCAGACGCATGAAGATGGAGAGATCGTTACCACTGCGCGGCTTCACCGCTAGCGCCTGCTCGACCAGCAACTCGAGCAATTCCTCCAGGCTGACCTTGACCTCAGGCTTGGCCTGACGCCGATCCAGCTCGCGTTCCAGGCTGACGCAGAATGGTCCGAGAAATCGCGAGAACACTGCCTGAATCAGGGCTTTCTTCGAACCGAAGTGATAGTTCACCGCAGCCAGATTGACGCCGGCCTTGCTGGTGATCAAACGCAGAGAGGTTTCTGCGAAACCCTTCTCCGCAAAAAGCTGCTCTGCCGCATCGAGAATGCGTTCAACGGTTTCCGACTGGGCCATGACTCTTTTCATCTGAACAAACACTTGTTTGAAACATACGTTTCAGCCGCCCGCCTTGTCAAGCCGGGCAAACCATCTTGTGGCCGGGTGGTCACACGCATCCTGCAAACAGCCGCATCAACTCAAGCTAGACGACCCGCATGCGGCCCGAGTAACAGTGCAGCACCTCAGACTGGTGGGAAGTGCATTGAGTAGAGATCAGAACACAAGGATTGCCAATCGCCGATCACTGTATATAATCCCAGTCACTGTACAAAAAAACAGAGCCGACCATGCTAAAACTGACGCCGCGCCAAGCTGAAATTCTCGCCTTCATCAAGCAATGCCTTGAAGACAATGGCTATCCGCCTACCCGGGCGGAAATCGCTCTGGCTCTAGGTTTCAAGTCGCCCAACGCGGCCGAGGAACATCTCAAGGCCCTCGCCCGCAAGGGCGCAATCGAAATGACCCCTGGCGCTTCGCGTGGTATTCGCATCCCCGGTTTCGAACCCAACGCCGAAGAAGAGGAAGGCTTGCCGGTCATCGGCCGAGTCGCCGCCGGCGCGCCAATTCTGGCGCAGCAACATGTTGAGGAATCATGCCAGATCAACCCGGAGTTCTTCCATCCCAGAGCCGACTACCTGCTGCGTGTACGCGGCATGAGCATGAAGGACATCGGTATCTTCGACGGTGATCTGCTGGCCGTACATACCACTCGTGAAGCCCGCAATGGCCAAGTCGTGGTAGCGCGCATCGACGACGAAGTCACCGTCAAACGCTTCAAACGCGAGGGCAACAAGGTCTGGCTGATTGCGGAAAACCCGGAATTCGAACCGATCGAAGTAAATTTGGAAGAACAGGATCTGATTATTGAAGGTCTGAGCGTCGGCGTTATCCGCCGCTAGCAGGCCGCTGAAAACGTAGGCGACACCTGCATGGATGCAGGAGGTAGAGCGAAGTAGGAAGCTCGAGCCGAGGCAGGCGAGACAAGGAAAAAATAGCCGGGGAAGCAGAGTTTACGGCTGTAAATGAGCATTACTCGCTTCGCTCGCCCTTCGAGCTGCGCTGAAGCGCGTTAACCTCAACCGGTTTGCCGAGGGCATTTTTAACGCAGTATCGACAACGCAGGTAGTTTTCAACCACCTGCTAGTGGAGGATCTATGCAGTTCCCACATTCACTGAACCGTACACAGCTGCCTTTGTTCGATGCATTTCTGGCATCGACGGTGACACCATTACTTGCCGATAGCACTGAGCTGCCTTGGCAGGATGATGAGACAGAGGCGTTCAGTGAGCTGTCGCTACGCGGCGCAGCCGGGCACTGCCTGAACCTTCTAGCGCCAATTCTGCGTGAGCTTAGCGATAACCATGATGAGCGCTGGCTAACCTTGATTGCCCCGCCTTCAAGCCTAACCCAGACCTGGTTACGTGAGGCTGGCCTGAACCGCGAACGCATTCTGCTGTTGCACCCTCGCGGCGCCCAAAGCGCGTTGGAACTGGCGCAACAAGCCCTGACGCTGGGGCGCAGTCATACCGTAGTCAGTTGGCTGCACCCGCTGGAACGTCAGGTACGGCAGCAGCTTGAACAGGCAGCTCGACAGGGCAAGGCGCAAAGCCTGAATATCAGTCTGGGATAATTGGCAAAAAGCAGCACACAAGGACTGTGCGAGTCAGCCTGAAGCCATACATGCAAACAGCAGCCACACTTATCACCTGCCCGGTAGGGCCTAGCCAATCAGCCATCAGTGCAGAACCCGCGGCCCTTCTTCCTGCTGGAAATTGTTCTCAGCCAGACGTCCAGCCATCTGCACGCCGACATTAAGCATGGCCTTGGCGACTTCAACATGCTGACCCTGCAGGAATGCCTTGGCGTCGGCAGAGAAATCCAGCACCACCAACGACTCTTCATCCTCGGCACGGCGCAGGGCTATGCGCCCATCAGGCAGTTCGACAATTTCCAGGAAGGATGTAGGCATTGGCTTGGTTCTCCACGAAAGGAGTCTAGTGTAACAGCCCACCAAGGCGCACCCTAGTCCGCCGATCCAATCGGCGAGTTACCACTCGCTCAGGGTTTCGCGAAAGCGCTGTGCCAGCGCCTTCAGCTGCTGGCGCCAGGCTTCCAGGGCCTGATGGGCCAGCGGCTCACTTTCTTCATCCAGACTCACCGCAGTAATCAACGGAGTAGCCGGATCCAACTTGGCTTTTCTGGATGCCTGGGGCGGCTGAAACAGCTCGGTATAAGCCTTGAGCAGTTGGGACAGCCAGCTATCAGGGGTTTGCGCCAACTCAACCAGCTCGCCCAGCTCTTGGCTCGGCGCAACCTCCAGCACGGCCTGGGTCAGAAAGCTCTCAGCCCGTGGAGCCGTGCTATCGGCCAGCCGGTAATAGCCGGCAATCTCATGGCACAAGCCGAGCAAGGCGCCATACAGGTGAAACAGCGCAGCCTCACGCTCAGCCTGGATCAATGCCAGCGAATTCAGACTCTGCGCCTGCTCGGCCTTGCGCCAGGACTCCAGCGCCAGGCCAGCGTAGAAAATTTTCTGGTTGGTACGGGTATAGAGTTCATGGGCCATCGCGGCACCCTCCAGCGCGGATCGGATAAGCATACGCGCGCCTGCAAGCGGCAGGCGCGCACCTAATCAGATCAGCTCTTGTCTTCGACTTTCCACTTGCTGCCATCAAAGAACGCGCGCCAGCCGGTCGGTTTGCCGTCAACTTCGGTCTGCACGTATTGCTCCTTGGTCTTGCGGCTGTAACGGATCACCGCAGCCCGACCTTGCGGGTCTTTCTTCGGCGCATCAAGCAGGAAGTGGTACTTGGGGTCAATCTCATCACGGTGCGGGATCAGCTCAAGCACCAGCGGCGCGCGGGTTTCGCGGTTTTTCGGGAACTGGCTGGCAGCCAGGAACAGCCCCGAAGCACCATCACGCAGGATGTAGGTATCGTTGACCTTCTCGCACTTGAGCTCCGGCATCTTCACCGGGTCCATTTTCGGCGGAGCCGCTTCACCGCTCTTCAGCAGTTTGCGGGTGTTTTTGCACTCGCTGTTGGTGCAACCGAAGAACTTGCCAAAGCGACCGGTCTTCAATTGCATCTGGCTGCCGCACTTGTCGCAATCCAGGCTTGGGCCTTCATAACCCTTGATGCGGTACTGACCCTGCTCCACTTCGTAACCGCTGCAATCCGGATTATTGCCGCAGATATGCAACTTGCGGGTTTCATCGAGCAAGTAGGCATCCATCGCAGTTGAGCAGATCGGGCAGCGGTGTTTGCCAAGCAATACGCGAGACTCCGACTCACCTTCGTCATCGGCGGCGATTTCATCGCCTGGCACCAAGTTAACGGTGGCTTTGCAACGCTCTTTCGGTGGCAGGGCATAGCCGGAACAACCGAGGAATACGCCTGTGGAGGCGGTACGAATAGTCATCGGCCGGCCGCAGTCACGGCAGGCGATATCGGTCAGCGTAGGCTGGTTGGCTCGCATGCCGCCCTCGCCCGCTTCAGCCACTTCAAGTTTTTTCTTGAAGTCGCCGTAGAACTCATCCAGCACGTGCTTCCACTCACGCTCGCCCTGAGCCACATCATCCAGGTGCTCTTCCATGCCCGCGGTAAAGCCATAGTCCATCAGGTTGGAGAAGCTTTCAGCCAGACGCTCGGTGACGATGTCGCCCATTTTCTCCGAGTAGAACCGGCGATTGTGCAGCGCCACGTAGCCACGATCCTGAATGGTGCCGATGATCGCCGCATAGGTCGACGGGCGACCGATACCGCGCTTCTCCATTTCCTTGACCAGACTGGCTTCCGAGTAACGTGCTGGCGGTTTGGTGAAGTGCTGGCTGGGGTCGAGTTTGACCAGCTTGAGCGCTTCGCCCTGAGCCATTTCTGGCAGCACGTCATCATCACCCGGCTTGCTCAGTTGCGGCAGCACGCGGGTATAGCCATCAAACTTGAGGATACGACCTTTGGCGCGCAGCTCGAACTGTGCGGCAGTGACGGTAACGGTGGTCGACAGGTATTCGGCCGGCGGCATCTGGCAAGCCACGAATTGACGCCAGATCAGCTCATACAGGCGCTCGGCATCACGTTCCATACCCGACAGTTGAGTCGGTTTGAGATTGACGTCGGAAGGTCGAATCGCTTCGTGCGCTTCTTGCGCACCTTCTTTGCTGCTGTAGGCAATCGGGTTGGCCGGCAGGTACTTCTTGCCGTACTCGCTTTCAATAAAGCCGCGCACCATGCTCACAGCATCGACCGAGAGGTTGGTCGAGTCAGTACGCATGTAAGTGATGTAGCCCGCCTCATACAGACGCTGGGCCATCATCATGGTCTTCTTCACCCCAAAGCCCAGGCGGTTACTGGCGGCCTGCTGCAGGGTGGAGGTAATGAACGGCGCCGACGGCTTGCTGCTGGTCGGTTTGTCCTCACGTTTGCTGACGCTGTAGCTGGAGGCTTTCAGCGTGGCCAAGGCGGCCATGGCCTGCGCCTCATTCAGCGGCTTGAAGGCATTGCCGTTTTCCCGCGCCACTTCAAAGCGCACGTTAGCGCCCTTGGCGGTGCCGAGGTCGGCATGCACTTCCCAGTACTCTTCAGGCACAAAGGCGCGGATTTCTTTCTCACGCTCGACCACCAGCTTCACGGCTACCGATTGCACGCGGCCAGCGGAAAGACCACGGGCAATCTTGGCCCACAGCAGCGGCGAGACCATATAGCCCACCACGCGATCGAGAAAGCGCCGCGCTTGCTGAGCATTGACTCGGTTGATATCCAGCTCACCCGGCTTGGCGAACGCTTCCTGAATGGCTTTTTTGGTGATTTCGTTAAACACCACGCGCTTGTAGCGGCTGTCGTCGCCGCCAATGGATTCGCGCAGGTGCCAGGCAATGGCTTCCCCCTCGCGGTCCAAGTCGGTTGCGAGGTAGATGGTGTCGGCATCCTTGGCCAAGCGGCGCAATTCCTCAACCACCTTCTCCTTGCCGGGGAGGATCTCGTACTTGGCTTTCCAACCGTGCTCGGGATCAACCCCCATGCGCGCGAACAGCTGACGCTTGGCTTTTTCCTTGGGCGACAGCGCCGGTGCTTCACCTGCAGCGGCTTTACCACGCTTGGCGGGCTCCTTGGCGGTGCTCGCCGAGCCACTGGTGGGTAGGTCACGGATATGGCCGATGCTCGACTTCACCACGTACTCGTTGCCCAAGTACTTGTTGATGGTCTTGGCCTTGGCCGGGGATTCCACGATGACCAGCGATTTGCCCATGGATTGGAAAATTCCTGAAATTCGGTAAATAAATGCGGGAGGCGCTGTACTGCCTACTAGCGCGGCACCGCTATATATAGTGGTGGTCCGGCCGAGGTCAAGCGCAGCAATGGCCCGGTATCAGCTCAAGGCCGACTGATAAGTGCGCTTTCAGCCTGAATCAAAGCAAAGCGTGGAACCATCTCGCCGTCCACTTCGACACTTTCGCAGAACATCTCCAACGGCCTGACCCACAGGCCGAATTCGCCGTACAGCGCCTGGTAGACCACCATCGACTGCTCTGTCTCGGAGTGCTGAGCCACGCCAAACACGCGGTACTCAGGACCTTTGTAATGACGATAGAGGCCAGGCTGTAACTGCATGGATAATTCCTTGAAGATTTTCTGCCGAGAAAAACTGGGAGTGCGTTCCCCTGGCAAAAAGCCAAAAGGTGATCGCTACAACAAACAGACCAAAAACAAAAACCGGGGCTAGGCCCCGGTTTTTCCATCTCTAACGCTGCGTGAAGCTTACAGGCGTTCGAAGACGGTGGTGATGCCTTGGCCGAGACCGACGCACATGGTCGACACGCCGAAGGTGCCGCCATTCTGCTTCATCACGTTCAGCAGAGTACCGGAGATACGCGCACCGGAACAACCGAACGGGTGACCCAGAGCGATCGCGCCACCGTGCAGGTTGACCTTCTCTTCCATCTTGTCGAGCACTTTCAGGTCCTTCAGCACAGGCAGGGCCTGGGCAGCGAAGGCTTCGTTGAGCTCGAAGAAGTCGATGTCGTTGATGGTCAGGCCAGCACGCTTCAGTGCCTTCTGAGTCGACGGTACCGGACCGTAACCCATGATCGCTGGATCAACACCGGCCACCGCCATGGCACGAACCACGGCCATTGGCTGAATGCCGAGATCCTGAGCACGCTGGGCGCTCATGACGATCATGCAGGAAGCACCGTCGGTAATCTGCGAGGACGTACCCGCAGTCACAGTGCCGCCTTTCGGGTTGAACGCAGGCTTCAGGGCAGCCAGGCTTTCCAGAGTAGTCTCCGGACGAATGGTTTCGTCGTAGTCGAAGACTTTCAGGAAACCGTTCTCGTCGTAGCCTTGCATCGGGATGATTTCATCCTTGAACTTGCCTTCGACGGTGGCTTTGTGCGCCAGACGGTGCGAACGCTCACCAAAGGCGTCCTGCTGCTCACGGCTGATGCCGTGCATCTTGCCCAGCATTTCAGCGGTCAGACCCATCATGCCCGAAGCCTTGGCTGCGTACAGCGACAGGTGCGGGTTTGGATCGACGCCGTGCATCATGCCAACGTGGCCCATGTGCTCCACACCACCGATGACGAACACGTCACCGTTGCCGGTCTGGATCGCCTGCACGGCAGTGTGCAGGGCGCTCATGGACGAACCGCACAGGCGGCTCACGGTCTGGCCAGCACTGGTGTGCGGGATCTGGGTCATCAGCGACGCCATGCGCGCGATGTTCCAGCCCTGCTCCAGGGTCTGGTTAACGCAGCCCCAGATCACGTCTTCCACTTCAGCTGGATCCAGCTTGGTGTTACGTGCCAGCACGCCGCTGATCAGGTTGGCCGACATGGTTTCGGCACGGGTGTTGCGATGCATGCCGCCCTTGGAACGACCCATCGGGGTACGACCGAAGTCGACGATGACTGCATCTCTAGGATTCAGGCTCATAAATTCACTCTCGCTCTAGTCTGTCCGCGATTAACCGAAAAACTTCTGGCCCTTAGCGGCCATTTCGCGAAGCTTGGCAGTCGGGGTGTACAGCGCGCCCAGCTCGGCGTATTTGTCGGCCAGGGCAACGAACTCGGCTACACCGACGGTATCGATGTAACGCAGCGCACCACCGCGGAAGGGCGGGAAGCCGATGCCGTAGATCAGGCCCATATCGGCCTCAGCAGCGGTCTCAACGATGCCGTCTTCCAGACAACGCACGGTTTCCATGCACAGCGGGATCATCATGAAGTTGATGATGTCTTCATCAGTCACTTCACGCTGCTCGGTCACGATGGACTTCAGCAACTCGTAAGCCACTGGATCGGAGACTTTCTTCGGCTTGCCGCGCTTGTCGGTCTCGTAGGCGTAGAAACCCTTGCCGTTCTTCTGACCCAGGCGATCAGCTTCGTACATCACGTCAACCGCAGTACGGCCTTCAACCGCCATGCGATCCGGGAAGCCTTCAGCCATTACGTCACGGCCGTGGTGACCGGTGTCGATACCAACCACGTCAGACAGGTACGCCGGGCCCATCGGCCAGCCGAACTTCTCCATGACCTTGTCGATACGCACGAAGTCCACACCGAAGCCCAGCAGCTTGGAGAAGCCACCGAAGTACGGGAACAGCACACGGTTGACCAGGAAGCCCGGGCAGTCGTTGACCACAACCGGGGTCTTGCCCATTTTCTTGGCGTAGGCAACGGTGGTCGCCACAGCGACATCGCTGGACTTCTCGCCACGAATAACCTCAACCAGCGGCATCATGTGCACAGGGTTGAAGAAGTGCATGCCGACGAAGTTTTCCGGACGCTTGAGGGCCTTGGCCAGCAAGTTGATGGAAATGGTCGAAGTGTTCGACGCGAGGATGGCGTCTTCTTTAACTACGCCTTCCACTTCAGCCAGCACGATCTGCTTGACCTTCGGGTTCTCGACTACGGCTTCGACAACGATGTCGACTGCGCCGAAGTCGCCGTAGGACATGGTTGGACGAATGGCAGTCAGCGCTTCAGCCATCTTCGCCGGAGTCATGCGACCCTTGGCAACGCGGCCGCCTAGCAGCTTGGAAGCCTCGTTCAGACCCATCTGGATACCCTCTTCACGGATATCCTTCATCAGGATCGGGGTGCCCTTGGACGCGGACTGATAGGCGATACCGCCACCCATGATGCCGGCACCTAGAACAGCAGCCAGTTTCACGTCTTTGGCAATTTCGTCGTGCTGCTTGGCTTTCTTCTTCAGATCCTGATCATTCAGGAACAGGCCGATCAGGCTGGCAGCAACCGGGGTTTTAGCCAGTTTGACGAAGCCAGCCGCTTCAACTTCCAGAGCCTTGTCGCGCGCCATGTTGGCGGCTTTCTGGATAGTCTTAATCGCTTCAACCGGAGCCGGATAGTTCGGGCCGGCTTGACCTGCAACAAAACCTTTGGCGGTTTCGAAGCACATCATCTGCTCAATAGCGTTGAGCTTGAGTTTTTCCAGCTTCGGCTGACGCTTGGCCTTGTAGTCCAGTTCGCCGGAGATGGCGCGCTTGATCAGGTCCAGAGCAGCCTCTTGCAGCTTGGCCGGAGCCACAACAGCATCAACAGCACCTACTTTCAGAGCGTCGGCTGCTTTGTTTTCCTTACCACCAGCAATCCACTCAACAGCGTTATCGGTACCGATAACACGTGGCAGACGCACGGTGCCGCCGAAGCCTGGGTAGATGCCCAGTTTGACTTCCGGCAGGCCTACTTTGGCGCTATCGGCCATGACGCGGTAATCCGCCGCCAGGCACATTTCAAAACCACCGCCCAGGGCGATGCCATTGATCGCGACAACAGTCGGAACATTGAGGTCTTCAAAATCACTGAAGATCTTGTTGGCTTCGAGGTTGCCAGCCACCAGCTCTTCGTCCGGCAACTTGAAGTTGTCGACGAACTCGGTGATGTCGGCGCCGACGATAAACACGTCTTTGCCACTGGTGACAATCACGCCCTTGATCGAACCATCAGCCTTGATTGCATCAACGGATTGACGCAGTTCATTGAGGGTAAGACGGTTGAATTTGTTGACGGATTCACCCTTGAGGTCGAATTTCAATTCGACGATGCCGCTCTCAAGAGCCTTAACCGTGATGGCTTTACCTTCGTAAATCATCAACTGATCTCCACGGTATGGAAGCTGAACTAGTACACATCGGAGCCAACCAGCAAGCTACTCCACGGCACAGCCGTCTAGAGTAGCCCCAATCAGCCTGGCACACCCACCGACGCGATAATCGGACTGTAAAGGCGCTGTCTTAAGAGGCAAACGCTCAATTCATACGCCCGTTTGATTTGGGTGTGCACACCTTCAAGGAAAAGCCACAACTTGTCAATTGGCCTGTAGTGACTCTGTTGCCGTACAAAAAATTACGTTCTGGCTGACAGCCAGCCGCCAAATAAGTCTGCCGCGAACAGGGGCGCATCCACAGCGATATACGCGTCTTTATCGCAGTCAACCCCATAAAATGTGACACTTTACCTACCTAGCAAAATGAGTTGGCTACAGGTACAGTCGTCTCAATACGGCCGTTTTAGACCGGCCGTAACCAAAAACAAAAACAATTAGAGCCCAATCAAGGGCGCACGGAGTTTCCCCATGTCGAGCCGCATGCTTGCCATTGCATTGAGCACCCTGCTCGCCGCTACTCTCCCACTGTTCAGCGCCGCTACTCAGGCCGCAGACTCCGCCACCAGCCTACTGAAATTGCACCAGCTACGCCTGGCTGCACAAAAAACCCTGGGCGACTTCTATATGTTCAACGGCATGGAGGGCGACCAGCGTTACGCACGCATGATCAATGAGTCGCTGACCGAGGCCAACAACCATCTGAGCGCCCTGACCGACATGCCGGGGGAAGGCTCAAAGGCCCTGCGCTCGCAGCTGGACCAACAATGGAAGGGTTACCAGATTGATCTGAACAACCTGACCAATGCCCTGAAGAACCAAGGCTACACAGACCTGCAACCGGTAGCCGACCTGGCCACACGCAATCAGCAGCTGATGAGCCTGAGCCAGGAGCTGTACATCAAGATTCAGCAGGAGAGCAGCTACAATGTGCCGACACTGACTCAACTGAGCCGCGAGCAGAGCCTGCTGATGCAAGGCATTGCAGTGGATTACGCTTCGCGTAGCGCATCGGTCGGTGCCACATTTATGGGCGGCGGTGATGCACGGCCGATGGAAGAGCTGGTCAGCGAGTTCGCCAGCAAGATGGCTGCCTTGGAAAAAGACCCGAAGAATACCCCACAGCTCAAACAGGCCTGGGAGGGGGTGAGCACCAAGTGGCGGTATATTGAGAAGTCGCTGATCAACTACAACGAGAACAGCGTGCCGTTTCTGGTCAACAAGTATTCCAACACCATTATTCAGGGTATTGAACAGATTGCCGGCCAATACGCCGCCGCCAACCTCTGAGCAACCCACCCCGCTTGACCGGCCTGCCTGGCCGTACTCCGGCCCAGTGCTCGCACTGGGCTTTCTTTTATAAGGACGCAAACCTCATGGCTGCGGCATCAGCCCTGAGCTCAGGCGTTAGCCTTGAGAAAACCAACAACCTTCTCCAGCGCCTCCCGCGCCCCACGCTCGCCCCAGCACACCGAGAGCATCTGCGCAGTCGCTTCGGCCTTGTAGGCATCCGCGGGCAAACCCTGCAACTGCTCCAGCAAGGCCTGATCTGGGCAGGGTTCTCGCCACTTGTTGACCCACTGCCCCGGCTGCAGCTGCCAATAACACCAGCTATCGACCTGCCCACGCCGGCGCGCCCGATGGTACTGCGGGCACGAACCTGGCGGTTGACGCAGCAACCAATGCGGCCATTCCTGGCGCGACAACTGCATTGCCACTCCCATTTGTCGCGCCTGCAGACGCACATTCATCTGCCCACGCTGATGACGCGACGGCACCAGCCAGGCCAGCGGGCTGAGCAAAAAGGCCAGGAGCAACAGCAGAAACCAGGGACTCATATCGTTATCTCGCAGGCAAAAGCCTGTCATCAGCGCTCAAGACGGCCATACTAAAGCCATTGATCCACTTGCACGGAGAGTTACCCCATGCCCTACCAGCACATTCTGGTCGCCGTCGACCTTACCGAAGAATGCGACCCGGTTATGCACCGCGCACAGAAACTGGCCGCCAGCAGTGGCGCCAGATTATCTGTGGTGCATATTGTCGAACCGATGGCTATGGCCTTTGGCGGCGACGTGCCGATGGACCTGTCGATGCTGCAACAGCAACAGTTTGATCAGGCCCGCGAGCGTCTGGACAAGTTCGCCGGCAAGTATCCAACCCTGGGCAGCGGCCAACGCCATCTGGCCTACGGTCAACCCCGCCAGGAAATCCATCGCCTGGCCACTGAACAACAGTGCGACCTGATCATCGTCGGCAGCCATGGCCGCCATGGGCTGGCGTTATTGCTGGGCTCTACCGCCAACGACGTACTGCACGGCGCACCCTGCGACGTGCTTGCAGTACGCCTGAAAAAAGCGGATTAAAGCCACTGCCGGCGAACAGCCCAAGGCTCAATCGCCGGCGTCACCTGCGCTCATGACCAGTGGACGAATCTTTTGCAGCTGGGTTTCCAGCGAATAGGTCATGCTCGAGGCCATCGAGAAGAAGGTCAGAAACGCCTTGAGGTTAGAGTCACCTTCACAGGTGGCGTGAATGCGCTGCCAGAACGCCTGGTTGACCAACTGCAACTGCTGGAACATGCGCACCAGACCTTTGAGTTCCCAATCTGCCGGACGTCCTTCGCGCAGATTGAAATACTGCTGCGTCAGGTACAGCGACACCGTGCGCAGAGTGAACTCCTGGCTATTGGCAAACGGCAAGTGATGCTGCGCCATCGGTTTGAGCTTGCCCAGTACCGGACAGGCACTGGTGGCCATAATCACCCCGAGCAGTGCACGCAAGCCCTCCTCCAAACCCAGCAACTTGGTGTACTCGCGCTCCGGCGTACGCACCCACACGGAGACCTTCTTGAACGCCGGCAAGCCCTGGAAGTCCTCGATCACCCGGTGCAGGTCGACCGCCGCCGGACAATGGCTGAAGTTGTCCTTGCTCAACGGGCAATTACTGCACTGCTGATACTCCAGCCGGGTCCAGGCCGGCGCGCTTTGCGCCACCTCGGCTTCATAGACGCGGTCCAGCTCGATCCTGTAGCTGAACTGATGATTGTCGTCGAGAGTGATGCGGTACTCGATGGCCATAACGGTCTCCGGCAGAAATCTCAAAATCCTGTTTGAGGGTATTGCTCAGGCTTAGCCTTCCAGCTCCGCCCAGCGTTCAACCAACTGATCCAGCTCTTGCTGAGCCGACTGCAAGGTGGCCAGCACCTCAGCCGTTTTCTCCGCAGATTGCTGATAAAAAGTTGGTGCAGCAGTTTGTTCCTGCAGCTCAGCGACCCGTAGTTCCAGAGCATCGATCTGCCCTGGAATGGCTTCCAGTTCGCGCTGTAGTTTGTAGCTGAGTTTTTTCTTGTTTGCGGTAGTGGCTACCACGGGCTCGGCAACAACCGGTGCCGGGACCACAGCCGAAGCCAGTTCAGGTTTGCCAGCTTTACTCTCACCCACACCGAGCAAGCGCGGCGAACCACCCTGGCGCAGCCAGTCCTGATAACCACCCACGTATTCACGCACACGCCCTTCGCCCTCGAACACCAGGGTGCTGGTCACCACGTTGTCGAGGAACGCCCGGTCGTGGCTGACCATCAGCACGGTACCTGGGAAAGTCAGCAGCACTTCTTCCAGCAGCTCCAGCGTTTCTACATCGAGGTCGTTGGTCGGCTCATCCAGCACCAGCAGG
This sequence comes from Pseudomonas sp. LjRoot71, assembly GCF_964253255.1. Classification (NCBI taxonomy): domain Bacteria; kingdom Pseudomonadati; phylum Pseudomonadota; class Gammaproteobacteria; order Pseudomonadales; family Pseudomonadaceae; genus Pseudomonas; species Pseudomonas sp. LjRoot71. The sequence continues at coordinate 3,819,624 of NZ_CAXURA020000001.1, read as the reverse complement.
TTGGCCGGTTTGCTGAACAGCTTGGCCAGCAAGAGGCGTGCCCGCTCACCACCGGACAGCGCCTTGACCGGCGTACGCGCACGCTGCGGGCTGAACAGGAAGTCGCCCAGGTAGCTCAGCACATGGCGGTTCTGCCCATCAATCTCGATGAAATCACGGCCTTCGGCAACGTTGTCGATCACGGTTTTTTCCAGATCGAGCTGGTGACGTAATTGGTCAAAATAAGCCACTTCAATACGCGTGCCTTCGGTTACCGAGCCACTGCTGGGCTGCAGGCCGCCTAGCATCAGCTTGAGCAAGGTGGTCTTGCCGGTGCCGTTGGCGCCCAACAGACCAATGCGGTCACCGCGCTGTAACACCATGGAGAAGTCCTTGACCAGGAACGGCCCGCCGGGATGGGCAAAACTGACGTTCTCCAGCACCATGACCTGCTTGCCGGATTTCTCTACAGTATCCAGCTGAATATTGGCCTTGCCGGTACGCTCACGGCGCTCGCTGCGCTCCACACGCAGGGCTTTCAGGGCGCGTACACGGCCTTCGTTGCGGGTCCGGCGGGCCTTGATGCCTTGGCGAATCCACACTTCTTCCTGAGCCAGCTTCTTGTCAAACAGGGCGTTGGCGGTTTCTTCCGCCGCCAGCATGGCTTCCTTGTGTACCAGGAAGCTGGCGTAGTCGCCGTTCCAGTCAATCAGGCCGCCGCGATCCAGTTCGAGGATGCGTGTGGCCAGATTCTGTAAAAAGGAACGGTCGTGGGTAATAAACAGTACAGCGCCCTGAAACTCCGCCAGCGCCTCTTCCAGCCAGGCAATGGCGCCGATGTCCAGGTGGTTGGTGGGCTCGTCGAGCAGCAACAGATCCGGCTCGGAGACCAGCGCCTGGGCCAATAGCACGCGACGGCGCCAGCCACCCGACAATTCGGCCAGGGTTTTGTCGGCCGGCAATTGCAGACGGCTCAGGGTGCTGTCGACCAGTTGCTGCAAGCGCCAGCCATCACGGGCTTCGAGGTCTTGCTGCACATGCATCAATTTTTCCAGGTCAGCGTCGGTGACACAGTTCTGCGCCAAGTGGTGGTACTGCGCGAGCAATTCACCAACACCGTCCAGGCCTTGGGCGACCACATCAAATACGGTGCGATCGTCGGCCACTGGCAGTTCCTGCGGCAACTCGCCAATCTTCAACCCAGGAGCGCGCCACACAGTGCCGTCGTCGGCCTTCTGGTCACCCTTGACCAGCTTCATCATGCTCGACTTGCCCGTGCCGTTGCGGCCGATGATGCATACCCGCTCGCCCCGGGCAATCTGCCACGACACCTTGTCCAGCAGCGGCATCGCGCCATAGGCCAGGGAAATTTCGGTGAATTTGAGCAGGGTCATGATGCGCCTCAACTAAAACAACAGGGTCAGCAGCTACAGCCGGGCAGTGGTGCGTCATATCAGGCCGGCAACAGCTGAAACACCCCGAAAATCATTTGCAGATGCCATGGCACCGGCAAAACAGGGCGCGCATTCTAACCGAGAAGCACAGCATCATCGCAGGCAATTTCGGCCTCGAGGCCAATAAATTCGCTTGTTTCTGCCACGTTACGGGGCACGACGCGTTAGCCCAGCGAACAACCCCGCGCACAATATGGCCATTAGCCACTAACGCGCAAGACGTATTGAGCCTTCACCGCCTACAGGCAAACGACTAAGCTAGGGCCATACGCACTATTTGCCTGGAAGTGTCATGCGCGGTCCTTTGTTCAGCCTGTTGTCCTGCCTGCTGGTTTCCTCCCTGAGCTTCTCTGCGGCACATGCCGCAACCCTGGCGCAACAACGTCAATATTACGATCAAGCCAAAGCCGCACTGGCCAAAGGTGACAAAGGGCCTTATCAGCGCTATGCCAGCGCCCTGCGTGACTACCCGTTAGAGCCCTACCTGGCCTATGACGAGCTGACCGCCCGTCTGAAGTGGGCGAGCAATGACGAAATCGAGAAGTTCCTCGCTGAACACGGCGACCTGCCGCAGATCAGCTGGATGAAGTTGCGCTGGTTACGCTGGCTGGCCGAGCGTGGCGAATGGCAGACCTTTATCAACTACTACGACCCTGCCCTGAATTTCACCGAGCTTGATTGCCTGTATGGCCAATACCAGCTCACCCACGGTATGCATAAAGAAGGCAGCGCGACCGCAGAGAAACTCTGGCTGGTGGGCAAATCCCAGCCCAATGCCTGCGACCCGCTATTCGAACGCTGGGCTGCAGCCGGTCAGCTCACCGAGCAGAAGCGCTGGCAACGCGCCAAGCTGGCGGCCGAAGCCCGCAACTATGGCCTGGTCACCCACCTGATCAAGACCATGCCCACCCTGGGCAACCACGGCAAAAGCCTGCTGGAAGTGGCGCAAAAGCCTGAGCTGCTGAAACAGACCGCACGCTTTACCCAGACCGACCCGGCCATGGCCGACGTCGTAGGCCTCGGTTTGCGTCGCCTGGCTCGCCAGGATCCGGAAAGCGCGTTGAAGCTGCTGGATGGCTACGCCCAGCGCATGAAGTTTTCCAGCGAGGAACAGGTTGCGATTGCCCGCGAAATCGGCCTGACCCTGGCCAAGCGTTTCGATGCCCGCGCCTTGCAGGTCATGGCCAAGTACGACCCCGAGCTGCGTGACAACACCGTCAGCGAATGGCGCGCGCGCCTGCTGCTGCGCCTGGGGCGCTGGGAAGAAGCCAATCAACTGACCCGCAAGATGCCGGCCGAACTGGGCAACACCAACCGCTGGCGCTACTGGCAGGCACGCAGCCTGCAACTGGCACAACCCAACAGCCAGGAATCCAAAACCCTGTATCAGGCGTTGGCCAAGGAACGTGACTTCTACGGCTTTATGGCAGCCGACCAGGTGCAGGCGCCTTATCAACTGAACAACAAACCGCTGGCCCTAAGCCCACAAACCGTTCAGAAGGTGCGCAACTCGGCCGCCATTCGCCGAGCACTGGAATTCCACGCCCGCGGCCAAGTCGCCGATGGCCGTCGCGAGTGGTACAACGTCAGCCGCCTGTTCAGCCGTGACGAGATGGTCGCTCAGGCACGCCTGGCCTATGAGATGGGCTGGTACTTCCCGGCTATCCGCACCATCAGCCAGGCGCAGTACTGGGACGATCTGGATGTGCGTTTCCCCATGGCCCACCGCGATCAGCTGGTGCGTGAGGCGCGCAATCGAGACATTCACTCCAGCTGGGTCTTCGCCATTACCCGCCAGGAAAGCGCCTTTATGGCCGACGCCAAATCCCATGTCGGCGCCATGGGCCTGATGCAGCTGATGCCGGCCACCGCCAAGGAAACTGCCAAGCGTTTCGGCATTCCACTGTCATCGCCGCAACTGGCGTACCGCCCGGAAATCAATATCCAACTGGGCGCCGCTTACCTGAGCCAGATCTATGGCCAGTTCAACGGCAACCGCGTGCTCGCCTCCGCCGCCTACAATGCCGGGCCAGGCCGTGTACGCCAGTGGCTACGGGGCGCGGATCATCTGTCGTATGACGTGTGGATTGAGAACATTCCGTTTGACGAGACCCGCCAGTACGTACAGAACGTGCTGTCGTACTCCGTGATCTACGGCGAGAAGCTCAACGCGCCGCAGCCTCTGGTGGCCTGGCACGAACGTTACTTCGACCAGTAAGCCCAGCCGGCTCAACCACTGAGGTTGAGCCGCCCTTTCTACGCCAGTACTTCTACCGGCATACCCAGCGTCAGCGAGCCCTCGCCACAGGCGATCAGGTTCTGCCCGAAATACACCTCGCCTTCACGCTCACGGTAGGTTTTCAGGGTGGTCAGCGGTTCACGATCGGCGCTGCGCTCGCCACTCGAAGGGTCGAGGGTGGTCATGATGCAGCGCGAACACCCCTTGACCACGCGAAACTCCAACTCACCAATACGGATGCGCTTCCAGCTGTCTTCGGCATAGGGTTCGCTACCACTGACCACCAGGTTCGGACGGAAACGCAGCATCGGCAAAGGTCGCCCTACTCGCGCCGACAGGTCATCCAGTGAGGCCTGGCCAATCAGCAGCAGAGGGAAACCATCGGCGAACGCCACCTTGTCGCCTACTTCGGCATAGGCCGTGTCGACCTGCCGCGCGCGCGGCTCCGAAACCTGCACGAGGCGGCAGGCGCGGCCGAGGAACTGACTCAGCCACTGCGCTGCCTGATCGCCGGCATCAGGCACCTGCAGGCTGTCACGCCAGATAGTCACTCCACGCAGTGGTGCCTCAGTGTCCGGCACGGCCACTGGTAAATCGGCCATGCCGGGCGCACTCAACTGCAGATGGGTACTATCAAGCCAACGCGCCTGCAACTGAGTCATCTGTGCCAGCAGGCGCTGAGTAAGGAAGCGTCCTGTTTCTGCATCGACTACCATCCAGCGACGGTCACCCTGCACGCCCAAGGCGTCCAGCGTCGTTTCATGCAGGGCCTCACCCGCCGCAGATTTCAGTGGATAACGGTACAACCCGGAGAGATGCAACATGAGCCCAGTTTCCCTTTGGCAAAAAGCACTTATACGAGCAACCCGCCGCGCTCACAAGCCTGTGCTAAGCGTGCCGCTGTTGGTCGTACTGAGCGCCTGTAGCGGCACGCCACCGGATAACCTGGGGCTGCACGATGGCCGTCTGACTGCCTGCCCGGACTCACCGAACTGCGTCAACAGCCAGGCCAGTGACCCACGCCATGCCATTGCACCATTGCCGTTGAAGGGCTCGCCCGAGCAAACTCAGGCGCAGCTCAAGACAGTGCTTAGCAACGAGCCACGCGTGCGTCTGGTGGAGGAAGCACCGGGTTATCTGCGTGCGGAGTTCAGCAGCCGGCTGATGCGTTTTGTCGACGATGTGGAGTTCAAGATCGGCGCAACCGCCGTCGACGTACGCTCGGCGTCACGCCTGGGTTACAAGGATTTCGAGGTCAACCGTGAACGCATCGAACACCTGCGCCAGCGCCTGAGCGAATAGCTGCAGGGGCGCTGACGCTCGTATCTGCGCTTATTCGTCAGGGTGCAGCAGGGCCAGACGCTCGCGCACCACATCCACCAGTTTGTCCGGCTGAAACTTGGACAGGAAACTGTCGCAACCCACCTTCTTCACCATGGCCTCGTTGAAACTGCCGGACAGCGAGGTGTGCAGAACCACGTACAAATCCTTGAGACGCGAGTCATTGCGGATTTCCGTGGTCAGGCGGTAGCCGTCCATCTCCGGCATTTCCGCATCGGTAATCACCATCAGCAGTTTTTCGTGCACATCCACGCCGGAATCGGCCCAGCTCTTCAGCAAGTTAAGCGCCCGCAGGCCGTCGCTAGCCGAATGGCAACGCACATCCAGTTGCGCCATGGTGCCCTTGAGTTGGCTCATGGCCACGTTGGAGTCGTCCACCAGCAGCACTTCACGCCCGCGCGCGTACTCAAGCAGTGGATCAGCGAGTTTTTCCGGGGATACCTTGGTGCTCATCGGGCTGATTTCTGCCAGCACCTTCTCCACATCAATGACTTCGACGATCTGATCCTCGACCTTGGTGATCGCCGTCAGGTAATGCTGCCGCCCTGCTCCGCCCGGCGGTGGCAGGATGGACTCCCAGTTGAGGTTGAGAATGCGCTCAACCCCACCGACCAGAAAGGCCTGCACCGAGCGGTTGTATTCGGTGACGATGATGGTACTGCGCTCATCGGGCACAATCGGACGCATGCCGATGGCCTGAGACAGATCGATCACCGGCAGGGTCTGCCCACGCAGATTGACCACCCCACAGACAAAGCGATGGCGCTGCGGCATCAGGGTCAGCTTGGGCATCTGCAGGACTTCCTGCACCTTGAACACGTTGATCGCAAACAACTGCCGACCGGTCAGGCGGAACATCAGAATTTCCAGGCGGTTCTCGCCCACCAGCTGGGTGCGTTGGTTCACTGAGTCGAGAATGCCGGCCATCATGCGCTCCTGTTTACTTATCGATCTAGCCTAGCTCAAATAGCCATGACCTGATGTATCGGCCATATGCCGCGCATCTGAAGGCAGATGGCGCAGCGCCATCATGCGATAAGCGCGCGACGTAGACCAGCCAGATGGCGTATTCACCGGGTTATTCCTGCAATAACGGCGACTGAGCCGGCAAATGCACACGCAAGGCAGCCGGTAAGGCCACAAAGCGCAGCTGGCGGCTTTCCATGGGCTCACCATCGAGGTTGAGGTCCAAACCTTCCGGGGCTTCCACCTCCAGCCAGGGCACACGCGCACTCACCGCGACACTCTGCAGCCCATTGATACCGCCGGATAATAGTGTGCCCAGAGTGCCCACCACATCGGTGGCCGCCGGCACGATGCAGACATCCAGCAAGCCATCATTGACCTGCGCCTGCGGACAAAGCAGGTGTCCGCCACCGGCCTGACGCCCGTTGCCGATGCCGAGGGCAAGAAACTCACCTTCCCATTGGAAATCCGGCCCCGCAAAGCGGCCAAAGGATGAGCGCACCTCGGCAAAGCGGGTCAGCCCCGTGAGGAAGTACGCCGCACCGCCGAGCACGCGCTTGAGCTCTTCCGAGGTATTGGCAGTGACATTCGAGCCAAAACCGCCGGTGGCCATATTGAGGAACACCTGGCCGTCGACTTCGCCCAGATCAATCGGTTGTGCCGGCTCATCCAGCAAGGCCAACGCCGCCTGCGGTTCAAGCGCAACACCGGCGGCACGGGCAAAATCATTGGCGGTGCCCAGCGGCAGCAGCGCCAGGCTGGCAGAGGTCTTAGCCAGTGCCATGGCTTCGGCCACATCACGCAGGGTGCCATCGCCGCCACCGGCTATCAGCGTTGGATAGCCAGCAGCCAGGGCTTCGTTGACCAGGCGCTGGGCATCGCCAGCCTCCCAGGTGACTCGTACATCCAACTGCCAACCCTGTGCGCGACGCGCTTCTACGGCAGTGCGCACCTCCGTATTGAGGGCCTGCTTGCCGTGCAGGATCAGCAGCGCTTTACGTTCTTGCATTCCCGACATCCTCATCACGCTCTCGTCGACATACAGTGCAGTACCCGGCCTTAAATATCGATATAAACGATAATTAAAGTCAAAAATTACGCATTTTTTATCGCATTGATTTATTGGATGATCTCTCCATCGCCAACAAACACTGCAGCCAAAAGCCGGTGTTTATCAATGAGGATATGCAGATGATCGAAGTACGCCCCTTCGCCGAGCTCGGCGGTGCCAATCATGGCTGGCTGAATGCCCGTCATCACTTTTCCTTTGCCGAATACTATGACCCGGCGCGCATGAGCTGGGGGCCGCTGCGGGTCTGGAACGATGATGAAATTGCCCCGCACACGGGCTTTCCGACTCATCCGCATCGCGACATGGAAATCATCACCTATGTACGCCAAGGGGCCATCACCCACAAGGACAACCTGGGTAACCATGGCCGCACCGAAGCCGGTGATGTGCAAGTGATGAGCGCCGGCACCGGGATTGCCCACAGCGAATACAACCTGGAAGACACCACCACCAAGATTTTCCAGATATGGATTCAGCCCAACCAGTCGGGCCTGCCACCGTCCTGGGGCGCCAAGCCGTTCCCCAAAGGGGAACGTGCCGGCACCTTCGTTACCCTGGCCAGCGGCTTTGCCGAAGACCAGGACGCCCTGTCGATCCGCACCAATGCGCGGATGGCTGCAGCCACCCTGCAAGCCGGCCAGAGCACCGAATACCCGGTTGGCGCAGCGCGCCGGGCATATCTGGTGGCAGCCAGCGGCAGCATCGAGGTCAACGGCGTCAGCGCCCAGGCCCGTGATGGTGTGGCGGTCAGCGATGTCGAGGTGATTCGGGTGACTGCCATCGAGGACAGCGAAATCATCCTGGTTGATGTGGCCTAAACGCCACTGCCTTACCTGGGCAAAGGCGATACCCGTCGATATGTCGATGGGTATCGCTGCGCTCAACCCATCCTACAAAGCAGAACCTTTTACGCCGGGTAGCCGGTGATTTTACGGATAGTTTGGTACAGCGGTTTAAGCTGCTTGTACATGCGCTGATAAACCTGCGTGTACAGCTGCTGATAGGTGCGCTGCGCTTCCGGATTGGGGGTAAATACCTGACCCACCCGGGTCATCGCAGCAATGGCTGTTGGGTAGTCCGGGTACAGCCCCAGCCCCACCGCACAGTTGATCGCCGCGCCCAGGCCGCTGGTTTCATACAAATGCGGGCGCTCAGCTGGCAGGCCGAAAATATCGGCCGTCAGCTGCATCGCTGCATCGCTCTGCGAGCCGCCGCCGGAAACGCGCAGGCGAGTGATGCGCGTGCCCGAGCGCTTCTCGATCTTTTCCTTGCCCTGGCGCAGGGCATAGGCCAGCCCTTCCAGAATCGCCCGGTAGATGTGCGCGCGGGTGTGCACGTCGCCAAAGCCGATGATCGAGCCCTTGGCCTCCAGGCCTGGCTCGCGAATCCCCGGCGACCAGTACGGCTGCAGCATCAGCCCCATGGAGCCAGCCGGCACGCTGTTGACCAGCTCATCGAACAGCGCCTCAGGCTCGACCCCCAGTTCCTTGGCCCGCTGCATTTCGCGCAGGCCAAATTCCTGCTTGAACCAACTGACCATCCAGAAACCGCGATAAATCATCACCTCGGTGTTGAAGTGATCAGGAATCGCCGACGGGTATGGCGGGATCAGCGGGATGGTTTCCAGGTATTTGCTACGCGTGGTGTTGATGGTCGCCGTGGTGCCGTAGGACAAGCACGCCGTGGTCGGCTCCACGCCGCCCGCGCCAAGCACCTCACAGGCCTTGTCAGCGCCTGCGGCAATCAGCGGCAAGCTTTCGGGAATCCCGGTATGCCGGCTGGCCGCCGCCGTGATATGGCCAAGCAACTCACCCGGCTTGCGTAATTCCGACAACTGCTCGCGGCGCACCGGCATGGCCTGCCATTTCCAGTCGCCGGGCTTGGCCCACTGTAGGCGCTTGTAGTCGAATGGCAGATAAGCCACGCAACTGGTCAGCGAGTCGACAAACTGGCCGCACAGTCGATGGGTGAGAAACCCCGAGAGCAACAGCACCTTGTGGGTATTGGCCCAGATGTCCGGCTGGTTCTGGGCGATCCAGTTGACCTCGGCCTGGGCGCGAAAGTGATCCACCGTGGCCTGTACCCCGGCGATCTTGAACAGCCAGCCCCAGGGGCCCTTGATCGGCCCACGCACCTCGGCCTGACGCTGATCAAGCCAGAGCATGGCCGGGCGCAGCGGTTGGCCCCGCTGATCGACATTAATCAGGCTGCCGCGCTGGGTGGTCAGCGATACGCCCTTGATCCGACTACGGTCGATGTCCACCTGTTGCCAGAGCTGCGCGCAAGCCTCACCGAGGCTGGTCCAGTAATACTCCGGGTCCTGCTCGGCCCAGCCGGGTTGCTTGGAGTAATAGGCCTCCAACTCTACCTTGCCCTTACCGAGCAGGTTGCCTTCAAGGTCAAACAGCAGCGCACGGATGCTCTGGGTGCCGTTATCGATGGCCAGCAGGTAACTTTTCTCGCTCAAGACGCAATCCTTAGCGCTGTGCAAACGCTGTAGGGTGCGCCGTGCGCACCGCCTTTGTTCTGGTACGCACGGCGCACCCTACTGTTTGGGTAGGCTGTAGCACTGCTGCCACAACGTCAGATAGCTGTCTTCTTCCTGCTGCCAGCGCGCGTCATCCCAACCCAGACGGACCTGACACAACGCGCGGATACGCGGTAGCTCGGCAGTTGCTCCATTGGCCAGCAGCAAACCCAAACGGGTACGGCGCAGCAGCAGATCATCCAGGTGCAGCACCAGCTCCTGCTCGGCCGCCCAGGCCAGTTCGGCCCACAGTGTGTCCGTGCCGGCCACCTGCTCGACCCCCAGTTCCTCGACCAACGCCACTACCTGCGGCAGCGCCCGGCCATAACGACCAATCAGGCGCTTCTGCTGGGCCGGGCTTAACTGCGGCATCGGCTGCTGCGCTACGGTGGCAAAGGTCGCCGCGCCGTGATCATCCAGCGTGCGGCCAACCATCGGCGCGCAAGCCTGCAGCACTTCCAGCGCCAGCAGGCGAAAGGTGGTCAGCTTGCCGCCGGCCAGGGTCACGCAACCGGGCTCAACCCACAGTGCATGCTCGCGTTTTTCATCCGAAGGCTTGCGCCCTTCACTGCCATCTGTGACCACCGGGCGTACCCCGGCCCAGGTCGACAGCACATCCGCTGCCTTGATCGCGGCAGCAGGAAACTGTTGGGCACAGGCGGCCAGCAGGTAGTCCACTTCATCCGTGCTTATTCGCGCTTCTTCGGCCAATGGCGCCGGGTGATCCAGATCGGTGGTGCCGATGACCGTCGCGCCCTCCCAGGGGAAGACAAACACCGGGCGTTTGTCCGCCGCATGCATAAAGCTGAACGCATGCGCCACGGGAAGGCGCCAAGCCGGCACCAGCAGATGGCTGCCGCGTAGCGGGCGGATATGCTCCAGCCCGGTTTTCTGCCGCAGCTGATCGGCCCAAGCACCGGTGGCCTGCGCCACCGCATGGGTCTTGAAGCCATAGCGCAAGCCGCTTTCACGGTCTTCGGCAAGCAGGCCGGTGACCTGCCCGTTTTCACGCAGCAACTCGACCACGCGCATGCCGTTGAGCGCTTCGCCGCCCTCGGCACGGGCCTCACCCAGCACGCGCTGTACCAGGCGCGCATCATCGGTGACCGCATCAAAGAAGCGAGTGCCGCCAAGCAGGCCGTCTTCCTTCAGACCTGGGGCCAGATAACGCAATTGCTGCAACGGGTAGAACAGGTGATTGCGCTTGCCGGCCAGGGCGTCGTACACCGCCAACAGCCCGCCGAAAACCCGAGGGCCGGGAAAGCCGCCCTGGTAATGCGCCATGATAAAACTCAAGGGATCAACCAATCCCGGTGCTTCCTGCAGCAGACGCTCGCGCTCGCGCACCGAATCGCGGGTCAGGCCGAACTGGCCCTTGGCGATATACCGCAGGCCTCCATGCACCATCTTCGACGAGCGACTGGACGTGCCCCAGGCAAAGTCGCGCTGCTCCAGCAGCAGGCATTTCCAGCCACGCCGCGCTGCTTCACGCAGAATCCCGGCACCGCTGATGCCGCCACCGACGACGATCAGGTCCCAATCGCGCGCGGCCAGCTCGGGCAAGGCCTGTTGACGCCAGGCGGCGTTCCAGTTGCTCATCATCAATCCTGAATCAGTACGCCCGGTGCCAGGCGCTGCTCAGGGTCGAAATGCCCGGCCAATGCCTTGAGCGTAGCCATGCCCAGCTCGCCCTTCTCCACCGGCAGGTAGGGTGCGTGGTCACGACCAACGCCATGTTGATGGCTGATGGTGCCGCGGTTTTCGGCGATGGTCAGGCTGGCCGCATGCTTGAGTTTCTGCCAGCGCGCCATGGCCTCGGCGTAGCTGTTGCCGGGGCGGAATACATAGGTGGTGTAAATGCTCGAGCCTTCGTTGTAGACGTGCGACAGGTGAGTAAACACATGCACCTGCTCGCCTTCCTCGCTCAGACCATTGCGCAGGCTGGTTTCGACCTTGTTCAGCAGGTTGTCGACATTGCTCCAGTCGGTGGCGGTTTCCAGGGTGTCCACCGCGTAGCCCGCGGCCCACAAGCCGTGGCGCAGGTAGGGGAAACGGAAGCGGTTCTCTGCCCACTTCTTGCCCAGCAAGGTGCCGGTAAACACCCCGCCAAAGCTTTTCAGCAGCTTCTTCGCCTGCTTTAGCGAGGCGGCGTTCTGCGTGCGGCTGCCGGTCACGCCGAAAGTCAGCATGCACTTGCCGTCGCGCGCGCCACGCAGGGCCAGGTATTTCTCCAGCCAGGCAATCTGCTGCGGATGGCCGGCCAGGGCCAGCTGAGTTTTGGTTTCGATGGCGTTGGACAGACGCAGCATCGACAGCGGCACCCGGGCCTGCGCCAGGCTGCGAATGGCGTTCAACGCCTGCGGCCAGTTAGGCAGGAACACCGCGTAGAAATTTTCCTGCTCGGCCAGGCGAGTGATGCGCACCTTGACCTCGGAAATAATGCCGAAGCGCCCTTCGGAACCCATCAGCACTTCGCGCAGGTCCGGGCCTGCGGCGGAAGCCGGGAAAGTCGGAATATCCAGGGTGCCGGCAAAGGTTTCGACCTTGCCGCCGGCGAACAGCTGCTCGATGCGCCCGTAGCGCAGCGACTGCTGGCCACTGGAACGGCTGGCGACCCAACCACCGAGGGTCGACAGTTCCCAGGACTGCGGGAAATGGCCGAGTGTGTAACCCTGCGCGCGCAGCTGGCTTTCCACTTGTGGACCATTGGCACCCGGGCCGAAGGTAGCGATCAGGCTGTCGTGGTCGATCTCGATCAGCTTGCTCATGCGTGCCAGCGAAAGGGTCAGCACCGGCTTGCTGCTGGACTGTGGGTTGATATGCCCAGCCACCGAGGTGCCGCCACCGTAGGGAATCACGATCAGATCCTGCTGGCTGGCCCAGGCCAGCAGTTCGCGAATCTGCGCGGCACTTTCCGGGTAAGCCACGCCATCAGGAAATACGCCAAAATCACCGGAGCGCATTGCCAGCCAGTCCGGCAGGCTCTGACCACGGGCGTGACGCACTCGGTCTTCGGCATTCAGGCAGATCAGCGGATGGGCCTGCAGGCGCGAAGCCGGCACCTGCGCCAGCACCTGCTCCAGGCTGGCATCGGCAAGCACCTGGCCAGGGCCGACCAATTCCGCCAGAAAAGCCTCGCCATGGGCTGGCAGTTCCACCACTGTTGCGTCATCACCCCAGCCGTTCCAACGTCGCATCTGCTTCTCCCGGATATTTCAGTCACCCTCGATGGCTGCCTATACTAGCGAGCCGCGTCCAGGCGTCACTGTCGAATCGAGCCAGGTCTTATCGCCAATCAAGACATTCAAAATAAGAACCTGCCTCGGATCTGCTGCGCGTCGGCGATACTGCGTTAGAAATGGCCTCGGGCTGCTCATTTACAGCCAGTAAACTCCGCGCCCTCGGCCATTTCTGCCTTGTCTCGCCCTAGCTCGCGCGATCCGAAACAGGCTCTACGAACTCAGAATAAGAAAAAATCATGGAAAACCTCGGCTACACCTCCGTCCCTGCCCTGCTCAAGTACCTGCGCCATGCCGAACAGCTGGGTCTGGATATCGATCAGGCCTTGGCGGCAGCCGGCATCAACGCCGAGGAGCTGACCGACAACAGCAAGCGTATGCCCAGTGAAACCCATGAACGCCTGCTCGGCCACTTACTGGCGGTCTCCGATGACCCGCTGTTTGGCCTGCACTGCGCGCGCTTTGTGCAGCCGGGTTCGTGGAGCGTGCTGGGCTATATCACCATGAACTGCGCCACCCTCGGTGAGGCCATGAGCCGCATCGTGCCTTACGAGAAGCTGGTGGGGGATATGGGTGTCAGCCGGGTCGAGGCCGGCAGCGATCACGTTCGCCTGATCTGGACCTGCCGCCATCAGGCTGAGCCGATCCGCCGGCACATGGTGGAAAACGTACTGGCCTCCTGGCTGCTGTATGCGCGCTGGATCTCCGACTCCGACAGTTCGCCGCGGGAGGTGTGGTTCGAACACGCCCTGCCTGAGGGCGCCGAAATTGCCGAATACCAGACGATTTTCGGCTGCCCGATCCGCTTCGAACAAAACTGCAATGCGCTGATCGTGCCGCTGGAATACCTCGCGGTGCCGCTGCGTCAGGCCGACGCCAACCTGCTGCGCACCCTGGAAGAACACGCCCTGACCCTGATGGCTGGGCTGGACGATAACGAGCCACTGCCGCAACGGGTAAAAAACGCCCTGCGTCTGTTGCTCAAGGACGGTTTGCCGCGCAAGGAACGGGTGGCGGAGAAATTCAACATGACGGTGCGCACCCTGCAACGTCACCTGCAACTGGCGGACACCAGCTACCAGCAGATACTCGATGAACTGCGCCAGGAACTGGCCGAGCACTACCTGCTGCGCAGCGACCTGGCGATTCAGGATATCGCCAGCTACCTAGGTTTTACCGAATCACGCTCATTTCACCGCAGCTTCAAGACCTGGACGGGGCAAACGCCAGGCGAATTCCGCGAGAGCCGGCGCAATTCGTAGGATGGGTGGGGCCGCATGGGTATCGCTGCGCTCAACCCATCCTACGCGGCGCTAACCGAGGATTTCGCTAAGCGGGATAAACCGCAGGCTATCGCCCTCGGCCAACGTGGTGTTTTCCAACACTTCGGCAAAACCCTCGGCCCAAGCCGCGCTGCGCAGCACCCCGGAACTCTGGTTCGGGTAAGGCACCACCCGGCCATTCTCTAGGCGCGCACGCAGATATTCACGGCGATTGCCCGGCTTACTCCAAGTGAAACCCGCTGGCATCGGAAAGCCCAACGGCTCGACTCGCTGTACGCCCAAGCGGCGCAACAGATAAGGCCGTGCCAACAGGCCAAAGGTCACCAGGGTCGAAGCCGGATTACCCGGCAGGCCGATCACCGGCACGCCGCGAAACTGCCCGCAGGTCAGCGGCTTGCCCGGTTTGATCGCCAGCTTCCACAGCGCCAGCTCGCCCTCTTCGCGCAGGGCCATGCCGAGGAAATCCGCTTCGCCCACCGACACCCCGCCAGTGGAGAGAATCAGGTCAACATCGCTCAGCGCAGCCAGCGCCGAACGCGTCTTTTCCAGGTCATCGACCAAGATACCGCCGTCCACCACCTCGCAGCCCAGGCGCTGCAACCAGGCGATCAGCACGCGGCGATTGCTGTTGTAGATCTGTCCTGGCCCAAGCGGCTGACCTGGTTCGACCAGTTCATCGCCGGTGGACAACACGGCTACCCGAGGCCGCCGACGCACAGTCAATTCGGCGCAACCCAGTGATGCCGCCAGCCCCAGTTCGATAGGACCCAGACGCGTACCAGCGGGTAGAACGCTATCGCCAACACGGGTTTCCTGACCCTGAGCGCGCACGTTTTGCCCGAGCTTAAGCGGCTCACTAAAGGCAACGCAGCCGTCGTCACCGAGCATGGCGTTTTCCTGCATTTCCACGCTATCAGCACCGGCGGGCAATGGTGCGCCGGTAAAGATCCGCGCACAGGTGCCGGGCTGTAACGGCTGTGGCGCACTGCCGGCCTGGATGCGTTGGCTGACAACCAACGGCTCGCCCGTCCAGTCAGCCAGGCGCAAGGCATAGCCATCCATCGCACTATTGTCCCAGGGCGGCAGATCCAACGTGGCAATCAGCGGTTCAGCCAGCACACGGCCAGCCGCGTCATTCAGGCTGACCTGCTCGGTCTCAACAATTGCCGAAGCCTCGGCCTGCGCCAGCAAACGCGCCAGCGCCGCCTCGACGGGCATCAATCCAGGTTTGTCGCAGCAGCTCATCCACGGCTCTCGCAGGCGGCCACCGACTTGAGGTGCGGAACGAAATTGCACGGACGGTGACGGTTATCCAGCTGCTCACCAAGAATGCCGTCCCAGGCGGTGCGGCAGGCGTTGGTCGAGCCCGGCAGGCAGCACACCAGGGTGCCATTGGCCAGGCCGGCCAGGGCGCGGGACTGAATAGTCGAGGTGCCGATATCAGGCACAGAAATCTGCCGGAACAGCTCACCAAAACCATCGACCTGCTTATCCAGCAAACAACGCACCGCCTCCGGCGTACTGTCGCGGCCGGTAAAACCGGTTCCGCCGGTAATCAGCACCACTTGCACCTGATCCTCGGCAATCCAGGTGGCGACCTGGGCGCGAATCTTGTACAGATCGTCCTTGAGCAATACCCGGTCGGCGAGCTGATGGCCGGCGGCCTGCAGGCGATCAACAAACAGCTGGCCGGAGGTGTCAGTCTCCAGGCTGCGGGTGTCACTGACGGTCAACACCGCGATATTCAAGGGCACAAAATGTGCCTCGGCCTTGTGGTTCATGGCAGGCTTCCAGTTATGGGCGATAATGCCCGCCGTTATATCACAGGCCCGCCGCTGGAGGCTTCGCCATGCCCGCTCCCGTTACCCTGCCCGGCTGTTCCGTGTTGCTATTGGCGGGTGGTCGTGGCCGACGTATGGGCGGCGCCGATAAAGGCCTGCTCGACTGGCAGGGCCGCCCGCTGATTGCCTGGCTGCATGAGCGGGTACGCCCCTTGACCGATGACCTGATCATCTCCTGCAACCGCAACGCCGAGCGCTATGCGCCCTTTGCTGATCGCCTGGTCAGTGATGAGGCGGCGGATTATCAAGGCCCGCTGGCAGGCATTCGCGCCGGCTTGCGTGTGGCCCGGCATGCCAACCTGCTGATCCTGCCGTGCGATGCGCCACAGCTGGACAACGCACTGCTGCAAGCCCTGCTGAACCAGGCTGGCGAACGCGCGGTGGTACTCCGCCAGGGAGAATTTCTCGAGCCGCTGTTCAGCATCATCCCCTGCGCGCTGCAGACTGATCTAGAGGGCGCCTGGCAGGCCGGAGAACGCAGCCCGCAACGCTGGTTGCGCGGCCTGGCACCGCTGACAATCAACTGCCCACCCGGTGATCCGCGCCTGGCCAATCTGAACACCCCAGAGCTGCTCGCAGCAGCGCAGCAGCTGCCATCAGGGAACTTGGCTGGCAAAAATTCGTCACACGCAGGGTAAATACTCTATCAATCAAGGAGAACCCCATGACTCAGCGGATTATTCCGGCATTGCTGCTTACCTTGGGCCTGGTCGCGCTGACAGGTTGCGCATCGCCAACGGTGATCACCCTCAATGATGGCCGCGAAATCCAGACCATCGACGAGCCACATTTCGATGAGGATTCGGGCTTCTACGAATTCGAACAACTTGATGGCAAACGCGCCAAGGTCAACAAGGATCAGGTGCGTACTCTCAAGGAGTTGTAAGTCGATCGCCCTGGCGGCGCATGACAGCTTTTGCCACGCCGCCGGGGTTCAGCCATAGCATCTACAACGCTTGGCCAATAGAAAAAATTAAAAGCTAACCCCTTGTGCAGTAAAACTTTTTCAGTACAATCTCGACCCATTCGGAGTGTAGCGCAGCTTGGTAGCGCGTCTCGTTCGGGACGAGAAGGTCGCAGGTTCGAATCCTGTCTCTCCGACCACTTCCTTGTTTCACCATGTACCAGCATGTGTCGAAACCCCAGCAAAGCCGGCCCCTGTAGCCGGCTTTGTTGTTTCAGCTCATACCACCTTGTTTCAGCTTATCCCTCCCAATTTGGTATGCCGATTGGTATGCTGCCGATTCATTAGAACTCGGCATACCAATTAGCCATGAAAAGAGCGGATATTAAGCGCCGGCCGATGGCCGATAGCACCCTCGCCGGCCTTGAGCCTGAGGATAAAACCTACCGAGAACACGACGGCCAGGGCCTGTACTTTCGGGTCAAACCGTCCGGCCAGAAGCTGTGGGAACTTCGCTACTCGAAACCAGGCTCGAAAGCCCGATCCTGGCTTGGCTTAGGCCCCTACCCCAGCGTCAGTGCTGCCGCCGCACGCGAGAAAGCGCAAGCGGCCAGGACGCTCATTGCCCAAGGCGTTGATCCATCAACCCAGCGCAAGGCAGACGAAGCCTCGGAAAAGGCCAAAATCGAAAACACCTTCGAGCTACTGGCACGCGAGTGGTATGCCACGCGCAAAACTGGCTGGGGCGATGGGTATTCCAAGCGGGTGATCGGCGCCCTGGATCTGCATGTATTCCCGAAGCTGGGCAAACGCTCCTATCTCGATATCACTTCCATGGAGTGGATGGATCTGTTCCGCGGCATGGAGAAGAAAGGCATCCTCGATCAGCTGGGCAATGTGCGCCGGTATTGCAAAGAGATTTACGACCTAGCCAGGGTCACCGGCCGCGCCGTAAACAACCCGGTCGACGGGCTGGATAAGTTCCTACAGACCAAGCAATCCGAGAACTATGCCCACGTCAGCGAGGAACGTCTGCCCGAGCTGCTGCGCGCCGTGACGGCATACAGTGGCGCGCGTGCGGTGAAGCTCGGCCTGCGCCTGCTGATCATCAATGGCATGCGCCCAAGCGAAGTGCGCGAGGCTCACTGGAGCGAGTTTGATCTGGAAGGCGCCATGTGGACGGTACCAGCCGAGCGTATGAAGAAAGGCCGCGAGCACCTGGTGCCGCTGTCCACCCAATCGCTGGCCATCCTGCAGGAGCTTAAACAGCTGTCTGGCGGCTACGGCCTGCTCTTCCCCGGCCGCAACGATCGCACCAAGCCGCTCAGCAATATGGTGTTCAACATGGCGCTGCGACGCATGGGCTACCAGGGCGAGCAAACCGGCCACGGCTTCCGCCACATTGCCAGCACCCTGTTGAACGAAAAGGGCTTCGACGAAAACCACATCGAGGCCCAGCTATCCCACAAGAAAAAAGGCACGGCCGGCGTTTACAACAAAGCCAAGTACCTGGAGCACCGCCGCACCATGATGCAGTGGTATGCCGATCACCTCGATGCCCTGGAAAAAGGCAACGTGGTGGTAGGTGATTTCAGCAAGAGGGCCTGAACAGGCCCTTGCCCTGTAGTCGCAGCGCCCTGAAACTGGACATGAATTTTAGGAGATACCTCATGTTTCAATTCTTGATCGGCATCATAATTTTCGCTGCCTGGTTTATCGTCGGCTGTGCCGTGCTTGCCTTCATTGACGATGAGAACAAGAGCCTATTCAACTGGTGCAAAAGTTGCCCTGTGCCTGGAGGCTACGAAATAGCGGTGCTTGCCTGGCCGGTTATTACGTTTTATTGGTTACGTCAAAGAAAAGGGGCATAACCCATGCTGCAAGTCTGGATAGGCGGCATCCTTATGGTGCTCGGCATGTTCTCGCTGCTGGCTAACCCCGTACTGGGCGGCATCATCCTTGCGGTGGGTTACGGCCTATTCGCCACCACCAAAAAGTCCACCCGTGCTGCGGCCGAATCTACCTTCTGGGGCCTTGCCCTGCTGTGCGGTGCCATCGTTACGGTCATTGCCATCCTTGGCATGATCTTCTAGAAGTCCTTCCCAGCCAGCCGCACCACTCGCTCGGCAATCTGATTTGAGCGAGTCTGCAACTCTTCCAGCCGCCGACGTTTTGCGTCCCCATCCATGGCGGTATCGCGATACACAGCATCCATCTGCCGGCGAACGGCGCCCAGTTGCTGCCGTGCCAGGCCCAGCGCCGGGCGGTGCTTGAGCTTGTCGCTGTTGCCTTCCAGCAGTTTCGCAGCAGCCTCTACCTTCCCTTCGTCCCGGTAAGCCTTGACCGTGCGGTGCAGCTGATCAGCTTCCTGCATCATGTCGTAGAACTCGGACTGGTACTGAGTCGAACGCACCGCGTCGCCCTGGTACAGCACCTTCAGCACTGGCAGATCACTGGCGCGGGTTGTCGGGCTGTCTACGCCATCAAACGCGCTGGCGATCAGGCTCGACATACCCAGCACATACCCGCCGAGGGTACCGGTGTAGCCCTGCACCAGGTGATCCAGCTGCTTGGGCGAAAGCCCAAGGGTCGGCCCGGTGACTTGGCCAAGTACCCGACCGATTGCACTGGTGCGCTCATCAAAGCGTGCCTCAGGCAATTTGCCCTCGTCGCTCATGTCCTCGATCGGCGAGTCATGGAAGAAGTTGCGGTTGGCCTGCAGCTCGCGGATCGGCTGATAGAACTGCGGTACCGGGTTGAATGCCAGGGTCTGGAACACGCCATGCGACACAGCCTTGGCCAGGTCGCCGCCATCCTGCGTACCGGTCAGCGCGTGCAGCAGGCGTTCAGGCACGGTGCCAAACACCAGCCCCAACTCGAATGGCTTGGGAATGCGGAAGTGCTGGTCGCCTAGGAAGATGTGCCAGTTCATATCCTTGTCCCAGTCCTTCAGGCCCCGGTAGCGCTCGTCGTCATCGTTCAGCCCGGCCAACAGCAGGGAGAACAGCGCGATATAGCCGCCCTTCATGGCCACTTCTTTGGCAATCAGGGTTTTGTCGCCTTTGACCGCCCGGCCCAGTTTGTACAGGCCCTGCATGCGCGCATTGAGGAACGGCACCACATCGGTAAACCACTGCGCTGCGGCGAAGTTACCGCGCAGGCTGTAGTCCATCAGATCCTTCGCCTCATAGGCGGCCTGGCGCGGCGACTTGCCGGCGGCCAGTGCTGCCTTGTAAGTGCTCAACCGGTTGGCGTTTTCCACCTTGTCACCCAGCGTGCGGTAGGCCTGCCAGCCTTTACCCAGCATGCCCGCCACCTTGGCCGGGGTATTCACCAAACTACCCAGGTAGGCGCTCTGCTGCTCGCTGGTGAAGCCTTTCTTCTCCAACGCACGGCGGATGATCTGCGCCGAGGCCTCGGGGTCGGTACCGTGCACATAACCGCCCTGGAAGCTGCCGCCGGCAAACATCAGGTCGCGATAGTCCTGATCCTCTCGAAGCGCGTCACGCATGCCCTTGATCGAGTCCTTACCCAGCACAAAGCCATCCTTGTTGATCATCCAGGCATGCGCCGCGTCGCGGATGAAGTTGCGCAGGATGAAATCAGGCGAGGCCGTAACGCCCGTGGTCAGCAGGCGCTTGAACGTCCGGCCGATACGGGTGATCGGGTCATTGAACACGCTGCCTTCCATAAACTTCAGGCCGCGCAGCAGGCTCTCGTCGTTGACGCGGTAGTACTCATTCTTCCCGTCGCGCTGCACCCGGATAATGTCCGGATCAGTCGGTGCAACCCGCGTCCACAGCTGCTCAAAGCCCTCGTTTTCTGGCTTCATCAGCTGGTTTGCCACCTTGAGGAACTTGCTCTCGGCCGGCAGCCCCAGCATTTCTGCCGCCATGGCCAGCGCTTTACGGTCCTTGCGGATCTGGTCGGCGATCTGGCTGCGGGAAATCAGCACCTGCTGGTAGCGCGGGCTTTCGTCCGTCAGGTACTGGCTGCCCTGCAGGTTGTCCACCACTTCCAGCAGTGCCTTATTCTTCATCGAGGCATCGATGCGCTTGGTCCAGCCCGCCAGCATGTTGGTCAACAGATCATTGGTTGGCAGGGTGCCGCCCTTCAGCGCTTTGATCGCGGCCGACTGGTGGGAAAGTCCTTTCTTCGAGCGCGGGCCACTGAACAGGCCTTCGCTCTCGTCGACGCGGTAAAACGGCACGTAGTACTCGGTCGCCCACTTCGCCCGGGCGCTTTGATCAATCAGCCCTGCCTGCTCAGCCAGGTCCAGCACCGCCTCGTTGACCTTGGCATAGTCCTGGTACACCTTCTCGAACAGCGCTTCCTTGCCCTTGCCCATCGCGATCAGCTCGGCGATTTCGGTATCGGTCAGGTTGTTCTCGCGACCCTGCGCCTTGAGCATCTGCGCGCGCTTACCACCCAGCCAGGCAAGCCACGGGGTTAGGTTGTCTTGGCCCAGGTCGCCCAGGATTTCCAGCACGCCACGGGTGTCGGCTTTGCCGGCAATCACGCCATCGCGCCACTCTGGCGCCGCGTAGTGCAGCACGCCGTGCATCACGTCAGCGATGCCACTGGCCATCCGCGCCGATACATAGCCCTGCTTCTCGGCATCAGTAACGCCAACAGCCTCTTCCGCCCGGCGAATGCCGACCAGCCCATCGAATAGCCCTTCCTCTGAGCGGGTAGTCCACTCGGACAGCTTCGCTTTGAGGCCTCCCAGCGTCATGTTGCGGATCTGCTCGACTACGCCGTCAGCATCCTTGCCGCCCAAGCCCAGCTTACGCAGCGCATCAGTGGTGGCCGCTTCATCGTTCAGGCTGTAGCGGATATCGGGGCTGGCTGGGTCGAAGTCGCCGTTATTATCAGTAGCAGATTTGATTTGCCCGGACTCGAAAGCCACGTACTGGTCAAACTTACTGCGACCATCGAACGCATTCTTAACGATCAGCCCGTCGTGCCCAGCCTCGCGTGCATCCTCGATATCAAAAACAATGTCGCTATCTTCCCGGCCGTAGTAATCGATCACCATCGGGTTTTTGAAGTTCAGATATACGGCTTTCACCTTTCGACCATAAGTCCGCGCAGCAGCCTGCGAGTCAGTGAAAAACGCCTCACCGCCGTCAATACCGGTGAACTCTTTACTACTCCCTCGGTACACGATCAGTGGCCGCCCATCGGCATCTACCACCTTGGAGACGGTATCGGGATTGACTCGGTCAAGCTCTCGGCGTACAAAGCCTGAGGTCCCAGTATTGGCCGATGTGGCGCGTTCCCCAGCAATGGGGGTATCCCGCGGAGATGCTACTGGGGCTTTTTTTTGCCCGTCATTCAGGGTCACTGCGTTATAGAACTGTTGTCCGTTGCGCAGCGTCTCAACGGTCAGCACTGCCACCAGATCCTGGCCATCGATATTCACCCGCGCCAGCAGCTTGTCGTAGCCCATCACGTTGGGCTTGCCCTCTGCCGGTTTTGACGATGCGTAGATACTGCCCTCGAAAGCCTTACGCAGATCGCCCAGCACCAGCAGCTTTGCCGGGTCAGCACTGGCAGAAAGTGCTTTCCCGATACCGCGCTTCACAATTTTGACGTCACCAATCTCAGGGTGCTGCAGCGGCTTACCGGAGTCGCCCAGTGCTTCCAGAGAAGCTGCAACCCGGCTGCGCAGATCCACCACAGACAATCCGCGCCACTCTGCAGGCGTGCGGATGGTGATTGGCTGCATAGCATCCAGCCTGGCTTCGGCACGGGCGGCCTGCCAGTCACCAAACCAACGCACAAAGGCTGGCGTTTTGGTCTGATCGTTGACGTTGTATCGAGCACTGGCGCTTTCATTGAAGGTGCCGGCATTACGTTTTGCCTTGATGTTCTTACCTTCGAACACCACCGGCCAGGCCAGGCCCTGGATATACAGCCCGTCATAGCCCTGCCCCATCAGGGTCTTGCGGTAGGCTTTCACCTTTACCAGCGACCAATCGCCCATCGCCTCGAACTGGTCCTGGGTAACGACCTTCGGCTTGGCCATGCGGATATAGAACTGCTCCACCACCGGACCATAGCGATCGACATTGCCCACATCCTTGCGTGCCAGGAAGTGCCCGAGCGCGGCAGTCGGCGTGCCGGTATTTTTGCCAAGGTCTGCATCGTCGAAAGTATCGCGCTCTCCGTAGCTGCGGTGCACAAAGGCAATCGGCTGACCCTGCTTGTCGACCATTCGACTCTTACCAAACCAGCGCTGGAAGAATGGCGAATCAGTGCCGCGAGCCTTGTAGATCGCCCGCGCAAAGGAGTTGGCTTGCTGATCACTCAGGCTTTCAACAAACTCGGCCTCGCTGACCTCTGATACATCAGGCAATGCAGCCAGAGCTTCTGCAGCAGCAGATTGGCGGTACCGTGCATCTGTACCACCAGCACCAGCGGCCTGCCGCGCCTCGGCCAAAAGTTGCACCAGGTCGTTGCGGGTCCACTTCATTGCGGCCGAATCACCGAAGGTCGCGCGGATGAACTGGCGCAACATGGCCACCAGCCGCTCGATGATCCCGTTCTTCGGGTCAGTCTCGGCCAGGTGCGCAACATACTCTTCAGCGATCAGCACCTGAGCATCGGCAGCGCTCAGGTTTGCAGTCTGCCCAGCGTACCGGCGCTCAAGTTCGCGCTTCATCGCCGCTGGCATATCGCGGTAGATCCCGCGCATCACCGGGTTAATCCGATTGCCCAGCACGGCCTTCACGCCACCATGGCCAACGGCCTCATGCAGCACGGTACTGACGGCGTGCTTCGTGTCGCGCAGATTGCTGGCGATCAGGTAGGAGGTGCCATTGTGGTAAACCCCAGCCACACGACCACTCACACCGTCGCGCTTGATCTGCGCCTGCACCGCCGCCGGCAACCCTGCCTCATTGGCTACCGTCTCAATCTGCAGACCGGTAGCCTTGCTGACCTTGGCGGCAATGGCGCGAGCACTGAACAGCGGGATACCAGATGCCTGCTCCGGGCTAAGCCGGTACATAGCGATATTGCCGCCCTCAGTCTCACGGGTCTGGATCACACCTATCAGTTTGTCGAAGGCGCGATTGATCGACTGACGCTCTTCACCTGCCGGGAATGGGCGTTTCCAACCCCACGGAGTAAGGATGCCCACATTCTCAGGGCCGAAGTTCAGGAATGGGCTCTGACCACCACGCTCAGCGATCTTGTCTTCGACATACCCCTGGAAAGCCCGCGCTGCCATTTCATGCGGCGTGGTCCAGTAGTCGGTGCCTCGCCCCTGATCCAGCTCTTTGGCGTCCATGGCAAACTGGGTAGGCACCTTCTTGACCTTTTCCTGGCCGTTCTGCGCATCAGCAAGCATCTTGAGGCGAGAGGAATAGGCACCCATGGTTTGGCGCAGTCGATCGAATACGCCGTTATTTTCTGCGTTAAACCCGGTTCGGCCACGCACCGCCTTGTAGATTTCGCTCATCTTCTCCAGGGCGTCATTGGTCCAACGCATGCTGGTCAGAACAGAGCGTGATTTGCCTGGGGTTGGGCGCAGCTCGGTACTTAGCGCAGTGCCATCCCGCACAAGCTGGGCAACAGTGTCGAACTCAGCAAGCTGCTCAGCGCTGGCCGGTTTGTTGTTCCGCTTCCAATACCTTGGGTCTTTCTGTTCGGCCAGGTCACGGCGAATTTCATCAAGACGGTCGGTCACTTCCTTACGTGAGCGACCCACGAACTCGTCAACGCGAGCCGTGTCCTCAACATAGGTTTCGCCCTTGCTGAACATGGTTTTCATCAGGTCGGTGTACGCATCGCGCAGCTCCTCGCGCACACCAGAGTTGTTGCGCAAGAAGCCGGAACTGGCTGCATCGTTCTCGAAGTTGCTCGCAATCTTCAGCGACCGTGTGCCGTCCTTATCCACCGCCCAAGCGGAAGAAGACTTGCCATCCTGACGGGCGAAGTAATGATCGAGTGCGTGGAACCACTCATGCGCCAGTGAGCCGGCACCGTTCATCTTGGTCAGGTTGATAACCACCTTGCCGGGCTCGTAGTGGGCTCGGGCACCGCTCAAGCCTTGGCCCCGTGCGCCGAATGCCAGCGCCAGGTCACCATTCAAACTGATAGCGCGCGGTGGAATACCCATCACTTCAGCCAAATCCATCAGGCCATCGTAGGCATCATCCAGAAGCTGCTGACGCTCTTCCTGGTTGTTCCAATTACCGAACTCCACACCACGGAAGCCAAAGGCCTCGGTAAATGCACTGTCCTTCACCGGGCCGGTGCGGCGCTCGGCGCCCTGGCGCACAGTGCTATCAGGCCGCGGCAAGTCAGCCTCGCCGAACGTGGTATTGGTTTCGATAATTGCCTTGGCGTTCCTGGCCATGTACTCCATCCCAGCTTCTCTGGATGGGAACACCTGGTCGACAACCTTTACGCGCTTGCGGTCGGTAACATCCCGCCAGATTTCGAAGCCGGTACCATCACCGTCGCGAACAGACAGAACACGATGCTTCTGCGCCACCGCAATGACCGGCAGCATTTGCATGGCTTCTTCTTCGGTCGCGTAGTTACCGCGCAGCTGCTTCGGCCGTTTATTCCAGTCAAGTTTGCGCGTGTCACTGATGACCCAGCGCCCCGCCTCTCCAGGCACAGTGCTGGTGACCACCTGAGTGACTTCGTACCGGCGCTGCCAGGCTGGGCGGCTGTCCGCTTCCTTGGCTGCCTTCTTCTTGCCTTGGGTAGCAGTGTCTTTTCTCGCACCGCCGATCTTCTCGCCGAAGTCCTCGACCTTGGCGGCCGGCGCACTGGCCTCGTCGACAGTAGCACTGGGAAACTCGGCAACCGTATCCAGCAACTGGCGAATCGGCGCATCCAGGCGGATCACCTTCACATCCTCGCCGGCATCACGCTTGGCCAGCCACTGGTGGTGGCCGTCCAGCACATGCCCATCGCGGGAAATCAGAATGGAGCGGTCGCCACCCTCAAACGCCTTGGCCGCTTCCACCTTCTTGGTCGAGTACTCTGCCTGGGTCGGCTTGAGCTGGTCGGCCGCAATGGTTTCCTCCGCATGGGCAATGTCGCGCGCATTGAGGAAGTTGACCATCGCACCGCGGTGCTCAGCCTTGATCTGCGGCATTTCTGCCCGGGGCACACTCAGGGTGCCGGAATCCTTCGAGAATGAAGCCCAGTCACCGTCGATATCGGCGCCCTTGATTGGCTTCACTTTTGTGGCGGCCGGCACATCCGCCGTTTCAATCCCGCGTTCTTTTCGCAGTTGCGTCCAGGCCTGACGGTTCACACCCTCCGGTGATTCCTTGTTCAGCGCGTTGAACTGTTCAAACGGCAGCGCAGCCTGGGCATCGTCTACCTGGCGCTCATACTCGCTTTCAAGGCGGCCGACAGCTGCGTCATAACCCGGCGATCCCTTCTTGATGCCGGCGGCCTTGGCCATCCGGGTAATAACCATCTTCTTCGGGTGGCGCAGGATTTCTGGCAAACCCTTTCGATCCACCGGCTGTGGTGCAGGCTTCACTGCAGCTGGCTTGGCGGTTGGCGCTGGGGCAGCTTTAGCAACTGGGGCAGCCGCTGGCGCATCGATAACTGCATCTGCAGCAGGCGGCTGTACCGGCGCAGGCTCAACTGCAGGCGCTTCCTGGCTGGCCGCTGGTGGTGCGATAGCCCGCACCTCGAACTGTTTCGGGCCAACCTGCACGGCTTCAAGCACATCAGTGCTGCCAGCCCGCTGGATAGCGTTTTTGGCCGCCAGCACGTTGCTGTAGGTCTTTCCGACCGGCGCCTGCTGGTCCATACCTCGGCCGCCCTGAACATAATCGGCTTGGCGTGGGGTTGGAATCTTGCCGGGTACCGCATTGCCTTCAGCATCCACATTAATCGAGCTTTCACGCAGATCGGGAATGCCCTGGCGCTCAGGCTGAGCATCAAAGGTCCGTGGCTCTGCGCTTTCCTGCACTGGCGCATCATTCTGCGCAGCTGGCATCAGCTCACCAGTGACTGGCACGGTACCGCGCTCAACCTGCTGATCCATGCCTGGCCCGAAGTCACGCACAGGCTGTTCACGCCCTGGTACTGGCCGCTGCTCACGGTCAACATCACGCGCGGGTCCTTGCTCGCTGACATTGCCCTGGCCATCTGCATACAGGGTCTGGTCGGGCGCCGGCAGCGCCAGGCGCTCAGGGGCTGGCAGTCGCGCCTGCTCACTATCAACAGCAGTCACGGCAGCAGCCGAAAGCGGGCCGGCATTCGGGTCAAGGCCCATTTCTTCCGAACGCTTGCGCGGAAGCACGTTCACGCCGGCACCAATGGCCGAGCCAGCAAGGGTTCCTTCAACGGAAGCCCGAGCCAGGCCATCAGTCAGATCCTTTTCTTCGGCCCAGTTCTGGATCATGGTTTCAGAAGCGGACTGCGGCAGCTCTTCAAGCACGCCCTCAGTCAACGCACCTCCTGCAACACGCCGCGCCAACCCTGGCGCCTCACCGGCAACCTGACCTGCACCGCCAGCAATTGCACTTTCTGCATCCAGCACACCCAGGCGCTGGGCAGCCTTCGCCCCCAGCACACCAAGCGCAGCGCCTGCCACACCTGCACCAGCCGCTGCTGCTGCAGCCCGGCGAGGCTCAACGCTGTCATCAATCTGGTCCATCGTGCCGCCGGCAATTACGGCACCCTCGCCCACACCACCAGCGATCGCCCCCTGAGTGGCGGCCTGCGCGGCACTGGTTGGCGCACCGACCAAGCCAGTTGCCCTGCCAGCAGCCAGGGCGCCACGCCCAAGCACACCACCCGCCAACATCTGCGGCACCGACTCCGCTACCAGGCCGGCAACATTCCCAGGATTTGAGGCATATGCGCCGGCAACATCCATTACGCTGCCTTCTTCCCAGGCCTGGTCAATTTCAGCGGTACCTGCCTGGCGCTCAGAACTGTATTCATCCCGCGCCTCTTCCGCCCACTGGCTTGGCTGGAAGCCAGTCAACTCACCTACCTTGTCGGCAGTTTCGTCAACAAAGCGTTTGTTGGTCAGGGCAGCAACGGGGATATCGGCAAGGCCGGTGGCAATACCGGGCAGCTTCTGCACACCGCGTTTGAGGTCAGTGCCGAGGTCGCCCAAAAGCGAGGTGTTTTGAGTTGGAGCTTTAAGGTCGTCGAACAACCCTTGCTTGCTCGGCGCGCCGTCAGGGGCCCCGTCTTTCAGGTCATCGAACAAACCAGCCATCATCCACCCTCCAAAAAGAAAACCCGCCGTAGCGGGTCAAGTCTCTTGGGGTGGTACCGGAAAGGCGAACCCTACAGGGGGTGGCGTTTCAGGTGCTGGCCATCATCGAAGCCGAGAATCATCTGCAGCTGCTCGCGACGGTATTCAACCTCCCGCTCAAGCGGTGGCTTCTGCCGCTTCCAGATGGCCAAGCCACGGCCGTTCTGACTGGCAACCCTCTTGCCGTCATCGAGGCGCTTGCACGCCTGGTCAAAGCGCTGCTTCTCGGTAAGCTCACCTCGCAGCAGGGCATCAATATGGAGGTCACACCAGACTGCAAACCTTAGATCAAGCCAGCGAGCAAAAACCACGGCCAGTTTTGGATGAAGCCAAGTCCCAGGGCTCTTACCGCCACGAGAAGTGACCACTAAACCAAAGTGATCCTGGCTCACTTTGGTTTCCATGCCCAGAGCCTCTGCCATCACGGACATGTATTGCCTGGTTTCATCCTGCTTCAACCAGTCAACTGGTCGCTTACCGAATCGCTTGGCCACGTCGGTTGCATTGATCCAGCCATCGCTGTTGAAGCGCACAGGCTGGCCGTCATAGTGAAAAGGAATAACGTTGTTCATAGCGCTCACCTTCCGCCCTGGAAGGGAAAGCAGGCAGGGGCGTGGGCGGTGCGAACCATTCCTCTTCGGCTGATCGGGCCTAGCCTGCTTCGGCGCACCCGAGGGAGGCCGGCCCGGTTTCCCGAGGCCTTCCCGACGCTATGTCACTGGAAGGCCACGGCAAGTACCTGGCATGGCCAGTTTCAAAGCGGAATTTTCGGGAGACGAACCCTACAGGGGGTCAGGCGACGCGATCACGCTGCCAGAAATGAAAAGCCCCGCATTAGCGGGGCTTCGTCACTTCGAAGTATTAGCAGGCGGAGGGATCGGAGGTGTTTGCTCCTGCATTTTTGACTTAGCCATTTCAAGACCAAAATCAATGGCTTTGTTTGCTACAAAACCAGCAGTGCCTAAGATAATTCCCCCAATCGCGATAATCAGGCTGAAGAATGTCGCAGCTATAAGCATTTTCCGCTCAACCTTCTCGATCCGAGCCTGAAGAGCGTCCTGCCCGTCTCGAACCTCACCAACCCGCTCCGTCAAGCTATTTACAGCTGACTCAAGTCGCCCAGTAGCCGCTGTTAACTGGACTACAGCATTCATAGTCCATGAGTCTTGATTTTGTGTAGGCGGAGCAATTGGAGGGGTTGGAGTGCTGCTTTCAGGGATTGCAGGCTTCCGTGGTGTTCTTGGCGCCATCTCAGGACTCCCAGCGAGAGTTCACCCACTCCCAAATATTGGTTGGAGCCCGACCGTAATACGACGAAACGGCCACCACTACACCGGTTCCAGATGATCCATCAGTTATGCCTAACTCATTAGACAATTCCTGCGCGGTGCCATGGAAACTGACGAAGGCACCCTCATTTGGAAGGTCGATAAAATCTATGCGCTTAGTCTCTTTCAGGCTTTCCATGGCTTTTTTTATGCCAGCCTGATTCGAATTCGGCACCACCAGAAAAATTGCCATTTGCTCCTCACCCACAGCGCGGCATTGATTAGCGCGCCGCATTATCCATTACAAACAGTATGGGTCAAGTCGCCAGCAATCAAGGTAGGCGACACTAGAAAGGCAGTAAAGGGGATGATTTAAGCAGTGCTGCAACGTGTCAAGATGCGTCTATTGCCCGCCTACTCAACCCAGGCTATAACCGTACCATGAAAAAGCATCTAGCCATCATCGCCCTGCTCGCCTGCCCTTCCCTGGCTATGGCGAACAACTACGCCGAATGCCTGCTGAGTGCACTACCTGGCGTACACAACGACACCACCGCATATGCTGCCGCCAAAGTCTGCCGTGCTGAGTACCCCGACGGCTATGACTCGATCGCTCAAGGATCAGGCCGTGGGCTCTTTTCATATAAGTCAGGTGCTGAATGTGCACTAGATAAGGCCGCAAAAACCCAAAGCAACACGGCAGCAGGCATGATGCGAGTCGCCTGCAACCGCCTTTACAATGAACCAATCGGCTTGTTTGATGATTTAAAGTCAGCAAACTGACTTAGATTGGTTCCAGCCCCCATTGCAGAAGTCGCTGATTGATTGCATCTCTGGATATACCAGAAGCTACCGCCGCCCGTGCTTCAGCCAACGCTGAATCTCTGGTTACTCCCGCCGGCATAGCTCCAGTCTGCTGCCCACCTGCCACCGGCCGCCCAGTAGTCACGTCGATCAGCTGCGTACCGCGAATATCCTTCCCGCTTTCATCCCGACCCAGGATCACATCCTGCGACTGGTACCGGTCTTTCGCCTGAGTGCTCAGTGCGGTATAGGCTTCACGGGCACTGGTGCGCTCTTCTTCGCTTAGGCCTGGGTCGACCATGCGCGCTTGCAGTTCTGCGATCCGCTGACGATCCTGCACGCTGTATTTGCCGGTAGCCAGATCCTGCTGGAGCTTCTGCTGCTCCAACTGCGCGGTTGTCATCCGCTGATTGGACTCAGCGCCACTTTGCTGGGTTTGGGATTGCAGGGCTGCTGTCTGGGCCTGGCGGCCTTCGAGTTTAGCCCGTTGCATTTCGGCAAAAGTTGGCGCTCGCGAGCTATCTGCCACAACCGTCACCCGGCCGCCGCCTTCGCCAATCTCACCGCGACGGCTGGCTTGAATCATCTTCTCGCGCTCGGTAATGGCCCGCTCGTTTCGGTCGTAGGCCAACTGAGCATCGCCTGCATTCGCCTGCGAGAACGTACCGACGCCATTACCAACACGGCCAACACCCAATCGCGGCAGATCTTGCGCCCCAGCAACAGCAGATTGATCGTTGCTGAACTCAGGCACCCCACCACTACCTGCACGGGTGGCAATTTCACCACCCTGACGATCAGCTCCAACGCCGGTCTTGTTCCAGCCAGGCACTCCGAGGCGCGGCAATTCTGGCGCAGCAGGACGCGGCATGCCGTTGTAACCCGGCACACCGCCCACAGGCTGAGTTGCAGCAGCAGGTTGTGCAGCAGGCTTGTCCAACGGCTTAACGCCCAACGCTTCGCGTCCTGCAGACTGGATCTGCTCAGCAGCACCTGAGGCTTGCTTCCAACCTTCACTCGCCAGATTTGTGGCCATATCGCGATATTTCCCAGCGCCACCCTCAAGGGTTGCTGGGTCACCGCCAGCCAACCGCGCAGCACCAGCACGCACACCATCAGCGATCGCTGCTTGTGGCACCAGCGCTGCACCGACTATCGCCTTAGCACCGCCTGCCAGGCCATCAGTAAACCCAGGTTTCTGAGGCCGCGCGCCAAGACGTGGCAACTTATCAGGATCATCCACCAGCCCGCCGTCAGCAAAGAACTGCTCTTTGCCCTGCCGCTCCTGGTACTGACGGCGCATTTCTTGACTTGCGCCCAGCCGTGGCAAGTTTTCCTTTTGCTGCTTGAACCGCCTGAACGCCTCCAAATCTACGCCGAGCCCAGGCGCTTCCGGCGAATGGGTTGCATCCTTGACCTGGTTGAGCGCTTCCACACCAACCGCATGCACCTGCTCTGGCGGCAGCTCGTACTCACCGTTACTCAGGTTCACCGGCACCTTCTTGCCGTAGCCAGGCACACCCAGCCGCGGCAAGTTGGCCTCCTTGGCAGCCAGCGATTCCTGGTACTTCTTGATCATTTCGGGGTTGAGGCCGAGCTTGGCTGTCGAATCTGCAGGCATGATGTAACTCCCGGTGGGGATCTCTTTTTTGATCGAGTCAGAAGTTCCAGTGCCTGGACCTTCTACCAGGCCGCCACTGGCCTTCTTCGAAAAATGGGGAACGCCGTACATGAGGTAATCCCCCTGATGATGTGCTGCGATTCTTTGTGCCTCCTGTGGGAGTAGCAAACCTTACAGGGGGTTAGATCGTCTCAACCGCCCTGCGCATGCTCGTCCAGAATGGCGGCACTGCAGGCGGCTCACCCGCAAATAGAAACGCCCCTGCACCACTCATTTCTGGAACAGTTCCAGGCGGAAGCATCGCGCTGACTTGTGACTCGGTGTACGTCGGCGGCGAGTAGGAAACAACCGAGTCTCGAATCACACCGGAACCATTCACCGTGCATCGCAGCGTGAAAAGTGAAAGGAATTTGAGCATCCCCCCTTCTGGCGGGAAGCTGTAGTCGCTACAAAATCCGCTGGCCTCTTTACCTGTCGGCGTTTCGATAGCAGGCCCAGTCAGTACGGCGCGGAAGTCCAAAGTTGGCCCATCACTGCTCGTAAATGGCCTGCCAATTAAGGCCAGTTCAAAATCTGGCAGCGTGGTCAGAATGGCTTCATACCCATAGACCCCGTAGCTGTCGAAGTTGTCCGGATCATTATCTGCCTGAACCCAGGGCCATGTCGTGCAAAGACCTGGCGGGGTGACGCCCGTGATATCAACCGCGCTGTAATAGATCCGGCCAGGATCATAGGCATTGTTGTGCCGCTCGCGGACATACAGGAAATACTGCCCACCACGAATCGCCACGGCAGATATGCAGTGAGGCGTGCCGCCAATTGCAACGATTTCGTGCTCCCATGCCTTTGAACCGTTTGTCACCCTCCACACCCGATAACGACTCACCACAAGCCAGTCATTGTCAGCGATTGGGACGAGAAACAATGCCGTGCTGCTGCTTGCACCTGGAAGCACAACTGCCGGGGAGTCTTTTATGTAGAGCGGGTTGCCTGTTAGTGGGAATGGTACGCCCCTGTAAAGCAGGTCAACGCCAACAGACTGCGGGTACGACACATTTTCATCGGTAGCAATTGGCCACGCTCGGCTAATTTCAGGCCCAGCCGTGGTTGGCAGCACCAGGTTGCCAATGGGACTGACTAGTTCGCTCTCACCATGCAGGGTGGCAAAAGGAATGACATAGCAAACCTGCAGCATGCCTTAGCCCCCCGACACAATTTCAGCAACCAGCGACGACTGGGCGTTTGCTGCTGCCTCGGATACTCCGGCAAGGCCATTGGATGCACGCGCAAGGGCGTCGTGACTGCGGGTTGCAGAGAACACGGCGATCTTGTTCCTGTCCATGTTGATCTTGGTTTCCAGGTCGGCCTCGGCCGCACGCAGTCGAAGCTGCTCAAAGCCAAGCTCCACGTTGTAGTAGCTGGACAGGGCACCATATAGCGATGCCTGGGCCTGCGCTTTTACTCGGGCCCTCTCAATGTCCTTATCCGGCATTGTCATCCAGGCCATATAGAACGCGCGCAAAGCATCCATCAAGCCGAGTTTCAGTCTCACGGCCTGTTCTTCGGCAAATTTGATCAGGTCTACCTTCAGGTCGGCCATCTTGATTGACTCGGCCCGGTTCACATCTGCGATCGCCTGACTGGCGCGCATTTCTGACGCCTCCACCAGCTGCACCATGGCGCCTGGCGGCAGTGAAAATCCTCGCTCTGAAAAGCTGGCTGCGAGCGTGCGAGTTTCCGTGTTGGCAGCTCGGTATGCTC
This sequence comes from Pseudomonas sp. LjRoot71, assembly GCF_964253255.1. NCBI lineage: Bacteria > Pseudomonadati > Pseudomonadota > Gammaproteobacteria > Pseudomonadales > Pseudomonadaceae > Pseudomonas > Pseudomonas sp. LjRoot71. The sequence continues at coordinate 3,786,068 of NZ_CAXURA020000001.1, read as the reverse complement.
GGTCGCGCGCCTCATGCCAAATCAGATCAATCACTACCTTGCCGTCGGCAAACGGGTCACTGCCTGTCAGTATCTTGCACGCCCACTGCTCGGGTGCTTCGCGTAGCGGCCCATTCATTTCTGGAAAGTAGGTGTCGATCCACTTTTCCACCTCGCCATTGAGGCGGATGACTTCAGCGCTTGACGTATCTGCGCCCGGGAATAGATCGCTAAATTGTGGCGGCGGCGCCATCGATGGCTTCTGATGGTCGTAGTCCAAATCCCGGTTAGTGAGCGGAATTGCGCCGCCGGTTGAAATCCGGTTCGCCAGCTGCAGTGCCAGGTCTAGCGCGTCTTCGGCGTGCCCCTGTAAAAACCTCGCGGCATTATCGTAGTTGGACATACCTCACCTCTGCATAATCAAATGGCCTGGGCTCATGCTTAGCATCAGCTGGTTACCCAAGAAGTAGGCGCCCCCGGCCGGGCGCGGGAAAGTTAGGTAGTCATCCCACGTTTCGCCCGAGTCGCGCGTAATGCGCACGGCAGCGCTGTCGGGACCAGCGATCAGGTAGACGCCGTGCTGCACAATCTCGCCGCTGTCATCTTTGACCTCGCGCTGAATCACGCTAAGCACGGGCGCTCGCACGAATGCCAAAGTCTCGGTGTGTAAATAGCCAACTCTGGGAAGGAGCCGATAGGCTCCTGTCGCCACGTCGACAACCAGCACCCGGGTTTCAGTGCCGGCCGAACTAAACTGTTCCCATTGCTCGAACACCAGCACGGCAACTTCGGTATCGCTGACCATGGCGACCATCGAGTCCAGCGTCCACAGCTTGTAGCTCTGGCATGCGGAAAACAGGTACCGCACGTCATTGATCGTGATCGATGGCGCTGTGAGGCCTGCGCCGGCATCCTCGAAGGGTATGAAGGTGTCGGTATCGCCCGCTCTCACTCTGAGCCCGAAGGTGCTGGTATCTGGATCGCGCATCAGTCCATTCCAGGTCGGCATGGCAACTGTCTGCGTATCGTCACGCGGCGCCGAAAACTCTGCATCGACACGCACAAGGCCTGCATCGCTGCTCAGAGTTGCGCACGGCCAGACTACTTTGACGGAATCCTCTGGCAGCTCGCCCTCGACAAAGGCCTGATACGGGGTAAGGTCGAGGCCGCCTGCGCTGAACGCATCTGGCCCGCTGAATACCTCATAGGCCGGATATTGCGCTTCGACGTTGCCATCCTGGTCGATGCGCAGCTCGACTATCGCCTCTACCGGCACAGTCGGATTGCGCTTACTGGTAATGCCATCACGCACAACAACCTGCGGCACACCTGCCAGCGTAACCACCCTGAACCTGAACACGGCTTCTTCGCCGTCGACCGCCCCGCTAAGACCGTCTATCCAGTTCGGCCGCGAACCAACATTTTCCGGGTCGCCATCCCATACCTCTTCCCACTGTGAAAAATTCAGGGTGGGCCGCCAGTCCGGCTTATATACCCAAGGCCCCGGATGTATGGCTTGTTTCGGGTGTTCTGCAGGTGTCCACAGATACACCCAGCGCACAATAGATCCGGCCTGCTCTAATGGGTTTGCATCCAGGCCAACTAGCAGCACAGCAGCATCACCCCAATCAGCGACGCCTACGCCTGCCTGCCTGGCCACCGGAATGGCGGCCACCATGAGGCTGCCAATGAAGAGGGCAGCAGGCGGGCATAGCGGATACTCGAAGCTGGTATATCCATGCAGGCTTTCGCGAATAAGCGTGTAGCCCGCGGCCAGCTCGTCGATCGACGCATTCGATAATGCATACCCACGGAAAGAGCTTGGCGGCCCTTCGCCTGCGGCATTGCTTACGTTGGTACTGTTAAGCACCGACAATGTGGCATAAGACCGGTTGACTCGAGGATCGCCAGGTGTACTTGCTGGAACCAAATCAAAGGCTGGCTCGCCTATCGATGGGTTGGTAAACACGCTGAGCCGGCAAAAACAATAGCGCTCACTGGTTCGCACCACGGCACGGCGCAGCCTTACTGAGCGCTGCACTGGGTCTGCGTTCTGTCCTGGTGGCGGATTGGGATCTGGCGCAAAGCCAATCGGGTAATACTGGTAACGCGCCTGAGTCGGCTCTACATCATCAAACCCGCGCTCAATTGCATCAGCAGCCACCTTGCTGTTGAAGTAATCGCGCGGGTCGAGGCTGTACAAATCGCCTCGCTCGTCGCCGCCCGGGTGCAAAGCATGTAGTAGGCCGGGAGGATCAATCACCAGGCCAGTGGCGTACTTCCCGCTGCGAGTCGCACGCAGCAGGTAGCCGTCGATGACTTCATGTGCCGTCCTCATACCAAGCCGGTGAAGTCGCTCTGCCATCTGCGCCACTCTCCGACGCAAGTAGGCGCCGGTCACAGTCAGCACCTTTGCGCTTACCAGGTTCATCTTACCCGCCTGGCTGACACGCCGACTGACACCTCTACAGCGTCAAGCTCTGCCCGGGTGGCCTCCGAAACCTTCAATCCAAGGCGCCATGTCCTCGCATTCCTGCCCTTGGCGGTAATGGCTCGCATCATCGGCTCGCGCGAAACCACCTGGTAAGCCTGCTCAGTACCGTCGTCTGCCTTCAGGAAGGCTACGACCGAGCCGTCAGTCGACAGGCCAAAATAAAGCGCGTCCACAATCTTGCTCTGTGTCGTGCCGTACCCTGAGGCACCGAAGTCGGCAAAGGCATCTATCGGGCTGCCGGCATCGCCAAGCCGGTAAACGCCGCCATCGCTCACGCCATAGGTCGAGCCGTGACTGATCACCGTCGCCATCAACCCCAGACCGCTGTAACGAGTGATGGCGCCAGTCTCGACGTTTGTGGCGTACTGGATCCCTTCACGCATCGGCGCATCGGACTGGGTTGATACTGCCAATGCTGACGCGAACTCAGCATAGCGGTCGCTGTTCTCAAGAAATCCGCTATGCGCAAGGATGGACTCGAACCACTCGAAGCCATCCAGCAGCTCCACATCGATAGTCGCCAGGTCGCCCACCTGAATGACCGAGGAAAACACCGCTTCCACGGCAGCAAACATCGCCATGCGCGCGCCGATCGCAACGCCTTCTGCTATGTCAATGGCGTCAGGTGCATACCAGGGCTCGAATGATCGAGCATCCCAGCCGCCGCCATGGGACGAGTCAACCTGGGCATATGGGTAGTCCGCACAAATACAGACCGGCTTCGGCCCTTGAGCCTCTACACTGATCACGCCACCAGTGAGCATGTAGGAGAACGCCTGCATGGGCGGCATCAAGGTAAATGCACCCGAAAACTCAACCGTGGGGAAGCCGCCTTGTGATTCGGCGCGGTACCCGCCTGCATAGTTGCTTTCCGCGAAGGCATAGCTGGCATCAGCGGCAAGCACGTTAAACCGTGGCGCAATGGCTATTACTTTGTTCTCTGCCGGCCTGGCAGTACCTGATACGCCCACTGCAGACTCGGCTTGCTGCCGATGATTGGCAAAGCCCTGGGCGGTCGCGGCGACCCCAAGACGAGTGTTAGCCGATGACCTGTACTGGCTGCCAGCCCGGCCACGGGCTGATCCAGCGACCCCAACGCGGGTGCTGGCTCTTAGGCGCGCATCGATGAAAGCCGTGACGCCCACGCTTGTAGACGCCCTGCCCTTCTGCGCAGCGCCAACCTTTGGGTTATCCACGAAATCGCCTGCGACATACAGCGCGGCATCGATCCTGGCGTAGCCAGTACTTTGCAGTGCGCTGATATGAACCCGCTCGCCATTGACGAAGTAGGAGACAGAGCCTGCTGTTCGCACAATGCGAAGAACTGGCCCCGAAGCATAACCTCCAGGCACTGTCACCACGGGACTGCCGCGCTCAAAGATGCTCAGTACACCATTTGCGCCATAGAACGCATGGGAGCAGTCAGAGGGGCTGTTAGTGTCAGGGCCTGTGTTGAGGCCGACAACTACACCTATCGAGCCAGGCCCAATGACAAACTCTGCATACCCATCAGCAGCAAAGCCGCCAATGGACACGGCGCCACTGTTCCAGCCAGTCTCAGCGCTGTAGCTGGTCTTTGGCGGTGTACCCGGCGTGCCTTTTGTTCCGGGGTAGCAAACCAGTCGGTAGCCTATGAGGATTGGCAGCGGGCCTACAACTCCACCAATACCGGCCGCTTGCATAAAACCTGAGTCGATTGTTGAGACAATCCAACCGTAGGTGTTGCTGCCGGGCAATTTCCCGAAGTAGGCGCTTCCTAGTGGCGCTCTGTTTACTTTTTCCGCAAGCCATGACGCATAGTTCAGCTGAAGCTGGTAGGCGCCATAGTCGGAATAGACCGGTTCCTGAACGCAGTGCGCCGGGGTCGGCGGCACTGCCGGGGTACCTGGCCTAAAGGTGACAGAAGGAACCTTCCTGAGCTGGTTGGCCATCTATCATGCTTCTGGAAGCGAGATAATATAGGACTCCAGGCGCTGTACTGCGCCCAAAACCAACTGCGGGTTGCTCAGGCTCATGTTCTGCCCGGCCACGCCTGCAGTGCCCTGGATACGCACGGCAGTTTCAGACGCAGCGCCGGTATCCGAAGGCAGGACGTGCCGGTAGAAGGTTGCAATGCCAGAAGCCACAACGTCGCCCTGCCAGACCTCGTTCGCATCCTTGAGCAAAAGCCCGCCCGGCGCGCTATCGGCCAAGTTAAGACCGCCGCCAGTGCTCGTCCGAATAGTGCAAAGCAGCAGGTTGGATGCAGAAATTGCACTGTCCACGCTGGCGGGGATCGGTCCGCTGTAGAGACGCAGCTCTGAGTTTGCAAGGGCCTGGCGAATCGGGCCGGTCACCTGGATGAATTGACGTAGGCCGGTGCTGAAACGAGCGCTCATGTCTTACTCCCCGCGCACAACGATATCGTTGGCTGCAAAAGTGTTGATGGTGCCGGCGACAACGGGAATTGCGCCCCCGGTTACAGGCGCCACAGCCAGGCAGTTACCGCCCGTCACGGCGTCCCATACTGCAATGTGGGTCACGCTGTAGCTCGCCCCTGCGCCAGCGGCCGGGAACGATACGTCTGCGCTGTTACGAGCCCGGTAAAAGTTTCCGTCCAGGGTCTTGGCCATGTTGACCGCTTGGCGCGCATAGGCCGAGTCGACGCCAGGCGTAACCTCGTTCGCCCCAGTAGCGCCTGGGTTCGACGTATGCTCAGAAATGTATTTCGTGCCGGCCAGGTACGTCGTGATGATCTGGTCGCTGAGATAGGTGGTGGTCATGTCGGCCTCACACTACGTTGGTTGGGATCAGCGAAAGCTCGCCGCGCACACGAATGGTCGTGCCGGCTTCCACATCACGCGGAGTTGGGAAACGGGCAATACTCAGCAGCAGGCCGTCACCACTACCCTTGGTGGCAATTGAGCACAGGAAGCCACCATAGAGTCGGGTGTTCTGCGTGAGCGTGAATGCCGCGCGCGATGAGCTGTTGGTGATCAGCCCGTCGGTATTTACGCGCGTCCAGATCGGGCGGGTGGCCTCGCTGTATCCGGTAAACTCACCGATGACGCCCGGGATATCGCCAGCAACTGCGCCAGGGCTGGGCAGATAGTTGGCGGCAAATAGCCCGACGTAGAACGTGCCGATGGCTGCCACGTCACCGAATAGCGCTGCGGCCATATGGTTAATCGCAGGCTGCGGCACTAGGTTGCACATCGAGCAGATTTCTATGGCGCCATCGGGGCGCTCAAACTCAAACTCGTACTCGAATCCGATGGGTTTGCGCTGGGCGCTCATTGGTCAATCTCCAGGTCAAAGGCATCAAGGACGCCGAGGGCGTTTGGCCCGACCGGGCCTTTCATAGTGGTGACAAGCATCTGTAGCCCGTTGTTTTCGACGAGCCCTGTTTCTGCTTGATCGGCAAGTGCCGGGGCATAGCGCTCTTTTTGCGGCAATGAAACAGAGCCGTCTGGCGAGCCAAAGGCCTGGCCGTAACGGGTCATCCAAACGGCACGGCCATCCGGCAAAGTGGCGCCACTGCCCTTGACGGAACCCACCCCGAGCACCAAGCGCTGCGCCTGTTCCTCGGTGCCGATCGCTGAAACAAAGAATGTTTCGTTGCCAGCGGCGACGTACACGCCGCCATCGGTCGCCACCACCATGTCGATGGCTGCTGGGTATTGAATAAATCCATGCGACCAACTGGCCAGGTGCGGGGCAAACGGCTCGGTAATGGCCAGGGCGGTACCGCACACCAGCAGCAGGCGGCCCTTGTATGCCTTTACGGCGCTGGGGTGACCAGGCTTCTTCAGGTCGCCATGCAGCAGGCGAGCAGTGTCGTCACGGACATTGTTGAGAGTCAGCGGACTGGTAGCGCTCGGCTGCTGCAGGTAAAGCGTTTCACCGTTCGCCACGCTCATGTATACGCGACACTCAACGGCACCAGCCGGCGCCACCCACTCGATCTGGACAGCACTGGGATCGTTCAAGCTGATGATCAGCGGGGTCGCGCCAGACTCAGCGCCAAAGGCATCCATCGCGGTGACGGCCACCCGGTAAATACCTGCAGGCAATAGGCCCGGCTGGATATACGCATTGGCTGCAATTTCTGGCAGCCCCCATGGACCAACCTGGCGGCCACGCACGCGAAGCATTTCGGTGCCAGAGGCAATAAAAGCGTCGCCATTCAGTTCGGCGCCGACGATTCCGCCAGCCGACGGATAGTTGCCGATGGGCTCTGCAATCCCACTGGCTGCAGAAAAACGTATCAGCTGCCCCTGCCCTGCAACCAGAAAGCCATCAAGGTACGGGATCGCACCATGCACGCCTTCTACAGCGGCAATAAGCGACTTGTTCGCGCGCAACTGAAGCCCACCGCCCTTGACTGGATCAAGGTTCAACAGATCGCGCACCTGGCCCTCGGGAATGCGATCAACCTGAGACAGGTTGTTCATTCCACCAGACCAGTCTTCGGCTTTATTAAAGCCAGGCACAACGGACACCTTGCACTCTAAGTACCTCATCCATGTAGCGCGTATAAACCGCCCTTAATGGTCGAGAGTGTCTTGGGGTCGTTGTGAAAAGGCGAACCCTACAGGGGGTCAGCCTGGATAGCGCGATGTGAGTTCGCGCCTATAGATTGGGTGGAGGACCTTTTGAACCGCACTTATAGTGTCCACTCGGCTCATTAAAAAGGATGCACACCCGTGGAAGAACTTCGCTTTGCTGAAACACGATCAATGAAATCGCTATTCCGAAACATGGACGAGCAGTGGTACGAAATTCAGGCAGGGTTTGTTAGACACCTCAATCGCTGGCAGGAAATCGCAAAGGATTTAGGCCATGGTTTCGTGGTGATTGATGGGCCTACTAAACACGGCAAGGGCACCATATTTGGCAAAGAATACGTAGTCAAATTGGGCCTAACAGTGCGTAACCATAGCTCACATGAGGTTTTAGGGGTTATTCGTGTAGTAGCAAACCATGCAGTATCTGGGGAGCCTGTAGAGGTTGAATCCTACCTCATGACACAGGGACTAAATTTCTTCAGCACAGGCAATATGACCCCTATTGTCATGGACAATACTGTACGCGCTGAGTACCAAATTATTTGTGAGAGCATATACGCAGTCGCATCGTCGATTGACGTTTAACTGAGGTCGTTATGCGTACCACTCCCCCAAATATGCGCTTGGTAAAGTCACTGGCAAATCGCTTCGCCGCAGACGCGCTGAAAGGCTTCGAACTGACCGCAGCAGATCTTGCGGAAGAACCGCTAACAGCTGAAGAGCGCGTGGCAATCTATTCTGAAATCCGCGCAATATCTGATCGGCTCATGCAGGAATCGGAGCGACTGCACTCCCTAGTTTAGGGAGTATTCAGTTTACAAAAAGCCCGCACTCGGCGGGCTTGGCTTCAGAACAAACTACAGCGGCTGCAGATCGGCGACTGGGCTTTCACCAGGGTCTAAATCGCACCCAGTCACATCCACCGTGAGGGATGCGAAGCCTGCGTTATGCTGCATCCCCAAGTAGTAGTTGATCCCCCCGAATACGCTTACGGCTACAAACGCCACGGCCAGCTCGAAAGCTTTCTTTCTTGTCATCGCATGCTCCTTTTGCGGGTTGCCGTCATTGGCTAAACGAGCGTAGCACTGCATCTGCAAATGGTGATTCCTGCTACAGCTAATTGTTAGGGAATGGTTCTAATGGCACCGCATACGAATCGGTTCGGGCGACGCCTCTTGTCAGTCGAACTTCATCCAACTGGCCGATCAGGTTAAGCGTTATTGCGCTGCTTAGACCTGGTATGCCACCAATCACCAGACCACCCACAGCTGGGCGTAGTCGAGTGCCATAGCCGAACGAACTCAACGTCACGGCGGCGCCATTGACATAGCAGATTGGCGAACCGGAGCCTGTGTTGCAGATCTTAATGTAATTGAAGGTCCCACGGGGGAAGGTGATCGTCCCCATGTAGCCGTTGGTTTCACCTTGCCGGTAGATGTAGATGTAATGCAGCCCCCCATACTCCTGTATGTGAACGCCAGCATGCAAGCCGGCCGCAACCTGGGTGATCGAAGCCAGCCCATACGTCCAGTTGGTAGGGCCCGCCGGGACCAAGCAGAAGCCCTCAATGGTCCAGGCGTTTGAAGCCCCGAACCCGTCATAGTCAACACCGGACGGGCAGTTGAGGTAGCCCCCAGCAAACAGCGCCGATGCCGACCCGAACTTCTTGTTGGCGGTGTCCAGTTCAACTGAGCCGGATCGAGTAATCGGGTGACCCTTCTGGTCGACGAATATCGTCGACCCGTCAGCCCCATCGAAGTGCGAAAGGAAGACTACGTTCGCCCAGAACGGGTCACCGCCCTCGGAAACCTGTCTTCGTTGCGCCACAATTCCTGGGATCATCATGCCGCCACCAACCTTCCGAATAAGCTCCACGTATTGGACGCACGCCATAGCGCAGTAGCTGCTGCACCTGGCCCGTCAAGTACGTTTGTGTCGTCCGCATGCAGTACGACACTGAACCCGTCGCCTGTCACAGTTACGGCGCCCGCCCCCACCTGCATAATATGAAACATCGGCAGAACCCCGGAGACTGCCCAGGTTGCTGTTGCCTCTGCGCCTATGGTTAATGTGATTGGAGTGGCGCTGGTACATATCAACCATTTTCCGGCATCTGAGGGGGTAACGCTCCCGCTAGCGGTTACTGTGCGCGATGGTAGGCCCGCCACCAAAGCGCGAGCTGTCAGCGCAGCCTGCAGGTCGGTCTGATCGGCGAGCGTGCCGCCGATGTCGCCCCAGTCAGAACCGGCGCCGCCGCTTACGACCAGATCGCCGCTACCCAGCAGGCTTGTGCCGTTGACGGTCTTGATGTTGGTTGCGCTGACCAGGGCGTCCTGCTTGCCGTTTACCGTAGTGATCAGGTCGGTGATCTGCTTCTGCAGCTTGCCGAAGGCCACCAGTACGGTGTCAGCGCTGGTGATTGCTCCTCCAGTGGCCAGGCTCAGTCCGCTGAGCACAGTTGCCAGGACGCGAGCCGTGGTGAACCACTTGTTTGTAGCGCCCTCTGCAAGGGTGTCGGTGTCGGCGTTCGCGGTGGCGCCAGCGGCTACCCCGCCGAGCTTCGACTTCTCTGCATTGGTGTAGGCGTTGGTGTCCGCATTGCTTTCGTACAGCGTTTTGACCTGGGCGGCAGTGATCGGATCTGCACTACCAGCCTGCGCAACCCACTCGTCGTCGCTGTCATCCCAAATGTAGCGCTGCACTGGGTCAGCGGTACCGGCGTCCACGTCCGCGTAGTCGCCAGCTAAAGCTGTTGGCAAAGCAGTCTGCAGGGCGGTCAGGTTCAGGTAGGTGCCGCGATAGTGCGACCCTTCAAGCCCCGCGAGCTTGGCCTTCTCGGCCGCGGTGAAGTTCTCCTGGCTCAGTCCATAGCCGGCGACCTTATCGACCTTCAGGCCGAGCTGCACAGTCAGAGCGGCGGGCTGTACAGCAGTGCCTGCCAGCGCGCCCTGAGCTGCCGTAGCAGCACCTATATCACCAGGTGCTGCCGGAATGAACGGCGCGCCCGACAAATCGGCATAGGCACCACTGAGCGCTACAGCAGCCAGCGCTGGCCGCCCCGACAGATCCGCGTACGCACCGCTGAATGCAACAGCGGCCAGGCTGGCATTGTTGGCAGGCGTGTATGCAAGAGCACCAGTCACATCGGCGCCAGTCAGGGTTACGACCCCAGTACGGGTGTTGAAGCTGCTAACCCCAGCGCTACCACCGCCACCACCAGTACCTGGCGCACCACGCAAGCCGGCGGCAATCACCGCGCGGCGAAACCCATACTTGACCACGATTACGCTACTCACGCGGTCACCTCATCTTCTACTGTCACAGAGCTGATCCCTGTAAGCGGATACACCTCGCCGCCCGGAGCGATCGCCTCGGCGTCGTAAAGGCCGCGCTTCCAATCCAGACTCTTGGCCGTGTCGGCGTCCATCTTCAGGAAGAACGTGCCAAGCGCCACATCCACAACAGCTTCACCATCAGGGTTCTCTGCTGGGTCGCTGTGCCAGCTGAACAGCACGTTACCGCCTACCTTGTCACGCACCTGGGCGCGGCAGGTCCAGCCAGTCAGATCTACAGGCGGCCGGGTAAGCAACACTCCAGGGCCAGAAAAGGCCTTCCAGCACGAAGCAATCACGCCAGGCACCTCGATCGTGTCCGCATCGATCACTTTCACGAAGTAAGGGTCAGCGCTCATCACTTCATTGGCATCATCAGAGTCGACACCGGTATTCAGCTCGGCCGGCGACTTCACACACGACACCCAGAACGGCCAACCATCCGGCAGGCCATGGCCAACCACGGTAAGCCGTAGCGGCACCTGGCTCGGCATACCAGTAATCAGCACCTGGCGAGGCTCATCATCCGCATACAAAAAGCCGAACTCGAAGGTCTTGCCGCGGGTGATGACGATATCGATCTGCTCGGCCATTACTGACTCCTTACTCGCTGCGCTCAACAGGGCGAGCAGTGCGCGGCGGGAAGATCAGCGGGACATTGGCCGGATTGGTAACCACTACGGTGCTGTGATCCAACTCGACCGGAATACCCTCGACCTTTACGACAGCGCCCTTTTCAAGGAAAACGCGCACGCATTGATCCTTTCCGTTCGCCAGATCGACGCCTACATCAGGCTTGCCTGTAAGCTGGCTTTCCAAAGCCTCGGTTTTCGCAGCTTGGCCCTTTTGATAATCCATCCATGCCGCATAGAAGCTACCCAGCGGAACCGTATCGCCCTCTTGGACCAGCTGAACACTGCACACGTCGAACTGCAGGCCGTTCTGATCCCATACAGCGAGGTTCACCATCTTGTCGCTGTGGACATAGGCAATCACGGCCGCAAGCGGCTGCGATGGGTCACCGAACGCCAGCTTGCGGTCGACCATGTATTGCGTGGACGGGAAGAAATGCAGAACACGGCCAACGGTTGGTTTGATGAAGGCGGTCATTGTGGCGCTCCGACGATTTTGCACTTGCTGTGCAGGCTGGTTAGGGTCTTCTGCAGCCCCTTTATTTGGGCTCGCTGCTCTTTGAGCCCTTGCTGTAGGGCTGAATAATCCCATCCAGCAGCGGCTGTAAGTTCTGGGGTTCCTGCATCAGGCTCGCCGGCAACGGCGGTGGATCGGTCCACTCGCACGCAGGTGGCATTGACTCGCAGCCCGCAAGTGCCATCAGCAAGGCAGCGGCGCAGGCGGTCGCGCTCATCTTCAGCATCAGTCTTCTCCTTCTGGTATTCGGCCTCGGAAGCCTGGTAGTCGCTGACCAGTTCGCGGCTGATACGCAGCGTGACGCGCAGTGACGCAACCTTTGCGTCACTCACTGTCACAGCGTCACGCGCAGCGTCACGGTCTGCGGTGACGTTATCGATGCGCCACAACGCGAGGATCAGGGCCAGGCCCAGGCCGGCAATCAGATAGCGGGTCATGGCTGCACCGCCATGCACTGCTTGTAGCGCTGCAGCTGCCGCTCCCACACGCCCCAGCAGCGCCTGTTCGGCTTGCCGTTGATCGTGGTTGAGCAGTCATATCCAGCGGCGAATCGCCAGTTGAGCAGCGCCTTGCATGCGCCGATGTAGTCGCCCTTCAGCAACCAGGTGCGCGGTGACTTCGGCTTGCGCCAGTTGCCAATGCCGTACTGGCCGGTGAAGTCGACGTAGAGGTCGTATTCCTCTTGGAACAGCTCAACGCCAGGGATTGAGGCGCGGAAACGCTGCTCTTCCTCTTCGTGCAGCGCCCGAGCCAGCTGCTCGGCACGCTGCCGGGTGATCGGAGGATCTGCGAGCGTCACCCGAGTGCCATCTTCGTAGCGGGTGGAGCCGTGGCCAATGGTCGGCACATCGCCCTTGGTCGGGATGTGCGGCGCTAGCAACTCAACGCCACCCTGCTTGACCACGGGGCTATCGCCCTCGCTGGCAATCCAGCCTAAGAGCCCTGCAGCACTGAGCGTCAGCGCAGTTGCAAGCGTCCTGGCGCGACTCATCACTCACCTACCGCGTGCAGGTCGCAAGCATTAGAGCCCGGCAACTGACGACATAGGCGCTGCACCTCAAGATCATGGATGCGCTGTGCTCGAGCATCAGCAGCCTCCTGCATGCGCAGTTCCATCCGGTACTTGCGCGCCTGCCACCACTGATTGGCCAGGAAGGTAAGCAGCGCTGTCACGATGCCGACGATGATGCCCCACTCAGTCAGCGTCAGGCCGGCAGCCACGGAGAAGAACCCCCCGGCATAGCTGGCAGCATTCATCGCCTTATCTGCTGTATTACTCATGCCATGCTCCCGTGCTGGCTGATTCGCTTGGGTCGTATGCTATGGAGCAGGCGCGTTCGGCACGAACCCTACAGGGGGTCAGGCGTGGATCAGATCCATGCCTTGGTGTGGTGCTCAACGTCATGGCGGGTGATTCGGCGCAGGTCGCTGTCGGGACGCTCACCGAAATAGCTGGTGAACGCTTCAAGCGCAGCGCTGGCTCTGCCCAGGTCCAGCGTCTCGCTGTCTGGCACGCTGAAGGCGCGATGCAGCGCCCAATTCACCAGGTGGCGGTGATGGGCTGCATTGATTTCAGGCTTCGATTCTTTGGCACTGGTCAGTCCGCGCATAGGCAGGCGGTATCCTTCCAGCTTGAGGGTGGCGGTTGCGTTAGGGGTCGGCACCAGGCGAATACGGGTATCGGTTTGGATGGCAAGCCGCGGCACGCCTGAACGATCGCGCCAACCTGGCTGGTTTTCATCCAGCCATTCGCGCGACACCAGCTTCACCTCACGCTGCTCAGTGGTGCCAGCCTCAAGCAGGCCAAGGTGATCAATCTCGTATAGCGCAGGGTGCAGCGGATAAACCACCTCACCTACAGCCACATCAATCTCGCACACCGCCTCGTTATCAGCCTCATGTAGCAGGCGCCCGCGAATGCAGGCCTCCTGCTCTGCCTCGATCAGCCAGCGCGCCACATCAGCCTGCTCGAACAGATAAGGCGCTACCTTGTCCTGAGTGGTTGTTCTGAAGTCCGCTACCAGCTCGTCCAGGGTCATGGCTTACACCGCGCCGAACTGATCAATCATGCCGGTTACCTGCTGACGCAGATCGCCTACAGAAGCGCGGCTGTCCAGCTTCTGGCGGTAATTGGTCATGGCGTATTCGCACAGCGCGTTCTTGGTCATGTTCGACACATGCTGCTTCAGGTCAATCAGGGCATTTTCTTTGTCCTGATCTTCCTTCTGGCGCTTCGCAGCCTCGTCCAGGGTCTTGGTGGTGTCATCCTGCTCGGCCGACTTCACCAGCTCAGTGACGACAGCGCCCTCTCCGGCCTCTTTGAACATATCGGCATGGCGCAGAAACTTGCGTGCGACCTCGGTAGGCAGGCCGCGCACCTGGTCTTTCTCAAACGACAGGCCGGTACCGTAGAGGTGGTCGGTGTAGGCTTCCTTGCGGCCGATGTACTGGACGGGAATGTTGCCGCCAACAACCAAAACCGGAGCGCTGCTAGCTGCAGCAGCGGCCTTACCAGCCGGCTTCTTCGCCAGCGCCTCGGCTACGGCAGCAGCCACAGCCGCGTCTACATCATCAGCATCCGGCAGATCCTTCAGCGCATGCACCACACCGCGGAATAGGTAATCCTTGGCCTTCTGCTCGGCGGGAAGTTCGGCATATGGGCGGCAGCAGTGGTGAGTCTTTGCAGCCTCGTCCTTAACTTCGCCATAGACCCAGCCATCGGCGATCTTCTGCGCCAGCCAGCTTTCATGGGATTGCTCAGGGGTGGCGTCGGGATTGGCCAGGTGCATTTCCACACCTGCGACCAGGCTGCCCTGGTGCTGCTCACCAGCTTCATCCCAAGCCGGAATCGAGGCATCGCCCAGCGACAGGCAGTAGGCGGCGTTGATAGCGTGCGCAACCTGCGCAATGACGAGTACCTTCATGTTCGTATCCTGCGTAACGGGAAAGAAGAAAGGGCCCGAAGGCCCTTAAACGGTCAGGCTCAGCGGCTGCCTTGCAGCTCGCCGCTTACCAGCACCTCAATCTTGCTGACCTTGGCATTGGCCGCCACCGCAGTGGTCAGGATCAACCGAGCGGGCTTGGCCAGGACTTTCAGCGCCTTGGCAGCCGATGCACGCAGGCGCGCAGCAGTAGCCAGGTTCAGGCCGGTACCGAAGTACGCAGCATCCTGAGGAACGCCAGCGTCATCCACACCATCCTCGTAGACAAAGCCCAGCGAGCCGGTGATGGTGGCGGTCATGCCAGTGCTGATCAGGATCGATGCATCATCCAGACGCATGCCTTCCGGCAATGGACCGAGGTCGACCACATCACCGATGCCGATCGCCGCAGTAGAGTCGGCATTCAGCGCTGCACCGTTGGAGCCGGTTTCCAGCTTGAACGCCAGGGTGGTGGTGTTGCCGTATGCACCGGCCGCGCCGCCGAACTGGCGGTTGCCGAACTGTTTCAGGGTTACCTTAGCCATGATGGGCTCTCCTTCAATGGGGTTAGAAAGGCGGGCCGGCGTTACCCGGCCCTACCCATCACTTGCGCTCGCCGATGATCGGCACCGCGGTATCAATCGCGGTGGCGCCGTAGTCGGTGAACTCAGTACCGTTGCCGGTATTGACCGCAAAGCGGATCTTCGACACACCACGGATGCAGCCCAGCAGCAGCTCCACCTTGTCGCCGTGGTCGAGTTCCTTCTCGCTCCAGAACATCGGGATCTTCGACTTCTCGCTGGCAGCCATTGCCTCGGCCACAGCCTGGCCACCCAGCAGGATGGCGCGGTCGACGGCGTGAGTGGTGCCGAAACCGGCAGGCACAATGCAGGAGGTTTCAGTTTCACTGTCGCTGGCGGCGCAGTAGTTGATGGTGTCACCCGCATAGAAGCGGATGGGCTTCGGCATCTTCACGATCAGAATGCCGTTCCACAGCCCAACCTCACCCAGGAACAGCGGATGCCCCTTGGCTTGCTGAGCGCGAGCCATCGCACCAGCCTGCAGGGTGCGGAAGCTAGGATCAGCGGCGAACAGGTTGTACTGCGCCGAAGACACCAGCAGCACACGCAGCGGCGAGTCATTCGCAGCAGCGTCACCTTCGAAGATCACCGGAGGTGGTGGCAGCGCAATCTGGTCGATCCAGGTGCGGATACCGTCCACGGTGTCCATCTTCAGCAGGTCGGTGGTCGCCAGGTCGACTTCGCCACCAGCCACGGTGAACGGCTTGATGCCGTTACCGCCATCGGCGATGTAGTGACGGTTCTTGGTCGGCGCCTTAACGCGGTTGACCATGATGTCGGCGAACAGCGGGTTGGTGTTGACCGGGATCTTCCACTCGATGTTGTCGTGGAAGCCACGGGCGCCAGCCATGTGCACCAGCAGGCTCTGGTCGACATAGGCATCCATCTGCTGCTGAGCAACAGGGCGGCCCAGACGACGGAAGTCGGCCGGCGAACGGATGCTGGTCATGGTGTCGCCGAGGTCGATCGGGAAGCGCGCCTGGTTCACACGCAGCTTGTCCTCGGACAGCTTCATGCCAACGCCACGGCCTTCCGCATAGGCACTGCCCATGATCGGGTAGCCGCCAGTCGGGTTCAGCAGGTGAAAGGTCACCTCATCGCCACGGCCCTTACCCAGGTCCTGGCACTTCACGATGGGCATGTGCTGGGTGGTCTGCTTGCGCAGGGTCGCCTCGGCGCCAGCGGTGCCTTTCGGCATCTTGCCGGTCAGGCGGTTCAGGGTGGTGTTGCGTTGAGTGCTCTGAGCGAACAAACCAACGGCCTGCTCGACCATCGATTTCGGATCGCCGTAGCTCATATGCGTCTTGTCGGACATGGTGAAACTCCTTGTTCAGCGGGACTCCGGAGCGTCAGACGCTCCGGTTCAAAAATGCCTCGATCTGCTCCGGGGTCCTTTCCATCAGGGCCTCGGCCATTTCATTGGCGCCTAGGTTCGCCAGCGCTTCGTTGCCAGTTGCCGGCCCTGCCTTGCCGCCCGGAAAATCCGAGAGGCTTGCAGGCACAACCGGCTTGGCTTGTGCGATGGCTTGCTTGGCCGCTTCCTTAACGCTCTCCGCAGAGGGCGCCGGGGCGGATTGAGTTTTTCCAGTGGCCGCTTTGAACGTGTCGAAGAACTCTATGACTTCCGGTGCCGAGCCCGTTTTCATGGTGCTTTCAAAGCCAACACGAACGTAGCTAGGCTGGGTCGCTAACCAATCTCCCAACTCTTTGCTCTCCAGCATCGAGTCAATGTCAGGGTGCTTTTCATAGATCGAGTCAAAGTGCGAAGAACGCAGGTCGGATACCTGCTTCTGCTCATGCGGCTGCAATGCTTGCTTAACCTGAGCCTCAACCAGAGCCGGCAGGCTCTGTGCGATCAGGGTCTGCACTCCCTTTGCAATGGCCTCTTCGGAGAAATCACCGAAAATCTCAGGGTTGACGCCAGCATCGAGTGCGGCCTGAGCCGCTGCGACCTGGTTGTCGGTCTGAGTGGGGGCAATCCCTGCTTCCACCCGCTGTTGCGCCTGAGCTTTAAGTTCAGCCAGTTCCTGTTGTGCCGCTGTAGCCGTGTCGCGCCATGTCTTCTCAGCTTCGCGAGCCTCCACCAGCCTCTCGTAAGGGATGGTGTGCTTGTTGTCCTTAGCCAGAATCACCGCGTTATCGGCGTTGAGCTCTGCGTCGCTGGTTTTCGATACGTCTTCTGCTGCCTGCTCACCTTCTGGCTTGGCCTCAGTTGCAGCGGTAGCGTCGGGCTCGCCACCAATTTCCAGGGCAGCATCAGCTGCTCCGGTATCGCCCTCTTCGCTCAGCTCCAAAAGCTGGGCGGCCTGCTCTGCGGTCAAAACGCCGTCTGGTGCGTGCTGCTGTAAAAACTCTGCTTGGTTCATGCCTGTCCCGCCACATATCGCCGTGGCCGCATAGGGGCTCAGCAATGCAGGTCGTTGCCTTCCTGCGCGTCGCTGTGCGCTGTGCGCTCAACTTGCAGGGAAGTGTCAACGGGGGGCCTGAAAACAAAAAACCCTACAGGGGGTCAGCCCTGCAGGGTTCTGGTGGACCAGGACAATCAGCCCAGGTTGTCAGCCGGCGTTGCCGTCTCAATACCTTCCATGGGTGATGCACCATCCTGCGGTACCGGTGGGAATTCAGGGCTGGTGTTCTGCGGCACTTCCTCGGCGCCCTGGATGTACGGCGACTTGATGTTCATCGCCGCGGTTTGATTGGCTACCGGGAAGTTCGGATCATCGCCTTGCTGCTGCTGATGGCCGGCGCCCATCATGATCACGTCCGCCACCGGGGCAATCATCGGCATCTGCGCGACCTGGGCGGCTGCCTGCATAGCGCTGTACGCCGCCTGCACACCGATCTGAACAGCCTCGCGACGGATCTTCTCGATTTCAGCCTCGGTTTTGCCCTCTTTCATTGCCAGCTCACGCATCTTCAGCTCGGCTCCAGACTTCGCCAGGGCATCCTGCACCGCCTGCTGGATACGCTTCTCGATCGCCTCCGGGCTTTCCTGCTCGGCTGCAGCACGAATCGCCTCGACCACATCGCGCTTGAACGGCACATCCATGAGGCTGACCATGAACGGCAGCATGGCCGCCTGGTACTGCGGCGGCAGCGACTTGACCGCTTCCGACATAGCGTTGAGCTGCTGGCCACGGTAGCTGGCAGTGCTCGGCACATCCTCAAGCGATACCTTCAGCCGAGTGCGCTGCAGATCGTTCGACAGGTAGGTGTAGCCGGCCGGGTCTTGCTCAGGCTTGTTGATCACCACCGTGCGATCCTCGCGCACAGCATCACCTTCGATGATGATTTCCTGCTGCTTGCTGCCCATGTCTTCGATGATCATCGACATCAGCATCTCACCCACCATCGACCGGCCGGCGCGGAAGTTGTCCATCATCCTGGCCAAACCTTGGTTGCTCTGCTCGATCTGCATCTGCTCCTGCTTGCCGCTGGTGGCCGTGCCTTCCTTGCCCATAAAACCAGTGGTAACGGATGACACGCGCTGAATAGCTGCGCGATTGTCCTGCAGCATCTGGAACTGCTGGGCGTTCAGCTGGAAGTCACGATCAACTTCGAACCGGGCACCTGGTGTATTCATGTGTTGTGCATTCAGCACGATATCGGCATCCACGCGCGCAATTGTGTTGCGCAACTGCGCATCAGTCATATCGATCGCGCCCTTGGTGCGAGTCACACGCACCGACGAAAGGCCCCAGCGCAGCTTGCTGATACCGCTGTTGAGCGAGTCCTGCGAGTAGATCATGCCGCGCACGTAGCCATAGGGCACGTTGGTGCTGTCCTCACGGAAGCCCCAGAACGGCACATAGGGGAAGAATCGGTGGCTATACGGGGTTGGGCCGTCATACAAGCAGTGCGGGCCAAGCCAGTAACTGCGACGCACTCTGGCCACCACAGCACGGCTATAGGTCGACAGCTTGCTTGCCAGCGCCACCTGGTGCGCCAGGTTGTTCTCGTCGTACTCAACCACACGGCCATCGGGGGCGGTGATCACACCAACATCCACCCAGCGGCGGTACCATAGTTCAGCCAAACAGGTTTCTTTCGAGGTCGGGTTGTACCAGCGCTCTTCCTGCACCGTCCATGCACGGGCCTCTGCCCAGGCATTATGCAGCCCGGTCGACTCGCCGCCGTCATTACTGCCGATATGATCATCCATCCACCAGGTGGCGCCATTGCGCCCAATGGCCATGATCAGCTCTTTGTGGTCAGGGAACACCCGTGCGATGCGGTCAGGCCGCAACCAGCGCTGCCGGCGCAACCAACGCGCGTCGCTCAGGTCCTTCTCGCGCGCATTCATATCCCAGTGGATTTCGTTGCGATGCACAGCGCTGCAGCGATACGGGAACTTGAAGGGATCGCTTTCACGACTAACCTCGGCCCAGCCCACGCCGATGGCGATCTGCGGGCGAAACGCATCGCTGCACGCATCGTCAGCCCTGCTGTGACGCTCGGCCTGGTTTAGCTTGTAGCTCAGCGCATCCGCCACATCCTGACCACCCACATCACCATCAGGCGTCACGCGCCAATCGGTGCGGGTCGCAGACTCATAACCCTGGATCGACAGCAGCGCAGGTCCAACCAGATCCTCGACAGCAGGCGGAATACCCAGAGCACGCTGGCGGGCTAGCAGCTCACTGTCCAACTGGTTGCCGTCGGCGTAATCCATTTCCTTGTCGGCAGTGACGCGCCAGTTCGGCTGTTCCTCGATCTCGCGCATGATCTCGCTGTACTCATCCAGCGTCATCGCCAGATCGTCTACAGCCTCGCCTGCTGGCCCTTCTTCTTGATAATCGATCGCTGTGGCGTCCATGGTCTGTCCTCAGGTGCGCCAGTCTGGCGGCGGGGCTTCTTGGTAGTCGCGCGGCGCTTCGTTCACCATCAGGTCAATTGCCTGACCGACGTAACGGAACATGTCTGCGCCGTGGCTAAATTCGTCATGCAGCGGGCCCATGGGCTCACCAGTTTTGGCGTGGATGTCGCGCTTGTATCGCTTCAGGCACTCAAGCAAGCGCGTAGCCTTGGTCAAATCGAAGTAACAGCGCGGGAACAGCATGCGAACAGCCTTGATTCCTTCCTCAACGCTGGCCTGCGGTAGGCAGTTGGGGTACGGATTGCGCCCCATCGCGCGCAGATGCTCTTCGGTGCTTTTGCCTGTCAGGAAGTTTCTGGTGCGGCCGTCGTGTGGCAAAAAGTCAGTGCCCCAGCGGTATGGCAGCTTCTCCAACTTGGCGACGTACCAGTCCAGCGTGCGGTGGCTGTCCTCGATGTAGCCGATGATCCGCACATCCATTGGCCCTTTCTGCACCAGGCCGATCGTCATCGAATCGTTCCAACCCAAATCCCACACGGTGTGCACAGGCAGTGTCGGGTCATACGGCACAGGGCACACGCGGCCATCTTCATAGACCGCTTCAATTTCATGCTTATAGATCGCACCAGCAGCAACACGCCGGGCCTTGCCTTCCCAGATATGCTCGTAGTCCTCTTCGCTCATCGAGCGCTTGGCCTTCTTGCGCTCTTCATTGAGCACATCAGGGAACCAAGGGTTATCGCGCCAATTGATCTGGCAAACCCAGGTATCTGGGCTGGGCGTGGCGATGAAACGACTGTAGGTATCGTCAGTCTCCATATCCGGGTTGAGGGTCAGCCAAATCTCGCTGCCCTCTTTCCGGATAGTCGGGATCAACACATCCCAGCTCTTCTTGCTGACACCGTGGGCCTCTTCGACCCAGACGATATCGACGCCTTCAAACGACTTGATCGAGTCGACCGTATGCGCCTGCAGGCCAGAAAACAGGATCAACGTGCCGTTCTTGCCGCGAATCTCGGTGTCGAGCACGTCGTAGAACGCTGTCAGGCCCAGCTTGACGATGTAGTCCTTCAGCAGCCGGTGAACCGAGTCGCGCATCGACTTCTGGATTTCACGGGCGCACAGGATGCGCAACGGCGTGCGCGAGCCCATTTCCAGCAGCACCTGGGCCACACCATGCGACTTACCGCCACCGCGACCGCCGTGCATCACCTTGTAGCGGCACGGCTCATACAGCGGCGACAGCTTGAACGGCAGCGTCAGGTTGAGATTGATCGGCGCGACGAAGGCAGTCACTGATCGTCCTCCGCGCGTTCTGGCGGCCGAACGAAGGTGACAGTGCTATTCACCGCAATCGCACCACCATTCGCACCGGTCAGCTCGGTCTGCAGCTTGTCGCCGTATTTCTTGGGCGCCATCTTGCTGGCCAACCACTTGCGCGCATCAACACGCAGCCGGTTACGCGCTACCGCTGTCGAGTCGAACACAACCTCGGTGTGGCCTTCGCCGTCATCATCATTCGATCCATGCTTGTCGGCGCGGACCATGGTGCATTCTTCGTCGGCGATATCGAGGATCTGTTCGGCCAGCAAATCAGCCTGAGCCTCGCGCGCGCACGCGTACTGCATCCGAAAGGCCGCCATCGCATCATCGCCAAGCCAGCGCAGCACAGTGGTCATACTCGGCATACCTGGCTGTTTGCAGACATTGCGCAAGCTCATACCGTCAGCGATGTACGCACACAGCTTGGCCGCTACCAGGTCTGAGTAGGCTGTTGGCCTTCCTATTGGCTTTGCCTTACGCACACGCACAGTCGAGCCAGCGGCCTTCTTGGCTACTGGCTTCTTCTTCGCTTTCGGGGTGGCGGTCTTCTTACCCGCTTGCTCTGTCTTCATGCCGCGAGTGTTCACGGGAGGCAGAGCGGGTGTCGAACCCTACAGGGGGTGGCGTCTGGCTGGGTTGTGGACGGTGTAAACCCACTCAGGTTGCGGGTTTGGCGCTTGGTGGTGTAGCGCTGGCGTAACCAGGAGGGCAGCTTGTTGCGTATCCGTTACATCAGAGAGTAGAAAGCCCGCACATCGGCGGGCTTTCTTTCGTCGCAGGATCGCTCAGGAAGGGGCCGTACTCTCAGACGCAATCACGTCGACGGTACCGTTGAACACAAACCCTGCACTGGCTACACGCATATCACTGCGCAGCAACGGGCTTCGGTAGGCGTCCAGGCTGGGCAACTGCAGCAGTGGGCCGGCCACCTGGGCCGATACCGCAGCATCACAGTGCTGAGCCAACGCCTGGCACTGGTCATAACGATCCAGCGCTACAGCGATCGACTCAGGCGCCGCAAACGCACTACACGCAAACAGCAGGGATGCAGCAATGGAGAGAAAGTACTTCTTCATCGGGTATGCCTCATACAGGGTGAGTGATTGGCATACCAAGTGTTCGCGTGAGAGGTGGCGCGGCTCAAACCTTACAGGGGGTCAGGCTTTTGTGGCTGGAAGATCATGGCAACCCCAGCGTCAGTTATCACCTGCTTTGGGATTGTCATGCTGTGCAACTGCATAAGCTGCTTCGTGAGTTCATCCGATTTCTTCGCCAACACAATGACCATCTCCTCAAGGGCACTCTGGTAACTGTTGATTCGCCCCATGCGTAGCGCAGCCAGGCAAGCGTGGACGTGGGCATCATTACGCGCCAGGTCTTCGATCTGCTCTCGCTTACCGGCATCATCAGGCTCGCGGTAGCCGGCAATGAGCTCAGCCATCGGGTCAATTTCGCCGTAGACATACACCGCAGTATCTTTCCCCTGCGGCGACCTGACAGCACAGCGATCATAGATGGCAGAGGCAAACGCAACCGCAACCGCTTCCCGAGGCAAATTACGGTCAATATCAAGCGTACTTCTTATAGGAATTTTTACGGCTTCCACGCGCGGCTGCCCGACATAGACCTTGCGGCGCTCGCCGTCGCACGGCCCACCTATGAACAAAGCAATCTCTTGATCCATGGTCGTCTCCTACAGTTCAGGCGTAAAGGTTACATCGAATGCGCCAATGATAGCCGACACCGCGCCACCGAACTCCCGGTTGCCATAGTGCAGTTGCCGGCGCTCGGTACGGGCCTCGCTGCGATCATCACCAGGGAAGTGCTGCGCATTCATGTGCAGGTGGTTGCAGATGATCCCAGCCATCGCCCCAACGCGGCCGGATCAGAATCTGGCACAACGCAGCCAGTGCTCAAACTGCCACCGTCGATATCGACCGAGAACACAGCGATAGGATCTTCCTCGCCTTCGGCAGGCAGCAGGGCATAGTGGACGGTCATCGGGGTCATAAGTGGTTCCTCATAATTCATAATTTATAACGTCAACTCACTGCGCAACGCGTCACGCTGGCGTCACGCTATCCACCCGTGACGCGTCACGCGCCGTCACGGCGGCATTTAGTTTTTTCCGCTCCCGATAGGCTCTAGCACGGTCTGCCCCGGTTTTTTTCCCGCGCCCAGCACCGTCACGCGCCGTCACGCCGTCAGTCCGTGACGCGTCACGCGCCGTCACACCGCCTAACTCCAAATTCCGCGAAAATTCCCGCTCTATTTTGTTCAGCCGGCCACTCAGTTCACCAGCCTGCAAGCCTGCTTGACGCCCTACCTCAATCGCCGCTGTCTGCATTGCTACACCGGCCAAAAGCTGGGCCAGCATCCGATCTTCTTTCGGCGTGAGGGTCAGCACCTGGTCACCGATATCAATCTTCGACGTGCCGTCGGGCAGCAGCGTTTTGCTGATCACCCTGGCTGGCGGATGCGTTTCAGCCGGCACATAAACCCCGCGCTGCACACGGATCACCAAGCCATCGTCGATCAGCGCGCCAACACGGTCGTCAATCACGGATAGCTTGAGCCCTGTCAGGCCATGCAGCGTCTCTCGGGTAACGATCTGCTCCTGGTTGTGCAGGTCCTGCACAGCTTCCAGAATGATCTGCGTCGATGATCGTTTCGTTGTCATACCCTCTCCCCCGCTCAACGAATCAGCCCCTGCTCACGCAATATTCGATATTGCTCGGCCAGCCAGGCCTGGAACACTGGATCAGACACCCTGCACCTCCCGGCTCAAGGCCCTAATCACAAAGGCTGCAGCGGCGAAGATATCGGCACTGCCAGCCTTCCCCGTGATCATCGCCAGGGCCGCCAGCGATAGGCATACCCACATCCACAGTCGTGCTCTGCTGCTCATGGCGCACCCTTCCATTCCAGCGCCTGGGCACTCTCCAGCGCAGCCTGGACGCTGCAGGCTGCATCGTGCTGGTCGACCGACACACAACTGTCCTCGTCCTCTATCTCGTCGCGCATATAGCTGTCGCGGTAGACGCGAACGGTATCGCGGAGAGTGCGCAGGGCTTCGAGCTCGGCGTAGAGGCCGGCTGGAATGCGATTGGTTTTCCCCAGCGCCTCGACCTGCTGTAGCAGAGCGTCGTATTCGGCCTTTGAGTAAACGCGCGGGTTCGGCCCGTAACCCTCCATCCCCACGCTCATGGCCGGATCTCCAGCTTGCCGCGCAGCAACCACATAGCCAGGCGCTCGCGCAGGGTCATAAAGCGCGAATTGCCGCGCGCGTTAATGATCAGCATCCCGTCGCTCTTTCGATGCACACGAACAGCGTGCTTATCCAGATGCATGGCCGCCTCAATCAGCGTGTGCTTGGCATCGCCCTCATGCTTACCGGCGTTGTAGCTAAGGCAGCGCGCAACACCCTGGCACTGGCCGGCCAGCTTCGATTCGTACTGTTCTTTCACTTGCTCATTCATCGCCAATTCTCCACAGGGTCGCGCTCTGCGCTGTTTGCCCACTCACTGCCGAAAGTCAGCTCGTCATTGCAGGGCGGTTCGGTTTTGCTCTTGAAGCCGGCCAGCCAGTAGTAACCGCTGTGCTGGGTGGCGCCGCAGTGGTCGCACTGCTGCCATGCGCCGTGGCCTGGTGCGCTTTTGCGCTGGTAGCGGTGCGCTCTCACGACATGGCCTCCTGCTTTTTCAGCTCGCGCAGCTTCAGCCGGTACAAGGCCGTGATCTGCTGCAGTTCTTCTTTGGTGTAGTGCCTCGGCGTGTGGTCAGCTTCCAGCGCTTCAACAGCCTCCAGGCCAATGCGGGCGATCAGCCCTATGCGGAAGCTATTGGCCACCGATTCGCCTTTGCGTGCGTACTTGGCTGATCCGCCATTGCACCCTTTGCACTGCAGCCAGATGTTGTTTTCCACCAGACGCAGCTCAGGGCGCGCGCCCTTGCCTAGGTAATGGCCGGCATCCCATGCACCACCGGTTTTCCAACCCTGCTCGGCCTGCACCTGGGCCTGATCTTTGTTGCAGCTCATGCAGCCGCTGCCGATGAATAGCTCGAAGGTGCGCCGGTAGTCCCTTACAGACTTCTCTGCCGCTGACACGTAGTCGCCGTAGGTTCTCAGCTTTTCCTTGCGCACCTTAATTTCGCGGCGCTCGCGTTGCTCAATGGCCACGCGCGCCTTTTTCTGGTTGGCAGGCTGATCAGCAACCGCCAGGCCGCACTGCCAGCAGCAGACCTTTTGCCCCAGCTTGGGTGTGAATTTCACGTCACAGGCTGGGTTGTCGCACTTGCGCTGGCGGGGCTTGCGCTCAGTGATGCCGCTGGCCTTGGCCTTGAGCGGCGTCGATCGCTTCAGTTCAGTGCGTCTCACTGCGCACGCTCCCCTGGCATGAGGTCGGTCATTGCCTCGATCGCCTCTTCGGTAAGTGTCGGCCAGTACTTCTCGATCAGGTGCTGGCAGATGCCACGCCAGAACTCGCGAAAGCGTTCCTCTGGCATGTAGTCGAAGCTGATTGATTCAGGGATCAGGCGCATCACCCGGCCCAGGTCGGGAATGTCGAACGCCTCATAGGTGCAGCAAACGCCAGCATCAAGCTGCAGCTTCTTGATCGTGGTGTGAGCGTCCAGGCCCTGGAACTTGTCGATCTGCTCACTCACCAGGCGGCCGAGGGCGTGGACCAGCCTATGAAATTTGATATTTCTGGCTTTCTTGATTTCGCAGCGCACCACGTCGCCGACGCGGTACTCACGCTCACGGCACAGGAACTGGTCAATGCCGCTGTCTGCGCATAGGCCCATGCGCACTTCGCCTGTCTGCTCGTCAATCACCTTGCGCCAGACCATGTAAATCGGGCGGCCGGCGCGTTTTTTGGCCGCTGTCTTGGCCTTTTCTGTCTGAGGTTTCGTTGCTGTCGCTGTGTCAGCCATGGGCCACCTCCTGCAAACACTTCTGCAGGCGCTCCTGCTGGTCAGCGTTCAGCGGTTCCTGGTCCATCAGGTCAGCCAGCAGATCCTGGTGGATCATTACGAACCCTTGCGGGCATGCAAAAGCGTGTGGCATTCCTTCCCAGCTGTAGGCGCGGTTGAACACCAGTGGGTCCATTGGCAGGTACCGGGCACCAACTTCACTTTCCGGCTGGACCTCACCCCTGATGTCGTAGAAGGCATCGCCGATCTTGGTGATGACGTGATTGCTGTCGTACCAGGCTTCCGCCATGGGGAATGTCTGCTTGAGCAGCAGATAAACTCGAAAACAACCACCGTGCAGGCCCCAGCGCGCCATATCAGGGTGCACATCGCGCAGGGCAGCGAGGAAAGACAGGACTTCAAGCATCTGCCTTCTCCCCAATAGCAATGGCCTCATCAATGGAGCGATCTACATCCTCTTGACGAAAGCGAACACCGGTCATCCATATCGGAGTGCTCAGATAGAAACTGTGTAATGCCTCGCTCTTGTCTCGTAGCCACAAATACCGCTCGGCGTTCTTGCGCAGTGACTCGGCCTTACCTCTGAGCTGTATGTTTTCAGCAATGCTCAACTGGCAAGCGATATGGGCAATAGCAAGCTCAACAAGCTCAGCGCAGACTTCCCGGTACGACTCGATCAGTAACGCGACCTCGCTGCTGTGGTGCCGAAGCGAGTACTCATCGGCCTCATCCAGCGCCTGCAGTTGCTGCTCGGAGATTCGTTGATCAGCCACGGTCCACCTCCTGCAGCAAATCCTGCTCAAGCTCCAACATCGCGATAACGTCACCCACGCCCATGGCGAAGCTCTCCGGCTTGCTCTGCATGCACTGGCGCAGGCGATCGATGATTTGCACGGGACCACTCCTCAGGCTCAGCATCAGCGTGTTATCGCGGACGATGTCGAGCGCATGGCGCCGGCCTTCGAGGTAACCGAGCCGATCGAAGTGGCCGACGACTTCCACCGGCACCACCGCGGGCACAGGATCATTTGTTGCGGGAGGCAGCACAGCGGCAGCTGGTACCGGTGTCGCACCTTTAGCCATCGCCCTGGCCAGCGCTTGTTCAGCAATCGTGTTCACTGGGCACCTCCCCGGCCGATCACGGCCAAACGTCCGCCGCTCACCAGCACTCGGCGAGTGCCACGGCTTAGCAAAAGCAGATCACCCTCGCGGCACAGCACGTAGCCGCGACCTATCAGCCAGTCGATGTTGTTCCGCAGGGAGTCCTGCAGGCGGCGTTCAAGATTCATGGTGGGCACCTCGCTTCACGCGCATCTTGGTCAGCAGCTGCTGGCGGGCCTGCTCACCGGTTACAACGTCCAGGCCCTGGCGGCGCATCAATTCCTGCACCACACGCTCGCCACGGCGATCGGCCTGCTCTGGGGTCAATTCACGGCCTTCGCTCTGGTCTTCAATGCCCTGGCGGGGTTCTTCCAGTGGCAGCCCCATCGATAGCCGGCGTCGCAGCTGGTAGTACGCATGGCCGAAACGCTTGCGTAGGGTTTCTTCAGGAATGCTGCTGCATCGCAGGTTGAACCAACCCACCGAAGAGCCAGCCAGGCGCACAGCCTCATGGCTCCATGCGTAGTGACCGGGGTTAGCACATTTGCGCACCACCTCACGCCAGCCGGTTTCCTCGTCAGGCATGCCCAGATCCTCGGCAGTCGGCACACACAGCTTCACGAACTTGCCAACGCTCGGCGCAAAGTCGGTTTCGAGTGCGCGGCAGGCTTCGATGCCGTACCGCAGCTGGTCGATGGTGTTGATCCCCGAGCGCATGAACCCTTTCACCCAGGAACGCTTGGCGCGATTCTCTGCGGCATCGTTCGGCCAGGCCTGGCGCCACGCTGGGAAGATGCTCTTCAGCTCGTCAAACAGCTTGTTGACGATCTGGGCAGTCTCCGCAGTCGGCTTGCGCGCGCGAATGTCCTGCACCTGCTCAGCGGGCAGGTTGGGCAAAGTCTTCAGCACTTCGGTCGCGGGTTTCATACACCGTCGTCCTCGTTAATCCAGGTCGTATCGTTCGGGTTTTTCGCCACCGGCTTGGCCATGCCACGCCGCTCCAAGTCGTCCTGTGCACGTCGCATCCAGTTGCGCCAGGTGGCTGGCCAATCGGCCTTGGGCTCACCAGTGCCCTTGAAGTGATCGCTAAACCGCTCGGTTTCACGGTCAAGGTTTACGGCCGGCGCCTTTTCAGCGGCCCACGCCAGCATTTCGCTTGTCATCAGAAACGGCAGTTGCAGAGCGTGCTTAGCCTTTGCCCGTGTCGGTTTCGCAGTAGGCGCAGCAGGTTTCACCGGTTTCGTCGGCCTGGTCGGTTTCGCAGCAGGGGGGATAGAGGGGGTATTACTCTTATCTCCTCTACTCTCTTCTGGGGCGTCACCGTGCGTCACACCTGCGTCACCAGTCGTCACGCCTGCAGGCTGCTTTTTCCGCTCGCGATACTCTCTAGTCCGCGCCGCGCTTGAGTCTTCGCGTTTTGGCTGGCGTTCATCCCAGCGTGCAATCCGCTGATCCTCGATCAAGCCACGGTCCACCAACGCCGCAAAAATCTGCGCGGTTTTCCCATCGGCAAAGCCCAGCAGCACGTCGTGGTCGTCACAATCGAACCCAACCACATCACCGCGAGTCACTGGCCTGTCACCCTGCGTCACACCTGCGTCACCAGCCGTCACAGAACTGGCCCGCTCCAGCACACAAGCCCACACAGCAATCACCTCACCTACCGTCGCGCCGGCCATACGGGCCACACGCTGCAACTTCGGGTCGGTCACTGAGCCGTGCCACCAACGGAACCAATCCATCAGATCGCCCCGGCTTTAATGGCCCGCTCAACGATCTGCACCACGGCCGCTTCCGGTGTGATGCCCAGGCTGGCGGCGTACTGCTCCAGCCTGGCGCGCTCCGGTACCGACATTTCGCCCAGCGACTGCTGCACCAGCGTTTCGCCGTCTTCAGGTGTTCGTATCGTGTTCAACAGGGCCTCCCCAGGGCCTTCAGGCCACATTGCCAATTGCCTTACGCTCTTCTTCAGCCAGCCAGGCCTCGACGATCTGGCGAACCAACACGGCGCGGACGACCTTGCGCTTCCGGCACTGGGCCAGGATCAGCTGCAAGGTTTCATCGTCGAATCGCGCCTTGATTTCGTTTTCTTTTACGGCTGGGACAAACATGAAAATTCCTCAAATTACGCAGCCCCTTCCAGATCAGGGCACAGCTCTTCTGCCTTGAATTCGCCCTTCGTCACCCGCTCCGCGCGTATTGCTGTCACAGCACTCATTCCGTGCTTTCCAGACACCCAGCCGGATACCGTGCCCTGCTTAACGCCGAGCGCTTCTGCCGCTTTAACTTGGCTGCCGAAGCGGCTAACCAGCTTCTCGAAAATTGACATGCTCACTCCCTCCCATAGGGCTTCCTATAAATCTACATATAGGAACACCTGTTTGCAAGGGTATAGGAGCGCCGATATAGAATGAGCCGATGAAATATCAAGACAGAGTCAAGCTTGCTCGCCGCCACGCAAAGCTCACCCAGGGTGAGCTGGCCGACAGAGTGGGCATCAAACAAGCATCCATCTCCGACCTTGAGCGCGGTAAATCCGCCGCATCCACTCACAGCACCAAGATCGCCCACGCCTGCGGAGTCAGCCCTATATGGCTGTCGGAAGGCATTGGGGAAATGCTAAGTAACGGAGCAGGTGCACAATCCGGCTTGAACAACGTGGCAGAGACTCGCCAGCCATATCGGAAATCTCAGGAGTACCCATTGATCAGTTGGGTTGCGGCAGGAAGCTGGCAGGAGTCTTGTGACAACTTTTCCCCAGGCGATGCAGAGGATTGGCTGCTTTCAGACGTTATAGCCGGCCCCCATGGCTATTGGCTTGAGGTTAAAGGCCCATCAATGTTGCCGCTGTTCACCCAGGGCATGCGCATCCTGGTTAAGCCAGAGGGATTCGACCTGGTCAGCGGCAAGTTCTACATTGCCAAACTGCTAAGCACCGGGGAAACCACCTTCAAGCAGTACATCCGCGACGGCGGCATGGGCTTTTTGCAGCCACTGAACAACGCCTTCCCAGTACTGCAGATCACTGACAACGTGCAGATCATTGGCCAGGTGGTAGACGGAAAACTCCCGCCTATTTTCTGAGCAAACTTTGCTGTCGGGCGCGTATTGGTGCGGCGCTAACCCAGGATCAAGAAGCACCTCAACTAAGGGAATGATCATGAAGAAGCTCACTGCACTGCTATTCGCCACCCTGCTCGCCACCGGCTCAGCCGCGGTAGTTGCCCACAGTGGCGGCACCGATCAGTACGGCTGCCATATCGACCACAGCACTGGCGTGCGTCACTGCCACTAATTTAGCAATACCCTCAAAAGCCCGGCCCAGCGCCGGGCTTTTTCGTTCCCGCCTCCGGCAGCGGCACACCCCGATATTCACAGAACACAAAAAATATAGGAACCCCTATTGACTCAATAAACAGGCAAACCTATATTTGCCTCAACGCAAGCCGAAAGGCCATCACGCGAAGAGGTCCACCACCATGCAACACGCCATCAGCAACGCAGGCTCGAAAGAAGCCGGCCACTACCAGGCAGTCGCCCAGGACGAACGCCGCTCACGCTCGATGAGCGAAATGCGCAGCCTGGTGCTGACCGATATCGGTTACGCAGACCCGCAGACCTGCAGCGCCTTCGCTGACTTCTGCGCTGAGCGCCTGACCAGTGAACTAACCATGGCCCTGTGCCTGGCGAAGATTCACGGCGATACCGGCCTGCTCGACCAGGCGCTGACCGACCTTGAAGCCCACGTGAAAGGCTGCCGCAAAGCGTTCTGCGAGCAAGAAGTCGATCGCCGCATCGCAGCAGCCAAGGTCGCCGCAGAAGCACAGATGGAGCTCGCGCAATGAGCAACGTCAGCCGCCTGTTGATCAACCGCGCCATTGCTGACCTTGAGCGCACCACCTGCGGCAGCTCGGTTCGCCGCGCAGTGAATCACGCCTATGCCACCGGGATGATCGAAATGGCATACGCCGAATCACTGATCACCGACCGCGAGCATGACGATTTCCGCCGTCAGCTCGAACTCGCCAATCGTCCGACTCAGGAGGTGGCCTGTGCTTAAGCGGTTCACCGGCACTCGCATCAACGATGCACTGCGCAAAGCCATTGCAGCAGGCGTTACCGAGCCTCAGCAAATTCGCAGCACCTGCCGCCGTCACGGCTTCTGGGTACTGCTCTGCGAGGTGTCGGCATGACCCGCTACCAACGCGCAAGGCGCTACGTCTTCTGGCGCGGCCTGGTTATCGCTCTGGTGGTTTTCACCGGCTACATCTTCGCGCTCGGCCTGGCCGACCGCATTACCAACGGGTGAGCCCATGGACACAACAACACCCACAGACACGCTGATCCGCCTGCCAGAAGTAATGGCGCTGACCGGCCTGTCTCGCACCTCGATCTACCGCCGCGTGAAAGACAAGACCTTCCCGAAGTCTTGCCCGCTCAGCGAGTCGGAAGCGCGCAGCGCACCTATTGCCTGGTCCCTCGCCGAAGTGAAGGACTGGATTGAAGAACGTAAGAACGCCCGCACCGCTGAAAAAGTGGCGTAAAGGAGAGCAAACATGGCTCAGGAAAAACAAAACCCGAATATGGCGTTGTGGGATCAAGTCTGCACCACCGACATGGCCCACACCAAAACCCAGAATTTCGATGGCCGTGATGTCACCAGCATCAACGGCATGTACATCGTGAAGCGTGCGACCGAGGTATTCGGCCCCATCGGTAAGGGCTGGGGCTTTGAGATTCTGGCCGACCGTTTCGACCAGGGCGCTCCCCTGACTACTGGCAAAAGTGACAGCGTCACCGTAATTGGTCATGAGCAGATGCACACCATTCTTCTCAAGCTCTGGTACCTACGCGCCGGGAAGAAGAACTACATCACCCAGTTCGGCCATACCCCATATGTCTTCAAGACCAGTTGGGGCATCAAGACCGACTTCGACGCTCCGAAAAAGAGCCTCACCGACGCCATTAAAAAGTGCCTGTCTCTGGCTGGTTTCTCTGCCGACGTACACATGGGCATGTTCGAGGACCCGATCTACATCGAAGGTCTGGAACTGAAAAGACGCCTGGAAGAAGCCGGCGATGCCGATTCGGTGCTGGATGACGCAAAAACCGAATTTAAGGAATGGCTGTCCCGCCAGATCAGCGCCCTGCCGCGCTGCCCTAACGAGCGCGCCCTGCACCTCATGTACCAACAAATCGTGCAGCAGGCCCGAGCCAAAGCAGTTGTCGTGAAGTTCAACCCTGACGAAGTCGAAGCGCGCATTAAAACCTCATACGACGCACGCATGGCTGAACTGACCCCCGCCCCAGCAAATACCGAGGAATAGCACCATGACCATTGAAAAAGTTGACCTTGAGAACGGCACCGTAGAGGTCGCCGAATACACCCAAACCGACGCCGCCCTGGCCATGCTGCGCGATAAGTACGCAGTTCTGCCAGACGTAAACACCAGTGAAGGCTATGAGCTGGTCAAGGCTGGCATCAAAGAGCTGACCACCTTCCGCACCACCCTTGAAGCAGCCCGCAAACGTGTAAAAGACCCATACCTGCAGGCAGGCAAGATCATCGACGCTGAAGCCAAACGCATCACCAGCGAGTTGGAGAAGCTGGAAGAGCCGATGAAAGTCGCCAAAAAGGAAGTGGACGACCGTATCGAGCGCGAGCGCCAAGAGCGTATCGCTCGCCTGCAGGTGAAGGTCGACGCCATCAAGGCCATGCCTGGTCAGGTGCGCGGCAAGTCTTCTAAAGAAATTGCCGACATGCTCGACCGTGTTGGTGAAATCGACGCC
This sequence comes from Pseudomonas sp. LjRoot71, assembly GCF_964253255.1. Lineage (NCBI taxonomy): Bacteria > Pseudomonadati > Pseudomonadota > Gammaproteobacteria > Pseudomonadales > Pseudomonadaceae > Pseudomonas > Pseudomonas sp. LjRoot71. Next base: position 3,753,101 of record NZ_CAXURA020000001.1, on the reverse strand, counting down.
ATGCACGACTTCTACGACCTAACCAAAGAGGCCGTAGCAGCTCGCCAAACCGCTTTGGATGAGTTGGCGCAGATGCTCACCGACCGCCTCGCCCTCGAAGCAGCGGAGGCTGAGAACAAGCGCATCGAGGCACAGAATGCCGAGCTGCGCCGCGAGCAAGAAGCCCAGCAGCAGGAAATCCAACGTCAACAGGACGAATTGGCGCGCCAGCAGCAGGAAATCCAGCGCCAGCAGGAAGAAGTACGCCAGCAGCGCGAAGCCCTGGAGCGCGCCCAGGCCGCCCTCAATCAGCCAGCACCAGCAGCTGACCCAGTCGTCATTGACGAGCCAGCAGCACCTGTTGCGGTGGCTGCCCCTGTCGCAGCTGCGCCGGCCGAGCAGCCAGCAGTGCCCGCCAGCAAGGCGAAACCCGACAACCGCCAGTGGCGTGCAGTCGTCACCGACAAGAGCGCCCTGATCGCCGCCATCGCCGCCGGCTTCGGCACCGAGGATCTGCTGATCATCGACCAGGCCGCGCTGGACAGCCTAGCCAACGACAAGCGCCAGGCCCTGCAATTGGCCGGCGTAGTCGCTGAGCCGGTACCGGCCTCACAAGCAGCTTAACCAACCCTGAGTTACCCACCACGCCGGCCAATCGGCGTGGGTTGGGGCTCCTTTTGCCCAAGGAAACTGAAATGTCCGCACTGACCAACGTATTCGACACCGAGAGCACCGGCATTCCTGACTGGAAAAACCCCAGCGAAGCCGGCCACCAGCCGCACATCGTCGAGATTGCCAGCCTGCTGTGCGATGCAGAAGGCAACGTGATTGACCGCTACCAGGCGATCGTCCGCCCTAACGGCTGGGTAATCACCCCGGAAAATACCGCCATCCACGGCATCACCCACGAACAGGCCATGGACGAGGGTATTCCAGAGATTGAAGCCCTCGACGGCTTCCTGGCTCTGCATGCCCGTGCCGGCATCCGCGCCGCCCACAACGCCACTTTCGATGACCGGATCATCCGCATCGCCATGTCGCGCTATCACAGCAAAGAGCTGGCCGACAGCTTCAAGGAAACCACCGAGAAGTACTGCACCTGCTACAGCTCGCGCGTTCCAGTTTGCCTGGGCAAGTTGCCAACCCTGGCTGAAGCCTACAAGCACTTCACCGGTGAAGACCTGGTGGAAGCGCACCGCGCCATGCCCGACGCCCAGGCCTGCGCCCGCATCTACTTCGCCCTGCATGGCGTGACCATGCCGGTCGCAGCCTGATCACCGGGAGCTGCTGCCATGATCGATCCACGCGCCAACAGCCCTGCACCAATTGTCGCGCCGGCCCCACTGCCAGTGGTCAGCCGCCGCGCGCTTCGCCGGGTGAAAGACGCCCTCCCGATCCCGACCACCTGCAACTGCTGCAGCGGTACCCGCGTGCACCTGGTTGAGAACTCGGAAATCTACGGCGGCCGCTCCTTTGGTGATTGGCCCTACGCCTATCTCTGCCGCGACTGCTTTGCCTCTGTAGGCCTGCATCCGGGTACCGACCTGCCACTCGGCACGCTGGCAACCAAGCCCATGCGCAATGCCAGAAATAGCAGCAAGGCCGTATTCGAACGGATCTGGCGAGAAGGCCACATGACCCGCAGCGGCGCCTATGCCTGGCTCACCCGCCAGCTCGGCATCCAGGCCAGCGAATGCCACTTCGGCCTCTTCGATATCGAACGCTGTGCCCAAGCACAAACCATCTGCAAGCACTTCATGACCACTGCCGGCCGCCGCCAGGCCTGATCAAAGGAGAACCGCCATGCACCACGAAACAACACTCAACCTGCCGACCCTGTCATCCAAGGATGCCGACCGCCGCTGGCTCGCCGCCATGCTGGCAGAAGCCGGGGCCGTGCAGGTTATCGAGTCACCCATCGAACCGCGTCCGCTGGCCAACGGCCAGTGGACTGCGGGCGACATGACCGTCATCACCCAGGCCCGCCGCGAAGAGCAATCGCAAAAGCAGGCCCGTCGCTCTGGCCGCCCACACGGCACCACCGCCGACGACACCGCGCTGGTAGAGCGCGCCCGCGCCATGGCTGACCTCGGCCTCTCGCGTTACGCCGCTTCACGCCAACTGAAAATCGGCTGCGATCGCCTCGACCGCATGAGCCGCGCCCACAACATCACCTTCAAGAAAGCCGAATAGGAGCATCGCCATGTGGTTCCGTAGCCTACTGATCTATCGCCTTACCCAATCTGTGCCGGCGTTCCTCGACCGCATCAACCTCAACAAATTTGACGACTCGGTAAAACCAATCGAGTTCGTGCTGGACGATTCTCTGGCCACCAAGCCAGCCCGCGCCTGCGGCAATCAGGAAATATCCACCTACGGTTTTATCCCGCCACTGGCCAAAGGTGAAGACGCCCCACTGGTGCACTGCAGCAGCGGGTACCTGCTGATCGCCGCCCGCAAGGAAGAGCGCATTCTGCCTGGCAGCGTTGTACGCGATGCCCTGAAAGAGAAGGTCGACGCGATCGAGGCCGAGCAGCTGCGCAAGGTCTACAAAAAGGAGCGCGACCAACTCAAGGACGATCTGATTCAAGAGCTGCTGCCACGCGCCTTCAGCCGCAAGCGTGTCACCTACGCCGCCATCATGCCCAGCGAAGGCCTGATCCTTATCGACACCACCAGCGCCAAACAGGCCGAGGATCTGCTGTCCACCCTGCGCGAATGCCTGGGCAGCCTGCCGGTGCGCCCGGCCACCGTGAAAATCGCACCGACCGCCACCTTCACCGATTGGCTCAAGCAACAACAGGCTGCACCAGACTTCCACGTCCTCGACCAGGCCCTGCTGCGTGACGCCCACGACGACGGCGGCAGCATCACCGCCAAGCACCAGGATCTGACTGGCGACGAAATCCAGGTGCACCTCAGTGCCGGCAAGCAGGTCACCAAACTGGCCGTTGGCTGGCAGGACAAGCTCAGCTTCGTCATCGATGACGGCCTGGCCGTTTCCGGCCTTCGCTTCAACGACCTCCTGCAAACCCAAGCAACCCAGGACGGCGGCGATGACGACCTTTCCCAGCAAGACGCCAGCTTCGTTCTGATGATGCTCACCTTCACCGATTTTCTGCCGGCGCTGCTCGAAGCGCTGGGCGGCGAAGACTTTCCGCAAGGGCTGGGCGAGCACACAACAACAGAGGATGGCGGAATCAATGTAACCAAGTTGCTTGGCGTTGGTGACGGCATCACCGCCACTCTGCACTTTCCCGGTGTTCAGCAGAGCCATGCTGACGACGACAGCGACCCGCTCTATGCCGATGCCGTTGCCTTCGTCCAGGCATCGCGTCGCGCCAGCATCAGCGCCGTCCAACGCAAGCTGAAGATCGGCTACAACCGCGCCGCCCGCCTGATCGAAGCCATGCAAATGGCCGGCATTGTCACCGCAATGAATAGCAACGGCTCGCGTGAGGTGATCAATTGACCACCCACCACTGCGCCATCGATATCGGCAACGGCATCATCCGCCACGCCCGCGCACCAAGAAACCTGGACAGCATGCTGAAGGACGCGGCCACCGGCCGCAGTCTGTCAGGCGAGGAAGTGCTGCAGCGTGCCTTTGAGCTGTCAGCCAAGGGTTTCGAGGTCATGCCCATCGGCTGCGACAACTTCGACGCCAAGGGCTATTGCCTGGGCCACCAGCAGGAGGCGGCCCAGCAATGACTGCCTATCACGACTTCCTGCGCAAAAAGGTGCGCCTCGCTGAGCCGCAAGGCTTCGAAGTGGACCCGTCCGTCTTCAATCCGATGCTCAAGCCACACCAGCGCGCCATAGCCACCTGGTTGGTGCGCCAGGGCCGGGCGGCCTGCTTTGCCGCCTTTGGCCTGGGCAAGTCGTTTATGCAGCTGGAAGTGGTACGGGTCACCCGTGATCTGTGCGGGGGCTATGCCCTGATCACCATCCCGCTCGGCGTGCGCCAGGAGTTTTACGCGGACGCCGCCAAGCTGGGCATCAAGGTGAAGTTCATCCGCCGTTTCGAAGAGGTCGAGGACGAGCAGACCATCTACCTCACCAACTACGAGACGGTGCGCGACGGCAAGCTAGATCCTCGCCTGTTCAGCGTGGCCAGCCTCGATGAGGCCAGCTGCCTGCGTGGTTTCGGTGGTTCGAAGACCTTCCGCGAGTTCATGGCGCTGTTTGCTGGTGATGATCGCTCCAACGGCATCAAGGGTGAAGGCGTCCGGTACCGGTACGTGGCCACTGCCACACCAAGCCCGAATGAATACATCGAACTGCTCGCCTACGCCGCATTCCTGGGCGTGATGGATGTTGGCCAAGCTAAAACCCGCTTCTTCAAGCGCAACAGCGAGAAGGCCGACCAGCTCACCATCCACCCGCACAAAGAAGCCGAGTTCTGGATGTGGGTATCGTCCTGGGCGATCTTCGTGCAGCGCCCAAGCGACCTGGGTTTCAGTGACGAAGGCTACGAACTGCCCGCGCTCGACATTCGCTGGCATGAGGTGCCGTCCGATCACTCCCACGCCGGCAATGAGCGCAATGGCCAGGGCCGCCTGCTGCGTAACACCGCCATTGGCGTGCAAGACGCTGCAGCGGAGAAGCGCGAGAGCCTGTCCGCCCGTATCACCAAGCTGATGGAGATTCGCGCAGAAGATCCAGACGCCCACCGCATCATCTGGCACGACCTCGAAGCCGAGCGCCACGCGATCGAGGCCGCCATTCCAACCGCCATCAGCGTGTACGGCAGCCAGGATCTGGATGAGCGCGAGCGCGCCATTGTCCAGTTCAGCGACGGTGAATTTCAGGAACTGGCCGCCAAGCCAGTGATCGCCGGCAGCGGCTGCAACTTCCAGCGCCACTGCGCCTGGGCCGTGTACCTCGGCATCGGCTTCAAATTTAACGACTTCATCCAGTCCGTTCACCGCATCCAGCGCTTCCTGCAAACCAGGCCGGTTCGCATCGACCTGATTTACACCGAGGCCGAGCGCGACATTCGCCGCCAGCTGGAACGCAAGTGGGCACAGCACAACACCATGGTGCAGAAAATGACCGAAATCATTAAGCAGTACGGCCTCTCTACCGCTGCCATGGCGCAGACCCTCACCCGCTCGCTGGGCGTTGAGCGCGTAGAAATCACCGGCAAGAACTACCGCATCGTCAATAACGATTGCGTAGAAGAAGCCCGCCGCCTGCCAGACAACAGCATCCACCTGACGGTTACCAGCATCCCCTTCAGCACGCAGTACGAGTACTCGCCGAACTACGCCGACTTCGGCCACACCGACGACAACGACCATTTCTTTCAGCAGATGGACTACCTGACCCCAGAGCTGCTGCGGGCAACCATCCCCGGGCGCCTGGCCTGCATCCACGTCAAAGACCGCATCGTCCCGGGCGGCATGACCGGCCTCGGCTTCCAGACCGTTTACCCCTTCCACATGCAGGTAGTCGCCCACTTCATCAAGCACGGCTGGGGCTACATGGGCATGAAAACCATCGTCACCGACGTGGTGCGCGAGAACGCCCAGACCTACCGCCTCAGCTGGACCGAGCAATGTAAGGACGGTACGAAGATGGGCGTCGGCATGCCCGAGTACCTGCTGATCTTCCGCAAGCCACCAACCGACACCAGCAACGCCTACGGCGACGTGCCCGTGGTCAAGGCCAAGCCCCTGTGCATCGACGAAAACGGCCAGATCGTGCCCTTCGCCATGGACAAGAAACTGACCATCACCCGCGACAACGGCTACAGCCGTGCACGCTGGCAGTTCGACGCACACGGTTTCACCCGCAGCAACGGCAACCGCCCGCTGACCGAAGCGGACTTCGAAGGCATCCCGCATGACGTGATGTTCAAGCTCTACCGCGAGTACAGCCTGGCCAACATCTACGACTTCGAGCACCACGTCAGCATCGGCGAAGCCCTGGAAGTATCCGGCAAGCTGCCCACCGGTTTCATGCTGCTGCCGCCACAGTCCTGGCATCCGGACGTGTGGACCGATATCGCCCGCATGCGCACCCTCAATGCCCAGCAGTACAGCAAGGGCCAGGAAATGCACCTCTGCCCCCTGCAGTTCGACATAGTAGACCGGGCCATCGTCCAGTACTCCATGGAAGGCGAAACCGTCTTCGATCCCTTCGGCGGGATCATGACCGTCCCCTACTGCGCGATGAAACTCAAGCGCAAAGCGATCGCCTCCGAACTCAACCCCCGCTATTTCCTCGACGGCGCCGGCTACTGCAAGGCCGCCGACGAAGAACAGAGCATGCCTGGGCTATTCGACCTGCTTGAAGCTGAGCAGGCCGAGCAGCAGGAAGGTGCGGCGTGACCATCACCTACGGTTCCGTTTGCAGCGGCATCGAGGCCGCAACTTGCGCCTGGCACCCGCTGGGCTGGAAAGCGGAATGGTTCGCCGAGATTGAGCCCTTCCCTTCTGCCGTCCTGGCACATCGCTGGCCAAAGGTCACCAATCACGGCGACATGACCAAACTTGCCCAGAAAATTCTATCGCGTCTTATTCCTGCCCCAGCAGTGACTGTTGGGGGTACGCCCTGTCAGGACTTTAGCGTCGCCGGCATGCGCGCAGGACTTGCTGGTGAGCGAGGCGCACTGACCATCAGCTACGTGGAGCTTATAGATGCAATTGACCATGTTCGGACCAGCGACGGAGACCCAGAGTGTGTCGCCGTCTGGGAAAACGTCCCCGGCGTCCTCTCGGACAAAGGCAATGCGTTCGGCTGCTTCCTTGGTGCCCTGGTGGGCGAATCCGATGCGCTCCAGCCTTCAGGGGGAAAATGGACGGACGCTGGTTGTGTGTATGGTCCCAAGCGATCAGCCGCATGGCGGGTGCTGGATGCCCAATATTTCGGCCTGGCCCAACGACGCCGCCGTGTGTTCGTTGTCGCAAGTGCTCGAGCAGGGTTCGATCCCGCTGCGGTACTTTTTGAGCCCGAAGGCGTGCGCCGGGATACTGCGCCGCGCCGAGGCGAGGGGCAAGACATTGCCGGACGCGCTCCATTCGGCCCTGCGCTCCAGTGCGGATGCGGACACATCCACGACCTGAACCTTGGTGCTTGGGGCTGTCCAGATTGCGAAGGTGACGAAGGTCCGAGCGTTGAGGTGATGGCCGGCATACCGGCGTTCGGTGGCGAGAACCAAAGCGGCAGCCTGTTCCAAGCCGGCGCGCTGAATGCCCACGGCCTGCGCAATGACTTCGCATCGGAAACCTTCTGCGTAGCCCCGACAATTGCCGGTGGCGGCCGTAAGCGTGGCGGCTACAGCCACGACGACATACCGCTTACCGCTGGCACGTTGCAGGCAAACGGGAAAGCTGCTGGCAGCGCTACCAATCAAGATGCCGCAGCGGGCCTGCTGGTCGTGCACGGCACCCAAGACCCAGACATTCAAATTGACCAAGCCCATCCGCTTGGCCGGAACCATGGCCAGGAGAATGCGATTTTTGCCATCCAGAACGCTACACGCGGGAAGGATCAAAACGGCCTCGGTATATCCAGCGAAGCGCCGATGTACACACTGGATCAGGCCAGCCAGCACGCTGTATGCGTTACCGGTGAAATAACCCACACACTGAAAGCCGATGGCTTCGATGGCAGCGAGGACGGCACAGGCCGAGGCCAGCCGATTGTCTCGGTCGCCCTGCGTGGCCGGGAAGGCGGCGCAACAGCAGAGCTTGGCGACGATGTAGCCGGCACCCTTCGCGCCAGCACGGGCGGCGGTGATAAGCCCCACGCACTGATCAGCTCAGCAGTCCGCCGATTAACCCCAACCGAGTGCGAGCGCCTCCAGGGCTTCAAGGACGATTACACGCTGATCCCCTGGCGCGGTAAGGCTGAGGATGAATGCCCGGACGGCCCGCGCTACAAGGCGATCGGTAACAGCAAGGCAGTACCGGTTGTTCGCTGGATCGGCCGGCGCATTCAGCGCGAGCTGGAGCGTGCCGTATGAAAAAGCGCAAACCCAACAACAGCCGCGCACGCCTTGAGCGAACCATGCGCGGCCTGCTGCGCCAGAACAAAGCCTGCATCGTCGACGCCAGCGTTTCAGAGGTTCAGGTGATGCTCAACTACGGCAACCTGGGCCAGATCATTAGCCGCCAGGTGGCCAATGCCCTTTGCGACATAGCACACCACTGGACGATCTACCTGTCAGCAATCTGCCAGGACGGCGAGAAGCGCTGGGCGAAGTCGATTGAGTACGAGCTGAGCGGGATACACGTAATCACTCGCATGCCGGACCTGTTCGAGCAGCCAATCAAAGACCTGATCGCGTCGTGCAACCAGAAGCACGTCATCGGCCATGCATGGATAGCCATTCCCGACAGCGTGTCACTCGACGAAGAACATGCCCATCGCATCTATGAGCGCGTAGGTGCTTGGGCTGCGCGGGAGGTTGCATGAGCCGGCGCAACCAATTCGACCCAGAAAACAACATGGCAGCCCGCGCCCGTGCCGCTGGTATCTCACCCAACACCGTGCGCGCTCGCGTGCGGTCGGGCATGACGGTCGATCAGGCCATCGGCATGGCACGTTGCCGCCAGGCACCGCGCGCCACCCTCGACGTGGCCATCAAACACCGCATCAACCAGCACACCTTGCAGACCAGGCTTGGCAACGGGATGACGCTCGAAGAAGCGCTATCCACACCGGTCGACGAATCACGGTCGCGCAAGGTGTCTCGCGCTCAGGTAATCGAAGATGAATGGGGCAAGCCACCGATCGAGGTGGTTCGCGAACTGCTGGCCGAGAACAAAAGCCAACGCACCATCGCCCTCATCCTTGGTGCCTGCCTGAACTGGACGCGCGACCTCATCAAGCAAATTGAACAGGCAGCGAAACCATGAGCCGAATAGCTGCCTTATTCGGCTCAGTCCCACAGCCCAAGCTGGGAGTGGATCATGGGGCGCTGCTCGCCGGCTGCGCGCTCAGCCTGCAACCAGTCTCGGGCGCGCCGGATGTTGAACACAAACACGTTGGCTCTCATTTCAGCAAGCGCCGACCCGCTGACGCTGTAAGGCCCACACGCATCGCAGTCCACCAGGTCCGCGTCCCGGCCCGACTCAACCTTTTCAGCCTGTTCGTTGCAGATGTAGCACTTCATACACAGCCCCTTTTTCCATGGCGATCTGCCAGCCAGAGAACCTACCCGATAACCCTCGCCCACACCACCGGGCCGGCCTTGCTCATGAATACCCCGACCTACTGCAAATCAACCGGCCGGCGCATCGGCGTGTGCGCTTGCCCGAAATGTGTGCCCGTGCCGCCACCACCAAAGGAGCCTCAGCCATGAAAGCTCACACCCTCGATAAGACGATTTTGGAACTGGTCAAGTGCCTACGCGCCGCCCACGCGCTGCGCAAGGTACTGAAAAAGGAACCGAAGAAACGCCACCCGTGCCAGTCCGGCCACCTGCGGCGTGCATCCATGGACCTGACCCGAAAGCTCGCCGACTTGCGGCAGAACCGTTAGCACCACCAGCCCGGCCACTCCCTGCCTGATGCTCGGCCGGGCCGGCAGAGCAAAACCAGTATCCCACACCATAGAGGTGCGTCATGAGTGAAGAAATGCAACCGATCGACCCGATAACCGCCGCCATGCTCATGGGGCAAGTACCAGAGCCGTGCGAGCCCATCACCGAAATATCGCACAAGGTGCTGACCCGCCTTATGGATGTGGTCGAGTTCGGCGACCAGCTTGAGCGCGTCGAGAAAGACCGCCTGCTCGCCCACCTGAAAGAAGTACTGGCTGCAGATCAGCCACAACTCTGGGTAATGCACAGCCCAGGCCCTGGTGAAGTTCACCCGGTGATATCCAAAGAGGAAGCTGAGCGCCAGCAATCCGAGCTGCTCGCCCTGTGCAAAAAGCAATTCCCCGAGATATCCATCACCGTCAACGTGATCCCCTCGCCGTTCTCACCGCTCGAGCATTTCGAAATCCTCGCAGGCGAACTGAGCGAGCAAGTGAAGCACCTGAAGGACTATGTGAAGGGGCTGGAGGGTGCAGCTAAAGCGCTGGCAACCGACGCAACCCTCGACAAATTCCGCGCCAGCGGCCTGAGCATCGACGGCGACAACGCATACAAGCGCGACCTGCTGGATGCAGTAGTAGGTGCCATGATGCTCGGCAGGCATAACACCACCCCGCCACCAGCCGAGCACTGGGCGCAGCGCTTCTGGGATATCGGCCGGGAATATGCAGAACTGCCTGGCGCAATCGTCCTCCCGATGCCAGTTATGCCAGAGCAGCCCGAGGATGCTATCGACGATAGCTGGATGGATGGCTACAACGCCGCCCTGCGCATGCGTGAAGAGTGCCAGCGTGCCATCGATGCCGCCGGCACCGCCTCAAGTATCGCCATGCCCGCCGGGCTGCATCCCGACACCCAGGATCTGGTCACTCGCTTCGCCACCGCCCTGGCCGTGAAGCTCCACGCCGCCGAACTGAAGCACGGCTATTCAGACGGCTGGAAAGAACCGCACTGGATGGATGAGTGCCGCCAGAAACTGCTCGAGCACTTGGCCAAGGGTGACCCGCGCGACGTGGCCGCCTACTGCGCTTTCCTTTGGCACCACTGCCAGAGTACTTCGCCTTCCCCTTCAGCAGAGCGCTGGACGTACGTTAGCGATGGCCTGCCAGAAGCACCACTGTTTGACTCGCTGGAAGTGATTGTCGCTGTACAGCGCGCTCATAACGGGAAGGTGTATGTCTTCACCACCGACTACCTGAACCGCTACCCCATTATCAGGATGGATCAAACCGTTCAGGACGATGACAACGCCAGCGATGAAATCACCGGTTGGTACTACCTGAGCGACGACGAAGAAACCTGGCACCGAACCCTGGCCGACGGCGATCAAGTGATTGCCTGGCAGTTGAAGCCGGCAGCCCCAGAAGTTCCTGAGCAGGTGCAGCCATGAGCATCGTCGACGACGTTATGACCGACAAAATCACCCTGCACGGCCTTGGCTTTGTGCAGGTGCAATTGCCAGCCGATCAGCGCCTGCACGTCTGGCACCCCGAACTGCCGCGCCGCCATTGCTTCGAAAGCTCGGCAATTCACGACCACCGCTTCAACTTCGAATCGCGCGTGCTGGTAGGCGAACAGGTGAATATTCGCTACGCCATGGAGTTGGATGACGAAGGTGAATACATGCTGTACCTGCATGAAGGCCCACGCACCGCCTGCGGTGGCCGCCCATGGGTTCCTGATGGGCGAGCGAGCATGACCGAGCTGCAGCGTGAAGTGATCCCTGCCGGCCAGACCTACTTTAGCCAAGCATACCGTTACCACCGCACTGAGCCTGGTGGTGATGGTCGCGTGGCCACGATTATGACCAAGCGCGGGGAAGGTAAGCGCGGCGCGCACTCTTCCTGCCTGTTCGGCGTGAAACCTGACGATCAGTTCGACCGCTACCAATGGTCGCCATCCCAACTGTGGGAAATCGTCAGCGATGTTCTGGTAGGGAGCAAGCAGCCATGAAAACCCTGAGCATTCGCCAGCCCTGGGCCTGGCTGATCATCCATGGTGGCAAGGATATCGAGAACCGAACCTGGCACACCAAGCATCGTGGGCGCTTTCTGGTGCATGCCTCGCAGGGTATGACCAGGCGCGAGTACGAAGAAGCCTATGACATTGCCATGGTAGCTAACCCTGAGCTGCTAATACCGACCCTCGATTCGTTGCAACGCGGCGGAATCATCGGCTCAGTTGAGCTGGTCGATTCCGTCGATCACAGCGACTCGCCCTGGTACATGGGCGAAAAGGGCTTTGTGCTGCGCGACCCTAAGCCGCTGCAATTCATGCGACTCAAGGGCCGGCTTGGGTTCTTCGATGTTGACTGCCTGGAGCATCGTCCATGAAGGCCCGCATCGAGAAGAAGCTAAGCAAGCGCCTGGCGCAGATCGCCCCGAGCCTTTTCCCCGGCGCATGGATCGACAAGGACGAACCAAGCGTACTGGCCTACGAACAGGGTTCGCGGGTCAGTCACGTCCTCAGTGTAGGCGGCGGCGTGGACTACTGGGGCGAAGGCTGCGACGCCTACACCGTTTGGGCGGCGTGGCAGATGAACTGGATGTGGCATGGCCCGTGGGGTTCATTCCCAGCAGGCCATAAGCATGAGTTCTACCCGAATACCGAAGGCTTCAAGCGCACCACCATCAACCTGCTGAAGCTGGCTGCTGCCGCTGAAGCCAAAGAAAGCAAAGCGAAGGTGAAGCCATGACCGCACGCAAACGCAACAACGGCGGCCTGTACGAATGGGCCAACACCTGCGACCAGTGCTTAAAGCCGCGCAGCACCGGCAATCACGCCAAGTGCTCGAAGCTTCGCCAGGCTGCAAACCAGCGGGTTACCCAGCAAATCAGCCCAGCCGCCAATCACATGCCCTCAAAGAGACTCACATTAAATCCGCGCCCGATGGTGCGGCTGTACCTCAGTGGCCCGATGACAGGTTTACCCGGCTTCAACTACCCGGCCTTCAACGCCGAGGCCGCCCGTCTCCGAGCGCTCGGGTACCACGTCGAAAACCCAGCAGAGAACCCACCCCAGGACAGCTGGGAGGCCTACATGGATGTATGCATCCCCCAGCTGCTGACCTGCGACACCATCGCCCTACTGCCGGGCTGGTCGGAATCACGCGGCGCCCTACGTGAGCGTTACGTCGCCAGCCAAAACGGCATGACCATCACTGCAGCGGCGCGCATCTGCGCCAGGAGTGCCTATCATGGGAGAAGCAACCACCCCTCAACCGAAGGACGATGCACTGGCCAGGGCAGTGGAACTGCTGAACGAAGCTCGCCGGTATGTCGGTCAATCCAACAGCGTGCGCGCTATGGATCTGAGCAAAGAGATGCTAGCGTTCACAGCCCAGTACCGGCAGGCGGTTGAGGACAAATAAACTAATTGGTATGCCGATTGGTATGCCAGATTTATACGAAAACCGTAAAGACCAATAATATCAGCACCTTACCCGATTAGTTCTAACCCTGTCTCTGACCAGATCCCATAAAAAAGCCCGCTTGATAGCGGGCTTTTTTATGGGCGAAAGAAAAGCCTACTGCAAGCTTTCGAACGCACGCACCAGGGCTTTGCTGAGGTCGACGGTAGAGAACTTGGTCAGCACGTCATTAGCACCCACCGCATTGGCTTTCTCGGTGTTCATGGTGCTGTCGAGTGAGGTGTGCAAAAGCACATAGATATCACCGATATCGGGCTTTTTGCGCAACGTGCGAACTAGGTCGTAGCCATCCATTTCTGGCATCTCGATATCCGACACCAGCACCTCGATTGGTTGGCCCGCCGCATATTGTGCCTGCAACAACTCCAGCGCAGCCGCCGCACTGCGCACCATCTGGCAGTCCAGCTCAAGCTTGCGCAAGGTAATCATGGTCTGTTGCAACGCCACCTGGGAATCATCCACCACCAGTACCCGACGCCCTCTGAGCAGTACGCGCTCGTGATCGGAGAGCAATTGTTCGTCGATGTCTTCAACCAGTGCTGGAGCCAACTCGTGGAGCACTTTCTCGATATCGAGAATCTGCACGATCTTGCCGTCGATCTGTGTCACCCCGGTGATAAAGGCCGTGCGACCAGAGCCGGCCGGTGGCGGGCGAACGTCACGGGTGTAGCACTGCACGATACGCTCGACGCTCTGCACATGCAGGCCCTGACGCGAGCGGCTGAGTTCGGTAACAATCAGGCAGCCGTCGTGGTTGCCGGGAACGCCCTGCTCGCCAATCGCCTTGCCCAGATCAATCACCGTCAGTGCAGAGCCGCGCAGAGTTGCCACACCGCGTACATGGGGATGCCGGCTGGGCAATTTGGTCAGCGTTGGGCAGGGAATGATTTCCTGCACTTTAAGCAGGTTGATGCCCAATAGGCGGCCGCTGTGCAGACGAAACAGCAGTAGTGACAAGGCGTCACCCAGCACCATGCTCATGCGTATGTTCCCTGTAGAAGTGCCATCCCCGCCCACCCGTCAAGCATGGGTATCACGCAAGAATTCGACGATATGCTCGGCCTCGAACGGCCAGTTCAACTCAGCGCCGGTGTCAACACGGCGCAACACGGGGATGCGCAGGCCGTAGTCTTCGACCCAGTGTTCCTGTTCGGCGATATCGATCAGCTCAACCAGCAGGCCATGCTCGACAAAGGGCATCAGCAACGCTTCTGCCACCTCACACAGGTGGCAGCCGAGCGTACCGAATAACTGACATTCCGGGAGCATCTGCGTACCTCCACTGACGACTGAAGGTGCAGTTTAGCATTGCCCCTGGCTTACACGTCTGCTGACTTACTGCTGTCTAGCGCGGGGTTGAGCAGGCTTTGCAGGCCGTCGAGCAAACGGTTATTGAGCTGCTCGGCCTTATCCAGGCGCGCACTGTCGAAACGCTCATCCAGCGAGAACCCGCCCTTGAGCAGATCCAGCAAGTTGCCCTTGGCGCTGCCTTCTTCGGCCACCTGATTGGCGCTGCGCAAAGCATCAAGCAGTCCCTGGGCATAGTCGATCAACGAGCTGTTCACCGCACTGGCCGCCTGACCGCCATCCTGGGCAACGGCGCTGTAGGCATCAGTGGCCTGGCGTACGGTGGTCTGGGTCAGGCGTAGAGACATTGACGCCAGCTGTTCACCATCCATTTCCAGGGCCATGGCGCGATCAAAAGCACCAGACAGATCACCGGCATAGAACTTGTTGGAGAGGTCTTGCACCTGGCCGAAGAGTTTCTCCAGCGCGCCGCGCTCCTCATCATCCAGTTCACCTTCGACACTGACCTGCCAGGCGCCGATCTGCAGGCTACCAGACTGACTGCTGGCCACCAGCGAACTGGTCTTGCCGTCACTGCTGGCGGCTGCCCCGCTCTGCGACCAGTTGGCCGAAGCCTGGGCGATGGAAATGCGCAGGCGATCACCATCACGGGTGGTCACTTGCATCTCGAAGGTTTCCGCCTTGGCGGCGAAACGCTCGCTGTAGGCAGCCACAGCAACGTTGCCGGTACTGGCTGGCGTGCTCGGATTGAAGCGTTTATCCAGAGCACTGAAGCCGTCCTGGATTTTCTGGTAGGTGTCGTCAATATCGCTCGCCACCTTGCCTTGCAGCACACCCATACCGTCAAGAATCTTGCGGGCTTCGGCAAAGCCCTTTTCCACACCACTGCGCGCCTGTTCCAGCAAGCCTTGCAACTTGCTCGGGTCCGCGCCCGCCGCTTGCTCACTCTGCAGGCGCTGCTCGATAAAGCCAAGAATCCGTCCGGCGACCTTCTCCGGGGTGTAGTCATTGGCTTTACCCGCCAGGGCGCCGGGCTCAAGGCCAAGGCGCTCAGCCAGACGATTGGCCAAAGTGGCCTGTGCATCGGCAGCCGGATTGCGGACGGACGGCTGGGCAATGGCCGCAGCAGAACGCGATGGGGAGGATGAAAGTGAGGGCAGCGGATTCATGGCAAAGTACCTGGGCGGTGTATCTGACTGGTTGGCGGCTGCCAAGGGAGAAACTTTAGCGCGCGTACCCGGCTAACCGATCAACGGCACAGTTGCCTGTTAGAGGGGTTTACTCGCGCGCCGTGCGCGGCTCGCCCTGCGATATCGACGCGCGGGGCGACCAAAGTCTAAAGGCCACAGGCTGTCACCCCATGTTTTATTGCGCCTCGCTGTAACAGATCGGCCACAAGCCGACCCGCACACACGAGGAACTAACAATAATGACTCAATCTCCCCTCGCCCGCGCTGTGGCCTTCGCCGCACTGGGTACCTGCCTCACCCTGCCATCGCTGGCACAAGCCGAATTTATCAAGGACAGCAAAGCCACCGTCGAGGCGCGTAACTTCTACTTCAACCGTGATTTCCGCCAGGCTGGCGCGGCCCAACATAAGCAAGAAGAGTGGGCGCAGGGCTTTATCCTGCGCGCAGATTCGGGTTACACCGAAGGCACCGTAGGCTTCGGTCTCGACGCAATCGGCATGTTCGGCTTCAAGCTGGACTCCGGTGACGGTACTGCCGGCAGCGGCCTGCTGGTTCCGGATCGTTCGTCCGGTGGCTCGCAGGACAACTATTCCGGCCTGGCTGTCGCAGCCAAGGCCAAAATTTCCAAAAGCACCCTGCGTGTCGGCGGTATGCAGTTCAAGAACCAGGCAATTGCGTCCAGCGACGCCCGCCTGCTGCCACAGATATTCCAGGGCGGCCATCTGCTGTCCCAGGAAATCGATGGCCTTACCCTGGACATGGGCCATGTCCGTGAGGTGAACAACCGCAACTCCAATGACTATGAAGACATCGCCCTGACCACCGGTGGCCGTCGCGGCATCACCACGACTGGCGGCGTGACCACTGACTCGTTCAGCTTCTTCGGCGGCAGCTACAAACTCACGCCGGATCTCACTGCGGGTTACTACCTCTCCAGGCTGGAGGACATGTACAAGCAGAACTCCTTCAACCTGGTGCATGTCCTGCCACTGGGCGACAAACAAACCCTGAAAACCGACCTGCGCTATGCCCGCTCAACCGATGAAAGCCGCAGCAACATTGATAACAAGGCGCTTGGCGCGATGGTCACCTACGGCATTGAAGGTCATAGCTTCGGCCTGGGTTACCAGAAGATGAGCGGTGACACCGGCTTTGCCTATATCAACGGCACCGATCCGTTCCTGCTCAACTACGTACAAATCAGCGATTTTGCCAACAAGGATGAAAAGTCCTGGCAGGCGCGTTATGACTTCAACTTCGCCAGCGTCGGTATTCCGGGCCTGACGTTTATGACCCGTTACCTGACAGGTGACAACGTCGAACTGGGCGCCAACCGCTCGGAAGGCAAAGAGTGGGAGCGCAACACCGAGCTGATGTACGTGTTCCAGGAAGGTGCTCTGAAAAACCTGGGCGTGCGCTGGCGTAATGCAACAGTGCGTTCGAACTTCGCCAACGATATCGACGAGAACCGCCTGATCGTCAGCTACACCCTGCCGCTGTTCTAAGCCTCACGGTTTAAGCGGTAGCAATAAAAAGGCCCGGATACGCTCCGGGCCTTTTGCTTGATGCTTATTGATCAATCCTGGCTGATGGCGCCAATCTTGTGCACCGAGAGGTCAGCACCGTAGTACTCCTGCTCCTGGCTCAGGCGAATGCCAACGGTCGCTTTCAGCACACCGTACACCAGCACGCCGCCAATCAAGGCCACCACCACGCCGAGCGCGGTGCCGATAAACTGGCTGGCCAGGCTTACACCGCCCAGGCCGCCCAAAACCTCTTGGCCGAAGATGCCGCAGGCAATCCCGCCCCACACACCGCACAGACCGTGCAACGGCCATACGCCCAGCACGTCGTCGATCTTCCATTTCACCTGGGTTGCAGTGAACGCCCAGACGAACAGCGCACCGGCAATCGCGCCGGTAATCAGCGCGCCAACCGGGTGCATCAGATCGGAACCGGCACACACCGCCACCAGGCCAGCCAGCGGGCCGTTGTGCAGAAAGCCTGGGTCATTACGACCTACAAGCAAGGCCGCTACCGTACCGCCGACCATCGCCATCAGGGTATTGACCGCCACCAGACCACTGACGCTGCCCAGGGTCTGAGCACTCATCACGTTGAAGCCGAACCAGCCGATGATCAGGATCCACGAGCCCAGCGCCAGAAACGGAATATTCGACGGTGCAAAAGCCACCAGACGGCCGTCACGGTAACGCCCATCCCGACGCCCCAGCAGAATCACCGCGCCAAAGGCCAGCCAGCCGCCCATGGCGTGCACCACCACGGAACCGGCAAAGTCATGAAAGGTGGCACCGAACTGCGCCTCCAGCCAGGCCTGCACACCGTAGTTGCCGTTCCAGATCATGCCCTCGAAGAACGGGTAGACGAAGGCCACGATCAGCACCGTGGCACACAGTTGCGGGCCGAATTTGGCGCGCTCGGCGATACCACCGGAAATGATCGCCGGAATGGCCGCAGCAAAGGTCAGCAGGAAGAAGAACTTCACCAGGGCATAACCATTGCCCTCGGTCAGCACACTGGCCGGTGCCAGGAAGTTCACACCGTATGAGATCCAGTAGCCGACAAAGAAATAGGCCAGAGCCGATACGGCGAAATCGGAAATGATTTTCGACAAGGCGTTGACCTGGTTCTTCTGCCGTACGGTGCCCACTTCGAGAAAGGCAAAGCCGGCGTGCATGGCCAGCACCATTACCGCACCAAGCAGAATAAACAGGGTATTGGAGCCGTGAATCAGGGTTTCCACAGCACTGTTGATGTTATCCATCTACGAAGAAAACTCCGTCGCGGGAAAAAGCACCAAAGCGGATCACACAGCGGAAATTACGCACCATATGGCAGCAATTTCCGTATCCCGCTTAACCGACCCCAACCCCTCACAGCACCAACACGGTGCCGTTCAAACCTGTTATCGAAGTACTTAATCCATAGTTATTAATGAGTTATTGCTGCACCACAGCTTCCTGGCCAGATTTCCAGAAGCCCCATAACGGAGCGCATCATCAAGGGCGCGCACCAGCACAATGCAAGCGCTGTACCAGCCCTTGCCACGCAGGCAGCACGGCAATTGGTAGAAAAAAGGAACCACTGCTCCCCGGGGTACTCGAACCCCTACACTGTTGCCTTCAGAAGGAGAAACACCATGGCCCGTAAAACCACGACTCCCGCCAGCAAGGACCAACTGCTCGAAGAATTCCAGGCGCTGGTCAGCGACACCGAACGTTTGCTGCAGCACTCCGCCAGCCTGGCCGGTGATCAGGCCGAGGAGCTGCGCGAGCAGATCCGCAGTAGCCTCGGCCGCGCCCGTGGCACCCTGCACAACGCTGAAGCAGCCCTGCACGAACGCGGCAAGGCAGCTATTGAAGCCACCGAAGGCTATGTGCAGACTCACCCTTGGCAAACCCTCGGCATTGCTGCCGCCATCGGCCTGTTGCTGGGCATGCTGATTTCCCGGCGCTAAAGAGAAACGCAATGGATGCAACACCGCCTAACCCACCGAGCCGTGGCAGTTCGCCACGGCGCTTCGCCGGTGCCCTGCTGGGCCTGCTGCAAGGCCATATCGCACTGTTCGCGGAAGAACTCAAAGAGCAGCAGACCCATACCCTGAGCCTGCTGGTGCTGACCAGCCTGAGCCTGCTGTTCGGCCTGTTGTTGCTGATCGGCTTGTCCGCCGCGCTGCTGATTGCGTTCTGGGACAGCCACCGCCTGCTGGTCATCAGTGCGCTCTGCGTGTTCTATGCACTGGCCATGCTCAGTTCACTGATCACGCTCTTGCTGCGCGTACGCAATGCCCCAGCGCCCTTCAGCGCCAGCCTGGAAGAACTGGCCCGTGACCGTGAGCAACTGCTGCCATGAACCTCCCCGAATTACCGGCCAAGGCCTCGCGCCGTGAGCTGCGCAAAACCCTGCTGCGCATGCGCCTGGAAATGCACCGTCAGGAGCTGCGCCACGAAGCCCTGGTGATGCTGCAACCATTGCGCCAGGCACAACAGTTGCGCAAACACTGGCGCACCGAACTGCATGGCAGCAACGCACCACTTTGGGTCGCTGGCGGCGCCCTGTTACTGGCCACCCTGGGTATTCGCAAGGGTCATTGGCGCCGCTGGCTGCGCATTGCACTGATCGCTTTCCCGCTGTTACGGCGCCATCCGCCACGTCAGCCGGACGCTACAGCAGCCCCACATAGAGATACTGAAGCAGGGGATTAATCTGGCCACGATCTTGCTTAGTGACTTGGCTTAGCCGCCCACCGGGGCATTTGCCTGCCTAAGGAACCGTGCAGTGTTCAATGGTCAACCGCTTGCTGTTTTCCAACCCTTTATCGACACCGCCACCGGTCGTATTGCCGGTGTCGAGGCGCTGGCACGTTTACGCAGCGATGATGGACAACTGCATTCGGCCGGCCCGCTGTTCAGTGACCCCAAAACGCCGCCTGCAGCCCTGCGCCGCCTTGACCGGCAAGTGCGCGAGCACGCATTGGCAGGCTTTCATCAAGCGCCCGAGGACTGGTTCCTCAGCCTGAATATCTCGCCCCGCTGGATCAGCCGCCTGCGGCCCGAGCAGCCCCTGCCCAGCCTCAAGCAGCTCCAACACAGCGGCATCGACCCAGCACGCATCGTCTTTGAAATCACCGAACTGGGGGGTGCCAGCGCGCGCCTGCCCGGCGTGGTGGAGCGCTATCGACAGGCAGGCGCACGGATTGCCATCGACGACTTCGGCGCAGGCTATTCGCAACTCGACCGGGTGCTGGCCCTGCAACCGGACATCCTCAAACTGGACATGCGCCTGTTCCAGCAGGCCGCCCGTGGCGGCCCCAGCAGCGAGGTGGTCAAGGCCCTGGCGCAGATGGCGGAAAAGACCGGCTGCTGGATCATTGCCGAAGGTGTGGAAACCGAAGCCGAACTGGATTTCGCCCTGGAGTGCGGTGCGCGTTACCTGCAGGGCTACCTGTTTGCCAAACCCGAGCAGGCCTTTTTCAACAGCAATGCCTTCGTCAAACGCTTTGCCCAATTGCGCGACCGCTATGTGCAGCAGAAGCTTGCCGAACGCGCCCGCCTGATGACCCTGCGCCAGCAACTCGGCGAACTGATGAACAGCTTCAAGGCCTGGATCGAAGCCGGCGCGCAGGCCGACCAGTTGCCGCAGCCACATGCCACTCCCTGGCTGCTGCGGATCTTCCAGTGCGACCGTCACGGCACCCAGCTGACCGCCAACCTGGAATGGCACGACCATACCTGGCACAGCGACAGCCGCTACATCGGCCACAACTGGTCATGGCGTCCCTACTTCTATCAGCTACTGGCCGAAGGCTGGGAAGAACGACGGCTGATTCTCTCCAGCACCTACCGCGATGCCACCACCAACCAGTACTGCCTGACCGCCGGGCAATTTATCGACAACGGCAAACGCCTGCTGCTGATCGATATCGACGCCGCCGGGTTTTAGCAGCACCTCGCCTTGCATCATCGGCCTAGAACCCCGAAGCTAGCTGCCACAGCCAGGTAACGGCGAGGATCTATCTTGGATTGGCAAACCCTGCTCAACCGTGAACGACTCGGTAAACCAACGCACAGCGTCGCCGAACTGGGGCGTACGCCGTTTCACAAAGACCATGATCGCATCATCTTCTCCGGCGCCTTCCGCCGCCTGGGGCGCAAGACCCAGGTACACCCTGTGTCGAGCAACGACCATATCCACACGCGCCTGACTCACTCGCTGGAAGTCAGCTGCGTCGGCCGCTCGCTGGCCATGCGTGTCGGCGAGATGCTGCGTGACGAGTTGCCAAGCTGGTGCACACCGAGCGACCTGGGCATGGTCGTACAATCCGCCTGCCTGGCCCACGATATCGGCAACCCGCCGTTCGGCCACTCCGGCGAAGACGCCATTCGCCACTGGTTCCAACAAGCCGCCGGGCGCGGCTGGCTAGATGCAATGAGCGACGCCGAACGCGGCGACTTTCTCAATTTCGAAGGCAATGCCCAGGGCTTTCGCGTGCTCACCCAACTGGAGTACCACCAGTTCGACGGCGGCACACGGCTGACCTACGCCACCCTCGGCACCTACCTCAAGTACCCCTGGACCGCACGCCACGCCGACGCCCTGGGCTACAAGAAGCACAAGTTCGGCTGCTACCAGAGCGAGCTGCCATTGATCGAACAGATCGCCGCCAAACTCGGCCTGCCGCAGTTGGAAGAACAACGCTGGGCACGTCACCCACTTGTCTACCTGATGGAGGCCGCAGACGACATCTGCTACGGCCTGATCGACCTGGAAGACGGCGTGGAGATGGAACTGCTCGACTACACCGAAGTGGAGGCATTGCTACTCGACCTGGTGGGCGATGACCTGCCGGAAACCTATCGCCAGCTCGGCCCGAAAGACTCACGCCGACGCAAGCTAGCGATTCTGCGCGGCAAGGCCATCGAGCACCTGACCAATGCCGCCGCCCATGCCTTTGTTGAACAGCAGAATGCACTGCTCGCCGGCACCTTGCAGGGCGATCTGGTCGAGCACATGCACGGCGCGGCCAAGCACTGCGTACAGAGCGCGAAGTCCCTGGCACGTGAGAAGATTTTCCACGACAAGCGCAAAACGCTGCATGAGATCGGCGCCTACACCACACTGGAGATTCTCCTCAATGCATTCTGTGGCGCGGCACTGGAGCAGCACAGCGGGCGCACGCTGTCGTTCAAGCACCGGCGCATTCTCGACCTGCTCAGCTATTACGCACCGGAACCCGGTTGGCCGCTGTATCGCTCGTTCATGCGGGTGATCGACTTTATCGCCGGCATGACCGACAGCTACGCTACTGAAATGGCCCGTGAGATGACGGGCCGTTCAAGCCCGGTATAAACCATGAGCAGCGTACTGCGACAAACCTTCAGCTGGCATGCCGGGCCTCCCGCCTGGGGCCCGGCCATGGTCGCCGGCCTGGGTTGCGCCCTGCCCTTGCTGCTCGGCTTGTTCAGCGCGCATCCCGGCTTTCTCTGGGCCTCGGCCGGAGCCTTCCAGGCGGCGCAGGCCAACCCGCTGCATCGCCTGGGCATGCTGCGCATGCTGATGCTCTGCGGCCTGGGAGCCTGCAGCGCCGGTCTGGGTTTCTGGTCCGCCAGCCACCCTTATGCGAGCCTGCTGATCTTCGCCCTGTTCGGTTTTCTCTTGGCCTGGTTACAACGCTTTGGCAGTGAAGCTGGCAAGCTGGGCATCGGCCTGGCCATCTGCTTGTGTCTGGGTCAGGGCCAACAAGGCCTGGGTTCGCTGAACAACCCTTACGCCATCGCCATGCTGTTTATCCTCGGCGGTCTCTGGGTGATGCTCCTGGCCTTCGGCTTGCGCGGCATGCATGGCCTGCGCATGTGGCCGTACATGCCGCGCTTCATCAGCATCTTCAAGGTGCTCAGGCGCCATGCCAAACGTCTGCCGCAGCAGAAGTGGCGCCTGCATGCACTGGGCTGCACCCTGGCGTTTGCCCTTTCCGGGCTGATCGTCAACCTGGCCGAACTGCACCGTGGCTATTGGCTGACCCTGACAGTGGTGACCACCCTGCAACTGGATTTCCAGGGCAGCCTGGTGCGCGCCGTGCAATCGATCCTCGCCAGCCTGGGCGCGGCAGCGCTGCTGATCCTGCTCGGCCACAGCCTGCAGAACCCGGCCTTGATGGTCGCCACCCTGCTGCCGCTGATCGCCCTCAGCCGCGCCCTGCAGGCCAATCATTACGGGCTGTTCGTACTGCAGACCACGGTGTGCTTCGTACTGCTGGCCGAAAGCCTGGCGCATGACTGGCAATTGCCGCAGGTGCGTCTGTTCAACAGCCTGATCGGCGTGGCCCTGGCCTTGCTGGTGGCGCTGCTGGTGTATGGCCTGGAGCGCTGGCTGCAACGGCGAAACCAGCCACATACCCGCTCCAGCAGCAATCCCGGCACTTCACCGTAATGCACCGCAAAAGTGCAGCGCGCAAGCCCTGCTCAGCCCCTCCTGCCCACCTGAAAAACCTTTAACCCAGCCAGGCAAAGCCACCCAGGCTTCACTATGCTTGGCGCTGGGTTATGGCTCTTAAGGATGGGTGCAATGCAACAGAAGCCAGGGTCAAGGGAACGGCGTTTTCCTCTCCACATCCATATCAGCGTGCTGTTTACCTTGCTGCTACTGGGTTCTGGGGTGGTGCTGGGTTTCTTCAACTACCAACAGACCAGCAATATCATCCTGAGCAGCAGCGACCAACTGTTCAGCCAGATGCGCAAAGAAGTGCAGGCAGACCTGCGCAACACCTACCAACCCATCCGCTACATGATCAACCTGCTGGCGCGTAACGAGCAGGTTAATGGCCGTGATCGCCACGAGCGCATGATCATGCTGCCGATCTTCGCCCAGGCCCTGCGCGACAACCCCAAGCTGGCCTCGATCTACGTCGGTTATGGCGATGGCGGCTTCTTCATGGTGCGCCCCCTACGCAGCCAGAAACTGCGACAGATTTTCTTCGCCCCCAAAGATGCGGCCTACCAGGTGTGGAGCATTGACCGCATCAGCGAACAGCGCCTGGATTCCGAATACCAGTTCTTCGATGCCCAGTTGCAACCCATCAGCCGCCGGCAGAACCTCAAGGAAACCTATGATCCGCGCCAACGCCCCTGGTATCAGGGCGCACAACAGAGCGCAGAGCATTTCACCACCGCCCCCTATGCCTTCTTTTCCACCGGGGAGATCGGTACCACCATCGCCCGCAAAAGCGCCGACAGCACCGTCGTGGCCGCCGACCTGACCCTGGATGACCTCTCCGCTACCCTGGCCGCGCATCGCCTGACACCTTCCACTGAAGTGGTGCTGTACAGCCCGGACGGCAGCGCCGTGGCCTACCCCGACAGCGCGCGCCTGGTCATCCCTGGAGAAACCCTGCAACTGGCGCAGGTCAAGACGCTCAGCCCACTGCTGGCCAATTTTCTGGAGCTGGGGCTGAATGAGGATCGCCAGGGTGCCGTGCAACTGAACCAGCAACGCTGGCAGATTTCCTACACCAAACTCAGCGAAGGCGGCCCCGAAGGCCTACGCCTGGCTCTGTTGGCACCAGAGCACGAACTGCTGGCCGATGCCTACCGCATCCGCTGGCAAGGCGCGATGCTGACTCTGGGCATCCTGCTGCTGTGCATTCCGATCGGCTGGCTGCTCTCCAATATTCTGGTCAAACCGCTGCGCATGCTGGTCGGGGAGGCCGAGGCCATTCGCAGTTTCAACTTCGACTACCCCGCCAGCGGCCGCTCCTTCGTCAAGGAAGTCGACCAGTTGGCCGTGTCGATGACGCGCATGAAAGACACCATCGCCAGCTTCCTCGACATTGCTGCCAGCCTGTCGGCAGAAACCCGTTTCGACGCCCTGCTGCGCCGGGTCCTGCGGGAAACCGTCGACCTCAGCGAAGCCAGTGGCGGCCTGCTCTATCTGCGTGATGCCAGCAGCGGTCGCCTGGAACCCTACGGCCTGTTTATCAACGAGCAGCAGCACAACCTGGAAGAACACCGCATCCCTAGCTTTGACCAAGGCGATCCCGCCACACCCAGCTGGCTGGCGCAAACCGCCATGGGCGGCGGCAGCGTCACCGTGGCGTTGGGCTTTGAACAAGCACAGGGGTTCCAGAGCCTGCTGTATACCCTCGACAGCCCACGTGCGCATCTGGTCTGCACCGGCCTGCACAATCGTCAGGGGCAGACCCTGGGCGTTCTGCTGTTGCTGCATCGCGACACTGGTGATGAAGCTGAACTGGCCATGCTGCGCCCGGAACGAATCGCCTACGTGGAAGCCGTCTCCGGGGTGGCGGCGCTGTGCATCGAGAGCCAGCGCCTGCTCGATCAGCAGAAGAAACTGCTGGACTCTTTTATCCAGCTGATCGCCGGCGCTATCGATGCCAAGAGCCCCTATACCGGCGGCCACTGCCAGCGCGTGCCAGAACTGACCCTGATGCTGGCCCGCGCCGCAGCCGACAGCCAAGACCCGGCATTCGATGCTTACCAGCCCAGCGAGGAAGAGTGGGAAGCCCTGCATATCGCGGCCTGGCTGCACGACTGTGGCAAGGTTACCGTACCTGAATATGTGGTGGACAAGGCCACCAAACTGGAAACCATCTGTGACCGTATCCATGAGGTGCGCATGCGCTTCGAAGTACTCAAGCGCGATGCCTGGATTGCCTACTGGCAGGGTGTGAGTCAGGGTGGTGAAGCGGTCAACCTGGCTCAGGTACGCGACGAACTGCTCGTAGCACTGGATGACGAATTTGCCTTTATTGCCCGCTGCAACCTAGGCGGCGAAGTCATGGCAGAGGCCGATCTAGAGCGCCTGCGCAGCATCGCCGCACGGACCTGGACGCGCACCCTGGATGATCGCCTGGGCGTATCCTGGGAGGAAAACCTGCGCCAGTCACGCACGCCCGCGCAGCCCTTACCGGTGCAGGAAGCGCTGCTCAGTGACAAGCCCGAACACCTGATCGAGCGCCCCGACAGCGAGCTGATCGCCGCCGATAACCCCTGGGGCTTCAAACTCGACGTGCCGGCCTACAAACATAACCGCGGCGAGCTATACAACCTGGGGATCGCCCGCGGCACCCTGACCAACGAAGAACGCTTCATCATCAACGGCCATATGGTGCAAACCATACGCATGCTCAGCCACCTGCCCTTCCCGCCGCACCTGGCCAACGTCGCCGAGATTGCCGGCGGCCACCATGAAAAAATGGACGGCACGGGTTATCCGAAACGCCTCAAACGTGAAGAGATGAGTCTGCCGGCCAGGATGATGGCGATAGCCGACATCTTCGAAGCGCTGACCGCCGTGGATCGGCCCTACAAGAAAGGCAAACTGCTGTCCGAATCACTCGGCATCATGGCTGGTATGTGCAAAGGCGCGCATATCGATCCAGAGCTGTTCGGGCTGTTCGTGCGGGAAAAGATCTACCTGCAATACGCCGAGCGCTTTTTGCGCCCTGAACAGATTGATCAGGTCGATGCCGCGAGCATACTGGCCAAGGCTGGCCTGGGCGGCTGAGACAGGAGAGTTGAGGCGGGAAAAGCAACAGGGCATGCGCGAGGCATGCCCTGTTTACAGGCTTTAAGCCTGATTGATCGCGTTGTCCGGGTACCAGACGTCGATCAGCGGGCTGGCAGTGAAGTCCACCAGCTCGTTACGGCCTTTCAGCCAGGCCTCAACGGCAGCGCGCTGCTCTTCGCTGACCGAGCCACGCTTGCCCAGGCACACCAGACCGAAGTCATCGCCGCCGACATAACCCAGACCATTGGCGGTCATGGCGTCACGCAGAAAGTCTTCCAGGAAGGTGTCGATGGCAGCATCGCTCAGATCTTCCTTGAAGTTCAGGTTCAGCTCAAAACCCAGCTCCTGGAATTCATCCACGCAGAGTTTTTTGCGCAGACGGCGGGAACGGTTAGTAGCCATGGAACAATCCTCAAAAGTGATAACGCGCGGCACTCTAGCAGTTTCGCGGGCTGCGTGCCCGTTTCGAAGATGACAGGTCAGTCGATAACACGCAGAAAGCCCCGCCAACACACGCCGCCAACACTGGAATGGGGCATAATCGCGTGCATCATCCCAAGCCGCGACGAGCTCCCATTACATGCCTCGCCTCATCGTTGTTGTCCCTCAGCTGGAGGGTTGCCACCCATGATCAAATCCCTGCGTCGCCTGGCCATTGCCAGCCTGCTGCTGCCTGTATGCCTGCCGCTGGCCGCCGCCAATGGCGGTTTGTCGAACAAGGTTCAGCAGTCGCTGAAAGCCAACAAGATCAATAGTCAGTCGCTGTCGGTGGTCACCGTGCCACTCAACGGCCCCGGCAGTAGCACCTTCTACAACGCCGATATCTCGGTAAACCCGGCCTCCACCATGAAGCTGGTCACCACCTACGCGGCGCTGGAACTGCTCGGCCCGACCCACCAGTGGAAAACCGAATTCTTCACCGACGGCCAACTGAAGAATGGCGTGCTCAACGGCAACCTCTACCTCAAGGGTGGCGGCGACCCCAAGCTGAACATGGAAAAACTCTGGCTGATGATGCGCGACCTGCGTGCCAACGGCGTGCTGCAGGTGACGGGCGACCTGGTACTCGACCGCAGCCACTTTGTACAGCCACAGTTACCGAGTTTTAACGACGATGGTGGCGACTCCAACAAGCCATTCCTGGTCACCCCGGACTCGCTGCTGGTCAACCTCAAGGCGCTGCGTTTTATCGCCCGCACCGAAGGCGGCAAAGTGCATATCGCCGCCGAGCCGCCGATTGCCGACATCCGCATCGACAACCGTGTCAAAGCCCTGCCGGCCGCCAAATGCCCAGGCTGGCCGGATGTGCGCTACAACCCGGTGGCCGAATTCGACGGCACCACGGTCATCGTCACCGGCAAGCTGGCCGAAGGCTGCAGTTCGCAGACTTATCTCTCACTGCTCGATCACCCTGGCTACGCTGCGGGTGCCGTCCGCGCCATCTGGCAGGAACTGGGTGGCAGCATCATGGGCAAGAACCGCCTCGGCCCGGTGCCGGAGAAGGCTCGACTGCTGGCCCGCGCCTACTCGCCGGACCTGACCGAAATCATCCGCGACATCAACAAATACAGTAACAACACCATGGCCCGGCAGCTGTTCCTCAGCCTAGGCGCACAGTTCCGCACCTCCGCCGACCAAGACGACAGCAAGGCCGCGCAACGGGTGATCCGCAGCTGGCTGGCGCGCAAGGGCATCACTGCGCCGCATCTGGTGATGGAGAACGGCTCCGGGCTGTCACGTGCCGAGCGAGTCAGCGCGCGGGAAATGGCTACCTTGCTCCAGGCGGCCTGGAAAAGCCCCTACTCCGCCGAATTTATGGCCTCGCTGCCATTGGTAGCCATGGACGGCACCATGCGCAAACGCCTGCACCGCACCCCGCTGGTAGGCGAGGCGCGAATCAAGACCGGTACGCTGAACAACGTACGCGCCATTGCCGGCTTCAGCCGCGACAGCAACGGCAACAGCTGGGCCGTGGTGGCCATCCTCAACGACCCACGCCCCTGGGGCGCCTCGTCGATTCTCGATCAGGTGCTGCTGGATCTGTACAAGCAGCCCAAGCTCAGCGCTCAGCGTTAGTCGCTCGACCAACCCCGCGCCAATCCAGGCGCGGGGTTCTACTCCATCTCCCCACACAGCTGCGCCGCGCGTAACAAGGCGGCGGTCAGGCTGTGGCGCTCCCACTCCTGCAACCCGGCAAAACGCTCGACAAACTCCGGCGGCAGCAGGCTCGGCGCCTTTTGCAGCAGCGTGCGCCCCTGTTCGCTGAGCAGCAGCCACTGCCGGCGACGATCCTGATCATCACGCTGGCGTTGCAGCAGGCCCTTTTCCTCCAGCCTGTCGAGCATGCCCGACAGGGTCGCCGCCGTGAGGCTGACCCGACCGCTGAGGTCGCTGGCCGTCAGGCGTGCTTCGCCCGCCAGCACCTGCAAAATCATCAACTGCATTGGCGTCAGCCCACCAAAGCGGCCTAGACGTTTGGCATGCACTTCACCGGCCTGCTGTAAACGCCGCAAGGCCTGAAAGAGCGGCAGCTCGAAGGCCGCAACAGATGACAAATCTATTTCAGTAGAAACCTTTTTATCAGCCATAAATGCCTTTTAATTCGACATAAAACTTTGACATGAAATCATTATTTTGTTTTGGTGTAAAAGGTTCGGCAGCCTCGAACCACTCCCCAACGGCAATACCGGTAAGGAATTATGTGCGCAATCGCTGGAGAATTACGTTTTGATCAACGACCGGCCGACCTGGCTGCAGTCGAGCGAATCACCCACCACATGGCCGCCCGCGGCCCCGATGCCCACGGCTTTCACAGCCAGGGCCCACTCGCCCTCGGCCACCGCCGCCTGAAGATCATGGACCTGGCCGAAGCCTCGGGCCAGCCGATGATCGACAGCGAGCTAGGCCTGACGATGGTGTTCAACGGCGCCATCTACAACTACCCGGAACTGCGCGAAGAACTGAAAGCCCTCGGCTACCGCTTCTTCTCCGATGGCGACACTGAAGTGCTGCTCAAGGGCTACCACGCCTGGGGCACCGACCTGCTGCCCAAGCTCAATGGCATGTTCGCTTTCGCCATCTGGGAGCGTGACCGCCAGCAGCTGTTCATCGCCCGTGACCGCCTCGGGGTCAAGCCGCTGTACTTGTCACGCACTGGCGAACGCCTGCGCTTTGCCTCCAGCCTGCCGGCGCTGCTGGCCGGCGGTGATATCGGTAAAACCCTCGACCCCGTCGCCCTCAACCACTACCTGAACTTCCACGCCGTGGTGCCTGCGCCGCGCACCCTGCTGGCCGGGGTGGAGAAACTGGCACCGGCCAGCTGGATGCGCATCGACGCCCAGGGCAACTGTGAACAGCAGACCTGGTGGAACCTGACATTCGGCCCGCAGCGCGAAGAAATCGCCTTCGGCCTGGAGGAATGGCAAGAGCGCGTGCTCGACGGCATGCGTGAAGCGGTCTCAATCCGCCAGCGCGCCGCCGTGGATGTCGGCGTGCTGCTCTCCGGCGGTGTCGATTCGAGCCTGCTGGTCGGCCTGCTGCGTGAAGCCGGGGTGGAAAATCTGTCGACCTTCTCCATCGGCTTTCAGGATGCCGGCGGCGAGCGCGGTGACGAGTTTCAGTATTCCGACCTGATCGCCGAACACTTCGCCACCCGCCACCATCAGCTGCGTATCGGTGAGCACGAGATTCTCGAACAGCTGCCGGCGGCCTTTCGCGCCATGAGCGAGCCGATGGTCAGCCACGACTGTATCGCCTTCTATTTGCTGTCACGCGAAGTGGCCAAGCACTGCAAGGTGGTACAGAGCGGCCAGGGCGCCGATGAGCTGTTCGCTGGCTACCACTGGTACCCGCAGGTGGACGCCGCCGAGGATGCCTTCGGTGCGTATCGCGCAGCGTTCTTCGACCGCGATTACGACGAGTACGCCGCCTGCGTGCAGCCCGCATGGCTGACCGGCGACATGGCCGGTGACTTCGTCCGTGAGCATTTCGCTCAGTCCGGCGCCGTGGCCGCCGTGGACAAGGCGCTGCGCCTGGACAGCACGGTGATGCTGGTCGATGACCCGGTCAAACGGGTCGACAACATGACCATGGCCTGGGGCCTGGAGGCGCGCACACCGTTCCTCGACTATCGCCTGGCCGAACTTTCAGCGCGTATTCCAGGACGTTTCAAGCTGCCCGATGGCGGCAAGCATGTACTCAAGGAAGCAGCCCGCCGGGTCATCCCCAGCGCGGTGATCGACCGGCCCAAGGGGTACTTCCCGGTGCCCGGCCTCAAGCACCTGGAAGGCGCCACTCTGGGCTGGGTGCGTGACCTGCTGCTCGACCCCAGCCAGGATCGCGGCCTGTTCAACCCGGCCATGCTCGATCGTTTGCTGAGTGATCCGCAGGGCCAGCTGACGCCTTTGCGTGGCTCCAAACTGTGGCAGTTGGCTGCGCTGAATCTTTGGTTGAACGAACACGGCCTGTAGACCTCGACAACACCGCCGTAGCCCGGATGCAATCCGGGGGTGTTGCGGCTCAAACCCACAACCTGGCACAGCCCAGGCCAAGCGAATGAGCAAAGGACTATCCCATGCGTACCACTGCCTTTAACCAACGCCTGTTGCGCGGTCAGGCGCCCTCCTACGAGCGGCTGACCGCGCGCCTGGCCGAGGATCACAGCGCACCGCCCAGCCAACCGCACGCCGTACATTGTGGCTGGGGCCGTCTGCTGATCGGCCACACTTACCCGGATGCTGCTGCCCTGGCCAGCGATCTGCTGACCGAGCAGCCCGGCGAGCGTGACATCGCCCTGTATGTGGCGGCCCCACAGCAGGTGCTCGCGCAAGCGCCGCAGCAGCTGTTTCTCGATCCGTCGGACACCCTGCGCCTGTGGTTTACCGACTACCGTCCCGCGCGCCGAGGCTTTCGTGGTTACCGTGTACGCCGCGCGCAGAATGCCGAGGACTGGCAGGCGATCAATGCACTGTATCAGCTGCGCGGCATGCTACCGATCAAGCCCGACACACTCACCCCGCGCCACCTGGGTGGGCCGGTGTACTGGCTGGCCGAGGATGAGCACAGCGGCGCGGTGATCGGCAGCGTCATGGGCCTCAACCACAGCAAGGCCTACCAGGACCCGGATCATGGCAGCAGCCTGTGGTGCCTGGCGGTCGATCCACGCTGCAGCCGACCTGGCGTCGGCGAGGTGCTGGTGCGCCACCTGATCGAACACTTTATGAGCCGAGGCCTGAGCCACTTGGACCTGTCCGTGCTGCACGACAACCAACAGGCCAAGGGCCTGTACGCAAAGCTGGGCTTTCGTGAGTTGCAGACGTTCAGCATCAAACGCAAGAACGGCATCAACGAAGCGCTGTTCCTCGGCCCTGGCCCGCACACCCCGATGAACCCCTACGCGCGGATCATCGTCGATGAAGCGCTGCGCCGTGGCATCGAGGTACAGGTCGACGATGCCGACGCCGGGCTGTTTACCTTGAGCCACGGCGGCCGGCGCATCCGCTGCCGGGAATCGCTGAGCGACCTGACCAGTGCGGTAAGCATGACCCTGTGCCAGGACAAACACCTGACCCACCGCGCCCTGGCGCAGGCCGGTCTGCACCTACCCGCTCAGCGCCTGGCCGGTAGCGCTGACGAAAACGCCGCGTTTCTCGCCGAGCACGGCAGCCTGGTGGTTAAACCGGTGGATGGCGAACAGGGCCAGGGCGTGGCGGTGGATCTGCGCACGCCGCTGGATGTTCAGGACGCCATCGAACGCGCCAGCACCTTCGACAGCCGCGTCTTGCTGGAAAGCTTTCACCCTGGTTTTGATCTGCGCATTCTGGTGATCGGCTTTGCCGTGGTCGCTGCGGCGATTCGTCGTCCAGCTGAAATAGTTGGCGATGGCCAGCACAGCATCAGCGAGCTGATCGACGCGCAGAGCCGCCGCCGGCAAGCGGCCACCGAAGGTGAAAGCCGCATCCCCAAAGACGCTGAGACCCTGCGCACCCTGCATACCGCTGGGGTGGATTACGACAGCGTGCTGCCGGCCGGCCAGCGCCTGCCCGTGCGCAAAACTGCCAACCTGCACACCGGCGGCAGCCTGGAAGACGTCACCGACATCCTTCACCCAGCGCTGGCCGATGCTGCGGTAAAAGCCGCCCGCGCCCTGGATATCCCAGTGGTCGGCCTCGATTTGCTGGTGCCCGCGGCCGATCAACCCGAGTATGTGTTTATCGAAGCCAACGAACGCGCCGGCCTGGCCAACCACCAGCCGCAACCCACCGCCGAGCGCTTTATCGACCTGCTGTTCCCGCTTAGCCAGGTGGCTTGAAGCATCAGCAGACCCGTAACCCGGCGTTATCCACTCCATGAGATCGTAGGCCTCTCGAACACTTGTCGCAAGGAGCAGCTGTATGCAAAAACTCCCCGAACCCGACCTCGCCTACCTACAGAAAGTGCTGCTGGAAATGCTCGCCATTCCCAGCCCTACCGGTTTTACCGACACCATCGTGCGCTACGTCGCCGAACGCCTGGAGGAGATCGGCATCCCCTTCGAGATGACCCGTCGCGGCACCATTCGCGGCACCCTCAAAGGCAAACTGAGCAGCCCGGATCGCGCAGTTTCCGCGCACCTGGACACCATTGGCGCCATCGTCCGCGAACTGCAGGACAACGGCCGCCTGGGCCTGGCCGCCGTCGGCTGCTGGTCAAGCCGTTTTGCCGAGGGCAGCCGCGTCAGCGTGTTTACCGATCAGGGCGTGATTCGCGGCAGCGTGCTGCCACTGATGGCCTCGGGACATGCCTTCAATACCGCCGTGGACCAATTGCCGATCAGCTGGGACCACGTCGAACTGCGCCTGGATGCCTACTGCAGCACCCGCGCCGACTGCGAATCGCTGGGTATCTCGGTGGGTGACTTCGTCGCCTTCGACCCACTGCCAGAGTTCACCGAAAGCGGTCATATCAGCGCGCGCCACCTGGATGACAAAGCCGGCGTTGCGGCGCTGCTCACCGCGCTCAAGGCCATCCAGGAAAGCGGCCTGGAGCCGGAGATCGACTGCCACCCGCTGTTTACCATCACGGAGGAAGTCGGTTCTGGTGCGGCAGCCGCTCTGCCCTGGGATGTCAGCGAGTTTGTTGGCATCGATATCGCCCCGGTTGCGCCAGGCCAGCAGTCTAGCGAGCACACCATCAGCGTGGCCATGCAGGACTCAGGCGGGCCTTACGACTATCACCTGTCGCGCCAGCTGCTGCGCCTGGCCAGTGAGCATGAAATCCCGGTGCGCCGCGACCTGTTTCGCTACTACCACAGCGACGCACAGTCAGCGGTCACTGCCGGCCACGACATCCGCACCGCCCTGCTGGCCTTTGGTTGCGATGCCACCCATGGCTACGAACGCACGCATCTCGACAGCCTCAAATCCCTCAGCAGTCTGCTCACGGCCTACCTGCTCAGCCCACCGGTATTTGCCAGCGATGCTCAGCCGGCACAGGGCTCGCTGGAGCGTTTCAGCCATCAACTGGAACACGATGCACAGATGGCCAGCGACACCCGCGTGCCCAGCGTTGACAGCCTGTTGCGCCCACGTGATCAGGACGCTTGAAGGGTCGCGCGCATCAGGGCAAAGTGATGGCATGACGCGGGGCCGGATCAGGCCTCAGAAAATAATATTGAGGTCGCTGAATGCCTCGGATTTGGCTGGCGGTGGTGCTCTTCTGGCTGTGCGGATCGGCGTGGGCGCTGCAGCCTGCAACGCTGGATAACAGTGACCTACGCCTGTCACTGGGCCCCGCCATGGCCTACCTGGAAGACCCCCAGGGTGACATGAGCATCGAACAGGTCGCGGCCCTGGCGGATGAACGCTTCACCCCAGTGCAAGGCCCGCACGCCAACCTCGGCAAGAATGACGCCACCTGGTGGTTCAAGATCCGCCTGAACAACGTGCTGGCGCAGAACCTGGCCGGCTATCTGGAAATCAACTACCCGCTGCTCGATCACCTGCAGGTGTTCCTGGCCCATGCCGATGGCCAGTGGCAGATGCAGGAAAGCGGCGACCGTTATGCCTTCTCCCAACGCCCGGTACAGGTGCGCAATTTCTGGTTCCCACTTGAACTGCCCACCGGCGAGAGCACCCTGCTGATTCGGGTGAAGACCAGCAGCACGATCTTCATGCCGGTGTTCTTCAGCACCTACCAGGCCAGCGCAGCCGCCCAGGAAAACCTTATGGGCTTCAACGGTGCGTTCTACGGCGTGCTGTTTGCGATGTTCTGCTACAACCTGTTCCTGTTTATTTCACTGCGCGAATCCGCCTACTTCTGGTACCTGGCCTACAACCTCAACGTCGGTGTGCTGGCGGCCTGCTTTGACGGCATGCTGTTCAAACTGCTGCCTGAGCATGTGGCCTTCCAGTCAGTAAGCATCTACATCCTGATGTACCTGCACTGCCTGACGGCGATTCAGTTCAGCCGGCATTTCCTGCATGCGCCGCAGTACTTCCCACGCCTGGATACTGGCCTGCGCCTGCTGATGCTGGTGTGTGCCGGCTGCCTGTTGTCAGTGCCACTGATCGGCTTCAGCGCCTGGAATATCCTCGCCAGCGTCACGGTGTCACTGGTCTCGCTAACCCTGCTGCTCACCGGCCTGTATATCTGGCGCCGCGGCGTACGCTACGGCTCCTACTACACCCTGGCCTGGGCCATCCTGCTGTTCGCCTTTATTCAGGCCACCACCGGCTCGCTCGGCCTGGAAGTGCTGGGGGTGTTCGGTGCTACGGCGGTGAAAATTGGTGTGACCATCGAACTGATCACCCTGTCCATCGGCCTGGCCGATCGCATCAACCTGCTCAAGGAGGAAGGCTTCCAGTCTCGCCGCGCCGCCGAGCAGGCGGAAATCGAGAACCTGGCCAAGAGCCGCTTCCTGGCCAAGATGAGCCACGAAATCCGCACCCCGCTCAATGGCGTGCTGGGCATGCTGCAGCTGCTCAAGGAAACCCCGCTGGATCGCAGCCAGCGCTTCTATGTCGA
The DNA here is from genome assembly GCF_964253255.1 of Pseudomonas sp. LjRoot71. Taxonomy (NCBI): domain Bacteria; kingdom Pseudomonadati; phylum Pseudomonadota; class Gammaproteobacteria; order Pseudomonadales; family Pseudomonadaceae; genus Pseudomonas; species Pseudomonas sp. LjRoot71. Next base: position 3,717,595 of record NZ_CAXURA020000001.1, on the reverse strand, counting down.
CACCATTTCCAGCTCCGGCAGCTCGCTGATGGCGGTGATCAACGACATCCTCGATTACGCGCGCATCGAATCCGGCAAGCTCAGCCTGGAACATATCGAGTTCGATCTGGAGGAGCTGATTTCCGACACCCTCAGCCTGTTCACCGGACAAGCCCTGGACAAGCGCCTGCGCCTCTACGTCAGCCTGGAAAGTGGCGTACCGCGCCGCGCCCAGGGCGACCCGACGCGGCTCAAGCAGGTGTTGATGAACCTGCTCAGCAACGCCCTGAAATTCACCGCCGAAGGTCATGTGGCGCTTAATGTCTGCCGGCGCAATGACTCCCAGGGCAATCCGCACCTGGTGTTCGCCATCAGCGACAGCGGTATCGGCATCAGCGACCAGGCCCTGACCCAGCTGTTCGAATCCTTCGCCCAGGGCGACTCCAGTACCACCCGCCGCTATGGTGGCAGCGGCCTGGGCCTGGCGATCAGCAAGGAGCTGGTGGAGATGATGGGCGGCCGTATCGAGGTGCAAAGCACCCCGGGCCAGGGCACACGCTTTGCCTTCGATATTCCACAGGCTGACGAGCCGCTGCCCACCGACCCACTGCATGAGTTGCTCAAGGGCCGCACTGCGCTGCTCACCTCACTCGATGGCCTGGGCCTGGATGCCCTGAGCCGCCTGCTCGGGCGCTGGGGCATGCGCACCGAGCGCTGCCAGAACCCGGAAACCCTGCACGGCTACCTGGAAGACTTCGCCGCACCGCCGCTGCTGGTGCTGATGGCGCCGTGGCCAGGCAGCATCCAGCACTGGCTGGATTCGCTGCGCCCGTTGCTGCAACCGGGTCAGCGCGTGCTGCTGCTCTGCGCACCGGAGCAGTGTCAGCAATTGCCCAACTCTGGCGGCCTGCGCCTGCTAGGCCTGCCGCAGCCGCTGGCGATCAATGCCCTGCGCAGTGCACTGCTGGAACTCTATGAAGAACCGCGTGCAGCGGAGATCAAACCGCTACCGAAAACCCACACCGATACCGGCAGTGCGCCCTGCATCCTGGTGGCTGAAGACAACCCGGTGAATCAGTTGGTCGTCCAAGGCTTTCTGAAAAAGCGCGGCTACAACGTGCGCCTGGTTACCAACGGCCTGGCGGCACTCAACGAATACCAGCGCGACCCGAACGCCACGCAACTGATCCTGATGGACTGTGAAATGCCGGAAATGGATGGCTTCGAAGCCACCCGGCAGATCCGCCGCCTGGAGCGCCAGAACAACCTGCCAGCGGTGCCGATCATCGCCCTGACCGCACATATCCTCGATGAACACCGCCAGCACGGAGTCGACTCCGGAATGAATGACTTCCTCGGCAAACCGCTGGACAGCGCCAAGCTGTACAGCACCCTGGAAACCTACCTGCTGCCTACTGAACCCTCCGTCCAGTAACTGCACGGCAAACATGGCCAGGCTGGACGGCGCACGTTAGGATCGCGCTGCCTTTTGGAGACCCTACCGTGCTGATCCCCTATCACCTGCTTGAAGCTGACACCCTGACCCGGCTGATCGAAGACTTCGTCACCCGTGACGGCACCGATAACGGCGACGAAACCCCGCTGGATACGCGTATCGAACGGGTACGCCACGCCTTGAGCAAAGGCCAGGCAGTGATTGTGTTCGATGCGGACAGCCAGCAATGCCAGCTGGCGTTGAAGCGTGATGTGCCGAAAGAATGGCTGGATGCACTTGAAGGACTGGACGATTAAAGGCGGTTAACCACGTAACCCACCCTCGCGCTCCCACGCGCAACGCACACGCAACTCGCCTTCCTGCGGGCTGTGAAAACCGTTATCCGACTCCCAGCGAAAGGTGTGGGTGCCGTTCAGCTCGGTTTCCAGGTGCACCACTGCGCTGGCCCAGTACAGACGCTTGAGCAGCGCCTCGAACTGCTTGATCCACAGGCTCCACTCATACTCCACCGTGCGGTAGCTGGCACCGAAGTGGATCACCTGAGTCTGGTACAGGCCATCGCCCGGTTGCTCGCAACAGGCAAACATCTCCCGCCCGAGAAAGCTCCAGGCATCGCCCGCGGGCAACTCATCGAGCACCTGGCGATTGATCTCACGGCGCAAACGGCTTTCCGCCGGGCTATCCGACGGCCAGTCACGGATGCAACCATAAACGATGGATTCCGACTCCACGCAGGCACTCCAGCAAATCAAGGCTGCCTTCTATCACAGCCTCCGAGGCCAAGGAAGGAACTGCTGCCAAATAAGCGTTATCGAGGGCAAAACCCGTCTCAGCCAGGGCTGCGCGACGGGCCATGGCGCATCAGCCAGGCCAACAGCGTCATCAGCAACGCCAGTACCGTGAGCACCATAAAGGGCAGTTGATAACTGCCCGCCAGATCACGCGCAAGGCCGGTCAGCACTGGAGTCAGGCACGCCAGGCTGTAGCCCATGCACAGCATCATTGCCGTCCAGCGGCTGACCGCCAGTGGCGAGCCCGCCTCATACAACGGCAATACCAGGGACAGAGCAAACGAGCCGCCCAGGCCAAAGCCGATGGTCACCGCCCAGAGCTCGGGCAGCACAGTCGGCTGGAAGGTGATCATGATCAGGCTGATCGATGACAACAGGCCACACCCCATCAGTAACAGATAACGATTGTGGAACCGTTGCGCCAACCAAGGCAGCAGGAATGAACTGGGCAAGCCCATCAGCATCGACACACTGAACAAGCTGTTGCTGTGCAGCACGCTCAACCCAGCCTCGTGGTAACGCGCCACCGCCCAGGTGGCCAGGGCATAGAACAGCCCCGCCTGAATGGCAAAGAATGCACTGATCAGCCAGGCCCGCGGGCTGCCCCAGGGTAGGCCAGCACCGGCGGCGTCCGCGTCCGCTTCAGCGCGATTGGGCAGGCACAGCCAGAGCAGCAAGCCCAACAACGCCGGCAAGGCCCATACGGCCAGCCCACGGGTCCAATCATCGCTCAGCCATTGGGTGGCCGGTACGGTCAGCACCGCGCCGCCAGCACCACCAATCGCCATGCTCAGCGAATACCAGCCGACCACACTGCCCATACGCCCAGCGAAATGACGCTTGATAAACCCCGAGAGCAACGGCCCCGCAACCGCGATGGCCGCGCCCAGCAACACCGCACTGCCGATCAGAATGGCACTGGCATGTCCGATCAGGCGCAGCAGCAGCGCTGCGGCAATCAATGCCATGCACAGGGCGATAGTACGTTCGAGCCCAAAGCGTAAAGCCAGACGTGGCGCGAAGGGTGCCAGCAGGCCCATGCACAGTACCGGCAAGGCAGTTGTCAGGCTGATCAGGCTACGGCTCAAGGCCAGTTCTTCGGCAATCCGCTCGATCAGCGGTGCCAGGGAGGTGATGCCAGGCCGCAAGTTGATTGCAGCCAGAACCAGGGCCAGCAACAACAGGGCCCGCGGGAAAGGTTTCACAGAAATACCATCAGTTTCGCGGCCATGCCGACATGACCGCAAACCCTAACGCCCGAGCCTGCCTCAGGCAAGCCCAAGCACCGATTAAGCTGACCGGATGATCAGCAAGATCATCCTCACACCGGCATCATTTGCTGCGCGGAGCACGCATCTTGTCAGCCATGGCGGTCATTTCGTTGTACAGCAACTGCGGGTTCTTCTGCTTAACGGCCCAGGCCATACGGCCTTGCTGATGAGGCAGAATCATGAACTCGCCCTTGGCAATTTCTTCATAGATGTAATCGGCAATATCCGCCGCACTGATCGGTGAGCTTTCCAGCAGCTTGCCGACCTGCGCCTTCATCGTTGGCGTTGGGCCACGGAAGGAATCCAGCAGATTGGTCTGAAAGAACGATGGGCACACCACATGCACACCCACTTCGAGCATCTTCAATTCGATCAGCAGGCTTTCCGACAGGGCCACTACGCCCGCCTTGGCCACGTTGTAGTTGCTCATTGCCGGCCCCTGCATCAAGGCCGCCATGGACGCGATATTGACGATCTTGCCCTTGCTCTTTTCCAGCAACGGCAGGAAGGCCTTGCAGCCCTTGACCACGCCCATCAGGTTGATCGCAATCTGCCAATCCCAATCCTCCAGCGACAGCTCACTGAAGAATCCACCAGAAGCCACGCCGGCGTTGTTGACGATCACATCAATGCCACCCAGCTTCTCTTCACAGGCTTGGGCAAACGCCGTCAGCTGGCTGTAATCACGCACATCGCAGCGCTGGGTGAAACCATCACCGCCTGCCTCACGCACCAGTTGCAGGGTTTCCACCAGGCCTGGCTCATTGACATCCGACAGCGCCAACTGCCAGCCCTCACGCGCCCAACGCAGGGCAATCTCACGCCCCAAACCTGAACCCGCGCCGGTGATCATCATGCGATTTTGCATAGAAAGCTGCCTTTGCTGCTGTGATTGATGGGGCCAGTGTAGCTGGGGAAATTATCTTGCCCGCACACCATCATCCATCTGAATAAGGCGGCCTAAGCCCCACTCACAACAGCTGCCCGGCGGCCAGCCGCAAACTCTGCTCCAGTGGCGTCAGCGGACAGGGCCAGTGCATCAACTCCACCAGCACACCCCACACGGCCGCCGGCACATGCAGCCAGACCAAACTGCGCCACCGCCACACCAGCAAGCCGCCCAGCAAGGCAAACAGAATAAACAGCAGATGAAAGACCAGCACCGCATCTGCCGCGACTGCAGACCACAACATAAACCCTCACCGTTAATACGCAGCCCACTCAGCCAGAAAACAAAAAGGCCGGTTCAGAACCGGCCTTGTTCAGCACAACAGGTCAATGCGTCAGTTGATACCTAACTTATCGCGGTTCTTCTCCAGCGTAGCCTCGCCAATGCCCTTGACCTCCAACAACTCATCCACCGAAGCAAAGTCACCGTGCTCATCACGATAAGCCACAATCGCCTGCGCCTTGACCTCACCAATACCTGTCAGCTCACGCTGCAAGGTGGCGGCATCAGCCGTATTGAGATTGACCTTATTGATTGGGGTGGCTTCAGTTACTGCAGCAGAAGGTGCTTGTTGCGCGGGAGTTTCAGCAGCAATGCTTGCAACAGAGAAAGTGGCCAGCAGAGCGAACAACAGTGACGACAGTTTGACTTTCAGCATATGCGTATCCTTACGTTAGTTTTTCTCAAAGCGTGGGACTTCCCTCTCCACGCTCTTGAAAACTAGCTGCTGTCATCCAGTTGTCAAATCACTGTGATTTTCATCATCACACACAGAGCGAATTAGGGCTCAACACTGCGCTTAACATGGATCCAGTCAACAATCTCACCTTCGGGTTTGTAACCATTGACGGTTTCCCTCAGTAACTGCCGCACGCGCTCATAATCATCGCACTCAACTGCAGCCAGCAACTCACCCAGGCGCTCCTTGAATTGCTCCCAAGGCAAATGCTCCTCATTGGCGCGCATGATCATCGGGTGTTCGGTTGGGCTGACGTTATCGCCAATCAGCAACTCCTCGTAGAGCTTCTCACCTGGACGCAGGCCGGTGAACTCGATGGCGATATCGCCGTGCGGCGTCTTATCCGAACGTACACTCAACCCGCTGAGGTGAATCATTTTCTCGGCCAGCACAGCAATTTTCACCGGTTCGCCCATATCCAGCACGAACACGTCACCGCCTTCCCCCATTGAGCCCGCCTGAATGACCAACTGCGCGGCCTCGGGGATGGTCATAAAGTAACGCGTGATATTCGGGTGAGTAACCGTGACCGGCCCACCCTTGCGGATCTGCTCATGAAATAGCGGAATCACCGAGCCAGACGAGCCTAAAACATTGCCGAAGCGCACCATGGTAAAGCGCGTCTTATTGAGTTGATGTACGGCCTCATCATCAGCAAACAACACAGGGGCAGACTCGCGACTGAGCGCCTGCAACACCATCTCAGCCAACCTCTTGGTGCTGCCCATTACGTTAGTTGGACGCACCGCCTTGTCAGTGGAAATCAACACAAAATTGGTTACGCCCGCCTTGACCGCCGCCTGCGCAGTATTGAGCGTCCCCATCAGGTTGTTCAGCACGCCCTCGGCAATATTGTGTTCCACCATCGGCACATGCTTGTAAGCCGCTGCGTGGTAAACCGTATTGACCTTCCAGGTGCACATCACATCAGCAAGACGCGAGGCGTTACGAATTGAGCCCAGAATCGGCACCAAACGCAGCGGTAACGACTCACGCTTGACCCTCGCGTCCAGCTCACTGTGAATGCTGTATAGATTGAATTCGCTGTGTTCGAACAGCAAAAGGGTTACAGGTCCATTAAGTAAAATCTGCCGGCAAAGCTCAGAACCAATGGAGCCTCCAGCCCCGGTCACCATCACCACCTGACTGCGAATACAGCGTTCAAACAACGCCTGCTGCGGCGGTACGGCATCACGGCCAAGCAGATCGGCAATGTCGACTTCCTGCACATCCTCAACCTTCACCCTGCCACTGGCCAGGTCCATAAAGCCAGGAATACTGCGTACATGCAGGGGAAATGCTTCCAGCGTTTCAAGGATCTGCCGGCGGCGCCCACGTGAAGTAGAAGGCATCGCCAAGAGAATCTCATCAGCGCCGGTCTCATCAATCATTTGCGAGATGTGTTTAGGGGTGTACACGCGCAATCCTGCGATGGTGCGATTGGCGATGCCTGGGTCATCATCAATAAATGCTACAGGTCGCATGGCGCGCCCCATACGCAAAGCCGCGACCAATTGATTACCCGCTGAACCAGCACCGTAAACCGCAACTCTAGGCAAAAGCGGAGCCACTGCTGTTCGCTCTGAATTTAACTGGAACCAATTACCTGCAAAATACTGGCGCATGGCAAGGCGCAAACCGCCCAAAAGTAAAAGGCTTAACCACCAGTAATTGAATACCATCGAGCGTGGCACCAGAGCCGTAGGCCCGCGATACCAGTAGACCGCCAAAGCCAGCACCAAGGCTGATAACGTAACAGCCTTGGCAATTGTAAGCAGCGCATCATTACCCACATAGCGCATCACCGCCCGATACATACCCAAACGAATAAAGATCGGCAAAGCGATAATGGGTGCTAATAAGAATAGCCAACCATGACCGTCAAACGGTTGGGCCGCATCCAGTTCTCCTAGACGTAGGGCAAATGAAAGCCATAGCGCCAACCAGATCAGAGCGACATCAGTCACCACTTGCAAAAACCGCTTTTGTCGACGCGGCAACTGCAAGAGACCCTGACGTAAAGCGTCTATCCGCTGGCGAATCATGTCTATTCCTTAATGCTTGGCTTGCAATGCGGTGCCAGGGGCAACCACATCGCCTGATTCAACGCTAACACCATAGCCGGCATTACAGCCGGCCTGAAGCCAGGCTAAAGCGCCTATATGAACACCACCAGCCAAATTGACGCCGACCCCAAGATGGGCAAAGTCACCGATGCAGACATCGTGATCCACCACAGCACCGGCATTGACGATCGCACCTTGACCAAGCCTCGCGTCAGTCCCAATCACTGCCATCGCAAGTACAGCCGATCCCTGCCCGATGTGAGCTGACGGACTCACCCAGGCGCGCGGGTGCACAATGCTGACCAACTCAATACCTGCAGCTTTAATTCGCGCAGCCCAAACTTCACGCAAAGAGTTATTACCCACAGCGGCAATACCTCCAGCAACTGACAGGCCTGGCTCAAGCAAACTGTCGAGATCACCGATCACATCTATCCCACAGGCCACCTCTAATTGCGGCCAGCGGTCATCGAGAAAGCAGACACGTTGCCACTCACCAGATAGCAATGCAGCCTCAGCAACAGCCTTGCCATGTCCGCCCGCGCCAAGCACTAACAACGTTCGTAACGGACTCATACTTGCTCCAGCGCTCCGGCTCGAAACCTGACAGCCAAGATCAGCAAAGGCGTATAGGCCAGCAACAGCCCAAACAAGCCTTCACCACCTGATGCAACCCAGAGTGCAATTGGTAATAACCAGAACAAATTGATCGCAACGACTGCCAACGTCACTGGTAAGTGACGGCCGAAGTGACGTGATGCGTATTGATAGGCATGACTACGGTGGGCTTCATAAACCTTATCTCCACGTAACAACCGCCGGAAAAGGGTGAAGGTCGCATCGACAATAAAGACCCCAAGCAGAATTAACCAACCCCAGAGTAATGATGAGTTGGCCCACGCGGCTTGCAGAGAGAGGATGCCCAACACTACGCCGAGGAAGCCACTGCCTGCATCCCCCATAAAAATACGCGCGGGAGGAAAGTTCCAGAACAAAAAACCTGCAACCGCAGCTGCCAGCAACAGCGGTAAGAGCAGCATATTAAAATGCCCAAGCAAGCCATACATCAGGGCACCACCAAGGCAAACGCTGATAGCCTCGACACTGGCAATACCGTCAATACCATCCATAAAGTTGTACAGATTGAGCAGCCATACCAAATAGAGAGAGGCCAGCAAATAACCAAGCCAGCCCAAATCAACTATATGGCCGAACACTTGCACAGGTGGCAAACCATTGAGCCAGAACAGCACCCAAGCAGCAGCCGTGAAATGCCCAAGCAAACGCCAGCGAGCAGCTATATGACCATGGTCATCAAGAAAACCAAGCACTGCGATAAGCGCACCAGCACCGCTCAATGCATAAAAGTACTCAGGTTGAACTCCCATGCCCATGGAGAAAGCTATACACAGCGCAAACAGGAAGGCCGCAACAATAGCCATGCCACCGCCCCGCGGCGTAGGTTGGCTATGGGAACTGCGTGCATTAGGAACATCCATCAAGCTGCGAGACAACGCATAGCGCCGCAACCAGGCTGTCAATGTCCAGGACAACACAGCAACTAAAAAGCTAAAGATCAGAACACTCATGAATGGGCGTCTTCCAGAAAGTGTGCAGCTGTCTTGGCCAGTGCCTGCTCCACAGTAAGTGGCGGCACCCAGCCTAGGCACTCGCGAGTTTTATCTATATTCACCTGTAGCGAGCCACATAACCTCTGGCTCAGCGCGCGCTGCCCCAATAAAGCCGCGCCATGCTCGATCCATGATTGAGGAATAGGAATTAATCTGGCCGGGCGTCCCAAGGCGCTACTCAAGCGGCGCAACAACTCTGTCGTAGACAGATCCTCACCATCGCTCACAAGAAAACGCTGCCCACTTGCCGCCGGATGCGTGAGACACAACACCAGTAAATCCACCAGATTATCCAGCGCCACAAAACTACGATGGTTATCGATAGCCCCAAAGGGTAGTGGTATACCACGATGCAACCAACGCAGCATGCTGTGGAAGTTTGCCTTCACGCCCGGACCATAAATCAGCGGCGGACGAACAATAACCACCTCCAGCCCTGTCTCGGCAGCCAACGCCCTCAACCCTTCTTCGGCCTCATATTTGGATATGCCATATGGGTCTACAGCCTCAGGCACGTCATCGGCACAATAGGCATGCCCCGGTAAGGTCTGCTCACCATTGACCTTTATCGAGCTGACGAAGATGAAACGACGTACTCCAGCCTCCACTGCTTGGCGAGCCAGCCGCAGAGTGCCCTCAACATTGACCTGACGAAACTCGGCAAGCGGGTCAATAGCTTGCTCGTTCATCACATGCACCCGAGCGGCGCAATGGATGACAGCATCAACATTAGCCAATGCCGTCGACCAATCCGCATCCGAAGCCAGCCCTGGGGACAGGCAAACTTCACAATTAGCCGGGGAAGTAGTCGGTAACTGCCGCATGGCGCAGCGCAATTCATGTACACCATCGGCTAGCAGGCGTGCCTGCACTGCGCGCCCAACGAAACCGCTGGCACCCGTAAGCAAAACACGCATGGCTTTAACCCTTGTGCCAGACAGTACGATTTACATAGTCGGTGTAGCTGAGCACGACTCGCACGACCTGCAACGAAACCGGGCCACCTTCATAATCAGGAACCAGCGGAATACGACGCGCTCCGGGTTGATGTTGGCTGGTAATAACCTTGACCGCCAACAACACCGAATCCTTCTTTAATCCACTCATTATCAGAGTGCCCTGGTCCATGCCCTCCGGACGCTCGTGAGCGTTGCGCAGGGTCACTGCCGGAAGGTTGAGTAAAGAAGCTTCTTCAGTAATGGTGCCGCTGTCGGATAGCACACAGAACGCATTCATCTGCAGCTTGATGTAATCCAAAAGACCGAATGGCTTGGAAAAGCGAATCAGCGGGTGCTCCAGTGATTCGCCCAGCGCCTCCAGACGCTTACGAGTACGTGGATGGGTCGACACGATCAGCGGATAACCATACTCATCGGCCAGTGCACGTAGGGTGGCAAGTAGATCGCGCAGATTATCCGGAGTGTCGACGTTCTCCTCACGATGGGCGCTGACAATAAAGAACTTGCCAGCCTCCAGCCCCTCGCGAGCAAGCACGTCAGAGGCCTCGATCTTTGGCCGGTAGTAGTCCAGTACTTCATGCATGTGCGAACCGGTCTTGATGATAGTCTCGGGACGAATGCCCTCAGCGATCAAGTACCGACGTGCATGTTCGGTAAGCACCATGTTGATGTCAGACAGGTGATCGAGCACCTTGCGATTGAGCTCCTCCGGTACCCGCTGGTCAAAGCAGCGATTTCCCGCTTCCATATGAAACACGGGAATCTTCCGACGTTTGGCCGCAATGACCGCCAAGCAGGTATTGGTGTCGCCATACAGCAACAGTGCATCGGGGTTTTCCAGCTCGAACACGGCATCAGCCTTGGCGATTACCTCTGCAATAGTCTGTGCAGCAGTTTCACCGGCAGCGCCAAGAAAGTGATCTGGCTTGCGGATTTCCAGGTCTTCGAAGAAGACTTGGTTCAGCTCATAGTCGTAATTCTGCCCGGAGTGCACCAACACGTGATTAACCTGGCAGTCGAGTTCGGCAATTACCCGACTCATTTTGATCAACTCAGGACGCGTCCCTACCAGGGTCATAACCTTAAGCATCGAGCTGCTCCTTGATGTAGTCGAGCTTGAGCAGCAGTTGCTTGATGCCTTCGATGTCCAGGCGCTCGGTATTGTGCGAGGTGTAATCATCGAACTCGGCGATCTTCTCCTCGCCTTCGACGAAATACTTCTTGTAATTCAGATCGCGGTTGTCCGCAGGAATGCGGTAGTAGCGGCCCATATCCTCGGCCTTGGCCATCTCCTCGCGGGACACCAACGACTCGTAGAGTTTCTCGCCATGTCGGGTGCCGATCACACGCACGGCGTTATCGTGCCCGAACAGCTCCTTGAGCGCCTGTGCCAAGTCACCGACGGTGGACGCCGGTGCCTTCTGCACAAACAGATCACCCTGCTCGCCATGTTCAAAGGCATGCAGCACCAAGTCGACGGAATCCTCAAGCGACATCAGGAAACGCGTCATGTTGGGGTCGGTGACGGTCAGCGGCTCGCCACTGCGTAACTGATCAATAAATAAAGGTATTACCGAGCCACGCGAGGCCATCACGTTGCCGTAGCGAGTGGCACAAACCACGGTGCCTCCGGCCGGAATCATCCGCGACTTAGCAACCATCAGCTTCTCAGACATAGCCTTGGAAATGCCCATGGCATTGATCGGGTACACGGCCTTGTCGGTAGAAAGTACCACCACGCGTTTGACGCCGCTGGAGATGGCCGCATTGAGCACGTTCTCAGTGCCATTGACGTTGGTACGCACCGCCTCCATCGGATAGAACTCACAGGACGGCACCTGCTTGAGCGCTGCCGCGTGGAAGATGTAGTCCACCCCGACCATCGCCTGCTTGAGGCTGTCGTAATCACGCACATCGCCGATGTAGAACTTGATCTTGTCGTTGGCCAGGGCGATGCGCATATCCTCCTGTTTCTTCTCGTCACGGGAGAAGATGCGGATCTCACGCACATTGGTATCGAGGAATCGCCGCAACACCGTATGACCGAAGGAGCCGGTGCCTCCGGTGATCATCAATACCTTGTTATCAAACATATAACCTTCCAGAACGTGAACGCAGCCCGGAGGCTGCGTGGATTCCTTTTCACCAGCAAGCCGGAGTGATTACTGGCGCTGCTCGTACATACGCCGGATCAGCTCCGGCCACTCAGGTGCCACGTAACCGGTAGCTTCGCGGAAACGTGAACCGTCCAGCGAACGGTCTATAACCAGCGCATCGTCAGGCCGGATATCGATCGTCTTGCCATACTGTGCTGCCACCTGGCTGAGCAGCCGAAACTTGTCGATCGGCTCGGCGGCAACATGATACAGGCCATTGAGCTGCGGGTGCGGAACAACGAAGTCCTTCATCACCCGTGCCAGTTCGACCGTCGGCAATCCAGAGAAAATCGCCTTAGTGAAACCTTTGACCCCACCTTCCTGGGAGAGGAACCAATCCACCAGAGCGTAGTTCGACCCCAGCTCGTGGCCGATGATTGAGGTGCGCAGAGTGATCGCATGTGGCAGGTCTTGCAGCTCACCGATGTACTTGGATTTGCCGTAGAGGTCTTCGGCATCCGAGAGATCACTTTCCAGATACAAGCCCTTGCGCCCGGAGAATACGCAATCAGTACTGATATGGATGAGCCTCGCACCAGACAACTCGCACAGCCGCGCCAGACGATGTGGCAGCATGGCATTAATTGGTAGCGCCGTCAGTGGATCTTTGGCATCGGCCAGTTGCTTAATTAGCCCAACGCAGTTGATCACTACATCTGGTTTCACCTGCGACATGACTGCGATCAAAGCATCTTGGTCAAGTACATCAACGCCACAGAGCAAGTGTGCATGGCTGTCCTGCGGAAAGTGATGCAAGGCCGAAGCACTGCGCAGCGTGCCCCAGGCCTGGCAAGCCACATCGGCAGCAAAAACGCGAAAAACAGCATTACCGAGCATACCGGTGACGCCTAGGACGAGAACCTTCATATCATTCACAACCTTTACTGGACGGCGTTCCCACCAAATACCTCACCAAGATTTCGACCTGCCGCTCTATCTCAAAATTGGCATCAAAGTAAGCCTTGCCGGACTGGCCCATAGCAATACGCTCTGCATCCCCCATCTCTTTGATACGCTGAATGTTAGCCACCAGCGGCAACACCTGTTCGGCCGGCGAGGCGAGGCCTGCGCGCGCCTCGTAGACCACTCGAGCCCCCTCGCCATTCATGCAGGCGATGATCGGTCGGCCGGCGGCCAAGTAAGCCTGAATTTTACTAGGGATGGTCTGTGCAAAAGCCGGTTCATTGTTCAGCGATACCAGCAGGGCCGAAGCGCGCTCGAAGATCTGTGGCATCGCCTCCATGGGGAAACGCCCCGGCAGTACCAGATTATCCAGGCCATGCGCCTGCTGCTGCGCCTTGAGCCAGGCCAGGCGGCTACCGCTGCCGACCAGAACCAGACGGATATGCGGATCATCTCGCAGATGAACCGCCGCCTGCACGATGGTTTCCAGCGCCTGTGCAGTACCCAAGTTACCGGCGAAAACAATGCAGAAATACTTCTCAAGCAACTCAAGCAACTCGCTCGGCACCGGCACCACAGCCTTCGAACTGCTTATATCCATGGAGTTGGGGTAGTACTGAATCTTCGCCCGATCAGCGTAGTGCGCCACCGGTTCGATGAAAGCCCGTGACTGCACGAGTAGCGTGTCGCACTGATGATAGATACCACGCACCATCCAGCCCACTACACGCAGCAGGTAGGGTTTACGCACAAAGCCTGTGGCTGAGAGGCTCTCAGGCCAGAGATCCTGCACCCACAGAGCAAGTTTCGCCCTCTTCAACCACTTGAGCAGAATCGCCGGAATTGCCTGGGTGATCGGTGATGGGGCGAACACCAGGATGGCGTCGAACTCGCGCCCACGTAGCATCCAAGGCAAACACAGCAGACCGCTGAATACAAAGGACAGGTAATTGAGGATCAGATTCTTCGCACCACCCTGCCCGCGCGGCCAAAGCGGCACCCGCAGCACTTCGACGCGTCCCAGGTAACGTTCGCGCTGGGTACCTGCAGCGCGGTAGCCTTCGAAGACCTTGCCATCGGGATAGTTGGGCTTGCCGGTGGCGACCACCACCTCGTGGCCCTGCGCGTCGAGCGTGCGCACAATGTCATTGATGATGAAGCTTTCCGGCCAGAAGTACTGGGAAAGGACGAGAATCCGCACGCCTCACCTACCTGAAAAAAATTTGTAGAAGCGTTCCCGAAGCCAGTAGAGAACCGATGTCGAATTGAATAATGCCTTAATCCTCACTTTCAAGCCGATATCATTCAGCAGCAACATGGGAACAGGCCTTCCAAGATAACGCAGCAATTGAACGACCAATTCAAAAAGTATTTCTCGCTGCTGAGCTGAGGAAAGTTGCTCCCGGTATTGCTCATAGAAAAAAAACAGAGCCCGCTGCCGCATCCACATTTGCTCGTTTACCGTGTTAAATGAAACACCCCGCTGATAGCTATTGTTCTGATGTATACGGTACAACAGACCTATTACCGGAACCTGAATCACCTTGACGCCGGAATAACGGACCTGAAGCATCAGCCAGCTATCTTCATTGGCAAGCGTTGACGGAATGGGAAAGGCACGCTCAGCGAAGCAACGATTAAATGCTATGCAGCCTCCAGACTCTAAGCCGAGACGAGGATTCTTGGGAAGAACCATACCGTCATACTTCTTCTGACTTGAAAATGATTTCAGCTTACAAAATGTAACAACCGACACATCCTGTGCAAAAAAGCGCAATGGCGCAATTCGGGCTTCAAGTGCTGCGGGCTCGAGCAGATCATCTCCCGCAAACAAAATGAAGTAGGAGCCCTTAGCATTCTCATATGCAAGACTATAAGCTGCCGCCTTCCCAATACCTTCAGTTCGCACAAGTCTCACGAACGGCAAGTTCAGCTGCTCCACAATATCCGCCGTCCCGTCGGTGGAGCCGTCATCAACCACCACCATCTCGATATCGGCTGGCAGGGCAGGCTCTATTGAGCGAAGCGCGACCTCAACATACCGAGCCTCGTTCTTCACCGACATCAAAATACTCAGCATGGCCTTGCCATCACTCTTCCAAACAAAATATGAAAATTACCGACCCAAGAATTGGGTATACCAGCGACAGAAATTGATCCAGCGCCAGACCTGCCAGGAAAACGCCTGGCGGCCCGCCACCACGCGATCGAACTCGGCTAGCACGGCCGCCTGGTCGAGGAATGGCAGTTGCAGATCTTCGGCTAGCCAACTGCGCACCTGGCCGGCCATGCCTAGCAGCCATTCCTGCTCGGGCGTGGCAAAGCCGATTTTGTCGCGGCGGTCGAGAATATCATCCGGAACTATTCCCCGCATGGCGGCACGGAAAATGTGCTTGGTCTCGCCCTGCGGGGAAATCAGGTAGGACTCGGGCAGCGACAGCGCCAGCTCGACCATGTCGAGGGTGAGAAAGGGTACGCGGCTCTCCACCGAGAAGCGCATCGAGTTGCGGTCGCCGTGGCGCAGCAGGGCCGGCAGCCCGCGTTGGGTCAGGCACAGGGCCAGTTCGGCCATCACCCGGCGGCCGGCACTGCCGTCCTGGGCGCGTTGGCGCGGATAACGGCGGATGATGCCGTGTTCCTCCAGCGGGGCCGAGCGAATCCAGTGCGGCAGACTGTGCATGCCGTTGAGCCGGCGCAGGGCATCGTAGAGCGCGCCCTGACTCATTTCCGCCACCGCGCGCTTGGCCCCGGCCAGACGGCTGCGACCCGGCCAGCGGGACCACGCGTCAAGGAAATGCCAGGCCTCGGCCAGCTGCCCCTTCTCCAGCAGGCTGCGGATGCGCTGCCCCGGATAGCCGTTGTAGCCGGCCAGCATCTCGTCGGCCCCCTGCCCGTCCAGGGTCACGGTCACACCCTGCTCGCGAGCGAGCTGGAAGACCCGGTACTGGGCATAGATGCTGGTACTGCCGAAGGGCTCGCCCTGGGCAGCGATCATGTCGTCCAGATCACGGGCCAGCTCGTCGCCGCTGACCATCACCTTGTGCGGCCGGGCCCCCACATGCTGGTTGACCCGATCCACCCACACCTCCTCCGACATCGCACTGCCGCGGGCGATATAGCTGAAGGTGTTGATCGGCAGGTCCGGCTCCACATGGCGCATGGCACAGACCACCGCCGAGGAGTCGATGCCGCCGGAGAGCGCCGCGCCCAGCGGCACATCGCTGCGCAGGTGCAACCTCACACTGGCCAGAAAACGCTCGCGCAGCTGCTCGGTGGCATCGGCAAAGCTCAGATCGCTGCGCTGCTCGATGCTTGGCGTCCACCAGCGCTGCGGCTCACCCAGCGCACCTGAGGCCAGGTCCAGCTCGACCAGATGACCAGGCAGCAGGTGCAACACACCCTCGAGGAAGCTGCGCGCCCCGCTGTCATAGTCGGCATGCACCAGGTAGTCGTAGGCGCGCTGCCAGTCAAGCTGCACGCGCTCCTGCTTGAGCGCCTTGATCGCCGCCACCTCGGAGGCGAACAGGAATCCGCCCTGCTCGCGGGTGTAGAAGAACGGCTTGATGCCGAAGGCATCACGCACGCAGGTCAGCGTACCCCGCGCACTGTCGAACACGACGAAGGCAAACATGCCCACCAGCCGCGGCAGGCACGCGCGCCCCCACTGGCGCCAGGCCGCCAGCAGCACCTCGGTGTCTGAACCGGAGACGAAGCGGTGCCCAAGGGGCTCGAGCTCCGCGCGCAGCTCACGGTAGTTGTAGATCTCGCCGTTGAAGACGATCGACACGGACTTGTCCTGCGACTCCATCGGCTGATGCCCGGCCGCGGAAAGGTCGATGATCGACAGCCGGGTATGCCCAAGCGCAGTCACCCCGCCCGGCCCCGGGTACAGCACGTAGCCACGGTCATCCGGGCCACGCCTGTGCATCGCCGCCAGCGCCTGCGCCAACCTCTGATCCAGCGTGGCCGGCCGGCCAGGCCACCATCCACCCGTGATACCGCACATGACTATCCGATCTCCAAAGACAAGGCGATGCCGCCCTGCACATCACACACGGGCAGACCCGCCCCGACGACGCTGCAGTTGCTGCAGCGCGGCCCGCACATCCGCCAGCGGCAGCAACCCGCACAGCACAACCAGTCCCAGCAGCACACACATCAGCAGGCTCTTGAGCAACAGCGTCACATATAACGCCAGCCCCATTGTTTCCAGCTGCACGCCCGCCCCGGCGCACACAATGAAGCCCAGGCTCGCCAGCAGCAACGCCCGCCAGGCATAGGGAATCCGATACAGACGCTGGCTGAGCGTCAGCCAGCAGAGGAAGAACAACAAGGAAGCCAGCAAGGTCGCCAGGGCGGCCCCCCAGATGCCCCACAGCGGCACCAGCAGCCAGTTGCCAGCCACGCTGGCGGCCGCCGACAGCAGCGTCACCCACAGTTGCCAGTGGGTTTTCTTCGCAATCGCGATGCCCGGCGCGAAGATGTACATCTGCGACAGCAACAGCGACGGCGCCAGCACCCCCACCAGCGCCGCTCCCGCCATGAACTCGGGGGTGGCGAAGAGCATCAGCAGCTCGCGGGCGAACAGGGCCAGGAACAGGCAGCCGGCCAGTGCCACCGCCATGAACCAGCTGAACAGCCGGGCGATCTGGCCCGGCGTCTGCGGGTCACGATAGTGCTGGTAGACCAGCGGCGTCAGCGCCGCCTGAATTCCCAGAATCAGCAACGCCGCCAGGCCGGCGATACGGCTGCCGATACCGAAATGCCCGACATCCTCCAGGCTGCCGAAGTGATTGAGGGCAAAACGGTTGATATACAGGCTGATGAACACCGCCAGACCAGCCGGCACCAGCGGCGTCGAGAAGCGCAGCATGGCGCGCAGCTGGCCCGCATCGAACTGCCAGCCGAAGGTCTGGCGCAGCAGCCACAGACACAACAGGCCTGCCAGCAGCGCCGCCAGCAACTGGGCCAGCATCACCCCAACCAGCCCCATGCCCAGCCACAAGCAGAAGGCCAGGGCAAACAACAGCGTGAACAGGGCATAGGCCACGCTCGCCAGTGCGTAGGCTTTGCTGCGCAGCTCCCAGCGAAACTGGTTGAGCAGCAGGTAATAGATGCCATTGACCGCAATGAAGCCGATCCCCAGGCGAAACGCATCCAGGTAGCGGGCATCGCCCAGCAGCAAGGCGTTGAGCTGCGGCGCGGCCAGCAGGCCGAGCAGCAGAAACAGCCCATACATCAGCACGCTGAACCACAGACTGGTGCTGGCCAGGCGCCTGCGCTCGGTCGGCTCGTGCGCATCCGCCCAATAGCGTGCCAGGCCCTGGGCAATCTCCAGGGCCACCACCAGATTGGCCAGAGCACCGAGGGTAATCAGCAGGTCATAGGCGCCGTAGTCGCCCGGTGACAGCACACGGGTGTAGAGCGGCAGCAGGAAGATCGCCAGGCCCTTGGACAGCACCGACGCCAGTCCGTAGACGAGGCTGTCGCGCAGGACAGCCTTAAGCACCTGTATCTCCGCAACCTGCCTGATTAGCCATACTGAGTAGCGCTTGTTCAAGCGCTGGCTTGTCTGCAAGCATCAGCGCTGAACTACCGTAGCTATTGACTAGCTCTCGCACTAATTTCGCAGTTCTTCTTCGATCCAATCCATTTCCGTCAACATAACGAATCGAATATGGATCTACCCACCAATCCGAGGGGATCTCGTGACCTACTAAAAGCTGATGATACCGAAGCGCAACATGCTTAGGACTCCAACGAGTCCGAACATAATTTTGAGCTTTCAATCCAAGCTCGCAACGAAAACAGCGATCCACGATCAATTTCTCGATAGCTGCTTCCAGCTCGCAAGGCATAACAAACAAACTGGGCGGAATATTTTCTTTGCGTACATGACTCTGCACAAACCCAGAAAAATATCCAGCCACAATCGCTGGCTTACCGAAAAAAGCAGCCTCAGCAGCCAGCGCAGCCAACGGAGTGTCCGCATAAAGCTGATCAACAATGAAATCACAATTCTGAAGAGCTTCCAAAACCTCAGAGTTCGACTTATTTTCTAGAAGAATAACCTCAATCAGATGACCCTTTTCACGCAGACGCTCCAGCGTCTCCATTATAGTAGCGGTCCCCTTCACACCAGAATTCGATGGAGCATGAAGAATCCGAACGATACCCGTACCCTTATCAGAATTTTTTCCTGACGAGGCAAAAGACTTAGGAATCCCCATCAGAAACCAATCCACAAATGGCAAAGTCAAATATTGAGCAGATGCAGGGGAACAAACAACGAAATCCGCATATTTTTCCTGAGCCGCCACCCGACTCTTTACACCTCGCACAAGCCGAAAAATGTTCCGCGCCGAAGGAATTGGATCAGATACAGCACCGGCAAAAAAACCACCATCCATGAAAGGTGGCCGACTATCACTCCCGGCATATATAAATACTATTTTTCGCCCCAAAAGGCGCAATAGCCACAGCTCTATTTTTGTATTCGTCAAAGTTAGAGCGTACAAAAAAATAAACGAATCAAATCTAAAAATAGCCCAAAATAAAACAACAAAACCCCATAAGTTATGAAGCACGACTGAAAACGGCTTCTGAAACAAACTAGCCCGGGTCAACTTACTGCGCCACCCACCCAGAAACTGCCAAACGCGAAGAACCCAAGGCTCCTTTTTATTACCAGAGTACTTAAAAGGGTGTGCTAAAGACAGGCATACTTGTGAATCGACGCCAATCTCCGAAAAACCCTCATACAAACCTTGGGCGATCCCGGCAACTTCTACAGGAGCAATTAAAACCCTCAAAATTAATCCCCGATATCAACGAAAGGCCAGCAACTCAATCAGCTGCCCCTGAGACAAACCGAACCTCATACGAATGCTCTTAAAATACTCGCCCGGTCTAAAATCTTCTCCACCCACCCATTGAACAGACCTAAGCGCAAGAACTCCAGACCCCGTATAAACATGAGTCTCACCTGAATCCCTATCATTCCATATAACGTGCCCAGGAACCCCGACATCCAAAGTAGCATCACACACAACTCGTGACGACCACACAATGAGTTTTCTCAGTTCACCCTTATACATAAGAACAGTAAATGCACCTGGGTACGGACGAGAAGATGCACGCACCAGCTTATCTATTTCTACAGCAGAGCATGACCATTCGATACAGCCATCTTCTGGGAGACGCGGATAACATCTAAAACCCTGCCTAAGCAGAACTTCAGAATAGTCTCGAAGACAAACCCCTCGCTCCAAATTACCTAAAGCCTGACTGTAAGCGAGCGGAATCTCACTACCCAACCTTTCAACCAAGTCACCAACACTATCCTGCTTATTTAGCAAAAAAGAGCGCCGAGCATAAACATCACCAACATCCAATTCTCCAGCCATCATCTTATGAACCGAAATTGTCAATTCCTTTTCACCACGAAGAATAGCCCAGTTAAGAATTGCATTGCCTCGATACTCAGGAATATCTCCACAATGAGCATTTAAGACGCCCTGAGGAAAACGCTCAATAAATTGAGAACCAATAACTGAAATCCAATTAACACTTACAGCAACATCAGCCCCTACAGAATCACAAAAAGACAAAACACTATTATCAATAACACTGGAACATATATAGCCACAAGATTGACGCTCAGCAAATTTTCGAAAATCTTCTTCCTTAGCAAGACTTTCATCAGTAGCAGGCCCTGTAATCACCCCAACAATCTGATGGCTTTTCGATAAAACACGAAGAGTATTCAATAAATACTCAGAACGACCAATTGCTAGAATTTTCATGACCATTTCACCTAGAGAGGAGCACCTACTAGTCAATCATTTTTTGAATCAAATCATTAAATGATGAAGGGATGGGAGTCCCGCGACGCTCCTGATACAGCAACTGCGCAACCTTAAGACCTAGCGAATGAAGGGCAAGTACAGGGCGAACTCCTAAGTACGATAGGGTTTTTGACATCCTGTAAGGTTGCAGCCTTGCTGCGGGATAAATATCCAGACCAGCAGCCACAACCGCCTCAACATCTATGGCACCTGAAAACTGAATAATTTTGATGGCAGGATTTGTCGCAACAAGGGACTCAAATGAAAAACCTAGCTCCTTGAGCACATCATCTGAATCCGAGTAAGAAGCAACAACCAAGGCATCTAGATGCGAAGCATGCTCCAAAGAAAGCTCCGAAGCACTCTTCACCCGAAAAACTTGACTGGAATTAGCCAGAAGTGCAATTTCAATTACATCACCAAAAGGATCATCACTCAGCAGCCCAACTTTACAACCTGCGACCTCAACACCAGCTTCAAAAAGAAGCTTTAAGGCTAACTGTCCACAGGACTCAAAGACCCCAAAGCCCTGATAATCCTCATTCACACCTGCCACTGGAATTGAAAGCTCACGACAGAACTGCAAATCCAAGTCCCCAGGCCGATATTCCCAAGCCTCACACATATAGGAAACCACAGCATTTAGACTTCCTTTTGCAAGCAGACTCGCATCCAAAGGGCGAATAAATCCAAGGTTTAAGAAAATATCAATTCCTGCTGGAATTTCCTCACGCGAAGAAACCACAGAGATACAGTTACTTGCGATACCCCAAGCCGAGGCCAAATTATCAATTTTCTTGGAGATTTCCTGATGCGTGGCATACACGCTATCAGGAGCAACTGCAATAACTTTTCTTGCACCAGCAAGAGCTGCTGCGAGTGAAGAATATAAGAAAGGGCCACTACCAGCCTCAGTTGCCACAACAAGATTGTTTAAGTCGAGGGCTAGGCGCGCACGAAACTCGCTAAGCAAACGAAATTCACGTACGCCTTGAATCATCGCGCTTTGATTCCTCTGCGCACAATAGCCTCGCATACACGCTTAACGTCAACGCCCTGATAGCATGGAAGAGTGATGGTTTCCTGCTGTAGCCGTTTTGCGTGACGCTGAACATCTGCATAACGCTCGCGGTAATAAGTCGTATCGCTCAGACAATAGGTACCGATAGTTGTTTCGATACCATCTTCACGCAGACCACCTATCAATAAATCACGGTCAACGCCCTCTGGAACTCGAAAAACCAGAGACTGTACATTGTGCACAACATCGGAAGCACGCTGCTGGGGTATAAAACCCGCTGATGCCAAGAAGCGCACATATTCACTTCTTACCTCATTACGCTCAGCAACGATTTCATCCAGCTTCCGCAACTGAACACGCCCCATAAGAGCTTGAGGTTCGGAAAGACGATAGTTATAGCCCTGCTCGATGAAGTCCAGGCCATAGCCCAACATGCCGCTGGCGCCATGATTGAGCTTCACGTCAAACCATGCAGACCAATCATCGCGATTCGTTGTGATTGCCCCGCCCTCGCCCGTGGTCAAGAGCTTGCGTGGATGGAAACTGAAGCAGGTCAGATCCGCGATATTCCCCACGCGTACGCCCTGTTCGCTGCTGCCGATGGCGCAAGCGGCATCCTCGATGAACGGCACGCCATACTCTTTGCAGATTGCAGCGATTTCATGCATTCCGCTGGGATTACCAAACGCGTCAACAGCAATAACAGCTTTGGTTTTTGCACTCATGCAAGCGCGCAATGCGCTGGGCAGCATGTTGTAGGTATCGAGCGATACATCGGCAAAGACCGGACGCGCTCCCAGATCCTCCACAACGTTTGCTGTGGCGGGGAAAGAGAAATCGGAAACTACAACTTCGTCACCCGGCTCAATACCAATCAGCTTCAGACAAACGCTTAGCGCAGTAGTGGCAGAAGTGGCCAGATGCGTGTGGCGTGCGCCGGTATAGGCGCAAATTTCTTTACGAAACGCCTCAACGTGTTGCCCACGGGTAAAAATGCCACTTTCAAATATTTGCCGCATCTCGGCTTCGACTTCATCGAAACCGATGTAGGGCTTCATCAAACGGATCTGGCTCATGAGCGGTTTCCGATCAGATGGGTATACCAGTCGAGGGTTTCCGCCAGGCCCTGCTCGAACGGAGTCAGGCGGTACTGAATCAGCCCCTTAACCTTCTCATTGCTGGCGTTGTGCGACAGCACGTCGGAATGGCGCGCGGGCTTGCGCAGGATTTCGCCGGTGTAGCCGTAGTGGGCACAGATGCGCGGAATCAGCTCGTTGATCGTGGTCTGGTTGTCGGTGGAGATGTTCACCGTTTCGCCGGACGGCAGCACGTCGTGCAGTTTCACCACCGCGTCCACGGTGTCGTGGACGTAGATGAAGTCGCGGCTCTGTGTACCTTCGCCGTGGATTTCCGGGGTGCCGCCGGTGAGCAGGCGCACGGCGGTGATCGGAATCACCCCGGCCAACATGCCCTTGTGGTTCTGCCGCGGGCCGTAGTTGTTGAACGGCCGGACGATATAGGCGTCCACGCCGAACATGCGCACATAGCTTTCCACCGCCAGGTCGGCCGCAGCCTTGCCAGCGGCGTAGGTGGTGGTGGGGTTGCGCGGATGGGCCTCGTCCATGGGTTCGTACACCGCCGAGCCATACACCTCCGAGGTGGAGAAGTGGCAGAGGGTCTTGAACAGCCCGCGGCGCTGCAGCTCGAGCAGGTTCAGCACCACCTTGACGTTGGTGTCGAAGGCGTTGGCCGGGTTGAGGAAGGAGTAGTTCAGCGCCTTGGTGGCGCAGTTGAACACCACATCGATGGCGTGGTTGGCAAAGATGTACTCCAGGCTGGTGCTCAGCTCGGCGTCGTCGCGGTAGAAGGTCGCCTTGCCGCTGGCCAGGGCCTCAGCCAGGTTGTCTTCGGAGCCGACGAAGAGGTTGTCGATCACCACCACGTGCGCGGCGCCTTCGGCCAGCAGCCGGTCAACCAGGTGACTGCCGATGAAACCGGCGCCGCCGGTAACCAGAACACCCTTGCCCGCGAAACCTTCTCGAATCGTCATGCCTGAACCGCCGCTTGAATTTGTGCACAGATCTTCATTGCATCGACACCGGCGTCGACACCCGGAACCAGCCCAGCCCCCGGCTGACGGCAGCTGGCCATGAATGCCTGCAGCTCGGTGAGCAAGGCTTCCTGCGGCGGTACGGCCACAGCTTCCTGAATCGCCGAGATGGCATAGGGCAGGCTGCCGCTGTCACGTGTCTCGGACTGGCGGTTGATCAGGATTTCCTTACGCAGCAGGTCGCAGTCGACGAACATGTCGACGCAGGTGCCTTCGATCTGGCGGATTTTCTTGTCCGTCACGCGGCTGGCCTGGATGCGCGAGAACTGGCCGTTCTCGTGGGTAATCAACGCTGAGGCGAAGTCGATCATGCTGCCGTGGGCAAAACCATGGGCGGCAACGGAACGGGCAGGCCCATTCAGATACAGCGCCAGGTCGATGTCGTGGATCATCAGGTCGGTGACCACGTCGACATCGGTGATGCGCGCGCTGACCTTGTTGGTCCGGGTGAAGTCCAGGCTGATGACGCGCTCTGTACGATCGAGCACGGTCTTCAGCGCCTGTACCGCCGGATTGAAACGCTCGATGAAACCCACCTGCACGTTAAGTCCCTTCTCGCGGGCAAACGTCGCGATCTCCTGCGCCTCTTCCAGCGTGGCGGCCAGGGGCTTCTCGACGAAGATGTTCTTCACATGGGCCGCGGCCAGGCGAATGTAGTCGGCGTGGGTCACGGTCGGCGTGCAGATCACCACCGCATCGGCCTCCGCCAGCAGTGGGGTCGGATCGACCACGCCGGGAATGCCGTGCGCCTGGCCAGCCTTAGCGGCGACCTCGGCATTGGCATCGGCGACGAAAGCCAGTTCGAAGCCCTTGAGCATCGACAATACGCGCAAGTGGTTGCGCCCCATGTTGCCGAGGCCGATCAGGCCAACCTTGAGCACTTTCTCTTGCATGGCGTCAGACGTCTCCGGAAACTCGATTGCCTTCGCGGTCGATGCGGGCTACCGCACGCGCGGGGTTGCCCATGACCAGGGTGTAGGGCGCAACGTCCTTGGTCACCACGCTGCCGGCGGCAACCATGGCGAACTCGCCGATGGTGATGCCGCAGACGATGGTGGCGTTGGCGCCGATGCTGGCGCCGTTTTCGATGCGCGTCGGAGTGATCTTCCAGTCGGCATTGAATGCGCGCGGCACCTTGTCGTTGGTGAAGCAGGCGTTGGGGCCGACGAAGACGTCGTCGCCGACCTCCACACCGTTGTAGACCGA
This sequence comes from Pseudomonas sp. LjRoot71, assembly GCF_964253255.1. Taxonomy (NCBI): domain Bacteria; kingdom Pseudomonadati; phylum Pseudomonadota; class Gammaproteobacteria; order Pseudomonadales; family Pseudomonadaceae; genus Pseudomonas; species Pseudomonas sp. LjRoot71. The sequence goes on along the minus strand of NZ_CAXURA020000001.1, from coordinate 3,692,511 downwards.
GACGCTGTTCTGGATCTTGCAGCGGCTGCCGATCTTCACCGCGTGGTCGACGTAGACGTCCTTGGAGAGGATGCAGCCTTCGCCGATCACCGCATTTTCGCGGATCTGCACGTTGATCCAGATCTTGGTGCCGGCGCCGATGCTGGCCTTGTCCGAGACATTGGCACTGGGATGGATGTAGATGTCGTTAGCGGACATTGCCACCTCCGAGGACCGAACCCACCACTTCAACCACGCGCAGCTGCTCGGCTTCATTCATGTAGGGGAACAACGGCAGGTTGAGTACCGAGGCACACAGCTGCTCGCCGACCTGACCGCCGAAGTGGCCCTTGATGTAGGCCGCGGCACCCGGCTGGCTGGACATGACACTGGGATAGATGTTGCCAAAACCAATGCCCTCGGCCTTGAGGCGGGCTTCAAGACCGGCCTTGATGGTCGCATCCGGCACTAGGCAGACGTTGCAGTAGCCGTTTCCCTCATAGCCGGCCGGCGCGTTCATCAGCTGGATGCCGGTGGCGGGCAGGTGCTTCTGGTAGAAGGCAACCGCTTCGCGACGCGAGGCAATACGGGCTTCGATGTGATCCAGCGACAGGTTGAGGAAAGCCGCCTGCAGCGAGTCGAGACGCGAGTTCCAGCCCACGTCGCCATAACCGTAGTGTGCGGTGCGACCGTGGTTGCCCAGGCGGCGGACCTTATCGGCGAGCTCGGCGTCGTCGGTGAATACCGCACCACCGTCGCCTGCCCCGCCAAGCACCTTGGCCGGATAGAACGAGGTGGTGGAGATGTGTGCACCCTTGTAGATGGGCTCACCCTGATAGCGCACGCCAAAAGCCTGGGCACCGTCCTCGACCAGCACCACGCCCTGCTCGCGGCACAATGCACGCAGCTCGAGCAGACGGGCGCTGCCCCAGCCGTACAAGTGTGCCACCAGCGCCGCCTTGGGCCGGGACTCGCGAATGGCCTGGGCAAAGGCATCGAAGCAGACGCCGCCATCACTGAGGTCGGCGTCCACCGTCACCGGCTTGGCACCAACGTTCACCACCGCCTCGAAGGTCGCCCAGAAGGTCACGTTGGGCACCAGCACCACGTCGCCCTCGCCCACGCCAACCGCACGCAGCGCCAGCTGCAGGGCGTCGGTGCCGTTGGCGCAGCTCACAGCATGGGCAACCTGCAACTCCCTCTGCAGACGGCTTTCAAGCGTGGAAACTTCAGCGCCACCGATGAATTGGGCGCCCAGGGTCATGGCGTGGAATTTTTCCATCAGCGCCGCATGGAAACCGGGCTCCAGGCGCTTGAGGTCGATAAAGGGAACGTTAATTTTCAATCTCCTTGACGAGGCGGCCAAAACGGCAGGCACTGTAGCAGCTAGGGGGGTGATCGTCATAAAAAAGTAGGCTGCGCAGACGAAGCCCCCCTGCGCAGACCTGCGGATTCTTTACCGACACTGCCGGATGGCCTTGACCCAGATCAGCTTGGGGCTTCACGCCATCAACAACGCCAGGATGCGCGCGGCTGCCCGACCGTCGCCATACGGCTGGCCAGACACCTCAGCCCGACCGTCTTCCAATGCCGCGTAGGCCTCGAGGATGCGTGCCCGATCGGCGCCAACCAGATGATTCCAGCCCAGCTCGACGGTTTCGACCCACTCGGTTTCATCGCGCATGGTGATGCACGGCACGCGATAGAAAAACGCTTCCTTCTGCACACCGCCGGAGTCGGTGAGGATGACGCGAGCCGCCTGCTCCAGCGCCACCATATCGAGGAACGGCAGCGGCTCAACCACGGTCAGTGCGGCCAGATGCCGCTCCAGGCCGAACTGCTGCAACAGCTTGCGGGTTCGCGGGTGCAGCGGCAGGACCACCGGCATGTCACTGGCGATCTGCGCCAGGGCGCTGACGATGCCCTCTAGGCGTACGGGATCGTCGGTGTTCTCGGCCCGATGGCAGGTCGCCAGGGCAAAGGCCTTTTCCTTAAGGCCCAGTGTCTGCAGGATGCTGCTGCCAACCCGGGCGCGCTCGCGGTAGTAAAGCGCCACGTCGTACATCACATCGCCGACATTTTGGACGCCCTGAATCACGCCTTCGCGGGCCAGGTTCTGAATGGCCACATCCGTCGGACACAGCAACAGGTTCGATACACGATCAGCGAGGATACGATTGATTTCCTCGGGCATGCGCATATTGAACGAGCGCAGACCAGCCTCGACGTGCGCCACCGGGATATGCAGCTTGGCCGCCGCCAAGGCACCAGCCAGGGTCGAATTGGTGTCGCCGTAGATCAGCACCCAGTCCGGCTTCTCGTCGAGCAGAATGCGCTCGATGCCTTCGAGCATGCGCCCGGTCATGGCGCCGTGGCTGCCACCGGAGACTTCCAGGTTGTAACGCGGCGCAGGGATTTCCAGCTCGTCGAAGAACACCTGGGACATATTCGGATCGTAGTGCTGGCCGGTGTGCACCATGACCTCTTCGAGCTGGCCGGGGTGCTTGAGAATCTCGCGCGAGACTGCCGCGGCCTTGATGAACTGCGGGCGCGCCCCGACGATGGTGACGATTTTCTTGCTCATGCGCCCAGGCTCTCCTGCAGGGACTGGATGATGGTGGCCTGCTGGGCCACGCCCAGGTACGGATGCATCGGCAGGCTCATCACCCGCTCGGCAATGGCATCGCCCACCGGCAGGCGCGCGGCGTCGTCCTTCACCGCCGGCTGGCGGTTGAGCGGAATCGGGTAATGCACCGCGGTCGGAATGCCGGCGACCTTGAGGCGCTCCTGCACCTGGTCACGCTCGGCGACCTGCACGGTGTACTGGGCCCAGGCACTGACGTTGTGCGCCTCGACGAAGGGCGCGGCGAGGCCGGCCTCGCCGAGCAGGCGGGCATAGCCCTCGGCTACCCGTTCGCGCTGCTCCAGCTCGCGCGGGAAGATTTCCAGCTTGGGCAGCAGGATGGCCGCCTGCAGGGTGTCCAGACGGCTGTTCACGCCGACGCGGATATGGTGGTAACGGCGGTCCTGGCCATGCCGGGCGATCTGCCGCAGCACCCGCGCCAGCTCGTCGTCATTGGTGAAGATGGCCCCGCCATCGCCGTAGCAGCCCAGCGGTTTGCTGGGGAAGAAGCTGGTGCAGGCGATGGTCGTCAGGTTGCAGGAGCGTTGGCCCTTGTAGGTAGCGCCGAAGCTCTGCGCGGCATCCTCGATCACCGGGATGCCATGCCGCGCGGCAATGGCGTTGATGGCGTCGAAGTCGGCGCACTGGCCATACAGCGACACCGGGATGATCGCCTTGGTGCGCGGCGTGATGGCGGCTTCAAGCAGCGCCGGATCAAGGTTGTAGGTGCGCGGGCAAACGTCCACGTACACCGGCTTGGCGCCCAGCAGAGCGACGGTCTCGGCCGTGGCGATGTAGGTGAAGCCGGGGGTGATGACCTCGTCGCCCGGGCCGATGCCCAGCGCCATCTGGGCGATCTGCAGGGCGTCGGTGCCGTTGGCCACGCTGATGCAGTATTTCGCGCCGACGAACGCCGCGAGTTTTTCTTCCAGCTCGCTGACTTCCGGGCCGAGGATGTACTGACCATGCGCAAGCACGCGCTGGATGCCGGCGTCGATCTGCTCCTTGAGCAGCGCCTGCTGTGCCTTGAGGTCGATGAATTCGATCATGCCTGGCTCTCCTTGCGCAGTTCGCCGCCACGCAGCACGTAGCGGGCGCCGGTATGGATGCAGGGGGCACTGCCCTCGCCCTGCAGCGGCAGGTCCAGCTGCTCGCCGAACTCGCTCATCCAGCCGACCTGCCGGGCCGGCACGCCGACCATCAGGGCGTAGGCCGGCACGTCCTTGTTGACCACCGCACCGGCGCCGATGAAGGCGAACTCGCCGATGGTGGCGCCACAGACGATGGTGCAGTTGGCGCCGAGGGTGGCGCCCTTCTTCACCAGCGTATCGCGGTACTGATCCTTGCGTTCGATCAACGAGCGCGGGTTGTAGACATTGGTGAACACCATGCTCGGCCCGCAGAATACGCCGTCCTCAAGGGTCACGTTGTCGTACACCGAGACATTGTTCTGGATCTTGCAGTGATCGCCGATGACCACCTGATTGCCGACGAAGACGTTCTGCCCGAGCGACACGCCCAGACCGATGCGCGCCCCGCCGCAGACATGCACAAAGTGCCAGACGCGAGAACCTTCGCCGATCTGCGCGCCCTCATCGACGATGGCGCTGGGATGCTGGTAGTAGCCCATGGCTCAGCCCAGCAGCCGGGCAAGGAACGGGTGACCTTCGCCATCCTGGGCGCGGCTTGGCGCCAGAGTGCGGATGGTTTCCACGGTCTCCACGCAGTGACGGGCATCCTCGATGCCGTAGCCCTTGCCGTCGAGGATCGCCTGATAGCTAACCGTGTGCAGGTCGGTGAAACCTTCTGAGAATTCGATCTCGGCACCGTCGCAGGTAATCGAGCGGTAGGTCGGTTTCTTGCCCTTGACGGAATCCGGCAGGTCGTTGGCATCGATGGACAGGAACCAGCGCACCCGCGCATTATCGTATTCCAGATAGCCTGCGGCTTTGTATTCATTGGCGAAGTGCACCACGTTGCGCTGCAGCTTGCCGAAGATGAAGTGCAGCATGTCGTAGAAGTGCACGCCGATGTTGGTGGCCACGCCAAAGGATTTGCGCGGATCACCCTTCCAGCTTTCCATGTACCACTTGCCGCGGCTGGTGATATAGGTCAGTTCGACTTCGTGCTTGTGCTCCTGGCTGCCCGCCGCGACCCGCTGTTGCAGGTCGATGATCGCCTGGTGGTGGCGCAGTTGCAGGATGTTGTACAGGCGGCAGCCGGTTTCGCGCTCGACCAGTGCCAGGTCATCCAGCATGGCGGCGCTGGGCACCAACGGCTTCTCGCAGATTACGTCGCAGCCCAGGCGCAGGCCGGCGGTGATGTGCGGGTGGTGCAGGTAGTTGGGCGAGCAGACCGAAACAATGTCCAGCGCCGTGGCCGGATCGCGCTTGAGACGCCAGGCGTGGTCGTAGAAGCGTTCGAACTCGGTGAAGAATTCACTCTGCGGCGAGAGGCTGTCGATGATGCCGACCGAGTCGTTGATGTCGTAGGCACAGGCCAGTTCGTTACCGGTGTCCTTGATGGCACGCATGTGGCGCGGGGCGATGTAGCCGGCGGCGCCGATGAGGGCGAATCGTTTCATGCTGTCTCTCGTGAACGGGTTGGGCGGGCCGGCGCTCACGCTCGGCCCGCAATACGGCTCAGGCCTTGATGATGTTGCTGGCCGCAGCGCGGTACTTGCCGCGGCAGTCGACAACCAGGCGTGCACTCGACTGGATCAGCGGGTAATCGAAGCGGTCATGGTCGGTGGCCAGCACCACGGCATCGAAGGACGCCAGGTTTTCCGCGGTCAGCGCCTCACTGGACAGCTCGAAGTGATGCTCGCGCATCTTCGGGAAGACTGGCACGTGCGGATCGCTGTACGCCACCTGAGCCCCCTTGGCTTCCAGCAGCTCCATGATCTCCACCGAAGGCGACTCGCGCATGTCGTCGACGTTCTTCTTATAGGCAATGCCCAGCACCAGCACCCGGCTGCCCTTGAGCGCCCGACCGATGTCATTCAGGCCATCCATCAACTTACCCACCACGTACTCGGGCATGGCCTTGTTGATCTCACCGGAGAGCTCGATGAAGCGCGTATGCAGGCCGTATTCCCGGGCTTTCCAGGTCAGGTAGAAGGGGTCGATCGGGATGCAGTGACCGCCCAGGCCAGGACCGGGGTAATAGGGCGTAAAGCCGAACGGCTTGGTTGCCGCCGCGTCCACCACCTCGAAGATATCGATGCCCATGCGGTCGGCGACGATCTTCATTTCGTTCACCAGGCCGATGTTGACCGCGCGGTGGATGTTCTCCAGCAGCTTGGTCAGCTCCGCCGCCTTGGTCGAGCTCACCGGCACCACGCGATCGATCGCCTGCTCGTAGAGCGCAATGCCGACCTGCAGGCAGTTGGGCGTGTGACCGCCGATCACCTTGGGAATGGTGCGCGTCTCGAAGTTCGGGTTGCCCGGGTCTTCGCGCTCGGGCGAATAGACCAGGAAGATGTCTTCACCCACGGTGAGGCCGCCTTCCTGCACGCGCGGCAGCAGCTCTTCCTCGGTGGTACCCGGGTAGGTGGTGCTTTCCAGCGACACCACCTGGCCGGCACGCAGGTATGGCTTGATGGCATCGGTGGTGTTGATCACGAAGCTCATGTCCGGTTCGCGATACTTGTTCAACGGCGTAGGAACACACAGAATCAGTGCATCGCACTCGCTCACACGCTTGAAATCAGTCGTCGCCTCAAAACCCGAATTGCGTGCCTTGGCGATGTGTTCGCCAGCGATATGCTCGATATAGCTCTGGCCTGCATTGAGGCTATTGACTTTACCCACATCAATATCAATGCCTAAGACTCTAAAGCCGATAGCGTTGCAACGCAGCATCAGCGGCAACCCTACATAACCAAGCCCCACGATACCTATAACGGCCTCTTTGCTGGCGAATTTGGCGATAATCGCCTGCATTGTATTTGGCATAGGCCACACTCCGGAAACTAAAACCTAACAACAAAAACTGGGAGTTCTTTAAGGCCTATTGATGCCGACGCAGAAAAATGATGATCGCCAGGCCGAACGGGCACGATTATACACGCCCGAATGATAGGAAATTGCGTAATCGTGCCTTGCTCAGAAAAAGAGGGACTTGCAGATTTTCATGCTATTAACCCGGCAATCAAATACACCAAATCATGCCGCGTAGGCGATACGTGGATGCCGGAAATAAGAACGGATTCTTTGGGGGTGTAATTGCAATCGTCTCATGACCGAGCGAACACGCCCTTCCAGTTCGTCCTGATTACGCGCTGGCAAGCCCGTACGGACCTGATGTTTCAAATCACAATTCAAATACTCGTCAGGATTCAACTCCGGGGCGTATGCCGGCAAGAAGAACAGTTCGATTTGCTCTTTGCGGTCGGCGACCCAGGCGCTCACCTTTTTGCTGTGGTGTACGCGCAGGTTGTCGAGAATCAAGAACACTTTGCGGCCCTGCGCATCGCGAATCAGGCGACCCAGGAAGCGAATCAGCACTGGGGCTGTCAGCGTTTCCCGATACAGCATGAAGCGCAGTTTGCCCCGATTGGTCACAGTGGAAATCATGTTGGTGGAAAAGCGACTGCCGCTGACCTGGCGCACTGGCGTTTCGCCAATAGGGGCGTAGCTGCGGCCAGCCTGGCTGTCACTGCGCATACCGGTTTCGTCGCCCCACTGAATCTCACCATTCTCGGCCTTGGCCCGCTGTGCGATGCGTGGATATTCATTATCCAGCCAGCGCTGAACCACTTCAGGTTTCTGCTGATAAGCCCGATGCAGTGGTCGCTGCGGGGTGTAGCCCCAACGCTTGAGGTATTCACCAACCGTTCGAACCGGCATGAGAAAACCACAGCGCTGGCGGATCAGTTCTCGCACGGCATCACGCGTCCAGAGTGCAAAGCCGAGCTTGAGTTGGTCGGGCATCTTATCGGTCATCAAGGTGCGCACCAGCACTTCCTGGCTGGGGCTCAAACTGCGGCGATCACCCTGGCGCACACCGCGCTGGCCGCCGGCAATGGCAGCCTTTTCGCCTTTGTGTTCTGCGACCTGCGCCCAGTGAGCGATGGTGCGGGGGTGAACACCAACCGCTTCGCCAATAGCCTTGTAGGTGTAACCCTGCTCACGCATGCGCAGGGCCGTGGCGCGCTTTTCACGCTGTTCTTGGGGGCTGAGTTTGCGGGCATCTGTTTTCATGGAGACAGATTATCCGATATGCCCTATTTATTTGCCAGGTTAATATCTACATGACAGTTTTGCTGGAGGGGGGGCACTGGGGAAGATCAAAAATCATTCGTCTTCATTCACCCGATCACGCAATTCCTTGCCAGGTTTGAAGTGCGGCACAAACTTGCCATCCAGTCGAACCGAGTCACCGGTCTTCGGGTTACGCCCAACGCGCGGCGCACGGTAGTGCAGCGAGAAGCTGCCAAAGCCGCGAATCTCGATCCGATCCCCGGTCGATAACGCCTGCGACATTTGCTCAAGCATGGTCTTGATCGCCAACTCGACATCCTTGGATGAGAGCTGCCCCTGATGGGTCACGATGCGCTCGATCAACTCCGACTTGGTCATGGTTTTCCCTTCTTTTTCAAGCGGCTAGATCACTAGATAAGAAGGTTTTAGCATGCATTGCCGATTTTGAACAGCCTATAAAACAACACGTTAGCGCTTTTCGGGGCACAAAAAATTGCCTGGAGCAATTTATGAAGTCGCGTAGCGGCGACCCCGAAGGGGTGGCTGCCATAGATGGCAGATACAAAAAAGGGCGACCGAAGTCGCCCCTTTCTGGATTACCTGAACTTAGTTCTGGTTTTCCATTTGCGCACGGATCAGATCACCAATGGTGGTCGGACCAGCAGAAGCAACTTCGTCCTGCTTAGTACGCATTTCTTTGATGGCTTCTTTTTCGTCTTCAACGTCTTTCGACTTAACCGACAAGCTGATTACGCGGCTCTTACGGTCAACGCTGATGATCTTGGCCTCTACTTCTTCGCCTTCTTTCAGCACGTTGCGCGCGTCTTCAACGCGGTCACGGCTGATTTCGGAGGCTTTCAGGGTAGCTTCGATGCCATCGGCCAGGGTGATGATGGCGCCCTTGGCGTCAACTTCTTTCACAGTACCGCGAACGATAGTGCCTTTGTCGTTGACTGCAACGTAGTCGGAGAACGGATCTTCTTCCAGTTGCTTGATGCCGAGGGAAATGCGCTCACGCTCCGGATCAACGGAGAGGATAACGGTTTCCAGCTCGTCGCCTTTCTTGAAGCGGCGTACAGCCTCTTCGCCTACTTCGTTCCAGGAGATGTCGGACAGGTGAACGAGGCCGTCGATGCCGCCATCCAGACCAATGAAGATACCGAAATCGGTAATCGACTTGATGGTGCCGGAGATCTTGTCGCCTTTGTTGAACTGACCGGAGAAATCTTCCCACGGGTTAGTTTTGCACTGTTTGATACCCAGGGAGATACGACGACGCTCTTCGTCGATATCCAGAACCATAACTTCCACTTCGTCGCCGACGTTAACGACTTTCGAAGGATGGATGTTCTTGTTGGTCCAATCCATTTCGGATACGTGCACCAGGCCTTCCACGCCTTCTTCCAGCTCTGCGAAGCAGCCGTAGTCGGTCAGGTTGGTTACGCGCGCAGTAACACGGGTGTCCTGCGGGTAACGCGCCTTGATGGCAACCCATGGATCTTCGCCCAGCTGCTTGAGGCCGAGGGAAACACGGTTGCGCTCACGATCGTACTTGAGGATCTTGACGTCGATCTCATCGCCAACGTTGACGATTTCCGACGGATGCTTGATGCGCTTCCAAGCCATGTCGGTGATGTGCAGCAGGCCGTCGACGCCACCCAGATCCACGAACGCGCCGTAGTCGGTGAGGTTCTTGACGACACCTTTGACTTGCTGACCTTCCTGCAGGGATTCCAGCAGAGCTTCGCGCTCGGCGCTGTTCTCGGCTTCCAGCACGCTGCGGCGGGAAACGACAACGTTGTTGCGCTTCTGATCCAGCTTGATGACTTTGAATTCGAGCTCTTTGCCTTCCAGGTGAGTAGTATCACGCACCGGACGGACATCGACCAAGGAACCTGGGAGGAACGCACGGATGCCGTTAACGTCGACTGTGAAGCCGCCTTTAACCTTACCGTTGATAACGCCCGTAACCACTTCCTCAGCGGCGAAAGCTGCTTCCAGAACGATCCAGCACTCGGCACGTTTGGCTTTTTCGCGGGACAGCTTGGTTTCACCAAAGCCATCTTCAACCGCGTCCAGGGCAACGTGAACTTCGTCACCGACCTTGATGGTCAGCTCGCCAGCGTCGTTATGGAACTGCTCAAGCGGAATGAGGCCTTCGGACTTCAGACCAGCGTGAACGGTTACCCAACCAGCTTGGTAATCGATGTCGACGATGATAGCGGTGATGATCGAGCCAGCCTGAAGGTTCAGGGTTTTTAGGCTTTCTTCAAACAGTTCAGCAAAGCTTTCGCTCATTTTAATTCCTGTTGATTCAGGGCAGGGAATCCGCCCAAACCACACTCCAGACAATGTGGGTACGTTCATGTAAAAAGAGGCAAACGGGATTGAGACTGGACTCCCGTACGCCTCCTTGCGAGCCGGTCAGCTTAAGCAGCTGTGGCTCTTATCATCCGGCGAGATCGCGATTGGCGACTTCACTCAGAATTCGTTCAAGCACTTGTTCGATGGAGAGTTCAGTGGAATCCAGCTGGATCGCATCGGCTGCCGGCTTGAGCGGCGCCACTGCACGCTGGGTATCGCGCTCATCGCGCGCCTGAATCTCATCAAGAAGACTCGCGAGATTAACATCATCGCCCTTGGCCTTCAACTGCAAGTAGCGGCGGCGGGCGCGCTCCTCGGCGCTGGCGGTGAGAAAAATCTTTAACGGTGCATCGGGAAATACCACGGTACCCATATCGCGACCATCAGCGACCAGGCCAGGCATTTCCTGAAATGCCTGCTGACGCTGCAGCAAGGCTTCACGCACGGCAGACAAAGAGGCTACCTGTGAAGCACCAGCACCAACCTGCTCGTTGCGAATCAGATCGGTGACTTCTTCACCTTCAAGAATAATGCACTGACCATGGCCATCACCGGCGGCGATGAACTGCACATCCAGATGGGCAGCAAGCAGCTTCATCGCCTCTTCATTGGTCAGGTCAACGCCGTGGTTACCGGCAGCAAAGGCCAGCAGGCGGTACAACGCCCCAGAATCCAGCAGATTCCAACCCAGCTGTTTGGCCAGCAAGCCGGCAATGGTGCCTTTGCCCGAGCCGCTTGGCCCATCGATGGTGATAACCGGTGCATTGATCATGCTTTGCCCTCCTCGGCTACGCGGATGCCAACCTGGGCCGACAAAGCGAGGAAGTTGGGGAACGAGGTGGCGACGTTGGCGCAATCGTGGATGCGGATCGGCGCAGTGGCGCGCAGCGAAGCCACACTGAACGACATGGCAATGCGGTGATCACCATGGGCCCAGACTTCGCCACCACCGATGCTGCCGCCTTCAATAATGATACCGTCCGGCGTTGGCTCAGCCTTGACGCCCAGCGCAATCAGGCCGTCGGCCATTACCTGAATCCGGTCGGACTCCTTGACACGCAGCTCTTCGGCGCCACGCAACACGGTACGGCCTTCGGCCACCGAAGCCGCTACGAATAGCACCGGGAATTCGTCGATGGCCAGCGGTACCAGGTCTTCCGGAATATCGATGCCTTTCAGCTTGGCGCTGCGCACGCGGATATCGGCCACTATTTCACCGCCCACTTCGCGCTGGTTTTCCAGGCTGATGTCGCCGCCCATCAGTTTGAGGATATCAATGATGCCGGTACGGGTCGGATTAATGCCGACGTGTTCCAACACCAATTCCGAGTCCTCAGCGATGCTGCCCGCCACCAAGAAGAACGCTGCGGAGGAAATATCCGCAGGTACTTCGATATGGGTCGCCGTCAACTTGTGGCCTGACTCAACGCTTGCCGTGCTGCCATCCACAGTTACCGGATAGCCGAAGCCACGCAGCATACGCTCGGTGTGGTCACGGGTCGGGGCCGGCTCGGTCACCGAAGTACGACCTGCCGCGTAGAGACCAGCCAACAGTAGGCAGGATTTCACCTGGGCGCTGGCCATGGGCATTTCGTAGTCCATGCCAGTCAGGCGCTGGCCACCCTTGATCATCAACGGCGGACGACCTTCCGGACCGGTTTCGATCACTGCGCCCATTTCGCGCAGCGGCTTGGCCACACGATTCATCGGCCGCTTGGACAGTGAGGGATCACCGGTCAGCGTGGTGTCGAATGGCTGCGCTGCCAACAGGCCAGAAAGCAGGCGCATCGACGTACCGGAGTTGCCCATATACAGGGGACCCACGGGCGCCTTCAGACCATGCAGACCGACCCCATGCACGGTAACACGGCCGTGATGCGGGCCTTCGATGACCACACCCATATCGCGAAACGCCTGAATGGTCGCCAGGGCATCTTCACCTTCCAGAAAGCCTTCAACATGCGTGGTGCCTTCGGCCAGCGAGCCGAGCATGATCGAGCGGTGGGAGATGGACTTGTCGCCCGGAACGCGAATACGCCCGGAGAGTTTGCCGCCAGGGTTAGCCAGAAAAACCAGATCGTTCGAGTGCATAGCGTCCACATAGGCCCTGCGGGCCAGAATTTTGCCGAAATGCTCACGGGCCACGCGGGCGCGGGTGAAAACGCCCAGCAATTGATGCCCATCCCCTGCGTCAACCGCGTCGCGCAAGGCGTCGAGGTCGTCGCGAAATACGTCCAGCGTGCGCAGCACCGCCTCGCGGTTGGCGAGGAAGATGTCATGCCACATGACCGGATCACTGCCGGCGATCCGCGTGAAGTCACGGAAACCACCCGCGGCGTAACGAAAGATCTCCAGGTTCTCACTGCGTTTGGCCAGTGAGTCAACCAGGGTGAACGCCAGCAAATGCGGCAGATGGCTGGTCGCGGCCAGTACCTGGTCGTGATGCTCGACCTCCATATGCTCGACATCCGCACCCAGCTCGCGCCACAGCGCATCGACCAGTTCCAGAGCCGGCTCGTCGCTTTGCTCGCAGGGCGTGAGAATGACCTTGTGGCGGCGGAACAGCTGCGCATTGGAAGCCTCTACCCCGCTCTGCTCGGAACCAGCAATCGGGTGCCCCGGCACGAAGCGTACCGCTTTGCCGGTAAAGGCCAAGCGAGCGGCGCGCACCACATTGCCTTTGGCGCTACCCACATCAGTGAGCACCGCAGCACCCAGCTCAAGCTTGGCCAGTTCAGCCAGCAGCTTCTCCATGGCCAGGATAGGCACCGCCAGCTGGATCACATCAGCACCCTGACAGGCAGCAAGCAGATCAACTTCGCAGCGATCAACCACACCCAGTTCAACCGCCAGACGGCGCGATTCGGGGTCCAGATCGACGCCAATTACTTCGCGAAACAGGCCGCGCTCACGCAAACCCTTTGCGAAAGAACCGCCAATCAGGCCCAGGCCGATAATTACCAGGCGGCCGAGCTTAGGGGTAACAGATTGCACCTGAGTGACAGCAGACTTGACCTCACTCACGCGCTCAGCACCTTGGCCAGGGCCTCGAGGAAGCGCGCATTTTCAGCCGGCAGGCCAATCGATATGCGCAGAAAGTTCGGCATGCCGTAACCGGCCACCGGCCGCACAATCACCCCGGCACGCAACAATGCCTGGTTGATCGCCGCAGTATCGCGACCAAAATCCACGGCAATAAAGTTGCCTTTCGACGGAATCCAGCTCAGGCCCAGCTCGCGCAGGCCGGCTTCCAGCTGCGCCATACCGGCATCGTTGAGCTGGCGACTTTGCGCCAGGTAATCGGCATCATCCAGCGCCGCACAGGCCGCACTTAGGGCCAGGCTGTTGACGTTGAACGGCTGACGCACACGGTTGAGTACATCGGCGATCTGCGCCGAGCTGAGCGCATAACCGACGCGCAACGCCGCCAGGCCATAGGCCTTGGAGAAGGTGCGCGAGACCAGTAGGTTGTCATAGCGCGCCAGGTACTTGAGGCCGTCGGGCAGCTCATCACCTTCGGCGAACTCGATATAGGCTTCGTCCAGCACGACCAGCACGCTCTGCGGCACGCGCGCGAGAAAACGCTCCAGCGCATCAGGGCCAAACCAGGTGCCGGTCGGGTTATTCGGGTTGGCGATAAACACCACACGGGTGTTTTCATCGATGGCCGCCAGCATGGCGTCTAGGTCATGCCCATAGTCTTTGGCCGGTACTACCTTGCCCTGGGCACCGACGGCCTGGGTCGAGATGGGGTAGACGGCAAAGGCGTACTGGCTGAACACCGCATTCAGGCCAGGGGCCAGATAGGCGCGAGCCACCAGATCGAGAATATCGTTGGAACCATTGCCCAGGGTGACTTGGTTGATCTGCACACCGCAGCGCGCGGCCAGTCGGCTTTTCAGCTCGAAGCCATTGCCATCGGGGTAACGGGTCAGTTCGGGCAACGCCTGGCGAATCGCTTCCAGCGCCTTGGAACTTGGGCCCAGCGGGTTCTCGTTGCTGGCCAGCTTGACGATGCTGGCCGGGTCCAGGTCCAGCTCACGGGCCAGCTCATCCACCGGCTTGCCCGGCACATAGGGCGACAGCTGCTGTACGCCTGGCTGGGCCAGGGCGAGGAAATCAGTCATAGCAATGCCTCACGCTTAAAGCCGCAAGCCCCAAGTACAGCCCGGCGTCGATGCGCGTGTAGCTTGAGACCTGAGGCGTGCCGCAGCAGTTTTAAAGTACCGCTTTGGGGTAGGAGCCCAGCACCTTGAGCGCCACGGCTTCCTGATTGATTTTTTCCAGCACGTCTTTGATCAGCGGATCGCGGTGGTGGCCAACGAAGTCGATAAAGAACACGTAGGTCCACTTGCCGCTGCGCGACGGACGAGTTTCGATACGGGTCAGGTCGATGCCGTTGTTGTGGAACGGCACCAGCAGTTCGTGCAGCGCACCCGGCTTGTTGCTCACGGAGATGATCACCGAGGTCTTGTCATCGCCGGTCGGTGGCACTTCCTGATTGCCGATGATCAAAAAGCGCGTGGAGTTGTCCGGGCGATCCTCAATCTTCTCGGCCAGTTTGGTCAGGCCATACAGCCCCGCCGCCATATCGCCGGCAATCGCCGCACTGTTCCACTCGCTTTTCACCCGCTTGGCTGCATCGGCGTTGCTCGACACCGCCACGCGCTCGACATTCGGGTAGTGCGCGTCCAGCCACTTGCGGCACTGGGCCAGGGACTGGGCGTGGGAATAAATGCGGGTAATCTTGTCAGTTTTGGTGGTGTCACCGACCAGCAGATGGTGGTGAATACGCAGCTCGACTTCGCCACAGATCACCATGTCGTGCTCAAGGAAGCTGTCCAGGGTGTGGTTGACCGCGCCTTCGGTGGAGTTTTCCACTGGCACCACGCCAAAGTTCACCGCACCAGCGGCCACTTCACGGAACACTTCGTCGATCGCCGCCATCGGCTGACTGATCACCGCATGGCCGAAATGCTTCATCGCCGCGGCCTGGGTAAAGGTGCCTTCAGGGCCGAGGTAGGCAACCTTCAGCGGGTTCTCCAGCGCCAGGCAAGAGGACATGATTTCACGGAACAACCGCGCCATTTCCTCATTGCCGAGCGGGCCCTGGTTACGTTCCATGATGCGCTTGAGCACCTGGGCTTCGCGCTCAGGGCGATAGAACACCGGGAACTCGCCTTCCTTGAGCTCCTTCATCTTCACCCGCGCCACTTCCTCGGCGCAGCGCGCGCGGTCGCTGATCAGTTCAAGGATGCGCTCATCGAGGTTGTCGATGCGCAGGCGCAGGGCCTGCAGTTCCTGTTCCGACATATCAGCCGTGCTCCTTTTCGAACTCGGCCATATAAGCCACCAGCGCCTCGACAGCATCCAGTCCAACGGCGTTGTAGATCGAGGCACGCATGCCGCCGACCGAACGGTGGCCTTTCAGGTTGAGCAAGCCACGGGCATCGGCACCGGCCAGGAAGGCCTTATCGAGTTTCTCATCGGCCAGGCGGAATGGCACGTTCATCCACGAGCGGGCGTTATGAGCAATCGGGTTGCTGTAGAAATCGCTGCTATCGATGGCCTTGTACAGCAGGTCTTTCTTGGCGCGGTTGATCCGCTCCATGGCCTCAACGCCGCCCTGCTCCTTCAGCCACTCGAATACCAAACCCGACAGATACCAGGAGAAGGTCGCTGGGGTGTTGTACATCGAGCCGTTATCGGCGGCGATCTTGTAGTTGAGCATGGTCGGGCAAACGCTGCGGGCACGACCGAGCAGGTCTTCACGAACGATGGTGACGACCAGGCCCGAAGGGCCGATATTCTTCTGCGCGCCGGCGTAGATCAGGCCGAACTTCGACACATCGATCGGGCGCGAGAGGATGTCCGAAGACATATCCGCCACCAGCGGCACGTCACCGACCTCGGGAACCCAGTCGAACTGCAGGCCGCCGATGGTTTCGTTGCTGGCGTAATGCAGGTAGGCGGCGTCTTTCGACAGCTGCCACTCGTTCTGCCCAGGGATGGCGAAGTAGTCATAGCCCTTGGCGCTGGCCGCGACATTGATGCGACCGTAGCGGCTGGCTTCTTCGATGCTTTTCTTCGACCAGATGCCGGTGTCGATGTAGTCGGCAACACCGTCTTCAGGCAGCAGGTTGAGCGGGATTTCGGCGAACTGCTGGCTGGCCCCGCCCTGCAGGAACAGCACTTTATAGTCCGACGGGATGTTCATCAGGTCGCGCAGGTCCTGCTCGGCCTTTTCCGCGATGGCGGTGTACTCATCGCTGCGGTGGCTCATTTCCATGACCGACAGGCCTTTGCCTTGCCAATCGAGGAGTTCCGCCTGGGCGCGTTGCAGAACAGCTTCAGGAAGCGCGGCCGGGCCGGCGCAGAAGTTAAAGGCTCGCTTGCTCACATCCACTCTCGCTCAAAAATGCTGGGTGGCTGGCATTGCTACCAGCCGCCAAATCCTATGCCGTCAGGGGCGAGCACACTCACCCCGACAGATCACTCTTCGCTGATCGGGCTTTCGTCAGCCGCAGCCTCGGGTGCATCACCTGCATCCTCCACTGCGCCTTCAACACCCTCTTCGCCTTCCAGCAGCTCTTCGTCATCTTCGGCAGACGGTTCCTGAACCCGCTCAAGGCCAACCAGGGTTTCATCCTTGGCCAGCTTGATCAGGGTCACGCCCTGGGTATTACGACCCAGGCTGGAGACTTCGCTGACGCGGGTACGCACCAGGGTGCCCTGGTCGGAAATCAGCATGATTTCCTCGCCCTCCAGCACCTGCACCGCACCGACCAGCTTGCCGTTACGCTCGTTGCTGACCATGGCGATCACGCCCTGACCGCCACGCCCGCGACGCGGGAACTCGGCCATCGCCGTGCGCTTGCCGTAGCCACGCTCGGAAGCGGTAAGAATCTGCGCCTCACGCTCCGGAATCAGCATGGAAATGATGCTTTGACCTTCCGGCAGACGCATGCCGCGCACACCGCGAGCGGTACGCCCCATGGTGCGGACATGTTTTTCCTTGAAGCGGATAACCTTGCCGCCATCGGAGAACATCATCACTTCACGGGCACCATCGGTGATGGCTGCCGCGATCAGGGTGTCGCCCTCTTCCAGTTTCAAGGCAATCAGGCCGCTGGTACGCGGACGGCTGAACTGCACCAGCGGGGTCTTCTTCACGGTACCGAAGGCGGTTGCCATAAAGATGTAGGCACCGGTCGGCTCGTCCTGCTCGTCGTCGGCCACATCAGCGTCGCTGTCTTCGGCCACTTCGGCCTCGATCACTTCGCCTTCCAGCACCACGCCTTCACTGTCATCCAGTTCTTCGTCACCAGCGTTCTGCTGCAGGGCTTCCAGGTCGACCTGAAGCATGGCGGTGATGCGCTCGCCTTCGTCCAGCGGCAACAGGTTGACCAGCGGACGGCCACGGGCTGCGCGCGAGGCTTCGGGAATTTCGTAGGTTTTCAGCCAGTACACCTTGCCCTTGCTGGAGAACAGCAACAGGGTGGCGTGGCTGTTGGCCACCAACAGGTGCTCGATGTAGTCCTCGTCCTTCACGCCAGTAGCAGACTTGCCGCGACCGCCGCGACGCTGCGCCTGGTAGGCATGCAGCGGCTGGCTCTTGGCATAACCACCGTGGGAGATGGTCACGACCCGCTCCTCTTCGGTGATCAGGTCTGCCATGGTCAGGTCCATGCGGGAAGCGACGATCTCGGTACGACGGGCATCGCCGAACTCGGCCTTGACCGCTTCCAGCTCTTCGCGGATCACTTCCATCAGGCGCACAGCGCTGGTCAGGATGCGGATCAGCTCGCCGATCTGGGTAAGGATTTCCTGGTATTCGGCCAGCAGTTTTTCATGCTCGAGACCGGTCAGGCGGTGCAGACGCAGCTCGAGAATGGCCTGAGCCTGGTCGGGCGACAGGTAGTATTTGCCGTCGCGCAGGCCGTATTGCGGCTCCAGGTCTTCCGGACGGCAGGAATCGGCACCGGCGCGCTCGACCATGGCTTCCACGGCAGTCGATTCCCAGGCAGTCGCAATCAGCGCCTGTTTGGCTTCGGCCGGAGTCGGCGAGGCCTTGATCAGGGCGATGACCGGGTCGATGTTGGACAGCGCGACCGCCTGGCCTTCAAGGATATGCCCACGCTCGCGGGCTTTACGCAGCTCGAACACTGTGCGTCGGGTGACGACTTCGCGGCGGTGCAGGATAAAGGCTTCGAGCATGTCCTTGAGATTCAGGACTTTCGGCTGGCCATCAATCAGCGCTACCACGTTGATGCCGAACACGCTCTGCATCTGGGTCTGAGCGTAGAGGTTGTTCAGCACCACTTCCGGCACTTCACCACGACGCAGCTCGATCACCACGCGCATGCCGTCCTTGTCGGACTCATCACGCAGCTCGGTGATGCCTTCAAGCTTCTTCTCTTTAACCAGCTCGGCGATCTTTTCGATCAGTCGCGCCTTGTTCAGCTGGTACGGCAGCTCAGTGACGACGATCTGCTGGCGGCCACCAACCTTGTCGATGTCCTCGATTTCTGCGCGGGCACGCATATAGATGCGCCCACGGCCGGTGCGGTAAGCCTCGATGATGCCGGCGCGACCATTGATGATGCCTGCCGTCGGGAAGTCCGGACCGGGGATGTACTGCATCAGCTCATCGACGGTCAGCTCGCCGTTGTCGATCAGCGCCAGGCAGCCGTTGATCACTTCGGTGAGGTTGTGCGGCGGGATGTTGGTCGCCATGCCCACGGCGATACCGCTGGAACCGTTGACCAGCAGGTTGGGGATCTTGGTCGGCATGACCGCCGGGATCATCTCGGTGCCGTCGTAGTTCGGCACCCAGTCCACGGTTTCTTTGTGCAGGTCGGCCAGCAGCTCATGGGCCAGCTTGGTCATGCGCACTTCGGTGTAACGCATGGCGGCCGCGTTATCGCCGTCCACCGAACCGAAGTTGCCCTGGCCGTCGACCAGCAGGTAACGCAGGGAGAATGGCTGAGCCATCCGCACGATGGTGTCGTAGACCGCCGTATCACCGTGAGGGTGGTACTTACCGATCACGTCACCAACCACACGGGCGGACTTCTTGTATGCCTTGTTCCAGTCGTTGCCCAGCTCGCTCATGGCGAACAGCACACGGCGGTGCACGGGCTTCAAGCCATCACGTGCATCCGGCAGCGCGCGCCCGACGATTACGCTCATTGCGTAATCGAGGTAGGACTGCTTGAGTTCGTCTTCAATATTGACCGGGAGGATTTCTTTGGCCAGTTCGCCCATGAGTAGCCTGGTTCCTTTTTCTGGTGAAACTCCGCGCCATTCGTCCTGAACGGGGTGGAGCCTGTCGCTGTGCCTCAAGGCTTACAGCGACTCACGACAAATCAATAAGTTATGCCATGTATCTGCGCAGGTAAGAGGCCCATAACGGGCACTCCTGAAAACCGCCGGAGCTTACCACAATCACTGCGGCGCACCTATCCCCAGCGCCAGCGGCCCGACTAGGTGCGCCAGTAGGCAGAAAAACTCAATGCAAGCGCTTGCGGCACATCAATTGCGCCATCTTTTCCGCATCCGGACGGTCGACTACGCCCTTTTCGGTGACGATAAAGTCGATCAGATCGGCTGGGGTCACGTCGAACACCGGATTGAGCGCCTCCACGCCGCGAGCAATCGGCGCTCCACCCAACTCCAGCAACTCACTGGCGGCGCGCTCTTCGAGCACGATGTCGTCACCATGCTCCATGGCCATGTCGATGGTCGAACTCGGTGCCACCACCATAAAGCGCACGCCGTGATGCATGGCATTCACGGCCAACTGATAGGTACCGATCTTGTTGGCCACATCGCCGTTGGCCGCAATCCGGTCAGCGCCGACGATCACCCAGGTAATGCCACGGGTTTTCATCAGGTGCGCGGCGGCCGAGTCGGCATTCACCGTAACCGGGATGCCATCCTCCGCCAACTCCCAGGCAGTCAGGCGCGAGCCCTGCAGCCAGGGCCGGGTTTCGTCGGCATACACCCGTTCCAACAAGCCGTCATGGAAGACTGCGCGAATCACCCCCAGGGCGGTACCGAAACCACCGGTGGCAAGCGCCCCGGCATTGCAGTGGGTCAGCAGGTTCTGTGCATTGCCCTGGTGTTTGCGAATCAACTCGGCGCCGAGCTGAGCCATGGTTAGATTGGCCTCGCGGTCACTCTGGTGAATGCCGACGGCTTCGGCTTCAAGCTGAGCAAGCAAGTCATCACTGTCCTTGAGCCGATCCAACCGTTCACGCATGCGATTGAGCGCCCAGAACAGGTTGACCGCCGTCGGCCGCGACGCTGCCAACAGATCAAAGTCCGCCTGCAAGGCGGCGCGCCAGTCGCCCCCGGCCTGCAACCGGGCCCGCAGCGACAGCACCACGGCATAAGCAGCGGTGATACCAATGGCCGGCGCACCACGCACCACCATGCTGCGGATGGCCTCGGCGACATCGGCGACGGAGTGATAGCTGAGCCAGGTGTGCGCAAAGGGCAGCGCGCGCTGGTCGAGCAGATGCAGAGCGCCATCACGCCAGTCAATGGCCTTCACCCTCTCTGCCGCTAGTAATTGCTCGCGCATCACACACCTCCGCCGGAAAAAGCCGACCATTATACGCACAGCGCGCCAGCTGTCGGGTTAGATCAGGCCATGCAGCTTCAAGCCTAGGGCGTTCCCCTATAAACTCGCCACTTTATGACTGCCGGAAGCGCCACCATGCCCCAAGCCCCCCTCGACCTGCTGCTCCTGCCCACCTGGCTGGTCCCGGTCGAACCTGCTGGCGTGGTCTTGCTGGAACATGGCCTGGGTATTCGTGACGGACGCATTGCCCTGATCGCCCCGCGCGCCGAAGCCCTCAAACACAGCGCTTTGCAAGTGCTCGAGCTACCGGATCGACTGCTCACACCAGGCCTGGTGAATGCCCACGGACATGCAGCCATGACCCTGTTCCGCGGCCTGGCCGATGACCTGCCCCTGATGACCTGGCTGGAAAAACACATCTGGCCGGCCGAGGCCAAGTGGGTCAACGAGCAGTTCGTTGAGGACGGCACCGAGCTGGCCATCGCCGAGCAGATCAAGGGCGGTATCACCTGCTTCTCCGACATGTACTTCTTCCCGGAAACCGCCAGCCGGCTAGTACACAGCAGCGGCATCCGCGCACAGATCACCATTCCGGTGCTGGATTTCCCGATTCCTGGCGCACGCGACGCCGACGAAGCCCTGCGCAAGGGTCTGGCGCTGTTCGACGACCTCAAACACCACCCGCGCCTGAGCGTGGCGTTTGGCCCGCATGCGCCTTACACCGTGAGCGATGACAAGCTGGAGAATATCCGCGTGCTCGCAGAGGAGCTGGATGCCGGCATTCATATGCACGTGCACGAAACCGCCTTCGAGGTGCAGCAGAGCCTGGAACAACGCGGTGAGCGGCCGCTAGCCCGCCTGGCGCGCCTCGACCTGCTCGGCCCGCGCTTTCAGGCCGTGCACATGACCCAGATCGATGACGATGACCTGGCGCTGCTGGTGGCCAGCAACAGCAGCGTGATCCACTGCCCAGAATCCAACCTCAAGCTGGCCAGCGGCTTCTGCCCGGTGGAAAAGCTCTGGCAGGCCGGCGTCAATGTAGCCGTTGGCACCGATGGCGCCGCGAGCAACAACGACCTCGACCTGCTGGGCGAAACCCGCACCGCCGCCCTGCTGGCCAAGGCCGTCGCCGGCTCGGCCACCGCCCTGGATGCCCACCGCGCACTGCGCATGGCCACCCTCAACGGTGCCCGCGCCCTGGGGCTGGACGAGCAGATCGGTTCACTGGAATTGGGCAAGGCGGCGGATATCGCCGTATTCAACCTCTCCGGCCTGGCCCAGCAACCGGTCTATGACCCGGTTTCACAGCTGATCTATGCCGGCGGCCGTGCTTGCGTCGAGCACCTCTGGGTGGGCGGCAAGCAACTGCTCGACGGCGGCCAGCTGACCCGACTGGACGAGCAACGGATCATCGCCAATGCCCAGGCCTGGGGGACAAAAATTGCCGGCAAATAGCGGCAAATCCAGAAATGTGAGCACTGCGACAAACTGACATACATTGGCCGCACAACAGGCGTCCAATCCATCCGGCGAAACTGGCAACATGAGCACCTTGCGCTCCCATTCTCGCCGCAGCCTGATTCAGGGATTTATATGAGCAACGTCGACCACGCTGAAATCGCCAAATTCGAAGCCCTCGCCCATCGCTGGTGGGACCGTGAAAGCGAATTCAAGCCGCTGCATGACATCAACCCGTTGCGCGTCAACTGGATCGACGAGCGTGTCGGCCTGGCCGGTAAAAAGGTGCTGGACGTCGGCTGCGGCGGCGGCATCCTCAGCGAATCCATGGCCCAGCGCGGTGCCAGCGTTACCGGCATCGACATGGGTGAAGCGCCGCTGGCGGTAGCCCAGCTGCACCAGCTGGAGTCCGGCGTCAGCGTCGAGTACCGGCAGATCACCGCCGAAGCCCTGGCCGAGGAAATGCCCGGCCAGTTCGACGTGGTCACCTGCCTGGAAATGCTCGAACACGTACCCGATCCATCCTCGGTCATCCGCGCCTGCTACAAGATGGTCAAACCCGGCGGTCAGGTGTTTTTCTCGACCATCAACCGCAACCCCAAGGCTTACCTGTTCGCCATCATCGGCGCCGAGTACCTGATGCGCCTGCTGCCACGCGGCACCCATGACTTCAAGAAGTTCATTCGCCCATCCGAACTGGGCGCCTGGAGCCGCGACGCCGGCCTGCAGGTCAAGGACATCATCGGCCTGACCTACAACCCGCTGAGCAAACGCTACAAGCTGGAAGCCGACGTGGACGTCAATTACATGATTCAGACCCTCAAGGAGGCCTGATGCGCCTGCGCGCAGTTCTTTTCGATATGGACGGCACCCTGCTCGACAGCGCGCCGGACTTTATCGCCATCAGCCAGGCCATGCGCGCCGAGCGCGGCCTAACGCCGATTGCCGACAAACTGATCCGCGATCAGGTCTCAGGCGGTGCCCGCGCCATGGTTGCTGCCAACTTCGCCATGGACCCCGAGGCCGAGGGCTTCGAAGCCCTGCGCCTGGAGTTTCTTGAACGCTATCAGAACCACTGCGCGGTGCTGACCCGGCCATTTGACGGCATGCAAGAGCTGCTGAACGACATCGAACAAGCCAAGCTGATCTGGGGCGTGGCCACCAACAAGCCGGTGCGCTACGCCGAACCGATCATGCAGCAACTCGGCCTGGCGCAGCGCTCAGCCGTACTGGTCTGCCCAGATCACGTCAGCCGCAGCAAGCCCGATCCGGAGATGATCCTGCTGGCCTGCACGAAGATGGGTGTGGAACCCGCCACCACCCTATTCGTCGGCGATGACGAACGTGACATCGCCGCAGGCCGCGCCGCCGGCTGCAAGACCGCCGCCGTCACCTACGGCTATATCCACCCGCAGGACAACCCACGCAACTGGGGTGCCGATGCCGTGGTGGATCACCCACTGGAACTGCGCGCCGTACTCGAACGAGCCCTGTGCAGTTGCTGAAAATCGCCCGCTGCGCGCCGACGCATACGCTTTTGAATGAATGAGGTTGTACCCATGCATAACTATTCCGCCCGCCCTGACCTGCTCAAGGGCCGCGTGATTCTGGTAACCGGTGCCGGCCGTGGCATTGGCGCAACCGCCGCCAAGACCTTCGCTGCTCACGGCGCAACCGTGCTGCTGCTGGGCAAGACCGAAGACAACCTCAGCCGCGTTTACGACGCCATCGAAGCTGCTGGCCACCCGCAGGCCGCAGTCATCCCGTTCAATCTGGAGACCGCCCTGCCGCACCAGTACGACGAACTGGCGGCGATGATCGAAGCCGAATTCGGCAAACTCGACGGCCTGCTGCATAACGCCTCGATCATTGGCCCACGCACACCACTGGAACAGCTGTCTGGCGATAACTTCATGCGCGTCATGCAGGTCAACGTCAACGCCATGTTTATGCTCACCAGCACCCTGCTACCGCTGCTCAAGCTCTCGACGGACGCCTCGGTGGTGTTCACCTCCAGCAGCGTCGGCCGCAAAGGCCGCGCCTACTGGGGCGCCTATGCCGTCTCGAAGTTCGCCACCGAAGGCCTGATGCAGGTCCTGGCTGATGAAATCGACGGCATCAGCAACGTGCGCGCCAACAGCGTCAACCCAGGCGCAACCCGCACCGACATGCGCGCCCAGGCCTACCCAGGGGAAAACCCGGCCAACAACCCGCTGCCGGAAGCCATCATGCCGGTGTACCTGTACCTCATGGGGCCGGATAGCACCGGGGTGAATGGTCAGGCATTTGACGCGCAATAAGCCTGAATAGCCGCCGCCGGTTTTCCGGCGGCGGCTGAGTCAGCTGGCATCAGATTGCCAGCAGCACCGCCAGTTAACCGGCAAAAGCTTGCGCCCCGCGCCCCGCAACAACTCCAAGCAGCTGAAATAAAAGCACTTTTAAGTCATTTCAAAAACTGGCATGGATTTCGCTGAAGCCTCGCTATCGCCGCGTATAGCGCTAGAGGTAAAGCTTCATGGCCCCGCACAACCAGTCCAACACCATTGATTTCGACGCAGCCAAACTGCAACGTCTTGGCTATGCCAGTCGCCTGCAGAAAAACCTGAAGCCAGTCAGCCTGGCGCAGCTGCGCCAGCAATTGAGCCTGCGCTTGCAGACCTCGCTGGAAGCCGAACGCATTCTGGAGCTGTTCTACAACGAAGTGCAGCGCCTGGTGCCGCTCAGCGCCCTCAGCTATCAGCTGGCCTCCTGCGACCTGCGCCTGGAGCTGGGCGAGCGTGCCAGCCACTCAGCTGGCTACCGCCTGAACCACGATGGCGAATTCCTCGGCGAGCTGACCTTCCGGCGCAACCAACGCTTCAGTGAAGATGAGCTTGGTCAGCTCGAATCACTGCTCGCCAGCCTGCTGTTTCCACTGCGCAACGCCCTGCTCTACCGCGCAGCGTTGCAAACTGCCCTGCGCGATCCACTGACCGAAACCGGCAACCGGATTGCCATGGAGCAGACGCTCAAACGTGAAGTGGACATTGCCCGGCGCAATCTACAGCCGCTGTCGGTGCTGATGGTCGACATCGACCACTTCAAACGGATCAACGACACCCACGGTCACATCGTCGGCGACCAGGCCCTCAAGGCTGTAGCCAGCGCCCTGAAAGACAGCCTGCGCAATGTCGACATGGTGTTCCGCTACGGCGGTGAAGAATTCATGGTGCTGCTCTCCAGCACCAGCCGCGAAGCCGCCTCTATGGTTGGCGAGCGCCTGCGCCTGGCCGTACTGGGCATTCAGTACCTGGTGGAAAATCGCGCCATTGAACTGTCGGTCAGCCTTGGCTGTGCCAGCCTGCTGCCAGGTGAATCGATGGACAGCCTGTTGCGCCGCGCCGACAACGCGCTGTACGTGTCCAAACGTGAAGGCCGCAACCGCCTGTCGATGGCCGGCTAACGCCAACTCAGCCAGCAAAAAGGCGACCCGAGGGTCGCCTTTTTATTGCCTGTCAGAACGCCTTATTCCGGCTTGCGATCACGGCCAAAGCCCGGTCGCTGGCCTTCACGGCCCGGCTGGCTGCGACGCTTGACCGGTGCACCGGCCGGCTTGCGCGACGGCCGATCCGTCAGCTCAACGCCAGGACGCTGCGCACCCGGCTTGGTCGGACGCTTCTTGTTGACGTCGCTCGGACGCTCGGCGACCGGCGTACCTTTGCTCTGATCACCACGCGGGCTACGTGCTGGACGCTCACTACCTTCACCACGGGCAGGACGCGAACGGCCCTGATCACCCGCTGTGGCCGGGCCACCATGCGCCGGACGCAAAGTGCGCTCCGGACGTGCGGCGCGGCCCACCGGCTTGGCCGATTTGCGCTGCAAACGGTCGAGCTTGTCGCGGGTCTTCTCTTTCATATCCGGCAGGGCAACCGGCTTGAGACCGACCTCCTCGCTGAGGATATCGACCTCACGCTGGCTCATTTCGCGCCAGCGGCCCATGGTCAGGTCCGAGGTGATAAACACCGGGCCAAAACGCACACGTTTCAAGCGGCTGACCACCAGGCCCTGGGACTCCCACAGGCGACGCACTTCGCGGTTGCGACCTTCCATCACCACGCAGTGATACCAGTGGTTGAAGCCTTCACCGCCAGGCGCTTCCTTGATGTCGGTGAACTTGGCCGGGCCGTCTTCGAGCATCACGCCGGTTTTCAGGCGCTCGATCATCTCTTCGTCGACTTCGCCACGTACGCGCACCGCGTACTCACGGTCCATCTGGTAGGACGGATGCATCAGGCGGTTGGCCAGTTCACCGTCGGTGGTAAACATCAACAAACCGGTGGTGTTGATGTCGAGGCGGCCGATATTGATCCAGCGGCCATCTTTCGGTCGTGGCAGGCGGTCAAATACGGTCGGACGGCCTTCCGGGTCGTCACGGGTGCAGATCTCGCCTTCGGGTTTGTTGTAGATGATCACGCGGCGCACGCTCTCGGCGCTTTCTTCGCGGCGGATCACCTTGCCATCGACGGCAATGGCGTCGTGCAGGTCAACGCGCATGCCGAGGCTGGCGACTGCACCATTGACCTTGACGCGGCCGGCACTGATCCAGGCTTCGATTTCGCGGCGTGAAGCCAGGCCCATGCGCGCCATGACTTTCTGCAGTTTCTCGCCTGCGGGGCTGTATTCTTCGGATTCACTCATCTGGGCACCTCCCGGTGTTTTCTCTGGTGATTAGGACAATTCAGGCCGTGCCTGTTTGTCGAAGGGGCGCGGAGCATACGCGAAACGCGGCAGTAGCGCACGGATTGAGGCTAGCGGGCAGACGAACAACCGTCAGCCTCTGCCCCGACCAACGGTGCTCAGGGCTGGGGCGGTAACGCTGCTTCGCTCGACTGCTCGGCATCGGCATCGGCATCGGCATCGGCATCGGAAGAATCATCGAGCAGCGTCAGGTCATCAAAATCGGTCTTCAAACCCTGCTCCATCGAATCCAGTTCGGCCAACAGGCTGCTAAAGCTGGTTTCCTCGCTCGCCTCAGCTGCGGGTTCATCGGCCATGGCCAGGTCGGCGCGCGCCTGCAAGCCTTCTGGCACCTGCGGGTCATCCTCGAAGGCCAATACCGGTTCCGGCTCCAGCTCACGCAGCGCGGCCAGTGGCGGTAGTTCGTCGAGGCTTTTCAGGTTGAAGTGATCAAGAAAGCCCTTGGTGGTGGCAAACATCGCCGGTTTGCCCGGCACATCGCGGTAGCCCACCACGCGAATCCACTCACGCTCCAGCAGGGTTTTGACGATGTGGCTATTGACCGCCACGCCGCGCACATCCTCAATCTCGCCCCGAGTGATCGGCTGGCGGTAGGCGATCAGCGCCAAGGTCTCCAGCATGGCCCGCGAATAGCGCTGCGGGCGCTCTTCCCACAGGCGCCCCACCCAAGGCGCAAATTTCTCGCGCACTTGCAGGCGGTAACCGGACGCCACCTCAACCAGCTCAAAAGCGCGCCCTTCGCAGGATTTGCCCAGGTGCGTCAGGGCCTTCTTGAATACCGCCGGCTCCGGCCGCTCGGCCTCTTCAAACAGCTCGAACAGACGCTCCAGCGATTGCGGTTTGCCGGAGGCCAGCAGAAAGGCTTCGAGCAGGCTGGCCAGCTCACGAGGTTCGTTAAGGTTCATGCTTATTCAGCCCGCGCACGCACATGGATTGGCCCGAAAGCCTCATTTTGCACCAGTTCGACCAGGGATTCCTTGATCAACTCCAGCACCGCCATAAAGGTCACCACCACACCGAGTTTGCCTTCATCGGCACTGAACAGGCTGACAAAGGGCACAAAGGCGCCGCCCTTGAGGCGCTCCAGCACTTCACTCATGCGCTCGCGGGTCGACAGCGCTTCACGGGTCACCTGGTGGCTCTCGAACATATCAGCGCGGCGCAGCACTTCGGCCATCGACAGCAGCAGTTCTTCCAGGCTGACATCCGGCAGCAGCTTGCGTGCCCGCGCCTGCGGGGCATCCAGCTGCGGCACGGTGAGGTCACGACCCACCCGGCTAAGACCGTCGATCCCCTCTGCCGCGGCCTTGTAGCGTTCGTACTCCTGCAAACGGCGAATCAGCTCGGCACGCGGGTCGTCTTCCTCAGCCTCGGCTTCACTGGAACGCGGCAGCAGCATGCGCGATTTGATCTCGGCGAGCATGGCCGCCATCACCAGGTACTCAGCAGCCAACTCCAGACGCACTGACTGCATCAACTCGACATACCCCATGTACTGCTTGGTGATTTCCGCCACCGGGATGTCCAGCACGTCGATGTTCTGCTTGCGAATCAGGTACAGCAGCAGGTCCAGCGGGCCTTCGAAGGCTTCGAGAAATACCTCCAGGGCATCCGGCGGGATATACAGGTCCAGCGGCATTTCGGTGACCGCCTGGCCATACACCAGGGCAAACGGCAGCTCCTGCTGCGCATGAGCCTGATCATGGGGATGGCTGTCGGGGTGTTCCGGGACTGGCACGCTGGACATGGGTACTCTCGGAATTAGATTCGGGGCTGACTTCAGCGGTAATTCAGGCCGAGGGCCAGGCGCACGTCACTCAAGGTTTCACGCGCCTCGGCACGCGCACGCTCGGCGCCATCGGCAAGAATCTGCCGGACCAGATCAGGATTGTCCTGATAATCCGCAGCACGCGCCTGTAAGGGCTGCAACTCACGCTGCAAGGCCTCGGCCAGGGGCGCCTTGCATTCCAGGCAGCCAATTGCGGCACTGCGGCAACCTTGCTGGGCCCACTCGCAAGTGGCATCGGTCGAGTACAGTTGGTGCAGCGGCCACACCGGGCAGTGTTGCGGATTGCCGGGATCGTCGCGGTGCACCCGCGCCGGATCAGTCGGCATGCGGCGAATCTTCTCTTCAATCACCGCGCCGCTGTCACGCAGAAAAATCGCATTATTGTTGGACTTGGACATCTTGCCGCCATCCAGCCCCAGCAACTTGGGCGCCTCGCCGAGCATGGCCTGCGGCTCGATCAAAAGAATCTTGCCGCCACCTTCCAGGTAGCCATACAGGCGCTCGCGGTCACCCAGGGTGATGCTCTGCTGATCCTTGAGCAACGCCCGTGCGGTCTCTAGGGCCTCAGCATCACCCTGTTCCTGATAGGCCCTGCGCAGGTTGTTGTAGAGCGTCGCCGTTTTCTTGCCCAGCTTAATGATCGCCGCCTCGGCCTTTTCCTCAAAGCCTGGCTCACGGCCGTAGAGGTGGTTGAAACGCCGCGCCACATCACGAGCAAATTCGATGTGCGCCAGTTGATCACCGCCCACCGGCACCACACCGGCGCGGTACAGCAGAATATCGGCGGCTTGCAGCAAGGGGTAACCGAGAAAGCCGAAGGTGCTAAGGTCCTTGCTGTGCAGCTGTTCCTGCTGCTCTTTATAAGACGGCACGCGTTCCAACCAGCTGAGCGGGCAGATCATCGACAGCAGCAAGTGCAACTCGGCGTGTTCAGGGACTTGCGACTGGATAAACAGGGTCGCCGAACTTGGGCTGACGCCAGCGGCCAGCCAGTCTACCGCCATGTCCATGACCCGCTGCGACAACGGGCCGACATCGTCGTAATCGGTGGTCAGCGCATGCAGGTCGACGATGCAGAAGAAGCACTCATAGCTGTGCTGCAGCTTCACCCAGTTTTTCAGCACACCCTGGTAATGTCCCAGGTGCAGCTGACCACTTGGACGCATGCCAGACAGTACGCGACGTTCAGCGTCTACAAGACTCAAAACCGGTTACCTGAAAACTCGAAAGAGCCGGATTATAGCGAGACAGGCTCACAGGTCATCCGTAAAAGGCGACGGATCACCGCAGCCGACCCGGAATACCTCAGGTTCGTCGTCGAGCAGGCTGACCACCGTAGAAGCCTCCAGCCCGCCGAAACCGCCATCGATGATCAGGTCGACCTGATGCTCAAGTATCTGGCGCATCTCATACGGGTCACTCATCGGCAGGGTTTCACCCGGCAGGATCAGGCTGACACTCATCAACGGCTCATCCAGCTCCGCCAGCAAGGCCATGGCAATCGGGTGGCTGGGCACACGCAGGCCAATGGTGCGGCGCTTGGCATGCAGCAGCATGCGCGGCACTTCGCGGGTGGCGTTGAGGATAAAGGTGTAAGGCCCTGGGGTATGACTCTTGAGCAGACGGAAGGCCGCCGTGTCGACCTTGGCAAAGGTGCTGAGCTGCGACAGGTCGCGACACACCAAGGTGAAGTTGTGTTTGTCGTCCAACTGGCGCAGGCGACGAATACGCTCCACCGCGTTCTTGTCGCCGATATGGCAACCAACCGCGTAGGATGAGTCGGTCGGGTAGACCACCACCCCACCGTTGCGGATGATTTCCACAGCCTGTTTGATCAGGCGCGCTTGCGGGTTTTCCGGATGAATCTGGAAGAATTGGCTCACGCTAAGGCCCTGGTCAAATTGCAGTAGGCTGCTGGACATGTTGAAACCGTGCCCACAAGGGCGGTAGATCCTCGGGCACCGGGCGGTAGACACCCAGCTCAGACCACTGACCCGGCGCATGGAAATCACTGCCTGCGGTGACGAACAGGCCGAATTCACGGGCCAGAATCGCCAGGCTGCCCACCTGTTCGGCCGGCTGCATGCCATTGACCACTTCCAGAGAATGCCCGCCCGCGCCAACAAAGTCGGCAATCAACTTGCGCCGCTTACTCCGAGTAAAGTCGTACTGCCAGGGATGCGCCAGGCTGACCCAGGCCCCGGCGCGACGCAGGGTATCAACAGCTTGCGCCAGCTCCGGCCAGTGCTGTTTGACATCACCCAGCTTGCCCGAGCCGAGCCACTTGCGGAACGCTTCAGCGCGATCCTTGACATAACCGCTGTGCACCAGAAAATCGGCGAAATGCGGCCGCGCCGGCGCATTGCCGCTGTCACCCAACTCCTGCTGCAAGGCCCGCGCGCCCTCCAGCGCTCCCGGCATGCCCTTGGCTTCCAGGCGTTTGGCGATTTCCGCAGCGCGCAACCAGCGCCCTTCATGCAACTCGGCAATGGCCTGCTGCAGGGCCGGCGCATCACGGTTAAAGGCATAACCCAGCACGTGAATGGTCGCACCACCCCAGGTGCAGGACAGCTCAATGCCGTTGACCAACTGCATGCCCAGCGTCTGCGCCGCCTGTGCGGCCTCGTCCAGGCCCTCGAGGGTGTCGTGATCGGTCAACGCCAGCAGACGCACACCCCGTTCGAACGCCCGCGCCACCACCACAGCGGGCGCCAGGGCGCCATCCGAAGCGGTGCTGTGGCAATGCAAATCAACGTCCATAGGGGGCACTTTCCGAGTCATTTATGTTTGTTATTATGCCGCCAGATGTAGATTCTTGCTGGCTTGCGCCAATATTTCCTCGACTTTGCCCGGACAGGCTGCTTTTCTCCCTTGCAGCGACCAGTGCCAAACACCTTATTAAGGATAGAGATGCTCTACGCGATCATTGCCACCGATGTGCAGAACTCCCTGGAAAACCGCCTGAATGCCCGCCCGGCGCACCTGGCACGCCTGGAGCAACTGAAAACGGAAGGCCGTCTGATCCTCGCTGGGCCGCATCCGGCCGTCGACAGCAATGACCCAGGCCCGGCCGGGTTTTCCGGCAGCCTGATCGTCGCCGAATTCGAATCGCTGTTGGCCGCGCAACAATGGGCCGATGCCGATCCTTATCGCGCCGCGGGTGTATATGCCAACGTCGTGGTGAAACCCTTCAAGCTGGTCTTGCCTTGAAGCCATGCCTTCGCTGAACCACCCGATAACAACTAGAAGATAGGAGTTCCGATGCGTCCAGGCCCGCTGTTTTTGCTCTTAACCCTGTGCTTGCCAGTTGCTGCCCTGGCCGAGGAAAACCCACCTCAACCGCTGGCAGAAGCCACCTCGATGCAAGCGCAAGTCGACGAACTGGAACAGCGCCTGGCACTCAGCGAAGAGCAGCGCGAAGCCCTCAGTGCAGAACTGCAAACCAACACCGGTGAGCGCGAAACCGTCCAACTGCAGCGCCTGCGCCAGGAAAACCAGCGCCTCAAGCTACAGCTGAAGAAAGTCCAGGCCAGCGCGCCACAACCGCTGGTCAGCGAGCAGCAGATGTGGTTTGCCATCGGCGCTGGAGCCGGCCTGTTGGGGGTGATTATCGGCTCTGTGCTGCGGCGTGGTCGGCGCTCCCGTAGCGAGTGGCTCAACTGACCCTATGAGTAACCTGCTGTTAATCGACGACGACGTCGAACTCTGCGAATTGCTGACCAGTTGGCTGACCCAGGAAGGCTTTCAGGTCAGCGCCTGTCATGATGGCAGCAGCGCCCGCCAGACCCTGAGCGCATCCAGCCCGGATGCAGTGGTGCTGGATGTCATGCTGCCTGATGGCAGCGGCCTGGAATTACTCAAGCAGCTGCGCAGCGACC
Organism: Pseudomonas sp. LjRoot71; assembly: GCF_964253255.1. Lineage (NCBI taxonomy): Bacteria > Pseudomonadati > Pseudomonadota > Gammaproteobacteria > Pseudomonadales > Pseudomonadaceae > Pseudomonas > Pseudomonas sp. LjRoot71. The sequence goes on along the minus strand of NZ_CAXURA020000001.1, from coordinate 3,659,888 downwards.
ACCCAGAGCTGCCGGTACTGATGCTCTCGGCACGCGGCGAACCGCTGGACCGGATTCTCGGCCTGGAACTGGGTGCCGACGATTACCTGGCCAAACCCTGTGACCCCCGCGAACTCACTGCCCGCCTGCGCGCGGTGTTACGCCGCAGCTTGCCAGCTAGCCCGAGCAGCCCGCTGGACCTCGGCGACCTGCATTACAGCCAGGCACGCGGCACTGTCACCCTGGGCGAGCAGGAAGTGCTGCTGACCCTCTCGGAAAGCCGCATTCTGGAGGCGCTGCTGCAACATCCAGGTGAGCCGGTGGACAAACAGCAACTGGCGCAACTGGCTCTGGGCCGCAAGCTGACGCTGTATGACCGCAGCCTGGACATGCATGTCAGCAACCTGCGCAAGAAACTCGGCCCCCACGCCGATGGACGCCAGCGCATTCTGGCGCTGCGAAGTCGCGGCTATTACTACAGCGTCTGAGCGCCGCATCGGTAAATCCACCGCGCCACGCTCTTTACCCAAGCTTTACCTTGCCCTGACGGCCCTTGACCTTGACCGCCCTAGACTGGGCTCATCCGGGACTTACCGGTTTCAGACAAGGAGACACACCATGCGCAAGACCCTGACTGCTGTATTGCTCGCCATGACGCTGCCAACTCTGGCTATGGCCATGCCTGACGGCAGCCCACGGCACGGCGGCGGCCAGCATGGCGAACATGGTTCCCGCCTGTTCAAAGAGCTAGACCTGAGCCAAGAGCAGCACCGCGAAATCCGCAAACTGATGGGCGAGCAGATGAAAGGTCGCCATGAGATCACTCAGCGCTACCTGAGCAAGCTGCCAGCGGCTGAACAGAAAGCCATGCAGGATGAACTGAAGGCCGCCAAGGACAAACAGCATACGGCGATCCGCGCGCTGCTCAAACCCGAACAACAGAAAGCCTTCGACGAACACCAGCAGAAAATGAACGAGCGCCGCGCCGAAATGGCCGAGTTCAAAGTCTGGAAAGCCGAGAAGGACAAACAGGCCAACTAAGCCTGAAGCCAGCCCACCACCGCCGCGCCACCAGGCTCGGCGGTTTTTTGCATGAGGAATAGCCGTGCGTTCACTGTTCTGGCGCATCTTTGCCAGTTTCTGGCTGGCAATCGCCCTGGTTGCCGGGCTGTCCATGCTGCTTGGGCGCATGCTCAATCAGGATGCCTGGCTGCTCAGCCAGCACCCGGCACTGGAACGTTTTGCCGAAAAGTGGACGCAGCGTTACGAGAGCGAGGGCCCGCGTGCCGCCCAGGCGCTGCTGGAGCAGCGCAAACGCAAGTTCCGCATCGACGTGCAGGTACTCGATGACAGTGGTCAGCCACTGGTCAAGGGCACCTTTCCACCCCGAGCGGCGGCATTCGAAGCGCGTCACCGCAATGAAAAGCGCCTGCCCTGGCGCCGCCTGAGCGCCGAGTACACCAGCCCGCAAAGCGGCGAAACCTACCTGCTGATCTACCGCATTCCGCTGCCCGAAATCGCCGCATGGCAACGCGACAGCCTGCTGTGGCCGCTCAGCGCCCTGGGTATCGCCATGCTGGTGCTGACGCTGTTCAGCCTCTGGCTGACGCTGTCGATTACCCGCCCGCTGAACCGCCTGCGCGGCGCCGTACACGACCTGGGGCAAACGGCCTACCAGCAGAACAGCTTGGCCAAACTGGCCGAACGCCGCGATGAACTCGGGGTTCTGGCCGCTGACTTCAACCGCATGGGCGAGCGCGTGCAGGGCCTGATCAGCAGCCAGCGGCAACTGCTGCGTGATGTGTCCCATGAACTGCGCTCGCCGCTGGCGCGCCTGCGCATTGCCCTGGCCCTGACCGAGCGCGCCGATGCCGCCACGCGGGAAAGCTACTGGCCACGCCTCGGTCAGGAATGTGATCGCCTGGAAGCGCTGATCAGTGAAATCCTTGCCCTCGCCCGTCTCGATGCCGAGCCCGGTGCCGCGCAGCCGATCAACCTCGATGAGCTGCTGCGCAAGGTGCAAGACGATGCCCATCTGGATGCCCCCGAACAGCCACTCAGCATTCAGTTGCAGAGTGGCCTGCAACTCAACGGCTGGCCGGATATGTTGCAGCGGGCGCTGGATAACCTGCTGCGCAACGCCCTGCGCTTTAACCCAACGGGGCAAGCGATTGAAATCAGCGCCTACCGTGAAGGCGAGCAGCTGTGCCTGAGCGTGCGCGACCATGGGCCCGGTGCGGCGCCTGAGCATCTGAGCCGCTTAGGCGAGCCATTCTTCCGCGCGCCCGGGCAGACCAGCAGCGGTCATGGCCTGGGGTTGGCCATTGCTCGTCGCGCCGCCGAACGGCATGGCGGTCAGCTTGAGCTGGCCAACCATGCGCAAGGCGGCTTTGTCGCCACCTTGCGTTTACCGCTTACTCAGCCGCCGGCCAGACCCTGACAAAGTCACTGACCTGCACTTGGGGCACCGCGCGCAATTCGCGCTCCGGGGTGCCCAGGTAGAGGTAGGCAATCAGCTGCTCATCAGCCGCCAGGCCCAGACCAGCCGCCACCTGTGGGTTATACGCCATATCACCGGTACGCCAGACCGCGCCGATGCCCTGTGCATGGGCCGCCAGCAGGATCGCTTGCGCCGCACAGCCCGCCGCCAGTACCTGCTCCTGCGCCGGTACTTTCGCACTGGCCTGCACCCGCGCAATCACCAGTACCAGCAACGGTGCCCGCAACGGCATGGCACGCGCCTTGGCCAGGGCTTCAGGGCTGGCATCGGCGGGTAAGGCGCTGGCAAACAGTTCGCCCAGTTGCGTCAGCGCCTCGCCTTCCACGGTGAGAAAGCGCCAGGGGCGCAGTTGTCCATGGTCAGGGGCGCGCAAAGCCGCACGGAACAGCAACTCGCGCTGGGCGGCATCGGGAGCCGGCGCAATCAGGCGCGGCGCGGAAACACGGTTAAGCAGCGCATCAAGAGCGTCCATCAGCCACCTCAAGTATTCATTCAGGTGGCCATTCTAGTGCTTGCGCGGGGCTGACGGGTACTCGCTGGCTCAGGCCACCCGGTCTGGCGAGACACTGGGCATGATCGGCGGCGTCAGAGGCGGCAGGCCGTATGCCTGGCGCGCGGCGTCACAATGCGGATTGTGTTCGCCATTGGCCCAGGACGCCTCGAATTCACGGCAGGTGCTGGAGCGCTGCTCATACAGGGTGCAACGCACCCCCTGGCCGACTTCACCGAGCAGGGCGTTACAACGCGCAGGTTTGCTTTCCGTGCCACGCATGGCGACACGGTGCGGGGTGATCAGCACCACCCGATCATCCGGCATCAGACCGCCGGCCGATTGGCACTCACCCCAGAAAAATGACACACGAAAGTGCGCGCAGCAGGCGCCACAACTCAGACAAGGATTGCTATCGGACATGATGGAAGGCTCAGAAACCGGCAAGGGCCGGCACCTGGCGGCTATTCTATGCAGCGCCAAGCGCTTGTAAAGCACCCAATGTGGCGGCTGTACAGCGGCTACAGCGCGCGTAGAATGACGCCCCTTTGCCCCAGAGCCCGAGCCAGCCTCCATGTCATTGCCGACACTGCGCATCATTGCTTTCATTCTCGGCATTTTCCTGATCACCCTGGCCGTGAGCATGTTGATTCCCATGCTCACGCTGCTGCTCTATTCACGCACGGACGACCTCAATGCCTTCCTCTGGTCGAGCCTGGTAACCGCCGTCGCCGGGATTGCCATGCTCCTTCCCGGACGCCCCAAGGACGCGCAGCTGCGCCCGCGCGACATGTACCTGCTGACCACCTGTAGCTGGCTGGTGGTGTGTGTCTTTGCCGCCCTGCCGATGGTGCTGATTCATCACATCAGCTACACCGATGCTTTTTTCGAAACCATGTCCGGGGTCACCACCACCGGCTCCACCATTCTGGTCGGGCTGGACAAGGCATCACCGGGCCTGCTGATCTGGCGCTCAATGCTGCACTGGCTGGGCGGCATCGGCTTTATCGGTATGGCCGTGGCGATCCTGCCACTGCTGCGGGTCGGTGGCATGCGCCTGTTCCAGACAGAATCTTCCGACTGGGGCGAGAAGGTCATGCCGCGCTCGCACATGGCGGCCAAGTACATCCTGTTTGTCTACCTGGGCCTTACGCTGGTGGGTTTTCTCGCGTTCTGGGCCGCAGGCATGACCCCCTTCGATGCCATCAACCATTCCATGGCCTCGATCTCCACGGGCGGTTTCTCCACTTCGGACCTGTCCCTGGCCAACTGGTCACAGCCGGCCGTGCATTGGGTCGCAGTGCTCACCATGATTTTCGGCAGCCTGCCCTTCACCCTTTATGTGGCCACCCTGCGTGGCAATCGCCGGGCGCTGTTCAAGGATCATCAGGTACGCGGTTTTCTCGGTTTTCTGCTAGTGACCTGGCTGGTATTTGGCACCTGGTTGTGGCTGCACTCAGACAACAGCTGGCTGGACGCCTTTCGCATCGTTGCAGTGAATGTCACCTCGGTGGTTACCACCACTGGCTTTGCCCTGGGTGATTACACCACCTGGGGCAGCTTCGCCGTGCTGCTGTTCTTCTACCTTACCTTCGTCGGCGGCTGCTCGGGCTCCACCGCCGGCGGGCTGAAGATCTTCCGCTTCCAGGTGGCTTATGTGCTGCTCAAGGCCAACCTGCAGCAACTGATTCACCCGCGTGCCGTGATCAAGCAGCAGTACAACAACCACAACCTCGATGAAGAGATCGTCCGCTCGCTGATCACCTTCTCGTTTTTCTTCGCCATCACCATCGGCGTGATCGCCCTGGGGTTGGCGCTGATCGGCCTGGATTGGGTCACCGCCCTTACCGGTGCGGCCACTGCGGTGTGCAACGTGGGGCCAGGGCTGGGGCCGATCATTGGCCCGGCGGGTAATTTCTCGACACTGCCTGACTCCGCCAAATGGCTGCTGACAGTCGGCATGTTGCTCGGGCGTCTGGAGATCCTCACCGTACTGGTACTGGTTACCCGCGCATTCTGGCGGCACTGATGCACACTGAACGCCGCGTCAAACGGCATGCCCTGACTTGTACCTAGACCCCTGGTCTACAGAAATGGAAACCGCGTAGATGGCTTGGCCGACCTTACGGATCATCTCGTTTATCAACGGCATCTTTCTGCTGACGCTGGCCATCAGCATGACCATCCCGATGCTGACCCTGGTGCTGTTTGGCCGGGCGCATGAGCTCAACGCCTTTCTCTGGTCCAGCCTGATCACCTTTATCGCCGGCATGACAATGATCGTTCAGGGCCGGCCCAAGGATGTGCAACTGCGCCCGCGCGACATGTACCTGCTGACGGTATCCAGCTGGGTGCTGGTGGGGCTGTTCGCCGCCCTGCCCTTTATGTTCTCGCAGCACTTGGGGCTGACCGATGCGGTGTTCGAGAGCATGTCGGGCATCACGGCCACCGGCGCTACCGTACTGGTTGGGCTGGACAGCATGTCACCGGGCATTCTGATCTGGCGCTCGGTGCTGCACTGGCTCGGCGGCATCGGTTTTATCGCCATGGCCGTGGCGATTTTGCCGATGCTGCGTATCGGTGGCATGCGCCTGTTCCAGACCGAGTCATCGGATCGTTCCGAAAAGATCATGCCGCGCTCGCACATGGTGGCCAAATACATGGTCGCCGCTTACCTGGGCATCAGCCTGATCGGCTGCCTGGCGCTGTGGCTGGCCGGTATGAACCTATTCGATGCGATCAACCACACCATGTCCTCCATCTCAACGGGTGGTTTTTCCACCTCGGACCAGTCACTGGGCAAATGGACCGAGCCTGCCGTGCACTGGGTCACCATCGTCCTGATGATTCTTGGCAGCGTGCCCTTCGTGCTGTTTGCCTCGATGCTGCGCGGCAACTACAAGGCCCTGATCAAGGATCAGCAGGTACGTGGCTTCCTGACCATTTTGCTGAGCACCTGGCTGATACTGGGCACCTGGTACTGCTTCAGCAGCAACCTGCACTGGGTGGATGCCATTCGCCATGTGGCCTTTCACACCACCTCGGTCATGACCACCACCGGCCTGGCCATTGACGACTACAGCCTGTGGGGCGGCTTCGCCGGCATGCTGTTCTTTTACCTGGGTTTTATCGGCGGTTGCTCGGGTTCGACTGCGGGCGGGTTGAAGATCTTCCGTTTCCAGGTTGCCTACACCCTGCTCAAGGCCAACCTGATGCAACTGGTGCACCCACGGGCGGTGATCAAACAGCAGTACAATCGGCACAACCTGGATGAAGACATCGTTCGCTCGATTCTGACCTTCTCGTTTTTCTTCACCATCACCATCGCCATACTGGCCCTGGCCCTGACCCTCTGCGGCCTGGACTGGATCACCGCGCTCAGCGGCGCGGCCAGCACCGTCTCCGGCGTCGGCCCCGGCATGGGCCCGATCATCGGCCCGGCGGGCACCTACGCCAGCCTGCCGGATACCGCCAAATGGCTGCTGACTTTCGGCATGCTGCTCGGACGCCTGGAAATTCTGACCGTGTTGGTGCTGATGCTTCCCGCGTTCTGGCGACACTAAGAATCTATTTACGACCTGCTGCGCGTCGGCCCTGCTGCGTTAAAAACAGACTCGGAATGCTCATGTACAGTTCGTACACTCCGCTTGATTCGCTGCGCTCACCCTGCGGGCCAGCCTAAGGCTGTTACTGCGCTACGCTGCGTTTCTCGCCTGTTTTTGCCTTGCATGGCTCTAGCTCGCGAGCTCGTAAACAGATTCACGGACGTAATTACAGGCGCGCGCGGTACTCGCCCGGCGTGCTGTCAAACCAGCGGCGGAAGGCACGGAAGAAGTTGCTCGGGTCGGAGAACCCCAGCAGGTAGGAAATTTCCAGCAGGGTCAGGTTGGCCTGCCCCAGGTATTGCCCAGCCAACTCGCGGCGGGTGTCATCGAGCAGTTGCTGATAACTGGTGCCTTCATCCTGCAAACGTCGCTGCAAGGTGCGCTCGGACAACAACAAGGCCTGGGCCACCGCCTCACGCTTGGGCTCGCCCTGAGGCAGCAAACGACACAGCACCTGACGCACCTGATGGGTCACCCGTGAGCCGGAAAAGCGCGCCAGGTAATCGCCGGCAAAACGGTCATGCAGTTGCGCCAGCGCTTCATTGGCCGACGGCAACGGTGCATCCAGGTCGGCGCGCTCGAACAACAGCGCATAACGCTCAGCGTTGAACTTCAAGGGGCACTGGAACACCTCCTGGTAAGGCAACTGGTTCTCAGGCGCCGGGCCCATCAGGCTGACCAGCCGCGGGCGCAGCGGTTTGCCCGTCAGCCAGCGGCAGAACGCCAGCGAATACGCCAATGAGGCTTCAGCGCTTTGCCGTGCGGAAGGCAGGCGATCACCATGAATCGCCAGGAGCATTTCATAGCCTTCGGCTGTCGGGTGGAAACACAGGTCGGCGCCCTCACCGATAATCCGCTGATACCGCACCAGACGCGCAAACCCCTCCTGCAGATTACGGCTGCTCATCACCGCGTAACCCACTACATTGAACGAGGATGGCCGCAAGGCTTTCGCCATGTTCAAACCAATAGCAGGGTTACCGGAGGCCTCAACCGCCAGGTGCCAGAGGCGGGTCATGGCATCCTGGGCAAACCGTGCATCGGGATTGCTCAGCGCCGCATAGTCGAGGCCCAGCTGGCCAAACAGGCTGCGGCAATCAACACCGCCCAGCTCCAGTGCCGCGACAATTCCGGAGGCCCAGCTGGAGGAAGTGGTACGTTCACTCATGACTTGTTCAGTTCTTATTCGTGAGTCTGAAGGGCGACGGAAGGATACTAAACTGGCACTGAATGTCAGTGGCCCAGCGCGTCAGTCGACCTAGACTGCAAGTAAGCCGCCACCGCTGCAACCCTTGGTGGCGCGCAAAACAATAAGAGGAGGCCCCAGATGAGCACTGAAACCCGCGAGCGCTTCAGCAGCTTCGCCGAGTTCTACCCCTACTACCTTCAGGAACACAGCAATGCCACCTGCCGCCGCCTGCACTATGTCGGCAGCCTGCTGGTGCTGTGTGTGCTGGCCTACGCCCTGGGTACACAGCAGTGGCTGTGGCTGCTGAGCATCCCGCTGATTGGCTATGGCTTTGCCTGGATTGGCCACTTTGTGTTCGAAAAGAACCGTCCGGCCACCTTCGACTACCCGCTGTACTCGCTGATGGGCGACTGGGTGATGCTCAAGGATGCCTTCACCGGCCGCATCAAGTTTTAGATGCCCATTGCGGGGCCGCGCTGCCGTTCGGCTGCCGCGCTTGGCGGGCGTGGTGGGCTTGGTTATGATCCCTGGCTATTTTGCACGCCAGCCATGGCGTGCAACCCAGGCACCCGGTAGAGGTGCATGAGAACGCAGTAGGGATAGCCCCATCGGATGAATGTCAAAAGCGCCCCTCGACTTTCTGCATTGCCGGCACCGCCGCTGCGCGAGTACTACTCCCGCGTGCTGGCCTATATAGCCATCGCTGCCAGCATTGCCGCCGGCACTTACACAAAGCATTTCGGCTACGACATTCTCTGGATGGTGCCCTACGCCCTGCTCTACCCGCACCTGGCACACCATCTGAGCCTGCGTTTCAAGCGTGAGCACCCGCAGCGCACCACCCTCAGCCTGTTGTTTATCGACGCCCTGCATTGTGGTGGCGCTATCGCCCTGCTGGGCTTTTCGGTGGTGCCCAGCCTGATGGCGTTGCTGATCATGACGTTCAGCGCCTTGGTCATCGGCGGCCTGCGTTACCTCGGGCTGGCTGCCCTGATCGCCCTGAGCAGTGCGGTCTTTATCCTCGCGCTGATCGGTGCCACGCCCAACGTACACACCCCCGCGCTGGTCGCGCTGGTCAGCATCGCCTTTACCACCCTGTATATCTGCATCACCGCCTATTTCGTGCACCAGCAGGGCCTGCGCCTGGCTCAGGTGCGCAGCGAAATCAGCCGCGAACAGGAGAAGGCCGCACGCCTGGCGCGCAACCTGGCCAAGTACCTGTCACCGCAGGTGTGGGAATCGATCTTCACCGGTAAGAAGAGCGTGCGCCTGGAAACCCAGCGCAAGAAGCTCACGGTGTTCTTCTCCGACATCAAGGGCTTTACCGAGCTGTCCGAGGAACTGGAAGCCGAGGCCCTGACCGACCTGCTCAACACCTACCTCAACGAAATGTCGAAAATCTGTCTGAAATACGGCGGCACCATCGACAAGTTCGTCGGCGACTGCGTGATGGTATTTTTCGGCGACCCGAGTAGCAAAGGCGCGAAAAAGGACGCCGTGGCGGCAGTCTCCATGGCCATCGCCATGCGCAAGCACATGAAAGTACTACGCCAGCAGTGGCGCGCCCAGGGCATCACCAAGCCACTGGAAATCCGCATGGGGCTGAACACCGGCTACTGTACCGTGGGCAACTTCGGTGCTGACACGCGCATGGACTACACCATCATCGGTCGCGACGTAAACCTTGCCAGCCGCCTGGAAAGCGCCGCCGAGTCTGGGGAAATCCTGATTTCCCACGAGACCTATTCGCTGATCAAGGACGTGATCATGTGCCGCGACAAAGGCCAGATCACCGTCAAAGGCTTTACCCGCCCGGTGCAGATCTACCAGGTGGTGGATTTCCGCCGCGACCTGGGCGCCACGTCGAGCTATGTCGAACACGAACTGCCGGGCTTTTCCATGTACCTGGACACCAACGGCATCCAGAACTTCGACAAGGAAAAGGTGATCCAGGCGCTTAATCAGGCCGCTGACAAGCTGCGCGACAAGATCATCATGTAAGCAGTTGGGCAGGCTCGACGCTGGCCAACGGTGGCGCAACCGGCATGCACAATTCACCGTCGAGCAGCGGCTGCTGCGCCAGAAACTCCAGCGCCGAAGCCCGCCAGGACTGCCGCGCCGCCAGCTCGGCGCAACGCGCGCGGTTCAGTTTCACAGCATCAAGGCAGGCTGTGCGCAGGTCCTCATGCATGACCCCGCTAACGCCTACTTGCAACACATCCAACGGCCCCGCTACCGGAAACGCCGCCACCGGCGTACCGCAGGCCAGAGCCTCAAGCATCACCAGACCATAGGTGTCGGTACGCGAGGGAAAGACCAGCACACTGGCATTCTGAAACGCCTCGGCCAGTGCCTGGCCATGCTGGTAGCCGAGAAAGCGCACCTGCGGATAAGCCGCCTCTAGTGCCTCGCGCTGCGGGCCATCGCCGACCACCTGCTTCTGGCCCGGCAGATCGAGGGCGAGAAAGGCCTCGATATTTTTCTCCGGCGCAATCCGCCCGACATACAGAAACACTGGATTGGCTGGGCTTGGCCGCGTTTCGGCTGGACGAAACAGCCGTGTATCAACGCCCTTGCGCCACAACACCAGACGCTTGAAGCCCCAGCCGGCAAACTCCTCGCGCATGCGTTCGGTGGTCACCAGCACCGCCTGACTCGGTCGGTGAAAGGCGCGCAGAAAGGCATAACCCCAGCGCAGTGGAATCCAGGGCCAGCGGGTGTGTACATATTCGGGAAAACGCGTATGAATCGCGCTGGAAAACGCCAGGCCACGCTTGCTTAGCCAGCGCCGCGCGGCCCAGCCCAGCGGGCCTTCGGTGGCCAGGTGTACGCAGTCCGGGCGAAACCCGCGAATCGCTGCACCCACCTGCCAGAGGTTCCATACCAGGGGAATTTCCGGGTAGCTGGGGCACGGCAACGCGCGAAAGTCAGCCGGCGACAACAACTTGACCTGATGCCCCAAGCCGCGCAGCTCGCTGATCAGCGCCTGCAAGCTGGTGACTACGCCATTGACCTGAGGTGACCAGGCGTCGGAGACGATCAGAATTCTCATAGAGCAGGCTCAGCGGCAGCAACTGGCTGAGATTGCAGCAATCGCGCCTGCTCATCGGCCAGGCGATACAACTCAATGCTGCCATCCAGGTGCTCGATCAGCGCCGTGCAGGACTCCACCCAATCACCACAGTTCATGTACTCGACCTCGCCCATCGGGCGAATCTCGGCGTGATGGATATGCCCGCAGACCACGCCATTGAAACCGCGCTTGGCACACTCGTGGACGATGGCCTCCTCAAAGTCGCTGATAAAGTTTACCGCCGTCTTGACCTTGTGCTTGAGGTAGGCCGACAGCGACCAGTAACCATAGCCATAGCGGCTACGCCAGTAATTCAGCCAGCGATTGAGGGTCAGGGTGAACTCGTAGGCCGAGTCGCCGAGAAAGGCCAGCCAACGGTGATAACGGGTGATCACATCAAACTGATCGCCATGAATCACCAGCAGCCGACGGCCGTCGGCAGTGAAGTGCTCGGCCTCGTCGACCAGCTGGATATTGCCGAGCATCAGGCTGGAATAGCGGCGCAGGAACTCATCATGGTTGCCGGTGACGTAGATCACCTCGGTGCCGCGCTTGCTCATGGTCAGCAGGCGGCGGATCACGTTGCTGTGCGACTGCGGCCAGTACACCCCGCTGCGCAGCTTCCAGCCATCAATGATGTCGCCGACCAGGTAAATTTTGTCAGTCTGGTAACGCTTGAGAAAGGCGGCCAGGTGTTCGGCCTGACAATCCCGGGTGCCCAGGTGCACATCGGAAATCCACAAGGTACGGACACGTTGCTTGCGGCTGGGCTTGGCGAGCTGAGCGCTGGTCATGGACGACCTCCGGCTGGGTTTGCTCGAGTCTGCGCAGCAGCGGTGAAGCACCCATGACACATTCATGGCAATTCGGTGACACGCCATAACCGGTATAGACTTGGCCCCTTGAACAAGGAGTCCGCCATGCACTCGCTGCTTTCGCTGCGTCACTACAGCCATGAACTGCTCAGCCACAGCCATGACCACGCGCAACTGGTCTTCGGCCTGAGCGGCTTGCTGGAGTTCGAAGTGGCCGGCCAAGGCAGCCAGGTCACTCGCCAGACCCTGGCCGTGGTGCCCAGCGAGGCGCAACACGCCTGCGGCAGCAAGAGCGGCAGCCACTGCCTGGTGCTCGACGTACCGGACGAATGCTGGTTGCAACAACAACTGGGCCGGCACCTGGACGCCACCCGCCGCCTGCTGGAAAAACCGGCGGCCGTCAGCCTTAGCCCGGCGCAAAGCCAGCTGGTCAGTTGGCTGGCCGCCAGCCCGATCAATGACCCGGTGATCGCTCAGCAAGGCGCAGCGCTGCTCCTGGCCAGCCTGGCCAACGGCGATAGCCCGGCGCATACCGCCAGCACGCTGCCGCTGGCGGCACTGGATGCGCATATCGACCAGCACGCGGCGTATCCACTGCAGGTCGATGATCTGGCGCGCCTGGCCGGGCTGTCAGCAGCGCGTTTTCATGTGCGCTTCCTCAGCGAAACCGGACAAACCCCCATGGATTATGTGCGCCGCCGTCGCCTGCAGCTGGCGCACCAACTGCTGCAAAACAGCAACCTGGCGATTGGCGAAATCGCCGCACGGGTAGGCTACAGCTCGCAGAGCGCCTTTACCGCCGCGCTGACCCGGCAGTTCGGCCGCTCTGCCCGCACCTTGCGCCTGCGCCGCGAGTAACGCGACAAACCCCGCAAGTCCTGCGACAGACTTCTGCCCGGTCGCCCCCTAGACTGCAGCCATCAGTCCGAGGAGCGCTGCGATGCAACAAATCGAATGGGAAGACTTTCAACGGGTCGAGCTGCGCGTTGGCACCGTGCTGTCGGCCGAAGTGAATGAGAAGGCCAATAAGCCGGCCTACGTGTTGCAGGTCGACCTGGGTGAACTGGGCATCAAACAATCCAGCGCGCAGCTGACCGCCCATTACCAATGCGCCCAACTGATCGGCCGTCAGGTACTCTGCGTGTGCAATTTTGCCGTCAAGCGCATTGCCGGGGTGCGCTCGGAGGTTCTGGTGACCGGGGTGTATGACGCTGACAACAAAGTGGTGCTGGCCAGTTTCGAGCATCCCGTCCCCAACGGTGCACGCCTGGCATGAAGCAACGTACTGCACTGTGGGCAATCCATCTGGGCGCCCTGCTATTTGGCCTGTCCGGCATCTTCGGCAAGCTGGCCAACACCACCCCACAGATGATTTCCGCTGGCCGCGCGGTGTTCGCCGTGGCCGCCTTGCTGCTGTTCGCCAAACTGATCAGCAACGCGCGCCTGGTGCGCCTTGGCCTGCACCAGACCGCCCTGCTGGCCCTCGGAGGCTTGCTGCTGGGCGCTCACTGGTGGAGTTTTTTCGAGTCGGTGCATATCTCTGGCGTGGCCATCGCCACCCTCGGCTTTGCCAGTTTTCCGGCCTTTACCGTGCTGCTGGAAGGGCTGCTGTTCAAAGAACGCACGCGGCCGGTCGAGTACGCCATGGTGGCGCTGGTGTGCCTGGGCCTGGTGCTGGTCACCCCGCATTTCGACCTGAGCAGCCAGGCCACCAGTGGCCTGCTCTGGGCGGTGTTGTCCGGCCTGCTGTTTGCCCTGTTGTCGCTGCTCAACCGCGCCAGCACCCGTGGCATCGAACCGGTGCAGGCGGCGCTGTATCAGAACCTGACGGTGCTGCTGATGTTTCTGCCGCTGGCCTGGCCAACGCTGCCCAGCGTGCAAGCTGAGGACTGGTTGTGGATGGCCATGCTCGGGATCTTCTGCACGGGCCTGGCGCACAGCTTGTTCGTGGCCAGCCTGCGGGTGCTCAAGGCGCGTACCACTGCTGTGATTTTTGCCCTGGAACCGATCTACGGCATTGCCTTCGCCTGGCTGCTGTTCAGCGAGGTGCCAACCCTGCGCATGCTGGCTGGCGGGCTGCTGATTGTCAGCGCGATCTTTATTTCGGCGCGCATGGCCAGATAGTCAATTGCTGCGGTCGTTATGACCCAGGTCACGAGCCGGATCGATCTGATCGCGCACCCGCTGCTTGAGCACCTTGGCTTCGGGAAAGCCGCCATCGGCTTTGCGCTCCCAGATCTGTACACCATCGCAGGTGATGCGGAACACCCCACCGGTGCCAGGCTCCAGGCTGACTCGGCCTAGGTCATCACTGAACGTCGACAGCAGTTCCTGAGCCAGCCAGGCGGCGCGCAGCAACCACTGGCACTGGGTGCAATAGGTGATGACTACATCGGCTTTGTGACTGGACATGGGCGTTCCTCAGGGCAAACTGGCGGCGATCATACCCCATGGCGCGCAGACAAAAACGCCCGCACAGCCTGGGCTCGCGGGCGTTGTTTGAGGGGCTGTGCAATCAGGCGATCTTGGCCAGCAACTGACGCGCCTCCTGCTTCTGCTGTTCATCACCCTCGTCGATCACCTCATTGAGGATCTGGCAGGCGCTGTCCAGGCTGCCCTGTTCGATATAGGCCAGCGCCATATTCAGCTTGGACAGGGTATTGCGGCTGGTTGCCAACGGATCAAGGTCTTCCAGAAAGGCCGCGCTGAACTCATCAACATTCCAGTCGTCGTTGGAGGTTTCCTCCACCAGCATGGTTTCGGCAAACGGGCTGCGTGCATCGCGGCTGCCTGACAGTTCGAAGATGTCCGAGGTCATGCGCTTGGTCGGGGCCTCGCTGCTCTCGGCCTTGTCAGCACCCTTGCCCGGGGCAAAGGGGCTGACCAGATCCCAGTCGGCATCCAGTGACAGATCATCCAGGTTGAGCTGGCCATCATTGGCCGCTTGTTCCAGCGCCGGCACTTCAACCTCGTCTAGCTCCAGCACCACGTCATCCAGCAGGCTGGCCGGCGGCGCGCTGAACAGTTCGGCGTGACGCGCTTTCAGTTCATCGATACGCGCCGGGGTAAAGCCGGACGCCCGTACCCGTGCTTCCTCGGCGACAAAGCCCTGAGCATCGCCCAGCAAGGCCAGCACTTCGAGCAGACGAAAACCGATGTCACTGCGCTGCGGCTGTGCCTCCCAGGCTTTGCGCAGGGTGCTGGCAGCCTCGTTCAGGCGGCCGTAGGCGATGTACACGTTGGCACTCTGCAGCGCGTCTTCACCGGCCGCAGGCCACACCGGCCCAGCGCGCGGTACGTCACGTACATTGAGTGCCACAGCGGCTGCGGGCGCGACCACGGCAGTTGCCACTGGCGCAGCTGGCATGACCGCCGTGCGCACCGGTTCAGCGGGCGCAGGCGCTGCGGGTGTAGTTTGCCGGCTGCGCCAGAACAGCCCGGCAACACCCGCCAGCAATAGCGTCAGCAAGCCGGCAATGACCGCCAGCCAATGATTGCCAGACTGGACAACCTGCGGCGCTGGTTGCGCGGCGGGTGGCGCAACAGCGGTGCTGGCTGCGGCACTTGCACGGCGGGCAGCCAGCTCGGCCTGCAAACCCGCAATCTGTTGATCACGCGCCTCCATCTGGCTTTGCAACTGCTGCACCTGCACGCCCAACTCGGCCAAACTCTGCTGCAGCTGCAGGGTCTCGGCAATCTGGCTGGCCAACTCCTGCTCAACGCGGGTCTGCTCCTGTGTCAGCAGCTCGGCAGCCGGGTCAAGTGGCTGCTCGACGCTGCCGGCAGGCGGCGTTTGCGCTTGCACGGGTGCCGGGCTGGCCACCTCGGCAACAGCCTCCGCAAGGGGCGCCGGCGCACGCCTGGCCAGGCTGTCTGGCAACAACAGACGCGACCCGGCACGCAGGCGGTTGCTGTCGCCATTGATAAAGGCCTGCGGATTGAGCGCATACAGATCGTCCATCAGCGCCGCTGCTGAGGACTGCCCACCGCCCTCAACGATCAGCCGATTGGCAATTTTCCACAGGCTGTCACCGCTGACCACGCTGTAGCTGTTGCCCTGTTGCGCAGCCGGCAACACCGCAGGACGGGTACGCTCCACAGCTGCCGCGCGCGAGGCGCTGGCGACCACAGGCGCAGCAACAGGTGCCGCCAGGCTGCGATAGGCCGCCGAACTGGGCGGATCCAGCAGCACTGTGTATTCGCGGTAGAGCTGACCGCTGGGCCGCGCCACTTCGACGATAAAGTTCAGGTAGGGCTCGCGCACCGGCTGGGTCGACACCACCCGAATCACACTCTTGCCGCCGCGCAGCAAGGGGGTGAAGCGTAGGTCGTTAAAGAAGTACAGCCGGTCGACCCCGGAACGAGCGAAAACATCGGCCGGTGCCAGGCGCACACGCATGTCCTCAGCGGTCAGGTCGCCCACATCAAACAATTCGATTTCGGCATCCAGCGGCTGACTGAGCGCCGAATGCAGGGTGATTTCGCCCAGACCAAGGGCAGGAACCAGCCCGGAATACAGGGCCGAGCTGGATGCCAGGCCGATCAACAGTTGACGAACCTTTGCCATAAAAAACGCTCCCGGTGAATCCGCTCCCTGACCCTCGCCACTACACGTCCAGGACGTGCGCTTCCAGCGCATGAGAAAGTCAGAGGAGACGGCAAATAGTGCCTTGGGAAGTACGTTCCATGTCGAACCCGGCGTGTGCATGGCAGTGAATAAGGCGTACTGAATACAGAAATGCCAACAGCCGTTTGGCAAAAAGCCATCACAGGATCAAGCATAGGCCCGCAGTCAATAAAATGACAAGTCCGTCACACTACCGTTTGGCTGTCAGCGCTTTGTCGACTTAACGCCCCAGGCCGCCAAAACCGTGATCGCGAATACTCCGGCCACCAGCCAGAAACTCTGCTTGAACGCCAGCAGTTCGGCCCACTGATCACCGCCCTCGGCGCTGTGCCGCCACTCCAGAAAGAAGGTCAGCAGATTGACCCCGAACGCCCCACCCAACTGGCGTACGAAGGTAATGGCCCCTGCCCCTTGAGCCAGTTCCTCGGCGCTGAGAATATCCAGCGAACCGGTGCTCAAGGCCGGCAGCAGGATGCCCAGACCGATGCGCCCGACACAGGCCCAGAAGCACAGCAGGACAAAGGACGCGCCCTGCTCGACCCAGGCCAAGCCGGCCGCTGACAGCGCAAAGATCAGCAGCCCGGTGCTGAGCAGCACAGCCGCCGATAACCGATCACTGAGCCAGCCACCGAGAAAGGACGCCATACCCATCAGCAAACCGGCCGGCAACAGCAGCATGCCAGCGCGCCCAGCGCTGAAACCGTCTACGGTCTGCAGGTACAGCGGGATCAGGTAGGTCGAGCCATACAGGCCCAAGCCCAGGGTCAGGGCCACCCAGCTGGCACTGCGAAACCCGGCATGCCGCCACAACGCCAGGGGCAACAGTGGCTGTTCTACACGCCGGCTACGCCGCACAAACAGCAGCGCGGCCACCAACGCCACCACGCCCGGCAGCCAGACCCGCGGTGCACTCCAGGCAAAGCGCTGGGCCTCGGCCAGAAAACCCAAGGCGGCAAAGATGGATACGCACAAACAGATAAAGGCCAGCAGATCCAGGCGCGGGGCACTGCGCTCACGCGCACTCGGCAACAGCCACAGCCCCGCGCACAGCGCCAGCAGGCACATCGGCAAGGGCATCCAGAATATTGCGGCCCAGCCGAAGTGATCGACCAGATAGCCACCAACGGCCGGCCCCAGCGACGGCGCCAGCATCACACCCAGGCCATACAGACCCAGCGCCATGCCACGGCCACCTTCAGCAAAGACACGGAAGATCAGCACCATGGCCAGTGGCTGGACAATCCCGGCACACAGACCCTGAACGATACGCAGCGTGATCAGTTGCCAGGCCGCCTGGGCCACCAGCGCCAGCAGTGAAGTGAGGATAAACAGCAGCAGGCCGAACTGCGCCGTACGCCGCGCGCCAAAACGCGCCTGGGCCCAGGCGGCCAGCAGCAGGCCTGCGGTCATGGCTGCGAGAAAACCGGTGGACAACCACTGCGCCAGCGGCCGCCCAATGGCAAAGTCCGCCATGATCGCCGGCAAGGCGACATTGATGCTGGTAGAGGCCAGGACCATGGCCATGCTGCCAACCATCAACAGCGCCAGCAGCCACTGCGGATAACGCGGACCGAAACGCTGTTGCAGCGTCTGCAGGTCATCCCCCATCAGCGTTTTTCCAGGTTACTCAACACCTGGGCGTGAACCTTCTGGCAGCGCCGTAGTTCGTCTTCGTCGATACCCGCGAAAACTTCCTTGCGCAACTGCGCGGAGATGGCTTCGATCTTCTCGATCAGCGGACGCGCCTGTGGGCTGAGGGCGATCTTCTTGGCGCGGCGGTCTTCCGGTACAGCCTGGCGGCTGACCAGCCCCTGGGCTTCCAGGCTGTCGAGCAAACGCGCCAGGGTCGGCCCTTCAACGCCAACGCTCTGCGCCAGTTCACGCTGAGTTGGCAGTTCGGCAAAGCGCCCCAGGTGCAACAGCACCAGCCAGCGCGCCTGGGACAGGCCCAGGCCGACCAGGCGACGGTCCAGTTCGGCGCGCCAGGCGCGTGACAATTGAGCGACTTGCATGGCGAAACGGTGTTGATCGGTGTGCGACATGGACAACGGCTCTTAACTATAAAAAACTAATTATTAGCCAGCTAACCATAACCCCTTTACCGAGGCAAGCCTGCGAAGGTCTAGAACCGCCCCTCGCAAATGTTTCACCACTTTACATACTGGTCCTCGACAAACCCCCAGAGGTTGTCGATCCGCACTGGCGGTCGACCCAATGGCCGCAGCACGCCATTGAATTGACCGAAGATCTGTTTGAAGTTGCTCGCCAGCAGCCCCGCGTTCAGGCGTTCCTTGTGCAGGCCACGCCCCTCGAAGCGCAGTTCCACCTGGCCATCATGGGAAGTGATCGTCCAGGGCTGAAGCGGCTGATCACGATCGAAGACAAAGCGCACGGTATCAACCTTGAGCAACTCGCCATCCAGCCAGAAACAGTTCTCGGTAAAGCTGGTCTCATTGACTCCGCAGGACAGGTTCAGCCCGACCCGCTGCTCGCCGGCCTGGCCGGACAGACAGGCCCAGTTCCAATGTGTTTCAGGGCGCATATAGCCAGCCGACCAGTCGTGATGGGCAAAGGCCCCGATCTGCGCCAAATCGAAATCGCCCAATGCGCTGCGTACCTGGCCCGTGCAACGCACTCCCGCGACTTTCTGCGCATAGACCCAGCCGTTGACGGCCGTCGGCGTATTGATGCACATCGGCTGAAAAGCAGATTCAGCCTCGGAGAAACAGGCATCGATGCGCGTGCCGTCATCCAACTCCACCAGCAGGCGCTTTTCCCGTGATGTGGCACTGTTCTCCAAGCGCAGCAGGTTACGGCCAAAGCGCAGCTCGCAGACGCCCTGATCCGGGGTTTGCGAGAACTGGCTGCCAAGGCCCAGCGGCAGCTTGAACTGACGCTCGATCATGCGGCCGCTGGCCGGGTGGAACAAATAGACAAAGCCCACGCCCAACAGGCTGAGGTTAGCCAGCGCGCAGCCACCAATCAGCTCGTCACTGATCAGGCCGAAATACTGGAACTGATGAAAGCGCCGCCACTTGGCCAGCGCGCCCAGCTTGCGGCCCATGGGCGAGCGGAAGTCGAAATCACGGTAATTGATCAGCCCCGGCGCAGCGGGAAAGATGCCGTAATGCGGTTGGCCGTTGGCTTGAATCAGTCGGTCCATGGGGCAATTCACTCAAGGAAACTGCCGGGGATGCTAGCACCAGGGTTCATCAGCCGGCATTCACCACACGCGCCAAGCACAGCGGCAAAATCGGCCACCTCCTAAGCGCTTCAGGCCACCACCTGATTACGGCCAAACGCCTTGGCCTCATACAGCGCGCGGTCGGCATGCTCATACAGCTGCGCCAATGCCCCGCCCTCGCCCGGCTGGATGCAGGCGATGCCAATCGACATGGTCAGCATGCTCGCCGTGTCGGAAGCGGCGTGTTCGATGTTCAAGGTCTGCAAGGTCTGGCGTAGCGCCTCGGCGTGGTTGCGTGCTTCGGCTTCGCTGATGTCATACAGCAGCACGGCAAACTCCTCACCGCCCAGGCGCACGGCCATATCCAGCGGGCGGCGCGCCGCGTCCTGCAACAGGCTGCCAATGCGCTGCAGCACGTTGTCACCTGCCTGGTGACCATAGCGGTCGTTGTACGCCTTGAAATGGTCGACGTCACACAGCAGCAGGGCCAAACGCCGCTGTTCACGCTGAGCCTGGCGCCACAGACGCTCGAACTGACGGTTGAAACTGCGGCGATTATGCAAGCCGGTGAGGCTGTCGTGATCCGCCAGCACGCGCATCAATCGGCTGATCAGAAAATGTTCGCGTGACTTGAACTCCAGCAGGTAGCACCCCACCGCGCCCATCAGATTGCCGAACAGCAGAAACAGGGTGTTATTGATGAGCCGAGGCAGCGGTAAACCGGCCACCAGCAATTCAACGCAAACGTAGACCAGCAATACCAGCAAGGAGCAGCACAAGGCTTCGATCAGACGTAATCCGGCCAGAAAGTAGGCCGCCATACAAACCAGCAACAAGCCTTCATACGGGTAGCTGGGATCAACCCGATGGGCAATGCCGACCACAAAGGACGCCGCCGCCCCCAGCGCCAACAGGCTCACCAGACTCAGCGGTTGTAGCAGGTAGGTGTGCTTGCGCTGAATCAGCAACCCGCCGAACAGGCAGAGCAACACCAGAACGGCGAGGCGGATGGCTAACATCCACCACACCTCAGGGGCCTTGATCAGGACAAAATCAAACGCGGCAAAGGCCAGCCACACCAGAATGCCCACGACAAGGGCAATGCGCTTGAGGTCGAAGGTGTCGTCCCGCACATAGTTGCGGTATTCCTGCTCCAGCGGCCGGGAGAAACGCAACAGACGAAACCCCAAGGCGAGCTGGTCGGCATAGGGACTGGGGCGAACATCATCGAGCCAGGCATGGGGATGCGGCACCGGGACCTCAACAGCTGGATGGCTGAGACCACCTTAGCCGCTCCCACCCGGTGCCACAAGCATCGGCAGCGCGGACGCCACTCAGGCTTCGAATTCCGCCTGCAAGGCAGCACGCACACAGTGCAGGATGCCCAGCTCAACCCGTCCAGCGAACTGCTCGCTGATCGCCGCGACAGCCGGCAATTCGCCCTCACCATCCAGGAAAGCATCCTGAATTTCGCCCAGCAGCGCTTCCGGAACATCCAGGGCCTGCTCCAGCGACAGCTGCTGCCGCGCAATGGCTTCAGCCAGCAGGCCGTAGACATTCTTTTCACTGCAGTTGAGCTGCCCGGCAATCTGCGCCGGGGTCATGCCGGCACGGGCCAGGCTGACCAGTTCGTGACGCAGATCGAGCACCGCGCGCGGCGCCTCATCGGCAGCACCGAGCACCTCGAGGAAAGCCTCACCGTAACGCTCCAGCTTGCGCGCGCCGACCCCGCTGACCCGCGCCATCTCGGCCAGGGTGCTGGGCTTGCTGCGCAGCATTTCCAGCAAGGTGGCATCCGGGAAGATCACATAAGGCGGCACGCCATGCTCTTCCGCCAGTTTGCGGCGCAACGCACGCAGCGCTTCCCACTGGCCGCGTTCTTCGCCACGCACCAGTTGGCTGGCGGCGCTGCTGGACGCCTTGGCGCTCTGCTGCGGTTTCAGATCACGGCGCAATTGCAGGCTGACCTCGCCCTTGAGCAGCGGCCGGCAACTGTCAGAAAGACGCAGACCACCAAAGCCTTCCAGATCGACATCCGCCAGGCCACGCGCCACCAGCTGACGGAACAGTGAACGCCACTCCCCTTCCACCAGCGCTTTGCCAATGCCGAACACGGCCAAGTGCTGATGACCCACGGCGCGGATTTTCTCGTTATCGCGCCCGAGCAGAACATCGACCAGATGGCCCACACCATAGCGTTGGCCGGTGCGGTAGATCGCCGACAGCGCCTGGCGTGCTGGCTCGGTGGCATCCCAGGTCTGCACACCGTCGATGCAGTTGTCGCAATGCCCGCAGGGTTGTGGCATGTCTTCATCGAAGTAGGCAAGTAACGCCTGACGACGGCAGCGCGTCTCCTCGCACAGCGCCAGCATGGCGTCGAGCTTGTGCTGCTCGACGCGCTTGTGCCGCTCGTCGCCCTCGGAGTTGTTGAGCATCTGCTTGAGGAAAATCACATCCTGCAGGCCGTAGGCCATCCAGGCATCCGCCGGTAAGCCGTCGCGGCCGGCGCGCCCGGTTTCCTGGTAATAGGCTTCCAGGGATTTCGGCAGATCGAGGTGAGCGACAAAGCGCACATTGGGCTTGTCGATGCCCATGCCGAAGGCAATGGTCGCCACCATGATCAGCCCTTCCTCGTTGAGAAAGCGCTTCTGGTGGTAGGCGCGCAACTCATTGGCCAGGCCGGCGTGATAGGGCAAAGCCGGGAAGCCCTGCTCGGACAGGAAGGATGCGACCTCCTCGACTTTCTTGCGCGACAGGCAATAGACGATACCGGCATCGCCCTTGCGCGCCGCAAGGAAGCTAAGCAACTGCTTGCGTGGCTGCTCCTTGGGTACAATGCGGTAGAAGATGTTCGGCCGATCGAAGCTCGACAGAAACCGTTCGGCATTCTGCAAATGCAGACGCTGGACAATTTCCTCACGGGTGCGCATGTCCGCCGTGGCAGTCAGGGCTATACGCGGCACATGGGGGAACAGCTCGGCCAGTTGCCCCAGCTGCAAATACTCCGGGCGGAAATCATGCCCCCACTGCGACACGCAGTGCGCCTCGTCAATGGCGAACAGGGCAATCTGCAGGTTCTGCAGAAACGCCAGCATGCGCGGCTGCACCAGCCGCTCGGGGGCGAGGTAGAGCATCTTGATTTCGCCACGGCGAATACGCTCGGCAATCTCACGCTGCTCATCAGCGCTCAACGTTGAGTTCAGTGCCACCGCCGCCACACCCAGCTCGTCGAGGGTGGCGACCTGATCATCCATCAGCGCAATCAGCGGCGACACCACCACCGCCAGGCCATCACGCAGCAGCGCCGGCACCTGAAAGCACAACGATTTGCCGCCACCGGTGGGCATCAGCACCAGGGCATCACCGCCACTGGCCACACGCTCGATAATCGCACCCTGACGGCCACGGAAGCTGTCGTAGCCAAATACGTCTTTGAGGATGCGTTGCGCGTGTTCGAGCATGAAAGGTCTCCGAAACAAGCCGCGCATTATACGCAAGTGCCGCTTGGGCACGCGCAGGCATGCTGGAGTTTGATCCGAATTTCACCCGCCATGGCCTGCGGCTATGGCTGCTGTGGCCGCTCTAGACTAGAATTCAGCCTCGTTTACTCCCTCAAGGTAGCCCCCGATGTCCTTCGCCGAGCAACTCTCCCGCCTGCAAGCCTTCCTTGATGCCGATGAGCTGCATGAAGAGGCACTGGACTACATCGCCGCCCATGGCTACCTGACCGCCCTGTCGATCTGCCCGGAAAAGGTGCCAGAGCGCGAGTGGATCGACGCGCTGTTCTCCGAGCCGCCGCATTATCGCAGTGATGCCGAGCGCGAAGAGATCGAAGCCACCCTGATTCAGCTGCAAAGCCATATCGCCCGCCAACTGGCCAGCGATGATGAACCGGAAGTACCGTGCGAACTCGACCTGGGCGATGAGCCCGACGACTCCGACCTGCGCGGCTGGTGCATCGGCTTTATGGAGGGTGTGTTCCTGCGTGAAGCGGTGTGGTTCGACGATGCCGAAGATGAAGTCAGCGAGTTGCTGCTGCCGATCATGGTCGGCTCTGGCCTGTTTGACGAGCAACCCGAATTCGCCGAAATCGCCCGTGACCGCGACCTGGTCGACAGCATGGTCGATCAGATCCCCGAGCTGCTGACCGCCCTGTTCCTGCTGTGCAATGCGCCGGAAGAAAAACCGGCCCTTTTGAAGCCGCGCCACCACTAAGACCGCGCCATGGTGCGCCACATTCAGGAACCGCGAGTTCAGGAACAGCGCAACCCCGCCATCCGTTACGCTCTGCTGGCCATCGGCTGGCTGAGCGTGGCGCTGGGCGTCATCGGTATCTTTCTCCCGGTTCTGCCCACCACCCCCTTTCTACTGCTGGCTGCCGCCTGCTTTATGCGCAGCTCAAGGCGCTTCTACCTGTGGCTGGTCAATCACCGTCAGCTAGGGCCCTGGATCGTCGACTACCTCGAAGGCCAGGGTATCCCGCTCAAAGGCAAGGTCTACGCCATCAGCCTGATGTGGCTGAGCATCGGTCTGTCGTACTACCTGGTGCCACTGTTCTGGGCCCGCGCGTTTATGTTGACCAGCGCCGTACTGGTCAGCCTGTATATCCTCAAGCAGAAAACCCTGGTCAAACCCTAGCCTTGTCACTTCACCTGTTAGTGCTTTCCCGCCAAACGCGCTGAAACGCCGCCCTAGAGAGCTGGCGGAAAATCAGTAAAGCAACCCAAGCTGCCCTACAGCGCGCCGACATTCGGTATATTCGGCACGGCAAAAAACACCACCAGCACCTAGACTTCCCCAATCCCCGGCCGAGGCGCGGTACATGCAACCCCGTCAGCTCATTCATGGATGGTTCAAGCGCCTCAACCGAGCGTTGCTGGGCGGCTGCATCCTGCTGATTGGTCTGGCCAGCGCCCTGGCCAACTGGGACTTCGGGGTAATCCTGCAAAAAGCCGAAAGCCGCTACGGCACCCTCGGCCCTGCCAAGCAGCGCATCCTGGCCTGGGAAGCGCAGATCAAGGCCAGCGCAAACAGCAACGAAAGAGACAAGCTCACCGAGGTCAACCGCTTCTTCAACCGGCAGATCCGCTTCTCCGATGACATCAAGGTGTGGAAGCAGAACGACTACTGGGCAACCCCCGTCGAGATGCTGGTCAAAGGTGCCGGGGATTGCGAGGACTACTCCATCGCCAAGTACTTCACCCTGCGCCGCCTCGGCATCCCCAGCGACAAGCTGCGCATCACCTACGTCAAGGCCCTCAACTACAACCAGGCCCACATGGTGCTGACCTACTACGCCAGCCCCAGCGCCGAGCCCCTGGTACTGGACAACCTGATCAACGAGATCAAGCCCGCGTCGCAGCGCCGCGACCTGCTGCCTGTCTATGCATTTAACGCCGAAGGGCTGTATCTCCCCGGCTCCAACAACAAGAAGAGCGACACCAAGAAGCTTTCGCGCTGGCAGGATCTGCTGAAAAAGATGCGCGCTGAGGGCTTCGCCATCGGCGAAGGCTAGGAGGAACCCATGTCTCTGCTCAAACAGCTATTTCTCGCCATTTGCCTGTTCCTGATCGTGGCCTTTACCGGCAGTTTTATCGCCGGCGTGGAAAGCTCGCGCGAACAGCTGCTCAGCCAGCTGCGTTCCCACGCCCAAGACGCCGCCACAGCCCTGGGCCTGTCGATGACCCCTCACGTGGATGACCCGGCGATGATTGAGCTGATGGTCAGCTCGATCTTCGACAGCGGTTACTTCACCAGCATCCGCGTGGTACGCATTCCGGATGACGAGGTCATCGTCGAACGCCGCAGCGACGATTCCACAGCGGAAAGCGTACCGCTCTGGTTCAGTGAACTGGTGAACCTGCAACCCCAGGGTGGTGATGCATTGATCATGCGCGGCTGGGAACAGGCCGCGCGGGTCGAAGTGCTCAGTCATCCGCAGTTCGCTCTGGCCAAACTCTGGGACAGTGCCATCGGCAGTCTGCTCTGGCTGCTGCTCTGCGGCCTGGTCAGTGCGATCCTCGGTGGCTGGCTGCTGCGCACCCAGCTGCGGCCACTGGACAACATGGTGCAGCAGGCCCAGGCCATCACCCGCCGCGAGTTTCTCACCCTGCCCAAAGTGCCGCGCACGCCGGAACTCAAGCGCGTGGTCACCGCGATGAACCAGATGGTGGAAAAACTGAAAACCCTGTTCGCCGAAGAAGCGGCGCGCAGCGAGAAACTGCGTGAGGAGGCCTATCAGGACAGCATCACCGGCCTGGCCAACCGCCGCCTGTTCGATATTCGCCTGGCCCACCAACTGGTGGTCAGTGAGCAGAACGCTGAAGGCTATCTGATTCTGCTGCGAGTCAACGACCTGGGCGGCCTCAACCAGCGCCTCGGCGGCCAACAGACCGATGCGCTGATTGCCGCCATCGGCGAACTGCTCAAGCGCCTGCTCAATCAAACCCAACGCGCCGACTGGCTGGCCTCGCGCAGCCGTGGCGGTGAATTCAGTCTGCTGGCTCCAGGGATTGGTAGCGAGGAAGCCGACCTGCTCGCCGGTGAGCTGCACAGTGGCCTGGAAAGCCTGCGCCAGACCGGTGCCAGTGACTGCAAGCCAGTGGCCCATATGGGCATTGCCGCCTTCCGCCCGGGCGAAGACCCCGGCCAGGTCATCAGCCGCGCCGACCAGGCCCTGGCGCAGGCACAGAACGATCCGAGCCGTGACTGGGTACGCCTGGACGATTACCACGCACAACCGGCCCAGGGCCTGCACGATTGGCGTATCTGGATCGACGACGCACTGAACAAACGCAAGCTGCAACTGTATTTCCAGCCTGTCACACAATGTGCCGATCGCGGCCAACTGCTGCATCACAAGGTGCTGGCGCGCCTGCTTGACCCGCAGGGTGAGGCGATTGCTGCCGGGCGCTTCCTGCCCTGGATCGAACGCCTGGGCTGGACCGCTCGCTTCGACCTGGCCATGCTCGAACACAGCCTCGCCCACTTGAACGAACATGCCGCCCCACTGGCCTTGAGCCTGTCGGCCGCCACCCTGCGCGATAACGAAACCCTCAAGCGCATGTTCGAGATTCTCCGACAACACCCGCAACAAGCCAGCCTGCTGACGCTGGAGGTGGACGAACGCCACCTGCCACCGGCAGCCGAACTGGAAGCGCTTAGCCAAGGCATCCGCGACAGCGGTTTCAGCCTGGGCCTGCAACACTTCGGGGGGCGCTTCAGCCTGATTGGTAACCTGACCCATTTGGGTCTGGCCTACCTGAAACTCGATGGCACTTACATCCGCGCCATCGATCAGGAAAGCGACAAGCGCATGTTTATCGAGGCGGTATTCCGCGCCACCAACAGCATTGATCTGCCCTTGATTGCCGAGATGGTGGAAACCGAGGGTGAGCTGGCGGTGCTCAAGGAGCTGGGCCTCTACGGCGCCATGGGCCGCCTGCTCGGTGCGCCAGAACCCTGGAAAGGCTGATCCGCCAACGCAAACGGGGTAGCCCGTTCTACGGTCTACCCCGACGCCAAGCTTAGGCTGAATGACGCTTTATCCATCCACCAGCAGCGCCCTTATGGCGAATGAAAAGAGCAGCAGCCACCCTACCGCTCTAAGCGTAGGAGCGGGCCATGCCCGCGATAGTGTTTTTCGGACGTAGCCTAGGACGTCCCGCCCCCCCTAGAACCTGCAAGCACAATTATCGAGAGTAATCGGGCTCAACTGGCAAATAGATAACCTTCCACATCCATTCCGGCATCACGCATCTGCGCCAGCTTGTAGCGCAAGGTGCGCGGGCTGATGCCCAGGCGCTCAGCCGCTTCCTTGCGCCGGCCACGCTCAGCGCGCAGGGTGTCGATGATCATCTGAAACTCATGCCGACGCAGGTCATCGCCCAGCGCCCCGGCTTCAGCAGCTGGCGTATCCAGCGCCACCGGCGGCAGATTATTCGCCACCACTGCCAACTGCGGCGGTACAAAAGGCTGCGTTGCTGCGCCAATCGGAGCCAGCAGGCAGAGGTCCTGCGGCTGAATCAAGCCGCCCTGTTGCAGGATCAGCGCGCGCTGAATGGCGTTATCCAACTCACGCACATTACCCGGCCAGCTGTGGCTCATCAGGCTCATCTGCGCTTGCGGGGAAAGCCGAATCGGCGCGTGATTCATTTTCTTCACGTACTTGGCCAGCAGCCGCTCGGCCAACGGCACGATATCCGCCGGGCGCTCACGCAATGGCCGCCAAGCCAGCGGGAACACCGACAGGCGGTAATAGAGGTCCTCACGGAAGCGCCCTGCTGCCACTTCACTGGCCAGATCGCGGTTACTGGTGGCCAGCACGCGGATATCCAGAGTAATTGGCTTACGCGCGCCGACTCGCTCTACTTCACGCTCCTGCAATACCCGCAGCAACTTGGCCTGCAATCCCAGGGGCATTTCCGAAATCTCGTCGAGCAGAATGGTGCCACCCTCGGCCAACTCAAACTTGCCCGGCGCACTGGCAATCGCCCCGGTAAATGCGCCCTTTTCATGCCCGAAGAGCGTGGCTTCCAGCATGTTGTCCGGAATCGCTGCGCAGTTGATGGCAATAAAGGGTTTGCTGCCACGTGGTGACTGCTGGTGAATAAACCGCGCCAGCACCTCTTTACCAGTGCCTGACTCGCCGGTGATCAGCACCGTGGAATCGCTCTGTGCCACCCGCGTGGCCAGGGCCAACAGTTGCACGCTGGCTGGCTCCTCGGCGACAGGACCGTCCTGCTCGCTGGCAGAAACCCGGCCCAAGGCATGCCGATCAACCAGCGTCAGCAGCGCTTTCGGCTCGAATGGTTTGACCAGATAATCCGCCGCGCCTTGGCGCATGGCATCCACCGCCCGCTCTACCGCACCAAAAGCTGTCATCAGCAGCACCGGCAGTTGCGGCTGGCGCTGACGAATCTGCGCGAGCAACTGATGGCCATCCATGCCGGGCATATTGACGTCACTGACCACCAGGCCAAAAGACTCTTCGGCAATCGCCAGCAGCGCCGCTTCGGCGCAATCCACTGCGCGGTAATCATGCCCACCCAGCGCCAGGGTATCGGCCAGCGCCTCGCGCAGGGCGCGGTCATCTTCGACCAACAGAATTTTGCTCGCCATAGGGTGGTTACTCCTGAATCAAAGGGTGCTTAGCACCCAGCAGCGGCAGGGTGAGGATGGCGCAGGTGCCACGCCCAGGCCGCGAACGCAGCTGCACATCGCCCTGATGGGCGCGCGCCACTGCCTTGACCACGGCCAGGCCAAGCCCGGTTCCAGTGGTTTTAGTGGTAAAGAAAGGTTCGCCAAGCCGTGCCAGCGTCACGCTGTCGATGCCCGGACCGTTATCGCTGATGCACAGGCGCAGGGTCTCGCCGCGCTGATAGAGATGAATCTTCAAACGCGCCTCACGGCCGCCAGCCTGAATCGCATTTTCGATCAGGTTAAGCACCGCCCCTACCAGAGTGTCGCGGTTGCACAGCAACTCACCCATGCGGCTGTCGCACTGCCAACGCACCTGCATCCCTAATACATGCGGCTCGGCGGCGCTGCGCAGCGCATCGAACAGCCCCGTAGGAGCCAGACGATCCGGCAGCGGCAGCTCGCCACGGGCAAAGATCAGCATGTCACGCACCTGATGCTCCAGCTCATGCAGACGCTCTTTCAGGCGTCCGGCAAAGCGCTGCTGCTGCTCGACCGGCAAGACCTGCTCAGTCAGATGGCTGGCATACAGCAAGGCAGCTGACAGGGGCGTACGAATCTGATGCGCGAGCGACGCCACCATGCGGCCGAGGGCAGACAAGCGCTCATGGCGGGACAACTGATCCTGCAAGCGCCGGGTTTCTGTCAGATCGGTCAGCAGCACCAACTGGCCAGGTTCTGCGTGCAAAGAACGGGTGGCAATCGACAGGCGCCGGCCATCCTTCAGGGAGATTTCGTGACCATCATCCTCGCGCGGGGCGAAGTTGCGGGCGATCACCTGGCGCCAAAGCATGCCCACCAACGGCTGGCCCAGCAGGTTTCGCGCAACGGGATTGGCCTCGCGCACCACACCTTGACCGTCGATCACGATCACCCCGCCGGGCAACAGATCCAGCAGGCTCTGCAGGCGATGTGCCAGACGTTCTTTCTCAGCCAGCTCCTGCATGCGCTGGGCGCTGACCAGCGCCAACTGGCCCTTGAGCTCAGTCACCCGGGCTTCGAGCATGCTGTAGGAGGTACTCAGTTGAGTCGACATCTGATTGAACAAGGCAAAAGCCTGTTCAAGCCCGGCACGGCTGGCCTGCTCCACAGGAGCAGGTACTTCGGATTCTTCAGGGCGTTGGGCGTTAGCGTTCATGGTTCTCTCTCGCGCAGCGAGCCGTCATAAGACAGTCAGTTGCAAGAGAGATAGCAATACCCGTGCCTGAAAAAATACCCTTTAAAATCAACACTATAAAAAAACAAAGCCGAAGGTTACGTCAAACCTTCGGCTTTATTGGAAGGACAAGCGCCAAGTCACTGACGATTGCCTGACGCAGAAGACTCAGTCGTCCAGCCCTTCGTCATCACGCCGACTCATGCCGTACTTGCGCATCTTCTCGACCAGGGTGGTGCGACGAATGCGCAAACGCTCGGCAGCGCGCGCCACGACGCCACTGGCATCATCCAGCGCCTGCTGAATCAGACCCTGCTCAAGGTTGCCCAGGTAATCCTTCAGGTCCAGGCCCTCAGGCGGCAGCATGGCCATCGAATCCACGCCCGGCAAACCAGCCAGGATGGTGGCGCGCTCATCCAAGTCCTCACGCAGGCTGGCAACCAAGGTCTCGTCTTCATCATCGACATGGCGGAATTTCTTCGGCAGCTCGCCTACGCCAATCACACCATAGGGATGCATGATCGCCATGCGCTCGACCAGGTTGGCCAGTTCGCGCACGTTACCCGCCCAGTCATGCCGGCAGAGCGACATTATCGCCGCCGAATTGAAACGGATGGAGCCACGCTTCTCGAACTCCATGCGCGAGATCAGCTCATTCATCAGTAGCGGGATGTCCTCGATGCGCTCGCGCAGCGGGGCCATCTCGATCGGGAATACGTTGAGGCGGTAATACAGATCCTCACGGAAGCTGCCGTCTTCGATCATCTTTTCGAGGTTCTTGTGGGTGGCCGCAATGATCCGCACATCGGCGCTCTGGGTCTTGTTGCTGCCGACCCGTTCGAAGGTGCGTTCCTGCAGTACGCGCAGCAACTTCACCTGCATCGGCAGCGGCATGTCACCAATTTCATCAAGGAACAGGGTGCCGCCATTGGCCAGCTCAAAGCGCCCGGCACGGCTGGTGATCGCACCGGTGAATGCGCCCTTTTCGTGGCCGAACAGCTCGCTCTCAAGCAACTCGGCAGGAATCGCGCCGCAGTTAACCGGTACAAAAGGCGCTTCACGGCGCTTGGAGTGATAATGCAGATTGCGCGCGACCACTTCCTTGCCAGTGCCCGATTCGCCAAGGATCAGCACGCTGGCCTCGGTATCGGCAACCTGCTGCATCATCTGCCGCACTTGCTGGATGGCCCGACTGGTGCCGACCAGGCTACGGAACAGATTGGTTTCGCGCTGACGGCCGCGCTCGCGGGCCTGGTCATACATCTCGCGGTAGACCTGGGCGCGGTGCAGAGAGTCGAGCAGCTTGTTGTAGCTCACTGGCATTTCCAGCGTCGCCAGCACGCTACGACGCTGCTCTTCCGGCCACTCGGCAGCCACCTGATCGTTAATCAGCAACGTCGGCAGAAACTCATCCCAGGCAGCCAGCTGCTTGAGCATTTCCAGTACGCCGCCTTTGGCTTTCACTTCGCCAAGCACCACGCTGAGCACTTCACGACTGGACGCTAACTCCGCCACACATTGACGCCAGTTCTGGCTGTCGCTGGCCAGATGATCTTCACCCAGAAAATTCAAAATCACCGTCAAGTCACGACGGCGCTCGCTGTTATCGTCAATCAGGAGGATTTTGGTTTCACGCCACATAATTTTATTTACTGATCCTGGAGTGAAAAACGCGCCGGCCGCCCAAGTACCGCTCAATCCAGCGACGGCAACTGGCCACTAGTTAAGTCAATTTTTTGTTAATAGTCAATTTTATGGCGTGCTTTTTATTGTGTCCGCCAAGCAGACTAAGCAGCTGTTTAACAAAGAAGGGGGAGTATCGGGGCAGAACGCGGACAGATACCAGAGGGTCGATACCAGACAGCACCGACCGAAAACGCCAATCAACCAAACAGCTGGTAGACCTTGGCGCCTTGTTGCGACTGATTCAGCTGTACAAGCTCATGAGCAAGCCGCTGTTGCTCGGCCTGGCAGATGCTGACCAGCTCACGATAAAGATCCAGCAGCTCCTGCATGCGCGCACGCAGAGTCTCTTCATCGCTGGCGGATTCGACCATGGCTTCGTCAACAGCCTGACGGCACTGCAGATCCAGCTCGCCAATGGCGGCCCAGTCCTGGGTAGCCAAGGCCGTACGCAAAGCGCTACCGGTTTCTTCTAGACGCTGCACGGATGAACTCATAAACAATTCCTCAGGCGGGAAACAGCATCACTCGGCGATGGCATCCCAGCCAGCTTTTACATTGCGAAGCAGGCCTGCAACTTCATCCAGCGGCGCTATTTCATTCTGCACGTTGGCATCAACCAAACGTGTAGCCATGTATTCGTAGAGGCTATCCAGATTGGCAGCCACTTCACCGCCCTGCTCCAGGTTTAGACCTTCGCGCAAGCCGCCAATGATGCCGATGGCTTTACTGATCAGCTCACCTTTGAGGGCGACTTGATTGCGCTCCATGGCGCCGCGGGCCTGGGCCAGCCGTGTCAGACCGCCCTCCATAAGCATTTGAATCAGACGGTGCGGAGTCGCCTCAACGGCCTGCACGTGAGTATTCACATGCTGGTATTGGCGCAGAGCTGCCATTGCGTTCATCGTCATGTCTCGCTGTTGGGCTGCAGATACTTCTATATCGACGCCCAGCCAGAAAACTTTAACGTATTCAGCTGGCAGATGGCTCTACTTCGACCTCTATCCCAGCCCAAGCTTCCTGGAGTTGAACCAGCAAGGCTTCAACCTCTTCGAGACTGCCCGCTTCGCGCTCAATAGCCGCGCCAGCCAAGCGACGAGTCATGTAGGCATAGAGCACGTCGAGATTTTCGGCAATTTCTCCACCGAGCTGCTTGTCTAGGCTGGCCTGCAATACACCCAAAATAGTGATGGTGGTGCCCACTGCAAGCCCACGTACCTCACTGTTACCCTCGGTTTGTGCCTGACGTGCCAGCTTGACCCGCTCAATGGCACCGTCAAGCAACAGGGCAACGGCACGGTACTGCGAGACATCCTGGCTAGTTTTGACTTTCTTATAGGTATCAATTGGCTTATTCATGGATCAACTATCCTTTCTTACCACGCCCGGCAGGCTGGACAATGCGCTGGCCAATGAATCGCTGGTTCGGGTTAATTGTCCGATCAAGCTATCCATGGCGTTATATTGCGAATAAAGACGCGCCTGAATCGCGGCTACGCGAGTTTCCAGATCGGCTTTTTGTTCTTTGATATCAGCATCAGTTTTTTGCAGACCACTGATGCGCTGCTCTAAAACACCGCCCGATTTGACATAACCGTCTACACGCTGACTGAGACGGTCCATAAGGCCATTGTCGCCGGTGATAAAGGCCCCAACAGCATCGAAATTATCATCAAGAGCCGCTGTTAGCTTGGTATCGTCGATGGCCAGTTTGCCGTCTTTTTGCGTGGTAATGCCCAGATCAGCCAGCGCGCGAAACGCATCGCCGCCTTGACCTGCCGCCGTATTGCTCAGCTCAGAACGCAACCCATTGAGCACATTACGCACCGTAGAGTCGCCAAGCAGGGCACCTGTCAACGGTTCGCCACTCTCACCAACCTTAGTAAAGCTGGTCAGGCTATTGGTCGTTGTCATGAGTTTGTTGTAGGCGTCAACGAACTTCTTCAGGCTGTCCTTGACCGCCGTCGTGTTCTCACCCACGGTCAGGGTCGTACTCACCCCTTCCTCAGCTTTGACCAATGTGAAGGTCACACCCTCGATCGCTCCACTGACCACATTGGTGGCGCTTTCCAGAGACAAACCATCGATCTTGAACTTGGCGTTCTGCGCCTCACTGAGCGCAGCCGGCATATTGGTCACCAGCCCTTCCAGGTCGGCACCCTCTGCCTCCAGACTCAAGTCGTTACCGGCACCAGTCTTGTTGGACGAGAGCACCAGCTGTGAGGTGCCATTGGCGGGGTCGCTGATGATGTTGGCACTGATGCCCTTTTCATTGAGCTGGGTGTTGATGGTGTCGCGGACTTCCTTGAGCGTGGCACCCGCAGCGACGTCGACATCAAAACTGTCGGCACCCAGGCCGATAGTCAGCTTACCGCCAGAGGCAAAAGCGAAGCTCGAATCCCCACTGAGACTGCCAGAAGCAATCTTGGACGCACTGGCAAGCTGCTCGACCTCGACTCGATAAGTCCCGGTAAGTGCAGATTTTTCGGCACTGGCAGTAAGGTGGGTCGCATCAGAGGACGAGGCCTTTCTGGTACCGAACAGGCTGGCATCATTCAGGCCCTTGGCCGCTGTCTGAAATTCACTCAAGGCACTTTTGAAAGAGCCCAATGAGGTAATCTGCGTTGTTGTCTTGGTTGTCAACCGCGCCAGCTGTGCGTCTTTAGGCGCACGTTCTGCAGCCACTGATGCCTTGACGATCGCATCGATGTCGATCCCCGATCCTATACCCGTGATACCAGCCATGTTAGCTACCTCGCCAAAGGGTTGACACCCTATTCCTGTTACCTAAGCGGTAAACAAGTTTCATGCCATTGCGCTCATGCCTCAGCCTTGAACAGCAAGCTGCGAACCTCCGTGAGGTTTTCGGCCAGCTTCAGCGCTTCTTCCGAGGGGATCTGACGAATCACATTCCCTGAAGTGGCGTCGGTCACTTTCACCACGACCCGTCCATTGCCATCGTCGAGGGAAAAATTGATATCGCGCCGCACGGACTGCACAAATTCCTGGATGTTGTTCATGGCCGTTTCCAGCTCAGCCCGGGTCGCCGGCTTTTCAGCCTGCTGCTTATCGGCGGCCACCTTGGCCTGCGCCGTATCGGCAATCGCCGATAGTGCACCACCTTTATCAGCAACGTCAGTTGCACGGGGCTTGACGGGCTCTGCCATCAAACCGCCTTGCTTCATCGAATCACGTATCGAACCAATGTCCATAGTCTTTTCCTCAAAAAGAGGGAATGGGGAGGCAGGTTCCCCTGGCTCCCCATCAACGCTACCCCGGAGCTTAGCCCAGCAAGCTGAGCACAGCCTGCGGCAACTGGTTGGCCTGGGCCAGGATCGCAGTACCTGCCTGTTGCAGGATCTGGTTCTTGGTCAGGTTAGCCGTTTCCGCTGCGAAGTCAGTGTCCTGAATTCGACCACGAGCTGCCGACACGTTTTCCGAGATATTCTGCAGGTTACCGATAGTGTTCTCGAAGCGGTTCTGCACAGCACCGAGGTCTGCTCGCTGGGAGTCTATTTTCTGAATCGCCTGGTCGATCACCAGTACTGCTTCCTGAGAGTTCTGCACACTACTGACATCAATATCAGAAATCTCATCAGTAGTTACAGCAGTAGCAGCGGTATAACCACCGGCAGTAAGACCAGCAGGAACGCCGGAGAAGGTCAGTGCAGTCAGCTCGTTAGCACCATCGGTTTGTTGGGAGATGATGCTCATGGAGCCATCATCTGCAACAAAGGCTCCCACCCCAAGGTTGGCGTCGTTGATTGCTGCGCCCAACTGGCGGGAAGCCTCAACAGCAGTAGCACCGCTAGCGATATTGGTTGTAACGGTGACGCTCTTACCATCCACGGTCATCGAGACAGTCGCCTCGCCAGAAGCACTAGCAGTACCACTGGTCGCCGCGACAGCGCCTTCGTAGTACTTACCGGTCAACGATGTGGTGCTCATTTCGTCAATCTTGACACTGATTGTTTCGTTCGCGGCACTACCTACCTGGAAGGTAGTGGTCTCAAAAGAGCCGTCGAGCAACTTCTTGCCACCGAAAGTGGTGGTATTGGAGATACGGTTCAGCTCTTTCTTCAACTCGGTCACTTCCGAGTTCAGAGCCGTGCGCTCCTCGTCACTGTTCGAGCCGTTGGCCGATTGCAGTGCCAGGTCACGCATACGCTGCAGAATGCTGGTGGACTGCTGAAGTGCACCTTCAGCGGTCTGCGCCATGGAAATGCCGTCATTGGAGTTCTTCACCGCTACGTTGAGGCCGTTGATCTGGCTGCTCAGGCGGTTTGAAATCTGCAGACCGGCAGCATCATCTTTGGCGCTATTGATACGCGAACCGGTAGACAGGCGCTGCAGGGAAGTGTCCAGGGCCTTGGAAGAGCTGTTCAGATTGCGCTGAGTGTTGAGGGACGCAATGTTCGTGTTGACTGTAAGAGCCATGATGTATGTCCTCCATCGGACCTAGCTTAGTTACCTGAGGCTGCGAAACCCGGTCCTGCAGTTCTCAGGCAGCCATTGAGTTCGCATTCGTATTACTTATCGGCTTGTGCGGCTGAAGCTTTAGGGCTAAGTGGAAAAAATTTCTTTCTGCCTTGACAGCAGCACCACACCCTAATCCACGTCAGTTCTATCGGCACGATCAGCCCCAGCTTTAGCCACTCCTGAAAACGAGTCAGGCCGCTCGAAAGCGGCCTGATAGATGACCATGTCAGTCGGGAAGCCAGGCCGTTCGCCATGCGTGCAGGTTCTGGCCTTCGAGCATCCAGTCGCGCTGCACCACCCTACGCAATTCATCTCCCGCCTTGGCGCAGGCGTCGAGGTCAGCGAGGTGCATACGAATGGCGTCAACCCAATCGCGGAAACGGTTCTTGACCCGCGTCACGGGCAACCCATCCTGATAACAACGCACGTCACTGCAGATGACCGGGATCCCACAGGCGCCATACTCAAGTAAGCGTAGGTTGCTCTTACATTCATTGAATAAATTTTGCTCGACCGGCGCTAGGGCAAGGTCCAAACCCAAAGCCGCCAAGGCCTTGGGATAGCGATTGATCTCAACGCCTGGGTGAAACTCTTTTACGTGGGAGCGAAGTGCTTCTGGGCACATGCCAAAGAACACCCAGTCAACCTCGCTGGCCAACTCCTTGACAACGTCGGCGATCATTTCAAGGTCGCCGCTGTGACCGGCTCCGCCTGCCCAACCGACTCGTGGCCGGGTCGATATCCGGCGCAGGTTTTGCAAATCGCCCCACCAATGAGTCGGTAGATAATTGCGCACAACCCTAACCTGCTCATGCATGCCCACGAATGCTTCGGCAAGCGCATCGGTGGAGACCACGAAGCGGTCAACACAGGCAAAGCCTTGCCTCAATGATCGCAAGATATCCTTGGGCATATGTTGGCGATGGGCATTTTTCATTGGCAAGTTGGGCAAGTAATCATCCAACTCGTAGACTTTGAATGCTGACGAAAACGCCTTCATGCGCCGCATCGCAGCCAAGCGCTCATCACCAACCTGTCGCTGCAACAGAATCACATCGGGCTGATAGCGCTCAAGCTCGGTTAGCGGCAGCAAGCTTGTGGACATCGCACCCTCAATTAAACCCGCATCTTCCAGCGCCTTGAAAGGCTGGACAATTCGGTAATGTCCACAGCCGAAGAGATCGGCCGGATGCGCAAGAATCCGTGGTAACGGGCGCCAAGACTCTAACGGGCGCCAGGCCAAACCAGCGTCGGCCAGCTTGAAGCCGCCAGGCTGCATGAGGGAGAAATTAGCGTTATAAGCAGGGTCCCTAGCCAGCACGGGCAACCAACGGCTATACAGGACATTCTGCTCCTCTGCACTGGCAGGTACCGTCGTACTGGCATCCAGCATCAGCGTCGCATTGGCCGCCCAGACCGTCAGGTAACCCGCCCGCTGTGCGCGCAAGCAAAGATCTACATCCAGGTAGCACTCAGGCAGGTCGAGCGCACAGCCACCCAGCTCGGCATAAAGTTCACGCCGGATCATCAGGCATTCGCGACTGACGGCACTGTAGTTTTGATCCACACGCAAACGTTGCATGTAACCAGGCGAATCAAGTCTCTCACCTACAAAGGGGAATCCCACCGGCCCTTCAAGCCCCAGGATTTGGCCGGCGTGACGAATCGAGCCATCAGCTGCAATTAGCTTGGCACCCACCACCCCGACTTCTGGACGAAGAGCATGATTAAGCATCTCGTCCAACCAGGGCTCATCAATCACCGCAGTTTCCGCGGAGAGCATCAGCAAGAAATCACCTTTGGCTTGAGCTGCAGCACCATTTATGGTGCTGCCTACAAGCATCTGCTCCTCTTGCGGCCAAACAGCTTTCAATCGCAGCTCATCCAACCCGGCCATAGCTACCAGCCAGTCATGCACCTCTCTCGCGGCTGGGTCAGTCTCGATTAGCAGGAGTTCGTAGTTGGGGTAGCGGGTGCTTTCCAGCAAGCTTTCAACACAGCGCTGGAGTTGCGCAAGCTGGCTACCCGCCAACATCAAAATCGACACCTGAGGCTGTTGGGGGTGCCCATAACGAATGCGGTATTGCCCCGGTTGACTTGACTCGATATACGACTGTTCATAGCCCCGCGCCTGAAGATGGCGCAGGATCGCCCGACGCTCATCCTCGACATCTAAAAGCACTGGTGTCTCAGTAGTCAGCAGGGGCTCACTGACATGCCCCAGCCCAGCAAGACCGCCGTCAATTATTAACCGAAGGATCACATCCAATTCGACCGCACAAGGCAGCGCAGCATCGAACCCGCCAATCTGCAGCAAGAGATCACGGCGGAACAGCCAATGGTGGGCCATGCCGACAGGAAAGCTCAACAGATAATCCAGATTAAATGCCGGACGGAAACCGACACCTAATCCCCCATCGACCTGGCGATAAATCTGGTCGCAATACACGGCACGGCAATCAGGAGCAACAAGCAACTCCAAACTGGCTAGCAGCAAGCCATTGGCCGTAAAAACTTCACCTGCCTGGGCCAATATCAACCACTCAAACTCGGCATCCTGCAGCACCTGGTTAAGAACAGCCACCCAGGTATCGCAGGTAACAGCAACCTGCAGAACTCCATCAACCACCGTTGAACCACTGGCGGACAAGAGCAGCGGCTGTATATTGCTGTAGCCATTGTGCGATGCATGCAGGGACTCCAGGGTTTGCGCTCTCCCCTCTTCATCATCTTTAAGGTCAAGCACCACCACCCCAATACTTGGGCCACCCGCATGCACCTGCAGGCGCTCATCCAGCAGCCGCCGCTGAGTCGGGTTTAGCTCTCGTGCTTGCAACCAACCCCGTAGGCCTGCCTTGCGTGGCTGTTGAGCGCCATGGCCTAAACCTAAACGCTCAAGCATTTCCTGTCGCCCGGCACGCACTCGCTCGCTGCCCAAGTCAGAGTGGCGGCGGTACATCTCCTGATAGAGGCCACCGAAGTTTTTCTGCTCGCGGCCAAGCATGTGGTCCGAGCCTGTATTGGGTGCATCCCGCAGATGCACTTCAGCAGTTATGCGCGCCTGGTGTACAAAAGGGTAGCGGGCCGCAAGACGCAAGAGCATGTCCCAGTCTTCGAATGCTGTCAGGCCGGTATCAAAATCACCGACTTCTGCCAACATGCTGTGCGGATGTGCCCAAGTATTTACAGGAATGTAATTCTGTACGAACAGGCGTTCCTTATCAAAGGCCTCGTGAGTGAACGGCGCCTGCCGACTAAGCTCAATGCGTGCATCGTCCTGAAGCCGCTCGTTGATGTACTCAACCCCACTGTAAACCACACACTGCGGCTGACGCTCAAACACCTCGGCCAGGCTGGCGAGGTGATCTGGCAGGTAGAGGTCATCGTCATCCAGGTAACAGACGTAGCGTCCGCGCGCGAGCTTTAACCCGGCATTGCGCGCAACCGACAACCCCTGATTACGTCCCTGATAGAGGTAAGTAATCGGAAAGTCGTAGTCCACCAGCAGGTGCTCAACCGGCTCCCCATTATCGTTGATCAGGATGACTTCAAAATCGCGCAACGTCTGGGTGCCAACGCTTGCCAGAGCATCCTTTAGCAGATCGGGACGGTTGTAGGTGGTGAGAATTATGGAAAACAAACACTGTGCGACCGAATCATCGGCACTCTGCTCCAGTAGCGCGCGGCGTATGGCATCAATGCGCACTTGCAGCGGCGCCCTGACCTCCGCCGAGTAGGCCTCGATACGCTGACGATAGAGTTGCCAGATAGGTTGCGCGGCGTCCCGCATGCGCACACGGGTCGGCGCGTCATCCAGGCACATCTCGAGAATCTCGGTGTGCTCGCGCAGCGGACGGTCACTGCCATAGAAACTCTTGGAGATCTGTCCGCCGTGCACCCGATAGCCGACGCTGGGTTGGCGCAGGAATACGAAATCGGGCGCCACACGGGCCAGGCGAATCCATAGTTCCCAATCGCCAGCGAGCATGTCGTGGCGGTGGATGCCGCCTTCCGGCAGTGCGACGAGATGCAGTGCACTACGGCGCAACATGGCGGCGGAAGGCGTGATGTAGTTGTCGAAACACAGCAGGTCGATTACTTCGTCGCGCCCACCGCAATACGATGCGCGCCGGTGCCCTGGGTGATCCGCGTACTGCTGGCGTACCCCCTGCTCGTCGATCCAGTAGCACTGGGTATAGCCCAGCGCAGCCTGCGGACTGGCATCCATGGCCTCGACCAACGAGGCCAGGTGGCCCGGGTAGAGCACGTCATCGGAACCCAGTACCACCACGTAACGACCGCGCCCGGCCGCCACGCACTTATTGTAGTTGCCGGTCATGCCCAGGTTCTGGGGGTTGACCTCGAAATGCAGGCGCGGCTCGCCGGCATAGCGTTTCAGAACCTCCAGGCTGTCGTCTTTCGAGCAGTCGTCGTAGGCCACCACCTCGAGCCGTACACCCTCCTGAGCCAGGATCGAATCGAGGGTCTGAGCCAGGAATGCGGCATTGTTGTAGGACATCACCGCAACGGTGACATCTACGCCCTCCTCCTGTGGCTCGACAGAAAGCGGCTCGGCCAGCGTTCTGCGGCGCCGCCCGGCGAGCTCGCTCTGCAAAGTCGCGACGCCCAGCGGCTGCTCAGGCAGCGCCTGGCTGGCGCGCTGTGCATCCTGGGCCAGCCATTGGCGCAGGGCCTCGATGGGAATTTCTACGTTCCAGTGGTAGACAACGCTGTGGGTGCCAGGCAAGCCCTTGACCGGGTGATAGACCAAACGCACGCCCACCGCAGCAGCCAGGGCATGGAAGAACCAGTACCACATCTGCGGATTATCCTGGATCAGCATCACCAGGGTGCCGCCACGGGGCATCCACAGAAGATTGGCGGCAGCCGCGCCAGAACCGAGGATCGCCAGTTCGCAACCGGCTAGCGCACGCACCTGCGAGGCAAAGTCGCGCACCTCCGGCTGAAAGGCCTGAAAGCCATCGCGACTGAGCTCGCGGATCAGCTCCTGCTGGTTGACGATAGTACGGCCATTGCCGCCCGGCGGCCGAATCAGGTAGGCCTTGTCCTGGCCCTCGACCGCAGCGCAGCGGGCCTTGACCTGGCTGGCCATCCAGGCAATGGCCGGCGGATAGAGATGGTATTCGTCACCGCGATAGACGTAGCCGGCACGCGGCTCCCAGATATCGGCGGTGTCGGAGAAATGGTGCAGCACAGCCACCTGGCAAGCACTTCCCGGCGGCACGCAAAGCGTACGCTCACGCGGCCAGAACAAAGCCAGGGCATCCATGATAGAAGCCGGCAAGCCAGCCTCGACCAGCACCACGGTATCGTGTGGCAGGTCGGCCTGCTCGATCCAGTAGAAGCGCCCGAGCTTCTCGCTCAACCAGTGCGCATAGTTGCCGTTTTCCCAGCCGAAGAAGCTGATGGCATTGGCCACCTGCAACGACTCGCCCTTGCCGGCGAAAAACGCGCACGTGCCGTTGTCATCGACGCGCAACCCGTGTTTTTCATACCAGGCGTTATTCACTCGCCCAAGGTTGTCGTAAACGCCGTCGCAGACATACTCACCATTGGCGATATCGCCAATACCGGCCATGCCGGCGACCAGGCGCACATCGTGAAAGCGTCCGCGGTACTGAACCAACATGCGCTGCCGGGCCTGCCGCACGCTTTCCGGCAGAGAGAATCCCACCATCTCCAGCGGTGCCGGCGACCAGCTCTCGGCGGCAGCCAGCTCGGTCAGATCGACACAGCCCTTGGCGCTTCGGGCGGAAACGACCCTGGCGCTGACCACTGCGTCTGGCAGATGACTTCCCTGGGGCATGCAGAAAACTCCGATTGAAAAAAGTGAAAACAGCCAGCCGGGTTATGGCGGCCACAGGCCGCAATGGCGGATTACTTGCCGTTGGCAGCCAGGGAGAACTGGTCGTAGTCGCGGTAGTAATCGTCTTCGCTGTAGTGCTCGGACGCCAGCACCATGCACACCGAGCCGCTGGAGAAGTTGTCGATCTCGCGCCAGATCATCGGCGGAATATAAAGACCGTAATAGGAACGGTTGAGGTGGTACTTGAACTTGGTTCGCCCATCATCCAGCAGGATGTCGAAACTGCCCGACATGGCGATCAACAGCTGGTGCAGCCCCTTGTGAGCATGGCCGCCGCGGTGAGAGCCGCCGGGAACGTCATAGAGGTAGTAGACACGCTGGATATCGAAGGGAATGTGTCGCCCTCCCTCGATGAAAGTGAGGTTGCCACGCCGATCCTCGACGATTGGCAGATCGATGATCTTGCAGTGCTGAAGAGACATAGAAAGCTCCAAATACGCTGGTGTAAACCATTCCCGTCTGCCTCCCGATCACCTTCCAGGTGACCGAGCCCATGCAGTCGCTGCGT
Organism: Pseudomonas sp. LjRoot71; assembly: GCF_964253255.1. Lineage (NCBI taxonomy): Bacteria > Pseudomonadati > Pseudomonadota > Gammaproteobacteria > Pseudomonadales > Pseudomonadaceae > Pseudomonas > Pseudomonas sp. LjRoot71. Next base: position 3,617,515 of record NZ_CAXURA020000001.1, on the reverse strand, counting down.
CAAGAAAACATGATAGACAGGGTCGTTATGCTCCAAAGCAAAACTCGAACCACCTTCCCTATCAGACGCGGAAAGCGTTGCACGCTTCAATGGTCTGCTCGACCCATTCATTTGCCATTCCCGGGTATAGCGGCAAGCTGAGCACCTCGCCAGCCAGGCGTTGCGAGAGCGGCAGGTGCCGGTCGGCAAACTCGGGGTAAGCGGCCTGGCGATGGATGGGAATCGGGTAGTGGATCAGGCTCGGTACGCCGTGACGCTCGAGATGCGCCTGCAAGGCCTCTCGTGCCTCGCAGCGTATGACGAACTGGTGCCAGACGTGGCTTCCGGACACGTGCGGAGCCTGGGGCAGTTGCAGATGCGGGTTGTCTATGCCGGCCAGATAACGCGCCGCCAGGTCGCGTCGGGCCAGGGCATCATCACCCAGACGCGCCAGCTTTACCCGCAAAAGCGCAGCCTGCAACTCGTCAAGGCGCGAATTGATGCCCTGCAACTCGTGCACGTACTTGCGGCTGGAGCCGTAGTTACGCAGCTTGCGCACCTGCTCGGCCAGATCATCGTCGTTGGTGGTCAGAGCACCGGCATCGCCAAGTGCGCCAAGGTTCTTTACCGGAAAAAAGCTGAAGCCTGCCGCATCGCCGAGGGCACCCGCAGCGTGCCCGCGGGCATCCACTGCGCCATGTGCCTGAGCTGCATCCTCGATCAGCAACAGCCCGTGCTGATCGGCGAGTGTGCGCAGACGCTGCATGTCAGCCAGACGCCCGTACAGGTGCACGGCGATGATTGCCCGTGTGCGCGGGCTGATTGCGGTCTCGACGGCAGCCGGATCGATGTTGAACGTGTCCGCCTCGGGCTCGACCAAGACCGGCGTCAGCCCAGCCTCACTGACGGCCAGCGCGGTGGCGACAAAGCTGTTGTCGGGCAGGATCACCTCGTCACCCTCGGCCAGACGCCCCAACTGCCGATAGCCACGCAAAATCAGGGTCAGTGCATCCAGGCCGTTGCCCACGCCGATGGCATGCGCCACTCCACAGGCAGCCGCGTACTCGGCCTCGAACGCGGCGACTTCGGTACCCAGTACATACCAGCCAGAACGCAGCACCCGCTGAAACGCCTCGGTCAGTGCTGCTTCATCGCGCCGGTTGATCCCGGCCAGATCGAGAAAAGGAAACATGTCACTCATCCAGGTAACGCACGATACGTGCAGGGTTGCCAACGACCAGCGCGCGGGCAGGAACGTCGCGGGTCACCACCGCGCCGGCGCCGACCATGGCACCGGCGCCTATGGTCAGGCCTGGCAGGATGACCGCCGCGGCACCAATGGAGGCGCCGCGTTCGATCACGGTCTGCGGGAAGCTGTCGGGATATTGCTTGGAACGCGGCAGTCGATCATTGGTGAAGGTAGCGTTGGGACCGATGAAAACATCGTCGGCGATACGCAGGCCGTCCCACAGGTACACGCCGCATTTCACCGTAACCCGATCACCGAGCACCACGTCGTTCTCGATGAAGCAGTGGGCGTTGATGTTGCAGTCACGACCGATGCGCGCCTGCGCAAGGATCACCACGAACTGCCAGACCGAGGTACCCTCACCAATAGACTGACTTTTGACGTCCGCGGACGGATGGATCGATGCCATGTATGGACTGCCCTTGAGAGAAGTTTCGAGCGTAGCAAGCCTAGCCTGAAGCGTCACGGAAGAAGCGCCTCAACCGCCGGTTAATTTCCAGTAACATGGCGCATCGGTAATCGCCAGGACGGGACGGCATGGCTAGCGAACTCGAACGCTTCGGTTTTCTGATCCACAACCCTGAGATGTTCAATCACTACCACGCGGTCTGGCAGCACCTGCCGGCAGGCAGCGTGGAGATCGCCGTTACCGGCAAGACGCAGCAGGACATCGACGCCGTGGTCGCCGGCTGCCAGCGGCATCAGTTGCCATGGCGCGACGCACGCGAAATGCTCGCCCGCAAGGAGCGCTACACCACCCTGGTGTCGAACTTCCCCCAGCATTACCTGCGTGGCGCAGACTCGCCCTACCTGCCCAAGTCCATCGGACGCTACAACCTACGGTTCATGTACGCCAACGGCAAGGCTGGCTGGAACTTCCAGTCCTGGAACCAGGTGTACGACAGCATCCTCTGCTTCGGCCCTTATCAGGCTGAGCACCTGGAATTCTGCCAGGACACGCTGAAGATCCAGATGGGCTACCCCCGCTTCGACCGTTTCTTCAACCAGCCGCTGGATCGCACAGCGCGCCTGACCGAGCTGAAACTCGACCCCAATCGGCAGACCGTGGTGTGGCTGCCGACCTGGAGCACGCTCAGCTCGATCGACCTGTTCGCTGCCGCCGTCGCACGTTTGCAGGCGCGCTACAACGTCATCGTCAAACCCCACCCGATCACCATCACCGAAGAACCAGCGCGCATGCGCGAGCTGGAGCGCTTTGCCTGCGTGATCCGCGAACACATCGACAACGTCGAACTGTTCCAGCTTGCCGACTTCCTGCTGTGCGACTACGGCGGCTCTGCCTTCGGCGGCATCTACACTGATCGCAACGTGCTGCTGCTCGACCTGCCCAATGCCGAGGCCGACCCGTTGATGGGTGAGGACTCTTCGGACATCTGGCTGCGAAAGTACCTGCCGCACCTTGGCGCCCAGCACAGCGGCCGTCTCGAAGAGTTGCTGGAGGATGCCAGCCTGTGGGAGGCCCAGCGGCCGATCCGCAAGACCCTCAGCCAGTACTACTTCGCGCCATTCTACGGTTATGCCGGCCAGGTCGCCGCCGTGGCAATCGCCAACAGCGCCCGTTCCCTGGCAGGGAGAGGCTGATGGTCATCTGGCTGATCGGCCTGTCCGGTTCGGGCAAGACCACGCTCGGACGCGAGATAACCCACCAATGGAAGCTGCAGACGCCCAATACCCTGCTGGTGGATGGCGACGAAGTTCGGCGCATCTTCCGCCAGGACACCCAGGCTGCGGACTACAGCCTGGCTGGGCGACGCCTCAACGCCGAGCGCATCTTCGAACTGTGCGCATGGCTCGATGCGCAGGAAATCAACGTGGTGTGCAGCATCCTGTCGGTCTTTCCGGATCTGCGCGATCTGAACCGTACGCGCTTTCGCCACTACTACGAGGTCTACCTCAATCCACCCATGCAGACGCTGGTCGAACGCGACACCAAGGGGCTCTACAGCAAGGCTCTGGCCGGCGAGATGAGCGACATGGTGGGCGTGGACATTCCCTTCCCGGCCCCCACCGCAGCCGATCTGGAAATCGATACCAGCCATCCGGCCGACATCGCCGAACTGGCACGTGACATCCTCCAACGGGCACAGGGGTCGGTGGTATGAGCGATATCGACTACCCCTATAGCAAGGGTGATCGGCTCGAAGAACGCAACACCTACTTCTACAGCCAGTACCACGGAGCGGCCTTCTTCCCGGCCTGGCGCGCGAGCCGTCAGGCAGCGCTGGAGGAGCTACCGTCAGCGCGCCTCGTACCGTTACCGGTAGCCCCCAAACACGGCGAAAACACTCAGGATACAGCCGAGCTGCTGGCCGAGCTGCTGCATGCGGCCGCGGATGCGCCCGGCAAGCGGCGTCTAGCCGAACGCCTGCTAAAGCGCTTCGAAGTCAGCAAGCGCCTGCATCGTCGCTACGATAGCGATTTCAAGGCCGTCGCCGACAGCGGCTATGACGACCTGAATCTTTACCTGCATTTCGCCGCACTGTGCCTGCACCAGGCCGAACAGCCTTGCGCATTACCCTTTCTCAATGGCCTCCTCAAGGTCATCGACAGCTTGATCTCGATCCACCCGCGCCTGACCCCGGCCCAGGGCGCTCAACTCGCCTGGCTGATCGCCGCCGAGCAGGACTGGGTCACTCGTATTGCCGCGCAGGCCAAAGTGGAGATCGCCCCATGACCCACCTCGACGACGTTATGCTGATCGCGGCACACAGCGCACGCAGCCAGGCCTACGTACAGACCCTGGCCGCCCACGGGCTTATGCCGTCCCATGCGTTGCTGCTCGGCGATGCGGCGCCAGCCTGCACGGCACCGAGCGAGCCGGCCCGCGAGCTGATGGGGGTTCTGCTGCCGGATCTGGGTATCCCCCTCAGCCGCACCCTGGCCGACTGCGCTGTACCGGTCACTTATCTGGAAACGCGCGACATCAACGATCAGCAGGTCATCGAAGCCGTGCGTGAACGGGCGCCGCGTCTGGTGATCTTCTCCGGCTATGGCGGGCAAATCGTCAAGCCGCCACTGATCGCGCTGGGCATACCGCTGCTGCACGTACACAGCGGCTGGCTACCCGAATACCGTGGCAGCACGACCGTCTACTACAGCCTGCTGGAGGAAGGTACTTGCGCCGCCAGCGCCATCCTGCTCGACACCCACATCGACACCGGCCCGGTACTCGCCCGCAAGCGCTATCCGCCGCCGCCGCGGGGCACAGACATCGATCGCCGCTACGACACGGCCATCCGCGCCGACCTGCTGCTGGAGGTGCTGCGTGGCTATCAGGCCAGCGGCGAGTTGGAGGTGGTAATGCAGCAAGACGCCGAACAGGGCAACACCTATTACGTCATCCATCCGGTGCTCAAGCACCTGGCGTTGCTGAGCCTGCCCGAGGCCTGAATCTGCCTGACCGGTTCAGGCGAACGGCTCGCCCTGATAGCTGTAACGCTGGCGAGCATGCGGGAGGTTCATGCAGCGCTGAACGCAAGGGAGCACCTCTGGACGCCGACGCAGAACGACAAACAACTTGTCGATGTCATGACTGGGCACGAATGCCCGCGTCATCTTGGAGTCCTGCAGCTCGAAGTAACGCGCCATGATGTCGAACTTGCGGTCCAGATCACCGTCGTCGCCTGCCGCGCCAGTGCCTGCGCCGAACACATTGTGGCTCTCGAACAGCAGCAAGCCATCGTCCTGCGTTAAACACCAGAGTTTGGCCACGAAGTTCTCGAACTCGACGGCCAGGTTTCCGTCGATGGTGCAGTGGTTAGCGAATGAGAGAACCACGTCATAGCGCCGGTTCGGCCTCCAACTGCTGAAATCTGCGACATGGAAATTCACATTGTGCTGGCCCAGCGCTTCAGCGGTGATACGGCCGATCTCCAGCACGCTCATTCCATCGTTCAGCCAGGGTATAAAAGCGTAGCCGTCCAGACGCTCCTCGGTCGGCTTGACGCCGGCGATACCGAATCGGGCATAGTCCTAGTAAGCGTATCCGCCGCAGTAGGGCTTGCACCACTGTTTGTTCTGCATATCCAGCAAAGCGAAAACGCGCTCGACCAGATCGATGCGCTCGGGCACGACCAGTTGCGTCACCAGCAGGTCACGCCAGGTGTAGTAGCGCGCCAGGAAGGCAAAGGGTGCACCGCCGTTCGGGTTGCCGCTTCTGAGGTAAGCAAGCAGGCGATGCATCAGGGTGCCGTGCTGCTCGGCATCCCCCTGCTCCAGCACCCACTGAGCACTGTCGTTCTCGGTCTGCACGCGAACATCCGGCACCCAAAGCCGTTCCTGCAAGCGTTGCAGGAGCTGGCGCATTTCCGGATGCTGCACACAGCCGTCAGGCCAGAGCGCCTCTAGGTACACAGGGTTGAGTAGCACCCTCAGGCACAGCTGTTCCCAGAGCAAGTCGGCTTCCTGCGCCTCCATCGTCCTCAAGCACTCCAGCGCCTGCTGCTCCAGAGGATCGGCAGGACGGGGAAAACGCTTGAAAATGGCCAACACCGTGTCGATGGGGAAACATAGTGGCATGAAGGCAGCTCCAGAACTCAGGGGGCAATTGCAGCGAGAGGCATAATCCGATGATAGAGCGCCAGGTCGTCGGCGGCGTCCACCTCCCCCCACGACCCTTGCACCGGCGACACAGCAATCGGCATACCAGCCTGCAACAGCAGCCGCAGCAGTCTGGTCATGTCCAGGCGATCCACCGCGTCGTCACCGAGCCGCTGCAGCAACTCGCGCACCTGTGCCCAGCCGACCGGAGTGAATTTGAGCAGGCCCATGTACTGCCCCTCGATCTCGGCTGCGCTTTGGCAGCGCTCGCCAATAGTCGCCAGATTGCCATTGGCATCCAGGCGAAAACTCTCAGCATCGGCCAGCGGATCCGCGAAACGCTGCGACCAAAGCGCATACCAGTGCGGGTCGTAGGCAATCGCCAGGTCCGCCTCGACCCGGCTCAGCGCGACCACGGTGGCGGCGCTGTAGAAGATGTCGCTGTAACAGACGATGCACGCCTCCGTCGCCAGCCAAGCGTCCGCGGCCAGCAGCGTGCGCACCATGTTGCTCTGTTGCCAGCGCGTGTTCTCGAAATAGGTCAACGGCTCGTCAAAGCATTCACCGCGATAGCCCCGCACCAGGCCCAGGCGCTCGATTCCGGCGCCACGCAGCGCGCCCAGCTGCCAGTCCAGCAGGCGGCGACCGTGCAGGCGGGCGAAACACTTAGGTTGCTCGGCGGTTAGCTCGCCCATGCGACTGCCGCGCCCGGCGGCAAGGATGATGGCTCGTGTCATGTAAAGCTCATTCCTTGTTAAGACAGCGATTCAGAAGCAGACCGTCCAGCTCGGCGAAAGGCATTTCCCGCTCGGGGTGCCACATCACGCCAAGCAGAGGCAGTTGCGGGTGAAAGAAGGCCTCGATTACGCCATCCTCGCTGCATGCCAGGACTTCCAGTGGCGCGATCAGCGAACGGCAGCCCCATTGGTGATAGCTGTTGACCTCCGCCTCGCGCCCGTCGATCACCAAGCGGTGACGCGTACCAACATGCCCAGCCATCCGTTCGAGACGATTGCCAAAGGCATCAAGCAGCAATTGTGCCCCACGGCACAAGGCAAACAGCGGCACCCGCTCGGCCATGGCTCGCGCCAGCAACGCACGTTCGACAGCGTCACGCTCCGGAGCATCGCCACCGTACTCGGCAAGATCGTTGCCGCCGCTGAGCACCACCGCGCGGGGCTTCAACTGCGTCCACAAGGCATCCACTCGTTCAGGGCGATTGGGCACCGGCACCGGTAACAGTCCATGGCTCGCCAGCCAGTCCGGCAGGCGCTGATCCAGCGCATCACGCCGCTCGCCCCGGTCGGCCAGCACATCTACGCGCTGGCTGACCAGCACCACCCTCACCGCAACACCTCGACGCGCCGGTTGGCGCAGTCGATGTTGAGCATCTGCGCCGCAGCCCACTTGCGGTAGAGCACCTCTCCTGCCCCGATCACGGCCGGCAGGCCGAGTTCGTTGGCGCGGATGGCCATGTGCGAATTGGTGCCGCCATAGGCGGTAATAAAGCCAGCGATAGAGTGGGAGAAGATCCAATCGAACCCAGGATCGGCGCTGGGGATCATGACGATAGCGCCCTGCAGCTGGTCGCGCTGGTGGTAGTCCATCACCGCGCCGATCACCTGACGCTGGGTGATGAAGTTCGGCTCGGCCTGCGGCAGATGGAAACAGAAGGCGTCCTCGGCGCTGGTGATCAGCGGCGGCAGCACGATCTGGCAGGTTTCGCCGTAGCGCCGGCGCCCTTCCTCGATACTGGCGGCGATCAGCTCCCTGGGGTCGGCACTGGCAGCATGCAGCTCCTTGATCACCTGGATGTTGGCGTAGGACATGTCCTCGGCGCTGAACCCCAGGTCATGGCCCAGCTCACGGAACAGTGACAGCGCATCGGACAGGTTGCGCGTGAACACGAATTTGGCGTATTCGCGCAACTCGATACCGGCCTGAAGAAAATCAAACAGCCCCACCACGTCGTGTGACAGCCCGTGCTCGCTGAGCAGGCGACTGATCTCGCGCATCTGTGCCAGCGATAGAGCGAAACGCGTGCTGTCGTGACGCGTCTCGACCGCCAGGTTGTGCCAATCAAAATAGAGATCGGGAGCCTCGTCGTAGCGCGGCGACAGGATGTCGTAGGTGCCCGGCCGCAGGTGACCGTAGCGGGCCAAGAAGGTGGTGCGATCCAGCTGCGCCAGATCCTGAGTCATCTGCCCGCTGACCGTGGACAGGCCATTGAGAAAGGCATCGTATTCGCTCTGGTCGAGCACGCCCACGGTGACCAGCGAGCGTAGTAGTTGCACCGCAATGAAACCGGCCCGCGCCAACCCTGCGAACGGTAGCGTGCCATAGCGACGGCAGTCTTCCAACAGCCAGTAGATGCGCGTAACCGGATCGGTATCGGCACCGAGTATCTCGTCGCGCCTAGCCAGCAACACGTCGAGCTTCTGCCGGTCGGTGCGCCACAGACCGGTTTCGTTGTGCACAATACGATTAGTCAATTCGCGCAGACTGTCGCCCAGGCGCCGGCACTCGGCCTCGGTAAAACCGGCGCCCTGCAGGTCCTGCAGGCGCTGCGGCAGATCCAGCGTGTAGCAGGAGAAGACGATCTCAAACTCGACCTTGTCATGCAGATTGGGCGCGGCCAACAGACGCTCGATGTAGTAGTTGACTAGCTTGTCGGCCAGGGCACCGTCGATGTCGCGCGGGATGAAGGAGTTGAAGCTGACGCGCACATCGATGTAAGGCAGCCCATGGAAATGCAGCATCAACGGGAAGCTGCGCAGATTGCGGTAGCCATAGTTGTTGCGCTGGTAGGCCCAGATCATGTCGGTGACCAATTCGCGGTACAGCGACAGCGCCAGCGGCCGCGGTCGCACGCCGATGATTTCGGCCGGGTTCCAGTCCGGCATCACCCCGAATACGGTGCGCTCGCCATGTAGAAAGGGCTGCGGACGAATACCTTGGGCAATACGGTCATGGATCAGGCGAACCAGCTTGCCATGCGCCTGGGCATCGGCCGGTTCGGCGCCGAGCACCAGCGGCCTCACCTGCAGTAGATACAGTCGTGCCTGCGCATCCACGGCAAACTCGATGTCCATGGCCTGCCGCCCGAACAGCGCCTGCAACTCGCGCAACAGCGCCACCACGGGCGCCAGCGAAGACGGCAGCTCACTGGCAGCATGATGTGCATAGAAGGTGCGCAGCTCGTTGGAGCGCCCGGAAGTCACGGCATCGGTGCGCCCACTGCTCTCGTCGTAGTTGATCACGAAGTACGGCGCCAAGGTGGCCGGATCGAGGCCAAAACCAACACCTGCCATGCGCACATCGCCGACCATAGGTTGAACGAAGACCTGATCGTACTCACTGGCGCCCAGTCCACCCATCGACTCGAGCACCTGCTCGATGGCCGCAGGCAAGCCGTCGGAGTCGACGTTCAGGCAGGAGTCAAACGCTCCGGCCGCCGAAGACTGCTCGCCGTCCTCACGGCAGCTGCTGCTGCGTACCGCCATGCTGGCCCAGCCGTACGTGAGCACCTCGGCTAGGCAGGCGTCAGCCCTCTCGCGCCATTGCGCGACACTGAAGAGCACCTGCGGGAGCACGCAAGCGCTGTGCAGACGGCCGTCGAGCAGAGCGAGTGAACCCGCCTTGGTAGAAAAAGCCAGAATCTGTTCGGTCATGCGCTGCCATATACCTGATGAGTAGAACGTGCACTAGCGCTACGACGCACGGCCTGGCGACTGCAGCCAATCACATCTTATTAAACAAATTCAAACTTGCAATCTTCACATAACTCTGCTGCGATGCTTCCAGAATGATCGTCTGAAACGACAGCCGCGACAAGGCTTCAGGATAGTCCAGCTCACGCAGGTCGGCCTGGATGCCTTTGTTCACCAGAGCAACGTCCTCGTTGTCGGTGAGGGTGGTCTCGATCACGTTAAGCCGCGCGCCGATGGCGCCGCGTACGCTGTCGACATTGATCATGCCGTTATCCAGGTTGGTGAGCCCCACCGCAACGCTATCGCGGATCTGCGCATCGGTGCTGGCGGGATCCTCCAGGGTGCGGCGTAGGGTGGCGATGGTATCGAGAATACCTTGCTTCTGCCGCGCCGGGTCGACCGTGACCTGCAAGCTTTCTCCACCCAATGCGGTGCCGTCAAACAGAACACTAACCCCTCGAAAAACCATCTGATCACGAGTATCCGGATCATCGTCAAGGGTACCACTGGCCAGGACCGGTGCCGGGGCTGCGGCACCGATCTCGAACACCTCATAGCTGTTGGCATCTGGGTTACCGAAGATGACCTCCACCCCTGCCTCAGGGAAAGGCGGCGTACTGCCGAAGGCCACTTCATCTTGCACCAGGGGCGCCGAGGCACGAAGCGTGGAGCCAGGCGCTCCAGTGAGGTCCAGGGCACCATCTAGACGCCCGGCATTAACGATGTTTTCAAAAATCGCTTTGCCACTGTCGCTGATCGGTACTTGCAGGGAGCTGGCGATCTGCAGCTTGCGCTGGCCTTCATCGCCCTGGTAACTGTAGGAGCCGTCTCCATCCCGCACGAAGGCCTGGGTTTTTCCCTGAAACCCGGAGAATAGATATTCGCCTCGCGCGTTGCGCGTATTGACCAGCGAGAACAGCTCCTCTTCACGCTCAACCAGCTCAGCGGCGATGGATTCTCGGTCTTCCTTACTCAGCGCCCCATTGCCCGCCTGTACCGTCAGCTCGCGCACGCGCTGCAGGACGGTGTTGACCGAGTTGAGCGTGACTTCCTCCTGCGTCAGGCTGCTGTTGGCCGCGGCCAGGTTCTCGTTGTACTGCCCCAGCACGCTCTGCTGCTGCTCGAGTTGCAACAGACGCACGGAGGCAACCGGATCATCCGCAGGTGTAAGGATGCGATTGCCGGTACTGATTTGCTCTTGCGTACGCGTCACGTCGGCATAGTTGCGCTGCAGGCCGGTGACGCCATTGTTGAATGCCTGGATCGTGGAGATGCGCATGAAACCTTACCTCATGGATGCTGGAGCAATACCCACCGCAGTTAGCTGACCGCCAGTGAAACGACGTCTTTACACACTACCGTTACCGGAAGGCACCAATCAGGGTATCGAACAACGAGCGCGCAACTTGAATGACTTGCGCTGACGCGTTGTAGTACTGCTCGAATTTGATCAGGTTGGCCGCCTCTTCATCGAGGCTCACCCCCGACAATGAATCTCGGTTATCGGTGGCCTGCTTGAGTATCGAGGTAGTTGCCAGGCTGTCCTGTCGCGCCTGGGCAGTCAAGGTGCCGACACGCTCGACCGTGTCGCCATAGCTGTCGACGAAACTGCTGCCCGTGCTGATACCGGTAATTGTCGGATCAAGGCCAACGGTGGCTTTACTCTGCAAGTCTGCCAGGGCCAAGGCATTGCGGTTATCCGAGACACCATTCTGGTTGAACGACAAGCTGAAGGTGTCGCCGTTTTCCGGACGACCACTCAGGGTCATACGCATCCGGCTGCCGTCACTCAGCTCCAGTTCATAGGTGTTCTGCTGCCCGGACTGGAAGGTAGCAGGTGTCGCCGGCGTACCATCATTGGGATTGATGCGCGTCAGCGTAGCCCCAGCAGGCACGGTAAAATCACTGGTGCCAGCATCGTACGTCAGGGTCACCGGCAACACCGCCTGTAACGCGGCAGGATCAATATTGCTGCCGGTGCTTTGCAACGTCGGCTGGCCGATGGTCGCGGTACCGCGGTTTTGCACGGTGGCGTCGGCCCGCACGGGCGCAGCGAAAGCCAGTTGGTCGGGCTGGTCGAGTACGGCTTCGATGGCCGTCGCACCGCGCCGTGTCGGTTGCAACAGGTAGCGATCATTGGCCGACGGGGCAGCATCCAGGGCGATCTCGAAGCCCTGATCGCGACCGCTGGCATCGGTGAAGCTCAGCGCAGCTGGATAGCTACCCGGAGGGTTGGGGTTGACTGTCAGGGTCGCGCCATCGCTCAGGCGCCGGGCCGAGTATTGCGTGCCATCGAACTCAAGACGGTAGTCACTGGTGGTCAGCACGCTGCTGTCGGTGATGTTCAAAGCGGGCTGCACGTTGCTGGTGTTGCCGGCAGAAGCACGCACTCGCAACTGGGCCGTGGCCGGGTCATTGAAATCACCGAACAGGGCGGTGCCCACTTGGCCTTTGAGGTCCAAGCCCTGCCCCAACTGACTATTCACCTGGTCCGCAACGGCCAATGCCAGGCGGCCGATGGAATTGAGCGTAGGGTCGAGGGTTTCGCTGCGGTAGCGGATCAGCCCACCCAGCTCGCCGCCAGTCAGTAGCGAGGTGACCCCCTGACGCGAGCCACCACTGACGAACTCGATCTCGAAACGGGTCGGGTCATCGCGACCTGCAACCGCTTCCAGGCGGCTTGCGGTACTGCCAACCACCAGTGGCTGGCCGGAACCAACAAATACGTTCAGCGAGCTGTCGTCCTGCGCCACCACACTGACACCGATATAGGTAGACAGTTGGCGTACCGCTTCTTCACGGGCATCGAGCAGGTCGTTGGGTTGCTTGCCATTGGCCGCTGCGACGGCAATGGCCTCGTTTAAACTGGCTATCGAGGTGGCCAGACGATTGACCTGTTCGGTCACGGCCGACATCTGCTTATTGATGAACTCGTTCTGCTCGCTGACGCGGTCGTAGACCGTATTGAAACGCTTGGCCAGACCTTCGGCCTCAGACAGCACCAACTGCCGAGCAGGGATATTCGCCGGATCTTCGGCCGCTGTCTGCAAGGCTGAGAAGAACGACTGCAGCGACGGTGTAATACCAGTGGTGGTACCTGCCAACAAAGAGTCGAGTTGCTCGATCTGCGCCTTGTAAGCCTCCACATCGGCGCTCAGCGCCGTGCTGCTGCGCACTTGCGCGGTCAAAAACTCGCTGTAGGTGCGACGGATATCAACCAGGGTCGTGCCCGAGCCAATATAGCCAACACCACTGAACTGCGGCACGCGGGTGGCCTGCACAGCATCCTGGCGCGAGTAACCAGGCGTGTTGACGTTGGTGATGTTATGACCAGTGACCGAGAGCGCGGTCTTGTTCGCCGACAGCCCGGACAGGCCAATATTGAGTAAGTCAGCCATGTTTCATCATCCGTTAGTGGACGGCGTACTGACTGCCGCGACTGTTTGATAGGTCTGCATCTGCCGCGCTATCTGGGCGATCTTGCGGGCGTACTGCGGATCCGTGGCGTAACCGGCTTTCTGCAACTCACGGGCGAACTGCTCAGGCTTGTCTGTCACAGCCAGGGCTTTTTCGTAACGGCCGTTGCCTTGCAGGAAACTCACGTAATCTTCAAAGCTGTGTGCATAGGACTCGTAAGCGCGGAAAGATGCCGCCTCCTTGACGGCCTTGCCACCCTTGAATTCGGTGGTCAGTACCCGCGCCGAGTCACCTTCCCAGGTGTTGTGGGTTTTGATGCCGAACAGGTTGTGGCTGCTGCTGCCGTCCTGCTGGCGAATGATCGACTTGCCCCAGCCAGTTTCCAGCGCGGCCTGAGCCACCAGATAACGCGGGTCGACGCCAATCTTCTCGGCGGCCTTTTCGGCCATAGGCAACATGGCGGCAATAAACTCATCCTTCGAGTCGAACGCCGCTTTGCCTGGCGCCAGTGGCGGCTGGGCAATGCGCCGGCCGGTGATCGCGTCCATGCCGTTCAAGCCCAACGCGGTATCGGCGGGTGCGGCAAAGGCCTTGGCGGGAATCCAGTCATTCTGCGCCAATGGCTGGCCATCGGCGGCAGTAGCCGATGGCACGATGCCAGCCAACAGACGATCAGTCAGTTTGCCCGGCAGCGACAGGCGCCGCTGGTTGATCAACGAGGTGTCGTCACGTGCGCCGTCAACCTTGGCCAAGGGTTTGCTCGGCGCGCTCGGCACCGGTTCATCGACCTGGGCAAACGGATTCGGGCGGCTGCTGGCATCCTTGATCTTCGACATCTGCCGCACCAGCACGTCGGCCAAGCCGATACCGTTCTGGTGATTGGACATGGTCACCGATAGCTGCTGGTCATGCATGTCCTGGTAGGTTTTGCTCTCGTTGCTGTTCATGAAGTTGCCTTCACCGAACACTTCGTTGGCCGAGCGCATGGCCTTGAGCATTTCATTGAGAAACAGCGACTCGAACTCCTGAGCCACCTTCTTGATGTTCTTTTCGCTGTCGCCGCCGACCTTGAACTGGTTGAGGCGATTGAGATCGTTATAGGCACCACTGTCGACGGTGCTGGTGCCGCCGAGCAAACCGGCTGAAAGGCGAGAGTCCATAGCGTGCGCTCCCTTAAATCACGATCAGGTCAGCCTGCAGAGCGCCGGCTTGTTTCAGCGCCTCCAGGATGGCCATAAGGTCGGAAGGCGAAGCGCCCACCTGATTCACCGCGCGGACGATCTCATCCAGCGTGGTCCCCGGACCGAACTTGAACATCGGCTTGGCTTCTTCGTCGGCATTGACCTTCGAGCGCGGCACCACTGCCGTCTGGCCACCGGACAAGGCATCCGGCTGACTGACAATCGGGTCTTCAGTAATAGTCACGGTCAGGCTGCCGTGGGTCACCGCAGCAGGCTGTACCTTGACGTTCTGGCCAATCACGATGGTGCCGGTGCGCGAATTGATGATGACCTTGGCCACCGCCTGGCCGACATCGACTTCGAGGTTTTCCAGGATCGACAGGTAATCGACACGCTGATTGGGATCGAGCGGCGCACTGACGCGAACCGAACCTCCGTCAAGCGCCTGGGCCACGCCAGGGCCAAGCAGCTCATTGATATGGTCGACGATATTCTTGGCTGTGGTGAAGTCCGGGCGATTGAGGTTCAACGTCAGGTAATTGCCCTGATCGAAACCACTCGGCACCGGGCGCTCAACGATCGCACCGCCCGGAATACGCCCGGCCGACGGCACGTTTACCGTAATACGCGAGCCGTCCGCACCGCCCGCATCAAAACCACCGACCACCAGGTTGCCCTGAGCGATGGCGTAGACATTGCCGTCGATACCCTTGAGCGGCGTCATCAACAGGCTACCGCCGCGCAGGCTCTTGGCGTTGCCGATGGAGGAAATGGTGATATCGATGGTTTGCCCCGGCTTGGCGAAGGGCGGCAAGTCGGCGTGAATCGAAACAGCAGCGACGTTCTTCAGCTGCACGTTGCCGCCCTGCGGCACCTTGATGCCGAACTGCGCCATCATGTTGTTAAAGGTCTGCACGGTGAAGGGCGTCTGAGTGGTCTGGTCACCACTGCCATTGAGGCCGACCACCAGGCCGTAGCCGATCAACTGGTTAGTCCGCACGCCCTGGATGCTGGCCAAGTCCTTAAGCCGTTCGGCCTGAGCAGTCGCGGCCAGCAGCGAGACAGCGACGGCCAGAAAATACGTGGATAGTTTCATAGTGGCCACCCTCAGAACGGCCACATTGGGCTAATAAAGAACCGGCTCATCCAGCCAGGCTGGGTAGCATCGGCGAATGCGCCAGTGCCTGAGTAGGTGATGCGCGCATCGGCAATCCGGGTCGAGGACACGGTGTTGTCAGTGGCGATATCATCCGCCCGAACCAGGCCGGCAATACGCACCAACTCATCACCGGTGTTGAGGGTCATCCACTTCTCCCCGCGCACCAGCAGAATGCCGTTGGGCATGACTTCAGCGACTGAAACAGTGATCGAACCCGTTAGGCTGTTGCTCTGCCCGGCCTGGCCGGAACCATCGGCCGAACGGGTGGCGTCGAAGTCGGCACTCAGGCTCAGGGTGTCATTAGTCATGCCCAAGGCACCAATCGAGGCCAGCGGGTTTTTCGGGGCTGCGGCCATACCAAACAAATTGGGTACGCCAAGGCTAGCCGAACTGTCTTTGCTGAGTTTGCTATTGGTGTTCTTGCTGGCCTGGGTACGCTCATTCAGGGTGATGGTGATGATGTCACCCACCCGATAGGCCTTACGGTCACCAAACAAGCCATTCTCAAAGCCGGCCTGATAGATCGAACCATTGTTCTGCGCAGCAGGTAGTGGCGTACGCGGCATCACGGGCGCGTAATAGGGATCATCCGGTTTAGGCGCAGGTGCCATGCAACCGCTCAAAGCCAGGGGGCCAAGCAGTGCACTTATGATTATCAGCCGGTTCATCTCTACTACCTCATGCGTTGCCAGGGGTGGCTGTACAGCCTTCTGCCACCCGTGCCGTTCAAGCCATTCCTTGCCGTGTTCAAGGCCCGCCAGACGCTGCGCGACTAGCCGGCCTTAGCTATCAAAGATTCTGCGAAATAAAGCCGAGCATCTGGTCCGCAGTGGAGATGACCTTGGAGTTCATCTCATAGGCGCGCTGCGTGGTGATCATGTTCACCAGCTCCTCGACCACACTGACGTTGGAGTTCTCCAGGGTGTTCTGCAGCATGACGCCCAGGCCATTGAGCCCCGGCGTACCGACCTGCGGCGCACCGCTGGAAGCAGTCTCCAGGAACAGGTTGTTGCCGATGGCCTCCAACCCCGCCGGGTTGATGAAGTCGGCCGTCTGCAGGTTGCCGACGATCTGCGGCTGTGGGTTACCGGCAGTGGTCACCGACACGGTGCCGTCTTCACCCACAGTAAAAGTGCGCACTTCGTTGGGCAGCACGATGGCCGGCTCCAGGGCGTAACCATTGGAGGTCACCACCTGACCATCGGAGTTGAGATGGAAGCTACCGTCACGGCTGTAGGACACCGTGCCATCGGGCAGCAGCACCTGAAAGAAACCACGGCCGTTGATCGCCAGGTCCAGCGGCTGCTCGGTGGTTTGCAGGCTGCCCTGGGTAAAGATCTTCTGCGTGCCGACCACCCGCACACCCGTACCCAGTTGCAGACCGGATGGCAGTTGGCTGTCCTGGCTGGTCTGACCGCCGGGTTGACGACGGATCTGGTACAGCAGGTCTTCGAACTCGGCGCGATCACGCTTGAAGCCGGTGGTCGAGACGTTGGCCAGGTTGTTGGAAATGGTGGTCAGGTTCATGTCCTGGGCGGACAGACCGGTTTTACTGACCCACAGTGCCGGAAGCATATCGATTCTCCTCGGGTGTCGTTTTAACGACGCCGCGTGCTGGTAATTAGGTCATCTGCAAGACGCGCGCCATGGCCGCCGAATTGTCTTCGGCGGTGCGCATCATCTTCACTTGCAACTCGAATTGGCGGGACAGGGAGAGAATCGCAGTCATCTCTTCCACGGCGTTGACGTTACTCGACTCAAGGAAGCCCGAGGTCACTTCTATGGTCGCATCCGCCTGTACCGGGCCCTGGCCCTTGAAGCGGATCAGGCCGTCAGTGCCTTTTTCCATCTGCTTGAGATCCGGGTTGACCAGTTTCAAACGGTCCACCTCGGCCAGCACGCTGGGCGCCTCACCGAGGGCGCGGATACTGATGGTGCCGTCCTTGCCGATCTCGATTTTCTGCTCCGGGGGTACCGCAATCGGTCCGGCATTGCCCATCACCGGCAAGCCATTGCCGGTACGCAGCATGCCCAGCGCATCAACATTCAGGCTGGCAGTGCGCACGTATGCTTCGCTGCCATCGGGTGCCTGCACAGCCAGCCAGCCTTTGCCGCCCACCGCCACATCCAGCTCGCGCCCAGTTTCCTGCAGCGACCCCGGGGTGAAGTCGGTTCCTGGACGTTCACTCATGGCATAGACACGCGCCGGATAACTGTCACCAAAGATCGGCATCGAGCGGGCCTGTTCAAAATCCCGACGGAAGCCATTGGTGGAAATGTTCGCCAGGTTGTTGGCGTGGGCACGCTGGGCCAGGGTGTTGTTGTGGGCCCCAGTCATGGAAACGTACAGCATCTTGTCCATGGTTATTCTCCGAGTTGGGCTTGCCGCCCGCTGCTCTATGCAAGATACAAAGCAATGACTATGCCAGCATTCGAAAAATAGAAGCAAGATATTGATAAATATGTATTTTTAAAAATAAAAAGGGCTCCATAAGGAGCCCTTTTGCGCAGCCAGGCGGCGTAGTTTTGCCGCCTGCGGCAGACCTCGCGCCTGCCACTGACGCCGCATCAACGCAGGTTGATGATGGTCTGAGTAACCGCACTCTCGGTTTCGATGGTCTTGGCGTTGGCCTGATAGTTACGCTGCGCAACGATCAAGTTGACCAGTTGATCCGACAGCTCAACGTTGGAATCCTCCAGGGCGCCGGACTGCAGTGCCCCCAGGGTGCCACTGCGCGGGGTTCCGCGTACCGGCTCACCGGACTCGAAGGACTGTACCCATGCGGTCTTGCCCACTGGCGTCAGGCCTTGCACGTTGGCAAAGTTGGCCAGAATCACCTGCCCCTGCACCTTTGACTGGCCGTTGGTGTAGCGCGCGAAGATCACCCCGGTGTCGTCAATTTCCAGGCCTGCCAGTTGGCCGGTGGTGTAACCGTCCTGGCTGACGCGGTTGACCGCAAAGTTGCTGGCAAACTGGGTCGACTGTCGCAGGTCGATATTCACCCCAGTGGCACTGGCATCAGCACCGTTGGGGCCCCACACCGGCGGCACCGAGTTATCCGGCGCACCCGGTACCCAGGTGGTCAGGTCGATGGTGCCATCGGCTCCAACTGTGAAACCGGTAGGCGTCGACGCAATCAACGCCGCCACATCCAGCTGCCCCGCCGCAGTGAACTGCAGATCAACTGAAGACGGTGTGGTCAGCGTCGGGTCATCCGGGTTGCGCCCATCGATCAGCACATTCATTTGCCAGGTGTTCGGCCCGGTCTTGAGGAAATACTGGGTGAATACGTGGGAGTTACCCTGGGTGTCATAAATGTTGGTCGAGGTCGACGAGTTGTAAGTCGTCGGGTCCGCCGGGTTGAACGGCGTCGTGGTCGGCACGATATTGTTCGAATTGAGGTTGAAGGTCTGGTCCAGGTTGCTGGTTGGCAACGGCGCCTGACTGGCCGTTTCAATACGCAGGTCACTGACCACACCATTTTGCAGGTTGCCGGCGGCGTCAACGGCATAGCCTTGCAGGCGATAGCCAAAGTTGTTGACCATAAAACCGTCACGATCCGTACCGAAGTAGCCCGCACGGGTATAGCTGATATCGCCGTTATTGCTGGTCTGGAAGAAGCCGTTGCCGTTGATCGCCAGATCCAGCGCGTTCTGCGTGTAGTTGATGTTGCCCTGGTTGAACAGCTGCGACACATCGCCCAGCAGCACCCCACTGCCCTGGGGGTTTTTACCGGTGCCCAGCACCGAGGCTGCATACACATCGGCAAACTCGGCCCGCGACTGTTTGAAGCCTGCAGTGCCGGCGTTGGCGATGTTGTTGCCGGTCACGTTGAGGTCACTGGTCGCGGCACGCAGACCACTAAGACCGATATTGAACGCCATGGAAGACTCCTTTGCCGGGCAACCGGCGGTTAAAACCTGTTAGTTACTGACCAATGACCTGCACTTGCGACATCGGCACACTGCCGAGCCCTGCCAGGTTCAACATCAACTCTTTGCCGCCCAGGGTCACACTGTCGACGTTGGCCGGCAGCAAGGTGTAGAGGCCCTTGGTGCCATCGGCGTAGGTAGCCTGCGCTTCGAACTTGTAGGTGCCAGGCGGCAACAGATTGCCGCTGGCATCCTTGCCATCCCAGATAAAGCTGACATTGCCGGCAGCCTGCTCACCCAGGTTGACTCGCCCTACTGCCGCGCCAGCCTTGTCATAAATGTTGACGTAGACGTTACTGCTGCTGGCCGGCAGCACCAGGCTGGCCTTGAAGCTTTCACTGGTATCAACCACCGCTTTTTCGCTCGGGATGATGACCTTGCGCCCAACCAGGGATGAGGCTTGCAACGCTTGGGAAGACTGATAACCGGTGAGCAGCGAGCCCATGCTGGTGTTCAACTTCTCGATTCCCTCCACCTGACTGAACTGCGCCAGCTGGGCGATAAACTCACCATTGCCTTGTGGCTCCAGGGGGTTCTGGTTATTCAACTGGGCCACCAACAGGTTGAGAAACTCATTCTTACCGAGGTCCTTGTTCGTCTTGGTCTCGTTCTTGATCTGGTATTTATCCAGTACCGAACCGGCTACATCGCCAACAGTGCTCATAGGTCTGCGCTCCTTATCCGCTGGCTTACTGACCGAGGGTCAGCACGCGCTGCATCATCTGCTTGGCGGTGTTCATCATTTCGGTGTTGGTCTGGAAGGCCCGGCTGGCAGAGATCATGTCCGCCATCTCTTCCACCACATTGACGTTGGGGTAGTAGACGTAGCCGTTTTCATCCGCAGATGGATGGTTCGGCTCGTAGCGCGGCATCAGGGTGCTCTGGTCCTCGACCACACCGAGCACCTGAACGCCTACCCCGGCATTGTCCTGATCGGCAAACAACGAACCACGGTCACCGCCCTGCGCCGACTGGAACACCGTGGCAAACACCGGATGGCGTGCGCGGTAGGTCTGGTCAATGCTCGAGGAAACCGTCTCGGCGTTGGCAATGTTGCTGGAGATGGTGTTCAAACGAGTGCTCTGCGCGCTCATCCCCATTCCGGCGATATTGAAAACACTGGCAAGTGACATGGCATCAGGCTCCTGTTATTCGCCGCGCAGGGCGTTGACCAGCCCTTTGAACTTACTGTTGAGAAAGGTGAAGCTGGCCTGGAACTGCACCGAGTTCTCGGCGTAGTTGGACTGCTCGATCTGCAGGTCAACGGTGTTCTGATCAATCGATGGATGCAGCGGCGTGCGGTACGCCAGGCTGGCGTCGCCCATCGCCACACCATCGGCCGGGATATGCTGGCTGTTGGTGCGGTTCAGGCTGACCTGGCCACGCTGGCTCTTGGCACTCTGCTCGGCCAGCACGCTGGCGAATTCAAGATCACGCGCCTTGTAATGCGGCGTATCGGCGTTGGCGATGTTGTTGGCCAACACTTCGGCACGCTGAGCGCGAAAGCCCAGTGCCTGTTCGTGAATACCGAGTGCCCGATCGAAGCTGATGCTCATGGTCAGAAACCTTTGCCAGTTGGCGTTGCTGTTTTCCGTGCAAGACCATAAGCAAGGCGTGTGCCATTTTATTTTTTGCTTATATTTCAATACTTTATATAAATATAACAGCCCTTTTAGCGGCAAAGCGGCAAAGGCTTTCCGCCTTCTGGCAAGTAAAGCGGCAACGGCTCCGCGGTCGTTGCCACCTTCCGTGTACAACACACAATGCTGACTGTTTAAGGAGATATCGCAGACACCAACACACCACTCATCAGACAATCACATTCAGTTTTGACAAGCATTCTCATTAACATTAGTATCTTTCGCATCTTAACTGCCTGCTACGAGCCTCAATCATGTACGTCTGTCTCTGCGAAGGTGTAACTGACGGTCAGATTCGCGAAGCCATCTACGAAGGCTGCTGCAGCTACCGTGATGTACGGGCCACCCTTGGCGTCGCCAGCCAGTGCGGCAAATGTGCTTGCCTGGCCAAGCAGGTTGTACGTGAAACCCTCAGTGAAGTGCAGAGCAGCCAGGCAGCCCTCGCCTACCCGGCAAGCTTCGTCGCCGCCTGACTTGATCAGCATTTAGAAACCGGACCTCGCGTCCGGTTTTTTTATGGCCGGCCATTTTTTATACCTTTAATTCAATACCTTAGCGCCAAGATGCAGAACTTAAACATTCGCATTCATATTAATTTTAGCTTTGGATTCAACTACTTAGGTTTGACAGCCGAAAATCATCGGCCCAGAATTTGGAGCTAACTCACCTTGCAAGGCAGGCGCAGATATGAAAGGCGACAAGAAAGTCATCCAGCATCTGAACAAGATCCTCGGTAACGAGCTGGTCGCGATCAACCAGTACTTCCTGCACGCGCGCATGTACGAGGACTGGGGCCTGAAGAAACTCGGCGAGCACGAGTATCACGAGTCCATCGATGAGATGAAGCATGCGGACAAGCTGATCAAGCGCATCCTGTTTCTCGAAGGTCTGCCCAACCTGCAAGACCTCGGCAAGATCCTGATCGGTGAAAACACCAAGGAAATGCTTGAGTGCGACCTGAAGATCGAACACAAGGCGCATATTGATCTGAAAGCAGCGATTGCCTACTGCGAAAGCATCGGCGACTACGCCAGCCGCGAACTGCTTGAAGAAATCCTCTGCTCCGAAGAAGACCACATCGACTGGCTGGAAACCCAGCTCAGCCTGATCGAAGCAGTAGGCCTGCAAAACTACCTGCAGTCGCAGATGGACGAATAACCGTCGCCCATGCGCACAACTGAAAACGGGAGCCCATGGGCTCCCGTTTTTATTTAATGCGCGGCTCAACAGACACAAAAAACCCCGCCAGCGCGGGGTTTTTCAGGACAGCTAACGGCTCAGGCACCGGCCTTCTGTGCTGCGTCCTTGATCAGGGTTTGCAGCTCACCCTTCTCGAACATTTCCACCAGGATGTCGCTGCCGCCGACCAGTTCACCACCGACCCACAGCTGTGGAAAGGTTG
The DNA here is from genome assembly GCF_964253255.1 of Pseudomonas sp. LjRoot71. Lineage (NCBI taxonomy): Bacteria > Pseudomonadati > Pseudomonadota > Gammaproteobacteria > Pseudomonadales > Pseudomonadaceae > Pseudomonas > Pseudomonas sp. LjRoot71. Next base: position 3,595,285 of record NZ_CAXURA020000001.1, on the reverse strand, counting down.
GCCAGTTGGCATATTTCGGCAGATTGGCGCGGATTTCCGGGTTTTGCAGAATGTCGACATAGGCGAACTTTTCGCCACAGGCCATCACAACCTGCGCAGCCTTGGAGGAAAAGCCGCACTGCGGAGCGTTCGGCGAGCCTTTCATGTACAGCAGAACGGTATTGTTGGCGATCTGCTCTTTGATGGTTTCGATGATATCCATTGGGCACCTCAGGACTTAACTTCCCGACTCACGGGTCGGCACGGTGGCGGCATTGTAGCGAAAAGCCGAGCGCAATGCTCGGCCTTCCAAGCCACTTTCCACACGCCGAATATCCCTGCTCAGGCCGCAAACACCTGCACAGGCACCCCATTTAGCGCCGCATTGCCGGACAAGGCATCAAGCTGCCGCTCATCGGTCAGGTCATTGGCGCTGGCCCCCGGTTGCTCGCTGGCAATCGCCATATGTACGCCCGGTCGGGCGTGCCCCCAGCCGTGTGGCAGGCTGACCACCCCGGCCATCATTTCATCGCTGGCGGCCACTTCTACCTCAATCACCCCCACCCGCGAGCGCACCCGCACCAACTGGCCATCGCTCAGCCCACGCTGACTCAGGTCCACCGGATGCATCAGCAACTGATGACGGGGTTTGCCTTTTACCAGGCGATGATAGTTGTGCATCCAGGAGTTATTGCTGCGCACATGACGACGGCCAATCAATAGCAGCTCGTCAGCCTTGGCCGTCGGCTGTTCGGCAAAACGCTGCAGGTCAGCCATGATCACCGCTGGCGCCGCCATTACCTGCTTATTGACGGTTTTCAGACGACTGGCCAGGTTGGGTTTGAGTGCGCCCAGGTCGAGGCCATGGGGGTGCTCGCGCAACGCGGCCAGGGACAACTTATGTTCCGACTTGTCGCCGTAAGCACCAAAGCGCAGGCCCATGTCGATCATCTGCTCCGGGGCCATGGTCGGCTTGAGTTCTACGCCGGTCTTGGCGGCAAAGGCTTTGGCCAGGCCGACGAAAATCTCCCAGTCATGCAGCGCACCCTCCGGCTTGGCCAATACCGCCTCGTTAAAGCGGGTGACGTTACGCACCGCAAACACATTGAAGGTGGTGTCGTAGTGATCGTGTTCCAGCGGCGCCGTCGGCGGCAGGATCAGGTCGGCATAGCGGGTGGTTTCATTGATGTAAAAGTCGAGGCTGAGCATGAACTCCAGCCCCTCCAGCGCCTGCTCCAGCTGACGGCCATTGGGCGTGGACAGCACCGGATTGCCCGCCACCGTGACCAGTGCCCGTATCTGCCCTTCGCCGGCCGTGAGCATCTCCTCCGCCAGGGCCGACACCGGCAATTCACCGCCGTACTCCGGCAAGCCGGATACCCGGCTCTGCCAGCGATTGAAATGCCCGCCGGAAGTCGAGGCCACCAGATCCACGGCAGGTTCGGTGCACAGCACACCGCCAACGCGGTCCAGATTGCCGGTGACCAGGTTGATCAGTTGCACCAGCCACTGACACAGCGTGCCAAACGCCTGGGTGGAAACGCCCATGCGGCCGTAGCACACCGCCGACTCGGCGGCCGCGAAGTCCCGCGCCAACTGGCGAATCGTTGGCGCCGGCACGCCACAGCGGGCGCTCATGGTTTCGGCAGTAAAGCCGGCAATCGCCTGGCGCACCTCATCCAGCCCATCGATCGCCAGGTGGCTGGTACGACCCAGGTTTTCTTCAAACAGGGTATTGAGCAGGCCGAACAGCAGCGCAGCATCCTGCCCCGGACGGACGAACACATGCTGATCAGCAATTGCAGCGGTTTCGCTACGGCGCGGGTCAACCACCACTAACTTGCCACCGCGTTTCTGGATAGCCTTCAAGCGCTTTTCCACATCCGGTACGGTCATGATGCTGCCGTTGGACGCCAGCGGGTTACCGCCGAGAATCAGCATAAAGTCGGTGTGATCAATATCCGGAATCGGAATCAACAGGCCGTGACCGTACATCAGGTGGCTGGTCAGGTGATGCGGCAACTGATCGACCGAGGTCGCGGAATACCGATTACGGGTTTTCAGCTGCCCGAGAAAGTAGTTGCTGTGGGTCATCAGGCCGTAGTTGTGCACGCTCGGATTGCCCTGATACACCGCCACCGCGTTCTGCCCATGCGCGGCCTGAATCGCACTCAGGCGCTCGGCCACCAGCTCAAAAGCTTCATTCCAGTCGATGGCCTGCCACTCAGTCCCCACGCGGCGCATCGGCTGACGCAGGCGATCGGGATCATTCTGAATATCCTGTAACGCCACGGCCTTGGGGCAGATATGGCCGCGACTGAAACTGTCCTGGGCATCGCCCTTGATCGAACGGATCTGCGTGGAACCGTCGTCCTGCACTTCGGTTTCAATGCTCAAGCCACAAATGGCTTCGCACAGGTGGCATGCACGGTGGTGGAGGGTCTTGGTCATGGCCGGGCCTCTTGTTTTGGTTCGGCGCGCAAAGCACCGTAAAGTATGAACTATGTCGGCAGATCAGAACCTGCACCAGCAGGGTTCGCGGCGTGAATTGCGCAGCATCAGGTCAGCCGATAGATGCATCTCGCCCCTGCCCCACAGCACCATAAACCGCCGGCAATTTGCGCCTGATCGGCGTTTGCTTATAAGATCGCGACTTCCCCGTTTCGTCGCATAGTGCGGCCCCCCAGCCGCAGGTTCTGCCGTTTCTTTCATTTCACCAGGCCATTGAACCTGCGCCCTGCTGTCAAAAGGTAGTTGATGATGAGCGCAAGACACTTTCTCTCGCTGATGGATTGCACACCGGATGAACTGGTGGGGCTAATCCGCCGCGGCATGGAGCTGAAGGACTTGCGTAACCGCGGTGTACTGTTCGAGCCGCTGAAGAATCGCGTACTGGGCATGATCTTCGAGAAAGCCTCGACCCGTACCCGCCTGTCGTTTGAAGCCGGCATGATCCAGCTCGGTGGCCAGGCCATTTTCCTGTCCCCGCGTGACACCCAGCTGGGCCGTGGCGAGCCGATTGGCGATGCAGCCATCGTCATGTCGCGCATGCTCGATGCGGTGATGATCCGCACCTTCGCCCACAGCACCCTGACCGAATTTGCCGCCAACTCGCGCGTGCCGGTGATCAACGGCCTGTCCGATGACCTGCACCCCTGCCAACTGCTGGCCGACATGCAGACCTATCAGGAGCAGCGCGGCAGTATCAAAGGCAAGACTGTGGCCTGGATCGGCGACGGCAACAACATGTGCAACTCCTATATAGAAGCGGCCATGCAGTTCGACTTCCAGCTGCGCATCGCCTGCCCTGAAGGCTATGAGCCGAACGCCACATTCCTCGCTGCTGCAGGCGAGCGTGTGCAGGTCGTTCGCGATCCACGCGCCGCAGTGGCCGGTGCCCACCTGGTGAGCACCGATGTGTGGGCCTCCATGGGCCAGGAAGACGAAGCCGCCGAACGCCTCAAGCTGTTCCAACCCTACCAGGTCAACCGCGCCCTGCTTGATGCGGCCGCCGACGATGTGCTGTTCCTGCACTGCCTGCCGGCGCACCGTGGCGAGGAAATCAGCGAAGACCTGCTCGACGACCCGCGTTCAGCCGCCTGGGATCAAGCTGAAAACCGCCTGCATGTACAGAAGGCGCTGCTCGAATTCCTGGTTGAACCGGCGTACCACCACGCATGAGCCAGCCCCTGCTGAACCTGCGCGAACTGAGTTGCGGCTACCCCGGGCACAAGGTGGTACAGAACCTCAATCTGCACCTGAATGCCGGTGATATCGGCTGCCTGCTCGGCCCTTCGGGCTGCGGCAAGACCACCACATTGCGCGCCATTGCCGGCTTCGAGCCGGTGCTGGAAGGCGAGATCCAGCTGGCCGAGCAGGTCATCTCCAAAGCCGGCTTTACCCTGGCTCCGGAGAAGCGCCGAATCGGCATGGTGTTTCAGGATTACGCACTCTTCCCGCACCTGAGCGTGGCAGAGAACATTGCCTTCGGCATCCGCAAACAGCCGAACTGCGAACGCATCACCCAGGAACTGCTGGAACTGGTCAAGCTCGGCCACCTGGGCAAGCGTTACCCGCACGAACTGTCGGGTGGTCAGCAACAACGCGTGGCCCTGGCTCGCGCCCTTGCGCCAGAGCCGCAACTGCTGCTGCTCGACGAGCCTTTTTCCAATCTGGATGGCGAGCTGCGCAGGCGTCTCAGCCACGAGGTGCGCGACATTCTCAAAGCGCGCGGCACCAGCGCGATTCTGGTCACCCATGACCAGGAAGAAGCCTTCGCCGTTAGCGATCACGTCGGCGTGTTCAAGGATGGTCGACTGGAGCAATGGGACACCCCATTCAACCTCTACCACGAACCACTGACGCCCTTTGTCGCCAGTTTTATCGGCCAGGGCTACTTTATTCGCGGTCAGTTGCTCAGCCCGGATGCCGTGCAAACCGAACTGGGCCTGATTCGCGGCAACCGCGCTTATACCTGGCCAACCGGCAGTGCGGTGGACGTGCTGCTGCGTCCGGACGACATCGTGTATGACCCGGACAGCAGCCTGAAAGCCCTGATCGTCGGAAAGACCTTCCTCGGTGCGGCGACCCTGTACCGCCTGCAACTGCCTACCGGCAGCCAGCTGGAGTCGATCTTCCCCAGCCACGCCGACCACCTGCCCGGTCAGCAGGTCGGCATTCGTGTCGCCGCCGACCATCTGGTGGTGTTTGCCGCCCCCGGCAGCATCGCCGCCCAGGTCAACCTGGCGGAATCGGGCGTGCGCCGCTACAGCAGCGCCAGTTAAGCCCCAGCCCACGTGGCGGGCAGCAACAGCCGGCCACTGGCAACCAGCAACGCCTGACCCGCGATCTTCACCCGCTCGCCGTCCAGCTCGCAGTGCAGCTCACCACCGCGAGCCGAACACTGGAAGGCGCTCAGCCGGGATTTGCCCAGACGCTGCGCCCAGTACGGCGTAAGGATGCAATGGGTTGAGCCGGTCACCGGGTCTTCATCGATACCAATGGCCGGCGCAAAGTAGCGCGAGACGAAGTCATGCTGCTCCCCCGGCGCGCTGATCAGCAGCCCCAACCCTGGCAAGCGGGTCACTGCGGCCAGATCGGGCTGACAGGCGCGAACTGCAGCCTCATTCGCCATAATCGCCAGCAGCTCCTGTACCCCCTGCCCCTCATGCAGCGCCAGCACTTCCTCAACCGGCTGGCCCAGCGCCTGCTCGACCTCGGCACGTAGCGCGCCTGACTGCGCCCGGCGTACAGGGAAATCCAGCAGCAGCTGTGTGCCCTGCCGGGTCACGCGCAACGCACCAGACAAACAGGTGAAATCAAGAACCTCACCCGGCTCGCCATAGACCTCGAACAGCACATGGGCGCTGGCCAGGGTGGCATGACCACACAGCGGCACTTCCGCACTCGGGGTAAACCAGCGGATGTGCCAGGAAGCGCCTTCCTTTACCACAAAGGCGGTTTCCGCCAGGTTATGTTCGGCGGCAATCTGCTGCATCAGGGCCGCATCCAGCCAGTGGTCCAGACGATAGACCATCGCCGGGTTCCCTCTGAACGGCTGTGTGGCAAAAGCATCGACCTGGTGAAATTCAAGCTGCATGGGGCGCACTCCGGAGTCATCGTGGGTTGCAGCATGCCGAAAGCACACCCGACATGCCCACTACAGCGGCGGCCAATAACAGCCATACAGCTCGCCACAACGCCCCCGATACAGACAACACAGCGTGCAGACTGTCAGGGTGTCTGCACCCCATACGCCGCCAACAAGGCCTGCAAACGGCCATTGGCACGGTAACGCTGCAAGCCTTGCTCGAAGAGCGCGACATAGCGCGGACTGGATTCCAGCACCGGCGAGAACGCCAGGTAGATCGGCACGTCCGGTGCCCGACAACCGGCCTCGCGCAGCTCGCCGACGCGCCCCTGAGTGGCCAGCATAGCCTGCATGACCCAGGCGTTTTCCAGCACCACATCGACCCGCCCGTGCATCAGTTTGCCGATGTTCAACGCCAGCGCCTTGTCCCCGGAAGCAATCTGCACACGCTCCGAGTCGTTGCGGTGCAAGGCGATATAGGTGTTCAGCTCATCGCCATAGCTGTAGTCGTTGATCACCCCAAGGCGCCGCTGCGCCAGCGAGGTGGTGCCAGTAAAACGCCAAGTGGAATCCTGCCGGGTGAAAAAACAGCTGCGCGAGGACGCCACAGGCGTGGCGCCATAAAGAAAATCCGGCGCGTCTTCAACACCGGCACCGACAGCCGCATTCAACTCGCCACGCCGCACCATCTGCAGGGTACGCGCCCAGTTGAGGGCCTTGTACTGTACCTCGATACCGGCCTCGGCAAAGATTTCCTGCGCCAGCTCCACAAGGATGCCCGGCCGCTCGGAGCCAGGCTGGCAATTCACCGGGCACCAGATGTCTCCGGCAATCACCAGTGTCTCGGCCCGCGCCAAACCGGCCCAGACAAGCAGCACCAGCATGCATCCACGCGCAACCAGCCAGCGCCATCTCGACATGCAGGGCTCCACGAGCAATAGGGTTGCTGGAAGTTTTACCACCCTCAGCCTTCGCTGCGCACCCTTTTCACCGCATCCAGCCAGCCGTCGTAGAGTTTGCTGCGGTGACTGTCGGCCATACGCGGTTCGAACCGCTGCTGACGGTGCCAATGCCGGGCGATGCTCGCCAGGTCCTGATACAGCCCGGCCTGCAAGCCGGCCAGGTAGGCCACGCCCAGCGCCGTGGTTTCGGTCACTTCCGGGCGTTCCACCGGCACACCGAGAATGTCGGCGAGAAACTGCATGACCCAGTTGTTTTCCACCATGCCGCCATCCACCCGCAGCGCGCTGGGCTCCGCCGCGCCGTCCTGGCGCATGGCTTCCAACAGGTCACGGGTCTGATAGCACACTGACTGCAAGCCGGCGGTGACGATCTCCTTGATCCCGGTGTCGCGAGTCAGGCCGAAGATCGCGCCACGGGCTTTCGGGTCCCAGTACGGCGCACCCAGGCCGGTAAACGCCGGCACGAGGTACACACCACAGGCATCACCGGTCTGCTCGGCCATCGCCTCGGTATCGCGGGCATGGCTGATCAGCTTGATGCCGTCGCGCAGCCACTGCACCGCCGCGCCGGCAACGAAGATGCTGCCTTCAACGGCATAGGTAACCTGGCCATTGAGGCGGTAGCCCACGGTGGTGAGCAGGCGGTTTTTCGAGGTCACCGGTGTGCTGCCGGTGTTCTGAATCATGAAACAGCCGGTGCCGTAGGTACTTTTGACCATACCCGGCTCGAAACAGGCCTGGCCAATCAAGGCCGCCTGCTGATCACCGGCCATCCCCAGCACTGGAATCGCCGCGCCGAGCAGATTGGCCTCGGTGCTGCCGAAATCAGCGGCGCAATCGAGTACCTCCGGCAGCAGGCTGGCGGGAATCTCGAACAGCTTGAGCAGCTCCTCATCCCACTGCTGGGTGTGGATGTTGAACAGCAACGTGCGCGAGGCGTTGCTGGCGTCAGTCTTGTGCGATTTGCCGCCAGTCAGGCGCCACAGCAGGAAGGAATCCACAGTGCCGAAACGAAGCTCGCCGCGTTCAGCACGTTCGCGGGCACCGGGCACCTTCTGCAGAATCCAGCGCAGCTTGGTGGCCGAGAAATACGGATCGATCAACAGCCCGGTTTTGCCTGCCACGGTCGCCTCATGCCCGGCTTCTTTGAGCTCGGCGCAATAGTCGGCGGTACGCCGGTCCTGCCAGACAATCGCCGGATGGATCGGTGTACCGGTCTGCGCATCCCACACCAGGGTGGTTTCACGCTGGTTGGTAATACCGATGGCCGCCACATCACTGGCGCTCAGCCCACTCTGCTTGAGCGCTTCGCGGCAGACTTTGAGGGTGCTCAACCACAGCTCTTCGCCGTCGTGCTCAACCCAGCCATCCTGCGGGAAGTACTGCTTGAACTCCTGCTGAGCACGGGCAACGGGCAGACCCTGGGCACTGAAGACAATCGCCCGGCTGCTGGTGGTGCCCTGATCAATGGCAAGCAGGTAATGAGACATACACGGTTTCCTTATTGTTATGGGCGTCGAGCGGGTTGTTCAGAGGCGGCCAATGGGTGCAAACACGGCCTGGGTCAGTTGTGCCAGCACAGCAGCGTCCAGCTGCACCTCCAGCCCGCGCCGCCCGGCGCTGACATAAATGCTGGGAAACTGCTGCGCCGACTCATCGATAAAGGTACGCAAACGCTTCTTCTGCCCCAGCGGGCTGATGCCACCGAGCAGGTAACCGGTCGCGCGCTGCGCTGCATTGGGGTCAGCCATATCGGCTTTCTTCACCCCGGCAGCCTGCGCCAGGGCTTTCAGATCCAGCGTGCCGGCCACCGGCACCACCGCCACCAGCAACTCGCCTTTCTCACCGGCGGCCAGCAGCGTCTTGAACACCTGGGCAGGCTCAAGGTTGAGCTTTTCCGCCGCTTCCAGGCCATAGGAAGCCGCCTTGGGGTCGTGGTGATAACTGTGCACCTGGTGCGCAGCCTTGGCTTTTTTCAGCAGATCGATGGCAGGCGTCATGTTCGAATGTGAAAACAATCTGACAAAGTTGGCGTACCTTAGCCCAATTTGGCCGCGACGACAGCCTATAATGCCGCGCACTTTCAAGGAGTTTTCATGACCCTGCCGCCCCGCCAGCACGACATTCTCGAACTCGCCCGCGAACGCGGCTATGTCAGCATTGACGAGTTGGCTCAGGCATTTGCCGTCACCCCGCAAACCATCCGCCGCGACATCAACCAGCTCGCCGAACAGGGCCTGCTGCGCCGCACCCACGGTGGCGCAGCCAGTGAAAGCTCCAGCACGCAGAACACCGCCTACAGCATGCGCGCCGGGCAGATGCGCGACGAGAAACAGCGCATTGCGGTCGCGATTGCTGCGCAAATTCCCGACCACGCCTCGCTCTTCATCAACATTGGCACCACCACTGAAGCCATTGCCCGTGAACTGCTCGGCCACAAGGGCCTGAAGATCATCACCAACAACCTGCATGTGGCCGCCCAGCTCAGTGCCAAGGCCGACTTCGAAGTGCTGTTGGCTGGCGGCACCGTGCGCAGCGACGGCGGCATCGTCGGCCAGGCAGCGGTGGATTTTATCCAGCAGTTCAAGGTCGATTTCGCCCTGGTCGGCATCAGTGGCATCGATGAAGACGGCAGCCTGCTCGACTTCGATTACCAGGAAGTACGGGTTTCCCAGGCCATCATCAGCAATGCGCGCCAGGTGTTTCTCGCCGTTGACTCCAGCAAGTTCGGCCGCAATGCCGTGGTACGCCTGGGTTCGGTCGCCCTGGTTGACCGCGTGTTTACCGACGCGGTGCCCTCCGCGGCAATCAACCGCCTGCTCAGCGAGCACAAGGTTCACCTTGACATGGTGTAAGCCCGCCAGAACCAACCAGGCGCCCGCCTAGCCATATCCCATTACCGATACCTGACAACCGCCGAGCGCGAAAACGCACTTCGGGGTGGCGAAGCCGTGCATATTCGACTAGCATATTTTCGAAAGTGAACATTTAAAGTTCAATACTGACTTTCTGGTGCCGCCATGCCGACTCGTTCTACCAGCCTTACCCCACTCGCTGAAGTCTATGACCTTGCCGTAATCGGCGGCGGCATTAATGGTGTCGGGATTGCCGCTGATGCCGCCGGGCGCGGCCTGTCCGTGTTCCTTTGCGAAAAGGACGACCTGGCGCAACACACCTCATCAGCCAGCAGCAAACTGATCCATGGCGGTCTGCGCTACCTGGAGCACTATGAATTCCGCCTGGTACGCGAAGCCCTGGCCGAGCGTGAGGTGCTGCTGAACAAAGCGCCGCATATCGTCAAACCACTGCGCTTTATCCTGCCGCACCGTCCGCACCTGCGGCCGGCCTGGATGATCCGTGCAGGGCTGTTTCTCTATGACCACCTGGGCAAGCGCGAGAAGCTGGCTGGTTCACGCGGCCTGCGTTTCGGCGCCGGCAGCCCGCTGCAGGCCGAGATCAGCCGCGGCTTCGAATACTCCGATTGCTGGGTCGATGACGCCCGCCTGGTGGTCCTCAATGCCATGGCCGCCCGCGAGCAAGGCGCGCACATTCACACCCGTACCCGTTGCGTCAGCGCCCGGCGCAGCAAAGGCTTGTGGCATATCCACCTGGAGCGCCACGACGGCAGCCTGTTCTCGATTCGCGCCCGCGCCCTGGTCAACGCTGCCGGCCCCTGGGTCGCGAAATTTATCCGCGAAGACCTGAAGCAGGAATCGCCCTACGGCATTCGCCTGATTCAGGGCAGCCATATCGTGGTGCCGCGCCTGTTCGACGGTGAGCAGGCCTACATCCTGCAAAACGAAGACCGCCGCATCGTCTTCGCCATCCCCTATCAAGAACGCTTCACCCTGATCGGCACCACCGACCGCGAATACCAGGGCGACCCGGCCAAGGTGGCCATCACCGATGAAGAAACCGACTACCTGCTGAACGTGGTCAACGCCCACTTCAAGAAGCAGGTTCAGCGCAGCGATATCCTGCACACCTATGCCGGCGTGCGGCCGCTGTGCGACGACGAATCGGACGATCCGTCAGCGGTGACCCGCGACTACACCCTGTCGCTGTCCGCTCATCCCGGCGAAGCGCCGCTGCTCTCAGTCTTCGGCGGCAAGCTCACCACTTACCGCAAGCTCGCCGAGTCGGCACTGGTGCCGCTGGCACCGTTTTTCCCAAAAATGGGCCCGAGCTGGACCGCCAGCAGCCTGTTGCCCGGTGCCGAACAACTGGACAGCCAGAGCGCGCTGGTCGAAGCCCTGTGCGAACGTTTCGACTGGCTGCCCACCTCGCTGGCGCGGCGCTGGGCCAGCAGCTACGGCAGCCGCAGCTGGGTCATGCTCAAAGGTGTCAGTAACCTCAGCGACTTGGGCGAACACCTGGGCGGTGGGCTGTATGCGCGTGAGGTCGACTACCTGTGCCAGGAAGAATGGGCCATGCAGGCGGATGACATTCTCTGGCGGCGCAGCAAGCTCGGACTGTTCACCAATGCATCGCAGCAGGCGCGACTGCACAGCTACCTGCGCCTCGAATCACCGCACAGCCCGGAAGATGCACACGCCGCCTGAGCACAAACCCGCGCAGATAAATCTGTGCTCTAAATAATGACGGCCCGTAGCGTGGCCACCATGGATGACAGGCATAAAAAAGGGCGACCTAAGTCGCCCAAATTGCCTTGCGTGCCCCTTTCGAACCGATTCAAAGCGCTGCTGCGCAGGCCTTAAATCGATCCTTCCCGACAGAATCAGCTCTGCTTGCGCTTGTGCGAATCCTGCCAGATGAAATAACCGACACCGGCGAAGAAGGCGACCATCAGACCGACGGTGCCGATACCGGCGAGAACTACGACATCGATAAACATGGTTGCCTCCTGCTGTGAAGCCTGTGTGGGTATGGCTTCAAATTAACAGGGGCTGCAGGGGCGCCATTGATCCAGATCAACAAGCGGCGGGCACTGGCGGGATGAGGCTTTGATTAGCTGATCCAGATCAACAAATCAGCCTATGCCAGAACGACCTCAAGGCTTTTTCGGTTTGCCCTTGGGCTTTTTCTTGCCTTTGGGTAGCGGCAACGCCTGCTCGAACGCCTCGCGCATTTCATTGAGTTTTTTGTCGCGCAGGTCATGGATGCGCTTGTCGCGCTCGGCCGCGAAATCAACCAGCTTGTCGTCTTTGCTCATGGTTTTGGCTTGATCAAACGAAAGGTCAGATTCAGACGTGGCGCACAGGGGCTGCGCGTCTTCGCCACTTGATGTTGCCAATGATGCTGGGTTGGCCCGCGCATGACCAGCAGCGAACCGTGCGTCAGCAGCAGTGAATGCTCGATGCGGTTGTGGCCCTTGCGGCGCAGATCGAAGCGCCGCGTGCCGCCCAGATTCAGTGAAGCAATCAGCGGATTTTCGCCCAGCTCAGCCTCGTCATCACTGTGCCAACCCATGGAGTCCTGGCCATCACGGTAATAGTTGAGCAACACGCCATTGAGTGATTGCCCCACGGCCTGCTCCACCTGCGCACGAATCTGCGCCAGCAGCGGCGTCCAGGGCAGCGGCTGATGGGTTAACCCCGAATAGCGGTAGCTGGCCTCGGCGTCTCCGTACCAGACAACCAGACGCGGCACCGGCAGTTGCCGCCCATATATCTGCACCTGCGGCTGCTGCCAGGGTGTCTGCGTGGTTAACGCGGCCAGCCATTGGTCGGCGGTTGCAACATCCAGCCACGGCGCATGCAACTGCAACTCGGCGTCAGGCAACTGCAGGGGGCTGTCGGCAAATAGATCCACGAAACAAGACTCGAACAGACGGAGCACCTAGTGTGCCCAGCTCAGACTTCCACATCCACCCACAAACCCTGACGCGGCAGCTCACTGACCACCGCCTCGTCGGCCTCGGCCACTTCACCTTCGGCCAGCTCCTCCGGGGTATAGCCATGGCGGCGCTGACGGCGGCGCTGCTCTTCACGCAGCAACTCCTCAGCCTCCTGAGGATGCCGTTTATCCAGGCCCACGCCGCTTTCCTTGGCGCTTTCCGCCGAGGGTGTAACCGGCGGAATGTCTGGGCGCGGCTTGATCACGTCCTGCTGAACGGTCACAGGTACCAGGCTATGGGGGATCGGCGGCAGCATCTATTAGCCCTCCTTTGGTCAGACTGTCGGCCAGACAAGCCGCGACTTGAACCGTGCCTCACTACACTTTTGAGTGATCTGAGCACACAAAGTGCCCAATACCCAGTAATGCGCCTTGGGCCTGAACCCAGGGTTCCGTTAACATAGTCGGCTTTTTTACGCGGGAGACAAGCATGGCGCAGTATGAACCGGGGCAACGCTGGATCAGTGACAGCGAGGCGGAGCTGGGTTTGGGGACCGTTCTGATGCAGGACGGCCGCATGCTCACCATGCTCTACCCGGCCACCGGCGAAACCCGTCAGTACGCTCTGCGCAATGCACCGCTGACCCGCGTGCGTTTCTCGCCAGGTGACGAAATCACCCACTTCGAAGGCTGGAAACTGACCGTGCAGGAAGTCGACGACATCGACGGCCTGCTGGTCTACCACGGCCTCAACGCACAGCACCAAAGCGTCAGCCTACCGGAAACCCAGCTGTCGAACTTTATCCAGTTCCGCCTGGCCAGTGACCGCCTGTTTGCCGGACAGATCGACCCGCTGCCCTGGTTCGCCTTGCGCTACCACACCCTCGATTACACCAGCCGCCAGCTGCAATCCAACCTTTGGGGCCTGGGCGGCGTGCGTGCGCAACCGATTGCCCACCAGTTGCACATCGCCCGTGAAGTCGCCGACCGCATTGCCCCGCGCGTACTGCTGGCCGACGAAGTGGGCCTGGGTAAGACCATCGAAGCAGGTCTGGTGATTCATCGCCAGCTGCTCTCCGGGCGCGCCAGCCGGGTGCTGATCCTGGTACCGGAAAACCTTCAGCACCAGTGGCTGGTGGAAATGCGCCGACGCTTCAACCTGGATGTTGCTCTGTTCGATGAAGAGCGCTTTATCGAAAGCGATGCCAGCAACCCGTTTGAAGACTGCCAGCTGGCCTTGGTCGCGCTGGAATGGCTGTGCGAGGACGAAAAGGCCCAGGATGCGTTGTTTGCCGCTGGCTGGGACCTGATGGTGGTCGACGAAGCGCACCACCTGGTTTGGCATCCGGAACACGCTAGCCCCGAGTACGCCCTGGTCGAACAGCTGGCTCAGGTCATCCCGGGCGTGCTGCTGCTCACCGCGACACCGGAACAGCTCGGTCAGGACAGCCACTTCGCCCGCCTGCGCCTGCTCGACCCGAACCGCTTCCATGATCTGGCCGCCTTCCGCGCCGAAAGTGAGCACTACAAGCCGATTGCCGAAGCCGTACAGGAACTGCTCGACCAGGGGCGCCTGTCGGATGCCGCGCACAAGACCATTCACGATTTCCTCGGCGCTGGCGGCGAAGAGCTGCTGGCCGCCGTCAATGCCGGTGACAGCGAAGCCTCGGCGCGCCTGGTGCGCGAGTTGCTGGATCGCCATGGCACCGGTCGCCTGTTGTTCCGTAACACCCGCGCCGCCGTGCAGGGTTTTCCGGACCGTGAAGTGCACCCCTACCCGTTGGCCAGCCCTGATGAATATATGGAGCTGCCGATTGGCGAGCACGCTGACCTGTACCCGGAAGTCAGCTACCAGGCGCAGCCGGATGTCGATGAAGAGCAGCGTTGGTGGAAATTCGACCCGCGCGTCGAGTGGCTGATCGACACCCTTAAGATGCTCAAAAAATTCAAGGTGCTGGTGATCTGTGCCCATGCCGAGACCGCCATGGACCTGGAAGACGCCCTGCGCGTGCGCAAAGGCATCCCGGCGACGGTGTTCCATGAAGGCATGAGCATCCTGGAGCGCGACCGCGCAGCGGCCTATTTTGCCGACGAAGAGTTCGGTGCCCAGGTGCTGATCTGCTCGGAAATCGGCTCGGAAGGTCGTAACTTCCAGTTTGCCCACCACCTGGTGCTGTTCGACCTGCCGGCTCACCCGGATTTGCTTGAGCAGCGCATCGGCCGCCTCGACCGTATAGGTCAGAAGCACCGTATCCAGCTGCATGTGCCGTACATGGAAAACAGCCCGCAAGAACGCCTATTCCAGTGGTATCACCAGGCACTGAACGCCTTTCTCGCCACCTGCCCGACCGGTAACGCCCTGCAGCACCAGTTCGGCAGCCGTTTGCTGCCATTGCTGGAAAGCGGCGACGACAGTGAATGGCAAGCGCTGGTTGATGACGCCAAAGCTGAGCGCATTCGCCTGGAAGGTGAGTTGCACGCTGGCCGCGACCGCCTGCTGGAACTCAACTCCGGCGGTGCTGGCGAAGGCGAGGCATTGGTTGAGGCGATCCTCGAGCAGGATGACCAGTTCGCGCTGCCGATCTATATGGAGCAGTTGTTCGACGCCTTTGGTATCGACAGTGAAGACCATTCCGACAACGCGCTGATCCTGCGTCCCAGCGAAAAGATGCTGGATGCCAGCTTCCCCCTGGGCGACGACGAAGGCGTGACCATCACCTATGACCGCGACCTGGCCCTGGCCCGCGAGGACATGCAGTTCCTCACCTGGGAACACCCCATGGTGCAAGGCGGCATGGACCTGGTGCGCTCCGGCTCGATGGGCAACACCGGCGTGGCGCTGATCAAGAACAAGGCGCTGAAACCCGGCACCGTGTTGCTGGAACTGCTCTATGTCAGCGAAGTGGTGGCGCCGCGCACCCTGCAACTGGGCCGCTACCTGCCGCCGATCGCCCTGCGCTGCCTGCTCGATGCCAACGGCAACGACCTGGCGGCCAAGGTTTCGTTCGAGAAGCTCAACGAGCAACTGGAAACCGTGCCACGCGCCAGTGCCAACAAGTTCGTCCAGGCCCAGCGCGACAGCCTCAACCCGCTAATTAATGCCGGGGAAGGCAAGGTTGCTGAACGCCACACGGCGCGCGTCGACGAAGCCAAGCGTCGCCTGGCCGCCGAAACCGATGAAGAGCTGGCCCGCCTGATCGCCCTGCAGGCGGTCAACCCCAGCGTGCGCGACAGCGAACTCAATGCCCTGCGCCAGCTGCGCGAGCAAGGCCTGGCCATGCTCGATAAAGCGGCATTGCGTCTGGAGGCTATTCGCGTACTGGTTGCTGGCTAAAAGGCTGCTGCGCGTTGGCCCTGCGGCGTTAAAAACAGGCTCGGAATGCTCATGTACAACAGTACACTCCGCTTCCTCGCCGTTTTGACCAGCCGGAGGCTGTTACTAACGTAGCGCCTTGCAGGACTCTAGCTCGCAAGCCTTTGAACAGGCTATGCCGCGTCTACCTGAGTAACTGCCTACGGGCTGCTAGAGTCAGAAGCACTACTTCTGTCATCACTGCCCACAGGAGCTTTCTGTGCCTGCACGCGCCGCCTCGCGCCGGTTTCGCCATAGCCTCGGCGGGCTCTGCCTGCTGGCGCTGCTCCTACTCCCTCTATTGCACCTGTGGCCCGCGCTGAGCGGGCTAAACAATGCCCACCTCGACTGGTTGATTCGCCAGCGCGCCGCCGAGCAGACGCCCGACCCGCGCCTGTTGTTGATCGATATCGACGATTTGAGCCTGCAAGTGCTGGCCGGTGAAGCCGGTAAATGGCCGTGGCCGCGCTCGCTGCATGGCGAACTGCTGGAATACCTGTTGAGCCAACAACCCAAGGCCGTAGCCTTCGACGTTCTGTTCAGCGAGCCGGATCAGTTCAACCCCGATGCCGACAGCTACTTTGCCGAAGTGCTGCAACGCAGTCCCAACACTTACCTCGCAGCCCTGGTTCAGCAGGCGGATGACAGTAGCCAGGCCCCGCTATTGCGCGATTACCCTGCAACCACCTGGCAAGCACCCGGACAACGCGGGGCGGATGAGCAACGCGGTCTGCTGTTGTTACCTAAAGCGATCCCCAGCGAACTGTGGCGGCTGGGCAGCATCAATTTCCGTCCGGATGCGGACGGTATCGGCCGCCGCTATGAGCTGTACCGCAGCTTTGCCGACTGGCGTTTACCCAGCCTGCCCGCGCGCATCGTGCATGACCTCGGTGGCAGCCTGCCAACGCAACAGAGCCTGCTGCTGGACTGGCCCGGCAGCAGCCGTCTGCCTTACCCACGGCTGCCCTACGCGGCGGTACTGGCCGCAGCACGCAATCAGGGTGAGCCACTGGCCGCCGAGTTGTTCAAAGACCGCATTATCGTCATTGGCACCACGGCTGCCGGTCTGCACGACCTGCGGCCAACACCGCTGGATACGCTGTACCCGGCTCCCTTTATCCTGATGACCGCGATCGACAACCTGCTCAACGGCAGCCAGCTGCACGAAGCCAGCGCCTGGCTTGAACTGCTCGGCCCGCTGCTGCTGTTACTCGGCTTGAGCACTCTGCTGCTGCGCGAGCAACTGCCCGTGGCGTTCGCCCTGTGCCTGGGCGGCAGCCTGGCGCTGTTTGCCGGCAGTTATTGGCTGGCCTTGCAAGGCACACTGCTGGGTGTGTTGCCAGGGTTGATCTGCCTGTGGTTGTTGCTGGCAGCGGCACTGGCACTGTTCTACCTGCGTCGCCGCCAGCAATTGCAGGACACCATCCGCCTGTTCAGCCGCTTTATGGATCCGGTAGTGGTCAACCAACTGGTGACCCGCGATGATCCTGAGGCCCTGCTGGCCAGTAAGGAATGTCAGCTGACGGTGCTGTTTTCCGATATCCGCAACTTCACCACCTTGTCCGAACAGCACACGCCGGCAGAAATCGTACGCCTGCTCGAAGGCTACTTCAGCAGCCAAGTGGAGGTGCTGTTCAAGCACCAAGCCACCCTCGACAAGTTTATCGGCGACGCCATCATGGCCTTCTGGGGCGCGCCGCTGGACAACCCGCAGCAGGCCGATCAGGCCATTCTGGCGGCCATGGAAATGCTCGATAACCTCGACGCCTTCCGCCGCGAGTACAACTGTCCGGACTTCGATATCGGCATCGGCCTGCATACCGGCCCAGCGGTGGTCGGCCTGGTCGGCGCCAAGCAGCGCTATGACTACACTGCAATAGGCGACACGGTGAACTTGGCCAGCCGCATCGAGGGGTTGACCAAAGGTCGTGCCCACCTGCTGGTTTCCGCTGCCACCCGTGAGGCCTGCACGCTCGACCTGGACTTCGTAGCCATGGGCGAGCACCAGGTCAAAGGCCGTGCCGAGGCTGTCATGCTGTACGAACCACAAAGGAGAAATGATGAATAAGCGCTTATCCGGTGTCCTTGTGGCGCTGACTCTCAGTCTCTGCGCCACGGCGATCATGGCCGATGTGCGCCAGGCCCATACCCTGCAAGACAGCGCCCTGCGTGCCGAACCCAGTGCCGCTGCGGCCAGCGTCGGCCAAGTCGGCAAGCAGAGCCAGGTTCAGGTTCTGGAACGCCAGGGCGGTTGGTATCAGGTCGAAACGGCCAGCGGTCAGCGCGGCTGGCTGCCCCTGCTCAGCCTGCGCTTCGCCAAGGATACCCAGGCCGGACGCAGCAATGAACTCGGCGGTCTGCTCAAGCTCGGCAACCAGACCTCGCCCACAGGCGGTGTGGCCACGGGTATACGCGGCATCAGCGACGAAGAACTGCGCAGCGGTGCCGCCAACACCTCAGCCAGCGTACAGAGCCTGGATGCCTTTGCCGCCAGCCCAAGCGAGGCGCGCAGTTTTGCCCAGCAAGGCGGCCTGCACAGCCAGAACCTGCCCTACGCGCGCTGATCGGGAGGATACGACATGCCAACAGCCATCTCAGTGCTCAAATATGCCGGCCTGCTCGGCCTGATCATCAGCCTCAGTGCCTGCCAGGGGCTGGAAGGCGTGCAGGTGCAAGGGGTCGACCTGGGCAAACTGGCCAGTGCCGGCCAACACCTGACCAACATGGGCCAGAAAAGCGTCGATGAAGAGCGAGTGATCGGGCAGAACACCGCCACCATCCTGCTTAGCAAGGCCGCCGTGCTCAACAACCCACCACTGCAGACCTACGTCAACCGCGTCGGCCTGTGGGTTGCGCAGCACAGCGAACGGCCAGATCTGCCCTGGCGTTTCGTCGTACTCGACAGCCCGCAGGTGGCCGCCTACGCCGCCCCCGGCGGTTACGTATTCATCACCAGCGGCATGCTCACGCGGATGAACAGCGAAGCCGAACTGGCCGGCGTACTGGCCCACGAAGTCGCCCATGTGGTGCAGAAGCATCACCTCCAGGCCATTCAGCAACAGGCCCAGACCGGTCTGCTGACCGACCTTGCCACCCTGGCCGTACAAGCCGGAGCAGCTGACAAGGGTGGCAGCCATGCCGGCGAGCTGACTGACCGTTTCAGCCGCAGCGTGGCCGACCTGTACAGCCGCGGCCTGGACCGTGGCGACGAGTATGAAGCCGATGCCATGGGCGCGGTGATTGCGGCACGTGCCGGCTACGACGCCTACGGCCTGGCCGGGGTGCTGCAGACACTGGGCACCACACGTCAGGATGATGCGGCGCTAAGCAGCTTCCTCAAGGTGCACCCGGGCATTGATGACCGCCTGCAACGCCTGCAACCGGTGTATCTGTATATCGATAAAACCGCCAGCGGCCCGACCCAGAGCCTCGACGCCCGCTATCAGCAGGCGCTCAAAAGCAACCGCTAAATCCGCCCCCATGTCAGTGCGAGTGGGGGTGTTCGCGGGTGCACGAGGGTTCGTAATCACACACGTGGTGACTGAACGGCGCGGTGGTATGTGAACCCGGCGCTCCCGTAACCTGGAAGCAGCGGTTGTTGATAAACAGCTGCACCAGTTCGGCATCGAGCAAACCGCTCTGCGCTTCACTCTTGAGGATATCCAGGGCACGTTCGAGTGGCATCGCCGGTTTGTAGGGCCGATCGGCTGCCGTCAGGGCGTCGTAGATATCGCAGATGGTCATGATCCGTGAAGCGCAGGGAATCGCATCACCGATCAGGCCTTTGGGGTAGCCGCTGCCATCGAGCTTTTCATGGTGCGCCCCAGCGATGTGCGGTACACCCTGCAGATCCGGCGTCCAGGGAATCAGACTGAGGAACTGCTGGGTGTGCACCACATGCCGCTCGATCTCTTCGCGCTCGGCCGTGGTCAAGCTGCCTTTGCGCACAGCCAGAGCACTGAACTCGCCTTCGCTGAGCAGGCTGACCAGGCAATTGCCAGGCGCCTTGACCAACTCGCCCTGCACTTCCTGCAAGTGCTGAAAATCCCCTTCGCTGAGCATGCTCGGCTCGTTGGCCTGGATGATATTGCTCAGGTAGCGCTCCAGCCGCTCGCATTCGTAGGCCAGTTCGGCTTCCAACTGCAACCGCCGCTCCTCGCTCAGACCACCCTGCTGACGGTAGGCCTGGAGCATCTTGCGCAGGGTCTGGTTGTGCAGGTTCTCCTGCGCCAGGGCCACCCGGTAACGCAGGTTCTCCAGCACCTGCTCGGGCAGCTTCTTGGCCTTGACCAGTACATGCTCACGCACCCCGACCTTGCCAAAATCATGCAACAGAGCGGCATAACGCAGCTCACGCAGGCCATCGTCAGCCAGGGCCTGTTCGCGCAGACGGCTGCTCGGTGCATGCGGCAGCTGATTGGCCAGGGTCAGGCAGAGTTCAGCCACCCGGAAGGAATGGCCGCTGGTGGTAGGGTCGCGCTGCTCGATAGCAAACACCGAGGCCTGCACAAAACCGTCGAATAGCCGGCTGATGTCATCCAGCAACTGGCGATTCTCAATGGCCACCGCCGCCTGGCTGGCCAGGGCGCGCAGGGACACGGCAATTTCTTCATCGAAGGCAATCAGCTCGGGCTCGAACGACTCACTGCCCTTGCGCTGACGGTTGATAAACTCCAGCACCCCGACCACTTCATGGCGGTGATTGAGCATGGGAATCGCCAGGATCGACATGGTGCGATAGCCCATCTGCAAGTCGAAGGAGCGGTTGAAGCGATACGGCGCGTCAGCCGCAATCGCATACACATCTTCGATATTCAGCTCGGTGCTGGTCAGCGCCACATAACCGGCAATCGAGGCCTTGCTCAGCGGCATGCGCTGGTCCTGAAAACTGTTCTGGCTGAGCGTGCCGTTCTGCGTCAGTTTGAAGATCAACTGCGCCGGCGCATCCGCACGTCGACTGATCAGAAACAGCGAGGCCGCATCGCTGTTGGACAAGCGCCGCCCCTCAACCAGAATTTTTTCCAGCAGACGATCCAGGTCGCGCTCGGCCGACAACGCCAGGCCAACATCGACCAGCTTGCTCAGGTCATCGTGTTTACCCGCCAGGGCGGCGGCCAATTGTTCAGTCTGATGACGCAGGCTGTACTGCTCGCCGGCAAAACGCAGCAGTGCCGACAGCTCATCACGACTGGCGGTGCGCGGTAGCGGCAACACACCCGGCTGATCCATGCAACCCACCAGAATCGCCCCACACCCGAGCCAGTCGGCCAGGGGCTTGAGCGCCAGCAGGCTGTCATCCAGCAGAATCACCGCCAGCCCTTCTGGCAAGCCATCGGGTGAGTCGAGCCTCTGTAGGGTCAGTGGGCACTGGCCCAACACAGTAAACAGCGGGTGCTCGCCCAGCGCATGGCTATGGCCCAGCACCAGGGGGGAAGCGCTCATGGTGGTTGTCCTCAGTCGCAGTTGCGTGACAGAAGTGCGACTGAGTATTGCACAGGATTTAACCGCTGACCGGCCAGCCAGCGCAGGCCAGATGACCGGCCAACATGCCTTAGCTGGCGGGCTGCGCCTGCATGCCCTGCTGCATTCTGGCGGCGTCGCTGACAAAACAGCGCGAAGCCTGCAGCAGCGCCAGCATGGTCAGCAGCAGCGCCACCGGAATCAGGTACATGGCGTTGTGCAGGCCCACGGCCTTGAAGGTTTCGTTCATCTCACTGGCCCCGGCCGCGAGCATCGCTGCCTGCGAGTGGTGGTCCGACAACATGCCCACAGCCACCGGCCCCAGGCCGCCACCGAGCAGGTACAGGCCGGCAAAGAACAGCGCCATCGCCGTGGCGCGCAGGCGCGGCTCGATCACGTCCTGAATAGCCGTGTAGACGCAGGTGTAGAAGTTGTAGGCAAACAGCCAGCCGATGCTGAACAGCGCTACAAACACGGCGATTTCAACCCGCCCGGCAAGCAGCGCATAACCTGTGGCCAGCGAGGCAATCAGCATGCTCAAGGCGGCGAACAGCAGTCGGCCAGTCTGCCAACGCTGGTGGATCTTATCCGCCAGCCAACCGCCCAACGTCAAACCAACCAGACCGGTCAGACCGACGATCACCCCAGTGGCCATCGCCGCCTGCTCCAGCGGCAGCAGGAAGTAGCGCTGCAGCATCGGCACCATGAACGAGTTGCAGGCATAGGTGGCGAAGTTGAAAGTCAGACCGGCCACCACCAGCCACCAGAAGGTGCGAATCGCCAGGACCTTGCGCAGCGGTTTTTCCACGGGTGCACTCAACGACTGCACCTGCTCGGCAGCACCGCGCTTAGGCTCTTTGATAAAGAACATGAACACCGCGAGGATCAGCCCCGGCACTGCGGCAATAAAGAATGGCGCACGCCAGCTGTCGAACGCCTTGACCATCGCGCCAATAGTGAAGAAGGCCAGCAGCAAGCCAATCGGCAGACCCAGCATAAAAATGCCCATGGCACGTGCCCGCTTGTGTGCCGGGAACAAATCACCGATCAGCGAATTGGCTGCCGGCGCGTAGCTGGCCTCACCAATGCCGACGCCCATGCGAATCAGCAGAAAGCTCCAGAAGTTCCAGGCCATGCCGTTCACCGCCGTCAGGCCGCTCCAGACGGCCAGGCCCCAGCCCATGATCTTGCGCCGAGCGCCGGTATCCGCCATGCGCCCCAGCGGAATGCCGGCAATCGCGTAGACGATGGTGAAAGCCGTACCGATCAGGCCCAGCTGCAGGTCGCTGAGGCTCCACTCCATACGGATCGGTTCGATGATGATCGCCGGAATGGTGCGATCGAAGAAGTTGAACAAGTTGGCCAGAAAAAGCAGGAACAGAATGCGCCAGGCATTCGCCGCTTGTAGGGACTGCTGCATGGAATCCATCTCTAATTGTTGTTATCGAAACACGTCCGCGGCCTTTGGCCAGCTGCCGTGCCCAGCACGTGCAGGGGCAATCTAGAGCCTTGCGCCTGGGCTGTCTGTGACTATTTGTAGTGTGTATGCCGGGTAATCGGTGGACCGGCAAGCATCTGCGTCACAAAGCGGCTCAGAAAAACTCCGGATATGCCTCAGTAAAACCATGCAAAACAGCGAGATTTTCCATTTTTCATGCTACAAACAAGCCTGTTGAGTGCAATGTGGCCATTTGCCCCTCCACCCCTGCTAGCCGCCGGACTGTCTCCAAATGAAAACAAAAAAAAACGCTGTGACCTCCCCCGCGACCGAAGCCACTCTGGCTGACCTGGCTGATACGCTGCTGGCACCGCTGGAGCCATTGCCGCCGCCCGCGCCGCTGATACCCGTGCGTATCGACAGCAGTGGTGAGCAGTACATGTATTTCACCGAGCGCGACATTGATCGCATCCTCGATAACCTCGACGGCCTGCGCAACCTGGTGTTCCCGCCAGCGCCACATGACGAGGAGAACGACCGGCGAGTACAGCACTTCCCGTCGGTGTGCCTGATTGGTCTTGGCCGCTGCGGCTCGAACATCGCTCTGGATGTCGCTTCCCTGGTCTACAACGCCCGGCAGTTCTACCTGAGCGAGTTCAAAAGCGAAGAAAAGACCGTTGCCGAACAGGATTTCCGCCCCACCCGCTGGATCCGCAGCAACCTGCTGCGTGCACCCAGCCGCGACAGCAAACCGGTCTTTCTGATCGAGCCACTGGTGATGCTCGGTGACCTGGACAAGGACATCGAGGGGCGCATCCGCTTCTCACGCAAGGGCGAAACCAGCGGTTTCCTCAGCGACTACAGCAAGATGAAGATCATGGACCTCTCCGAGGTGCATGCCGGGGGTGCGGGTAACGCGCCGATCCTCGGCCAGTACCTGGCCAAGATCATCCTCAACAAGGACACCCAGCGCTTCACCAACGAAGACTGGAAGTTCATCCACAGCTACCTGATCGACTCCTGCGGCATCAAGGCCAACCAGTCGCGCCTGTACTTCTACATTTTCAGCGCCGGTGGCGGCACCGGCTCGGGCATGGCGTCGGAATTCGGCTTGGCCCAGCAGTTCGCCTACATGAGCAAGACCTTCGACACCAAGAATGCCGAACAGAGCCCGGAGAACCGCGACCACAGCTTCGTTTTCGAGCCGATTTTCACCAGCGGCATCTGCATCCTGCCGAACATCTCCGACCAGCGCAGCGAGATGTCCGAAGCCCTGCACATCAACGCCGGCCGCCTGCTGTGCAAGTACCTGGCCGAGGAATGGGACTTCTCCTATAACTTCGACAATGAAGAGAACAGCGAAGAAAGCGTGATGCGGCGCATCCGCCCGTGGAATGCCATGATGCTGATCTCCAACGACATCATGCGTTATGCCGAAGAAAGCGATGACGGCAATATCCAGAACATCGACGTCAACGCCATGGAGCGCCACGCCAACCAGTACATCTCGCAGCAGATCTTCAACATCCTCACCGCCCAGGCGGTGACCACCGACTACGACCAGAACTACTTCCGCCGCGCCGGCATCGACATCGGCGAAACCATTCGCCTGGATGCCAACGACCTGTTTATGAGCCTGGCCGGCCCAGTGGCCGTGGCTTACGCCGAGTCAGTGGTGCCCGAGCAAAGCGCCGCCGCGCTGGACAAGTTCCGCGTGCTGGACAAGGAACCGTCGCGTCTGAACATCGACGACCTGTTCTTCCGCTCCATCGACCTGCCACACTTCAACAAGGTCACCCAGGCCATCGAAGGCATCAGCCTGTTGCCGATCGAGTCCAAGCGTTATCGCGAAGCACTGGATGATTACAAGAAATCCGATTACAACGCCGCCAAGCTCAGCGACCTGCACTTCTTCAAGAACTGCTCCTCGGTGGTATCGATCGTCTCGCTGCCGAAGGATTACAAGCTGTCCTATATGGACCTGAATCGGCTCAAGACTCACCTCAACAGCCTGTTCCCCAACACCACGTTGAAGCGCTATGCACTGGTAATCGGTGCGTCGGCCAACCTCTCGCTGACCACCCTGATCGCCAAGAGCCCATGCCTGTCGGATGATTTCCTGACCCTGATCGTGGCCTTTATCAAGCGCTGCTTCGCCCGCGACCCGCATCGCTTCGATGAAACGCTGGACAACGCCATGCTCGACTTCATCATCTCTGACGAGTTCGATGATGCGCGGCTCGATGCCATGCTCAACGAGTACGAGAACCCGGCGAAGATCCTCGATACCAACTGGTACGCGATCAAACCGATGTACGAGAAGAAGTACCGCGAGCTGATCCACGATCAGGACAAGTTCGTCTCGATCAACGACATCCGCCTGTCACGCGAAAGCGTGAAAAAAGCCATCAAGTACCTGCGCGAGATCTACCGCCACCGCATCGGCAAGACCCGTGTCATCTCGCTCAACAAGTACGCCGAAGACAAACCCGAGTAAGCCGTTGCCACCTGCAACCTGGGGTCAATCGGGTTGCAGGTGGCGCCTCAGATCTCTCGCCACTCATTCAGCCAGCCCAGACTGGCCTGGGTGCCCGCCTCTCCCGGTCGATACTCGGCCGCCAGCCAGCCCTGATAGCCACTGTCACGCAGTGCCTTGAGCAGCGGCGCAAAGTGCAACTCGCCTGTACCCGGCGCACCACGCCCCGGGTAATCGGCAAACTGCACATGGCCGATACGCCCTGCCAGCAACGCCATACCCGCCTGCACATCCAGCCCCTGCCGCGCCATGTGGTAGAGGTCGTACTGCGCAGCCAGATTGGAATGAGCCACCGCCTTGAGCAACTCATCCAGCTGCGCCGGGGTGTTGATCAGAAAGCCCGGCATATCCAGCGGGTTGATCGCTTCCACCACCACGCCAATGCCCAATCGCTGAAAGGCCTCGGCGCTCTTGCGCAAGTTGTCGATCAGACAAGCCTTCGCCTGCTCAGGCTCAACGCCCTCAGCCAGACGGCCCGGCAGTACGTTGACCAACGCAGGGCGCACCATGGCGGCATAACTCAGCGCCTCCTGCAGCGCGGCATCGAAGCCGGCCTGACCCGCAGGTACCGCCGCCAAACCAGGCCCACCACTCATCAAATCCCCCGCAGGCAGATTGATCAGGCGCAGCGGCATGCCCGCCGCCTCCAGTGCCTCTTTCAAGCGAAGCGCCGGCAGTTCGTAGGGAAACTGGATTTCCACGCCATCAAAGCCCGCAGCAGCGGCAGCCACCACGCGGTCGATCAGCGGCAACTCGGTAAACAGCAGCGATAGGTTGGCCGCAATCTTCATGATTTTGGCCCTTGAGACTCTGGCGCTCGGTACAGCTGCACCAGGGTCGCCGGATCACGCTCCAGGTTGCCCTGACTGCCGTGCTGACGCATCAGCTGTGCAGCCAGGCCGCTGAGCGGCGTGGCCGAGCCGATCTGCTGCGACAGCTTCACCGCCGTATCAAGATCCTTGAGCAAGGTGCGTACGTGCCATTTGACCGGTTCAAACTGACTCTCGGCCATCTGCGGCGCAAGAATCTGCAGCGGCTTGGAATCGGCAAAGCCGCCGGCCAGCGCGGGGGCAATCAGGCTGGCATCGACCCCGGCCTGCTCGGCCAGCGCCACCACTTCAGCAATTACCAGGGCGTTACAGGCGACGATCATCTGATTGCACACCTTGGTCACCTGGCCTGCGCCGACATCGCCCATGCGCGTCAGGCGTTGTCCCAGATGGGCGAGAATCGGCCGCACCCGTTCAACATCCGCAACCCGGCCACCGGCCATGATCGCCAGCGTGCCGCTGGCTGCGCCCGGCGTGCCGCCGGACACCGGGGCATCGACCCAGCGCATGCCACAGCGGCGGTGCAGCTCTGCAGCCATCTCGCGGGTGGCCACTGGTTCCAGGCTGGAGAAATCCACCAGTAATTGCCCTGGCTTGCCCGTTTCCACAATCCCGCCGGGGCCAAACACCACCTCGCGCACCACGTCAGTGTTGGCCAAACAGAGCATGACAATATCCGCTGCCGCACACAGCGCAGATGGCTGAGCAGCCACCTGAGCGCCCATTGCCTGCACGGGCGCGCACTTGTCGGCAGAACGGTTCCAGACTGTCAGCGGATAACCAGCAGCCAGCAGACGCTGGGTCATGGGCAACCCCATCAGGCCAATACCGGCGAACGCCAAAGCAGGAAGAGGTGTGGACATATGCAGACTCCGACTCAATGATGGGCACTATCTTAACGTAGGTTGCACGCCTGCCCGCGCCACTGCCGGGCGCCTGCTTACCTCTACTCAGAACGCCCTGATCAGGATTGAACCGGAGCCTCCATGCTGAGCCGTATCGTGGCCGTCACCCTTGCAGCTGCCTTGAGCCTGGCAGCACCTCTTGTCAGCGCCGCCGATGCCCTGCGGGTGTCAGCCATCCCCGATGAAAACCCGACAGAGCTGCTGCGCAAATTCAAACCGCTGGGCAGTTATCTGAGCCAACAGCTGGGTATGCGTGTGGAGTTTGTCACCCTCGCCGACTACGACGCCGTGGTTGACGCCCTCGCCGATGAGCGCATCGACCTGGCCTGGCTGGGTGGTTTCAACCTGGTACAGGCACGCCTCAAGCGCCGCGATGTGCTGCCCCTGGTGCAACGCGCCGAAGATGAGAAATTCACCAGCAAGATCATCAGCGCCAACCCGGCCGTGCAAAACCTGCAGGACCTGCAAGGCAAGACATTTGCCTTCGGCTCGCTGTCATCGACATCCGACAGCCTGATGCCGCGCTACTTCCTGCTGCAGCACGGCATCCGCCCGGAAACCTTCTTCAGCCACACCGCCTACTCCGCTGCCCAAGAAGCGACTGCCCGCTGGGTGCAGGAAGGTAAAGCCGATGCAGGTGCCCTGAGCAGCAGCGCCTGGGAGCAGCTACTGGCGAGCGGCCAGGTCGATCCTGAGCACGTACGTGTGATTGCCACCACCGCGCCCTACTTCGACTACAGCTGGAGTGTACGCGGCAAACTCGAACCGGCGCTGCGCGAGCAGATCCGCCAGGCCTTTCTCCAGCTCAACCCCGACAACGCGCAACACCAGGCCATTCTCGAACTGCAAGGCGCCAGCCGCTTTATCGAAACCCGCCCGGAAAACTACGCCGAGCTGGAGCAGGCCGCCCATGCCGCCGGGCTGTTGCGTTAGCAGCGGCTGCACGAGGCCCACCGAGTCGGCATCGCGCAAACGGCTACAGCCCATCCTGTTGCAGATGATCGAGGTTGACCGGCTCGCCGCTGTGAGCGCCGAGCTTGCTGCGGATGTCCTCGAACATCAGGTCATATTCGGCATGGCTGCGCATGATCAGGCTGTTGTTGGTCGGCAAACCATGCTTGTGTGCCAGCCGACTGGCCACACTGGCGAAGTTGAAGGCGGTGTCACGGTGCAGTTCGAAGACCTCCTCGAATGCCTGACCGTTCACCTGGCCTTGCAAGCGCATGTGCAACATCGGGCCTTCGTTGGGGTCCTGACGCACTTCGTAAAAAAGATCGACACTGAACAGCGGCATATCACCGCTGGCAATGGTGTTGGCGCGATGCAGATGGCCGGGTTCAAACATGCTGGCAGCTCCTTTAATCAGCCGGTGTGCTGCCAGCATAGCCGCTGATAAGCCGCGTTAACGGCGCGCCAGATCAGTGCAGCGCTGCACGCTCACTGCGCTCCTGCGCCAGCACCCAGGGGGCGACCACCACGGCCCACAACTCGGGGTCGCGCTGCAACAGGTCTTGCGCCTGGCCGTCATCGGCTTTGCGCAACTGACCTGCGGCCAGCCAGGCAGCGACTTTCTCCTGATCGTTCTGCGCCACGGCCTGCGCCACTTCGATCAGGTCCTGACTGCCTTCGACCAGCAACAGAGCGCCACGGGCGAAGAATGGTTGCAACTCCTGCCAGCGGATTGCTGCCGTTTCTCCAAGCAGCTTGGCATAGAGGGTGCTAGGTTGTTCTGTCATGGGTAGCTCAGACATGGATTGCCCTGTTATCAATGGCCGCTTAACGAATCGACCAGCATGATAACGTCGAGCCGCCAGCAGGCAAATTCGCGACGCTGGCCAAGCCAACCAGGACACGCCGTTTTTCTATACGTTTGTTGTGTTAAAGCGACACCCCCAGGTTTTGCCCCCAGTAAGCCGCTTTTCAAGCCGTAAAGCCGCGCTCTACACTGCACCGGTACAGTTGCCGGGGGAATGACCGGGGAACAACCCGGTTCTGCAGCTTTGGCCGCCAGAACTACAACAATCAAAACCAATAAGAGTGGAGCACTATGAACAAGGCTACTAAGCAGATTTCCAAACTGTTTGCCGCCATGGCCATGGCTGGCGTTGCCAGCTACTCGGTAGCGGCTGACACCATCAAGATTGGCCTGGCTGGCCCAGTCACCGGCGCCGTCGCGCAATACGGTGAAATGCAATTCATCGGGGCCAAAATGGCCATCGAGCAGATCAACAAGGCCGGTGGGGTAAACGGCGCACAACTCGAAGGTGTGGTTTATGACGATGCCTGCGATCCGAAACAAGCGGTGGCTGTGGCCAACAAGATCGTCAACGACAACGTCAAGTTCGTGGTTGGCCACCTGTGCTCCAGCTCCACCCAGCCTGCGTCCGACATCTACGAAGACGAAGGCATCCTGATGATCACCGCCGCGTCCACCAGCCCGGACATCACCGCCCGTGGCTACGAGCTGGTGTTCCGCACCATTGGCCTGGACAGCCTGCAAGGCCCGACCGCCGGTAACTTCATCGCCGACCACATCAAGCCGAAAGCGGTTGCCGTGATCCACGACAAACAGCAATACGGTGAAGGCATTGCCACCGCGGTCAAGCAGACCCTGGAAAGCAAAGGCACCAAAGTCGCCCTGTTCGAAGGCATCAACGCCGGCGACAAGGACTTCTCCGCGATGATCGCCAAGCTCAAGCAAGCCGGTGTCGACTTCGTCTACTACGGTGGCTACCACCCAGAGCTGGGCCTGCTGCTGCGTCAGTCCTCGGAAAAAGGCCTTAAGGTCAAGTTCATGGGTCCTGAAGGCGTCGGCAACAAGGAAATCTCGGCCATTGCTGGCCCGGCTTCCGAAGGCCTGCTGGTGACCCTGCCGAAGTCCTTCGACCAGGACCCACGCAACCAGGCGCTGGTTGATGCGTTCAAGGCCAAGAACGAAGACCCGAGCGGTCCGTTCGTGTTCCCGGCCTACGCTGCCGTGCAAGTCATCGCTGAGGGCATCACCAAGGCGGGCGACACCGACACCGCCAAAGTGGCTGCTGCACTGCGTGCCAACAGCTTCGACACCCCGACTGGCAACCTGGCGTTCGACGAGAAGGGTGACCTGAAAGACTTCAGCTTCGTGGTTTACGAGTGGCACCAGGACGGTACCAAGTCCGAAGCCAAGTAAGCTCCCCGCCTGAACCCAAAGCCCACTGCCCATGCAGTGGGCTTTGTTTATTAGAAGAATTCCGGTTGCATGCTGCGCCACAAGCGCTGCCTTGCGTGACAACCCAGGAGTTAGGCAATGCCTGATCTTTATCACTACCTGCAACAGCTGATCAACGGTCTGACTGTTGGCAGTACCTATGCCCTGATCGCCATCGGCTACACCATGGTCTACGGCATCATCGGCATGATCAACTTCGCCCACGGCGAGGTTTACATGATTGGCTCGTACGTAGCCTTTATTGTCATAGCCGGCCTGACCCTGATGGGTCTGGACAGCTTACCGCTGGTGATGATCGCCGCCTTTGCCGGCAGCATCATTATCGCCAGTGCCTACGGTTACAGCATCGAACGGGTGGCCTACCGGCCCTTGCGCGGTGGTAACCGTCTGATCCCGCTGATCTCGGCGATCGGCATGTCGATCTTCCTGCAGAACGAAGTGCTGCTGGCTCAGGACTCGAAAGACAAAGCCATCCCCAACCTGCTGCCCGGCAATTTCGTGCTGGGTGAAAGCGCGATGAATGGCGTGGTGATCTCCTACATGCAGGTGCTGATCTTCGTCGTCACCTTCGTGGTGATGCTGGCGCTGACCGCATTCATTTCGCGCTCGCGTCTGGGCCGCGCCTGCCGCGCCTGTGCCGAAGACCTGAAGATGGCCAACCTGCTGGGCATCAACACCAACAACATCATTGCCCTGACCTTCGTTATCGGCGCCGCCCTGGCAGGCGTCGCGGCGGTATTGCTGGGTATGCAATACGGCGTGATCAACCCACACTTGGGCTTCCTCGCCGGGATCAAGGCCTTCACCGCCGCAGTACTGGGTGGCATTGGCAGTATTCCGGGCGCGGTACTGGGTGGCCTGCTGCTCGGCCTGGCCGAAGCCTTTGGTGCCGATATCTTCGGCGACCAGTACAAGGACGTGGTGGCCTTCAGCCTGTTGATCCTGGTTCTGTTGTTCCGTCCGACGGGCATTCTGGGTCGTCCGGAGGTTGAAAAAGTATGAGTACTGCCATTACGAAAAATCTCAAGACCGCGATTTTCAGCGCCCTGCTGGTGCTGGCCGTGGCCTACCCGGTGCTGGGCCTTAAGCTGACCACCGTTGGCATCAAGCTGGAAGTCCATGGCGCCAGTCCGGCCATCCTCTGGACCATCGCCGGTTGCGCCATCGCCATGTTCTTCTGGCAGCTGTTCCGCAGCCAGTTGAGCGCCGCCTGGAGCCACGCACCGAAGCTGCCGAGCGTACCGAGTAAGGCCAGCAACTTCCTCACCCTGCCCTCCACCCAGCGCTGGGTCATTCTCGGTCTGATCATGGTTGCCCTGGCCTGGCCGTTCTTCGGCAGCCGTGGCGCGGTGGACATTGCCACGCTGATTCTGATCTACGTGATGCTCGGCCTCGGCCTGAACATCGTGGTCGGCCTGGCGGGCCTGCTCGACCTGGGTTATGTCGGCTTCTACGCCGTCGGCGCCTACAGCTACGCGCTGCTGTCGCACTACTACGGCCTGGGTTTCTGGATCTGCCTGCCGATTGCCGGCCTGATGGCGGCATTCTTCGGTTTTATCCTCGGTTTCCCGGTGCTGCGTCTGCGTGGTGACTACCTGGCGATCGTGACCCTCGGTTTCGGCGAGATCATCCGCATCCTGCTGCGCAACATGACTGAAGTCACCGGTGGCCCCAACGGCATCAGCAACATCGAGAAGCCAAGCCTGTTCGGCCTGTCCTTCGAGCGCCGCGCCGCTGAGGGCATGCAGACCTTCCACGAGTACTTCGGGATTGCCTACAACGGCATCAACAAGGTGATCTTCCTCTACCTGATCGCCCTGCTGCTGGTGTTGCTGACCCTGTTCGTGATCAACCGTCTGCTGCGCATGCCTATTGGCCGTGCCTGGGAAGCCCTGCGCGAAGACGAAATAGCCTGCCGCGCACTGGGTATGAACCCCACCGTGATCAAGCTCTCGGCTTTCACCCTGGGCGCCGCCTTCGCCGGTTTTGCCGGCAGTTTCTTCGCCGCACGCCAGGGCCTGGTCACACCGGAGTCGTTCACCTTTATCGAGTCGGCGATCATCCTCGCCATCGTCGTACTGGGTGGCATGGGCTCGCAGCTGGGCATCATCCTCGCGGCCATCGTGATGATTCTGCTGCCGGAATTGATGCGTGAATTCAGCGAGTACCGCATGTTGATGTTCGGTGCCCTGATGGTGCTGATGATGATCTGGCGTCCGCAGGGCCTGTTGCCCATGCAGCGCCCACACCTGGAGCTGAAACAATGAGCCGCCCGATTCTAGAAGTAAGCGGCCTGTCCATGCGCTTCGGCGGCCTGCTGGCCGTCAACGGGGTGGGCCTGTCCGTCAATGAAAAACAAGTGGTCTCGATGATCGGCCCGAACGGCGCCGGCAAGACCACCGTATTCAACTGCCTGACCGGCTTCTACCAGCCGACCTCGGGCAGCATCAGCCTGGATGGCGAGCGCATCGAAGGCCTGCCCGGCCACAAGATCGCCCGCAAAGGCGTGGTGCGCACCTTCCAGAACGTGCGTCTGTTCAAGGACATGACCGCGGTGGAAAACCTGCTGGTGGCGCAACACCGCCACCTCAACACCAACTTCCTTTCCGGCCTGCTGAAGACTCCGGCGTTTCGCCGCAGCGAACGTGAAGCCATGGAATATGCCGCGCATTGGCTGGATCAGGTCAACCTGACCGAATTCGCCAACCGCCCGGCCGGCACCCTGGCTTACGGCCAGCAGCGTCGTCTGGAAATCGCCCGCTGCATGATGACCCGCCCGCGCATCCTCATGCTCGACGAGCCCGCCGCCGGTCTCAACCCGCGCGAAACCGACGACCTCAAGGCGCTGATTGGCGTACTGCGCGATCAACACAACGTCACCGTGCTGCTGATCGAACACGACATGAAGCTGGTCATGAGCATTTCCGACCATATCTATGTGATCAACCAGGGCACGCCCCTGGCGAACGGTACACCGGAGCAGATCCGCGAAAACCCGGACGTGATCAAAGCCTACCTGGGGGAAGCGTGATGCTGTATTTCGAGAACGTTTCCACCTTCTACGGCAAGATCCAGGCACTGCATAACGTCAGCGTCGAAGTACGGCAAGGCGAGATCGTCACCTTGATCGGTGCCAACGGTGCCGGTAAATCGACGCTACTGATGACCCTGTGCGGCAACCCGCAGGCGGCCAGCGGTAGCATCCGTTACCAGGGTGAAGAGCTGATCGGCCAGGACACTCCGAGCATCATGCGCAAAAGCATCGCCGTGGTGCCGGAAGGCCGCCGCGTATTCTCCCGCCTGACGGTGGAAGAGAACCTGGTGATGGGCGGCTTCTTTGGCAGTACGGCCGACAATCAGGAGCAGATGGACAAGGTCCTGCACCTGTTCCCGCGCCTGAAGGAACGCTTTGCCCAACGCGCCGGCACCATGAGCGGCGGTGAGCAGCAGATGCTCGCCATCGGCCGCGCGCTGATGAGCAAGCCCAAACTGCTGCTGCTCGATGAGCCGTCGCTGGGCCTGGCGCCGATCATCATCCAGCAGATCTTCGACATCATCGAACAGCTGCGCAAGGATGGCGTGACGGTGTTCCTGGTTGAGCAGAACGCCAACCAGGCGCTCAAGCTGGCAGACCGCGGTTACGTGCTGGAGAACGGGAGGATCGTTATGCAGGGCAGCGGCGAACAGCTGCTGAATGATCCAAAGGTGCGCGACGCCTATCTGGGCGGCTAAAAACTACTGCGCTCGGCCATGCTTAATAGAAACCGCTCCCAGGAGCGGTTTTTTTATCACCGGTCATTTTTATCGCCACCGTTCGCCCGATGTTCCGTGCATGCCAGCCCCGGGCAGTTACAATGGCCGCCCTTTTTTTGCCGATGACCGTTTCTATGACCGATCCCATTCGCCTGTCCAAACGCCTGATCGAAGTGATCGGCTGTTCGCGCCGCGAGGCCGAGCTGTATATCGAAGGCGGCTGGGTCACGGTGGATGGCGTGGTGGTGGAAGAGCCGCAATTCAAAGTAGCCGAACAGCGTGTCGAGTTGCTGCCGGGTGCAGTTCTGGCGCCAATCGAACCGGTCACCCTGTTGCTGCACGTACCCAGCGGGCACAACCCGGAGCGCGCCGCTGAAAGCATCAACCCAGCCACTCACTGGGCTGACGATGGTTCGGCCATCCGCGTACTGAAAAGCCACTTCAATCGACTGACGCCCTGCATCCCGCTGCAAGCCGGTGCCGATGGCCTGCATGTACTGACTCAGGACTGGCGCATCGAACGCAAGCTCAGGGAAGACCTGAGCAAGCTCGAACAGGAATACGTGGTCGAAGTCGTCGGCACCTTGAGTGCCAACCAGCTCAAGCAGCTGGCCCACGGCCTGACCTTCAACGGCGTCGCCTTGCAGCCCTGCAAGGTCAGCTGGCAGAACGAAACCCGCCTGCGTTTCGCCTTGAAGAACCCACTGCCCGGGCAGATCGTCTTTATGTGCAACAGCGTCGACCTCAAGGTGCTGAGCATGAAACGCATCCGTATCGGCGGCGTGCCAATGGCCAAGGTCCAACCGGGACAATGGCGCTACCTGGCCGCAAAAGAACGCTTCTAACCATTTTTCCAGCGACAGCCCTTGGCTGCTGCGCACTTCAGGACATCCTCATGCTTAACAACGACATCCTGCGCAGCCTGCGCTACACCCTCGACATCAGCGACGCAGAATTGCTCGAGATCATCCAGCTCAGCGGCAAGCAGGTCGCCCTCGACGACCTCGCCGCGATACTCAAGAAAGAGGATGAAGACGGCTTTAGCCCTTGCGACGACGAACTGATGGCGCACTTTCTCGACGGCCTGGTGTATTTCAAACGCGGCAAGGATGACAGCCGTCCGGCCCAGCCGTTTGAACTGCCGATCACCAACAACATGGTGCTGAAAAAGCTGCGCGTGGCCTTCGAGCTGAAAGAAGACGATATGCACGCGATCATGCAAAGCGTTGACTTCCCGGTGTCCAAGCCGGAGATGAGCGCGCTGTTCCGCAAGTTCGGCCACAGCAACTACCGCCCCTGCGGTGATCAGTTCCTGCGTAATTTCCTCAAGGGTCTAACCCTGCGCGTTCGCGGCTGAGTCGCGCCCTCTCGCTGCCATGCCTGCCCGCATGGCAGCGTATTTCCACGGGCAATAGTGCCTGCCGCCAAGCAGGCATCGCGTTAGGGTAATGACCTTTATCCGCCACAAGGATTAGTCATGCACCCCTACTTCAGTCTGCAAGGCCGCACCGCCCTGGTCACCGGCGGTACCCGCGGTATCGGCAAGATGATCGCCAAAGCCTTTGTCGAGGCCGGCGCCACCGTTTACGTCTGCGCCCGTGATGGCGAGGCCTGCGCGCAAACTGCCGCCGAGCTATCGGCCTTCGGCACCTGCCACGG
The DNA here is from genome assembly GCF_964253255.1 of Pseudomonas sp. LjRoot71. Classification (NCBI taxonomy): domain Bacteria; kingdom Pseudomonadati; phylum Pseudomonadota; class Gammaproteobacteria; order Pseudomonadales; family Pseudomonadaceae; genus Pseudomonas; species Pseudomonas sp. LjRoot71. The sequence continues at coordinate 3,559,817 of NZ_CAXURA020000001.1, read as the reverse complement.
TATTGCTGCCAACCTGGCCAGCGAAGACGGTGTGCAGGTACTGGCCGAGCAGCTGACAGGGCAGATCGACAGCCTGGATATTCTGGTGAACAACGCCGGCACCACCTGGGGCGCCCCGCTGGAAAGCTACCCGGCCAAGGGCTGGGAGAAGGTCATGCAGCTTAACGTGACGTCAGTGTTCAGCTGCATCCAGAAACTCCTGCCGCTGCTGCGCAAGGGCGGCAGCGCGGCCAATCCGGCACGGGTGATCAATATCGGCTCGGTGGCCGGGATCACCTCGCACGGTGAAGACGCCTACGCCTACGGCCCGAGCAAGGCGGCGCTGCACCAGCTGTCACGCATGCTCGCCCGCGAGCTGGTGGGCCAGCACATCAACGTCAACGTCATCGCCCCCGGGCGCTTCCCAAGCAAGATGACCCAGTTTATTGCCCAGGATGAAGCGGCCATGGCCGAGGACTGTGCGCTGATCCCGATGCAGCGCTGGGGCCGCGAGGAAGAAATGGCCGCCCTGGCCATCAGCCTGGCGAGCACCGCCGGGGCTTATATGACCGGTGCGATCATCCCGATCGACGGCGGTTTCCACCTGTAATCGCGTACTATGGCGGCGTTTTCACTCGATCACGCCGCCATGTCCTACTCGGTTTCGCCCATCGGTTTTGTCCGCTCCTGCTTCAAGGAAAAGTTCGCCATTCCCCGTCAGCCGCAACTGGCCCCAGCGGCCCGTGGCGTGCTGGAGTTGGTCGCCCCGTTCGATAACGGCGATGCCGTGCAGGGGCTGGAGCAGGTCAGCCATATCTGGTTGCTGTTTCTGTTTCATCAGGCGCTGGAAGACAAACCCCGGCTCAAGGTGCGCCCGCCGCGCCTGGGCGGCAATCAGTCGGTCGGGGTGTTCAGCACCCGCGCCACCCACCGGCCGAATGGCATCGGCCAGTCGGTGGTCAAGCTGGACAAGGTCGAAGCCGGCAAACTGTGGCTCTCTGGCATCGACCTGCTCGACGGCACCCCGGTGCTGGATATCAAACCCTACGTGCCCTATGCCGACAGCGTTGCCGATGCCTACAACCGCATCGCTGACAGCGCGCCGGCGCTGATCGACGTCAGTTGGCAGGACAGCGCACTGAGCCAGGCCCATGCGCATGGCCAACGCCTGGGTGAGCCGCTGATCGAGCTGATCGAGCAGTGCCTGGCCCAGGACCCGCGCCCAGCCTACCAGCAGCCCAGCACCGAGCGCCGCTACGGGGTGCGCTTCTGGGATGTCGACGTGCATTGGCACTACCCGCAGCCCGGCAGCATCTGCGTGCTGGAGGTCGTGCCGACCATTTGATCTGAACCACACCCCGTTCGCGCGCATAGGCCGACCAGCAATTTTGTCTTATATTTACCAGATAAATGTATACAAAACAGGATGCTTGCCATGCTTGAACGCCCCGGTCGCCTCAACGGCTTACGCCATATCGCCCTGCTGGTCCCCAATCTGGAAGCCTGCGAGCGCTTCTATGTAGACATTCTTGGCATGCAGGTACTGCACCGCGCCAATGAGGATCTGGTCTACCTGACCTGTGGTAACGACAACCTCTCGCTGGGCCGTGCCTGCGTGCCCAGCAGCGGCGAGCAGGCGGTGGATCACTACGGTTTTATCGTCGACAGCATCGATGAGCTGCACGCCTGGTATGCCTACTTCAAGGCACAAGGCGTCACCCTGCTTGACCGCCCGTTTGCCCATGGCGACGGCGCGCACAGCTTTCACCTGCTCGACCCCGCCGGCAACAAGGTGCAGCCGATCTACCACCCTGCAGTTTCCGGGCAACGCTTCAGCCAGGCCGATTAGCGCACACAGAACAACCGTTCGGCGGCGACCTGCGGCAGATGTTCTTTGTTGATCATCATGTGGGTAAGGTGAGCAGCTGCGGCTATGCTTGCAAATAGCCAGCAGCCGCTGCTCCCTCATGACTTAACACCCTGTGAAACTATGCACACCAGCACCTACGCGCCGACCGAGCACCTCGTCGACCTGCTGCTCGATGCCATCTGTGTGGTCGACCAACAAGGCTATTTTGTATTTGTCAGCGCCGCCTGCCAGCATATTTTCGGCTACCGCGCCGATGAGATGATCGGCCGCCGCATGATCGAGATGGTTCACCCGGAAGACCGGGCGAAAACCCTGCAAGCGGCTAAGGAGATCATGGCCGGCATCGCTCACCCGCACTTCGAGAACCGCTACCTGCGCAAGGATGGCCAGACCGTGCATATTCTCTGGTCGGCACGCTGGTCGGAGGATGATCAGGTGCGCATTGCCGTGGCCCATGACATCAGCGAGCGCAAACGCAGTGAGGCCGTGCAGGCCGCGCTGTACGGCATATCCGAAGCCGCGCATTCGGCCAAAGATCTGCTCGGGCTGTTTCAGCAGGTACACCTGATCGTCGCTGAGCTGCTGCCGAGCATCGAATTTGCAGTGGCGCTTTACGATGAGCAAACGCAGACCCTGAGCTTCCCCTATCCCGCCCTGCCCTCATCCGCACAGCACTGGCCGCAGGTCAGCGCGCTCAGTCAAGCGGTGATCCAAAGCGGCAAGAGCCAACTAATCCCCGCACAGCAGCAACCCGACAACGCTCTGTACGACTGGCTAGGCATTCCACTGAAATCGCACAAAGGCATTATCGGCGCCTTGCTGGTACAGAGCGGCGCAATAACCCGCTACAGCGCACCGGACAGGGAATTGTTGCAGTTCGTCTCAACCCAGGTGGCGACTGCCATTGAACGCCAGCAGATGCTCAGTCGTCTGCAATACATGGCGCAATACGACTCGCTCACCCAACTGCCCAACCGCGAGCTGCTGCGCGATCGCCTGCACACGGCCCTGGCCCGCGCACGCCGCGAACAGTCGCAGGTGGCCTTGCTGTTTCTCGACTTGGACAAGTTCAAGCAGGTCAATGACAGCTTCGGCCACGCCGTGGGCGACCTGCTGCTGCAAGGCGTCGCCCTGCGCATCCAGCAATGCCTGCGTGAGGCTGACACGGTGGCACGTTTTGCCGGCGATGAGTTTGTCGTGCTGCTGGAAGACTTCCATACCGCCGACCACGCCAGCGGAGTCGCCGAGAAGATTCGCCAGGCACTCAACCAGCCCTTCGAGCTGCTTGGCCAGCACCAGACTGTCCTGCCCAGCATCGGCATCGCCCTCTACCCGCAACATGCCCAGGACGCACAGCAGTTACTGCTGCACGCCGACAACGCCATGTACCGTGCCAAGCAGAACGGCGGCAATCGCTTTCACAGCGCGCCTGAGCAGAGCTAGCCAGACATGAAAAAGCCCGCCGATTGGCGGGCTCTTTTATTCAGTCACGCTTACTTCTCAACGAAGGCGCGCTCGATCAGGTAGTCACCCGGCTCACGCATGCGCGGGGAAATCTTCAGGCCGAACTCGTTGAGCACTTCGCTGGTTTCATCGAGCATGCTCGGGCTGCCGCAGATCATCGCGCGGTCGTCCTGTGGGTTGATCGGCGGCAGACCGATGTCCTGGAACAGTTTGCCACTGCGCATCAGGTCGGTCAGACGGCCCTGATTCTCGAACGGCTCGCGGGTAACGGTCGGGTAGTAGATCAGCTTGTTCTTCAACGCATCGCCGAAGAATTCATTTTTCGGCAGATGCTCGGTGATGAACTCACGGTAAGCCACTTCGTTCACATAACGCACGCCGTGGACCAGGATCACCTTTTCGAAACGCTCATAGGTTTCCGGGTCCTGAATCACGCTCATAAACGGCGCCAGGCCAGTGCCAGTGCTGAGCAGATACAGATGCTTGCCCGGATTGAGGTCATCGAGCACCAGGGTGCCGGTAGGCTTCTTGCTGATGATGATCTCGTCACCTTCCTTGAGATGCTGCAGCTGCGAGGTCAGCGGGCCGTCCGGCACTTTGATGCTGAAGAACTCCAGGTGCTCTTCCCAGTTCGGGCTGGCAATCGAGTAGGCACGCATCAGCGGACGACCAGTGTCCTGCTGCAGGCCGATCATCACGAACTGGCCATTCTCGAAGCGCAGACCCGGATCGCGGGTGCACTTGAAACTGAACAGGGTATCGTTCCAGTGGTGGACGCTGAGGATGCGCTCGGAATTGAGGTTGCTCATGTGCTCGGGGGCTCCGACGAAGGTAAAGTCCTGTGCGCGGGCGCGCGTAATTGGACGGTATTGTAAAGAGCGACATAATATCTGTTAACTTGATTATCAAGATATGGGTTATCGGTTATATAGATATGCGATTTACGCTTAGACAACTGCAGGTGTTTGTGGCCGTAGCCCAGCAGGAAAGTGTCTCCCGCGCCGCTGATTACCTGGCCTTGTCGCAGTCGGCGACCAGTACCTCATTGAGCGAGCTGGAGCGGCAATCCGACTGCCAGCTGTTCGACCGTGCCGGCAAGCGCCTGAGCCTTAATGCGCTGGGCCTGCAACTGCTGCCGCAAGCCGTGGCACTGCTCGATCAGGCCAAGGAAATCGAACGCTTGCTCGGCGGCAAGAGCGGCTACGGCTCGCTGAATGTCGGCGCCACGCTGACGGTGGGCAACTACCTGGCAACCCTGCTGATTGGCAGTTTTATGCAGCGCCACCCGGAATGTCGGGTGAAACTGCAGGTGCACAACACCGCCCATGTGGTGCAACAAATCGCCCATTACGAGCTGGACATGGGCATGATCGAAGGTGACTGCCAGCACCCGGATATCGAGGTACAACCCTGGGTCGAAGATGAGCTGGTGGTGTTCTGCGCGCCGCAGCACGCCCTGGCACAACGCGGCGAGGCGAGCCTGGAGGAGTTGACCCGCGAGGCCTGGATTCTGCGTGAGCAAGGCTCCGGTACGCGACTGACCTTCGACCAGGCCATGCGCCATCATCCCAGTAGCCTGAATGTGCGCCTGGAGCTGGAGCACACCGAGGCGATCAAACGCGCGGTGGAGTCCGGCCTGGGCATCGGCTGTATTTCCCGTCTGGCGCTACGCGATGCATTTCGCCGGGGCAGCCTGGTGGCAGTGGAAACGCCGCAGCTGGACCTGCGCCGGCAGTTCTATTTCATCTGGCACAAACAGAAATACCAGACCGCCGCCATGCGCGAGTTCATCGAACTGTGTCGCGCCCTCACCGCTGGCGTGACGCGCAGTGACCAGATCGTCCTGCCGGCGATTGCCTGATCGACGTGTCAGCCCAGCAGAATGATCGCCCACACCAGGGCAATCAGCGTCAGGGCGGTGAACTGCGCGGCACTGCCCATGTCCTTGGCATTTTTTGACAGTGGGTGCAGCTCCAGGGAGATGCGGTCAATCGCTGCTTCCACTGCCGAGTTGAGCAACTCGACGATCAGCGCCAGCAGACACACCGCCACCATCAGGGCGCGTTCGACACGGCTGACGTCCAGGTAGAAGGCCAGCGGCACCAGCAGCACATTGATCAGCAGCAGTTGGCGGAATGCCGCTTCACCGGTGAAGGCCGCGCGCAGGCCAGCTAGCGAATAGCCTGTGGCATTGAGAATACGTTTGAGGCCGGTCTGGCCCTTGAATGGCGACATTGGGGATCATCACAACAAGAGGGAGAAAACAGCCCAGCAAGTCTGCCGAGCAAAGATTAACGCAGGCTTAACCATCCGTTTGCGCAGGAATCGACTCCAGCTGTTGCAGCAGCAAAGCCGCCTGGGTGCGGGTACGCACGCCCAACTTACGGAAGATCGCCGTCACATGGGCTTTTACCGTGGCTTCGGACACACTCAACTCATAAGCAATCTGCTTGTTCAGCAGACCATCGCAGACCATGGTCAACACCCGGAACTGCTGTGGCGTCAGGCTGGCCAAACCGGCACTGGCGGCCTTGGCCTCGGCCGACAAGGCAATCGCTTCCTGGCTCTGCTGTGGCCACCAGACCTCGCCATCAAGCACCTGACGCACCGCCTGCTGGATGGTTTCCAACGCGCTGGATTTGGGGATAAAACCACTGGCGCCAAACTCACGCGAGCGGGCAACGATGGACGCCTCTTCCTGAGCCGAAATCATCACCACCGGCACATGCGGGTATTGCCCTCGCAGCAGCACCAGGCCGGAGAAGCCGTAGGCGCCTGGCATGTTGAGGTCGAGCAGGACCAGATCCCAGTCGGTTTTCTCGGCCAGACGGGCTTCCAGCTCGGCGATGCTGGCCGCCTCAACCAACCGTACATCCGGCCCCAGGCCGAGCGTCAGCGCCTGTTGCAAGGCACTGCGAAACAAGGGGTGATCATCAGCAATGAGGATTTCAAAAGCGGCCATGGTGAATCCTGTTTTTGTTATGTGGATACCCACGATGGGCAGTGTCCAGGGCACGGTAGCGCAGCGCGTGCAATGAGCCGGATGACAACCCCATCAACCCCGACCGCGCAAAAAAGCGCCCCAGCATGCCGAGCGCTGACGGGGTGGTCAAGCACGATGCTTTGCGGCACAGTTCGCACCTTTGCCAACGAGAGCTAGAAATGCGAAGCCATGCCTTGCGCGCCGATCTGTTGATGCTATTGACCGCCATGATCTGGGGCTCGGCGTTTGTCGCACAGCGCCTGGGCATGGATGCCATCGGTCCCTTTCTTTATAGCGGATTACGCTTCGCCCTGGCGGCGCTGGTTCTGTTGCCGGTGCTACACCTGCTGGAGGGCCGCAGCAGCAGCGCGCCAGTGGCACCGCTGAATCGCCAGTTGCTGCGTGGCGGTGTGCTGATGGGCCTGGCCCTGGCACTGGGGATCAACCTGCAACAGGTTGGCCTGCTGTTTACCAGCGTGACCAACTCCGGCTTTATCACCGGGCTGTACGTGATCATCGTGCCGTTGCTGGGCCTGTTTATCGGTCACAAGACCGGCCTGGGCATCTGGCTAGGTGCCTGCCTGGCGGTGGTGGGCATGTTCCTGCTGAGTGTCGGTGAGGGCTTCACGGTGGCCTCCGGCGACTGGTTGCAGCTGGCCGGAGCCTTTGTCTGGGGCGTGCATGTGCTGCTGGTGGGGTTTTTCGCTGGCCGGCATGACCCGCTGCGCCTGGCCCTGGTGCAGTTCATTACCTGCGCGGTGATCAGCCTGGTGCTGGCCGTGATCTTCGAGGAAATTCAGCTGCAATCGATCATCGCTGCGGGCCCGGCAATTCTCTATGGCGGGATCTTCGGTGTGGCTGTCGGCTTTACCCTGCAGGTGGTGGCGCAAAAGGATGCCATCGCCTCCCACGCCGCCATCATCCTGTCCCTTGAAGCGGTGTTCGCCGCCATCGCCGGTGCCTGGCTGCTTGGCGAATCGCTGGAGCTGCGCGGTTACTTCGGTTGCGCGCTGATGTTCGCCGGCATGCTGCTGGCGCAGCTGTGGCCAAAAAAGGCCGTCTAGCCTCTACAGGAACTCGCGCAGCCGCTGATGCAATGGATCATCCAGGGCCACGGCGCGCGGGGCCTTGGCCGCCAGGTAGTGCAGGCTGAAGACATCCAGGTAGGCATTCAGCCCATCGGCGGCCCGCTGATCACCCGCCAGTTCCAGGCACAGCGCGGCGACTTCTGCGGTGCAGAAATGATCATCACGCTTGGAGCGGCGCAGCTTATAGCGCGACAGCTGTTCGGCCTGCAGGCTGAGCACCGGCAGGCTGTCGAGGTACGGGCTTTTGCGAAACATCTTGCGCGCCTCGCTCCAGGTCGCATCCAGCAGTACGAACAATGGCCGTTTGCCGGCAGCTGGCATCACCTCACTGACCACGCGCTCAGCCGCCACATACTCGCCGGGAAATACCAGATACGGCTGCCACTGCGGGTCCTTGAGCAAGGCTGGCAAGCCTGGGTCAACCGTTACCCGTGACCAGCCGAACGCCGAGGTGTCAGCCACCACATCGGCAATCAGCCAGCCGGTATTACTCGGTTTGAGCGCTTCAACATCGTGCATCAGCAAACACATGGCCGACCGGGCTTCCAGCCGTGGACGCCAGGCACACAGGCAATGGCTCAGGGCCAGGCGGCAGTCGGTGCAACGGATGGCTCGGCTGCCACGGGCAAGAAAGGGTTTGGCACTGCGGGCAATCCGCTCGGCGCGCAAACGCGCAACAGCATGGCTCATCAGGCGTGCACCTGAGGGTAAAGAACGTACGGCATGGGTCATCCAGGGATCGGCAGGCGCGGCAGTCTAGCAAAGCCCGCACCCGCTTATTCAACCGTGCGTCCCCAGAGCAGCTGCCGCAAGTAGCGGCAGGCGAGTAAGATAGCGCCACTGAACCTCTGCCAGGGCTTGCCGGTCAGAGGAGCGAATCGACTTTGGAGAACCCCATGCTGCGTTTCATCAGCCTGACCCTGGCGCTGAGCCTGCCCCTGTTGGCCCATGCTGCCACGCTGAAAGACTTCGAACTGAACAAGATGCTGGAAAAGGTTGCCCGCGAAAGCAGCGTCGGCACACCCCGGGCCATCAACGAAGACATCCTCGATCAGGGCTACACCGTGGATGGCAGCGAGCTGGTCAACCACCTCAGTGTGCGCAGCGGGCATGCCGCCCAGATGCGTGGCAACCCGGACGCGGTAAGGGTGCAACTGGCCAATAGCGTCTGTCGCAACCCTGGCTATCGTCAGCTGCTGGCCCGTGGCGCAGCACTGCGCTACGAGTTCAGCGAGTACAAGAGCAATCGCCCGGTCACCACCGAACGCTTCAGCAAGGCTGACTGCGGCCTGTAAGCCCCTCAGCCGCCCTCCTGATCTGCGCGACGCTGTGCATCATCGGCGCGCAGATCAGCCAGCAAGGCATGCATGTACTGCGAGCGCCTTGTTGCTCCTTCCAGCCGGCGCAAGCACTCCTCCTCCAGACTCAGCTGGTTACTGTGAGCCGCCTGCTGCAGCAGACGGTACAGTGCCACATCAAGTTCCAGAATCAACCTAGGCATACCTGCCCCTCCCTTCCAGCGCGCACAGCCGGTGGCTAACGCAGGCAGCGCGGATCTCCTCGCCCCTGCACGGCCGCCAGTTCCTCAATACTCAGCAGCTCCGTAACGGGTTTATCCAGCAACCCGGCGGCAGCCTGCAACACATGCGCCCAGCTCGCCTGATTGGCGAACAACATGCCGGCTTCGTCCAGCGTACCTCCCCGGTTACGGTAACCCAGCACACGACTGTTGCATGCCTCCCCGAGGATGGGCCAGAGATGCCCCCGCGCCACTTCCGGGCGCATATGGGTAAGCAATACACGCCGCGTACAGGCGCTGGGGAACAACTGTTCCACCAGTGCCGCCTCGGCAACCGAGGCGGCCTCCCAGGCATCGCGCGGCGCACGAAAACGACCGGGTTCCTGCAAGTAAATCAGACGCCAGGCACAACCGGCCGCACTCAGACGAACGGCTGCCCGCTGCATGGCCGTCAGTTGATAGCTGCCACTGGCAATCAGCAGCAACGGCTGCTCGCCCGCGTGTTCGGCCAGCACCAGGGCACCGTCGCGGGCCAGTTGCTCGGCCTGTGCGGGGCTGAATACGCAAGGCTGCTCACGCTTGGCAATCACCATACAGGCCAGTTGGCCGCGCGCCTGGTAAATGCCCGGCAACAGCGCCAGCGCCGAGTTGTGATCGGCCGGCAGCATTACCCGCAGCATGTCGCCCATCTCGCCAAGCAGGGCCTCGCAGAACGTAGTGTCTTGATGCGACTGCTGGTTCTTGCCGTTTTCCCAAGTGTGCGAGGTGGCCACCAGCGGCCAGCCCAACCAGCCGGCCGGTCGTCCCACTTCCTTTTGCTGGCGGGCAAAGATGATGCGCTGACGCACAGCGCCCAGCATCTTTACGCAGAAGGCTTCGTAACTGGCCACCAGGTTCAAGCCGCCCTGATTGGCCAGGCAGGCAGACACCACCGCCTCTTCATTGAGGGCCGTGATAATTGCGCCATCCACAGCCTCCAAGGCACTTTCCGGCGCGCTGACGCGATGTTTGAGTGCATTGAGTACGCCGCCCAGGCGATTGCTGGCCAGTTCATCCGGGTTGCCGACGCGCGGACGCAGCTGTGGATTGGCCTGCACCAGATCGACAAAAAACCGATCCAGCGCCAGCATCGGTGAGCAGGCGCGATCCTGATACTGCAACGCGGGCAATTGCGGCAACACCGGATGGCGCTGCGCCAAGGGGTTATCGCGCTCAAGAGGACGGTCACCACGGTCGGCAAACAGCGTACAGGCCGCACGCAACTCATCCGGGGCGACCCACAACTGCGCCGCATGCTGATTGAACAGGGCGCGAGCCTCAGCATCGCTGTGTGGGCTGGCCGGCAAGGGCAGGTTATGCGCCGCATTGCTGCCGGCCCCGTAGAAACCGAAGCCTTTGACGGTCTCAGCGATACCGTATGGCAACGGCAGTGGGTAGTTCAGTACGCCATCGTGCAGCTCCTGCACCCGCCGGCCCAGGCGTTGTTCCATGTCCCACAAGGCACAGACAAACGCGGCCGGATCGCGGCCATCGAAACTCAAAGGATCAAACCCGCACTGGCGCAGATGCTCGCGAAAATTGTCGAGCCCCACCGGCGTCGCCAGCTCCGTGCGCTGTTCGATACGCCGGCCGTTGGCAATCATCACCGGCAAGGCCAGGCCACAGTCCTCGGCCCGCCACCAACGCGGCATCCAGTCACTGCCGCGCTGCTCTTCGGCAGCGCCATCGGAGAGAAACGCCACCAGCGTCTCACCCGGGAGTGGCAGGTGGGCATATTGCAACTCGGCAAAGCCCAGGTAACCACCTTCGGCAATACCGCCCGCCGTGTGCGGGTTGACGTGGCTGCCCAGCGGCGCACTGACCTGCCCAGCGGCGTTCTGTGCATAGCTGTAGAAATCCGCCACCAGTTGGCTCATCCCGGCTTCGTCACAGGTATAACGGTCGGCCTGTTCCGGCTGCTGATTGGCAGTCAGCAGGTTAAGCGCCTCGATGGCCGCCACGCAGTGGCCCTGCCCCATCAGCCAGCCACGGGTTTCACCGGTCAGGTTGTTCAGCGCCAGATAACCGGCATAAGCCGGCACCATGTTCAACGCGCCACCGGTATGACCTTCAGGCGTGACTTTGAAATCCTCGGCGGCCAGCGCCACACCGTCGAGACGCACGCGCCGGGCATAGGTCATGTGCACCACTAGCCACAGGCCGAAAGCGGTCAGCCTGTCCAGTGCATAAAAGTGTCGATAGACCGTCGCCAGGTCGGCTTGCTGGCCCGCCTGTACCAATTGATGGGCCAAGCGGTACACCGCCGCACAGGTCTGCGGACTATGCTGTAACGGGCCATAACCGCGCTGCCAGGCCGCAAAATCCGGGCGCACCCGGGCGTGTTCAGCCAACTCGCTGGCACTGGGAAATAACTGAGTCATGGGCTTGCTCCATAAAGATGCAACGAGTCTAGAACCCGAAACGCATGGGGATGCTGACCTGCATCAAGACACTCGCCCACCCCCTAGGCCAGCCTTGCAAGTGCCCCTTCATCCGATCAAGGACTTACCATGGCCCTGCTCAATTTCCTCGGTGCAATTCAACAAGTCACCGGCTCCTGCTACCTGATCGAAAGCCGCGACGGTGCCAGAGTGCTGCTTGATTGCGGCATGCGCCAAGGCCGCCGCGAGGAGGAAGACGGCAACCATGCGCCGTTCGCCTTTGATCCGCAGAGCCTGGATGCCGTGGTGATCTCCCATGCGCACATCGACCACACAGGCCTGCTGCCCAAACTCACCGCAGCCGGCTACCGCGGGCCAATCTTCGCCACTGACGCCAGTTGCGAACTGATGGAGTTGATGCTGCTCGATTCGGCTTTCCTGCAGGAAAAAGATGCCGAGTGGGAAAACAAATGGCGCGCGCGCATGGGCAAGCCCCCAATCAGCCCGCTGTACACCACCCGCGATGCCGAGCAGGCGCTGAGCCAACGCCGGCCGATGATCTATGGCGAAAGCCGCGAAGTGGCCAAGGGCGTCCACGCTACCTTTCACGATGCCGGGCATATTCTCGGCTCGGCGATTGTCGAACTCGAAGTGCAGGACCATCACCTGACCCGCCGCCTGGTGTTTTCCGGCGACCTGGGCAACACCTGCTCACCCCTGATGCGTGACCCCAGCACCCTGAGCCAGGCCGATGTGGTGCTGCTCGAGTCCACCTATGGCGACCGTGACCACCGCTGCAGCGAAGACACCCTGGACGAGTTGGCGGACATCCTGCAACAGGCCCATCGCGACGGTGGCAACGTGCTGATTCCTTCCTTCGCCGTCGGTCGCACCCAGGACCTGATCTACTACCTTGGACGTTTCTACCACGAAGGCCGGCTACCGCAGCAGGCCGTGTTTCTCGACAGCCCCATGGCCATCCGTGCCAACGCCATCTACTCGCGCTATCAGGACCAGTTTGCCGCCGAAGACCGCGCCGCCTTGCAAGCCCGCGGCAGCACACACATCGAAGACTGGCTGCCGATCCTGCGCTGCACCGCGACAGCCGAGGAGTCGATGGCGATCAACCGGATAAAAAGTGGCGCAATCATCATCGCCGGCAGTGGCATGTGCACCGGCGGACGCATCGTCCATCACTTCAAGCACAACCTCTGGCGTGACGACTGCCACCTGATCTTCCCCGGTTTCCAGGCTAAAGGCACCCTTGGCCGAGCCCTGGTTGACGGTGCCGAGCACGTGAAACTCCTCCATCAGCGCATTGCCGTGAAAGCCAAGATCCACACCCTGGGCGGCTTTTCCGCACACGCGGGACAATCCCAGTTGCTCGACTGGGTCAGCCACTTCGAGCATCACCCCGAGCTGTACCTGGTGCATGGCGAACTGGAGAAGATGCAGGCCCTGCAACAGGCCTTGCGCGAACGCCTGAACTGGATCGCCAATATCCCTGAACCTGGCGAACAAATTGCCCTCTGATGCAGGCCTGAGCCCGGCGGCGGGTTAGGCTCCAGCAGCCCGCACAGTACAAACCTGGCGCCGCCGGCCATACTCAGGACACGGCCGCCGCAGCCACAAGCTGTCCGGCCCGCACCCAGAAGGAGAAGTTGTATGCCCTACGAAACGGACGATTACCTGTCCCGGCACTTTCAGATCAATGGCGTCGACCTGAACAGCAAAGTGGAAGAGCTGAGCAAGCTGGCCACCCCACCAGACAGCCCCAACCTCAAGCTCTACCAGGAAATGCTCAGCACCGTGATCCGCATGGCGCAAGCGGATCGCAACCGCTGGGACGCCAAGATCATGCTGCAAACCCTGCGTGAAATGGAGCATGCCTTCAGCATGCTGGAACAATTCAAGCGGCGGCGTAAAGTCACCGTATTCGGCTCGGCCCGCACCCCGGCCGAGCATCCGGTGTACCAACTGGCCCACGAGCTCGGCGCCACCCTGGCTCGGCACAACCTGATGGTCATCACCGGTGCCGGCGGCGGCATCATGGCCGCTGCCCATGCAGGTGCCGGCCTGGAAAACAGCCTAGGTTTCAACATCACCCTGCCCTTCGAGCAGAACGCCAATGCAACCATGCAAGGCAGCAACAACCTGCTGTCCTTCCACTTCTTCTTTCTGCGCAAGCTGTTCTTCGTCAAAGAAGCCGACGGCCTGGTGCTCTGCCCGGGTGGTTTCGGCACGCTGGATGAAGCGCTGGAAGTGCTAACCCTGATCCAGACCGGAAAAAGCCCGATGGTGCCCGTGGTACTGCTTGATCAACCGGGCGGCAGCTTCTGGACCAGCGCCCTGACCTTTCTCCAGGAGCAACTGCAAGACAACGGCTATATCCTGCCCAGTGACATGCGCCTGATGCGCCTGGTGCACAGCGCCGAAGAAGCCGCCGAGGAAATTGCCCAGTTCTACCGCAACTACCACTCCAGCCGCTGGCTTAACGAGCGTTACGTGATCCGCCTCAACCATGCGCTAAGTGAACAGGCCATGCAGCAGCTCAACCTGGAGTTCCGTGACCTGTGTATCCATGGCGACTACCAGCAGCAAGGGCATTGCGACTCAGAGCTTGATGAACCCGAACTGTGCCACATGACGCGCCTGGCCTTTGCCTTTAACGGCCGTAGCCATGGCCGCTTACGCGAACTGCTGGACTTCACCAATCAGCCGCACAACTGGGCGAAAAACGCCTGAGCGCCGCCACCGATAGCCGCCTTCGGGCTATCGGTAATCGCGGGCCAGTAGGCTAACAAGACAAAAACGAACACACACATTTCAGTACAGAACGCACGTGCTTCCTGTACTGAAATGCGTGTGGAGCAGTGAATGGGGAAAAGAGAAAATAGCGCAGAGCCAAGCAACAATCCGCTGCGACCTAATCGTCCAGCGCGCCGCGTAGCAAACGCCCAATCAGCTCTGGCGGATACCCCCGATAACTGAGAAAACGTGCTTGCTGAGCCCGCTCGCGAGCATCACAAGGCAGTGCCCCGGCAAACTTGCGCTGCCAGGTTTCCTGCAGCTGCTCACGCCAGTCGATAGCACTGTCGCGCAGGGCCTGCTCAACATCGCTACGGGCCAGACCGCGCTGGGTCAGCTCTTCACGAATGCGTAACGGCCCATAGCCGGCACGCGCGCGATAACTGACAAAGGCCTCCAGATAACGGGCCTCAGACAGCAAGCCTTCTTCAGCCAGTCGATCGAGAGCGGCTTCGATCAACTCATTTGTCGCCCCGCGACTGCGCAATTTGCGGGTCAACTCGACCCGGCCATGTTCACGCCGGGCCAGCAGATCCATGGCCGCCCGTCGCACCGCGACGGGGTTATCTAGAGCTATGGACATGGGCGCGTGGGTCAAGCGTCGAGTTCGGCGTCAGCCAGTTCGTCAACAGCCGCGTTGGCTTTGCCCGGCACATTGCTGACCAGCAGCTTCTCGCGGATCAAACCTTCAATGGTACGTGCCACTTCCGGGTTGTCTTCTAGGTACTTGGCCGAGTTGGCCTTGCCCTGACCGATCTTGTTGCCCTGGTAGCTGTACCAGGCGCCGGATTTTTCCAGCAAGCCAAGCTGCACACCCAGGTCGATGATCTCGCCGTTGCGGTAGATGCCCTTGCCGTAAAGGATCTGGAACTCGGCCTGACGGAACGGCGGCGCAACCTTGTTCTTCACCACCTTAACGCGGGTTTCACTGCCAACCACTTCGTCGCCTTCCTTCACTGCGCCGGTACGGCGGATGTCCAGACGTACCGAGGCGTAGAATTTCAGCGCGTTACCACCAGTGGTGGTTTCCGGGCTGCCGAACATCACGCCGATCTTCATGCGAATCTGGTTGATGAAGATCACCAGACAGTTGGCGTTCTTGATATTGCCGGTGATCTTGCGCAGCGCCTGGCTCATCAGGCGAGCCTGCAAGCCCACGTGCATATCGCCCATCTCGCCTTCAATTTCCGCTTTCGGCACCAGGGCCGCCACGGAGTCGACAATGATCACGTCAATGGCGTTGGAGCGCACCAGCATGTCGGTGATTTCCAGAGCCTGCTCACCGGTATCCGGCTGCGACACCAGCAGGTCGTCAACGTTAACGCCGAGCTTGCCGGCGTAATCCGGGTCAAGCGCATGTTCGGCATCGACGAAGGCGCAAGTGGCGCCGAGCTTTTGTGCTTCAGCGATCACCGACAGGGTCAGGGTGGTTTTACCGGAGGACTCAGGACCGTAGATTTCGACGATGCGGCCTTTCGGCAAACCGCCGATGCCCAGGGCAATGTCCAGCCCCAGAGAACCAGTGGAAATGGCCGGAATCGCCTGGCGTTCATGATCGCCCATGCGCATCACCGCGCCCTTGCCGAATTGCTTTTCAATCTGGCCCAGGGCTGCCGCCAAGGCGCGCTTCTTATTCTCGTCCATTTGAGTCCTCACGTAATCAAGAAGGGCCAGCTAGCGGCCACCAACAACTGTATAAGTAGACAGTATTATTCCACAGGGCAAGTCGCCCGCCTACCCCGCGTTTGGATTTTCTTGCGCAAGTAGGCGCAACAGCCCCGCCAGTGCGGCCTCAACCGTTTGTCGGCGAACGTCACTGCGGTCCCCGGCAAACTGCCGACGCACGCTAAATAGCTGCTTACCATCGCCCCAAGCCAGCCAGACCGTGCCTACCGGTTTCTCCAATGAGCCACCATCGGGTCCTGCCACACCGCTGACCGCCACCGCATAACGCGCCCCGCTATGGGCCTGGGCACCACGTACCATGGCCTCGACTACTTCCTGACTGACAGCTCCAACCGTACTGAAAAATGCCGTCGGCACATTAAGCTGCTTGGTTTTCTGCGCATTGGAATAGGTGACATACCCGGCTTCAAACCAGGCCGAGCTGCCGGGAATGCGGGTAATCGCTTCTGCAATGCCACCGCCGGTACAGGATTCGGCGGTGGTCACTTGAGACTTTGCGGCAATCAGTTGTGCGCCCAACTCAGCGGCCAGTTGGGTCAGGCCTTGTTCATTCGCAGTCATCTGCACTCCGGGGTGAAACCGACAAGCTGGATACCCTACACTAGGCGCTTTTGCGATTCAGCCGGACAGCTAAAACGATGAGCCAAAGCGACCTCAGTTCTCACACGCCGATGATGCAGCAGTACTGGAAACTGAAAAATCAGCATCCAGAACAACTGATGTTCTACCGCATGGGCGACTTCTACGAGATCTTCTACGAGGACGCGAAAAAGGCCGCCAAGCTGCTGGATATCACCCTGACGGCCCGCGGCCAGTCCGCCGGCCAGGCCATTCCCATGTGCGGTATCCCATTCCATTCCCTGGAAGGCTACCTGGCCAAGCTGGTCAAGCTCGGCGAATCGGTGGTGATCTGCGAACAGATCGGCGACCCGGCCACCAGCAAGGGCCCGGTGGAACGCCAGGTGGTGCGCATCATCACCCCCGGCACCATCAGCGACGAAGCCCTGCTCGATGAGCGCCGCGACAACCTTTTGGCTGCCGTGCTGGGCGATGAGCGCTTGTTCGGCCTGGCCGTACTGGATATCACCAGCGGGCGCTTCAGCGTGTTGGAGATCAAAGGCTGGGAAAATCTGCTGGCCGAGCTTGAACGCCTCAATCCGGTTGAGCTGCTGATCCCCGATGACTGGCCACAAGACCTGCCCGCCGAGAAACGTCGCGGTTCACGTCGCCGTGCGCCCTGGGACTTCGAGCGCGATACCGCACATAAGAGCCTGTGCCAGCAATTCGGTACCCAGGACCTCAAGGGTTTTGGCTGCGAGACTCTGACCCTGGCCATCGGCGCTGCCGGCTGCCTGCTGGCCTACGCCAAGGAAACCCAGCGCACTGCCCTGCCGCACCTGCGCAGCCTGCGTCACGAGCGTCTCGACGACACAGTGATTCTCGACGGGGCAAGCCGGCGTAACCTGGAACTGGATATCAACCTTGCAGGCGGACGCGATAACACCCTGCAATCGGTGGTCGATCGCTGCCAGACCGCTATGGGCAGCCGTCTGCTCAGCCGCTGGCTGAACCGCCCGCTGCGCGACCGCAATATTCTCGAAGCGCGTCAGGAGTCGATTGCCTGCTTGCTGGAGCGTTATCGCTTCGAGACGCTGCAGCCGCAACTCAAGGAAATCGGCGACCTGGAACGTATCCTCGCGCGTATCGGCCTGCGCAATGCGCGCCCGCGTGACCTGGCGCGCCTGCGTGATGCCCTCGCCGCCCTGCCAACGCTGCAGATGGCTATGGCCAATCTGGAAGCGCCGCACCTGAGCGAGCTGGCGGCGGTAGTCAGCACCTACCCGGAACTGGCCGAGTTGCTGGCCCGGGCGATTATCGATAATCCGCCGGCGGTAATCCGCGATGGCGGCGTGCTGAAAACTGGTTATGACGCCGAGCTGGACGAGCTGCAATCACTTAGCGAAAACGCCGGCCAATACCTGATGGATCTGGAAACCCGCGAGAAAGCCCGCACCGGTCTGGCCAACCTCAAGGTCGGCTACAACCGCGTGCACGGCTACTTTATCGAGCTGCCGAGCAAGCAGGCCGAATCCGCGCCGGCCGACTATATCCGCCGCCAGACCCTCAAAGGCGCAGAACGCTTTATCACGCCGGAACTCAAGGAGTTCGAAGACAAGGCGCTGTCAGCCAAGAGCCGTGCCCTGGCCCGCGAAAAGATGCTCTACGATGAGCTGCTCGAACGCCTGATCAGTCACCTCGGCCCGCTGCAGGACAGCGCCGCAGCCCTGGCCGAGCTAGACGTGTTGAGCAACCTGGCAGAACGTGCGCTGAACCTGGACCTCAATCGCCCGCGCTTTGTTGATGAGCCCTGCATGCGTATCGATCAGGGCCGTCACCCTGTGGTCGAGCAGGTGTTGACCACGCCGTTTGTGGCCAACGACCTGAGCCTCGACGATGACACGCGCATGCTGATCATCACCGGGCCGAACATGGGTGGTAAATCCACTTACATGCGCCAGACCGCACTGATTGTGCTGCTCGCGCATATCGGCAGCTTCGTGCCGGCGAAAAGCTGCGAGCTGTCACTGGTTGATCGCATCTTTACCCGTATCGGCTCAAGTGATGACCTGGCCGGGGGCCGCTCGACCTTTATGGTGGAGATGAGCGAAACCGCCAACATCCTGCACAACGCCAGCGAACGTAGCCTGGTACTGATGGATGAAGTGGGCCGCGGCACCAGTACCTTCGACGGCCTGTCGTTGGCCTGGGCTGCTGCTGAGCAGCTGGCCAAGTTGCGTGCCTACACCCTGTTCGCCACCCACTATTTCGAGCTGACGGTGCTGCCGGAAAGCCAGCCCATCGTGGCCAACGTACATTTGAATGCTACCGAGCATAATGAACGCATCGTGTTCCTTCACCACGTTCTGCCCGGTCCGGCCAGCCAGAGCTATGGCCTGGCCGTGGCACAACTGGCGGGTGTACCGAGCGAAGTTATCCTGCGTGCACGCGAGCACTTGGCGCGCCTGGAAACCACCAGTCTGCCCCACGAATTACCGCCGGCGCAGCCTGGCCAGGGCGCTGCGCCACTGCAAAGCGACATGTTCGCCAGCCTGCCGCACCCGCTGCTGGAGGAATTGCAGAAGATCAATCCTGATGATCTGACTCCGCGCAAAGCGCTGGAGCTGTTATATACATGGAAAACACGCTTCTAACGTTATTGCGCGCAAACTGTTAGAATCGCGCGCATTTTTACGACAGCCCGACTTCAAGCCTGAGCCGTGGCCATTACCCCCTAGCCTGCTGAAACCCGCATAGAACGGGCAGGCTGGCGCCCGAGGAGAGAATCAGAGATGACCTTCGTCGTTACCGACAACTGCGTCAAATGCAAATACACCGACTGCGTAGAAGTCTGCCCGGTGGACTGCTTCTACGAAGGCCCGAACTTCCTGGTGATTCACCCGGACGAGTGCATCGACTGCGCACTCTGCGAGCCTGAGTGCCCTGCACAAGCCATCTTCTCCGAAGATGAGGTGCCGGAAGACCAGCAGGAGTACATTGAGCTGAACGCTGATCTGGCCGAAGTCTGGCCAAACATCACCGAGAAGAAAGAGTCCCTGCCGGACGCTGAAGAGTGGGATGGCGTGAAAGACAAACTGCAGTACCTGGAGCGCTAGTCGCTACGTTTGCGCGCTGCACACTAAAAACCCGCCTTACGCGGGTTTTTATTTTTCTGCTGCCAGAAAATGCCAGGAGCAGGCACAGGGCATAAAACGCAGACAAAAAAAGGGGCGACTCGCGTCGCCCACTCTTTTGTCCATAGTCCCTGTATTTCCCAGCTCACCGTCCTGATGAATCGCACCCTGCGATGTCCTGATTGTCATCCTGACAACCTGTGCTTATCCCTGAGCACAGGTGTAATACTAGCGACTTCGGCGCCCTGAACAAGCAGCGAAAATACCCATGCGGCGATATCTCCGACTTTGCGAACATAAAAATAAATCAATAAAAACAAATACTTATAAAATAAAAGGATGCTTTCCTACCCTACCAAAGCACCGAAAGCTTACGCCTCTTGTAAGTAATGGCTTACAAGAGCACTCACAAAAACTCCTCTTCTACACCAACAAACTGCGAACCATAAAAAACCCGGCATAAGCCGGGTTCTCAGGTTACCGCCTGACACTCACTGGAACAGTGAGTCGCTCGACAGCCCGTTCTTCTCCAGGATCTCCCGCAGCCGCTTGAGAGCCTCTACCTGAATCTGCCGCACGCGTTCACGGGTCAGGCCGATTTCCTGGCCAACCTCCTCCAACGTGCAACTTTCATGGCCACGCAGACCGAAGCGGCGAATCACCACCTCGCGCTGCTTATCGGTCAACTCGGACAGCCACTGATCGATGCTCTGCGACAGGTCATCGTCCTGCAGCAACTCGCAAGGATCGGTTGGACGGTCGTCAGTCAGGGTATCAAGCAGGGTCTTGTCAGAGTCCTGCCCCAACGAGACATCCACCGAGGAAACCCGCTCGTTCAGGCCGAGCATACGTTTGACTTCACCTACCGGTTTTTCCAGCAGGTTGGCAATTTCTTCTGCCGAGGGCTCGTGGTCGAGCTTCTGAGTCAATTCGCGTGCAGCACGCAGGTAAACGTTGAGCTCTTTGACCACATGAATAGGTAAACGAATAGTTCGGGTCTGATTCATGATCGCCCGTTCGATGGTCTGGCGGATCCACCAAGTGGCGTAGGTCGAGAAACGGAAACCACGCTCAGGGTCGAACTTCTCAACCGCGCGAATCAGACCAAGGTTGCCCTCTTCGATCAGGTCCAGCAGGGACAGGCCTCGATTGACGTAGCGACGGGCGATCTTCACCACCAGACGCAGGTTGCTTTCGATCATGCGCTTGCGGCCAGCGGGATCACCCTTCTGCGCCAAGCGCGCGAAGAACACTTCTTCTTCAGGGGTCAGGAGGGGGGAAAAGCCGATTTCGTTGAGGTACAGCTGAGTGGCGTCGAGTGCGCGGGTGTAATCGATGTATTTGTGTTGCTTGCTGCTGGTCGCGGATGCTTTTGCTTTGCTGCGGGAAAGTGGCGGTTGCGCTTCTTCGTCTGAATCATCGTCAAGGACAATAGCGGGCTCCATCAGGAGCACTTCATCATCGACGTCAAACTCCGGCGCTTCTTTTTTATTGAGAGCCATTTTTGTTATTCCTTGCTGAGTTCGACAGCAAGCCCTAGCGTGACCAAGTCCCTGGTTACACCAAAGCCTGTCCCTCCCACGTGGTGGAGACAGGCTAGCGCTAGATCAACGTCGTGGCAGGTATTGCAGCGGATCTACAGGTTTACCTTGGCGGCGCACTTCAAAATGCAGCTTCACCCGGTCGGTTCCTGTGGAACCCATCTCGGCAATTTTCTGCCCGGCTTTGACCTGTTGCCCCTCCTGCACCAACAGCCTGCGGTTATGACCGTAAGCGCTTACGTAGGTATCGCTATGTTTGATGATTACCAATTCGCCGTAGCCCCGTAAACCACTCCCGGCGTAGACCACTGAACCATCAGACGCAGCTAAAACAGGCTGGCCCAATTCTCCGGCGATATCAATGCCTTTATTCAAACTGCCGTTTGAGGAAAATCGCCCGATAACCGGGCCATTGGAGGGCCATAACCACCCGGAAGCAGAACGCTGCGTCGGCGGCAGCGCCGTCACACTTGGGGTTGTCTTGACCGGCGCTGGCGGCGTGGTTTGTACGGGGCGGCTCTGCACCGGTGTGCTTGGACGGCTGGACGGCTGCGCAACCACCACAGGTGCAGTCGCAACAACTGGCGGTCGGCTGGCCGGCTGGCCGTCAAAACGAATGACCTGGCCAACCCGTATCAGATAAGGCGGCGCAATACCGTTACGGGCAGCCAGCGCCTTCCAGTCCCAGCCAAAGCGAAACGCGATGGAATACAGGGTATCGCCACGCTGCACCTGGTATTGCCCACTGCTGACCGGCTGACGCTGCGGTGCCTGGCTGGCACCACCATGGCTGCGATCAACCACTTTCACCCCACCCGGTGGCGGGCTCGCGCAGGCACTGAGCAACGCACTGAGGACAAGGCCACTCAACAGGCTACGGGCACCGCTGGCGCGATTCGGCAATTGAATGGCTGTAAAACTCACCTGCATCTCCCGAAACTGACTACATCTTGCTGGCATGCATTGTGCCGCAATTATGGGTTATCACCAGCGCTTTGCAGGCTACGACTTGCCAACCATTCCAGGCCCAACACCAGGACAATACCGGCAACGGCCAACACAATGGCTAACAGCACCTGTGGATCCTGCCCGCTGACCTCGGCGAAACGCTCAGGCCAGAGGTTGTTTTGCAATACAGGCACCTGAGCACCTTGGCTGTCAGTACGCCAGCTCAGGGTTTCCTTCCAGGGCCAGATCTTGTTCAGCGAGCCGACCATCAGCCCAGTCAGAAATGCCAGGGTCAGGTCACGCCAGCGAGCCAGCAACCAACGCAGGAAACCGGCAAAACTGACAATCCCCACCAGGCAACCGCTGGCGAAGATCAACAACACGGTGATGTCCAGGCTCTTCACCGCTCCCAACACAAAGCTGTAAAGGCCCATCAATACCAGCAAAAAGCTGCCGGAAATACCTGGCAGAATCATCGCGCAGATGGCGATGGCACCCGCAAGGAACAGACTCAACGGGTCATGCCCCCACTGCAACGGAGCGGCAACGGTAATCCAGTAGGCGAACGCCACGCCCAGCAGCAGACTGATCACACGCGTCCAGTTCCAGCGCTGAATTTCCCTGACCACCAGGTGGGTGGACACCAGAATCAGGCCAAAAAAGAACGACCAGACCGGAATCGGTTGTTCGGCCAATAAATAGGTGATCAAGCGCGCCAGGCTCAACACACTGGTCATGATGCCCAGCAGCAGCACCAGCAGAAAGGTTGCATTGGCGGCCTTCCAGGCCTCGACAATACGCCCGCGCAACAGCAGGCCCAACGCGATTGGCACACTGGCAATCGAACGCAGCAGTTCGTCATAGATACCGCTGACAAACGCGATAGTGCCACCCGACACCCCCGGCACGACGTCAGCAGCGCCCATGGCAATACCTTTGGCGTAAAGCAGGAAGTATTTTTTCATGGGTTCATCCGTAAACAAGTGGCTCAGGCCAGCGGCCCATTTAGCAGCGGTACAAACCGCACCGCATCGAGCACATGCCGGGAGAAGCCGTCGTCCTCTCGGACAATCAGCAACAACTCCTGCACATCCCCCGCACCGACTGGAATCACCAGGCGTCCGCCCGGAGCCAGTTGCTCCAGCAAGGCCTGCGGCACATTGGCCGCCGCAGCCGTGACGATGATGCCGTTATACGGCCCCAGGGCATTCCAGCCCTCCCAACCATCACCCCAGCGGAACACCACATTGCGCAGGTTGAGCTGAGCCAGACGCTCCTTGGCCTTGTCCTGCAGACTCTGAATACGTTCAACGCTGAATACCCGCTCGACCAACTGCGCGAGAATCGCGGTCTGATAGCCGGAACCGGTGCCGATCTCCAGCACCTTGTCCAGCGGCCCGGCCGCCAGCAGCAGCTCGCTCATGCGCGCAACCATATAAGGCTGCGAGATGGTCTGGTTGTTGCCGATTGGCAACGCGGTGTCTTCATAGGCACGATGGGCCAAGGCCTCATCGACAAACAGGTGACGCGGCGTGCGGCGAATGGTTTCCAGCACATGGGCATTGGACAACCCTTCCTCGTAAAGCCGCTGAATCAGCCGCTCGCGCGTGCGCTGCGAGGTCATGCCGATACCGCGATGCTGCAGCTCGTCTTGTTCCCGACGGATCACAGCAGCCCCTCCAACCAGGGCTGCAGGCTGTTGAAGCCATCAGCAAAGGTACGGTCCAGCTGCAGCGGCGTGACCGAAACATAGCCCTGCATCACCGCATGGAAATCCGTACCGGGGCCACCATCCTCCGCATCGCCAGCCACCGAAATCCAATAGCCTTCCTTGCCCCGCGGATTGACCACCTTGACCGGCGCCGCCGCGCGGGCGCGATGGCCCAGACGAGTCAGCTGGATGCCACGAATATGCTCCAGCGGCAGGTTGGGGATATTCACATTGAGTACGGTGCGCGGCGGCAGATCGAGCTGCTCATGCGCCTCAACCAGCTTGCGGGCGAAATAGGCGGCAGTCGGCAGGTTATCCGGCAGGCGTGAAAGCAGGGAGAAGGCAAACGCCGGACGCGCCAGAAAACGCCCTTCCAAAGCCGCCGCCACGGTGCCGGAATACAGCACGTCGTCACCCAGGTTGGCGCCCAGGTTGATACCGGACACCACCAGATCCGCGACCTGCGGCAGCAGGCCGTTAAGGCCCAGGTGCACGCAGTCGGTCGGCGTACCGTTCAGGCTGATATAGCCGTTGGGCAGCGTGGTCGGGTGCAGCGGACGATCGAGGGTCAGCGAGCTACTCGCGCCGCTCTTGTCCTGATCAGGCGCAATCACCGTGCACTCGGCATAGTCAGCCAGCGCCGCATGCAGCGCAGCCAGGCCTGGCGCAGCAACGCCGTCATCATTGGAAATCAGAATACGCATGGGTTGTCCGTCTGCCCTGCCGGCAAAAGATCGACGAGCTCGCGCACCAGTACGGTGGCGAAGCATCCAGCCGGCAGGACGAATTCCAGTTGCAGAATGTCAGGCTCGGGATAATGCCACGACAGGCCGCCAATGGGGAGGCGCAGGATACGCCGTTCGTGCGTCATGTCCGCTTCTGCCAACCAGTCGACCAAGACGCTTTCGCGTGCGGCCAGATCCTGCTCCAGCCCTTGCGCGACACCCGCAGCAGCGGAGACGCCTGCGCCCCAAAGCGGGCCCGTTGGGTGCAGATCGAGAATCGCCAGGCGCGGATCGCTGCACTCCGCCTCGCCGGCCGCAAAGAAACTGCGGCTGTCGGTAAAGGCCAGAAGATCCCCCAACAACGCCTGATTCCAGGTGCCGGCGGCAACCCGCTCGGCCAGCACCTGGTTGAACAGGTAACTGCGCGCCGCCGAAAGCACCCGCGAACGCACATTGCGTTTCTCCGGCAGGCTCTTGTTCGCGGCAAAATGCCGGGCATGGGCAACATTGCCGCCCTCATGACCAAAACGCTGCAAGCCGTAATAGTTGGGAATGCCCTGAGCGGCAATTTGCGTCAGGCGCTTGTCCAGTGCCTGACGGTCCGCCGTCAGTTGGGTCAGGCGCAGGGTAAAGCCGTTGGCCGCATGGGCGCCGCGCTGCAGCTTACGGCTATGGCGCACCTGCTTGAGGATGCGCAGGCTGGCATCTTCGGCGGCACTCAGGTCTGGGTCGACTTTACCCGGCAGGTGCAGGCTGAACCACTGACGGGTCAGCGCCTGACGATCCTTGAGGCCGGCGTAGCTGATCAACTTCAACGGCACGCCGGCCGCGCGTGCAATACGCTTGGCCGCTTCCTCGGTGTTCAGCTCGCGCTTTTCCACCCACAGCCAGAGGTGTTCGCCCTCACCGGCCAAGGCAATATCCAGCACTTCATCGACCTGAAAATCCTCCGCCACAGCCTTGAGCACCGCCGTGCCGCAGGGTTCGCCATAGGCGCGCGGGCCCAGCAATTCGAGTTCGTTCATCGGGCGACCAACAGCGCTACGGCATGCACGGCAATGCCTTCTTCGCGGCCGGTAAAGCCGAGCTTCTCGGTAGTCGTGGCTTTGACGTTGACCTGATCCAGACTCACCTGCAGATCTTCGGCAATCCGCGCGCGCATGGTCTCGATATGCGGCGCCATCTTTGGTGCCTGGGCGACGATGGTGGCGTCGACATTGCCGACCTGCCAGCCCTTGGCGTGAATCAGACCGAGCACATGGCGCAGCAGCTCGCGACTGTCAGCGCCCTTAAAGGTCGGATCAGTGTCGGGGAAGTGTTTGCCGATATCGCCCAGCGCCGCCGCGCCGAGCAGGGCATCGCTCAGGGCATGCAGTAGCACGTCACCATCGGAATGGGCCAGCAGGCCGAATTTATGGGAAATCTGCACGCCGCCCAAGGTGATGAAGTCGCCCTCACCGAAGCGGTGCACATCGTAGCCGTGGCCAATACGCATAAGAAACAACGCCCTGAAAAAGTCAGGGCGTGATTCTAACTGAAAGCCAGAGGATCAACCCGGCTGGCTGGCTTTCGATCAGTACCGGTTCAGCTCAATAACACCTTGGCGTGATGACGCAGGTGGTCATCGATAAAGCTGGCGATAAAGTAGTAGCTGTGGTCATAGCCCGGTTGCAGCCGCAAGGTCAGCGGATGTCCTGCGGCCTGCGCCGCCGCCTTGAGCGCATCCGGCTTGAGCTGGTTTTCCAGGAAGTCATCACGATCACCCTGATCGACCAGAATCGGCAGCTTTTCCGTGGCTTCGCCAAGCAAGGCGCAGGCGTCCCATTCGCGCCAGCGCGAGCGCTCCTCACCCAGGTAACGCGAGAACGCCTTCTCACCCCAGGGGCAATTGATCGGGTTGCTGATCGGCGCAAAGGCCGACAGCGACTGATAGCGCCCCGGATTACGCAGCGCACAAACCAGCGCACCGTGCCCGCCCATGGAGTGGCCACTGATACCGCGCTTGTCGGATACCGGGAAGTTTGCCTCGATCAGCGCCGGCAGCTCCTGCACCACATAGTCGTACATGCGGTAATGCCGCGCCCAGGGCTCCTGGGTGGCGTTCAGATAAAAGCCCGCACCCAAGCCGAAATCCCAGGCCTTGTCGGGATCATCCGGCACCTCAGGACCACGCGGGCTGGTATCTGGCGCGACGATGATCAACCCCAGCTCGGCCGCCAGCTTGTGTGCGCCGGCCTTCTGCATAAAGTTCTCATCGGTGCAGGTCAGCCCGCTCAGCCAGTACAGCACCGGCAATATGCCGCCCTGCTCCGCCTGCGGAGGCAGGTACACCGCAAACACCATGTCGCAGCCCAGCACCGCCGAACGGTGGCGATAACGCTTGTGCCAGCCGCCGGCACTCTTCTGGCAGGAAATATTTTCCAGAGTCATAACCCCACTCCGTAGGGTGCGCCTAGCGCACCAGTAATCTGCGGTGCGCGCGGCGCACCCTACGAGAAACCCGCACGGCCAGGCGGCCGTACGGTTCGTTCATCAGAAGTGAATGACGGTGCGGATGCTCTTGCCTTCATGCATCAAGTCAAAGGCCTTATTGATGTCATCCAGCGGCATGTTGTGGGTAATAAAGGTATCCAACGGGATTTCACCCTTCTGCGCCTTTTCCACATAGCTCGGCAGCTCGGTACGACCCTTGACCCCGCCGAACGCCGAACCGCGCCAGACGCGGCCAGTCACCAACTGGAACGGACGGGTGCTGATTTCCTGACCGGCACCGGCCACACCGATAATCACCGACTCCCCCCAGCCCTTGTGTGCGCACTCCAGCGCGGCACGCATCAGCTGCACATTGCCGACACACTCGAAGCTGTAGTCCACGCCGCCATCGGTCATTTCAACGATGACCTCCTGGATCGGCTTGGCGAAATCCTTCGGGTTGACGAAATCGGTCGCGCCCAGCTCGCGAGCAACGTCGAACTTGGCCGGATTGATGTCGATGGCGATGATGCGGCTGGCCTTGGCCATCTTCGCGCCGATGATTGCCGCCAAGCCGATACCACCCAGGCCGAAGATCGCTACGGTAGCGCCCTCTTCCACCTTGGCGGTGTTGAGCACGGCGCCGATGCCCGTGGTTACGCCGCAGCCGAGCAGGCAGACCTTCTCCAGCGGCGCGTCCTTGGGGATCACCGCCAGGGAGACTTCCGGCAGCACGGTGTATTCGGAGAAGGTCGAACAGCCCATGTAGTGGTAGATCGGCTCGCCGTTGTAGCTGAAACGGCTGGTGCCATCCGGCATCAGACCCTTGCCTTGAGTGGCACGCACCGAGCTGCACAGGTTGGTCTTGCCGGACTTGCAGAATTTGCACTCGCGGCATTCGGCGGTGTAGAGCGGGATCACGTGGTCGCCGACGCTCACCGAGGTCACGCCCTCGCCGATCGCTTCGACAATGCCGCCGCCTTCGTGGCCGAGAATCGCCGGGAATACCCCTTCGGAATCCTCACCCGACAAGGTGTAGGCATCGGTGTGGCACACCCCGGTGGCGACAATACGCACCAGCACTTCGCCGGCCTTGGGCGGCGCCACGTCGACTTCGATAATTTGCAGCGGCTGATTGGGGGCAAAGGCTACGGCAGCACGGGACTTGATCATGATCGCTCTCCAGCGGATTCAACAGTGGCGCAGAGTGTAGATCAGTGATGCAGATAGATAATCGAACAAAAAACAAAACATTCTTGCTATATAGGGACAATCAATTCACAACAGGACATCCGCATGAACCGCTGGGAAGGCCTTGATGAATTTGTCGCGGTCGCCGAATGCGGCCAATTCACCGCTGCTGCCGAACGCCTGAGCCTGTCATCCTCCCAGGTCAGCCGGCAGATCGCGCGACTGGAGGAACGCCTGCAAACCCGCCTGTTCTACCGCAGCACCCGTCGTGTGGCGCTGACCGAGGCCGGGCAGACATTCTTACAGCACTGTCAGCGCCTGCAGGATGCCCGCGAGGAAGCGCTGCGCGCCGTTGGAGACCTAGGCAGTGAGCCCAAGGGCCTGCTGCGCATGACCTGTGCCGTGGCCTATGGCGAGCGTTTTATCGTGCCGCTGGTCACCGACTTTATGGTGCTGCACCCGCAGCTGCGGGTGGATATCGAGCTGAGCAATCGCACGCTGGATCTGCTGCATGAAGGCCTCGACCTGGCCATCCGCCTCGGCCGCTTGCAGGACTCGCGCCTGGTGGCCACACGTCTGGCACCACGGCAGATGTACCTGTGTGCTGCACCGGCGTACCTGCAACGCTATGGCAGGCCGCATTCGCTGTCGGAACTGGCACGGCACAACTGCCTGATTGGCAGTTCAGACCTCTGGAGTTTTCAGGCCAGCGGCCGCGATTCCAGCCTGCGGGTGCAGGGCAACTGGCGCTGCAACAGCGGCCAGGCAGTGCTGGAAGCCGCGCTGCGCGGCATTGGCCTGTGCCAGCTGCCGGATTATTACGTGCTGGAGCATTTACGCAGCGGCGCGCTGGTCTCGTTGCTGGATAACCAGCAACCGCCGGACACCGCCGTGTGGGCGCTGTACCCACAGCAACGCCACCTGTCACCCAAGGTGCGGCAGCTGGTGGAGTTTCTTAAGCAAGGGCTGGCACAGCGCAGCGAGTATCGCTAGAACCTGTTTACAATCTGCTACGCGTCGGCCCTGCTGCGTTAAAAACAGGCTCGGAATGCTCATTTACAGCTCGTAAACTCCGCTTCCTCGCCTGCTTTTGCCTTGCATGGCTCTAGCTCGCGAGATCCTA
Organism: Pseudomonas sp. LjRoot71; assembly: GCF_964253255.1. NCBI lineage: Bacteria > Pseudomonadati > Pseudomonadota > Gammaproteobacteria > Pseudomonadales > Pseudomonadaceae > Pseudomonas > Pseudomonas sp. LjRoot71. Next base: position 3,530,597 of record NZ_CAXURA020000001.1, on the reverse strand, counting down.
AACAGGCTCTTAGTTCTTGAGGTGCCAAAGACTGGCCAGACTGCGCAAGTCTTCCGGGCGGGTGAGCTTGAGGTTATCAGCACGGCCCTCGATCAGGCGCGGTGCCTGCCCAGCCCACTCGATAGCTGAGGCCTCATCGGTAATCGCCACCCCGGCAATCAAGGCATCAGCCAAGGCACGCTGCAACTCGCCGAGCCGGAACATCTGCGGGGTAAACGCCTGCCAGATGGTCGAGCGATCCACCGTAGCGTGCACCCGACCATCGGCACCAGCCCGCTTGAGCGTATCGCGTGCCGGTACGGCGAGCACACCACCGACGGGGTCATCGGCCAGCTCGCTGAGTAGCAGGTCGAGATCGCTGCGTGCCAGGTTCGGCCGCGCGGCATCATGCACCAGCACCCAATCCTGCTCCTGAGCGCCCAGCTCTGTGAGGCGCAGCAGGCCATTGAGCACCGAGTTGGCGCGCTCGGTGCCGCCGTCGGCGCGCTGGATACGCGGATCACTGGCGCAGTCAAGGATCGGCCAGTACGGATCATCCAGCGCCAGGCTGACCACTACGGCCCGCAGCTGCGGATGCTCAAGAAAGCACGCCAGGGTATGTTCGATAATGCTTTTGCCGGCCAGCTGCAGGTACTGCTTGGGCCGATCGGCGCGCATCCGGCTGCCAATACCGGCAGCAGGGATCAACGCCCAGAAAGGGGGTAATGCGGACGTATTCATTCAGCCAACTGATAGAGGGTTTCGCCCTCTTTAAGCATGCCCAGCTCATGGCGTGCACGCTCTTCGACGGTTTCCATCCCGCTTTTCAGCTCCAGCACTTCGGCTTCAAGAATCCGATTGCGCTCTTGCAGCTGCTGGTTTTCACCCTGCTGATCGGCAATCTGCTGCTTCAGCTGAGTGACTTGCGCCAGGCTGCCGTCGCCCACCCACAGGCGATATTGCAGGCCAGCCAACAAGGTCAGCAGGACGATAAACACCCAGTAAGAACGACTACGCATAGCAGCAAAAGATTCCGGATGAAAAAGGGGCGACTCGCGCCGCCCCTCTTTTACCATGCCTTGAGTGGTCACTGAAAACATCGCGAGCGAAGACTAGGCAAGGCAAAATCAGGCGAGGCAGCGGAGTTTACTGCAGTAAATGAGCATGCCGAGCCTGATTTTAACGCCGCATCGTCGAGCGCAGCGGTTTTCAGCCGCGGAACTCGGCGCGGCCTTTGTACGGTGCCTTACCCGCCAGCTGCTCTTCGATACGCAGCAGTTGGTTGTACTTGGACACACGGTCCGAGCGGCACAGCGAGCCGGTCTTGATCTGGCCAGCAGCAGTACCGACCGCCAGGTCAGCAATGGTGCTGTCTTCGGTTTCACCCGAGCGGTGCGAAATCACTGCGGTGTAACCAGCAGCCTTGGCCATCTGAATGGCTTCCAGGGTTTCGGTCAGGGTGCCGATCTGGTTGAACTTGATCAGGATCGAGTTGCCGATCGACTCGTCGATGCCACGCTTGAGGATCTTGGTGTTGGTTACAAACAGGTCGTCGCCGACCAACTGCACCTTCTCACCGATCTTGTCGGTCAGCACTTTCCAGCCAGCCCAGTCGGACTCGTCCATGCCGTCTTCGATGGAGATGATCGGGTAACGCTGGGTCAGGCCCGCCAGGTAATCGGCAAAACCTTCGGCGCTGAACACCTTGCCTTCGCCAGCCAGGTCGTACTGACCGTCCTTGAAGAACTCGCTGGAAGCGCAGTCCAGGGCCAGGGTGACGTCAGTGCCCAGCTTGTAGCCCGCATTGGCCACGGCTTCGGCGATGGCGGCCAGAGCGTCTTCGTTAGAAGCCAGGTTCGGTGCGAAACCACCCTCGTCCCCCACGGAGGTGCTCAGACCACGGGCCTTAAGCACGGCTTTGAGGTGATGGAAAATCTCGGTGCCCATACGCAGTGCATCGGAGAAGGTCTTGGCGCCTACCGGCTGAACCATGAACTCCTGAATATCGACGTTGTTATCGGCGTGCTCGCCGCCGTTGATGATGTTCATCATCGGCACCGGCATCGAGTAAACGCCGGGAGTGCCGTTAAGGTCGGCGATGTGCGCGTACAACGGCACGCCTTTGGCCTGAGCAGCAGCCTTGGCGGCAGCCAGAGACACGGCGAGGATGGCGTTGGCACCCAGGGTGGCTTTGTTTTCAGTGCCATCAAGGGCAATCATCGCCTGGTCCAGGGCTTGCTGATCGGCAGCATCTTTACCCAGCAGCAGGTCACGAATCGGGCCGTTGATATTGGCGACGGCCTTCAGCACGCCCTTGCCCAGGTAACGGCTCTTGTCGCCATCACGCAGTTCCAGCGCTTCGCGCGAGCCGGTGGAGGCACCGGACGGCGCACAGGCGCTGCCGATGATGCCACTGTCGAGAATTACATCGGCTTCCACAGTCGGGTTACCACGGGAATCGAGAACCTCACGGCCTTTGATGTCGACGATCTTTGCCATTGCGTGTAGCACTCCAAAAAATTGACGAAAAGGGTAGTACCGAGTTGCACACTCATTGCGCGCTGACAGTAACTCCAGCGCACAACGTGTACTGACTATTCAGTCAGATTGTATACAAAAGGCACTTTACCGGAGATTTGCCGTTTCAGGCAGTCTCAATCGGCGCAAAACTCTTGATCAAATCATCCAGCTGCTTGAGCTGGGTGAGGAACGGCTCCAGCTTGTCCAGACGCAAGGCGCAAGGGCCGTCGCACTTGGCGTTGTCCGGGTCCGGATGGGCTTCCAGGAACAGACCAGCCAAGCCCTGGCTCATGCCCGCCTTGGCCAGGTCGGTGACCTGGGCACGGCGACCACCGGCCGAATCGGCGCGACCACCTGGCATCTGCAGGGCGTGGGTCACGTCGAAAAACACCGGGTAGTTCGTCTGCTTCATGATGCCAAAGCCGAGCATGTCCACTACCAGGTTGTTGTAGCCGAAGCTGGAACCGCGCTCGCAGAGGATCAGCTGGTCATTCCCCGCCTCTTCGCACTTGGTCAGGATGTGCTTCATCTCCTGCGGCGCGAGGAACTGGGCCTTTTTGATATTGATCACCGCACCAGTCTTGGCCATAGCCACGACCAGATCGGTTTGCCGCGAGAGAAACGCCGGCAGCTGGATGATGTCGCAGACATCGGCCACCGGCTGCGCCTGATACGGCTCATGCACGTCGGTGATCACCGGAACACCGAAGGTCTTCTTCACTTCCTCGAAGACCTTCATGCCCTCTTCCAGGCCAGGGCCACGGAAGGAGGTGATGGACGAACGGTTGGCTTTGTCGAAACTGGCCTTGAACACGTAGGGAATACCGAGCTTTTCGGTTACCCGCACGTACTCTTCGCACGCACGCATCGCCAGATCGCGCGACTCAATGACGTTGATCCCGCCAAACAGCACAAAGGGCTTGTCGTTGGCGATCTCGATGTTGCCGACCTTGATGATCTTCTGGGTCATGCCTTAGGCCTTCTTCGCTTGCTGGGCCAGGGCGGCATTGACGAAGCCACTGAACAGCGGGTGGCCATCACGCGGCGTCGAAGTGAACTCGGGGTGGAACTGGCAGGCCACGAACCATGGATGATCCGGCGCTTCAACTACTTCAACCAGCGCGCCGTCGCCGGAACGCCCGGTAACCTTGAGGCCAGCATCGATCAACTGCGGCAGCAGGTTGTTGTTCACTTCATAGCGGTGACGATGGCGCTCGACGATCACATCCTTGCCGTAGCAGGCATGCACTTGCGAACCGGCCAACAGTTGGCAGTCCTGAGCCCCAAGACGCATGGTGCCACCCAGGTCAGAAGAGTCGCTGCGCGTCTCAACTTCGCCGGTCGCGTCCTGCCACTCGGTGATCAGGCCGACCACCGGATGCTGGCTGGAGGTATCGAATTCGGTGGAGTTGGCATCCGTCCAACCCAGCACATTGCGGGCGAACTCGATGACCGCGACCTGCATGCCGAGGCAGATGCCCAGATAAGGAATCTTGTTCTCACGGGCGTATTGCACGGTTTTGATCTTGCCTTCCACGCCGCGCAGACCGAAACCGCCTGGCACCAGAATGGCATCAACACCTTCGAGCAGGCTGGTGCCTTTGTTCTCGATGTCTTCGGAGTCGATATAGCGCAGGTTGACCTTGGTGCGGTTCTGGATGCCGGCATGGCTCATCGCTTCGATCAGCGACTTGTAAGCGTCCAGCAACTCCATGTACTTGCCGACCATGGCGATGTTGACTTCTTTTTCCGGGTTCAGCTTGGCATCGACCACGCGGTCCCACTCGGACAGATCGGCACCGCCACATTCCAGACCGAAGCGCTCGACAACAAAGTCATCCAGACCTTGAGCATGCAGCACGCCCGGAATCTTGTAGATGGTGTCGACGTCTTCCAGACTGATCACCGCACGCTCTTCGACGTTGGTGAACAGGGCGATCTTGCGGCGCGAGGACACATCCACCGGATGGTCGGAACGGCAGATCAGCACGTCCGGCTGCAGGCCGATGGAGCGCAGCTCCTTCACCGAGTGCTGGGTTGGTTTGGTCTTGGTTTCGCCAGCGGTGGCGATGTACGGCACCAGGGTCAGGTGCATCAGCATGGCGCGCTTGGCACCCACTTCTACACGCAGCTGGCGGATGGCCTCAAGGAACGGCTGCGACTCGATGTCACCCACCGTACCGCCGATTTCGACCATGGCCACGTCGGCATCGCCAGCACCCTTGATGATGCGGCGCTTGATTTCATCGGTGATGTGCGGAATAACCTGAATGGTCGCGCCCAGGTAATCACCACGGCGCTCACGGCGCAGCACGTCTTCGTAGACGCGACCAGTGGTGAAGTTGTTGTTCTGGGTCATGGTGGTGCGGATAAACCGCTCATAGTGGCCCAGGTCAAGGTCGGTCTCAGCGCCGTCGTGGGTGACGAACACCTCACCGTGCTGGAACGGGCTCATGGTGCCCGGATCGACGTTGATATAGGGATCCAGCTTGAGCATGGTGACCTTCAGGCCCCGCGCCTCCAGGATAGCCGCCAATGAAGCCGAGGCGATGCCTTTCCCCAATGAAGAAACAACACCACCCGTGACGAATATGTAGCGCGTCATGAAAAACCCTAGAAGTCTGCGTTTAAGCGGTCAATGCCGCCAGGGAAAGCGAAGGAATACCGAAGCGGCTCTCTGCGATGCTCTGCAATGAGCTAGCCCTGTCGATCCCCAAGGGGGTCAACAAAAGCTCTAGTAAGACGGGAGCGTAGTCTACCGGAAAGGGCTTATCAGCTCAAACCTTGATCATCGCTCAATGGCTGCCAATGCAATTGCCAACTGCCATCGGCGGCGCCCTGCAAACCTGGCAGGTTGGCGATTGCTACAACCTGGTTATCCAGGCGCAGCAGCGGCAGACGGTCACGGACAAACGCCGGTATGCGCCATTCATTAAACAGACGCTTCAGGTCACGATGCCCGCGCCCTGGCAGCATGATCTGCTCACCCGCCCGACGGTAACCCAGCTGCCAGTCACCTACGGGCAAGCTGCCCTGAATATGCACGACGCCATTACCAGTCAGCGGTAGATGCTGGTTAGCCTCGATGAAGATGTCGGGCGATGGCGGTGAGCGCAGCCAGTCACCCGCCAACCACCAAAGGTGGTCGTGGCTACGGCGCAGCTCACCAGAGGCCAATTGCCAAACCGGCGAGGCATCCGGCGCCGCATCGCGCAGCGCCTGCCAACCGGCCCAATGTTCTGTGTCCGGCATGGTGGTCAGAGGGCGCAGCCAGTAACGCAGGGCATTACGCTGGCGCGCCTCACTCAGCTCACGTAATGCCGGCAACCCGAGACACGGCATTGGCAGCCAGGCAAAGTCGGTGGGAACATTTGCTGCATGCAAATCCTGCTGCGCCAACTCATTCAACAGGTGTTGCGCTTCGCTCAGGTGTGCAGCGCTGCGTGCCAGGGCGTTATGTGCCTGCGGCCAGCGCTGGGACAGCCGTGGCAACACCTGGCGCCGCAAATAGTTGCGTGAAAAGCGTTCATCGGCATTGGATGGATCATCGACCCAGACCAGCCCGTGAGCTTGCGCATAATCCAGCAACTCGGTGCGCGAGCAGTCCAGCAAGGGGCGCAGTAAATACCCTGCACCCAACGCGCGGCTGACCGGCATACCCGCCAACCCCTGCACACCCGCGCCGCGCAACAGACGAAACAGCAGGGTTTCCGCCTGGTCATCGCGATGCTGCGCGCTCAGCAGCAATTCGCCTGCGCCGAGACGGGCCGCAAAGGCCGCATAGCGGGCATCGCGCGCAGCACGCTCAAGACTGGCGCCAGGCGCCACCTGCACATATTCAACCTGCAACGGCACAGACAAGGCGGCGCAAAGATCACGACAATGCGCCGGCCAGGCATCAGCCACAGCCTGCATACCGTGATGAATATGAATAGCGGAAAGAGGCGGCAACGTCTCTCGCTGCGCAAGGCTGGCCAGCAGGTGCAACAGCACCGTGGAATCCAGCCCGCCGGACAGCGCCACACACCAGCCCGGAGCATCCCTCCAGGACTGTAAAGCATCGTATAGACGGGTATGCAGAGCGTTCATTGGCCAAGCTTAAAACAACAACGGGCCCGAAGGCCCGTTGTATGCGCTACACCTGAGCAATCAGGCAATGCCATAGCTCATCAGGCGCTCATAACGACGCTTGAGCAGCGCATCGGTATCGAGCCCCTTGAGGGTTTTCAGCTGAGCTAGCAGCGCCTGACGAATCGATTCGGCCGCAGCTGCCGGGTCACTGTGTGCGCCGCCCAGCGGCTCACCGATGACCTGATCGACAATGCCCAGTCCTTTCAGACGCTCGGCGGTGATCCCCATGGCTTCGGCTGCATCAGGTGCCTTCTCGGCAGTCTTCCACAGAATCGAGGCACAGCCTTCCGGCGAAATCACCGAGTAGGTGGAGTACTGCAGCATGTTCAGCTGGTCGCACACACCGATGGCCAGTGCGCCGCCGGAGCCGCCCTCGCCGATCACGGTGGCGATAATCGGGGTTTTCAGTCGCGCCATGACACGCAGGTTCCAGGCAATCGCCTCACTCTGCCCACGCTCTTCCGCGTCGATCCCCGGATAAGCACCTGGCGTATCGATAAAGGTGAGGATCGGCATCTTGAAGCGTTCGGCCATCTCCATCAGACGGCAGGCCTTGCGGTAGCCTTCAGGGCGCGGCATGCCGAAGTTACGACGGACCTTTTCGCGAATCTCGCGGCCTTTCTGATGACCAATCACCATGACCGGTTGCCCATCCAAACGCGCCACGCCACCGACCAGGGCGGCATCGTCGGAGAAGTGGCGGTCGCCGTGCAGCTCGTCGAATTCGGTAAAGATGTGCTGCAGGTAATCCAGGGTGTAGGGGCGGCGCGGGTGACGCGCCAGCTGAGCGATCTGCCAGCTGCTGAGGTTGCCGAAAATGCTTTCGGTCAGCGCGCTGCTCTTGTCTTGCAGGCGGGCGATTTCATCAGTGATGTTCAACGAGTTGTCGTTACCGACCAGGCGAAGCTCTTCGATCTTGGCTTGCAGGTCGGCGATCGGCTGTTCGAAATCGAGAAAATTCGGGTTCATAGTCATCCGTCTTGCGTCGACGGCCAAGTGGCCGGGAGCTGTATCCGTTATCGCGCCCTACCATATAGCAGCGGGCGCATTCAGGTCGACACCCGAAATGGCAGGAAAGTTTTCCAGGCACATTGCGGCGTATCACGACCAACCGGCGAGGCCGCAGCCCCGCAAATCAGCGGTAGTGCAGAAAGACGTTGTCGCGGCCGAACTGGTCACGCAATGCTTGAATCAGACTGTCAGCCGGTTCGATGCGCCAGTTATCGCCAAATTGCAGCTGCGCGCTGGCCTCGCTGCCGCTGTAATCGACGGTGATCGGGCACGCGCCGCGATGACGACTGCACAGCTCGGCCAACCAGCGCAGGCGGTCGCCCTGCAGCGCACTGCTGGCGACTTTAAGGCGCAAACTGTCGGCCAGGCCGGTGCGCGCCTCTTCCAGGCTCATCACCCGCTTGGCACGCAGGCGCAGGCCACCGGAGAAGTCGTCGTTGCTCACCTCACCCTCGACCACCACCAGAGCATCGGTCTGCAGCAAGGCCTGAGCACTGTTGAAGGCTTCGGCAAACAGCGAAGCCTCGATGCGCCCGGAGCGATCGTCGAGGGTGATAAAGCCCATCTTGTCGCCTTTCTTGTTCTTCATCACGCGCAGGTTGACCACCAGCCCGGCAATCGTCTGGTCACCGCGCGCGGCCTTCAGGTCGACAATGCGCTGGCGAGCAAAGCGCCGCACCTCACCTTCGTACTCATCAATCGGGTGACCGGTCAGGTACAGCCCAAGAGTGTCTTTCTCGCCCTTGAGACGCTCCTTGAGCGTCAACTCGCGGGCACGCAGATGATTGAGGTAAACATCCGCCTCGGCATCGGCAAAGACGCCACCAAACAGGTCCATGTGCCCGCTTTCAGCGCTGCGCGCGGTCTGCTCGGCGGCCTGTACGGCCTCTTCCATCGCCGCCAACAGCACCGCACGGTTACGGTCGATATTGGCCTTGTAGGCTTTCAGTTCTTCATGGAAATGCGGGCCGAGGCGATCCAGTGCACCGCTGCGAATCAGCGCTTCCAGGGTGCGCTTGTTGATGCGCTTGAGGTCAACCCGCGCACAGAAGTCGAACAGATCCGTGAACGGACCAGCCTCGCGCGCCTCGACAATCGCCTCCACCGGCCCTTCACCGACACCCTTGATCGCACCCAGGCCGTAAACGATCCAGCCCTCGTTGTTCACCGTGAACTTGAACTCGGAGATGTTCACATCCGGCGCGTCGAGGCGCAGCTTCATGCTGCGGCACTCCTCGATCAGGGTGACCACCTTGTCGGTGTTGTGCATATCCGCCGACAGCACCGCGGCCATAAATGGCGCCGGATGGTGCGCCTTGAGCCATGCAGTCTGATAGGACACCAGGCCATAGGCGGCGGAGTGGGATTTGTTGAAGCCGTAACCGGCGAACTTTTCCACCAGGTCGAAGATGTTGCCGGCCAGGTCGGCATCGATGCCGTTATTGGCACAACCTTCAATAAAGCCGCCGCGCTGTTTGGCCATTTCCTCGGGTTTTTTCTTACCCATGGCGCGGCGCAGCATGTCCGCTCCACCAAGGGTGTAACCGGCCATCACCTGGGCAATCTGCATCACCTGCTCCTGGTACAGGATGATGCCGTAGGTCGGTTTCAGTACTGGCTCAAGGCCGGCGTACTGGTAGTCCTGGTGCGGGTAGGAAATCGGCTCGCGACCGTGTTTACGGTTGATGAAGTCGTCCACCATGCCCGATTGCAGCGGACCAGGACGGAACAGCGCCACCAGAGCGATCATGTCTTCCAGGCAGTCGGGCTTGAGCTTTTTGATCAACTCCTTCATGCCGCGCGATTCAAGCTGGAACACCGCGGTGGTTTCAGCCCTTTGCAACATGGCGAACGTCGGCTTGTCGTCCAGCGGAATGAAATCGATATTCAAATCCGGCAGGCCCTGCTTGGCCTGCTCACGGTTGATGGTCTCCATCGCCCATTTGATGATGGTCAGGGTACGCAGGCCGAGGAAGTCGAACTTCACCAGGCCGGCCTGCTCCACATCGTCCTTGTCGAACTGAGTTACCAGACCGCCACCTTCATCATCACAGGCAATCGGTGAAAAGTCGGTGAGCTTGGTCGGCGCGATCACCACACCACCGGCGTGTTTACCGGTACCGCGACAGATGCCTTCGAGCTTAAGCGACATGTCCCAGATTTCCCGGGCGTCTTCGTCAACCTTGAGGAAGTCGCGCAGCGGCTCCTCCATCTCGTAGGCTTTTTCCAGGGTCATGCCGACTTCGAAGGGGATCATCTTCGACAGGCGGTCGGCCAGGCCGTAGGACTTGCCCTGGGCCCGTGCCACGTCGCGCACCACCGCCTTGGCCGCCATGGTGCCGAAGGTGATGATCTGGCTCACCGCGTTACGCCCGTATTTCTCGGCCACGTAGTCGATTACCCGGTCGCGGCCATCCATGCAGAAGTCGACGTCGAAGTCGGGCATGGAGACCCGTTCCGGGTTGAGGAAGCGCTCGAACAGCAAGTCATAGGCCAGCGGATCGAGGTCGGTGATTTTCTGCACGTAGGCCACCAGCGAGCCGGCGCCCGAGCCCCGGCCAGGGCCGACCGGCACGCCGTTGTTCTTCGCCCACTTGATGAAGTCCATTACGATCAGGAAGTAACCGGGGAAGCCCATCTGGATGATGATATCCAGCTCGAAATTCAGCCGGTCGATATAGACCTGTTTCTTTGCCTCGTAGTCCGGGGTGTCCTTGGGCAGCAGCACTTCCAGCCGCTCGTCCAGGCCCTCGAAGGACACCTGACGAAAGTACTCGTCGATGGTCATACCCGCCGGCACGGGGAAGTCCGGCAGGAAGTATTTACCCAGCTGCACTTCGATGTTGCAGCGTTTGGCGATCTCGACGGTGTTTTCCAGCGCCTCGGGCAGGTCGCTGAACAACTCGGTCATTTCTTGCGGGCTTTTCAGGTATTGCTGATCGGAATAGCTGCGCGGCCGGCGCGGGTCGTCCAAGCTGCGGCCTTCACCAATACATACACGGGTTTCGTGGGCCTCGAAATCGTCCGGCTTGATAAAACGCACATCGTTGGTCGCCACCAACGGCGCACCGAACCTGTCAGCCAGAGCTACGGCAGCATGCAGGTGCTCTTCATCATTGACCCGGTTGGTGCGTTGTACTTCCAGGTAGAAACGCTCGGGGAAAACGGCCATCCATTCCTGCAACAGCGCTTCAGCCGTGGCCAGCTCACCATCGAGCAAGGCATGGCCGATCTCTCCCTCTTTCGCGCCAGACAAGGCAATCAGCCCCTCGGCCGCTTCCTTGACCCAGTCACGCTGGATAATCACCAGATCATTGCTCTGCCCTTCGCTCCAGCCGCGCGAGACCAGTTCCGTGAGGTTACGGTAGCCCTTGGCATTCATCGCCAGCAGGGTCATGCGGCTCAATGGGCCATCTTCCTCGGCACTGGCCAGCCAGATATCGGCACCACAGATCGGCTTGATGCCACCGCCCATGGCCGCCTTATAGAACTTCACCAGCGAGCACATATTGCTCATGTCAGTGACCGCCACCGCCGGCATCCCGGCTGCCGCCACTGACTTGATCAGTGGTTTGACCCGCACCAGCCCATCGACCAGGGAAAACTCGGTGTGCAAACGCAGGTGGACGAAGGAAGCAGTCATGGCAGTCCTATACAAAACACAAAAACGATAAGGCCCGGATTGTACCGGGCCAAAGTGCAAACACCAGCATGTGGATCAGCGGATCTATGCGTAGGCTGGATGTAGCGCGCTATATCTGCCGAGCCTGAGCTGGTGGACCGATAAGGCGTGATCCAACTACTGCTCAAGCAGCGCACGTACAGGACCGAATGAGCGCCGATGAATCGGCGTTGGCCCCAAACGGCGCAAGGCATCCAGGTGCACAGCCGTGGGATAACCCTTGTGCCCGGCAATGCCGTAGCCGGGGTATTGCGCATCCAGCAGTTGCATCTCGCGATCACGGCTGACCTTGGCCAGGATCGAGGCCGCAGCAATCGCTGGCACCTGACTGTCGCCCTTGATCACCGCAGCGCTAGGCACCTGCAGTTTCGGGCAACGGTTGCCGTCGATCAGCGCCAGCTTGGGTGTCACGCTCAAGCCTTCGACCGCACGCTGCATGGCCAGCATGGTGGCGTGGAGAATATTCAGGCGGTCAATCTCTTCAACCTCGGCGCGAGCAATGCACCAGGCCAGGGCTTTCTCGCGGATTTCATCGAAGAGTTTGTCGCGACGGGCTTCGCTGAGTTTTTTCGAATCATTCAAACCCAGAATCGGCCGCGCCGGATCGAGAATCACCGCAGCTGTCACCACCGCACCACAGAGCGGGCCGCGACCGACTTCATCGACACCGGCGACCAGTTCCTGCACCAGAGTGAAATCCAACCCCAACTGCATCAGCCGCGACCTGCCAGCTGCAATACCGCCGTGGCGGCTTGCACCGAAGCATCGCGACGCAGCGCACGGTGAATCACATCGAAGCCTTCGGTCTGCACTTCACCGCCATCCAGCAACGGAGCCAGTAATTGAGCCAACGCTTCTGGCGTAGCCGCATCCTGAATCATTTCCGGCACAAGCAAACGCTCGGCCAGCAGGTTCGGCAGGGAAATATAGGCACTGGTGACCAGACGCTTGAGGATGCGGTAGGTGAGCGGCGCAACCTTGTACGCCACCACCATGGGCCGCTTGTACAACAGGGCTTCCAGGGTCGCCGTACCGGAGGCGATCAATACGGCATCGCATGCTGCCAACGCCTCATGGGAACGTCCGTCGAGCAGGGTCAGCGGCAGATCACGGCCCACCAGCATCTGCTCAAGCTGCGCGCGACGCTCGGGGCTGGCGCACGGCAGAACGAACTGGATACCTGGACGCAAGGTGCGCAAACGTACGGCAGCATCAAGAAACAGACTGCCCAGACGTGCCACTTCACCACCGCGACTACCTGGCAGCAGGGCCACCACCGGCTGATCCTGCAGCAAATTCAGCGCATCGCGGGCGGAATGACGGTCGGCTTGCTGTGGGATGGTATCGGCCAGCGGGTGGCCAACAAAACGCACCGGCACCTGATGATCCTGATAGAACTGCGCCTCAAAGGGGAACAGGGTCAACATCAGGTCGCAGGCTTCACGAATCTTCAGCACGCGCTTCTGCCGCCAGGCCCAAACCGACGGGCTGACGTAATGCACAGTCTTGATGCCAGCCTGACGCAGCTTGAGTTCAACCGTCAGGTTGAAATCAGGGGCATCAATGCCGATAAACACGTCGGGCTTGGCATCAATCAGGGTACGAATCAGGCGTTTGCGTCGCGACAGCAGTTCGGGCAGACGGCCGAGCACCTCTACCAGGCCCATGACAGCCAGGCGTTCCATCGGAAAGTAGGAAGTCAGCCCTTGCGCCTGCATCAGCGGGCCACCGACACCGATAAATTCGATCTGCGGGTATTGGGCTTTGAGGGCCTGCATCAGGCCCGCACCAAGAATATCGCCAGACGCCTCGCCAGCGACCAGCGCGACACGCATCAGGTCAGTCATAAATTATCGGGTAATGCCGCGGCTTGAAGCCTGGATGGAGTCGCGGAAGATCGCGACTTCGGGAAATTCTGCAGACGACTCGGCCAACTCGGCCATCGCCTGCTCAACAGTAAGTCCCTGCCGATAGACAATCTTGTAAGCACGACGCAAGGCGGCAATCGCCTCGGCGCTGAAACCACGACGGCGCATGCCTTCGAAGTTCATGCTGCGCGCTTCGGCCGGATTACCGAATACGGTGACAAAGGCCGGTACATCCTTGCCAATCGCCGTGCCCATGCCGGAAAAGCTGTGCGCGCCAATACGGCAGAACTGATGCACCAGGGTGTAACCGGAGAGAATTGCCCAGTCGTCCACCCATACATGTCCAGCCAATGCGGTGTTATTGACCAGGATGCAATGGTTGCCGATCACGCTGTCATGGCCAACGTGGGCGTAGGCCATGATCAGATTGTGATCGCCAATCGTAGTTTCACTACGATCCTGCACGGTACCGCGATGGATGGTCACGCCCTCACGGATCACGTTGTGATCGCCAATAACCAGACGAGTCGCCTCACCCTGGTATTTGAGGTCAGGGGTGTCTTCACCCACCGAGGAGAATTGATAGATCCTGTTGTGCTTACCGATCCGCGTCGGCCCCTTGAGAATCACATGGGGGCCGATCACTGTACCCTCGCCAATTTCCACATCGGCCCCGATTATCGACCAAGGGCCGACGACAACGTCGTCGGCCAGCTTGGCACTGGGGTCAATAATGGCGCGAGGGTCAATCAAACTCATAGCTTGCGTTCCGCACAGATGATTTCTGCCGAGCAGACTTCTTTGCCGTCGACACTGGCCTTGCACTCGAACTTCCAGATGCTGCGCTTGTTACTCAGGTATTTGGCTTCGAGGATCAACTGATCGCCCGGCACTACCGGCTGACGAAAGCGTAGCTTGTCGGAACCGACAAAGTAATACAGGGTGCCGTCTGCCGGCTTAAGGTCCATCATCTTGAAGCCAAGAATACCGGCAGCCTGGGCCATGGCCTCGATGATCAGCACGCCCGGCATGATCGGGTGTTCCGGGAAGTGGCCGTTGAAGAATGGCTCATTGATGCTGACATTCTTGTAGGCACGAATGCTCTTGCCCTCGAGGTCCAGCTCAGCCACCCGGTCCACCAGCAGGAACGGATAGCGGTGCGGCAAGTATTCGCGAATCTGGTTAATGTCCATCATGTGCAGAGAAGCCTGTAAGAGAAAAAAGAGAAGCCGGCAAAACCGGCTCAGGCATCAGATGAAGTGTCGGCGGCCGAGGTCACGGTGGCCAGCTGCTTTTCCAACTGTTGCAGGCGACGCGCCATGTCATCCAATTGACGAATGCGCGCGGCGCTCTTGCGCCACTCGGCGGCCGGCTGCATGGCGGTGCCTGACGAATAGGAACCCGGTTCAGTGATCGAACGGGTGACCATGGTCATACCGGTCACGAACACGTTGTCGCACACCTCAATATGCCCAACCATGCCCACGCCGCCAGCAATCATGCAGTTCTTGCCGATTTTGGTGCTGCCGGAAATCCCAGCGCAACCGGCCATGGCGGTGTTGTCGCCGATCTGCACGTTGTGCGCGATCATGATCTGGTTATCCAGTTTGACCCCGTTGCCGATCAGCGTATCGGACAGCGCGCCACGGTCGACCGTGGTGTTGGCGCCGATCTCGACGTCATCACCGATGGTGACCCCGCCGATCTGGGCGATCTTCTGCCAGACGCCCTTCTCATTGGCAAAGCCGAAGCCTTCGCCGCCGACCACTGCGCCAGATTGAATCACCACACGCTTCCCAATGCGCACATCGTGATACAGGGTCACTCGCGGTGCGAGCCAGCCGCCCTCGCCAATGACCGACCGCGCACCGACCACGCACTGCGCGCCAACGGTTACGCCAGCAGCAATCTGCGCACCACTCTCGATCACCGCATAGGCACCGATACTGGCACTGGCATCAACCTGCGCATCGACCGCTACTACCGCAGTCGGATGCACACCTGCCAAAGCACGCGGCTTGCGATCAAACACGTGAGACAGTTCGGCATACGCCAGGTAGGGATTAGCGACAATCAGAGCATTACCGGCATAGCCTTCAGCATCCGCAGCTGTCAGCAGGATTGCACCTGCCTGGCTGCTGGAGAGGTACTTGCGGTACTGGGGATTGGCCAGAAAACTCAACTGTTCAGCACTGGCTTCCTGCAAGGTCGCCAGGCCGCTGACAGTCTGCTCTGCGGAGCCACGCAGCGTGGCTCCCAAGCGCTCGGCCAGTTGACCGAGGGTATAAACCATTGCACTCATGATCAGCGCAGCTGATTCATGCGCTCGATAACCTGGCGAGTGATGTCGAACTGAGGTTTGACATCAATCACTGCACCGCGCTCCAGAACCAGGTCAAAGTTACCGGTCTTGATCACTTCTTCCACGGCTTTGTCCAGATTCGGCTTGAGCTTCTTCAGCATCTCGCGGTCAGCCACAGCCTTGGACTCGTTCAGCTCTTTGGACTGGAACTGGAAATCACGGGCCTTCTGCTTGAATTCAAGTTCCAGACGCTCACGCTCGGCGGTCTGCATCTTCTCACCATCTTTGACCAGGCGATCCTGAATACGCTTGGCATCGCTTTCCAGAGTTTTCAGCTTGTTCAGTTGCGGGCCAAATTTCTTCTCGGCATCGACGGCATAACGCTTGGCTGCATCAGACTCAAGCAGCGCCATCTGATAGTTCAATACCGCCACTTTCATTTCGGCAAATGCCGGAGTGGCCAGCATGGCGACGCTTAGCAAAACCAGTTGAGTCAACTTACGCACGGTGCAACTCCTGCAAAACTGTTGGTATTCAATAATCTGACGCTTAGAACGTCTGACCGAGAGAGAACTGGAAAATCTGCGTATCAGCATCATCCGGCTTGAGGATTGGCATGGCCAGACTGAAACTCAACGGCCCCAACGCGGTGATCCAGGTCAGACCGACACCCACGGAACTGGCGAGCTGTCCCGGATCGATATTGTTGCAATCAGTCTGAGTCTTGCCGCAGTTGGTATCGAAGACATTACCCACATCCCAAAACAGCGCAGTACGCAGCGAACGCTGATCTTTAACGAAGGGCATGGGGAACAACAGCTCTACACCACCTTGAACCAGTACGTTGCCGCCAAACGGCAGCGGGTCTTGATCCGGGTCAAATGCAGTGCCTTTGTTTCCAGTAACTGCCTGACCACGACTCGGTGTACTACGAGGCCCAAGGCTGCTGTCCTTGAACCCTCGTACCGAGTTGAAACCACCCGCGTAATAATGTTCATAGAACGGCAAATCGGATGTCGAACCATAGCTCTCGCCAAAGCCCAGTTGGCTGTGGAAGCGCAATGTATAGGTGTCACTCAGTGGTTTGAATACCTGGCCGCGGTAGTCAATCTTGAAGAACGACAGATCACTACCAGGCACGGTGGTTTCAAAAACCAGACTTTGTGAGTGACCACGGTTGGCCAGCACACCACGGTTAAGAGTCGACTCCGACCAGCCAATAGAGGCTTTGAGGTTTAGGTAGTTATCACCCTCGGCCTCGATAAAGTTGAAGATTTCATCAACGGTATAAACACCGGTGCTGATACTGTCATTCTGAATGGTCAGGCCGTAGGTCAGGCGCGAGGTATCACTGATCGGGTAACCGATACTCACACCAGCACCAAAACTATCGACTGCATAACTGGACACGTCAGTGTTCAGTTCATCGTAATCCGTCTCACGGAAGAACGCGTTATAGCCCAAGCTGACACCGTCCGGCGTCCAGTAGGGATCAACGAAACCGAAGTTGTAGTTGCTCTGGTACTCGCTGCGGGTCAAACCAACGCTGACCTTATTACCGCTACCGAGGAAGTTATTCTGGGTAATCGAACCGCCCAGAATCAGACCGGCGTTCTGGGCAAAACCAACGCTGGCAGTAATCGAACCAGAGGCCTGCTCTTCGACGCTGTAGTTAACGTCCACCTGATCGTCGGTACCTGGCACCTGCGGGGTTTCAACGTTGACTTCCTTGAAGTAACCGAGACGCTCCAGGCGGGTCTTGGACTGATCAATCAGGTAAGTCGAGGCCCAACCACCTTCCATCTGGCGCATTTCGCGGCGTAGCACTTCGTCTTCCGACTTGGTGTTACCGCGGAAGTTGATGCGGTTGACGTAAGCACGCTTGCCTGGGTCGACCACAAAGGTGATCGACACAGTGCCATCGTCATGAGCCTCCGGCACGCCGTTGACGTTGGCGAAGGTATAACCCTCGTTACCCAGACGACGGGTAACCAGCTCGGAAGTGGTGGTCATCACCTTACGCGAGAACACCTGGCCTTCCTGAACCAGCAGCAGTGCGCGGACTTCTTCTTCCGGCACTTTCAGTTCACCGCTGAGTTTGACCTCACGTACGGTGTACTTCTCACCCTCGTCGACGTTGACGGTGACATATACATGTTTCTTGTCCGGGGTAATGGATACCTGGGTCGAGCTGATATCCATATTGATGTAGCCGCGATCCAGGTAGTAGGAACGCAGACGCTCCAAGTCACCAGACAGCTTTTCGCGAGCATACTTGTCGTCGTTCTTGAAGAAGGACAGCCAGTTGGTGGTCTTCAGCTCGAACAGGGCAATCAGGTCCTCGTCGGAGAAGACGGTATTACCCACCACGTTGATGTGTTGAATCGCAGCAACCGAGCCTTCGTTGATGTTGATCTTCAAGGCCACGCGGTTACGCGGTTGAGGGATTACTTCGGCTTCGATTTCCGCAGAGTAACGGCCTTGGGCAACGTACTGACGCTGCAATTCGTTGCGCACACCTTCTAGGGTAGCGCGCTGGAAAATCTCGCCTTCGGCCAGACCCGACTGGTTCAGGCCTTTGAGCAGGTCTTCGCTGCTGATGGCCTTGTTGCCTTCGATCTCGATGCTGGAAATCGATGGACGCTCAACGACGGTAATAACCAGCACGTCGCCATCACGGCCAAGCTGGATATCCTGAAAGAAACCGGTTTTGAACAGCTCGCGGGTCGCCTCGACCAGCGCGCGGTCATCGGCTTGTGCGCCCACATTGAGTGGCAGGGCACCAAATACGCTACCAGCGGAAACCCGCTGCAAGCCGGTAACCCGAATATCGGAGATGGTGAAGGACTCGGCGTGAACTTCGGTGATCATCAGTGCGGCAAGCACCGCAGGTAGCAGCAGACGTTTCATGAAGTCCTTTCTTATTCCAACTGACAATAAAAAATCCGCCGCTTAGCGCGACACTTCTTGTACATACCGAGAGCGTAATTCAGCAGCGGTTACAGGCGGCTCAAGTCGTTTACCAGGGCCAGCAACATGACCCCGATCACCAAACTGATGCCGATCTGCATTCCCCAACCCTGTATCCGTTCCGACAGCGGGCGACCACGCACCCACTCGACCAGATAAAAAAGCAGATGCCCCCCATCCAGCACGGGGATGGGCAGCAGATTAAGAACCCCCAGGCTAATGCTCAGGTAGGCGAGGAATTTCAGGAAATCACTCAAGCCCGACTCAGCGGAAGCGCCCGCCACTTTAGCAATGGTTATCGGCCCGCTCAAGTTTTTTACCGAGAGCTCACCAAACAGCATTTTCTTCAGTGAATTAAGGGTCAGAACGCTCATTGCCCAGGTATTCCTGGCACCCTCGGCAACGGCTTCCAGCGGACCAAAGCGCACTTCACGGAGCATCTCGGCAGGCCATTCACCGCCCGCAACACCGGCCCCCATATAACCCGTCAGCGTCTCGCCCTCCCCTCGCGCAGCCAGGGTCAGTGGCACATCCAACTGCTGTCCTTGCCGCTCAATTTGCAGCGTGATGCTTTTACCCGGCAAACCACGCACCTGATCGACCAGTTGCTGCCAATCAGCCAACGCCTGACCGTTCAGCGCTAGCAAGCGGTCACCTTCTTTCAGTCCGGCAGCAAATGCCGGCCCCTTTGGATCAAGTTGCGCCAGAACCGGCTCCAGCACCGGACGCCATGGCCGAATACCCAAGGAGGCAATCGGATCTGGCTCATCAGCGCCACGCAACCAGTTGTCCAACTCGATCCGCAGCAGGCTGTCGACAGAAGAGCCAGGCTCGCGCACAGCCACATCCAGCTGCCCCGTCTCGCCCAGCCGCGTGACCAATTGCAGGTTGACCGCAGTCCAGCCGGTGGTCGGCTTACCGTTTATCGCAACAATTTCCTGCCCAGCCTGCAAACCCGCCGCTTGCGCCAGACTGCCCGCCTCAACCGCGCCAATGACCGGACGCACCTGCTGGCTACCGAGCATCGCCAGCACCCAGAAGAACAGCAGCGCAAGAAGGAAGTTCGCCACCGGCCCCGCCGCCACGATGGCGATGCGCTGCTTTACCGATTTGCGATTGAAAGATTGATCAAGCAATTCGGGCGGCACATCGCCCTCACGCTCATCAAGCATTTTCACGTAGCCACCCAGCGGGATGGCCGCCACAACAAATTCCGTGCCCTGGCGGTCATGCCAGCGCAACAGCGGACTGCCAAAGCCGACAGAAAAACGCAGTACCTTGACCCCGCAACGGCGAGCCACCCAGAAATGACCAAACTCATGGATGGTTACCAGCACCCCAAGCGCCACCAAGGTACCGACCAGCATATACAAGGCACTCATCAAACTTCTCCGCGTCAGCGATCAGCGCTGACTCAGCCATTGTTCGGCCAGGAAACGAGCACGGCCATCGGCTGCCAATACTGTTTCCAGACTCTCAACCGCCAGAGCGGGCTCAGTATGCAGAACATCTTCGATGATACGCGCGATCTCGGGAAAACAGATGCGTCCGGCCAGGAAAGCCGCTACAGCCACTTCATTGGCCGCATTGAGCATGGCCGGCGCAGTACCACCGGCCTGAGCAGCCTCGCGCGCCAAACGCAAACAGGGGAAACGCTGCTCATCAGGTGCCTGAAAGTCCAGACGGGCGATCGCGAACAGATCCAGCGGTGCCACCCCGGAGTCAATACGCTCCGGCCAGGCCAGGGCATGACTGATCGGCGTGCGCATGTCCGGATTGCCCAGCTGAGCCAATACCGAGCCATCGACATAATCGACCAGCGAGTGGATCACACTCTGCGGGTGTACCACCACTTCAACCTGGGCAGGCGCAGCATCGAACAGCCAGCAGGCCTCGATCAGCTCCAGCCCTTTATTCATCATGCTGGCCGAATCCACCGAGATCTTGCGCCCCATCGACCAATTGGGGTGCGCGCACGCCTGCTCGGGCGTGACTGCATGCAGCTGATCCAACGGCATCTCGCGAAACGGCCCGCCGGAAGCGGTCAGCAGGATACGCCGCACACCAACTTGTTGCAGACCACGGGCATAGTCACCCGGCAGACACTGAAAAATCGCGTTGTGCTCGCTATCAATCGGCAACAGTACAGCGCCACTTTTACGCACCGCCTGCATAAATAGCGCGCCTGACATCACCAGAGCTTCTTTGTTGGCCAACAGCACCTTCTTGCCAGCCTCAACAGCCGCCAGGGTCGGCGGTAAGCCGGCAGCACCGACAATCGCCGCCATCACCGCATCCACGTCGGGATGCGCCGCCACTTCACATAATCCCTCGGGACCATGGAGCACTTGGGTGACCAAGCCGGCCGCGCGCAAGCAGTCCTGAAGCTGGCGAGCTTGCAGAGCCTGCGGTACCACGGCAAAGCGCGGACGATAGATCATGCACAGGGCTTCCAGCTCAGCCAGACGGCTGAAACCAGAAAGCGCGAACACCTGATAGCGCTCAGGGTGACGGGCAATCACATCAAGGGTGCTGAGGCCAATCGAACCAGTAGCTCCCAGCACCGTAATCTGTTGCAGCTGGCTCACAGCGCGCCCCAACCCGCCAGCCAAAGCAACGCGGCAAATACCGGGATAGCAGCCGTCAGGCTATCGATACGATCCAACACGCCGCCATGCCCTGGCAGCAGGTTGCTGCTGTCTTTGATGCCCGACTGGCGCTTGAACATGCTTTCGGTCAAATCACCGACTACCGAGATCAGCACCACCACCGCAGTACCGAGCAATGCCAGCAGCGCGCTGGAAATCGACCAATCACGGTAGATCGCCACACCTGCGCAGATCAGCAGCGTCGCCAGCAGGCCGCCAAACACGCCTTCCCAGCTCTTGCCAGGACTGACCTGCGGCGCCAGCTTGCGCTTGCCGAAACGGCGACCGGCAAAATAGGCACCGATATCAGCCCCCCAGACCAGCACCATCACCGCCAGGATCAACCAGTTGGCCTCAGGCCACTGCTTGAACAGCACCAACCCCTGCCAGGCCGGCAACAGAATCAGCAAACCGATCAGCAGCCTAACAGGCGCCGCCACCCAATACCGGCTGCTGCCGGGGTAGCCCAGCACCAGAAACGTGGCAATTACCCACCACGCGACGCCGATCAACAACAACCAGGGCGCCAGCTGCGGCAGCAGGTACAAGCCCAACAGCAACGCTGCAACCAACACGGCATAAGCCACACGCTGCACCTGCGCGGCAAAACCAGCCAAACGCGCCCATTCCCAGGCACCCAGGCTGACCACCGCCCCGATAAACAGCGCAAACAAACCGCCATCCAGCAGAAAGAAACCGCCCAGCGCAAACGGCAGCAGTACCAAAGCAGTGATAATTCGTTGTTTGAGCATCAGTTACGCGCCTCAGCTGCAACCTGCTCGCTGGTTTTCCCGAAGCGACGCTGGCGGCTAGCAAAATCGGCCAAGGCTTTGCGCATGGCGTCGTGTTTGAAATCCGGCCAATACAGGTCGGAGAAATACAGCTCGGTGTACGCCAGTTGCCAGAGCAGGAAATTGCTGATGCGATGTTCACCGCCGGTACGGATGCACAGATCAGGCAACGGCAGATCGCCGGTCACCAGACAGCTTTGCAGTAGCTCCGGGGTGATATCTTCGGCGCGCAGGTGGCCGCCCTGCACTTCACGCGCCAGCCGCTGCGCCGCCTGCGCGATATCCCACTGACCACCGTAGTTGGCCGCCACCTGCAGAACAAAGCGCTTATCACCAGCGGTTTGCGCTTCTGCATCGCGCATCGCCGCCTGCAGCTCGGGGTGAAAACGTGAACGATCACCGATGATGCGCAAGCTGATGTCATTGGCATCAAGCTTTTTCGCCTCACGCCGCAACGCACTGAGGAACAGCTCCATCAGCGCGCTGACCTCCTCGGCTGGGCGCTGCCAGTTTTCACTGGAGAACGCGAACAGGGTCAACACCTCGACCCCAGCCTCGGCACACACCTCGATCACTGCACGCACGGCATCAACGCCAGCCTTGTGGCCGGCAACACCAGGCAGCAGACGCTTCTTCGCCCAGCGGTTATTGCCGTCCATGATGATTGCCACATGCCGTGGCACGGCAATCCGATTACCGTCGTTGGTTTTGTCCATGGCGATAATCTGACCGTTAAACGGCCATCAGATCCGCTTCTTTCTGCTTCACCGCCACTTCGATTTCCGCTACGAACTTGTCGGTCAGCTTCTGGATGTCATCCGCCGCACGGCGCTCTTCGTCTTCGCTGATTTCCTTTTCCTTGACCAAGTCTTTCAGCTGGCTCAGGGCATCGCGGCGGATATTGCGCACCGCAACACGGCCGTCTTCAGCGGCATCACGCGCTTGTTTGGTGAAGCCCTTACGGGTCTCTTCGGTCAGTGCCGGCATGGTTACCAGCAACAGCTCGCCCAGGTTAGTCGGGTTAAAACCCAGACCAGAGCTCTGAATGGCCTTGTCCACGGCGGACAGCATATTGCGCTCGAACGCCACCACCTGCAGGGTGCGCGAGTCCTTGACGGTCACGTTGGCCACCTGGTTGATCGGAGTATCGGCACCGTAATACGGCACCATCACCCCCGCCAGGATGCTCGGGTGCGCCTGGCCAGTACGGATGCGGCTGAAGGCGTGAATCAGCGATTCCAGGCTCTTCTGCATGCGTACCTGGGCGTCTTTCTTGATCTCATTGATCATGCTTATCTTCCTCGATCAGAGTGCCTTCAGCGCCGCCGACTACAACGTTCAGCAGGGCGCCGGGCTTGTTCATGTTGAAAACGCGCAGCGGCATATTATGGTCGCGGCACAGGCAGATCGCCGTCAGGTCCATCACACCCAGCTTGCGGTCGAGCACCTCGTCATAAGTCAGGCGATCAAACTTCTCGGCATGCGGATCCTTGAATGGGTCGGCAGTGTACACGCCATCGACCTTGGTCGCCTTGAGCACCACATCGGCATCGATTTCGATGGCGCGCAGGCAGGCAGCCGAATCAGTGGTAAAGAACGGATTACCAGTGCCAGCAGCGAAAATCACCACCTCACCGGTTTTCAGATGACGCATGGCCTTGCGTCGGTCGTAATGATCGGTCACCCCGACCATGGAAATGGCCGACATGACGATGGCCGGAATGTTCGAGCGCTCCAGGGCGTCGCGCATGGCCAGGGCATTCATTACCGTGGCCAGCATGCCCATGTGGTCGCCGGTTACCCGGTCCATGCCCGCAGCGCTCAGGGCCGCACCACGGAACAGGTTGCCACCCCCAATCACCAGACCAACCTGCACGCCGATACCTACCAGCTGGCCGACTTCCAGCGCCATGCGGTCAAGCACCTTGGGATCGATGCCGAAATCTTCGGACCCCATCAGGGCCTCGCCGCTAAGTTTGAGCAGAATGCGCTTGTAACGCGGTTGACGACCACTCATCTGCTGAGCCATTGCGAGTCTCTCCTGCGGCGTTTGAATTCTTTACGGGTTTAAACCCGAATTATCGAGCGCTTTGACTGCGCCCCGGACAATTGGTGCGCCTCAATAATAGAAGCGAACAACAACTCCCCGTCCTTATTTGACAAAGAGGCTGCGCGCGTTAGCGGGCAGCCTCTCCTGTCGACAGTAAAGAACCGTCTTACTGCTTGTTGGCAGCAGCCACTTGCGCGGCAACTTCTTCAGCGAAGTTGTCGACTGGCTTCTCGATGCCTTCGCCCACTTTGAAGTAGGTGAAGGAAACGATTTCAGCGCCGCCCTGCTTGGCCAGCTCACCGACCTTGATTTCAGGGTTTTTGACGAACGCCTGCTCGACCAGGCTGGCTTCGGCCAGGAACTTGCTGATACGGCCCTTGACCATGTTCTCAACAATGTTTTCCGGCTTGCCTTTGATTTTCTCTTCGTTGAGGCTGATGAACACGGCTTTCTCGCGCTCAATGGCTTCAGCGGAAACCTGCGAAGGCAGCAGGAACTCTGGGTTGCTGGCCGCTACGTGCATGGCGATGTCTTTAGCCAGCTCGACGTTGCCGCCTTTGAGCACAACCACAACACCGATCTTGTTGCCGTGCAGGTAAGAACCCAGAACGTCGCCTTCGATGCGCGCCAGACGACGGATGTTGACGTTCTCACCGCATTTGGCAACCAGGGCCAGACGGGCTTCTTCCTGAGCGGCGATCAGCGGCTCAACTTCGGTCAGTTTGTCAGCGAAAGCTTTTTCAACGCTGGCAGCTACAAAGTTCTTGAAGTCGTCCTGCAGGGCCAGGAAGTCGGTCTGCGAGTTGACTTCGATGATAACGGCAGCCTTGCCGTCTTCCTTGATGCTGATCGCGCCTTCGGCAGCTACGTTGCCGGCTTTTTTGGCAGCCTTGATCGCGCCGGAAGCACGCATGTCGTCGATGGCTTTTTCGATGTCGCCGCCAGCCTTGGTCAAGGCTTTTTTGCAATCCATCATGCCTTCGCCAGTACGCTCACGCAGTTCTTTAACCAACGCTGCAGTAATTTCTGCCATTTCAAAATCCTCTGGATAGGTTGTTAACCATTCCACCCGCCAAAAACGGGCGCTCAATTCGTAACGCACTGCCGACAATGACCTGAAACATTTGCAACGGTATGTCGGCGATGGTTTTCAAGGTGGCAAAAAGGGGGCCAAGCCCCCTTTTTGCGAACTAAGCAAACGCTGTACGCGTTTTACTTAGCCTTCAGCAGCTTCTACAGCCGGGGCTTGCTCGACAAACTCGTCGGTGCCGCCGTTAGCGTTGCTGCGGCCACGCACAACAGCGTCAGCCATGGCACCCATGTACAGCTGGATGGCGCGAATGGCGTCATCGTTGCCTGGGATGATGTAGTCAACGCCTTCCGGGCTGCTGTTGGTATCGACAACGCCGATGACCGGGATGCCCAGCTTGTTGGCTTCGGTGATGGCGATGCGCTCGTGGTCAACGTCGATCACGAACAGTGCGTCCGGCAGGCCGCCCATGTCCTTGATACCACCCAGGCTGCGATCCAGTTTTTCCAGATCGCGGCTACGCATCAGGGCTTCTTTCTTGGTCAGCTTGGTGAAAGTACCGTCCTGAGACTGAACTTCCAGATCACGCAGACGCTTGATCGAGGCGCGGATGGTTTTGTAGTTGGTCAGCATGCCGCCCAACCAGCGATGGTCGACGTACGGCGAGCCGCAACGTGCGGCTTCTTCAGCCACGATTTTGCCAGCGGAGCGCTTGGTGCCAACGAACAGGATCTTGTTCTTGCCAGCAGCCAGCTTCTCAACGAAAGACAGGGCTTCGTTGAACATCGGCAGGGTTTTTTCGAGGTTGATGATGTGAATCTTGTTACGCGCGCCGAAAATGTACTTGCCCATTTTCGGGTTCCAGTAACGGGTCTGGTGGCCGAAGTGCACACCGGCCTTCAGCATATCGCGCATGTTGACTTGGGACATGATAGTTCCTTGATAAGTCGGGTTAGGCCTCCACGTATCCCGATCTCCAACCCCGCGAACTTGTCGCAAGGCACCCAGGAAACCGTGTCGATACGTGTGTGGGTTTAAGCTTTCGGGCACACAGCCCGTAAAGCGGCGCGTTTTATACCATAAAAGATGGGCACAGGCTACACGCGCACAGCGCAAAGCCTACTAAACCCGCACAACGGACTCACGTGCTGCTTATGGCAGGCGGCTGGTAGCTGTTAAGATAACGCCCTTTCTGTTCGCGTCCGAGAGCCGCACTATGACCGTCACCATTAAAACGCCCGACGAAATCGAGAAAATGCGCGTAGCCGGTCGCCTGGCTGCCGAAGTTCTGGAAATGATCGGCGAACACGTCAAGCCCGGCGTCACCACCGAAGAGCTTGATCGCATCTGCCACGACTATATCGTCAACGTGCAGCAGGCCATCCCCGCGCCGCTCAACTACAAAGGGTTCCCCAAGTCGATCTGCACCTCGGTCAACCATGTGGTCTGTCACGGCATCCCGAACGACAAGCCGCTGAAAGAAGGTGATGTGATCAACATCGACATCACCGTGATCAAGGATGGTTATCACGGCGACACCAGCAAGATGTTTATGGTTGGCAAGGTTCCCGAGTGGGCCGAGCGCCTGGCCAAGATCACCCAGGAGTGCATGTATAAAGGTATCGAATTGGTCAAGCCAGGTACGCGCCTGGGCGATATCGGCGAAGTGATCCAGAAGCATGCCGAGAAGAACGGCTTCTCCGTGGTGCGTGAGTACTGTGGTCACGGTATCGGCGCGGTATTCCATGAAGAGCCGCAGGTGCTGCACTACGGTCGCGCCGGCACCGGGATGGAGCTGCAAGAAGGCATGACCTTCACCATCGAGCCGATGATCAACCAGGGCCGCCCGGAAACCCGCACCCTGGGCGACGGCTGGACCGCCATCACCAAGGACCGCAAGCTCTCCGCCCAGTGGGAGCACACCATTCTGGTGACCGCCGACGGCTACGAGATCTTCACCCTGCGCAGTGATGACACCATTGCGCGTACCTCGGCCTGAGGTTTCCCGCTCATTGGTGCGCACGGCGCACCCTACATAGTTGATAAGGAAGGCGCGCACATGCCGCAGGTAGATCCCGAGCTGTTCGACCGCGGCCAGTTCCAAGCGGAGCTGGCCCTCAAGGCCAGCCCCATCGCCGCCTTCAAAAAGGCCATCCGCCATGCCCGCGAAGTGCTCGACGAACGCTTCCGGGCCGGCCGCGATGTGCGCCGCCTGGTGGAAGACCGCGCCTGGTTTGTCGACCAGATCCTGCGCGAAGCCTGGGATCGCCTGCCCTGGAGCGAAGACGCCGACATCGCCCTGCTGGCGGTCGGTGGCTATGGCCGCGGCGAGCTGCACCCCTTCTCGGATATTGACCTGCTGATCCTGCTGGACAACGCCGACCACGAAACCTTCCGCGAGCCGATCGAGCAGTTTCTCACTCTGCTGTGGGACATCGGCCTGGAAGTCGGGCAAAGCGTACGCAGCATCGACGAGTGCGCCAGCGAAGCCCGCGCCGACCTGACGGTCATCACCAACCTGATGGAAAGCCGTACCATCGCTGGCCCCGAGCGCCTGCGCCTGCGCATGCAGGAAGTCACCAGCACCGAGCAGATGTGGCCGAGCAAGGATTTCTTCCTCGCCAAACACAGCGAAAAGCGTGCCCGGCACGGCAAGTACAACGACACCGAATACAACCTGGAGCCCAACGTCAAAGGCTCCCCCGGCGGCCTGCGTGATATCCAGACCATCCTCTGGGTTGCACGCCGACACTTCGGCACCCTGAACCTGCACGCCATGGTCGGCCAGGGGTTTCTCCTGGAAAGCGAGTACGCCCTGCTCGCCTCCAGCCAGGAGTTTCTCTGGAAAGTGCGCTACGCCCTGCACATGCTCGCCGGCCGCGCCGAAGACCGCCTGCTGTTCGATCACCAGAGCAAGGTTGCTACCCTGTTGGGCTTTGAAGACAGCGACAGCAAACGCGCCATCGAGCGCTTTATGCAGAAGTACTACCGCGTGGTGATGGCGATTGCCGAACTCAGTGACCTGATCGTTCAGCACTTCGAGGAGCAGATCCTCCGCGCTGGCGAGATCGGCCAGGCTACGCCGCTCAACAGCCGCTTCCTGCTGCGCGACGGCTATATCGAGGTGGCGCACCCGAACGTATTCAAGCGCACGCCATTCGCCATCATGGAAATCTTTGTGCTGATGGCCCAGCACCCGGAAATCAAGGGCGTATGCGCCAACAGCATCCGCCTGCTGCGCGAACACCGTCACCTGATCGACGACGAGTTCCGCCGAGACATTCGCAACACCAGCCTGTTCGTCGAACTGTTCAAAAGTCCTCAGGGCATCCACCGTAACCTACGGCGGATGAACCGTTACGGCATCCTCGGCCTGTACCTGCCGGAGTTCGGCCATATCGTCGGGCAGATGCAGCACGACCTGTTCCACATCTATACGGTCGACGCACACACCCTCAACCTGATCAAGCACCTGCGCAAGTTCAAGTGGACCGAGCTGGCGGAAAAATTCCCCCTGGCCAGCAAGCTGATCGACAAGTTGCCCAAGCCCGAGCTGATCTACATGGCTGGCCTGTACCACGACATCGGCAAAGGCCGTAGCGGTGATCACTCGGAGCTGGGCGCAGTGGATGCCGAAGCCTTCTGCGTACGCCACCAGTTGCCCAACTGGGACTCCAAACTGATTGTCTGGCTGGTGCAGCATCATCTGGTGATGTCCACCACCGCGCAGCGCAAGGACCTGTCCGATCCGCAGGTGATCTTCGACTTTGCTCGCCTGGTCGGCGACCAGACCCGCCTGGATTACCTCTATGTGCTGACCGTGGCCGACATCAACGCCACCAACCCCAGCCTGTGGAACTCCTGGCGCGCCAGCCTGCTGCGCCAACTCTACACCGAGACCAAGCGCGCCCTGCGCCGTGGCCTGGAAAACCCGCTGGACCGCGAAGAGCAGATTCGTCTGACGCAGAGCGCCGCCCTGGACATTCTGGTGCGCGGCGGCACTGACGCCGACGACGCCGAACAACTCTGGTCGCAACTGGGCGATGACTATTTCCTGCGCCATACCGCGGCCGATGTCGCCTGGCACAGCGAGGCCATCCTGCAACACCCAGCCGACGGCGACCCGCTGGTGCTGATCAAGGAAACCACCCAGCGTGAGTTCGAAGGCGGCACGCAGATCTTTATCTATGCCCCGGATCAGCACGACTTCTTCGCCGTGACCGTGGCGGCGATGGCCCAGCTCAACCTGAACATCCATGACGCACGGATTCTCACGTCCACCAGCCAGTTCACCCTCGACACCTATATCGTGCTGGAAGCGGAAGGCGGCTCGATCGGAGACAATCCGTCGAGAATCAAGGAAATCCGCCAGGGCCTGGTCGATGCGCTAAAGAACCCTGACGAGTACCCGAGCATCATTCAGCGCCGCGTACCGCGTCAGCTCAAGCACTTTGCCTTCGCCCCGCAGGTGACCATCCACAACGATGCACACCGCCCGGTGACCATCCTTGAAGTCACCGCACCGGATCGTCCTGGCCTGTTGGCGCGCATCGGGCGGATTTTCCTCGATTTCGACCTGTCGCTGCAGAACGCCAAGATCGCCACCTTAGGCGAGCGCGTGGAAGACGTGTTCTTCGTCACCGACGCGCACAACCAGCCACTGGCCGACCCGGAACTGTGTCTGCGCTTGCAGGAAACCATGGTGGCGCAACTGTCTGACGCCACCAGCCTGCCGGTCGAACCGACTCGTATCAGCATCTAACCCTTTTGCCCTTACGCCTTGAGCTGCCCGGCTACCACGCCGCCGGGCGCCTGGAGACCTCAGGAAGACACAATGAATGACGCGTTAAACCAGCTGCAGCCCTACCCGTTCGAAAAGCTTCGTGCCCTGCTCGGCAGCGTGCAGACAGCCGCCGCTAAAAGCCCGATTGCCCTGTCGATTGGCGAGCCGAAACACCGTTCGCCGGATTTCGTTGCCGACGCACTGAGCGCCAACCTCGATCAGTTGGCGGTCTATCCGACCACCCTGGGCATCCCGGCGCTGCGTGAAGCCATCGCCAACTGGTGCGGGCGCCGCTTCGGTCTGCCGGCCGGTGTGCTTGACCCGGCGCGCCATGTGCTGCCGGTCAACGGCACCCGCGAAGCGCTGTTTGCCTTTACCCAGGCCGTGGTCAAGCGCGATGTCGATGGCCTGGTAGTCAGCCCCAACCCCTTCTATCAGATCTATGAAGGCGCCGCTTTCCTTGCCGGCGCGCAGCCGCACTACCTGCCCTGCCTGGAAGAACATGGTTTCAACCCGGATTTCGACGCGGTCAGCGACGACGTGTGGCAGCGTTGCCAGATCCTCTTCCTCTGCTCGCCGGGCAACCCGACAGGCGCGCTGATTCCGGTGGAGACCCTGAAAAAGCTGATCGCCCTGGCTGACCAGTTCGATTTCGTGATCGCCGCCGACGAGTGCTACAGCGAACTGTATTTCGATGAAGCCAATCCACCGGCCGGCCTTTTGACCGCGTGCGCCGAACTGGGCCGCCACGACTTTAAACGCTGCGTGGTATTCCACAGTTTGTCCAAGCGCTCCAACCTGCCGGGCCTGCGCTCGGGTTTTGTTGCCGGCGACGCCGACATTCTGAAATCTTTCCTGCTGTACCGTACCTATCACGGCTGCGCCATGCCGGTACAAACCCAGCTGGCCAGCGTGGCCGCCTGGAACGACGAGGCTCACGTCAAAGCCAACCGCGACCTGTACCGCGAGAAGTTCGATGCGGTGCTGGCGATTCTCGACGGTGTGCTGGATGTGCAGCGGCCGGACGGCGGCTTCTACCTGTGGGCGAAAACCCCGATAGACGATGAAACATTTACCCGCGAGCTGTTTGCCCGCGAGCATGTCACCGTGGTGCCCGGCTCGTACCTGTCGCGGGCCGTGGATGGCCACAACCCTGGCGCCGGCCGTGTGCGCATGGCCCTGGTTGCGCCGCTGGCCGAATGCATGGCCGCAGCTGAGCGTATCCGTACTTTTGTGAAGAGCCTCTGATGAGCAAGACCCTGTTTGGCATAAAAGCCTGCGACACCATGAAAAAAGCCCGCACCTGGCTCGACGAGCGCGGGGTAAGCTACGCCTTTCATGATTACAAAGCCTGCGGCATCGACCGTGGCAACCTGGAAAAGTGGTGCAACGAGCATGGCTGGGAAACCCTTCTGAACCGTGCCGGCACCACCTTCCGCAAGCTGGACGAGGCGCAGAAGAGTGACCTCGACCAGCACAAGGCGATCGAACTGATGCTCGCCCAACCGTCGATGATCAAACGCCCGGTGCTGGATCTCGGCAACAAGACCCTGGTTGGTTTCAAGCCCGAGCGTTACGCCGCTGAACTGGCCTGATCCGTCCCCCATTGAATTCGCGTTAAGGAAAGCACCATGAGCACTACCCTCTTCAGCCTGGCCTTCGGCGTTGGCACTCAGAACCGTCAGGGCACCTGGCTGGAAGTCTTCTATGCACAACCGCTGCTCAACCCGGCCAGCGAGCTGGTGGCCAAGGTCGTGGAAAAACTCGGCTACCAGGGCGGCAACCAGGCGATTGCCATCAGCAACAATCAGGCCGGCGACCTGGCCGAAGCGCTGAAAAATCTCGATGCCGCGCAATCGGCCCTGCTCACCCGTCTGGCCGAAAGCCAGAAGCCGCTGGTAGTCACCCTGCTCGCCGAAGACGCCGCGCTGACCAGCACACCTGAGGCCTACCTCAAGCTGCACCTGCTGTCGCACCGCCTGGTCAAGCCGCACGGCCTGAACCTCACCGGCATCTTCCCGTTGCTGCCGAACGTGGCCTGGACCAGCCAGGGCGCCGTAGACCTCGGCGAGCTGGCTGAGCGCCAACTGGAAGCACGCCTGAAGGGCGAACTGCTGGAAGTGTTCTCGGTGGACAAGTTCCCGAAAATGACCGACTACGTAGTGCCGAGTGGTGTGCGTATCGCTGACAGCGCCCGCATTCGCCTGGGCGCTTACGTGGGCGAAGGCACCACCGTAATGCACGAAGGTTTCGTCAACTTCAACGCCGGTACTGCCGGCCCCGGCATGATCGAAGGCCGCGTGTCGGCGGGCGTATTCGTCGGCAAGGGCTCAGACCTGGGCGGCGGCTGCTCGACCATGGGCACCCTGTCCGGTGGCGGCAATATCGTGATTTCCGTGGGCGAAGGCTGCCTGATCGGTGCCAACGCCGGCATCGGCATTCCACTGGGCGACCGCAACACCGTGGAGTCCGGCCTGTACATCACTGCTGGCACCAAGGTGGCGCTGCTCGATGCCGACAACCAGTTGGTCAAGGTGCTCAAGGCCCGCGACCTGGCTGGCCAACCGGACCTGCTGTTCCGCCGCAATTCGCAAACCGGCGCCGTGGAGTGCAAGACCCACAAGTCGGCCATTGAGTTGAACGAAGCCCTGCACGCCCACAACTGATCCCACAGTAGGGTGCGCCGTGCGCACCGCAAGCCCATACGCAACCCGGTGCGCATGGCGCACCCTACGGGATAGGCTCCCATGTCACTGACTTCCCCCTGGCGCGCAGACTTCCCTGGCATTTTGGCCCTCGCAGCCGAAGGCCAGACCTACCTGGACAGCGCCGCCACCGCGCAAAAACCCCAGGCCATGCTCGATGCCCTGCTCGGCTATTACGCCGGCGGCGCCGCTAACGTGCACCGTGCCCAGCATCTACCAGGCGAGCGCGCCACCCGTGCCTTCGAAGCAACGCGTGAGAAAGCTGCACGCTGGCTCAACGCTGCCGACGCGCAGCAGATCATTTTCACTCGCAGTGCTACTGAAGCGTTCAACCTGCTGGCTTATGGCCTGGAACAGCAATTCCAGCCAGGCGATGAAATTGTCGTCAGTGCCCTGGAACATCACGCCAACCTGCTGCCCTGGCAGCAACTGGCACTGCGTCGTCAGCTCAAACTGGTGGTATTGCCGCTGGATCAGCATGGTTTGATCGACCCGGCCCAAGCTGCGCAGCTGATTGGCCCGCGCACGCGCCTGCTGGCGCTCAGTCAGCTGTCCAATGTGCTCGGTTGCTGGCAGCCGCTGGAACCGCTACTGGCCCTGGCACAGGCGCATGGCGCGCTGACGGTGATCGACGGCAGCCAGGGCGTGGTGCACGGCCGCCATGACTTACAAACGCTGGACTGCGATTTCTATGTCTGCTCCAGCCACAAGCTCTACGGCCCTGACGGCGTTGGCCTGCTCTATGGCCGTCCGCAGGCCCTGGCGCAGCTGACACCCTGGCAGTTTGGCGGCGAGATGCTGCTGCACACCGACTACCACAACGCCAGCTTTCGCCCAGCGCCCTTAGGTTTTGAGGCCGGTACGCCACCGATTGCCTCGGTGATCGCCCTGGGGGCCAGTCTGGATTACCTCAGCAACCTCGACGCCAGTGCCGTCTGCGCCCATGAAGCGGCCTTGCATACCGAGCTGATCGCCGGGCTGAAGCAGCGCCAAGGTATACGCCTGCTCGGTACGCCCGCCGTCGCCCTGGCCAGCTTTGTGGTCAACGGCGTGCACCATGCCGACCTCGCCCACCTGCTGAGCGAACAGGGTATTGCCGTGCGCGCCGGTCATCACTGCGCCATGCCATTGCTGCAAGGGCTCGGCCTGAGTGGCACCGTTCGCGTGTCTTTGGGTTTGTATAACGATGGCAGCGATCTGCAACGCTTCTTCAGCGCCCTCGATCAGGCCCTGGAGCTGCTGCAATGAGCCTGCCCATTAGCGCCCAGGAGGCGCTACGCGCCTTTGCTGATTGTCCTGGCTGGGAGCAACGCACGCGCCTGTTGATGCAGTGGGGCAACCAGCTTGCCCCGCTCAGTGATGACGAATGCGGTGAACACAATCGGGTGAATGGCTGCGAAAGCCAGGTGTGGTTGCTGGCCGAGGCGCACGGCGAACACTGGCAGTTTCGCGCCAGCAGTGATGCGCGCCTGTTACGTGGTTTGCTTGCGCTGCTGTTGGCCAGGGTCAACGGCCTGCCCCTGGCCGAACTGACGCAACTGGATCTAGCGGACTGGTTTACTCAACTGGGCCTGGCCCGCCACCTCTCTCCCTCGCGGAGCAATGGCCTACAGGCCGTGCTCGCGCGCATGCAGGAATTACTGGCAGGTGCCGCTCAGGGTGCGGCTCGCCACTGATCGGTTTGCCCGGAGTACAGCGCCTGTTGCAGGCGTTCCAGCTCACCATTTTTCGCCAGGCGGCGTAAACCGGCATTAAATACCTCGCGCAACCGATTCGCCTGGGTATCGTTCTTGCGAAACAGCAGGTGCAGCGGTTCGCTATTCAGCACGCGCGGATGATGAGTGATCAGCGCACGCTCCTGCGGCGAAAACAAACGCTGCAGCATGGCATAGCCCACTGCCCGATCCTGCGGATGAAAATCGACCCGGGCCAGGTTCAACAAACGCAAACCGGTGTCTTCCTTGCCACTCTGCTCAACCTGCAATTGTCCAGCCTGCAGCGCCGC
Organism: Pseudomonas sp. LjRoot71; assembly: GCF_964253255.1. Lineage (NCBI taxonomy): Bacteria > Pseudomonadati > Pseudomonadota > Gammaproteobacteria > Pseudomonadales > Pseudomonadaceae > Pseudomonas > Pseudomonas sp. LjRoot71. The sequence goes on along the minus strand of NZ_CAXURA020000001.1, from coordinate 3,496,122 downwards.
ATCGAACTGCGGGCCGTAGGAATAACCGAGCGTGGTGGCGATACGAAAGCGCTTGAGGTCATCGATGTTCGTCCAGTTCAGCTGCTGATCAGTGCGCTGAAACAGCACGATCTCACCCTGCACCACAGGATCACTGCACACACTGATACGGCGGCGCTGTTCTGAACAGGAATACGGCATGACCGCATCCAGGCTGCCCTGCTCCAGCATCAGCAGGTTGCGATCCCAGGGATAGAACACGAACTCGACCTGATAACCGGCCGCCTTGAATATCTCGCGCGTCAGGCGCGCCAACGCGCCACCGTCGGCACGCTGCTGATCGACATAAGGCACCCAGTCACCGGTACCAATGCGTACAACCGGATGGGCACTGGCGCCCAGGCAGGCAGAAAGTGCTGCAAACAGCAGCACATAACGTGGATAACCACTCAACACATGACGCAGCAGGGACAACACCACACACCTCAAACGAGAACTACCAGCACATCCCTGCTGAACATCGACCGCAATCGGTCATTTTTTAAAGTCTAGCCAACATCATCAGACGCTGAGCGCCGCTCTGCCGGGCGCCGCGTACCGGCCACCAGCTTGTCGACGGTACGTGCCGCCGCCACCATGCCGAAGGTCGCGGTGACCATCATCACCGCGCCAAAACCACCGGCGCAGTCCAGGCGCACACCGTCACCGACAAACGCCTTGTATTGGCAGACCGTGCCATCGGGCTTGGGATAGCGCAGCTGCTCGCTGGAAAACACGCACGGCACGCTGTAATTGCGCCCCGGCGTACGGGAAAACCCATAATCGCGGCGCAAGGTTGAACGCACCTTGGAGGCCAGCGGGTCATTCCAGGTCTTGTTCAGATCGCCAACCTGGATCTGCGTCGGGTCGATCTGCCCGCCCGCGCCACCGGTGGTGATGACCTGAATCTTGCGCCGCTTGCACCATGAGATCAGCGCCGCCTTGGCATTGACGCTGTCGATGCAGTCGATCACCGCATCCAACTGCTCGGTGATGTACTCAGCCATGGTCTCGCGGGTGACAAAATCCGCCACCGCATGCACCACACAGGCCGGGTTGATCGCCCGGATACGTGCCGCCATCACCTCGACCTTGGGCTGGCCAACAGTGCTGTCCAGCGCATGCGCCTGACGATTGCTGTTGCTCACGCAGACGTCGTCCAGGTCAAACAGCGAGATTTCACCGACCCCGGAACGCGCCAGGGCCTCGGCTGCCCAGGAACCCACACCGCCAATACCGACTACTGCCACATGCGCAGCCGCCAGCCGTTCGGCACCTTCGCGGCCATACAGGCGGGCTATTCCGGCAAAGCGTTGTTCATCCACAGGCATTCCTATCTCTTACCAGCCACAGGCGGCGCGCATTATAGGGAGCTGGCAAGCGGCACCCAAGCACTCTATTGCGCTTACGCACGGCAGCCGATGAACAGCAGTGGCAAATTGCCAGTTACTGAACCTCTATCGGCCGTCGGCATCCCATCAATATGCCCGCAGGCCGGGCTATACAGCCCTGTAGCGGCGGCGTAGCATGCGCCACCCGACGCCTGTCGCTTTTTATTGCCCCTTCGCTGGACCTGCTCACTATGCCTTCGCGTAAGTTTGGATTGAATCTGGTCGTGTTCCTGGCGATTGCCGCCTTGTTCACCGGTTTCTGGGCGCTGTACAACCGCCCGGTCACTGCCCCTGACTGGCCGGAGCAGATCTCCGGATTCTCCTTCTCACCCTTCCGCGCCGGGCAAAACCCGCAGCAGGATACCTACCCCAGCGACGAGCAGATGCGCGCCGACCTGGAGCTGCTGAGCACGCAGACCGACAACATCCGCACCTACTCGGTGGACGGCGCACTGGGCAAGATCCCTTACCTGGCTGAAGAGTTCGGCCTGCGCATAACCCTGGGCATCTGGATCAGCCCGGACCTGGAGCGCAACGAGCGGGAAATCGCCAAGGCCATCGAAATTGCCAACGATTCGCGCAGCGTCGTGCGTGTGGTGGTGGGTAACGAAGCCCTGTTCCGCAAGGAAGTCACCCCGCAAGACCTGATTGCCTACATCGACCGCGTGCGCGCTGCGGTCAAGGTGCCGGTGACCACCTCCGAGCAGTGGCACATCTGGCAGGAATACCCGGAGCTGGCCCAGCACACCGACCTGGTTGCCGCGCACGTACTGCCCTACTGGGAATTCGTGCCGATGGAGGACTCCACCGATTTCGTTCTTGAGCGCGCCAAGGATCTGAAAAAACTCTTCCCGAAAAAACCGCTGCTGCTCTCCGAAGTCGGCTGGCCGAGCAACGGCCGCATGCGCGGCGGCGCCGATGCCTCCCAGGCGGACCAGGCGATCTACCTGCGCACCCTGGTCAATACGTTGAACGCCAAGGGCTACAACTACTTCGTCATCGAAGCCTTCGACCAACCGTGGAAGGCCAGTGATGAAGGCTCGGTAGGGGCTTACTGGGGCGTCTACAACCTTGATCGGCAGGCCAAGTTCGCCTTTGAAGGCCCGGTGGTGGCCATCCCGCAATGGCGCCTGCTGGCCATTGCCTCGGTGGTACTGGCCCTGCTCAGCCTGGCATTGATGCTGATCGATGGCAGCGCCCTGCGTCAGCGTGGGCGCACCTTCCTGACCTTTGTCGCCTTCGCCGGCGGTTCCGCGCTGGTGTGGATCGGCTATGACTACAGCCAGCAATACAGCACCTGGTTCAGTACCCTGGTTGGCCTGCTGCTGGGGATCGGTGCCTTCGGGGTGTTTATCGTGCTGCTCACCGAAGCCCACGAGCTGGCCGAAACCGCGTGGACCCGCGCCCGCCGCCGGCCGTTCCAGCCGGTGGAAAGCGACACCGCCTACCGGCCCAAGGTGTCGATCCACGTGCCCTGCTACAACGAGCCGCCGGAGATGGTCAAACAGACCCTCGATGCCCTCGCTGCGCTGGATTACCCGGATTACGAAGTCCTGATCATCGACAACAACACCAAGGACCCGGCCGTTTGGGAGCCGGTAGAGGCTTACTGCAAGGTTCTCGGCCCGCGTTTCCGCTTCTTCCACGTCTCACCGATTGCCGGCTTCAAAGGCGGCGCGCTGAATTACATCCTGCCGCACACCGCAGCAGATGCCGAAGTGGTGGCGGTGATCGACGCCGATTACTGCGTCGACAAGAACTGGCTCAAGTACATGGTGCCGCACTTCAGCGACCCGAAAATCGCCGTGGTGCAGTCGCCGCAGGATTACCGCGACGGCAACGAAAACATCTTCAAGAAGCTCTGCTACGCCGAGTACAAAGGCTTCTTCCATATCGGCATGGTCACCCGTAACGACCGCGACGCGATCATCCAGCACGGCACCATGACCATGATCCGCCGCACCGTGATGGACGAGCTGAAGTGGGCCGACTGGACCATCTGTGAAGATGCCGAGCTGGGCCTGCGTGTGTTCGAAAAAGGCTACTCCGCCGCCTATGCCCACCAGAGCTTTGGCCGCGGGCTGATGCCGGACACCTTTATCGACTACAAGAAGCAGCGTTTCCGCTGGGCCTATGGCGCCATTCAGATCATGAAGGGCCACGCCCGCAGCCTGTTCCTCGGCAAGGGTTCCGAGCTCAAGACCGGGCAGCGCTACCACTTCGTCGCCGGCTGGCTGCCGTGGATCGCCGACGGCCTGAATATCTTCTTCACCGTCGGTGCGCTGCTCTGGTCGGCGGCGATGATCATTGTGCCGCAGCGGGTCGATCCGCCGCTGATGATCTTCGCCATTCCGCCGCTGGCGCTGTTCTTCTTTAAGCTGGGCAAGATCCTGTTCCTCTACCGCAAGGCCATGGGCGTTGATCTGGTGCGTTCATTCCAGGCCGCGCTGGCGGGTCTTGCGTTGTCGCACACGATTGCCAAGGCGGTGCTCTACGGCACCTTTACCAAGACCATCCCGTTCTTCCGCACGCCGAAGATGGCCAGCAACCACGGCATCCTGGTGGCCCTGGCTGAGGCCCGCGAAGAAGTGTTCATCATGCTGCTGCTGTGGGGCGCCGCCATCGGCATTGGCATCGTCCAGGGCCTGCCTAGCGCCGACGTGAAGTTCTGGGTAGCCATGCTACTGGTGCAGTCGCTGCCGTACCTGGCTGCACTGATCATGGCCCTGCTGTCGTCCCTGCCAGCCTCGCAGGCCAACCCGCAGGAAACCGCTGCGGTCAGCTGATCGCGGGCGTTTCGCAATGCCAGACGGCGGCCAATGGCCGCCGTTTTGCTTTAAGATGGCGGCCTTTGTGCCTGAAGCCGCCCCGGAGCTGTAATGACCACCCACACCACGCCCCTTTCCCCGACGTTGGAGCTTGCCTGCGAGCTGATCCGCCGTCCGTCCGTCACGCCTCTTGATGAAGGCTGCCAGGAGCAGATGATGCGTCGCCTGGCGACCTGTGGCTTCACCATCGAGCCGATGCGGATTGAGGATGTGGACAACTTCTGGGCCAGCCGCGGCGGAGAGAATGGGCCAGTGCTGTGTTTTGCCGGGCACACCGACGTGGTGCCCACCGGCCCGGTGCAAAACTGGCAGCACCAGCCGTTCGATGCGCTGATCGACGAAGACGGTATGCTCTGCGGCCGTGGCGCGGCGGATATGAAAGGCAGCCTGGCGTCGATGATCATCGCTGTTGAGCGCTTCGTCGCCGAATACCCACAGCACAAGGGTCGTATTGCCTTTCTGATTACCAGCGACGAAGAAGGCCCAGCGCACCACGGCACCAAGGCCGTGGTCGAACGCCTGCGCGCACGCAATGAGCGCCTGGACTGGTGCATCGTCGGCGAGCCGTCGAGTACCACCCTGGTCGGTGACGTGGTGAAAAACGGCCGGCGTGGCTCACTTGGTTGCACCCTGACCGTACGCGGCAAGCAAGGCCACGTGGCCTACCCGCACCTGGCGCGTAACCCAATTCACCTGGCTGCACCGGCCCTGGCCGAACTGGCCGCCGAACATTGGGATAACGGCAACGCCTTCTTCCCGCCGACCAGCTTCCAGATTTCCAACCTGAATTCAGGTACGGGCGCGACCAACGTGATTCCGGGTGAGCTGAAAGCCATCTTCAACTTCCGCTTCTCCACCGAGTCCACGGTCGAGGGTCTGCAACAGCGCGTTGAGGCCATCCTCAACAAGCACGGTCTGGATTTCGAGTTGGACTGGGCACTGTCCGGTCTGCCCTTCCTTACCGAGCCGGGTGCATTGCTCGACGCCGTGGCCGCCAGCATCAAAGCGGTCACCGGCCGCGACACCCAGCCATCGACCAGCGGCGGCACCTCGGACGGCCGCTTTATCGCCACCCTCGGCACCCAGGTGGTCGAACTCGGCCCGGTCAACGCCACCATTCACCAGGTCGACGAACGCGTACTGGCCAGCGATCTGGATGTGCTGACCGAAATTTATTATCAGACCCTGGTCAATCTGCTCGTATGAGCCTGATCTGCCCTATCTGCCAGGCGGCGCTAAGCGTCGTCGACAACGGTGTGGCCTGCCCGGCCAACCACCGTTTCGACCGTGCACGCCAGGGTTACCTCAACCTGCTGCCGGTGCAGCACAAGAACAGCCGCGATCCAGGCGACAACGCTGCCATGGTCGAAGCCCGCCGGCGCTTTCTCGACGGTGGCCATTACGCACCGCTGGCACAGCGCCTGGCCGAACTGGCAGCCCGCTATAACCCGCAGCGCTGGCTGGATATTGGTTGCGGCGAGGGTTACTACACCGCACAGATCGCCGATGCCCTGCAGCAGGCCGATGGCTACGCCCTGGATATCTCCCGCGAGGCAGTCAAACGTGCCTGCAAGCGAGCGCCGCAACTGACCTGGCTGGTGGCGAGTATGGCCCGCGTGCCACTGAGTGATGCCAGCTGCAACCTGCTGGCCAGCGTCTTTAGCCCGCTCGACTGGCAGGAAGCCAAGCGTCTGCTCGCACCCGGCGGTGGTCTGCTGCGCATGGGCCCAACCAGCGAACACCTGATGGAGTTGCGCCAGAAGCTGTACGACGAAGTGCGCGACTACGATGATCAAAAGCACCTGGAGCTGATCCCGGAAGGCATGCGCCTGGCCCACAGCGAAACCCTCACGTTCAACCTGCAATTGGATAGCAGTGAAGCCCGCGCTGACCTGCTGGCCATGACCCCGCACGGCTGGCGCGCCAGCGCCGAACGCCGCGCGGCGGTGATCGCCGAACCCTGCGACGTGACTGTCGCCATCCGCTACGACTGGATCAAGAGACTATGACCATGCGCCAACCGGATATCGAGATTTACCTGAAAGACGCCGACCACACGGCTATCGGCGAGTGGCTGAGCCAAGCCCTGGGCAGCTGTACACCCTGGCAGCAGAAAGGCCAGACCTTCAAATGCATGGCTGGCAACGTGCCCGTCACCTGGCTGCCCAAGGCCGTGGGCAAGTGGCACAGCCTGTTTCTGGAAAGCGACGCCACGCCCTGGGCCGACGACCTGGCCTGCGCCCAGGCCGCCTTCGCCGCGCTGAATGTTGAAGTACGCTGCGCACCAGGCGGCTGGCAGGAAGAAGAAAGCGACGAACAGGCCGACCGCTGGATGCGCATCAGCGCCGATGGGGTGGAGGAAATCACCTGGCGCACCGGCTGACCGACCGCTGAAAACTACTGCGCTCGGCTATCCTGCGTTGCAAAGACCAACAGGAGTAACAGCCGAAGGCGGATCCGGGGGCGAGCGATGCGAGAAAAGCAGCCTCACAGCCGAAGGCTGAACGTGCTTTAGCACGGCCCCAAAGGGGTGAGCGCAGCGAATCAAATGCTCATGTGCAGATGTACACTCCGCTTTTTCGGCTACTTCCGCCTTGCCTAGCCATCGCTCGCTACGTTTTCAACGACCGGTTTCAAAGAGGCACAAAAAACCCCGCCTAGGCGGGGTTTTGTTTAACCGGGTGCCTACTTCTTGCCCAGTTTCTTCAGCTCTTCGTCACGCAGCTCACGGCGCAGGATCTTGCCGACGTTGGTGGTCGGCAGCACGTCGCGGAACTCCACGGCTTTTGGCACCTTGTAACCGGTGACGTTGGCGCGCATGTGCTCCATGACCTGCTCTTTGGTCAGGGTTTCACCCGGCTTGACCACCACGAAGATCTTGATCGCTTCACCCGACTTCTCGTCCGGCACACCGATGGCTGCACACTGCAATACGCCCGGCAGCGTGGCCAGCACGTCTTCCAGCTCGTTCGGGTAGACGTTGAAGCCGGACACCAGAATCATATCCTTCTTGCGGTCGACGATACGCATGTAGCCATCGTCCTGGATCACCGCGATGTCGCCCGTTTTCAACCAGCCTTCGGCGTCGAGGATTTCGTCGGTGGCTTCCTGGCGCTGCCAGTAACCTTTCATCACCTGCGGGCCTTTTACGCACAGCTCGCCAATCGAACCTAGTGGTTGCTCGACGCCTTCGTCGTCGATCACTTTGCACACGGTCGACGGCACCGGAATACCGATGGTGCCGATCTGGATATTGCTGAACGGGTTGACCGAAGCGACCGGGCTGGTTTCGGTCATGCCGAAGCCTTCGCAGATCGGGCAGCCGGTCACCTGCTTCCAACGCTCAGCAGTGGCCAGTTGCAGGGCCATGCCGCCGGAGAACGTGGCTTTCAGGGTAGAGAAGTCCAGCTTGCGGAAGTCCTCGTTGTTGCACAGGGCAACGAACAGGGTGTTGAGACCGACAAAACCAGTGAACTTGTACTTGGCCAGGTCCTTGGTCATGGCTGGCAGATCACGTGGGTTGGTGATCAGCACGTTGTGCCCACCAATCAGCATCATCGCCATGCAATGGAAGGTGAACGCGTAGATGTGGTACAGCGGCAACGGCGCGATCAGCACTTCGCTGCCCTCGCTCATTTCCGAGCCCATCAGCGCCTTGACCTGCAACATGTTGGCGATCAGGTTGCGGTGGGTCAGCATCGCGCCCTTGGCCACACCGGTGGTGCCGCCGGTGTATTGCAGCACGGCGATATCGCCATTGCTCGGCGCAGCGTCCTTGGCGCTCTGGCCACGGCCTTTGGCCATGGCGGCGGTGAACTTGACGGCTTGCGGCAGGTTGTAGGCCGGCACCATCTTCTTCACATGCTTGACCACGCTGTTGACCAGCAGGCGCTTGAGCGGCGAAAGCATGTCACCGACTTCGGTGATGATGACCGTCTTGATCCCGGTTTTCGGCAGAACCTGCTCGGCCAGGTGGGCCATGTTGGCCAGGCTGACCAGGGCCTTGGCGCCGGAATCGTTGAATTGGTGTTCCATTTCCCGCGCGGTGTACAGCGGGTTGGTGTTGACCACCACCAGGCCGGCGCGCAGGGCACCGAAGACCACAACCGGGTACTGCAGCACGTTAGGCAGCTGCACAGCGATGCGGTCACCGGGCTGCAGATCAGTGTTTTGCTGCAGGTAGGCGGCAAAGTTGCCGGACAACTCGTACAGCTCACCGTAGGTAATGGTTTTACCCATATTGCTGAAAGCTGGCTTGTCGGCGAAGCGTTGGCAGGACTCTTTCAGTACCGCCTGGATATTCGGGTACTGGTCAGGATTGATTTCGGCAGCAATCCCAACGGGATACTTATCCTTCCAAAAGTTTTCGGTCATGGAAGCCCACTCCTCAGCAACAGCTTGATCTTCACCGCGCGTAGACGGTTGTTTATTGTAGGTTCGCGTGATTTCTTGCGACTTGAACGGCCAAAAACTGCCAAAAGCAATTTCTGACGTCGCACAGCGAAGGCCCTGGAGCCCGCTCGCCGTGGATGGCGGATCACAAAAAAGCTGCCCGAGAGTAGCAGCTTTGCCAAACAGCGACTAGCACCAATAAGCGCCGCAACGGTCACAAAAGTGACCAAGTATTGCGTGGCGGTCACTTTTCATAAATCGCCTGCAAATGCCGCGCTACAGCCCTTGCGCTCGCCTTGTGCCGCCCATCGCGGGCGGCACAGCGACCACAGAACGCAAGCATTTAAGCGATATCGCGCAGCTCGCGACGGAGGATCTTGCCCACCGGGGTCATCGGCAGGGCGTCACGGAAGACAATCTGCTTAGGCACTTTGTAACCGGTGAAATTCTCTTTGCAGTAGGCCTTCAGCTCCTCGGCACTGAGGCTGCTGTCACGGGCCACGACAAACAGTTTGACCACTTCCCCAGACTTCTCGTCCGGCACACCGATGGCCGCGCAGCTGGCGACTTTCGGATGCGCCATGACCACGTCTTCGATCTCGTTGGGGTACACGTTGAAACCGGAAACGATGATCATGTCCTTCTTGCGATCGACGATGCGTACAAAGCCATCCAGATCGATCACTGCCACATCACCGGTCTTGAACCAGCCTTCGGCATCCAGCACTTCAGCGGTGGCTTCCTCACGCTGCCAGTAGCCCTTCATCACCTGCGGCCCCTTGATGCACAGCTCGCCGCGCTCGCCCAGCGGCTGCTCGACACCGTCATCATTGATGACCTTGAATGCCGTGCCCGGCACCGGAATACCGACCGTACCCAAACGCACCTTGTCGCCGTAGGGATTGGTGCTGGCTACCGGCGAGGTTTCGGTCAGGCCATAGCCTTCAGTCACCGGGCAACCAGTCATGGCCTGCCAGCGCTCGGCAGTGGCCTTGACCAGCGCCGTACCGCCGGAGTTGGTCAATTTGAAATGGGAGAAATCCAGGTTCTTGAAATCGGGGTTGTCCATCAGCGCGACAAACAGCGTGTTAAGACCCAGCAGCGCGGAAAACTGCCACTTACCCAGTTCCTTGACGAAGCCAGGAATGTCGCGCGGGTTGGTGATCAGTACGTTGTGGTTACCGTTGACCATCATGCACATGCAGTTCGCGGTGAAGGCATAGATATGGTAGAGCGGTAGTGGCGCGATCATGATTTCCTGGCCCTGCTTCATCAGCGGGGTGCCGTCATCGCCCAGCTGTGACAGGCAGGCATCGACCTGCAGCATGTTGGCCACCAGATTACCGTGCGTCAGCATCGCGCCCTTGGCCACGCCAGTGGTGCCACCGGTGTATTGCAGCACGGCGATGTCTTCCTGAGCGACCTTGACCGGTTTCAGCGCATGGCCCTGGCCCTGCTTGAGTGCACCCTTGAAGGCTATTGCCTGCGGCAGGTGGTAGTCAGGCACCATCTTCTTGACCTTCTTCACCACGGTGTTGACCAGCCAGCCTTTGAGGCTTGGCAGCAGGTCACCCATCTTGGCTTCGATCAGGTAATCGATCTCGGTATCCGGCAGCACGTCCTGCACCAGCTTGCCGAACATGTTCAGGTACACCAGCGCACGTACGCCGGCATCCTTGAACTGGTGGCGCATCTCGCGGGCGGTGTACAGCGGGTTGGTGTTGACCACAATCAGCCCGGCGCGCATGGCACCGAACACGGCAATCGGGTACTGCAGCACGTTGGGCATCTGCACGGCAATGCGATCACCCGGTTGCAGGTCGGTGTGTTTCTGCAGGTAGGCAGCAAAAGCCGCCGAGAGCCGATCCAGCTCGGCATAGGTCAGGGTTACGCCCAGGTTGCTGAACGCCGGACGGTCAGCGAACTTCTTGCACGAGCGCTCGAACACCTCGATCACCGACTTGTAAGCCCCCAGATCGATGTCATTGGGAACGCCGGCCGGACGTTTGTCGCTCCAGAAATCAGGCTGCATTATTTTTATCCTCTTGCCCTGAGATGATCCTAATCCGCGAAAGAGGGTGCTTACAAAAGTAACGAGCGATGGCCAGGCAAGGCGAGATCAGCCGAAAAAGCGGAGTGTACGAGTTGTACATGAGCATTTTGAGGCTGGGCTCAACGCAGCATGGGCGAGCGCAGTATTTTGTAAGCATCCTCTAGCGGAGTTGGCTGGACGTTAACAGCTAACGCCAAACAGGCAAATAGCCGAGCAGCGTCATTGACGCACTGAATCTTGCCGCTCCCGGCACAACTATCCTGCCGCTTTGGCGCAGCCTTACCGGCAGCAGACGGCCGCACATGCCTTCAAGCGACCGTTGCACCTGTACGGACTTTGCGGCGCGCCGTGCGGGGTGCACAATGCGCAGCTTCTGCAGGCTTAAGGGATTCGCCATGCTCCACCAAGCGTTCTGGCTCAATAGCACCGATGCAGCGCCCCTCTTTGTCAACCGCTGGTATGCCGAACAGCCGCCAAAAGCCTTGCTGATGGTCGCCCACGGCATGGCCGAACACAGCGGACGTTACGCACGCCTGGCTGAAGCGCTGGTGGCGCAGGGTTTCGAGGTTTATGCGCATGATCAGCGCGGCCACGGCAAAACCGCCGAACACGGCCTGTTTGGCCACTATGCCGACAGCAAGGGCTGGGAGCTGGTGGTCAATGACCTGGCCAACCTCAACCACCATATGCGCCAGACTCACCCGCAGGTGCCGATCTTCCTGCTCGGCCACAGCATGGGCAGTTACATCAGCCAGGCGTACCTGATGCACCACAGCTGCAGCCTGCAAGGGGCGATTCTTTCCGGCTCCAACTACCAGCCCGTGGCGCTGTACCGTATCGGGCAGCTATTGGCGCGCTTCGAGCGCTGGCGACAAGGCCCGCTGGGACGCAGCGCCCTGCTGGAGTTCGTATCATTTGGCTCATTTAACAAAGCCTTCAAGCCCAATCGTACGGCCTTTGACTGGCTGAGCCGCGACCCGCAGGAAGTCGACAAGTACATCAACGATCCGCTGTGCGGCTTCCGCTGCAGCAATCAGCTATGGGTCGACCTGCTGGGCGGCCTGCAACAGATCACACCGTTGCAAAGCCTGGCGCAGATCGACAGCAGCCTGCCGCTGCTGGTAATCGGCGGCACCTGTGACCCAGTCAGCGACGGCCACCGTCAGCAAGACCTGGGCAACGCCCTGAGCGCCGCCGGCAACCAGCACGTGCAGGTCAAACTCTATCCAGATGCGCGTCATGAGCTGCTCAACGAGAGCAACCGCGACGAAGTCACCGCCTACATCATTGACTGGTTGCAGCAGGCCCTCAGCCAACCGCGCCAGTGCCACCAACAGAGCCAAGAGAGTCACCCATGACCCAGAGCAGCAACACGCCCTACGACGCCCTCGAAGTCGGCCAGACCGCCAGCTACAGCAAAACTGTCAGCGAACGCGATGTGCAACTGTTCGCCGAAGTGTCCGGTGATCACAACCCGGTGCACCTGGACGCCGAGTACGCCGCCGAAACCATGTTCAAGGAGCGTATCGCCCACGGCATGTTCAGCGGCGCACTGATCAGCGCCGCCGTGGCCTGCGAGCTGCCTGGCCCGGGCACCATCTACCTGGGCCAGAGCATGCGTTTTACTGCACCGGTCAAGCTCGGTGACACCCTCACCGTGCGCCTGGAAGTGCTGGAAAAACTGCCGAAATTCCGCGTGCGTATGGCCACCCGCGTGTTCAATCAGAACGATGAGCTGGTGGTCGATGGCGAAGCGGAAATCCTCGCCCCGCGCAAGGCGCAGACCGTTGAACTGACCAAGCTGCCGCCGATCACCATCGGCTAAGCCACCCCTACTGTTTCACTGGAGAATTTCATGTCCCTGTCTATGTACCACGCCTCCATCCCGGTCTTTACCCGCCAACTGAACAACCTCTCGACCATCCTCGGCCTCGCCGCCGCCCATGCCGAAGAGAAAAAGATCGAGCAAAGCGTATTTCTCAACGCGCGCCTGGCCCCCGATATGTTCCCGTTGAGCCGCCAGGTGCAGATCGCCTGTGACGGCGCCAAGGCCGGCGCAGCCCTGCTGGCAGGGGTCGACGCACCCAGCCATGCCGACAACGAAACCAGTTTCGCCGAGCTGCAAGCGCGCATCAGCAAGACCTTGGACTTCCTCACCAGCCTGAGCGCAGCGCAGATCGATGGCAGCGAAGCGCGCACCGTTGTCCTCAAGCGTCGCGACAAGGAAACCCAGTTCCAGGGTCAGGCCTTCCTGCTCGACCACGTCATGCCGAACTTCTATTTCCACTACACCACCGCCTACGCCATCCTGCGCCACAACGGTGTCAGCATCGGCAAACGCGATTTCCTCGGTACTCGTTAAGGCTAGAAACCATTGAGTGGGTTAGGCATAGCGATGCCCATTTGCTTGGGGGCGCAAGCCGCGATTGCCCAGACAATGCCAATCGCCCCATCAGGAGGCCGAGTGGAATCGTTGCGCAAGGGGTTGAGCGGCATGGAGGCCGCGAGAGCCGCGATGGGCCAGGGATGGCCCTTCGCGGCGAGCCCCTGACGCAATGATGGAACGAGGGAACCCGACGAAGTCGGGCCGGATGCAAGGGGCAAGACCTTTTGCTTACTTTTGGGGCGTTTGCCAAAAGTGAGCCGCCGTAAAGGCGGAACCGTTCGTCAAATGAAAATACATACCGGCGGATGGTCGCTGGTCACAGCCGCGCCCACTGCCCATCCGCACGATGGGCCTGCAGGTGCGGCAATACCGCAGCCAGCAGCGGCTCCTTGAACGCATCCTGAAAGCGATGGGCCAGCCCTGGAATCAGGCGCAGTTCACTGCCCTTGATATGCGCCGCCACATGCACGCCGTGCATCACCGGCAGCAACGGGTCCGCCGTGCCGTGCACCACCAGCGTTGGCACCTGCAAGCGGTTGAGAAGTTCAACCCGGCTCGGTTCGGCGAGGATGGCCAATAACTGGCGTTGCACGCCTTCCGGGTTGAAGGCGCGGTCATAGGCGACTTGTGCCTGCTGCAACAATAACTGCCGATCATCACTGACTGCCGGGCTGCCCAGCGCGGCCAGCAGGTCGGCCTGCTGCTCCAGCGCCACCGTGCGATTGGGTGAATCGCGCCGGGCCAGCAAGCTCAGCAATTCGCTACTCGGCGCCGGCAGGCCCTGGGCACCGGAGCTGGTCATCACCAACGTCAGGCTCTGCACCCGCTCAGGCGCAAGGTCGGCCATATGCTGGGCAATCATCCCGCCCATACTGGCGCCCAGCACATGGGCACGCTCGATCTTCAGGCTATCCAGCAACCCCAGGGCATCACGGGCCATGTCGCGCAGGCCGTAAGGCGCTGCCACCGACAGCCCCAGGCGATAGCGCAGCGCTTCATAGGTCAGGTTGATTTCCGGGGCGGTAGCGACCCAATTGCTCAAGCCGACATCGCGGTTATCGAAGCGGATCACCCGAAACCCCTGCTGACACAGGCGCTCGACCACCTCATCCGGCCAATGGATCAACTGCCCGCCCAAGCCCATCACCAGCAGCAAGGCCGGATCGCTGTCACGCCCGATACTCTGGTAAGCCAGGCGCACGTCGCCGACCTCGGCGGTAAGGGTTGGCACCTGAACACTGCAAGGTTGTGCGGCAAAAGCCGGCAGGCCGCACAGCAGTGCGACGAGAATAATCAAACTACGCATGGCATCACCCGGCCATGGGACAGCAGAACGCAGCCCCCCATTAAGACGCGAGTGTGGTGATGTTTGTACAAGCGCGCTGCCACACAACCGTGACAGTTTGATGAAGGGAGACGAGCGGTATTTTTTGCTGCCAGAAAAACCAAGCCCCACCACAGCCGATCAGGGCCATGGCAGGGGCTTTAGTCGTAACAGAACGCGGATCAGGCCAGTTCAGTGCGCAGCTGACGTGCAGCCGCGACCATGTTCACCAACGCGGCTTCGGTCTCCGGCCAGGCGCGGGTTTTCAGGCCGCAATCCGGGTTGACCCACAGCCGCTCGAGCGGAATACGCTGTGCGGCCTTGCGCAGCAAGTTGGCCATCTCCCGGCTGTCCGGCACCCGTGGCGAGTGGATGTCATACACGCCGGGGCCGATGTCGTTGGGGTAGTCGAAGCGCTCGAAGGCTTCCAGCAGCTCCATGTCCGAACGGGACGTTTCGATGGTGATCACGTCGGCATCCATGGCAGCGATGGACTCGATCACATCGTTGAACTCGCTGTAGCACATGTGGGTGTGGATCTGCGTTTCGTCACGCACGCCCGAGGCACACAGGCGGAATGCCTCGGTGGCCCAGTTCAGGTAACCCTGCCACTGCGCCTGGCGCAGTGGCAGGCCTTCGCGGAAGGCGGCTTCGTCGATCTGGATGATCTTGATCCCAGCCGTTTCCAGGTCCACCACCTCGTCACGAATGGCCAGCGCCAGCTGACGCGCCTGCTGCTCACGGGAAATATCATCCCGCGGGAAAGACCACATCAGCATGGTCACCGGGCCGGTCAGCATGCCCTTCATCACCTTACGGGTGAGGGTTTGCGCATAACCGATCCAGCTCACGGTCATGGCCTTGGGCCGACTCAGGTCGCCGTAGATCACCGCCGGTTTGACGCAGCGCGAACCGTAGCTCTGCACCCAGCCGAAACGGGTGAAGGCATAGCCGTCGAGTTGCTCGGCGAAGTACTCGACCATGTCGTTGCGCTCGGCCTCGCCGTGCACCAGCACATCCAGGCCGAGGTTTTCCTGCACCTCGACGGCATGACGGATTTCGCTGTGCATGGCCTCGGTATAATCGGCAGCCGACAGCTTGCCCGCCTTGAACGCCTGACGCGCCAGACGGATGGCAGCGGTTTGCGGAAACGAGCCGATGCTGGTGGTCGGCAAGACCGGCAAATGCAAACGTGCGCGCTGCTGCTCGATGCGTGTGGCAAATGGCGACTGACGCTGGCTATCAGCAGCAGTAATAGCCGCCAAACGCGCCTGCACCGCCGGTTTGTGGATACGCGGCGATTGCGCGCGACTGGCCTGCACGGCGCGGCTTTGCGCCAACGCGGCCTGCACTTGAGCATCCTGCGGGGCATTCAGGGCGGTAGTCAGCAACGCCACTTCCTCGCACTTCTGCACAGCGAACGCCAGCCAGCTTTTCAGCTCACTATCTAGCTTGTCCTCACGACTCAGATCGACCGGGCTGTGCAACAGCGAGCAGCTCGGTGCCACCCACAGGCGCTCGCCCAGTCGCTCCTGAGCCTGTTGCAAAACCGTCAGGGCCTGCTGCAGATCGGTGCGCCAGACGTTGCGGCCGTTGACCACACCCAGCGACAACACCTTATAGGCCGGCAGACGATCGAGGATGGTCGGAAACTGCTCGGGCGCACGCACCAGGTCGATGTGCAGACCATCCACTGGCAGGCTGGCGGCCAGACCGAGGTTGTCCTCCAGACCGGCGAAATAGGTGGCGATCAGTTTCTTGCCGGGCTCGCGTTGCAGCAGGTTGTAGGCACGTTCGAAGGCATTCTTCCAGGCTTGCGGCAGGTCCAGCACCAGAATCGGCTCGTCGATCTGCACCCATTCCACGCCCTGAGCGGCCAGGCGCTGGAGGATTTCGCCGTAGACCGGCAGCAGCCGCTCCAGCAGATCGAGACGATCAAATTCGCTGCCCTTGGCTTTGCCCAGCCACAGGTAGGTCAGCGGGCCGATCAGCACCGGTTTGACGCGGTGGCCCAGGGCCTGGGCTTCTTCGACTTCCTCGAACAGCTGCTCCCAGCTCAGTTGGAATTGCTGATCGGCCGTGAACTCGGGGACCAGGTAGTGGTAGTTGGTGTCGAACCACTTGGTCATCTCTTGGGCGTGAGCCCCGCCACAACAGCTGTTGCCACTCTTGTTTGCAACTGCACCACGGGCCATGCCAAACAGGGTGTCCAGGGTCGGCTTGCCGGTGTGCGGGCGAAAGCGTTCGGGGACCACGCCGAACGTCAGCGAGTGGGTCAGCACCTGGTCGTACCAGGCGAAGTCGCCGACCGGCAGCAAATCGATACCGGCGTCCTTCTGCAGCTGCCAGTGCTCGGCACGCAGCTTGCGGCCAACCGCTCGCAGGCCGGCCTCGTCCAGCTCGCCTTTCCAGTAGGCCTCCAGGGCTTTTTTCAGTTCACGGTCACGACCGATACGGGGGAACCCCAGGGAATGAGACAAGGCCATGTCAAAACGCTCCAGCAGATCAATAAGATGGCGCCATTCTCGACAGACCCTCTGCGTGAGACAAACTCAATCTATTCGCCTTGATCTATAGTTTTACTCATGTTCTGCTAGCCGGCATGACTGTTGGAGTGAGCTTGCCCGCGATGCTTCCAGCAAACCTGATCGCGGGCATGGCCCGCTCCTGCACAAAGCACATCTGCGAAATACCCGAGGTCCGCCATGCTCGAATTGCGCCACCTGAAAACCCTGCACGCCCTGCGCGAAAGCGAAAGCCTGGTGGACGCCGCCGAACGCCTGCACCTGACGCAATCGGCGCTGTCGCATCAGTTCAAAGAGCTGGAAGAGCGCCTGGGCATGCCGCTGTTCGTGCGCAAGACCAAGCCGGTACGCTTTACCAGTGCCGGCCTGCGCCTGTTGCAGCTGTCCGACACGGTATTGCCGCTGCTGCGCGGTGCCGAACGCGACCTGGCGCGCCTGGCCGGCGGCACGGCCGGCCGCCTGCACATGGCCATCGAATGCCACAGCTGCTTCCAGTGGCTGATGCCGACCATCGACCAGTTCCGCGATGCCTGGCCGGAAGTGGAGCTGGACCTGGCCTCGGGCTTCTCCTTCGCCCCGCTGCCCGCGCTGGCACGTGGCGACCTCGATCTGGTGGTGACCAGCGACCCGGTCGAGCTGGCCGGTATTACCTACGTGCCGCTGTTTACTTACGAAGCCATGCTTGCCGTGGCTAACCAGCACCCGCTGGCCAGCAAAGCGCACATCAAACCGCAGGATCTGACCACGGAAACCCTGATCACCTACCCGGTGGAGCGTGATCGCCTGGATATCTTCACCCGCTTTCTCGAGCCGGCGGATGTCGAACCGGCCCAGGTGCGCACTTCCGAGCTGACGGTGATGATGATGCAACTGGTGGCCAGCGGCCGTGGAGTATGCGGCCTGCCTAACTGGGCGCTGCATGAATACAGTTCGCGTGGCTACGTGACCGCCAAACGCCTGGGCGATAAGGGGCTGTTTGCCACCCTGTACGCCGGCATCCGCACCGACATGCTCGACGCGCCGTTTATGCGCGACTTCCTGCTGACCGCCAAGGACACCTCCTTTGCCAATCTGGAAGGCGTCAGCGTGGCGCGTTAGAGGCCTTGCAGAAACGTCGTGGCAGATTAAACAGGCCCTAGGCAGACACCGAGGCGCGGCGCATAATTCGCGCCGCTCAAGCCCCCTCCGATCCCTGGATGCACTTCCGCCATGATCGTTCGCCCGCGCCCCAGTGCGTTGCACCTGTTCTTTGTTCGCCGTGGTTCCATCTTCCCGCACATTGCCTCCAAGCTGCTGAGCATCACGCTGCTCTCCTGCGTGGTGGTGGGGTTTTATGAATACGGTTGGCTGCAGTGGCTCGACCAGGTCAGCGCTCCACCGTTTTCACTGCTGGGGTTGGCGCTCTCGGTGTTTCTCGGGTTTCGCAACAGCGCCTGTTATGACCGCTGGTGGGAAGCACGCAAACAGTGGGGCGAATTGATCATCCAGGCTCGCGGCCTCGCCCGTGAAAGCCACGCCCTGCTGCCCGGTGATGACAACGCAGGCTTGCGCCGCCAAACCATCCAGCGCTGTATTGCCTTTGCCCATGCCCTGGCCGCTCATCTGCGCGGCCAGGATGGCGCAGCGGCCTGTGCCGCCTGGGTCAGCCCAGACGAACTGACGATCCTGCGCAAACGGCGCAACGTGCCGGACACGCTCCTCAACTGGATCAACCAGGATCTGGCCCAATGCGTACGTGAACAGCGCATCAGCGATGTGCTCTACCGGGGCCTGGAACAGCGCCTGGATACCCTGGCCGCCAGCCAGGCCATCTGTGAACGCATCAAGAGCACACCCACACCGTTCGCCTACACCTTGCTGTTGCACCGCACGGCCTGGCTGTTCTGCATGCTGTTGCCATTTGGCCTGGTCAGCTCACTGGAACTGCTCACACCGGTTCTGGTAACGATCATTGCCTACACCTTCTTCGGTCTGGATGCTCTGGGTGATGAGCTGGAAGAGCCCTTCGGCCTGTCAGATAACGACCTGCCCTTGAGCGCCATGGTGCGCAGCATCGAGATCGACTTGCTGGAAAGCCTCGGCGACGCCCTGCCCGAGCCGCTGCAACCACAAGACTACATCCTGCAGTAGATCGCGCTCGGCGCCTTGCAACCGCGCGAAGCAGCGCCAGGTGCCAGCCATGAGCAAGTAGTGTTGGCCAGCGAAGCATCTGCTGGTGTGCAACAGCCACAAAGCCGGGCGGTAGCACAGGCCGCCACCGAAAATCCCAGCCCAGTCATGGGCTCCCCCATCGAAAGCCTGGACTGCCGTTTGCGACTGGGCAGTCGGCGCAGCAGCCCGTACACTCGGCGCACCATTGCCGAGGGCCCATCATGCGTACGCTGTACCAGTTCCCGATTTCCCATTACTGCGAAAAAACCCGCTGGCACCTGGATCACAAAGGCCTCGATTTCCAGGTCGACAACCTGTTCCCCGGCCTGCACCGGCTGAAAAGCACACGCCTGGCCAATATCGTGACCCTGCCGATCCTCAAGGATGGCGAGCAGGTGATCGGCGACTCCACGCAGATCGCCCTCTATCTGGAGCAGCGCTACCCCGAGCGGCCGCTGCTGCCAAGCGATGCTGCGCAGCGCGCCGAGGTGCTGGAACTGGAAGAACAGTTCGACCGCATGGGCGTGCATGTGCGCCGCTGGCTGTATGGCCAGATCAAACAATGGGACTCGGTGATGCACGCCATGCTCAAGGTCTATCGCCCGCTGCTGGGCCTGCGCGACCTGATGAAGCCGGTGCTGATCAACGGCGTACAGCGCCTGTATGGCGTGACGCCACCGCGGGTGGCGAAATCCCAGGCCGAGCTGCTCGAAGGCCTGGCGCTGATCGAGTCGCACATTCATGGCGACCCTTCACGTTATCTGGTCGGCGAACAGCTGAGCCTGGCCGACATCAGCGCCGCCGCACTGTTCGCGCCGCTGTTCACCCCCGCCGGTACACCGTGGGAAGGTATTGCCGGGCACGACGCCAAGACCCAGGCCTTCCTTGATGAGCTGCATGCCCACCCGGCGGGGCAGTGGGTCATGCGCCGCTACGCCGAAGATCGTCAGCGCCGCGCCTGATTTGAACTCAGTTGCGCTCGGAACTCAGCAGCAGGAGCAATGACACCGGCTGCTCGCTCTCCGGGTGCAGCGGTTCCTGCAACCACTGCAAACGCCAGCCGGTTTCACTGAACAGCGCCAGCCACGACTCCAGTGTGCGAAAGAACCAGGGCATCGGCTGGGCAAAGCCCTCGCCAAAACCGGCGAAGGTTTCCACCCGCCAGCCATCACGATAACTCGCATCGTTGCAGGCCCGCCAAGGGTGCAGGGTCTGGATCAGCAAGCGGCCGTCGTCGGCCAACAGGCCATGCAGAGCGTTCAGGGTCGGCGCCAGGGGTTCTTCCAACAGGGCAAAGTTGCACACCAGCACATCAAAACGCCCCAGCAGCTCAGCCTGGCTTTCCAGCTCGGCATAACCGCACACGCGGTAATGCGACGTACCAACCGCAGCCTGCTGCGCCACGGCAATCAGCGGCGCGGAGGCATCCACACCAACCGCCTCGATGCCATGCTCGACCAGCCCACGGCACAGCCAGCCTTCGCCACAGCCGAGGTCCAGTACACGCTTCGGCGCCAGGGCCAGAATCGCCTGAACGATGGCTGCATCAGTGACCAGCCGGCGACTCTCGATGCGCTGCTCGCGCACGGCGGCGGTCCAGGCATCGGCATTGGCCTGCCAGCTGAGGTTGAGTTGCTCCCGATGGTCGCGCTGCATAGCTCACTCGTTGCCTGTTCAGTCGTCCGTTACTTGCACCTGCCTGCACAGATGCAGCCCTGGCAATCCTGCACCTGTTCGCGTCCGTGTGCATTGCCGCTGATCACTTATTCATGCGTTGTATAAATACCGGGAAAATCTCACGTCTGCCAAACGCATCCCTGCCTGAGCGCCGAGGCAGCGGCTAAACTGCAAACAGTGGCCAACTGAGCGGAGCTCAGTGAACAAGCCCGCTGATGTTATTCAGCAACCTGTCAAACCTATGGATGAGTACATCAGGCTAAATGAATATGGGCGCATCATGGCAACCCAGCATCACCCCACTTCCAGCAAGCCAGCAGCGGCCGGCACCGCGTAAACGCCGCAGCACGCTAAAAATCATTTTCTGGCTGCTGCTTCTGGCCCTGTGCATCGTCGCGGGCCTGCTGCTCGCCGAAGAGCTGCGCACCTCGCGCTATCAGGCTCAGGAACTCAGCCGCTACGCGCAAACCCTCAGCTACCGGGTCGAGCCAGGCCCCAGCAGTGCCATCATCTACCCCAAGGAAGGCCCCTTCGACAAACGTCAGGGGTATACCTACCTGCCGCTGATGCTGGAGCGCCTCAGCCAGCGCAATTTCATCGTGCAGCAGCAGGCGCGGTTCTCTCCGGCCCTGCTCGACTATGCCCAGCGCGGCCTGTTTATCCCCTACCCGGAGAAAATTCAGAGCGGCCTGAGCATCAGTGACTGCAGCGGCACGCCGTTCTACGAGTTCCGCTATCCGCAGCAGCGTTACCCGAGTTTCAGTGCGATCCCGCCCTTGGTCGCGGGTAGCCTGCTATTTATCGAAAACCGCAACCTGCTCGACCCACAACAACCCATGGCCAACCCGGCAGTGGACTGGCCGCGTTTTGTGATGGCCGCTCTGTCCCAGGTCGGCAAACTGCTCGACATGCAGGATCAGTCGGCGGGCGGCAGCACCCTGGCCACTCAGCTGGAGAAATACCGCCATTCACCGGATGGCCTGACCCTGTCGGCCACGGAAAAGCTGCGGCAGATGCTCTCGGCCAGCGTACGTGCCTACCAGAGCGGCCCGCAGACCATGGCCGCGCGAGAAAACATCGTGCGCGATTACCTCAACAGCGTGCCGCTCTCTGCCGCCCCCGGACATGGTGAGGTGCATGGCCTGGCCGATGGTCTGCGTATCTGGTTCGGCGCAGACTTCGCCCAGGTCAACCTGCTGCTCGACCCTGCGCGCTCGCCACAAGCCAGCCTGGCCGAGCGCGGCCTGGCCCTGCGCCAGGTACTGGCCCTGATGATTGCCCAGCGCCGCCCGTCCTACTACCTGGCTCAGGGTCGCAACGACCTGGCCAGCCTGACCGACAGCCATATTCGCCTGCTGGCTGGCGGTGGTCTGATCGACACCGCCCTGCGCGACGCCGCCCTGCAGCAAACACTCAAGTACCGCGACTGGGCCCTGGAGCCGAACCTACAGCCGGTGGACAGCAACAAGGGCATCAGCGTCTCACGGGCGCGCCTGTCAGCCATGCTCAACATGCCGCTATACGACCTCGATCGCCTCGATCTGAGCGCCACCAGCACCCTCAACAATGACCTGCAGCAAGCCGTCAGCCAGTACCTGCAACAGCTGGCCGAGCCCACCTTTGCCGGGCAGATCGGGCTGTTTGGCGAACGCCTGTTGTCACCGGAAAAGACGGCTGACGTGCGCTACAGTTTCACCCTGTTTGAGCGCACTGAAAATGGCAGCGTGGTGCGGGTACAGACCGATAACACCGACCAGCCCTTCGACATTAACGAAGGCAGCAAGCTGGAGCTGGGCTCAACGGCCAAGCTGCGGGTGCTGGCCACCTACCTGGAAATCATCGCCGAACTGCACCAGCGCCATGCTGGGCAGAGCGCCAGCGAACTGCGTGCCGTGAACGCACAGGACAACCTGACCCGCTGGGCCGTCGACTACCTGCAAAACACGCCCAACGCCAGCCTGACAGCCATGCTGGACGCCGCCCTGGAGCGCAAATACTCGGCCAACCCTGGCGAACGCTTCTTTACTGGCGGGGGCATTCATACCTTCAACAACTTCCGCCGTGAAGACAACCAACGCATCGCCAGCATGCGTGAAGCCCTGCGTGAATCACTCAACCTGCCGTTTATCCGCCTGATGCGCGATCTGGTGCGTTACACCACCTACCAGGGACCCAACAACAGCGCCGAATTGCTCAAGGACGACAAGGACCCGCGCCGCCAGGCCTACCTGCGCGACTTCGCCGACCGCGAGGGCACCACCTTCCTGTTGCGCTTCTGGCGCAAATACCAGGGCCAGCCGGAACAGCAACGTCTGGATACCTTCCTTAACGGCCTGCGTCACACCTCGGTACGCCTGGCCGCCGTACACCGCTACCTGCAGCCCACTGCCGACGAAGCCAGCTTTGCTGCCTTCCTGCGCAAATACCTGCCTCAGGAGCAGCTCAGCGACAAACGCATTAGCGAGCTGTATCGCAGTTATGGCCCTGGGGCCTACAGCCTGCCCGACCAGGGCTATATTGCCCGCGTTCACCCGCTGGAGCTGTGGCTGCTGGGCTATCTGATCGAACACCCGCAGGCGCGCTTCAGCGATGCCGTCGCCGCCAGTCAGGATGAGCGCCAGGAAGTCTATGGCTGGCTGCTGCGCACCCGGCACAAGAGCGCTCGAGATAGCCGCATCCGCATCATGCTGGAGGTCGAGGCCTTCCTCGACATTCACCGGCGCTGGCAGAACCTGGGCTACCCTTTCGCCCACCTGGTGCCTTCATTGGCCACGGCAATTGGCAGCTCAGGCGATCGCCCGGCAGCCCTGGCTGAGTTGATGGGGATCATTCAGAACGACGGTATCCGGCAAACCACGGCCCGTATCGACAGCCTGCATTTCGCCGCAGACACGCCCTACGACACCCAGGTGGTGCGCGACCACAAGGAAGGCAAACGGGTCATGGCGCCGGAAGTGGCCGCCGCACTGCGCAACGCCCTGGCCGATGTCGTCGAGGCCGGCACGGCACGCCGGCTGCTTGGCAGCTTCAGCCTGGCAGATGGTCAACCACTCAAGGTTGGTGGCAAAACCGGTACAGGGGACAACCGCATTGAAACGGTAGGGGCCGGCGGCCGCGTGCTCAGCTCGCGCGCGATGAACCGTACCGCCACCTTCGTCTTCTACCTGGGGGACAACCACTACGGCACCCTCACCGCCTTCGTTCCCGGCCGCGCAGCGGAAAACTTCCGTTTCACCTCGGCACTGCCGGTGCAGGTGCTCAAGGGCATGGCACCGATCCTGTCACCCTATCTGCAACCAAATGCCCATAGCCTGTGCCAGTTGGCGACAAACCCAAGTGATACCAGCAACGCGCAGTGAAATAGCTGCCATAAAAAACGGGAGGCCATGGCCTCCCGTTCTATATGTGCGCGCAAATCACTTCGCCTTGTAAATGATCCCCGGGCTGCACTGCACCATCTGATAATGGTTAGGCAGGCCGTTGAGTGCCTCGGATGCTCCGAGGAACAGGTAACCACCCGGTTTCAACATCGCATGAATGCGCGTCAGGATGTCTTTCTTCACTTCGGCGGAGAAGTAGATCAGCACGTTACGGCAGAACACCACATCAAACTTGCCCAGGCTGGCATAGCTGTCCAGCAGGTTCAGCGGACGGAACTCGATACGGCTGCGGATAGCCGGCTTGACCACCCAGCGTCCCGGCCCTTTGGGGTCGAAATAACGCTGCAGCCGCTCCTGGGACAAACCACGACCCATCGCCAGACTGTCGTACTCACCCGACTTGCAGTTGAGCAACATGGACGGCGACAGGTCAGTGGCAACAATCTGCACACCGCTCTTGAGCTGACCCAGGTTGGTTTTTTCAAACTCATCGATGGTCATCGACAGCGAATAGGGTTCCTGCCCCGAAGAGCAGGCCGCCGACCAGATGCGCAAGCGCTGCCCTGGGCTGGCCTTGATCATCTCGGGTAGCACCCGGTTTTTCAGCACTTCAAAGGGGTAGGTATCGCGAAACCACAGCGTTTCGTTGGTGGTCATGGCATCGACCACCTGCTCGCGCAAGCCACTACGTGGCTGGCTTTGCATGCGCTGCACCAGCTCGCCCAGGGTTTTGATGCTGTTCTGCTCCATCAGCTTGTTGAGCCTGCTGGAAACCAGATACTGCTTATTGCTGCCAAGCAGGATGCCGCAGGCTTTTTCCAGGAAAGTCCGGAACTGCTCGAAATCCAAATTACCTGTAGACACTCGCGAGGCCTCGACGAACATATGTTTCACTGAGGGCCAGGCCCTCAGTCCCCTGCCGCTATATTGATGCGGTCAGCTACCCGTGCGGCCAGGTCATCGGGGCGAAACTTGGCGAGAAAATCATCCGCGCCCACCTTCTTGACCATGGCCTGGTTAAACACGCCAGAAAGCGAAGTATGCAGGATGATGTGCAGCTTTTGCATACGCGGATCGGAACGAATCTCCGCAGTCAGGGTGTAACCATCCATCTCGGGCATTTCGATATCGGAAATCAGCATGAGGAATTCCTCCTCCGGCTTCTTGCCCTCCTCGACCATCGCCTTCAGGTAATCCAGAGCCTGTCGACCATCATTTAGCGCAACCACCTCCACGCCGACGGTTTCAAGGCAGCGCGTCACCTGCTTGCGTGCAACCGATGAGTCGTCGCAGGTCAGCACACGTTTGCTCACGGCACGGGCCTGGGTACGGGCATCAAGCACACCTTCGGAGATCACCTCGGAGGTCGGCGCCACTTCTGCGAGAATTTTCTCGACATCGATGATCTCGACCATCTTGTCATCCAGATGAGTCACCGCCGTCAGGTAGTGATCGCGCCCAGTGCCCTTGGGTGGCGGATGTATCGACTCCCAGTTCATGTTGACGATGCGCTCGACCGAATGCACCAGGAAACCCTGCACCTTGGTGTTGTACTCGGTAATGATCACAAAGCTGCTGTCGATATTCGCCAGCGGGGTGTTGCCCGTAGCCATGGACAAATCAAGAATCGGAATGGTGCCGCCACGGATATTGGCCACACCGCGAACAACCGGACTGGATTTGGGCATGATGGTGAGTTTCGGGCACTGCAGCACCTCTTTCACCTTGAATACGTTGATGCCGTACAACTGGTTGCTGTTCAGACGAAACAGCAGCAACTCCAAACGATTCTGGCCAACCAACTGAGTTCGCTGGTTAACCGAATCCATCACACCGGCCATACCCAAACTCCTTATTTGAGTAACAGATTGCTGTCAGCGTAGCAGGCGGCACGCGCCTTGCTATCTAACCCATATGAACACTGAAACGACAACTAACCGACGCTCACTGGCAAAGTGCCGCTACTGGCTGGCAGTTGTACCCGCTTTGCTGGCACTCGGCTATAGCAGCCTGGTAAGCGCCGAGGCGACGCGGCCTGAACAACTTATCGGCGCTGGCGAAGTTTTTCTTGAGCAGGCGGTGAGTGATTATTTACAGCGTAGCAACATCGCCGGTCGTCATGAGATTCAAATCAACCGACTCGATCCACGTCTACGCCTGCCACTGTGCGGGCAGCCCCTGACAACCACTCTGGAAAGCCCCGCCGAACCGATTGGCCGCGTCACATTGCGCGTGCGCTGCGATGGCGACACGCCCTGGACGGTGTTCGTGCCCGGCCAGGTGCGCCTGTATCGGCAGGTGGTGATCGCCAGCCGCCCGTTGAAACGCGACAATCTGCTGACAGAAATGGATGTGCTGCTCGCCGAACGCGATGTCGGCCTGCTCAACCAGGGTTATCTGACGGCCCTACCTCAGGCCATCGGCAAAAAATTGACGCGCCCACTGCTACCGGATCAGGTACTTGCCCCCGTTCACGTGCAAATGGCCGAAGCGATACGCAAAGGCGATCAAGTGGTGATCAGCGCACGCAGTGGTGGGATCAGTGTCCGCATGCCCGGCGAAGCGCTCTCGGACGGCACTGTTGGCAAGCAGATCAGCGTGCGTAACCAGCGCTCGAATCGGGTTATCAGAGCGCGAGTCGTCGGCCCAGGCCAGGTCGAAGTTGCGATGTAGGCATGAATCTTGACTAAACTTTGTGTATCAACCGAGCTGACGATTTTCCACACTGTGTTTAGACTGTTAGCTGACGCACACTTTTTTGCCCTAAAGTTTTTCCAGGCAGCGCCGACAAGCTAGGCAAGCGTCCAAACACTGTTCGAGGTTTTGCATCATGGTCATCGATATCAACCGGCTCAACAATGCCGCAACGCCAGCCAATTCGGGGCGTGCCGGCAGTGCTCAGGCAGGTGGCCAGAATGAAGCCATCGGCAACAAGCAACCCAGCAATGTGCCAAACCCGACCGCACAGGCACAACAGGCCGGCAAGAGCGGCGAATCGGTACAGTTGAGCCGCGATGCTCAGCAATTGCAGAAAGTCAGCGAAAAACTGCGCGACCAGCCCACCGTCAACAAAGAACGCGTGGCTCAGCTCAAACAAGCCATTGAAGATGGCAGCTATCAGGTCGACAGCCAACGCGTTGCCAGCAAACTGCTTAATTTCGAATCCCAGCGCTAGTCACAGGGCTGCGCTGGGGGTATTGGTCGCCCAACGGACATTTCCTGCACACGCAATGAATGCCGTTACCCCCTAAGAGCCCGCAATGCACGATACCAAGCTGCTTGAACTGTTCATCAACGATATCGGCACCGCCGAGCAGTTGCTTGAACTCATCGACACTGAATTCCAAGCCCTCAGTGATCGCGACCTCCCCCGCCTGCAAAGCATTCTGACCGACAAGCTGCCA
Organism: Pseudomonas sp. LjRoot71; assembly: GCF_964253255.1. NCBI lineage: Bacteria > Pseudomonadati > Pseudomonadota > Gammaproteobacteria > Pseudomonadales > Pseudomonadaceae > Pseudomonas > Pseudomonas sp. LjRoot71. The sequence continues at coordinate 3,468,593 of NZ_CAXURA020000001.1, read as the reverse complement.
CTGCTGACCTTGCTCGACCAGCACGGCAAGGAACGTAGCCAGTTGCTCACCAGCCTCAGCCTTAGCCCTGATCGCAACGGCTTGCAGGCCCTCGCAGCACAGTCCGAGCAGGGCAGCCTGTTGCTTGAACACGGCGATCAGCTAAGCGCACTGCTGGAACGCTGCCAGGCCGCCAACCTGCGTAACGGCCGCCTGATCCGTTCCAGCCAGGCATCAGCCAACAGCATGCTCAGTATTCTGCGTGGCAACGAGACCCCGAGCCTCTATGACAGCCGTGGCAGTGCCGCTAGAATCGGCCAGCAGCGCCCGCTCAGCCAGGCCTGAAACCTATAAAGGCACAGGGACATGCTGTCATATAGCCAGTATGCTAGTGCCATAGCATTTGCTCGGAGTGTAATGGACCGTGCCCAGTCCTTTTAGCCAGGAAGATGGCCCGCAACCCCCCAAGGTGCTCAAGACACCGGTGGAAATCGTGGCCAACCTGCGCCAACTGCAACAGAACCATGACCCGCTGATCATCACCTTTGAAGAACGCAATCAGCGCTTTCAAAGCTATGTGATCGAGGTTGACCGCGACAAAAACCTGCTGATTCTCGATGAGCTGGTGCCCAATGACGGCGAGCGTTACCTGGCCAACGGGGAAACCTTCAATGTCGAAGCCTTCCGCGACGGCGTGCGCGTGGCCTGGAAGTGCGAGCAGAGCGTACGCATTACCGATCATGAAGGCGCGCGCTGCTACTTCAGCACGATCCCGCCGGAAATCACCTACCACCAGCGGCGTAGCGCCTTCCGCGCGCCACTCAAACAAGGTGAGCTGATCAAGATCGAACTGGCCGGCGACAAGCTGCGCACAGCCATCACCGGGCAGCTGCTGGATATCTCGGCAACCGGCTGCAAACTGCGCTTTCCCGGCAATATCAGCAGCAGCCTGCAGGCTGGCCAGGTGTATGAACGCTTCACCGCGCGCTTCCCCTTTGGGCCGATGACCACCGCCGTCGAAGTGCGTCATGTGCAATATGAAGACAAGCTGGACATCACCTTTATCGGTGCCCGCTTTCACCGCATCAACGGCCAGGAACAACGCCTGGTAGAACGCTTTGTCTACCAGTTGCAACGCGAGGCACGTCGCTTCGACAGCGACGGCCTGTTCTAGCCCTAAATCAGGATATTCAGCGCCGCCAGGCGCGACAGGTCCTCGGGTCGATCCACATCCCACAACGCAGGCAGCAAGGCCGGATGCCAATTCAGCTGCTGCAGGCGTTGCAGGGTCTGGTCGAAGACCTGCTCAGTGCCCCACGGCATGTCACTGAACAGCGTCGGCGCCATGCTCCGCAACCCCAGCAGCACATAACCGCCATCCTCAGCCGGACCAATTACCACTGGATGCTCCTGCAAGGCGCGGCAAGCTGCCTGCAAGTAGATGCCGTCAAGGGCCGGGCAATCATTGCCAATCAGAATCACCGCATCACTGTCCGCCAGCCCCAGGGTCGCGATACGCCGCATGCGCTCCCCGAGATCCCCCTCAGGCTGCTCGACCAGAGTCCACCCCTGCAGATCGGCCAAGGCCTGCAACTCGGCACTGGGCAGATCATCGAGCCACAGGAAGCGTTCACTAAAACCACTGGCCGGCAACTGCAAGGCGCGCTCCAGCAGGAGTTGCTGCAAGTCACAAGCGCCCTGGGCACCCAGAGCAGGAATCAGCCGGGTCTTCACCCGACCCGCCACGGGCGCACGCGCCAACAGATGCAAGGAAATCGAGAGGCTCATAGCAGCGATCCTCGACGGTACTGGCGGGCCAGCCTGTCCGGACTGACGCCGCAGTAATAAGCCAAACGCAGGCACCACATGAGCATTACGGTACGCCATATACCGTGCTGCTCCCAGCGCCTGCTGGAGGTCGACAATGGCGGGCGCAGGCAGCGCGGACGGGCCTGCGCCTTGAGCTGGCGACACAGCTGCAAGTCTTCCATCAGCGGAATCGGGGCATAACCGCCTAACGCGATAAAGGCCGTCTTGCGTACAAAAATACCCTGATCGCCAGAGGCAATACCGGTCAACCGCGAGCGCAGGCTGATCATCGTCCCAATAACCCGAAACGCCACCCCAGGCCCCGAGAGGCGCACATCAAAGCGCCCCCACAGCGGCCGCTGCTGCAACACATCCTGCAAGCGCCGCAGTGACGGCCCAGTGACCCGTGTATCGGCATGTACGAACCACAGGTACTCCCCTTGCGCACGTGCAGCACCAGCATTCATCTGCAGAGCACGACCGGGTTCAGCCTTGAGCACCTGATCAGCCCGCCCCTGCACCCGTTCAACGGTGCCGTCACTGCTGCCACCATCCACCACGATCAGCTCGGCACCCGCCGCCCGCAGCGCGGCCAGATCATCCAGCAGAGCAGGCAAGGCCTGAGCCTCGTTGCGTACAGGGATCACCACACTGAGCAGCGGTGTCACTCGCGCACCTGCGGCTCGGGCGCCGTTGGCACACCCTCGTCTGCGCCAGGCGCGGTGCTGTTGTCATGCATCTGTTCCTGCACCACTTCTTCAGCCACGCGCGGGTCGAGGGCAGCGGTCAGCGGTGAACTGGTGGTGCTGTCAGGCATGGGGATATGGTGCAGCGGCGCATCGTCTACCTGGTGCAAGTGGGTCACCCGCTCCGGCCGCACGCGCAGCACCAGAATCAGTGCACAACCGCAGACGAAGGCATACAGCATGTTGGCCCCGAGAAACCGCATCAACACGCCTGCCAGCAGCGGCCCGATACTGGCGCCAACGCCGAAAGTCACCAGCAACATGGCTGTCAGCGACACCCGCCGTTCGGCCTCAACATGGTCATTGGCCAGTGCCACCGCCAACGGGTAAAGGCTGAACTGCAATGCACACACCAGAAAACCAACGGCGAACAGTAACGCCAGGCTCGCCTGCGGCAGCAGCGCCAGAGGCAGCGCGGCCAGCGCCAGCAAAGCGGCGCAACCACGAATCAGCCGCACGCGGTCATGCCGATCAGACAGCCAGCCTAGCGGCCACTGCACCAACAGGCCGGCAATGATGCAGCAGCCCATAAACAGCCCCACTTGCTCGGTGGACAGGCCCATGCGCGTGCCGTATAGCGGCGCCAGGCCGTAGAACGAGCCGATCAGCAGCCCAGCCACCACGATGGTGGTTAGCGACAGGGGCACTCGCTCGATAAAGAAACGCATCTCCAGCGGTGCCGGATGCAGCGGCGCCGGGTGCAATTTGCGGGTCAGCGCCACAGGCACCAGGCACAGGGCAAAGCACAGCGCCACCAGCATCAGCAACTCAAGGCCCAGAGCAGGATGCACCACCAGCACCAACTGACCGAGGATCAACCCCAGGTAGGAGGCCCCCATATAACCGGCAAACACCTGACCACGCTGACTGGTATCGGCCTGCTCATTGAGCCAGCTCTCGATCACCATGTACTGGCACATCATGCCCAGACCGACCAGCATGCGCAGCAGCAACCAACTGGGCAGCCAATCGCTCAGGCCATGGCCGAGTACAGCGGCCGTGACCACCCCGGCACAGGCCACATAGGCACGAATATGCCCAACGCGGGCGATCAGCCGATGCCCCAGCTTGCCCCCCAACACCAGACCCAGGTAGTTGGCCGCCATCAGTGCGCCGACCCACAGGCCGTCTGCCGTTTCGGCCAGACGCAGCGCCAGGTAAGTACTCAGCAACCCGGAGCCGAGCAGCATCAACAGGGTAGCGAAATACAGCGAACTGAATGACTTGAGGATCACGGACATGGGGCGACGCCTGGCTCCATTCACGGCCGCCGAAACAAGCTCGACAACCGACTAGGCGTGGGCCGCCAGCACACGGCGCTCCCACGGGGTAATTTCATCAAAGAAGCTGGTGAGCTCCATCGTCTTACTGGCAATGTACCCTTCGATGAACTCTTTGCCGAACAGTTCCAGCGCCAGACCACTGCGCTTGAGACGCTCAATGGCGGCATGCATGGTACAGGGAAGCGCCAACTCATCCGGCACCTCGAACTCCCCCTGGATCGGCGCACTGGCTTGCAACTGCTGTTCTATACCATAGAGCCCGGCAGCCAGACTTGCCGCCAACGCCAGATAGGGATTGGCGTCAGCCCCCGGCAGGCGGTTCTCCACCCGCCGCGCCACCGGCGCACTGGCGGGAATGCGCAGCCCGGCAGCGCGGTTGTCCTCAGACCAGCAAGCATTGTTCGGCGAGGCGTAAGGATGACAAAGCCGCTGATAAGAATTCACGTGCGGGGCAAACAGCAAGGTGAAATCCGCCATGGCAGCCTGCTGCCCAGCAATGAACTGGTAGAAAGCCGGTGTTGCCTGCCCATCAGCGCCGCTGAAGATATTCCGCCCACTGCTTTGCTCCACCACACTCTGGTGAATGTGCATCGAACTGCCAGGCGTGTGTGCCAGCGGCTTGGCCATGCACACCACAGTGAGGCCATGCTTGAGGGCGACTTCCTTGAGCAAGTGCTTGAACAGAAAAGTCTGGTCTGCCAGCAGCAGCGGATCGCCATGCAGCAGGTTGATTTCGAACTGACTCACGCCCATCTCGTGCATAAAGGTATCGCGCGGCAGCCCCAGGGCGGCCATGCACTGATACACCTCATTGAAGAAGGGGCGCAGGCCATTATTGGAACTGACACTGAATGCCGACGCGCCATCCTCACGCCGACCATCCAGGCCCAGCGGCGGCTGGAACGGTTGCAGCGGATCGGCATTGCGGGCAAACACGAAAAACTCCAGCTCAGTCGCCACCACCGGTTGCCAGCCATGGCTGGCATAGCGCGCCACAACCTGCTTGAGCAGCCCCCGACTCGACAGGCCGGAACTGCGCCCATCCAGCTCATCGGCATCGCAGATCGCCAGTGCCCGCGGCGTCTCACTCCAGGGTAAGCGGTGCACCTGCCCCGCCACGGCATTCAGCGCCAGGTCACCGTCGTCACTGCCGTAGAAGCGTGCAGCCGGATAACCACCCATCATGCACTGCAGCAACACCCCTCGCGCTAACTGCAAACGCCGCCCCTCGAGAAACCCCTCCGCCGTCATCACCTTGCCGCGCGGCACGCCATTGAGGTCCGGCGTTACACATTCAACTTCATCAACACCACGCAGCAGCTCAGCCAGGGCGGTGCGGTCGAGGGTACTCATTTGCTGTTGTCCTTATTGATGCAAGAGGCCGTCGTCAAACGGCGAGACGTACAAAATACGCATCAGCCGTTCGATATTTCAAGCAAAGCACGGTACAGCGACTGAACTCTCCTCGCGCCCATCCTATTTATCGATTTAATGGATAGATTTAATCATCTCAAAAAACCTCAAAGACGAGTTAAAACCCGCCTTAAAAATAGATCAAACCATTGATTTAAATACAAATAAATCCACTATCGATCACATCGATGATTACCATGAACCAGCTGCACTTCTTCATCAAATTTTCATACGTATCATGGGCCCCGTACTCACTTACTACCCGCCCTTACGAGGAGCCTGAACATGAAAAAGCAAATTCTCACCGCCGTAATCCTGAGCAGCCTGTCGATCAACGCTTTTGCTCTGCCACAGCACAGCCCGCAACCGCTGCTGGGTGAAAAGCAGGACAGCAGCGTCAAAACGCTAATGGGTTTTGGTAGCAACCTGCAGACTGAAGGAGGCTCAGATCGCGTCCACGAACGTCAACAGGATCGTCTGCGCCTTGCCGAAGGTGGCGCTGACCGTAACCACGAGCGCCAGATGGATCGCTTGCGTGTCGCCGAAGGCGGTGCTGACCGCGTTCACGAACGCCAGCTGGAGCGTCTGCGCGTTGCCGAAGGTGGTGCTGACCGCAACCACGAGCGCCAGATGGATCGCCTGCGTGTCGCCGAAGGCGGTGCTGATCGCGTTCACGAACGCCAGCTGGAGCGTCTGCGCGTTGCCGAAGGTGGCGCTGACCGCAACCACGAACGCCAGATGGATCGCCTGCGCGTTGCCGAAGGCGGTGCTGATCGCCTGAGCGAGCGCCAGCAACAGCTGCTGCGCACCAGCTAAGCCCGCCTGCTGCACCTGCACATAAAGCCCCCGCTTGGGGGCTTTATGCGTTTACACCGGACTCCAGTTGCAGCAAGCGCTCTTCCAGTGCCGCGATACGGGCTTCCAGCGCGTCTACACGCGCCTCCTGAGCGCCACCTGCGGGCCGCGATGGCTCACTGGAACGGGCCTCGAGGATGGCCTGTAAATCAGCCGGATCACCCAGTACGTGCATATAACGCTCTTCGCGCTGGCCACTCTGACGCGGCAGCAGACAGACCAACTCGCGGCTGATCAGGCGCTCCAGGTGGTGCTGCACCTGCTCGGTGTCATCAAAGTCATGCATGCGGTTACTGCGTGTCAGCAGCTCGTTGAGCGTCTGCGGACCGCGCAGCAGCAACAGACCGAGCAACGTCACCTGAGCAGCCACCAACTCCAGCGCCTTGTCGGCACGATGTTCCCAGCGGTCGGCGCGACTGCCCATGACCAGGCGTGCCATACCGCGCCCCTCAAGGCTACGCAGCGCCTGCCCGACCTGCCCGGCGGCCAGGTTCATCACCGGTTCACGGCTGGTTTTCTGATTGCAGGCCAGCACCAGCGCATTGAGGGTCAGGGGATAGGCTTCCGGCGTAGTCAACTGTTTCTCGATCAGACAGCCCAGCACGCGCGCTTCCACAGCACTCAGGGTTTCAACAGCCACAGCCAGGATTTCCTCGTTGGACATAACCACCTCGTTACTGACAAAGGCTCTAACCTAGCCCAGCTAACGGCAGGTTGATAGACAGGGATGCCACTGAGCAGCCCAGGGCTGGCCCGCGCGCGTAAAAGCTGACCATTGTGATAGAGTCGCGCGCTATTTTTCAGCGTGGCCCCGCTTTACCCACCGCGAAAAGCCTCATAACGCGCATTGCAACCATGCCTCCAGTGCCTGGCCACAAGCCCCGGCCACCCGAAGAGAGCGCAGGCTGCCCGCCCAGATAGAGACCCTGTCATGACCGCTGCCCAACACCCACTGTTACAACTGCTCAACCGCACCAGCCTAGTGCTGCAAATCGTCATTGGCCTGTTGGCTGGTATTGCCCTGGCCCTGTTTTTCCCGGCAGCTGCCGCCAGCGCCAGCTTCCTCGGCAGCGTTTTCGTTTCGGCCCTGAAGGCCGTAGCGCCGGTGTTGGTCCTGGTGCTGGTGGCGGCCTCCATCGCCAACCATCAGCAAGGCCAGGAAACCCATATCAAGCCGATTCTGCTGCTGTATCTGATCGGCACCTTCAGCGCCGCGCTGATCGCAGTGGCGGCCAGTTTTGCCTTTCCCTCGCCCCTGACCCTGGCCAGCAGTGCTGCGCAACTGTCGCCCCCCGGCGGGATAAGCGAAGTCCTGAAAGCCCTGCTGCTGAACGTGGTGGACAACCCGATCAATGCCCTGCTCAACGGCAATTTTATCGGCATCCTGGCCTGGGCCATCGCCCTGGGTTTTGCCTTCCGTCACGCCAGCCCAAGCAGCAAACAGATGCTCGCCGACCTTTCTGATGGCGTCACCAGCATCGTCAAACTGGTGATCCGCCTGGCACCCCTGGGGGTCTTCGGCCTGGTAGCTGCCACGCTGGCTGAGTCCGGCATGTCCGCCCTGCTCGACTACCTGCACCTGTTGCTGGTGCTGGTCGGCTGCATGCTGTTTGTGGCCCTGGTGGTCAACCCGCTGATCGTGTTCATCAAGATTCGTCGCAACCCCTATCCGCTGGTGCTGACCTGCTTGCGTGAAAGCGGTATTACCGCCTTCTTTACCCGCAGCTCGGCCGCCAACATCCCGGTCAACTTGCAGCTGTGCCAGCGCCTGGGCCTGCATGAGGAAACCTACTCGGTGTCGATCCCCCTGGGGGCGACCATCAACATGGCCGGCGCGGCGATCACCATCAGCGTGCTGACCCTGGCCGCCGTGCACACCCTGGGCATCACCGTGGACCTGCCGACCGCCCTGCTGCTCAGCGTGCTGGCCTCGATCTGCGCCTGCGGTGCATCCGGCGTGGCAGGTGGTTCGCTGCTGCTGATTCCACTGGCCTGCAGCCTGTTCGGTATTCCCAATGAGGTGGCCATGCAGGTCGTGGCAGTCGGCTTTATCATCGGCATCGTGCAGGATTCGGCGGAAACCGCACTGAATTCCTCCACTGACGTCCTGTTCACTGCTGCGGCCTGCCAGGCCGTTCAGCCGCGCAGCTAACCCCCCAGCCGCGCACCAGGCCTGCTCCAGCAGCAGGTCTGGTTTATCACCGGTTATCCCTGCGGCGTTTGCCTGACCGAACGATTACGGTAGGCTTTGCCGCTTCTTTATAAGGAGCAATGCCCATGGCCCGCGCCACTGCCCGTCACATCCTGGTTGCCACTGAAGACAAGTGCAACGAACTGAAAGCTGCCATCGAAGGCGGTGCCGACTTCGCCCAGGTCGCCAAAGACAACTCCAGCTGCCCATCCAGCCGTAATGGCGGTGACCTCGGCTCGTTCGGCCCAGGCCAGATGGTCAAGGAATTCGACACCGTGGTGTTCAGCGCGCCGATCAACGTGGTGCAAGGCCCAGTGAAAACCCAATTCGGTTATCACCTGCTGGAAGTCACCAGCCGTCAGGACTGAGCCCGTGTGTTCGCTGGGTCTTTGGGGCCCAGCACAGTCAACCCGGGTTTTTACCGGCGCGCGTTTCGCCAGCGCGCCTGCAACCAACCACCCGCGACATTCAGCAACAACCCCAGCATCACCAGCAGTGCGCCCAGCCACTGCAAACCGCCCAACCGCTCATCCAGCAGCAAGGCGGATGACGTGATGCCCACCACCGGCACCAGCAGCGAGAACGGCGCCACCTGGCTGGCCGGATAACGCGACAGCAAACGACTCCACAGGCCATACCCCAGAATGGTCGCCCCGAACGCCAGGTAACCCAGCACCCACAGGCTGTTCAGGTTGAACCCTCGCAGCGCAGCCTCGATCGCTTCAGGACCTTCCAGCAACCAGGACAGGGCAAAGAACGGCAACGGCGGCACCAGGCTGCCCCACACCACCAACCCGACCAGATTCACCTTGCCCAGCTTGCGCGTGACGATATTGCCCAACGCCCACATGGCCGCCGCGCACAGCGTCAACAGAAAGCCGGCGAGGGTCATCAAGCAATTGCCCTGTGCACCGATCAGCAGCAAACCGCAGGCCGCCACCAGCAACCCGAACAGGTTGACCAGACGAAAACGCTCGCCCAGCAGCAATACGGCAAACAGCAAGGTAAAAAAGGCCTGCGACTGCAGCACCAGCGACGCCAGCCCGGCCGGCATGCCGACCGCCATGGCCGAGAAGAGAAAGGCAAACTGCCCCAGCGAGATGGTCAAGCCATAGGCCAGCAGCCAACGCAGGGGAATCTGTGGGCGCTTGATAAACAGCACGGCCGGAAAGGCCGCCAGCAGAAAACGCAAGGTGCCCAGCAACATCGGCGGCATCTCATGCAGGCCGATCTTGATCACCACAAAGTTCATACCCCAGACGACGATCACCACCAGGGCCAGCAGTAAATCCTTGGGTTGCATGGGCGTTCCAGACTAATAAATCAGCGCTTATTAAAGCGGCCAGCCGCGCCATCGCGCCCATACAGAAACCCGGCAAATAAGCCGTACAGCGCATCACTGATCGGCAGATTGCTGCGCCACAGGTGCCGCCAGCGCCTCGAAGGGCTAGAATCGCAGCCTTTCGTATTTATTTCGGAACTTGCGCCGCGCGAATGAAGCCATTTCTAACGCGCAATCGCCGACGCACAGCAGGCCCGAAATTCACCTATTAACCCGCAACGACGAGATAACCCATGGGCGCTCAGTGGAAAGCCAAACCTAAAGAAGCCGCGGCCAACGCCAGAGGCAAGATCTTCGGCCGCCTGGTCAAGGAAATCATGATCGCAGCCCGCAACGGCGCCGACCCGGACCTGAACCCCAAGCTGCGCCTGGCCATCCATCAGGCGAAAAAAGCCTCGATGCCCAAGGAAACCCTCGAGCGAGCGATCAAGAAAGGTGCCGGCCTGCTGGGCGACACCGTGACCTTCCACTCCGCCACCTACGAAGGCTTCGCCCCGCATCAGGTGCCCGTGATCATCGAATGCCTGACCGACAACATCAACCGCACCGTGGCCGAAGTCCGCGTGCTGTTCCGCAAGGGCCAGATGGGCGCTTCCGGCTCGGTAACCTGGGATTTCGACCATGTGGGTATGATCGAAGCCAGCACCGAAAGCGATGCCGACCCGGAAATGGCCGCCATCGAAGCCGGCGCTCAGGATTTCGAGCCAGCCGATGAAGGCAACACCCTGTTTATCACCGAACCGACCGACCTCGACGCCGTGTGCCGCGCGTTGCCGGAGCATGGTTTCAGCGTCAACTCGGCGAAAATCGGTTACATCCCGAAAAACCCGGTGAGCAGCCTGACGGCAGAACAACTGGAAGAAGTCGAAGCCTTCCTCGAAGCCCTCGACGCTCACGATGACGTGCAGAACGTCTACGTCGGGCTTTCCGGCTAACCCCAGGCTGACCAGACCCGCTGCGCAGGAGGCGCAGCGGGTCCACGAACGGCACGCTGCAATGTGCGCAGTTCGTCGATTCGGCCGATTGACCACTGCCCGCAGCCGACAAAGCGGGTAGAATCGTCGCCCGCCGCGCTACCCATGCCCGGCGTGTACACAAGGACGTCGTCACACAGGAGTTTTACCGTGCACAAGTTTCTGATTCTGGCCGCATGCCTGCTGCTCGGCGCCTGCGCCAGCAACCCGCAGACGACCTACCAGCAAGAGGTCAAGGCGGGCAAAACGCCAATGGCCAAGAGCGCCCTGGAAGCCATCCACAACACCCAGGCCATCCCGCTGCCACTCAACCCTGGCCTGCTGGCCCCGCAATGGCCGATCAGCGCCGACGAGCCGCGCCTGGATTTCGGCAGTTCGATCTCCAACTACCGGATCTTTTCCCTGCAACTGAAAAAAGGCGAGCGCTACACCCTCAATGTGCATTCGCTGTGCAACGAACCCTGCATGGGTGTCAGCAAATACGCCCTGAAGCCTCGCGCCATGCTGCTGGACGCCTACGGCGCAGTGATTGCCGACAAACCCTCGCGCGCCGAAGCCGTGGTCGGTCAGATCAGCCTCAGCTGGGATGGCGAAGCCGCCGAAGACGGCACCTACTACCTGCTGGTGGCCGCCGACAACGACGACATCGGTCAGACCATCGTGATCGACGATGTCTGGGTCAACAACTCGCCCCTGATGGCGGTCAAGGTGGGCATGCACAGCTCGCCATTCGGCAAGATCAGCGCCTTCTCCAGCACTCGAAAAGACTGAACACACCGCCCTGGCGAGCTGCAACGGCTCACCAGGCAGCACCCCTCACACTAAAAACACCCGCTCAACCGGCCCACAACGGGTGCTACGCGCACCCACTCATTGATCCACCGCAAGACCCTTTGCCTGTAGCGCTTTAGCCTATGCCGATGACACCCATTGCCATCGACGAGGTTCCCATGAGCATCACCTCTGCCAGCATCTGCGCCGCCGCCGACCAATTGCAGGGTTTTGTCGGTTTCAATGCCAAGACCGGGCGCTATATCGTGCGTTTCTCCGAAGATTCCTTCGGCCTCGACGTGCTTGAAAAGAGCATCACGCCGACCTGCGAATTTGTCTGGCGCGCCTTTGACGGTGAGCTGATGAACCTCGACCGCACGCGCCTGCAACTGCTGCTGGAGCAGAACATCGATGAGCGCCTGAACATCAGCGAACCGCTGCGGGTCTACGTGCGCCGCAGCGATATGCCGGAAATCAGCGCCGAGCGTCGACGCCTGAACGCTTGAGCGAATGAGTAGGTGGCCGAATCGACCCAGGGTTGTTCACTTACACCCTCACAGCGGCTGCCCGTAGCAGACTAAGCTCGTCTGGCCAGATTCACTCGCCCAGGAGCCTGCCGATGTTCGATGTGCTGATCAAGAACGCGCTGTTTTTCGATGGCACCGGAGCACCCGGCGTCGTACGTCACCTCGGCATTCGTGACGGCAAGCTGGCCTGCATCAGCGCCAGCGCCTTGGATGAACAGGACTGCGGGCAGGTGATCGATGCGCAAAACCGCTGGGTAACCCCCGGTTTTATCGACATGCACACCCACTACGACGCCGAGCTGGTGGCCGCACCTGCGCTCAAAGAATCGGTGCGCCACGGCGTGACCACGGTGATGATCGGCAGCTGCTCGATCAGCATGGTGCTGTCCGGCGCGGAAGATTGCTCTGACCTGTTCACTCGCGTTGAATCGGTGCCGCGTGAGCATGTGCTGCCACTGCTCCAGGCGCGCAAGACCTGGAACAGCGCCAGCGAGTTCGCCGCCTTTCTCGATCAGCATCCGCTGGGGCCAAATATCTGCTCCTTCCTCGGCCACTCCGACTTGCGCGTCGCCGTGCTCGGCCTGGCGCGCGCGGTAGACGCCCAGGTGCGCCCCAGCGAAAACGAGCTGCAACAGATGGAGCGCCTGCTCGAAGAGGCGTTGGATGCCGGCCTACTCGGCCTGTCGAGCATGACCAACCCCTGGGACAAACTCGACGGCGAGCGCCAGCGCTCAAAATCCCTGCCCTCGGTGTATGCGCCCTGGGCCGAATACGCACGGCTGAACAAGATCCTGCGCCGGCGCGGGCGCATTCATCAGGGCGCGCCGAACCTGGTGACCAAGCTCAATGTGCTGGCATTTCTCTGGGACAGCATCGGCGGCTGGTGGCGCAAACCGCTGAAGACCACCCTGATCACCCTGATGGACGTCAAGGCCGACCCTTGGCTGGCACCGGTCCTCGGCCCACTGACGCGCTGGATCAATCGCCTGAGTAACGCTGACTTCCGCTGGCAAACCCTGCCGGTACCGTTCGAAACCTATGCCGACGGCATGGAATTCGTGGTCTTCGAGGAGTTCCCCGCCGGCCAGGCCGCCCTGCACCTGGCCAACCACGACATGCGCAGTCAACTGTTCCAGGACCCGGCCTACCGCCTGCGCTTTCGCCAGGACGTGGAAAAGAAATTCGGCCCGAGGGTCTGGCACCGCGACTTCGACGACGCCTGGATCGTCGATTGCCCGGACGCCAGCGTGGTTGGTAAAAGCGTCGGCGAATTGGCCAAGAGCCGCGACGAACATCCTGCCGACCTTTTTCTCGATCTGCTGGTGGCCCACGGCCCGCGCCTGCGCTGGCGCACCCTGATCGCCAACCACCGCCCCGAGGTGGTGGAAAAACTGGTGTGCGAACCCAGCACCCTGATCGGCTTTGCCGACTCCGGCGCGCATATCCGCAATATGGCTTTCTACAACTTCGGTCTGCGCTTGCTCAAACTGGTGCGCGACGCCGAACTGCGCGGGCAACCGGTAATGCCGATCGAAACAGCCATCTGGCGCCTGACCGGTGAGCTAGGTGAGTGGTTCAATATCGATGCAGGCACCCTCTACGAAGGGGCCAGGGCTGACCTGGTGATAATCGACCCGGCGGCACTGGATGAATCCCTGGCCAGCTACCAGGAAGCACCGATGGAGGCCTTCGGCGGCCTGCAGCGTATGGTTAACCGCGGTGCGGCGGTGGACGCTGTGCTAATCAATGGCCGCGTAGCCTTCCAAAACAATCAGTTCGCCAACGACCTGGGGCAGGCGCGCGGTTACGGTGAGTTCTTGCGCAGCCGGGGCTAGATGCGACCTACGGCGCACCGAGGCGGCACCAGGCTGGCATAATGCGCGCCGCACTGCCCGGTCACGCGACCCCGGGCCGGTATTGGAAGGACTCTAACCGAAATGCCCCGCATGCTTGTGCAGGTGGCCTGGCGCTGGCTTTGCGGCCTGCTGCTGGCCAGCCTGTTAACCCCGCTACAGGCCGATGAAAACGGTTCCCTGCGCTATCCACGCAGGGCCGATGGCGATGAATTTCGTTCCGTCTACGCCCTGGCTCAGCTGCAGCTGGCGCTAGAAAAAGCCGGCAGTCCGCTGCACCTGGAACCGTCGCACTACAGCATGGAGCAGGAGCGCGCACTGGTTAACCTGGAGCGCAACGCCCACCTCGATGTTGCCTGGAGCATGACCAGTGTTGAGCGCGAGCAGCGCTTGCTGCCGGTGCGTATTCCGCTGGACAAGGGCCTGTTCGGCTGGCGTATCGCCCTGCTGTCCAAAGACCGCGCGCAGCTGCTCAAGGATGTGCGCAACCTGGCTGACTTGCGCCAGTTCTCCGCAGGCCAGGGCCATGACTGGCCAGACAGCGCGATCCTGCGCAGTCATGGTTTGCCGGTCAAGGTTTCCTCAAGTTATGGCAGCCTGTTTCGCATGCTGCAGGCGCAGCGCTTCGATTATTTTCCGCGCTCGGTGATCGAGATCTGGGATGAGCTGGAACACCCTCGCGGGCGGCATCTAGTCGCCGACTCGCATGTGCTGCTGCACTACCCTACGGCGCTGTATTTCTTCTTCTCTCGTCAACGTCCGGATCTGGCAGAGACCGTCCGCCAAGGTATGGAAAAGGCAATTGTCGATGGATCCTTTGAGCGCCTGTTTCAACAGCACTTCGCCGCCAGCCTGCAGCGCGCACAACTCGAACAACGCCAGGTGATCGAGTTGCGCAACCCTTTGCTGCCTGGCGCGACGCCCTTGCAGCGCCGCGAGCTGTGGTTCAGTCCGGCACCGCTGAAACGCTGACCGGCACCGCCAGGGTGGTCTGCACGGCATTACGGCTGTGCGCCCCGAAGCGTTTGAACAACTCCACCAGTACCTGCTCCAGCACAGGATCGGCCTGTGCCAGAGCCAATTGGTTGCCGCCGCTAAAACCTGGTGCGGCCGCCGGCTTACGCGCCAGCCACTGGCCGATCAGTTCATCAAAGCCATCGGCGCTGGCGTAGGCTTCAGCCGCCACCACCTGCTGTGCATAATCCACTGAAAAAGCCGGATAACTACTGCCTGCCGGGTTCGCGGTATAAGCCTGCAGCAACGCTGAATCGGCATGTTCCCCCATCAACTGCTGCATGCGTTGCAGCTGGTATTCCTCAACGGCCGTGTGCCGATCCGCCACACGGGCGATGGCCGCCAGCCGATCCTCGGGGTAACCGGCGGCGCCTTTGAGGGCAATCAGCATCAGCTCTAGCGTGCTAAAGCCCGGCACTGTCTTGGCGTGGTAGGGCTGAGTCAGGTCCTGCATGTAATGCAGCACCCAGCCGAGGAAACGGTAACCCCAGTAGTCGTGCCCACTGGCCAGAGCCAGCCGCGCCAGGCCGCTGTACTGGTAGATGCGCCAGTGCGGCAGCGTGCGGCGCAGGTAGGGAGCAGCCTGAAACACCAGCTCCGGCTCGTGGTAATAGCCAATATGGAACGGTGCCTGGGAGGAATACTCAAAGCGCGCATCGCCGAAAGGTTGCTCGCCAAAGTTATAGCGTGCGGCGACCTCGCCCGGGTTGTCACTGAACAAGTTGATGTCGTGGCCATAATCCGGTTCATCGGCAGCGCTGCTCAGCACCTGCACGGCATTGACCGCCTCCCCCGGCTGCAACGCCAGGTAGCGCCAGTGGCTCCAGGGACCGATCTTGCGAAACACCAGCACCTGCTCGGCTTTCAGGCGTGGCCGGGCATCATCGGCCTGCCCGGGCAGTTGCTGAACAAAACCGGCCAGACGGATCTCCGGGTTGACCCGCAGCGCGTGCAGAAACGCCTGACGGCGCTGCTCTGGCGAGGTGCTCGCAGCATCGAAGCGCAGATCATCCGGGCGCACTGGATAATCCGGGAAATGCACGCGAGCAAAAGCCTCCTGCTCATCCAGCAGTTGCTCGATGGCGACAGCCTGCGTCTCGAGAAAAGCCTCCAGCGGCTCATATGTGAGGTTGCGTTGTAACTCCGGCAGGTTCTGCAAGGCCAATTGGCTGCCCAGCGAATGGTTGGACCAGGCCAATGCACTCAACGGCTGGCAAGCCAGGCAACAGGCAGATAACAACAGCAGCAATGGCTTCACGGCAACTCCAACAGCAGGCGGCAGTACGAAGATGCGTAGCCTAACGCCAAAGCATCCACCTGGCACTGTCGTATCAAGTCACACCATTCACCAATCGAGCAGCCAGCCCCCACCACAACACTCTGCACCGCCCATGACTTGCAGCGCCGTACTATCACCTGCGACCCTTGCCATATGCATTACCGCCAACTCCCCACCGCACTCACACCCCTGGCCGACAAGTTCTACCGCGCCCAACGCTCGCCCATGCGTACCGCGCCTGGCGCGCAGGTCTGGGTCGCGGAACACACGGCAATCGTCGCTGCCCTGTGCCTGCAACCGGTTGCCCATGGTCATTGGCTGACCAGCCTGCTGGTGGCGACACCACAACGCGGCCAGGGCCTGGCCCGCCAGTTGATCGACACAGCCCAAGCCAGTTGCCACACGCCGTTGTGGCTGTTTTGTCACCCACAGCTGAGTGCGTTCTATCAGCGCCTCGGATTTGCCCCCGCCGATGACTTGCCGCTGGTTTTGGCTGAGCGCCTGGCCCGCTATCAACGCAGCAAATCCTTGCTGGCTTTTACCCGCTAAATGCACACAGCCATACAACTCCTAGCCTGGAACGCCCGTACCAGAAGGCATAGACACCACTCGGCAGATAGTGGCGCATACTGGCACTTTGCTTAATTTTCCTATTGCTATAGTCAGGTAAAGCTCTGCATGCTTGCCCCATAACAATTACAAAGCTGGCTTATTCCTATGCGAACACCGCGCGTGCTCAGGCGCCTGCGTAACGACTTTCAGCTGTCCATCATCACGCTGATGGGCCTGTTTGGCGTAATTGGCATTACCCCCTACGCCGTTTACCGTCTGGCCACTGGCAATTATCTGGTCGGTTCGGCGGACAGCATCATCGTCACCTCCACCGTCCTGGCCGTGATCTATGCCTGGCGTACCGGCGATACGATCAAACCAGGGATTTACCTGGCCACCATCTTTTCTATCGGCGCCACCCTGATTGCGGTCAACCTGGGCGTCAACGGCCTGTTCTGGATCTACCCACTGATCCTCTTCAACTTCTTCATGGTGTCGCCGGGCAAGGCCTTGATTGCCACCATTCTGGTGCTGATCAGCCTGGTCACCTATGGGCAGCTCAACCCCAATGCGGTATTCGAGAGCGACTACCAGATGGTGTCATTTCTGGTCACCAGCATGATGGCCAGCACTCTCAGCTTCATTTTTGCCTACCGCACCAACAATCAGCGCGACCAGTTGCAACAATTGGCCATTCATGACCCGCTGACCGGCGCACGCAACCGCCGCGCGATGAATGAAGAACTGAAGATCGCCGCCTCCACCTACCGTCGCCATGGCAACACCTACGGCGTACTGATCATGGACCTGGATCACTTCAAGCGGATCAACGACAACTACGGCCATCAGGCTGGCGACCAGGTACTGGTGGATTTTGTCGAGCTGATCAAAAGCTCGTCACGCAAGGAAGACCGCCTGTTCCGCTTTGGCGGTGAAGAGTTCCTCCTGCTGCTGCCCAATACCGAAAGAGCCGGCCTGCTGGCCGCCGCGCAACACCTGCAACAGCAGATAACCCAGCACCTGCGCGGGCCCGGCGGCGCAGTGACGATGTCCGTTGGCGGGGCCATCCTGCGGCGTGACGAACACTGGGAAGACATGCTGCAACGCGCCGACCAACGCCTGTACCGCGCCAAGAGCGCCGGACGCAACTGCATCATCATCGATGATGGCGCACTGGCTAGCGATGCCCTGTCCGTAAACTGAACAGTCGTTTACGCCCTGCTCTCCAGAAAAATCTGCATCAGCGTGCGACTGGCCTGTAACAACTCGGGCCAGTCTCTGTCTATTGGCCACACCATCTGGAGAGCACCGCCATGCACAGACGTTCATTACTCAAGGGAATGGCCCTGCTGCCAGCCCTCCCCCTGCTCATTCACGCTCCCTTCAGCCTTGCGCAAAGCATTGCCAGCAGCGTGACACCTCTCGACAAACCGCACCGTGACTGGCGCGATCTGCTGACGCCCGAAGCCTATGCCGTGCTGTTCGAGGAAGACACCGAAGCCCCAGGCAGCAGCCCGCTGAACCAGGAAAAGCGCGACGGCACCTACCTGTGCGCCGCCTGCTACCTGCCGCTGTTCGCCAGCCAGGACAAATATGAAAGCGGCACCGGCTGGCCCAGCTTTACCCAGCCGATTGCCGGGCATATGGGCACCAAACGCGACTTCAAGCTGTTTTTCCTTCGCACCGAGTACCACTGCGCACGCTGTGGTGGGCACCAAGGCCATGTCTTCGATGACGGCCCGAAACCGCGTGGCGAACGCTGGTGCAATAACGGCGTGGCCTTACGCTTTATCCCCCAAGGCGAACCTCTACCCGAACTGCGGAGCTGAACATGACTGCCATCTCCACCTGGCGCCGCCGTCTGCTGGCCAGCGCCATCCTCGTTTTCGGCGGCCTGCTGGCTGCCTGCGAACCTACAGCCGCGCAGGCGCCACAGCCACAAGCTACCCAACAAGCGGTGGCCAACCCTGGCGTGGCGATCTTTGCCGGCGGCTGCTTCTGGTGCACCGAATCTGATTTCGACAAGATGCCTGGGGTGATTGAAACCACATCCGGCTATATCGGTGGGCATGTCGAAAACCCCACCTACGAACAGGTCTCGGCCGGCACCAGCGGGCATATCGAAGCCGTTCGCGTGCGCTTTGATCCGAGCAAGACCAGCTATGCCCAACTGCTGGAAGCCTTCTGGCCAACCATCGATCCGGTTACCGCCAATGCCCAGTTCTGTGACCGTGGCCCGCAGTACCGCAGCGCGATCTTCTACAGCAACCCCGAAGAACAGCAACTGGCCGAAGCCTCGAAGGCGGCCCTGGACAAATCCGCCCGCCTGCCTGGCCCAGTGGTCACGGAGATTCTCCCGGCCAGCACCTTCTACCCCGCCGAGGACTATCACCAGGATTACCACCAGCGTAACCCGCTGCGTTACAACTACTACCGCCACGGCTGCGGCCGCGACCAGCGCCTGGAGCAACTCTGGGGCAAGAAACAGTAAACCGCCGCCCATCAGCTGGCCCTCGCGCTGGCTGATGGCGCTGTATTCAGCCGCTGATACCAGGATGCGGCAATCGTCGTATCCGCTATGGTTGAGCCCACCTCTGTTGCAGCTAGCTCACCATGGCACCGTTGAAACCCCTGTTCAAACTCACCTCGCTGATCGCCCTGGGCGGTTGGTTGATGCTGGTCTGCCTGCCGTTCTGGCCCTATACCGACGAACTGGTGCTGGGCCTCAGCGTGGTCTTGTTGGCTATGGTCTACAGCTGGCTCCTGGCCGTCGCCATGCGCCAGCGCCCCGAACCGGGCAGCGGACGCCCCGGTTTCTTCAGCCTGGGCGGCGTGCTCTCACTGCTGCGCCAACCCACGGCAGCGCTGGCCGCCTGGGTGCATATTCTGGCGTTCGATCTGATGGTGGGGCTGTATATCCGCCACGAAGGCGCCATCGCCGGCATCAGCCACTGGGCGCTGCTGCCCTGTTATGTACTGACGCTGATGTTCGGCCCACTGGGGCTGCTGGCGTTTCTGGCGCTGCGATGGGGATTAGCGGTGGCCGTTTGAATCAACGGCTGCGCTGCTGGTACTGAGTACTCTGCCCAGGGTACTGCTGCACCCGATAGCCGTTGGGGTATTCGATGCTCTGCTGAATCCCCCCGCGACTTTCCACCGAATGGTTGTCATAGCGTTGCTCATGGCGCTGCAAGCCGTCAGGCAGGCGCTGCCCGCCATAGAGGTTATGGCTTTCGATGGTCTGCGAGCTGCCGATGCTGCCACTGGCACCCGGGCTGATGTAGGTTTTCGGAATGACCCGCAGCGTTTGCGGGGCCTGTTGCTCGGCATAGAGCGGCGCAGCCAGCAGTAAACCGACTAGAGCGACAACCGATCTGTAGTACGCCATAAACACCTCGACCTCGAAAACACTACGTCAGCAGCACTTGGGCAGCAGCGCCGCAACGCAAGTTCACACCGTTGATCAGGGCCCGACGCTAGCAGGTTGGTGGTGCCGGAGACAGGAATCGAACCTGCGACCTTCGCGTTACGAGTGCGTTTAAAGACATCAGCAAATCAACAACTTACCTTTAAAATCAGCAACTTATAGTCCAGTTGAGTCCATGGATACGGGCCGGTATAGTCATATTTGCTGTCACAGCGCTGTCAGGACGAACATGAAGATCAAGCTAACCCCGCAAAACGTCGCCAATCTAAAGCCCCAGGATAAGGCTTATAGGGTATACGACACCTACCAACCAGTGAATCGCCCCTAGTTTCGTAGACACCTCCAGGCCTCATAATACGGCCCATTAGGAGGTGCCATGAGTAACCCGCGTTATCCCGAAGAATTCAAAATCGAAGCAGTCAAGCAGGTGACCGAACGGGGTCTGCCGGTGGCTGAGGTAGCTGCTCGCTTGGGCATGTCGACACACAGTCTGTATGCCTGGGTGAAGCGCTACAGCAAGCCCCAAAAGCAGCGGGCACAAGAAGACGATCAACACGCTGAGTTACGTCGCCTGCGTGCTGAACTCAAGCGCGTGACCGAAGAGCGAGACATCCTAAAAAAGGCCGCCGCGTACTTTGCCAAGGAGTGCGGCTGAAGTACGCCTTCATCAGTCAGCTATCCGCAGACTATTCGGTTCGCCGTCTGTGCCTGACCCTGAAAGTACATGCCAGCGGTTACTACGCCTGGCTGTCTGAGCCGAAGTCGGCACGAGCTAAGGATGATCAGCGTCTGCTGGGTTTGATCAAGCACTCCTGGTTAGAAAGCGGTGGCGTCTATGGTTACCGCAAAATCCATGACGACCTGCGTGAGCTGGGAGAACAGTGCGGCAGGCATCGCGTTGCTCGATTAATGCGCCAGGAAGGACTGCGCTCGCAGACAGGGTATCGGCGTCGACCGGGCCGTTATGGTGGTAAGCCTCCAGTGGCCTCTCCGAATCATCTTGAGCGTCGATTCAATGTCACCGAACCCAACAAGGTCTGGGTTACGGACATAACCTACATCCGCACCTATGAGGGCTGGTTGTATTTGGCGGTGGTGCTCGACCTGTTTTCGCGGCAGGTAATTGGCTGGTCAATGAAGCCGCAGATGACCAGCGACCTGGCTATTGATGCATTGCTGATGGCGGTTTGGCGGCGTAAGCCCAAGCTGGAAGTAATGATTCACTCAGATCAGGGTAGCCAGTTCAGCAGCGGCGACTGGCAGAGTTTCCTGAAAGCCAACAACTTGCTTGGCAGCATGAGCCGACGTGGCAACTGCCATGACAATGCGGTAGCGGAAAGCTTTTTCCAGCTGCTGAAACGGGAGCGGGTCAGGCGAAAGATCTATAGCACTAGGCAGGATGCTCGCGCTGATGTGTTCGACTACATCGAGATGTTTTACAACCCAAAACGCCGACATGGTTTCAACAACCAGCTGTCACCGGTAGAGTTTGAGAAGCGACATTTACTGAGCCTGGAAAGTGTCTAGGAAATCCGGGGCGATTCATTCCCGGCGGAGGTGATCACGACCCGGCATAACTTTCCCGTGACATCTAATTGCAATGCGACCGGCTCTTATCCCAAAGAGAGGTCGCCTGAAACAGCGTTTTGAATACCCGGCGATACCTTAGGGCGAGTCGGTGGCTGAGACCTGAAGAATCATTGCAACCAACCTGCAATCGGCTCATCAGATTTACCCAAATTGCGCGTATTTGCCGTAACTCACCCCCAAATACACGTCTTTGTGCCTTTCAACCGGACAGAAAAGACCTTGTACGGTATCTAACAGGTTGGGGGTGGCTAGTAGTGGTATAGGTACACCTTAGATAGTCCTATATATCCACATACCCTATACACCCTCACATCATCTATATAGATGAATAGTATGCGTCGCTAGGTAACCCATCATGACCAAACCATGCAAGGAATGTAAAACACCAATATTAAAGAATTCTAAGCAGTGGAAAAATAAGAAATACTGCTCTACCAACTGTAGAAAGATAGCATCTAGGAAAAAGCTTTCTACGGAAACTCGTATTAAGAAGGGAAAATCACTGTTAGTACAGGTTCCCCATATAACCTACCTAATAAAGGAGTGCCGAAGAGCAGGAACCGTGCAGATTCTAAGCAATCACAATTTAGAGTCTTTCACGATAACCATGGATTTCATCAAGAACAAACCAAAAGGAGATATAGAGATTTGCCATATCGCGCCAGCGAAAGGCAAAAACTCAATAGGTTTATTACATTATGAAAACCTGTTTTATGGGGGTTCGTACCAGAATAGAAATTTTGGGAACAATTACCTTTCTGGGGGATTAAAGATAAAGCGCAGCCATCTAGTTGAAAAATGGGCTGTTGACGACGATATGGACAACAATACGATTCTTAAGAAAGTAGAGCTTTATTTAGGAGATATCGTCAATAATTACATTGAAATAAAAGATCTGCGCAAGTCTAAAAAAAGACGACACATTGAAGAAATATTGAAAATTGATCCTAAAAGAGATATAGCTTTTCTACGTTTTCAAAAGAAAAATCATCTAGATAATCTGCTGCTTGAGCTTAGTCAAAAGAGAATACTCGAAAGCAGCCCCGGCAATGAATCTAAATACATTATCTATGTTGATGAGCTAACCAGATTCATTTCTTATGGCGGAAAAAGAGCGCGAACGCTAAAAAAACTCAGAACCTTAATGATTGCTGGGTATATAGCCCTAGAAAAAATTAAAACGAGCAAAACATACAATTCGATGTTTTATGAGCGCTATGGATCGCTTATTAAGCCTAAATACACCCATGCTACGCTTAAAAATCCTGGCAAATGGAGCGAGTTCAAAGACTTCATTTATGAAGCGGCATTCATAGCCTTACAGGGAGGCCCCGTAGATATTAAAAGCTTTAAAAGAGAGTTCCTGCTGCATCTAAAGCCGCTGAAATAGCTTAATAACCCATTATCTATATGGTCAAATACGATGGCATACCATTCGATAGAACAGCTTCGCTACCCCTCTGAACCGTTAAGCCGTGTTATTTATGGCTATACTTGTACTTGTGGCGCGCAAGAAAGATTTCTCGTTTCAGAAACTCCACGGGTTGTGGTTGCGCTTGAATTAACGGAAAGCGGCCATCTGGGGCTTGTCGAGTATTCTTGTAAAACCGGCACCTATCCAGCACCAACTAGCGAATTAAAAGAAATTGCTCGCTGCTTTGAGTGCAATGAGAACAGCCTGAAGCTTACATCCGTGACGAATATGTGCTAAATCACAGGCTGGGGCTAACGGGCAAAAATAATATCTCGACGAGTATCTGTTCAAGCACTGTGCGCAAGTACATTCAGTGGGCCTTTTGATAAAGGCGAATATTCAGAGGATAACCATGCCTGGAGATTTACGATGACCCTGAGCAAGCAAGAAATGATGAAGAAAACTGTTCAATTCATGCGAGCGCTTGTTGATGAAACGCTGACTTCTCAGGCGGCCGAGGAAATGAAGGCGCTGGTGCATAATTATCGGCGCGACCTGGAAGCGTTTAATGATGATGCTAGCTTGACCTACACGCGCCCATTCCTACTGATGGTTGGTGATGCTTCGGCGCCTCTCCCGGAGGAAACCATTGATGCCATTCTGCGGATTGCCGCTGACAACGACTTGCAGGATGAATTCTGGAAATTGACATCGGCGGGACAAATTTTTTGCCTGTGTAGCCACAAGGCTCTCGCACTGGTGAAAGAAATTGCCAAGCATATGCTCATTGGCTTTGGCAATATCAATGCTAACGGCATCGCGATTGATGGCTATCACTTCCTGGGCTTTTACAGTGCTTCTGCCGAGCGCATTAAAGCCGGTCTGCTAGAGGCTGAGCTCTATTTGCAAAGCCACGCATGAACTCAACATCTCTCTTTGAATGTGAGCAAAGGGGCCGGCTTTTTTCGGGCCATCCCTAATCGAGTAAATGTCGAGAAACCCAGCCGTGCATGAGCTGGGTTTTTGAGCAAGTAAGATCGACCTTAATTGGTGCGGAGTGCATCCGCCATTTCAGCCACTTCGCTGAAGGACTTGCCATCGATGGCGAGCAAGAATTTAGTCTTAGCTAGCTCTTTTCCAACCAATTGGCCCTTGTATTGATTGGAAATATCCATGCTGATCATTTCGATGTTGACTTTAAGCTGTGCTCGCTCTTCATTACTCAGGCTTTGCGCAAGTTCTTGCATCGACCTCTCAAAGGTTGAGATCGATTCGCCATTGATCACCGGGCCGCGCTTTTCATCTGCGACTTTCTTCGCTTCACGTATCTCATTGGCCATGTCAGCCACGTCTTCGGCGGTTTTACCGTCAAAAGTCTCCAGAAGCTCATTCTGCTTAGCGCTGATGGCGCTCAAGTTAAACTTCACGTCCTTCATCATGGAAGTGCTGATGAAGACAAAATCTTCCTGAAATTGGTGGGCTTCCTTGGTATCCAGAGACTCAATGATTTCTTTCATCGAGGACTGGAGGGTTTCCTGAGATTTTCCGTTCAGTTCTGGGCCACCGCAGGCGGAAATCAGACCAGCCAGGGTCAGAACAACCCAAGTACGAAGAACGTGTTTCATGGTGAAGTTCCTTATTGAGAAGATTTTTCTGCATAGTTTGCTAACGCAAAATTACTTGGGCAGACGCTTACCCTTAATTCACATCATTGGTTGTGCAAGGGTAATACCCTATGGCACAAGTAGCTCTGCACTAGAGTATCAACTATTTTGATATGCTCTTTTCGCTAAGGATTCGAGATGTAAGGCGAGCAGCTTATTAAATTGAAATCGTCTCCACAGACCGACAGGGACTCGATACAAAACAATCCCGGCGAAGACCCAACCAGCTAGAGTGAAAGCTTCACTGCCATCCCCCAGCCAATCCCCCAAAAAGAAAATACCGAACCATGCGATCAATGCAATCAAGAATGTTTTACCAGTGGTTCTAAAGGCTTCTAGATATTTGCTGAGCTCCTTAGCATCATTGATATACCAGTGTTTACTAGCGGTATGGTTTACTAAAATGCTCATACAGCCGATACCTGAGCTTTTTTTACGGGCCGAAATTATTGTTATTTTTTGCCCAGCTCTCAGGGGTATATCAACCCCTCTCAGACGGATTGGCTCCTCTACACCGTTCTCTCTTTTAATCCAAAATTCATGATTTGTGATTGTTGTAGAGTGCACTTGGGGTTGTGTAACATGGCCGTCACTTCCAACTAGCCCCCCTCCGGTTGAGTAGACTTGGGTTTCTTTATTTTTGCTGCTAGACAAAACCTCGCCAGTCACGCCCCAAAACTCAAGCTCTTCGCCTTTGTAAGTCAAATCTTCCATAGAATTTTCCTTGATAATTTATCTATTCTTTAATTCAGCCAATATAAATAAATTTTGTATTTTTCTAATGCTGTGAAGCTCCTTGGTGAAATAATCGTTCGGCCTGAAAATGTTCAATTAGCCTATTTCCGAATGCCTTCTCCCGCTCAACCTTTGCGAGAGCTGCCCCTACTAAATGCTTTGCCAATCTTATAAACGGTTGGCTCAGCATTTATGACCCATGTGTAAATTCCCCGATAACCATGACCGTCATTCAGGACGAGTTCAGCCATGGCACTGTGCTTGCCAGGTGCGGCCAGGGCAGGCCAGATGAGCAGCACAGCAAAGGCGGCGCCCTTGGCGTATATACTCTGGAACATCACCTTTTTCGGAAGCGCCTTGAAGAGCAGGTTCATTGCTGCCAGAAGGCTGAAGAACAGACTTATCGCCATGGCAACCGGAGGGATGACCAGCGCTTTGACTGCCTGCCTCCCTTTATCAGAGTGGATACCGTCATCGCCCAGCTGCTCGACCGGTGCGCTGAATGCCGACTTCAGTTCGACACGCTGCCTGTCGAATTCCGGAGCAATACATGTAGCCTTAAACTGGGCTGCACTCAGGTAGGCATTACCCTTGGTACAAGGTGCATTAGCCAAAGCTTCGCGGATGCTGCGTTGAACGGATGGGAGGTTGCGGAATTGGCCCTCGGTCAGATTGGCTTCCACAATTTGACCGAACTTCGCCTTGGTGCCTTTCTCCCACTCTGTCCTCACGCGCTTCTGCGCTTCGTTACTAACGGAGGCAGTAACAGCGACTTCATCGTCTGGGCACCAGTTGCCGGGTAGGCTCATGCCTTTAGCCACCACCTGCGCACGGGCCTTCTTGCAGACTGTTGGATGGCGCAGGAACTGGTTGAGGGTGATCTTGCGTGGAATGCCATCAGACTTCAGAGCAAAGGCGCGATCTATCTGGCGCAAGTGCCCACTACGGATCGTTTGTTCATTCAGCTTGCGGGAGCCGTCGATCGACAGGTACTGCTCGATGTCTGGAGTGAAGCCGTATATACGCTGCATGGCAGGGGCGTAACTCGCGCTAGGTGAGCGCGAATTGATTGACTGGGCATATTTACGGACTTCCGCACTGACGACTGACTCTTGCGCCAACAATGAGTCCTCAAAGCGTCGCCCTGCTTCCAGATGACGTTTGTAGTCAGCCTCAACGCCTTGGCGGATCGCCGCCAGCGTATTGCTAGCTTGGCCGCCTGTTTTTCCAGAGGCAGATATCAGCGACGACTCGTATTTGTTAGCGCTGTCTGCGTACTGGTTGTACTTCGATGCCACGTCTTGGCGTATTTGCTGGTACTCGTTCCATCTGCGCACAGAGGTACTGTTACTGGTACCAATCAGCACGCGGTCAAAAATTGTTTTCTGGTTGGCCTGAACGATGCTCTCGATCTTTTGATTACCGCTAGCCATCGGCCCAAGCAGGGCTAGAAGAGCCTTATCCTCTGGAGTGGTACCCAACTGCTGGCCTTTCAATTGGATGGCGCCATGGGCGACGCCGAACTTGAAGAGATTCAGGCCAAGAGCGCTGCTTCGGTCTTCAGCCGTAGTCTTGTCGACCAGGCTATCGATCAGAGCCGGCTGAGCCCAGCGCATGAACGGTACCGTGGCAAACACAGCCATGGCCGTAAAAATACCGAGTGAGAGCAGAGTGCCTCGATCCTTGAGTGGCTTGGTTAGCTTAAGCAGGGTCATGAGGGCTATAGCCAGACCAATACCCGAGAGCGTTTCTCCACGAAGAGCGATGGCCTCCATCTCATCAGCGCCAGGTGTTGCCGAAGATGCGAGGTCTACCAGGTCTGCGTTAAAGACAAACTCCATGAGTACGTAAATCAGACTGATCGTTCCGAAGACGAACGGCCACAAAGTGCGCTTCTGCGATTCCAAAATGCTGTCCTTGCTAAATCACTCGATCACGATTGGTGCAGGCATCGTGTCCATCTGAATGGATTCAGACTGGATAGGCGTTGCTTTATTGCGCGGGGCTGCCGGGGCCTCTACGGGTTTGACAACCGAATCCACCCGCGCCTTGTTGGCGGCCTCGTCGAGGTAACGGTGTTCACCGCTCCAGGTCAGATACATGCCTTCTTTGACCAGGGTTTGCTGATCAGCCATGTTTTCAAGGTCAGCATCGGCAGGCAGCTGGCGGATAATGTCGGCGACCTTGTTACTCATGAACATGACTTTCCGCGACTTAAGACTGCTGCCGGGTTCCTCTGAGCTGGCTTGGTGTTGAGCGCAGCCCGACAGAACTGATACAGCTAAAAGGCCAATAATCGCTTTGGTGTTCATTCCAACCCCAGCATTTTGCAGGTCTTGATCGGCGTCGAATCGACAATTGCACCGTCAGGCATGGCGCCTCTGGCCTTGAGTTGCTTCAGGCCCTCAATGTGGCTCTCGTTATCCGTCAGGGTGTAAGTCATAACCTTGCTGATGCCGGCTTTGTGAGCACGAGTTGTGAGGCCAGGATCGGACAACAGATCGGTGATTTCGACATGGAGCCCTACATCGCCCCCGATCTTGGTTTTCAACTCGGTGAGAGCGGCCGCAGTAGCCCAGCGCGGATACTTGTAGACACCAAATGCCTGGGTGGCCAGGCGGGCGCCTGCCATGAGGCGTTGGCGCCCCTTAAGCCTGCTTAGCTCGTCGCCATGGTTGGCTACGGCCCATTTCTCCAGCGCAGGCTGACTTGGGCCCTGGATAAGCGCCACATAAGCGTCCTTGTTGAACTGGCGTATGCATTGCAGAGGTGGCAACCCATCCATGCTGCTGTAGCCGATCTTGCCCCTGCTGAACAGGGTCTTCACACCAGCGTCGAATGTGCCTAGCGAGCCACATTGCAGCCCTGTATCGCTCTTGATCTCGATATTGATTATCTGCGCAGGGTGGGTGAGCTCGTTTACAACGGCCAAGATGTCGAATGCGCCATAGATATCCTCATTGGTGGCTGCCCCCAGCCGATTACGGCCTTTTGCAGTCATCCACGAGTTGAGATCGAGGCTTCTCAGGGATACATCGCCATTACGATGGACAAGCGTTCGCCCCGTTGTAGCATCGTGGTTAAACACCCAGTTGCCATCGCCCAGCTGCCGTGCATCAACCTCAACACCGTTGAAACGGCTGGTGATGCCGGTCATCACTGCGCCCGGCCCGTTCTCCGTATACTGTGGATGACCTCGATGGGCCTGAATCTCGAAACCTTTACAGCCGAGCTGATCGGGTGCATTCAAGCGTTTTAGAGAGCCCCAAGCCTCGATGTAATAGCCACGCCGCATCAGCTCAACCTGCTCGGGTAAGCGATCCATGTTGGCGTCTGCCGGCAATGCTGGAATGGCGTAAGCCTGCGACTGGATGCCCAGAGTGATGATCGACAAACAGAGGCCTTTTACGACTCGTTCACGCATCACTTGCTCCAAAGCATCCATGCATTAGGGTTGTATTCCTTGGACGTGCGAGTCAGCGTCATGCTAGTGCCACAGCCATCCATAGTGAGGCTATCTTCACTTGCAAGGGTGCCCTCCCAATCCGACGGAGCCCAACGGCTACCGGGATTGACGATGACTTCCTTCTGGTCGATGAAGAGCGTTTTGCCTGCGTTTACGGTCGCGTCAGCGGTGATTACCACCAACTCCTCCACGCCCAAGAGATTTTTCGACAGCGAGTAGACCTCGCCAGTAGCTACGCCGGTCGTTCCCGACTCCTTGAAAGACCAGATGATCTTTTGCGTGCGCTGATCTGCACTAAGGCGGCAATTCATCTGTCCCTGCCAAGTACCCACCATTGGGCTCTTCCCTTCCGAGTTAAGAGCTGGGATGACTTGGGCACAGCCGGACAGACCCAAGGTGGTAAGCAGCGAAGCGATGATGACGCGATTACGCATTTTGTATTCCTCCGTCCATGAGTGCGATGGCAATGTGACACTCTATAAGTGAACCGGAGTACAAATCAATGGCGCCAACTATCCGCCACCCCAAGTAGCCAGCGGCACTGCCAGCTAGTGAGTCGGCACTCAAGAAGCGCCCTGGCAGCTTGGAATTGCCACAGCGCGCGTGATTCGCCCCCCATGAAAGCCGGTTATGCCAGGCACCTCAGGACGTGGGTTACCGCAGCAATAGCGGTCTGGATAAGCAAGAGATCGCTGGTCTGGCAGGGTGCTCCTGGATTGGTCGGCAAACCATCGCACTGGCCAAAGTGTATGCATTGCGAGCCAGTGATGGTGCCGGAGATATCCAGTGTCTATTCGTAGTATCGACTAGGCCATAAACGACCGTTTATGACCCCGGATAAACTGGCCCCCATAGAGGTGCCATAAATTATGGGTTGACTATTTATGAGCACAAATAAATAATGAGCCTACGTTTTTGACACCAATATAGGGCTCAACCATGTCCCGCACCTTTGCCTACTGCCGCGTTTCTACCGTAGGCCAAACCACAGAGAATCAAGTTCAAGAGATCAAATCCGCAGGTTTCGATATCCAGCCCCAGCGCTGCATTGAGGAGACTATTTCGGGCAGCACCGGCAGTAGTGAACGTAAAGGCTTCAACACACTGCTAGACCGCATGGAGTCCGGCGATGTACTTGTGGTGACCAAGCTGGACAGACTTGGGCGGAATGCCATCGATGTGCAGAGCACCGTGCAGCGGCTAGAGGGTATGGGCATTAGGGTTCACTGCCTGGCACTTGGCGGCGTTGACCTGACTAGCCCGGCAGGCAAGATGACAATGACCGTTCTCGCAGCAGTGGCGCAATTCGAGAGGGATCTGTTAATTGAGCGCACTCAGGCAGGCCTAGAGCGCGCAAAGGCAGAGGGTAAGGCTCTGGGGCGCCCTGTAAAAGCATCATCTGAACAGGTACAAGCGCTCAAGAGGCGCAGCATGTCGCAGTCTCAAGTGGCCGCCGAGCTTGTAATCAGCTTGAGCACGGTTAAGCGGCTTTGGAATGCCCCTTAGACTGGCATATTGGATTAACCCGGGTGCCTGAGTTGATATTAGGCTTCAATCGGTGTCATTTCACAAAGCCCCCGATCAAGACTCTCCCCGCAGCAACCCCAGCACCCGCTCTTTCCCCTCGGCACTTAGCGTGTTGAACAGCCGCAGCAGCTCTGCTTCCTCGTCCCTGACTGCATAGAAGAACGCAGCCGGCAGGCCCAACTCGTCAGCGATCCGCTCAACCAGCTCAAGATCCGGCTCACGCTTCGCAAGCTCGTAGCGATTCATCCGCGTGCTCGCGGATGCCGGATCAAGATCGATGCGAAGGCCGAGCTGCTCTTGGGACAGCCCTGCTAGTAATCGTGCTTCTTTGAGTCTCTTCGACAGAGTGGACATGGCGTTCTTTGTTGTCAGCAAAGAACAAGATCGTCCGGTGTTGGTATGCGCCAGGTGCTACCGTTTTGGTAGTATCCGCGAGCGACAACTGCTGAGAGGGTTGCCGCGTGAGGGTAGCCATCGCATATCTTCTGGCGGGCTGCATAAGAAATACCCCTGCCGGTGCAGGGTGAAGCTGCTTTAAAGCTAGATACAAATGCCAGCGCTTTCTTGAAGTGGACATACCGTACTACGGTTACTGTGAATTAGAGGTCATGCGACCTTTCTCAAGGAGTTCAATATGCTGAAGAGAGTTTTGTTTTCTATAGCGGCCATGGGCATAAACAATGCGTATGCCGAAACCGCAAATGAATACTCAAAAGACAATGCAATTGCATCTATAAAGGCATCGGGACAGGCAGTAGAGTTCTCTATAAATTCATCTGTCGATATGCACGTGTGCGAGATTAGTGGGGCTGCGGTAATGGTTGATGCACACCGTGCGGTATATACCTCAAGCGATCCAGAGGATAAATGTACTGTTTTGCTGGGCCTTGATGGAGACATGTTGAAAGTAACGACAAGATCTTGTGAAAGCTATTGTGGCTTGAGTGCCCAAGGCTCACTAGATGGATTGTACAAAGTAGCTGAAGCCTCACAATTAGGTCAGGTTGCTGAAGGCTTTGCCAAAGCGGCTGCAGAAGCAAATGCAAAAGGCCCAATCATGGTGGATCAAAATACCCGACTGGATCAAACCATTGCGGGGCCTGGCGCTAAGCTAACATATTTCTATTCATTCCCAGGCTACTCCTCCCAAGACATCAAACGCACTTGGGATCTCGCGAGCGCTCAATCAACAGTTACGAATGGTGTTTGTAATAGCCAAGGAATGGCATCTTCGCTTCAAAATGGCGGGGTATACATATTCTCATATAGCGGCAACGATGGTGTAGTCATTGCTCGATTTGAGGTTGTAGCAAGTGACTGTGGTAATTTATAGCTCAAATTATTGGTTTTCGCGCTGTTCGGCTACCGGTTAACACCCCCTAAAAAAGCCCTTTGCGGGCTCATGGAAAAAGTTGAGCTATAAATGGATAATATTTTATTTAGTAGTAAAGCCAGTTATATAAAGGGGGGCGGCATGCTTGTATTAGGTGCTTTGCTCATGATTGCCATCTGCGTCCTATTCCTCTACCCCTCTGAGCCCCTATTAGATATTTCCCCAATTCAGCGATTGTTGGCTAGGTTTCCTGATCATAGAGAAACTGCAGCTTCAATACTTGTCGCTCTCGGCACTATTTCTATGATGGTTGCAATATTTTTGATTGATATGTGTATCCGTTTTGTATGCTCAGCAAGGCGCGCGCAAGGGGCCTTAGTCGTGACTTCAAAAGCGGTGCATATTCCGGCTTCTTTTATGCACCAAGGGTTGGTCATACCTGCCGAGCATATTGTCTCAGCCGAAGCAGCAAGCCACGCTATTGAGCTTACCTACAACAGCCTGATTGGTCGTAAAGTAATTGAGATATCCCGAAACATGTACGATAGCATTGATGGTTTCATTCCAGCCATCCAGAAGTTAATCAAGTCAAAACCTGAGCCCGTTGAATTATTTAACGTATCATTTAACAAGGCCGGCCTATCTGATCAAGATGCTTCAGAAAAAGTGAGCAAGCTGTCTGCTTTATTGAATAAACCTGAAAGTCAAATTCGAGCAGCATTCAAAGATGACCTATTACCGATACGCCAAGGATTACTGAAGGATCAGGCTGCAAAAATTATTGCCCAACTCAAGGCAAGAGGATTGCCTGTCTCAGTCAGTAAGACCGCTGAAAATCAACCTACCCTGCCCATGTCGAAACTGCCAGGAAAGTTGATACTAATTGTCCCTGCATCACTTGCGGCCTTTTTCGGTATGTTGATACCTGGCGGCTCAATACTATGGATTCTTGTCATATGGCTTGCTCTAAATCAGTTGCCTGTCAAATTCAAGCCCAATGGGCTGCTGATTTTTGCTGCAATATCTTTTGAAATATTTATTGATGTAATGCCTCAAGAGGGGCCGCCACTTCTCTCATCGCTTGCGATTGGAATTCTTGCGTTGAGTGGCATATCCGCAATTATGCGCAATGATATCGCAAAGACTTATGGCACCTCACCAAGCATGCTACTAACTTTGCTTTTTCCGATACTCTATGTGACCTATTGCGCTAACAAGGTTCTTATCAACAAGTCGCAAAACTAGAATTACCGTCCATGAATATTTTTCCGTGCTAAAGCCTAATAGCAATTAAAAGAATTCAAAGTTCACAACGTTTTCTGGGCAATGAGGGATCGATGATGCGAAAAATTGGTGTGGCAAGCCTGCTGACTATAGCCATTGGATTGGCGATGGGCTGTAAGCCTGAAGAGCAAAGTACGGCTGCCTATCTGGGGATTGAGGGCGCTTACCTGAAAACGGTTGCCTATAAGGAAGAAGGCAAGATAGTTGCGTATAAGATTGAGGCGATCTCGAGCAACAATGGTCGGGTAAACAAGGTAGGTGTTACGGTCGCAGACAAAATTTACCCACCGATCTCGAATCAGTACCAAATCAGCGATACCGCGATCATCCATAAGTCTATGGTGAAAACTAACCAATACCCGCTCACGTTCACCGATTCATATCCGGTTAAGGCTGGAGTGCTAAAGACGGGACTTACGCACGAAGGACCAAACGGTGAGCTGAAGCCATGTATTTCTGTTGTTGACGATACGACTACCGACGTTTACTGCAGTGGCTACGGCCTAGTCCAGGCCGTAAGCAAATGGGAAAAGGCCGGCGTGGCTAAGACTGGCACGGCTGAGCTTATTCACTTCGAAAAGCTGAACGCGACTAAGGGTGAGGACTTCGCTTCAAGTATGGCCGCGCAGATAAATGCAGCTTCCGCAATGCTGCTGCCGGCAGTTGATGTTGAGGCATACAAGGCCTGGATGCAGGTCTGTCCGGAGCATGTCGAGACGTCAGACTTCAAGAAGCTCGACCCTCTAGCCTATTCGTTTGCATGCAGCTGCGTATTCAAGAAGGAGCGCGAGAGCGTTCAAACCATTATCGAGTACCCGGACTCTTCAAATCCGTTGGGTAATGGGGAAGACGCAGAGAAGTTCTATGCGACCACCCTTCAATGCGTGGGAAGCTAGCCCCAAACCGCTCCAAATTCAACGCTGAAAGCGACTAGCTCAGCAGGACTGCTCATTTGCTGATCCGAATCTCTAAGCCCCGCCTACGAGGCCCCTGAAAGCTCTACAGAACAGTGTCCCAGCGGGGGCCGCCGTTTGTGACGCCAGTGGCTGGAGCTCCCTTACATAGGAGTGGAGAGAGAGCCAAAATCGTCTGTACAGCGGACGGCTATGCTTAGATCATTGATTTGAACAAAAAGGCCCCGCTTCGAGAGATCGAGAGCGGGGCCTTTTCTTTACTGTTGCTGTCACCCTGCTGTCAGAGCGCCAACTTCTGCCGGGATGAAACTGCGTAACTTACTGATTTATATGGTGCCGGAGACAGGAATCGAACCTGCGACCTTCGCGTTACGAGTGCGCTGCTCTACCTACTGAGCTACACCGGCGACATCAAACGACTCACCGTACCCCGCACGGCAATGCGGGGTACGGCTTGCTGCAAGCCTAGCAGCTGTGTTGCGAGGGCGTATCAGCGCTATGGTAGCTCGATGCGGTCAGCGTGAATGACGATACGACCCTGTTTGTACAGACCGCCGATGGCCTTCTTGAAGTTGCCTTTGCTGGCGCGGAAGTGGGCGCTGATGGCTTCCGGCGAACTCTTGTCACTGAGTGCCAGGGTGCCACCCTGCTCACGCAGCTTGGTCATGATCTGCTCACCCAGGCTGTCACGCAGGTCTTCACCAATCGGCTGCAGGCTCAGGCTGATCTTGCCGTCGCTGCGCACTTCCTTGATGTAGCCTTTTTCCTGCATGCCGGAACGGAGGAATTTGAAAGCCTCGTTCTTGTGGATCAGCCCCCAGTGCTTGCCGTTGATGATGGCCTTGAAGCCCATATCGGTGCTTTCAACCACCAGCAAGTCGACTTCCTCACCGGCCTGATAGGTTGCCGGCAGCTTGTCCAGGTAGCGGTCCAGACGCGCGGTGGCGGTGATGCGTTTGCTGCGTTTGTCGAGAAACACATGCACCACGCAGTAATCACCGATCTGCAGCGGGCGTTTCTCTTCGGAGTGCGGCAACAATAAATCTTTCGGCAGTCCCCAATTAAGGAATAAACCAACGCGATTTATATCCACAACTTTCAAACTGGCAAATTCACCCACCTGAACTTTTGGTTTTTCCGTGGTGGCAATCAATTTGTCTTCGCTGTCCAAGTAAATAAAGACATTCAACCAGTCTTCCACTTCACTTGGGCTGTCGCTTGGGATATAGCGTTTCGGCAGGAGAATTTCGCCGTCTGCGCCGCCATCCAGATACAGGCCGAAGTCGGTGTGCTTCACGACCTGCAAACTATTCATCCGTCCAATTACCGCCATGATGCCCTACCCTCATTACCAGGCCGGCATTCTAGCCGAGTCGCCTCTGAATTTCTCGACAACTGGGCACATCTGCCCCCGCCGAAACACGTGTCGGCTTGCGCAACTGACCAGCGGCCTGCCACGTCACAGTGCCCGCCAGAAAACTCTGCGCCGGTATTTTGCACTCAATTAAAACAATTACTTAGTGAACTACTGCAGTATTAAATCGAGCTATTGGAAAATTATTGCGCGGTGCAATTTGACATCCGAGCTTTATTTATCAAGCAATTGTCAAGCATTTCGAGTACCATGCGCGGCCAAATTAATTTTTAAATAGGTTAATGGCCGTCATGCGCGTAAAAGCATCCAACAGTAAACCCAAGCCGGCGCCAGCCGTGGAAACCAGCGCCTCGATCGACGCACAGATCGAAGCCTTTCTGAAGTCTGGCGGGGAAATCCAGCAAATCGCCAAAGGTGTCAGCGGTCAGGTGTACGGCACCACCAAGCAGATCACCATCGGCAAAAAGTAACGCGTTCTGGCCACGCAGCGCTTTGCTCGCAATGACAAGGCGCTGGCCAGTGCTTGATTGACCCTCTCCCTCCTCCACTGTTTTATCCATTTACACCTGGCCCTCTGGCGCTTAGCACAACCTTGTTTCAGAATCATGTCAGCCCGCACTTTGCGGCTGTTTCGGCATTGCCGTTGCTGAATGATGGCGAATGCCCCAGGAGTACCCGTGCGCTTTACCTGCAATTGGCTGCGACACCCTTCCAGCACCCTGTTGGCGCTCAGCCTGTTGTTGCTTGCCTTGCCGATGCTCAGCCGCTACACACTGGGCTGGTCCCACCCTTATGGCTATCTCTCTGACCTGGCAATTGGCAGTTTGCTGCTGGTGGTGCTGCATCAGCGTTCCTGGCTGCTGGCGGTGCCGCTGTTGCTGGTCTGGTGCATCTTCAATCTGAGTACCGCCGAACTGGTCAATGCCGTTGGTCGCATGCCAGAACCGGCCGATCTGCAGTACCTGGGCGACGCCCAATTTGTCAGTCATTCCACACAGGGCGGTGGTTTAAGCCAACCGCTGCTGGCGCTGGCCATGGCGCTGCTGGTGGCAGTCTATCTCGGCCTGCGCAGCTGGCAGACACCACGCCGCGCCGCACCACTGTCCCGCGCCTGGCTGCTGTTGCCGTTGTCACTGTTTGCCGTGCACAGCGTGTGTCAGCAACTCAAGCCCAGCGAAGCGGATCAATGGCTGCAATTCAACCTGCCGCACAAACTACTGGCCGAAAGCACCAACAGCGGCCAGCAGTACCTGGCTGACTGGCTGGACGGCAATGAGCCCGGCAGCCCGCCGGATATCAGCGCCCTGAACCAGCTCGACCTCAACGGGACCCCGCTGCTGGCCCAAGCCGGCAGTGCGCGCAACGTACTGATCATTACCCTGGAAGGCGTGACCGGGGCCTATCTGCAAGCCAGCCGTCAGGCCATCGGCAGCAGCTACACGGAACAACCGATGCCACGTCTGAGCCAATGGGCCGAGCGCGGCATGCTTACCTATGACTACGTGCTGCACGGTCACCAGACCATTCGCGGGCTCTACGCCATGCTGTGTGGCGACTACAACAAGCTCGACTCTGGCACCCCCAAAGGTGTGGAACTGCTCAACAACCCTGCTCGCAGCGAGCTTTGCCTGCCCGCGCAACTGCGTGAACGCGGCCTTAGTACGCATTTTCTGCAAGGTGCCGGCCTGCGCTTTATGGCCAAGGATCAGATCATGCCGCGCATGGGCTTCGACAAGACCCTTGGCCGCGACTGGTTCAAGAACAAGCCCTACATCGAGTTCCCTTGGGGCATGGATGACAAGGCCTATTTCGAAGGCGCACTGGGCTACGTCAAGCAACTGCGCAGCAAGCGCCAACCCTGGATGCTGACGCTGCTCACCGTTGGTACTCACCAGCCTTATTCAGCGCCGCAGGACTACCTCGACCGCCATCCAAACGCCAAGCTGGCCGCAATTGCCTACCTGGATGACGCGGTAGCGGACTTCCTCAACGCCCTGGAAAAACAAGGGGTACTGAAAGATACCCTGGTGATCGTTACCTCGGACGAGTCCCATGGCGTGGAGAATGTGCGCCTGGCTTCGGCCTGGGGTTTCAACCTGCTGCTGGCGCCCGAACAGTCGAAACTGCCCGCCCTCAAACATGGCATCTACGGCCACGTCGACCTGACCGCCTCGGTGCTCGATTACTTTGCCTTCCCCGTACCGGCAAGCATCTCCGGCCGCTCCATGCTGCGTGACTACAGCAACGGACGGGAAATCATGTCCTACACCAATGGTCTGCTGCGCCAACATGACGGCCAAGGCACATTGACCGAATGCGATTTCCAGAGTGTCTGCCGCCGCTACGAAAGCCCAGGCTTCATTGCGGACAGCGCCCGTTATCTGGGCCGTTTCACCGGCAAGCCGGCACGGCTGGTCAGCCAGCGTGCCAGCGTGCTCGACCAATCGCTGACCACAAGTCAGAGCGAGCAGAGTTACCAGTTTGCCAACCAGCAGCCCGTCAAACTCAAGCCCGACGCCAGCGATGACTGGGCTGACAACCTGGTCGGTGCGCAGTACCTGACCCTGGCTGCCGACACCCAGACCAGTGTGACCCTGAAAATTCGCGCACTGCGCATGAGCAAGCAAGGCGCCAAGCTGCAGCTGAAAACCAAGGAGTACGACCGCGATGTGGCCCTGCCCATCCCGGAACTGCCGCTGCTGACGCGCGATCAACCGGTAGAAGTCAGTTTCACCTTTGACAACCCCAAGGCACGCAAGGCGTTTTCCTTCCACCTGGTCGGCCAGGGCCAGGGTGCAATCGAGATTGTTGATTTCAGCGTGCGCAGCACCCCACTGGAAGACGAGGAAAAATTG
Source organism: Pseudomonas sp. LjRoot71 (assembly GCF_964253255.1). Taxonomy (NCBI): domain Bacteria; kingdom Pseudomonadati; phylum Pseudomonadota; class Gammaproteobacteria; order Pseudomonadales; family Pseudomonadaceae; genus Pseudomonas; species Pseudomonas sp. LjRoot71. The sequence goes on along the minus strand of NZ_CAXURA020000001.1, from coordinate 3,430,421 downwards.
CTCGCCGCCCAGGAGTCGCTGGAAGAGGTGATACCCGCTCAGTGAGCACGCGAGCCATCAGTGCACGGCGTAACGCCGTTCGATGGCCACGTATTCACCATTGCTGCGAATGGTTTCCAGGCCCAGATTGAAGCGCTGGCAATCAGCCTGCTGCCGGCACCCCAGCTTGTAGCCCGTGGCCGCAAAGATCGGGTACAGCGTCAGCGGTTGGGTGACATCGACCTGGGTATACACCTCACGGTTGAAGTAGCGCAGGATGCGCATATCCGTCACCACCACATCCACCCGTCCGCTGTAGAGCATGCGGTTGCGGGCAATCTGGAAGGCTTCCTCACGGTAACGCGGATTGGCTTCAGCCATGGCCTGGTACTCGCTACCCAGCAGAAAGCGCGCGCGCTGAAAGGCATTCACCGAGTAACGCCCCAGGTCACTGATGCGCTGGATATCCAGGTTGCGCGAACGCAGGGCAACGGCCACGTTCTGGTAGCGGATGTACACATTGGAATAGAAGATATTGCCGCCACTGCGTTCGTTGGTGGTGGTAATCGCATCGATTTTCCCCTGCGTCAGCATCAACTGCAGACGCTCCATCGGCGCATAGTGCGGCTCAACCTCAAGGCCGGCATGCTGCGCGGCACTCACGACGATGTCGTACTCCAGCCCCCGCCCCTGCCCCTCGAAGAGATAAGGCGGTTTGTGCGTACCAAAGCCAACCCGCAGGCCTTGTGCCGAGACCGCCAGGCTGCATGACAGCAGTAATAAGACCCACATCCACTTCATGGCAATACCCGAGCTGAACCAGCCCCCAGCATAGACGGCTATGCCCTGGCTCTGCACTGCGCCATCACTGAAATCGATGCATGCGAATTAGTCGCCAGGGGCGCGTGCAGGGCTAGACTCTGTGCACCCGAGTCAGTCGATGCACCACTGGAGAATGTTCATGCTTAAAGCCGAATACCAACAGCGCGGCCCACAACCCCACGAGGTAATTAGCGCCGTCGCCCTGCAACTGCCCGAGCCTGGCGCTGGCCAGGTGCGCATCAAGGTGCTGGCCGCGCCGATCAACCCATCCGACGTGCTTACACTCACCGGCGAATACGGCATGCTGCCGCCCCTGCCGGCCGTCGGCGGCAATGAAGGTGTTGGCCGCGTCGAAGCACTCGGGGCAGAGGTCAGCAACATCAAAGTCGGTCAGATGGTGCTGCTGCCGGTCGGTTGCGGCACCTGGGTCAGCCACCTGAATGCCCCGGCCAACAAACTTATCCCCTTGCCTGAGGCCGATCCGCAGCAACTGGCGATGCTGACGGTCAACCCGCCGACCGCCTCGTTGATGCTCAGCCAGTTCGTTGACCTCAAGCCCGGCGACTGGGTGATCCAGAACGCCGCCAACTCAGGCGTCGGCAGCTACCTGATCCAACTGGCCAAGCTGCGCGGTTTCAAGACCATCAACGTGGTGCGCCGTGAGTCGGCGGTGGCCGGCGTTGAAGCGGAAGGCGGTGACGTGGTGCTGGTCGATGGCCCTGACCTGGCCAAGCGCGTGCGCGCTGCAACTGGCGGCGTCGGCGTGCGCCTGGGCATCGATGCGGTGGGCGGTGAAGCCACCGATCACCTGGCCGCCAGCCTGTGTGAGGGCGGCGTGCTGGTCAACTACGGCATGATGAGCCGCCAGCCATGCCAGGTTTCGCCCGCGTCGTTTGTGTTCCGTGATGTCAGCCTGCGCGGCTTCTGGCTGGCCAAGTGGTTCCAGAACGCCAGCCAGGCTGAACAGATGAAGGTGTTTGGCGAACTGGTGCAACTGATCGCCAGCGGCAAACTGCACACCCGTGTGGCCGCCACCTACGACGTCAGCGAGATCAAGCAGGCCGTGGCCGCTGCGGCCGGTGGTGAGCGCGATGGCAAGATCCTGATCGTGCCGAAATAAGCCCAGAAACGACAACGGCGGATAAGCACCACGCCTATCCGCCGTTGTTGATCCCGTGCTGTGCAACCCGCCGGGTTACTCAGCAGCAGGTTTGCGCCGCTTCAGCGGGGCCAGGCCGTCCTGGCTGACCAGCACCGGCGTATCCGCCTTGGGCTTGTTGATGGTGTTGCGCTTGCTCGGCGCCTTGGCTGCTGGTTTTTTCGCCAGCTTCTTGCCGGTTTTCGGGTCGACCTTTTTCTTTTTCGGGCCAACCGCCTTGCCAGATGCCTTGAGGTTTTTCGGGCCCTGGTAGATGCCCTTGAGGTCCTTGATGTTGCGGCGTTCGAAGCGCTGCTTGAGGTAGCGCTCGATGCTCGACATCAGCGCCCAGTCGTTATGGCAGATCAGCGAGATCGCCAGACCTTCAGCGCCGGCACGACCGGTACGGCCGATGCGGTGCACGTATTCGTCGCCGGAGCGCGGCATATCGAAGTTGATCACCAGATCCAGACCGTCAACGTCCAGACCGCGAGCGGCCACATCGGTGGCCACCAGAATTTTCACCGCGCCCTGTTTAAGGCGGTCGATGGCCAGCTTGCGGTCCTTCTGATCCTTCTCACCGTGCAGCACGAAGACCTTGAACTCCTTGGCCACCAGCTTGCCGTACAGACGGTCGGCCTGGACTCGGGTGTTGGTGAAGATGATCGCTTTCTCGTAGGTTTCGTTGGCCAGCAGCCAGTCAACCAGGCGCTCTTTGTGGTGGTTGTGGTCGGCGGTGATGATCTGCTGACGGGTGCCCTCGTTAAGCTGGCTGACGCGGTTGAGTTGCAGGTGCTCAGGGTCTTTCAGCACCTTGCCAACCACTTCACGCAGCGCCGCACCACCACTGGTGGCGGAGAACAACAGGGTCTGGCGCGCGGCATTGCACAGTTCGCCCAGACGCTGCACATCTTCAGCGAAGCCCATATCGAGCATGCGGTCGGCTTCATCAAGCACCAGCACTTCGACCTCATCAAGCAGCAGGTTACCGGCGTTGGCGTGTTCGATCAGACGGCCTGGCGTGCCGATCAGGATATCCACCTTGCGCAACATCGCAGCCTGCACCTTGAAGTCTTCCCCACCGGTAATCAGACCGGCCTTGAGGAAGGTGAACTGGGCAAAACGCTCGACTTCCTTGAGCGTCTGCTGGGCCAGCTCGCGGGTCGGCAGCAGGATCATCGCGCGCACACTCATGCGCGGCTGGGAAGCGCCATCGCCGAGCAGGCGATTGAGCATGGGCAGCACAAAGGCCGCCGTCTTGCCGCTACCGGTTTGCGCAGTTACCCGCAGGTCTTTTCCTTGCAGCGCCAGCGGAATGGCCGCCAACTGCACCGGGGTGGGCTCGACAAAGTTAAGCTCGGCCACGGCTTTGAGCAGGCGTTCATGCAGGGCGAATTGGGAAAACACGGGCATACCTCGACAAAAAATCAGCAATACAGCGGCATAGATTACCGGTTCTGCCGGCTAAAAGCCCGAACGGCCTGGCCAATGGCGTCTACCGCCAGGTTTGTGCGGCGGCCATGTGAAGCTGAAACAGCGCAGACCGACGCCTTCGGTCAGGCCACTACGCATGCACTGCGTTGCGCCGGTAGAATGCGCGCCGCCCTTCAATCCCGGATGGCATGGGTTCCCTAACCCCATTCAGCAAAAAGGTTAAGACATGCTCATTACTGCCCCTCAGCGCCTGCGCAATGCGCTTGTGGCCCTGGTGCTGTTCCACATTCTGATCATCATCGCCAGCAACTACCTGGTGCAGCTGCCGATTACCCTGTTCGGCTGGCACACCACCTGGGGCGCATTCAGCTTCCCGTTTATCTTCCTGGCCACCGATCTGACCGTACGCCTGCTCGGCAAACAGGCGGCGCGCCGGGTGATCGCCCAGGTGATGCTACCGGCGCTGCTGATTTCCTACATCGTCTCGGTGCTGTTTCAAGAGGCCAGCTTCCGCGGCTTCGGCGCCTTGCTGGAATTCAACGAGTTCGTTCTGCGCATCTCCATCGCCAGCTTCCTCGCCTACGTGCTGGGGCAGATCCTCGACATTCAGGTATTCGACCGCCTGCGCCAGCTGTCGCTGTGGTGGGTAGCGCCAACCGTGTCGACCATCTTCGGCAACCTGCTGGATACCTACACATTCTTTTCGGTGGCGTTCTGGAACAGCAGCAACCCGTTTATGGCCGAACACTGGGTGGAAATCGCTACGGTGGATTACGGGGTCAAGCTGGCGGTCAGCCTGCTGCTCTTCGTGCCGCTCTACGGCATGCTGCTCAATGCCATACTCCGCGTCATGACCGCCACCACGGCGAAGTCGGCCTGAGGAACCTTAACGTCAGGCCGATCTCCAAGGTTCATACCCCGCTACGGAGTTCCGCCATGTCCCGTTCGCTGCCCCTGTTATTAACCGGCCTTGGCCTGGCGCTAGCGCTCGCCAACGTAGAAGCCGCGCCCAAACATGACAAAGCCCATAAACATGGCGATGACAGCGAGGTGCGCGTCGACTTGCGCGGCCCGAGCATCGACATTGGCCAGGTGCGCATCATCCTGGGCGATAACCGCGACCTGATCGGCCCAGCCCAGTCTCTGCCACCGGGTATTCGCAAGAATTTGGCGCGCGGCAAGCCCATGCCGCCGGGCATCGCCAAGCGTTTCGACAATCGCTTGCTCGGCCAACTGCCGCACTACGAGGGCTATGAGTGGCGGCAGGCTGGCACCGACGTGGTGCTGGTAGCTCTGGCGACGGGGCTGATCTACGAAATCCTGCAGAACGTGCTGGATTGAAGATCGCCAGGAAACTTTGCCCCCTATTGCCACTCCACTGATCAGGGGCTTCAGCCGAGCCCTACGCCGGTGTTTGGGGGCTTAGCATGAAACCCACCTTGATCTACTACGTGGCCGCCAGTCTGGACGGTTATATCGCTCGCCCGGATGGCCGGGTCGATTGGCTGGAGGCCACCCAGGCCTCTGGCATCGACCATGGTTACCACGCCTTCTATGACGGCATTGATGCGCTGCTGATGGGCCGCATGACCTTCGATACCCTGATGGATTTCGAGGGCGACTGGCCTTACCCCGGCAAGCCCTGCCGGGTACTGACCCGTCGCCCGCATGAACAATTGCCCGAGAGCGTGAGCATGCATCACTGCACACCTATCGAAGCGCTAACGGAGCTGGCCGAACAGGGCCATCAACGTATCTGGCTGGTAGGCGGTGGCTCACTGGCCGGCAACTGTTTTGCTGCCGGCTTGCTCGACGAACTGGTGGTGAGCGTGGTGCCTTATCTGCTGGGTGCCGGTATTCCGATGTTCTCCAGCGGGCTGGAGCGCAGCCTGAAACTGCATGAACAACGCAGTTTCAGCAGCGGCGTGGTACAGCTGCATTATCAAGTACTGCCGGAAAGCCCTGTGGACAATGGCCTATAAGCCTTGTCGTGCCTGCTTGAGCAGCAGGCGCGCACTGTCCCAGCCGACCAGCAGCACAGCCAGCCAGATCGGCAGGAACGTCAGCCATTGCGCGCTATTGAACTGCTCGCCGAGAAATAGCAGCGCCACCAGAAACAGCAGCACCGGCTCGACATAACTGAGAATGCCGAACAGGCCCATTGGCAGCAGCCGACTGGCAGCCATCATCGCGGCAAAGGCCAACGAGCTGAGAATCGCCAGCCCCGGCAGCAGCCACCACAACTGCGGCGCCTGGGTGAACAGCTGCGGCGGGCTCCATTGCAGCACCAGCCAGATCGCCACCGGCGCCATAAACAGCATCTCGAAGGCAAAACCGGACAAGGCATCCAGGCGCATCCAGCGGCGCAGCATGAAATACGGCGGGTAACCCAGCACCGTGACCATCACCACCCAGGAGAACGCCTGGGTCAGCCACAGCTCATGGGCCACACCGAGCAACGCGCAAAACACCGCCAGACGCTGCAACGGCCGCAGCCGTTCGCCATAGAACACCCGCCCGGCCAGCACCATCGCCAGCGGCAGGAGGAAATAGCCCAGCGACACTTCCAGCATGCGCCCCGCCAGCGGCGCCCAGACAAACAACGCCCACTGGATGCCCATCAGCAGCGCCGCCAGCGGCAGGCTTGCCAGCAGCAACGGCTCACGGCGCACACGGCCGCAGGCGGCAAGTAGCACGGGCCATTGCCGCGACAAGGTGATCAGCAGCAACACCGCCGGCATCGACCACAACACCCGCTGGGCAAACACCTGCAAGCCATCAAGGGGGGCCAACAGCCCGACATAGCCCGGCACCAGGGCAAACAACCCCGAAGCGATAATCGACAGCGCCACACCGCGCCCAGACAGCTGCATACACCACCCTGCTCAATCAGACCTCAGCATCTTGCCTCGCTTGTAGTTAAGACCACAGCCACAAAGCGACACAGCTGGATACTGAAACACCCATACAGCCGAAAAAGCCAAGCGCCGCCCATAAAAAAGCCCGCACTGTAAGAGCAGCGCGGGCAGAGACGTCCAGGAGCGGCGGACGCCAGGAGAGCAGGATGCAGCGGTAAATCAGATGGCCTGGGCCAGTTGCGCCTTGGCCTGGTTCAGGCCCTTTTCCATAAACTCGCCGCCCAGGTTGAGGCCTTCGGCGTGGATAAAGCTGACGTCGTGGATACCGACAAACGCCAGCGCCTGACGCAGGTAAGGCTCCTGGTGATCCTGACTGCCGCCGGCATAGATACCGCCGCGCGCGGTCAGCACAAAAGCACGCTTGCCGCTGAGCAGACCTTGCGGGCCGGTTTCGGTGTATTTGAACGTGACCCCGGCACGCAGCACGTGGTCGAGCCAAGCCTTCAGGGTGCTGGGAATGGCAAAGTTGTACATGGGCGCTGCCAGCACCAGCACATCGGCGTTCAGCAGCTCATCGGTCAACAGATTGGAGCGCGCCAGCGCCGCTTGCTCCGCGTCGCTCTGCTGCGCAGCGGGGGTCATCCAGCCACCCAGCAGGTTGGCATCCAGATGCGGCACCTGGTCAACCGCCAGGTCACGCACCTTGATCTGATCAGCGGGGTGCGCCGCTTGCCAGTTGGCGATAAATTGCTCGGTCAGTTGACGGGAAACTGAACCTTGTTGGCGGGCGCTGCTTTCAATTACCAAGACATTAGCCATGTTGTGTGCTCCATCGAAGGGGTGTTGAGCGTCGATGGGCAAAGAATATGAGCACCAGGATCGATTAAAAAGCGCAAATATCCGCACTAAACAATCGAATAAATTGATTTATTCACAATCCAGGCTTAGTCTCAGGCTTGTTGCGACAACAGCTTTAGCTAGCTGACTTCGCAGGTCAGTTTGATCCGCAGCTTGATAATGCTGCGGCTGAACTTCACCGCCAGGCTGCTGCTTTCACCAGCCGGCAGGCTGACCTTGCGAGTACGCGGGGCTTCCGGGCCGTTGCGAAATACCGCCGTGCACTTGGCGTCCGCACGGCCGTAGTTGTACAGCTGCAAACCGCCCATGTTGTGATCGATTTCCTGGGTGGTGGCCGCCACTTCGGCACCGTTGAGCTGTTTCTCCACCTCGATCGGGTAGGCCATTACAGTCAGCGGCAGGCAGGCCAGCAAGGCGCAACAGAGCTTTTTCATCAGGGCAGTCTCCGGCAAAAGACGGCCAGTTTAGGTTGATTGAGTCAGCATTTGCACCCTGGAACTTGAGCAAGCACAGGAACCGAATATGAAAGCCCCCCGCGTAACCCTCGACCAATGGCGCACCCTGCAGGCGGTGGTCGACCACGGCGGTTTTGCTCAAGCCGCCGAGGTGCTGCACCGCTCGCAATCCTCGGTCAGCTATACCGTGGCGCGCATGCAGGAGCAGCTGGGCGTGCCGCTGCTGCGCATCGACGGGCGCAAGGCGGTACTCACCGAAGCGGGTGATGTGTTGTTGCGCCGCTCACGCCAACTGGTCAAGCAGGCCAGCCAGCTGGAAGACCTGGCCCACCACATGGAACAGGGCTGGGAAGCCGAAGTGCGCCTGGTGGTCGATGCCGCCTACCCCAACGCGCGCCTGGTACGCGCGCTGACCGCCTTTATGCCGCAAAGCCGTGGCTGCCGTGTGCGCCTGCGCGAGGAAGTATTGTCCGGCGTGGAAGAAGTGCTTAAAGATGGCATGGCCGACCTGGCCATCAGCGCACTGAACATTCCCGGCTTTCTCGGTGCGGAAATGAGCACCGTCGAGTTTGTCGCCGTGGCCCACCCGGAACACGCCCTGCACCGTTTGCAGCGCGTGGTGACGTTCCAGGACCTGGAAGCCCAGATGCAGGTGGTGATCCGCGACTCCGGCCGCCAGCAACCGCGTGATGTCGGCTGGCTCGGCGCCGAACAACGCTGGACGGTCGGCAGCCTGGCCACAGCAGCCAACTTTGTCAGCAACGGCCTGGGCTTTGCCTGGCTGCCGCGCCACCTGATCGAACGTGAACTCAAGGACGGCCTGCTCAAACCGCTGCAGCTGGAGCAAGGCGGCAGCCGCAATCCGCTGTTCTTTCTCTACTCGAACAAGGACAAACCCCTGGGCCCGGCCACGCAGATTCTCGTCGAGCTGATCCAGCGCTTCGATGCCGCCCCGTTGAATGCAGCCTTTGCTGCGCCACTGCCCTCCGCTTGAGAGGAATTTGTGCATGCCATTTTTCGATAACGACGACTGCCAACTGCACTACGAAGAGTACGGCCACGGCGCGCCGCTGCTGCTGGTTCACGGCCTTGGCTCCAGCACCCGCGACTGGGAATACCAGATTCCCGAACTGGCCCGCCACTACCGGGTGATCGCCCTCGATATGCGCGGCCACGGCCGCTCGGATAAACCGCGCGAGCGCTACAGCATTCAGGGGTTTGCCGAGGACGTAGCCGCGCTGATCGAACACTTGCAACTGCAGCCGGTGCATCTGGTGGGTATTTCCATGGGCGGCATGATCGGCTTTCAGCTGGGTGTGGATCGCCCCGAACTGCTGAAAAGCCTGTGCATCGTCAACAGCGGCCCGGAAGTGAAAGCGAAAAGCCTGCGCGACTATATCGAGATCGGCAAACGCTGGAGCCTGTCGCGCCTGCTCAGCCTCGATACCATTGCCAAAGCCCTGGGCAAACTGCTGTTCCCCAAACCCGAGCAGGAAGAACTGCGGCAGAAAATCCTGCAACGCTGGCCGCAGAACGACAAGCGTGCTTACCTGGCCAGCCTGGATGCGATTATCGGCTGGGGGGTGCGGGAACGCCTGAGCCGGATCAGCTGTCCGACTTTGGTGGTTACGGCCGACCGTGATTACACCCCGGTGGCGCAAAAGCAGGCGTATGTCGATGAACTGCCCAATGCCCGCCTGCTGGTGATCGAAGACTCGCGCCACGCCACACCGATGGATCAACCCGAATATTTCAACCGCAGCCTGCTGGCCTTCCTTGCGGAAGTCGAACAGGCCGCTCCGACTGCCACCCAACAATAAGGACGCCCTGCATGTTCAAGACCCTTACCCTCGCCGCCTGCTCCATCCTGTTTGCCGGCAGCCTGCTCGCCGCCGAAAACCCGAAAGTGCTGCTGACCACCAGCCTTGGGGACATCGAGATCGAGCTGAATGCCGAGAAAGCGCCGATCAGCACCGCCAACTTCCTCGCCTACGTCGACAGCGGCTACTACGCCGGCACCCAGTTCCACCGCGTGATTCCGGGCTTTATGGTGCAAGGCGGCGGCTTCGATGCCGACATGCAGCAGAAAGACACCCAGGCACCGATCAAGAACGAAGCCGACAACGGCCTGCACAACGTGCGCGGCACCCTGGCCATGGCCCGCACCCAGGTGCGCGACTCAGCCACCAGCCAGTTCTTTATCAACCACAAGGACAACGCCTTCCTCGACCACGGCTCGCGTGATTTTGGCTACGCCGTATTCGGCAAGGTGGTGAAAGGCATGGACGTGGTCGACAAGATCGCCCAGGTGCCGACCGGCAACCGTGGCGGCCACCAGAACGTACCGCGTGAGCCGGTGCTGATCACCGAAGCCAAACGCCTGTAAGAACCTGTTTACGATCTGCTGCGCGTCGGCCCTACTGCGTTAAAAACAGGCGAGTAATGCTCATGTACAAAAGTACACTCCGCTTCCTCGCCGTTTTGACCAGCCGAAGGCTGTTACTAACGTAGCGTCTTGTATGGCTCTAGCTCGCGAGATCGTAAGCACGTTCTAAAAACACCAGCCGTCAGTTGCGCGCATGGGCCAGGTGAAACTTCGCCACCCCATCCAACTGCGCCAACTCATCAGCCATGTCGCTGATCCGCGCACTCTTCTGCCCGTCCACCGCCACCGCAACAAAGCGCCACTCCAACTGGCCCTGCTCGAAATTCACACTGAACGAGCCCCCGGCAATCACATAACCGCGTTCACGGGCGATGCGCCGCAGCGTGGCCTCCTCCGGCCGCACAAACCCCGGTGCAAAACGCAGCACAATGGCAATCGCCGGCCGCGACGGCAGCCGCGCCTCCAGCTTGGCACCCCACATCATCAACCCGGCACCGAGAAAACCGATACCGGTGACCACCCCCTGAATCACCCGCGTCGGGTCGACCCCGGCCAGCGAGTGATCCCCCAGCCAGTGCTGCGGATAGATACACAACACCGTCAGCGCACAGGACGCCATGCACACCATGCCGTAGGTGCGCATGCCCGCCGCACGGCCATGGTAGGAGCGCTCGTAGCCCACCAGCAGCCCCAGCAGCAAGGCACCGAGCATATTGATAAACAGGGTCAGATTGACCGCCACCCCCGGCAGCAGCCAGAACTTATCGAGCAGAGCCCATACACTCACACCACACCTCGCGCAGCAGCAAACCTGCTCTGAGCGTAGTTGCCGCGCCGACAACCTGCGCGAGCTGGCTAACACCACACGACCTGTAGGAGCGGGCCATGCCCGCGAAAATCTCAGCCCTGCCGATACGGCAATAAACTGCGCGCATCCTCGGCATAGCCGCGCACACCCTGCTGTTCTTCCGTGAGAAAGTTCGCCACGGCCGCACGCAGGCCGGGGTGGCAGAGGTAGTGCCAGGAGTGGGTCATGACCGGCTCGAAACCGCGAACCAGCTTGTGTTCACCCTGGGCGCCGGCATCGAAGCGTTGCAGGCCATGGCTGATGGCGTACTCCATGCCCTGGTAGAAACAGGTTTCGAAGTGCAGCCGATCAAACTCCGCCAGACAACCCCAGTAGCGCCCATACAGGCTGTCGCCGCCGACCAGGCTAAAGGCCATGGCTACGGGGCGGCCGGTCTGATGGGCCAGCACCACGCGGATCATCTGCGGCATGCGTTCGGCCAGCAGGCTGAAAAAGGCACGGGTCAGGTAAGGCGACTGGCCGCGTACCCGGTAGGTATTGGCGTAGCACAGGTAGACGAAATCCCACTCGATTTCACGCAACTGATGGCCTTCGCGCCACTCGAACTCGATACCCTGCCCCGCCACCTGCTCACGCTCCTTGCGCATCTGCTTGCGTTTGCGCGAACTGAGGGCGTCGAGAAAATCCTGAAAATCCCGGTAACCCTGATTGCGCCAGTGGAACTGACAGCCCAGACGCTGCAACCAGCCGTCACGGCCGTGCAGCAAGGCATTTTCAGCGTCGGTGGTGAAGTTGATATGCAGGCTCGACAAACCCTGTTGCTGCAGCCCGGCGCTCAGGCCATCGAGCAATTGCCCAACCGCCTCGGGCGCGCCCAGCAGGCGCTGACCGGTAACTGGAGAGAAGGGAATCGCGCCGAGCAGCTTGGGGTAATAGTCGATGCCGGCGCGATGGCAGGCATCAGCCCAACCATGGTCGAACACATACTCGCCATAGGAGTGGCTTTTCACATAGCCCGGCATGGCCGCCAGTAGCTGCCCCTGCGCGTCCAGCAACGCGGCATGAGCTGGCTGCCAACCAGTGCGCCCACCGACACTGCAGCTGTCCTCCAGCGCTGCGAGAAAGGCGTGCTGCAAGAACGGCTGCGGCTCCGTCAGCAGGCCATCCCACTGGCTGGCGGTCACGTCATGGATGGCGGTCAGGCAGGTCGGCAACATGGGCAGCTCAGTCGGGCTCTGTGGCGGTCAGACAAGGCTGCACTATAGCGTCAAGCCAGGCGCGGTTGCCGCTGCGAATGCTCGGCAACCGCGCCTACCCTTCAATCAACGGCGAGTGGCCTTGTGGTTGATCATGTAAGGCAGCTTATTGTTAGCCATCTTGCCCAGCTCCTTGCGGTCGATGCTGGTGTAGCCGCCCAACTCACGGGCCTTGAAACCGCTGTCACCAACCGGGCTGTCGGGGGCCAGGGCGACCATCAGCTTGGCAGCCTCGCCAATCGCATCGCGGTAGTCACCCTTGTCACGCAAATCGTAGTCGCTCAGGTTGAGCTGTTCACGCAGCCAGTTACCCCAGTAGAACTCCAGAACCTCCGGAGCCACATCACCCGAACGCGGTTTGTCGTAGGCCACCTCACGGGTGAAATACACCAGCGCGCGGTAGGGATCATCACCCAGTGTGGCCAGGCCAAGCTGGGCCGGAATCTGCTCTGGAGTAATCGCCTGACCTTGACCGTCCTTGAGCCAGACCTTGCGCGCGGCCTGCATGCGCTGCCAGAAGCTGGCCAGGTCCTGGCTGTCGCTGAAGTTGTCCGTCACCTTGACCCACATCGGCAGCGTTGCGCCGCCTTCGGGCTGCTCCCACAGGGTGGTGAACGTATGGTGTCCGTCGGTCAGGTACAGCCGGCCCTCAGGGCCGATCACCACGGTTTTCATCTCGCTGCTGTGCGAGCCGACAGCCCCCTGACAACTGAAACTGTCCGGCCGATGCAGGCTGGCACCCTTTGGCACCTTGCTGCTTTCGCCCTGACCGTTGGCCTCGCAGTACTCGTCGAACAGCTTGTTCGGCTCTTTGCTAAAGCGCCCGAGCTTGTAATAGATCTGGTCATACCCCACCACCGCTTGGGTCGGGTGCAACTGCTCAAGACGGACCTGTAGCAGCTCACCCGGTTTAGCCGCGCGGTAATCCTCGGCCACGACCACGGTGCTCAACCCCGTCATCAGTAACAACAGCGCATACACGCGCATCGGTTCTTCCCCCATAAAAATTGCGAAAAAAAGCCCCGCACGATGCGGGGCTCAAAGATAGGAGCAGCAGTGAAGCGATGTTGCTTAGAAAACGTACTGCAGACGGCCGATGATGGCTTTGCCGTCGTCCTGGACATTCTTGCCGCCTACCTGACGGGTGGTGTCGATGTTGTCCACTTCGTAGTCAACGTAGTTCAGGCTCATACGTACAGCTGGGGTGGCGAAGTAGTTGACACCCACCACCATGGCGCTGGCTTCGAACTCATCGCTGGCATCCGCAGCCACGATACCGGCCAGACCCAGGTTGCCCGGGATGGCGGTCGCATCGGAGTCGATAGTCGTGCTCTCGTAGCGAGCGAATACTTCCCAGGTGCCTTTCATGTCAGTCGGTTTGTCCCACTTGCCGTCGCTACCCTTGTAGCCACGGGCGGCACCGATCATGTAGGAAACCTGCGCGCTGTAACCGCTCATTTCCACATCGGAATCAGCACCTACAAGGTTCTCACCGGTAATGCTGCGCTGGAAGTATTCAGCCTGACCACGCAGGCCACCGAACTGAGCGCCCGACTCCAGTACCCATTCGCTGTCTTTGTCAGCTACACGCACATCGCCGAAGGTCAGGCGGAAATCGTTGTCACTGCGGATACCCATGCGGGTACGGGCACGAGCGCGGTCATCATCCGAGCTGCTGTCGTGGTAGTTGGCCGCCAGATGAACTACGTCAGTGCCATTCAGGTACGGTGCCCAGTGAGCGCGCAGGGTGTAACCGAACAGCTCGTCGTTGCCATCGGACTCAAAGTTGTTGACGTTATCGCTGTCATCGTAGGTCGCAACCTGAGCCATCAGACCGTAGTTGTCGCCCGAGTGCTTAACGTTCAAACCGAACTGAGCATCCTCGTCACCGTGCAGGAAGTCGTACATGAATGGACGCTCGATGGCAGTGATCCACGACGAGCTGGTGGTGCCCTCCAAGCCGTAGTCAACGCCGAAACGGCCAACAGTGAAGGTGGCCAGATCCAGGCCGGTGTAAGTGATATAGGCGCGGTCAACAGCAGTCTCGGCACCATCAGCAGAACCGTCATAGCTCAGACGCAAGCCCCAGCCCCAGTCCTTATAAGCCACACCTTCCAGACCGATTTCACCGCGACGGATGTAGGTGTTGAAGGTGTCATCGAACGGGTTGTTCTGATCGGCTGCCTGCAGGCCGTCAAAGTTGGTGGCATCCCACTGCAACTTGCCGCCCAGTTTGAAGCTAAATTCTTTGTCGGTAGTGGCGACTTCCAGGCCACCCTTGGTCTTGATCACGAGATCGGCGCCGTCAGTGGTGACAGTACCGGCGAAAGCCTGGGCGGAAACGGCCAGGGCCAGAGCGCTGGTAGCGAAGCCGGCCATTACTCCACGAAAGCTGTGCTTACGGATCATCGAAGATTCCTCTAAATGGACTTTTAAGTGTTGAAAACACCCGAGCGCTGGGGCTCGTTCGTGCTGGAGGGAATCTTGGCGGCGGGATATTTCAGGGCAGTTGCTGATATATAAATATTTGATTACAGCGGAACTTTTTACTCCCTTTGCCTATAAGCAGTGGAAAGCGCTCTAGGCCGCTGCTTTGCCGACGGCCCACCACCCTTGCAGCAGCGGGCCGTAGTGGGCTCAGGGCTGCTGACGCAATGCCCGGTCAAGCCAATAGTCCAGGCTCAACCAGCGCCCAGCGCCGCTGAAAAACAGCGCTACCAGCATCACCAGGTAAGTGGCGGCAAACTCGATGCCGTTGTTCAGCACCACCAGTTTGCCGCTGCTGGTCAGCCAATCGTAATTGCCGTGCTGTTGGAGCAGCTCGCGGGCGCGCTCGAGCTTGCCCACAGAGTCCATAACCCGTTCATTGGCGAACGGCGCGCTGGCATCGGCAATCGCCTGCCAGCCATAAGGCAGATGCACGGCAAAGATCGCCACCAACATGGTGACGATCAGGGGGATACTCACCCAACGCACTGCCAGGCCGAACAACAGCAGCAGCGCCCCGCCCGCCTCGGTCAAGGCCGCAGCCCAAGCCAGCAGCTCGGGGAATGGCAAACCCAAGCCCCAATCCGGGTTGCCAAACCAGGCGGCGGTGGCGTCGATATCGGCCAGCTTGTGCATGCCGGCCATCCAGAACACCGGCACCAGGTACAAGCGCAGCAGCAAGGGCCCGAGAACATCCAGGCGACGGCTAGCGTCCAGGGCGTCCTGGAGGCGATTGAAAAAGCTCAGCATGGTGAATCTCCACAAACCGGTGCGAGGCACCGAAGGTCAGGTACAGCGAGGGTTTCAAGGACGCCAGACAGCCTGGCTCTGCCACTCATCCAGTAAAGTTTGAGCGTTATTGAAGTACTGCGTATCGGCGCTCAGGCCATGCTGCTGGGCCAGCGCCAGCAACACCGCATCAGCCGCTTCGCCGGCCTGCAGACGCGCCGCCAACTGGTAGGAAAACGGGCTTAGCTGCATAAAGCGCACCTTCTCCTGCCCATCGCGCCAGACCAGCAGACAGGTCGGTTCAGCCTCTGGCTCACTGGGCTGGAAGTCGGCGCCAATACGCTGCACCGGCCACCGATACGCCAGCGGCCAGGCCAGTGGCGACCAGCCCTGTGCAGGCAGCTCGGCTTCGCTGACATCCAGCGCCAGCTCGACCCACTCGTAATGCGCCAGCTCCAACATAAACGGCGGATCGCCCGCTTCGGCGACATAGCCCTGCTGCAACCAGGCGAGAAACTCCTGGCTGATCTGCAAGAAATACGGCGTGCGCGCCTGATGCTCGGCAATAAAACTGCCTACCAGGCGCTGCCAGCGACGGGCCTCGATCAGCCGGTGCAGCACCGGGAAGGCCCCGCGAATAAAGCCTTCGATATTGTTGAAGAACAGCGCTTCATAGACCGCCATCCGCTCGGCCGAAATGCCCTCCAGCAACGGCTGCGCTGCCGGCTGGCGAATCCGCGCAGCAAACGCGCGTTGTGCCTCAACACCGCTCATGTGCCGTACCCTTTCAGCGGAGTAGCAGCTGCTTGCAGCTGACGAATCTGCGCCACCTCAGCATACAGCTCAGCAATCGGCGGGAAGTTGAAGTCGCGCTCCAGCAAGGTCGGGCGCACACCGTGCACGGCATAGGCCTGCGCAAGCAAGGCCCACACCGGGTCGATTACCGGCGCGCCGTGGGTGTCGATTTTCAGATCATGGGCCTCATCGTAATGCCCGGCCACATGCAGATAGGCGATGCGCGCACTGGGCAGGCTGGCGATATAAGCCTGCGCATCGAAGTTGAAATTGATGCTGTTGACGAAGACGTTGTTCACGTCCAGCAACAGCTGGCAGTCGGCCTCATCCAGCACCGCGCGAACAAAAGCCGCCTCATCCAGCTCACCCGGCAACTGCGCGTAGGCTGAAACGTTCTCGATGATCAGCGGCCGCTCCAGCACGTCCTGCACGGTGCGCACGCGCTCGGCAATGCGCTGCACCGACTCCCCGGAAAACGGCAGCGGCATCAGGTCATACAGCTGGCCATGGTCGGCGCAGGCCGACAGATGCTCGCTGTAACCGCGCACGCCATGCAGGTCGAGAAAGCCCTTGATGGCCTTGAGCAGCTCGAGATCCAGCGGGGCAAAGCCACCGAGGTTGAGGGACAGACCATGGCAGAGCAGCGGCAGGCGCTCGCTCAGGGCACGCAGCTGCTTGCCCAGGCGCCCGCCGACACCGATCCAGTTCTCCGGTGCCAGTTCGAGGAAGTCCACCTCGTCTGCGCTGCACGCCTGCAGCGCACCGAGCAGGCCGCGACGCAGGCCCAGCCCGGCACCGTTAACGAAATCCATCTGCATGTTCTGCCCCTGCACTCGGTCCTTTACTCGGCTTTTTTCTCGCCGCCGCACTTGCCTTCACCGCATTTGCCCTCGGCATCGGCCTTGGCTTCGCCACCGCATTTACCTTCGCCACATTTGCCTTCGCCTTCGGCTTTCTTCATCTCGCCGCCGCATTTGCCCTCACCGCAGTTGCCTTCGGCGGATTTCTCGCCGGCAGCCAGGCTGTAGCCGCTGCTCAGTTCCTGTGCGGCAAACGGGTTGCTGGCGGCCTGTACGGTGAATGCGGCGCTGCTCAGCAGTACTGCGCCCAGGGATGCAACAACAGTGTTCAGGTGGTTCATGGCAACTCTCCAGTGTGGTTTGCAGTGGTGGCCGATTGGCTACCTCGGCCCAATAGACGCGGCTGACAAGTGGTTGTTACAGGTCATCGGAAAAAAATTGGCAATTCGTCGTCAACAATACCAGCGGCCACTACGCAACCTGAAGGAACGGCCCTGGCTCGCGGGCAAGCCGCCACCTAGCCAGAGCCGGCTCAACGGCACGGGGCCAAGCCCTTCATCAGCCAACGGCGTTCATACCCGGCCAACCCTAGAAGATTTTTGCCGACGGCCAACTGATCCGGCACACTACGCCCCCCGAGCAAATGCTCGTTTTCCAGCTTGCAGACTCCGTATGACCCGATCTCCGCTCCGCCGTCTCGTTTTTGGCACCCTGCGCCGCGTGCTGTACCTCTGGGTGCGCTCGGAAACCATCAACCAGTCCGCCTTTACCCTCAAGCTCGACCGCAGCAAGCCGGTGTTCTACGTGCTGCAACAGCCGTCGCTGAGTGACCTAGCGGTGGTCGATACCGAGTGCCGCAAGGCCGGCCTGCCACGCCCGGTGCTGCCGGTGGCGGTGGGTGAGCTGCTGGAGCCTGCCGCCTTCTTCTACCTGACCCCGGAGCCCGATTGGCTCGGCCGGCAGGACAAACGCGGCATCTCGCCGACCCTGCAACGCCTGGTCAGCGCGCTGAGCCAGCATGCCGTGGACGATGCGCAGATCATTCCGGTCAGCGTGTTCTGGGGGCAGTCGCCGGACCGTGAAACCAGCCCGTGGAAGCTGCTGTTCGCCGACAGCTGGGCGGTTACCGGGCGCTTGCGCCGGCTGGTGAGCATCCTGATTCTCGGCCGCAAGACCCGCGTGCAGTTCTCCACACCGATTCACCTGCGCGAGCTGGTCGAGCAGGACAAAGGCCACGAGCGCACCTTGCGCATGGTCCAGCGCATCCTGCGCGTGCACTTCCGCAACCAGAAATCCGCTGTAATCGGCCCGGACGTGTCGCACCGGCGCAACCTGGTCAAGGGCCTGGTGCACGGCCCGCAGGTGCGTCAGGCGATCATCGAGGAAGCCGAACGCGAAAACATCAGCCTGGAGAAGGCCGAAAGCCAGGCCCTGCGCTATGGCAACGAAATCGCCTCGGACTACACCTACACCGCCATTCGCTTCCTCGAACTGGTGCTGAGCTGGTTCTGGAACAAGATCTACGACGGCATCAAGGTCAACCATATCGAAGGCGTGCAGGAAGTCGCCCAAGGGCACGAAGTCATCTATGTGCCCTGCCACCGCAGCCATATCGACTACCTGTTGTTGTCCTACCTGCTGTTCCGCAATGGCCTGACACCGCCGCATATCGCTGCCGGCATCAACCTCAACATGCCCGTCATCGGCGGCCTGCTGCGCCGTGGCGGCGCGTTCTTTATGCGCCGCACCTTCAAGGGTAACCCGCTGTACACCGCCGTGTTCAACGAATACCTGCACACCTTGTTCAGCAAGGGCTTCCCGGTTGAGTACTTCGTCGAAGGCGGCCGCTCGCGCACCGGGCGCATGCTGCAACCGAAAACCGGCATGCTGGCCATCACCATGCGCAGCTTCCTGCGCAGCAACCGCCTGCCAGTGGTGTTTGTGCCGGTGTACATCGGCTACGAGCGCGTGCTGGAAGGCCGCACCTACCTGGGCGAGCTGCGCGGCGCGAGCAAGAAGAAAGAATCGATCTTCGACATCTTCAAGGTCATCGGCGCACTCAAGCAGCGCTTTGGCCATGTCTGGGTCAACTTCGGTGAGCCGATCAAGCTGGCGGAATTCCTCGACAGCGAGCAACCAAACTGGCGCGAGCAGGACTATGGCACGCAGTACCGTCCGGCCTGGCTCAATGAAGTCACCAACAACCTCGGTGAGCGTGTGGCCCAGCACCTCAACGAGGCGGCAGCGATCAACCCGGTCAACCTGGTGGCCCTGGCGCTGCTCTCCACCAGCAAGCTGGCCCTGGACGAACGCGCCCTGTCGCGGGTGCTCGACCTCTATCTGGCCCTGCTGCGCAGCGTGCCCTACTCGCCGCACACCACCCTGCCAGACGGCAACGGCCAGGCGCTGATCGAATACGTGCAGAAGATGGACCTGCTCGCCGAACAGAAGGACGCCCTCGGCAAGATCCTCTATCTGGACGAGCAGAACGCCGTTCTGATGACCTACTACCGCAACAACGTGCTGCACATCTTCGCCCTGCCGGCGCTGCTGGCGAGCTTCTTCCAGAGCAGTTCACGGATGAGCCGCGAGCAGATCCTGCGCTACACCCGCGCGCTGTATCCCTACCTACAAGCCGAACTGTTTATCCGCTGGAACCTGGATGAGCTGGACGCTGTGGTCGATCAGTGGCTGGCCGCCTTCGTTGAACAGGGCCTGCTCAAACTCGACGGCGACATGTACGTGCGCCCGGCCCCCAGCTCGCGTGAATTCGTTCTGCTGACTCTGCTGGCTCGCGCCATCGTGCAGACCCTGCAACGCTTCTATATGGCCACCGCCCTGCTGCTGAATGCCGGCCAGAACGCCATCAGCGCCGAAGAACTGGAAGACCTCTGCACCGTAATGGCCCAACGCCTGTCGATCCTGCATGGCCTCAACGCCCCGGAGTTCTTCGACAAGAGCCTGTTCCGCCACTTTATCCAGAGCCTGCTCGACCAGGGCGTGCTGCGTCAGGACGAAGCCGGCAAGCTCAGCCACCACCCGCTGCTCAGCGAACTGGCCGAAGGCGCCGCCAAGCGCGTGCTGCCGGCGGAGATTCGCCTGTCGATCCGCCAGGTGGCCATGGACCGCAACGTGGATGTCGCCGAGCCGGTGTAAACCACGGTGATTGTAGGAGCGGCCCATGGCCGCGAATAAGGCATGCCCGGCGACCTTATCGCGGGCATGGCCCGCTCCTACCGTTTGCGAGACGTGCATAACCCTAGGATCGACCACAACCGCCCGCCGCCATGCCTTCAGACAACGATCAAACCAGCAAACCCTCCCGCGCCGAGTTTCACCAGGCCAACCAGGCCCGCGCTGAAGCCGAAGCGCAGCGCCTGTTGGCGGCCAAGGCCGAACTGGGCGTGCGCTGGCTCAGTTGGGTTGCCGCCGAGCTGTACGCGTTAAAACCTGCCGCCTATGCGCAAATGGTGCGCCGCGAGTTGCAGCGTTTAAGCGCAAAACACTAGAGCCCGGTTAATGCTCAGTCTTGTGCGTCAGCACACGGCGCTTGCGGTGCTTGTCCTCGGCCAGTTTGTAGGCGACGTAGTACTTGTAGATATTGCCGACATAATCGACCGTCTCGCGGCCGACCACCCGCGCTGCCGCGTGCTCGACATTGCCGAACCAGACGTTTTTGTCCAACCCTGACTTCTCCGCCAAGCGGCGAAACTTGCGCAGGTTGCCGGGCCCGGCGTTGTAGGCGGCAAAGCTCAGCAGGGTCTTGTTCATCGGCGTCAGTTCGGGGTCGTCCAGGTACTTGTCGGCCAACACGCGCATGTACTTGCTGCCCGCTTCAATATTCTTGTCGGCGCTCTTGTCGATGCCCTTGATGCCCACCACCGGGTCCGCCGCCGTGGTCGGCAGCAACTGCATGATGCCCACCGCGCCACGCGGGCTGCGCGCCGCCTGATTGAGCTGCGACTCCTGATAACCCTGCGCCATCAGCATCAGGTAATCGAACTCATAGGTGCCGGCGTGTTTCTCGAACAAACCGACCAACTCGTTGAATTTCTTCAGCTCCGCCTCGCTGGCGGCATTCAGCACGCGCTTGCTGTTCTTCACATACTTGTTGCGCAAGCTATTGCCAAACGCCGTACCGGCCTTGTGTTTGCTCACAAAAGCCGCCAGCTCCTGCTTGAGCAATGGGCTGCTCTTGCGGATCGCCCAGGCAAACTCCGCGCCCTCATGGATATAGAACTCATCATGAATCTGCAGCTTGCTATACAGCGGGCTCCAGGCCTCGGCGATATAGCGGTCGACCACAATGGCATTGAGCAGCCCGGCATTGAGCATTTCCAGCAGGTCCTCGGACTCCAGGTTCTCATCCGCCGCGATGATCTTGATCAGTTTCAAACCGCGCGCCTTGAACTGCCGGTTGATCGCGACCAGGTGCTCGAAATAGCTGCTTGAGGCGCGCACCATCACCTCTTGCCCGGCCAGATCCTCCAGCTTGCTCAGCGGCGCACTGGCCGGCCCGGTAATCACCGCCTCACGGATATTACTGGCGAACGGCGCGGCGAAATCCACGGTTTGCAGCCGCCCCTCGGTAATCGTCAGACCACCAGCGGCGATATCGCCACCACCGCTGAGCAACCGCGGCATCAGCTCATTGCGCGCCACCGGAATAAACATCACCTGCCAGCGCAGCGACTTCTGCGGATAGGGATGCCTGGCGTTAAGCCACGCCTCCAGCGCCTTGCCCAACTCATAGCTGATGCCCTGCTGGCGGCCGCGATCGACCATAAAGAAGGTCTTGCTGTACGGCACCAGCACCCGCACCAGGCGACGCTCACGCATACCATCAAAGTCGCCGATCCAGTCCTCCGGCACCGGCAGCACCAGGTTATCCACCTCGGCTTCTTCGGCCTCATCGAGTTGCGTCGACATCCAGTCAAACAGCCCGGCCTGCGCCACAGGGCTGACCATCCACAGCCACAGCGCCGCCAGCACACACCCGCCCATCCTTCGGTAACCCTGCATAACCACTCCCCGCCTAAGCCGTTGCTTAACGCCGTGGCTAAATACTGGCCCAGGCCCTGCGACTGTGCCAGGCGCACACGGATGCAGATTTGCCTGCGCGCTACACTCCGTTAAGCTCCAGCAACTGCTCTCCCTCCCACCGTACAAGGATGCTCATCATGCTTCGTCTACTCTCCCTCGCCGCCGGCCTTGCCCTGTCCAGCAGCGCCTTCGCCCTGTCGCTGGCCGACCTTTCGCAAAGCGACGCCAGCGGCGGCCTCAAGGACGCCCTCACCCAAGGCGCCAAAGTGGCCGTGCAGCAACTGGGCAAACCTGGCGGTTTCAGCAACAACCCGGACGTGCGCATCGAACTGCCGGGCAACCTCGGCAAAGCCGCGAAAACCATGAAGATGATGGGCATGGGCGCGCAGGTTGATCAGCTTGAAGCGAGCATGAACAAAGCCGCCGAAGCCGCCGTACCGCAAGCCCAGGCGCTGCTGGTGGACTCAGTGAAGAAGATGACCGTACAGGACGCCAAGAGCATCCTCAGCGGGCCGCAGGACTCCGCCACCCAGTACCTGAACAAGACCAGCCGCGAACAGATCCGCGCCAAGTTCCTGCCCATCGTCAAGCAAGCCACCGACCAGGTCGGCCTGGCCAAGCAATACAACAGCTTCGCCGGCCAAGCCGCGAGCTTCGGCGTGATCGACGCGAAAAGCGCGAATATCGAGAACTATGTGACTGAGCAGGCGCTGGATGGCCTGTTTGCGATGATTGCTGAGCAGGAAGCCAGCATCCGTGAGAACCCGGCTGGGGCGGCGACAAGCTTGGCTAAGAAGGTGTTTGGGGCGTTGTAAGAAGGGTTGGATAGATGTGAAAAAGCCAGACCTTGGGGTCTGGCTTTTTTCATGCTGGAAATCCAATTCAGTGAACAGGTAACCCGCTGACTTTATTCAAAATATAAAAATCAAGCCTTAGGCTGGTCATCAGAGTCCGCATTTGAGTCAAGCACTCCTTGGATAGCAAGGCCTTGCTCCACTTTCTGTGCCTGCTCAGCAATTATTCTTTTATTGCTAGATGCTAACTTCTCAGCCATAGCGGAGAACCCTGGAAGTTTAGACAACGACTCAACAGCCTCACTTAATTTTGCACTCTTTTCCAGAGCCTCCATAAAGGGATGATCAGTTTTATTGTAGTCCGTGATCAACTTACCCGGATTCTCAGAGCTAACCTGCAACAAATTAAACAACAACCTTGTCCTCAACTCTTCTCTTACAGCAGTCTCACGAGGCAAACTTTCAATCTGAGTAGACAACCCGGAGAATGTTTTGCCCAAAACAGCCTTGTGGGTATATTCCTCTATTAACCGTTTAGATAAATTTAGTTTTTTATTAGAAGAATATGCAAACCAAAGAACAGGGAAATATAGCGGAAATATTGAAAATATCAGATTAGGCGTACCTTTAATAACCTGAACTATATCCATGCCTCGCCCAACAAGCAAATAAGCATCAACAGCAAAAGGAATACCAGATATTGCAATCATAGCAAATATCGCCCAACCAAAACTTTTTGCGTACTTACTTTGAGCAACAATTTCATCATCTGCTTTTTTCTCATAGGCAGCACTTAGACCCGCCGCCATACTACCGGGCAAAAGAGCTGTAAGCTCATCATCCACGGTCTTTACCCTTAAAGCAGAATCTCCAATCAATTTATCAAAGATTTCCTTTTGTTCGCCAAGCCGTTCACTGTAGTCATCAAGTACCGTTTTAAGCATTTCCTCAACACTTACACCAATGGACTCGGCTCTTTCCTGTAGCTCCCCATAGGCATTATCTAAAAGCTCTCGAAGCCCCTCTTCTCTTTGAACAGTACCATCTTCCGCTTTAACATCGCGTCCAAAAATCTCAAAATATATATCTTCTATGGCACCCCGCCTCTTCAGTGCATTTTCCTGAAGAACAGTAAGGTCCTTATGTAGAGCAGCAGCCTTTACAGACAGCTCTCCAATACCATCTACTTGAGCAACCAAAGAATCCTGCCGCGCAACAACCTTTTCAAGAGCAGATAATTTCTCGTACGACTCGGCAATAGCTGCATCCACAGCAACCTTTTGCTGAGTTATAGATTCGTACTGCGACCTTAACTCAACAATAGACTTAGCAAGAAATTCACCTTCAACATTAAGTTTATTTCTTATTTCTACGACCTGAGAAACCTCCTCCCCAGCCAACACCTTATAAGAGTCAACCTCGCTTAATGTAGAGGCTATACTCGCAACCAGTTCTCGCACTTGAGTTTCAAGATCTCTAGAGTTACTTGCCGCTACTCTGGCCTCTTCCTCAGAATCTGTAACTTTATGCTGAATAGCACCTTCAAGCTCTGAAAACCTACCAAGAGACTGATTACTAAAAGAGCTTAACCTACTATTAATATCAGACTTAAAATTTTCAAACTCATCACGACCAATACCTAGAATAGACAAACCCACCTCCAAACCAGATTAAATAAAAAATAAACTCACCAGCATCTTAGAAACCACTCATGCATTAAAAATTATAATGCCTGCGCCCCTCTGCACTTCGGATACTGCGAACAGCCCCAAAACTCTTTACCAATATTCGCCCCACGCTTTGCTACTCGTTTTTGCATAGCCGAGTTACAAACAGGACAATTTGGCGCACTTTTTTGTGCAGGTACGAAGCGAGCTGGAGCCGGGGGAACAGCCGAGGGCTCGGGTTGAGCGGTACGTGAAGTAGAGATCCAGCGATTAAGCTCTGGGCCTTCCACCAAGCGGATATTGCGGCCACTGGCAAAGCTCTTGGCATCTGCGGTAAAGCTGCCGGAAGTCACTACAAAGCCACCGGTAGCGCCTTCTGCGGCGATCAACCCAAAGAATTCACGTACCACTGCAACGCCAACCTTGGTCGCTCGCCACTGCTTGCATTGCACCAGATGCTTTTCGCTGCCTTTGTGCAGAATCAGGTCAATACCGCCATCCGGGCCGTTGCCGCCGGTTTCCGTCACGGTAAAGCCCTGCCGGCGAAATGCCTCGCCAACCAGTTGCTCAAACTGCTGCCAGTTGATGCCATCAACCGTTTTGCCGGGGCGTGTGGCATTGGTAACGTCGTCCAGCAACTTGCGCCGCTTGGTGCGGGCGAATACCGAGCCAATCGCACCCAAGATAAATGCCACAGGCACGATGTATTGCAGAAACATGGCGAAGGTTCGCCACATTTGCCCGGTCATGGCCGAGGCAAACTGCTTGGGATCAGTGGCGGTAGGCGGTGGGCTGATGGCAACGGAATGGAAGTACAGCCAGGCGGCCAAAGCGATCAGCAGGCTAAGCCACCAAGGTAGGCGTGAGGCGATAAAGATCAGGTCTTCGAAGGGGGATGTTTTGCTACGACGGGCCATCCTTGACTCCAGCAGTACGTGGCAATAAGCCATCAGCGATACCGGATCATGCCGCAAAGGTATGAGCAGGGAAACCCAAACGTTCACTACGTCACGTTTTCATTATCAGCGCGCGACTGCGGAGCGGTACCCCGCCTGCCTCTAACGCCCGCAGCACCTCCTTTGACTGCTACTACTGGTTTCGGCCTTACGCCGAGTTACTTTCTCTTTGCCCGCGCAAAGAGAAAGTAACCAAAGAGAAAGCGCGCCCGGCATCCGGGTTTCGCTGCGCTCAACTTCCCTCGCTACGGTGCTGTTCCGAGGGTCGGCAAGACGGGCCATCCATGGCCCGGCATGCCTCGTTTGGCATCCATGCCAAACGCCCCTCTCCACAACACCTACGCTCGGCCTCCTGACGGGATTCGGGGACCGCGTTGTTTGGGCGATTTGTGGGCTACAGAGCGAAAGGCAAAAGCAGAACGGAAAAGCCGAAGCAAAAGCATCGCGGGCAAGCCCGCTCCTACAGGGTCGGCGGATATTCGTAGGATGGGTTAATCCGCGCGATACCCATGTGGTTGATTGATTGGTACCGCTACGCTCCACCCATCCTACAAATCAAAAGCCAACTTGCTACACCGCCGAACCAATCCGCTCGCGCCAGGACAAACGCCCCATCAGCAGGCCGAGTGGAATCGTTGTGGAAGGGAACGAGCCGCATGGATGCGGCGAGAGGCGTAAAGGGCTAGGGACGGCCCTTGTACGCCGGCCCCTGGAGCAATGATGGAATGAGGGAAGTCGAGCGCAGCGAGACCCGGATGCAAGGGGCAAGACCTTTTGCTTACTTTTGGGGCGTTTGCCAAAAGTGAGCCGCCGTAAGGGCGGAACCAATATCCGAAACGCTGCAAAAGCGGCGTAAACAAAGACCAATCCAATAAACAACAAAGCTCGCGGCTAAAGCCCCTCCCACGGGCTGACAGCCTTCGTCAGGCGCAAAACAAAACCCCGCTAATCAGCGGGGTTTTGTCAGCCAAACGTCAGGCTTATTTCGCCTGCGCCACCAGCGTACCGTTGTGGTTACGGCTCCACTGCGGCAGCAGCGTACCAATCAACATCCCGGCCATGCTGAACAGCAGGCCCGCTAGCTGTGGCGGCCAGAAGGCAGCTTCGCTCCAGGTGGTTTCCAGGTAGATCCACGACACCAGGCCAAAGGCGATGGCCACCAGTGCGCCCTGGGTGGTCGCGCGCTTCCAGAACAGCCCGGCAAACAACGGCACCACGGCCGCCACCAGGGTCACCTTGTAAGCGTTGCCGACCATCTCGTAGATGCTCGCATCCGAGTACAGGGCAAAGCTCAGGGTGGCCACGGCGCAGAACACGATGGTGACGCGCATCAGCAGCAGGAACTGCTTGTCGTTAAGCACCGGCAAAAAGCGCTTGAGCACGTTCTCGGTCAGGGTCACCGACGGGGCCAGCAGGGTGCCCGAGGCGGTGGACATGATCGCCGAGAGCAGCGCACCGAAGAACATGATCTGGGCAAACAGCGGCGTCTTGTCGAGGATCAGCAGCGGCAGAATCATCTGCGAGTCTTCGGCCAGCCACTTCTCGACCAGCGCCGGGTCGATCATCGAGGCCGCGTACACCAGAAACACCGGCAGCATGCAGAAGCCGAGGTAGAACACCGCTCCGGCCATCGAGGCGCGGGCGGCGATGTTCTCGCTCTTGGCCGACATCACGCGCTGGTAGACGTCCTGCTGCGGGATGGAGCCGAGCATCATGGTCACCGCTGCGCCGATAAAGGCGACGATATCCTTGGGCTCGAAGGCATGCATAAAGGTGAATTTGCCATCACTGGCCGCCTTGTTGATCACCAGGTCGGCACCGCCAGCCATGTCGCTGAACAGCCAGACCAGGTAGATCAGGCCAACCACGATGATGATCATCTGGAAGAAGTCGGTCAGGGCAATCGACCACATGCCGCCGAACAGGGTGTACAGCAGCACGATAAAGGTGCCGAGGAACATGCCTTGGGTGGTGCTGATGCTGCCGTCGGAGATGACGTTGAACACCAGGCCCAGGGCAATCAGCTGCGCGGCGATCCAGCCCAGGTAGGACATGACGATGACCAGGCTGATGATCAACTCGACCTGCGAGCCGTAGCGCTTCTTGAAGTAGTCGCCGATGGTCAGCAGGTTCATCCGGTACAGCGGGCGGGCGATGATCAGGCCGACCAGAAACAGGCAGCCGAAGGAGCCGAACGGGTCTTCGACGATGCCGGCAAAGCCTTCTTCAAGAAAGGTAGCGGGGATACCCAGTACCGCCTCGCTGCCAAACCAGGTGGCGAACACCATGGCGGCGACGATGGGGAAGCCCATGCTGCGGCCACCGGAGGCGAAATCGCGGGTGTTGTGCACCCGGGTAGAGGCGTAGAAACCGATGGCGACAGTCACCAGCAGGTAGAGCGCAACGAACCAGATCAGCATGCTTTCCCGTTCCACAGACGTCAGCCCACCACATGCATGCCCCGCGCAGGCTGCGCAGGACGGATCGATGGGCTACAGGTTTTTGTTATGGCCATTCATGACGGGTAGCGCACGCGCCCATCAAGGTCGCGCAGTCTGGCAAATACGTAAAATATGTCAAACAAAAACGACGAAATGTAAGCAGATAATTCGTTTAATCGCCCTAAACACCCATGTAACCGACTGTAATCGCTGTATAAGCTGTTCACGCGCCGCAGCAGGCAGTTGTATATTTTTGACACTCGCCTGCCATAAACCCGACACGGCAGGCAATCAACAGGCATAAAAAAACCAGGCCCGAAGGCCTGGTTTCTTACCTGCATGCCGCGCCTCAGGCCGGTTTCGCTTCCACTTCCTTGACCCGGAACCAGGCGGCATACAGCGCCGGCAGGAACAGCAGGGTCAGCGCCGTGGCGACGATCAGGCCGCCCATGATGGCCACGGCCATAGGGCCGAAGAACACGCTACGCGACAGCGGAATCATCGCCAGTACCGCCGCCAGGGCAGTCAGCACGATGGGACGGAAGCGCCGCACGGTGGCTTCGATGATCGCGTGCCAGCGGTCCATGCCGGCTTCGATGTCCTGCTCGATCTGGTCGACCAGAATCACCGAGTTACGCATGATCATCCCCGACAGGGCGATGGTGCCGAGCATGGCGACGAAGCCGAACGGCTGACGGAAGATCAGCAGGAACAGGGTCACGCCAATCAGCCCCAACGGCGCGGTGAGGAACACCATGGCCGAACGCGAGAAGCTCTTCAGCTGCAGCATCAGCAGGGTCAGCACCACCACGATAAACAGTGGGATACCGGCGTTGACCGAGGCCTGCCCACGGCTGGAGTCTTCCACGGTGCCACCGACGTCCAGCTGGTAGCCGTCCGGCAGTTGCGCACGCACCGGTTCGAGGGTCGGCAGGATCTGTTTGACCAGGCTGGCCGGCTGCTCTTTGCCGTACACATCCGCACGCACGGTGACGGTTGGCAGGCGGTTGCGGTGCCAGATGATGCCTTCCTCGAAGCCGTACTCCAGGGTGGCAATCTGCGACAGCGGCACACTGCGGCCATTGTCGGTCGGCACCGCCAGGCTCGGCAGCAGGCTGAGTTCCTGACGCTCGCTGAGGGTGCCGCGCAGGAGGATCTCGATCAGCTCGTTGCCTTCGCGGTACTGGCTCACCGGCGAGCCGGTGAGCGAGCTTTGCAGGAAACGCGACAGGTCAGCGGTGCTTACGCCCAGGGCACGGGCACGCTCCTGATCGATGTTCAGCCGCACCACCTTGCTCGGCTCTTCCCAGTCCAGGTGCACGTTGGTCACGTGGCTGTTCTCACGCACCTTGTCGGCCACCTGACGGGCCAGCTGACGCACTTCATCAATGTGCTCGCCGGAAACCCGGAACTGCACCGGATAGCCCACAGGTGGGCCGTTTTCCAGGCGCGAGATGCGCGTGCGCAGGGTCGGGAACTCGTCGTTGAGCACTTCGATCAGCCAGGTGCGGATCTTCTCGCGGTCCTCGATGCTTTTCGCCAGCACCACGAACTGGGCAAAGCTGGCGGCCGGCAGTTGCTGATCCAGCGGCAGGTAGAAGCGCGGCGAACCGGTGCCGACGTAGGCAACAAAGTTGTCCACCCCTTCACGCCCGCGCAGCAGCTCCTCGAGACGCTTGGCCTGCTCTTCGGTGGCGGCCAGGGATGCGCCTTCGCTGAGCTTAAGGTCGACCATCAGCTCCAGACGGCCAGAAGCCGGGAAGAACTGCTGCGGCACAAAGCGGAACAGGGCAATCGAGGCGACGAACAGCACAATGGTCAGCATGATCACGGTTTTACGCCGGCGCACGCACCACTCCACCGCCTGCCGCACGCGCTGATAGAACGGCGTGCCGTAGGGGTCATGGCCATCATCGCGGCCGCCGTGTTTAGCCGCGTGCAACTTGGCCAGGTCCGGCAGCGGTTTGGCGCCGAGGTATGGCACGAACACCACCGCCGCAATCCATGACACCAGCAGGGCAATGGCCACCACCTGGAAGATCGAGCGGGTGTATTCACCGGTGCCGGACTGCGCGGTGGCAATCGGCAGGAAGCCGGCGGCGGTGATCAGGGTGCCGGTCAGCATCGGGAAGGCGGTGCTGGTCCAGGCATAACTGGCCGCCTTGATGCGGTCGTAACCCTGCTCCATCTTGATCGCCATCATCTCCACGGCAATGATCGCGTCATCCACCATCAAGCCCAGCGCCAGCACCAGCGCGCCGAGGGAGATTTTGTGCAGGCCGATGCCGAAGTAGTACATGGCGGCAAAGGTCATCGCCAGCACCAGCGGAATCGAGAGCGCCACCACCAGTCCGGTGCGCAGGCCGAGGGAGAAGAAGCTCACCAGCAGCACGATGATCACCGCTTCGGTGAGCACGCGAACGAACTCACCCACCCCGGTTTTCACCGCTGCGGGCTGGTCCGACACCTTGCTCAGCTGCATGCCGGCCGGCAGGGTTTCCTGCAGGCGGGCGAACTCGCCTTCCAGGGCCTGACCGAGCACCAGAATGTCGCCGCCGGTTTTCATCGAGACGGCCAGGCCAATGGCATCCTCACCCATGTAGCGCATGCGCGGTGCGGGTGGATCGTTAAAGCCGCGTTTGACCTCGGCCACATCGGCGATGCGGAAGGTACGATCAGCCACGCGAATGGGGAAATTGCGAATTTCATCAACCGTTTCGAAACGCCCGGTGACACGCAGCTGCACGCGGTCGGAGGCAGTTTCAAAGAAGCCCGCTGCCGCTACCGCGTTCTGCTCTTCCAGCGCCTGTTGCACCGCGGCCAGCGGCAGGCCGAGGGTGGCGAGCTTGGTGTTGGACAGTTCTATCCATACCTTCTCGTCCTGCAAGCCGAGCAGGTCGACCTTGCCGACGTCCTTGACCCGCTGCAATTGCAGCTGGATGCGGTCGGCGTAGTCCTTGAGCACGGCGTAGTCGAAGCCTTCGCCGGTCAGGGCGTAGATATTGCCGAAGGTGGTGCCGAATTCATCGTTGTAGAACGGCCCCTGGATGCCCTGGGGCAAGGTGTGGCGAATGTCGCTGACCTTCTTGCGCACCTGGTAGAACAGTTCGGGGATGTCCTTGGAGTGCATCGAATCACGGGCGATAAAGGTCACCTGAGATTCGCCGGGGCGCGAGAACGAGACGATCTTGTCGTAGTCGCCGGTCTCCATCAGCTTCTTCTCGATGCGT
This sequence comes from Pseudomonas sp. LjRoot71, assembly GCF_964253255.1. Classification (NCBI taxonomy): domain Bacteria; kingdom Pseudomonadati; phylum Pseudomonadota; class Gammaproteobacteria; order Pseudomonadales; family Pseudomonadaceae; genus Pseudomonas; species Pseudomonas sp. LjRoot71. Next base: position 3,399,485 of record NZ_CAXURA020000001.1, on the reverse strand, counting down.
TCGGTGACCTGGCGCGAGACTTCCTCGGCGCTCGCCCCCGGCCAGTTGGTGCGCACCACCATGGCCTTGAAGGTAAAGGGTGGGTCTTCGCTCTGGCCCAGCTTGGTGTAGGAAATAGCCCCCACCACCGCCAGCAGCAGCATGAGGTACAGGACGATCTGGCGGTTACGCAGCGCCCAGGCGGACAGGTTGAAATCCATCAGGCTTACTCCTCAACCGTCAGGTCGGCCTTGGCCGTCAGCTGCACCGCACGGTTGTCGCGGTCAACCGGACGCACCTGCTGGCCTTCACGCAGTACCTGACCACCGGCTGCCACTACCCAATCCGTCGCTTGCAGGCCTTCGAGTACTGGCACGGTCTTCTCGCCGTAGGCACCGATGCGCACGTCGGTGCGCTTGAGGGTGGAGTCCTTCGGATCGACCACCCAGACGTAGGGCTGGCCTTTCTCCGCCGTCAGCGCCGACAGTGGCACGGCCAGCGGCACATCACCGTTGTGGGCAATAAATACGCGGGCGCTCTGGCCCAGTTCGGCCGGTACCTTGCCTTCGCTAAAGGCCACGCGAGCGGCGAAAGTGCGCGATTGCGGATCGGCCGATGGCGACATCTCACGGATGCGCCCAGGGAAGCGCTGATCCGGCTGCGACCACAGCTCAACCGCCACTTCCTGGCCGACCTGAAAGCGCTCAAAGGCTTGCTCTGGCAGGTTGATCAGCACTTCACGCTCGCCGTCAGCGGCCAGGGTGAATACGGTCTGTCCGGCAGCGACCACCTGGCCGACCTCGACCATGCGCCGCGCCACCACACCATCCTGGGAGGCGCGCAGCACGGCATAACCGGCCTGGTTGTTGGCCACGTTGAATTCGGCTTTCACCTGCTTCAGGCGCGCTTCACCGGAACGGTAGGTGTTCTCGGCATTGTCGTACTGCGAGCGGCTGACCAGGTTGCGTGCCAGCAGCGCCTTGTAGCGATCACGCTCGGCGCGCACCAGTTGCAGGTTGGCCTCGGCCGCTGCCACCTGAGCGCGGATGGCTTCCAGCTGCAGGCGCACGTCCTGCGGGTCCAGTTCGGCCAGGGGCTGATCCTTCTTCACCCGCGCACCGACATCGACCAGGCGCTTGGCCACCTTGCCACCGATACGGAACGCCAGCTCCGGCTCCAGGCGCGCACGCACCTCACCGGGGTAGGCATCCATCAGGTCGCCAGCCAGTTGTGGCTGCACCACCATGGCCGGACGCACGGCAACCTTAGCGGGCTCGCCATTGCCGCAAGCGCCGAGCAACAGGATAAGACTGACAGGCAACGCAACAGACAGTGCATGACGAAACATGATGACTAACCTTTGTGGAGGCTTTTGAATATTTATACTGGCGGGTATAGTAAAAATAGCAAACTCACTAGTCCAGTATTAAAAACGACCAATGCCAAACAAAGTGTTGCCACCCAGCGGCCCAGGTCGCCCGAAAGACCTGGCCAAACGCAAAGCCATTCTGGAAGCGGCGAAAACCCTGTTTCTCAGCAATGGCTATGACGGTAGCAGTATGGATGCGATTGCCGCGGAAGCCGGAGTTTCCAAACTCACGGTGTACAGCCACTTCACCGACAAGGAGAAGCTGTTTGCCGAAGCGGTGAAATCCAAGTGCGAGGAGCAACTGCCCGAGCTGCTGTTCGAACTGGACGACGAAGTGCCATTGGCGCAGGTGCTGATGAGCATCGGCCGAGGCTTCAATGAGCTGATCAATAGCCGCGAGTCGGTGGAGCTGCACCGGGTGATGGTGAGCCTGGCCGCGCAGGACTCCAAGCTCTGCCGGATGTTCTATGAGGCTGGCCCGCAGCGTGTACAGCACGGCATGGAAGAGCTGCTGCGCCAGGCCGACCAGAGCGGCAAGCTGCGCGTACCCGATCCGCTGAGCGCAGCGGATCAGTTCTTCTGCCTGATCAAGGGCGGCGCCAACTTTCGCCTGCTGATCGGCTGCGGTGAGGCGCTGCAAGGTGCCGAAGCCGAAGCCCATGTGCGTGATGCGGTCGAGGTGTTTCTGCGCGCTTTCCGTGCCGACTAGTAGGCAGTTGAAGAACGTAGGTAGTTTTTCAACGGGCTGCTAACGCAAAGCGTCGCCAGCCTTACTCGCTGGCGGCTTGCAGCTTCTTTTTCGGGTAGATGTCGTAGCGACTGGATTTGCCTTCCAGGGCATAGCCTGGCTTGGCGCCTTCAATCAGCGGCGCCTTGCGTGGGCGCTTGACCACCACCCGGTGACTGGCCAGCGCCAACGCCGCGTCCAGCAGCGCCGGCGAATCCAGATCATCGCCGACAAACGGTCGGAACAGGCGCATCTCTTTCTTCACCAGCGCGCTCTTGTCGCGGTGCGGGAACATCGGGTCAAGGTAGATCACCTGCGGCGGCTCGCCATGCCAGGCGCGCATCAGCTCGATAGCATTGCCATTAAGCAGCTGCATCTGCGCGGCAATCGGCGCCACATCGCGGTCAAGCGCAGCGCGCGCCAGGCCATCTTCCAGCAGTGCGGCAATCAGTGGCTGGCGCTCGATCAAGGTCATGCGGCAACCCAGGCTGGCCAGCACAAAGGCATCGCGACCCAGGCCGGCCGTGGCATCCAGCACCGTCGGGCGCACCCCGGCCTGCACACCCACCGCTTTGGCAATCATCTGCCCGCTGCCACCACCGAACAGCCGCCGATGCGCCACCGCGCCTTCGACAAAATCCACCTTCACCGGCCCCGGTGCCTGCGGCCCCAGCTCCACCAGTTGCAGGCCGCCCTCGCCCAGTTGCAGAGCAAACTCGCTGTCGCCTTCCAGCGGTAAACCCAGGCGCACAGCCCAGGCGTCAGCTGCCGATTGCAGATGGGGAGCCAGGGCTTGCATACGAATTCTGGCTATTAGCCGCTCATCACTCATCAGAAAATGTGCTCAAAAATCACTCAATTGACCGCCTCAGCGGCCGATAACCTGCCTGAGCGGCATTTTGCCAGACCCGGCAGCTTCCAGCCGCACCGAGTTCGCCATGTTCGATGTGATTTCCGCCCCACGCGGCGCCGCGCCAACGGCCGCCAACACCCGTTCGATCAGCGAAACGCTGGATGAAGGCAAACGCGCCTCGCTGGACTACCAGATTCTGCGGCGCACCCTGATGCCCGATGAGGTGGACGCCGAAGCGCCTGCCAAGGCACCGGAAACACCCAACGAGCCGCCCGCCGTCACTGCTCAGGCCAGTGATTTTCAGGAAATGGCAGCCCAGCGCGAGCTGGAGCTGAACGTCAACATCAACGCCGAGCCCAAGAAAACCGATCCACTGGTGCTCGATCTGGCTGGTAACGGCTTCAGCACCAGCGGCCTGACCCGCTCGGTACGCTTCGACCTGGATGCCGACGGTAAACTCGGCCAGATCAGCGCACCTACCGGCGACGACGCCCTGCTCGCCTATGACCGCAACGGCAACGGCCGCATCGACGATGGTCGCGAGCTGTTCGGCGACCAGAACGGTGCAGCCAACGGTTTTGCCGAACTGAGCAAATACGATGACAACGGCGACGGCCGCATCGACAGCCAGGATGCGATCTTCGAACGCCTGAGCCTGTTGCGTTTCGATGCTCAGGGCCGGCAATCCAGCCAGTCGCTGAGTGAGGCCGGGGTCAGCGCCATCCACCTACAGGCACGTGACGTGAAGATCGCCCTGGGCGCCTACGATGAAATCGCCCAACTCGGCCGCTTCGAATTCGCCGACGGGCGCACTGGTCAGGCGGCGGATCTGCTATTGGCTGAGCGTTAAATCAAAGCGGCCCTAAGGGACAGTTTCAGAAGCTGTGTTCCGATCTCGCGAGCTAGAGCCATGCAAGGCGCTACGTAGTAACAGCCTCCGGCTGGTCAAAACGGCGAGGAAGCGGAGTGTACTTTTGTACATGAGCACTCCGAGCCGGTTTTTAACGCAGCAGGGCCGACGCGTAGCAGATCCGAAACAGATTCTCAGCGGCACATGCGCCACAACCCCATATCCACGTGAAAGTGGTCGCGGTGCGCGGCGTTGTACTCCGGCCCCAGGGTGGTGTTGAACCGCCGGCAGGCCGCCTGTTGCACCTGACGCAGAAACTCGGCGTTCTTGCCCTGCTTGGGCCAATCCTGCAACACGCTGATGCGCCGCCCGTCCGCCAAACGAAAACCGACAATATCCAGCGCGTTGGCCGAAGCATGCTGGCTGCGCCGCTGAGTGCCTGCAATGGTGCGGCAGGCAAAACTGCCGACGTGCTCAACCCGCGCCACCCGCTGGCCGAAAACGGCCTGGGCAGCCGGTTGCAGGTCATGTTGCTCAAACAGGGCAAAGGCCGCTGCCAGCGGGCAACTGGCGATAAAGCTGCTGCTGAACGCAACACCAGAGTGGTGTACACGCAGGGTGTTGATCAGCGGACAGGCCACCTCCGGACGGCTGTCGGCCTGCGGGGTAACACGCAGTGAAGAGCTGCTCAAGGCCAGTTGGCACAGCGCCGGATCATCCTGCAACCGCCAGAGCTTGAAGCGGGTCAGCAGGTTTGGTGTTTCACGAATATCCAGTACCGCCCAGGGGTTCCAGCGCGCCGGCACCTCCAGCCAGCCACGCCAAATCGCCAGCAACAGGCCGGCGAGCACAACACAGAGCAGCAAAAAAGCACGGAATTCAGTCATGCAGCGCAGCCTATCAGAGCAGGCCTAGTTGCTCGACCTGCTCATCGACCTGCACCTGTGGCAAGGCGGGCAAACCCGGCAGACGCTGCATCAGTTGCTGATGAAACCGCTGCGCCAGCTGCGGCGCCAGGCGGTTGTCCGAGGTGTGCAGAAAGACATAGGGCGTGCGGTCTTCTTCAATCCAGCTCGCCACCTTATCCAGCCAGGGCGCCATAAACGGGTCATTGGCCAGCAACTCGGGATGGCCAATAAAGCGCAGCTGTGGGGCCTGACTAAACGCCGTAGGGCGCAGCGGCAAGCGCGGCTTCTTGGCCTGGGCATGCAGCACTGCCGGTGCCGTGGAGTTACAGCTGAACAGCGCCCGCGAATCCAGACAGATACGTTCAATACCGCGATCATGCAGCAGACGGTTGAGGCTACGTTCCTCCTCGCCTTTGGCAAAGAACCCCGGATGACGAACTTCGACGGCCAACTCTCCAGCCTGCCAAGGCTCGATAAAAGCGCTCAGCTCCGCCAGACGCTGCGGGCCAAAGCTCGCCGGCAATTGCAACCAGAACGGCGCCACCCGCTCGCCCAGTGGCGTCAGCAGTCGGCGAAAATCCTCGGTGGCGCTTAGCTGGTCACGCAGGTCGCCGTTATGGCTGATCTCACGTGGCAGCTTGGCGCAAAAACGCAGATGCGCCGGCATACGCTCAGCCCAACGGGCCACGGTATCGACGGAGGGCTGCGCGTAGAAGGTGGTATTACCCTCAACGGCGTTGAATAGCTGGGCATACAACGGCAGGAAGTCGGCGCTGCGACTGCTCTGCGGATACAAGGAACCGCGCCAGGCGGGCTCGCTCCATGACGGGCAGCCGAGGTAGTAAGGCAGCATTAATTAAGCGTAAAGATCGAGGCCCAGTACCTGCTGGGCATCCGCCTCGCTGGCGAAACTGGCGGTTGTGCTGTAGCTGGCCAAGGCCTGAGCGGCGCGGTTGTTCAGCGGCGGCTGGTACAGCTGGTCTTGCAGGCGGGCCGGTAGGCTATCGGTGCTGGCATTGCTGGCCTCAACCCGGCGCGGCTGGGCAACGGTTTCCAGACCCTGAGTGCTGGCCGGTGCCGTTGGCTGCTCACGACGTTCCTCAACTTCGCGCTGCGCTTCGCGAAATGGCGTAACCGCAGCGCCCGGTCGGGCACTGCGGTCTGGCGAATAAGAGGAGGTAAAACCGTCGATACGCATCAATGACTGCTCGGCCACTTGGCCAACGATGGACACAGGTGATGGCAATTTAGCCCCAGCCGGGCAGCTTGGCAATCAAGCAACCGCCACACGGCGATAAGCACGACAGAAGGTGTCGCCAAGGTGAGCCTCAGACCGCCGCTTTCGGAGTGGCCACCTGATCACGCAGGTAGACGGGCTGCGCTTGATCAGCGTCCAGCGCTTCACCACGGGCCCAGGCAAAGCGCGCCAGGCTGAGCAGGTCTTCGGCGTGCGGCAACATGGCTGCATCCTGTCCACTGACCGCAACAGGAATACGCGCAGCAAAGGTGCCCCAGCCAGTGCCCGCAGCAAACCAGTCGCCCGTCGCATCACGCGGCAGGCCAGCCAGTTCGGGCGCCACGACAGCCTCGACGCCGGACAAGCGCATTTCACCCTGCTCGGCGCGGTAGCAGCCCCAATAGACCTCGTCCATGCGCGCATCGATGGCCGCTGCCACCTGCTGCGCGCCATGCTCACGCAGGCTGCGCTGCGCCAGCACGGCCAGGTTGGACACTGGCAGTACCGGCCGCTCCAGGGCAAACGCCAGGCCCTGCACCACACCGATGGCAATCCGTACGCCGGTAAAAGCACCCGGGCCACGGCCAAAGGCAATCGCATCGAGCGCCGACAACGGCACCTCGGCATCCGCCAGCAACTGCTTGATCATTGGCAGCAGGCGCTGGGCGTGCAGACGCGGAATCACTTCGTAATGACTGAGCACCTGGCCGTTATGCAGCAAGGCAACGGAGCAGGCTTCGGTGGCGGTATCCAGGGCCAGGAGAGTGGTCATTGCAGTCGGACAGGTGAGGAAAAGGACGGGCATTAGACCGGCTTGAGGCTTTTTTTTCCAGCGCAATCACTGTCGCCCGCGCCTGTCACGCGGGCGAACTCACAGCACCACAAGCCAGCAGCGGGCCCGAACAGACCCGCTGCAGCCTGACTAAAGCGTGCTTACCAGGCCTCGATTACGGTCTTGGCGTCCCAGCCCTGCAATGGCGCTTTCGACCAGGTGCCATAACCAGCATTGGGGAAGACGATCCACTCGGTGCCCCACTTGCCAGCTTCAGCGGCGACAGTGGCGCGCTGATCGGCCAGTGGCGTCTTGCGGAAACGCGCATCGAAGTCATGCAGGGTGTCACCCAGCAGCAACACGATCTGATGATCGGCACTGACGATGGCGCGACGCTCCACTTTGGGCGGGCCCAACAGCAGTACGCTCTGTTCAGAGACCTGCGGCAGGCCGAGCTTGCTCAGCGTGGCCAGGGTGTATTTCTTCTGCTCATCAGCGCGATCGGAGATGTAGCGAATGGTCACCCCGAGCTTGTCGGCGTGCTCCAGGAATTGCTTCGCACCCGGAATCAGTACCGGGGTGCCATCACGCTCCCAGGGCAGCCAGGTGTCCCAGGCGTCATAGGTGTGACAGTTGGCCAGATCACGGGCCAACAGGGCGCTGTTATCAATAACGGTTTCATCCAGGTCGGTGACGATGGCCAGCTTGGATGGATCTTTCGCCGCAGCCACGGCCGCATCCAGCTTCAGGGTGGCGATGTTGTAGGCCTGCAGTTGCAGGGCCTGCACCTCCGCCGATTGCTGCTGGAAACGCAGCCCCATGGTGAACTCGGCCACGCTGCAATCGGTCTTGGGCTTCGCCGCGGTGTCGGCAAACGCTGCCGGACTCCCCGCCAGCGCAACTGCCAGGCCTAACCAGATAGCACTCTTAGCTGTTTTCTTGGTCATTGAACGCGCTCTCTTCCTTAGTGTGGGTTAAGGCTTGACGTCTATGACCATCGCATCCTGGTATAGACCAAACCGATGCTAACTTAGGTGAGCAAGGTTACTGTTCTATGAACGACGCCCAGCGAGCCCAGCGCGCCAACCGCAGAAACGACAACGGCCCGCAAAGCGGGCCGTTGGCTGACTGCAACAAGGCTTAGCTGAGCGCAGCAAACACCTTGGCAGTGATCTCGTCGACCGAGCCAACGCCAGCGATGGCGCTGTACTTCGGCGTGCCTTCAGCGGCGGCGAGCTTCTGGTAGAAATCCACCAGCGGCTTGGTCTGCGAGTGGTAGACGGAGAGGCGATGACGCACGGTTTCTTCGGTGTCGTCCTTACGCTGCACCAGGTCTTCACCGGTTGCATCGTCCTTGCCTTCAACTTTCGGCGGGTTGTAGACGATGTGGTAAACGCGGCCACTGGCCTCGTGTACGCGGCGACCGGCGATACGGCCGACGATTTCTTCGTCGTCGACAGCGATCTCGACCACGTTGTCGATAACCACGCCAGCTTCTTTCAGGGCTTCAGCCTGAGGAATGGTGCGCGGGAAGCCATCGAAGAGGAAGCCATTGGCACAATCGGCCTGGGCAATGCGCTCTTTGACCAGATTGATGATCAGGTCATCAGAGACTAGACCGCCGCTGTCCATCACGCTCTTGGCTTTCAGACCGAGCTCGGTGCCCGCCTTGACCGCAGCACGCAGCATGTCGCCAGTGGAGATTTGCGGAATACCAAATTTCTTGGTGATGAAACCAGCCTGGGTACCTTTGCCGGCCCCGGGCGCCCCCAGCAGAATCACGCGCATCGATGTGCTCCTCAAGATTTAAGTAAAAATCGTCGGACTCGCCTCGTGGGGCCAATCTCAGAATTGTTCAGGCAGCGCTGCCAACATGGGCCAGAGTGCCGAAAGGCCGCTCAAGATACACAGCGCACCCATAGCGCACAAGCCACCGAAAGTCGGATACACCTACGACCAAGGCAGGCGCAAAGCAGCGCTATCGGTGACTCGCCGGGCCTGCCGCGCAATGCGTTGGCAGGCCCGACCAGGCGTCTCAACCGGTATTACGCAAACCGGCGGCAATACCCGCCACACTGACCAGCAGAGCCTGTTCCAGAGGGCTGTCAGCCTGATTATCACGTGACCGTGAACGCGCCAGCAGCTCAGCCTGGAGCAGGTGCAACGGGTCCAGATAGGTGTTACGCACGCTGATCGACTCCAGGGTTTCCGGGCTGTGTGCCAACAGCTGCGACTGACCGGTCAGACCCAGCACCGCGACCACCGCCTGCGACAATAGGCCGCGCAAATGCGCGCCCAGCGGTTGCAGGGCCGGCTCGACCAGGCGCTGGTCGTACAGCAGGGCAATCGACTCGTCGGCTTTGGCCAGCACCATTTCCAGCATGTCGATGCGCGTACGGAAAAACGGCCACTGCGCGCGCATCTGCGCCAGCAGCTCGCCTTCGCCGCGTTGCAGAGCGTTGTTCAATGCCGCTTCCCAGCCTAGCCAGGCCGGTAGCATCAGGCGCGTTTGGGTCCAGGCAAAGATCCATGGAATGGCGCGCAGACTTTCCACCCCGCCCTCGCGGCGCTTGGCCGGACGGCTGCCCAGCGGCAGGCGACCCAGCTCTTGCTCAGGCGTGGCCTGGCGGAAATAAGCCACAAACTGCGGGTGTTCACGCACCACCGCGCGGTAGGCACTGACGCCATCGCTGGCCAGTTTGTCCATCAGCTCGCGCCAGGCTGGCTCCGGGCTGGGCGGCGGCAACAAGGTGGCTTCCAGCACCGCAGCCAGGTACAGATTAAGGTTTTGTTCGGCGATATCTGGCAGGCCAAATTTGAAACGAATCATTTCACCCTGCTCGGTGGTGCGAAAACGCCCCGCCACCGAACCGGGCGGCTGCGACAGAATCGCCGCATGCGCCGGGCCGCCGCCACGCCCCACCGTGCCACCACGGCCATGGAACAACAGCAATTCGACCTGCTGCTCACGGCACACCTGCACCAGGGTTTCCTGCGCACGGTACTGCGCCCAGGCCGCAGCCGTGGTGCCGGCGTCCTTGGCCGAATCGGAATAGCCGATCATCACTTCCTGCGGCCCGTGTAGCCGCGCGCGGTAGCCGTGCAGCGCCAATAGCCGGCTGATCACCGGCCCGGCATTGTCCAGATCGGCCAGGGTTTCAAACAGGGGCACCACGCGCATCGGCCGTTGCAACCCGGCTTCTTTAAGCAGCAGTTGCACCGCCAGCACATCGGAGGCTGCACCGGCCATGGAGATCACGTAGGAACCCAGGGACGCCGCCGGTGCCCGCGCCACTTCACGGCAAGTCGCCAGCACCTCTTCGGTTTCGCCGCTGGGCTTGAAATGCCCCGGCAGCAGCGGCCGGCGGTTTTCCAGTTCTTGCAGCAGAAACGCCAGGCGCGCCTCTTCGTCCCACTCAGCGTAACGCCCCAGACCGAGGTAATCGGTGATTTCACTCATGGCCGCAACATGGCGACTGGAATCCTGACGCACATCCAGGCGCACCAGAAACAGCCCAAAGGTCGCCGCACGGCGCAGGCAGTCGAGCAGCGGGCCATCAGCAATCACGCCCATGCCGCACTCATGCAGCGACTGGTAGCACAAGCTCAGCGGCTCCAGCAGCTCGCGATTGTCCTGCAACACGGCAGCGGGCGCGGGGATCTGTTCATGCAGCGCGGCCTGGGCCCAGCTACGGGTGGCGCGCAGGCGCTCACGCAGTTGCTTGAGCAGGCTGCGATAAGGCTCTGCGCTCTCGCCGATCCGCGCCAGCAATGCCGGGCTGGCCTGTTGCATGGACAGCTCGGCAGCCAGGTTGTCGACATCCCTCAGGTATAGATCCGCCGCCATCCAGCGGGCCAGCAGGAGTACCTCACGGGTGACACTGGCCGTGACATTCGGGTTGCCGTCGCGGTCGCCGCCCATCCAGGAAGCAAAACGAATCGGCGCGGCATCCAGCGGCAGGTGCAACCCGGTGGCGCTGTGCAACACCTGATCGGCCTTGCGCAGCACATTGGGGATGGCATGCCAGAGCGAATGTTCGATCACCGCAAAGCCCCATTTGGCTTCATCCACCGGACTGGGGCGACTGCGGCGGATTTCCTCGGTGTGCCAGGCTTCGGCAATCAGCCGCTGCAGACGCTGCTTGACCTGCTCCCGTTCGCCCGGCGAAAGGTCGCTGTGGTCGCCGGCAGCCAACTGCTCGGCGATGGCATCGTATTTCTGAATCAGGGTACGCCGCGCCACCTCAGTGGGATGCGCCGTCAGCACCAGTTCGATATCCAGGCGACCAACCTGGCGGGCCAGCGCTTCACCCTTGTGGCCATGGGCCGAAAGACGCTGCAGCAGGTCGGCGAGGATATTGTCTTCGAATGGCTCCGGCTCACCTGGTGCACGACGCCGCACGCGGTGGTACTGCTCGGCGATATTGGCCAGGTTGAGGAACTGGTTGAAGGCGCGCGCTACCGGCAGCAACTCGTCATCGTCCAACTGGTTCAGGGTTGCACTGAGTTGCTCAGCCCCCTCTGATGAGCCGCGACGAGAGGCCTTGGCGCCCTTGCGAATGCGTTCAATCTTGTCGAGAAAGGCTGCACCGTGCTGCAGGCTGATGGTGTTACCCAGGAGTTCGCCGAGTTGGTGAACGTCCTCGCGCAGGCGCGCGTCGATTTCTGCCATGACTATTGCCTCCACTGATCCTGCGTGCAGAGTGCCCAGCGCGCCAACTTCTTACAAGTGCGCGACGCCTTGCCCGCACTTATCAGGGCAGGCACTAGTCTTAGTTAGGCAAGCCCGGCGCAGACTGACTCGGCGGGCATAGAACAGACACGAGGCAATCATGAAGATTCGCGAGCTTGTTCAGCACTGGCAGGAAAACGCCCGTGGCCGCCTAAGCGTCACGCCCTATCAAATACGACTCGACCTGGAAGCCGCAGCACGGCTAGCCGCGCTGCAAGAGATGTACCCCAAGCATCACGTGGAGGAGCTGCTCGGAGAGCTGCTGGGCGCCGCGCTCGACGAGCTGGAAGCCAGCCTGCCCTACGTCAAGGGCAACAAGGTGGTAGCCACCGATGAACAGGGCGATCCGCTGTATGAAGACATCGGCCTGACGCCACGCTTTCTCGCCCTGTCGCGCCGGCATCTACAGCGTCTTAACGAGCAGCAGAGCCGCGCAAGCTAGCCGTTACTGGCCAGGGTTGCAACGCACGGCCTGCTTACGCGGATCAACCAGCACACCGCTGAGGCCCTTCTGCTCCAGGTCAAACAGCACCAGCACGCCATCGATGCACTGGGCGACCTGACTGGCGGGTTTGACCGAGACCTTGTAATCCTCGCCCGGCACGGTCTTGAGCATGGTGAACTCGGCCAGCAGCAGGGCATCTTCCGGCTTGGCCACATGCAGGTACCCGTAGTAACCGAGCACGGCCACCGTGGCGCAGATGCTGCCAACAGCGGTAAGGATAAGCGGGATAGGGTTTACTTCACTCATGGCAGGCTCTCGGAGTTATCAGTTGGCGGGCTGAGCAACAGGCGGCGCAGCTTGCTACAAACCCATGCGCCTGCAAAGCCCCAGATTGCCGCATCACTTGCCGCCGGCGCGGACTTCTTCGCGGGCCTTGAACGTGGCCTCATAGATGCGCTCGGCCAGCCGCGAGAACGGCAGGCTCTGCACCCACACGGTTCCCGTGCCCTTGAGCGTGGCCAGCAGAATGCCTTCGCCACCAAACAGCATGCTTTTCAGACCACCAGCCAGGGCAATGTCGTAGTCGATGCCGCTGCTGAACGCCACTAGGCAGCCGGTGTCCAGGCGCAGGGTTTCGTTATTCAGCTGCTTACGGATCACCGTACCGCCGGCGTGCACAAACGCCAGGCCATCGCCTTCAAGCTTCTGCAGGATAAACCCCTCACCGCCGAAGAAACCGGCGCCCAGACGCTTGTTGAAGCTGATGCCGACTGCCGTGCCATAGGCGGCGCAAAGAAAAGCGTCCTTCTGACAGATCAGCGTGCCGCCATGTTCGGCTAGCTGAATCGGCACCACCGTGCCGGGATAAGGCGCGGCAAAGGCCACCCGCGCCTGGGTTTTACCGGCATTGGAGAAGTGCGTCATAAACAGTGACTCCCCCGTGAGCATGCGTTTGCCGGCGCTCCACAACTTGCCCAGCACCCCACTGGCGGCACCGTCACCCATCCGCGTTTCAAAGCGAATGCCGTCAGTCATGTAGTTCATCACCCCGGCTTCGGCGATCACCGTTTCACCCGGATCGAGGATGATCTCCACACTCTGCGCGGAGGCGCCGAGGATTTCGTAGTCGAGTTGATGGCTGGGCATAGTGGCTCCTGGGCTGATTGAGAGCGGGCTTCGAAACGGTGCGACCTATGGAAGTGCTGCCCGGCTCAACCTACGACCGGATACAAGCCTGCGGGTTGCGCTTGTGCTCGGCAAAATGGTCACAGAATGTTGGCGTAGTCGGCTTCGATCCGATCCAGACTCAGGTGATTGAGGAAGTTGGAGAAACACATCCAGGCCGACAGCGAGTTGAGGTCGCTGAATTGCGGCGGCAGGTACTTGGGAGGTGTGACCAACCCTTCATCCACCAGTTGGCGCAGGGTGCGCATGTCTTCCAGGGTGGTCTTGCCGCAGAACAGCAGCGGGATCTGCTCCAGCTTGCCTTTGCGCACGGCCAGCTGGATGTAGTTGTAAATCATGATGAAGCCTTTCAGGTAGGACAGGTCCTTAGTGAAAGGCAGGCCAACGGGGGTCGACCCGCGGAACACGCGGTTGGCATTGCTGTAACTCTGCTCCTGGCTGAAGCCCTGCTCGCGGTAGAAATCGAACACCTGGAGGAAATCTGCCCCCTCCTCGGCCATGTGAATGGCGCGGGTGCGGTTGGTCAGCTTGCGCAAACGCGTCGGGTAGGAAGCGAAGGTGATCACCTCCATCAGGATCGCCAGGCCTTCCTGGGTCACCGTGGACGAGGGCGGTCCCTTGGCCAGGAAGGTACACACAGGCTGGTTCAGCCCATTCAGGGTGGTGGCCACGTGCACCAGGCCTTCATGCACTTCCAGGGCGCGCACATCGCGCTCGTTGAACATCGCGTCGCTGCGAATCTTGATGTAATCGGCCCCGGCAGCGGCATCAGCGAGGATACCGTCTGACTCGAACACGCGAATGGTGCCCTCTTCCTCGCCAAACACCTTGTTCAAGCGCTGTTGCAGCAGGTTGACTGCTTCCTTGGCATTGAGGTTCTTGGCTTCGTCCTTGAGGTCACCGCGCTTGTCGATGTTGTTGAGAAAATCGGAAAACATCATGCCCAGATCGGCCAGGGTCGGGTCGCCGGCATGGAAGGCATCAGACGCGGCGCCATATAACTCCTGGCTGATCAGGCCAAAGTCCTCGGTGCCACGCGCTTCGAGCATGCGGATAACCATGCGGTACTCGCGGCACATGCGGCGCATGATCTGCCCGACCGGATTGAACTGACCCAGCTGGCGGGTGATATCGCGCTCGATGTTCTGGAACTCCAGCTTCTTCGCGGCGGCATCGAACGCCAAGGGCCGGCTGGCGTAATAGTCGCGATCCACCTTGGGTAACTGCTTACCCTTGTGTTTGAGAAACTCACTGCGGATCGAGTCATCCCACTTCACCGCATCAAGTACACGGATCGGTGTCTGCGCCTCGACAATTCGGTCAGACAGGGCCCGTACGATCAGTTGATAGTCGTCCAGACCGGTGTGGCTGTTCATTGTTAGTCCCCAACACGCTGATAGCGCGCCACTTCGATAAACACATCCGAGTTGGCCTGGTCATCAAGGTAGCTGAACACCTGCTCCAGCGGGCTGCTGATCAGCACACCATCACCTTCGGCGGCATCGATCACCTCGCCCTGCAACGTACCCTGCTCCAGCTCCTGGAGAATCCGGTCGACGTCGAGGTTGTAGATCACCAGCTCATTGCCGGTGGTCAACTCGAAGCCAGCGATGGCGAAGTTGGCCCCCATGCGTTTCGGCAAACCAGCAGACAGGTACCAGCGGCGACCATGGTGGGCCACGGTGAAACCGTACTCCTCCACGCTGTCGAGGTTATCCAGGCTGTCGACATAGGCCCGCGCCTTGTACACGTTGGAACCGGCGCGGGTGATCTGCAGGTACAGCTGCTCACCCCACTCGTTCTTGCGCGACCACTCGCCAAGCAGGGGAATCGGGGCTGCCTCATTGGCCGGTATCGGGTCCTTGAAGGTCACCAGACAGCCACTCAGTAGCAGGAAGGACACGGCAAGCAGCGCGCGCCAGGCGTTCATTCAGCTCTCCTCGTGAACGGATTGAGCGGGCCAGGTTGGTTAGAGGCCCAGTACCAGATGCATATAACGTTTAAGCATGGCCAACATCTCTTCACTGTCCAGATGATCGATACCATCGAGCAGCCCCTGATACTCCATGCGCACAATAATCGCCGTCAATAGCTTGGCATCCTGCTCGGCCTGCTGCGAGCCCAGCACCTCGAAGAAGTGCGTCACGCCTTGCAGCAGAATCTGCCGATGAGCCCGCAGCAAGCCATGCAAACGCGGGTTGAGCAGCGCTTCCTGCTGAAAGGCCTGCTCGGCCAGCAGATGCTCACGCCGCGTAAGCAATTGCTGGCGCACGTACTCCACGGCCAGCCGGGCGATTTCGTTGGCCAGCCGACGACGCGCCTCGGCGCTGCCGTCCAAACGGCTGACCTGCTCACGCAGCAGCCCTTCGGTACCACTCCAGAACTGGCCCATGTGTGCAGCGCTGCGCTCGACAAACTGAGCGAAGGTGTCGGTGATCAGGTCATTGATGTCTTTGAAGTAATAGGTGGTTGCTGACAACGGCACATCCGCTTCAGCAGCCACCGCACGGTGGCGCACGGCGCGCACACCGTCGCGCACGATGATGCGCATGGCGGCATCGAGAATGGCCTGACGTCGTTGTTCACTGCCCTGACGACTGGCTTTGCGCCCCTGGTACTGCACGCTTTCGACCACGGCGTTGGCAACCAGAGTGGCACTCTCTTGGGCGGGCTTGGCTGTCACTGCAAGACGATCCTCTGTCGGTTATTCAGGATTAATAATGACTTAGTCAGTAAATCGCAAAATTAATCCACTGCTCGCTCATAAAAATGACTGGCAGGCTAAAAATCAGATAATAAAAAGCCGCCCGGAGGCGGCTTAGCAACATCAGGCTTGCGGACGCATATGCGGGAACAGGATCACGTCGCGAATCGACGGTGAATTGGTCAGCAGCATCACCAGACGGTCGATACCAATGCCCTCACCAGCGGTCGGCGGCATGCCGTATTCCAGGGCGCGAACGAAGTCGGCGTCGTAGTGCATGGCTTCGTCGTCACCGGCGTCCTTGTCGGCCACCTGCTGCATAAAGCGCTCGGCCTGGTCTTCCGCGTCGTTCAACTCGGAGTAGGCGTTGGCGATCTCGCGGCCGCCGATAAACAGCTCGAAGCGGTCGGTGACGCTCTGGTCGTCATCGCTGCGACGGGCCAGCGGCGAGACTTCGAACGGGTAACGGGTGATGAAGTGCGGCTGTTCCAGCTTGTGCTCGACCAGCTCCTCGAAAATCATCACCTGCAATTTGCCCAGGCCTTCGAAGCCGAGCACCTTGGCGCCGGCTTTCTTGGCGATGGCGCGGGCCTTGTCGATATCGGTCAGGTCGGCAGCGGTAATGTCCGGGTTGTACTTGAGGATCGAGTCGAACACCGACAGGCGCACGAACGGCTCGCCGAAGTGGAACACCTTGTCGCCGTAAGGCACGTCAGTGGTGCCCAGAACCAGCTGGGCCAGCTCGCGGAACAGCTCCTCGGTCAGGTCCATGTTGTCTTCGTAGTCGGCGTAGGCCTGGTAGAACTCGAGCATGGTGAACTCGGGGTTGTGCCGGGTCGAGACGCCTTCGTTACGGAAGTTGCGGTTGATCTCGAACACTTTTTCAAACCCACCAACAACAAGCCGCTTGAGGTAAAGCTCCGGGGCGATACGCAGGAACATCTGCATATCCAGGGCGTTGTGGTGGGTCTCGAACGGCTTGGCCGCCGCGCCGCCGGGGATGGTCTGCAGCATCGGCGTTTCCACTTCCAGGAAATCGCGCTTCATCAGGAAGCTGCGGATGTGCGCAATAACCTGCGAACGCACACGGAAGGTCTGGCGCACGTCTTCGTTGACCATCAGGTCGACATAGCGCTGGCGGTAGCG
Source organism: Pseudomonas sp. LjRoot71 (assembly GCF_964253255.1). Lineage (NCBI taxonomy): Bacteria > Pseudomonadati > Pseudomonadota > Gammaproteobacteria > Pseudomonadales > Pseudomonadaceae > Pseudomonas > Pseudomonas sp. LjRoot71. The sequence goes on along the minus strand of NZ_CAXURA020000001.1, from coordinate 3,382,578 downwards.
CTGCTCGGTGTCGGTAAGGCCGTGGTGCTTGTCCGGCAGTGGGCGCAGCGACTTGGTCAGCAGGCGCACGTCGGTCATTTCCACGTACAGGTCGCCCTTGCCGGAACGGGCCAGGGTGCCAACGGCGGAGATGATGTCGCCCATGTCCCAGGTTTTCACCGCGGCCAGGGTCTCTTCCGACAGAGTCTTGCGATTGACGTAGACCTGAATGCGCCCGGTCATGTCCTGAATCACCATGAACGAGCCACGGTTGAGCATGATGCGACCAGCAACCTTGACCGGGATCGCGGCTTCGGCCAGCTCTTCCTTGCTCTTCTCGGCGTACTGCTTCTGCAGGTCGGCGCAGTAGTTTTCGCGGCGGAAGTCATTGGGGAAGGCGTTGCCCTGCTCACGGATAGCGGCAAGCTTTTCCTTGCGCTGGGCAATCAGCTTGTTTTCTTCCTGTTGCAGTTCGTGCTGGTCGAGTTGTTGGTCGCTCATGGTCGTTTTATCTGCCTGGCGTGTGTATGCAAATGGGGTTTGGTAGGAGCCAGCTTGTCGCAAAGATCATCGCCAGCAAGCTGGCTCCTACAGGGTTGCGGTTAAAGGCCCTGCTTGAGGCTGGCCTCTAGATACTGGTCGAGATCGCCATCCAGAACCTTCTGGCAGTCGCTGCGCTCGACGCCGGTACGCAGATCCTTGATGCGCGAGTCATCGAGCACATAGGAGCGGATCTGGTGGCCCCAGCCGATGTCCGACTTGGTGTCTTCCAGGGCCTGGGACGCGGCGTTGCGCTTCTGCATTTCCTGCTCGTACAACCGGGCCCGCAGCATTTTCATGGCGGTGTCCTTGTTGGCGTGCTGGGAACGTTCGTTCTGGCAGGCCACCACGGTATTGGTCGGCACGTGGGTGATACGTACGGCCGAGTCGGTGGTGTTGACGTGCTGACCACCGGCACCGGAGGAGCGGTAGGTGTCGATGCGCAGGTCAGCCGGGTTGATCTCGATCTCGACCTTGTCGTCGATCTCGGGCGAGACGAACACCGCCGAGAACGAGGTATGGCGACGGGCACCCGAGTCGAACGGGCTCTTGCGCACCAGGCGATGCACACCGATTTCGGTGCGCAGCCAGCCGAAGGCGTATTCGCCCTTGATGTGCACGGTGGCACCTTTGATGCCGGCCACTTCACCTTCGGACAGCTCGACGATCTCGGCACTGAAGCCGCGCTTGTCAGCCCAACGCAGGTACATGCGCAGCAGGATGTTGGCCCAATCTTGCGCCTCGGTGCCGCCGGAACCGGCCTGGATATCCAGGTAGCAGTTGTTCGGGTCCATCTCGTGGCTGAACATGCGGCGGAATTCCAGCTTCTCGAGAATTTCGCGCAGGCGCTCGATTTCTGCGGCAACGTCGTCGACGGCGCCCTGATCGTCTTCTTCGACGGCCATATCGAGCAGGTCACGGGAGTCGGCCAGGCTGCCGGTGAGGTCGTCGATGGTCTCGACAATCTGCGCCAGCATGGCGCGCTCACGGCCCAGGCTCTGGGCGTATTCGGGCTTGTTCCAGACGTTCGGGTCTTCGAGTTCGCGGTTTACTTCGACCAGACGATCATGCTTGTGATCGTAGTCAAAGATACCCCCGAATAGTCTGGGTGCGCTCGGACAGGTCCTTGATGCTATTAAGGATCGGGTTGATTTCCATGGCTGGCAGCACTCGTAGGTCAAACTTTCGGAAAAGCCGGCGAGTATAACGCAGTCATCCCACGCCTGGCAGCCTGCAATCGGCAGTGATACGCAGCAACGCAGACCAACGGCGCACTATACTGAACCCCACTTGTCGCTCAGCCAACCGTCACAGGAGCCGTCGTGCCATGCGCTCATCGCACAGCCTGCGCAGCCGTTTCGCCATCCTGATCGCCTTACTGGTCGCCAGCCTGAGCTGGTTGCTTGGCACCCTGATCGGCCAGGATGCCAGCCAGCGTATTCGCCAGGAAGTTGGCCATGACCTGGCCGAAATCGCCTACATGATGGTTGATCGACTGGACCGTGACATGCAGAGCCGCGCTGCCATGTTGCAGGTGATCGGCAAGCTGCGTGCCCTGAGCCAGCCGGATGACATCAGTGAAGTCCGCGTACTGCTTGATCGCCTGCAGACCGAATTCCCCAGCATCGCCTGGATCGGCTTCACCGATGCGCACGGCACGGTACTGGCGTCCAGCGACGGTGTTCTGGAAGGCGCCAGCATTGCCCAGCGCCCGGTCTACCTGGAAGCGCGGGAGAAACTGTTTATCGGTGATGTACACGAAGCGGTGTTGCTGGCCAAGTTGCTGCCCAACCCTACAGGCGAGGCGATGAAGTTTGTCGACATCAGCCTGCCGGTATTCGCCGCCGATGGCAGCCTGGTTGGCGTGTTGGCGTCGCACCTATCCTGGTCCTGGGCTGACGAAGTGCGCCTGGCGATCCTTGAGCCAATCCAGCAGCGTCGCCATGTCGAGTTCTTCGTGATTGGCAAGGACCGCACGATTCTCCTGGCACCCAAGGAGATGATCGGCCAGCGCCTGCACCTGCCCGCCCTCAACGAACTGACCCCAAAGCAGGATATCTGGGCCGTACAAAAGTGGCCCGACGGTCAGGAGTACCTCACCGGCCTGGCCCTCAGCCAGGGTCACCTGGATTATCAGGGCCTGGGCTGGACGGTTATCGCCCGCCAACCGCTGGATGAAGCCTACGCACCGGCCCGCGCCACCACGCGCAACATCATGCTCTGGGGCAGCTTATTGGCCATCCTCTTCGCCCTGCTCGGCTGGCTGATCGCCGGTTACTTCACCCGCCCGTTGCGGCAGATCGCCGAAGCCGCCGACCGCCTCAGTGCGGGCGAAATCAGCGTGATTCCAGAGCTGAAGACCACCCGTGAAATCGAAACGCTGTGCAACTCGATCCGCCACCTGGTGGAAAGCCTGACCCACCAGCAAAACGCCCTCGGCGTGATGGAAAACCTCGCCCACCACGACGCACTCACTGGCCTGCCCAACCGTGTGGCGCTGGAAAGCTACCTGCCCCGCGCACAACAGCACAGCCAGGCCCATAACAATTGCCTGGCCCTGTTCTACCTGGACCTGGATGGTTTCAAACCGGTTAACGATCAGTTCGGCCATGCGGCCGGCGATCAGTTACTGCGCGAGGTGGCCGTACGTCTGCGCGGCTGCCTGCGTGAAGGCGACCTGGTGGCGCGCCTGGGCGGCGATGAGTTTTTAATGGTGCTGCTGGTGCCCAACAACGACGCCCTGGCCCAGGCCCAGCAAGTGGCCGAGCGCACCCTGCTGGCCCTGCGCGAGCCGATCGACCTGGGTGACAACCGGGTGCAGATCGGCTGCAGCATCGGCGGCGCACTCTGGCCCCTGGACAGCAGCAACATGGCGGAAACCCTGGAGCTGGCCGACCAGTCGCTATACCGCGCCAAACACGCCGGTAAAAACTGCGCAATGTTCCATGCTGCGCGCCCGCAGTGAAGTTATTGCCCTTGCAGCCGCAGTAGCTGGCCAGCCAGTTCAGCGGCGTGACGCTCAACGATCAATGGCACCAGATCCTCGCTGTAATCCAGCAAACGCGGGTAGATGAACTTCCAGCGCGGCAGAGCCCGCTGCAAACGCTGCTGCGCCTGGGCATCGGTTAGCTCGCTTGCCAGGCTGAGCAACTCGCCATCCACCTGTTTGGCCAGCACGTCGATATCCTGATTCAGGTAGTGCTGCTGTTGTTCCGGCAGGGTTTCGATATCGCCGACATAAGCGCGAGCGGTGTAGCGCGCGGCCAGGTACTGCACCTTGGCCGGCAGGCTCTGCAAGCGCTGCTCGGCAGCGGTTAATGGCTGCGCCAGCCCCTTGAGCAATTGCTGCTCGAGGGTTTCCAGGGCTGCGACCAACTCGCGCTGAGCCTTGCTGTACTGGAAGTTGAATTCCCACGGCAGGTCCGGCTCACCCGGCTTGTAGGCCAGAGTCTGCTCAACCAGCGCTGTAAAGGCTGTCAGCGGTGCCTGCAGCTGTTGCATGGCCAGCCGAGCCGAGTCGGTCAGCGGCTGCGCCTGCAGCGTCGCCAGACTTTCACGCAGCTTGCCCAGATCAGCATGCACCTTGGCCGCCAGCTCGGCATGCCCGCCCTCACCGCGATGAATGAACAGGTCCGTACTGGCGCGAAACACCTGCACCTGAGCCTGTTGCACCTGCGCCAACGCCACGTCGGGCGCCGCCTGCAACATCGAGCTGAAAAGAACCATCGCCAGGCTCAGCAGACAATTTGTGTAGGTGCGGCGCATCGGGCATCCATCCATTGCGGGAAAAACGCCGATTATAGGGAGGCCGCCGGGCAGCGGCCAGAACCCTCAACTCAGCCGTACAGGCTTAGCCCTGTACCAGCTCCTGGCGCACCTGTGCTTCAAGCTCGCGCTTGAGCGCCGGGTCCAGCTTGAGCTGACGGGCCAGCTCTTCCAGGTAGGCGCGCTCCATAAAGTGCTCTTCATCCACCATCAGCACACTGGCCACGTACATTTCCGCAGCCATTTCCGGTGTACTCGCTGCACGAGCAATCTCAGCCGGATCCAGCGGTTTGTTCAGTTCGGCCTGCAACCAATGCTGCAACGAAGCATCCTGGGTCAGCTTGACCAGCTCACCCTCGATCAGCTGCCGTTCACGGGCATCGACATGCCCATCAGCCTTGGCGGCACCGACCAGCGCCTTGAGAATCGCCTGGCTGTGCAGCTCGGCCTGCGGAGCAGGCAGACGGTCCAGGGTTTGCGGCTCGGCCTGCGGCGCACTGGCCTGCTGCGCTTGCCAATTGCTGTAGGCCTTGTAGGCCACCACCCCAAGCGCCGCCAGCCCGCCATAGGTCAGGGCTTTGCCGCCCATCTTGCGCGCACTCTTGTTACCGAGCAGCAACCCTAGCGCACCGGCAGCCAGCGCCCCGCCGCCAGCGCCCTTGAGCAAGGTGCCAAGGTCGCCACCCTGCCCGCCTTTAGCCACACCACCCAGCAAGCCACCCAGGCCACCGGCGGAGGCACCACCGGACTTCTGCTGCAACAGGTCCTGGCCGGATTTCAGCAATTGATCAAGCAATCCACGGGTATTCATGACACGCGCTCCCTAAATATGGTGTGGCAGACAGACCGATTCTAGAGAGCAAGGTTTGCCTCAACCTAACGCCAGTGTGCTTCGAAAGATTGCCAAACACAGGTAAAAGCGACTGTTCGTCGGTTAGTCGTCACAAAACCTGTCAAAGAGTGGTCACGGTCACACTTTCGCCATGGTCGTTCTATATTTGGCGCCGATAGGATGGCACTTCGAAAAAACACTACGGCAAAAGGCTATCAAGAGCCGACGCCAGAGACTTCGCCCATGGCGCATTCCACCGCACATCGCCTGCTACGCAGCCTGCTCGCCAGTTGCTGGCTGTTCAGCCCGTTGCTGGTGGCTGATGCGACCCCACCGCAGCACAGCGCCCTGGCGACGGCACTGAGTGACGCCCGCCTGGCCAGCTGGCTCAGCCTGCTCGACAACTCAGCAGGTGATGAGGAGCGCGAACAGCTGGAGCGGGTCAACCACTTCATCAATCGCTCGATCAGCTTCGTCAGCGACCAGCAAGCCTGGGGCGCAGATGATTACTGGGCCACCCCCGCGCAAACGCTGAGCCTGGGCAAAGGGGACTGTGAAGATTTTGCCATCGCCAAATACTTCAGCCTGGTGCGCATGGGCGTACCCAGCGAAAAACTGCGCCTGACCTTCGTCAAGGCGCTTAGCGCTCAGCAGGCACATATGGTGCTGGCCTACTACCCGACGCCCAGCGCACAACCGCTGATTCTCGACAACCTCGACCCACGCATCCGCCCGGCCAGTGAGCGTGGCGATCTGCTGCCGGTGTACTCCTTCAATAACCACGGCGTGTTTCTGGCGAAAAACCCGCAGCGCGTCAGCCAGCCACCCGAGTTTCTCGCACGCTGGAATGAGCTGAGCGAGCGGGCCATGGCCGATGGTTCGGCCATGCCATTACCACAGAGCTAGGCTCAGCGCGGGCTGATATGGACAATCAGCAGTTGCACGCTTTCCTGCCCACGGTATTCATTGACGTCCAGCTTGTAGGCCAGCTCAACCCAGCGCACCGTCGGGTTCGGCCAGATATCGCGGTCCACACCAAAGGCAATGCCATCGAGCTGCACGCTGCCGCACTCGCTTTTCAGCACCACTTTGAGATGTCGCTCGCCAACCACGCGCTGCTGCACCAGCTGAAATACGCCATGAAACAGCGGCTCGGGAAAATGCTGGCCCCAAGGCCCGGCATTGCGCAGTTCCTTGGCCAACGGCAGATGAAACTCTTCGATGGACAGGGCACCATCGGACAGCAAACGACCGGTCAGATCGTCTTCACACAGCTGGCGGCGCACCTCGGCATCGAAGGCCGCTGCAAAAGCTGCAAAATTCGCCTGTGGCAGTGACAGCCCGGCCGCCATGGCATGCCCACCGAACTTGCTGATCAGCTCAGGGTGTTTGGCGGCGACCGCATCCAGCGCATCACGAATATGAAAGCCCGGCACCGAACGCGCCGAGCCTTTCAGCACACCATCGCCAGCATCGGCAAAAGCGATGGTCGGGCGGTGATAACGCTCTTTCATCCGCGAGGCGAGAATGCCGATCACCCCCTGATGCCAGTCCGGCTCGAACAGGCACAGGCCGAAAGGCATATCTTCCAGCGGCAAGTCCTTGAGCTGGGCCAGCGCCTCGCGCTGCATGCCCTGCTCGATGGCCTTGCGATCCTGATTGAGCTGATCAAGCTGTACGGCCATATCGCGGGCCAGCACCTCGTCCTCGCACAGCAGGCACTCGATGCCCAGCGCCATATCGTCCAGGCGACCCGCCGCATTCAGCCGTGGGCCGAGAATAAAACCGAGATCGGTGGAAGTAATGCGCCGATGATCGCGACCGGCCACCTCCAGAATCGCCCGCAGCCCAGGCCGCGCACGCCCAGCGCGGATTCGCGCAAGACCCTGATGCACCAAAATGCGGTTGTTGGCATCCAGCGGCACCACGTCGGCGACACTGCCCAGAGCCACCAGGTCAAGCAACTCCCCGAGGTTCGGCTCCGGGCGCTGCGCTGTAAACCACCCCATATCACGCAGCCGCGCACGCAAGGCCAGCAACACATAAAACATCACGCCAACGCCAGCCAACGCCTTGCTGGGGAACTCACAGCCCGGCTGGTTCGGATTAACGATGGCATCCGCCGCCGGCAACTCGGCCCCCGGCAAATGGTGATCGGTGACCAGTACGGTCAAACCAGCGGCCTTGGCCGCCGCGACGCCCTCGACGCTGGAGATGCCGTTATCCACGGTGATCAGCAATTGCGGTTCGCGCTCCAGCGCCACCGCAACGATTTCCGGAGTCAGGCCATAGCCGTATTCGAAACGATTGGGCACCAGATAATCGACATGCGCCGCGCCGAGCATGCGCAAACCCAGCACTCCCACTGTGCTGGCAGTGGCGCCATCGGCATCGAAATCGCCGACGATCAGCATCCGCTGACCTTGCTGCAGACCCAGCACCAGCAGCTCGACCGCCGCATCCATGCCTTTGAGCTGCTGATAGGGAATTAACCGCGCCAGACCTTTATCCAGCTCGGCAGCGGATTGCACACCACGGGCGGCATAGAGGCGGGTCAACAACGGCGGCAGAGCGCCCAAATCAGGCAGGGTTTCAGGAAGCGGGCGGGATTCGATACGCATGGTGGTTTTATCTTGTAGGGCGGGGGCAACCCGCCGAAATCAAAAACGGGGCGGGTGCTGCCCGCACTACGACTAGCTGTAAATGAGCACTACCCGCTTCGCTCGCCCTTCGGACCGCGCTAAAGCGCGTTAGCCGCAAGCGGCTTGCCGAGCCTGTTTTTAACGCCGCAGGGCCGACGCGCAGCAGATCGCAAATAGGTTCTTAGCGTTCGCCAGCCAACCACTCGATAGGCAGCTCATGCTGGCCACGCTCGTCGGTGACGAACAGCTCGCCGTCGCTGATCATCACGCTCCAGTTCAGCGAGCGCGGCATATCCAGCGCCAAGGCGGCCAGAGCCTCTTGGTCAAGGGCAACCACGTTGATGTTTTTCAGGCTGCGCACCGGGTCGAGCACCTTGGTTTGCCATACGCGCAGGTTGCCGTAGGCCACCAGGCTGAACTTCTCGGTACGCCGCGAACACCAGGTGATGCGGTCGCTGTCCGGCTGGCCGACTTCGATCCAGTGCAGCACACGATCATCCAGGCTCTTTTCCCACAACGCCGGCTCATCCACATCCGATAGACCACGCCCGAACGCCAGGTGCTCGTGATAGAACAAGGCATAGGCCACCAGCCGCGCCGCCAACCGCTCTTCGGTTTCCGAAGGGTGCCGGGCCACGGTGAAACGCAGGTTTTCATAGACGCTGCGGTCCATGTCGGTAAGGTTCAGCTCGATTTTGTAAGTGGTAGACGGCAGGGCCATGGACGGGCTTCTTGACTGATCGAATAAGCCGGCAAGTCTACCCGATGCCGCCTGCTCACGTTAGAGTCGCGCACTTAGCCTGATGGATGGAACCCGATGCAGCTGCCCAACAAACCCCTCGCCGGCTTGAAAGTGATCGAACTCGGCACCCTGATCGCCGGGCCTTTTGCCTCGCGTATTTGCGCCGAATTCGGTGCCGAGGTGATCAAGGTCGAGTCACCGGATGGCGGTGATCCGCTGCGCAAGTGGCGCAAGCTCTACGAGGGCACGTCGCTGTGGTGGTTTGTACAGGCGCGCAACAAGCAATCGATCACCCTCAACCTCAAGCATGAAGCCGGCCGCGAGGTGCTGAAGAAGCTGCTCAGCGAAGCGGACATCCTGATTGAGAACTTCCGCCCCGGCGTGCTGGAAAGGCTCGGTCTGGGCTGGGAGGTGCTGCATGCCCTCAACCCCAAACTGGTCATGGTGCGCCTGTCTGGCTTCGGCCAGAGCGGGCCGATGAAGGATCAGCCAGGCTTCGGCGCGGTCGGCGAGTCGATGGGCGGGCTGCGCTATATCACCGGCTTCGAGGACCGCCCGCCGGTGCGTACTGGCATCAGCATTGGTGATTCGATTGCCGCGCTGTGGGGCGTGATCGGCGCGCTGATGGCGCTGCGTCACCGCGAAGTAAACGGCGGCAGCGGTCAGGTGGTGGACGTGGCGCTGTATGAGGCGATCTTCGCCATGATGGAGTCCATGGTGCCGGAGTTCGATGTGTTCGGTTTTATTCGCGAACGCACCGGCAACATCATGCCCGGCATCACGCCCTCCTCCATCCACACCAGTGCCGACGGTAAACACATTCAGATCGGCGCCAACGGCGATGCGATCTTCAAGCGTTTTATGCAGGCCATCGGCCGCCAGGATCTGGCCGACGATGGGACACTGGCCAGCAATGACGGCCGTGATGCACGTCGCGACGAGCTATATGGCGTGATCGACCGCTGGGTCGGTGCGCTGCCGCTGGAGCAGGTGCTGGCCACCCTGAATCAGGCTGATGTGCCGGCCAGCCGTATTTTCAGCGCTGAAGACATGTTCCACGACCCGCAATTTCTCGCCCGCGAGATGCTGCTGGCGGCCAAGCTACCCGACGGCAAAGCCTTCAAGATGCCCGGCATTGTGCCCAAACTCAGTGACACGCCCGGTGCGGTGGAATGGGTCGGCCCCACTCTCGGCGAACACAACCAGGCCGTGTTGCTCGCGCTGGGCTACAGCGAGGCACAAATCGCCGAACTGAAACACCAGGGCGCGATTTGAGTCGTGCTGATTTGCAATCCACTCACCAGCCCTGCGCACAGCCTGATCACGGAGCAGCGTGATTACCCAGAGTGGCATCTGGGGCGAAGCCGTTATGCTGCCTGGATCTTGCCCGTGCAATGCCCGCACCTGCTGGCGCATATCGCTCACCTGCAAGATGCACTTGGCGACTGGCTGCATCTACCCGGACACCGCCAGGCGCACATCACCGTCTTTGTTTGCGGCTTTGTCAGCGGCCAGGCGCGGCACAATGACGACTTCAGCACGCAGCAACGCCAGCGCCAGCTCAGGGCAATCGGGCACACCTCTCGCCAACCACTGACGCTACTGATTGGCCAGCCTGACAGCTTTGCCAGCGCCGCCTTCTTGCCGGTCAGCGACCCCTCGGGCCAGCTGCAGCAATGGCGCGCTTTACTGAGCGAACACAGCCAAGAGGTGCGGCAAAGCCCCTACCACGCGCACATCACCCTCGGCCTTTATCGACAGCGCGTAGATGCCACCCTAATTCGCGCACGCCTGGCTGAGCTGGCAGAAGGGCAGCCACGCAAGCTGCCGGTCAACAGCCTGCAATTTGCCCACTACCGAGCGCGTCAGCTATTCAGCCCGCTGCGCGTGCGCCAGTCCTTCAGCCTCGGCACTTAACCTGCTCCCATAAAAAACGGCACCACGCGGGTGCCGTTCTTTTATGGACGCAGTGACCGTTACAGCGGTTTGCCGCGGTTACCGTGCTGGGCCACAAAGGCCTGTACGGTTTTCAGGTCATTGGCCAGCACGGTGCAACGCTCTTCACGCTCGAACAGGTTCGCCAGGTGCGCCGGCAAGGCAGGCGCCTGACCGACATTGGCCTTCTCCACGGCTTCCGGAAATTTAACCGGGTGCGCGGTACCGAGGATGACCATCGGCGTAGCCAGGCTGCGACGGCACTCACGGGCGGCACGCACGCCAATCGCCGTATGCGGATCGAGCAGCTCGCCACACTCGTTGAACACCTCCGTGATGGTTTCGCAGGTCTGCGCATCGTCCACCGCCAGGGAATCGAACAGCTTGCGCGCTTCGGTCCAGCGATCCTGATCAACGCTGAAACCGCCACCCTGCTTGAAGGTCGCCATCAGCTCGGCAATTGCCGCACCGTTACGGCCGTGCAGGTCAAACAGCAGACGCTCGAAGTTCGACGAGACCATGATGTCCATGGACGGCGACAGCGTCGGATGCAGAGTGTCCTTCACATACTGATTGCCGCTCATGAAACGGTGCAGGATGTCGTTGCGGTTGGTGGCGACGATCAGCTGGCTGATCGGCAGACCCATGTTGCGCGCTAGGTAGCCGGCGAAAATGTCGCCGAAGTTACCGGTCGGCACCGAGAACGCGATGGAACGTGCCGGGCCACCCAGCTGCAGGGCCGCATGGAAGTAGTAGACGATCTGAGCCATGATCCGCGCCCAGTTGATCGAGTTGACCGCAACCAGGCGCGTACCCTTGAGGAAGCCCTGGTCAGCAAAGCTGTCCTTGACCATTTCTTGGCAGTCATCGAAGTTGCCTTCGATGGCGATGTTATGGATGTTGTCGCCGAGGATGGTGGTCATCTGCCGACGCTGCACCTCGGACACCCGGTTGTGCGGGTGCATGATGAAAATGTCGACGTTCTCGCAGGCCTTGCAGCCCTCGATGGCGGCCGAGCCGGTATCACCGGAGGTCGCCCCCATGATCACCACGCGCTCATTGCGCTTGGCCAGCACGTAATCAAGCAGACGGCCTAGCAGTTGCAGGGCAAAGTCCTTGAAGGCCAGGGTCGGGCCGTGGAACAGCTCCAACACCCACTCGTTGCCATTCAACTGGCGCAGCGGAGCCACGGCGCTATGGGCGAATACACCATAGGTTTCTTCGAGGATCTTTTTGAAGTCAGCATCCGGAATGCTGCCGGTGACGAACGGGCGCATCACCCGGAAGGCCAGCTCGTGATACGGCAGGCCAGCCCAGGAGGCGATTTCTTCCTGAGTAAAGCGCGGCAGGTTTTCCGGTACATACAGGCCACCATCGCTGGCCAGGCCGGCGAGCAGCACGTCTTCGAAATTCAGGGCCGGTGCCTGGCCACGGGTACTGATATAGCGCATAGGGGCAAACCTTCGGTTGAATCTTCAAGATCCGCCGCAGCCTGAGCGCGGCGACCAAAAACGGATTAGTTCAGCTGCTCGACGCGGATACGCACAACGCTGCCAACCACATCGTCGAGCGCTTCAAGCGCACTGATCGCCTCGTTGATCTGCGTTTCGAGCACGCGATGCGTGACCAGGATCATTGGCACCAGGCCGTCCTGCTCCTCGACTTCCTTCTGCATGATCGACTCGATATTGATCCCGCGCGCCGAGAGGATGCTCGCCACTTGGGCCAGCACGCCCGGATGATCCTTGGCCTGAATACGCAGGTAGTAAGCACTCTCGCAGGCTTCGATCGGCAGAATCGGGTGATCGGACAGCGAATCCGGCTGGAAGGCCAGGTGCGGCACACGGTTGGTCGGATCGGCCGTCAGGGCACGCACCACGTCAACCAGATCGGCAATGACCGAGGACGCGGTCGGCTCCATACCGGCGCCGGCACCGTAGAACAGCGTGCTGCCAGCGGCGTCGCCATTGACCATCACAGCATTCATCACGCCGTTGACGTTGGCAATCAGGCGATCCGCCGGAATCAGCGTCGGGTGTACGCGCAGCTCGATACCGGCCTCGGTACGGCGAGCCACACCGAGGTGCTTGATGCGATAACCCAGCGCTTCGGCATAGTTCACGTCGGCAGTGGTCAGCTTGGTGATGCCTTCGGTGTAGGCCTTGTCGAACTGCAGTGGGATACCAAAGGCGATGGACGCCAGGATGGTCAGCTTGTGCGCAGCGTCGATACCTTCTACGTCGAAGGTCGGGTCGGCTTCGGCATACCCCAGCGCCTGCGCTTCGGCCAGCACATCGGCGAAAGCACGGCCTTTTTCGCGCATCTCGCTGAGGATAAAGTTGCCGGTGCCATTGATAATGCCGGCCAGCCAGTTGATGCGGTTGGCCGCCAGGCCTTCACGAATCGCCTTGATTACCGGGATACCGCCGGCAACCGCCGCTTCGAAGGCGACGATGACGCCCTTTTCGCGGGCCTTGGCGAAGATTTCATTGCCATGCACGGCGATCAGCGCCTTGTTCGCGGTGACCACGTGCTTGCCGTTTTCGATGGCCTTGAGCACCAGCTCCTTGGCCAGGGTGTAACCGCCGATCAGCTCAACGACAACCTCGATGTCCGGGTTGTTAACCAGCTCGAAGACATCCTGGGTAATGGGGGTACCGGTAATGTCGCACTGCGGGTTCTGCGAACGCAGGGCAATCTGCGCCACTTCAATACCACGCCCGGCACGACGCGCGATTTCCTCGGCGTTGCGCTTGAGCACATTGAACGTACCGCCACCGACGGTACCCAGCCCACAGATGCCTACTTTGACCGGTTTCACACTGAACTCCCCATCTGCACTGCGTAAAACGGCCGGAGCAAGCCCCGGCCGTAGAAAAAGAGCCGCACCATACGAAGCGGCTGTTTAATAGTCAATCAGGCGCACGCCTCAGATCACTTGGATTCCAGAGCAATTTTCGCCAGCTGCGGAGCCGGCTGATAACCCGGGATGATCTTGCCGTTGGCCAGCACAATGGCCGGCGTGCCGCTGACCCCGATCATCTGACCCAGGGCATACTGCTTGGCGACCGGACTGTCGCATTGCGCATCGGCTATGCTCTGACGGGTTTTCGCACGGTTCATTGCATCCTGACGATCCTTGGCGCACCAGACGTTCGACAGTTCCTTGGCAGCATCACTTTCCAGGCCCTGGCGCGGGAAGGCCAGGTAACGCACCTCAACACCCAAGCGATTCAGCTCGGGCACTTCGCTGTGCAGCTTCTGGCAGTAGCCGCAATCGGTGTCGGTGAACACGGTGATATGGGTCTTGGGTTGCTTGGGCGCAAACACCACCATTTCAGCAGCAGGAATGGCCTCCATCAGCTTGACCACACCCTTGCTCTCCGCGGCTTCGGTCAGGTTGACCGGTTTGCCATCCTTGACCTGAAACAGGTAGCCCTGCAACAGGAACTGGCCATCTTCGCTGGCATACAACTGGCGACCGCCTTGCAGCTGAACTTGGTACAGACCGGTCATCGGGCTCTCGGCAATCGCCTCGATTGGCAGCTCAGGGTCAATCGCTTTGAGCGTGCTACGGATAGCCTGATCAGGGTCGGCAGCAACGCCAATGGTGCTGGCCAGGCTCAAGGCCAACGCGACAACAATGCGGTTGAAACGCATACAAACTCCTGTCGAAAGACGCTCTGACGAATAATCGGCACAGCCTACCATAGAAGCCCGAACAGACCGACCACGGTAGGCCAGGCGGCACTCTCAGCCGCGTGGGTGGTGCTGCGCATGCAACTCTTGCAACCGCGCGCGGGCAATGTGGGTGTAGATCTGCGTAGTCGACAGATCGCTGTGCCCGAGGAGCATCTGCACCACGCGCAAATCAGCACCATGGTTGAGCAAATGAGTGGCGAAAGCATGGCGCAAGGTGTGCGGCGACAGGCTCTTGCTGATCCCCGCCATCTTGGCTTGGTGTTTGATGCGATACCAGAAGGTTTGCCGGGTCATTTGCTCGCCCCGGAGGCTGGGAAACAGCACATCACTGGGCTTGCCATCCAACAGAAACGGCCGCGCTTCCTTGCTGTAGCGTTCAATCCAGGCAATCGCCTCTTCACCCAGCGGCACCAGGCGCTCCTTGCTGCCCTTGCCAAACACCCGCAGCACACCCTGGCGCAGGTTAACCTGCTCCAGCGTCAGACTGATCAGCTCACTGACCCGCAGACCGCAGGCATACAGCACTTCGAGCATCGCACGGTCGCGCAGGCCGATCGGATCGTCCAGCTCCGGCGCGGCCAGCAACGCCTCGACATCCGCCTCGGACAGCGACTTGGGCAGTGGCCGCCCCAACTGCGGCAAGTCAACCTGCAAGGTCGGATCACGGCTAATCAACTGCTCACGCAGGAGAAACCGGTAGAACCCGCGCAACCCCGAGAGCAGTCGCGCCGTGGAGCGCGCCTTGTAACCTTCATTCAGACGCCAGGCCAAGTGATCCAGAATAAGCTCACGCCCGGCATCCGCCAGTTGCACATCACGCGGTTGCAACCAACCATTGAACAACGCCAGATCACTGCGATACGCCGCTCGCGTATGAGCTGACAAGCCCTTTTCCAGCCAGAGCGACTCCAGAAAACGCTCAATCAGTGGATGATCGATAGCAGGCATCAAATAACCTCATTGAACAGTTGGGCTAGTGTCCACCAGCCCGGCACCCTCGACCAGCCTCACGCACCGCATCTGCTCACAGATTGGCAGCCGACCAACGGTCGCTAGACCAACGCTGAAAGCCGACGTCACCCTATCTTTGGGTGGGTGACAGGCAGCCATTTGCAGACCATGATTGCATCACGCCACTACAGCACAATGGGCCCACGCGATGTCCAGCCAACAGCACTCACGCCTTGGTCAGATTCTGATCAACAAGGGACTGATTAACCGCGGTCAGCTGGATGCTGCCATCAAACTGCAACTCACCAGCCAGAAGCGCCTGGGTGAAATCCTTGTCGAGCAGGGCTGGCTGAGCGAACGCCAGCTGAAAAAAGCCCTCAGCAAACAAAGCAACCTGCGCCTCGCAGCGACTCTAGTCGCAGCCCTGCTCACACCCTTCCAGATCGCCAGCGCCGACGCACCACGCTCGCAAGTCAGCGCGGTCAGCCAGGAACAGACGCCACGCGGCCTGCGCCCCTTGAGCGACCTGGAAATGAGCAATGTCAGCGCCCAGGGCCTCGACGACGTACTGCAAGGCTTGTTTCTCCAGGCTGGCAGTGGCGACGGCCTAGGCACCGTTGGTCAACTGAGCAAACTGGTGATGCCGGTACTGAGCAGTCTTGAGGCGGAAACCTCGATGAAAGACGTGCAGTACGACACCAGCAAGCTGACCTCAGTGATCAACGCCGATGGCTCGGTCAATGTGCGCCTGCCCAGCTCGATTGGTGAGCTGCGCTTCGACAATATCCGTGTCGCCGGCGCGCCGCAGGGCCAGAGCATGGGCAGCATCAGCCTGCACGATATCGACCTGTCGCAGGCCTCCCTGAAGATCAGCCTGCATCAGTAGGAACGGAGCCTGCGCTCAGCATGGCAGCACAGGCACCGGTTTCTGCTGCTCATCGATCGCAACAAAACTGAACACGCCACTGATCGCCCGCTCGCGGGCGTCACTGCTCATGCTTTCGACAAATACCTCGACCTCAACCTTGAGGCTGGTGGTGCCTACCTTGACCACCCGACCAATCAGCTCAACGATTGAGCCGGCTGGTATCGCGTGTTTGAAATCGATGCGATCCGACGACACCGTCACCAGCGGCAAGCGACAGAAGCGCGTGGCGGCGATAAACGACACTTCGTCCATCCAGGCCAATGCCGTACCACCGAAGAGGGCGTTGTGATGATTAGTGGTCGGCGGGAATACCGCCTTGGTCACGCGGGTTTCCGATAACACGGTGCGCCGCTGAATTTCCTGCTCTCTCGGGGTCATGCCACTACTGCCAGATTCAATCGGATATGGCTGCCACAGTGCTGCGGGTTCTTATGGTTATTTTCACGCTGCCAAATGGGCAATGTTGAAGCCGGGCAAAACTCACCAGTCACCGGCCCAGAAACGAAAAAAGCAGCCCGAAGGCTGCTTTTTTGTTGAAAAGCTGAGACTTAGCCCAGTTTTTCCTTGATGCGCGCTGCCTTACCGGACAGGTCACGCAGGTAGTACAGCTTGGCTTTACGTACGTCACCGCGACGCTTAACGGCCAGGCTGTCAACCAGCGGGCTGTAGGTCTGGAAAGTACGCTCAACGCCAACACCGTTGGAGATCTTGCGAACAGTGAACGCACTGTTCAGACCACGGTTACGCTTGGCGATTACAACGCCTTCGAACGCCTGCAGACGCTGACGGTCGCCTTCTTTCACTTTAACCTGAACGACAACGGTGTCGCCTGGTGCGAAAGTCGGGATCACTTTGCTCATCTGTTCAGCTTCGATCTGCTGAATAATCTTGTTGGTCATGCTGCGCTCCTAAGACAGGCCTTAGCCGGTCATCGATACATTAACTATCGTCCCGCTGGCGGACGTATTCCTCCAGCAGCTTTTTCTCTTCTCCAGAAAGCGAGCGGCTTTCCAGAAGATCAGCGCGTCGTTCGTAGGTCCGACCAAGGGACTGCTGCAAACGCCAGCGCCGGATGTGTTCATGGTTGCCACTCAGCAACACTTCGGGAACACGTTTATCCGCATACACCTCCGGACGGGTGTAGTGCGGGCAGTCGAGCAAGCCATCCGTAAAGGAGTCTTCCTCGGCCGAGTCTGCATGACCCAATGCACCAGGCAAAAGGCGCGTTACCGCGTCGATCAGCACCATGGCTGGCAGCTCACCGCCAGACAGGACGTAATCCCCAATCGACCATTCTTCATCGACATGCGCTTCAATAAAGCGCTCATCAATGCCTTCGTAGCGACCTGCGATTAGGATTAAAGCCTCTTCGTTAGCCAGTTCGCGTACTGCTGACTGCGTCAGCTGACGACCTTGCGGCGACAGGTAAATCACCTTGGCCGCACCACCTGCTGCCTGCTTCGCCTCAAGCAAAGCATCTTCAAGCGGTTTGATCTTCATCACCATGCCTGGGCCACCGCCAAAAGGCCGGTCATCAACAGTGTGATGGCGGTCTGTGGTGTAGCTGCGCGGGTTCCAGCAGGTCAATTGCAACAAACCCTGCTTCACCGCTCGGCTGGTGATGCCGTATTCGCTGATAGCGGCAAACATTTCCGGGAACAACGTAATGACTTCAACGCGCAGATTTGACATCAGGCTTAGAAGTCCGCATCCCAGTCGACCCGCATTTCGCCAGAGGCCAGATCAATCGACAACACACATTGCTCGGTATAGGGCAACAGGCGCTCGCGACCATCCAGGCTGTCGGTGCAGGGTTTGACCACCATCACATCGTTGGCACCAGTCTCAAACAGATGATCAACCTTGCCGAGCAATTGCCCTGCCTGATCAATGACCTTGAGACCTTCCAACTGATACCAGTAGTAATCGCCGTCGCTGAGTTCCGGTAACTGGCTGCGAGGTACACAAATGTCAAACCCCGCGAAGGTACGAGCCACTTCGCGATCATCCAGACCCTTCAGCTTTGCCACCAGAACTTTGCCCTGCAAACGTCCACTGGCTACTTCAACTTGCTTAACCTCGCCGTCACGCTTGAGCGTCCAGTGAGGGTAATTGAGCACGTTGGTCAAAGGCTCGGTAAAGGAATACACCTTCACATCACCCTTTACGCCATGCACCGAGACAATCTTGCCGAGAACTACAAGGCCCTCGGCGGGAGCTGGCGTCATGCTCATGATGCTTAGGCTGCAGCCTTAGCAGCTTCCTTGAGCAGCTGAGCTACGCGCTCAGACGGCTGTGCACCTTGACCGAGCCAGTAAGCGGCACGCTCTTGGTCAACAGACAGTTTGACTTCTGCGCCCGAAGCAACCGGGTTGAAGAAACCAATACGCTCAACGAAGCGACCATCGCGCGCATTGCGGCTGTTGGTCACGGTCAGGTGGTAGAACGGGCGCTTTTTGGAGCCGCCACGGGCAAGACGGATGGTTACCATTGAACTTCTTTCCTGTAGTCGGTGCTGCAAAACTGAAATGCAAGCATAGGGCACTAGGCCCGAAAGGCCGCATATTCTAAGGATTATCCGGCTTTTTGCAAATCTCTTTTTCAAGCAGCCGGTCGGTGCTGGCTATGCATCAGGCTGACAAACAATCTCGCCAGCCCGCACACTACCTTTCATTACTGCTGTTAAAGCTTCGGCAGACCGCCCGGCATCATCCCACCCATGCCGCGCATCATCTTGGCCATACCACCTTTGGCAGTGAATTTCTTCATCATCTTCTGCATTTGTTTGTGCTGCTTGATCAGACGGCCAATATCCTGCACCTGCGTGCCGGAACCCATGGCGATGCGGCGCTTGCGCGAGCCGCTGATGATGTCCGGGTCGCGGCGCTCCTGAGGGGTCATCGAGTTGATGATCGCCTCCATCTGTTTGAACTGCTTCTCGGCCGCGCCCTGGGCATTGCCCATCTGCGCCAGATTGACGCCACCCATCTGCGGCAGCTTGTCCATCAGGCCGCCAAGGCCGCCCATGTTCTTCATCTGCTGCAGCTGGTCGCGGAAGTCTTCGAGGTCGAAGCCCTTGCCCTTCTTCAGCTTCTTGGTGAGTTTCTCGGCCTTCTCGCGATCCAGGGTCTGCTCGGCCTGTTCGATCAGGCTGAGCACATCACCCATGCCGAGAATGCGCGAAGCGATACGATCGGGATGGAAGGGCTCCAGCGCCTCGGTCTTCTCGCCCATGCCGATAAACTTGATCGGCTTGCCGGTGATGTGCCGCACCGACAGCGCCGCACCACCACGGGCATCACCGTCAACCTTGGTCAGCACAACCCCGGTCAGCGGCAGCGCATCATTAAAGGCTTTGGCGGTGTTGGCAGCGTCCTGACCGGTCATAGCGTCGACCACGAACAGGGTTTCCACCGGCTTGATCGCCCCGTGTAGCGCCTGGATTTCCGCCATCATCTCGGCATCTATGGCCAGACGACCGGCAGTATCGACCAGCACCACGTCGATAAATTTGAGCTTGGCTTCCTTGATCGCCGCCTCGGCAATCGCCACCGGTTTCTGACTGATGTCAGAAGGGAAGAAGGTCACGCCAATGTCATTGGCCAGGGTTTCCAGCTGTTTGATCGCGGCTGGGCGATAAACGTCAGCCGACACCACCATCACGGTTTTCTTCTTGCGCTCTTTAAGGAAGCGCGCCAGCTTGCCAACGGTGGTGGTCTTGCCCGCCCCCTGCAGACCCGCCATCAGCACCACGGCAGGTGGCACCGCATTCAACGCGAGATCTTCGTTGGCCGCGCCCATCAGCTCTTCCAGCTCGGCACGCACAACCTTCACGAAGGCCTGACCAGGAGTCAGGCTCTTCGAGACTTCAGTACCGACCGCACGATCCTTGACCTTATTAACGAAGTCCTTGACCACAGGCAGGGCCACGTCAGCTTCCAGCAAGGCCATGCGCACTTCGCGCAGGGTGTCCTTGATGTTGTCTTCGCTCAGCTTGGCCTTGCCAGTGACATTGCGCAGGGTCTGTGAGAGCCGATCAGTCAGATTTTCAAACATGCTCGTTCCTTTCAGGCTCAACTGAGCCGAGGGTAGGCTTGTAACAGGCGGCGGATTATAGCGAAGAGTGGTTGGTTCTGTTGACGTTTCATCGCCACCGCGCCAGAGCCCTCGACACAGCTCAGATGCTTTCGTGGTGCGGCGGTTGTATGCCACACTGCGCGTCTTTCGGGTTTGCCTGACAAGGATTTATGCACCCTCTGCTACCCAGCCTCGCCGCCGCCTGCTTCTACGTGGCAGCCGCGTCTTATCAGGGCCTGCGCTTGCATCAGCGCAGCACCATCAACAAGCGCCTGTTGGTTGTGCTCGGCGTTTTCGCCCTGCTGTTCCATACCAGCAGCCTGTTCATGCAGATGTACAGCCCAACGGGCCTGTCACTGGACTTTTTCAATGCCGCGAGCCTGATTGCCGCCTCGGTCATTCTGCTGACCCTGCTGGCCTGTGCGCGTATCCCCGTGGAAAACCTGCTGATTCTGCTGTTCCCACTGGGTTTTCTGACCGTCCTGCTCGCGCAGTTCATGCCCAGCGGCACAAGCCGACCGATTGATGAGGCACCCGGCATCCTGGCGCACATCCTGCTGTCCGTGACGGCTTACGGCATGCTGACCATCGCCGTATTCCAGTCGCTGCTCCTGCTGCTGCAGGACCATCAGCTCAAGCACAAGCATCCCTCCGGGCTGATCAAGAACTTCCCACCTTTGCAAACCATGGAAAGCCTTCTGTTCGGCTTTCTCTGGGCTGGCTGGGCACTGCTGTCGCTGTCACTGCTGTCCGGCGCACTGTTTATCAATGACCTGTTTGCCCAGCACCTGGCGCACAAGACCTTCCTGTCATTCTTCGCCTGGGTGGTATTTGCCGTGCTGCTGTGGGGCCGACATCAACTCGGCTGGCGTGGCCATAAAGCGATTCGCTGGACCCTGGCCGGCTTCTGCCTGCTGATGCTGGCCTATTTCGGCAGTAAGCTGGTTCGCGAATTCATCCTGCACATCTGACAGCCAAGGCCGCTGCGTGGACAACATACCCCCTGGTTTCCTCCTCGGCCTGCTGATCTTCCTGCTGATCTTCCTGCTGCTCTGCTCGGCATTTTTCTCCAGCTCGGAAACCGGCATCCTCAGCCTCAATCGTTACCGCCTCAAGCACTTGGCACGGGAAGGACATCGCGGCGCCAAGCGTGTCAGCGCCCTGCTCAGTCGCCCGGATCGCCTGCTGGGCACCATTCTGATCGGCAACAACTTCGTCAACATCCTCGCCTCAGTCATCGCCACCGTTCTGGCCCTGCAATACTGGGGGGAGGCCGGGATTGTCATTGCCACCCTTGGCATGACCCTGGCCCTGCTGATTTTCGGTGAAATCACGCCCAAGACCCTGGCCGCCCTGCGCCCGGAAACGGTGGCCTACCCGTTCAGCCTGCCCCTGTTATTGCTGCTCAAGCTGTTCTACCCACTGGTGATTCTGCTGGGCTGGATCAGCAACGGCCTGCTCCGACTGATGGGCGTTGACCCGACCCGCAAACGCAGCGACAGCCTGACCACCGAGGAGCTGCGCAGTGTGGTGCGCGAGTCCGGCCATGAGCTGCCGAAAAACCGTCAGGACATGCTGCTCGGCATTCTCGACCTGGAACGGGTGACGGTGGATGACATCATGATCCCGCGTAACGAAGTGACCGGGATCAATCTGGACGATGACCTCGACAGCATCATCAACCAGCTGACCAACACCACACACACCCGCCTGCCGTTGTTTCGCACAGACATCAATCAGATCGAAGGCATCGTGCACATGCGCCAGATCGCCCGCCTGCTGACGCACAACCAGCTCAGCAAGGACGCACTACTGGCCGCCCGCAACGAGCCCTATTTCGTGCCGGAAGGCACGCCGCTGTCGACCCAACTGATCAACTTCCAGAAGCAGAAACGACGCATTGGCATCGTGGTGGACGAATATGGCGATGTCATCGGCATCGTCACCCTGGAAGATATCCTCGAAGAAATCGTCGGCGATTTCAGCAACCAGGACACCCTGCGCAGCCCGGACATCCACCCCCAGGAAGATGGCACCCAGGTGATCGACGGCGCGGCCTATATTCGCGAGATCAACAAGGCACTGGATTGGCACCTGCCCAGCGACGGCCCGAAGACCCTCAATGGCTTGATCACCGAGGCCCTGGAAAGCATTCCCGATAGCGCGGTATGCCTGAAGATCGGCCCTTACCGCCTGGAAATCCTGCAGGCAACCGAGAACCGGGTAAAAAGCGTGCGTATCTGGCAGGCCAACGCCAAACCTAAGGCCACGCAGCCGTCAGCAGACTGAGGGCTAACCACTCGGCCCACACGCGATAACCCAGGGCAGATGGGTGATAACCATCGCGAGCCAGATAAGCCGCAGCAAACTCCAGCTCGATCGCATGGTGGCCAGCGCCCAAACGCCCGGCCAACTGCCGCAACCGGGCATCCAGCAAGCCCGCCCGCCAGCCAAGCAAGCGCCGCAACAACCAGGGCAAGGCACTGAAATGCTGCAGCGGCGGCACGCTGCTGAAGGCCACCTGCGCACCGTGCGCCTGCAATGCAGTGGCCATGTCTGCCAGGGCCGCTTGCCAGCGCGCCAGGGACGTCAGGTGAGTACTGTCATTAACGCCGAAGACCAACAGCGCCAGATCCACTGGCTGCTCCAGCGCCTGCGGCAGCAATCGAGCCTGGGCCTGCACCGCCGTGATACCGTTTTCGCCACAGACCCGCCAGGTGACAGGCCGCCCGCTGCGCTGCGCCAAAGCCCCGGCCAACTGCCCCACCAGGGCGTCTTGCAACCGCTCCACACCAACGCCCACTGCCGTCGACTCACCCAGCACCAACAAGCGCAACGGTGACCCCGGCAAATGCTCACCAGCAACCCCGCACAACTCGCCACCAGCAGGTGGCAGACGCAACGCCGTGCGCCGGGTATACAGCGCAAGTGGCAGGGCCAGCGGCGCCAACGCCAGCAGCCCCAACCACCAGGCATAGGCGCGCCAGGCCCTCACAATTCGACGCTAACGGCCTGCGCCGCACGCGTGGCTTTGGCCCGCGCAGCTTGCAGCGACTCGTCCCGCGCCAGCGCCACACCCATGCGCCGCTGACCGCTGACTTCCGGTTTGCCGAAGAGGCGTAGAGCGGTATCCGGCTCGGCCAGCGCGACGCCGAGGTTGCCAAAACTGACCTGCTGCGACTCGCCCTCAACCAAAATCACCGCAGAAGCGGACGGCCCTAACTGACGGATGGCCGGAATTGGCAGCCCCAGAATGGCCCGTGCATGCAGAGCAAACTCGGACAGATCCTGGGAAATCAGGGTGACCAGGCCGGTGTCGTGCGGGCGCGGCGAGATTTCGCAGAACCACACCTGATCCTCTTTGACGAACAGTTCAACGCCAAACAGCCCGCGCCCGCCCAGCGAGCCGGTCACCGCCAGCGCAATACGCTCGGCTTCGGCCTGCGCCTTGGGGCTCATGGGTTGCGGTTGCCAGGACTCCTGGTAGTCACCCTTGACCTGGCGATGCCCGACCGGCGCACAGAATGTCGTGCCACCACTGTGACGCACCGTCAGCAAGGCAATTTCATAGTCGAAGTCGATAAACCCCTCGACGATCACCCGGCCTTTACCGGCGCGACCGCCGGCCTGGGCGTAATCCCAGGCGGCTTTCAGGTCATCCAGGCTTTTCAGTACCGACTGACCCTTGCCGGACGAACTCATGATCGGCTTGATCAGGCAGGGAAAACCAATCGCTTCAACAGCCGCACGACATTCCTCAAAGGAGTCGGCAAAGCGATACGGCGAGGTCGGCAGACCCAGCTCTTCGGCGGCCAGGCGGCGGATGCCTTCACGGTTCATGGTCAGCTGCGCAGCGCGCGCACTGGGGATCACGGTAAAGCCTTGATTTTCCAGCTCGACCAGGGTCGCGGTGGCAATCGCCTCGATTTCCGGGACGATGTAGTGCGGCTGCTCCAGCTCGATCACTGCACGCAGGGCGGCGCCGTCGAGCATGTTGATCACATGGCTGCGGTGCGCCACCTGCATGGCCGGCGCATTGGCATAACGGTCCACGGCGATCACCTCAACACCGAGGCGCTGCAACTCGATCACCACCTCCTTGCCCAGCTCACCAGAGCCACACAACAGCACACGGGTCGCGGTCGGCGACAAAGGGGTTCCGATACGGGGCATGGAGAATCCTCAAACTGATCAAGAAAGTTACAGCAGAATGCCTTTGGCCTTGGCCCGCTCATGACAGCGCATCAGCACCTCGCGGCGCTCGCTGTTGTCCATCAGGCTCCAGCGGGTAATTTCGGCTACCGTGCGCTGGCAGCCGATGCAGATATCTTCATCGTCCAACGCACAGACATGCACGCAGGGCGAAGCGACTGGACGTTCCTGCGATTGCATCACTCGTCCTGCTCTTGCAGATCACGGGCATAACGCTGGGCGTTGTGCACGTAATGGGCGGCGCTGGCTTCGAGCATCTTTTTCTGCGGCTCGGTCAGCTCACGCACCACCTTGCCGGGCGAGCCCATGACCAGCGAGCCATCGGGAATTTCTTTGCCTTCACCAATCAGGCTATTGGCGCCGATGATGCAGTTCTTACCGATTTTTGCACCGTTGAGAATTACCGCATTGATACCGATCAGGCTGTAATCGCCCACGGTGCAGCCGTGCAACATGACGTTATGGCCGATGGTCACGCCCTTGCCGATAGTCAGCGGAAAGCCCATGTCGGTGTGCATCACCGTGCCGTCCTGCACGTTGCTGTTCTCACCGATATGAATCAGCTCGTTGTCGCCGCGCAGCACGGCGTTAAACCACACGCTGGCCCCCGGCTCCAGTTTGACCTTGCCCACCAGGGTGGCATTAGGTGCAACCCAACTCTCTGGATGGGCGTCGACGCTGGACGAACCCAGTCGATATTTCATGGTTGCTTCCTCATAAGCTCAGGTGAGCTTGATAAAGTGCTCGGGCGGCTGATGCATGTCGATCCGCACATCGTCGAATACCAGGTTGACCAACTCGACCAGCATGATCGCCGTCAGCCCCCAGATCTTGTATTCGCCATAGCGGTAACTCGGCACGTACCAGCTGCGCCCGAGGTAATCGATACGGTGCGTAGTTTCGCGCGGGTCGTCACGAAAGAACGCCAGTGGCACAGCAAATACGGCGGCAATCTCGCCATCATTGGGTTGGTATTCGACAAAATCCGGCACCAGCCCGACGTAGGGCGTGACCTGTATGCCATGACGCGAAACCAACGTGCTGAGCGGCCCAATCACCTCGACCAGACCTGGCGGCAGGCCGATCTCCTCCTCGGCTTCGCGCAGGGCGGTCTGTACCAGGTCAGCATCCTCAGGGTCGCGCCGACCACCGGGAAAGGCCACTTCGCCACTGTGCGTGGACAAACCACTGGCGCGCAGAGTCAGCACCACCTCCGGTTCGTCACTGCGGGTGATGGGCACCAGCACTGCGGCTTCAGGGTAGTGTTTGTCGATCGGCAAACTGAGCGGGCTATAGCCGCGCATGCGATGGAGCAACTCGTCCAGCATGGGGATTCTCGGTCTTTTATTCTGCCGTCGATCATGGCACGAAAGCGGCGCACGGCCCAAGCCCCGTACCGCAGCCAGGCATCATTCAGGCGCTCGATAAACCAAACGCTCAGGTCGCTTGCCGAGCACCCGGCACGCACGCCAAGATAGCCGACACGCAGCGAGGATCTGGCATGAAGTTCTGTAGCAACTGTGGTGGCCCGATCAACCACATCATCCCGCAGGGCGACAATCGCCCGCGCCATGTCTGCGCGCAGTGCCAGACCGTGCACTACCAGAACCCACGCATCATTGCCGGCTGCCTGCCGGTATGGGGCGAACAGGTATTGCTGTGCCGCCGCGCCATCGAACCGCGACGCGGTTACTGGACGCTGCCCGCCGGCTTTATGGAAAACGGTGAAACCCTGGAACAGGCCGCCGCCCGTGAAACCCATGAAGAAGCCTGCGCCCGAGTGCGTAGCCTGAGTTTGTATACCTTGTTCGACCTGCCGCACATCAACCAGGTGTACATGCTGTTTCGCGCCGAACTGGTCGACCTGAACTTTGCCCCCGGCGAGGAAAGCCTGGAGGTGCAGTTGTTTCACGAACAGGACATCCCCTGGTCAGAGCTGGCTTTCCCGACCATCGGGCGTACCTTAGAATGCTACTTCGCAGACCGCCTGCAGCAGCACTACCCGGTCCGCAACGAGCCGCTTGAAGCCTTGCGCGCACACTACAAGAAAGCCTTTTGATCCATGGGAATTACGATGCGCTGGTTGTTCGCCCTACTCTGCCTGACCGTTTCTCTGACTGGCCACGCCAACACCACCCCAAGCCTCAACGGTAAAACCATCGACAAGGTGCTGGTGGTTAAATCCGAACGCAAGCTGCACCTGATCAGCCGTGGCGACACCCTCAAGTCCTACCGCATCTCATTGGGCAAGCAGCCGGATGGCGCCAAACAGCGCGAAGGCGACCTGCGCACCCCGGAGGGTTTCTACTGGATCGACTGGCGCAAGACCAGTGACAAGTACAACCTGTCCATGCACATTTCCTACCCCAACGCCCGCGACCAGGCGCAAGCCCGCGCCAAGGGCGTACCGGCCGGCGGCATGATCATGATCCACGGCACGCCGCTGGACGAGGAATACCCCGAATGGTTCTTCCACACCCTGGACTGGACCGAAGGCTGTATCGCCATGAAGAACATCGACATGCGTGAAGTCTGGTCACTGGTCAAAGACGGCACATTGATCGAAATCCGGCCCTGAACGGCAGGCACAAAAAAGGCACCTCAAGGTGCCTTTTTCATGTTCGGACGCAGAGCCCTGCGAACCAGCCGCAGCCGCTCAGCACTTAGAACTGGATGTCTGACAAGCGCCACACCTCGAAGGCAGGCGTCTCATAGGGATGCTGCTTCTTCATGGCCTTGACCGCATCGTGGATCAGCTCATCGGCCACCACCATCTCGACCTTCCACTCAGCCACTTGAGTCACCTGCCCCGGCTGCCCGATAAACGGTTGACTGCCTTCTAGGGCACGGAACTGCCCCTGCCCAAGCACCTGCCAACAGCACTGATCATACTGACCTATGCGGCCACCGCCCGCGCTGAATACGGCGGATTTCACCGCGTCCAGATGGGTTTCAGGCACATAAAAACACAGCTTGTACATCGAAGTCCCCGCCGGCAAAACTGATTAAAAACAGCTCGGTAATGATGCCACACAATAATGGCACTTTGCCTCACTCACGGTTCGCGAGGCCCATCACACTTGCATCCTATGACCGGCTTATTGGCCAAGCGTTCCATCCTGACGCACGCTACAGGCCACGCCAGAAGCGCCGCCAGCGGGCCTTCAAGCCCTGCACCGGCTGATTATGCCGGCCGTCACAATAGGGTAAGCGCTGTGATTGGCCACAACGGCACAGCAGCAGAAACTGCTCACGCTCAGGCTGCAGCTCAAGCGCATCAGGACAGGTAGAGGGACAATCGGGAAGCCGGGGCGAATGCCCGCAGCGGCACAGCAGTAAGGTATCGCCAGGTTTGACCTGGCGCACCTCAGGCAGAATCGGCGCAGGCTTACTCGACATAAGCCTGCACCAACCGGGTCAATCCACCCACACGCGGGCGTTACGGAACATGCGCATCCAGCCTGCATCTTCCTGCCAGTCATCCGGCTTCCAGGAGTTCTGCACGGCGCGGAATACCCGCTCCGGGTGCGGCATCATGATGGTCACACGGCCGTCACGGCTGGTCAGGCCAGTGATCCCACGCGGCGAACCGTTCGGGTTGGCCGGGTAGGTCTCGGTGACTTTGCCGTGGTTGTCGATAAAGCGCATGGCCACACAGCCGGACAGATCCGCCTCGAGCAGCGCTTCCTCGTTCTCGAACTCGGCATGACCTTCGCCGTGGGCGATGGCGATCGGCATACGCGAACCGGCCATGCCTTGCAGGAAGATCGATGCCGACTCCTGCAC
Organism: Pseudomonas sp. LjRoot71; assembly: GCF_964253255.1. Taxonomy (NCBI): domain Bacteria; kingdom Pseudomonadati; phylum Pseudomonadota; class Gammaproteobacteria; order Pseudomonadales; family Pseudomonadaceae; genus Pseudomonas; species Pseudomonas sp. LjRoot71. The sequence goes on along the minus strand of NZ_CAXURA020000001.1, from coordinate 3,354,487 downwards.
CTGCACCATCGCCACACGCGCTTCGAACTGCTCGGAGCGGTTGCGTACGAAATGCGGCCAGAACTCGGTACCAGGGATCAGTTCGTGCAGGTTGCTCATCATCTGGCAGCCGTTGCACACGCCAAGGGCAAAGCTGTCCTTACGCTCAAAGAACGCTTGGAAACCATCGCGCGCGCGGCTGTTGAACAGGATCGACTTGGCCCAACCTTCGCCGGCACCCAGCACGTCACCGTAGGAGAAACCGCCGCAGGCAACCAGGCCCTTGAACTCTTCCAGGCTGACGCGGCCACTGAGGATGTCGCTCATATGCACGTCGATTGCATTGAAACCCGCACGGTCGAAGGCTGCGGCCATTTCCACCTGACCGTTGACGCCCTGCTCACGCAGTACGGCAATCTGCGGACGCACACCCTTACGGATATACGGTGCGCTGATGTCCTGATTGACGTCGAAGCTGAGCTTGGCCGACAGCCCTGGGTTTTCCTCGTCGAGGATGGCATCGAACTCCTGCTCGGCGCACTGCACGTTGTCGCGCAGACGCTGAATCTGGTAGCTGGTTTGCGCCCACTGGCGCTGCAACAGGCGGCGCTGGCCGCCGAAGACCGGCTGACCGTTAAAGCTGATCGCCACGTCATCGCTGTTGACCGGCTGACCGATCACCGCCACGCAGTCGCCCAGACCAGCGGCGCTGAACTGCGCCAGCACTTCTGGGGTGGCGTCCTGATGCACCTGAATCACGGCGCCCAGCTCTTCGTTGAACAGCACGGCGGCCAGCTCAGCGCGGTCATCAGCCAAGGCATCAAGGAACAGGTTCAAGCCGCAATGGCCGGCAAAGGCCATTTCCAGTGCGGTCACCAGCAGACCACCGTCGGAACGGTCGTGGTAAGCAAGGATATGGCCGTCAGCATTCAGGCCCTGGATCACCGCGAAGAAGGCCTTGAGGTCTTCGGCGTCATCCACATCCGGTGCCTGGGTGCCAAGCTTGCCGTACACCTGGGTGAGGATCGAGGCACCCATGCGGTTCTGCCCACGCCCCAGATCGATCAGGATCAGGTCGGTTTCGCCCTTGTCCATGCGCAGTTGCGGAGTCAGGGTCTTGCGAATATCACTGACCGGCGCAAAACCGGTCACCACCAACGACAGCGGCGAAGTCACGCTCTTATCCGTGCCTTCATCGCGCCACTGGGTTTTCATCGACATCGAGTCCTTGCCCACCGGAATGGTGATGCCCAGCTCGGGGCACAGCTGCATGCCAACCGCTTTTACGGTGTCGTACAGGCGCGCGTCTTCGCCTGGGTGGCCAGCAGCGGCCATCCAGTTGGCGGACAGTTTGATGTCGGAGAGTTTTTCGATGCGCGAGGCCGCCAGGTTGGTCAGCGTCTCGCCAATCGCCATACGCCCGGAAGCGGCGGCATCCAGCAGCGCCAGCGGCGTGCGCTCGCCCATGGCCATCGACTCACCGGTGTACACATCGAAGCTGGTGGCGGTCACGGCGCAATCGGCCACGGGCACCTGCCACGGGCCAACCATCTGATCACGCGCGACCAGACCGGTAATAGTGCGGTCACCAATGGTGATCAGGAAGCTCTTGCTGGCTACGGCCGGGTGATGCAGCACGCGGGTTACCGCTTCATCGATATCCACATTGGCGGCAGCAAAATCGTCGCCCAACTCGGCTTCGCGGGTCACCGAACGGTGCATGCGCGGCGGTTTGCCGAGCAGCACTTCCAATGGCATGTCCACCGGGGTGTTGGCGAAGTGGCTGTCAGTTACGGTCAGGTGGGCTTCTTCGGTGGCTTCGCCGACGACCGCAAACGGGCAGCGCTCGCGCTCGCAAATGGCTTTGAACCGTTCGAAATCAACAGCGCTGACGGCCAGTACGTAACGCTCCTGGGACTCGTTGCTCCAGATCTCGTGCGGGGCCATGCCCGGCTCGTCATTCGGCACGTTACGCAGCTCGAAACGGCCGCCCCGGCCGCCGTCATTGACCAGCTCCGGGAAGGCGTTGGAAATACCACCGGCACCGACGTCGTGAATAAAGGCGATGGGGTTGGCGTCGCCCAGCTGCCAGCAACGGTCGATGACCTCCTGGCAGCGGCGTTCCATTTCCGGGTTCTCGCGCTGCACCGAGGCGAAATCCAGATCAGCCGAGCTGGCACCGGTGGCAACCGACGAAGCGGCGCCGCCGCCCAGGCCGATCAGCATGGCCGGGCCGCCGAGCACGATCAGCTTGGCGCCCACGGTGATCTCGGCTTTCTGTACGTGGTCTTCACGGATGTTGCCCATGCCGCCAGCGAGCATGATCGGCTTGTGGTAGCCGCGCACTTCGTCGCCGTGCGGGGTGCTGATCGACTGCTCGAAGGTACGGAAGTAGCCGGTCAGTGCCGGGCGACCGAATTCGTTGTTGAACGCGGCGCCGCCCAGCGGGCCTTCGATCATGATGTCCAGCGGAGTTACGATGCGCTCGGGCTTGCCATACGGCACTTCCCACGGCTGTTCGAAACCCGGGATGTTCAGGTTGGAAACGGTGAAGCCGGTCAGACCCGCTTTCGGCTTGGCGCCGCGACCGGTGGCGCCTTCGTCGCGAATCTCGCCACCGGAGCCAGTGGATGCACCGGAGAACGGAGAAATCGCCGTAGGGTGGTTGTGGGTTTCCACCTTCATCAGGATATGCACCGGCTCCTGCACCGCACCGTACTGGCGGGTTTCCGGATTCGGGAAGAAACGCCCAGCGGTGTGGCCGACGATCACCGACGCGTTGTCCTTGTAGGCGGACAGCACGTTCTCGCTGTGCATCTGGTAGGTGTTCTTGATCATGCCGAACAGCGACTTGTCCTGGCTTTCGCCGTCGATATCCCAGCTGGCATTGAAAATCTTGTGGCGGCAATGCTCGGAGTTGGCCTGGGCAAACATCATCAGTTCGATGTCGTGCGGGTTGCGCCCAAGGCCCTGGAAGGCATTCAGCAGATAGTCGATTTCATCTTCGGCCAGGGCCAGGCCCAGCTCGGCGTTGGCCTGTTCCAGTGCGGCGCGGCCGCCACCAAGAATATCGATCGCCGTCAGCGGTTTGGGCTGAGCGTGGCTGAACAGGGCCGCCGCGCCTTCGAGGTTGTCCAGCACCAACTGGGTCATGCGGTCATGCAGCAGATCAGCCACTTGCTGCGCCTCGGCCGCATTCAACTCACCACTGACGTAGTAGGCCAGGCCGCGTTCAATACGCTGAATCTTCGCCAGGCCGCAATTGCGGGCGATGTCGCTGGCCTTGCTCGACCAGGGCGAGATGGTGCCGAAGCGTGGAATGGTCAGGAACAGGCGGCCATTGGGCTCCTGCACCGGCACACTCGGACCGTACTTCAGCAAACGGGCCAATACCTGCTCTTCGTCGGCGTTAAGCACGCCGGACACTTCGGCGAAATGCGCGAACTCGGCATACAGGCCGGTGACCGCAGGAACCTTGCTGGTCAGTTGTTCAAGCAGTTTGCCGTGACGGAAAGCAGAAAGGGCGGGAGCGCCGCGCAGGATCAACATCGGGGACAGCCTCTGGGAAGGGGTGTACTTTGAGGCCGTGCATTCTAGCCTAAAGCGTCGCCGACAGCACCCGTGGCGGCCAGGCTCTATTAGCTGCTTCGGACAAGCCGCCCGCGCCCTGCAAATGGGCGCCTCCCGCAGGCTCGACGCCGCGCAGCGCTAACAGAGACGACCGTTGCTGTCGATATATGGCGCGCAGCAGGCTTTGCGTATACTGCGCCAATGTTTGCCCAATCTGCGTTCCGTGCGCGCTGCGCCTGCTGGCTGTCGGTGATCGGAATCCTCCTGCTGCTCGGCGGCTGTGCTGAAGAACCCAGCACACTCGAGCGCGTTCAGGCGGAGGGTGTACTGCGGGTGATCACCCGTAACAGCCCGGCCACCTATTTCCAGGACCGAAACGGCGAAACCGGCTTCGAATATGAGCTGGTGAAGCGCTTTGCCGATGACTTGGGCGTCGAACTGCAAATCGAAACCGCCGATAACCTCGACGAGCTGTTTGCCAGCCTGAACCAGCCCAACGGCCCGGTGCTCGCTGCGGCCGGCCTGGTGCAAAGCGACGGACGGCAAGCCCAGGCGCGCTTCTCCCTGCCCTATCTGGAGGTCACCCCGCAGGTGATCTACCGCAACGGCCAACAACGCCCAACCCGCCCGGACGACCTGCTCGGCAAACGCATTCTGGTGCTTAAAGGCAGCAGCCACGCTGAACAGCTGGCAGCGCTCAAACTGCAATTGCCCGAACTCAGTTACGAAGAATCCGCCGCGGTCGAGGTGGTCGACCTGTTGCGCATGGTCGATGAAGGACAGATCGACCTGACCCTGGTCGACTCCAACGAACTGGCAATGAACCAGGTGTACTTCTCCAACGTGCGCGTGGCCTTCGACCTCGGCGATGCACAAAATCTGGCCTGGGCCACCGCTCCCGGCGAAGACCGCAGCCTGCTCGACGAGATGAATGCCTTTATCGAGCGCGCGCAGAAGAACGGCAGCCTGCAACGCCTCAAAGACCGCTACTACGGCCACGTCGACGTACTCGGCTATGTTGGCGCCTACACCTTCGCCCAGCACCTGCAACAACGCCTGCCGCGCTACGAGAAATACTTCCGCGAGGCCGCCCAAGCCAATCAGGTGGACTGGCGCCTGCTGGCGGCCATGGGCTATCAGGAGTCACTCTGGCAACCCAGCGCCACCTCGAAGACCGGCGTACGCGGGCTGATGATGCTAACCCTGCGCACTGCCCAGGCCATGGGCGTGTCGGATCGCCTGAACCCCAAGCAGAGCATCGAAGGCGGGGCCAAATACATCGTGCACGTGAAAGAGCAACTGCCGGAGAGCATTCAAGAGCCCGACCGCACCTGGTTCGCCCTGGCCGCTTACAACATCGGCGGCGGTCATCTGGAAGATGCGCGCAAGCTCACCGAAGCCGAAGGCCTGGACCCGAACAAGTGGCTGGATGTGCAGAAGATCCTGCCGCGCCTGTCACAGAAGCAGTGGTACAGCAAAACCCGTTACGGCTATGCCCGTGGCGGCGAACCGGTGCACTTTGTGCGCAACATCCGCCGCTACTACGACATCCTCACCTGGGTAACCCAGCCGCAGCTGGAAGGCTCACAGTTGGCCGAGAGCAGCCAGCACCTGCCGGGCATCGACAAACGTCAGCCCAACGAGCAGACCCCGCCGTTATAAAACCCGCTAACGCTGCTCGCGCCGCGCCTTGAAAAAGGCACTCAGCACCGCACCACACTCCTCGGCCAGCACCCCGCCCTCGACCAGAACACGGTGGTTGAGAAATGCCTGGTTGAAGAACTCGCCACGACTGACAGCCATGCCCGCCTTAGGCTCGGTCGCGCCATACACCACGCGCTGTACACGGGCATGCACGATCAGCCCGGCGCACATGCTGCACGGCTCCAGGGTCACATACAGGGTGCTGCCCGGCAGGCGGTAGTTGTCCACGGTTTGGGCGGCGGCGCGAATCGCCACCATCTCGGCGTGGGCACTGGGATCATGGGTGGAGATCGGGCAGTTAAAGCCGCGCCCGACAACCTCGCCATCCTGCACCAGTACGGCGCCGACCGGCACCTCGCCCAGCGCGGCGCCCTCAGCGGCCAGGGCCAGGGCCTCGTACATAAAGTGCTGATCACGCGAACGGTCGATGATCTGTGGTTTTTTCATTGAGTCGATCCGTAGGGCAAAAAACTGCGCAGCGTTCTCCAGCAGCAGAACCGGTGGATGCCAAAAGCGGCATCCAGCCTACACCACCGCTATCGCGGCCATCAGGCCGGTTTCCATGTGGTCGATAACATGGCAGTGGAACATCCACACGCCAGGATTATCCGCCACCAGAGCGATACGCGCCGTTTCGTTTTTGCCCAGCAGATAGGTATCGGTGAAATACGGCACGATCTTGCGGCGGTCTGAACTCAACACCTTGAAGGTCATGCCGTGCAGATGGATCGGGTGCTGGTACTGCGCCATGTTGCGTAGCACGAAGATGTAGTGGCCATCCTTCTGCAACGTGGCGATGGGCCGATCGGCGCAGGTCTTGTCGTTGATATCCCAGGCCTGGCCGTTGATCTGCCAGTATTTGTAGCTGCCGCCACGCTCGACATCCCCCGAGAGCATCGCCGCCCACTCGAAGTTGAAGCGCAGGGTTTCAGCTCGCGCCAGATCCGGCTCCAGCACCGGGTTGGCCGGCAAGGCTGGTGGCCAGTCTCCGGCAGGCTCAGCACTGGCCACACTCTTCAGCGTCGCCAAGCGCAGCGGGCCGTTGCGCAGCGGCAGCTCCGCACCCTCAGCCGGCACCTTGAGCGCCAGATCGACACGCATCCCCGGCCCGATCCAGTACTCCTTGCCCAACGGGAGCGGCTCGACCGGGTTGCCGTCCAGCGCATAAATACGCGCATCGCCACCCGGCAGGTTGAGCCGATAGGTGATGGTGCTATCCACATTGATCAGACGCAGGCGCACCACCTGGCCGGCCGGTAGTTCCAGCGTCGGCGTCGGCACGCCATTGATGGTACTCAAGCGCCCCCGCGTGCCCTCGCGCGCCGCCTGACGCGGCACCAGAAACTCGGTAAAAGCCCCCGCCTCGTCGATATGCCAAGTCTTCAGGCTTAGCGTACGCTCGTGGCGAAAGCCGCTCGGCTCACGCTCCTCGATAATCAACGGGCCAACCAGACCGCGACCAAGCTGCTCGGTGCTGGCCGTATGCGGGTGGTACCAGTAGCTGCCGGCATCTGGGCAGATAAAGTTGTAATCGAAATACTCGCCAGGCTGGACCGGCAGCTGCGACAGATAAGGCACACCGTCCATCTCCAGCGGCAGGCGAATGCCATGCCAGTGGATGGTGGTGTCCACCTCCAGCTTGTTGATAAAGCGTACCCGCAGCCGCTCGCCCTGCCGGCAACGCAACTCCAGACCAGGGGCTTGACCGCCGTAGGCCCAGGCTGGCGTCACATGCCCCGGCACCAGCTCCATATCCAGCGGCGCGGCAATCAGTTCGTAATCGTGGGTCGCCACGTTTTCCGGGCGACCCAGCCAATAACGCACACCGCCAGTGCCAAGGCCGACGACACCGAGGCCAGCCAAACCGGCGAGTACTTGTCTGCGGGTAAAAGACATTGAGACTTCCGTAGCCGGATGCAATCCGGGGTCGCTATCAGTCCGGATGTTTCCGGACTACCAATTGCAATATCTTCTCATTTAAATAACGGGACTGACGACCCAGGGAAGCGGACAGAATGCCGCAGCACAAACAACAAGGGCAGCTTGCGCTGCCCTTGTTGGCTGAATCACTCCCACTCGATGGTGGCAGGCGGCTTGCTCGACACGTCGTAGGTGACGCGGGAGATGCCTTCGATTTCGTTGATGATACGGCCGCTGACGGTCTCCAGCAGCTCGTAGGGCAGATGTGCCCAGCGCGCGGTCATAAAGTCCACGGTTTCTACGGCGCGCAGGGCGACGACCCAGGCGTAGCGACGGCCGTCACCGACCACACCCACCGACTTCACCGGCTGGAACACCACGAACGCCTGGCTGGTCTTGTGGTACCAGTCAGCCTTGCGCAGTTCTTCGATAAAGATGTGGTCGGCGCGGCGCAGCAGATCGGCGTACTCCTTCTTCACTTCACCGAGGATGCGCACACCCAGGCCCGGACCCGGGAACGGGTGGCGGTAGACCATGTCGTAGGGCAGACCCAACTCCAGGCCGATCTTGCGCACTTCGTCCTTGAACAGTTCACGCAGCGGCTCGACCAGCTTGAGGTTCATTTCCTCCGGCAGACCGCCAACGTTGTGGTGGCTCTTGATCACGTGGGCCTTGCCGCTTTTCGCGCCAGCCGACTCGATCACGTCCGGGTAAATGGTGCCCTGCGCGAGGAACTGGATGTTATCCAGCTTGCTGGCCTCTGCATCGAACACGTCGATAAAGGTGCGGCCGATGATCTTGCGCTTCTTCTCCGGGTCGGACTCACCCGCAAGGTTGCCAAGGAACTGCTCTTCGGCATTGGCGCGGATCACCTTGACGCCCATGTTCTCGGCAAACATGGCCATAACCTGCTCGCCTTCGTGCAGGCGCAGCAGGCCGTTGTCGACGAATACGCAGGTCAGCTGATCACCAATGGCACGGTGCAGCAGGGCGGCAACCACCGAGGAGTCCACACCGCCGGACAGGCCGAGCAGCACGTTGGCGCTACCGACTTGGGCGCGCACATTGGCGATGGCGTCTTCAACGATGTTGGAGGCAGTCCACAGGGCTTCGCAACCGGCGATTTCCAGCACGAAGCGCGACAGAATGCGGCCACCCTGCTTGGTGTGGGTCACTTCCGGATGGAACTGCACGCCGTAGTAGGCACGCGCATCGTCGCTCATGGCGGCGATCGGGCAGCTCGGAGTGCTGGCGAGAATGCTGAAGCCTGTCGGCATGGCCGTGACCTTGTCACCGTGGCTCATCCACACGTCCAGGCCGAGTACGCCGTCATCGTCGACGTGATCTTCGATACCGGCCAGCAAACGGCCCTTGCCGACTACATCGACGCGGGCATAGCCGAACTCACGCACGTCAGAGCCCTGTACCTTGCCGCCCAATTGTTCGGCCATGGTCTGCATGCCGTAGCAGATACCCAGCACCGGCACACCGAGGTCGAACACGGCCTGCGGCGCACGCGGACTACCCGCTTCGTGCACCGACTCCGGGCCACCGGCGAGGATGATGCCGCGCGGGGCGAATGCACGGATGTCATCGTCGCTCATGTCGAACGGGTGCAGTTCGCAGTACACACCGATCTCGCGCACACGGCGGGCGATCAGCTGGGTGTACTGGGAGCCGAAATCCAGAATCAGGATGCGGTGAGCGTGGATGTCTTGATGAGCCATGGCCGTCTCTCGTAGCGGAATTCACAAATGACACGGGGCTGCGCGTGTTAGTGACCGGCAGCCCCGTGCAAGTACTTTCAATGCAAGCTGTCCCAGCCTTGCAAACCTAATCAACCCACTCGGTAGTTGGGGGCTTCTTTGGTGATCTGCACGTCATGAACGTGGGACTCGGCCATACCAGCACCGGTGATGCGCACAAACTCCGGTTTGCTGCGCATCTCTTCGATGGTCGCGCAACCGGTGTAGCCCATGGAGGCACGCAGGCCACCCATCAACTGGTGAACGATAGCGCCCATCGCGCCCTTGTACGGCACACGACCTTCGATGCCTTCAGGTACCAATTTCTCGGCACCGGCGGACGAATCCTGGAAGTAACGGTCCGAGGAGCCCTGCGCCTGCGCCATCGCGCCCAGCGAGCCCATGCCGCGGTAAGCCTTGTAGGAACGACCCTGGAACAGCTCGACTTCGCCCGGCGCTTCTTCAGTACCGGCGAGCATGGAGCCGATCATCACGGCCGATGCGCCGGCAACGATGGCTTTGGACAGGTCTCCGGAGAAGCGAATACCGCCATCGGCGATCAGCGGGATGCCCGTGCCAGCCAGTGCAGCGGCGACGTTGGCCACGGCAGAAATTTGCGGTACACCGACGCCAGCAACGATGCGCGTGGTGCAGATCGAGCCTGGGCCGATACCGACCTTGACCGCATCAGCACCGGCTTCGGCCAGCGCCTTGGCTGCTGCGCCGGTGGCAATGTTGCCGCCGATCACCTGCACGTCCGGGAAGTTCTGTTTGACCCAGCGCACGCGGTCAATCACGCCTTTGGAGTGGCCGTGGGCGGTGTCGACGATGATCACGTCAACGCCGGCATGCACCAGCGCGGCAACACGGTCTTCGGTATCGGCACCGGTGCCGACTGCTGCACCGACGCGCAGACGACCCTGGTCGTCCTTGCTGGCCAGCGGATAGGCCTTGGCTTTCTCGATGTCGTTGACGGTCATCATGCCCTTAAGGCGGAACTGGTCATCGACGATCAGTACGCGCTCGATGCGGTGCTTGTGCAGCAGCTTGCGCACCACCTGGGTGTCTTCGCCTTCCTTGACCGTGACCAGACGCTCTTTCGGCGTCATCACGTCGCGCACCTTGGCGCTCATGTTGGTCTCGAAACGCACGTCACGGCTGGTGACGATGCCGACCAGATCACCGTGGTGCAGCACGGGCACACCGGAGATGTTGTTTTGACGAGTCAGATCGAACAGGTCGCCCACAGTGGCGTCGGCCTCGATGGTGATCGGATCTTTCACCACACCGGACTCATAACGCTTGACCTTGCGCACTTCGGCAGCCTGCTGCTCGGGCGTCATATTCTTGTGGATGATGCCGATGCCGCCTTCCTGAGCCATGGCAATCGCCAGACGGGCTTCAGTCACGGTATCCATGGCAGCAGAGAGCAATGGAATATTCAGTTCGATGCCACGGGTCAGGCGCGTTTTGAGGCTGACATCCTTCGGCAGAACTTCGGAATAACCTGGAATAAGTAGAACGTCGTCGAAGGTAAGAGCTTCTTGACTGATACGCAGCATGGCGGGGGCTCCCGGACGGGAAAATTGGAAGCGCGCCATTATACTCAGACGCCCCCCTGCACTCAACGCAAAGTATCGACTGGCTGACTGGAACCTTGGCCAGCCGACCACCTTGTCCTACAAGTCGACCCGCACCAGCGAAATCGGATACCCCAGGCGCGCCGCGAACTCGTCGAGAAAGCCCTGCTTGAAGCCGGCATCGGCCCAGTTATTGAAGATAAAACCCAGGTTGGAAAAACCGCAGGGCTGCAGAAACAGAAAGCCGTTGATGTCGTCTTCATGGCCACACAGCGGACAGATAAAGTTATCGGTCTGCCCCGGCATCCACTCTTCCAGGCTATCGAACAGGCGCTCGCCCACCTCGCGACGGCACTCCGGGCAGCCGGCCTCTTCGAGAAAGCCCGCCGTCGGGGTATAGATGCAACGTTTATAGATAATCTCCAGGCCATGCACCGCCTGCCCAAACGGCAACAAATCGGGGCGCTCGACCACCCGCCGCGCGCCCTCGGCAATGCCATAGCCCATATGCTTGAAGGTGCGCCCGCAGGTGGTGAGTTGCTCGTTGATGATGTTCTGCTTGACCAGCCAACGCACGATCAACCGCGCCCGCGCCTCATGGCCAGGAAAGCTGGAAATCTGCGGCACGATGATCGCCTGCTGCTCACTCATATCAGAACTCGGTTTGCGTTGAAGGCGCGCAGCTTAATGGCCACACGACGCCGGTCAAGGCCAATCCACTATGGCCGACCAGGCAAAGCCTTTACTATGCCGAGCATGATCAAAGACTCTTTCCAACGCCTGAACCTCGACCGCGAGGTGCTCAGCGTCAGCCAACTGAACAACCGCGCACGCCTGCTGCTGGAAGATGTATTCGGCGGCATCTGGGTCGAGGGAGAAATCTCCAACCTGGCCAAGCCGGCGTCCGGGCATATCTATTTCACCCTTAAAGATAGTCAGGCCCAGGTGCGCTGTGCGCTATTCCGGCAGAACGCTGCCAAGGCACGTCAGGCGCTGCGTGACGGTCTGGCGGTCAAGGTTCGTGGCAAGGTCTCGCTGTTTGAAGGGCGCGGCGATTACCAGCTGATTCTCGATGCGGTCGAGCCGGCCGGCGATGGCGCCCTGCGTTTGGCCTTCGAAGCCTTGAAGGAAAAACTCAACGCCGAAGGGCTGTTTGCTGCCGAGGGCAAAGTCGCCCTGCCAGCGCACCCGAAACGTATTGGCATTGTCAGCTCGCCCACAGGCGCGGTGATTCGCGACATCATCAGCGTATTCCGCCGCCGTGCGCCGCAGGTCGAGCTGACCCTGATCCCCACCGCCGTTCAGGGCCGCGAAGCAACCGCGCAAATTGTCCGCGCCCTCGGCATTGCCGATGCAAAAGGCTTCGATGCGCTGATCCTGGCCCGTGGTGGCGGCTCGCTGGAAGATCTCTGGTGTTTCAATGAAGAGCCGGTAGCGCGCGCCATTGCCGCCTGCGTCACCCCCATTGTCAGCGCCGTGGGCCATGAGACCGATGTGTCCATCGCCGATTTCGTCGCCGATGTGCGCGCCCCTACGCCCTCGGCTGCCGCCGAACTGCTGGCACCCGACAGCAGCGAACTGGTGCAACGCCTGCACAACCTCAAGCGCCGCCTGAACCTGCGCATGCAGCACCGCCTGGAGCGCGAACGCATGCGCCTGGAAGGCTTGCAGCGGCGCTTGCGCCACCCTGGCGAGCGCCTGCGCCAGCATGCTCAGCGCGTGGATGACCTGGACATGCGCTTAACCCGCGCCTTCGAGCGTCAACTGACTAGTCGCCGCGAACGCCTGAATCACCTGCAAACCCGCCTGCTGAGTGTGCATCCGGAGCGCAACCTCAAGCTGCTCGATCAACGCCTGCAGGCCCTGGCCGAACGCCTGCAACGCAGCATGCGTGAAGGACTCAAGGCACGTCGTCTGCAACTGCACAGCCAAGTGCAGACGCTACACGCAGTCAGCCCGCTGGCGACGCTAGGCCGTGGCTACAGCATCCTGCTCGATGACCGCGGCCGCGCCATCCGCAATGCCGCCGATACCCAACCAGGCCAACGCCTGAAGGCACGCCTGGGCAGCGGTGAGCTGGATGTGCGGGTCGAAGACAACCATGTGCAACCGGTTACCCTCTCGCTGCTCGATTGACCTTTACGATTTACCTTTAAATGCGGTGGATAAGCTTCGTGCTATCCACCCCACGGATATCCAATGCGCCTATTCACGCTTATCACCCTGTTCTGCCTTGCACTGCCCATCCACGCCGAAGGCTTTATCAGCCGCCTGCTGAATAAGCCGGTGCCAGGCGGCGTAGCCGTGGTTGATCTGGGGCCAGCCGCCAGCGCGCCCAGCGTGCGCTATCAGAACAAGCCAGTACTGGTGATTCACGAGGACCAGCAACGCTGGATCGCCATCGTCGGCATCCCGCTAAGCGTGAAGCCCGGCAACCAGCAGATCAGCGTCAACGGCAGCCAGACGTTGAGCTTTCAGGTCGGCAACAAGCACTACGTTGAGCAGCGCATCACCATCAAGAACCAGCAGCAGGTCAATCCGAACGCCAAGAACCTTGCCCGCATTGAGCGCGAACTGACGGAGCAGACCCGCGCCTATCAGCAATTCAGCCCGCGCCAGCCGAGCAACCTGCTGTTCGACAAACCGGTCAACGGCCCACTGTCGAGCCCCTTCGGCTTGCGTCGCTTCTTCAACGGCGAAGAACGCAACCCGCACTCCGGGCTGGATTTCGCCGTGGGCAGCGGCACGCCGATCAAGGCCCCGGCCGCCGGCAAGGTGATCCTGGTTGGCGACTATTTCTTTAATGGCAAGACGGTGTTTGTTGATCACGGCCAGGGCCTGATCAGCATGTTCTGCCACCTCTCGGCCATCGGCGTTAAGGTCGGCGATGACCTGCCGCGCGGCGGCGTACTCGGCAAGGTCGGCGCCACCGGCCGCGCCACCGGGCCGCACCTGCACTGGAACGTCAGCCTGAACGATGCCCGCGTCGACCCGGCGATTTTTATCGGCGCCTTCAAACCATAAGCCTGCCTCGATACACGTTCAGCAAACAACCCAGCCGGCCCGACTCCCGCTCATTTGTTAAGGTGGCCGCGTTAACACGCTGAACGATCACCCGAGGAGCAGCATGAACGAGCTGTACAAAAACGCCCAGCAGTGGCTTGAACACTACCCCGAACTCTATAGCCTGACAGGCCTGTCGCTGTTGCTACTGGCTGCCTGGCTGGCCAACTGGGTGGTCAAACGCATCCTGTTGCGCGGCCTGTACCGGGCACTGAAAGCTACACCGATTGGCCAGGACGGCAGCCTGCATGACTCACGGGTGATTGCACGGCTCGCCAATATCGTCCCGGCGCTGATCATTTCTGCGGGCATCACCCTGGTGCCCAATCTGCCGAAAGCGGTCGTGGCAGTGACCGGCAATGTTTGCAGCGCATTTATCGTGCTGACCATCGCCCTGGCCATCAGCGGCGTGCTGACCCTGCTCAACAACGTCTACCAGAAGCGCCCGAATGCCCATCTGAAGCCAATCAAGGGCTACGTGCAGGTGGTGAAGATTCTGCTCTTCGCGATTGCCGCAATACTCATGGTCGCCAGCCTGATCGACCGCTCGCCGCTGATTCTGCTGTCTGGCCTGGGCGCAATGGCCGCGGTACTGATGCTGATTTTCCAGGACACTCTGCTGTCCCTGGTGGCCAGTGTGCAGATTTCTTCCAGTGACATTGTGCGTGTAGGTGACTGGATCGAGATGCCACAGCTGAACGCCGATGGCGATGTCATCGATATCGCCCTGCACACGGTCAAGGTGCAGAACTGGGACAAGACCATCACCACCATCCCGACCAAGCGCTTTATCAGCGACCCGTTCAAGAACTGGCGTGGCATGCAGGAGTCCGGTGGACGGCGGATCAAGCGCAGCCTGCTGCTTGACCAAACCAGCATCAGCTTCCTCAGCCCGGAGCAGATCGCCCGTTTGCAGCGTTTTCTGCTGCTCGGCCAGTATCTGAACAGTAAGCAGAGCGAGTTGCTCAGCTGGAATGGTGCCCTGGCCGAGGCCAGCCAGGAGCCGGCAAACACCCGGCGGGTTACCAACATCGGCACCTTCCGCGCCTATGTCGAACACTACCTGCGCCAGCATCCGGGTATCCATCAGGAGATGACCCAGTTGGTCAGGCAGCTGAGCCCGACCGCAGACGGCCTGCCGCTGGAACTCTACTGCTTCACCAACACCATCGCCTGGGCACGCTATGAGGCCATTCAGTCGGATATCTTCGACCACCTGCTGGCGATCCTTCCGGAGTTTGGTCTGCGGGTCTTCCAGCACCCCAGCGGGGCGGACATGCGCGAACTGAAACATAGCTTGCTGCCTGGCACTCAGTCCTGATGCCGCAGCGGGCGGCCGAAGCAGCTGACGCCGCCCGCAATTCAAATACCGCCGTACGGCTTTTTGCGCAAAATAAATTGCTTTAAATCATACAACTCGCGCCAAAACACCAATTTCCAAGCATTGCTTGCCAGCTTTGACCTCAAAGATTAGGGTTGGCGCTATGAACACCCATCACACCCTTATCCTGCTGCGCCAACACGCCAACCTCTGCCTGGTGAGCCAGCGACTGCGTGGCTGATTGTTCAAGCCCACGCCCTGCCCTGTTTTCTCAGTTTTCGCCCGGCTCGCCGCTTGCAGCCGCGCCACAAGGATCAACACCATGAGCATGCTCAAAGACCCGTCCAGCAAATACCGCCCGTTCACCCAGATCCAGATTCCGGACCGCACCTGGCCGGACCAGATCATCGACAAGGCCCCCATCTGGCTGTCCACCGACCTGCGCGACGGTAACCAATCGCTGATCGAGCCGATGGATGCCGAGAAGAAGATGCGCTTCTTCAAGTGCCTGTTGGCCGTGGGCCTGAAGGAAATCGAAGTGGGCTTCCCGTCCGCCTCGCAGACCGACTTCGACTTCGTCCGCGAGCTGATTGAAGGCGGCCACATTCCTGACGATGTGACCATCCAGGTACTGACCCAGGCCCGTGACGACCTTATCGAACGCACCTTCGAGTCACTGAAAGGCGCCAAGAAGGCCATCGTCCATTACTACAACGCCTGCGCGCCGAGCTTCCGCAAGATCGTCTTTAACCAGGACAAGGCTGGCGTCAAAGCCATCGCCGTAGCGGCTGGAAAAACCATCAAGCGCCTGGCCGATGCCGCGCCTGAGACCCAGTGGGGCTTCGAGTATTCGCCGGAAGTGTTCAGCAGCACCGAAATCGACTTTGCCGTCGAGGTGTGCAACGCGGTGATCGGTGTGTTCCAGCCAACCCCGACGAGCAAGCTGATTCTCAACCTGCCCGCCACCATCGAGTGCGCCACGCCGAACAATTACGCCGACCAGATCGAGTGGTTCGGCCGCCACGTCGACCGTCGCGACAGCGTGTTGATCAGCGTGCACACCCACAATGACCGTGGCACCGGCGTCGCCGCTTCGGAACTGGCGGTGATGGCCGGCGCCGACCGAGTCGAAGGCTGCCTGTTCGGCAACGGCGAGCGCACCGGCAACGTTTGCCTGGTGACCCTGGCACTGAATCTCTACACCCAGGGCGTCGACCCGCAGCTGGATTTCTCCGACATCGACGCCGTGCGTAAGGTGGTCGAAGACTGCAACCAGATTCCCGTGCATCCGCGTCATCCGTACGTCGGCGATTTGGTCCACACCGCGTTCTCTGGCTCGCACCAGGATGCGATTCGCAAGGGCTTTGCCCAGCAGAAGAGCGACGCGCTGTGGGAAGTACCGTACCTGCCAATCGACCCCGCGGACATTGGCCGTGACTACGAGGCGGTGATTCGTGTGAACAGCCAATCCGGCAAGGGTGGCATCACCTTCCTGCTCGAGCAGGAATATGGCATCAACCTGCCGCGGCGCATGCAAATCGAGTTCAGCCAGGTGGTGCAGAAGGAAACCGACCGCCTCGGCCTGGAGATGACCGCTGCGCAAATCTACACGCTGCTCGAAACCGAGTACCTGCACGCCACCGCACCCTACGCCTTGAAAGGCCATCGCCTGCAGGAAGAAAACGGCACCAGCGCGGTCGATGTCGAAGTCGTCAATGCCGGTGAAACCCAGCACTGGCGTGGGATCGGCAAAGGCCCGCTGGAAGCCCTGGTCGCCGGCCTGCCGGTAGACGTGGAAATCATGGACTACAGCGAGCACGCCATCGGCGCTGGCACCAATGCCAAAGCGGCGGCTTATATCGAGCTGCGCGTCAACGGCGGCCGCGCCCTGCACGGCGTGGGCATCGATGAAAACCTCACCACGGCGAGCTTCCGCGCGCTGTTCAGCGCACTGAACCGGGCAATCGGCCAGGCCGCCGAACAAGCGGCCTGATCGCAGCGCACGCCGTCAGGCTACTGACGGCGTTCTCGCCAGATAACGCGCCGTCGCCTGCAGCGCCTGGCCTATATCCGGCCAGTGCAGTTGATGGCGCTGCGCCAGGGCTTGGGTCGCGGCGGTATCAAAGCGGGTGGTCTGGATAAAATCCAACGACTCGGCATCGGTATGCAGCAGGCGCGGCACACCCGGAATTTTCAGCAACATCCGCAGCAGCGGTATCGGCAGATGCCGGCTCGGCGCCTGCACGCTCAGCGTGCGGGCCAATTGCTGCAGCATGCTCTGCAGGTTTGGCGTCGCGACATCCAGGGCGAGGATTTCCTGGCCGGCCTGCTGCTCATCAAAGGCCGCAGCCAGCATCAACTCGGCGAGAAAATCCACACTGACCAACGGTAGCCAGTGTGCTGCCGAACCAGGAATCGCCCCAAGCCGGCCAGCGGCCAGATTGTCGATCAACCCCGCCAACGGCTGCGCCGGCAGGATATGTCCGCTACGGCTATGGCCACAGACGGTGGCCGGGTGCACCAGCGTCAGCGGCGACTGCAGCTCAGCCATTCGCGCGCGCACACGAAAGTGCGCTTCCAGCTTGCTACCTTCATAAGCCCCGGAGCGGCGATAGAGACGATCCCAGTCCGTGCGCTCGGGATGCTGCACGTTCACCCCAATACGCTGCAAATGCCCATGATTGGCCAGCATAAAACCGCCCACCATCAGCAGACGACTGCCCTGCTGCGCCGCCAACTCAGCTACCTGGAGCGCACCCTCGACATTGACCTGGCGCGCCTGCGCCACTGACAACCCCCAGGCGAACTGCACACCCAGGTGAAACACCACAGCCGCCTGACGCACCTGCTCACGGGCAGCGGCATCCAGCCCCAGACCTGGCAAGCCCAGATCACCGGCAACCGCCGTAAGCAGATCGCCGCGCCCGCCCAATTGCTCGACCTGCTCGCGCAAGGCTGGCAGGCTGTGCGGCCGACGCATCAGCACGCTGACCGGGTGACCTCTGCTAGTGAGTAAGGCCAGCAGATGCTGACCGATAAAACCGCTGCCGCCGGTGACAAAACATGGCTGATTCATCGCCAATCCTCCTGAGTCGTTGATGACCCAAGCAGGCTAAACTGTCGAGCACACTCTACAGTCAAGCAGGATTTGTATGCGCATTGGTGAACTGGAAAAACGCAGCGGGGCCAGCCGCCATACCCTGCGCTATTACGAGAGCCTGGGGCTGATCAACGCCCTGCGCCGCGACAACAACTACCGCGAATACAGCCTGCAGACGCTGCACGACCTGGGCTTTATCCAGCAGGCACAGAGCATGGGCTTCTCCCTCGGCGAGATTGGCGAAATCCTTAAAGCCCGGCGCGAGCAACAGCTCGACTGCGCCCAGGGTGCAGCCCTGGTCAGCCGTAAACTGGCCGAGGTGGAGCAAAAGATTGCCGATCTGCAGCAGTTGGGCGATTTTCTGCGCAGTGAGAAACTGCGCCTGGAAGCCAGCGCCGCCGAGCAGACGGCCTTGGCCAAACGCCGCGCGCTCTAGCAGGTAGCGTCCAAGACAAACGCATCCGCATCCAGATACGCCGGGAACCGCTGCCGATAGGCCGCCAGCTCGGCGGCTTTGAGACTGACACGGAACACCCCATCCGCAGCCCCTGGCTCCAGCAACGGCTCACCCTGAAAATCCAGCACCTGGCTATCGCCACTGTACGCATGGCCCTTACCGTCCTCGCCGATACGATTCACCGCCGCGACATAGCAGAGGTTTTCAATCGCCCTGGCTGGCAACAGGCGGTTCCAGTGGTTACGCCGTGCGGCAGGCCAGTTGGCGGTGTAAAGCAGCAGATCAGTGTGCTGCGAGTCGCGACTCCATACGGGGAAACGCAGGTCGTAACAGATCAGCGGGCGCACCTGCCACCCCTTCACCTCCAGCAACACCTGCTGTTCACCGGCACTGTAGTGCTTGTGCTCGCCGGCCATGCGGAACAGATGGCGCTTGTCGTAATGCGCCACCGTGCCATCCGAACGCGCCCAGAGCAGACGGTTACGGTAAGAACCATCGGCAGCCTGGATAATCAGGCTACCGGTGATAACAGCCTGCAACGCCTGGGCCTGCTCACGCAGCCACTGGCTGGTGGGGCCATCTTCAGGCTCTGCCAGCGCGGCGGAGTCCATGGAGAACCCCGTGCTGAACATCTCCGGCAGCACGATCAGGTCGGCACCGCGCGCCTGCTCCAGCAGGGAGTCGAAATGCGCACGATTAGCGGCAGGATCCTGCCAGACCAGGCGGGTCTGGATCAGCGCCAGTTCAAGATCAGGCAACTGGCTCAGATCGCGCATAGCTTTTCCGCCGCCTGGCGCAGGGTCTCTTCGCGCTTGGCAAAGCAGAAGCGCACCAGACGCAAGTCCTTGGGCGGCGCCTGGTAGAACACCGAAATCGGAATCGCCGCGACACCCTGCTCGCGGGTCAGCCATTCGGCCATGGCCACATCATCCAGATCCGGGCGAATGGCCGAATAATCGACCAACTGAAAAAACGTTCCAGCCGCGCGGGTAAAGGTAAAACGCGAACCACCCAGCAGATCACAGAACAGGTCACGCTTGGCCTGATAGAAGGCCGGCAGCTCTTCGACGTGTTCCGGGTGTTCGGCCATATAGTCGGCCAGCGCCCATTGCAGCGGCGTCACGCCGCAGAAGCTGACGTACTGATGCACCTTGCGCAGCTCGACACTCAACGCTGGCGGTGCCACTACATAGCCGGTCTTCCAACCCGTGACGTGGTAGGACTTGCCGAACGAGCTGACCACAAAAGCGCGCTGATAAAGCTCGTCATGGGCCAGCACGCTGACATGGGCCACCCCATCGAACACCAGATGCTCATACACCTCGTCGCTGATCAGGTAGATATCGCGGCCACGAATCAGCGTTGCCAGCTGATCCAGATCGGCGCGGGAAATCAGCGCGCCACTGGGGTTGTGCGGCGTGTTGAGGATGATCAAGCGAGTTCGGCTGCTCAAGGCATCCTGTAGACGCTGCCAGTCAATGCCGAATCCCGGTAGCGCCAGAGGCACATGAATGCAACGCCCGCCTGCCAGCTCAACCGAGGGCTCGTAGCTGTCATAGCTGGGGTCGAAAACGATTACCTCGTCACAAGGGCGGACCAGCGCCTGCACCGCACAGAAAATCGCCTGAGTCGCTCCGGGCGTAATAGTGATTTCGCTGTCAGCGCTGACACTGCGGCCATAACTGCGCGCGATCTTCGCCGCCACCTGTTCACGCAGGGCTGGCAAACCAGTCATCGGCGCGTACTGGTTATGCCCGGCCGCGACATGCCGACTGACTGCCTCGCGCAGCCCCTGCGGCCCATCAAAATCGGGGAACCCCTGGGACAGATTGAGCGCCCCGGTTTCCACGGCGAGCTGCGACATACGGGTGAAGATGGTGGTGCCGACATTCGGCAGTTTGCTGATAAGCATCGAGGCGGCATCCGGCTTAAGCGCTAGTGATGGCGCAGGATAGCCGATACCCCAGAGACGCAAAAGGCACCCGAAGGTGCCTTTATAGAGCGTTTCAGTCCAAGCTTAGCGCTTGTCTTTGCGCTTCTTCTCAGCCTTCTTGTGATGGCTCATCAGGCGGCGCTTCTTGTTCACCTGACGATCCGTGAGGGTGTTCTTGTTACCCTCATAGGGGTTTTCGCCGCCCTTGAACTCGATACGGATCGGCGTACCGACCAGCTTTAGCACGCGGCGATAGGTGTTTTCCAGATAACGGATATAGGACTTGGGCACCGCCTCGACCTGGTTACCGTGAATCACGATCAACGGTGGGTTGGCACCGCCGAGGTGAGCGTAACGCAGCTTGATGCGGCGACCGCTGACCATGGGTGGCGCGTGATCGCTGACGGCATCTTCAAGAATCTGGGTCAGGCGGTTGGTCGGCCAGCGGGTGATCGCCGACTTGAACGAGGCCTGTACCGACTTGTACAGATTGCCCACGCCGGTGCCGTGCAAGGCCGAGATAAAGTGGATATCGGCAAAGTCGACAAAGAACAACCGACGTTGCAACTCGGTCTTCACGTAGTCGCGCTCGCTGGGCTCCATACCGTCCCACTTGTTCAGCGCGATGACCAGCGCGCGGCCGCTTTCCAGCACGAAACCGAGCAGGTTGAGATCATGATCAACCACGCCTTCGCGGGCATCCATGACGAACACCACGACGTTGGAGTCCTGGATCGCCTGCAGGGTTTTCACCACCGAGAACTTTTCCACCGCCTCGAAGATCTTGCCGCGGCGACGTACGCCGGCGGTGTCGATCAGGGTGTACTTCTCGTCATCGCGCTCGAACGGGATGTAGATGCTGTCGCGGGTGGTGCCGGCCTGGTCATACACGATGACCCGCTCTTCGCCGAGCATACGGTTGACCAGGGTCGACTTGCCGACGTTAGGGCGGCCAATGATCGCCAGCTTGATGCCGTCCTTCTCGCTCGGACCTGGAATGCGCTTGGCTTCCTGGCCTTCGAGCACAACTTCCTCTTCCTCGCCCTCTTCCGGCTCAGCGGCATCCTTGGGGAAGGAACCCAGCACGGCTTCGAGCATCTGCGTGATGCCGCGCCCATGGGCACCGGCGATCGGCAGGGACTCGCCCATGGCCATGCTGGCAAACTCAGCGCGCGCCAGGTCAGTGTCGAGGTTGTCGACCTTGTTGATCACCAGAAAGCTGCGCTTGTTACGGCGGCGCAGGTGCTCGCCAATCATCTGATCAGAGGCCGACAGTCCGGCGCGGGCATCCACCAGGAACAGCACAGCATCGGCTTCTTCGATGGCCTGCAGCGACTGCTCGGCCATCTTTGCGTCAATGCCTTCCTCGTCACCGGAAATACCACCGGTGTCGATGACGATATAGGTTCGCCCCTGCCACTTGGCCTCGCCGTATTGACGATCACGGGTCAGACCAGACAGGTCGCCGACAATCGCGTCACGGGACTTGGTCAAGCGGTTAAACAGGGTGGACTTGCCAACGTTCGGGCGGCCCACCAGGGCAATTACGGGAACCATTAGGCTCTCCACTTCGTTATTTCAGAAAATACAAAAGCCGCTGCAGGGGCAGCGGCCGGAATTCATTGCATTGGCCATGCTGCAGCACCTCAGGTGTTGTGCAGCATAGCCAACGCTCAGCGCAGCATTACTTGATGGTCAGGGCCACCAGGTTGCCGCCGTTGCCAAAGGCATACAGCCAGTCGCCCACCACCAGCGGACGAGCACGCAGGCCATCGCTGTCGATGCGGGTACGACCGACGAATCGACCATCAACCTGGCTGACCAGGTGCAGATAGCCTTCCAGATCACCGAAGGCGATGTAGCTGGAGAACACTTCCGGTGCCGACAGCTGGCGACGTGCCAGGGCATCGTTGCTCCACAGAGCCGAAGCCGAACGCTCGTCGATACCTTCAACAGTACCGCTGGCCAGGCTCACGTAAACACTGCCATAACCCTGAGCAACACCAACCGAGCTGGAGGCTTCACGCTGCCAGAGGATACGACCGCTTTCCAGATCCAGTGCCGCAACACGGCCCTGGTAGCTGACGGCATACAAGGTACCCGCCGAGAGCAGCAAACCGCCGTCAATATCGACCACGCGATCCAGTTCGGAGCGACCTTGTGGAATCGCCACGCGCTGCTCCCAAACCGGGATGCCGCGCTGCGCGTCCAGGGCAATCACCTTGCCGGTGGACAGGCCGGCCACGGCCAGACGGTTGGTCAGTACGGGACTGCCAGTGCCGCGCAGGGTCAGTACTGCCGGAGTGTTTTCGAAGATCCAGCGCTGAGCGCCGGTGCTGATATCCAGAGCAATCAGGCGATCATCCTGGGTCTGTACCAGCACCACGTCGCCATTCAGCGCCGGCGCAGCCAGCACTTCGCTGGTCACCCGGGCACGCCACTTCTCTTCACCGGAGCCGCTGTCGAGGGCGATAATTTCGCCTTTCAGCGTGCCGACTACCACCAGGCCATAGCCGGCAGCCACTGCGCCAGAGACCGGCAGTTCCAGATCAGCTTTCCAGATGACCTTACCGGTCATGCGGTCCATGGCAACCACCAGGCCTTCGACGTCAGCCGCGTAGATCTGCTCGCCATCAATTGCTGGCACCAACATGTTGAAGGTTTCGCCCTGGCCTTCGCCAATCGAACGACTCCACTCCTTCTGCAGGCGCACCTCTTCGTCGAACTTGGGTAGATCGGCCGGTGGCAGTTCCTTCTTGCTATTGCTGCTGCAACCTACAGCCAGAACGGCCAGGGCCAGCAGTGCGGCATTCTTCCAGCGCATCACGTCACGCATCCCCTTTGGCCAGATCATCCAGCTTCATTTGCAGACCACCGACAGCGGCATCGTCAGACAGCGCGGTCTTGGCTTTCTCGTAAGCGGCATGGGCATCATCAGCACGACCCAGTTGCACCAGCAGGTCACCCTTGAGTTCTTCGCGGCTGGCTGCAAAGGCCGGCGCGACTTTGCCATCCAGCAGTTTCAGAGCGTCTTCAGCCTTGTCCTGAGCCGCCAGTACGCGCGCCAGACGCTGACGTGCCAACTCACCCAGGCTGTCATCCGCCGGCTTGTCGACAATCGCCTGCAACTCGCTGGCAGCGTCGTCCAGCTTGCCGGCCTCGACCGCCACCTTGGCCACGAACAGGCGACCGTATTGAGCGTAATGGCTACCGGAGTAATCATTCTTCAGGGTGTTGGCCAGCTCAGCCACTTTACCGGCATCCGGTTTGCCGCTCGGGTCCAGCGCTGCTTCCAGCAGTTGCTGATACACCAGAGAGGCGCCGTAGGACTGATTGCTCTGGTACTTCTGCCAGCCCTGCCAGCCGAATACCACCACCAGGGCCAGCACGACACCGGTCAGCAATGGCATGCCATTGCGCTGCCACCAGTCCTTGATTACGGCCAGTTCTTCATCATCAGTACGCGAAACCACCCCAACACTCCTATTCGCTAAATCACTTGGCAGGTTTTCAAACCTGATTGGCGCAGCTCGCCAGATGATCGGCCAATGCCGACCAGGCAATACTTTGTTGTTCACCCTGACCGCGCAGCGGCTTGCAACCTACCACTTGCTGGGCCAATTCGTCTTCACCCAAGATCAAGGCGTACAGCGCGCCACTCTTGTCGGCTTTCTTGAACTGGCTCTTGAAACTGCCCGCACCGGCATTCACCTGCAAGCGCAGGTTCGGCAACTGATCACGCAGACGCTCGCTCAAGGCTAACGCCGCCAATTCTGCCGGCTCACCGAACGCACAGAGGTAAACATCGACAGTACGGGCGATTTCAGCCGGTACTTTACCTAGAGTTTCGAGCAACAGCACCAACCGTTCGATGCCCATGGCAAAACCTACGCCCGGGGTCGGCTTGCCGCCCATCTGCTCAACCAGGCCATCGTAGCGACCACCGGCACACACCGTACCCTGCGAGCCCAACTGATCGGTCACCCACTCGAATACGGTCTTGCTGTAGTAATCCAGCCCACGCACCAGCTTCGGGTTGATCACATAGGGCACACCGGCTGCATCCAGACGGGCTTTCAGCCCTTCGAAATGCACGCGCGACTCTTCATCCAGGTAATCTGCCAATTTCGGTGCATTGACCAGCAGGGCCTGGGTTTCCGGCACCTTGCTGTCCAGCACGCGCAACGGGTTGCTGCCCATGCGACGGCGGCTGTCTTCATCCAGCTGATCGGCATGTGCGGTCAGGAACTCGACCAGCGCATCACGGTACACCGCACGTGCAGCACTGGTGCCCAGGCTGTTGAGTTCAAGCTTGACCACATCACGGATGCCCAGCAGGCCCCACAAGCGCCAAGTCAGGGTAATCAGTTCAGCGTCGATGTCCGGCCCATCGATATTGAAGACTTCCACACCGATCTGATGGAACTGGCGGTAACGGCCTTTCTGCGGACGCTCGTGACGGAACATCGGGCCGATGTACCAGAGTTTCTGCGTCTGCCCACCGCCGGACAAGCCATGTTCAAGCACAGCACGCACGCAGGCCGCAGTGCCTTCCGGGCGCAGCGTCAGGGAGTCACCATTACGGTCGTCGAAGGTGTACATCTCTTTCTCGACGATATCGGTCACTTCACCAATCGAGCGTTTGAACAGCTCGGTGAACTCGACGATCGGCATGCGAATCTGCCGATAGCCGTAACCGTCCAACAGACTGGCGACTGCACCTTCAAAATAACGCCAAAGCGGGGTCTGCTCGGGCAGGATATCGTTCATGCCACGAATGGCTTGCAGGGGCTTGCTCACTTCAATTCCTTAGCTGTCTTGGCTGCGCACGATAACCGCGGCGTCAGCAGCAACCTTGTCGGCTGCTTTCTGGCGGATGAGCTTTTCCAGCTCATCGACCAGGTTGTCATTACCCAGCTTGTGCGCCGGCTTGCCATCGATATAGATCAGGTTGGGCGAACCACCGGTCAGGCCGATATGGGCTTCCTTAGCTTCACCAGGACCATTGACCACGCAACCGATCACCGCCACATCCAACGGGACGAGCAGGTCTTCGACGCGTTGCTCCAACTCGTTCATGGTTTTCACCACATCGAAGTTCTGCCGCGAGCAACTTGGGCAGGCGATGAAGTTGATGCCACGGGAACGCAGGCGCAAGGACTTGAGGATGTCGAAGCCGACCTTGATCTCTTCCACCGGGTCAGCGGCGAGGGAAATGCGAATGGTGTCGCCAATCCCCTCGGCCAGTAGCATGCCCAGCCCCACGGCGGATTTCACAGTGCCAGAACGTAAACCGCCAGCTTCGGTGATACCCAAATGCAGTGGCTGCTCAATCTGCTTGGCTAGCAATCGATAGGCCTCAACCGCCATAAACACGTCAGACGCTTTTACGCTGACTTTGAAGTCCGGAAAATTCAGCCGATCCAAATGCTCGACATGGCGCAAGGCAGATTCAACCAGCGCCTCTGGCGTCGGCTCGCCGTATTTTTTCTGTAGATCCTTTTCCAGCGACCCAGCGTTGACGCCGATGCGGATTGGAATGCCTTTGTCCCGCGCCGCTTCAACCACTGCACGCACGCGGTCTTCACGACCGATATTGCCCGGATTGATGCGCAGGCAATCGACGCCAAGCTCGGCTACGCGCAAGGCAATCTGGTAGTCGAAGTGGATATCGGCCACTAGCGGCACACGAACCTGCTGCTTGATTCGGCCAAACGCCTCAGCAGCGTCCATATCCGGCACGGAAACTCGCACGATATCGGCACCGGCATCTTCCAGGCGACGAATCTGCGCCACGGTAGCGGCTACATCATTGGTATCGCTGTTGGTCATGCTCTGCACAGCGATGGGGGCGTCACCGCCAACCGGTACAGAACCAACCCAGATTTTGCGTGAAATACGGCGTTTGATCGGTGACTCGCAATGCATGTTACTGCCCACCCAACTTCAGACGCGCGGTTTCACCGGAGATAAACGGAGCTACATCGACTGGATTGCCATTCAGGCTGACCTGGGCGCCACGGGCAAAACCCAGACGCAATTCCAAAGGAGCCTTGCCGGCCAACGCCAGGCTGTCGCCTTTACGTTTCAGGGCGCTGAACAGCACCTTGCCGTTGGCATCGGTTAGCTGAGTCCAGCAGTCAGCAATAAAGGTCACACTGACCAATGCTTCGCCGGCAGCCAGTTGAACGGGGGCAGCCGCCACAGCAGCAGGAGCAGGCGTGGCAGGTGGTACAGCTTCAGTTACCGCTGGAGCTGGAGCGGGTGCCGGCGGAGCCACTGTAGCGGGGGCGACAGCGGCGGTCGGTGTGCTCTCAACCGGGCTGACGGTAGACTCTGCGGCGACCGTAGCACTTTCATCCAGCAGAGGTGGCAGGGCTTCACTCTCGGCCTGAGCAGCCTCTACCGCCTGATCTTCAGGCTCATCCAGCGGGTGAATCTGCGTCGTGCCATCGGCACCGTCGACCTCCACATGCTCAAGGCTGGTCGCAGCCAGATCTTCCGCACGACGCTCAGCCTGCTCCTGCCACCAGAAGAAGCTCAACCCGGCCAAGGCCAGCAGCAAGACAAAGCTGACCATACGCAACACACGCTGCGAATAGCTCACCGGTTCTTCGATACGGTTCAAGCTATGCACGCTGCTGCCCGCAGCATCGCTACCGGTAAATTGATCGAACTCCAGCACCAGACGATTCTGGTCAACTTCCAGCAACTTGGCGTAGGCACGCACATAACCACGGGCAAAGGTATTGCCCGGCAACTTGTCAAACGCGCCCTGCTCGATTTGGCTCAGCCGTTGCGGCGTCAAATTAAGCTGGCCAGCAACCTCGGCAATGGTCCAACCACGACTCTCACGAGCCTTGCGCAAAGTCTCACCCGGGTTGATACGGGGAACTGCTAGCACTTCTGGATGCGCCGCTTTCATCATTGCTCCGACAGGTATTGCTGATATTCCGGGGTGCCCGGATAAAGCCGTTTCAACTGCAGACCGAGGCTCGCGGCATTGTCGCGCTCCTCAAAAACCTTCGCCAAGCGCACACCCAGCAGCAGGCTACGCGCATCGTGCGGCGCCAGAGTCAGATAGCTCTCGTAATAACTGCGGGCCGGAACGAACTGTTTGTCCTCGAAAGACAGCAGGGCCATTTCCATCAACGCACGGGGTTGACGACTGTTCAAACGCAGAGAGCGCTCGAAATAAGCCTTGGCCTCTTCGCGCTGTTGCAACTGCAGGGCCGTCAAACCCAGGTTTTCAAAAATCCGCGAGCGCTCAGGGTAAAGGTTGTCCTGAGCCGCCTGGGTATAACGTTCCATCGCCTCCTGGTAGCGTTTTTGCTCAAACAAGAAGCTGCCGTAGTTATTCAATAAACGAGCATCATCACGCCGCTGTGAAATGGCCTTGCGGAAGTGCTCATCGGCCAGTTTCGGCTCCATCTCGATCTGGAATACCAGAGCCAGTGCGGCATGCGCGTCCGCATTTGACGAGTCGAGTTCCAGCGCTTTTTTCAGCGGCACCTTGGCGCGTTCGGTTTCCCCTTGCTGCAGATACCCAATACCCAGTTGCACATAAGCATCACGGGCTTCTTCACGGCCTTTGCCGGTCTTCATCGGGTCAACATTACCGGTTGTGACACAACCGGCTAACAGACTGGCGGCCAACAGCAATAACGCGGGACGCAAGGTCATGGGTATCCTCCCCTCAGGTTCGATTGGCGGCGGAACTTGGCGTTTCGGCCTCGCTACTCAACTCACGCACAGCAATATAGCGCTCACTACGACGGGTACGGTCCATGACCTGGCCAACCAACTGACCACAGGCGGCATCGATGTCTTCGCCGCGCGTGGTGCGCACGGTGACATTGTGACCGGCTTTGTGCAGCAGGTCCTGGAAGCGGCGGATGGCATTGTTGCTCGGCCGTTCGTAGCCCGAGTGTGGGAAGGGATTAAACGGAATCAGGTTGATCTTGCAAGGCACATCCTTGAGAAGTGCGATCATTTCCTCAGCGTGCTCGGTCTTATCGTTAACATCCTTGAGCAGGGTGTACTCGATAGTCAGCACACGCTTCTCGCCAAGTCGCGAGACATAGCGTTTGCACGCCGCCAGCAGCATTTCCAGCGGGTACTTCTTGTTGATCGGCACCAGTTGGTTGCGCAGCGCATCGTTCGGCGCATGCAGCGACAAGGCCAATGATACGTCGATCACCTCGCCAAGTTTGTCGATCATCGGCACGACGCCCGAGGTCGACAGGGTCACCTTGCGTTTGGAGATACCGTAACCGAGGTCGTCCATCATGATTTTCATGGCTGCGACGACGTTGTCGAAATTCAGCAGCGGTTCGCCCATGCCCATCATCACCACGTTGGTGATGGCACGGTCGATCTTCGCCGGCACGCTGCCGAACGACTTGTTAGCGATCCACACCTGACCGATCACCTCGGCGGCACTCAGGTCGCTGTTAAAACCTTGTTTACCGGTTGAGCAGAAACTGCAATCCAGCGCACAACCGGCCTGCGAAGACACACACAAAGTGCCACGCGAGCCCTGGGGGATATACACGGTTTCCACACAACTGCCTGACGCCACCCGCACAACCCACTTGCGCGTGCCATCAGTGGAAATATCTTCGCTGACCACTTCCGGGCCGCGGATTTCAGCAGAGGCCTCGAGCTTTTCGCGCAAGACCTTGCCGACATTACTCATGGCGGCGAAATCATCGACGCCAAAATGGTGAATCCACTTCATCACCTGACCGGCACGGAAACGCTTTTCCCCGATGCTTTCGAAGAATTGTTCCATCTCTGCCAGGGTCAGCCCCAGCAGGTTGATTTTACCGGTCGATGCAGTCATGGCTTCACCCTCACCCGATTCGCTTAGCGAATGCGTGCGCAAACTTCGGTGGCAGCAAAGAAGTAAGCGATTTCACGGGCAGCGGAGGCTTCCGAATCGGAACCGTGGACAGCGTTCTCGTCGATGGAAACAGCGAAGTCAGCACGGATGGTGCCGGCAGCTGCTTCTTTCGGGTTGGTGGCGCCCATCAGTTCGCGGTTAGCCAGAACAGCGTTTTCGCCTTCCAGAACCTGAACGATAACCGGACCGGAAGTCATGAATGCAACCAGATCCTTGAAGAAGCCACGCTCGCTGTGCTCAGCGTAGAAGCCAGCAGCTTCGCGCTCGGACAGTTGAACCATTTTCGAAGCAACGACGCGCAGGCCGGCTTTTTCGAAACGAGTGGTGATCTCGCCAACAACGTTTTTAGCAACAGCATCAGGCTTGATGATGGAGAAAGTGCGTTGAACAGCCATGTGAAACTCCAGAAACAATGATTAAAGCGAAAAATTAAACCCGCGAATTATACGCGGGTTCCGGTTAAATGCGTAGGGCGCGACACAAGCCGTATCAGTCGGCTTCTTCGATCCAGGCCGCCTGGACAGCTTCCAGGACTTTCTCGCCGCCGCGCTGTGGATCGTCACTGAACTCCGGCAATGCCAGAATCCACTTATGTAGATCAACAAAATTCACGTAGCGAGGGTCTACCTCAGGTTTGGACTCTGCCAATTGAATGGCGATTTCCAGAACATCAACCCACTTCAGACTCATAACAACTCCTGAACTCAGTGCGGTGCTTCAGCGGCGTGATTGAGCGAGTACTTGGGAATCTCGACGGTCAGATCCTCAGTACCGACAATAGCCTGACAGGACAGCCGCGACTGCGCCTCAAGGCCCCAAGCCTTGTCTAGCATGTCCTCCTCCAGCTCATCAGCCTCGGCCAACGAATCGAAGCCCTCACGGATAATGCAGTGACAGGTGGTGCAGGCACAGACGCCACCGCAGGCACTCTCGATTTCGATGTGATGCTCATGCGCCACCTCAAGCACCGACGCACCCGGCTCGACGTCAACCACCAGCCCTTCCGGACACAATACGGCGTGAGGCAGAAAAATGATCTGCGGCATGCTTATTCCTCAATCTCATCAAGACTACGGCCAGCCAATGCAGCCTTGACCGTGGCATCCAGACGACGTGCCGCAAAGGCATCCGTCACCTGGGTCAACCGTTTGGTTTGCTGCTCAATCGCCAGACCATCGGTGCCGGCCATCAAATCACGCAACTGCTGCATCTGCGCCTCGATTGCCAGGCGCTCGTCAGCCTCCAGCAGGCGCTCACCATCGGCCAGCAACGCGGCCTCGACAGCCTCAAGCAGACGCTGGGCATCGACCTGCTGTTCGCGCAGCACACGGGCGACTTTGTCGTCGCCGGCGTTCTTGAAGGAGTCCTGCAGCATGCGGGCGATTTCACCGTCAGTCAGGCCATAGGACGGTTTGACCTGGATGCTCGCTTCGACGCCAGACGCCAGCTCACGCGCCGCGACGCTAAGCAGACCATCGGCATCAACCTGGAAGGTCACACGAATTTTCGCAGCCCCTGCCACCATCGGCGGAATGCCGCGCAATTCAAAGCGCGCCAGGGAGCGGCAATCACTGATCAGCTCACGCTCACCCTGCAACACATGAATCATCATGGCCGTCTGGCCATCTTTATAGGTGGTGAAATCCTGGGCACGGGCAACCGGGATGGTGGTATTGCGCGGGATGACCTTTTCCATCAGCCCGCCCATGGTTTCCAGGCCGAGCGACAGGGGAATCACATCCAGCAACAGCAACTCTTCGCCATCGCCGCGCTTGTTGCCGGCCAGAGCATCCGCCTGAATCGCCGCACCGATGGCCACCACCTGATCTGGATCGATATCGGTCAACGGCTCGCGCGCGAACAACTCGGCAACCGCCTGACGCACACGCGGCACTCGGGTGGAGCCGCCAACCATGACCACGGCTTCAACTTCATCCAACTCAATACCAGCATCGCGCACTGCACGGCGACAGGCCTTGAGGCTGCGCACCAGCATGGGTTCGATCAACGCATCGAACTGCTCACGACTCAATTGCCCCGCCCATCCGGCATAGCTGAGGCTGGCCGTGGCGCTCTCAGTCAGTGCTTCTTTGGCGGCACAGGCCGCTTCCAGCAACAGGCGCTGTTGAGCCGGATCAAGATCAGAGGAAATACCCGCCTGCTCAACGATCCAACCAGCAATCGCATGATCGAAGTCATCACCACCCAGCGCGCTGTCGCCGCCGGTGGCGAGCACTTCAAACACACCGCCAGTCAGACGCAGCACGGAAATATCGAAGGTACCGCCACCCAGGTCATAAATAGCGACCACGCCCTCGGCGTGCTGATCCAGGCCATAAGCGACTGCAGCGGCAGTCGGCTCATTGAGCAGACGCAACACATTCAGTCCGGCCAGGCGCGCAGCATCCTTGGTCGCCTGACGCTGCGAATCATCGAAATAAGCCGGCACGGTGATCACCGCACCGACCAGCTCACCACCCAGGGTCGCTTCAGCGCGCTGACGCAGCACCTTGAGAATATCCGCAGAGACTTCAACCGGGCTTTTCGGCCCCTGCACGGTCTCGATAAACGGCATATGCGATTCGCCACCAACAAAACGGTACGGCAGCTGCTCGCCAAGTTGTTTGACGTCCGCTAGGCCACGCCCCATCAGACGCTTGACCGACAACACAGTATTCAGCGGATCAGCCGAAGCAGATGCTTTGGCCGCCTCCCCCACCTCAATGCGATCAGCGTGATAACGCACAGCGGACGGCAGAATGACCTGCCCGGCAGCATCGGCCAGTGGCTCGGACAGGCCGCTGCGTACAGCAGCGACCAGCGAATTAGTGGTACCCAGATCAATCCCCACCGCCAGTCGACGCTGGTGTGGCTGGGGGCTTTGTCCGGGCTCAGCGATCTGCAGTAAGGCCATGATTAATCAGTGCTTAGGTATCAGGTACGCGGCAAGGGCATACCAGCGTTAATCGTCGAGGCGCTCTTCCAGCTGGCGCACCTCGTGAGAGAGCTTGTCGAGAAACTGCATGCGACGCATCAGGCGCTCGGCCTCTTCGCGCCGCGCGGCATCATCCCAACAAACGGCAAAACTTTCGTTGAGCTCATCCTGAGCCACTTTCAGACGCCGCTTGAATTGCGCAACGCCGACCAGATCAGCGCTCTCATGCAACTCTTCCAGCTCTTCACGCCACTGCATCTGCTGCATGAGAAAGCCGGGATCCTGCACAGTGACTTCCAGCGGCAACTCCGGGCCACGCAGCGCTAGCAAATAACGCGCACGCTGCGGCGCATTCTTCAACGTCCGATAGGCTTCATTAAGACTTGCGGACTGTTCAAGTGCCAAGCGCTGCTCGCGCTCGGAGGCATCCGCAAAGCGGTCCGGATGGACATGCCGTGCCAGCTCACGGTAACGGCTGGCCAACAAATCCTGATCCAGGCGAAAGCCTGGCTGCAGGTCAAACAATGCAAAGTGACAAGGACTGCCCACACGCGCCTCAGATATTGAAGCTTTCGCCGCAGCCACATTCGCCGCGTACGTTCGGGTTGTTGAACTTGAAGCCTTCGTTCAACCCTTCCTTGACGAAATCGAGCTCGGTGCCATCGAGGTAGACCAGACTCTTGGGATCGATGATCACCTTGACGCCATGATTTTCGAACACCTGATCTTCGCTGGCGGCCTCATCGACAAACTCCAGCACATAAGCCAAGCCGGAACAGCCCGTGGTGCGCACACCCAGGCGAATACCTTCGCCCTTGCCGCGCCCCTCAAGCGAGCGACGCACGTGCTGAGCGGCAGCTTCGGTCATGCTGATAGCCATCGACAAACCTCCTTAGAGCAAGCCTTTCTTCTGCTTGTAATCGCGCACAGCGGCCTTGATGGCGTCTTCGGCGAGTACCGAGCAGTGAATTTTCACCGGCGGCAGGGCCAATTCCTCGGCCAGCTGGGTGTTTTTGATGGTTTCGGCTTCGTCCAGAGTCTTGCCCTTCATCCACTCGGTGGCGAGGGAGCTGGAGGCTATTGCCGAACCGCAGCCATAGGTCTTGAACTTGGCGTCTTCAATCACGCCCTGCTCGTTGACCTTGATCTGCAGACGCATTACGTCACCGCAGGCCGGCGCACCGACCATACCGGTGCCGACGTCCGGGTCCTCCGCGTCCATCTTGCCGACGTTGCGCGGGTTCTCGTAGTGGTCAATGACCTTTTCACTGTAAGCCATGCTGGTATTCCTTCCTCATCAGAGAGTCGCTCTTGCTCGGCGACTACTTAGTGCGCCGCCCACTCGATCTTGGAGATGTCGACACCGTCTTTGTACATATCCCACAGCGGCGACAATTCGCGCAGCTTGGTGACTGCCTCACAGACTTTCTGCGCGGCGTAATCGACTTCTTCATCTGTGGTGAAGCGGCCGAAGGTAAAACGGATGGAGCTATGTGCCAGCTCGTCATTGCGGCCCAGGGCGCGCAACACGTAGGACGGCTCCAGAGAGGCCGAGGTACACGCCGAACCGGAGGAAACCGCCAGATCCTTGAGCGCCATGATCAGCGACTCACCCTCAACGTAGTTGAAGCTGAGGTTGAGGTTGTGCGGCACACGGGCAGTCATGCTGCCGTTGATGTACAGCTCTTCCAGACCGTCCACCTGCTTGAAGAAGCGCTCACGCAGGGCCAGGATGCGCTGGTTTTCCTGAGCCATTTCTTCCTTGGCAATGCGGAAGGCTTCGCCCATGCCCACACATTGGTGGGTCGCCAGAGTGCCGGAACGCATGCCGCGCTCATGACCGCCACCGTGGGTCTGCGCCTCCAGACGCACACGCGGCTTGCGGCGCACGAACAGCGCACCGACGCCTTTCGGACCATAGGTCTTGTGCGCAGAGAAGGACATCAGGTCGACCTTGAGGGTCTCCAGGTCGATCGCCACTTTGCCGGTGGATTGCGCCGCATCAACGTGGAAGAACACGCCGCGCGAGCGGGTCAGCTCACCAATCGCTGCGATGTCATTGATGGTGCCGATTTCGTTGTTCACATGCATGACCGACACCAGAATGGTGTCCTCACGCAGCACGGCCTCAATCATGGCCGGAGTAATCAGGCCATCTTCGCCCGGCTCAATGTAGGTGACTTCGAAGCCTTCGCGCTCAAGTTGGCGCATGGTGTCGAGCACCGCTTTGTGCTCAATCTTCGAGGTAATCAGGTGCTTGCCTTTCGTCTTGTAGAAGTCGGCAATACCCTTGATGGCCAGGTTGTTGGACTCGGTAGCACCGGACGTCCAGACAATCTCGCGCGGATCGGCATTGACCAGCTCAGCCACCTGGCGGCGAGCATTCTCAACCGCTTCCTCAGCTTTCCAGCCAAATACATGAGAGCGCGATGCCGGGTTACCGAAATTGCCGTCAACCAGCAGGCATTCGCTCATTTTTTGCGCAACACGCGGATCAACCGGCGTGGTGGCGGAATAATCGAGGTAAATCGGCAATTTCATCAACTTTCTCCTAATCAGGTCTCAGGCCAGCTGGCCAGCGCCTTGCGCTCAATCAACGGCGGACGCTTCGATCTTATCCAGAAACGGCGTCCTGCCATTGCAGCGGCGCTGATCCTGGCGCTGGGCTACTTCCTGCACTTCTCGTCGGGTTACCAGATCAGCCAAGCTGATGCCGCTGAGGAATTCGTGTATCTGCTGGCTCAGGTCGCACCACAGATGGTGGGTCAGACAGGTATCACCCGCGTGACAGTCGCCTTGCCCCTGACAGCGGGTAGCATCGACCGACTCATTGACCGCATCGATCACTTCGGCAACCTGGATACCACGCATGTCGCGCGACAACTGATAACCGCCACCCGGCCCACGCACACTGGACACCAGATTGCCGCGCCGCAGCTTGGCAAACAGTTGCTCCAAATAGGAAAGGGAGATGCCCTGCCGCTCGGAAATATCAGCCAGTGACACCGGCCCACGCTGTGCGTGCAGCGCCAAATCCAGCATGGCGGTGACGGCGTAACGGCCTTTGGTGGTTAATCGCATAAGGGCTTACCGCGTGATCGCAATATGCCGCGATTATCTAATTCCCGAGCATTTAAGTCAACTATAAGACCTAGCACACTAGTCGGGATTAGGCAGCATAAGGGGCGCGCATCATAGCAAACCACCACCCCTCACACCATCAGGCCGCCGGCTTGTCCGCATCTTTGACCACGCCCGCGAAATCTTCGTCACGCAGTTGCGGCAAATCTTTGGCGCAGTAATCACTACCCAGGGACTTGAGGGCACCGCACATACCCTCCAGACGCCCATCCACCGCGTGCAGATGATCCAGCAACTGACCAATGGCACGCGCCACCGGGTCCGGCATGTCCTGACTCACGCCATAAGCATCGAACCCAAGCTTCTCGGCAATCGCCTGACGCTTAGCCTCCTGCTCATCGTCCACCTTGAGAATGATCCGCCCCGGGATACCCACCGCCGTCGCGCCCGCCGGCACTTCCTTGGTGACCACCGCATTGGAGCCGATCTTGGCACCGGCACCGACCGTAAACGGCCCCAGCACCTTGGCGCCCGCCCCCACCACCACACCGTCTTCCAGCGTCGGGTGGCGCTTACCCTTGTTCCAGCTGGTGCCTCCCAGGGTGACCCCCTGATAGAGCGTTACATCATTGCCAATCTCGGCCGTTTCACCAATGACAATGCCCATACCATGGTCGATAAAGAAACGCCGACCGATCTTCGCTCCAGGGTGGATCTCGATACCCGTCAGCCAACGCCCGAAGTTTGATACCACGCGCGCCAACCACTTCCAACCAGACACCCACAGAGCATGCGCCACACGGTGCAGCCAAACGGCATGCAAGCCCGGATAGCAGGTGACCACCTCAAACGCATTGCGCGCCGCCGGGTCGCGATGAAACACACTTTGAATATCCTCTCGCATGCGCTCAAACATCTGCCTTCTCCCGCTTATGGTGCTCACCGCGCGCCGCCTTGATGGTCTCGGTCAAGATGCCGCGCAATATATTCATTTCCAGCTTGCTGACTGAACTGCGCCCATAGAGACGGCGCAGACGGCTCATCAAATGCCGCGGCCGGAGCGGATCAAGAAACCCGATCTCAACCAGCGCCTGCTCCAGGTGACGGTAAAACGATTCAAGCTCGTCAGCCGTCACAGGCTCGTCACCCTCGTCGGCAACCGGCACCTGCGCGAGGGGCTGCCCCTCGCTCGCCAACCAGGCCATTCGCACCTCATAGGCCAGCACCTGAACCGCCGCTGCCAGATTCAATGAACTGAACGTCGGATCAGACGGAATGTGCACATGGTAATGACAGCGCTGCAGCTCCTCGTTGGTCAGGCCGGCATATTCACGCCCAAACACCAGGGCAACCTGTGCACCTTGCCGCGCCTGTTCGCAGGCCGTCACGCCGCACTCTCGCGGCTCCAGCATCGGCCAGGGAATATGCCGATCCCGCGCGCTGGTACCGAGCACCAGACGACAACCGACCAGTGCCTCCTCGAGCGTACCGACCACTTGCGCGGCCTGCAGAATATCCGTAGCTCCGGAAGCCCGCGCTACAGCCTCGTCACTGGGAAAATCCTGCGGATCCACCAGCACCAACTGCGACAAACCCATGTTTTTCATGGCCCGCGCCGCGCCACCGATATTACCCGGATGACTGGTACCCACTAACACGACGCGAATATTTTCCAGCACCACAAACACCCACAGAGCATGACATCAGACGGTAAATCTTACAGAAGTCACTCGCCTTACGCCACGCAAGGCGCAGGTTGCACTTCAACCGCCGCGCTTTTCTGCTAGAATGGCCGGCTTTCTTTAACGACCCAGGTGAACATCCATGCAGCCCATGCTGAATATCGCGCTGCGCGCAGCCCGTAGCGCCGGCGAAATGATCTTCCGCTCGACCGAACGCTTGGACGTCATCTCGGTCGACGAGAAAGAAGCCAAGGACTATGTGACTGAAATTGATCGCTCCGCTGAGCAGCTGATCATTCAGGCGCTGCGCAAAGCCTTCCCGAACCACGGCGTCCTCGGCGAGGAAAGCGGCCTGAGCGAAGGCAGCGGCGATGGGGCCGACTACCTGTGGATTATCGATCCACTGGATGGCACCACTAACTTTATCCGCGGCATTCCGCATTACGCCGTCAGCATTGCGTGTAAATACCGCGGTCGCCTTGAGCACGCCGTGATCATCGACCCGGTGCGCCAGGAAGAATTCACCGCCAGCCGCGGCCGTGGCGCTGCCCTCAACGGCCGCCGCCTGCGCGTGGGCAACCGCAAGAGCCTGGAAGGCGCCCTGCTCGGCACCGGCTTCCCGTTCCGCGACAGCCAGATGGAAAACCTGGAAAACTACATCGGCATGTTCCGCAGCCTGGTCGGCCAGACCGCTGGCGTACGCCGCGCAGGCGCAGCGAGCCTGGATCTGGCCTACGTGGCTGCCGGCCGCTTCGATGCCTTCTGGGAGTTCGGCCTGTCCGAGTGGGACATGGCAGCTGGCGCTCTGCTGATTCAGGAAGCAGGCGGCTTGGTCAGTGACTTCAGCGGCGGTCACGACTTCCTGGAGAAAGGCCAGATCGTTGCCGGCAACACCAAATGCTTCAAGGCCGTACTGACTGCCATTCAGCCGCATCTGTCGGCTTCGCTGAAACGCTGATCAGCGACCACAAAAAAAGCGCCCTGCGGGGCGCTTTTTTGTGCCTGGAAAAACTGCTGACGATTAGTCCACCAGCACCAGCTGACCGTCACGCACCGGAATCTGCCGGCCTGGATCACTGGCCATGCGCACCTGGCTGACCTTGCCCTCCAGTTCGTACTTGACGTCATAGCCCACCAGCTTCTCGCTGGTGTCGGTCACTGTGCTGCAGCGGGTTTCCGTGGTGGTGTAGGTATCACGACTCTGCAGATGCTCTTGCGCCTTGTTGCCGGCATAGCCACCGCCGACCGCACCGGCAACCGTTGCCAGCTTCTTGCCGTTACCACCACCGACCTGATTACCCAGCAGACCACCGACCACCGCACCAATGGCGGTGCCGGCGATTTGATGTTCATCCTTGACTGGCGCCTGACGCGTCACGGCAACGTCCTTGCACACTTCGCGCGGGGTCTTGATGGTTTCCTTCACAGGCTTCACGGCTAGCACTTCGGCATATTGCGGCGCACTGACCAGGCTATAAGTCGCCACAGCGCCACCCGCTGTCACACCGACCGCACCCAGTACCGCACCTACCAACATTGACTTGTTCATGCACGCCTCCTTCGACCTATCACTGCGGTGCTCAGCGCACCTTACTCCCAGCCTTGGAGCATAAAAAAACCGGGCAAGTTCAACACATGCCCGGTTCATTCAACCATTTGCGATGAAACGCACAGAATCAGGGACGCTCATCAACCTCTTCTGCCACTACCGGGGGAATCAGGTCATCCACACTCAGGTTGAGCCAGATCAGCACCACGTTGGCGATATAGATCGACGAATAGGTACCCGCCAACACCCCCATGAACAACGCCACGGAGAAACCGTAAAGGTTGTCACCCGCAAAGATCAGCAGCGCGGCAATCGCCAGCAATG
The DNA here is from genome assembly GCF_964253255.1 of Pseudomonas sp. LjRoot71. Lineage (NCBI taxonomy): Bacteria > Pseudomonadati > Pseudomonadota > Gammaproteobacteria > Pseudomonadales > Pseudomonadaceae > Pseudomonas > Pseudomonas sp. LjRoot71. The sequence goes on along the minus strand of NZ_CAXURA020000001.1, from coordinate 3,315,639 downwards.
TCGAAATCGATGTGGCCATGGTGCGCAGCAGCGTCTGGGTTGTGGAAATGTTGATGTTGTCGATCAGACTGGTCTTGCGCAGCACCCGGAAGTTCTCACGCACGCGGTCAAACACCACGATGGTGTCGTTCAGCGAGTAACCGATGATCGCCAGCAGAGCCGCCAACACCGTCAGGTCGAAGGTAATCTGGAAAAACGACAGAATGCCAAGGGTCACCACCACGTCGTGAACCAAGGAAACGATGGCGCCCAGGGCGAACTTCCACTGAAAGCGGAACGCCAGGTACAGCATGATCCCACCCAGCGCCAGCAGCATGCCCAGGCCACCCTGGTCACGCAGCTCTTCACCGACCTGCGGCCCGACGAACTCGACTTTCTTGACGGTTACCGCTTCATCGCCAGCACCCTGCAGGGCAGCGGCAACCTGATTGCCCAGGTTCGGATCATCACCCTGCAGACGCACCACCACATCCGTGGTGGCACCGAAGGTCTGCACCACGGCATCGGTATAACCTGCCGCGACCAGTTGATCACGCACCTTGCCGAGATCGGCAGGCTGGGTGTAGCTCAACTCGATCTGCGTACCGCCGGTGAAGTCCAGGCCGAAGTTGAGACCCTTGTAGAACCAGCTACCCAGAGCAAGCAGGGTCAGAAGCATCGTGATGGCGAACGCAAGGTTGCGCGCGCCCATAAAGTTGATCGTACGCATCATCTAACCCCTTAGATCCACAGCTTCTTGAAGTCACGCCCGCCGAAGATCAGGTTGACCATGGCACGAGTCACCAGAATGGCGGTAAACATCGACGTCACGATGCCCAGCGACATGGTCACGGCGAAGCCCTTGACCGGCCCGGTGCCCATGGCAAACAGAATGCCGCCAACCAACAGGGTGGTCAGGTTGGCATCAAGAATTGCCGTATAGGCACGATCAAAGCCCTCATGAATCGCCCGCTGTACCGACATGCCATTGGCAATTTCCTCACGAATCCGCGAGAAGATCAGCACGTTGGCGTCCACCGCCATACCCATGGTCAGCACGATACCGGCAATACCCGGAAGGGTCAGGGTGGCACTGAGCAACGACATCAGCGCCAACAGCAAGACCATGTTGAACGCCAGAGCGATGGTCGCCAGCACACCAAAGAAGCGATAGATGGCAATGATGAACAACGACACGAAGAGCATGCCCCACAGCGAGGCCTCAATACCCTTGGTGATGTTGTCAGCCCCGAGGCTCGGGCCAATGGTGCGTTCTTCAGCAAAGTACATCGGCGCCGCCAGACCACCCGCACGCAGCAGCAAGGCCAGCTCGGACGATTCGCCCTGACCGTCCAGCCCAGTGATACGGAACTGACTGCCCAGTGGCGACTGAATAGTGGCCAGGCTGATGATCTTCTTCTCTTCAACGAAGGTCTGCAGCTCGACGTCCTTCTCGACACCATCAACGACCTGGCGCACATAGCGGGAAACCGGCTTCTGCTCGATGAAAATCACCGCCATGCTGCGCCCAACATTGCTGCGGGTGGCACGGTTCATCAGATCGCCGCCACGGCCATCCAGACGGATGTTCACCTGCGGGCTGCCGTTCTCATCGAAACTGGCCTGAGCATCGGTCACCTGATCACCGGTGATTATCAGCTCACGCTCCAGCTGTGCCGGCGGACGACCCTCCTGGCGGAACTCAAAACTTTCGGTCGCGGCCTTGGCAGCGCCCGGCTCAGCGGCCAGGCGGAACTCCAGGTTGGCGGTCTTACCTAGGATACGTTTGGCTTCGGCGGTGTCCTGCACGCCCGGCAGTTCAACCACGATACGATTGGCACCCTGACGCTGCACCAGCGGCTCGGCCACACCCAACTCGTTGACCCGGTTACGCACGGTGGTCAAGTTTTGCTTGATCGAGTACTCGCGGATTTCAGCCAGCTTGGCCTGAGTCAATGCCAGACGCAGCACCTGCTGCTCACCACGCTGCACAGTGCTCAGTTCAAAATCGGTGAAGTCCTTGCGGATCAGGCGCTGCGCTTTCTCCAGCGACGCTTCATCGGCAAAACCCAGCTGAATGGCGCCATTGGCCTCAGGCAGACTGCGGTAACGTACACGCTCCTTGCGCAGCAGGCTCTTGACCTCACCCTCGTAGACTTTGCGACGCGCATCCAGCGCCTTGTCCATGTCCACCTCCATCAGGAAGTGCACACCGCCGGAAAGATCCAGACCCAGCTTCATCGGACTGCCACCCAAGTTACGCAGCCACTGCGGCGTGGTTTGCGCCAGGTTCAAGGCCACCACGAACTCGTCGCTCAGCGCCTTGCGCACCAAATCTTTGGCCGGCAGTTGATCTTCGGCCTTATTCAGACGCAGCAGGCCTGCGCGACCCTGGTTGGACAGGGTTGTCACCTTGACGCTGATGCCAGCGGCTTCCAGCGCGCGACTTGCGCGATCCAGATCAGCCTGCTCGACACGCATCGCGCTGCTGTTGCCACTGATCTGGATCGCCGGGTCATCCGGGTACAGATTGGGCAGGGAATAGAGAGCGCCGATTGCCAGCACAGCCAGAATCAGCAGGTATTTCCAGACAGGGAATTTGTTGAGCATGACGCCGCCCGTTATGACGCGGGGCGCATGAAGCGCCCCGTCGAGTGGTAATGATGTGTTGCTTAGATCGCTTTCAGCGTGCCCTTGGGCAGCGAAGCGGCGATAGCCACTTTCTGAATCTTCAGCTCAACGGTATCGGACACTTCGATTACCACGAAGTCATCGGAGACTTTCGACACCTTGCCAGCAATACCGCCGCTGGTGACCACTTCGTCGCCTTTCTGCAGGCCACCGATCAGGTTCTTGTGCTCTTTGGCACGTTTGGCCTGTGGACGCCAGATCATCAGATAGAAGATGACCAGAAAGCCGACCAGAAACACCCATTCAAAGCCACTACCAGCAGGACCGGCAGCCGGTGCGGCGCCTTCAGCGAAAGCAGCGGGGATAAAAAAGCTCATGTAACACTCCTGTTGCAAGGGTCTTTAAACAGTTGGGGATCAATCCAGAGGCGGCGTTGACAGCCCGCGTTTGGCATAGAAGGCATCGACAAAGGCGGCCAATGTACCCTGTTGAATAGCCTCGCGCAAACCAGCCATCAGCACCTGATAATGCCGTAAGTTGTGGATTGTATTGAGCATGCTACCCAGCATTTCGCCGCATTTATCCAGATGATGCAGATAGGCGCGGGAGAAATGTTTGCAGGTGTAACAGTCACAAGTCGGATCCAGCGGAGAATCGTCATGTTTGTGGAAAGCATTGCGGATTTTCAGCACGCCGGTATCGATAAACAGGTGACCGTTACGCGCATTACGGGTCGGCATTACGCAGTCGAACATGTCCACACCGCGGCGCACACCCTCGACCAAATCTTCCGGCTTGCCCACCCCCATCAGGTAACGCGGCTTGTCGGCCGGTAGTTGCGCGGGCAGGTAATCCAGCACCTTGATCATTTCCTCTTTCGGCTCACCGACTGACAGGCCGCCAATGGCATAACCGTCAAACCCGATCTGCTCCAGACCATCCAGGGAAACCTTGCGCAGCTCTTCATGCATACCGCCCTGGACGATACCAAACAGCGCCGCCGTATTGTCGCCATGGGCCTCCTTGGAACGCTTGGCCCAGCGCAACGACAACTCCATCGAGCGCTTGGCCACATCGAACTCGGCTGGATACGGCGTGCACTCGTCGAAAATCATCACGATGTCGGAGCCCAGGTCGCGCTGCACCTGCATCGACTCTTCCGGCCCCATAAATACCTTGGCACCGTCGACCGGCGAGGCGAAGTACACCCCCTCCTCCTTGATCTTGCGCATGGCACCCAGGCTGAACACCTGAAAACCACCGGAGTCGGTGAGGATCGGCCCCTGCCACTGCATAAAGTCATGCAGATCGCCGTGCTTCTTGATCACCTCGGTGCCTGGGCGCAGCCACAGGTGGAAGGTGTTGCCGAGGATGATCTGCGCGCCAATCGCTTCGATATCACGCGGCAGCATGCCCTTGACCGTGCCATAGGTGCCCACAGGCATGAAGGCCGGGGTTTCCACCACGCCACGCGGGAAGGTCAACCGACCACGGCGCGCCTTGCCCTCGGTTGCCAACAATTCGAAAGACATGCGGCAGGTGCGCGTCATAGCTGTTCCTCTGGCCCGCGTGGTGCGGGGTTGCGGGTGATAAACATGGCATCACCGTAACTAAAGAAGCGGTAACCCTCGGCGATAGCGCACTGGTACGCCGCCATGGTTTCCGGATAGCCGGCAAAGGCCGACACCAGCATCAGCAGGGTCGACTCCGGCAAATGGAAATTGGTCACCAGCGCATCGACCACATGCAGCGGCAGACCGGGGTAGATAAAGATGTCGGTATCACCGCTGAACGCCTTGAGCACACCATCGCGCGCTGCACTTTCCAGCGAACGCACACTGGTGGTGCCGACGGCAATCACCCGCCCACCCCGCGCACGGCAGGCAGCCACGGCATCGACCACATCCTGGCTGACCTCCAGCCACTCGCTGTGCATGTGATGATCTTCAATGCGCTCAACGCGCACCGGCTGAAAGGTACCCGCGCCAACATGCAGGGTCACAAAGGCCCGCTCGACACCCTTCTCGGCAATCGTCGCCAGCAACTGTTGATCAAAATGCAGCCCGGCAGTAGGCGCCGCGACAGCACCGGCACGGTCGGCATATACAGTCTGGTAGCGCTCACGGTCAGCCTGCTCATCCGGACGATCGATATAGGGCGGCAACGGCATATGGCCAACGCGCTCGAGCAGCGGCAATACCTCTTCGGCAAAACGCAGTTCGAACAGCGCATCATGGCGCGCGACCATCTCGGCTTCGCCACCGCCGTCGATCAGAATGCTCGAACCCGGTTTCGGCGACTTGCTCGAACGCACATGGGCGAGCACGCGATGACTATCCAGTACGCGCTCGACCAGAATCTCCAGCTTGCCGCCCGAGGCTTTCTGGCCAAACAGCCGCGCCGGGATCACCCGGGTATTGTTGAATACCATCAGGTCGCCAGGACGCAGATAGTCCAGTAGATCACTGAATTGTTTATGTGCCAGCTCACCCGTCGGCCCGTCCAGCGCCAGCAAACGGCTGGCACGGCGCTCGGAAAGAGGATGGCGGGCAATCAGAGCGTCTGGCAGCTCGAAATTGAAGTCGGCAACGCGCATGGTCGGGAGGAGGTCGTCTAGCAGGGCGGCAAAGCTTACCGGAAATCATGCAGACTGACCACGCAAGTGGATTGACCAACCCCCACCTCATCCCTATACTGCGCCGCCATTGTGCCCCGGTGGCGGAACCGGTAGACGCGGCGGATTCAAAATCCGTTTTCGAAAGAAGTGGGAGTTCGAGTCTCCCCCGGGGCACCATAGATTCGAAGAAAGGCCTTGAAATTCAAGGCCTTTTTTATTGCCCGGCGTAATCTTGGCGCAATGCCATAAACGCGCTCGCATGCGATATTCAGGCGCAGTAAATCCTCCAGTGAAAACCCGCTAAAACCCTGTCAAAGCCCAGCGTTTGCATGCCCTGGCGGGGGTTGGCATTTGCGCGAAAGTTAGCGTAGAGTTTCTGCACTGTGTTTGCATGGGTCGCCGAAAATCGTGACCTGGTGCAGTAGATCATCGTGATCCGCTACATCCCGTTCGACGCCGCATTACTCCTTGCAACCAGTATCAGCCCCTCATCTTGAGTGGTGGCTGTCATCAACTCTAGTTTCAAGGAAATACAACATGTCGAATCGTCAGAACGGTACCGTCAAGTGGTTTAACGACGAAAAAGGTTTTGGTTTTATCACTCCTGAAAGCGGTCCGGATCTGTTCGTGCACTTCCGCGCGATCCAAGGCAACGGCTTCAAGAGCCTGAAAGAAGGCCAGAAAGTCAGCTTTATCGCCGTGCAGGGCCAGAAAGGCATGCAGGCTGACGAAGTGCAAATCCAGGAGTAATCCTGCCGCTTCGAAGAACCCCTGATGGCAGCATCAGGGGTTTTTTTATGGCTGCTAAACGTCGCACCAAGGCCAGCCGACAGGCAAAATACGTCAAACCCATTAGTGCACGCGAATACCGTATTGTTTGCCGCCATTCCGCCAGCCGATTGAATAAAGAGCCGACTATGCCAAACCACCTGCTGCGCCCGCAGGGTGATTTCCCCAGCGCCGGGCTGATCCGCCGCTTTGCCGCCATGTTTTATGACTTTCTGCTGTGTGTGGCACTGCTGATCGTCGTGACCTTTGTCTACAAACTGATTCTGATGGGTTTCTACGGCGAGGCGCAGCTCAAGCAGATGTCCGACGCTGGCGCGCTGGATGGCGACCCCCTGCTATCGACACTGCTGTTTCTCAGCCTGTTCGGCTTCTTTGCCAAGTTTTGGACGCACAACGGCCAGACCCTGGGCATGCAGGTGTGGGGCTTGCGCATCCAGAATCGTGACGGCAGCGCCATCAGCCTGTGGCAGGCACTGCTGCGTTTTCTGGTCGCGATTGGCTCCTGGCTGTTGTGCGGCCTGGGCTTTTTCTGGGCGCTCTGGGACAAAGAGAAACGCAGCTGGCATGACATCTATTCAGAGAGCCAGGTCGTCCAGTTGCCGAAGAATATTCACAAGAAGTAGCTCACCCTGCCAGTGCGCCGGCGCGATGATTAATCCCGCCAGAACCTGAGCGGCAGTGGGCAGGCACAAAAAAGCCGGCGTATGCAGTGATGCACACGCCAGCTTTTTGTTGCCTGATCAGCCGGCTCGGCGCAGCAACCAGATGCCCACCAAGGCACAGATACCCGCAGGAATAAGCACCGCGAACAATGGTGAGAAGCCGAATACCAGGCTCGATGGCCCCAGCAGATCCTGGGCAATGCGGAACACGAAGCCCACCAGCACGCCGGCAAACACGCGCTGGCCGAGGGTCACCGAACGCAGCGGGCCGAAAATAAAGGAAATCGCCATCAGCACCAGGGCCGCCGTCACCAACGGCTGCAACACCTTGGTCCAGAACGACAGCCAGTACTGGCTGTTATTGAGCCCTTGTTCAGCCAGGTAGTGGATATAGCCCCACAGCCCGGTAATCGACAGCGCATCGGGGGCCAGCACTACGGTACCGAGCAGTTGCGGCGTCAGCTCGACATCCCAGCGCTCGCTATCCTGCTTGATCACTTCACTGCTGCGTTCTTGGAAGTGCGTGGTTGCCACCTCCTCCAGCTGCCAGTGATCACCCTCGTACTGGGCCCGTCGCGCAAAGCTTGCGGAGAGCATGCGCTTGTTTTCATCGAAGCGATAACGGGTCACCCCGAACAGCACACCATTGGGCTGCACAGCGTTGATGTGCACATACTCCTGCCCCTGGCGGTGCCACAAACCACGTTTGGCCGTCTGCGCCTCGCCACCGCCCTGCGCCATGGCGCGACTGGCCTGGGCCTGATTTTCGGTATACGGCGCCAGGTATTCACCAATCAGCACGCCGACCAGCATCAGCACCAGCATCGGCTTCATCACGGCCCAGACGATACGCCCGATCGATACCCCAGCCGCGCGCATGATGGTCAGTTCACTGTTGCTGGCCAATGATCCCAGGCCGATCAAGCAGCCGATCAGGGCTGCCATCGGCAGCATTTCGTACAAGCGACGTGGCGCGGTCAGCAGTACGTACCAGCTGGCATCGAGCAGGCTGTAGCCCCCTTCGACATCCCCCAGCTCATCGATAAAGGCAAACAACAGAGCCAGGCCGACGATAATCCCCAGCACCCCAAGAATGGCGACAAACACCTGTGCGCCGATGTAGCGATCCAGCTTAACCACGGGCCACCTCCAACACGGCACGGCGAGCAGCCCAGCGCAAACGCAGGGGTTCCCAGTACAGCAGCAGCAAACCAATCAACACAAACACCCCATGCACCCACCACAAGCCAAGCACTGCCGGAATTTTCTCGTTATCCAGCGCGCCGCGCGCTGCAATCAACATTGCCAGGTACGCCATATAAAGAAGGATGGCCGGCAACAACTTAAGGAATCGCCCCTGCCGTGGGTTGACCCGCGACAACGGCACCGCCAGCAAGGTGACGACAAAAACCAGAACAGGGATGGATAAACGCCACTGTAGCTCGGACTTCAAGCGCGGCTGATCGCTGCCAATCAACTCGCGGGTCGCAATGGCTTCGCGATCTGTGACATCCGTGGCCACCTCGGGCTTGGGCAGCAGTACACCGTAGGTTTCATATTTGATGGCGCGGTAATCGGCCTGCCCCGGATTGCCGTCATAGCGGTAGCCGTTTTCCAGAATCAGATAGCGGCTGCCGTCTGGCTGGATTTCCTGATGGCCAGACTCTGCCACCAAGACGGAAATCCCACGCTCCTTGTCACCCTTGCTCGTCAGCTGTTTCTCGGAAATAAACACTCCGGCCAGCGAGCCACGGTCTTCGGACAACTCCTCGGTGTAGGTGACCCGCGCGCCATTCTTCATGGACTGAAAGCGCCCCGGCACCAGGGTATCCAGCTCTGTCATGGCGCTTTGCTGGTTGAGAATCCGTGCTACATGCTCAACACCCTGTGGCGCCAACCCCAGGCTCAGCCAGCCGGCCAGCAGGGCAACAATTGCGGCAGGAGCCAGGCTGTAAGTAAACAGCCGCTGCTGGCTCATGCCCGTGGCCGACAGCACGGTCATTTCGCTGTCCAGGTACATCCGCCCATAGGCCAGCAGGATGCCGAGAAACAGCCCCAGCGGCAGAATCAGCTGCAAAAAGCCGGGAATCCGATAGGCCATGATCAGCAGCAGCACCCCAGGGTCGAGCAACCCCTGCGCCGCCTGGGCCAGATAGCGGATAAAGCGACCACTCATAATGATGACCAGCAGCACTGCGCTTACAGCACTCAAGGTCAGCAACACTTCACGGGACAGATAACGGAAGACGATCAAACCAGACACTCCAGGGTTGTCAGGCTCAGGCGACCACGATCAAACTAGCCGCACTGCTTGCCGGCCCGCCTAACTGGCGAACCATCGAAAAATAGCTGGATATTATCCTGTAATACCGCCGCCTTGTCTTGGGGACACCACGTAATGGAATTTATTGTTAAAAGCGCACGCCCGGAAACACTGAAAACCGCCACCCTGGTTGTCCCTGTCGGCGAAGGCCGTACCCTTGGCACTACAGCCAAGGCCGTTGATGCAGCTAGCGCCGGCGCCCTCAGCGCACTGCTCAAGCGCGGCGACCTGGCCGGCAAACTCGGCCAGACCCTGCTGGTACACAGCCTGACCGGCCTCAAGGCCGAACGTCTGCTGCTGGTCGGCACGGGCAAGGACGGCGAGCTGTCTGACCGCCAATTGCGCAAATTGATCACTGCTGTTTATGCCAGCCTGAAAAACCTCGCGGGCAGCGATGCAGTCCTGGCCCTCGACGAGCTGCAGGTCAAAGGCCGTGACACCTACGGCAAAACCCGCCTGCTGGTGGAAAGCCTGGCTGACGCTAGCTACTGCTTTGATCGTTTCAAAAGCCAGAAGGCTGAAGCAAGCGCGCTGAAGAAAATTACCCTGCTCACGGAAAAAGCCAGCCTAGCCGATGCCGAGCGTGCCAGTACGCACGCCCAGGCGATTGCCAGCGGCATGGCCTTTACCAAAGACCTCGGCAACCTGCCGCCAAATCTTTGCCACCCCAGCTACCTGGCCGAAGAGGCCAAGGCACTGGGCAAGGCTTACAAAAACCTGAAAGTCGACATCCTTGACGAAAAGAAACTCAAGGAGCTCGGTGCCGGTGCTTTCCTCGCCGTGGCCCAGGGCAGCGAGCAGCCGCCACGGATGATCGTCATGCATTACCAGGGCGGCAAAAAGTCCGAGAAACCCTATGCCCTGGTCGGCAAAGGCATCACCTTCGACACCGGCGGCATCAGCATCAAGCCGGCAGCCGGCATGGATGAGATGAAGTACGACATGTGTGGCGCCGCCAGCGTATTCGGCACCCTCAAGGCCGTGCTGGAGCTGCAATTGCCGATCAACCTGGTGTGCCTGCTGGCCTGCGCCGAGAACATGCCAAGCGGCGGTGCCACGCGCCCCGGCGACATCGTCACCACCATGAGCGGGCAGACCGTGGAAATCCTCAACACCGACGCCGAAGGCCGTCTGGTGCTGTGCGACACCCTGACCTATGCCGAGCGCTTCAAGCCGCAGGCGGTGATCGACATCGCCACCCTCACCGGTGCCTGCATCGTCGCCCTGGGCAGCAATGTCTCCGGTCTGATGGGCAATAACGACGAACTGGTGCAGCAGATTCTCGGCGCCGGCCTGAGCGCCGACGACCGCGCCTGGCAGCTGCCGCTGTATGACGAGTACCAGGAGCAGCTTGATAGTCCATTTGCTGACATCGCCAATATCGGTGGACCGAAAGCCGGCACCATCACCGCCGGCTGCTTCCTCTCGCGGTTTGCCAAAAACTTCCACTGGGCGCACCTAGATATCGCCGGTACGGCCTGGATCAGCGGCGGCAAGGACAAAGGTGCGACGGGTCGCCCAGTACCGATGCTGACCCAATATCTGTTGGATCGTAGCAACGCGGGCAACTGATCCCGCCCAGCCTTTGTCTGTGTAGGAGCGGGCCATGCCCGCGAGCACAATTTCGCGGGCATGGCCCGCTCCTACAACATCTGGAGACCGACAGTGCGCATCGAGTTTTACGTCCTTTCCTCCGCCATCCCGGCCGACCGTCTGCGCGCGGCCTGCCAGTTGGCGATGAAAGCCTGGCGCGCCGGTATGCCGGTTTTTTTGCGCGGCAGCGATGCAACGCAATGCGCCGAGTTGGACGACTGGTTGTGGCGCTTCAAAGCGGAAAGCTTTGTGCCGCACAGCCTCTACGAAGAAGACGCCCAAGCCCCAGTGGTCATTGGTCTGGACGAGGAACCTGCATGCGTGCAGGGCGTGCTGATCAACTTGGGCAGCACGCTTTCACCGCAAGTCGAGCACTTCAGCCGGGTGATTGAAATCGTCAACCAGGAACCCGATCTGCTGACCGCCTGCCGAGAGAATTTCCGCAGCTACCGGCAGCGCGGGTATGATCCCAAACGAGTTGAACTCTAGTTGCACACCATGGACACCCCAAAGCCTCCGCAAAAACCCGCCCAGTTGCTGAACGACCTCGAGTCGATCCGCCAACTGCTGGGCGATGAAAACCTCGAACCACCGCTGCTGATCGACTCGCTCGACCCGGACAGCATCCCCCTGCTCTCGGATATCGTCACCCAGCCGTCCCAGGTGGCCACCCCAGCGCCGACGCCCAAACCGGCAACCCCACCGGCCGCGCCGACCCTGCGTGAAACCGTTAACCAGAGCGTCAGCCGCGACAGTGAACTGAATCGCCTGGACAGCGAGCTGCGCGCCGCTGCCCAATTGATTCTGCAGGATGTGATCGACGACTTCGTGCCGCAGATCGAAGCCGAGCTGAAACGCCGCCTGGACGCCCGCCTAAGCCGCCTGCTGCCACCACGCCGGCCGTAAGTCAGCCACCGCGCACCGACCCTTACGTCGCAAGGGCCTTCCCCGCTATACTTGCCGGCTTTTCCGTCTAGCCGTCATAAGGGTCCCGCCGCGCATGGACAAGACCTACCAGCCCCACGCCATCGAAACCGCCCTGTACCAGAACTGGGAAGCGAACAACTACTTCGCCCCGCAAGGTTCCGGCGAGCCCTACACCATCATGATCCCGCCGCCGAACGTCACCGGCAGCCTGCACATGGGCCATGGCTTCAACAACTCGATCATGGACTGCCTGATCCGCTTCCGTCGCATGCAGGGCCGCAACACCCTGTGGCAGCCGGGCACCGACCACGCGGGCATCGCCACGCAGATGGTGGTCGAGCGCCAGCTGGCTGCCGACGGCATCGGTCGTCACGACCTGGGCCGCGAGAAGTTCCTGGAGAAGGTCTGGGAGTGGAAGGAACAGTCCGGCGGCACCATCACCCGGCAGATCCGTCGCCTGGGCTCCTCGGTGGACTGGTCGCGCGAGCGCTTCACCATGGATGAAGGTCTCTCGGAAGCAGTGAAGGAAGCCTTTGTGCGCCTGCATCAGGACGGCCTGATCTACCGCGGCAAGCGTCTGGTCAACTGGGACACCAAGTTCCACACCGCCATCTCCGACCTCGAAGTGGAAAACCACGACGAGAAGGGCCACCTGTGGAACCTGCGCTACCCGCTGGCAGACGGCAAGAAGACCGCCGAGGGCCTGGACTACCTGATTGTCGCCACCACCCGCCCGGAAACCATGCTCGGCGACTCCGCCGTGGCCGTGCACCCGGAAGACGAGCGCTACAAGGCGCTGATCGGCAGCTACATCGAGCTGCCGCTGGTGGGCCGCCGTATCCCGATCATCGCCGACGACTACTGCGACCCCGAGTTCGGCACCGGCTGCGTGAAGATCACCCCGGCCCACGACTTCAACGACTATGAAGTCGGCAAGCGCCACAACCTGCCGCTGATCAACATCTTCGACAAGAACGCCGCCGTGCTGGCTCAGGCCCAAGTGTTCAATATCGACGGTAGCGTCAATGCCGAGATCGACGGCAGCCTGCCGGCCGAGTACGCCGGCCTCGACCGCTTCGTCGCCCGTAAGCAGATCGTTGCCGCTTTCGAAGCCGCCGGCCTACTGCAGAGCATCGACGACCACGCCCTGAAAGTGCCAAAGGGCGACCGCTCCGGCACCGTGATCGAGCCGTGGCTGACCGACCAGTGGTACGTCTCCACCAAGCCGCTGGCCGAGAAAGCCATCGCCGTGGTCGAGAGCGGCGAAATCCAGTTCGTGCCCAAGCAGTACGAGAACATGTACTTCAGCTGGATGCGCGACATCCAGGACTGGTGCATCAGCCGTCAGCTCTGGTGGGGCCACCGCATCCCGGCCTGGTACGACGACGCCGGCAACGTCTACGTCGGCCGTGACGAGGCGGAAGTACGCGCCACGCACAACCTCGGCGACGCCAACCTGCGCCAGGACGAAGACGTGCTGGACACCTGGTTCAGCTCCGGCCTGTGGACTTTCTCCACCCTCGGCTGGCCGCAGCAGACCGACTTCCTCAAGACCTTCCACCCCACCGACGTGCTGGTCACCGGCTTCGACATCATCTTCTTCTGGGTCGCCCGGATGATCATGCTGTCCACCCACCTGACCGGGCAGATCCCGTTCAAGACCGTGTACGTGCACGGCCTGGTGCGCGACGGCCAGGGTCAGAAGATGTCCAAGTCCAAGGGCAACGTGCTCGACCCGCTGGATATCGTCGATGGCATCGAACTGGACGCCCTGCTGGAGAAACGCACCAGCGGCATGATGCAGCCCAAGCTGGCCGAGAAGATTGCCAAGCAGACCCGCGCCGAGTTCCCCGAAGGCATCGCCGCCTACGGCACCGACGCCCTGCGCTTCACCAACCTGGCGCTGGCCTCCACCGGTCGCGATATCAAGTTCGACATGGGCCGCGTCGAGGGTTACCGCAACTTCTGCAACAAGCTGTGGAACGCCGCCAACTTCGTCATCGAAAACACCGACAACCAGGACACCGGCGTCAATGGTGAGCCGGTCGACCTGTCGCCGGTGGACCGCTGGATCATCTCCGCCCTGCAGCGCTGCGAGCAGGACGTGACCCGCCACCTCGACGCCTTCCGCTTCGACATGGCCGCGCAGGCCCTGTACGAGTTCATCTGGGATGAGTACTGCGCCTGGTACCTGGAGCTGGTCAAGCCGGTGCTGTGGGACGAAAACGCGCCAGTAGAGCGCCAGCGCGGCACCCGCCGCACCCTGGTACGCGTACTGGAAGTGATCCTGCGTCTGGCCCACCCATTCATGCCCTTCATCACCGAAGAAATCTGGCAGCGCATCAAGGGCCAGGCCGGCATCAGCGGCGAGACCATCATGCTGCAGGCCTGGCCGGTGGCGAACGAGAGCCGCATCGACGCCGCCGCCGAAGGCGACATCGAGTGGGTCAAGCAGCTGATGCTCGGCGTACGCCAGATCCGTGGCGAGATGAAGATCTCCATGGCCAAGCGCATCGACATCATCGTGCAGAACGCGGGTGCCGACGACCTGCGCCGCCTGGCCGACTTCGAGCCGCTGCTGAACAAGCTGGCCAAGCTGGAATCGGTCCGCGTGCTGGCTGCCGGCGAAGAAGCACCGATGTCTGCCACCGCCCTGGTCGGCGAGATGCAGGTGCTGGTGCCGATGGCCGGGCTGATTGACAAGGACGCCGAACTGGCGCGCCTGGACAAGGAAATCCAGCGTCTGACCGGTGAAGTGCAGCGCGTCGGCGGCAAACTCGCTAACGAAGGCTTCGTCGCCAAGGCGCCGGCCGAGGTGCTCGACAAGGAGCGCGCCAAGCTGGCCGAGGCCGAGCAAGCCCTGAGCAAGATGGTCGAGCAGCGCGGCAAGATCGCCGCACTCTGATCGCCCCGCAACACCCGCAGCCCGCGCCCTTACCGGCGCGGGTTTCGTTTTTTCTGGGGGTACGCTTTATCCAGCCCCCCCCCAATGCCATTGATCGACCGGTACACCCATGACTGATGCACGCTCCCCTTCCCTGCTCGATGCCCTGCTGCCAATTGGCGTGCTGGTGCTGCTACTGGGCCTTTCGGTTTACCTGTATGGCGACAGTTCCTCCAGTGGGCCGAACCAGATCGCGCTGATGAGTGCGGCCTTTGTCGCCGGGCTGATCGGCCTGAAAAACGGCCTGCAATGGACGCAGATCGAAGAAGGCATCCTCGCCGGCATCCATATGGCGATGAAGGCCAACCTGATCCTGCTAGCGGTTGGCGCGCTGATTGGCACCTGGATTCTCGCCGGCACCGTACCGACCATGATCTGGCTGGGCCTCAAGCTGATCTCGGCAGAATACTTCTACGTCACCAGCTGCCTGATCTGCGCCCTCACTGCGCTGTCCATCGGCAGCTCCTGGACCGTGGCCGGCACCCTGGGCATCGGCCTGATGGGCGTGGCCGCCGGCCTGGGCCTGGACCCGGCGATTACTGCCGGGGCGATCATTTCCGGGGCCTACTTTGGCGACAAGCTCTCGCCGCTGTCGGACACAACCAACCTGGCACCTGCGGCGGCCGGGGCCGAGCTGTTTGCGCATATCCGCCTGATGCTGCGCACCACAGTGCCAGCACTGGGTATCGCCCTGGTGCTGTTCTTTATCCTTGGCCAGCAGGCCAGTGCCAGCCATGACACCGCACGCATCGCCGAGGTGCTGCGGGCGCTGGAAAGCCAGTTCAGCCTGGGCTGGCACCTGCTGCTGCCGGTGGCGTTTCTACTGCTGCTCGCGGTACGCCAGTGGGCGGCCTTCCCTGCGGTATTTGTCGCCGCGCTGCTGGGCGGGGTATTCGCCGTGGTGTTCCAGCCCGAGGTCATGGCGCGCCTGGCCGATCCGGCCGCCGGCAGCCTGGCCCCACTGAAAACCGTGTGGACCGCGCTGTTCGCCGGTTACACATCGAGCAGCGGCAACCCGGCGCTGGACGGTCTGCTGTCCAAGGGCGGTATGGCCAGCATGCTCACCACCGTGTGGCTGATCATCTGCGCCATGTGCTTTGGCGGTGTGCTGGAAAAACTCGGCCTGCTGCAACGTCTGCTGCAAAGTACCCTGCACCTGGCAAAAAGCACCAGCCGCCTGATCGCCAGCACCATTGCCACCACCATCGGCACCAATATCATCACCGCCGACCAATACATCGCCCTGGTGCTACCGGGCCGCATGTACCGCGCCGAGTATGAAAAACGTGGGCTGGCTCCGGTCAACCTGTCGCGCGCCCTGGAAGACGGCGGCACCCTGACCTCGGTACTGGTGCCGTGGAACACCTGCGGCGCCTATATGGCCGCGACCCTCGGCGTGGCGACCCTGAGTTACCTGCCGTACTGCTTCTTCAACCTGCTGATGCCGCTGCTGGCCATCTGCCTGGCGTTTATCTTCCCGCCGCAGGCCGTGGTGCCGACCGATGCTGCGTCCGGCAAACTGGCGCAGGCGTAATGCCAGCGCCACCCGGTCATGACTAAGCTATGAGCGCATGAATTCCCCTCCCAATTGCTGCGCAATTCAGGCATCTTCACCGAGGCCGAAAAGCCCGCGGCACCGCCTATTCAATAACAAAGCCCGGCCTATGGAACCCCCACCATGTATGCGTTGATGGCATTGATCTTCGTCTTCGGTTACCTGTGCATCGCCCTCGAACACCCGCTGAAAATCGACAAGGCTGCTTCGGCGCTGCTCACTGCGGTGATCTGCTGGACACTGCTGGTACTGGGCGCAGACAGCATTCTGCCGCTGCTCGATGCAGGCACCGCCGCCAATAGCCAGCACGTCACCGAAGAGCTGCGCCATCACCTCGGCGAGATCTCCGAGATTCTGTTCTTTCTGCTGGGCGCGATGACCATCGTCGAGCTGATCGACGCCCACGAGGGCTTCAAGGTCATCACCGACCGTATCCGCAGCAACAAGCGCATCACCCTGCTCTGGCTGATCGGCTTTATCACCTTCTTCCTCTCGTCGGTGCTGGACAATCTGACCACCACCATCGTCATGGTCTCGCTGCTGCGCAAACTGGTGGCCGATCAGAAGGAGCGCTGGTTCTACGTCGGCATCGTGGTGATCGCCGCCAACGCCGGTGGTGCCTGGTCACCAATTGGCGACGTGACCACCACCATGCTGTGGATCGGCAACCAGATCACGGCCAGCGGCATCATCACCGAGCTGTTTGTGCCCAGTCTGGTCTGCCTGCTGGTGCCACTGTGCGTTCTCAGCCTGAGCATGAAAGGCGAATACGCGCGCCCCGAGGTGCATGAAACGGAAGAAGAACGCCGCAACCCAACCACCCCATTCGAACGCAAGCTGGTGTTCACACTTGGCATCGCCACCCTGCTATTCGTCCCGGTGTTCAAGACCCTGACCCACCTGCCGCCGTATATGGGCATCCTGTTCGGCCTGGGCGTGCTCTGGGTGATTACCGAAATCCTCCACCGCGGCAAGAACGATGAAGACAAGCACCCGCTCTCGGTCGTCGGCGTACTGCGCAAGATCGACACCACCAGCGTGCTGTTCTTCCTCGGCATCCTACTGGCCGTTTCCAGCCTGGCCACTGCCGGTCACCTGACCCAGGTCGCCAGTGCCCTGAAGGACAGCCTGGGCAACGTCTACACGATCAATATCGCCATCGGCCTGCTGTCTTCGGTGGTGGATAACGTGCCGCTGGTGGCAGGGGCGATGAAGATGTATCCGCTGGTCAGCGCCGATACCCTGGCCGCTGCCGGCAGCGAGGCCGGCTGGCTGAGCAACTTCGTCGTCGACGGCACCTTCTGGGAACTGCTCGCTTACTGCGCCGGCACCGGCGGCAGCTGCCTGATCATTGGCTCGGCCGCCGGAGTGGCTGCCATGGGCATGGAGAAGATCAACTTTATCTGGTACCTGAAGAAGATCAGCCTGTTGGCCTTCCTTGGTTATATCTCCGGGGCCGCGACCTATATCGCGATTGCCACCCTGAGCTGACCGGCAACCAGCCCCTACGCCGCACCGCCAAGCACCGGAGCCTGCCCTATGGAAATCAGTAAAACCCGCAGCAGTTTCTATCGCCGCCTGTATGTTGCCTGGCTGATCGACAGTGGCAGTGCCACCACGGTGCCGGCGCTGATGAGCGCCACCGGCATGCCCCGGCGCACCGCCCAGGACACCCTCACCGCCCTGGCTGAGCTGGATATCGACTGCGCCTTCGCGCAAGAAACGGGCGAGCGCAACAATGCCGGACGCTATCTGATCCGCGACTGGGGGCCGATCAATGCACAGTGGATTGCCGCCAATCTGGCGCAGATCAAGGGCGTGCTCGGTTACCCCTAACCGGCCGCCGGGGTTTTATCGCGGACAAGGAGCAAGTGTGGGAAAATCCCGCGCCCCCAGTCCGCGATCCGCACACCATGTCCCTGCCACTCAAACGCCCCAGCCGTAAACCCGTCGCCAAGCCCAGCCAGCCGCAGGCCAGCAAGCCCGACGCAGCCAAGGGCCAGTTGCACCCGCGCAATCGCCATCAGGGCCGTTATGACTTTCCCGCGCTGATCAAGGCCAGCCCGGAGCTGGCCGCCTTTGTGATCATCAATCCCTATGGCAAGGAGAGCATCGACTTCGCCAACCCGGCGGCGGTCAAGGTGTTCAACCGCGCCCTGCTCAAGCAGTTCTACGGCATTGCGCATTGGGATATTCCGGCGGACTACCTGTGCCCACCGATCCCCGGGCGCGCCGATTACCTGCACTACCTGGCCGACCTGCTGGCTAGTGGTAATGGCGGCGAAATCCCGCGCGGGGCCAAGGTGCGTGCGCTGGATATTGGCGTGGGGGCCAACTGCATCTACCCACTGCTGGGCCACCGCGAATACGCCTGGCAGTTTCTCGGTGCGGACATCGCCGCCAGCGCCATTGCTTCGGCCAAAACCATCGTGCAAGCCAATCCGGGCTTGAGCGAGGCGATTGAACTGCGCCAGCAACGCGACAGCACGCATATCTTCCACGGATTGCTACAGAACGATGAGCGCTTCGACCTGACCCTGTGCAACCCGCCCTTCCACGCCAGCGCGGAAGAAGCCAGCAGCGGCAGCAAACGTAAGTGGCGCAACCTCGGCAAGCTTGACCCCAAGCGCAAACTGCCGGTGCTGAACTTCGGCGGCCAGGCCGCAGAGTTGTGGTGCAAGGGCGGCGAAGCGGCGTTTGTCAGCCAGTTGATCAGGGAAAGTGTCGCGGTAGGCCAGCAGGTGCTGTGGTTCAGCAGCCTGATTTCCAAGGCCGGCAACCTGCCGGGCGTCTACAGCGCGCTGAAAAAAGCCGGCGCGCTGCAGGTACAAACCGTGGAAATGGCCCAGGGCCAGAAGCAGAGCCGCTTTGTCGCTTGGACGTTCCAGACGATGGAGCAGCAGCAGGCCTGGCGGCAGAACCGCTGGAAATAACGGCCTACCAGGGCAGCCAGCCGCCCAACGCCAGCCACAACCCAGCCACGCCCATGCTGAGCAAGGTCACCGGCACGCCGCTACGAGCAAAGTCGACAAACCCCAGCGGCACGCCCTGGCGCCGTGCACTTTCCGCCACGATCAGATTGACCACACTGCCGATCAGCAGCAGGTTGCCGGCCAGCGTCGACATGATCGCCAGGCCAACCAGCAAAGACTCGCTGGCCTCCGGCAAAACGCCCAGCAGCAACATCACATAGGGCACATTGCCAATCAGGTTACCCGCCAGCAGCGACAGGCTCGCCAGGGTAATCACCCCATGCGGCAGCAAACCCAGATCTGCCAACTGGCTGGCCGCAGCCGACACCTGCGGCAGGCCCATCGCCGCACCAGTGACCACAAACAGCCCAGCAAACAGCAGCAGCAGGTTCCAGTCGACCTTCTGCACATAGTCGCGGCTGTCCACACGCCGCGACACCATCACCAACACCGCGATCAACAGGGCGGAAATCTCCCGCGGCAGGCTGGTGGAAAACAGCCCGAGCAGCACCAGGCTGGCCAGCAACGGCTTGAGGTAACTGCGCACGCCGTAGATATGCTGCACTGGGGTTTCTGCCTGCACCGCCGGTTTGGCCGTGCCCCAGCGCTTGCGCCATTGCAGCCAGATCACCGCGTAGGTGATGGCCAGTGCGGCCAGCGCAGGTGGCCCGGCGATAAAGGTGTAAGACCAGAAGTCCAGGCCACCGGCCTGACCGATCAAGATGTTCTGCGGGTTACCGATCAGGCTGGCACTGGAGCCGGCATTACACGACAGCGCCAGGGCCAGAAGAAACGGCCGGGGGGCGAGGCCACGGGCCAGCAGGCTGTGGCACAACAGCGGCGTCAGGGCAAAGGCGACGATGTCATTGACCAGCAATGCCGACAGCACCCCGCCCAGCAACACCACGCCCAGCAGCAGCAGCGCCGGCTGCTCGGCAGAGTGACTGAGTTGCTGGTTAAGCCAGGCGTACACGCCAGAGAAGTCGAACTGCGCACTGATCAGCATCAGCGCCAGCAGCAGCAACAGCGCCCCGGCATCCAGATGACCGGCCGCTTCGCCAGGCGTCTGCGCACCGCTGAACAGCAGCAATATCGCCGCGCAGCCGGCAATCCAGCTGCGATCAACGCGCAAGCCACGGATGCCCCCTGCGGCCATGCCCAGGTAGGTCAATACGAACAGAATTGAAACGACCCAAACGGTCATGCGCTGCCATCCCCTGTTACCGCGCGATTGCGCTGCAGCACTCTAAAGGGGTGGAAGCTGTCGGGGAACCGGGCGACAGAGAAAAAAGCGCCAGCCAGGCGCACGGCATGTGCACCTGGCCGACCAGTCGACTTACTTGAGCAGTTCGAGCAGCGCGACGTTGCCGCTCTTCTCCAGGCCGGTGACCAGGAAATGTCGACCATCGCGTTCAACATAGGCCAGGCCTTCTGGGGCGAGGTTGCCCGAACCCGCGCCTTCACCAGCGCCGATCACCTGCAACACCTCGGGTTTGGCAGGCTGGTCGAGGTCAATCAGGGCCAGAGCATCGGCGCGCTCCAGGGTCGCCACCGCCAGGCGCTTGCCGAAGGCATCGAAGCTGATCACCCCTTCCGGCTCACTGCCCTTGTTCGGGCTGCGCGCATCCGGGTAAACGCCGGCCTGAGCGGCCCTATCATCCAGCTGGCTGCCGGTATCGCCGAGCAGCTTGCCGCTCATGGCATCAAACACGCTGACCGTGCGGCCGCCGCCGCTGGGCAGGCCGGCCTTGGTCTTGGCGATTTTCGGGTCGGTGTCGCCTTCATCGGCGCTGATCAGGTAACGGCCATCGGCACTCACCGCCAGGGCATCCGGCTCGCGCAAGGCGAATACTTCGGCGCTCGGGTCATATTTGTCGTCATCGACGATATCTGCCGCATGGCGCACGGTGCCCAGGCCAAACACCTTGTCCAGTTTGCCTTGCAGCACATCGACCACGGCAATTGCGTTGTTTTCCTGCAGGCTGACATAAGCCCGCGCACCGTCCGGGCTGAAAGCCACGTATTCCGGCTCGATATGCTCAGGGCTGGTGCCGAAGGGAATCTTCAGTTCTTCGCCATCAATGACGCGTTCCACCAGCCGCTGGTGCTCGGCCTGGGTCGCCCCCTCGACACCGGCAAGGTCAGGCAGGCTGATCAGGCTGTGTTTGGCCTCAGCCACACCCGCGCGCAGGTCGATCAGGCTGATGGAGCCCTCACCGCTGCGAAACCCTTCGCCGTCACGCACATAGCCTTCGCCCTCGTTGGCCACCACAACAAAGTCACCCTTGGGCGAAAACGCCAGGCTGTCAGGCCAGATGCCGATTTCCACGGAGTTGAGCAAGGTGCCATCGGCCGCCGCACGGAACTCAACGCGGCCGTTGCTCAGCCCGTCGCGGTCACGGATGCACACGGCAAACAGGTCTTTGCTGGGGTGGAAGATTGCCGAGGTAATCTCCCCCGCGTCTTTTGCCACCAGGGTGTGCCGGGCAATACGCTCAAGCCCCTTGGCCGGGTCCAGTTGCAGGATATCCACCAGCCCTTCGGCGCTGTTGGAGACAATCACGCGCATACTCGAGGCCTGCACGTTGACGATCTCGGTGCCGGCCGCAAAGCCACTCTGGTAAAGCGCCAGGGGTTTCAACTCAAGAGCCGAGGCCAAGGGAGCCAGGACAAAAAGCGCACACAACGTAGGGATTCGCAGCACAGCAACTATCCTTATGCAAAGATCAGGGAATTGAACAAATCCGCAGCAGTCTTCACGCTGAAGGTGACGCCTTGATGAACGATTCATGGCAGTTGCCGCGATTTGCCGCTGCGGCCCATGGCTCAGCCAGGGGATGCCTGGGCACCCGCCACAGTGGTATTACTGCCTGTTGAACACACCGCCATAGCCAGCGCATCAACCACAGAGGGGTCGCAATGAAGTGGAAAAACCTGTTCGTCGCAGTGTGCCTGCTGCTGGGGCTACCCGCGCAGGCCAGCGAACAGCCGGAACTGAAGATCAGCGTCGGCGACTGGCCGCCCTACCTGGCAAGCAACCTGAAACACAACGGCGTGGTGGCCCACCTGATCAGTGACCTGCTGGCCGATGAGGGGTATCGCGTCAGCTTCCAGTTTCTGCCCTGGCCACGCGCCTATTCAGCGGCGGCGGCTGGGCGCTTCGATGCCACGGCCGTGTGGATGCACAAAGCCGAACGCGAGGCGGATTTCCTGTTCAGCGCGCCGCTGCTGGATGAACAGTTCGTGTTCTTCCACCTGAAAAGCCTGCCCTTCGACTGGCAGCAATTTGACGACCTCACCGGCATGACCCTCGGCGGCGGCCTGGAATACAGCTATGGCCCGCAGTTCGATGCCTTTCTCGCCGAGGGCAAGGTGAAGATCGAGCGCGTCTCCAGTGACCAGCAGAACTTCGAGAAACTACTCAAGGAACGGGTGGTGCTTTATCCGCAAGAGATGAACGTCGGTTATGCCGCGCTGCGCAGCTACTTCAGCCCGGCCGATCAGGCGCGTATTACCCATCACCCCAAGCCGCTGCTGGTCAACCGCAGCTACCTGATGTTGCCGAAAAGCCTGGAAGGCAGCCCGGCCCTACTCGAACGCTTTAATAAACGTCTGCAGCTCTATCGCGAGACGGGGCGCTACCAGCGCTATTTTGACGACCTGCAGCAGGGTTACTACCAACCAGAGCCGACCACCAACACCTCTGGCGCGAACTAGCGGCAATCTATATGGACAACCGATTCCTGCCCCCAGAGGTGATCATGTTCCCGATGTACCCGGCACCTGATACCCACCCAGCCACCGCAACCAGCGGCAACGGCCACAGTGCTCAAGGAAACCACGGATGATGCTTCGCCAGTGGCTTTACGGCCTCATGCTCAGCAGCCTGCTAATGCCCTTTAGCGCCGTAGCGGAAGACGGGGTAAGCGCGACGGAAATCCGCGTCGGCATGGTTAACGCTCAAAGCGGCCCCGCCGCCGACCTTGGCCTGGGCATATACCACGGCGCCCTCGGCTATTTTCAAAGGGTCAATGCCGCAGGCGGTGTGCACGGCCGCAAGCTGCTGTTGATCAGCAAAGATGATGGCTACGAGCCTGCCCGTACGGCCGCGCAAACCCGCCTGCTGGTAAAGGCCCATGAAGTGTTTGCCCTGCTTGGCTATGTCGGCACGCCTACATCCAGAGCCGCCCTGCCGATTGCCCTGCAAGGCCAGGTGCCTTATCTGTTTCCCTTTACCGGCGCAGAGTTTTTACGCACCCCGGCCAAACCCGGGGTATTCAACATTCGCGCCTCCTATATCGAGGAAACCGAGCAACTGGTCGAACACGCCTTCCAGGACCTCGGCATCCAGCGCATCGCCCTCCTGATGCAGGACGACTCCTTTGGCGAAGCGATCAAGGGCGGCCTGAGCGGGGCGCTGTTCAAGCGCGGCTTGCAGATCGACGCGCAAGCGCGCATCCAGCGCAACTCGCTGGATGTGGCCGACGCCATCGACACCCTGCGCAGCACCCAGCCGCAGGCGGTGTTCTTTGTCGGCACTTACCGGCAACTTACTGCTGCAATCAAGCAGGCCAAGGCCGTCGGCCTGAACACGCGCTTTCTCACCGTATCCTTTATCGGTACCGAAGGCTTTATCCGCGAAGCCGGCAGCGATGCCGATGGCGTCTACATCAGCCAGGTCGTCCCCTCGCCGCAGGACACCTCATTGGCCCTGGTGCAGGCCTACCGCACTGACGTAAACCCGCTGTACCTGGGCCATGCATCGCTGGAGGGGTATATCGGTGCGATGGTCTTCGTTCAGGCGCTACGCGATGCGGGCACCGCGCCAACCCGTGAGAAATTTGTCGAAGCACTGGAACACATCAACACTGACCTCGGCGGCTTCAAGGTGAGCTTCTCCCGCGCCGACCATCAGGGCTCTGAGGCGGTGTACCTGACGCGTATCGAAAACGGCCAGGCGGTGACCGTCGACAAGATGCGCGACTAACCCGACGGGCGCGTCATTAGGGTTGTGGCCGTGCGAGGAATGCCTGCACCTGCTGCTGATAGGTCGGCGATTCACGTTGCCGTTCGATCTCATCCCAGAGTGCAGCCGCCTGCTCTGGGTTGCTGGCCACGTAGCCGTTAGACAACATCAGGTAGTAGGCCTTGTCCTCCAGCGGTAACTCGATCTTCTCCAGCTTCGCGGCCAGGTCCGGGTTGGCCTGCAAGACAAAATCACCGCGCAGGCTTTGCAGGGCGGCGGCCTCAATGCGCTTGTGGCTGAGCATGCGCAGCAGTGCCAGCGGGTCGCGGTTGGTTTCATCGACCTCGGCGCCCTGGGCGCGGATAAAATCGACAATCGAAAAACCGCTCAACGAACCGATACGCCCTTGCAACTGACGAAACTCCTGGCCATTCCAACTGACCGCACTGCCCTTGCGCCGGTACAGGGAATAGATTGAGGTGTGCAGGCGCTTGCGCTCATCCAGACGACCATCAGCGTCCAGCGGATAACGCCCCAGGCCCAAGCGCTCGGCCTTGAAACTGGCAGCAAAGGCCCCGTCATAGGTGCCTTGGGCCAGGCCGGCCAGGCAACGTTTCCAGGGCATAGCGACGAAGGTGAATTGCCCGTGCAGGGCCTGCTCAACCAGGCGCAGCAGTTGCAGATTGAGCCCGCTGCCGTCCTCCATGACCCAGGGGTAGGAATCCTGATCCTCGTAACACAGGTTCAACACCGGGCCTTCGCGCGGAGCAGCCAGAACATTGAGCGCCAGACAACACAACAGACCACACAATGCCTTGATCAAAGGTAATGCTCCACGACTCACCCAGCGGTAGATCCATAACTGACAACGGCGCTAACAGCGCACACTGCCGTCCAGTATAGGTAAGCATTGCGCAATCGCCCCTGGCGCAGATCAATCGTCGGCAAGATTGGCGGCAAAGCGGCGGTCCAGCGTGCTGTAACCCATGCCCACGGACTTGTGCACCTTCAGCTGCACCGGGATGCGCTCCTTGAGTGCAGCCACATGGCTGATCACGCCAATCATCTTGCCGCTGGCGTTGAGGTTATCCAGCGCGTCGAGGGCAATCTCCAGGGTTTCGCCATCCAGCGTGCCGAAGCCTTCATCGAGAAACAGCGAGTCGATGCTGGTCTTGTGGCTGACCAGATCGGACAGCGCCAAGGCCAGCGCCAGGCTGACCAGAAAGCTCTCGCCACCGGACAGGGTGCGGGTATCGCGCGCCGCATCGGCCTGCCAGGTGTCGAGCACTTCCAGTTCCAGCTCACCACTGCTGCGCCGCGCCAGCTGGTAGCGGCCATGCAGGCGTTCGAGCTGCTGATTGGCCAGGTAGACGAGATGATCGAGGGTCAGGCCCTGGGCAAACTTGCGGTATTTGGCACCATCGGCCGAGCCCACCAGGCTGTTGAGTTGCTGCCACAGATCGTATTCGTCCTGCTGGGTGCTGATCGCGGCAAACAGGCTTTGCTGGCCAAGCCGACGCTCATCATCGCCCTGCAGCTGAGCGCGGATTTCGCCCTGGCGCTCGCTCAGGGCTTTGAGCTGGGCGTTAAAGGCGAGCAGCTGTTCGTCCAGTTGCGCCAGGCTGAGCGTGGTGGCCGGGCGGGCCTGCAGAGTCTCAAGCTGCTGCGTGGCGGCACTGGCCAAGGCCTGGGCATCACTCAGGGCTTTGTCCAGACGTTGACGCAGGTGCTGCAAGGCGGTGCGCTGCGGCTCATCCAGCAGGGCTGCCAGATACTCGGCCTCGGCGCTGAACGGGCTAACCGTCAACGCTGCCAACCATTGCTGTTCAGCCTGTTGCAGCCGCGTCTGATCATCCTGCAAACGACTGGCCATCGCCTGGCGACTGCCGAGCAATTGCTGTTGCCGGCGCTGGGCTTCGTCCAGCTGCGCCTGCGCCTGTTGCAAAGCGGCCTGCGCATCGACAGGACTGGCCAGGGCGGCAGGCTCACTCAGAGCCAACGCGGCCCAACGCTGCTGCCACAACTGGGCCTGCTGCGCTGCCTGGGTAAGACGATGTTCCTGCTCGCTGACTTGACCCTGCAACGCCAGGCTTTGCTGCTGGTGCTGCTGCCAACGCTGCCACTCAGTCTGGCGCTCGGCCAGCCAGGCACTGGCATCCTCCGGCAGTTGATAACCAAACCCCGCCAGGGCCTGTCTCAGGCGTTCACTGCGCTCATGCGCCAGGTCCAATAACTGCTGCAAACGCAGCTGATCGTGCGCGCTACGCGCCTGGTGCTGCTGCAATTGCTGACCATCAAGTGCCTGCTGCTGTTCCAGCGCGCTGCAGCGCTGTTGCAAGGCGAAGCGCTCGTGCTGACACTGCTCCAGGCTGTGGTTGAGCTGTTGCAGCTGTTCCAGTTGCTGTTGCACGTGCAGCAGTTCACCACGCTGCTGCGCCTGCTGTGCCGCCAGCCCGCTGGCGTCGGCCAGTGGGTTTGGCAGCTGTGCGCTCAACGCCTGCCAACGCTCGCCCTGCTCGGCCTGGGCTTGCCGACCACGCTCAAGCTGCTGCTGGTGTTGCTCCAGCCGCGCGGCAAGTTTCTCCAGCTCGCCCGCCAGTTGCCGGCCTTGCTCGGTCAGCGCCTCCAGTTCGGTGCGCTTGCTGCTGAGCAACGCTTTGGTCGCCGAGATGTCCAGCGCCTGGTAGGCACGGATGGCCGGGTGCGATTCAGAGCCACACAGCGGGCAGGCCTCACCGGGTTGCAGCTGCGCGCGATGGGCTTCCAGGGCCTGAATGCGCTGTTCCTGCTCCAGCAGTTTTTCCTGGGCCTGCACCTGTTGCTGCAGGTCCTTGTAACGCAGGCGCAACTGCGCCACCTCGACATCCTTGGCCCGATGCTGCTCACGCAGCAGGGTCAGGGCGCCAGTCAATTGGGTTTGCTCGTCCGTCAGGCGTTGCTGAGCCACCGCCAGTTCACTCAACTGAGTCAGCACACCCCCCTGGATATGCAGCTGCTGCCAGTGCTCGCGCAAGGCGGCCTCACTGCGTCCGGCCAGCAGCACCTGCTGTTGCTGCTGCACAGTACTTTCCTGTTCGCGTGCCTGCTGCAGGCGGCTCTGCTCGGCGCTGAGCTGTGCGCTGTGCTGATCCAGCTGGGCCTGCAAGGTGACGATGCTGTCGTGCAGCTGCTGCTGACTGCGTTGCAGCTGGGCGATCTCCTCGGCCAGTTGCTGGCGTGCCTTCAGTTGCTCGTCCCAGCTGCCCAACTGCTCGCCCAACTGCCCATGCTGCGGCTGCGCGGCCAGGTGCTGCTGCACCTCTTGCAGACGCTCGGCCAGTAACTGGCGCTGCAGCTGGCACTCGGCAAGCAACAACGCGCTGTACTCACGTGCTTGCCAGCCATGCGCGGTGAGCGCCTGCTCAACCTGATGCAGCTCGCTGGCATTGTCCTGCAAGCCCTGCTCAGTGCGGTTCAGGCTCTGGCGGACCTGTTGCCAATCCTGGTGCAGCGGCTGCAAACGCAGCGCCGGCTCACTGGCGGCCAGTTGCGCCAGCTGCGGCTGGGCCACGCGCATATCATCCTGCGCCTGCTGCACGGCCTGCTGGCTGGTGTGTGCCTGAGCCTGAGCGTTGCTCAGTTCTTCACACCAACGGCGCTGGCGCTGCAACTCGGTTTGCTGCGCATCGAGCGCGGCCTGTTCAACCGTCAGTTGCGCAGCCTGCGTCTGCAACGCGCTGCGCTGCTCGTCGCTGAGCAACTCCACGCCCTCTGCCTTGGCACGCAGCTGGTCGAGAGCAACTTTGACCTCACGGGTCCGCTCGAACACCCGCTGGGAAATCTGCCCGTAGATGTCGGTGCCAGTCAGCTCTTCCAGCAGCTCGGCGCGCTGGTTAGCGTTGGCTTCAAGAAAGGCGGCAAAACCGCCCTGAGCCAGCAGCATGGATTTGGTGAAGCGCTCGAAATCCAGGCCGGTCAGGCGTTCGGTTTCGCGCAGCTTCTCATTGATCTTGTCAGTGATGATCTGCCCATCGGCAGCCGCCAGCTCGACCTTGGGTGCCTGCAGCGCACCATCGGCTTTGTCACGGGCCCGACGCTGGCTCCAGAACGCGCGATAGGCAACGCCCTTGACCTCGAATTCGACCTCAGCCAGGCAGTCGGCAGTGTGTCGGCTCATCAGTTCATTGGCACTCGCCGACACCGTGCTCATGCGCGGCGTACGGTGGTACAGCGCCAGGCAGATGGCGTCGAGCAGCGTGGTCTTGCCTGCGCCGGTCGGCCCGGTGATGGCGAACAGGCCGTTGTCCTTGAACGGCTCGGCGGTGAAATCGATCTTCCACTCACCTTTGAGTGAATTGAGATTTTTCAGGCGCAGACTAAGGATCTTCATACCTCGCCCTCGCGCAGCTCACTGACCACCTGCTGATACAGCCCCAGTAGGCGCGCTTGTTCGCCTTCATCCAGGCTTTCGCTGCTCAGGCGTTGAGTAAACACGTCTTCCACGCTCAGTTCATCCAGGGTTTCCCTGGCCTGGCCCTGCAGGCTGGCACTGGCATTGCCGCGCTCACGGCGGATACGCAGCACTTCCACCGGCAGCCCCTCGCACAGCGCGGCGATACGCTGTTGCAAGTCGCTCAGGTAATCGTCGGTGCCGACCATTACCTCCAGCCAGACCGGCTGCTCGGCGCTGCCCTGCTGCGCTGCCTGTTTGATCTGGGCTTCCAGCTCTTTTAATGAGCCACGCAGCGACAGCAGCGGCTGGAAACACGGCACCGGCAGCGCAGTGATCTGGTGCAGGCCGCCGCCATCGAACTCAACCAGCAGCACTTCCTTCTGCTGTTTGGCTTCATCAAAACTCAGCGGGATGGGCGAGCCGCAATAGCGGATATGTTCCAGACCGCCGACTTTCTGCGGCCGGTGGATATGTCCCAGGGCGATATAAGCGGCGGGCGGAAAGGCGCTGGCGGGAAAGGCCTCCAGGCTGCCAACATAGATCTCACGCACCGAATCGCTGGCGCTCGCGCCGACGGTGGTCAGGTGGCCCGTGGCAATAATCGGCAGATCGCCGCCCAGCTCGGCGCGTTTGGCTTCGGCCAGGGCATAGAGGTGCTGATAGTGCTGGGCGATGGCCTGCTGCAATGACTGCTGTTTGTCCTGCGCGCTTTGCCCGGCCTGGCTGAGCAACACATCGCGCGGGCGGATAAAGGGGATGCCGCAGAGAACCGCACCCGGCGTGCCGTCGCGGCAGTGCAGCACCAGCAGCTGTTCATCCAGTTGCTCGCAGACGCCAGGAATCACCCGCGTACCCAGTTGCGCCAGCAAGGTCTTGCTCTCGCCGAGCATGGCCACCGAATCATGGTTGCCGCCGAGCACCACCAACTCACAGCCGCTGGCGCGCAGCTCGACGATAAAACGGTTGTACTGCTCACGGGCGTAGCTGGGCGGCGCGCCGGTGTCGAAGATATCGCCGGCAATCAGCACGGCATCGATGGCCTGCTCACGCGCCTGATCGATTAGCCAGGCGCAGAACGCCTGATGTTCGGCCTGGCGGGTCTTACCCATAAAGTGCTGGCCAAGGTGCCAGTCGGAGGTGTGCAGAATGCGTATGGACTGAGTCAAAACTGCCAGTCCTTGACCACCATATGGGTCTTCACTTTCTGCATACCGGGGAAGTTTTCGATCTCGCCGCGAATCTCGCTCAGGCGTTGCATCGACGCGGCCTCGATGGACACCAGCATATCGGTCTCGCCGCTGATGCCGCTGCAACGGCGCACCTCCGGGTAGACGCGCATCAGCTCGACATAGTGCTCGCAGCGCCCGCCCTGATAGAACAGCTCCAGATAGGCCTTGATCGCCGCCTCGCCCGGCAGCACCACCTGGGCCTGATAACCACTGATAACGCCGGCCTGCTCCAACTGACGAATGCGCTCGCTGACCGCCGAGCGCGACAGGTTGACCTCGCGGGCGATCTGGCTGACGGGTAAGCGCGCATCGGCGCGCAACAGGGCAAGTATCTGTTGATCGAACTTATCCACTCGAGACTCTCGGAAAAGGCAACTTGACGGCCAAATGCGCCAAATCGTCGGTCAATGCCGACGCTTAGCCAGCAGCCTGTAACAGGCGGGCGATTTAACATGGCGAACGAAGCCGCAGAGCATACAACATGAGTCGTCTAAATCAGGAATTGGGCCTGCTGCAAGGCATTGGCCTGCTGAGCACTTCACTGCTGGGCACCGGGATTTTCGTGATCCCTGCGCTGGCTGCCACGGCAGCCGGTGAGGCCTCGCTGTGGGCCTGGATGCTGCTGATCGCCCTGGTACTGCCGGTGGCTTTTACCTTTGCTCAACTGGGTCGCCGCTTTCCCCATGCCGGCGGCGCGCCGCATCTGATTGGCCGGGCATTTGGTGCGCGCATGGAGCGCCTGAGCGCATTGCTGTTTCTTGCCGTGCTGCCGGTGGGTTTACCGGCGGCGCTGAATATCGCCAGCGGCTTCTGGCAGGCGCTGTTCGATCTCAGTCGTGGCCAGGCCCTGGCGATTCAACTGGCGACCCTGGCCGCCATGTTGCTGCTCGGCCAGCGCCCGGCCAAGGCCAGCGGGATGATTCAGGGCGTGATTGCCGTGGCGATTATCGCCACCATTGCGCTGATCTGGTGGGTCGGTGAGCTGCCCGTCAGCAGCCAGCCGCTGCTGCCTGAGATCAGTGGTTCCTGGCATCTGCTGCCGGCAGCGCTGGGGGTGATGTTCTGGTGTTTTGTCGGCATCGAGGCCTTTACCCATATGGGCGAAGAATTCAAAAACCCTGAACGCGACTTCCCGTTGGCCTTGCTATTTGGCGTGCTGCTGGCCGGCCTGGTGTACTGGGCCTGTTCGGTCGCCGTGCTAAGCCTGCATAGCTACGGCGATGTGCAGACCGATGCCGCATCCTTGCCACGCATGCTCGACCTGCTGCTGGGCGACCATGCGCGCTGGATCGCCGCGACGGTGGGCTACCTGGCCTGCTTTGCCTCGATGAACGTCTATATGCAGGGCTTTGCCCGACTGATCTGGAGCCTGGCCGACGAGGGCAAGTTGCCGACCAGCCTGGCCCAGCGCAACAGACACGGCGTCCCGGCCCGCGCACTGCTGCTGGTAATTCTGAGCTGCGCCTTGTGTGCCAGCCTGGCTCAGCTGCTCGACCTGACGGTGGACGACCTGATCCGCTACGCCAATGGCAACTTCGTGGTGATCTACCTGCTCAGCATGGCCGCCGGCGTGGTGCTGTTGCGCGGTATCTGGCGAGTGCTGGCGGGTTTTAGCGCACTGCTGTGCGGCCTGGTGCTGCTGATGCTGGGAATCGATGCTGGCTATGCCCTGGGCTTGCTGCTGGTACTTGGGTTGTTGGAGCGCTGGCGCGAGCAGCGCAGCACAGGCTTAACACACCAGAAGACCCAGGGCTTCTAGGATCAGCTTGACGATTTCGCGAGCTAGGGCCTGTTTTTAACGCCGCAGGCCGACGCGTAGCAGATCGCAAGCGGGCATTTAGCTGGCCAGTCATTGCGGCTATCCTCAGCTCAGGTAATGACAAGGACTGACCATGCGCCGCATTTTCCATGACCTGAAAATCCTCATCCTCACCAACCTGTGGATCGTGCCGGTGCTGGCCGGGCTGGTTGGCGCGCTGTTCTACTTCGCCGCCCCGCCACCGCCGATGCACGCACGCATGGCTACGGGCGCTGTAGGCGGTGGCTACCATGCGTTCGGCGAGCGCCTGCAAGCCGAGTTGGCCTTGCAGGGCTTCACCCTGGAGCTGATACAAAGCGCAGGTTCACAGGACAACCTGAGCAAACTCGACAGTGGCGAGGTGGAACTGGCCCTGGTGCAGAGCGGCCAGGAACTGACCCTGACGGATGAGCAACGCAACAAACTGGCTGGCCTGGGCGTGATGTACCGTGAGCCGCTGTGGCTGTTTCTCGGCAACAAGGTCAAGTTCGAGCGCCTGAGCGATCTGATGAAACTGCGCCTGGCCATCGGCGCCGCCAACAGCGGCACCCAGGCCGTGACGGCAGCCCTGTTTGCCGCCAACCGCATCGAACCGGCGCAGTATCCGCAAAGCTGGCAAGCATTGGGCGGCAGCAAGGCCGCCGATGCACTGATCGCCGGTGAACTGGACGCAGCCTTCTTCGTCGGCCCGGCGGAAAATGCGCTGATCCAGCGCCTAGCGGCCGAGTCCAAGGTGCAGCTGGTCAGCCTGCGCCGCACCGAAGCCTACCTGGCCCGCCTGCCCTACCTGAGCCGTTTGCAAGTCGGCGAAGGCATGCTCAACATGCAGCACAACACCCCGGACCGCGACATCGTCACCCTCGGCCCAGTCGCCACGCTGGTGGCCGGCGAGGAATTCCACCCATCACTCACCCCGCTGATTCTTGAAGCGGCGAAAACCGTGCTGAAAAATGGCAGCCTGCTCGACCCGGCCGGCAGCTATCCGGCCAAGCCGCCGCTGTCACTCAATACCCTGAGCGAAGCCGAGTACTACTACGATAAGGGCCTGCCCATCCTGCAGCGCTACTTGCCGTTCCGCATTGCCTCTCTGGCTGACCGCTACATCATCCTGGCCATTCCGCTGCTGGTACTGCTGTTCCCGCTGTTCAAGGCCATCGGCCCGATCTACCAATGGCGCATCCGCGCACGGATCTACCGCTGGTACAAACACCTGCGCGAAATCGATCAGCAGCTCTACAAAGGCAGCCTACCCAGCGACCTGGACGCCGAAATCGCTCGCCTAGAACGTCTGGAAGACGAACTGGCGCGGGTCGAGGTACCGCTGTCCTACTCCAGCGAGCTGTATGAGCTGCATATGCATCTGCGTTACATGATCGAACGGCTGATCGCATACAAGCGGCGCACGACGCTCGAACAGCAGGTCGGGTAACATGCGCGCTTTCCGTTTACGCACCACGAGGCCGCTATGCCGATCCGCCACTGCATCGTCCATCTGATCGACAAGAAGCCCGATGGCACACCCGCCGTGCTGCATGCCCGGGATACCGAGCTGACTGCATCGCAGGCCATTGAGAACATGCTCGCCGACCTCAACGAGAGCTATAACGCCAAGCAGGGCAAAGCCTGGGGTTTTTTCCACGAGGAATCCGGGGCGTACCCGTTCAGCGGATGGCTCAAGCGCTACCTGGATAACGAACAGGATTTCACCGCCTTTAGCCGCCAGGCGGTGGAACAACTGCAGAAGCTGATGGAAGAATCCAACCTGTCCACTGGCGGCCATGTGCTGTTTGCCCATTACCAGCAAGGCATGACCGATTACCTGGCCATCGCCCTGTTGCACCATAGCGAAGGCGTGGCAGTGAACGAGGCGCTGGATGTGACCGCCGCCAAACACCTGGATTTGAGCCAGCTGCACCTGGCGGCGCGAATCAACATCTCCGAGTGGCGTAACAACGCCCACTCCAAGCAGTACATCTCCTTTATCAAGGGCAAGAATGGCAAAAAGGTCTCGGAATACTTCCGCGACTTTATCGGCTGCCAGGAAGGCGTCGATGGCCCCGGCGAAACCCGCACCCTGCTGAAAGCCTTCAGTGACTTCGTGGAAAGCGAAGACCTGCCGGAAGAACAGGCCCGCGAGAAGACCAAGACCTTGGTCAGCTATGCCGCAAACCAGGCCAAACAAGGCGAGCCCATCACCCTCGACGAACTCTCCGGACTGATCGACGAAGAACGGCCCAAGGCCTTCTATGAGCACATCCGCAACAAGGATTACGGCATGGCCCCGGAGTTTCCGGCGGACAAACGCACCCTCAGCCAGTTCCAGCGTTTTACCGGGCGCGCCGAAGGCCTGTCGATCAGCTTCGAAGCGCACCTGCTGGGCTCGAAGATCGAGTATGACGAAAGCACCGACACCCTGGTGATCCGTAACCTGCCTACGCAGCTCACCGATCAGCTCAAGCGCCGCAAAAACTAAGCATGAGCCGCCTGCCGGATAGCCTGCTGGATGCCTGCTGCTGTGATCCGGCAGCGCCCTTTGCCCAGGATCCGGCGCGCGATTTCGGCCTGGATAAGCAGGCGGCGCAGCTAGCCCTGGCTGAACTACGCCCCTGGCTCAACCAGCAACAGCGCATGCTCTGGGCCAATAGGCGGAATGCCCTGCTGCTGATCCTGCAAGGCACCGATTGCTCCGGTAAGGATGGCGTGATTCGCCGGGTGATCAGCAGCTTCGATCCCCAGGGTCTGCGCATCCACAGTTTTCAGAAGCCCGATGCCTGCGAACAGCGCCATGACTTTCTCTGGCGCTATCAACGGCGCTTGCCGGGGCTGGGCCTGCTCGGGGTATTCAACCGCAGTTACTACGAAGGGCTGATCAGCGATCCGCTGGATGGCCTGTGCAGTGCTGCCGAACTGCCTGCGCGCCAGCTGGCGATTCACGCCTTCGAGGCGCAGCTGATCAGCCAGTCGATTCAACCGCTCAAATGCTTTTTGCAGCTATCCAGAGATGAACAAAAGCGTCGCCTGCAGGAGCGTGTTGAACAACCGCATAAACGCTGGAAACTACACAGCAGCGACCTGCAGTCCTACCGCGAATTCGACCTCCGCCAACAGCGCTGGGCCGAGCAACTTGCAGCCAGCCACAGCGACGCAGCACCCTGGTATGTAATTCCGGCGGAACATCGCTGGCTGCGCGACTGGCTGGTGGCAAGCCTGCTGGCCCGCGAGCTGGAGGGGCTAAAACTGGATTGGCCGGATACCCCGCCGCCGTTCAGTCTGGAAGACTTGCAGCGCAGCTAGCACACGGTTCACCAGACCATCGACACAAGCAGGCAAAGGAACGCCCCATGAAGAAAGTCATTCTGCTGCTTAGCGCCCTGGCGCTCTTCCAACACTGGGACACGGTGCAACGCTGGTTGCAACCGCCCCTGGCCAATCGACCAGGCGAAGTGGTGTTGTATGCCACGCAATGGTGCGGCTACTGCGCGAAAACCCGCGAGCAACTGGCGCAAGACCAGATTGCCTACCGGGAAATCGATATCGAGAAAGACCCCGCCGGCCAGGCGACCTTCAAGGCCCTGGGTGGGCGCGGCGTGCCCTTGCTGGATATCAAGGGCACGCTGATTCACGGTTACGATCCGCAGGCGATGCGCGCTGCCTACTGAAAAGCCAGCGCGCAGTAGGTCGTAACCTGGTGCTTACAGCGCCTTGATGGCAAAACCGAGTCGCGGGAAGTGCACATGCACCGTCCCCGCACGCGGATCTTCACGACGAAGGATAAGCTCTTCGCTGCCGCTGAACACCAGTTCACCCTCAACCGCATCCACACCGTAATCAATGGCAGAAATCGCCACCTGCTGACCAATAGCAAAACCGTTGGGATCAGCCAACGCGGCCGCCGGCAGAGCCGCTGGAGTGGCTTCACGGGCCACCTCGATGGCATCTGCAGCGCTCATTTCACTGAATGAGCCGTGACCGAAGTCCAACGCCCGCGCCAACCAGGCCGCCACGTCCGGGTAGGCATCAACCAGCGGCGCTGTCACCGGGGTGCCGCGCAGGAACCACAACGGGTGAGCCATGGCGATATCGGCCAGCGACGGCTCGCCAAACAGGAAATCACCCGGCTCGCGGGCCAGCTGTTGCTGTAGGCGCGTCATCAGCGTGGGCCACTGATGCTTGGCCACTTCAAGCGGGATGCGTGTCGCAAGGCCGCCGTTGAACAGCGTCGAGCGGTCAGCGATAAAGGTCTTGAGAAACTCTGGCGGTAGTTTGCCGAAACGCGCCGCGATGGATTCTGGCTGGAACACCAAGCTCACCGCATGCAGGAAGACCTGGGAGTCGGCCCACTGGGCGAAGCAGGCAACGTTAAATTCCTGGCCCTCGGGGAACAGCGCCGGGGTGGCTTTTTCGGCTTCCAGGCGACGGGCGATCAGCGCGGTATCGCAGTAGATATCCGCGCCCACCTGCAGCACTGGTGTCTTGCGGTAGCCACCAGTCAGGGCCGTCAAATCCGGCTTGGGCATGATCGGTGGGATCATCACCGAGCGCCAGGACAGCTGCTTGAAACCGAGCATCAGCCGCGCCTTCTCGGCAAAGGGCGAGGTCGGGTAATGGTGCAGGATCAACTCGTGCATGGCAGGCTCCGCAAGGGGTCAGGTAAACCAGCAGCTTAACCGCGCAGGCAGCAGCGGCCTACCCGCTTAGGCTGATGGTGCGTTATCAGTCGCAACGATAACAGCAGCGGCGACCAGGGTTTCCTTGGCCGCCTTGCTCAGGGCCTTTACCGCGCGTTCCCGGCGCAGCGCCGCGCCTTTGCCGGCACAGGGTTCGATATACACCAAAGCCTGGGCCGGGCTCACGTGGAAAAAGCGCGCGCCCTTACCGCTCTGGTGCTTGGCAAAGCGTTTGTGTGGATCATCGCTGATGCCGCAGTACAACGCGCCATTGGCCGCACGCACCAGATAAACGAACCAGGGCTTGTCGGCTGCGGAACTTGCAACAGGAGTCGCGTCAGGCATAACGAAGGCAGGTCAACAGGCAGAGAAGGCCGCCGAGCTTAACGACTCTTCTGAAAAGCTGCTAAGCCTTTACCGGCCTGCTGGCGAATGGCGTTCTGCACAAAGGGTGTCCAGCCCAGCAACAGGCCCTTGATACCCAGCGCCTGACCGGCCCAGCGCCACAGATCGAAATGGTCGCGGTGCTCAACGATCTTGCCGTCACGGAAGCGGAAGTTGGCTTCGATGTGGTTGACCACCTGATTGCCGGTCTGGCTGAACGTGTAAGTGGCAATCCAGCGCGCCTTGCCTGAGTGCTCATCGGCGGCCACGCCATCAAATGTCAGGGAAAAACCCTGGGCCTTGGCACAAAGCATGCGCCACATATCACCAGCCGCCGCACCACGCAGATCGGTAAACACCGGGTCACTGAACTGAACATCCGCGCTGTAACAGCTGGCCATGGCCTCGGCATCCAGCTGCTGGAAGGCTTGGTAAAAACGGGTGATCAGGGCGGCGTTGGGGTGAGTCATCGGGCGAACTCCGGTAGTGGACGTGCGAGCAGTATTGTCGCTAAACCGCCATCGCGCGATTGGCGCAAAAGACAACTTTGTGTCAATAATCGCCAAAAGCCATCACATCTGAGCACGTCATATTGAAGATTGCCCTGTATGTCTGCCCGCAAACCGTGTGTTCCAGCCTGAGCATGGCCATGGATGCGTTTGTCCTGGCCAACCGCCTGGCCGGACAACGGCTGTTTGAATTACAGCGCGTCAGCCTGGACGGCAACGCGGTTGATCTGGGCTTTGCGCAGATCCAGGTCGATGGCGATCTGAGCCTGGCGGAAGAGGCCGACCTGATTCTGCTGGCTGCCAGCGGCAGCGCCATCGACACCACCCTGAGCGATAACGCCGCCCTGCTGCCCTGGCTGGCACAACGCGCGCCCACCCAACAACTGGCCAGCTTGTGTAGCAGCGCCTTTCTGCTGGCCGCTGCCGGCGTGCTCGACGGTCGCCGCGCCACCACGCACTGGGCGCTGGCCAGCCAGTTCCGCCAGCGCTTCCCGCAGGTCAATCTGCAGATTGAACAACTGGTCTGCGAAGATGGCCGCCTGCTCAGTTCCGGCGGGGCGCACGCAGGGCTTGATCTGTGTCTGCACCTGATCCGCCAGCATGCAGGTGACGCACTGGCGCAACAGGCGGCCAATACGTTGGTGTTCGACAGCCAGCGCGGCCAGCAGTCACGCTTTGCCCCGCTGCTGCCAGCGCCCAGCAATGATTGCCAGCTCGCGTCCGTGTTGCAGTGGCTGCACCGCCATCACAGCGAAGCCATCGACCTCAACCGTCTGGCCGTCCAGGCCAACTGCTCATCGCGCACTCTGCTGCGCCGTTTCAAGGCCAGCACCGGGCTGACCCCCAATGACTACCTGCAACGCGTGCGCATCAGCGCCGCGCAACGCGCCCTGCGCAGCCCGGCATCGCTGGAGCAGATCGCCGAACAGGTCGGTTATGCCGACCGCGCCACCTTTGCCAAGCTGTTCAAGCAACTCTGCGGAGAGAGCCCAGGGGCGTACCGTAAACGCTTGCGCCACGCGCACTGACTGGCGCAACTTGCAGAATGTTTGCCGCTCACCGGTGTGCCCCGCAAAATACCCAACCCTGTCTAGATCGGTATCGAGCGCCACATGTTAAGCCCAGCCAGTGAGCTGCAAAGCCCCAACAGCGAAGTGCCTGCAACAGATAGCCAACCGGTAGATTTCCTGATCATCGGTGCCGGTATCGCGGGTGCATCGACCGGCTACTTTCTGTCGCCTTTTGGCAAAACCATCGTGCTGGAGCGCGAGGCTCAGGCCGGTTATCACGCTACAGGGCGCTCGGCAGCGCTGTTCAGCGTGGCCTACGGTACGTCGCAGGTGCGCGCCCTGACAGCGGCCAGCCGAGCATTCTTTGCGGCGCCGCCGCCCGACTTTGCCGAGCAACCCTTGCTGACTCCGCGCGGTGAGTTGGTGGTGGACTTTGATGGCAACCCGGAGGAATTGCAGCGTCAGTTGGCCAGCGGCCTTCGGCATGTGCCGGACATGCGCCTGCTCAGCGCGGATGAAGCCTGTGCTTATGTTCCGGCACTGCGCCGCGAGCGAGTACACGGCGCCTTGCTTGACCCAAGCGCCGCCGACATCGACACCGACGCCCTGCACCAAGGCTACTTGCGCGGGATTCGGCAACAGGGTGGTGCTGTTCACACGCACAGCGAGGTATTGGCCATCCAGCATGATGGCGAACACTGGCACGTCAGGTGCCACAGCCGGCACTACCGCACCCGGGTATTGATCAATGCAGCTGGCGCCTGGTGTGACCAGATGGCCAGCATCGCCGGGGTATCGCCTATCGGGTTATGTCCCAAACGCCGCGCGGCGTTTACCTTTGACTGCGAACCGGAGTTCAACAGCCAGCATTGGCCTTTTGTAGTCAGCCTGGATGAGTCGTTCTACTTCAAGCCTGACGCCGGTCAGCTACTCGGCTCCCCCGCCAACGCGGATCCGGTCGAGCCGCATGACGTGCGCCCTGAAGAGCTGGACATTGCCCTGGGCATCCA
The DNA here is from genome assembly GCF_964253255.1 of Pseudomonas sp. LjRoot71. Classification (NCBI taxonomy): domain Bacteria; kingdom Pseudomonadati; phylum Pseudomonadota; class Gammaproteobacteria; order Pseudomonadales; family Pseudomonadaceae; genus Pseudomonas; species Pseudomonas sp. LjRoot71. Next base: position 3,276,642 of record NZ_CAXURA020000001.1, on the reverse strand, counting down.
CCAGATCGAGCAATACACTCATTTGCGCATTCGCCGCCCGAATCACACTTGGGCCGGCCTGCGCAGTTTTGTTGCCGATGGCGATCTGGTGGCAGGCTTTGACCCACAGGCTGCGAATTTTTTCTGGGTGGCCGCACAAGGGGGTTATGGTATTCAGACCTCGCCCGCGATGGGCATGGCCTGTGCTGCACTGGCGCGCGGCGAACCCTTGCCCGAGCATCTGCGTCAGGCGGGTTTGACGCAAGCCATGCTGTCGCCTGCTCGCTTGCGCCAATAACCACAGGCTGACCCTTGCAACGTCTGCGCGACATTTAAGCCGCAGTTAAGCCAAGGATGCTTTCCTTGGCCGGCGCCTGTCCGCGCCACTCTTCCTGTCGACCCTTGCAAGGACTGTCCATGCCACTCGCCGCATCGCGTCGCCCCTATGCCGCCTATTGGCTTCTGACCTGGCTGGCTGCCGCCCTGAACCTGGGTCGTTTCTTTGATCTGGCCACACCGTCATGGCTGCTGCTCTATCAACTGCTGCTGATCGGCAGCTATGCCTTGCTGTTTATCGCCCCCGCCTGGGCTATCACGCGCCTGCTGCTGCGCGTTTCAGGCAGAGCCGCCGCAATGCTGGCGGTTGTGCTGGCGGGTATGGTGCAACTGGCGCTGTATGGCGACCACCTGCTCTGGCAGCTCTATGGCTTCCACCTCAACGGTTTTGTCTGGAACATCATCACCACGCCAGGCGGAATTGCCGCGCTAGGCTCCTCGGCCTCCACTGAGCGCGACGTAGCCCTGCTTGCGGTCGGCATCTTTGCCCTGCAAGCACTGCTGCTAGCCGCAGCCAATGGCCTGGCGCGCCTAGGCCTGCCGTTGCCACGACTGGTCTGGGTGTTGCCACTGTTTATTGTGGTCACCCTGGGTGAACGGGTCAGCTACGGCGTCAGCCATTTCTACGGCTACAGCCCACTGTTGGAAAACGCCCAACGGGTGCCCTTCTACCAACCGCTGACCATGCGCCGCGTGCTGGAACAGCAGTTTGGCCTGCAGCGCCCACAACGCCTGGAGGTCGCCAATGCCGAACTGCAAGGCCAGCTGCTCTACCCGCAGGCCCCGCTGCGCATCGAGCCACCGGCCAAGCCACTGAATATCGTCTGGCTGGTGGCAGAATCCTGGCGCGCCGACAGCCTCAACCCCGAGGTAATGCCGCAGACGAATGCCTTTGCCCAGCGCGCTCAGCACTTTGTCAGCCATTACTCCGGCGGCAACGGCACACGCATCGGCATGTTCAGCCAGTTCTACAGCCTGCCGGCGAACCTCTGGTTCCCGGTGCTCGATGCCCGCGTCGGCAGCCCGCTGATCGATGTACTGCAACAGCAGAACTACCAGATCAAGCTGTTCACCAGCGCTCGCTTCAGCTACCCGGAATTCGACAAGACCCTGTTCGTCAATGTGCCGCGTGAACAGATGGTCGAGGATGACCAGGGCCAGACCTGGGAACGTGATCGACGCAACGTCGACCGGCTGTTGAAGTTCGTCGACCAGCGCGACCCCAACAAGCCGTTTATGACCTTCCTGTTCTTCGAGTCACCGCACGCCAACTACAACTTCCCGCAAGAGTCGGTGATCAAACCGGACTACCTGCCAGATTTCAGCTACGCCAGCATGAACCTGCAACGCGACATCGGCGGCATCTACAACCGCTACCTCAACGCGGTGCATCATCTGGACAGCCAGTTGGCGCGGGTCACCGAACACCTGGAGAAAAACGGCCTGCTGGACAACACCCTGGTGGTGATCACAGGCGACCATGGCGAAGAGTTTATGGAGCAAGGCCGTTGGGGCCACAACTCCACCTTCGTCGACGAGCAGGTACGGGTGCCGCTGGTGCTCTGGGTGCCCGGCCGCGCGGCCCAGCAGGAAAGCCTGCGCACCAGCCACAGCGACCTGCTGCCCACCCTGCTGCCACTGCTCGGCGTGCAAAACCCACAACAGGACTACTCGATCGGCCGCAGCCTGTTCGATGCCAAACCCGGCCGACTGCTGCTGGCCGGCGACTGGGACCGCCTGGCCTTCCTTGGTGATCAGTACAAGGTGGTGCTGCCGTTTACCAGCGGCAGCTTTACCGCCCTGCAAGCCAGCAAGGCTGACGACAGCCTGCTGCCAGACAGCAGCCAGGTGTTGCAGAGCAAGCTGCCAATGATCCAGAGCGAAATCCGCAGCCTGCGCCGCTTTCTCGCCCACTGATCACCCAGGCGAAGCGGCCCTGATCCGGCGCGCCGTTATACTGCGCGCTTTGCTCAGAGGCGCAGACGATGCAACAGACAGCGGTGTACGGTGAAGGCGATGAGTCCTATCAGGCGGCGGGCGGTATCGAGGGCTTGCGCCGCCTGGTGGCAGACTTCTACCGCTTGATGGATGAATTGCCCGAAGCCACTGCACTGCGCCAGTTGCACGGCGAAAGCCTGACGTTGGCAAGCGACAAGCTGGCCTGTTTTCTCAGTGGCTGGCTCGGCGGGCCGAGGTTGTTCAGTGAGCGATATGGCTCCATCGCCATTCCGGCCTTTCACGCCCAATGGCCGATCAGCGAGCAACTGAGCCAGAGTTGGCTCGACTGCATGGCCCAGGCCATCGCACTACAACCCTACGCGCCGGAGTTTGCCGAGTATCTGCTGGCGCAATTACGTGTGCCGGCCCAGCGGATCGTCCAGGCCAGCCGCAATCGGCACGCCAGTTAGAACCTGATCAGCCAGGCTGATTCCAGCGCTCGGCTGCACTCTGGTCGGAGCACCGCCCTTCGACCCAGCGCGGACCTTCGGCTGTGTCTTCCTTCTTCCAGAACGGTGCGCGGGTTTTCAGGTAGTCCATGATGAAGTTGCAGGCATCGAACGCCGCCTGACGGTGAGCACTGGTGGTGCCGACGAAAACGATCGGCTCACCCGGTTCCAGCCGACCGATGCGGTGGATCACCTCAATACCCAGCAGCGGCCAGCGCTGCGCAGCTTCCTCGGCAATCTTGCCCAGGGCTTTTTCGGTCATGCCGGGAAAGTGTTCGAGAAACATGCCGCCGACTTCGCGCCCCTCGTTGAAATCGCGCACATAGCCAACAAAGCTGACCACCGCGCCGATGCCCAGGTTGGCGGCATGCAAGGCGTTAAGCTCAACGCCCGGATCGAAGGCTTGTGACTGGACGCGAATGCTCATGCAGATGTTCTCTGTGGGAGGGGCTTTAGCCGCCGGTTACGGTAGGAAAGAACGCCACTTCATCGCCGGCTGTCAGCGGTTCATCCAGGCTGCACAACTCCTGATTGCGTGCACACATCAGGTTTTGCTCGGCCAGCACGTCCCAGACACCGCCGCGCGCCAGCAAGTGTTGGCGCAGTTGATCAAGGCTGGCGAACTCGCCGCTAAGCTGCTCACCATCCAGGCCGAGGGCTTCGCGATAACGGGCGAAATACTGCACGCGGATCATGCCTCGTCCCCCGCCACACTCTCTACCTTGAAGGCACCACTCTTGCCGCCGACCTTCTCCAGCAGGCGCACGCTCTCGATCACCATGCCGCGATCCACCGCCTTGCACATGTCGTAGATGGTCAACGCGGCGACGCTGGCGGCGGTCAGGGCTTCCATCTCCACCCCGGTCTGCCCGGTCAACTTGCAGCGCGCGATAATGCGCACCGCGTCTACGCCTTCCGGCAGCAACTCGACCTTGACGCTGGTGAGCATCAGCGGATGGCACAGCGGGATCAAATCACTGGTTTTCTTCGCTGCCTGAATGCCGGCAATGCGCGCCACGGCGAACACGTCGCCCTTGGGATGCTCCCCCTGAGTAATCATCTGCAGGGTTTCAGGGCGCATGCGCACCCGGGCTTCGGCCACGGCTTCACGGACGGTCAGGGCTTTATCGCTGACATCGACCATATTGGCGCGGCCTTGGGAATCGAGATGGGTTAACACAGACAGGCTCCGGGCAAGTGTCCGGCGATTGTAAACCCACGGGTCAGGTTTCGGCACCTGTGAATGCCGGGGGATTCAGACGGGAGGTTACGAGAACACCCGGCCCAGCAGCCGTAACAGCCTGCTGGGCGAGTGTAAGTGAGGTCTACATATGGGTTTCGGCGTACTCGGCGAGGATCGAGCGTGGCACACCCTGCAGGGTGATATGCACGCCATGCTCGAAGTCTTTGAAGCGCTCCGTCAGGTAAGTCAGGCCCGAGCTGGGGGCCGACAGGTAAGGGGTATCGATCTGCGCCAGGTTACCCAGGCACACCACTTTGGAACCGCTGCCGGCACGGGTGATGATGGTTTTCATCTGGTGCGGGGTGAGGTTCTGGCATTCGTCGATCAGGATCAGGCTCTGCTGGAAGCTACGGCCACGGATGTAGTTGAGGGATTTGAACTGCAGCGGGACCTTTTGCAGGATGTAGTCGACGCTGCCGTGGGTGTTCTCGTCGTCCATGTGCAGGGCTTCGAGGTTGTCGGTGATCGCGCCAAGCCAGGGCTCCATCTTCTCGGCTTCGGTGCCGGGCAGAAAGCCGATCTCCTGATCCAGCCCCTGCACGCTGCGGGTGGCGATGATGCGCCGGTAACGCTTGCTGACCATGGTCTGTTCGATTGCCGCCGCCAGGGCCAGGATGGTTTTCCCGGAACCGGCTGCGCCGGACAGGTTGACCAAATGGATGTCCGGATCCAGCAGGGCAAACAGCGCCAGTGACTGGTAGATATCCCGCGGGCGCAGGCCCCAGGCTTCCTGGTGCATCAGCGGTTCCTGATGCATGTCGAGAATCATCAGCTCGCCATGTTTGATGCCCTTGATCCAGCCAACAAAGCCCTGCTCGTCGAGGATGAACTCGTTGACGTGCACCGCCGGCAGGTTATCGGTGAGTTGCACGCGGTGCCAGGTGCGGCCGTGGTCCTGACGGGTTTCCACCTTGTTCACACGGTCCCAGAAGGAACCGTCCATGTTGTGGTAACCCTGCGACAGCAGCGACACGTCGTCGACCAACTGGTCGGTGTGGTAGTCCTCGGAGTCAATGCCACAGGCCCGCGCCTTGAGGCGCATGTTGATGTCTTTGGTCACCAGCACCACGTTAAGACCGGGGCGTCGGGACTTCAGCTCGACCAGTTGGTTGATGATCTTGTTGTCGTTGAGGTCTTCCGGCAGCCAAGTCACCGGGGCGGCGCTTTTGCTCATAAGAATGGAGAGAAAACCGCACGGGCCGCTCTTCTCCCGCTGGATGGCGACGCCGTGCTCCACTTCCTCCGGGTTGGCGCTGCCGAGAATCTTGTCGATCAGGCGGATGGCCTGGCGGCACTCGGCGGCCACGCCCTGTTTGCCGGTTTTAAGCTTGTCCAGTTCCTCCAGTACGGTCATCGGAATGGCAACGTGATGCTCCTGAAAATTCAGCAACGCGTTGGGATCGTGGATCAGCACATTGGTGTCGAGGGCGTACAGGGTTGGGGCGGTGGGCTTGGAGCGTCCGTGGTCATCCATACTCGGTCACCTTCTTGTAGTAGCCAAGCGGCGCAGGGGCGAGTGCGCCGCGGAGGGGCCGCCGACTCCTCAGTGCCGGGGCTGAGAAGGATGCAAGCAAGGTGAGGGCCAATGGCCGCCACCTGTCTGCAGGGTTCGGCGGTCTTGCCTTTTAATTACTCCAATTCAGATGACAGAAAAACGTTTTTTTCAGCATTTGCAGGTTTATTTATCGGTGCGACAAATAGCGCTTGGCGGTCTGCCCGACCGCCGTTAAAGTCGGAAGTCCCACCGGTTTTCGGGCCGCTCTGTTTTTTCCTGCCGCTGTCCTCCACATTCTTTTCGCCAGCCCTGTACACCGGCTCAGCACTGGCTATCGCCCTTGCAACGCTGTTGCCTGAACCGCCTCACGCACACACTCAAGCCCATGCCACTCACAGGCCCCAGGCTGCGCCAACGCGGTGCAGGTACGCGCAATAACAGGGCCCGAATCGGTGGAGCTAATCGACCTTATAGGTAGTCTCAGCCGCCGCCAGCTTCTAGAATCGCCGCAGACTTTCAGGAGCACAGCTTATGTTGATGGTGATTTCCCCGGCCAAGACCCTCGATTACGAGACGCCGCCTGTAACCCCGCGCTTTACCCAACCGGAACACCTCGACCACGCCCAGGACCTGATCCAGCAGCTGCGCGACTTCACCCCTGCACAAATCGCCGAGCTGATGCACCTTTCGGACAAACTCGCCGGTCTCAATGCCGCACGCTTTGGCAGCTGGGCGCGGCCGTTCAACCCGTCCAACGCCAAACAGGCGCTGCTGGCGTTCAAGGGCGACGTCTACACCGGCCTGAACGCCGAGGATTTCAGCGAAGCCGACTTCGACTTCGCACAACAGCACCTGCGCATGCTCTCAGGCCTGTATGGCGTGCTGCGCCCGCTCGACCTGATGCAGCCCTATCGCCTGGAAATGGGCACCAAGCTGGCCAACCCGCGCGGCAATAACCTCTATGACTTCTGGGGCGAGCGCATCAGCGGCTGGCTGAATGAAGCGCTGGCCGCTCAGGGCGACGACGTGCTGCTCAACCTGGCGTCCAACGAATACTTCAGCGCAGTCAAACGCAAGGCGCTGAACGCACGGGTGATCGACACCGAGTTCAAGGACCTGAAAAACGGTCAGTACAAGATCATCAGTTTCTACGCGAAAAAAGCCCGCGGCCTGATGGCGCGCTATGTGATCAAGGAGCGCCTGACCGATCCAGCCGGCCTCAAGGATTTCAACTACCAGGGCTATCGCTATTCGGCCGAGCACTCCAAGGCTGATAGTCTGGTATTCCTCCGCGACACTCCCGAGGCCTGAGTGATGCTGATAGGCGCAATTCTGGTACTGAGCTGGCTGATCCTGCTGATCCGCTACCCGAGCAAGGCGCTGCCGATCTCCCTCGCGGCGCTGATCGGCCTCGGCCTGGTCGCCAGTTGGGTGCTCTGGCAGGAAAGCCGCGAGAATCGCCACCTGGCTCACCTCGAACTGCGCCTCGATTACGCCCCGCAGCGTTGCCCGGCAGATCGTCCGCTGGCCCTGAACCTGAAGAACGGCAGTGAAGCCGCACTGCTTGAGCTGCACTGGCAGATCACCGCCTACCGCCCTGGCGACAGCGTCAACCTGGCCGAGCGCCTGTATGAAACCCCGCGTTACAGCGGCCCAGGCGAATTGCTGCCTGGCGCTGACTGGCAAACCTGCCTGCCTCTGCCAACCCTGCGCAGCGGCTACCGCGCCAGCACATTAGAATTCCGCGCTGAACGTCTACAAGGCAGCTTTAGCCGCTGATATTTGCCCCCATTAGAACAACAAGGAAAGCTGCATGACCCAGCCCAGCGTACTGATCACCGGATGTTCCAGCGGCATCGGCCGCGCCCTGGCCGAAGTGTTCCAGCAGGCCGGTTATCAGGTCTGGGCCACCGCGCGCAAAGCCGATGACCTGGCCGCACTCAGCGCTGCAGGTTTCAACGCCGTGCAACTGGACGTCAACGATGGCCTGGGCCTGGGCCAACTGGCCGAACGCCTGAAAGCGGAAATCGGCGGTCTCGATGTGCTGATCAACAACGCCGGCTACGGCGCTATGGGACCGCTGCTTGATGGCGGTGTGGAGGCCATGCGCAAGCAGTTTGAAACCAACGTGTTCTCGCTGATCGGCGTGACCCGTGCGCTGTTCCCGCTGCTGCGGCAGAACAAAGGCCTGGTGGTGAATATCGGCAGCGTCTCCGGCGTATTGGTCACCCCGTTTGCCGGCGCCTACTGCGCCTCCAAGGCCGCCGTGCATGCCCTGACCGACGCCCTGCGCCTGGAGCTGGCGCCGTTCGGTATTGAGGTCATGGAAGTGCAGCCCGGCGCGATTGCCTCCAGCTTCGGCGCCAACGCCAGCCAACAGGCCGAGCAACTGATCGACGAAGCCTCGCCCTGGTGGCCGATCCGCGACGGCATCCGCGCCCGCGCCAATGCCTCGCAGGACAACCCCACGCCCGCCAGCCACTTTGCCCGCAACCTGCTGGCCGCCGTGCAGAGCAAATCCCGACCGAACCTGCTGCGCCTGGGCAATGGCAGCCGCAGCCTGCCGCTGCTTGCCGCGCTGCTGCCTAAACGTCTGCTCGAGGCCGTGCTGAAAAAACGCTTCGGCCTTAATCGCAGCCTGTAGGAGCACACCTGATGCACGAACCAACCCCCAACAGCGTCGCGGTCACCCGTCTGGCGCTTGGCGGCGTGCTGGCGGTTATCGTGCTCAACCTGCTGCTGCGCACCTTCGTCAAACTCGGCGGGCTGTTGACCACCGTACTGATCGCCGCCCTGGTCGCCAGCGGCATGACCCTGTGGTTTACCTGGCGTAATCGCCGCGCGCCCCTGCAAGGCGAACGTCGCCGCCTGGTGGCGCTGTATGGCGGCATTCTCGCGCTGCTCTACCTGGGGTTACTGGCCCTGATGGCGTGGAAGGACGACCCCAGCCCTATGGGCTTACTGATCTTCGGCCTGCACTATTTCTGTTATCCGCTGATGGCCTGGCTGTTTCTCAGCAAACTGCACAAACCTCAGTAGCCTGGATGCAATCCGAGAGCCCGTAGGATGGGTTGAGCAACGCGATACCCATCGGTAATCGCGCGCTCAACACAGCCCGTAACCCTGATGCAGGACCTGATGGGTATCGCTGCGCTCACCCCCCCCTACGAAACGTTGTTCGGCTTTAACGCTTGATGGTCTTGAGCAGATCGTCCGGGGTGATATAGCCCACCGCGCCACCGTTGCTCTGGGCGCTGCCAGGCTGCGGCTGATGGAGGATATGGCCCTTCATCTTGCCGATGATGTGCATCTCGCACGGCTTGCAGTCGAACTTCAGGGTCAGCACCTCGTCCTGATGGATCAACTGCATATCCGAGACCTTGGTGCGCACGCCGGTGACGCCCTTGGCCTGCTTCGGGCACAGGTTGAAGGAGAAGCGCAGGCAGTGCTTGGTGATCATCACCGGTACATCGCCCGCCTCTTCATGGGCCTCGTAGGCCGCATCGATCAGCTGCACGCCGTAACGCTTGTAGAAGGTGCGGGCCTTGTCGTTGTAGACGTTGGCGAGGAAGGTCAGGTGCGATTCCGGGTACACCGGCGGCGGCACGCTGACCGGCTTGCGCCCGCCACGCGGGTGAGCGGCAACGCGAGCCTGGGTCAGCGCCTCGATGGCTTCGCGGCGCAGGGCCTTGAGTTGCGAGCCTGGGATAAACGGCACGACCTCGCAATCGATCTGCGCGCCGGTGCTGTAGTAGATGGTGGTGCCCAGCTTGCTCAAGCCATCGGTCAGCTGTTCGCGGGCCTGCTCGGCATCCTTGGCGGCGGCGAACGGCCCGTTCAGGCTGACGCAGGCGCTGATGCCCTCCTCGCTGCTCACGCTCAGCTGCAACTGATCACCCTGCAGGATCAACTGCCAGCTGACGGCAATGCGCCGCTCGGCGGAAGTCTTGAGCAAAGCCTGCTGCCAGTTGTGGTCGAGGTTGCGGTTAAGCGGGTGCTGCGGGCGCACGCGGTGCATGGCCTCGGGCATCTCATTCGGCTCGACGCGGTAGCGGTAGCGCTTCTCGCCGTCTTCCTCGAACTCGCCTTTCAGCTCGCAGATATTGGCGCGAAAACCCACCACCTCGCGCTTGATCAGCACGTTCAGACCATCGCCGTTGGACAGCGGCGTGTCGGTGACGGCGATCAGGTCACGCTTGCCGACTTTCTCCACATAGCCAACCGAGAGCCCGGTAAAGGTCGGCGAGTCGAACGCGCCGATGTCCACCTTGCGGTCGGTGACGAAATAGTCGGTGCTGCCACGGTGGAAGGTCTTGTCGGTGTCCGGGGTGAAGAAGTGCTCGGTACGGCCACTGGCAGCGCGGGCCAGGTGCGGACGTTGTTCGAGAATCGCATCCAGCTCGCGACGGTAATGCGCGGTGATGTTCTTCACGTAGCTCATGTCCTTGTAGCGCCCTTCGATCTTGAACGAGCGCACGCCGGCATCGACCAGATGGATCAGGTTGTCGGTCTGGTTGTTGTCCTTCATTGACAGCAGGTGCTTGTCATAGGCCACCACGCGGCCCTGATCATCTTTCAGGGTGTACGGCAGGCGGCAGGCTTGCGAACAGTCGCCACGGTTGGCGCTGCGCCCGGTCTGCGCATGGGAGATGTTGCACTGCCCGGAAAACGCCACACACAGCGCGCCATGAATAAAGAACTCCACCGCCGAATCGACGTTGCGGCAGATGGTGTTGATCTCTTGCAGGTTCAGCTCGCGGGCCAGCACCAGCTGGGAGAAGCCGGCGTTGTCGAGGAAGCGGGCTTTCTCCAGGGTGCGGATATCGCACTGGGTGCTGGCGTGGATCTCGATGGGCGGCAGGTCCATTTCCATCACGCCCATGTCCTGCACGATCAGCGCATCGACGCCGGCCTCGTAGAGCTGGCAGATCATCTGCCGCGCCGGCTCCAGCTCGTCCTCATGCAGGATGGTGTTGAGGGTGACAAACACCCGCGCATGGAACAGATGGGCGAACTGCACCAGCTCGGCGATATCCGCCACGCTGTTGCTGGCGTTGTGCCGCGCACCGAAGCTGGGGCCGCCGATATACACGGCATCGGCGCCGTGCAGGATGGCTTCCTTGGCAATCGCGGTATCGCGCGCCGGGCTTAACAGTTCGAGGTGGTGCTTGGGCAGGGACATGGCGTGGGTATCGGGCAGTCAATCAGGGCGGGCATTTTACCCGGAAAGCCGGATTTGTATGTGCCCGCTTGGCAGCCGCGAAAATACTGTATATGCATACATATAAAAGCCCAGGTAGAATTGCCCCGCAATAGGTAGGGTGCGCCGTGCGCACCACTGCAAATAACCGATACTGGTGCGCATGGCGCACCCTACACACTCAGGCAAGTCAGGGCGATACCGGTGGACTTACAACAGGGCTTTCTGCTGACCCGGCACTGGCGTGATACGCCGGCTGGCACGCAGGTGGAGTTCTGGCTGGCCACCGACAACGGCCCGCGTCTGCTGCGCCTACCGCTGCAAACTTCGGTGGCGTTTATCCCGGCCGCGCAACGCGAACAGGCCGAGGCCCTGCTGAACAACGAACGTGGCGTCGAGCTGCGGCCGCTGGACCTTAAAGACTTTCATCAGCGCCCCGTGCTGGGACTGTATTGCCAGCAGCATCATCAACTGATCGATCTCAGCAAACTGCTGCGCCGCGCCGGCATCGAGGTGTACGAGGCCGATGTGCGCCCGCCGGAGCGTTACCTGATGGAGCGCTTTATCACCGCACCGGTGCTGTTTGCAGGCACTGCACATGCAGATGGCTTGCTGCTGGAAGCGCAGATCAAACCCTGCAGCGACTACCGGCCCACGCTCAAACTGGCCTCGCTGGATATCGAAACCAATGCCTTTGGCGAGCTGTACTCGATTGCTATCGAAGGCTGTGGCCAGCGCAACGTGTATATGCTCGGACGCACGCCGGAACAGCCGCCGCAGGTGGACTTTCAACTGGAATACTGCGACAGCCGGGGCCAGTTGCTCGAATGCCTGAATCGGTGGGTGGAGCAGCACGACCCGGACGCGATTATCGGCTGGAACCTGGTGCAGTTCGACCTGCGCGTGCTGCACGAGCACGCACGTAACCTGGCCATTCCCCTGCGCCTGGGTCGCGATGGCAGCGAGATGCAGTGGCGCGAACACGGCAGCGGCAACGGCCACTTTTTCGCCGATGCCGCCGGCCGGCTGATTATCGACGGCATCGAGGCGCTGCGTTCGGCGACCTGGAGCTTCCCCTCGCTCAGCCTGGAAAACGTCGCGCAGACCCTGCTCGGCGAAGGCAAGGATATTTCCACGCCCTACCAACGCATGGACGAGATCGACCGCATGTTCCGCGAGGACAAACCGGCCCTGGCGCGCTACAACCTGCGCGACTGCGAGCTGGTCACGCGCATCTTCGGCAAAACCGGCATCCTCGACTTCCTGCTGGAGCGCGCCACCGTCACCGGCCTGCCGGCTGACCGCAACGGCGGCTCGGTGGCGGCCTTCGAACACCTGTATATGCCGCTGATGCACCGCCGCGGCTTTGTTGCACCGAACCTGGGTGACAACCCACCGCAAGCCAGCCCCGGCGGCTTTGTCATGGAGTCGCAGCCAGGGCTGTATGAATCGGTGCTGGTGCTCGACTACAAGAGCCTGTACCCGTCGATTATCCGCAGCTTTCTGATCGACCCGGTGGGGCTGATCGAAGGCCTGCGCCAGCCCGACGACGCGCACTCGGTGCCCGGTTTTCGTGGGGCGCGCTTCTCCCGTAGCCAGCATTGCCTGCCGGCCATCGTCGAGCGCGTCTGGCAGAGCCGTGAAGCGGCCAAGCGTGAACACAACGCACCGCTGTCGCAGGCGCTGAAGATCATCATGAACGCCTTCTACGGCGTGCTCGGCTCCAGCGGCTGCCGCTTTTTCGATACACGCCTGGCCTCCTCCATCACCCTGCGCGGCCACGAAATCATGGCCCGCACCCGTGCGCTGATCGAAGCCGAAGGCCATGCGGTGATCTACGGCGATACCGACTCCACCTTCGTCTGGCTCAAACGACCCCATGGCGAAGACGAGGCGGCGCAGATCGGCCACAATCTGGTGGCCAGGGTCAACGCTTGGTGGCGCGAACATCTACGTGCGGAGTACGGCCTGGAAAGCGCACTGGAACTGCAATTCGAAACCCATTACCGGCGTTTTCTGATGCCGACCATCAGAGGCACTGAAGAAGGCAGTAAAAAGCGCTATGCCGGCCTGATACAGCGCAGCGACGGCAGCCATGAGATGGTGTTCAAGGGCCTGGAAACCGTGCGCAGCGACTGGTCGCCGCTAGCCCAGCAGTTTCAGCGCGAACTGTACGAGCGCATCTTCCTAGGCCAGCCCTATCAGGATTATGTGCGTGATTATGTAGCGCGTACCCTGAATGGCGAGCAGGACGAGTTACTGGTCTACCGCAAACGCTTGCGCCGCACACTCAGCGACTACGAACGCAATGTACCGCCCCATGTGCGCGCCGCACGCCTGGCCGACGAGTACAACGCCGCCCACGGCCGCCCGCTGCAATACCAGCGCGGCGGCTGGATCAGCTACCTGATCACCAGCGCTGGCCCGCAACCGCTGGAAGCCCGCAGCGCCGCCATCGACTACGACCACTACCTGACCCGCCAACTGCAACCGGTGGCCGACGCCATCCTGCCGTTTGTCGACGATGACTTCACCACGCTGATCGGCGGGCAGTTGGGATTATTCTGAACGCTTTTGTAGGAGGGGCTTTAGCCGCGACAGCGTTATCGCCTGAGTCGCGGCTAAAGCCCCTCCCACATCAATCTCCACACACTACGCCTCGCGTGTCGCCAACAGTGGCGCAGCCTTGGGCTTACGAAACACCAGCACGTTACCCAGCATCACCAGCAGCAGACCGAACAGCGCCGGGGCCGTCCACTGGTAACCCTCGGCAAACACCGAGATATTCAGCGCCACCACCGGGAACAGCACGGTGCAGTAGGCCGCTCGCTCCGGCCCCATGCGCCCGACCAGGGTCAGGTAAGCGGTAAAGCCGATCACCGAGCCGGGAATCGCCAGGTACAGCAAGGTGCCGATATAGCGCGTGTTCCACTCGAAGCCGAACGGCGTACCACTGACCAGACAGATCGCTACCAGCATCAACGCGCCATACAGCATGCCCCAGGCGTTGGTGGTCAGCGGTTTTAGGCCGGCCTTCTGCTGCAGGCTGGAGAGCATGTTGCCGGCGGAGAAGCACAGCGTACCGAGCAGTGCCAGGCCGATGCCCAGCAGGGTTTCATGGCTGGCTTCCTGCCCGGCCAGCTCCGGCCAGAACAACAGCGCCAGACCACCAAGACCCAGCGCACCACCGGCCAGCACATTGGCGGCGATCCGCTGCTTGAAGAACAGCCGCGCATTGATTGCATTCCACAGCGTTGCAGTGGAGAAAATCACCGCCACCAGGCCGCTAGGGATCCACTGGCTGGCGGTGTAGAAGCACATAAAGTTGATGCAGAACAGGCACAGCCCCTGCGCCAGGCAGATCAGCTGGCCGCGCTTATCGAGCTTCTGCAGGCGGCCGCTAAGCAGCAGGACGGCGAACAGCACCGCAGCGGCCAGGGCAAAGCGATAGGCGATGGACGCGGCAATCGCCACCTCGCCCAGTTGCAGCTTGAGGGCAATCCAGGTGGTGCCCCAGATCAGTACGGTCAACAGATAGAGCGACAGGTTCATCAACAGACTCCCGGTAGATGGTTGAGAGTCTGCGCCTGATCGGTCCTGGCGCTCTTGCACAAACTTGCGGTTTTATGGCCTGCCATCCCTGGCGGCCACCCTGCGGGCCGTCGCGATGCGACGTTAAAAATTGATCCTGACAATTTTTTATGACCTGCCATCCTTGGTGGCCAGCCTGCGGGCCGTCGCTGCACGACGTTAAAAATGGCGATACCCATTGAGTGCTATGGCCGGGGTAGGTTGGCGTTGAGCGCAGCGAAGCCAAACAGAAATTGGCACGCACCTTTGGGCTTCTGCGCTGCGCGCCTCAACCCAACCTACCCGCCAGCATCCCTTGAATGCCGCGGCAAACCGATGGAAATCAGCGCCGCCAGCAGAACAAAAACCGAGGACACCCACAGACATGCTTCCAGCCCATAAGCCTGATAGACCCAACCCGAGAGCAGCGTGCCGATCAACCGGCCAAGCGCGTTGGACATGTAATAGAAGCCGACATCCAGCGACACGCCGTCTGCCTTGGCGTAGCTGACGATCAGGTAGCTGTGTAGCGAGGAGTTCACCGCAAACAGCGCGCCAAACAGCATCAGCCCGCCAAGTAAGACCCACTGCGCCGGCAAGTCACTGCTCAGACCCAGGGCAATGGCAGCGGGCAAGCCGGCCAGCACGGCAGCCCAAGCAAAGGCGGCGCGACCATCCGGCAACTGGCCGCTGGCCTTGCCAGTGATGGCCGGAGCGAAGGACTGCACCATGCCGTAGCCAATCACCCACGCAGCGAGAAAGCCGCCGACCAGCCAGAAATCCCAGCCAAACACGCTGGACAGGTACACCGGCAATGCCACGACAAACCACACATCGCGGGCGCCGAATAAGAACAAGCGTGCGGCTGAGAGAATATTGATCGCCCGGCTCTTGGACAGAATGTCGCGAAACTTTGGCTTGGCCTTGGCCTTGCCCAGATCCTTTTTCAACAGCAACAGGCTGGCCAGCCAGATCAGCGCCAGCACAGCGGCCATGGCCAGCACCGCACCGGTGAAGCCGAACAACGCCAGCAGCGCGCCGCCCATAAAGAAGCCCACGCCCTTCAGCGCGTTTTTCGAACCAGTAAGGATCGCCACCCACTTGTACAAGGTGCCCTGCTGACTGTCCGGCACCAGCAGCTTGATCGAGCTCTTGGCGCTCATCTTGTTCAGGTCTTTGGCGATACCGGATAAGGCTTGTGCCCCCATCACCCAGGCAATGGTCAGCCAGGCCGCCGGCACGGTAAGCATCAGCAAGGCCGCCACCTGCAGGCCCAGGCCGATATTCATGGTGCGATTAAGCCCCAGCCGCGCGCCCAGATAGCCGCCAATCAAGTTGGTGACCACGCCGAAAATTTCATAGAACAAAAACAGCGCAGCGATTTGCAGTGGCGTGTAACCCAGGCTATGGAAATGCAGCACCACCAACATGCGCAACGCACCGTCGGTAAGGGTAAAGGCCCAGTAATTGCCGGTGACCAGCAGGTATTGGCGCACTTCGGGAGCTAGACGGGATAAAGCGTGCATGTGCTGATTTCCTGATCAATCGTGGTGTCTTTAGCCCCTCTTCCTAACCCTCTCCCCAAAGGGGCGAGGGAGCGGATTTCTGTGGTTTGAAGAAATCCACGAAATGAAGCGAGAGGCGTAACACTCCCCTCTCCCGCTTGCGGTGCGGGGAAAGCGAAGCACTGCTTCGCCCGCTAACGCACCCTGAGTTCTGCGAAGGGCTGGGGCGCAGAGCGGGGGCTGGGGGAGAGGGCCGCAGTTATTGCTCGCCGACCATCCGCGCCAGCTCCACTGCCCGATTGGCGTAGCCCCATTCGTTGTCGTACCAGGCGTAGAGCTTTACCTGGGTGCCATTGACCACCATGGTCGACAGCGCATCGATGATCGACGAGCGCGGGTCGGTACGGTAGTCGATGGATACCAGCGGACGTTCCTCATAACCCAGAATCCCGGCAAGCGGGCCAGCAGCGGCAGCTTTCAGCAGTGCGTTGACCTCCTCCACCGTGGTGGCGCGCTCGACTTCGAACACACAATCAGTCAACGAGGCGTTGGCTAAGGGCACGCGCACGGCGTGGCCATTGAGCTTGCCGCGCAGCTCGGGGAATATCTCGGCAATCGCCGTGGCTGAGCCGGTGCTGGTGGGGATCAGGCTCATGCCCGAAGCCCGCGCCCGGCGCAGGTCCTTGTGAGGGGTATCGAGAATGCTCTGGGTGTTGGTCAGGTCGTGGATGGTGGTGATCGAACCGTGACGGATGCCGAGGTGCTCGTGGATCACCTTGACCACCGGGGCCAGGCAGTTGGTGGTACAAGACGCCGCCGTAACGATGCGGTGCTGGGCCGGGTCGAACAGCTGCTGGTTGACGCCCATGACGATATTCAGCGCGCCCGGCTCTTTCACCGGCGCACAGACCACCACGCGTTTGACGCCTTGGTCGAGGTAAGCCTGCAACACAGCCACAGTTTTCATCTTGCCGCTGGCTTCGATCACCAGATCGCAACCGCTCCAGTCGGTATCGGTAATGGCCTTGTTGGCCGTGACCTTGATGCGCTTGCCGTCGATCACCACACAGTCGCCTTCACTGCTCGCCTCATGCTGCCAGCGGCCGTGCACCGAATCGAAATTGAGCAGATGGGCGTGGGTCGCCGCATCGCCGGCCGGGTCGTTAAGCTGCACAAACTCCAGCTCCGGCCAGCCCCAGGCCGCGCGCAGCGCCAGACGACCGATACGACCAAAACCGTTGATACCTACTTTGATAGCCATGGACAGACTCTCTCGTTGAACGGGTTAAATATTGCGCGGCGCAAATATGATGATCGCCATGCCCAGCATGGCCACCGCCGCGCCCAGCAGGTCCCAATGGGTCGGGCGAATGCCGTCCACCAGCCACAGCCAGATAATCGCCATCGCCACATAGACCCCGCCGTAAGCGGCATAAACACGCCCGGCGGCGGTTGGGTGCAGGGTCAGCAGCCAGGCGAACAGCGCCAGCGCGGCGGCGGCCGGCACCAGCAACCAGATGCTTTTGCCCTGTTTGAGCCACAGGTACGGCAGGTAGCAACCGATGATTTCGGCCAGGGCCGTGAGGGCAAACAGGCCCAGGGTGTTGAGCATGCTCACCTCAGTGACCGAACTGGGCGACCCAGCCCGCATGGGCCGGATGCTGAATGGCTTTCGGCCGCAGCGCCTGCACCAGGCTGATCGCCTCACTGCGAGCGATATCCAGGTCGACCAGGATGCGCGCGGCAACCAGCCCGGTACGCCCGGAGCCGCCTTTGCAGTGGATGGCAATGGCCTTGTCAGCCGCCAGCAGCTCGGCAATCAGCGCCATGGCCGCTGGCCAGGCGGCGTCGAAATCGGCCAGCGGCACCTGCTCATCGGCCACGGGTAGATGTAGCCAGAGCAAACCTTGCGCGGCACATAGCGCGGGCAACTCGCTGGCGCCGTTCTGCGCCAGCTCGGCATAGGGCATCAGGGTCAGCACGGCAGCGGCACCGGCCTGTTGCAGGGTGCTCAAGGCGCTGTCGAGGCTGCTGTCTTTGGTCCCCGGGCAGGGGGTAAAGATCAACCTGCCGGGGCGATTGGGAATGCAGAGAACATCAAAGGGATGGGACATGCGCATGGATCCTGAAAACTAGATGGAAGCCTGATTGACCCGTTTGGATAGCTGCTCGGCCGACTCCTTACGCTCTGAGTAACGGTCCACCAGATAGTCCGCCTGGCCACGCAGCAACAGGGTGAACTTGACCAGCTCTTCCATCACGTCCACCACCCGGTCGTAATAGGCCGAGGGCTTCATCCGCCCGGCCTCGTCGAATTCGAGAAAGGCCTTGGCCACCGAGGACTGGTTGGGGATGGTGAACATGCGCATCCAACGCCCCAGCACGCGCATCTGGTTCAGGGCGTTGAAGGACTGCGAGCCACCGCTGACCTGCATCAGCGCCAGGGTCTTGCCCTGGGTCGGGCGTACCGCGCCCATGCTCAGGGGAATCCAGTCGATCTGCGACTTGAACACCCCGGTCATCGCGCCATGGCGCTCCGGCGAGCACCAGACCATGCCCTCGCTCCACAGCACCAGTTCGCGCAGCTCCTCCACCTTGGGGTGATCCTCGGGGGCATCGTCCGGCAGCGGCAGGCCACTGGGGTTGAAGATGCGGGTTTCGGAGCCGAACTGCTCAAGCAGACGCGCGGCCTCTTCAGTCAGCAGGCGGCTGTAGGAGCGCGCGCGGTTGGAGCCGTACAGCAGCAGAATGCGGGGCTTATGAGTGACGGGGGGCTGAACCAGCATGTCCGACGTGGGAATGTCCAGCAGCTCAGGGTCGATATTCGGCAGCTCGGGGGTCATGGTCTTGCTCCAGAAAACAATGGCTCAGCCGCACAATGAAGCGCGATCAGGACGGTCACGCATGCTGTGCAGACGCAGGCGGTCTTCGACCAGTTGCGGGTCGTCAGCCTGAAGCACCTGCGCCAGAATCTGCCCGACCCAGGCCGGTAACTGCGGATGCAGACGGTAGTAGACCCACTGCCCGGCGCGGCGATCCTGGAGCAGGCCACTGCTGCGCAGCTGGGCCAGATGGCGGGAGATCTTCGGCTGACTCTCCTCAAGCGCTGCGGTCAGCTCACAGACGCACAGCTCGCCTTCCTGGGCGATCAGCTGAGTCATGCGCGCGCGGGTATCGTCGGCCAGGCACTTGAACAGGGTCACCGGAGCGAGCATCTGCGTAGGCTGGCTGACCTTGCTTTTGACCAGCACGAACATCTTGATGCGCTCGTGGATCTGCTGCAGGCAACGCATGTAGGCATTCTGCTGCTGACTGCTGGCGGGATCCTCGAAGTCCCAGGCGATGTATTCGCCGGCCCCGGGCAAGGTGCTGCACTCGAAAGCGGACTTGTCGCACAGGGTGATCACATAATCGAACTGCTGGCCGTCGAAACGCTCCAGCGCCTTGCTGTGCAGGCCTTCCGTGCTGACGCCCAACTGCTCCAGGGCCTGCCGCGCACGCGGATCGACCTCTCCAGGCAAGGTGCCGGCACTAAAAACTTCATAACCTTCAGGGTCGGTATGGCGTAACAGCGCTTCAGCCATTTGCGAGCGGGCAGCATTGGCCACACAAAGAAACAGCACGCGGATTTTCTGGCTCATGGCGGTTGGCGTCGTGCAAATACGGTTTAGCGAATATATTGATAACCGTATATCTTGTAAACCGCATATCCTGATAGTCCACTCTCCACGACGCGTCACAAGGAGCAGAGGCATGACCATGCAAGCCCCCGTGGATATCCTGATCATCGGTGGTGGCCAGGCTGCCCTGGCCACTGCCTATTTTCTGCGGCGCACCCAGCTGTCGTTTCTGCTGCTGGATGATCAGGCACAACCCGGCGGCGCCTGGCAGCAGGGCTGGGATTCGCTACACCTGTTCTCCCCGGCCACCTGGAGCTCCATCGCCGGCTGGCAGATGCCCAACCCGGAGCCTGGCTACCCGCATCGCGATGCAGTGATCGACTACCTGGCCCAGTACGAGGCGCGTTACCAACTGCCGGTTGTGCGGCCGGTGCATGTTGATACGGTGACCCGCGAGGGCGAGCTGTTCGTCGTGCACGCCGGTAGCCGGCAATGGCGTTGTCGCGCCCTGATCAGCGCCACCGGCACCTGGAGCAAGCCGTTTATTCCGGCCTACCCAGGCCAGGCAGCATTTACTGGCCGCCAGCTGCACTCGGCGCATTACCGCAACCCCCAGGCCTTTGCCGGCCAGCGCGTGCTGGTGGTGGGCGGCGGCAACTCCGGGGCGCAGATTCTCGCCGAGGTTTCGCAGGTTGCCGAGACGCGGTGGGTCACTCCAGAGCCGCCGGCCTTTTTGCCCGATGAAGTGGATGGCCGGGTGCTGTTCGAGCGCGCCACCGAACGCTGGAAGGCCCAACAGGACGGTCGGGTGATCGATCAGCCGGTGGGCGGCCTAGGCGATATCGTCATGGTCGAGCCCGTGCGGGCGGCCCGCGAGCGGGGCGTGCTGGTGGCTGAACGACCATTCCAGCGCTTTACCGCAGACGGCGTGGAGTGGGCCGATGGCCGCCGCGCGGCAGTGGATGCGGTGATCTGGTGCACCGGTTTTCGCCCGGCCCTGGATCATCTGCAAGGCCTGAATGTGCTGGAAGCCGATGGCAAAATCGCCGTGGACGGCACCCGCGCCTGCAAACAACCCAGGCTGTGGCTGGTCGGGTATGGCGAATGGACCGGGGCGGCCTCGGCCACCCTGATCGGCGTCACCCGCACTGCCCGCAGCACCGTTAATGAAATAGCGGACACCCTGCTGGGCGATCTGGATCAATAGACCATTACCCGAGCGCCACTAGACTGGGCGCTCAACCGTAAGGAAACCCCAATGTCCAGCCCGTGTGAAGTGATCGGCAAGCAAGCCACAGATGCCCCGCTGGGGTTTTTCGAGCGCTACCTGACGCTCTGGGTGTTTCTGTGCATTATCGCCGGCATCCTCTTTGGTCTGTTTGCCCCGGAGGCGGCGCAGGCCGTGGGCGCATTTGAAATTGCCCAGGTGAATATCCCGGTGGGGCTGCTGATCTGGGTAATGATCATCCCCATGCTGATGAAGATCGACTTCGACGCCATCGGCGAGGTTTATCAGCAGCGCGCCGCTCTGGGCGTGACCCTGAGCATCAACTGGCTGATCAAACCCTTCACCATGGCCTTTATGGCCTGGCTGTTTCTGCGCCATGTATTTGCCGACTGGCTACCGGCCGAACAGATCGACAGCTATGTAGCTGGGCTGATTCTGCTGGGCGCCGCGCCCTGTACCGCAATGGTGTTCGTGTGGAGCAACCTGTGTAAGGGCAACGCCAACTTCACCCTGACCCAGGTGGCGATCAACGATCTGGTGATGGTGTTCGCCTTCGCCCCCATCGTCGCCCTGCTGCTGGGCGTATCGTCGATCCCGGTGCCGTGGGACACCCTGTTGCTGTCGGTGGTGATGTACATCGTCATCCCCCTGGCGATTGCCCAATTGATACGCGCACGCTTGCTGCGTCGGGGTGATGCTGCGTTGCAAGCCGTGCAAACGCGGATCGGCCCGTTCTCCATCCTCGCCCTGCTGGCCACCTTGGTGCTGCTGTTCTCCTTCCAGGGCCAGACCCTGGTCGAACAGCCGTTGATTATCGCCATGCTGGCGGTGCCGATTCTGTTGCAAACGCTATTTATCGGCGCACTCGGTTACTGGATGTGCCGCCAGCTCAGGGTACGCCACGACATCGCCGGGCCTGCGGCGATGATCGGCGCATCGAACTTCTTCGAACTCGCCGTGGCGGTAGCCATCGCGCTGTACGGTTTCAACTCCGGTGCGGCGCTTGCAACAGTGGTCGGCGTGCTGATCGAAGTGCCGGTGATGCTCTGGCTGGTGCGTATGATCAATAACAGCAAGGGCTGGTACGAGCGCGCGCAGGACTGACGGCTCACTTGGGCAGTTAATAGCCATTCACTCACAAGCCCGCAGATAACCATACAGAGCGGTATATGTGCCGAGTCGACAGCCTATGCCCGGCAGGCTAGCGTCAATAACAGGTGTCGCTAACCCATGCGCACCCCGCACACTGCCTGAGCCACCCGGCCTTGCCGGTCGCTGTAGCCTGAGGTACACCGCATGTCTTCTCGCCTGAGCAACGCGCTTGCGCTGGTTTTCCTCTGCTTGCTCACGCCGTCGGTGCTACATGCCGACGCCAAGTGGGAGTCACTGGACTTCATCACCGAAGAATTCCCACCCTACAACTACACCGAAAGCGGCATCGCCCGCGGTATCACCGTGGATATTCTGCTGGAAGCCGCCACCATCGCCGGCTTGCCCATCGAGCGACGGGATATTCGCTCACTGCCCTGGGCGCGCGGCTACCAGATGGCGCGCAGGGGGCCTGGCGTGCTGCTGTTTTCCATGGCCCGTACCGATGAACGCGGCCCGCAATTCAAGTGGGTCGGGCCGATCATGCCCAGCCGCATCGTGCTGCTGGCGCGCCGGGATCGCCAGTTGAGCGTGGCTCGCCCGGCTGATCTGAGCGCCTACCGCATCGGCGTGATTCGCGATGATGTCGGCCATCATCTGCTCAACAACCTGGGCATCAGCGACAACAACCTGCATATCTCCGCCAGCGCAATTCAGCTGGCCAACCTGCTGCACAACAGCCGCATCGACCTGTGGGCCTACGACGAAACCACCGCCTACTGGTTTATCCGGAATCTGGACATGCACAGCACCGACTTCGCTCCCGTGCATGTGCTCAAGGAAAGCGCCATGTACTACGCCTTCAGCCCGGATACTGATGCCGTGCAACTGACCCGCTTGCAGAACGGCCTGAATGCGCTGAAACAACAACCGCGCTACCAGCAGATTCTCGACAGCTACAAATAGCCGCGCCTTGCATAATCTTGCGCTTTTCTGCCGGCGGGGGCTGGCACGCCGACATACCGGGCGTAGCATGGAGCGACGGAGGATGTATGTCGCAACTTGAACACCTACAGGTTTTTCAGAGCATGTACAGCTCACCCCACGCTCGCCTGCAACGCAGCGCCGAGCTGGGCGACGGGCTGGCGGCGGCCGTATGGAGCAACCGTCATGACGCACGCGACTACCAGGCCCCCAGCCATCACACGCTGTCCTGTTACCTGGCCGGCGGCACGGGCACCTTCCGCCGCGAAAGCCCGCACAGCAAAGGCGCACCGGACAAGCTGTGCATCCTCCCGGCCGGGCATCAGTCGGCCTGGGTGATCAACGGTGAAATCCAGCTGGCACACCTCTATATCAGCCAGGAGCAATTCGCCCTGGCGGCCGTCAATCTGCTCGATCGCGAACCACGGGAACTGGAACTGCGCGAAGGCACCTTTCTCGATGACCCGCAGCAGGCCCAGCGCTTTCGGCAGCTCAGCCAGCTGGACTGGCAGGAGCCCGCCGAACGCCTGCTGAGCAGCAGCCTGGCCCATGGTCTGATCAGTCACGCCCTGCTGTCCCAGGTCGGCCGCCGCGAAGGGCTGCGTCTGACTGGCGGCCTGGCCCCCAGCCAACGGCGACTGGTGCGCGAGTTTATCCAGGCCAACCTCAGTGCACCGCTGAGCCTGGGGCAACTGGCCGGGTTGTGCGCGCTCTCCGAATACCACTTCGCCCGGATGTTCCAGCTCAGTTTCGGGCTGCCGCCGCATCGTTATGTGCTGGCGCAGCGCCTGCGCCAAGCCCAGCACCTGCTGCAACACACGGCCCAGCCTCTGGCCGAGGTGGCGCTGGCTTGTGGTTTTGCCAGTGCCAGCCACTTCAACAACCGCTTCCGTCAGGCTTTCAGCGCTACGCCAGGGCAGTACCGCGCCGCCCTGCAACAGCACTGACTCCACGCCCGCCGCATCAATCTGCCACATACCTGCCTATCAGCCCCTGCCACTTGCGCCCCCAGCAGCTGAAAACAGCCTGCTAATCCCGCGCAGGCTGTGCAAGAATCATCGGCTGCCTTCGAGAAAGCTGCCCATGTCACGACTCACTCACACGCCTGCCCGGTGCCGCTGATGGCCCTCGATATCCTGCATCTGCGCCAGGAAGACTGGCGTGCGGAATTCGGCGATGGCGACCTGCTGCGCGGTCAGGGCTATGCCGCCCAGGGCCGCAGCCGCCTGCTCAGCCTCAAGGACAGCACCCTGCTGGCCAGCTGCCGCGGCTCCGGGGCACAGACCTATCAGCAACGCATCACCCTGCACCATTACGGCCAGGGCTGGGGCGTGACCGGCCATTGCAGCTGCCCGGTGGGTTTTAACTGCAAACACGTGGCCAGCGCCCTGCTCACCCTGCAACAGCAGCAGGAACAGGGCACCGACCTGTCGCCGCTGATCGTCAGCAGCCCGCCAGTGCGAGAAGAATGCCTGGAGAATGTGCAACCGGCGCCAGTGCTGAGCCTCGGCAGCCTGGTGCGCGTGCACTTCGATGCGCGCAAGGGCCGCATGCAGGAGCAGACCCAGCACCGCGCCGCCCTGGCTTTCGATTACCAGGGCCACCTGGCCTCCGGCAAGCAGGGCAAGGATCTGCTGATCAAACAGGGGCCCGGCCTCAGCCTGCGTATCGTGCGTGACCTGAGCAGTGAAACCCGACTGCGCAAGCGCCTGGAGCAAACCGGCCTGCAAGTGGCCCTACGGCAGAGCGAAGCGCTGCCGGAAAGCGCCGGCGAAGCCTACGAGCAGCCCAATGAGGCTGCTTGGCTGCTGTTTATCCGCGAGCAGCTGCCGCTGCTGCGTGAGGAAGGCTGGCAGATTCGCATGCAGCCGGACTTTCAGTACAACCTGGCGCAGGTCGATGACTGGTACGCCGAGGTTGAGGAAGATCCCGAGCAGACCTGGTTCGACCTGGAGCTGGGTATCGAGGTCGAAGGCCAGCGCATCAGCCTGCTGCCGATTCTGCTGCAAGCAATCCGCCAGAAGCCCTGGCTGCTCAACGGCGAAGCCCTGAGCAAACGCGACGATGACGAAGTGATCCTGGTCAGCCTGCCGCATAACCACAAGCGCGCCGCCCTGCCGCTGGCGCGGCTGAAACCGTTGCTGGCGACCCTCGGCGAGCTGTTTGTGCGCGAGCCGGGCGAGTCCAGCCAGCGCCTGCGCTTGTCGCGCCTGGATGCTGCGCGCCTCAATCACCTGCAAGAAGGCCCGGCCATCAGCTGGCAAGGTGGCGGCCAGCTGCGTGAGTTCGCCCAACGCCTGCAACAGCTGGACAACGCCACCCTGCACGCGCCAGCGGGGCTGCACGCCGAGCTGCGCCCCTACCAACTGCAAGGCCTGGCCTGGATGCAGGGGCTGGCTGAGCTGGACATCGGCGGATTGCTGGCCGATGACATGGGCCTGGGCAAAACCCTGCAGACCCTCGGGCATATTCTCTGCGAGTTCAACGCCGGGCGCCTGACTCAGCCGGCGCTGATCGTTATGCCCACCAGCCTGATTCCCAACTGGCAGGATGAAGCGGCGCGCTTCACCCCGCAGCTCAAGGTGCTGGCCCTGCACGGGCCTAAGCGCCGCGCGCTGTTCAAGTTGATCGACCAGCACCAGATTATCCTCACCACCTATGCCCTGCTGCCGCGTGATCTCAAGGCATTGAGCGCCTACCGCTATCGCCTGCTGATTCTGGATGAAGCGCAGAACATCAAGAACCCACGCAGCAAGGCCGCCGTCGCCGCTGGCCAGTTGCAGGCCGGGCAACGCCTGTGCCTGACCGGTACGCCGCTGGAGAATCACCTGGGCGAACTGTGGTCACTGTTCAATTTCCTCATGCCGGGCTGGCTGGGTGACAGCAAGAGCTTTACCCGCGACTACCGCACGCCCATCGAAAAAAACGCCAACGAGCAGCGCCTGGCGCACCTCACCGGGCGGATCAAGCCTTTCGTCCTGCGCCGTACCAAGGAACAGGTGGCCAGCGAGCTGCCGCCGAAAACCGAGATCACCCACTGGGTCGAACTCAGCGCGGCGCAGCGTGACCGCTATGAAACCCTGCGCCTGGCCATGGACCAGAAGGTTCGCGCGGAAATCGCCCGCCAGGGTTTGGCACGCAGCCAAATCGTTATTCTCGAGGCTCTGCTGCGCCTGCGCCAGGCGTGCTGCGACCTGCGTCTGCTCGGTGAGGAAAGTGACAGCAGCCTGACCAGCGCCGACTCCGGCAAGCTCAGCGGATTGTTGGACATGCTTGAAGAGTTGTTTGCCGAAGGTCGGCGGGTGCTGCTGTTCTCGCAGTTCACCTCGATGCTGGCGTTGATCGAAGCCGAATTGAAGACGCGCAATATTCCTTACGCCAAGCTCACCGGCAGCACCCAGGATCGCCGCACCCCGGTGCAGCAATTCCAGGCCGGCGAATTGCCGATCTTTCTGATCAGCCTGAAAGCCGGCGGCGCAGGCCTGAACCTGACCGCCGCCGATACGGTGATCCACTTCGACCCCTGGTGGAACCCGGCCGCCGAGGCCCAGGCCAGCGACCGCGCCTATCGCATCGGCCAGGACAAGCCGGTGTTCGTCTACAAACTGATCGCTCGTGGCAGCGTGGAAGAGAAGATCCAGCAGCTGCAACAGGCCAAGGCCAACCTGGCCCGTGGCGTGCTGAAAGGCGGCAGCCAGAGCCAGTTACAACTGAGCGAAGACGACCTGCAGGCGCTGTTTGCGCCGCTGAGTGACTGACCGGCTGATCGCCAGCAAGCGGGCGCCTACAGGTTGCTGCCCAGTAGCCAGCGGTAGGGTGCGCCGTGCGCACCACCAAGCTGGATGACGGTGCGCATGGCGCACCCTACAGCGCAAATGAGCGAGTGACTGAACCACAGCCTCTCAGTCGTCACTCTGGATATCGTCCCTTTCCGACGCGTCATCCTCCGGGTTGCGCTTTCGGCGTGCGCCGCCAGCCTGCACCGCCGGAAAGCGCGACGAGGCATAACGCACCACAAAAATCGCCAGCGCCAACAACAGGATCGCCCCGGAGATCATCACCACGCCCATGTCGGGTTTGTGGTTGTGCGAAATGTCGGAAATCATCAGGCGGGTCAACGCGGTAATCGCCACATAGATCATGAAGCGGATCGGCATGTGGTTGGTCTTGAAATAGATCCCCACCATCGCTGCCAATTCCAGGTAGATAAACAGCAGCAGGATGTCATCGACCGTGATGTGGCCCTTTTCCAGCATACCGAGAAAGGCCATCACTGCCGCCCAGGCCGTGATCGCGCCGATGGCGAACAGCGCCAGGTAGTGGAATGCCTCCATCAGCAGATTGCCCAGCGACTCCGCCAGGCCATGCATGCGCTCACGGGCGCGTTCAGCCAGATTGTCCTTCACGATTCTTGCACTCCCCACATCGCCGGCCCGCTCCAACAGCGGAATGTGCCTGCACCATGCAGGAACAAGACCAGCCATCAGAAGATGACCGCTGCGCGCCACAAGGCACGCACAAGGGCGCGTCAGAGCGCCGCAGCCTGGATAATCGGCTATGGTGTTAGCCGGCATGGCAATTGCTGCTGGCCAAATGCCGGCGAGTTCTTTATGCTCGCAATACTGTACAGATAAACAGTTAACTGCAACCTACCAGCGTGAAGGCGTAGAGGTGATGAATGGCCGTCGAAGTGGTGTACCGCAGCAGCCGGGATTTGGAGCGTTTGTTCATGGATAAAGCCGAAGCCGACCGTCATGACAAAATGCTCGAACTGGCCGAGCTGCTCACCGAGGTGCTGCAGAAAGCCGTGCCATCGTTGAATGAGGTCCAGGGTGAAGAACTGGGCATCTATATGGCGAAGAACCGTGAGATCTTCGCCAAGGCATTCAAGAACCAGCCCGATGCCTTGAGTGAGCTGAGCGAGCCTGCCGCCGAGTAACCTGAGCGGTGATAAACAAAACCCCAGCCCATGGCTGGGGTTTTGTGTTTCTGGCCACTATCAACTGCGCCGTGGAGGCGCCTTAGCGGCGAGTTTTTAATCGCTGGTTTGTGATCGCAGGCTCGCGGCTAAAGCCCCTCCCACACAGTGCTGCACTTGTTCAGCCATACAGCAGCCGCTCGGCAATCGCGTCGGCAACCCGTGCCGGTGAGCGCTTGTCAGCCTGGGCATGGCCGAAAATCTCGGTCAGGCGTCGGCTGATCTGCGTCAGGTGCGCGGTGATTGCCACCAGGCTTTCCCCCTGATGCTTCAACGCCACGTAGATCAGACCACCGGCGTTGATCACATAATCCGGGGCGTAAAGAATCCCACGCGCCTGCAGGCTGTCGGAGATATCGGCGCTAGCCAGCTGGTTGTTCGCCGCCCCCGCCACCGCCGAGCAGCGCAACTGCGCAACGCTGCTGGCATTCAACACCCCACCCAGGCCGCAGGGCGCGAGGATGTCGCAGGGCGTGGCGAGCAAGGCTTCACTGGCCACAGGCCGTGCGCCCAATTGCTCGACCGCCCGCTGCACCCGAGCGGAGTCCAGGTCACTGACCAGTAACTCGGCACCGGCGGCATGCAACTGCTCGGCCAGCGCATAACCGACATTGCCCAAGCCCTGAATCGCCACCCGCAAACCTTCCAGGTTGTCACTGCCCAGGCGTGCCAGGGCGGTGGCACGAATCCCGGTAAATACCCCCATGGCGGTGTGTGGTGATGGGTCGCCCTCGGCCGTGGTGCTGGTGACATGCTGGGTGTGCTGGGCGATGCAGTCCATGTCGGCGCTGGACGTGCCGCTGTCCATGGCGGTGATGTAGTGGCCATTGAGGGTTTCGATAAAGCGGCCGAAGGCTTCGAACACGGCAGCGCGATTATCGACATGCGCGGGACGGATGATCACCGCCTTGCCGCCGCCTTGACGCAGGCCCGCCAATGCAGCCTTGTAGCTCATGCCCTTGGCCAGACGCAGGGCATCCTCGATGGCGCTCGCCTCATTGGCATAGTGCAGGTAACGGCAACCGCCCAGCGCCGGGCCGAGGCGGGTATTGTGGATGGCGATAATCGCCTTGAGACCGGTCAGCGGATCCTCGGCGAAGTGCAGCGACTCCAGCCGGGCGGTTTCCATCATGGCGAACATGCTGTGGCTCCCGTACTGATTTGCCCATCAGTATAGGCAGTCGCCCCGATGGCAAGCGCCCGGTGGTCAGTTGCACAGCCGCCCGTACAAGGCACTGGACGCAGACGCTGCGCTTGGCTACAAAGCCTTAACCACCCGGGAGCAGACCCATGACCCCACGCGCTGCCTGCCTTGCCTGCCTGGAGCAACAACCGCCCGCGCTGTTCGAGGCGGCCGTGTGGATTGCTGTGGAACACCAGCCCCAGCTGCAGCCGGAGCAGGTCTTGCGTCAACTCGACACCCTGCAGCAGCAGGTCAGCCAGGGGCTGCCCAACCTGCCCGCCCAGGAGCTGGCACAACCGCTGCTGCGCCGGCTCAGTGAGCTGGACTTTCATGAAGACGATGAACACCCGCTGCGCCCGCAGGCGGCGCTGCTCAACTGCGTGCTGCGACGGCGCCGCGGTCAACCGTTGATGCTGGCCCTGCTCGCCCTGGAACTGGCCCGGCGTTTGGCGATCCCCCTGCAAGGCGTCAATTTTCCCGGGCATTTTCTGCTGCGGGTGCCTGGCGCAGACCACCTGCTGGACCTGTGCAGTGGGCGGCGCCTGTATACCCGCGAATGCCGCGAACTGCTGCAACGCCAGCAGGGTGCCAACGCCGAGCTGAGTGCCAGCCATTTGTTGCCCTGCGATGCACCGAGCATGTTGCAGCGCCTGTCACGCAACCTGCGCTACCTGCATCAATTGGCCGACGATCCCATGGCAGCGCTGCTGGATGCCGAGCGCGTGCTGCTGCTCGGCCCGCCAAGCCTGCCTGATCACCTGGCCCGAGCCGACATCTACCAGTTGCTCGACTGCCCACAGGGCGAGCGCTTCGACCTTGAACGCGCCCTGCTGCTCTGTGATGACCCGGCGCAGCGCCTGCACCTCAGCCAGCGCCTGCGCCAACTCAGCGCCAGCCCGGCACTGCATTAGCAAAGGCTATATGTTGCAGGCCGCTTTTGTAGGATGGGTTAGCGGCGGTGAGGCGGCTATGAGGACGCTACGCAGTCCGAGCGCAGCAGGTACATCGCCTAGAAAAAGCCCAACGCCTTGGCCTTGGCCACCGCCTGAGTACGCCGCGCCACGCCCAGTTTGCCGTTGATGCGACGGGCGTGGGTCTTGACCGTGTGCAGCGAGATAAACAGCTGCTCGGCGACTTCCTGGTTGGAGAGCCCTTGAGCGATCAAACCAAGTACCGCCAGTTCACGACTGCTCAGCGCATTGGCGCTGGCGGCAGATGCAATATTCGGCGCGTCATCAACCGAGCTGACGACGCGAAACCATGGGCGCAGATACCCCAGACGCCGCTGCAACGCCTGGCCGGTTTGCCGGGCCTGTTCCGCGCCCACCTTATCGTCACAGGCGGCGCAGGCATCGGCATAGCTCAGCCACAAGTCGCTGACCAACGCCTGCCGACCCTGGGCTGATACGTGCTCCAGCAACTGCCGCAGAGGCTCGCGCACATCTTCGCCCTGTACACGATCCAGTTGCAGCAATAACGCCTGAAACCGTGGGATCAGCTCGGGAAAATTGGGTGTCGGCAGCACGCCTTTAACCCGCTGCTCATAACCCAGTACCCGCGTCGCGGCGACACGCGCCCGCGCATAGTGACCCTGAGCAATCCACAGATGGCTGCTGACCAGCAACAGGGTACCGCGGTACAGGGTTTCATTGACGCGCTGACGCTGCATCTGCCGTTCGGCCTGGCCAAGATGAGCAAAGGCTGTGGCCATATCGCCCTGCCCCATCGCCAACTCGGCCAGGCCGAGGTAGCCATGGAACGCCGCGGGATCGCCACAGGCGAGCGCATGCTCAAGCCCGCGTTGCAGCCCTGCCTGTGCTTCATCCGCACGGCCCTGGCGCAGCTGCAAACGCCCCAGGCGCAACTCAAGCCGCGCCAGCACTGGCGTGTTGCGCAAGGCCGTCGGCGCAGTTGCGCTCAGCACCCGCTGCAGCAAGGCTTCAGCGCGGGCAAATTCACCCCGCGCTTCCAGCAGCAGGGCATGATCCAGTTCCAGCAGCGCTTCAAACACCGGATTGCCATGCAGGCGCGCCTGCTTCAAGGCTTCAAAACTGAGCTTATGCGCCACCTCCAGCTGACCTTCACCAATGGCCACCAGGGTCAACGCCGAACGACACAGCAACGCCTGCGACCACGCGCTTTGCGGCAACCCCTGCAAGGCATCATGCAGGTGAGTGCGAGCATCCACGGCACAGACTCGGCCATAGGCAATGATGCCCTGGATGGCTTGCCAGTGAGCGAACAGCTCGCGGGTTCGCGGCCCATCACTGCGCGGTTGAAACCGAGCCAGCTCGTTGATGCAGGCTTGTGCCTCATCCAGCCGCCCGACCAACAGCAACACCCAGGCATTGAGCAGAATCAGCCGCGGCGTGCTGCACAGCAGGCTGTCCGGCAGCTCGCTGCGCCAACGCAGGATCAACGCCAGGTCCTGGCCTTGCAGCACCTGCTCCTCGGTAAAACGCTCAAGAAAACTCCCCGCCACCTCCGGTTGCCCGGCCAGCAAGGCGTGCTCCACCGCCGCACGAATATCGCCATGGCCGGCAAACCACTGGCTGGCATGCACATGCAGAGCGCTGCAAGGCAGGTGGTGCGCCTGCCGCCGAAGCAAACGAGCCAGCGGCGGGAACAGCCCATACCAACCCTTGGCCGCTTCCAGCTCCTGGATAAACACGCCGCGCTCAATCAGCGCACGTAACCACTGCGCGCCTTCGCCTACACCAAACAGGTGATCACACAACGCGGGATTGAAGCGCGGCAGCTGGGCCAGTTGCTGGAGCATCTGCAACAGCTCATCCGGCAACCCTTGCAGCACTTCGCGTTCGACATATTCGGCGAGCAACTGATCATGCTCAGCTTCCTGCAACGCGCCCAGCGCAGTCGGTTCGGCCTGAGCCGCCAACAGGTGCAGGCGCAAGGCCGCCGGCCAGCCCTGGGTCGACTCGTGCAGGTCGTGCGCCCAGGTGCTGCGGCTAGGATCCACTTGCTGCAACCAGGCCAGCACGTCCTCTTCGCTGAAGACCAGTTCGCTGGCACCCAGTTCGAGCAACTCGCCTTCCAGCAGCAGACGCGAAAGGTTGCACGCCGGCCGCCGCCGGCTTCCCAGCCACCAGCCAATGCCCTGCGGGGTGACCATCAGCAACTGATTGAGAAAGCCATCGAGGGCGTGATTCGGCTGCGCCGGGTAGTCATTGAGCATGATCCACAACTGCCGCGACTCCTGCGCCAGGGTCGCCAGCAGCTCGCTACTGCTGAGGCCTGCGGGGTAGTCGAGCAGCTTGCCCAACTGCTGAGCAAGCTGCTCGGCACACAGGCCCTGACCGGCGCAGGTCAGCCAGAGCAGGCGGTAATTGGCCGGACACTCACGGGCGCAGTCGGCCAACAACACAGTTTTACCAAAGCCGGCCGGACCAACCAGCAAACGCAGGCGACAGTCGTGCGCCAGCAGCCGCTGTTGCACAGATAGCCGGAAGATATGCCCAGGCGGTGGACGCTGTACGCTGCCGCAGGACGACGCTGCCGCGCTTTGCGGGAAAGGCGCTAATGCGTGCATGACGGCTCGATTTATTGTTTTTACAGGAACCGGATTATTGCAGGCTAACCCTCAATGCCTATCGCTCACAGCTCTATCACAGCAGGTGATGGCGGGCGATAAAAAGGCGGCCCGAAGGCCGCCCAATTGCGCAGTAACACGTGCTGGTTATTGGCCTAGCGAACGCCGGAGCTGCGCAGTGCGGCTGGCGTGTAGTCTGCAGCGGTAGCCTTGAAGCCGAAGTTATAAGACGATTTTTCTTCGTTCTTCATCCCCAGGGCCAAATAACGACCGGCCACCAGGTCATACAGCGCTTCCAGGGTGTAGCCCGGCACTTGGTGGTTGTAGTAGTGCTGTGCATGACCTTCGGCAACACGCCAGAGCTGACCACGGCCGTCGTAATGATCAACCAGCGCTATCTGCCAGCTGTCCTCGTCGACATACATATGGCGCTTGGCATAGATATGCCGCTCACCGCTCTTCAGCGTGGCCACCACTTCCCAGACCCGGTGCAGCTCGTAACGTGTCAGGTCCTGATTGATATGCCCGGCCTTGAGCACGTCGTCGTACTTCAGTGACGGCGAATCCAGCTTGTAGCTGTTGTAGGGGATATACATCTCCTTCTTGCCGACCAGTTGCCAGTCGTAGCGATCAGGCGCCCCGGAGAACATGTCGAAGTTATCGGCCGTACGCATGCCGTCAGCGGCCGTACCCGGCCCATCGTAGGCCACCTGCGGTGCACGCCGCACGCGGCGTTGACCGGCGTTGTAAATCCACGCCAGACGCGGTTCTTTGACCTGATCGATGGTCTCGTGCACCAGCAGTACGTTACCGGCCAGGCGCGACGGCGCAGTCACCCGCTGCTTGAAATACAGCAGGACATTGCTGCCCTTGGCCGGATCAAGGTCGGGCATATCCGCCGGGAAGGCCACCTCATCCTCGAACTTGACCAGGCTGTAAGAACCATTGGTCTGCGGCGTCGCCTGAGTCACCACCCGACGGGTGTTACCGCCACGGTAACGGGTGATGTGGTTCCAGATCACCTCAACGCCCGTCTTGGGAATGGGGAAGGCGTAGTAACGGCTGGCATTGAAGTTCTGCAGGCCGTTACCACCGTCTACGGGCGTGGTATTGACCGCACTGAGCTTGGCGGCAGCGGCAATCGCGGCCGGCACGGCAGTGGTTCGATGCGAGGGGTAAACCGGAATCTTGTAACTCTCCGGGTAGCGCTTGAACATGGCCAACTGGCCGGCTGACAGCTTGTCTTTGTACTGCTCGGCATTGGCTGCAGTTATTGTGAAAAGTGGTTGTTCACCGGCATAGGGATCAGCGAGAAACCCCTTGCCATCGACAGCCGCTGCACTAGTAGACAGACCGCCATCCCAGGCAGGGATACTGCCATCGGCATTGCCGGCCATTTCCCCGCCCAGTGGCGTCAGACTGGCACCCAGCTGAGCCGCTTCCTGTTCAGAGACCGCGGCCATCACGCTGCTGGCTAGCAGGCTCAGCAACAGGGCCCCAGTTTGCAGGATTCTTGTGTTTTTCATGGTGTACGGATCCTTTTGCACTGCGTTAATCAGAAGTTCACACCAAAGCTCAGGGCAACAAAGTCACGGTCGACGTTGGTGTTGTAATCACCCCCAAAGAAGTCGGTGTAACTGAGGCTGGCGGTATAGGTGTTCTGGTAGTCAGCATTCAGGCCCAGGCTCACCGCCTTGCTGCCCTCGCTGAAGTTGGGGCCATGGCCATCGACGTCATGCGACCAGGCAATGCTTGGCGAGAGGTTGACCCCGGCGAACACGTTGCTGTAGTCGAGACTGGCGCGCATGCGATAGCCCCAGGAGCTGCTGGTGAAGAAACCATCGTCATTACACTGATCCGGATTGGCCGCGTTCACCCCGGCAGTACAGGTCGCATTGGGGTTGAGCTGGCCAATGCCATAGACCGGATCGCGACCGAAACGCAGCTCACCGACATCATCAGTGATACCGCTGATATGGTTGTAACCCACCTCGCCCACCAGGGTCAGGCGACTGGCCCCCAGCACCCGGTCGAAAAACTGCACCGCCGAGATTTGCGCCTGGGTCACCGGCTTGCGTACATAGCCGGCCACTTCCTCACCCACGACATTGCGCCCATGACCACTGGTGAAGACCGGTGAAAACCCCTGACGCAGGGATGCAAAGGTCATGTCCGTGGAGTTGATGCCGATTGGCATGTTTGGCCGGTAACTGAGCTCACCCGACAACGCCGTGCCATCAATATTGGTCTGGAAGCTGATGCCATACAGGCGGATGTCTTCCGGGTACTCCAGGAAGTAGCGGGCAGCCTGCGGCGCCCCGGTGCCGACAATGATGCTGCCGCTCGGGGTACGGCTGTGGTAATTCATCGCGTACAGGCCGAACTCCGTGTCATTCAACGACTCGGCAAACCAGCGCAGCGCAACACCAAACTGACCGCTGTCACGCGCATCACGGTCACCCGCACGCGGAATAAAAACGGGGTTGCCCGGCGCACCGGTGTTATTCGACGCATCTGGCGCAACATCGGCCCCGGCTACCACCAGGCGGTCGTTACAGCCATCGGCGGCCGTGTCGCTGGGCGCGAAGAACGTTCCGCAGTTATCGATAACGGTCTGATCCCATTCCAGCTGGTAGAACGCCTCCATGCTTATGGTGTCGGTCAGGCTCTGCGATACATAGAGCATGTTGACCGGAATCAACCCCTCCTTGATCTCCGCACCCGGCCGGCGGAACGCTGCCGCATCCACGGGGTTGATCGAGTTGATCGAGTTGCCGATAAAGGTGCTCTCACCCCAGCTGACCACTTGCTTGCCGACCCGCACACTGCCCGGCAGGCTGCCCAGGTTGTAGTTGTGGTAGATGAAGGCATCGAGAATTTCCGCACCGGCGGCCTGTGCCGCCGTCTTGCGGTTGTGGTCATCGATGTCATACAGCAGACGGCTTTCGTCCTTGGTCTCGAAGTCGTACCAGTACTTGCCGCGAATAAACACGCCGGTATCGCCGTACTTCAATTCAAGGTCGTGAATACCTTTGAAGATCTTCGAAAAGGTCTCACCTTTCTTGAAGTTCAAGCGGCCGTCATCGTTGGTCTGAGACGATGCCTTGCCACCGTTGCGCGTGCCGATAAAGTCGGGATCGGCACCGCGCACGCTCCAGCTGGCCCCCACAGAAAGCGATGAGTCGAACTGCGCTTCGACCTCACCAATATTGAATGTAATAGCCTGGACAGGCGCGACACAGCCAACAGCAATGGCAATCGCCAAAACGCTGGGCTGGAAGATGGCATGTCTTGTTGTTGTTCTCATGCGGCTCTCCTGGAAAGCGGATTTCGTGTAGAGCCATCACGCTAACCAGCCACAAACCAAGGGATAAGCGCCCGAAAGAGGTATTTGCCCTGTCAGCCGAAAGAGTGAATACACCTCTGCAAAGCCGCTCTACAGCGGGCCCATTGACCTGTTCAATGGCGCTTTATAGGACGGGTGAATAGCCCAGGCGGTTGAGCAGAGGGGATGGCCGCCATTGCCAGAGCAATCCAGCCACCTAACAGCCTCGGCGCTGGCTCAATCACGTACACCACCACGCTTGTATTGATTTAAATACAGCGTAATGAAAGCGACACAAATCATTCAGCCCACGACATTAAAGCCTTTGCGCGGTGCCCTCTGGAGAAACCGCATATACCTGTATCGAAATCGCGACACTCGATGCAGCACTAACTCAGATAAAAATACATAAGTAATTGTTTTTATTGATAAAAATAACAATGGCACTACCCTTGCTATGGTCTTTCCATCTTTAGCGCGTGCCCGGTACGCGCGTCCAGCACATCGCCCCCAGCAGAAAGGGCGAGTCACCATCCTTGAGGAGTACACATGAGCGAGTTGCGTTTTACCGTTGAGCACGAATGGCTGCGTCAGGATGCCGATGGCCTGGTGACTGTGGGCATCACCGCCTATGCCCAGGAAGCCCTGGGTGACGTGGTATTCGTCCAGCTGCCGGAAACCCAAAGCTACGCCGAGGGTGACGAAGTGGCCGTGCTGGAATCGGTAAAAGCCGCGAGCAATATCGCCATGCCGCTGGACGGTGAGGTGGTCGAAGTCAATGGCGAGCTAGAATCCAGCCCTGAGCTGGTCAACGAAGACCCCCTGGGCAAGGGTTGGTTCTTCCGTTTCCGTCCGGCCAATGCCAGCGCGGTAGCCGACCTGCTCGACCAGGCCGCCTACGAGCGCCTGCTCAACGCCAATGCTGACGCCTGAGAGATTGTGATGACCAAGCTGACCACCCAGAACGAATTTATCGCCCGCCATATCGGCCCACGTGACGCCGATACCGCGGCCATGCTCGAACTGCTCGGCTACGCCAGCATCGACGCACTGACCGATAACGTCATCCCTGACAGCATCAAGGGCACCAGCGTGCTGGGTGCTCAGCCGGGCCTGTCGGAAGCCGACGCCCTGGCCAAGATCAAGACCATCGCAGCCAAGAACCAGCAGCTCAAGACCTTTATCGGCCAGGGCTACTACGGCACCCACACGCCGAGCCCGATCCTGCGCAACCTGCTGGAAAACCCGGCCTGGTACACCGCCTACACCCCGTACCAGCCAGAGATTTCCCAGGGTCGCCTGGAATCCTTGCTGAATTTCCAGACCCTGATCAGCGACCTTACTGGTATGCAGATCGCCAACGCTTCCCTGCTGGATGAAGCCACCGCCGCTGCCGAAGCCATGACCTTCTGCAAGCGCCTGTCGAAGAACAAGGCCAGCAACGCCTTCTTCGCCTCCCAGCATTGCCATCCGCAGACCCTCGACGTGCTGCGCACCCGTGCCGAGCCGCTGGGCATTGAAGTGGTAATCGGCGACGAAGCCGCCATCACCGACGCCAGCGCCTACTTCGGTGCGCTGCTGCAATACCCGGCGAGCAATGGCGACATCTTCGACTACCGCGAACTGGTCGAGCGCTTCCACGCCGCCGGTGCCCTGGTCGCCGTCGCCGCCGACCTGCTGGCCCTGACCCTGCTGACCGCGCCGGGCGAATTCGGTGCCGACGTGGCCCTGGGCAGTGCGCAGCGCTTCGGTGTGCCGCTGGGCTTCGGTGGCCCACACGCCGCCTATTTCGCCACCCGCGATGCCTTCAAGCGCGATATGCCGGGCCGTCTGGTCGGCATGTCGATCGACCGCTTCGGCAAGCCGGCCCTGCGCCTGGCCATGCAGACCCGCGAGCAGCATATCCGCCGCGAGAAGGCCACCAGCAACATCTGCACCGCCCAGGTGCTGCTGGCCAATATCGCCAGCATGTACGCCGTGTACCACGGCCCGAAAGGTCTGGTGCAGATCGCCCAGCGCGTGCACCAGTTCACCGCAATTCTGGCCAAGGGCCTGCGTGCTCTGGGTTACAGCGTCGAGCAGGAGTTCTTCTTCGACACCCTGACTCTGGCCACCGGCGGCAAAACCGCTGCCCTGCACGCCGCGGCGCGCAAGGCCGGGATCAACCTGCGCGAAGTCGATGGCGAGCGCCTGGGCCTGTCCCTGGATGAGACCAGCGACCAGGCCGCAGTCGAAGCGCTGCTGGCGGTATTCGCCGAGGGCAAAGCCGTTCCAGCCTTCAACGAGCTGGCTGCCGGCGTAATCGCCAAGCTGCCAAAAGGCCTGCTGCGCGAATCGGAAATCCTCAGCCACCCGGTATTCAATCGCTACCACAGCGAAACCGAGCTGATGCGCTACCTGCGCAAGCTGGCCGACAAGGACCTGGCCCTGGACCGCAGCATGATCCCGCTGGGCTCCTGCACCATGAAGCTCAACGCCGCCAGCGAAATGATCCCGGTGACCTGGGCCGAGTTCGGCAACCTGCACCCCTTCGCCCCGGCCGAACAGAGCCAGGGTTACACCCAGCTGACCACTGAACTGGAAGCCATGCTCTGCGCGGCCACCGGTTACGACGGCATCTCCCTGCAGCCGAACGCCGGTTCCCAGGGCGAGTACGCCGGCCTCTTGGCCATCCGTGCTTACCACCTGAGCCGCGGCGATGATCAGCGCGACATCTGCCTGATCCCGCAATCGGCCCACGGCACCAACCCGGCCACCGCCAGCATGGTTGGCATGCGTGTGGTGGTGACCGCCTGCGACAGCAGCGGCAACGTCGATATCGCCGACCTCAAGGCCAAGGCCGAAGAGCACAAGGATCGCCTCGCCGCGATCATGATCACCTACCCGTCGACCCACGGCGTGTTCGAGGAAGGCATCCGCGAGATCGCCCAGATCGTCCACGACAACGGCGGCCAGGTGTATATCGACGGTGCCAACATGAACGCCATGGTCGGCCTCTGCGCCCCAGGCAAGTTCGGCGGCGACGTCTCCCACCTGAACCTGCACAAGACCTTCTGCATCCCGCACGGTGGTGGCGGCCCGGGCGTCGGCCCGATTGGCGTGAAAGAGCACCTGATTCCGTTCCTGCCCGGCCACGGCCATATGGCCCGTAAAGAAGGTGCGGTGAGCGCCGCGCCGTTCGGCAGCGCCAGCATCCTGCCGATCACCTGGATGTATATCAGCATGATGGGTGGCGAAGGCCTCAAGCGCGCCTCGCAGATGGCCATCCTCAACGCCAACTACATCGCCCGCCGCCTGGAAGAGCACTACCCCGTGCTGTATTCGGGTGCCAACGGCCTGGTGGCGCACGAGTGCATCCTGGACATCCGCCCGATCAAGGACAGCAGCGGCATCAGCGTCGATGACGTGGCCAAGCGCCTGATCGACTTCGGCTTCCACGCCCCGACCATGTCCTTCCCGGTGGCCGGCACCCTGATGATCGAGCCGACCGAGAGCGAATCCAAGGAAGAACTGGACCGCTTCTGCGACGCCATGATCGCCATCCGCAACGAGATTCGTGCGGTGGAAGCTGGCCAGTTGGACGCCAACGACAACCCACTGAAAAACGCCCCACACACCGCCCTGGAACTGACCGGCGAATGGACTCACGGCTACAGCCGCGAGCAGGCTGTGTACCCGGTTGCCAGCCTGATCGAGGCCAAGTACTGGCCGCCGGTCGGCCGCGTGGACAACGTGTTCGGCGACCGCAACCTGATCTGCGCCTGCCCGTCCATCGAGGCGTACCAGGACGCGTGATAACAGCCTGCGGCCCGGAATACCTCCGGGCCGCAGGCTGCTTTCTCCCCAATTTTCGACTCACCTCTACCCGAGGCGGGTTCGCTGCACCTCATATAAAAACCAGAGGGCCTCACCATGTTCAGCAAGCACAGCCATCCGCTAACTGATAGCAGCGTACGAATCGAGCCTGTCCGTGGGCAGGTCGCCGACCTGTGCGCCAGCGTCCCGGTCTACGCTGACTAGGACGGTACGCAGTTTTTGCCACTATCGGCGCGGTTACCCAGCGCGCCGCAGCCAAGCCGCCCCACAAGGGTGGCAGCAAAACACGCAGTCGGAGCAAACATGTCACTGAGCGTTTTTGATCTCTTCAAGATCGGCATCGGCCCGTCCAGCTCGCACACGGTGGGCCCGATGCGCGCCGCCGTGCGCTTTGCCGAAGGCTTGCGCCGCGATGGACTGTTGGCCGCAACCGATGCCGTAAAAGTCGAGCTGTACGGCTCCCTCGGCGCGACCGGCAAGGGCCACGGCAGCGACAAGGCGGTGCTGCTCGGCCTGGAAGGCGAACAGCCGGACACGGTCGACACAGGCAGCGTCGACGCCCGCCTGGCCACCATCCGCAGCAACGGCGAACTCAAGCTGCTCGGCGA
Source organism: Pseudomonas sp. LjRoot71 (assembly GCF_964253255.1). Taxonomy (NCBI): domain Bacteria; kingdom Pseudomonadati; phylum Pseudomonadota; class Gammaproteobacteria; order Pseudomonadales; family Pseudomonadaceae; genus Pseudomonas; species Pseudomonas sp. LjRoot71. The sequence continues at coordinate 3,236,486 of NZ_CAXURA020000001.1, read as the reverse complement.
AAAGCCCATCCGTTTTATCGAGAAGCAGCACCTGGCGATGATCCGCAAGCCGCTGCCCTTTCACCCCAACGGCATGATCTTTCGCGCCTTCGACGCGGCCGGCTTGCAGATCCGTTCGCGCGAGTATTACTCGGTGGGCGGCGGTTTTGTCGTCGATGAGCAGGCCGCCGGGGCCGACCGTATCGTCGAAGACACGACGGCCCTGCAATACCCCTTTACCACCGGCAAGCAGTTGCTCGCACACTGCGCCGAACACCAGCTGTCGATCAGCCAGGTGATGCTGGCCAACGAAGCCGCCTGGCGCCCAGAAGCGGAAACCCGCGCGCGCCTGCTGCAGATCTGGCAGGTGATGCAGGACTGCGTCGAAGCCGGCTGCCGCAACGAAGGCATCATGCCCGGCGGGCTCAAGGTCAAACGCCGTGCTGCCGCCCTGCACCGCCAACTGTGCAAGAACCCGGAAGCCAACCTGCGCGACGCCCTGAGCGTGCTCGACTGGGTCAACCTCTACGCCCTGGCGGTGAACGAGGAAAACGCCACAGGCGGGCGTGTGGTCACCGCACCCACCAACGGCGCAGCCGGTATCGTGCCGGCGGTGCTGCATTACTACAGTCGTTTTATCCCCGGTGCCAACGACGACGGCGTGGTGCGCTTTCTGCTCACCGCCGCTGCCATCGGCATCCTCTACAAGGAAAACGCCTCGATCTCCGGCGCCGAAGTCGGCTGCCAAGGCGAGGTCGGCGTGGCCTGCTCAATGGCTGCGGGGGCCTTGTGTGAAGTGCTCGGCGGCAGCGTCAACCAGGTGGAGAACGCCGCCGAGATCGGCATGGAACATAACCTTGGCCTGACCTGCGACCCCATCGGCGGTCTGGTGCAAGTGCCTTGCATTGAACGCAACGCCATGGGCTCGGTAAAAGCCATCAACGCCGCACGCATGGCCCTGCGCGGCGACGGCCAGCACTTTGTCTCGCTGGATAAAGTGATCCGCACCATGCGCCAGACGGGTGCTGACATGAACAACAAGTACAAGGAAACCGCTCGCGGCGGCCTGGCCGTGAATATTGTCGAATGCTGATTTGTAGGGTGCGCCGCGCGCACCAAACCCTTGCAACGGTGCGCATGGCGCACCCTACTGGAGAACCGCATGACCACTGAAACCCTGGCGAAAACCCCGCTACACGCCCTGCACCTTGAACTGGGTGCACGCATGGTGCCGTTCGCCGGCTACGACATGCCAGTGCAATACCCGCTGGGCGTGATGAAGGAACACCTGCACACCCGCGACGCCGCCGGCCTGTTCGATGTCTCGCACATGGGTCAGATCGTCTTGCGCGGCGCGAATGCCGCCAAGGCCCTGGAAACCCTGGTACCGGTGGACATCATCGACCTGCCGGTGGGCATGCAGCGTTACGCCATGTTCACCAATGATAACGGCGGCATCCTCGACGACCTGATGGTCGCCAACCTGGGTAATGACACGCTGTTCCTGGTGGTCAACGCCGCCTGCAAGGAGCAGGACCTGGCCCACCTTCAGAAGCACATCGGCAGCCAGTGTGAGATCGAAAGCCTGTTCGAAGCACGCGCACTGTTGGCGCTGCAAGGCCCGAAAGCCGTCGACGTGCTGGCGCGCCTGGCCCCAGAAGTGGCGAAGATGACCTTTATGCAATTCGCCGCGGTGCGCCTGCTCGGCGTCGATTGCTACGTCAGCCGCTCCGGCTACACCGGCGAAGACGGTTTCGAGATTTCGGTGCCGGCCGAACACTGTGAAACCCTGGCGCGCAGCCTGCTGGCTGAACCGGAAGTAGCCGCTATCGGCCTTGGCGCGCGCGACTCACTGCGCCTGGAAGCAGGCCTGTGTCTGTATGGCCACGACATGAGCACCAGCACCACACCAATCGAAGCCAGCCTGCTGTGGGCCATGTCCAAACCACGCCGCGCCGATGGCGCCCGTGCGGGCGGCTTCCCCGGCGCCGAGCGCATCTTCGCCCAGCAGCAAGAAGGTGTAGCAAGCAAGCGCGTCGGCCTGCTGCCGCAGGAACGTGTGCCAGTGCGTGAAGGCGCGGAAATCGTCGATGCCGATGGCACTGTGATCGGCAGCGTATGCAGCGGCGGCTTCGGCCCAACCCTGGCTGCGCCGGTGGCCATGGGTTATCTGCAAAACAGCCATATCGCCCTGGATACCGAAGTATGGGCCGTGGTGCGCGGCAAACGCGTGGCGATGAAAGTGGCCAAGACTCCGTTTGTACCGCAGCGTTATTACCGCGGCTAAAACAGCCCAAACGTAGCCCGGATGCAATCCGGGCTACGGAGTCACTGGTCGCGCAGCTGCCCAACCATGGCGGCTGCCACGCTCAGTACATCCTTACCCAGTTGCATCGAACGTGCACCACTCCAGCCCGTGCTCGGGTCAGGTCGGTCATCGTGGTCCTTGAACGGCATCTCGATGGTGAATGCCAGACAGTCGAACTCCAGCCCCACCGCATTGCAGGCCAGGGTGGTATTGGCCTGGCCGGGTTCGTCACGCGGGTAGCCAAAGACTGTCTGGAACTCGGCCCCGTGCTGCACAAGCAACTGCTTGAACTGCTCTTCCAGTCTTTCCAGGCGTGGGCTGTAGCCGGGGTTACCCTCACAACCAGCGGCGAAGACATGAGGAATTTCCTCGTCGCCATGGATATCCAGAAACAGATCCACACCCACCGCGCGCATCTGTTGCTGGACGAAATACACCTCGGGGCTGTCCGCCTCACTCGCCGACTGCCAGGCACGGTTAAGGTCGCGCCCGGCATAGTTGGTGCGCAGGTGGCCACGGAACGCGCCATCCGGATTCATGTTTGGCACCAGGTACAGATCGGCCTGTTCCAACAGCGCGCTCAGCTCGGCGTCATCAGTCAGTTGCAGGCGCTCGATCAGCCCCTGCATAAACCACTCGGCCATATGCTCGCCTGGATGCTGCTGGGCAATCAGCCAAATCTTGCGCTGCGCCTGAGGGTTGCGACTGATGCGCAGCAACTCGATGGCGCGCCCTTCAATACTGCGCCCCGTGGCAAACAACTCGGCGCCGGCCAAGCGCTGTGCGTCCTCGATCAGCTGGTCATGTCGCGCACGGCTAAAAGGCTCGAAATAGGCAAACCAGACCTGCGCCTGCTGCGTCTCGATGTCGAAATTCAGCGCACCGTCCTCGAAACGACTGGGCACACGGAACCAGTTGACCTGATCATAGGACGCCACGGCGTGATAGCCGCTCCAGGCATTTTTATAGGACGACTGGCCAGCGTTACTCAGGCTGAAGCCGTAACGCTGGCCGGGCTGCAAGCCCTCGACCTTGAAGTGAAACCACTGAAAATGCGCGCTGTTGAGGTCAGGGCGAATGGCCAACAACACCTGTTTTGGGTTACTGGCGTCGATAACCTCGATATTGCCGCTGTCGAAGTTGGAGCTGATCTGCATGGGTGCCTCGCAGGCCGATGGTGGCGACTGGCTGCAAGAATCGCAGCTCTGTGCACACAGGGAAACGCTGCAAGCGACAAACTGATATGAATTGTATCTAGGCGCAACTTGCTGGCGCACAGGCAGTCTGCTGCTAACGACCCACTCAGCACAGGAGAACACCACGCATGGTGCTTCGTTATCTATTCGCAACGCTGCTGTGCAGCGGGCTGTTGCTCGGCGGCTGTGCCAGCACACCACCCTCTCAGCCGCCAGCAACCCAGATCGATACCGGGCAGCACGATGCCGCCGCGGCCCAGGCTGACTTGCAGCGTCAGGCCAACCGTGGCGACCTCGACAGCCAGTTCCAGCTCGGCAGTCTGTATTTCGTCCGCCAGCCCAAAGACCTCAAGCAGGCCGAACACTGGTGGAAACAGGCCGCCGACAAGGGCCACGCCATGGCGGCGGTGAGCCTGGCTTACCTATACACAGGCCGCGACAACCCGCAGTTCAACAACCCGCAGCAGATGCTCAAATACCTGAACCAGTCGGCGGCGGGCGGCAACCCGATGGCTCAGCACATCCTCGGCAACCTCTACCTGGCGGGTGAGCAAGGCGTACCGCGCGATCCACTGCAGGCCAGGGCCTTATTCCAGAGTGCCTGCCAGCAGAACTACGCACCCAGCTGTGAGGCGCTCAGCAAAACACCCTGAGCGGCCTCAGGTTTCTACCGCCGTGCTGTCGACTGGCTCCGCTGACTCGCGGGCCGGCGGCTGCTCTTTCACCGCATCATCCGGCTGCGCGTCTTCGGCAGGCTTGCCCAGCCACTCATTGGTCGACTGCTGAACCTCGTCCACCTGTTTGTTGAGTTGTTGCAAGGTTTCGTCGACCGCTTCGCGGGCTACATCCTGCACCGCCTGTTCCGCCTTCTCGGCGAGTTTCTGCGCCGATTGCTCGGCAGCGTCACAACCGACCAGGCCAACCAGCAGCAGCCCAAGAGCCGTCATTTGCAGCGTTTTGTTCATCATTGTCTCCATTACTCAGTGTTGCCAATTTGATCGGTGGCAGCCGACTGCGGCCGCCACCGGTTTGCATTCAGGCCTGCGGCTCAGCTGGGGCCTGGCCACGGGTTTTCCACAGCGATAGCAGCACACCACCCAACAGCAGACCCAGGGTCACACTCAGGGAAATCACAGCCGGGATCTTGCCGATGATGCCCACCAGGAAGATCTTGCCGCCGATAAACACCAGCACCAGCGCCAGGGCGTACTTGAGGTAGGCGAAACGGTGAATCATCGCTGCCAGGGCAAAATACAAAGCACGCAGGCCCAGGATGGCGAAGATGTTCGAGGTGTAGACGATGAAAGGGTCCTGGGTAATGGCGAAGATCGCCGGCACACTGTCCACCGCGAACACCAGGTCGGCACACTCGATCAGCACAAGGGCCAGGAACAACGGCGTCGCCCAGAGCACGGATTTACCGCTGGCATCCGCCTGACGGACGAAGAAGCGCCCTTCATGCAGGCGATCAGTCACTCGCATGTGTTTACGCAGAAACTTCACCAGCGCGTTTTCGCTGAGGTCAGGATGGGCATCGACCTTGCTGAACAACATCTTCACCCCAGTCAGCAGCAGGAAGATGCCGAACACGTAGAGAATCCAGCTGAACTCGGCGATCAGCGCAGCGCCCAGGCCAATCATGATCGCGCGCAGCACGATCACCCCGAGGATGCCCCAGAACAGCACCTCGTGCTGGTACTTACGCGGGATGGCCAGAAAGCTGAAGATCATCGCCATGAGGAATACGTTGTCCATCGACAACGACTTCTCGATCAGAAAGCCGGTGTAGAAATCCATCCCGGCGTCACCGCCCTTGACCTGCCAGACCCAGAGGCCAAAGAGCAGACCAGCGGTGATGTAGCCAGCGGACAGCAACAGACTTTCGCGAACGCCAATTTCTCGATGCTCACGGTGCAGCACCCCGAGGTCAAAGACCAACAGGCTGATGACGATGCTGATAAAGACGAGCCACAACCAGGTGGCAGTGCCGAGAAATTCGGCCAGGAAGAACGGTTCTAGGGCAGTCATGAGCCCCTCCTCTAAGTGTCGAAGTTGTACAAACTGCAACTCCGACATGGCAGCGGTTAGGGAAACTCTGAAAAAGACTTTCTGATTTGGCAAAATACCGCGACCCCACCCACCGAGTTTCCCGATGAAGCAGATGACCTTCGCCGACGCCGAGTACGCTGGCAAGCGCAAGCAAACCCGCAAGGAGTTGTTCCTGATCGAGATGGATCGGGTGGTGCCGTGGAAGGGCTTGATTGCTTTGATCGAGCCACATTATCCGAAGGGTGAAGGTGGCCGTCCGGCCTACCCGTTGATGGCGATGCTGCGTGTGCATCTGCTGCAGAACTGGTTCGGCTACAGCGATCCAGCGATGGAGGAAGCGCTGTACGAAACCACGATCCTGCGCCAGTTTGCCGGGCTGAACCTGGAGCGCATCCCCGACGAAACCACCATTCTCAACTTCCGCCGCTTGCTGGAGAAACACGAGCTGGCGGCCGGCATCCTCGCTGTCATCAATGGCTATCTGGGCGACCGCGGCCTGTCGCTGCGCCAGGGCACCATCGTCGATGCAACGCTGATCAATGCGCCCAGTTCGACCAAGAACAAGGACGGCAAGCGCGACCCGGAAATGCACCAGACCAAGAAGGGAAACCAGTATTATTTCGGCATGAAGGCCCACATCGGCGCCGATGACGAATCGGGTCTGGTGCACAGCGTAGTGGGCACGGCGGCCAATGTGGCGGATGTCACCCAGGTGGACAAATTGCTGCATGGCGACGAAAACGTGGTCTGCGCCGATGCAGGCTACACCGGTGTCGAAAAGCGGCCCGAGCATGAAGGACGTGAAGTTATCTGGCAGGTGGCGGCACGCCGCAGCACCTACAAAAAACTCGATAAGCGCAGCGTGCTGTACAAAGCCAAGCGCAAGATTGAAAAGGCCAAGGCTCAGGTGCGCGCCAAGGTCGAGCATCCGTTCCGGGTAATCAAGCGCCAGTTCGGTTACACCAAGGTGCGCTTTCGCGGCTTGGCCAAAAACACGGCGCAACTGGTGACACTGTTCGCTCTGTCGAACCTGTGGATGGCGCGCCGACATTTACTGACGAATGCAGGAGAGGTGCGCCTGTAATGCGGGAAATGGCCACCGGAGTGGGGTCCGGGTGGCGAAAACGTAAGAAATACTCGTCGAATTGATTGTTTTTTGATCATTTGGCGAGTTTAAAAGTTGCGCTAGGTGGTATGCCGGGGAAATACATGGCTACTTCAGACCATCCTTAGCTGTCAGAGGGGCCCGGCGTTGCGGGGGCAAATGTAGAGAGACGCATGAATTTCCTCAATCGCGCAGAGGTTGCAAGGTATTTCAAGACCACGGCGGATGTACTCTGTGAACATGCCACCAGTAAATGGCGGCATATACCCCACGCAGGCCAATATGAACCGTAGATAAGCAGGTGCATCAGATTTATTGCCGCCACAACCCCGCATGGCGAAATAAGCCATTACCCGAGCAATTGGTTAATGCCTCACTGCTCAGCCAACATCTAACGCCCGTGTGTATAAGCGTTGCGAAGGCGGGCGATGTATCGAATTAATGCGGCGACCACGCCGCAAATTTGGCGTCAAATTAAATCCATTGAAGACTCATAAAAATCAAATAGATATGCAATGAAACAGAAAAGCCATATCGAATAACGCTGCCTAAGCCGCCTCACAACAACAGCCCTGCGGCGTTATGCCAGTCCTTGGCAGGCTGGACATTTAACCTGGCATCGCCATAATTACCCGGCGCGCACTAAGCAGCCCTTTAAATAACGCGTTGAAGGGTTTATATACGGCGGCAATAGCCCCTGAAACTATTCGCCCTGCCTTAATAAGCTCGCAAATCAAACCTGATTGGCCGCCTCAAATGCTCAGGCACCACCTGACATTCAGCCAACACTTCAGCTTCAAGACCATGGGTAACTACGTGACGAAAGACGAACTGCGCGCTGAACTCGAGCGCCAGGCGCAGCGTTACAAGGATGTTTACGGCGGGGAAGTCATCACCTACGCCGCTCAACCGGACCCCGAGCGCAAGCCGTGGCGCAAGAAGGCCAACCTTCTTGACCAAGCGTTTGAAAAAGAGCTGGAAAAAATCGAAAAGGAACTGCGCAGCAAAGCCGACGAGGCCGCCAGCTGACGCGAGGTTCACAGGCCATCCCCGCACGGGGATGGCCTGGTATTCAACGCCCTTTACCGCCCATCAGCGAACCCAGCAGGCCGCGTACCAACTGCCGGCCGATCTGGTTGGCGGCCTGGCGCATGGCGGTTTTCACCACCTGACTGGCCAAACCGCCGAGCAGTTCGCCCGCCGCACTGCCCAGGCTATTGCCCTCAGCCTTCTTGCTGGTCGCACTGGGCTTGGCCTGTTCGGCCTGCTGCGCAGCAGCCTGCTCGGCGCGGGCCATCAACAATTCATAGGCTGATTCACGGTCGATCGGTTTGTCATAGCGCCCCAGTAGCGGTGATTGGCGGATCAGCGCCGCGCGCTCGGCTTCACTCAGCGGCCCGATCCGCGACTGCGGCGGCGCCACTGCGACTCGCTGCACCATGGCCGGGGTGCCCTTGATTTCCAGCGTACCAACCAGCGCTTCACCAATGCCCAACTCGGTCAGCACTGCCAGGGTGTCGATACTCGGGTTGGGGCGAAAACCATCTGCCACTGCACGCAGCGACTTCTGCTCTTTCGCGGTAAAGGCGCGCAGACCATGCTGAATACGCAGGCCCAACTGGGCCAGCACGGCATCCGGCAGATCGCCCGGCGACTGCGTGACGAAGTAGACACCCACGCCCTTGGAGCGGATCAGACGCACCACCTGCTCCAGGCGCTCCTGCAAGGCCTTGGGCGTATCGGCAAACAGCAAATGCGCCTCATCAAAGAACAGCGCCAACAGCGGTTTGTCGGTATCGCCACGTTCCGGTAACTGCTCGAACAGCTCCGCCAACAGCCAGAGCAGGAAAGTCGCATAAACCTTCGGTGCCTCATGCACCAAACGGCTGGCATCCAGCAGATGAATACGCCCGCGCCCGTCTCGATCAGGATGCAGAATATCTTCCAGTTGCAGTGCCGGCTCGCCAAACAGCGCCTCGGCCCCCTGCTGCTCCAGCCCGGCCAGCTTGCGCAGCAGGGCCTGCGAAGATGTCGAAGTAAACAGCGCGCTGTCTTCACCGAGCACTTCAGGGTGGTTTTTCAGGTGGGCGAGCAACGCCTTGAGGTCTTTCAGATCAAGCAGCAACAAACCCTCGCGATCCGCCACCTTGAACGCCGCATACAGCGCCGCCTGTTGGCTGTCGGTCAACTCCAGCAGCGCGCCCAGCAGCAATGGGCCCATCTCGCTCAGCGTGGTACGCAGCGGATGGCCACTCTTGCCGTGCACATCCCACAGGGTGACCGGGTAAGCGCACGGCTGGTGGTTGAGCCAGGGCATGCTGGCGATCCGCTCGGCCACTTTGCCTTGCGGTGCACCGGCGGCCCCCAGACCACAGAGATCGCCTTTGACATCAGCGGCAAACACCGCCACACCGGCATCGCTGAAGGTTTCAATCAAGCGCTGCAAGGTCACGGTTTTACCGGTGCCCGTTGCACCGGCAATCAGCCCGTGGCGGTTCGCCAGGCGCAGCGGCTGCCCCACCGGCAGGCCCTGTGGATCGGCCCCCACAACAAACGGGTCGAGTTCTGCCATCTTGTTATCTCCGTGGTTAAAGCTTTACTGCAATCAGGCCGACATAATCAGCATTGCCGCAGCCTCTGCGACAGCGATTGCCGTACATCAGCACAAGACTGATGCCAGAACTCACCGGACGCAAGAAGCCATGACCAACAACCTCAAGTTCAGCCACAAGATTCTGCTCGCCGCCGCGCTGGTGGTCATCGCAGCCTTTTCCCTGTTCACCCTGTACAACGATTACCTGCAACGCAATGCGATCCGGGAAGACCTGGAAAGCTATCTGCAGGAAATGGGCAATGTTACCGCCAGCAACATCTCTAACTGGCTATCCGGACGAATCCTGCTGGTGGAAAACGTTGCTCAATCGGTCGCCCGCGACGCTTCCGGTGAAGCCCTGACCGGCCTACTGGAGCAGAAGGTGCTGACCTCCACCTTCGCCTTCACTTATCTGGGCAGCGCCGATGGCAGTTTCACCATGCGCCCGGACGAGAAAATGCCGGATGGCTACGATCCGCGCCAACGCCCCTGGTACAAGGACGCCATGGCCGCAGGGGGTAGCACCCTCACCGAACCCTACGTCGACGCTGCCACCAGCGAGCTGATCATTACCATTGCCACACCCGCCAAGGCGGCAGGGGTCGTCGGTGGCGACCTAAGTCTCACCACCCTGGTCGACATCATCAACTCGCTGGACTTTGCCGGCATGGGTTATGCCTTTCTGGTCAGTGCTGACGGCAAGATTCTGGTGCACCCGGACAAATCCCTGGTGATGAAGAACCTCAGCGAGGTCTACCCACAAAACACCCCACGGATCAGCGGCGAGTTCAGCGAAGCCGTGCTCAACGGCGAAACCCGCATACTCACCTTCGCTCCAGTCAAAGGCCTGCCTTCGGTGAGCTGGCACGTTGGGCTGTCCGTTGACAAGAGCAAAGCCTACTCGATGCTTAGCGAGTTCCGTGCTTCAGCGATCATCGCCACCATCATCGCCGTGGTACTGATCATTCTGCTGCTGAGCATGCTGATCAGCGTGCTGATGCAACCGCTGAATGTCATGGGTAAGGCCATGGAGGACATCGCTCAGGGCGAAGGCGATCTGACCAAGCGTCTGAGCATCCAGTCCAATGACGAATTCGGCCGCCTGGCCAATGCCTTCAACCGCTTTGTCGAACGGATTCACAGCTCGATTCGCGAAGTGTCGTCGGCCACCAGCCAGGTCAACGAAGTCGCCAAGCTGGTAGTCGGCGCCTCCAACTCGTCGATGATCAACTCGGATGAACAGGCCAGTCGCACCAACAGCGTGGCGGCTGCCATCAATGAGCTGGGCGCCGCCGCCCAGGAAATTGCCCGCAACGCCGCCGACGCGTCCAACCAGGCTTCCGATGCACGCCAGTTGGCCGAAGACGGCCGCCAGGTGGTGGAAAAAACCATCCAGGCGATGAATGAGTTGTCCGGCAAAATCAGCGCTTCCTGCGGCAATATCGAAACCCTCAACAGCAAGACGGTGAACATTGGGCAGATTCTTGAAGTGATCAAGAGCATCTCCCAACAGACCAACCTGCTGGCACTCAACGCCGCCATCGAAGCGGCGCGCGCCGGTGAAGCAGGTCGTGGCTTTGCCGTGGTGGCCGATGAAGTGCGCAACCTGGCGCACCGCACTCAAGAGTCGGCCCAGGAAATCGAGAAGATGATCGAGGAGCTGCAAGTCGGCTCGCGCGAGTCGGTGACCACCATGACGGAGAGCCAGCGCTACAGCGAAGAAAGCGTGGAAATCGCCAACCAGGCCGGCTCCCGCCTGAGCAGCGTCACGGAGCGTATTGGCGAGATCGATGGCATGAACCAATCGGTAGCCACCGCCACCGAAGAACAGACCTCGGTGATCGAGGCGCTGAACATGGACATCACCGAAATCAACACCCTCAACCAGGAGGGCGTGGAAAACCTCAACGCCACCCTGCGCGCCTGCGGCGACCTGGAGCAACAGGCACTGCGCCTCAAGCAACTGGTTGACAGCTTCCGTATCTGATCGACTTTAACGTCATATAGCGGCGGCCCTGAGGGGTAAAGCACATGGACGTGCTGAACATAAAAGCAACGGGGCGCTCACTGAGCGCCCCGTTGTCATTTCTGTGGATCGGTTGCCGCCGGTGTTTGCTGCAACTGACGCCATAACTCGGCAGCATCGGCAAACTCGGTGCCATCTTCCGGGTCCAGGGCCTGGGGATCATAACGTTGCGTACAGCCCTCGCCGACTATCGGCGGTGCCGTAGCGGTACCACGCTCGTGCGGATCACTCATGCGTCACCCCTCCAGCCATCAATTGAGCCCCATGCGCCCCTGATCATGCTGGGCAAACTCCTTGACCGCTCGCAGCACATCACTGCGGCTGACCTGGCCAATCAGACGACCGCTCTCAACCACCGGCAAGCGCCGGCGGCGACCGCGCAGAAAACGCTCGGATATCTCGATTATGTCGGCTTCGGGCGAGATCACTTCGACATCCGTGGTCATGTAAGCGCTGACATCACCGCCAGCCGACTCGTAATAAGCACCGGAAAGAATGCCGCGCAAACAATCACCCTCCGACAGCAACCCCACCAGGTGGCCCTGCCCATCGACCACCGGCGCACCGGAAATACGGTGTTCCAGCATGCGATTGATGGCAGTGAACAGGTTCATATCGGGACGAAAGGTCACCAGGTTACGGGTCATGTAATCACGTACCTTGATTGACTTGAGCATCGGCAAATCCTCTTGGCGTGTCCTGAGCCGAACCGCAGCCTGCACCTCAGTCGAATACTACGGTCTTGTTGTCGTGCACCAGCACTCGGTCTTCCAAGTGATAGCGTAGACCACGGGACAACACCATCTTCTCGACATCCTTACCCAGGCGCACCATCTCCTCGATACTGTCGCGGTGACTGACGCGTACCACGTCCTGCTCAATGATCGGCCCGGCGTCCAGTTCCTCGGTGACATAGTGCGAGGTTGCACCGATGAGTTTGACCCCACGCAGCGAGGCCTGATGGTAGGGCTTGGCACCAACGAAGGACGGCAGGAAGCTGTGGTGAATGTTGATCACCCGCTGGGAAAACTCGGCGCACAACTGCGCGGGGAGAATTTGCATGTAACGCGCCAGAACAATCACATCGGCATCGTGTGCCTTGACCAGCCGCTCGACCTCATCAAACGCCGCCTGTTTGTTCTGCGGATCAACCGGCACATGGAAATACGGAATGTCATGCCACTCGACCATGCTACGCAGGTCATCATGGTTGGAGATCACGCAAGGGATATCGCAATCGAGTTCATCGCTGTGCCAGCGATGCAACAGATCAGCCAGGCAATGTGATTCGCGACTGGCCATCAGCACCACACGCTTTTTCTGCGCGGAGTCGGTTACTCGCCACTCCATGGAGAACTCGCGAGCAATCGGCGCAAAAGCCTGGCGAAAACCATCCAGATCAAAGGGCAAGGAATCGGCGCGAATCTCGTGGCGCATAAAGAACCAGCCACTCTGATTATCCGAATGGTGGCTCGCTTCAGTAATCCAGCCGTTATAAGTGGCCAGAAAATTACTGACCTTGGCCACGATACCAACCCGATCCGGGCAGGCAATGACCAATCGAAAAGTACGCATCAGCGGCTCCAGCACGCAAATAAAGTCGGCCATTCTAGTCACTGCGCAGAAAAACTGCAGTACCCGCCAAGGCCGCTGTGGCACCACGCAGTGCCCGGCATATGTAAAGAACTGCAAGTAAACGTCGCTACAAACTAATCCGCATGAGCGAAAACAATCAGCACTGCAGAATTATTCCAGCGCGTACGCATTACTTAACAATACAATTCATAAAAAATACCGATAAAGCGGTTTACTTGTGAAAAGTGCCTGACTACTATTGCTATCACTTTATCGTCAACCCCGAATACAGGTAACTCACATGTCGTTGATCAACGAATACCGCGCCACCGAAGAAGCCATCAAAGAGCTGCAAGAGCGCCTGAAAAATCTGTCGCAAGACGACAAGCTGAAAAAAGAACTGGAGTTCGAAGGCAAACTGCGCGCACTGATGGGCGAATATCAGAAGTCCCTGCGCGACATCATTGCCATGTTTGACCCAGAAGCCAAAAGCAGCAAAGCCACTCGTGCCGCCAAACCTGCTGGCAGCAAGCGTGCCCGCAAAGTTAAGCAGTATAAAAACCCGAACACTGGCGAAGTTATCGAAACCAAAGGCGGCAACCACAAAACGCTAAAAGAGTGGAAAGCCAAGTGGGGCGGTGACGTTGTTGAAGGCTGGGCTACCCTGCTGGGCTAAGCCGCACACGCCACATTTGCCACACCTAAAAACGCCAGCTTTGCTGGCGTTTTTTATGATCGGCCATTCATGGCAGCCGCTCTTCGCGCCACGCTATACATGCACTGTTATCGGCACAGGCACATCGCATAGCAATAGCGCACTATTACCCTTACATATCAGAGGGCATATTGCTGGCGCAGGCGCTCGGCATATTCACGCCACTCCAGTAATACTGCATGCTGCGCGGCATCCACTCCGGCCAGCGCATCAACCAGCGCTTGCTCAAATTGTTCAAGGGTATTGGGTGCACCATAGTGCGGATGACTCAGGCGCTGTTGGCAAAATGCTCTCCAACGCTGCTGCTCATCAGCATTCAAGGTCGCGGGAAAGTTGCGCGCACGGTAACGAAACAGCAACTCAGGCAAACGCCCATCATCAAATGCCCAGGCTGTATCAGCCAGACGCTGTGGCTCGGCACGCCGCACCTGTTCGCACAAACGCCGGTCACGGTCACCAATAAAACCATCGTACAACTGCTGCTCAGGATCTTCGTTCGGCGCGAATTGTTCTTCGCCATATACCTGCACCAGTTTGTTCTGCCAAACCGCCGTATTAACCTGTAACTGCTCGGCCTGCGCCTGATACGCAGGAAGATCCAGTTGCAGCCGCTGAATATCCTGCGCACGCAATACATTCATGGGCGCCACAACCGGACAGCGGTTGATATGCAGCAACTTCAGCGGCACTGGTAATTCACCCTCAGCCAACTGTTCGCGGCGTGTGTAAAGGCGCGTACGCAACGTTTCGGCGGACTCATTGAGTAACGGTGCGCAGTCGGCCTGCAGATCACAGACAATCAGTGCATTACGATTGCGCGGGTGCCAGGCCAGGGGCAAAACCACCGCCAGGTAGTGACGCGCGCCGGCGTAACGTCCGGAGATATGTACCAGTGGCTGCAACAAGCGTATTTGATCCTGCACGCGCTGCTTGCTGCGCAGTTGATACAGGTAGTCGTACAGCTTGGGTTGTTTACTACGCAGCAAGCGCGCCAGAGCAATGGTCGCCCGCACATCGGATAACGCATCGTGGGCCTGGCCATGCTCAATACCATTGGCAGCGGTCAGGCGCTCCAGTTTGAGCGTCACCCGCCCGTCCTCTTCGGGCCAAACGATGCCTTCCGGACGTAACGCATAAGCCGTACGCACCAGATCAATCAGATCCCAACGGCTGTTGCCCCCTTGCCACTCACGGGCATAGGGGTCATAGAAGTTACGGTACAGGCTGTAGCGCGTCACTTCATCGTCGAAACGCAGGCTGTTGTAGCCCACTCCACATGTGCCTGGCTGCGACAGCTCGGCATGCACGCGGCTCATAAATTCGGCCTCATCCAGCCCACGCTGCGCCAGGATGCTCGGGGTAATGCCAGTCACCAGACACGCAGCCGGATGCGGCAGGATGTCGTCACTGGGCTGACAGTAGATATTCAGCGGCTCGCCGATTTCATTGAACTGTTCATCGGTACGGATTCCGGCAACCTGCAGCGGGCGGTCGCGGCGCGGGTCAATACCTGTGGTTTCGTAGTCGTACCAAAAAAGGCTGGAAGTCACAGTGGCATCCTGATGCTGGGGCGCTGGCAGTCTAACACCCTGCTGCTGCCGCACATTCAAACGCAGAACCTTGCACCAGCTCACGCCCGCAGCACCCGGCGCGCCTTGTCGGGCGTCTGGCCGCCGACTAAAGTGTGCAACGTCAGCCACCACTCCATGATCAAGGACGCCCCATGAGTGATATCAGCTCCAGCAATCCCTATGCCGCCCCCGCCAGTGCCTTGCAGGAAACGCCCCGCGATAGTCAGGTACCCAGCATTGAAGAAGCCCTGAGTCGCGGTTATGACTTCACCATCGGCGACCTGCTCAGCGAAGCCTGGCAACGGGTAAAAGGCACCAAAGGAATCATCATCGGTGGCTTTCTGGTGTTCTACGCTGTACTCCTCGTCGCATCCTTTCTGATTGGCGGCTTCTTCGGCATCCTGGGAATGGTCAGTGAGAGCCCAATGCTGAGTGTCGTGGTCGAAATGGTCGTCGGCATTTTCGCCTCGGCGCTGGCCTACCCCTTTATGGCCGGGATCAACATGGTCGGCATCCGTCGCGCCGCCGACCAGCCGATCAGTTTCAACGACATCTTCAGCCACTTCGGCCGCACTGTACCGCTGGTGATCACCGCCATTATCAGCATGGTGTTGATCTACCTCGGCATGATCCTGCTGATCATTCCCGGCCTGTATCTGGCCATCGCCTACATGCTGGCCATTCCTCTGGTGGTCGAGCGCGGTCTTAGCCCCTGGCAAGCCCTGGAAGCCTCGCGCAAGGCGATTAGCCAACACTGGTTCAAGGTCTTCGGCCTGTTTCTGCTACTTGGCCTGATCACTGGTATCAGCGCCATCCCGCTGGGCATCGGCCTGGTCTGGACCATCCCGTTGTTCACCATTGCTATCGGTGTGCTCTATCGCACCATCTTCGGCGTACTACCGGTACCGCAATAAATTAACGCCGTGCTTACCGGCTCAAGCGATTGAGCCGGTTGCTTCCCTGCCTGCTGCTGGCTAGCATCGGGCTTTCCTCGACGCAGTCTGCCGATGCCGCTCACGCCCCCCCCCGATTCAGCCGCTGCCCGCCCGCTGCTGGATACCCGTTATCAGGTGGAAACACCGGAAGGCATCGACCTGATCCTGCGCCCGGCAGGCGTAGTGCCACGCTCCCTGGCTTTCGCCATCGACCTGCTGATTCGCGGTGCGCTGCTAGGTGCGCTGTTCACCGTACTGGCGCTACTCGGCCAATTCGGCATGGGTCTGGGCACCATCCTGCTGTTTCTGGTGACCTGGTGGTACATGGTGTTGTTTGAGGTGCTCAACCAGGGCCGTTCGCCCGGCAAGCAGATGATGGGACTGCGGGTAGTGCATGACGATGGCACACCAGTGGGTTGGGCTGCTTCATTGACCCGCAACCTGCTGCGCTTCGTCGACATCCTGCCTTTTGGTTACACCCTGGGAGTCCTCAGCTGTCTGAATCACGCTGCATTCAAACGCCTGGGCGATATCGCCGCCGGCACCCTAGTGGTCTACCGCGACAGCACGCCAGCCGCTCCCGAACTGCCGCCGGCAGACGCCCTGCGGGCACCGTTCAGCCTGAGTCTTAATGAACAACGCGCCCTGCTTGGTTTTGCCGAGCGCGCACAAAACCTGTCCAGCGCACGTCGCCAGGAACTGGCGAGCATCCTTGCAGAACCTCTGCAGGTGCCAGCGGCACAGGCCGAACAACAGATCAACGGCATCGCCCGTGGCTTGTTGGGGCCGACATGAAACAGAGCCTGTTTGAGTACCAGCACCAGGCCGAATGGCAAGCCTTTACCAGCCAACTCGAAAGCCTTGAGCGCGGCAAGGCCGACAGCCAGCAGTGCAAAGGTTTTGCGGCCTCTTACCGGCGCTTGTGCCAACACCTGGCACTGGCGCAGAGCCGCGGTTACAGCAGCCACCTGATCGAGCAGCTGCAACAACTGGCCATGCGTGGCCACCAGCAGTTCTATCGCCACCGCAGCCCGCTGGGGGCACAGCTGCTCGGGTTTATCCTGGCTGGCTTCCCACGCTTGGTTCGCGCCGAATGGCGCTTTGTCGTCACCGCCGGCCTGCTGTTCTTCGGCAGCCTGCTGCTGATGGGCACACTGGTGTATCACTTCCCCGACCTGGTCTACGGCGTAATGCCGCCCGACCAAGTGGCCGAGATGGAGAAGATGTATGACCCCGACGCCAGGCGCATCGGCCGCTTCAGCGAGCGCGACTCCGGTGATGACTGGATGATGTTCGGCTACTACATCATGAACAATATCGGCATTGCCTTTCAGACCTTTGCCAGCGGCTTGCTGTTTGGCCTGGGCAGCCTCTTCTACTTGCTGTTCAACGGCCTGATGATTGGCGCAGTGGCCGGTCACCTGACGCAGATCGGCTATGGCGAAACCTTCTGGTCGTTCGTCGTCGGCCATGGCGCATTTGAACTCACCGCCATTGCCCTGGCTGGTGCCGCCGGTCTCAAACTCGGCTGGGCACTGCTGGTACCGGGACGTCTACCACGTGGTGAAGCCCTGCGAGTAGCGGCCGGCCACAGCGTACGGCTGATCGGCGGGGTGATTGTGTTTCTCCTGCTGGCGGCCTTTATCGAGGCTTACTGGTCTTCCATGAGCCTGGCCAGCCCGAGCATCAAGTATGCTGTCGGCGCGGCACTCTGGCTGCTGGTGCTGGCCTATCTGCTGCTGGCCGGACGAGGTGCACATGCGCCTGACTGATGCCAGCGTGGCCATACGCCCGCGTAGCGCCTGGGAAGCGATGGACCTCGGCGTCTTGCTCGCCAAGCAGCATGCCGGCCTGTTGATGCTCAGTTGGGCGCTGGTAACGGTACCGGTCTTTGCCCTGCTATGCCTGCTGCTGTGGGATTACCCAAGCATCGCCATACTGATTTTCTGGTGGCTGAAACCGGCCTTTGAGCGCCTGCCGCTGTATATCCTCTCGCATGCCCTGTTCGGCGCAACACCAAGCCTCAAACAGGCGCTAAAGGCCCTGCCCGGTCTGCTCAAACCGCAACTGCTGGCCAGTTTGACTTGGCGTCGGCTAAGCCCCACACGCAGCTTCGATCTGCCGGTGATGCAGCTGGAAGGACTGTCCGGCAAGGCGCGCAGCCAACGCCTGATCGTCCTCGGACAACGCGATGCCGGCGGCGCCAGCTGGCTCACCATCGTCGGCGTACACCTGGAAATGGCGCTGTGGTTCGGCATCGTCAGCTTCTTCTACATGCTCCTGCCGGCACAGGTCGAGCTGGACTGGAGCTGGGACAGCTTGGTGAATGCCGCGTCGGGCGAATGGCTGTGGCTGGAGCATCTTTCCAACCTGACCTACGTTCTGCTGCTGATTCTCTGGGAACCGATCTACGTCGCCTGCGGCTTTACCCTTTACCTGAACCGCCGCACGGCCCTGGAAGCCTGGGATATCGAACTGGTCTTCCGTCAGCTACGCCAGCGCCTGACGGGCGTAGCCTATGCCCTGTTGCTGGGCTGCGGCGTACTGCTAATGCAGATGCCGGGCAGCGCCATGGCCACCACGTCCGTAAACAGCTGCCCGCTGCCGGTTGAAGACCCCCTAGGACCGCAAGCAGAACGTCTGCTCAAACAACCGCTGACCAGTGCCGAAGCGCAAAAGAATATCGGCCAACTGCTCGATCAGCCACCTTTCGAACACCGCGAAACCGTCACTCGCTGGCGCTTTGGCGAAGAACCCAAGGAGCCGAGCGAAGAAGACGCCAAGGCCCTGCTCGAACTGCTGGAAAAGTTCTTCAAACTCACCGAGTTCTGGAAAAGCGTCGATGCTGTGGCACTGTTCTTCGAGGTGCTGCTGTGGGCGCTACTGTTCAGCCTGGTCGCCTGGCTGCTGTGGCGTTACCGCGACTGGCTGAATGCCTTTGCCGGACGCTTACGTTTACCGCAGGGGCGCACCTATCAACCACCGGAACAGCTGTTCGGCCTGGAAGTGGCACCACAAAGCCTGCCGACGGATATTCCCGGCGAAGTGGAACGGCTCTGGGACGAACAGCCACGCGCTGCCCTCGGCTTGCTCTACCGCGCCCTGCTCAGCCGTATGCTGCACGAACAGCGCCTGCCGCTGAAAAGCTCGCACACCGAAGCCGAAGTGCTGCAACTGGTGCAGGCGTTGCAGCAGAAAGACCTCAGTCACTTCAGTCAGGCCCTGACCCGCCACTGGCAGAACCTCGCCTACGGCCATCGACTGCCACCAGCGGCACTCAAACAGGGCCTGTGTAACGCCTGGCGACGCCTGTTCGAACAAGGAGCGCAGGCATGAACCGGCGTCTCCAGTTCCTTCTCGGTGCCGGCCTGCTGTTGCTACTCGGTCTGCTCGGCATCTACCTGCTGGGCAAGCTCACACCCTATGAGGAAACCCTCGAGCACGGCCCCGATCCTGAGGCGCGGGCCAACCCTTATCTCGCGGCCGAACATTTCCTGCGCAAACAGGGCCTGCAGGTGCAACGCGCCGATGGCCTAGAGGTCATGAAGGACCTGCCCAGCGCAGGGCAAACCCTGCTGCTGCTCGGCGACCGCAACCGCATGACACCCAAACAGGCCGAACGCCTGCTGGCCTGGACCGCCAAAGGCGGCCACCTGCTGTTTGTTGCCGAGCGGCTGTGGGATGAAGAAGAAGGTAAAAGCGGCGATCTGCTGCTCGACAGCCTGGGCATCCAGCAATACGAGAGCGAAGAGCTCGACGAAGATGCCAGCGAAGCAGCGGAAGCAGACGCCTCGGCTGAGGACACGACCGAAGCTGAGCCGCAGGCTGAAGCGGAAGCTGGGGCAGATGCAGCCACAGGTTCAGACAATGCCTACCCGGAACTGACCCAGCTGTATCTGGAAAACGAAGAGGCGCCGGCCTACTTCAACTTCGACACCGACTTCCACCTCTACGACTCCGAGAACCGCGCCCACGCCTGGGCCAACAGCGACGCCGCCACCCATCTGTTACAGCTCTACCATGGCGACGGCCTGATCAGCGTGGTCAGCGACAGCTGGATCTGGCAGAACCAGAGCATCGGCGAATACGACAACGCCTGGCTGCTCTGGTACATGACCCAGGACAGCCAGGTCACCCTGCTCTACCGCGCTGACCGCAATGATCTGTTCAGCCTGCTGCTCGAACACTTCCCCCAGGCATTGGCTGCACTCGCGCTGTTGCTGGCATTCGGCCTTTGGCACCTAGGCATGCGCCAAGGCCCGCTGCTGTTGCCCGCCAGCCGCAATCGCCGGCAGTTGCAGGAACACCTGCGTGGCAGTGCCGATTTTCTGCTGCGCCACAACGGTCAGCACAGCCTGCTGCAAGGCTTGCAACAAGACATCCAGCGCCGCGCCCGCCATCGTCACCCCGGTTTCGAACGCCTCGCCGTGGCCGAGCAGTGGCAGGTGCTGAGCCGCCTGACCCGCCAGCCATCCAGCGTTATCAGCCAAGCCATGCGGCCGCTGCCCAAGCAGCGCCTGGCCGCCGCCGACTTCACCCGCCAGGTCGCCAACCTGCAAACCCTCAGGAATGCCCTATGACGAGCGAACACACCCCCGAACAGCCGGACAGCGAGATCGAATCAGCCCCTGTCGCCGCTGAAACCGTCGAAGCGGCGGCCAGCGAGACGCCTGTACCGGCCTCAGCACCAGCTGCCCCGGCAGCCGCAGCGGCCAATCCAAATGCGCAGCGCCAGCGCGCCAGCCAACTGGCTCAGGCCCTGCGTGGTGAACTGCAGAAAGCCCTGATCGGCCAGACAACGGTGATCGACGACGTGCTCAGCGCCCTAATCGCCGGTGGCCATGTGCTGGTCGAAGGCGTTCCCGGACTCGGCAAGACCCTGCTGGTGCGTGCCCTGGCGCGCTGCTTTGGCGGCGAGTTCGCGCGTATCCAGTTCACCCCGGACCTGATGCCCAGCGACGTCACCGGCCACGCCGTGTACGACCTGCAGAGCGAGCAGTTCAAGCTGCGCAAGGGCCCGGTGTTCACGAACCTGCTGCTGGCGGATGAAATCAACCGCGCCCCGGCCAAGACCCAGGCTGCGCTGCTGGAAGTCATGCAGGAACGCCAGGTCACCCTGGAAGGCCGCGCGCTGAATGTGCCGCTGCCGTTTATGGTGCTGGCCACGCAGAACCCGATTGAGCAGGAGGGTACCTACCCGCTGCCGGAAGCCGAGCTCGACCGTTTTATGCTCAAGCTGCGCATGGATTACCCCGAGCAGAGCGAAGAGCTGAACATGGTTCGCCAGGTGGCGCGCTCAAGCAAAGCCGACATGCTTGAAGTCACCCCGCTGCGCACCCTGTTGCAGGCCCGCGATGTACTCGCGTTGCAGAAGATTGCCAGCGACCTGCCGATTGATGAGCAGGTACTCGACTACGCCGTACGTATCGCCCGTGCCACCCGTACCTGGCCTGGCCTGGCCATCGGCGCCGGGCCACGCGCTTCGATTGCCCTGGTACGCTGCGGCCGCGCCCGTGCACTGCTGCGCGGCGGCGATTTTGTGCTGCCAGATGACATCAAGGGCTGCGCCCTGGCTGTACTGCGTCACCGCGTGCGGCTGTCGCCGGAGCTGGATATCGAAGGCCTGTCGGTGGATCAGGTGCTGCAACAGCTGCTCGACCAGGTTCCGGCACCGCGCCTATGACCCGTACTTGGCAAAAGCCCGCACTTAAAGGCGCTCCCGCATGAAGCCCTCACGCGCACTGCTGGCGCTGCTCGCCGGTCTGTTCGTGCTCGGTATCGCCCTGGGTATCTGCAGCGCCCTGGGCGTTGCCGTGCCGCGCAGCTTCACGCCGATTTACTGGGGCCTGCTGCTGGTGCTGCTCGGCCTGACACTGATCGACGCCCTGCTGCTGCGCCAAGTACCTTCGCCGCGCATCGAACGCCAGCTACCCGGCAACCTGCCGCTGGGGCGCTGGAGTGATGTGCGGCTGAGCCTGCACCACAATTACACCCGTGCGCTGCAGGTGGAGGTGTTCGACCATCTGCCCGGCGATATGGCCTTCGAGCACCTGCCGCTCAAGGTTGATCTGCACCCCGGCGAACAGACCCAGGTCAGTTACCGCGTGCGCCCACTGCTGCGCGGGCATTTCCACTTCCCGCAGTGCGAAGTCAGCCTGCCCAGCCCCATGGGCCTGTGGCGCGCCCGGCGCTATCTGCCCGTAGCTGGTGAAACCCGCGTCTACCCGGATTTCGCCCGTCTGTACGGCGCGCAACTGATGGCGGTGGATGACTGGCTCAGCCAGCTGGGCGTACGCCAGCAGCAACGCCGCGGCCTGGGTCAGGAATTTCACCAACTGCGCGAATTTCGTGACGGCGACACCCTGCGGCAGATCGACTGGAAGGCCACCGCGCGCAAACGCACACCGATTGCCCGCGAGTATCAGGACGAGCGCGACCAGCAGATCGTCTTCCTGCTCGACTGCGGCCGCCGCATGCGCAGCCAGGACGGCGAGCTGTCGCATTTCGATCACGCCCTTAACGCCTCGCTGCTGCTCAGCTACGTGGCATTGCGCCAGGGCGATGCGGTCGGCCTGTCGACCTTTGCCGGCGAGCAGAACCGCTTCCTGGCACCGGTCAAAGGCCAGGCGCAGCTGAATGTGTTGCTCAATGCGCTGTACGACCTGCGCAGCACCCAGCAGCCGGCGGACTTCACCGCCGCCGTGGAAAACCTGCTCAGCCGTCAGCGCCGTCGCGCCCTGGTGGTGCTGGTGACCAACCTGCGGGATGAGGATGATCAGGCCCTGCTCGGCGCTGTCAAACGCCTTAGCCGCCAGCACCGCGTACTGGTCGCCAGCCTGCGTGAAGAAGTGCTGGATACCCTGCGCCACACCCCGGTGCAGGACCTCTCCAGCGCCCTGGACTACTGCGGCACCCTGGACTACCTGAACGCCCGCGCTGGCCTGCATGAACGCCTGATTGCCCACAAGGTGCCGGTGCTCGATGCACGCCCGAGCGAGCTGGGACCGCAGCTGGTGAGCAGTTATCTGGCCTGGAAAAAGGCCGGCGTTCTCTAGCGCTGGCTATGCCGACGTAGGTTGGCGTTGAGCGCAGCGAAGCCCAACAGACATTCGCGTGTAAGGTTGGGCTTCGTCGCGCTGCTCCTCTGGCTACGCGCCCCGACCCAACCTACGGCTATAACCACGTCACATGCTGTTCCAACGGAAAGCGCAGGCGCGGGTTATACACACCCTTCTCATCCTGCTTGCCCACCGCCAGCAGCATGATAGGTAAAGCCTGATGCGGAATATCCAGAGTCTTGCGCAGGCGCACTTCATCAAAGCCTTCCATCGGGCAAGTGGCATAGCCATGGCTCTGGAAGGCCAGCATCAGGTTCTGCGCCGCCAATGCGGTGGACTTCACCGCCCAGATACGCATCTGCGCCTTACTGTTAGGCGCGCGCATCAACGGTTTGCGCCAGGCAGCCACCCGCAGCAGCTGACGTTTGAACAGCCCAAACAGACCGAATGGGCCCTGGTTGTACTGAAAGGGTGCGGTCTTGTTGTAGAAGCTGCGAATCCGCGCTGGCACTTCAGGCTCCGGCCAGTAGTCGATGATGTTCTGGCAAGCCTGTTTCCAGGTGTCCGGACGCGCCAGCACCGCAATAATCAGCGGCGCCTTGGCGGCATTCTGGCTCATGCACACCGGGTGCAGCCGCGCCAGCAGCGCCGGGTCGCGAATCACCTGAAAACTCCAGGGCTGCAGGTTGCAGGAATTGGGCGCGAGCACCGCCAGCTCCAGGCAATCACGCACCACCTCATCAGGCACCGCTTCGGCGGTAAAACGGCGCACCGCACGGCGGCTCTCGATCAGCTTACGCAGTGCTGCGGGGGTGGCAGGGGCAATGGCGGGATCAGCAGGAAACAGGCTCATCGGAGGCATCCTCGGCAGGTTGCCCGATTAAGCCGCGATGCCCAGCCACGAACAAGCCGTGTACCGGCTTAGTCCGCAGCCTTGGCGCAAATGGCCTTAACCGAGCGCCTTTTCGATCGCCTGAATCACCGCCGGATCATCCGGCGTGGTGCGCGGCGAGAAGCGCGCCAGCACGCGGCCGTCGTGGCCCACCAGAAATTTCTCGAAGTTCCATGTGATATCCCCCGGAAACTCGGCACCCTCGCCCGCCAGCAAACGGTACAACGGATGACGCTCCGGCCCATTCACCTCAAGCTTGCTGCCCAGTGGGAAGGTCACACCGTAGTTGAGGCTGCAAAACGCACGGATCGCCTCCTCACTGTCCGGTTCCTGCTCGACAAACTGGTTGCACGGCAGCCCCAGCACGCTGAAACCCTGATCCTTGTATTGCTGATAGAGCCGCTCAAGCCCGGCGTACTGAGGCGTCAGGCCACACTTGGAGGCCACATTGACCACCAGCACCACCTGCCCCTTGAAGGGTGCCAGCGGCAAATCCTGGCCATCCAGTGCACGCAGGTTGAGGTCGTGAAAGGCACTCATGGCGAACTCCTTGAGAACACACAGATTACGTGTAGCGGGCAAAAAAGTGGCCAAGAGCCATTTTTAACGTCGCACCGCGACGGCCCGCTGGCTGAGCCGCCAAGGATGGTGGCTCATAAAAAAGGCGCCTATCTGAAGGCGCCTTTCTTCTGTTGCAGCTTAGCAGTGGAACCAGCGGTTGATACGACCATAAGTCGACTCGCGGCTACCACATAAGGCTAAACCATCAATGATGGTGACCGCCTTCGCCATGGATATGGCCATGCGCGACTTCTTCTTCGCTGGCATCACGCACGTTGACAACCTTGACCTTGAAATTCAGACGCTGGCCGGCCAGCGGGTGGTTCCCGTCAACGATTACGTCGTCGCCGTCCAGTTCGCGGATAGTCACGATCTGCATGCCGCCGTCCGGGCCGGAAGCGTGGAACTGCATGCCAACTTCCAGCTCATCCACACCTTCGAACATCGAACGGTTGAGGGTGGCTACCAGCTCAGCGCTGTATTCGCCATAGGCATCTTCCGGCTCGACGGAAACATCCAGCTCGTCGCCAACCTGCTTGCCCAGCAGGGCCTTTTCCAGGCCGCCAATGATGTTGCCGGCGCCGTGCAGATAAACCAGCGGCGCGCCGCCTGCGGAACTGTCGATCACCTCACCGGCATCGTTAGTCAGGGTATAGTCGATGGAGACAGCCTTATTGGCGGCGATCAGCATGGGGCGAGACCTTTGCTTGGAAATAAAGAGCGGGCAAGTTTACCCAAGGGCACGCGCGAAAGCGAACCGGGTGCAGACGGACGGGCAGACGCCGTCTACGTGCGCCTGCTTGATTTTCGTCAGGATGAGCACGGCGATTGGGTGGCAGTATTGTCCTGCGGCCATACCCAGCACCTGCGCCACCAGCCACCCTGGCAAAATCGTGCGTGGGTGCTGGATGCCCAACAGCGCCAGGCGCAGCTGGGCAAAGCCTTCGCCTGCGGCTGGTGCGCCGCCGAACATGACGCACGCGCGGCGGGCACAGAGCCCCCGCATCAAGATTTGAACAAGGAGCGGTAAATGCCGGCACGCAATATTCTGGTGATCAACTGCGGCAGCTCATCGATCAAGTTTGCCCTGATCAACGAAGCGCAAGATGCCTTTATCCTCAGCGGCCTGGCTGAACGCCTGGGTAGCCCGGATGCACAAGTTCACTGGCAACAGGGCGAGATTAAAGACAGCCTGATCCTGCCTCATGCCGACCACCGCGCCGCCCTCGCTCAGGTGCTGCCACTGGTGCAGACCGCCGCAGATGGCCAGCTGCACGGCATTGGGCATCGCGTGGTGCATGGCGGCGAGCATTTCACCGCAGCCTGTCGCCTGGATACAGCAAGCCTGGCGGCGATTCGCGCCACCGCACCGCTGGCGCCGCTGCACAACCCGGCCAACCTGCTGGGTATCGAAGCGGCGATCAAGCTGTTCCCTGAACTGACCCAGGTGGCCGTGTTCGACACCGCGTTTCACCAGACCCTGCCCGAGCATGCCTACCGCTACGCCCTGCCCGATGCCCTGTACCGCGAGCACGGCGTTCGCCGCTATGGCTTCCACGGCACCAGTCACCGCTTTGTCAGCCAGCGCGCCGCCGAACTGGCCAGCCTACCGATGAATGCCAGCAGCTGGCTGGTGGCCCACCTGGGCAATGGCTGCTCGACCTGCGCCATCGTCGGTGGCCAGAGCCGCGACACCAGCATGGGCCTGACCCCGCTGGAGGGGGTGGTGATGGGTACGCGCAGCGGCGATGTCGACCCCAACCTGCACAGCCATCTGGCGCGTACCCTGGGCTGGAGCCTGGAGCAGATCGAAACCCTGCTCAATAAAGACAGCGGCCTGTTGGGCCTGTCTGGCCTGTCTAACGACATGCGCAGCTTGGAGCAGGCCCGCGAACAGGGGCATGTCGGCGCCACCCTGGCCATCGAAGTGTTCTGCTACCGCCTGGCCAAATCCCTAGCGGCCATGAGCTGCGCTCTGCAACAGCTTGACGGTCTTATCTTTACCGGTGGCATCGGCGAGAACTCGGCACTGATTCGCAGCAAGACCGTTGCCCACCTGAAACTGCTCAACCTGGCCCTCGACGAGCCGGCCAATGCCCGCACCGTGCGCGGCGCATCTGGCCCTATCCAGGCAGCGGGCCATCCACGGGTCATGGTGATACCAACCAACGAGGAGCGCCAGATCGCGCTCGACACCCTGGCCCTGCTCGACACCTGAATCACAAGCGACCAGCATCACGATTTTCGCGGGTATGCCCGCCCCAGTTATAAAGGAAGCCCCATGCACACCTTTTTTATTGCCCCAACCGGCTTCGGTGTCGGCCTGACCTCGATCAGCCTGGGTCTGGTCGGCGCCCTGGAGCGTTCGGGGCTCAAGGTCGGTTTTTTTAAACCCATCGCCCAGCAGCACCAGGGCGACATGGGCCCCGAACGCTCCAGCGAGCTGATTGCCCGCACCCATGGCCTGCACTCACCTAAACCACTGCCCTTGGCCCATGTTGAACGCATGCTCGGCGACGGCCAGCTGGATGAGCTGCTGGAGGAAATCATCAGCCTCTATCAGCAGGCCGCTGAAGGCAAAGACGTGGTGATTGTCGAAGGCATGGTGCCGACCCGCCAGGCCAGCTATGCCGCGCGGGTCAACTTTCACCTAGCCAAGAGCCTGGATGCCGAGGTGATTCTGGTCTCCGCCCCGGAACAGGAAAGCCTCAGCGAACTGAGTGACCGGGTGGAAATTCAGGCGCAGCTGTTCGGCGGCCCGAAGGACGAAAAAGTGCTCGGGGTGATCCTCAACAAGGTGCGCAGCGACGACGGCATCGAGGCGTTCGCCAGCCGCCTGAAAGAGCTGTCGCCACTGCTCAAGACTGATGATTTCCGCCTGCTGGGCTGCATCCCCTGGCAGGACGAGCTGAACGCGCCACGCACCCGCGACATCGCCGACCTGCTCGGCGCGCGGGTGCTGAATGCCGGTGACTATGAACAGCGGCGCATGCTGCAGATCGTGCTCTGCGCCCGCGCCGTGGCCAACACCGTGCAGCTGCTCAAGCCCGGTACCCTGGTGGTGACGCCGGGGGATCGTGACGACATCATCCTCGCCGCCAGCCTGGCAGCGATGAACGGCATGCCACTGGCCGGGCTGCTGCTGTGCAGTGACTTCGCCCCTGACCCACGGATCATGGAGCTGTGCCGTGGCGCCCTGCAGGGCGGCCTGCC
The DNA here is from genome assembly GCF_964253255.1 of Pseudomonas sp. LjRoot71. NCBI lineage: Bacteria > Pseudomonadati > Pseudomonadota > Gammaproteobacteria > Pseudomonadales > Pseudomonadaceae > Pseudomonas > Pseudomonas sp. LjRoot71. Next base: position 3,208,710 of record NZ_CAXURA020000001.1, on the reverse strand, counting down.
AGTGATGACAGTCAGCACCGGCTCCTACGACACCGCCACCAACCTCAACCGACTGAACAAGGAAATCCCGGTCGATGACAAAGAGCGCGCGAAGAAGGTTGCCGACTTCGTCGCCAGTCATATCGATCACGAGTGGCTGTTCGCCCGCTGCGGCCAGCCACGCGAGCTGCGCATGTCGCCGCCGGCGTTTCGCTACCAACTGGTGCAACGCGCCAAGGCAGCAAACAAGCGCATCGTCCTGCCCGAAGGCAGCGAGCCGCGTACCGTGCAGGCGGCAGCCATTTGCCAGGCGCGCGGGATTGCCCGCTGCGTGCTGCTGGCCAAGCCGGAAGATGTCCACGCGGTGGCGCGCGTCCATGGCATCGAGCTGCCGGAAGGGCTGGAAATCCTCGACCCGGACCTGATCCGCGAGCGTTATGTGGCGCCCATGGTCGAGCTGCGCAAAGGCAAGGGGCTGAACGCGCCGATGGCTGCCGCGCAGCTGGAAGACACCGTGGTGCTAGGCACCATGATGCTTGCCCTGGACGAAGTCGATGGCCTGGTATCCGGGGCGATCAATACCACGGCCAATACCATCCGCCCGGCCCTGCAGCTGATCAAGACTGCGCCGGGCTACAAGCTGGTGTCGTCGGTATTTTTCATGCTGCTGCCCGACCAGGTGCTGGTCTACGGCGACTGCGCGGTAAACCCCGACCCGAGCGCGGTGGAGCTGGCGGAAATCGCCCTGCAAAGCGCAGCATCGGCCAGCGCTTTTGGCATCACCCCACGGGTGGCGATGCTCAGCTACTCCACCGGTGACTCCGGCAGCGGTGAAGAAGTGGAGAAAGTCCGTGAAGCTACGCGCCTGGCCAAAGCCAGTGATCCCCAGCTGCTGCTCGACGGGCCGCTGCAATATGACGCCGCTGCCATCGAAAGCGTCGGCCGGCAGAAGGCCCCCAACAGCCCGGTGGCCGGGCGCGCCACGGTGTTCATCTTCCCCGACCTGAACACCGGCAACACCACCTACAAAGCGGTGCAACGCAGTGCCGATTGCGTCAGCGTCGGCCCCATGCTGCAAGGCCTGCGCAAGCCGGTGAACGACCTGTCACGCGGTGCTCTGGTCGACGACATCGTCTACACCATCGCCCTGACCGCCATTCAGGCCGCCAATCTGCCGCAATAAGCGGCGGCAGAAGCCGCACAGGCCATGGATCAGCGGTAAAAATCCGCGAAACGCAGCGATCACCAGCGTTTCGAGGGGGTTGCAGTTCGGTGTACAGACGTTAACCTGTGCGCCGACCGATCTGCGGTACAAAACCGCAGGCGTAGATAAATCGGGGATCAGGCCGCTTGAACACCACAGCAGTGGCCGCAGACAGCCTGCCCCCATTTGCTGGAGGCACCTGCCCCAATGCTGCATTTTCTGCCTGCTCCGTTGCGCGGCCTGCTTGCCGGCTTGCTCCTCGCCCTGAACACCCTGATTTGCTGCTGGCCGCTGTTCGCCGTGGCGCTGCTCAAGCTGCTGTTGCCGATTGCCCCGATCCAGCGGGGGTTACGCTTTGTCATGCATGGCATTGCCGAGTTCTGGATCAGCACCAACAAGTTCTGGATGAAGCTGGTCGGCCAGACCCACTGGGATGTCGAAGGGCTGAGCGGTTTCGATAAACAGCATTCGTACCTGGTCACCAGCAACCACCAGAGCTGGGTGGACATTCTGGTGCTGCAGTACCTGCTCAACCGACGCATGCCGCTGTTGAAGTTCTTCCTCAAGCAGGAACTGATCTGGGTGCCGGTGATCGGCCTGTGCTGGTGGGCCCTGGAATTCCCGTTCATGAAGCGCTTCAGCAAGGAATACCTGGCCAAACACCCGGAAAAACGCGGTCAGGACCTGGCCACCACGCGTAAAGCCTGCGAACGCTACAAAACCAACCCGGTATCGGTATTCAACTTCCTCGAAGGCACGCGCCTGTCGCCAGCCAAGCACGCGCAGCAGCAGTCGCCGTTCAAGCACCTGCTCAAACCCAAGGCCGGCGGGATCGCCTTTGTGCTCGACGCCATGGGTGAGCAACTGCACTGCCTGGTCAACGTCACCATCCACTACCCGCAGGGCAACCCTGGCTTCTGGGACCTGCTGTGTGGCCGAGTTAATCAGGTGGTGGTGCGTTTCGAGGAGTTGCAGATTCCCGCCGAATTCATCGGCGGCAACTACGACCAGGACGAAGCCTATCGCCTGCAGTTCCAGCAGTGGGTCAACCAGTTGTGGCTGGACAAGGATGCACAGCTTGACGAGTTGAAACAGCGTTTCCCCGCACGCTGATACTTGCCTGCGCGGTGCCGAGTGATGGATAGGATGAGCCACACGCTGCGGATGTTCCTATCAGCAACCTCGCGGTGCGCATAGCGCACCCTACTGGCGCTTTACAGACCGGCGGGCTTTTCATTGCGCAGTGGCAGGTTGTGCCAGTCCAGTTGCGCAGGAAACGCCCTGGCCTGTTCCACGCTCAACCCTGGCGCGACCAGAAAGCCCTGCATGATTGCGCAGTCATGCGCCGCCAACCAATCGCGCTGGGCCATGGTTTCCACACCCTCGGCGATCACCTCCAACCCCAGGTTGCGGCCCAGGTCGATGATGGTGCTAACCACCGCCGCATCGCGCGGCGAGTCGAGCATATTGGAGATAAACAGGCGGTCGATCTTCAGCGTGTCCAGTTCAAAATGGCGCAGATAGGCCAGGGACGAGTAGCCGGTGCCGAAGTCATCGATGGCGATTTTCACCCCCAGCTGGCGCAACTGGCGCAGCTGTTCGCGGCTGGTGTCCAGGTCCTGCATCAGCGCACTTTCGGTGACCTCCACTTCCAGCTGCTGGGGGGCCAGTTGCTGTTCATCCAGCACCCGACGCAGGTCCTCGACCAACTGCGGCATGCCGAACTGCACCGGGCTGACATTTAGGCTGATCACCAAATCACTGCCGTACTGCTGGCTCATCTGCCGGCACTGCTCGACTCCGGCCTGAAAGATCCAGCTGCCCAGGCGGTTGATCAGCCGGGTTTCCTCCAGCAGCGGAATAAACACCCCCGGCGCCACGGTCCCGGCCACCCGGTGCTGCCAGCGCAGCAAGGCTTCAAAGCCGCGCAAGCGTCCGCTGTCGAGGTAGATCTGCGGCTGGTAGACCAGCACAAAGTCATCATTGTCGATGGCGTTGCGCAGGCTTTCCTCAAGCATCAGCCGCGAACGCGCACGACCATTCATTTCCGGCGAGAAGAAGCGGTACTGCTGACGCCCTGCTCGCTTGGCCTCGTACATGGCCATATCCGCCGCGCGCAGCAGGCCCTCGACGTTCTGTCCGCACTCGGGGAAGCAGGCAATCCCAACGCTCGCCCCCAGGGTCACGTCCATGCCGTCGATGGTGTGCCGCACCGAGACCTGCTCGATCAGCTTCTCGGCAATCCGCGCGGCATCCTCGGGGTGCTCCAGGCTGTCGAGCAGTGCGGTGAACTCATCACCGCCGATGCGCGCCAGGCTGTCATAGGGGCGCAAGCTGGTCTTGAGTTGCTCCCCCACACGTTTGAGCAACTGGTCGCCAGCATCGTGACCGAGAGAATCATTGATCCGCTTGAAGCCATCCAGATCAAGGTACAGCACGGCCATGCGCTGGCCACTGCGATCAATCCGCGCCAGCGCCGAGTCCAGCGCCTGGTAGAACCCTCGACGATTGAGCAGCCCCGTCAGCGCATCGGTGATGGCTTGCGACTCCAACTGCTGATGCAGGTTGCGCACCACCGACATGTCCAGCGCCATGACCACCATGGCATGTTGCAGACGCGGCAAGGGCGAGCAGGACAGCGCCACCGGCACCTGGCCACCGCTCAGGGTACGCAGGTTGGCATCGTGCAGGCGGTAGGCCTCGCCACGCCGCCACTGCTGATAGAACTGGGACAGACGCCACTCGCAGGTCACCTGGGGAGTGACCAGATAGGAAAGCATTTCGCTACCTTCCAGATCACTCACGGAGCCATCGAGCATGCGCGCCATGGCCGGGTTGGCGAAACTGATGCGACCGTCCTCGCCCACCACCATGATGCCTTCGGCGGCGTTATCCAGCACCGAGGCATTGAAGGCGCGTGCGCTGTCCAGCTGCTGGCTGAGTTGCAACAACTCGCTGCGGTTGCGCTCGTGTTCAAGCAGAGCGTGGATTTTGTGGCGCAGCACACTGGGGTCGAATGGCTTGAGCATAAAGTCCACCGCCCCGGTGGCATAGCCCTTGAGCACCGAATCCTGAGTTTGCGCAATGGCAGAAACGAAGATGATCGGGGTGTAGCGAGTGCGCGGGTTGCCGCGCATCAGACGGGCCACTTCAAAACCGTCCATGTGCGGCATTTGCACATCCAGCAGCACCAGTCCGACATCTTCCTCCAGCAGGCACTGCAATGCCGCCTCGCCGGAATCCACGCAGCGTAGCCGCCAGTCACCCTCGTCAAGCAAGGCCTCCATGGCCGCAAGGTTCTCAGGGCGATCATCAACCACCAGAAGCGTCTGGGTCGTGGCGGCGACCTTTATCTGCACGTGTGCCATGTTTCCTCCCTTGTCCCTGGCCGTCTTGCCCCTGCTGAAGTTCAGGTTAGCAGCACCCGGAAAAACTACCGGGGCGTCGCATGCGGCGTGGTTGGCGCAGTCGCCGCCCCTGGAGCATGGGGCAGCCAGCGCATCAGCATATCCAGCAAGACTTCGCGGGTAACCGGCTTGGCCAGGTAGTCATCGGCGCCGGCGGTTATGCATTTCTCGCGGTCACCCTTCATGGCATGGGCCGTCAGGGCGATGATCGGGATGCTGCAAGCATGTTCGGTCTTGAGTATCCGGGTGGCGGTGTAGCCATCCATGGTGGGCATGGACATGTCCATCAGGATCAGGTCGAACGGCTCACGCGTATAGCAGGCAATGGCCTCGAGCCCATCCTTGGCCGAACTGATGATCAGCCCGACCTCATCGAGCAGCGCGCTCATGGCGTAGACGTTGCGCACGTCATCATCGACCAGCAGTACGCGACGACCTTCCAGCGGATTGTCCAGCCGTCCGGCGGCCTGGCGGCCGGGGTCGCGCACGCCACCGAGAAAGCCCTGTACGGCCTCGCTGAGCCCCTGCATATCTTCGCCATGCTTGTGCACCACCACCGCGCTGTAGCGGCGCAGGCGTTGCAGCGCCTGGCGGGTGACGTCGACACCGGTGTTGATCACCACCCGCGTGCCGTTCAAAGGGAGCTGGCGATCCAGGCTTTCCAGCAGTTCAAAGCCATCCTGATCCGGCAGATCAAGATCAATCACCAGGGCGTTGAATGCTTCATCAGCGTAGGCGCTGAGCGCCTCATCCGCGCGGGAGCAGGCCTGCACGGTAAAGCCCAGTTGCTGCAGGTGTTCGCGGTAGTGTTCGCGCTCGACCTCGACGTCCTCCACCAGCAACAGCCGCTGGGCCGGTTGCGCGTCCTGCTGCTGGAGGTCGACAAACACCTGTTCCAGATCGGCGCGCTGGATGGGCTTGACCAGGTAGCGCGTGCCATCGTCATTCCAATCCACCGGCTGCGGTACGCAGGAAATGATATGCACCGGCGTCAGGCGATGGCTGGCGTTGCCGCGCAGGCGGCGGAACAGCTGCCAGCCGCTGATATCCGGCAGCAGGATATCCAGGATCACCGCACTGAAGCGCTCGTTCTGCAACAGGTTGAGCGCCTGCACACCGCTGCGGCAGTGCACGCTGGCAAAGCCATGGGCATGCGCCTCTTCGGCCAGCACGGCGGCAAAATTCGCATCATCCTCGACGATCAGCACGGCCGGGCCTTCGCCACTGCGCTGCGGCCCTTCCTCTGCCGGTTCGTCCTGCGCCAGGGGCACGACACGCACCGGCAGGCGCACGCTAAAGCAGGAACCTTCGCCTGGGGCGCTCTGCAGACTGATCTCACCGTCCATTGCCAAGACCAGCTGACGGGTAATCGCCAAGCCCAGCCCGGTGCCACCAAAACGCCGGCTGGTGGAGCCATCGATCTGCTGGAAGGCCTGGAAGATCTGCTCATGCTGATCAGACGCGATGCCGATGCCACTGTCGCGCACACTGAAGTCGAGCAGTTCATGCCCCTCCTGCAACTCGCCACTGGCACAGGCCACCGTCAGGCTGACCTCGCCGTGCTCGGTAAACTTCAAGGCATTCGACAGCAGGTTGCGCAGAATCTGGTGCAGACGGATGCGATCACTGTGGATGACGCGCGGCACGCCCGCTTCCAGTTGCGTATGCAGACGCAGCCCCTTGATCTCGGCCATCGGCCGCAGACTGGCATCCAGCTCCACGAGAATGTCCTGCATGTTCAGCGGTTCGAGCTTGAGCTGCATGCGCCCGGACTCGACCTTGGCCAGATCCAGCACATCGTTGATCAATTGCAGCAGGTCACTGCCAGCCCGGTGCACGATGTCGGCATGCTTGGTTTGTTTCTCGGTCAGGTTGCCGGCGCTGTTTTGCCGCAGCTGGTCACTGAGTATCAGGATGCTGTTGAGCGGCGTGCGCAGCTCATGGGACATGTTGGCGAGGAATTCCGACTTGTAGCGGTTAGCCAGAATCAGTTGCTCGGCCTGGTCACGCAGGCGCTGCTCGGCCGCCTTGCGCTCGCTGATATCGATGATCACCGCCTGCACCAGAGCATCCTCACCGCCCTTGATCGGTGACAGGCCCACCTCCAACGGAATCAGCCGCCCGTCACGGTGCTGCCCGAACAGTTCGCGATTACTGCCCATCCGACGGGGCTCAGGGTTGCTCTGGTACGCCGAGCGCATCGGTACATGGCTGCCGCGCAAAGCAGTCGGCAACAGCACCTCCACCGGCTGCGACAGCAGCAAATCACGGGTGTAGCCGAACATCTGCTCGGTCTGGCGGTTGACCATGGCGATGCAGCCCTTGCTGTCTACCAGCACAATGGCATTGGGCGACGCCTCGACCACCAGACGGAAGCGCTCCTCGGCCCCTTTGCGCGCACGCAGATCAACCAGGTTGAGCAGGTAATTGACCCCGGAAGAGTCGGCCAGCACGCTCAGACTCAGCGCGACCGGCACTTCTTCGCCGAGGTCGCGGCGAGCCTGGTACTCACTGGCCAGCTCAGCGCTTTCCTCGCCAATCACCAGCTCACTGAGCTGCTCGACCGCCGGCAAAAAACGTTTGACCCGCTCACCCACCAAGCCCTCGGCGCTGCAATCAAGCAGCTCGGCGGCGCTGCGGTTAGCCATCTCGATCCGCCCCTGGGCATTGCACAACAACGTGGCCACCGGCAGGCGTTCAATCAACAGGCGGAAGCGCTCTTCACGCTCACGCAGCTTGTCGGTGGCCAGCTGGTTGGTGTGCAGTTCGCGCTCACGCAGGTACAGGTAACCGCCGACCAACAGCGCCAGCAAGGCCGCCGCCACAAGGCCGAGCCACAGGCTGAAACTGCTGCCACGACTCGCCTGTTCCACGTCATACACCGCGGTGCTGCTGACCTCCAGCAGCCAGTTGCGGCCATAGAGGGGCAGCTCCAGCACATGCCGAAATGCCGGGGTCGTCGCGGCGTCTCGGGACTCGCCATTGAGTAGCACGGTGTCCGGAGCCTGCTGATCCTTGAGGGTGATATCGAAGCGACTGGTCTGCGCGCCGAGGATGCCCTCCATCAAGTCGTAACTGCGAAACGCTGCGTGCACCAGCCCCAGCAACGCCTCCCGCCGCTCCCCTGCAGTGCTCAGCGGCCGTCCCGGTTGATAGACCGGCAAATACAGCAGCACACCGGCTTGCACGTTTTCTTCGGTTTCCTGCAGCAGAGTCACCGGCGCACTGAGGGTCGCCACCCCGCTGTCTATTGCCTGTTCCACGGCAGCCCGCCGCACCGGCTCGCTGAGCATGTCGTAACCCAGCACGCGACGGTTACGCCAATCCAACGGGCTGATGTAATCAATCAGCAGGTAGTGCTCACGCGCACCAGGGGGGAACAGACGAAACCCCGGCCGGCCACTCGCCTGCTCCGCAGCCACAAACGCCTGGAGCTGATCAGGTTGCAGATAGCGCGACCAGGCCAGGGCCTGAATACCGGGATAACGGTCCTGTAGCTGAAGCTGATCAACGGCACGCTCCCACTCCTCGCTGGACACATGCTCGCTGCCCGTCATCAGCCCCGAGGTGCCGCGCAGGACCATCTCATAGGCTTGCATGCGGCTGACCACCCGCTGGCTGATGTCCTGCGCCTCAAGCTCGAAGCGTTGCTGACGTTGCTCGTGTTCGCGCCGCTCCAGCGCCTGCCACTGCCAGAGCGACAGACCGCCCAGACCGATCAGCAGAATCAGGGTGACCCACAGCGGTAACCAGGGTTTGCGGGCGAGAAAGGCGAGCCGGTCGTCCATGCGATCTCCAGTCATCATCCATGTCCGGCGCAGGCGAGCGGGCCGGGACAGCAGGTTTGAAATGAACCACTGCCAGCAGTCTAGTCACGATTTGCACAGGCAGCCGGAGCTGAATCGCTGGCATAAAAAAGCCGCGTATTCGCCCGAATACGCGGCTGTGGAGGCGTTGTGCTTTACAACGGCCGCAGGTTGATCTCGACGCGGCGGTTCTGCGCACGGCCAGCTTCATTGGCATTGCTGGCAATCGGCTGGCTCGGGCCTGCACCGTAGGCTGACAGGCGCGAAGCCGCTACGCCATTGGCACTCAGGTAGGACGCTACGCTCTGCGCCCGGCGGTTGGAGAGGTTCTGGTTCAACTCGAACGAGCCGGTGCTGTCCGTATGGCCAACGATGTCCACGCCGTTCTTGTTGAACTCCTTGAACACGGTGACCAGCGAGTTGAGCGTCGGGTAGAAGCTGCTGGAGATATCCGCCGAGTTGCTGGCGAAGGTGATATTACCCGGCATGATCAGCTTCAGGTCATCACCATTACGCTGCACCTGCACGCCCGTGCCTTGCAGGGTCTGACGCAACTTGGCTTCCTGGGTGTCGACGTAATAACCGTAACCACCACCGGCCGCACCACCGACTGCAGCGCCAATCAGGGCACCTTTGCCGCGATCTTTCTTGCTCGATGTGGCCGCGCCAATCACCGCACCGGTCACCGCACCGACACCGCCGTAAATGCCCGCCTTACCCGCCTCACGCTCACCGGTATAGGGGTTGGTGGTACAACCAGCCAGAACGCTGACACCGAGGGTTACAACTGCAAGATTTCGCCACAGGTTCATGCGCGCTTCCTTATTTCAATTCGAATACAGAGGTTTTCACCTGGGGTTTCGAACGGAAATCCGCCATGAAGTTCCTGCTCTGCCAGCCGTCAACGCCTGGCAAGCAGTGTGATCAGGCACGGATAAACGGGTTTTCGCGCATTTCATCACCCAGGCGGGTATCCGGGCCGTGGCCGGTCACCACCGTGGCATCTTCGTCCAGGCTGTAGAGGCGCTGCTTGATCGAGCGCTCAATGGTCGAGTAATCGCCGCCCCACAGGTCGGTGCGGCCGATACCGCGCTTGAACAGCGTGTCACCAGCAATCAGCAGCTTGTCCTGGGGGAACCAGAAGCTCATCGAACCCGGCGTATGCCCCGGCGTATGCAAGGCCACGCCGCAGCCGCAGGCCAGTTCCTCGTCATCACTCAACCACTGATCCGGTGCCGGCACCGGCGTGTAAGGCACACCGAACATACGGCACTGCATCTCCAGGTTATCCCAGAGGAACTGATCCTCTTTATGCAAATGCAGCGTCGCCCCGGTCTTCTCCTTCATCTGCCCGGAGGCGAGGAAGTGATCCAGATGGGCATGGGTATGAATGATGCTCACCACCTTCAACCCATGGGCCTCCAGACGCGCCATGATCAGATCCGGATTGCCACCCGGATCGACCACGATGGCCTTCTTGGTCACAGGGTCGCCAATGATCGTGCAGTTGCACTGCAAAGGCCCGACAGGGAAGGTTTCGCGGATCAGGGTCGGGGTTGCGGCAGAACTCATGGTTATTCCTCAGCGCGGTAATCGCTGGGCAGTTTACCCGTCCATTTCTTGAACGCACGGCGAAAGTTCGACGGGTCGCTGAAGCCCAGCAGGTAGGCGATTTCGTAGAGCGGCAAGTGGGTGGTAGTGAGGTATTGCAGGGCCAGGCTCTTGCGTACTTCATCGAGCACCTGCTGGTAGCTGGTGCCCATGCTCGACAGGTGCCGGCGCAGGCTGCGGCCACTGGTGTGCAGGGCTTCGGCGGCGCTGGCCAGGTCGGGAAAATCACCGGGCCGCGCCAGCAACAGACGGCGCACGCGAGTCAGCAGGCCATCTTGCACATCCAGGCTGGCCAACAGCGCTTCGCATTGTTGCTCGCACATCTGCACCGTGGCCGGGTTGGCCAGGGCCATGGGCCGGTCCAGATAGCTGATCGGCATGCTCAGGCGGTGGTAAGGCTGCTCAAACGCCACCGGAACGCCAAACAGGCGCTCGTAGCGCTCGGCATAATGCGGCGCGGCATGGGCAAAGCCCACCTCCACCTCCTGCAAGCGCTCGCCCACCAGAAACCGCGCAATGGTGTAGAGGCTGGTCAGCAAGCCCTCGGCGGCAAAGCGGCTGAGCGGCCCCAGCGGCATCGACTCGCTGGCGCGCAACTCGATGCGCGCACCCAACTCGACCATTTCCAGCTCATAGGTCAGGCCCAGTACACGGTAATACTTGAGGGCGAACTGCATGGCCTTGCCCAGGTTGGCGCTGGACAGCACCGCATAACCGAGGATGCCGTGAGTGGATACATTCAACCGCTGCCCGAGCAGCAGGCCCAGCGCCGGCTCGTCACACAGACGCAGGGCGCTGCTGGTGAGCAGGGTGAAATCGATAAAGGACAAACGCCCCTGCGGATTGCCCAACACTTCGGGGCGCACCCGCGCCTCGGCAAACAGCTGCGCACGCGGTACGCCCAGTTCCTCAACCAGGTCGAGCAAGGCAGCGGCGTAGGCGACAGGAACCAGTTCGGCAGAGAAATTCAGTGATGGCTTCATGGTTTTCTTATTATCTGGCCAGATATGACCACCGACAGCGACGATAACCCTGTTCGACAAAAACCGACAAGGGCCGCCCTGCGGCACAGCCATCGCCTTACTCAATCTGTGCAGTCGCTGCATGGCCCGCTCCATACTCAGGGCTGGTTCAGGCAATCACCACAACCGAAGGTTGGGCGCATGCAGGGCGCGGCCGTCACAGGAGCTGATTTTCGCTACGGCATGGCTCTAGCGTGGGCAATAGAGCATGCCGATGATGATCATGAGGCCTCACAGCGCTTGGTACACCCGTGCAACATTGGCCATATATGACCGAAACATTGGCTGTTGTGAACCTTTGCCGAGCCGCCTGGTGAATCCATAGTGAGACCACGCTTCAGTCACAGACTCAGGGAGTCAGCATGGTTAGCACTACCCCGGAAGGTTTGCAGATTCGCCCACGGCATATGGACTTCGATTTCCCCAATCCGCTGCCCCGACATTGGCACAGCGGTGATGCCTTCAAAAGTCATTTGTTCGATGCCATGTCGGTGTTGTTTCCCGATGGTGAGCGCTTCTTTATCGACTCGGTGCGGCACTTCCGCGACCAGATCGATGACCCGGCGCTGAAAGAACAGATCCGTGGTTTTATCGGCCAGGAAGGCCACCACAGCCGCGAACATCTGGAATACAGCAACCGCCTGCGTGACCTGGGTTACAACATCACCCGCATTGAGAAACGCGCTCAGGCGCGGATTCGTTACACCCAGAAAAAGTTCTCACCGCAAAGGCAACTGGCGGCCACCGCCGCGCTGGAACACATCACCGCGATCATGGCCGACGGCCTGCTCAAGGACCCGAAACACCTGGCAGGCGCCCACCCCACCATGGTGCGCCTGTGGCGCTGGCACGCACTGGAGGAAACCGAGCACAAGGCGGTGGCCTTCGACGTGTACAACCAGGTCTGCGGCAGCCGCAAACTGCTGCGCAGGGCCATGATGATGGGCACCTTCTTCTTCGTGCTCGACACCACCCGTGGCCTGGCGCACATGCTGAAACAGGACGGCCTGCTGTGGAACTGGCGCGTATGGCGCGATGGCATCCAGTGGATGTGGGGCAAGGAGGGCGTGTTCCGTCCGCTGATCAGCACCTACCGCGACTTCTTCAAGCCCAACTTCCACCCCTGGGAGCACAACAATCTGGAGTTGCTCTACCAGACCCGCAGTGAGTTCGATCTGCCTGTACAAAGCCAGGCGGCCTGAGGCGGACGCTGCAGCCAAACAACAAGGGAGCCAGATGGCTCCCTTTTTTATTCCTCTGTTACTCACCGACTGCGGCAGCTGTTGCCACCGCAATCGACTTCTGTTCGATCAGCCCTGAAGAAAACGCAAGGCATCGGCTGCGCTTTGCTGCGGGATTTCTTCCATCGGAATATGCCCAACACCCGGATAGGTTTTCACCTGAATCCCCGGCAGGTCGCGCTGCCACAGTGGTACGTGCTTGGGCGAAATCCAGCGGTCACGTTCGCCCCACAGCAGCAGCGTCGGTGCCTGAATCTGCGCCACCCGTGCCGGCGTGGTGTGCAGCTCTTCCTTGTTGACCTTGAGCAGCACGCGGAAGATATCCATCATCGCCCGGCGATTACCCGGCCGACGCGTCAGATCGTTGTAACGGTCCACCACACCCGGCTTGATCCGCGCCGGCTCGCCGTAGACTTCCTTGATGCCCTGGGCGATCAACGCGCGTGGCATCCACAGCGGCATGGCCACGGTGGCACCCGGTAAAGCAGCGGCGGCAATCATCCACGGCACCTTGTGCATGTGATAACCAGCCGGATCGATCAGCACCAGTTTCTCCACCCGTTGTGGCTGCGCCAGTGCAAAATTCCAGGCGATGTAGCCGCCCAGGGAGTTGCCAACAATCGAGGCTTTATTCACGCCGAGGTAGTCGAGCAACAGACCGAATACCTTGATCATTCGCTCGGCGGAATACACACCATCGCGGGCCGGGCCGGTGAGGCCGAAGCCCGGCACATCGAAACGAATCACCCGGTAATCAGCGGCAAAGGCTGGTAGCCAGTCATCCCAGGTGTGCAGCGAGGCGACTACACCGTGGATCAGGACCAGCACTGGTTTGTCGCGACTGCCCTCGTCGCGGTAGTGCAGGCTGAAGCCATCGAGTTCGATATAGCGCGAGTCGTTGGCGGCATTGCCATAGCGCGTTTTGAGACGTTCCAGCGGCAGGGCACCGAAACCCAGGCGGGCAAAACCGGCCGCCAGCGGTGGCGTCAGCGAGAGACTGGAAGCAGACATGCAGGCACCTCTAGATTGTTGTTATGAGAAAGACACATCCGGACTATCAGAGCATGTACGCCCAGAGCTGACGCCTAACCTAGGTTGAGCCGGACGCAGGACACAGCGAGGCGATCAGCAGCTCACTGAGCACACGCTTGGCCTGTTCGATTTCTTCGCGTTTGGCAGCGCGGCCAAGCAGCTCCAGCGAGGCCGCTTCCATGGCCCAGATCAGCGCACGATAGGTCAGTGGGTCCGCCGCGCGGGTCGCGCCATGCAGGCGCTCGGCCAGTAACCGCGCCATCTCGGTATGTGCACGCTGCCGATGTGCGGCCAGCGGTGAATCGGCGCGCAGGGCTTCTTCCTGCATCAGGCGGATAATCGGCCCGACCGCCAGGTGATAGTCGAAGTAACGCCCGACCATGCCCTCTAACCAGGCCTGTGGGCTGCCGGCGATGCTCTGCATTTCACTGAAGCGCGACAGCAGCAGGGATACCGCCGTCTGGTAGATGCCTTCAAGCACCTGCATCTTGTTCTCGAAGTATTTGTAGAAGGTGCGCCGCGACACGTTGGCCGCCGCCAACAGGTCATTGACCGTGGTGTCTGCCAGGCCCTTGCGGGCAAATACCGGAATTGCCGCCAGCTGGATATTGGTGCGCTGCAGATGGCCGATCAGTGGCCCGTCGCCATCCTGCTCCTGCTGCTGGGCCACCGCGCCGTAACCACCGAGGTCTTCGAATACCGCACGAACGGCACCCAGTTCTGCCAACGCCTGCTGCATCGCACACTTCCCAACCAAGGCGCGGGTGACGCGGGCCGCCAAGCTGGTTACGCTGAGCCACGCCTACTCCGCAGGATTGTTCTTGTGCCGCACACGCTACCATCACGCCGCACCCTACCGCTGGCCATCCTTTTGCTGGTTCTGCTTGCGCCCGTGCAGGCCGCCGAGCTGTTCTACCTCGGGCAGAAGATTCCCGACATCCACAAACCTTGGAACAGCGCCGACTACCAGCAACTGCTGGAGGCGCTGAACAAGGTCGACAGCACGCAACTCAACGCCCTGCCCCGGCGTAGCGGCGAGTTCACCGGGCCGATCTACCAGCGCATGGTCAGCGAAGAGAATTTCCGCCCGCAGTTGAACATCTACGCCCCACTGGAGCTGCGGCAGAACGAATCCCGCGAAGCATTGTTCCGTCTCAAGGAGCTGATGCGCCTGTATTTTGATTTTCGCGCCGTGCAACAGCCCTATGCCGCCGAAGCACTGGGGCTGATGAGTTATTCACTGCGCCAGCAGGCGGTGCTGTTCACCCTGACCACCGAATTCTGGATGACCCTGTCGGAAAGCGAGCAAAGCAACCCGGTGCGCCTGCAAGGCCTGCATGAAACTAAGGCGGCGGCGGCCATGCTCACCTCCAGCGCTCTGGACTACCTGGGCCTGACCAAACAGTTTGGCCGTGAAGAACTGGTGCTTTACAGCGCTGAGCTAAGCAAGCAGCTGCCCGAGCTGTTTATCCATTTAAGTGGGGAGGTGCGCGAAACCCTGCTGCAACGCGTCGAACAACTGGCACAGCAACATGCTTATGCCGAGGTGCAGCAGAACATGCGCGAACTGCAGCCGGTACTGCTGAGCATCCAGCAGGATGTGCAGGCCAAACTGGCCGCAGCAGCGGCGCAACCACGCAAAGCACCTGCGCGCAGTCTGGACCTATCGGTGCCGGTGGAATCAGCGCAGTAGGCCAAGACTCTTGGCCCGCGCCACGGCCTGGGTACGCCGCTCCACACCGAGCTTGCTGTTGATGTGACGGGCATGGGTCTTGACCGTGTGCAGGGAGATAAACAGGCTGTCGCTGATCTCCTGGTTGGAGCAACCCTGGGCGATCAGTTGCAGCACGGATAATTCACGCGAACTCAACGCATCGACTACACCCGCGTAATCGTCTTGGCTGACGACGTGCACTGACTGTGGCAGGTGCTGTAACAAGGCCTCAATCAACGGGCTGGCTTCCTGCGCTAGCAACTGCTCCCGCAGCCAGTCGGGCTGTCGCGTGAGCAGACCATGGAAAGGCAACAAGCCACCACCGGCCGCCGCTTGCAGGGCACTGCGCAACTGCTGCTGCGCCTCACGCTCGCGTCCGGCGTCACGCAGCAGATCGGTCAGTTGCATCTGTGCAATCGCCCCAAGCAACTGCCCGCCAGCGTTCTGCGCCAGCTGACTCAAGCCGCGCAAACGCCGCTCGGCCAGCTCATCCTCGCCCTGCAAACGCTCGTAAGTGGCCAGATGCAGCTGCACATGCAACGGCAGCTGTGGATGAAACTCCGGCGCGGCAGCCGCCTGCTCACCGCCATAGGCATCCAGCAAACGACTCAGCCAGACGCCGGCCAGCTCGGTCTGCCCCTGACGCAGCCACAGCTCGCATTTGGTCAGGGTGATCATCGCCAGGTAGTAGATCGGCGGAATATCCCAGATATGCATCAGCCGCTCGGCCTCGGCCAGCTGGGCAAAAGCTTCTGCCAAGTTGCCGCTGCGCCCTTCCAGACTGGCCAACACGCAATAACCGATCAGCACGCTGATATCACGGCAACCCCGCGCTTCGGCAATCCCGGCCAGCAGGCGCTGGCGGGCCTGTTGTGGTTGCAGGCGCAGGCTCAGCAGATAGCCTTCGTAGAGGGTCAACCGTCCGCGTGCAGCGTACTGCCGCTGGGCCGGCAGATTGGCCAAGCGCTGTTGCCCCTGACGCACCTCATCCAGCGCCCGCAGCACCTCGCCACGGGCTTGCAACACCCGCGCACGGTCGTAGTGGGCCAGAGCCTCAAACAGCGGGTTACCGACCCGCTGCGCCAGCTCCAGAGCCTCACGATTCAACCCACGCGCTCGCCACAGATCACCGTGCACGATCGCCAGGTTGGCCAGACTGGACAAGCACATCAGCCGCTGCCCGTAGCGATCCAGCGGCAAGCAGCTCAGCGCTTCACTGCAATAGGCCTGAGCCTTGGCGCTGTCACCGCGACCGCGGGCAATCACGCCACTCAGGGCCAGCCACTGGGCCAGCAGACCTTCCTGTTCACTGCGCTCGCGGGCCGGCAGAAAGCGCCCCAGTTCAGCTAGCAGTTCTTCGGCGGCATCCAGCTGACAGGCCAGCGCCAGCGCCCAGCCGTAGAGCAGAATCAGGCGTGGCGTGCTGGTCAGCAGGCTATCCGGCAAGTCCATCTTCCAGCGCAGCAAGGTGGCGACGTTCTGCTCGGCCAGCAATTGTTCTTCGGAAAGGTTCTGCACCAGATTCGCCGCCACGTCCGGCTGGCCCGCGCGCAACGCCTGCTCGATGGCTTCATCCAGCAGGCCCTCGACGCTGAACCAGCGACACGCACGCAAATGCAGGCCTGGGGTTGGCTGAGGCCGACTGCGCAGCAAATCGGAAAACAGGTGGTGATAGCGAAACCATTTGCCCTGCTCATCCAGCGGCACCAGAAATACCTGATGCGCCTGCAGGTGACGGAGAATCGCCGCGCTGTCATGGGCATCACGCAGGGCATCGCACAGCTCAGCGCAGAAGCGCTCCTGGCTGGCCGTCTCATAGAGAAAAGCCTGCACATCAGCCGGCTGGCGTTCGATCACCTCTTCCAGCAGGTAATCATGAATCAGCCCGTCACCACCCTGCACTAACGCCGGTAACGCCGCTGACTCCTGCGCCTCACTGGCGGCCAGCGACCACAAGCGCAGCCCCGCGACCCAGCCCTCACTGCGTTGCAACAGCGCGGCCAGCGCATCTGCCGACAGCTCGGCACCCTGCAAGCGGAGCAACGCAGTGCTTTCAGCATCGGTCAGACGCAGATCCTGCTCGTGCAACTCCAGCAACTGACGCGACAGGCGCAAACGCGCCAGGTGCCAGTCCGGGCGCTGACGACTGGTCACCAGAATCAGCAGGCCCGGCGGCAGGTGATTGAGAAAGAACTGCAAGCAACGATCCAGCACCGCGCCCTGCGCCAGGTGATAGTCATCCAGTACCAGCAACAAGGGCTGCTGCGGATCAAGGCGCACAGCCAGCTCATCGAGCAGGCCATCAAGCCACTCCTCAAAGGCAAACGGCTGGTGCCGTTGACGCAGGCGCAACAGGCCAAGCGCCTCCTGGCCAACGCCCGGGAAGAACTGCTGCAGCCCACTGAGCAAGCGCTCAAGAAACCGCCCCGGATCACTGTCACGCGGACTAAGGCCCAACCACAGGCTTTGCCACTGCTCCGGCAGGTGCTCGCAGAACTCGATAGCCAGTGAACTCTTGCCAAACCCGGCCGGCGCGCTGACCAGCAACAAGCGCCCTGCCAAACCACCGAGTAAACGCTCACACAAACGCGGACGCGGCACATAGCTGGCAGGTAACGGCGGCCGATAGAAGTGCCCACCCAGTATGTTGGGCGCGGCTACCAAGCCAGGAATGCGGGACAGATCAGTCATCAGCCGGTTTCTTGTAGTAGTCAGGCAGAGGCACTACCAATGCCCCGCAGCCTAGCGCCTTGACTCACGCATTTGAAGCCCCTGCCGCCATCAGGTAGCAAACTGCAATGATTGCTTATCCATCTGCCGCATAGTGCTGGCGCGAGCCAGACAAACTGACGGTTAGCGGTTTCATATCGGCAAAGTCGCAAACGCGACAACGACCAACCACCGCGCTAAAAGCCTGCGCATAAAAAAACCGGCCACAAGGGCCGGTTCTTTATGCAGCGTTACTCAGGTTTAGCGTACGCCAGCCTGGCGCAGGGCCGCTGGGGTGTAATCGCTTTCCTTGGCAGGGTAGTCGAACTCGTAAGCACTTTTCTCTTCGTTCTTCATACCCAGAGCCAGGTAACGACCAGACAGCAGGTCATACAGGGTCTCTACGCTGTACCACGGCACTTGCTTGTCGTAGTAGTACTGAGCATGGGCTTCAGCCACACGCCACAGGGTACCGCGACCGTCGTAGTGATCGATTGCAGCTGCTTGCCAGGTGTCCTCGTCGAGGTAGAAGTCACGTTTGGCATAGATATGACGCTCGCCCGATTTCAGGGTTGCAGTCACATGCCATACGCGGTGCAGCTCGTAACGGGTCAGATCCTGGTTGATGTGGCCAGCCTTGATGATCTCGCTGTACTTCAGCTTCGGCGAGTCCAGACGGTAGCTGTTGTAAGGAATGTAGATTTCCTTCTTGCCTTCCAGTTTCCAGTCGTAACGGTCAGGAGCACCGTTGTACATGTCGAAGTTGTCGGACGTACGCAGGCCATCAGCGGCGGTACCTGGACCGTCATAGGACACCTGCGGAGCACGACGCACACGACGCTGACCGGCGTTATACAGCCACGCCAGACGCGGCTCTTTCACCTGGTTGAGGGTCTCGTGCACCAGCAGCACGTTACCAGCCAGACGCGACGGCGCGGTTACCCGTTGCTTGAAGTAGAACAGCACGTTGCTTGGCTTGCTGGCATCAACATCCTTCAGTGCACCACGGAAGGTGAACTCATCCTGGAAGTAAACCAGGCTGTAGGAGCCGTTCGGCTGTGGAGTCGCCTGAGTGACCAGACGCTTCACGCTACCACCACGGTAACGAGTGATGTGGTTCCAGATCGCTTCCAGACCGTCCTTTGGAATCGGGAAAGGAGTAGCCTGCTCGAAGTTCTCCAGCCCGTTACCGCCCTCGACCAGTTTGGTGTTGGTGGCGTTGTTCTTGGCGGCACTGTAGATGAAGTCCGGCGCGCCGGCGCTACGATGGGTAGGGAACACCGGCATCTTGTAGCTGTCCGGGTAACGCTTGAACATCGCCAGTTGACCTGGGGTCAGCTTGTCCTTGTACTGATCAGCGTTGGCCGCAGTGATGGTGAACAGAGGCTGCTCACTTGCGAATGGATCCGACAGGAAACCAGCCGAGTCGACAGTGCCAGCAGTCTTCGGCAGACCACCAGTCCAGGCAGGGATCGAACCATCAGCATTGCCTGCCGTCTCTGCGCCGATTGGCGTCAGGCTAGTACCCAGCTTGGCAGCTTCATCCGGAGAGACGGCAGCCATTACGCTGCAGGCCATCAGCGACAATGCCAATGCACCGGTTTGCAGCAGGTTTTTTGTTGTTTTCATCTGCATATTCTTCCTCAAAATTCCTGTCTGCTTAGAAGTTCACGCCAAAGCTGAGCGCAACGAAGTCGCGGTCAGTGGAAGTGTTGTATTTACCGTCAAAGAAGTCGGTGTAAGCGAGACTTGCGGTGTAGGTGTTCTGGTAGTCAGCATCCAAACCCAGGCTGACAGCCTTGGCGCCTTCAGTGAACAGGCCATTCGGACCGTAACCGTCTACGTCATGCGACCAGGAAACGCTTGGCTTCAGGTTTACGCCAGCGAATACGTCCGGGTAATCCCAAATGGCACGAGCGCGATAACCCCAAGAGGTAGAGGTTACGAAGCCGTCATCTTCGCAATAGCGACGTACGTTTTTACCGGAGTTGCCATTGAGAATCTGAGAGCACGTTTCACGAAACACACCAGGGGCAACTTGCGTCGGAGGCAATGGACCAGGACCGAATACAGGGTCACGACCATAGCGAACCTCATTAGTGCTTTCCAAGCCACCGACATGAGCAATGCCGATCTCACCCACCAACGTTAAGCGAGAAGCACCCATAACTTGGTCAAAGAAGTGGGTAAAGGTAGTTTGGAACTGCGTTATTTCTTTGCGATTGTAGCCATGCAAATCATTGCCGGGCGTACCATTCAGAATAGATGCATTCGCAAAAGCGCCACCCAAAAGCTTCACGCCACTATAAAGCACATCCGTTGAGTTAATTTGAACTGGCGCATTAGGGCGATAGCTCAACTCACCAGCCCAAGAAGTACCAGTAGGGAGCGTTGTGGAGAAACTCAGCCCATAAAGCTGAATATCCTCAGGGTACTCCATAAAGTACTGGGAATTACCTGCAACTATAAGTGGAGCTGCTGCACCGGCAAGGCCCGCTGCTGTGTATACATTCTGGCCAGCAGCCGTGGCACTAAATACAGGAGCGCGACTATGATAATTCATAAAATAGGCGCCGAACTCAGTATCTAACGGGTCAAACATATAGCGGAACGCCAAGCCCCACTGACCGCTATCACGGGCATCCCGATCACCACCACGCGGCACGATTACGCCTTCGCTGGTACCGGAAATAGCATTCGCACCAAAACCGGCTAACGGGCCAGCACCCGTAATATTTGCATTGATACCCGCAATTTGGGCAGGCGTAGCACTCAATACATTCAGGTTGTTATCACAGCCATCGGCAACAATGTCAGCCTGGGAGAAGAATGTCCCACAGTTTTCAGCAACGGTCTGATCCCACTCAAGCTGATAAAAAGCTTCCGCAGAAAGATTCTCGGTCAGGCTTTGAGCTACATAAAACATGTTTACCGGAATCAGACCTTCCTTGATCTCGGCACCGGGACGACGAAATGCAGAGACGTCTACCGGGTTAATCTCGTTGATACTGTTGCGAATAAAAGTACTCTCGCCCCAGCTTACTACCTGTTTACCCAACCGAACGGAACCTGGCTGATCGCCAATGGCGTAGTTGTGATAAACGAAAGCATCGAGAATTTGAGCACCGGAGGATTGAGCACCTTCTTTACGGTTGCTATCGCTAATTTCCTTGAACTGGCGACTCTCGTCTTTCAGTTCGAAGTCATACCAATACTTGCCACGAACAAAAACACCGGTATCACCATATTTCAATTCAAGGTCATGAATACCTTTGAAAATCTTCGAGAAAGTTTCCCCCCTCTTGAAATTCAAATGGCCGTCATCTGAGGTCTGCGACAGACCGTCGCCGCCATTATTCTTACCAATCAGATCTTTATCCGCACCTTTCACCGACCAGCTCGCGCCAACCGACAAGGACGAATCGAACTGACCTTCGATTTCACCGATATTGAAAGTAACGCCGAATGCAGGTGCGGCGAGGGTGGATGCGAGGCTGACGGCCAATGGCAGTTTTGCCAGGCGCCAGGTTTGTTTTGTTTTTGTCATCGACGCTACTCCATGTGTTTTTTGTTATGGATGGTGCGGACTATAGCCAGCGAGTACTTCTGCTTGATCCCTCGAAAGTGTGATTTGCAGCCCCCAGGCACTCTGGCTCGCAGGTTTCGGCGTGTTGAGCACGACCGGCAGAGCCAAGAATGGCTTGGAATGAGCAATTAGCAAGCCAAACGCTTGTTTGACCGAGCAGTCACTCAAAACGACCTGATTTGCCGTTATTTGAACGGCCAAGTTGACCTGCCCCGAGCCACTTACTCACCGCCCTAAAGAAACCTGTAAGCCTTGACCTGCCTGGCCTGCGCGGCACTGAACGCGTACCGTGTAACAGGCGCAACCTGCTGCTGCGCCCGTTACAAAAAACCTTACAGCGTGGAAAGGAACGGACTGCCGGCGGCTTGCCACTGGACGATATCCAGGCGAATACGTTTCTTATCCAGCTTGCCGACGCTGGTCTTGGGAACTTCGGTAACAAGGGCAATCTGCGACGGTATCGCCCACTTGTTGATGCTGCCCTGATCGACAAACGGCTTGAGGTGTTCCTTGAGGCCCTTGGCATCCAGGCTCTGGCCTTCGCGCAGTACCAACAGGGCAAATGGGCGCTCGCCCCACTGCGGATCGACCACACCGACCACCGCCACTTCACGCACGGCAGGGTGGCGGCTGATCAGGTCTTCCAGCTCCAGGGAGGAAATCCATTCGCCCCCGGTCTTGATCACATCCTTGATACGGTCGCGGATATCGATAAAGCCAAAGTCGTCGATGGTCGCCACGTCACCGGTGTGCAACCAGCCGTGTTCCCACAGCTCAGCGCCCTTCTCGGGCTCGCGGAAGTAGCCTTGGGTCAACCACGGCGCACGCAGCACCAGCTCGCCCTGGCTTTCGCCATCGGCCGGTAACAGGGTGCCATCGGCGGACATGATCGCCGCCTCCACCAGCGGCACTGGCACGCCAGCCTTGATGCGGTAGGTGGTGCGTTCATCTTCGCTGCCAGCCAGCAACTCTTCATTGATGTGGGCGCAGGAGATCAGCGGGCAGGTTTCCGACATGCCATAGGCCGCGGTGAGCTGGATGCCACGTACCTTGGCCGCGTCGTACAGCGAGCGATTGAGCGCGCTGCCGCCGATGATCATTTTCAGGCCGCCGAAATCGTGGCCCTGCGCGCTAGGAGCGGCCATCACCATCTGCAGAATGGTCGGCACGCAGTGGGAGAAGGTGACTTTTTCTTCTTTGATCAGGCGGCAGAGCATGTCCGGCTCATAACGCCCCGGATAGACCTGCTTGATGCCCAGCATGGTGGCGACATACGGGATGCCCCAGGCATGTACGTGGAACATCGGGGTGATCGGCATATACACATCATTGGTGCCGAGCAGACGAATGCTATCCAGGCTACCCAGCACGCTGGCTTCGGCCATGGTGTGCAGCACCAGTTGGCGGTGGCTGAAGTACACGCCTTTGGGGTTGCCGGTGGTGCCAGTGGTGTAGAAGGTGGTGGCGACCGAGTTCTCATCGAAGTCCGGGAAGTCATAACGCGGACTGGCGGCGGCCAGCAGGTTTTCGTACTCGCCAACCAGGCCGCCCAGCTCGGCGGTCTTGTCGGCGGCATCAGTCAGCAGGATGGTTTTCTCCACGCTGGTCAGCTGGCTTTCGATACCTTTATAGAGCGGCACGAACTCACTATTGACCAGCACGAACTTATCGTCGGCATGGTTCATGGTGTAGAGAATCTGATCAGCCGATAGGCGGATGTTGATGGTGTGCAGCACCGCGCCGATCATCGGGATGGCAAACATGCACTCCAGGTAACGGTGGCTGTCCCAGTCCATCACGGCTACGGTGTCACCGGCCTTGACTCCCGCCTCGGTGAGCACGTTGGCCAAGCGCGCCACACGCTCGTTGAGCGTCGCGTAGCTGTAGCGCAGCTGATCGCGGTAGACGATTTCGCGGGTTTTCTCGTAACGAATACCCGACAGCAGCAGGCGCTTGATCAGCAGCGGAGCATTGTGGGCATTGTCAGCGGGAGCAATCAGACGGGTCTGCAGCATGGCGGTACCTATTATTGGCTTTTTTCAGTGCGGCCAATCTAGAGCCCAGCGCCACCGCTCAAATCAGCCCAAAGAATGATTTTCCGCGTGACTCTTTGGGCATTTTTAGTCGCGCAGTAGAATCAGCGGCTCGCATTCGATGTGTTTGGCCTGCGACCTATTACAAAACGAGGAGTTTTTCCGATGTCCGATATCGTCATCGTCAGCGGCGCCCGTACGCCGATGGGTGGTTTTCAAGGCAGCCTGTCGAGCATTGCCGCCGTTGACCTGGGTGCCGCCGCCATTCGCGCAGCCGTCGAACGCGCGGGCATTGCCCCTGCCGACGTGCAGGAAGTGATCATGGGCTGCGTGCTGCCGGCTGGCCTCAAACAGGGCCCGGCGCGCCAGGCCTCGCTGAACGCCGGTCTGCCGTCGGCCACTGGCTGCACCACCATCAACAAACTGTGCGGCTCGGGCATGAAGGCCGTGATGATGGCGTTTGATTCGCTCAAAGCCGGCAGCAACAGCGTGATGATCGCTGGCGGCATGGAAAGCATGTCCAACGCGCCCTACGTGATGACCAAGGCTCGTGCGGGCCTGCGCATGGGCCACGGCGAGATCAAGGACCACATGTTCCTCGACGGCCTGGAAGATGCGCGTACTGGCCGCCTGATGGGCTCCTTCGCCCAGGAAACCGCTGACCAGTACGGCATCACCCGCGAAGAAATGGACGCCTATGCCATCGAGTCGCTGAAACGTGCACAGAGCGCCATCGCCAGCGGTGCACTGGATGCGGAAATCGTTCCAGTCACCGTCAGCGGCCGCAAGGGCGACGTTGTGGTTAAGGATGACGAACAACCCCTGACCGCCAACCTGGAGAAAATCCCAGGCCTGAAGCCAGCTTTCCGCAAGGACGGCAGCATCACCGCGGCCAACGCCAGCTCGATTTCCGACGGTGCCTCGGCGTTGTTGCTGATGACCGCTGAAGAAGCCGCCAAGCGCGGCCTCAAGCCACTGGCGAAGATCGTTGCGCACGCCACCCAGAGCCAGGACCCCAGCGAGTTCACCATTGCGCCGATCGGCTCGATCAGCAACCTGCTGAAGAAAACCGGCTGGAACAAGGCCGAAGTTGATCTGTTCGAAATCAACGAAGCCTTTGCCATGGTTACCATGCTGGCGATCCGTGAACACGGCCTGGATCACGCCAAGGTCAACGTCTACGGCGGCGCCTGCGCTCAGGGCCACCCGGTCGGTTCTACCGGCTCGCGGATCATCCTGACCCTGATCAATGCGCTGAAAAACACCGGCGGCAAGCGTGGCATCGCTTCGTTGTGCATCGGTGGCGGCGAGGCCACTGCTGTAGCGGTTGAGCTGATTTAAAAGGATCGATGCATGGCCGCAATGGCCATGTTAAAGCCACAGTAACGGGCCAGCCTTGCGCTGGCCCGTTACGTTTTATATCCCGATCTTGTCCAGCGACTTGCCGACCTTGCGCCAGAAGCTGCGCTGCATGCGCTCGGTTTCGCCACTGGCGGCAATCCGTTCGAAGGGCTGGATTTCCCGGGTGGCGCCAATTTCCGCGTCCGCTACCGCCTTGGATACCAGTTGCAGTGGCCCGTCACCCTGGATCGGCGCCTGCTCGTTTACCGGGGGCGGGTTGAGTTCGTCATAACGCAGGTAATAGATGCCGCCGGCTTCGGCATCCAGGGCAAAGCTGCTGATCAGGGTGAAATCCAGCGGGCCGTCGGCGAAAAAGGTCCAGTGCGTGCCGAACAGCGGACGACGCATTTCCAGCTGGTAACTGGCGATATCGAACTCCAGCACCATGTAGGCATTGCTCGGCAGGCTGCCAATGCGTGCGTTATTCAGAAACAGCGCAGGCGCTTCCAGCTCTTGATCAGCCCAGTCGCTCTGCGGGCGGTAGAGGTAAACCAGGGCGTGGTTCTCGTCACTGAGCGCATGCTCACGGAATACCTCGCCCTCGGTCGCGCCCCAGAACGCCCCCGGGGTCGAACAGCCACTCAGGGCGATGGCCAACAGCACAAGGCAAGACAGCGCACGCATCGACAGCATCCTTATTCGAGTTATAGGCCGAGCATAGCTGTGCCCTACTCGGCCGACACCAGACAAAAGTGCGGGCCGAAAAACCTGGGTCAGCGGCGGCGATCCAGCAGGTTGACCAGCAACTGATCCAGCGCGCCCCAGATGGATTGCTGCACGCGCCGCCACCAGGGCCGCGCACGCCAGTCGGCCAGGGTGATTTCCTGGCTCTCGGCAAAGTCTGCCTGAAAGCTCGCCGCCACGCTGGCGGTAAAGGCCGGATCGAGCGCTTCGAGGTTGGCGTCCAGATTGAAGCGCAGGTTCCAGTGATCGAAGTTGCACGAGCCGACACTGACCCAGTCGTCCACCAGCACCATCTTCAGGTGCAGAAAGCGTGGCTGGTACTCGAATATCTGTACCCCGGCCTTGAGCAGGCTGGCGTAATAGCGCTGGCCGGCAAAACGTACTGGTGGGTGATCGGTATGCTGCCCGGCCAGCAGCAAGCGCACCTCAATGCCGCGTTTGGCCGCTTGGCGCAGGGTGCGGCGCACCCGCCAGGTCGGCAGAAAATAAGGCGTAGCCAGCCAGATACGCCGCTTGGCACCGCGCAAGGCGCGTACCAGCGAGAGCAGAATATCGCGGTGCTGCGAAGCATCGGCAAAAGCCACACGGCCCAAACCCTGCCCCAGCGCCGGCAAAGCTGGCAGGTTCTTCAGGCGCAGCGGCATGCGCGGTCGCCAGGCGCTCCAGGCCTGAATCGCCTGCCATTGGCGCTCAAACAGCTGCTGCCAGTCGGCCACCAGCGGCCCGCTGATTTCCACCATCACCTCATGCCAGCTGCTGCTACTTTGGCCGGGCAGCCAGAATTCATCGGTCGAGCCGGTGCCACCGACAAAGGCAAACTGTTCGTCGACCAGTAATAACTTGCGGTGATCACGGTGAAAGTTGCGCACGCCGTGCTTCCAGCGCAGCGGGTTGTACCACTGCACCTTCACGCCAGCCGCCTGCAGCAGTTGCCGATCCGCCACCTGCAGCCCCTGTGCGCCAAAGGCATCGAACAGGCAACGCACCGCCACGCCACGCTGGGCCGCCGCGCACAACGACGCCAGCAAGGTGCGGCTACAGGCCCCGCTTTCCACCAGGTAAAGCTCCAGCTCGATCTGCCGCTGCGCGGCGTCGATGCGCGCCAGCATCTGCACGAAGAACTGTGGCCCGTCGATCAGCAAGCTCAGTGCGTTACCGCGGCGCCAGGGAAAGACGTTATGCGGCATGCGCGTTCACGCGGCGGGGGACTCTGCGCATTGCGGCTCACGCATGGAAAATGGAGACGCCACCATAGCCGCCCGGCAGGGCCTTGCAAACCCTGCCGGGCGATCAAGCAGAGCGCAGCACTGATTACGGCAGCGGCGCGGCCTGCGGTAACAGCTGACAGCCCTGGCGTGGGCCCAGCCATTGCGCGCTCTGGGTGCTGCCCAGGCCACGCGCGGTCACACGCTTGTTGGCAGGGTCATCGAAGAAGCCGGAGAGCGATACATACTGCGCCACATACCCCTCGCAGTAGTCGGCCGGATTGTTCGCTACATAGCGGCACGAGCAGTATTCCTTGGCCGAGTAGGCACCGATAATCCCCGGAAAGGCCTGCAAGTGGGTGCGGTTCTGCCACGCCAAGGCGGCGAGCAATAGCAGAATAAGCAGTAACAGGCTGCTGAACGGACGACGACGAATCATGGCTGCACCTCATCGGCCAACGCGGCGAGAACCAGTTTGAGGAAATGGTTGCGGTCAAAGCTGCCATCGCGGTCATCGGCATAGCGCACGATCACCAAGTTCTCGCTGGCGATCACATACAGTCCCTGCCCCCAGTGCCCGGACGCCACCAGGGTGTCCTCCGGTGCATCCGGCCACGGCTTGCTCGCGCCGGCTACCGCCGCATTCAGCCACCACTGACCACCTGGCACCGCTTCACCCGGCTTGTCGGCCTGCGGCTGGTAGTTGGCGAACGGCGTGCGGTTGAACTCGACCCAGGCCTTGGGCAGCAATTGCTGCTCGCCCCAGCGGCCATCGCGCTGCATCAGCAGGCCGACTCGGGCCAGGTCACGGGCGCTCATGTAGGCGTATGAGGAACCGACAAAGGTGCCCGCAGCGTCGCGCTCCCACACAGCGGTGGTGATGCCGAGCGGGTCGAACAGGGCGGTCCAGGGGTAATCGGCGTAAGCGGCTTCACCCACCATGTTCTTCAACGCGGCGGCCAGCACGTTTGTGTCACCACTGGAATAGCGGAAGCGGGCACCCGGTTCGGCATCGGCACTGTGCGCGGCGGTGAACGCCGCCATATCAGTGCGGCCACGGGTGTAGAGCATCGCGACTACCGACGATTTCAGTGGCGCGTATTCATAGTCTTCCTGCCAGTCCAGACCCGAGGCCCAGTTGAGCAAGTGGCCAACCTTGACCTGCGGATGTGCGGCAAACGGCGGATAGTAATCGGCCACTGGCGCATCCAAACGGAAGCGGCCCTGGCCGTAAGCCACGCCCATGGTGGTAGCCAGCAGACTCTTGGCCATCGACCAGGTCAGGTGCGGCGTGGCGGCAGTGGTCGGTGCGGCATAGCGCTCATAAACCACCTGGCCATCGCGGATCACCAGCAGGGCATCGGTGCGCACACCTTTGCGGGTGGCGTCATCGCGAGTGGGGAAGGCGTAGTTTTCCAACTCGCTGAGCGCGGCGCTGGGCACGGCCAACTGGCTGTCCCAGTCACTGCCAGGCCAGTTCTCGGCCTGCGCCGTGGCGCAGCCCAAAGCGAAGACGCACGCCAGTATCAGCCGCCGCACGGGAAAGGGAGTGAAGGACATGGAGCCGCCTCTGCTGGGATCGAAGGCGGCACCCTAGCATGGCCCTGATGACGACAAAAAGCGCCGAACACGCCGGTTTAGCCGGCAATTCGGCGCGAAAAGTCAGTGCATGCAAACCCACTACTTCGGCAGGCGATAATCCTCCGGCCCCATCAGATCCATGCCGCACTCCAGGTTTTCGATCCAGTAGAGAAAGGCATTGATCATTTCCGCGCCGACAAAGGGTCGGCCGTGCTGCGGCACAATCATCGCCACATCCATCTCGCGCACCATCGCCGCCCACAGTCGGCAGGCCTTGTTGCCCGCCATGTAGCGCCGGTGAAAACCCAGCATGTTCGGCACATGGTTGACGAAGTCCGTCACCGGGTGCGCGTCATCGACCAGCGAGGCGCCCATGTCACCGGAAAACAGGATCTTGCTCACCGGGTCATACAGCTGGAAGTTGCCGACCGAATGGAGAAAGTGCGCTGGCACTGCCTTGAGCGTGCATTTACCCAGTGCAAACGACTGGCCACGATCTGGCAGCGCAATGATCCGGTCAAAGGTGTTGATGCCGCGGCTGAGCGCCAGGTAGTTGGCCGTCAGGTGCGGCAAAAAGCGCGCCCAGAGTTTGGAGCAGATCACCCGTGCGCGGGTGTGCAGCAGCCACTTGTCCAACGACGCGATGATATCCGGGTCCTGGTGCGAGGCGAAGATATAGGTCAAATCCTGCACCGGGATGTGCTTGGACAGCTCCAGCGACAACGGCGTGTAGGTCAGGTCGCCGCCCGGATCGAGCAGCAGGTACTGCTCGTTGTCGGTGATCAGGAACTGGTTGGACTGCACGCCCTCCCCGCTGACCAGGTCATCGAACATCATGCATTGATGCTCGCCGTTATCGAACAGCACTATGGGCTCGCGTCGCATGGCAGGCTCTCTCCGGAAAGCCCGCGAGCTTACTGGCGCAGCGGCCCGAGCTTACTGATCTGGATCAAGCCGACGCGCCATACCGGCTTACAGGTTGATGCCGAGCACGGCCTGCGCCTTCTGCAGACGTTTGCTGCGCGCACTTCCGGCAATCGCCAGCAGGCCTTTGTCGCGCTGCCAGAGATTCGCCCAATGCGCGTCACCCGCAGCAAAAGCGCTGTCCAGATCAGTGCGCAGGCTGTCGAACTGGGCAAACAGCCCAGCCAGCAGCAGGTGGCTGGCTGCGGCACCCGGGCATTGCCGCGCCACTTCCGCGCAGCCGGCCAGCAAACCAAGCAAGCGTAATTGCAGGGCCTGCGGCCAGGCCGACTCCTGGCCTACGCCAAACAACCAGGCCGTCAGCGCCGCCAGCACGTGGGTGTCTTCCAGGGTACGGAAGGGTTTTACGTAGGCATCCCAACCGTCACCGGGCAAACGCTCACAGTGCGCGCCTTGCAGATGCAGGCGGCCATGACTGACGTCCGGCATCAGTGGCAGCGCCGGCAGTGTCTCGATCTGTACCCCCGGCGCGCCATTGCGCACCACCCCAAGCGCCAGTTGCACTGGCATACCGTCAGCTTCCTCACGGGCTGCGACCAGCAACCAATCGGCGGCATCGGCAGCTGTAACGAAATCCTTGCGGCCGTCCAGGGTCAGGGCGTTGATCCGCGTACTCATGTCTGCCGGCCGGGTGCTGCGGTTCTCGGTTACGCACAGTGCGCCCAGAGTCCAGGGCGCGGCCGGCCAGAGCGCACGTAGCGCACCCTGATAGCCGGCAAGAAACGCCAGCCCCGGCGTCGCGGCCATCCGACCACCGAGCAAGGCCAGCTGCAGCGGAGCTGGGTTACCGATGCGTTCCAGCAGGCTGGCGTACCACGCCTCCAGGCCTGTGACCGGCAGACGCGTTTGCGGGCTCAACAGCTGTTGCCAGGGCATGCCTTGCTCCTTGTTTGAGGGTTTGAAATCAGTGTCACACAAGCATCACCAAATCTTCATGGAGGTGACACCACCGCTACCTAGCCTGAGCTTGCCCAACAAGATCGACCGGCTGCAAGGCAAAAAGCCGGCTAACGGAGACTCAGGTATGACTCAGATAGCACTTACCGCTACTCCCGCACGTCGCCTGCAAGCCGAGCGCTTACATGGTCCCGTCGCCCTGCGCGAAGCCCAGGCGCTGCGTTTTCGCGTATTCAGTGCCGAATTCGATGCCAAGCTCAAAGGTGCCGAACTGGGCCTGGACATGGATGATTACGACATTCACTGCCAACACATCGGCGTGCGTGACCTCAATAGCGGTGAGTTGGTGGCCACTACTCGCCTGCTCGACCACCGCGCAGCCGCCAGCCTGGGGCGCTTCTACAGCGAAGAAGAATTCAGCCTGCATGGCCTGCCACACCTCGAAGGCCCGGTATTGGAAATCGGCCGCACCTGCGTCGATACGGCCTACCGCAACGGCGCGACCATCGCCGTACTCTGGGGCGAGTTGGCCGAAGTGCTCAACGAAGGCGGTTACCGCTACCTGATGGGCTGCGCCAGCATCTCCATGCAGGACGGCGGCATCCAGGCCCAGGCGATCATGCAGCGCCTGCGCGAACGCTACCTGTGCACCGAACACCTGCGCGCCGAACCGAAAACTCCGCTGCCAACGCTGGATGTGCCGAGCAACGTGATCGCCGAGATGCCGCCGCTGCTCAAGGCTTACATGCGCCTGGGCGCGAAGATCTGCGGCGAGCCGTGCTGGGACCAGGATTTCCAGGTTGCCGACGTCTTTATCCTGCTCAAGCGCGATGAGTTGTGCCCGCGCTATGCCCGGCACTTCAAGGCAGCCGTCTGAAGGCACTTGCCCAAATCGCAGCAAGCCCGGTAGGGTGCGCCGCGCGCACCGCATAGCGTCCCTGATGACGGGCGCAAAAAACCCTGCGGCGCGTATGGCGCACCCTACCCGCTGTAGCACACGGCCTGCGGAGCAGCAGATGAAGAAATTGCGTTTATACCTGCGCCTAGCGCGCCTGCTGCTGGTGATCAGTCTCGGCACCCTGCTGGCTGGCGGCATCACGTTGCTTGAACGCCTGGTGCGGCATGACTTGATGCCGACCCGCCAACGCCTGACTCGCTGGTTTCTCGCACGCCTGGCCGGGGCGCTGCCTTTCCGCTTGCAGGTGCAAGGCGAGCTGCCGCGTCAGCCGATGCTGTGGGTCAGCAACCATGTGTCGTGGACTGATATTCCGCTGCTCGGCATGCTCACCCCGCTGTCCTTCCTGTCCAAGGCCGAAGTGCGCACCTGGCCGGTGGCCGGCTGGCTGGCGCACAAGGCCGGCACCCTGTTTATCCGCCGGGGTTCGGGTGATAGCGGCCTGCTCAGCCAGCAGTTGGGCAACCACCTGCAACGCGGGCGCAACCTGCTGATCTTCCCGGAAGGCACCACCACTGACGGGCTGGGGCTGCGCACCTTTCATGGCCGCCTGCTGAGCAGCGCCATCGACAGCGGCGTCTATGTACAACCGGTGGCCATCCGCTACCTGCGTGATGGCAAACCCTGCAGCGTGGCGCCGTTTATCGGCGATGACGACATGCTCTCGCACCTGCTGCGTTTGCTCGGCAGCGAGCTGGGTGAAGTACAGATCCAGCTGCTCACGCCGATTGCCAGCAGCGAGCTGAACCGTAATGCCTTGGCTCGCGCGGCGCAGCAAGCGATCAGCCAGGCGCTGTTTGGCGTGGTAGAAACTTCAGAAGCAGAAAGCCAGGCGGCCTAACCGAAGAGCCCACGCTCGCGGGCCACGAAGGCCTGCAACTCGGGATAGAACTGGCGAAAATCCTCCAGCAGCGGCTGATACAGCCGCTCCAGCTCGGCCGCTCCGCCGGCCAGCAAACCTGGCCGCGACAGCCGTCGGTCAATCCCCGCGACCACCTGCTCCAGCACGGCAAATTCGCGGTAACTGCCCAGCCAGTCCTGTGCGGCCATGCGCGGCGCAATGTGCGCCAGGCGCTCTGGTAAACGCGGCTCGGCGGCCAGCACCTGATACACCCGCCCGGTAAAGCGCGGCAGTGGCTCAGCAGCATAATCAGCCCCGTTCCGCGCCAGACAATGATCGAAAAACACATCCAGCAAGATGCCGCTGTAGCGCCGCCGCTCTACGGCAAAGCGCGCCCGCGCCTGCGCTTGCAGCGGGTGGCTGTCGGTGAACACATCAATACGTCGGTGCAGGCGGATAGCCGCCTCGATATCCGCCGGCCACTGCCCGGCCAACGGCCCTTTGACGAAATCGCCATACAGGCTGCCCAACAGTTGTGCCGGTGCGTCGCCGCCAAGGTGTAAATGCGCGAGGTAATTCATGACCACAGCTTACACATCAGCCCGCGTGATGATGACTATCGTCACGAACGATCTGTATATCGTCAACAGCCGATATAAAGTTCGCTCCATCGCGATATGGCGTTACCGCACACAGGGGATACCCCGCATGCCACTCGACATCGATGAAGTGATCAAGGCCCTGGCCCATCCGGTTCGGCGCGACATCCTGCATTGGCTGAAAGACCCGCAAGCGTATTTCGCCGACCAGGATCACCCGCTGGAAATCGGCGTGTGCGCCGGCAAGATCGACCAGCGCACCGGGCTGTCGCAATCAACCGTCTCTGCGCACCTGGCGACTCTGCAGCGCGCCGGCCTGATCAGCAGCAAGAAGGTCGGCCAGTGGAACTTCTTCAAGCGCAATGAAGAGACCATCCAGGCGTTCCTCAACCACATAAGCCAAGCGCTCTAAAACCCCTTTTTCATTCACCCTTTTTCAGGAGCTGACGGCATGCCTGCAGCGCTTCTCGTCCTCGCTTTGTCCGCGTTTGCCATCGGCACCACGGAGTTCGTCATCATGGGCCTGCTGCCGGAAGTGGCCGGCGACCTTGGCGTGTCGATTCCCGGTGCCGGCTGGCTGGTCACCGGTTACGCCCTCGGCGTGGCCATCGGTGCGCCCTTTATGGCCCTGGCCACTGCCAGCTGGCCGCGCAAAGCCTCACTGCTGACGCTGATGAGCATCTTTATCGCCGGCAACCTGTTCTGCGCCCTGGCCAGCGACTACCAGATGCTGATGCTCGCCCGGGTCATCACAGCCCTCTGCCACGGTGCCTTCTTCGGTATCGGCTCGGTGGTGGCCGCCAGCTTGGTGCCGGCCAATCGCCGCGCGTCAGCAGTCGCTTTGATGTTTACCGGCCTGACCCTGGCCAACGTGCTGGGCGTGCCACTGGGCACCGCCCTGGGTCAGTACGCTGGATGGCGCTCGACCTTCTGGGCCGTGACCCTGATTGGCGTGATTGCCCTGATTGGCCTGTGGCGCGTATTACCGAGCAAAACCGATGAAACCAAGGCCGACTTCGCCAGTGAAGTGCGCGCCCTGCGCGGTGCCGGTCTGTGGCTGGCGCTAAGCACCACGGTGCTGTTCTCCGCGGCGATGTTTGCCCTGTTCACCTATATCGCGCCGCTGCTTGGTGAAGTCACGGGTGTGTCGCCCAGCGGCGTGACCTGGACTCTGCTGTTGATCGGCCTCGGCCTGACCCTTGGCAACGTGCTCGGCGGTCGCCTGGCCGACCGCAGCCTGAAAGCCACCCTGGTCGGCGTGTTCGTCGCCATGGCGGTGATTTCCACCCTGTTCAGCTGGACCAGCCAGGCGCTGATCCCTGCCGAAATCACCCTGTTCCTCTGGGCCACCGCCGCCTTCGCGGCCGTGCCGGCCTTGCAGGTCAATGTGGTGGCCTTTGGCAGCGGCGCGCCGAACCTGGTGTCGACCCTGAATATCGGCGCCTTCAACCTCGGCAACGCCCTCGGCGCCTGGGTTGGAGGCCTGGTGATTGCCGAAGGTTTCGGCCTGACCCGCGTGCCCCTGGCTGCTGCCGCCCTGGCTGTACTGGCGCTGCTGACCACCCTGCTGACCTTTAATACCCGTAGCCCTGAACCGCAACTTGCACTCAACGAATAACCTGAGAGGACCGTTCCATGACCACACTTTTCGACCCGATCCAGATTGGCGATCTGCACCTCAACAACCGCATCATCATGGCGCCGCTGACCCGCTGCCGCGCCGATGAAGGCCGCGTACCCAACGCGCTGATGGCCGAGTACTACGTGCAACGCGCCAGCGCCGGCCTGATCATCAGTGAAGCCACCGCCGTAACCCCGATGGGCGTCGGCTACCCAGACACCCCCGGCATCTGGTCGGATGATCAGGTACGCGGCTGGAGCAATATCACCAAGGCTGTGCACGCCGCAGGCGGCAAGATCGTGCTGCAACTGTGGCACGTTGGACGTATTTCCGACCCGATCTACCTGAACGGTCAACTGCCGGTCGCACCGAGCGCCATCCAGCCCGCCGGCCACGTCAGCCTGATACGCCCGATGAAGGACTTCGTCACCCCGCGCGCCCTGGAAACCGAAGAAATCGCCGATATCGTCGAGGCCTACCGCCAGGGCGCGGAAAACGCCAAGGCCGCCGGCTTTGATGGCGTGGAAATCCACGGCGCGAACGGCTACCTGCTCGACCAGTTCCTGCAAAGCAGCACCAACCAGCGCACAGACCGCTACGGCGGCAACCTGGAAAACCGCGCACGCCTGCTGCTGGAAGTCACCGATGCGGCAGTCGAAGTCTGGGGCGCTGGCCGTGTGGGCGTGCACCTGGCACCACGTGCCGACAGCCATGACATGGGCGACGCCAACCGCGCCGAGACCTTCACCTACGTCGCTCGCGAGCTGGGCAAACGCGGCATCGCCTTTATCTGCGCCCGCGAGAAGGAAGCCGACGACAGCCTGTCGCCAAGCCTGAAACAAGCCTTCGGCGGCGTGTTTATCGCCAACGAACGCTTCACCAAGGATCAGGCCAATACCTGGCTGGCTGAGGGCAAGGCCGATGCGGTGGCCTTTGGCATTCCGTTTATCGCCAACCCGGACCTGCCTGCGCGCCTGGCACAGGATGCCGAGCTGAATACGCCACACCCGGAAACCTTCTACGGCAAAGGCCCGGTCGGCTACCTCGACTACCCAACGCTGTAAGCCTGAGGCTGCCGCTCTGTCGTAGGAGGGGCTTTAACCGCGATAGCGTTATCGAACGCTCGCCGCTAAAGCGCCTCCTACAGAGGCTCGCCAGTATCTACGTGAGGTTTAAACGCCTCCAAAAAAGAAGCCCGCCAATTGGCGGGCTTTTTCGTTGCGACTCACTCAGCGTGCGTCGATCTGCTGCTGCAGGTTCAGTACCTGCGCCTGCAGGGTGCTGATATTGCGGCTCATCTGCGCGCGGAACGCATCGAACTCGGCGGTGCTGCTGCCGGCGGAGCGGGTTTCCAGATCGCTTTTCAATACCAGCAGGTCCTGCTCCACACGGGCAATCGCCTGGCTGGAATTACCCTGTTTCTTAAGCGCATCGATCTCACTGCGCAGGCCGGCAATCTTCTCGTCGAACTTGCTCTGCCCGGCCAGTGCGCTTTTCAGGGTGGCCTGCTCATTCTTCAATACAGCCTGTTCGGCGCTGAGTTTGTTGAGAATGCCTTCCAGCTTGGCATCCCCGCCTTCCTGGCCTTTTAGCTGTGCAGCCAGTTGCTCAAGGCGCTTGCTCTGCTCGCTGTTCTGCCCACTGGCGCCCTGCTGTTGCTTGCTCAGCTCGGCCAGTTTGCTTTCCAGCTGCTTGACCTGCAGTTTCAGCGCTTCACTGCCGCTGGTGACTGACGATTCGGTGGCCACTACCTTGCCGGAAATATCCTGAATACGACCGGCGGCTTCCTCGCTGATGCGCGCAAAGCTTTCCTGGGTCGCCACCAGTTGCTGCTCCATCAGGCTGATCTGCTGGAAGCTCCACCAGCCGAGCCCACCCAGGGCGATCATCAAGGCGCCAACCAGGGCCCAGAGCGGGCCGGTGCTGGCCGATTTCACCGGGGCAGCGGTCGCCGCGCGGCCATAGGCAGGGCTGCGCGCCGGTTCCGGCTGCTCGGCGGCATAGTCGTCGTGGTCCCGGTGGTCAGCCCGCAGGCTGGGCACGTGATCAAGTTCGTCGTGGGCATCGTTACGCATGGGTCAACCTTCAAGAAAGCGCGGGGTGAGGAGCCTGTCGGGCTTAACACTGCTCGGCTGCGGAAAAGCCCGACAGGCTCCAAGCAAATTGCCGCGCAGTATAACGGTTCGCGCGCAGCGCTTCAGTGTCGCGCCATGCCAGTGCAAAACGCACCGACGAAGGGCACGGCTCAGGCCATCGACCCGCTACAGGCCGCGCAGTTCCGCAGAATGTGAGCTGGTACGCGCTTTGCACTTGTCTATTTGCGACGTTTTCGTAGGGCCAGGGCAACCGGCCGTTACAGGCGCGATCCGCACGCGGCAAACGCGGCGAGACCAGGCCGGTGGCATTCAGGATGGATGACACCCAGCCCACTTGTACCAATGGGGGAAAGGTCCATGGAGCTGAACAGAGAAGTACTGGATTGCATGATGAGCCTGCGCCGCAGGCTGCGCGAAGAACTGACAGTGGACATTCGCATGAGCCAGCCTGATGCGATCAACAGCATGCTCAGCGCCTGTCTCACTTCAAGCAATGAGGAAACCCGCCAACTGGGGCAGTTGCTGGCCCAGTATAGCGATCGCCCATTCGGCGAGCCCGCGACCACACCACGTGTGCAGGCCGGCCACCCGCTGCTGGTGGAAGAGCATGCGCACCGCCCGGCCAGCGAGTCGGTACGTATGTATCGCGGGCAGCGCGTTTACGCCTGAGCCTGGTTACCCGAGCCTCAACTCCGCTGATGCGCCTGCCACCAGGCGCAAAATTCATCCAGCGCCGTCCACAGGCTGGTCTTGGGCTCGTACTCCAGGTACTGGCGGGCGCGGCTGATATCCAGAGAGAAATCCTTGGCCATCACCGCCACACCCAGGCGGAACAGCGTCGGTTCCGGGCGACCTGGTAGCAGCTTGCACACGCCCTCGTTCAGGGCCGCCGCACCATAGGCCAGGCCATAGGGCAGATGGCGGTTGACCGGCGGCAGGTCGAGTTTGCGCAGCACATAGTTGACCACGTCCCACAGCGGCACCGGCGCGCCATTGCTGATGTTATAGACCTGCCCCAGCGCCGGCCCGGCGGCCAGCAGGCTGCTCATCAGGGCCTCATTGAGGTTGTGCACGCTGGTGAAATCAACCTTGTTCAGGCCGTTACCGATGATCGACAAGCGCCCTTTGCGCTGCATGTTGATCAAGCGTGGGAAGATGCTGGTATCACCCGCACCGGTGACAAAACGCGGACGCAGCGCCAGCACTTCCAGGCCGAACTCCTGGGCAGCAAATACCTGCTGCTCGGCAAGAAACTTGGTTTTGCCGTAGTGATCGGAAAAGCGCTTGGGCAGTTGCTCCTCACGCAGGCCGACATGCGCCCGGCCATCGAAATACACCGACGGCGACGACAGGTGCACCAGGCGTCGTACCTTCTGCTTGAGGCAGGCCTCCACCACGTTCTCGGTGACCGTGACGTTGGCCTGGTGAAAGTCCTCGTAACGCCCCCACACGCCCACCGCGCCGGCACAATGCACCACTGCATCGACGTCCCGACACAGCTGCTGCACCAACTCGGGGTCAGACAGATCGCCTTGAATAAATTCCGCACCGCGCGAACTCAGGTGCTCGACGCCTTCGGCGCGCCGCCCGTTGACCCGCACACTCAAGCCCTGCTCCAGGGCAAAACGGGCAAAACGCCCACCGATAAAACCGCTGGCTCCGGTTACCAGAATCTTCATTGCAACCCCCGTTTAGCCTGGCTGATGCGCCACTCTAGCAGCGCACGCTGTGGCATTGCAGGCCATATCAGCGACCGCACACACCCTGCGATAGGCCAACAAAGGCGACAGCACCCGCTAAGCTGTGCCCCTACCTCCGCTTATTAAAGGAAAACTGGATGGCCACGCACTGGATGATTTACGGCGCCAACGGCTACACCGGCCACCTGATCGCAGCCGAAGCCAAGCGCCAGGGCCTCACGCCCATTCTTGCCGGGCGTAACCCGGCTGCGGTGCACGCGCTGGGCAGCTTGCTCGGCCTGGAATGCCGGATATTCGATATCCACCAACTGGATCGCGCCAAGGAAGCGCTGGCGGATGTCGCCGTGGTTGCCCACTGCGCGGGTCCGTTTTCCGCCACCAGCGCACCGATGCTGGAAGCCTGCCTGGCCAGCGCCACCCACTATGTCGATATCACTGGCGAGATCAGCGTGTTCGAAGCGGCCCATCAGCGTGGTCAGCAGGCCCGCGAACTGGGCGTGGTGGTCTGCCCCGGCGTGGGCTTCGATGTGATCCCCAGTGATTGCCTGGCCGCCTGCCTGCACCAGGCCCTGCCCGATGCCACGCACCTGGCGCTAGGGTTTGACAGTGGCAGTGGGCTGTCGCCGGGCACGGCAAAAACCTCGGTGGAAGGCCTGAAGTTTGGCGGCAAGGTACGCCGTGCAGGGGTGATCACCGATGTGCCACTGGGCTATAAGCGCCGCGCCATCAACTTTGGCCGCGGTGAAAAACCGGCGGTCACGATCCCCTGGGGCGATGTCTCCACCGCCTACCACTCCACCGGCATCGACAATATCGAGGTGTACCTGCCCACGCCGACGGTTGCGGCAATCGTGATGCGCCTGATCGACCCACTGCGTGGGCTGCTGGGACTGGATGCGGTGCAGAACTGGCTTAAGCGACTGATCGAAAAACGCGTCAGCGGCCCCGATGAGGCCAGCCGCGCTCGTCAGCGCACCTGGCTGTGGGGCGAGGCGCGCAATGCCGCCGGTGAAGTGAAAACCGCGCGCCTGGAAACCGCCAACGGCTATGACGTAACGGTGCACGGTACCTTGCTGGCCGTGCGGCATTTGCTCGACTACAGCGGCCCTGGTGGCTACTTCACCCCATCAAAACTGCTCGGCGCGCGTTGCGTGGAACAGTTGCCGGGCTCGGGCAAGGTGCAACTTTTCTAAGTTCACGGCAGTGCCACCAGGCTCTTGCCTGCCGCCTGCGCCAGGTGCCGCGTCAACTGGTTGAGCAACTCGCCACCATTGCGCCAATGATGCCAATACAGCGGCACATCAATCGGCTGCTCGGCGATCAGCTCAACCAGTTGGCCACGCGCCAACTCGACCTGCACCTGTAACTCGGGAATCAGCCCCCAACCAAACCCCGCCTGTGCCAGGCGAATAAAGCCTTCGGATGACGGGCACAGGTGGTGGGCAAAGCCCCCCTCAACCCCCAGCCCAGACAGGAAGCGGTGCTGCAACAGGTCATCCGGGCCAAACACGATGGCGGGCGCATGGGCCAAGCCCTGTGGCGTGACGCCATTGGGGAAGTGCCGGGCGATAAAGGCCGGACTGGCCAACGCGCGGTAACGCATCGCCCCCAGCAGCATGGCCCGCGCACCAGCCACCGGACGCTCGCTGGCACACACGCAGGCCGCCACCTCACCAGCGCGCATACGCTTGAGGCCGACCTCCTGATCCTCCACTACCAGATCCAGCAGCAAACGCTGCTCGTTGCAGAACGCGCCCACGGCGCCGGCCCACCAAGTGGCGAGGCTGTCGGCGTTCAACGCAATACGCAACCGCTCAGGCAAACCGCCCTCATCAAGCCCCGGCACCTGCGCCTGAATATCGCGCTCAAGCAAACGCACCTGCTGCACATGGTTAAGCAAACGTCGACCGATTTCCGTCGGCGCCGGCGGCACCGCACGCACCAGCACCGGCTGACCGACCCGCGCCTCGAGCAGCTTGATTCGCTGCGACACCGCCGATTGCGACAGCCCCAGCACCTGCGCCGCTCGCTCAAAGCCGGCTTGCTCGACAACAGCAGCCAGGGCGGCGAGTAGTTTGTAATCGAGCAAAATAAGATTTCCTAATGAGCAATCAGGATTATTGGTTTCTCTTATATACCCAGCCGCAGCAGACTGGCCAGCATCACCACTCGGAACAGGCAAACCACATGGCCGGCGAAACCTCACTGACCACCTTGCTGCGCAGCATGAGCCCACAGCTGAACGAGGGCACTTACGTGTTCTGCAGCCTGAGCGATGCCGCGCAGCTACAAGGCACACAACCGCTGGGCAGCTTTCAGGAGGCCGAAGGCCTTACTGTGATCCTGGCGCGCCAGCAGGCAGAACAACTGCATCTGTCTTACAGCTATGCGGCCGCCTGGCTGACCCTGCATGTGCATTCGGCACTCGAAGCCGTGGGTTTGACGGCGGCTGTCGCCAGCGCCCTGGCGCAAGCCGGGATCAGCTGCAACGTGATCGCAGGCTTCTACCACGATCACCTGTTCGTCGCGCATGCCGATGGGCCGCGTGCGCTTGCGGTGCTGCAACAACTCAGTGCGCAGGTGGAGTAACCGAGATGTGGCAAAGCTATAGCAACGGGTTATTGATCGCCGCCGGGCTGATCATCGCCCTCGGTGCGCAGAACGCCTTCGTCCTGGCGCAAAGCCTGCGCCGCGAACATCACCTGCCGGTGGCGCTGCTCTGTGTGATCTGCGATGCGCTGCTGGTAGCTGCCGGCGTCTTCGGCCTGGCCGCCGTGCTGGCGCAAAGTCCGCTGCTGCTGGGCATCGCCCGCTGGGGCGGCGCGGCTTTTCTGCTCTGGTATGGAGCCCAGGCGCTGCTGCGGGCCAGCCGCCCGCAGGCCATGGGCTACAACGCCGACAGCGGCCCGCGCTCACGCAAAGCGGTGCTGCTGGCGGCCCTGGCGGTGACTTTGCTCAACCCGCATGTGTACCTCGACACGGTCCTGCTGATCGGCTCACTCGGCGCCCAACAACCCGTACCGGGTGCCTATGCGCTGGGTGCGGCCAGCGCTTCATTGATCTGGTTCTTCTGCCTGGCTCTGGGCGCGGCCTGGCTCGCGCCCTGGCTGGCGCGCCCGAGCACCTGGCGAGTTATAGATCTGAGCGTGGCGCTGATGATGTTCAGTATTGCCTGGCAGTTGCTCAGCGGCAGCCAAGTCGGCTGAAACAGCGCTGCCGCAGGCCGGCGCAGAGCGCGCCAAGTTGGTTTTCCACACAGTTGCCGCGTGTTTAAGGCGCAGGGCCGGTGCTATGATTCAGGGCTTGCGGCGCAAAGAGATAACTCACGCCGCTGAGATAGCCGCCCGTGATCGGCTTCGCGCACACCGCACCTGACCTGATTAGGAGATAGACAATGGCTTTCGAATTGCCGCCGCTGCCCTACGCACATGACGCTCTGCAGCCGCACATTTCCAAGGAAACCTTGGAATTCCACCACGACAAGCACCACAACACCTATGTCGTGAACCTGAACACCCTGGTCCCAGGCACCGAGTTCGAAGGCAAAACCCTGGAAGAGATCGTCAAGACCTCCTCCGGCGGCATCTTCAACAACGCCGCTCAGGTCTGGAACCACACCTTCTACTGGAACTGCCTGGCGCCTAACGCCGGTGGCCAGCCGACCGGTGCTCTGGCTGACGCGATCAACGCAGCCTTCGGTTCCTTCGACAAGTTCAAGGAAGAGTTCAGCAAGGTTTCCATCGGCACCTTCGGCTCCGGCTGGGGCTGGCTGGTGAAGAAGGCTGACGGCTCCCTGGCTCTGGCCAGCACCATCGGTGCCGGCTGCCCGCTGACCAGCGGCGACACCCCGCTGCTGACCTGCGACGTTTGGGAACACGCCTACTACATCGACTACCGCAACCTGCGTCCGAAGTATGTTGAGGCATTCTGGAACCTGGTGAACTGGGACTTCGTAGCGAAAAACTACGCCGCCTAAGTCAGCGCTCCCGAATAACAAGAAACCCGGCCATGTGCCGGGTTTCTTGTTCTCTGCACCCGCGTTTTACAACAGTTTGCGCGGCGCAAACGCCAGGTGCAGCGCCTCAACCTGCTGCACCGCCTGAGTCAGACGCTGATCGGCCACCACGGGCCCCAGGTACTCACACAGACCGATGTACAGCAGATTGAGCAACTGCCGCAGTTGCTCCAAGCCCAGGCCAGCCAGTTCCAATTCCGCGCCCTGTTC
This sequence comes from Pseudomonas sp. LjRoot71, assembly GCF_964253255.1. Lineage (NCBI taxonomy): Bacteria > Pseudomonadati > Pseudomonadota > Gammaproteobacteria > Pseudomonadales > Pseudomonadaceae > Pseudomonas > Pseudomonas sp. LjRoot71. Next base: position 3,166,577 of record NZ_CAXURA020000001.1, on the reverse strand, counting down.
CAGCCAAGCCCGCACACGCAGGCGCTGCTCATTGCTGCCGCGCAGGTTGCTCAGATTGCCTGCCGCAAAACGTTGCAGGCGTGGCAGCAAGCCAGCATCCAACTCATTGAACAACACCCGGCTCAATGCTTCGAAGGTATGCCGCGCCGGTACATTCGCCGCAACGCTCGATGGCGCACTCAGGCCCATGCGTTGCCGCCAACTGAGCAACTGCGGTTCCGGGTCCGGCAGTAACGCCGATAACGGCCCGGTCAGCGCGCCCACCAGTTCGCGGTAGAGCTTGGCGCGCTCCAGCTTGCGTTCAGTGGTTGCGGCCACTTCGCCGAGAAACTCATTGAGGGCGAACGGTGGCTTGTCGGCGTATTTGCTTTCCCACAGCGCCAGCACGGCCAATAATTCGTCCTCGGCAAAGTGCCCGGCCAGCCCGGTGTAGATCGCCCGTCGGCGAGTTGCCAGGCTCATCTCACACCCTCCTCGGCAAGTCGTTGCTGTCGAAGGTGACGGCCAGGTTGAACTCGGGATAGCCCACCTCAGCGTGCTCGGCATAATCCAGACCGCGCTGCTCATGCTGGGTAGAGGTACGCAGGCCAAGGGTTTTCGCCAGCAACAGATAAAGCATCAGCGCCAGCGGGAAGGCCCAGACAAACGCCACACCGGCGCCGAGCAGCTGCACGCCGACCCGCGACCAGTTGAACAGATCACCACTGAAGAACAGCCCGGCCGCCACGGTGCCCCAGACGCCGGCAAAACCATGCACGGGCACGGCGCCGACCACATCATCAAGCTGCCAGCGCTCCAGCAGGCGCATACCGAATACCACCACAAAGCCGGCGACCAGCCCGGTCAGCAAGGCAAACAACGGCGACATGCTCGCGCAACCGGCGGTGATGCCCACCAGGCCACCCAGCGAGCCGTTCACCGTGGTGGTCAACAGCACCGGGCTGGAGGTGCTGCGCTGCGCCAGAAATGCGCCCAGCGCCCCAGCCGATGCCGCCAGATGGGTATTCAGGGCAATCAGGCCGAGGCTGACATTTATCTCCAGGCTGCTGCCGGCGTTGAAGCCAAACCAGCCGACCCAGAGGATAAAACCACCCAACGCGACCAGGCTGAGGTTGTGCCCGGGAATGCTGCGCGGCGTACCGTCCGCTGCAAAACGGCCCAGACGCGGCCCCAGCACCAGAATGCCGGCCAGCGCACACCAGGCGCCGACGCTATGCACCACGGTCGAACCGGCGAAATCGATAAAGCCCAAGGCCGCTAACCAGCCCTGGCCGCCATAGATGCCGCTCCACACCCAGCTGCCGAACACCGGGTAGATAAACCCGCTGATCACCACCGCGCCGATCAGGTAGGCCGAATAACGCGTACGCTCGGCCATGGCGCCGCTGGCGATGGTCGCCGCCGTGGCCGCGAACATCATCTGAAACAGCAAGAAGGTGAAATCCCAGGGCTCGCCCGTATGCGGCGCGAAATGGCTCATGCCGAACCAGCCGGTGATATTGCTGCCGAACATCAGGCCGAAGCCCAACAGCCAGAAGGTGATGCCGCCGACGCAGCCGTCCATGTAATTTTTCATCATCACATTGACCGCGTTCTTCGCTCGCGACATGCCGCTTTCCAGCAAGGCAAAGCCGGCCTGCATAAAGAACACCAGCACACTGGCCAACACCAGCCAGGCCGTGTTGAGCGCCTCATCGCTGGCCGCCTGCGCCAGTGGCGAAACCGCAAAAACAGCTATCCCTAAGAGTCGAGTTTTCATCGCAGCATCCCCCGTAACGGTGAGTACAGGGGGCTTCGCAACTCTCATGCCAAAGAAAAAAATAGCTGGGAGGGATTTTTAACCTTGCGTAGCAACGGCCCGAAAGGTGGCCGCCAGGGATGGCAGGCCATATAAAACCGCCCAACGGTGCTCAAGCCATAGGCAACTCGCACCGACACAGTGCAAGCAGCCAACACAGCTGCCAGGGTCCGCGCCATCGCCGCGCAGATAATTTGTTCGACAAAGTTTGGTAATGGCCCTTTGACTGCAAGCGCGACTTTGCCAATACTCACTAGCGTCTGACGCCGAAGGCCTCGAACAAGGAACCGCCATTTGAAGCTGGAACTTAAAAACAGCTTGTCTCTCAAGTTGCTCCGCGTAGTGCTGTTATCAGCGCTAATCGTCGGCGTGGTCTTGAGTCTTGCGCAGATTGTTTTCGACGTTTACAAAACACGTCAGGCAGTCGCCAACGACGCGCACCGAATTCTTGGCATGTTCCGCGACCCATCCACCCAGGCGGTCTACAGCCTGGATCGGGAAATGGGCATGCAGGTGATCGAAGGCCTGTTCCAGCATGAGTCGGTGCGCATGGCCGCCATCGGCCACCCCAACGAACCGATGCTGGCGGAGAAAGCCCGAGAGCAGGTCGATATCCCCACCCGCTGGCTGACCGATCCGATCCTTGGCAAAGAACAGAATTTCACCACCCAGCTGGTTGGCCGCGGCCCCTACAGCGAATACTACGGCGACCTCAGCATCACCCTCGACACGGCCCCCTACGGCGAGAGCTTTGTCACCAACTCGGTAATCATCTTTATCTCCGGTGTACTGCGCGCCCTGGCCATGGGCCTGGTGCTGTACTTGGTCTATCACTGGCTGCTGACCAAACCGCTGTCGAAGATCATCGAGCACTTGACCAACATCAACCCGGACCGCCCCAGCGAACACAAGCTGCCGATGCTCAAGGGTAACGAGAAGAACGAACTGGGCCTGTGGATCAACACCGCCAACCAGCTGCTCTCCTCCATCGAACGCAACACCAATCTACGCCGCGAAGCGGAAAACAGCCTGCTGCGCATGGCCCAGTACGACTTCCTCACCGGCCTGCCGAACCGTCAGCAACTGCAACAGCAACTCGACCAAATTCTCGAAGACGCCGGCCGCTTGCAGCGCCGCGTAGCGGTACTCTGCGTAGGCCTGGATGACTTCAAAGGGATCAACGAACAGTTCAGCTACCAGACCGGCGACCAGCTACTGCTGGCCCTGTCCGACCGTCTGCGCAGCCACAGCGGTCGCCTCGGTGCCCTGGCCCGCTTGGGCGGCGACCAGTTCGCCCTGGTGCAGGCCGATATCGAGCAGCCTTACGAGGCCGCCGAACTGGCGCAGAGCGTGCTCGACGACCTCGACAACCCCTTTATGCTCGACCAGCAGCAAGTACGTCTGCGCGCAACCATCGGCATCACCCTGTTCCCGGAAGATGGCGACAGCACCGAGAAGCTGCTGCAGAAAGCCGAACAGACCATGACCCTGGCCAAGAGCCGCTCGCGCAACCGTTACCAGTTCTATATCGCCAGCGTCGACAGCGAAATGCGCCGCCGCCGCGAGCTGGAAAAAGACCTGCGCGACGCCCTGGCCCTAAATCAGCTGCACCTGGTTTACCAACCACAGGTGGATTACCGCGACCACAGCGTGGTTGGCGTCGAAGCGCTGCTGCGTTGGCAGCACCCGCAACATGGCTTCGTACCGCCGGATCTGTTTATCCCGCTGGCCGAACAGAACGGCACCATCATCCCGATTGGCGAATGGATTCTCGACCAGACCTGTCGCCAGCTGCGCGAATGGCATGATCAGGGCTTCACCGAGCTGCGCATGGCGGTCAACCTCTCCACCGTGCAGCTGCATCACGCCGAGCTGCCACGGGTAGTGAACAACCTGATGCAGGTCTACCGCCTGCCGCTGCGCAGCCTGGAGCTGGAAGTCACCGAAACCGGTCTGATGGAAGATATCAACACCGCCGCCCAGCACCTGCTCAGCCTGCGCCGCTCCGGCGCGCTGATCGCCATTGATGACTTCGGTACCGGCTACTCCTCACTGAGCTACCTGAAGAGCTTGCCGCTGGACAAGATCAAGATCGACAAGAGTTTCGTGCAAGACCTGCTGGAAGACGAAGACGATGCCACCATCGTGCGCGCCATCATCCAGCTGGGTAAGAGCCTCGGCATGCAGGTGATCGCCGAAGGGGTGGAAACGGTCGAGCAGGAGGCCTACATCATCGCCCAGGGCTGCAACGAGGGTCAGGGTTACCTGTACAGCAAGCCGCTGCCCGCGCGCGAGCTGACCGCCTACCTGAAACAGGCCCGCCGTCTGAACAGCACCGCCAACCCGGCCACACTCTAAATCCAACGACAAAAAAGCCCGCCAATTGGCGGGCTTTTTCTTGCGTGCTCGGTACTAGAAGCGGTTAACCCCCAGCAGCCAGGCGGTCGCCACTGCGCCCAACACGCATAGCACAACAGCACCGGCCGCCTGCCAGTAGAAACTCCGCACCAGCTCATCCTCGCCCGCGCAGGACAAGATAAATGGCCGCGCCTCACTCGGCTTGGCCAGGTGGTGCTGCGCCGGTTGTGTGCTCTGCTGACGATGGCGATCCTCGGCCTCAAGCGTCGCAGCCAATTGCACGCGATTCCACTCCTGCTCATTGAGCTGACCATTGCGGTCGCTGTCGAAGCGTTGCAGCAAACCGCTGAAGTCACTTTTCCACTCGCGAATCACGGCACCTTTGGCCGAGGCCAGATCCAGCCCCTGACGACCACCGCCGCTGCTGCGAAAATCCCCGATGGCATACAGCGGCTGCCCCGCATGCAGGCGTTCCTCGGTGTAGCGGTATTGTCCACTGCCGCTGAAAAACGCGCTCCAACCGGTTTTCGCCAGACCCAGCGGATGACGCTGACTCCCCCTCCACACCTCGCGCGTCAGCGGGCGCACTTGCGCCCCGCGTGGGTCGATCAGGCAGCTGCCGGTGCTGTCATCGAGTTGCAGCAGCGCCTCGCTGCTACCGCTCTCCACCATGCGCCAGCTGCTGCCCTTGTTGTCGCTAGAGCGCTGCTCTTCCTCGATCTTGTAACGCCACCACAGGCACGGCGTATTGGTCAGCGGCCCACGCTGTTGTTCATCGCCCTGCGGGTGCAACACACCGTAGAACTCGGCATAGCCTTGCGCCGCCGAGCGAATCTTCGAGGTGGGCGTATCGAGCAGATGCCGGGCCTGAGAGAAGCGCCGCACAAACCACCAGGCACCGCCGGCACAGGCCGCCACACTGCAGGTCAGCCCGAAAATCTGTCCTTGAATATCCATGGCCTAGCCAAACAACGATTTAAGGTCGACATCCGCTTTTTCCGACTCGCTGAATTCCAGCAACACGGCTTCCTTGAAGGCAAACATGCGGGCGATCAACACATCGGGGAACTGCTCGATGCGCACGTTGTTCAGATTAACCGCCTCGTTGTACAGCTCGCGGCGGTCGGCAATGCCGTTTTCCAGGCCGCTGATGCGCTGCTGCAAGTGCTGGAAGCTCTCGTTGGCCTTCAGCTCCGGGTAGTTTTCCGCCAGCGCAAACAGCTGGCCCAGGCCGGTGCGCAAACCCGTTTCCGCCTTACCCAGGGCATTCATGTCGCCGCTGGCCTGGGCAGTGGAAACCGCCTGACGCGCCATGATCACCGCTTCCAGAGTGGTGCGCTCATGCTGCATGTACTGCTTGCAGGTCTCCACCAGCTTGGGCAGCTCATCATGGCGCTGTTTGAGCAGCACATCGATATTCGACCAGGCCTTGCTGACGCCGTGCTTCAAGCGCACCAGCGCGTTGTAGAGCATCACGGCATAGGCCGCGAGCAGGATCAGCAACACACTCACGACAACGCTGGTAAGGCTCATGCACAACTCCCGAAGAGGTTTGGAGGGGTGAAATGCAGGCATTCTAGCGTCAGCGCTCAACACTGACGCAGCCCCTCGCCACAGCTTTTACGGAAAAAACCGCAACGACCCTTTGCGCAAAATGCAAATCTTTCGCATTATGCTTTGGTTTTTGCACTCACTCGCATGGGTGCCCTACTCTCACTTGCAAAGGATTTCGCCATGCTTCGTATGCCCCTGGCCTCGGCCAGCCTGCTCGCCATTGCCATTTCTCTCGCTGGTTGCGGCGACGACAAAGCGCCAGCCAACCAAGCTGCAGCACCGGCTGCCAGCAGCGCCAGCGCGCCAGCAGCAGCTGCCAGCCAGGTCGACGAAGCCGCCGCCAAGGCAGTGGTCAGCCACTATGCGGACCTGGCCCTGGCCGTGTTCAGCGATGCCGCCAGCACCGGCAAAACCCTGCAAGCGGCCGTAGATGCCCTGCTCGCCACCCCCAATGCCGATACGCTGAAAGCCGCCCGTGAAGCCTGGCTGGCCGCTCGTGTGCCCTACATGCAGACCGAAGTGTTCCGCTTCGGCAACGCCGTGGTCGACGACTGGGAAGGTCAGTTGAACGCCTGGCCGCTGGACGAAGGCCTGATCGACTACGTTGCCACCGACTATCAGCACGCCCTGGGTAACCCAGGTGCCAGCGCCAACATCATCGCCAATACCGAGATTCAGGTCGGCGAAGACAAGATCGACGTCAGCACCATCACCCCGGAACTGCTGGCCAACCTGAATGAGCTGGGCGGTTCAGAAGCCAACGTGGCTACCGGCTACCACGCCATCGAATTCCTACTCTGGGGCCAAGACCTCAACGGCACCAACCCAGGTGCTGGCGAGCGTCCAGCCACTGACTACGTGGTCGGTGACGGTGCAACTGGCGGCAACAACGAACGTCGCCGCGCTTTCCTCAAGGCGGCCACCGACCTGCTGGTCAGCGACCTCGACGCCATGGTCGTACAGTGGCAAGCCGGCAACGCCGACAACTACCGCGCCAAACTGGAAGCCGAATCGGCGGAAAACGGCCTGCGCAAGATGCTCTTCGGCATGGGCAGCCTGTCCCTCGGCGAACTGGCGGGCGAGCGCATGAAGGTCGCCCTGGAAGCCAACTCCACCGAAGACGAGCACGACTGCTTCAGCGACAACACCCACAACTCGCACTTCTACAACGGCAAAGGTATCCGTAACGTCTACCTGGGCGAGTACAAGAAGGTCGACGGCACCACCCTGAGCGGCCCAAGCCTGTCGTCACTGGTGGCCAAGGTTGACGCCGCCGCTGACAGCACCCTGAAAGCCGACCTCGAAGCCACCGAAGGCAAGCTGCAGGCGCTGGTCGACAGCGCTAACAATGGCAAGCACTTCGATCAACTGATCGCCGCCGACAACGCCGAAGGCCAGCAGATCGTTCGGGATGCCATCGCCGCACTGGTCAAGCAGACCGGCGCCATCGAGCAGGCAGCAGGCAAGCTGGGCATCAGTGATCTCAATCCAGACACCGCTGACCACAGCTTCTAAGCTGCGTAGGACTTGCTGCGACTCACGAAGTCCTAGCTTGTAGTGATGAAAAAGCCGCGACTCCTTAACCGGAATCGCGGCTTTTTTACGCCAGCCATTTTTATGACGAGGCTTATATGAGAGGGGCTTCAGCCGCGACAACAACCGCCGAAAGCTCGCCGCTGAAACGCCTCTTACGATGGATCGTTGGCTCGCCCGATCACGGCCAAGCACGCCCCCACTACAGGTCAGAAATCGCCGACAACAGTCAGCTCGGATATAGCCGTTTTGGCACCCTGCGACCTTTAACCACCATCGATAATGCAAATCCGTCTTATTTAAAGTCAGCCAGACTGTTAAGATCAGCCGCCTGTTTTCTGTTGCGGATGTCCTGTCATGTTTGCGCCGTATCGCGTTGCGCTGCTGCTGGCCTTGAGCCTGAGCTTGGTCGCCTGCGATAAAACTCCACAGTTCACCGAAGCCGAGCCCGGCGAAGCCCTGTCTGCGGGCAGCGCCACGGTGCGCAAGGCTGACCAGAACGCCTTTTCCCTGCCCTCCGCCAACCTGTCACCGTCACGCCGCCTGGATTTCAGCGTCGGCAACAGCTTCTTCCGCAACCCTTGGGTGACCGCACCCGCCACCACCACGGCGCGTGACGGCCTCGGCCCACTTTTCAACACCAACGCCTGCCAGAACTGCCATATCAAGGACGGCCGCGGCCATCCACCTGGCCCTGATGCGCAGAGTGCGGTGTCGATGCTGATACGCCTGTCGATTCCAGCAGGCAGCGAACATGCCGAGATTATCCAGCGCCTTGGCGTACTGGCCGAACCCACTTATGGCGGTCAGTTACAGGACATGGCCAACCCCGGCGTAGCCCCTGAAGGTAAAGTGCGCGTCAGTTACACCACGCAGCAGGTCAGCTTTACCGATGGCACCCAGGTTGAACTGCGCAAGCCCAACCTGAAAATCAGCCAGCTCGGTTACGGCGCCCTGCATCCCGACACGTTGTTCTCGGCACGCATCGCCCCGCCGATGATCGGCCTGGGCCTGCTGGAAGCCATTCCCGAAGCCGCCATCCTGGCCAATGCCGACCCGGAGGACCGCAATGGCGATGGCATTTCCGGGCGCGCCAATCAGGTCTGGGACCGCGAGCAACAACGCACGGTACTCGGCCGTTTTGGCTGGAAAGCCGGCCAGCCCACCCTCAATCAGCAGAATGCCGAAGCCTTTGCCAACGACATGGGCCTGACCAGCAGCCTGGTCAGCCAGGATAACTGCACCGAAGCGCAACTCGACTGCCGTCACGCGCCCCATGGCGGTGAACCGGAAGTCAGCGACAACATCCTCGCCAGCGTCCTGTTCTACACCCGCAACCTCGGCGTACCAGCACGCCGCGGCGCTGACACACCGCAGGTACTGGCCGGTAAGAACCTGTTCCACCAGGCCGGTTGCCAGGGTTGCCATACCCCTCAATTCACCACTGCCAGTGACGCCGCCGAGCCCGAGCTGGCCAATCAGTTGATTCGCCCCTACAGCGACCTGTTGCTGCATGACATGGGCGCCGGACTGGCCGACAATCGCCCGGAATTTCTCGCCAGCGGCACCGAGTGGCGCACCCCGCCGCTGTGGGGCATTGGTCTGACGGAAACAGTCAACGGTCACACCCAGTTCCTGCATGACGGCCGCGCCCGCAACCTGCTGGAGGCCATCCTCTGGCACGGCGGTGAAGCCGAAGCGGCCAAGCAGCAGGTGCTGACTTTCAATGCCGACGAGCGCAGCGCGCTGTTGGCTTTTCTGAATTCGTTGTAAGGAGCTGCAGATGATCCGCTCACCCCTCACCCTGGCCCTGCTTAGCCTGACCCTGACTGCCTGCAGCCCAGGCAACCCGCAGCAGGAGGTCAGCCGGGCGCTGACCGATGGCGTGCTGCTGCCCATCTACAGCGCCTGGAGCGAAGCTGATCGGCAACTGGCCGCCAGCGCCCAGGCCTTCTGTGCCGGGCAACAGAATATGGTCGAGGCGCGCCAGGCCTTTACCAGCGCGCAAAGTGCCTGGGCCGCCGTACAACCCGCTGCCCTCGGCCCACTGGCAGAAGGTAACCGCGCCTGGCAGATTCAGTTCTGGCCAGACAAAAAGAACCTAGTGGCGCGCCAGGTGGAAGCGCTGCTCAACAGCAAGCCCGGACTGACCGCCGCCGATCTGGATAACGCCAGCGTCGTGGTGCAGGGCCTGACAGCTTATGAATACCTGCTGTTCGACCCAGCCCTGGACCTTAACAACAGCGAGCAGAAGGCCCGTTATTGCCCGCTGCTCGCCGCCATCGGTGAACACCAGCAAAGCCTCGCCGCTGACATTCTGGCCAGTTGGCAGAGCAAGGACGGCATGGCCGCCCAGCTGAAAAACTTCCCCAATGAGCGCTACGCCGAGGCACCGGAAGCGGTGGCCGAATTGCTGCGCACCCAGGTCAGCGCCATCGACGGGCTGAAGAAAAAACTCGGCACGCCGCTCGGCCGGCAGAGCAAAGGCCAGCCGCAGCCTTACCAGGCCGAAGCCTGGCGCAGCAAAGCCAGCCTGGCCAACCTCGCCGCCAGTCTGGCCAGCGCCGAACGCATCTGGCTGGGAGCCGAGCAGAACGGCATCCAGGCACTGCTCAGCAGTGATCAGGATGAACTGAAACAACGCATCAACGCCGCCTACAGCGATACCCGCCAGCGCCTGGCAGCAGCCCAGCGGCCACTCGGCGAACTGCTGGGTGATGAAGCCGGCCGCGCCGAACTGAACGCGCTGTATGACAGCCTTAACGCCCTGCACCGCCTGCACGAAGCCGAGCTGGCGAAAGCCCTGGGCATCCAGCTGGGCTTTAACGCCCATGACGGCGACTAACCCATGCAGATCAATCGTCGTACTTTTCTCGGCCTGAGTGTCGCAGCCCTGGCCGCCACGGCAGCGGCCACCGGCACTTATGGCGGCTGGACACTGATGCACAGCAACGCCCAGCCGCTGCTGCTGTCAGCGCGTAACGACAGCAGTGGCAAGCACTTTGCGGTGGGTTACCGACTGGACGGCAGCCAAGTGTTCGCCACCGCCGTCAGCGAGCGCTGCCACGACGTCATCGGCCACCCGTTTCTGCCAATGGCGCTGTTTGTCGGCCGCCGCCCGAGCACCCAGAGCTACCTGATCGACACCCGCGATGGCCGCCTGCTGCAAACCCTTCATTCGCCGACGCAGCGTCATTTCTACGGCCATGCAGTGTTCCACAAGGACGGCGAACGGCTGTATGCCACCGAGAACGACACCTCCGACCCCGGTCGTGGCGTACTCGGGGTCTATCGCCTGCAAGGTGAGCAACTGCTGCGCAGCAGCGAACTGTCGACCCACGGCCTGGGCCCGCACCAACTGCTCTGGCTGCCCGATGGTGAAACCCTGGCAGTGGCCAATGGCGGCATCCGCACCGAGGCTGACAGCCGGGTGGAAATGAACCTCGACGCCATGGAGTCCAGCCTGGTGCTGATGCGCCGTGACGGCAGCCTGATCAGCAAGGAACAGCTGCCCGAGCGCATGAACAGCGTGCGCCATATGGCAGTGGCCAGCGACGGCACCCTGGTCACCGGCCAGCAATACATGGGCGAACTCAGTGATTCAGTGCCGCTGCTGGCGATCAAACGTCCCGGTCAGCCGTTCCAGCACTTCCCGGTGGCCGATGCGCAGCGTCAGCTGATGAACCAGTACACCGCCAGCGTGGCGATCCACAGCGAACTGCGCCTGCTGGCCTTGACTGCACCGCGCGGCAACCGGGTGTTTATCTGGGACCTGGACAGCGCCGCACTGCGCCTCGACGCGCCGTTGCCGGATTGTGCCGGAGTGGGCGCGGTGGCCGACGGATTTGTGGTCAGCAGTGGTGTCGGCCGTTGCCGCTTATATGACTGCCGCAGCGCCCAGATCAGCAGCCAACCGTTGCAACTGCCCGCCGGCTTGTGGGACAACCACCTGCGCCTGGCTTGAACCTGCAAACCAGAACGCCACACACACCTGTAACACGCCTGCGGCAGGCTAAAGAACGCTGCTGCAGAGCCGATCTATACTCCTCAGAGGCCGTTCATCACGGCCCAACTGATACCAGTCGATAGGGATCTTCGCAGTTAGGGCGCACCTGGCGTCACTGGCATCCCGCCGTTCACCTTCAGGGGTATCCACCCATGTTTCTGCAGAAATCCTTGCGCGCGCAAATCCTCGCCCTGCTCGGCGGTAGCCTGGCACTGATTCTGGTCACCGCACTGGCCTGCTTCAGTTTTCTGTCCAGCGGCATGCAGGCCTACCGCGGTCTGCTCGAAGGACCGCTGGAAGCCTCCGCGCTGATCGACGTAACCAATCTGAACTTCAAGACCCAAGTGCAGGAATGGAAGAACGTGTTGCTGCGCGGCAGCGACAAGGCCCAGCTGGACAAATACTGGAGCCAGTTCGAGGCTCAGGAACGCAAGGTGCAGGATTCCCTCGGCAAACTGAGTGAGCTGGCCGCTGATGCCCGCACCCTGAGCGGCCAGATCGACACCCTGCGGCGCGAGCACCAGACCCTCGGCGTCAACTACCGCAAAGGCCGTGATGCCTTTATTGCCGCCGGTGGCGATGCTGCGGTGGGCGACAAGGCCGTGTCCGGCATCGACCGCAACACCACCCAGCAACTGGAAGCATTGGCCGATCAACTGCACAAGCAGAGCTTGGAACAGGCCAGCCTGATCAATGTCTCAGCCGAGCGCACCATTACCTACGGCACCTTGCTGATGCTTGGTGCCAGCGTGGTCATTGCCCTGTTCAGCCTGTGGCTGATCAACCGCAGCCTGATCAACCCGATTCGTGAACTGATCGAGCACATCGCCCAACTCAGCCAGGGCAACTTCGGCAAGCGTGTCGACGCCACCCGCCAGGACGAACTGGGCAACCTGGCCGTGGCGGCGAATATCCTGCGTGATTTTCTCGCTGACACCTTCACCCGCCTGAAACGCAGCACCGCCGACCTGGACACCGCCAGCGGCGAGCTCAACTCGATCGCCACGCTGATGGCCCAGGGCACCCGCGAGCAGTTCTCGCGTACCGATCAGGTCGCCACCGCCATGCACGAAATGTCCGCCACCGCCCAGGAAGTGGCGCGCCACGCCGCCGAAGCCGCCGGAGCTGCGGATGCCGCCGACAACGCCGCACGTCAGGGTGAAACGGTGATGCAGGCCACCATCAAGACCATCACCGATATCCGCAGTGAAATCAGCAACACCTCGGAGGTGATTCGCCGCCTGGAAAGTGATAGCGGCCGTATCGGCAAGGTGCTGGAAGTGATTCGCGGCATCGCCGAGCAGACCAACCTGCTGGCACTCAACGCCGCCATCGAGGCCGCCCGGGCCGGAGAACAGGGCCGTGGCTTTGCCGTGGTGGCAGACGAGGTGCGCACCCTGGCGCAGCGCACCGCTGAATCCACCGCAGAAATCCACCAGATCATCGACACCGTACAGACCGGCGCGGTAAATGCCGTGCGCGCCATCGAAAGCGGGCAGAACCGTAGCGAGGAAGGCGTCACCCAGGTCACCGAAGCCGGCACCACCCTGCAGTTGATCACCCGTGCCGTGGAAGCGATTCGCGATATGAACCGGCAGATCGCCACCGCCGCCGAAGAACAGACCTCGGTCGCTGAGGACATCTCGCGCAACCTCACCGAAATCACCGCCATCGCCACCGCCAACCAGGAGAACGTGCAGCGTACCGAAAGCGCCGGGCGCAACCTGCACGAACTGTCCGGGCAACTCAACGAGGTCACGCAACGCCTGAGTGCCTGACGCTGTTCACACACGCCGACAAAATGCCAGCAAATGCTGGCATTTTGCTGAATAACTGACTCAATGATCAGCCCCAACATGCCCCGTAACGTCTGGTAAATGCGAATCTTTGACAGGCTCTGACAAGGGGTCTAATGTGCCCCTCTTGCCTATTCCCAGGCCCTCTTTCCGCTTTGCCAAGGAACCGGAATATGTTGCTCCGCCGCATGCTGATCATGCTCGGCGCAGTACTCGTCGTAGTACTCGCCCTGGCTGCCTACAAAGGCTTCTCCATCTATCAACAAATCCAGATGTTCTCGGCTCCGCAACCGGCCATCAGTGTCGACGCGGCAACCGCCGAAGAACACCCATGGCAGAGTCGCCTGCCAGCCATCGGTACGCTCAAGGCCTTCCAGGGCGTTGACCTGACCGTGGAAGTCGGCGGCACCGTGCAACAGGTGCTGTTCCGCTCAGGTGAGCAGGTCACCCTGCAACAACCGCTGATCCAGATGGACAGCGATGTCGAGCAGGCCAGCCTGGCCACCGCTCAGGCCGAGCTGGGCCTGGCCCGCGTGGAATACGAGCGCGGCCGCAGCCTGGTGAGCCGTCAGAGCATCTCGAAAAGCGAGTTCGACCGCCTCTCCGCCAGCCTGCAGAAAGCCAACGCCAGCGTGGCCCAGCTGCAAGCGCAACTGGCGAAAAAGCGTATTCTCGCGCCGTTTGCCGGAACCATCGGCATCCGTCAGGTGGACGTCGGCGACTACCTCGCCTCGGGCACCACCATCGCCACCCTGCAAGACCTGAGCAAACTCTACGTCGACTTCTTCCTGCCCGAGCAGGCGGTGCCCAAACTGGCCATCGGTGAGCGCGTGCGTTTCAGCGTGGCTGCCTACCCGGACGAAGTGTTCGAAGGCGAGATCGCCGCAATCAACCCCAAAGTCGAAGACACCACCCGTAACGTGCAGGTGCGCGCCATGCTGGCCAACCCGGAGAGCAAACTGCTGCCCGGCATGTTCGCCAACCTGGAAGTGCTGCTGCCCGGCGAACAGGCACAGATCGTCGTCCCGGAAACCGCCATCACCTACACCCTCTACGGCAACTCGGTGTACGTCATCGGCGAGAAGAAAGGCGAAGACGGCCAGGTGGTCAAAGACGACAAAGGTCAGGCCGAGCTGAGCGTCGAGCGCCGTTTTGTCGAAACCGGCGAGCGCCGCGAAGGCCAGGTGGTGATTCTCAAAGGCCTGCAGGCCGGTGAGCAGGTGGTGTCCGCCGGCCAGCTGAAGCTGGATAACGGCGCCCACGTCAGCATCGCCAACGCGCAGGCCAAGCCGAGCGCCGATTAATCCGGCGCGGTGCAAAGGAACTTATTTATGGCTTTTACTGATCCCTTTATCCGTCGCCCGGTACTGGCGACCGTGGTCAGTCTGTTGATCATCCTGCTTGGCTTCCAGGCATTCAGCAAACTGACCATCCGCCAGTATCCACAGATGGAAAGCGCCCTGATCACGGTGACCACGGCTTACCCCGGGGCCAATGCCGAGACCATTCAGGGCTACATCACTCAGCCGCTGCAACAGAGCCTGGCGAGTGCCGACGGCATTGACTACATGACCTCGGTCAGCCGGCAGAACGTGTCGATCATCTCGATCTATGCGCGCATTGGCGCCAACAGCGACCGTTTGTTCACCGAACTGCTGGCCAAGGCCAACGAGGTGAAGAACCAGCTGCCGCAGAACGCCGAAGACCCGGTGCTGAGCAAGGAAGCTGCCGACTCCACGGCACTGATGTACATCAGCTTCTACAGCCAGGAACTGAGCAACCCGCAGATCACCGACTACCTCTCAAGGGTCATTCAGCCCAAGCTGGCCACCCTGCCGGGCATGGCCGAAGCGGAGATTCTCGGTAATCAGGTGTTCGCCATGCGCCTGTGGCTCGACCCGGTGAAGATGGCCGCCTACAACGTGACCGCCAGCGACGTTAACGACGCCGTGCGCAAGTACAACTTCCTCGCCGCAGCCGGTGAAGTGAAAGGCGAGTACGTGGTCACCAGCATCAACGCCGAAACCGACCTCAAATCCGCCGAGGCCTTTGCCGCCATTCCGCTGAAAACCGTGGGCGACAGCCGCGTGCTGATCCGCGATGTGGCGCGGGTGGAAATGGGCGCGGAAAGCTACAATGCGATCAGCTCCTTCGACGGCACGCCATCGGTGTACATCGCCATCAAGGGCACGCCAGGGGCCAACCCGCTGGACGTGATCAAGGAAGTGCGCAAGGTCATGCCTGACCTAGAAGCGCAGCTGCCACCGAACCTGAAAGTCTCCATCGCCTATGACGCCACGCTGTTTATTCAGGCCTCCATCGACGAAGTGGTGAAGACCCTCGGCGAAGCGGTGTTGATCGTCATCGTGGTGGTGTTCCTGTTCCTCGGCGCCTTCCGCTCGGTGCTGATCCCGGTGATCACCATTCCGCTGTCGATGATCGGCGTGCTGTTCTTCATGCAGCTGATGGGCTACTCGATCAACCTGCTGACGCTCCTGGCCATGGTGTTGGCCATCGGCCTGGTGGTGGACGATGCGATCGTGGTGGTGGAAAACATCCACCGGCATATCGAGGAAGGCAAGACACCGTTCGATGCAGCCATCGAAGGGGCGCGCGAGATCGCCGTGCCGGTGGTGTCGATGACCGTCACCTTGGCGGCGGTATACGCCCCTATCGGCTTCCTCGAAGGCCTCACTGGTGCCTTGTTCAAGGAGTTCGCCCTGACGCTGGCCGGCGCGGTGATCATCTCCGGCATCGTCGCGCTGACCCTGTCGCCGATGATGTGCGCCAAGCTGCTGCGCCACGAAGAGAACCCATCGGGCCTGGCACACAAGCTTGATCAGATCTTCGACGGACTCAAGCGCCGCTATCAGCGTGCCCTACACGGCACCCTGGACACCCGCCCGGTGGTGCTGGTGTTTGCGGTGATCGTCATGTGCCTGATTCCGGTGCTGCTCAAATTCACCAAGAGCGAGCTGGCCCCGGAAGAGGACCAAGGCATCATCTTCATGATCGCCAACGCCCCGCAACCGACCAACCTGGAGTACCTGAACAAGTACACCGACGAGTTCGTGAGCATCTTCAAGGAGTTCCCCGAGTACTACTCATCCTTCCAGATCAACGGCTTCAACGGTGTGCAATCGGGTATTGGCGGCTTTCTGATGACGCCGTGGAACGAACGCGAACGCACCCAGATGGAAATCCTCCCCGAGGTGCAGGGGCGTCTGTCGCAGATTGCCGGCTTGCAGATCTTCGGCTTCAACCTGCCGTCGCTGCCGGGCACTGGCGAGGGCCTGCCGTTCCAGTTCGTGATCAACACGCCCAACGACTACCAGTCGCTGCTGCAGGTGGCCGAACGGGTCAAGCAACGCGCGGTGGAATCCGGCAAGTTTGCCTTCCTCGATGTTGACCTGGCCTTCGACAAGCCGGAAGTGGTGGTGGAAATCGACCGCGAGAAAGCCGCGCAAATGGGCGTGTCCATGGAGGACCTCGGTCTGACCCTGGCCAGCCTGCTTGGCGAAGGTGAGATCAACCGATTCACCATCGACGGACGCAGCTACAAGGTGATCGCCCAGGTCGAGCGGGCCTACCGTGACAATCCGGGCTGGCTGAACAGTTACTACGTGAAGAGCGAAAGCGGTGCGATGCTGGCGCTGTCGACCCTGATCAAGGTCAGTGACCGCGCACGGCCGACCCAGCTCAATCAGTTCCAGCAGCTCAACTCGGCGATCATCCAGGGCGTACCGATTGTCAGCATGGGCGAGGCCATCGAGACGGTGACCCAGATCATGCAGGAAGAAGCGCCTGCCGGCTTTGCCTACGACTTTGCCGGCGCATCGCGCCAGCTGGTGCAGGAAGGCAATGCGCTGTACATCACCTTCGGCCTTGCACTGGCATTGATCTTCCTGGTACTGGCGGCGCAGTTCGAGAGCTTCCGCGACCCGCTGGTGATCATGGTCACAGTGCCGCTGTCGATCTGCGGTGCGCTGATTCCGCTGTTCCTCGGCCTGTCGAGCATGAACATCTACACCCAGGTGGGCCTGGTAACGCTGATCGGCCTGATCACCAAGCACGGCATCCTGATCGTCGAGTTCGCTAACCAGCTGCGCCGTGAGAAAGGTCTGTCACGCCGTGAAGCGGTCGAAGAAGCGGCGGCGATTCGTCTGCGTCCGGTGCTGATGACCACCGCCGCCATGGTGTTCGGCATGGTGCCGTTGATTCTGGCCAGCGGCGCGGGTGCGGTCAGCCGCTTTGACATCGGCCTGGTGATCGCCACCGGCATGTCGATCGGCACGCTGTTCACCCTGTTCGTGCTGCCCTGCGTGTACAGCCTGCTGGCGCAGCCTGATGCGCCCGCCACAGCAGCCGCCAAGGCCCACGGATAGCACGCACTGCTGCGCAAGGATGCGCGCAACAAAAAGCCCGGCACTGAGCCGGGCTTTTTTATACCTGTACAACCACCGCACAGCGTCTAGCCCTGCGAACGCACACCTTGGGACAGGCTGAACATAAACAGCAGCAGATCCTGATCCGGACGTACTGCCTGGGTCGCTCGCGCCTGAGGCGGCAATGGGCAATAACCCAGTTGCTCGTTCAGGGTGATGACCTGGGGGCTGGCTTCCTGCCAGGCCGCCGCCGCGAGCGAGGCCACGCTAAGCGCGGTCACCAGAAAAAAACCTCGTGCGATTTCTAGCTTCATCACTGCAACCTCTTGATAGCGCTGCCAAACGCTGTGTAATTACCCTAGATCATGGACAACCGCAGCAGTGCCTTTGGCGACCGACGGCTATGTTTGTTTCCCATTACAGGATCGTCCTGATCCCCTCACACACCACTCGACAGCCAGCCTTCGAGCGCGCGCCGGTGAATTGGTTCAACCCCAGACCAACCAAGGATTGGCCACGCCAACACTCAGGCCTGCGGTAACAGCCTCAGGGTCACTTTATTGCCCAACCGCATCAGTACTGGGCGCACTAGAACCCATGGCTTTAAAACTGCCTACAGCCGGCCAACCCTCTACCAGCACAGCGCAGGCCGCGTGGTAAAGCACATCCAAGTGAGGTCAAAACAAGAAGCGGCAATGCTGAACAGCAGCACAGCGCGGATTGACAGGCTCCAGTCCGGGAGCAGGCATCACACAAAGCAATTGGCGTACCGCTTTGCCGCGCAGGACTGTTATAGCCGAGAAAAATGAAAACCCCGTGACAGGCACGGGGTTTTCTTTACAGCGTGCAAGCCATCTGGCGATGGCCTGCCGGGAGCCGGGCTGGCTTACATCATGCCGCCCATGCCACCCATGCCGCCCATGTCTGGCATACCGCCAGCGGCCGGCTTGTCGTCAGCCACTTCAGCAATCATCGCTTCGGTGGTGATCATCAGGCTGGCGATGGAGGCAGCGGCCTGCAGCGCAGTACGGGTGACCTTGGCTGGGTCGAGAATACCCATGTCGATCATGTCGCCGTAGGTGTCGGTCGCGGCGTTGAAGCCGTAGTTGCCCGAACCTTGCTTGACCTTGTCGACCACTACGCTCGGCTCGCCGCCGGCGTTGGCCACGATCTGACGCAGCGGCGCTTCAACAGCGCGGCGCAGCAGAGCGATACCAACGTCCTGATCGGCGTTGTCGCCTTTCAGCTCGCTGATGGCTTGCAGCGAACGCACCAGCGCCACGCCACCGCCAGGTACCACGCCTTCTTCAACGGCTGCACGGGTAGCGTGCAGGGCGTCTTCAACGCGGGCTTTCTTCTCTTTCATTTCCACTTCGGTGCCGGCACCGACCTTGATCACCGCAACACCGCCAGCCAGCTTGGCCAGACGCTCTTGCAGCTTCTCTTTGTCGTAGTCGGAGGAAGTGTCTTCAACCTGCTTGCGGATCTGCGCAACACGGGCTTCGATATCCACCTGCGCGCCAGCGCCGTCGATAACGGTGGTGTTTTCCTTGCTCAGGATCACGCGTTTGGCGTTACCCAGGTGCTCCAGGGTCGCGCTCTCCAGGCTCAGGCCAACTTCTTCGGAGATCACGGTACCGCCGGTCAGGATGGCGATGTCCTGCAGCATGGCCTTGCGGCGGTCGCCGAAGCCCGGTGCCTTGACGGCAGCGACTTTGACGATGCCACGCATGTTGTTCACCACCAGCGTTGCCAGGGCTTCGCCTTCAACGTCTTCAGCGACGATCAGCAGCGGACGGCCGGACTTGGCAACAGCCTCCAGAACCGGCAGCAGCTCACGGATGTTGGAGATTTTCTTGTCAACCAGCAGGATCAGCGGGCCATCTAGTTCGGCGACCATGGTGTCCGGCTTGTTGATGAAGTACGGCGACAGGTAGCCGCGGTCGAACTGCATGCCTTCTACGACGGACAGTTCGTTTTCCAGGCCCGAGCCTTCTTCAACGGTGATCACGCCTTCTTTACCAACTTTTTCCATGGCTTCGGCAATAATGTCGCCGATGGAGTTGTCGGAGTTGGCGGAGATGGTGCCAACCTGGGCAATCGCCTTGGTGTCCGCGCACGGCTTGGACAGGGCTTTGATTTCTTTAACGATGGCGATGGTGGCTTTGTCGATACCACGCTTCAGGTCCATCGGGTTCATGCCCGCAGCGACGGCTTTCAGGCCTTCGTTGACGATGGCTTGAGCCAGAACGGTGGCGGTGGTGGTGCCGTCACCAGCCGCGTCGTTAGCCTTGGACGCAACGTCCTTGACCAGCTGCGCGCCCATGTTTTCGAACTTGTCTTTCAGCTCGATTTCTTTGGCAACGGACACGCCGTCCTTGGTGATCAGCGGAGCGCCGTAGCTCTTCTCGATCACCACGTTGCGGCCTTTCGGGCCGAGGGTGGCTTTTACTGCGTCAGCCAGAACGTTGACGCCGGTGAGCATTTTCTTGCGGGCGGAATCGCCGAATTTAACTTCTTTAGCAGCCATGATGGTTATTCCTTGATTCGTTCAGATAGAGCGGAATTCGTAGCGACGGAGCGCTGAAATCAACCTTCAACGACAGCGAGGATTTCGCTCTCGCTCATTACCAGCAGGTCTTCACCGTCAACTTTGATGGTGTTGCTGCCGGAGTAAGGGCCAAACACCACTTTGTCACCGACTTTAACGGCCAGAGCACGCACTTCACCGTTGTCCAGCACGCGGCCAGTACCTACCGCCACGATCTCGCCCTGATTCGGCTTCTCGGCAGCGGAACCTGGCAGCACGATGCCGCCTGCGGTTTTCTTTTCTTCTTCGCTGCGACGGATTACGACGCGGTCATGCAGAGGACGAAGCTTCATTGTCGATCTCTCCCAATAGGTGGTTTATCGGCCGGTGCAGTCACCGGCGGGTTAGCAAAGTCCGGCGGGGCCGGTAGCGCTGCGCCAGGCGTAGCGCTGAAGTCTGTTCTGCCTGAATGGCAGAAAACCTTGCGGTGTCCGCTACATAAGGGCGTGCAAGGGGATTTCAAGGGCTGCCGGTGAATTTTTTATTCATCCACCGGCACAGCGATGGGTGCGCAGACAAGCCACAACTCCAGCAGATGGGCTCAGTCGCGGCGCTCGTACTCGCCTTCCAGCACCTGGGGGCGGGTTTGTCCGGAACGGGCGGCCTGGTCGTCATAGAAGGCGCGCTGGCGCATGGCCTGTTCGGCGGCGCGCTTGCGCACCTGTCCCACCAGCAAGCGCCGAGTGAAGGGGATCAGGCAGAGCACACCGAAGATGTCGCTGATAAAGCCGGGCAACAGCAACAACCCGCCCCCGACGGCAATCAGCAGGCCTTCGAGCATTTCCTGCTCGGGCAACTCGCCACGGGCCAGTTTCTCCCGCGCGCGCCAGGCCGTGGCAACACCGGCGACACGCAGCAGGATGCTGCCGAGAATGGCGGTGCCAATCACCAATAGCAGGGTCGGCAACACACCAATGGCGCTGCCCACCTGAATCAACAGCGCCAGCTCGATGATCGGGAACAGCAGAAACAAAAACAGAAACGCACGCATCACAGGGTCCTTAACGGAAGATCAGCTTCCAGTAAGTAAGAAGTATGGGGTGTCGGGCTGAATTCAAGCTGAAGCCTGACCGTCGGTCGGCCAGACCTCGGCGCGGGCCAGTGCCACCAGGGCCTGACGCACTTCAAGCGGACTGTTACAGGATGTTGGAAAGGCCAGCCAATACAGACTCTGGCCGATACGCAGGTGGAAACCCTCACTGTCGATACCGACCAGCTCAGCCGGCGCATGGCGAGGCAAACCGGCCAGCTCGACATAGTGAGCGATGGCCTTGGCATGATCGCTGTTCATGTGTTCGAGCATGCTGACTTCACTGTCGCCGGCAAAGGCATTGGCCAGCGCCACCTGCTCCAGCCAGTGAATCGCGCCAAAACCACCGATATAGCGCCAGCGCACCGGTTCCAGTCGCCAGAAGTCGAAGTCATGGGCCTGGTGATAACCGCGTGACTCGGGGAAATAGCGGTAATAGCGCTGCGCGGCCGCCTCGACCTGCTCTGCATCATCCAGCGGCCGCGCCTCAGCCAGCAGGGTCAGGCGGCCGACGGCTTGAACATCCTCAGCACCGCGCTCGCCCACCAGCAGCGAGCATTTACCGTCCTGCTTGAGGTTATGGGTGTGCTGGGCAATGCGGCTGATCAGGATCAGCGGATAACCGTCAGCATCCAGGCAATAGGGCACCACTGATCCGAAAGGGAAACCCGGCATCGCCTTGGAATGGGTGCTGAGCACGCCCCGGTATTCCTTGAGCAGCAATTCTCGGGCATGCTTGCCGGCTTTCACGCTCACCTTATGACTCCTTGCATAGAATCCGTCACAAACGGACAGGCACTTAGGTTACCGCGCCAGCAAGGCTCTACGACACCATTTGAGGGGAATCGCGATGCAACTTACAGACAAGGTCATCATTATCACCGGTGGCTGCCAAGGGCTTGGCCGTGCCATGGCCGAATACCTGGCCGGCAAAGGTGCCAAGCTGGCACTGGTCGACCTGAACCAGGAAAAGCTCGACGAAGCTGTGGCCGCCTGCAAAGCGCTGGGCGTGGAAGCACGCTCTTACCTGTGCAACGTCGCCAATGAAGAACAAGTGACCCAGACCGTGGCCCAGGTTGCCGAAGACTTCGGCGCCATCAATGGTCTGGTCAACAACGCCGGTATCCTGCGTGATGGCCTGACCATCAAGGTCAAGGATGGCGAAATCACCAAGCTGAGCCTGGCCCAGTGGCAATCGGTGATCGACGTCAACCTGACCGGCGTGTTCCTCTGCACCCGTGAAGTGGCGGCGAAGATGATCGAGCTGAAAAACGAAGGCGCGATCATCAACATCTCCTCCATCTCCCGTGCCGGCAACATCGGTCAGGCCAACTACTCCGCCGCCAAGGCCGGTGTAGCCGCTGACACCGTGGTCTGGGCCAAGGAGCTGGCGCGTTATGGCATCCGTGTGGCCGGCGTGGCCCCGGGCTTTATCGAAACCGAAATGGTTGCCAGCATGAAACCGGAAGCGCTGGAGCGCATGACCTCGGTCATCCCGCTGCGCCGCATGGGTAAACCGGCCGAGATCGCTCACTCGGTGGCTTATATCCTAGAAAACGACTATTACACCGGTCGTGTTCTGGAGCTGGATGGCGGTCTGCGGTTGTAATCCGCTAGATCGAGCACTCCGCCAACAAAAAGCCCCGCAAACGCGGGGCTTTTTTATGCGACTAAGACCTTACCAACCCACGCCAAAACCCAGGCTATAACGGGTTTCGTCCAGCTCGCCTTCCGAGCCGCTAACCAGATCCTTCTCCGCCTTCATGTTCAGCGAGGCCCAGTCGGTCAGCTTGTAGCGCAGGCCCACAGCGGCATCCAGGGTATAGTCGGCCGCGTTGGCCAGTGGCTTGCCCACTTCGCCATCGCTGAACAGCTCGACGCTCTTGCCGATCAGGTAACGGTTGTAGTCCCACTTCATGCTGACGGCGTAGAAGTTGTCATTCTCGCCATTGGCATATTCGTAGTCGGTGCGGTTGAGCAGTCCGGCCACGGAGAAGGCACCCAGCTCGTTATCCCAGAACTGATAACCCGGACCGGTACCCACGGTGCGCTGGCGGCGCAGGTCTTCGATGCGGTCACGCTTGTATTCCAGGCGCCCCTGCCAGAACCACTGCTCAGTCAAGAAGCGGTCCAGGGCATATTCCACGCCCCAGTTATCGGTACTCAGTACATCATCGCGCAGCTCGCGGTTGTATTCGGCTTGTCCATTGTGTCGCCACAGCCCATGCCGGGCCTGGGTTTTCAGGCGCACGTCGTAATCGTCGGTGTCGCGCTCGGCGCGCTTGTAGTCCAGCGCAGCATCGATATTGCCCTTCCAGACAAAATCCTCGATCAGCGGCTTGGGTTTGAGAATCTGCTGAATGCTGGCCAGCTCGACGGTTTTCGGCGCTTCGCCATTGGCCAGGGTGACTTTGCCAGGCTCGGCCGGTTGCAGGGCTTTGGCCCGCTCACCGCTGGTGGCACTTTCCTTGACCAGCAATTCTTGATCGCTCTCCAGGGTCGCGATCTTGTTCCAGTCCAGGGCAATGGCACCGCCGTAGTCGGTTTCCAGCAGCAGCTTGCCGCCGTCGAAAAACTTGATCTTGCCGGTCAGGCGATCGCCGTTCTTCAACCAGACGGTATCGGCCAGCGCAGAGGTTGCAGTCGCACAAAGGGCCAGGCACAGCAGGGTTCTGGAAAACATAGGCAAGGCTTGTCTGTCTCAGGTTCACGGAAGGCCGGGCATTATCCGTATGCACGACACTAGAGCAAGCACTGACCGACAGAATCACCGTGAGTTCAGCTTTTCTCCTGTACGGGGCGGTTACCAGCCCACGCCAACACCCAACAGGTAACGCCGCTCGCTGCTGGTTTGGCCAAGCCCGCGCGCCATATCCAGCTCGTAGAGCAGCGACAGCCGCGCCCAGTCATTCAGGCGGTAACGCAGGCCCACCTCACCGTCGAGCACGTAGTCGATCTGCTCGATTTCCGGCACCTGCAATTCGGCATTGCTGTACAGCTCCAGCCGCGTACCCCAGAGCAGACGCTTGTAATCCCACTCCAGCGAGTAGGTGTTGAAGTCCAGCTCGGCCGTACTGCTGCGCAGTTGCAGGCGATTGAGCTGAACAATCATGTCAAAACGCCCCAGCTCGTTATCCCAGAAGCGGTAACCGGGCCCCGTGCCGATGCTGCGCTGGCGGGTAAAAAAGGCAAAATCGTCTTCGTCATGCTCGCCCCCGGCACGCCAGAACCAATGATCGGTAATGAAGCGGTCGAGGTCGTACTCCAGTTGCCAGTTGTCAGCGGTTTTCACATCGTTTTTGACTTTGCGCTCCAGCTCGCTGCTGAGCACATGTCGCCAGCGGCCGTGCTCGACGCGGGTATTGCCCTTGAGCTTCCACTCATCGGTTTCGTTGTCATCGCGCTTCATGTCCAGCTTGGCGTCCAGGTTGCCCTCCCAGACCCGATCACGCAGCACCGGACGCGGCGGAATCAAACGATTGATACTGGCCAGAGGAATGGTCTGGGTGCTGGCATTGACCACCCGCACCATGCCTTTGCCGGCCGCCTCCAACTGTTTGCTGTGTTCACTGTCGAAGCCCTGGCGGCGTACAAGCAGAGGTTTATCGGAGCGCAGGGTGTCGATATCCTTCCAGGCGATCAGTACCTGCCCGGCGTACTTGGTTTTCAGGGCCAGCTTGCCGCCATCGAGCAGGATGATCTCGCCACTCAGGCGATCTCCGTTGTTCAGCCACACCGTATCCGCCCACGCAGGCGCGGCTAGAGCAAGAACCAGAGAACACAAAAGAGTACGTAGCAGCATGATGGGAAAGCCGGATAGCGAGCCAGAACAGGGATCGAAGCATGCCGCGCCAGGCCAGCCGACAGCAAGCCAGGCCGAACGCCGCACAGCGCTTTATGCGGTGCTGGCGCAGATACCAGCCGGCTGCGTGGTGAGTTACGGCCAACTGGCTGCATACGCAGGCTTAGGCCGCGCCGCGCGCTGGGTCGGGCGCACCCTCAGCCAACTGCCGGACGGCAGCACCCTGCCCTGGCACCGGGTCATTGCCGCCGCCGGGCGCCTCAGTTTGCCCGCAGGCAGTCTGTCCGGCGCGGAGCAACGCAGCCGTCTACGTGAGGAAGGCGTGCAAATCCATAACGATCGGGTGGATATGCTGCGCTACGGCTGGCGCCCAATGGAGCACAGCGGGTAGGGTCTGTTGCCGTTTTATCGCGACCGCGCCGGAGACTGTTTTAGCGCGAGGCAAGGCACGAGAGGCGAAGTTTGGTCGTTCAAATGAGCCGTCGAGAAATGCCGCATCGCGCTAAAACAGGCCCGGCCCTGCGGGTTGCGCGCAAAATCTCGCCATGCGGTGTTGGAGGACTTGGCAAGGGAACGCCATTTCCTGCGTCCTCCGCCTAGCCTGGCGAGATTTTTCGCGGCAACGCGGCTTGCGCTAAAACGGTAACAGACCCTAGAGTGCGCCCTTTATTAGGTCAATCTCAGGCTGATACCCCTTCAATGCCCCGTAAAAGCTGGCGCGATGCCATTGCTGCCTACTCAAGCCCCTCGACACTGGTGCTGCTGCTGCTGGGGTTCGCCGCCGGCCTGCCTTATATGCTGGTGTTTTCCACCCTGTCGGTCTGGTTGCGCGAGGCCGGTGTAGCCCGTGAAACCATCGGTTTTGCCAGCCTGATCGGCCTGGCTTACGCCTTCAAATGGGTCTGGTCGCCACTGCTCGACCAATGGCGTCTGCCGCTGCTCGGCAAACTTGGTCGGCGCCGCTCTTGGTTGGTGTTGTCGCAGGTACTGATTGCCATTGGCCTGGCCGGCATGGCCCTGTGCGACCCGCAAACCCATCTGACCTGGCTGATTTCCCTGGCGGTACTGGTGGCCTTCGCGTCTGCCACTCAGGACATCGCCGTCGATGCCTACCGCCTGGAAATCGTCGATGACACCCGCCAGGCCGCACTGGCCGCCAGCTACATGGCCGGCTACCGGGTCGCCGCACTGCTGGCCACCGCTGGCGCGCTGTACTTCGCCGAAGGCTTTGGCTCCACCGCCCTGCTCTATCAGCATGGCGCCTGGGCCGGCACCTACCTGCTGTTCGCCCTGTTGATGCTGCCAGGCCTGCTCACCAGCTTGTGGATGCGCGAACCTGATGTGCCGCTGCGCACCCAGCTGGCTGCTGCACGTTATGGTTTCAGCCACCAGATTGCCTCTGTGGTGGTGCTGATCGTGTTGCTGGTGTCCGTACCGGCAATGTTTACCCAGTTCTACAACACCGACTTCGCCAGCCTGGTCAACGGCGAGGCCAGCCTGCTCGACCTGCTGCTGGAAGATCGCGCCTTCCTGCGTGCCCTGCTCTACACCATCCTGACTGCCATGTGCCTGTCGTCCATGGGACGCCGTGGCCTGGCGCCTGTGCTGACGCCGGTGAATGACTTTATTCTGCGTTACCGCTGGCAAGCCTTTCTGCTGCTGGGACTGATTGCCACCTACCGCATGTCGGACACGGTGATGGGCGTAATGGCCAACGTGTTCTACATCGACCAAGGCTTCACCAAGGATCAGATCGCCAGCGTCAGCAAGCTCTTCGGCCTGGTCATGACCCTGATTGGTGCAGGCTTCGGTGGTTTGCTGATCGTGCGTTTCGGCATTCTGCCGATCCTGTTTATCGGCGGCGCAGCGTCAGCCGCGACCAACCTGCTGTTCCTCATGCTCGCCGGCATGGGCGCAGACCTGCAGATGCTGATCCTTACCATCTCGGCTGACAATTTCAGCGCGGGTCTGGCCACTGCGGCCTTCGTCGCCTACCTGTCGAGCCTGACCAACCTGAAGTTCTCCGCCACCCAGTATGCCCTGCTCAGTTCGATCATGTTGCTGCTGCCTCGCCTGATCGGTGGCTACTCCGGGGTGATGGTGGAGAAGCTCGGCTACGCCCAGTTCTTCCTGGCCACCGCACTGCTGGGCATCCCGACACTGATTCTGATTGTGCTGCAATGGCGGCGTGAGCGCGGGCAACTGCGCGATGCAACAGCGACAATCGAACAACAATAAGAACTCACCCAATGGCATATCAGGCGCAATGGCAGGCGTCTTGCTGGTAATTGATATGCAGATAAGGACACATCATGGCCGCCACCGGCAGTAACACCCGCAACACCTCGCCATCAGACGACTTCAACAGTTGGTGGCAAACCCAGGGTAAGTGGGTCGAAGAACCCAATGACCGCCGCGGTGGCCAGAGCGGTGTGCAACGCATCACCGTGCAAGGGCAGTTGCTCTATGCCAAAAGGCAGGCGGGACACACTTACCGCAGCCTGCAATACCCCCTGGGTCGACCCACCGTACTGCGTGAACGCGATGCGCTGCTCAATGCGGCAAAAGCCGGGGTCGCCGTTCCAGAAATCGTTTACTGCGGCGCAGAGCGCGGGGCCGATGGTTGGCGAGCGCTGCTAGTAACCAAGGCGCTAGAAGGCTTTCTGCCTCTCGATCAGTGGTATCTCGAGCATCCTCGCGAGCACTGCGACGAAACCCAGCATCAGCAATTGCTGCAAGGCATCGCCGAATGCCTGGCCAAGTTGCATACAGCCCGCCTGCAACACGGCTGCATGTATGCCAAACATATCTTTGTGCGCATACAGGAAAGCAACTGCGAGGTTGCCCTGCTGGATCTGGAAAAGGCTCGCCGTCGCCTCAATCGCAAGCAAGCGGCCCTGCATGACATGCTTCAGTTGCGCCGCCACTCACCGTGGCACGAGGGTGATTGGCAGTTTCTGATCAATCACTACCAGACCGCCATGGGGCAGCCCTTCCCCCGGCTTTGCGGAGCACGCCGCCCCTGAGGGCGGCGCTACCTCGACACTCGGGGCTCAACCCGCCTGCTGCACCAAATGCACCACCCGCTGCGGGAACGGGATGCCGATACCGGCCTCACTGAGGCGCTCCTTGGCCTGTTCGGTAAAGGCAAAGGTCACTGGCCAGAAATCCGCCGTAGCCACCCAGACGCGCAGCGACAGGTTGATCGCGTTATCCCCCAACCCAGTGACAAACACCACAGGCTCAGGGTCGCGGTGCACCCGCGGGTCAGCGGCAATCTTCAGCAGCACTTCGCGGGCCTGTTTGATATCGCTGGAATAATCGATCCCCAGGTTGATATCAACGCGCCGTTTGTTCTCGCGTGAATAGTTGGTGATATGCCCGTTGGACAGGCTGCCATTGGGCACGATCACCACCTTGTTGTCGCCGGTTTTCAGGGTGGTGTGGAAGATCTGAATGCTGTCGACACTGCCGGCCACACCCTGCGCCTCGATCCAGTCACCGGCCCGGAACGGCCGGAACAGCATGATCAGCACACCGCCGGCAAAATTCGCCAGACTGCCTTGCAAGGCCAGGCCAATCGCCAGACCGGCCGCACCGATCATGGCAATGAAGGACGTAGTTTCCACGCCGATCATCGACGCCACGCTGATCAACAGCAGCACCTTGAGCACGATACTCACCAGGCTGCCGATAAAGCTGCTCAACGCTCGGTCAACCTGACGCAATGCCAGCAATTGGCCGATGCTGTTGGTGAGTTTGCCAATCAGCCACCAGCCGATCAGCAGGGTGATCAAGGCCAGGGTCAACTTGCCGCTGTACTCCAGCATCACAGGCAACCAGGCCTCCGACACTTTGATCAATTGCTCGACATTCATCTCCATGGGCGACTCCTGTTTCCTGTGCATAAAACGCAACCGCCATGGCAAGCCATGGCGGTCAGATGGATAGAGCTGCTTGCGACGCTACAACGCAGCAAAGGTTCAATCGCGGAAGTTGTTGAACTGCAGCGGCATGCCAAATTCCTTGGCGCGCAGCGCAGCAATAGCCTCTTGCAGGTCATCGCGTTTCTTGCCGGTGATGCGCACCTGCTCGCCTTGAATGGCGGCCTGCACCTTGAGCTTGCTGTCCTTGACGTGGGCGACGATCTTCTTCGCCAGTTCCTTCTCGATGCCCTCGCGCAGAATCACCTCCTGCTTGACGCTCTTGCCCGACGGATAGGCATCCTTGAACTCCAGGCATTGCACGTCGATCTTGCGTTTGACCAGCGCCAGCTTGAGAATCTCGATCATCTGCTCCAACTGAAAATCCGCATCGGCTGTCAGGTTGACAGTCAGCTCTTTCAGTTCAAAGCTACCTTTACCGCGCAGGTCATAACGACGTTCCAGCTCTTTGATGGCGTTGTCGATGGCGTTAGTAACTTCATGTTTGTCCAGCTCGGACACCACGTCGAACGAAGGCATGGGTTTGCTCCAGATAGACGGCGCGCCCTGCATCACGAATGGGACACGCCTGGCTTGACGATAAAAAAACCCGGCCATTATATAGCGGTAGCAACAAACACTGCCCGGCGAAGTATCGGGCTCTTGTGATTTCCCCCTAGCGAGCCTGCCCCATGCCTAACCCCCACCTGAGCATTTTGGTCGTCGATGACGCCAAGTTCTCCAGCGCCATGATCGGGCGCGCCTTGAGCCAGGCGGGCTATCAGGATCTGCGTTTCGCCAGCAGTGCCGCCGAAGCCATCAAACTGCTCGAACAGCGTCCGGCCAGCGTGCTCCTGGCAGACTGGCTGATGCCGGAAATGAACGGCCTGGAACTGACCGTACAGGTGCGCCAGTTCGACGAAATGGCCCACCACTACACCTACGTCATCCTGCTCACCGGCAAGGAAGGCGAAAACGTCCTGGGCGAAGCCTTCGACAGCGGTGTCGATGACTTCATCAGCAAAGCCGCGATGAACGAGCAGCTGGTGCCACGGGTCTATGCCGCCGATCGCCTGTGCAACACCTTGCAGCGCCTGCTGCAGGAAAACCGCCTGCTCACGGAAAACATCGCCAGCCTGGAAAAGCGCAACCTGATCGACCCACTCACAGGCCTGGGCAACAGCCGCTACCTGCACCAGAAAACCCTCGACAGCCTGCGCCAGGTCGAATCCCGTGGCGGTGCGTTGTGTTACCTGCTGATTGGCCTGCAGGACATGCACGAACTGCACCTGCAGTACGGCGACACGTTCTACAACGAACTGCTCACTGGCGTCGCCCGTCGCCTGCAGCAGCTGGTACGGCCACTGGATATTCTGGTGCGCCTGGATGAAAGCCATTTCGGCCTGATTACCCTGCTGACCGACCTGCACGAATGCTCACCGAGCAGCTTCAAACGCCTGCACGACGGCATCAACCTCAAGGCCTTCAAGACCAGCGAAGGCTTTATCAGCCTCAAGGCCGGCATCAGCCTGGTCGGGCTGGACGCCAAGGGCCTGCCCTGCACGCCCGAACAGATCATCAGCCATGCGGAAAAACTGCTGCCCGAGTCACACAGCAGCGGCCGGGTCACTGCCCTGCGCCTGCCCTTGCCTTAAGCGGCAGCGTCTATGTGGCACATTCTCGGTGCGGGTAGCCTCGGCACCCTGTGGGCAACTCGCCTGGCCCGTGCAGGCGTCCCGGTGCAGCTGCTGCTGCGCGACGCTGAACGCCTGCACCGCTACCAGCAGGCTGGCGGCCTGACCTTGATCGAACAAGGCCAGACACAGCACTACCCGATTGCAGCCCAGACCGTGGCGGATACACAACCGATCCAGCACCTGCTGCTGGCCTGCAAAGCCTATGACGCCGCGCCCGCAGTGGCGCAGCTGGCCCCTCGCCTGACGCCTGATGCCGATATCCTGCTGCTGCAAAACGGCCTGGGCAGCCAGGACGAAGTGGCCCGCGTCGCGCCGCAGGCACGTTGCATATTTGCCTCCAGCACCGAAGGCGCCTTTCGTCAGGCTGATTTTCAGGTGGTGTTTGCCGGCCACGGCCATACCTGGCTCGGCGACCCACAGAACATGCAGCCACCGGCCTGGCTGGCAGACCTGCGCCAGGCCGGCATCGCCCACGACTGGAGCCTGGATATCCTCAGCCGACTGTGGCGCAAGCTGGCGCTGAACTGTGCGATCAACCCGCTGACGGTGTTGCACGACTGCCGCAATGGCGAACTGCGCGAGCACCCAGCGCAGCTTGCCTGCCTGAGCGGCGAACTGAGCGAATTGCTACAGCGCTGCGGCCACAGTAACGCCGCCGAAGGCCTGCATGAGGATGTGCTGCGGGTCATCCAGGCCACCGCGCTGAACTACTCCTCCATGCATCAGGACGTCAGCCAGGGTCGCCGCACGGAAATTGCCTACCTGCTGGGCTACGCCTGTCAGGCCGCCCAACGCCATCAGCTGCACCTGCCGCACGTGCATGCCCTGCACACGCAACTGCTGGCCCACCTCGACAGCCGCGGCCTGCCCAGCCACTGAAGCTGGTTGAGGTTTTCCTCGCTTGCACGCACACCGCAACAGCCCCTAACCTGCCTGCACGTTCACCACCACGACCCGCCCTGCCATGCCCCTGCGTCAGCGTCTTGAGAACCTCCCGGTTGGCCGCAAACTGCTGGTCGCCCTTCTGGCCCTGCTGGCCACCGTACTGCTGGTGGCCAACCTGGCCTTTATCAGCGCCGCCTACTGGATCTCCCAGGAAAGCGTCGCCCCGCAAGCCCTGCACACCCTCGGCCGGCTGATTGCCAGCCCGCCGCTGAGCAAACAGGCACTCAGCTCACCGACAACCGCAGAGGCCCTGCTCAAACGCCTGGATGATTACGCGCCCCTGCGCGCGGCAGTGATCTACGACGGCAATGGGCAAAGCCTGGCGCAGCTGCAACGCGGCGACAAACTGCGCCTGCCGCAGCGCATCGAAGAGGTGGAGTCCTGGCGCCATCAGGAGTTTCGCATCAACCAGTTGGTCGAGCTGCCGCAGACTACGGGCAATCCGGGGCACCTGCTGCTGGTGGCCTCCAGCGAGCTGCCGGGGGTGTTCTACACCGGCACCCTGACGGCCAGCGGGGTGATTCTCGCCCTCAGCGTACTGCTCTGGCTGATCGTCTCGCGCCAGGTGCGGCGCCTGATCACCCGTCCGATCCGCCGCCTGGAAGAACTCTCGCGTCAGGTCACCCGTGAAGAGAACTACGCCCTGCGCGCCCGCCGCGGTAACGCCGACGAGATCGGCAGCCTGGCCGATGCCTTCAACACCATGTTGATCCGCATCGAAGCCCGTGAACAGCAACTCAAGCGCGCCCGCGACGACGCTCAGGAGGCCTTCGACCAGGCCCAGCACCTGGCCGAAGAAACCCGTCACTCCAACCGCAAGCTGGAGCTGGAAGTGCAGGTGCGCAGCAAGATCGAGAAAAAGCTCACCGGCTTTCAGAACTACCTCAACAGCATCATCGACTCCATGCCCTCGGCGCTGATCGCCCTCGATGAACAGCTCTACGTCACGCAGTGGAACCAGGAAGCCAGCAGCCTCTCCGGCACGCGCCTGGACGAAGCGCTGAACCAGCCCATCTTCCTCGCCTTCGCGCCGCTCAAACCCTTCCTGCCGCAACTCAAGCGCACCGTTGAACAGCATCAGGTGGAGAAGATCGAGCGGGTCACCTGGGGCAGCAATGAACAGCCCCGCCACTTTGCCCTGACCTTTTACCCATTGAGCGGCGGCAGCGGACGCGGCGTGGTAATCCGTATCGACGACATCACCCAGCGCCTGAATCTGGAAGAGATGATGGTGCAGTCGGAAAAGATGCTCTCGGTCGGTGGCCTGGCCGCCGGCATGGCGCATGAGATCAACAACCCGCTGGGCGCCATCCTGCACAACGTGCAGAACATCCGTCGGCGTCTGTCAGCCGAGCTGGACAAGAACCGCGAGCAAGCCGAACAGGCCGGCATCAGCCTGCAAGCCATCGACCGCTACTTGAGTGCCCGGGAGATCCCGCGCCTGCTCGACGGCATCCAGCAGGCCGGCAGCCGCGCGGCAAAGATCGTCAGCCACATGCTCAACTTCAGCCGCCGCAGCGACCGTCAGTTGGCCCCTTGCAACCTGCCGGCGCTGATCGACCAGGCGGTGGAAATTGCCAGCAACGACTTCGACCTGACCGACAGCTTCGACTTCAAGAGCCTGAGCATTCAGCGCGACTTCGCCGACAACCTGCCCACCGTGCCGGCCACCGCCAACGAGCTGGAGCAGGTGCTGCTCAACCTGTTGAAGAATGCCGCCCAGGCCATCCACCAACGCACCGACAACCTCCAACCCGGGCAGATCACCCTACGCCTGCGCCTGGCATCGCCCTGGGCGGAAATTCAGGTGGAGGACAACGGCGTGGGCATGTCCGAGCTGGTGCGCAAACGCATCTTCGAGCCGTTCTTCACCACCAAGGAGGTCGGCCAGGGCACCGGGCTCGGCCTGTCGGTGTCCTACTTCATCATCACCAACAACCACAAAGGGCAGATGGAGGTGCAGTCCAAGCCTGGC
Organism: Pseudomonas sp. LjRoot71; assembly: GCF_964253255.1. Lineage (NCBI taxonomy): Bacteria > Pseudomonadati > Pseudomonadota > Gammaproteobacteria > Pseudomonadales > Pseudomonadaceae > Pseudomonas > Pseudomonas sp. LjRoot71. Next base: position 3,133,185 of record NZ_CAXURA020000001.1, on the reverse strand, counting down.
CAGGGCACCTGCTTTACCCTGCGCCTGCCACTCACCGCCAGCCACCTCGACACAGGGCTCTGAACATGGGTTACCGCCTCTCGAAGATTTACACCCGCACCGGCGACGCCGGCGAAACCGGCCTGGCCGATGGCCGCCGCGTGACCAAGGACCACCCACGGGTGGATGCCATGGGCGAGGTGGATACCCTCAACAGCCATATCGGCCTGCTGCTGGCTGAGCTGGCCGAACAGCATGCCAAGTGCCCGGGCCTGGGCGAGATCATCGAGGTGCTCGCGCCCTGCCAGCATCGCCTGTTCGATCTCGGTGGCGAGCTGGCGATGCCGGACTATCAAGCCCTGCAAGCCCCGGAAATCCAACGCCTGGAGGCCGCCATCGACCGTTGGAACGAAGAAGTCGGTCCCTTGGAGAATTTCATTCTGCCCGGTGGCTCACGCCTGATCGCCCAGGCTCACGTGTGCCGCAGCCTGGCGCGCAGCGCCGAGCGCCGCTGCCAGCACCTGAATGCGGTGGAGCCGATTCGCGGCGTCGGCCTGGCCTACGTCAACCGCCTGTCCGATCTGCTGTTCGTCGCCGCACGGCTGATCGCCAAGCGCGAGGGAGTCGATGAAGTGCTCTGGCAGGCGGCTGCCAAAGAAACGCAAAACTAGAGCAGGCTGAGCTGGCTTGCGAAGCTACGCGGCTGACCGGTTAGCGGATCGATAAAGCTCAGTCCCCGAGCCAGCAACTTGAGCGGCTTGCTGTAGTCGTCCGGGGCGTCCGGTGCATCCGTAACCTCGGGGTAGAACGGATCATTGAGGATCGGTGCGCCCAATGCGGCCAGGTGTACGCGCAACTGGTGCTTTTTGCCGGTCACCGGGTACAACCGGTACAGCCAGTGCTCGTCCAGACGCTGGGCAACCTCGATGCGCGTTTCCGTATTGGCCTCCCCGGCCACTTCCTGCATGCGGAAAAACGGCTCAGCGCCCTCCAGCCGCGTCGCCCGCAACAATGGAAAGTCCAGCTGTGGCAGACCCGCCGCCAACGCCTCGTAGCACTTGTCCATCTGCCGCAAACGAAACAGCGCCTGGTACTGACCCCGGCTGGCGCGGTTGGTGGAAAACAGCACCAGGCCGGCGGTGTGCCGATCAATCCGGTGCAGCGGCACCAAGTCGGCATTGCCCAGGCGCTTGGCCAGGCGCGCCTGCAACGTCTGCTCGACGTATTCGCCGGCGGGCATCACCGGCAGAAAATGCGGTTTATCCGCCACCAGCAGGTGTTCATCGACATGCAGCACGGTTTCTTCGAAAGGAATCGGCGTCTCCGCGGGGACCTCGCGAAAGTAATGCACCTTGAGCCCTTCACGATAAGCCGCAGCCATGCCGAGCGGCTGACCCTGTGCGTCCAGCACCCGGCCACGGGCAATCCGCTCCTGCCAGACCTCGGCGGCAATCGCCGGGAAATGCGCGCACAGGCACTCGAACACCGTCGCCCAGTTACCGCGCGGCAAATGCAGGGTGCTGGGGCGCATATTCGAGGGAGAACGGGCATCTACTGACATAAACGCATTCAACCACCAGCGGGCGTAGGGGATGGCTGCAGTGACAGGCGAAACAGCGCCGCCAGCAAATCCGACTGACTGACGATGCCCAGCAACTGGCGGTGCTCATCGACCACCGGCAGTTGGTGCACATCAGCATCAGTAAGCGTCTGCAACAGGTAAGTCACTGGCCACTCAGGGCGACAGGTCGGTGCCTGACGGCGCATGCAACTGCTCACCGTCGCCTTCTCGGGTTCAGCCAGCAGCACATCATGCAGTCCCAGCATGCCCTGCAACTGCCCTGCGGCGTTGAGCACCGGCAGGGCACTGAGGCGATGCTCATGCAGCTTGGTGCGCGCATCGGCAAGGCTGGCCTGCTCGCTCAAGCTCAGCACATCGCGGGACATGATGTCGGCGCAGCGCACCTCGCCAAAACGGCGCTGATAGGCCCGTGCTTCGGTTTGCAGGAGGATTTCTTCCAGATCTTCGCGGGAGATATCAAGCAACTCACCACGCGCCTTAAGTACCGCATCCAGGTCCGCAGGGGTGAAGCCCAGACGATCACGCGGCAACGGATCACGGGTTTTGTGCACATTGCCGTGCTCCAGCGGACGATGCGGGTACTGACGGCGCAGGGCGTTATTGAACAGCAGCGCGATCAGCAGCAAGCCGATGGAGTTCAGCCCCACGGGGTAAAGGGCGAAGTGATAGCCCAGCTGAGCCACTTCCGGCCCGGCCAGCACGGCCGTCAGCGCCACGGCACCACCTGGCGGATGCAGGCAGCGCAGGGCGAACATCGCGGCAATCGCCGCACCACCGGCCAACGCGGCTACCCAGGCGTGGTGGCCGAGCCAGGTCGCGCAGGTGACACCTACCAAGGCAGAAATCAGGTTGCCGCCGAGGATCGACCAGGGCTGGGCCAACGGGCTGGCAGGCACGGCAAACAGCAGCACCGCCGATGCGCCCATGGGCGCAATCAACCACGGGCTGGCACTGCCCAGCACCTCATGACAGAGCCAGCCGCTGAACAGCAGCCCCAGTACTGCGCCAACACAACTGAGCCCGCGCTCACTCAGGCTGACCGCCATGGGTGCCGGCCAGAAGCCCTTCAACCACGCCTTGATGCCTTGCACCGTCAACTACCCACCCGTCACGCACCATTTAAGGGCGCGACTATAACGCCCTTTGCCCTGCACCGGCAGCTACTGCGGCCAGAACGCGCGAATCCCGGCCACGCCCTGAGCCCCCGCCTGCCAGGCGCGCTCCACATCGGCCGGGGTCACACCGCCGAGCAGGTAAGCTGGCTGGTTGAACCCCTGCAACAACTCGGTTACCTGCGCCCAACCCAGCGGCTGCGCATCGGGATGGGTTTGGGTGGCTTGCACCGGTGACAGGGTGATGAAATCCACGCCCATTTGCGTGGCCAGCTCCAGCTCCTGCGCCGAGTGGCAGGACGCCGCCAGCCAGCGCTGTGGCGGAAACGGCCGCCCTGCCGCACTCAACTCGCGCAACTGCTGTGCCGTCAGGTGCCAACCGGCAGCGGGAAAGTCGCCCAGCCACTCCAGCGGCCCCTTGAGCATCAGCTGCGCCTTGCCCGCACAGAGACCGAGGGCATCCACAGCCAGGTCGCGGTACTGCGCATCGAACATCGCTGGCGCACGCAGCTGCAACAGGCGGATGCCGCTCTTCAGCGCAGCCTGAATACCGCGCAGCAACTCAGGCCCACTCAACCCTTCCGGGGTGATCAGGTAACGCTCAGGCAGGCGCGCTGCCGCCACGATAGGCCGGTTGGCCGCCGGAAACTCATAGTCGCCCAGTTCCCGCGGGCTGACCCAGGCCAGCGGCTGACCCTCGGCACCATGCGGCTCACCGCTAAACGCCGAAACCTCCCAGACATCCAGCAGCACCTGCTTGTCCGGGTAATCGTGGCGCACCTGAATCAACGGCCGCGCAGCGCTGGGACGAATACCTAGCTCCTCCTCCAGCTCGCGGGCCAAGGCAGCCTGCACCGTTTCAGCGGCCTCGACCTTACCGCCGGGAAACTCCCACAGGCCGCCCTGATGCTTATCATCAGGACGCTTGGCGAGCAGAATCTGCCCGTCGACCCCGCGAATCACCGCTGCGGCTACATGAATACGTTTCACGCCAGATGTTCCTCCTGGGCAGCTTGGTACCAGCGCTGAAACGCCGGCCACTGATAAATCGTTGCGACATAGGCACTGGCGTCCGCCGGCAGTGCCACCTGGTAACTGCGCAAACGCGCGGCTACCGGGGCAAAAAAGGCATCCGCCAGGGTGGGCTGGCCAAACAGAAAGTCGCCGCCCTGTGCAAAGCGCTGCCGGCACTCGGCCCACAGCGCGCAGATGCGCTGAATATCGGCCAGCGCATCGGCCGGGATCTCAGGCAAAGCTTGAGTGCGTTTGAGGTCCATCGGCAAGTGGCTGCGCAGCGCGACAAAGCCGCTGTGCATTTCCGCGCAGGCACTGCGGGCCAACGCGCGAGCATCGCGCGCGGCTGGCCACAGCTGGGCCGCAGGGAAGCGCTCGGCCAGGTACTCGGCAATCGCCAGCGAATCCCAGATCGCCCCGTCCTCACTGAGCAGCAACGGCACCTTGCCGCTCGGCGAATGCTGCAAAATCCGCGCGCGGGTGTCAGGCCGGTTCAGGGTTATAAGCTGTTCGCTATAGGGCTCACCGGTCAACTCCAGGGCCAGCGCCGCACGCAGCGACCAGGACGAATAGGTTTTATCGCCGATAACCAGAGTAAGTGACATGGGCTGCACTCGATGTGGGAAGGTCAAATGACCTTAAAAGGCGACTGGCGCAATAGCAAATTCCCGTTGTTCATGAAGGCATGAACAACGGGAATGCTGGCCGTCAAACAGCCGGGACGTGGCCGATCAGGTGCGGTATTCGGCGTTGATCTTCACGTATTCGTGGGACAGGTCGGTGGTCCAGATGGTCTCACTGCACGCGCCGCGGCCCAGCTCGATGCGGATGGTGATTTCTTCACGGGCCATCACCGCAGCGCCCTGCTCCTCGGTGTAGCTGGCCGCACGGCAGCCCTTGCTGGCGATGCACACTTCACCGAGGAACACGTCGATCTTGCTCACGTCCAGCTGCGCCACGCCGGCGTAACCGACGGCAGCAAGGATGCGCCCCCAGTTTGGGTCGGAAGCGAACAGCGCGGTCTTGATCAACGGCGAATGAGCCACGGCATAGGCCACATCCAGGCACTCCTGGTGCGTGCCACCGCCGTTGACCTGTACGGTCACGAACTTGGTCGCGCCTTCACCATCACGCACGATGGCCTGCGCCACTTCCATGAAGACCTCGAGCACCGCCTGCTTGAGTTTGGCGAACAGCTCACCGCTGGCTTCGCTGATTTCCGGCAGTTTGGCCTGGCCGGTGGCAATCAGCATGCAGCAGTCGTTGGTCGAGGTATCGCCATCGATGGTGATGCGATTGAACGATTTGTTCGCTGCGTCGCGCACCAGGTCCTGCAGCACGCTGCGTGCGACCTTGGCGTCGGTGGCGATGTAGCCGAGCATGGTCGCCATGTTCGGGCGGATCATCCCAGCACCCTTGCTGATGCCGGTCACGGTGACGGTTACGCCATCGTGCTGGAACTGGCGGCTGGCACCCTTGGGCAGGGTATCGGTGGTCATGATGCCGGTGGCGGCTTCGGCCCAGTGGTTTTCGTCCAGATCATCGAGTGCGGCCTGCAGAGCGCCTTCGATCTTCTCCACCGGCAGCGGCTCGCCGATCACCCCGGTGGAGAACGGCAGTACCGCGCCCTCATCCACACCGGTCAGTTTGGCCAGCGCCGCGCAGGTACGCGTAGCATTGGCAAGGCCCGGCTCGCCGGTGCCGGCGTTGGCATTACCAGTGTTGGTCAGCAGGTAACGCACGCCGCCCTGAACACGCTTCTTGGCCAGAATCACCGGTGCGGCGCAGAACGCATTGAGGGTGAACACCCCGGCTACGGTGGAGCCTTCGGCGCAGCGCATCACCACCACATCCTTGCGCCCTGGACGCTTGATGCCCGCCGAAGCGATGCCCAATTCGAAACCTGGAACTGGGTGCAGGGTAGACAACGGGCCAAGACCAACAGCCATAGCGAACGCTCCTTAAGGCGGTAATACATCTGAATGCGATGGTAAAACGCCGCGAGCGGCCAGACCGTTCGCGGCGTTAATCAAGCGGGGTCAAGCATAGCCAACGTCACTGTCGGCTCAACCCTCGGTACACGACAGGCTTAGTTGACCTGACCGTGGCAGTGCTTGTACTTCTTGCCGGAACCGCACGGGCACGGCTCGTTACGGCCGATCTTCGGCTCGGTGCGAACGGGTGCGGTAGCCACCGCCAGGTCACCCTCTTCCTCGCTGGCTTCCGGCAGCAGGGCCGAAGCCTCGGCATGCTGGAACTGCATACGTTCGGCCAACGCTTCGGCTTCGCGGCGCAGACGGGCTTCTTCTTCGGCCGGATCTTCGCGGCGCACCTGCACATGCGACAAGACACGGATGGTGTCGCGCTTGATCGACTCCAGCAGCTCCTGGAACAGGGTGAAGGACTCGCGCTTGTATTCCTGTTTGGGGTTCTTCTGCGCATAACCACGCAGGTGGATACCGTGACGCAGGTGGTCCATGGTCGACAGGTGGTCTTTCCACAGGTCGTCCAGCACGCGCAGCAGAATCTGCTTCTCGAAGGTACGCAGGGCCTCGGCGCTGGCTTCGTTTTCTTTCTCGTTATAAGCCTTGAGCAACTCGTCGAGGATGCGCTCGCGCAGGGTTTCCTCGTACAGCTTGTCGTCTTCGTCGAGCCACTGCTGAACCGGCAGACGCAGGTTGAAGCCGCTGTACAGCGCATCTTCCAGGCCGGCGATATCCCACTGCTCTGGCAGCGACTGCGGGGCAATGTGCTCGTTGATGGTGTTATCCAACACTTCCTGACGGAACTCGGCGATGGTTTCGCCGATGTTGTCGGCCGCCAGCAACGTGTTGCGCATGTGGTAGATCACCTTGCGCTGCTCGTTGGCCACGTCGTCGAATTCCAGCAACTGCTTACGCATGTCGAAGTTACGCCCTTCAACCTTGCGCTGGGCTTTTTCGATGGCGTTGCTGACCATGCGGTGCTCGATGGCTTCACCGGACTGCATGCCCAGGGCCTTCATGAAATTCTTCACCCGATCGGAGGCGAAGATGCGCATCAGGTTGTCTTCCAGCGACAGGTAGAAGCGGCTGGAGCCCGGGTCACCCTGACGGCCGGCACGGCCACGCAGCTGGTTGTCGATGCGGCGCGATTCATGACGCTCGGAGGCAATCACATGCAGACCGCCGGCTTCGATTACCTGCTGATGACGCTTCTGCCAGTCGGCCTTGATCTGCGCGATCTGCTCAGGTGTGGCGTTCTCCAGGTTGGCCACTTCAACTTCCCAGTTACCGCCCAGCAGGATGTCGGTACCACGACCGGCCATGTTGGTGGCGATGGTCAGCGCACCCGGACGACCAGCCTGGGCAATAATCTCGGCTTCCTTCTCGTGGAACTTGGCGTTGAGCACCTTGTGCTCAATACCTTCCTGATTGAGCAGCTTGGACATGTGCTCGGAGGTTTCGATGGTGGCCGTACCGACCAGCACCGGACGGCCCAGGGCCATGCTTTCCTTGATGTCGGTGACGATGGCCGCGTACTTCTCGTCCGCAGTCAGGTAGACCAGGTCGTTGAAGTCCTTGCGCGCCAGAGCACGGTTGGTCGGGATGACGATCACCGCCAGACCGTAGATCTGATGGAACTCGAACGCTTCGGTATCCGCTGTACCGGTCATACCGGACAGTTTGGTGTAGAGGCGGAAGTAGTTCTGGAAGGTGGTCGAGGCCAGAGTCTGGCTCTCAGCCTGGATCGGCAGGCCTTCTTTGGCTTCGATGGCCTGGTGCAGGCCCTCGGACAGACGACGACCCGGCATGGTACGGCCGGTGTGTTCGTCAATCAGCAGCACCTGATTGTTCTGCACGATGTATTCGACGTTGCGGTGGAACAGTTTGTGCGCACGCAGGCCCGAATACACGTGAGTCAGCAGGCCCAGGTTGTGCGCCGAATAGAGGCTCTCGCCTTCGGCCAGCAGGCCAACTTCGGTGAGCATTTCCTCAACGTACTGGTGACCGGCTTCGTTCAACTCGACCTGACGGGATTTCTCGTCAACCTTGTAGTGACCTTCCTGAGTCACCACGCCCTCTTCTTCCTCGATGTGCAGCTTGAGGCGCGGAATCAGCTTGTTGATCTCGGTGTAGAGGCGCGAGCTGTCTTCAGCCTGGCCGGAGATAATCAGCGGGGTGCGTGCTTCGTCGATCAGAATGGAGTCAACTTCGTCGATTACGGCGAAATTCAGCTCGCGCTGGAATTTTTCTTCCAGGCTGAAGGCCATGTTGTCGCGCAGGTAATCGAAGCCGAATTCGTTGTTGGTACCGTAGGTAATATCGGCCGCATAAGCACTGCGTTTTTCTTCCGGCGGCATAAACGGAGTAACAATGCCCACCGAAAGGCCGAGGAATTCATACAGCGGACGCATCCAGTTAGCGTCGCGGCGGGCCAGGTAGTCGTTGACCGTTACCACGTGCACACCCTTGCCGGACAGTGCATTGAGGTACACCGCCAAAGTCGCCACCAGGGTCTTACCCTCACCGGTACGCATCTCGGCGATCTTGCCTTCGTGCAGGGTCATACCGCCGATCAGCTGCACGTCGAAGTGACGCATGCCCATCACCCGCTTGCCCGCTTCACGAGCGACTGCGAAGGCTTCGGCCAGCAGTTGGTCAAGGGTTTCGCCTTTGGCCAGACGGGCTTTGAACTCCGCCGTCTTAGCACGCAATTGCTCATCGGACAAAGCAAGCATCTGCTCCTCGAAGGCATTGACGGCCTGAACCGCCTTGAGCATGCGTTTGACTTCACGCTCGTTCTTGCTTCCAAAGAGTTTCTTCAACAAAGGCGCAAACATATCGACAGGATCTTCCAGGCGTATGGATTGAGGGGCACCGAACAGCGACCCATGCAGCCTTCATGGCTGCGTGCGAAGCGGGCATTCTACTCGGAAATGCGAATGAGGAAAGCTACGTTATTCGACGTCGCTCACGCGGGCGATATAGCTGGCTGGATTGACCAGGCGCCCCTTCTTGCTGACCTCGAAATGCACATGGTAGCCACTGGCGCGGCCACTACGACCGACCCGCGCAATGGTCTGCCCGCGCTGTACCAGATCACCGATTTGCACCAGATTGCTCTGATTGTGCGCGTATAGCGTGGTGTAACCATCGGCATGGCTGATTTCCACGGTATGTCCGTAACCGGAGCGATTACCGGAAAAACTCACCACGCCTGCGGCCACTGCCACCACATCACTACCCGGCTTGGCGGCAAAATCGACGCCCTTGTGCTGAGTGTTGCGCCCGGTCAGCGGGTGCACACGACGGCCAAAGGGCGAAGACATGTATCCATGACGCACCGGCATGCCGGACAGGTACTCGGCCTCGTTCAACTGGCGCTCGCCGATCAGTTGCTCAAGCACCTCCAGCAGCTGCTCGCGGCTGTCCAGACGCAGACTGAGTTGATCCAGCTCATCCATGAACGGTGGCGGCGCATAAGCCGCGTCACCCAGCGCATCCTCGGCACCACCCTGGCCCACGTTGAGGGAGAAGTCGAATTCGCTGGCATCCAGATCCGCCAGCTCGGTGAGCCGCGCACCCAAAGCATCCAGACGGGTCAGACGGGCCTGCAATTCGGCCACGTGTACCGCGAAGGCATCCAGTTGACGCTGGGCATCGCGCCGCACCTCGCCGACTTCGGCACGTTGCTGATCGAGCACCTGATTGAGTTGTGTGTCGTCATGCACCGCTACGGTCGCCGGTGCCCACCAGGCACCCACAGCGACCCCGCCGCCCAACGCGGCCGCCAGGGACAGGACGAACGCCAACAACAGCCAACGCAAGTCCAGGCTAAGCGAACGCGCAGCACCGTGGTGCCGACTGAGTAAGATAATCTGCACGGCCTTCCCCTCGTGGTGAAGCGTCAGTCAGCAACAGCGACTCTGCTACCATGGCGGCTTCACTTTTTCAGGCGTCCTGCCATGACTTTTCGTCCTTTGCCGGCCAAAGCTCCCGCCGCGTTATTGCGCGAAGCGAAACCCCTGAAGGCACTGTTCAATCAAGCGCAACGCATTGATCGTCTGCAGCACCTGGTGGAAAGCCAGCTGCAGCCGGCTGCTCGCGAACACTGCCATGTAGCGTCATGGCGCGAGGGTTGCCTGCTGCTGATCATCACCGATGGCCACTGGGCCACGCGCCTGCGCTATCAACAAAAACGCTTGTTGAAACAACTGCAGGCACTCGAAGAGTTCGCGACCTTAACGAAGATTCTGTTCAAGGTGCAACCTCCGACTGCCGAAAGGCGTGCTGCGGGTCGCACAATCAGCCTCTCCGACAGCGCCGCGGAAAACATCCAGGCGACCGCCGACAGCATCAGCGATCCCAAGCTACGCGCCGCCCTTGAACGCCTGGCCAAGCATCGCCAAAGCGAGCAGTAGACCTTCAAACGAGCCAACACTCGGGCATAAAAAAGGCCACCCGAGGGTGGCCTTTGAAAGTAAAGAAGGAGGGTGTTGCGTTACACGGCCGCAACCGGGCGCATGTAAGAGATTGGCGCGGTGTTGGGATCGTCGAAGGTGACAACTTCCCACGAATCGGTCTGCTCGATCAGGGTACGCAGCAGGCGATTGTTCAGCGCATGCCCCGATTTGAAGCCCTTGAACTCACCGATCAGGCTGTTGCCCAGCAGGTAGAGGTCGCCGATCGCATCGAGGATCTTGTGTTTGACGAACTCGTCCTCATACCGCAGGCCGTCTTCGTTCAACACGCGGAACTCGTCTACCACGATGGCGTTGTCCACGCTGCCGCCGAGTGCCAGGTTCTGCGAACGCAGGAACTCGATATCACGCATAAAACCAAACGTACGCGCACGGCTGACTTCCTTCACAAACGAGGTGCTGGAGAAGTCAACGCTGGCCGACTGGGTGCGATTGCGGAAGACCGGGTGATCGAAATCGATCTCGAAGGTCACCTTGAATCCCTCGAAAGGCACAAAGGTGGCGCGCTTGTCGCCCTCGACTACCGTGACTTCACGAAGAATGCGGATGAACTTCTTGTGGGCTTCCTGCTCTTGCAGGCCCGCCGATTGAATCAGGAATACAAAGGGACCCGCACTGCCATCCATGATCGGCACTTCGGACGCGGAGAGCTCGACGTAGGCGTTATCGATGCCCAGGCCAGCCATGGCCGAAAGCAGGTGCTCTACCGTATCCACCTTGACATCACCATTGACCAGCGTGGTCGACATGGTGGTTTCACCGACATTGCCTGCTCGCGCGGGAATTTCCACGATAGGGTCAAGGTCGGTACGACGGAACACGATACCGGTGTCCACAGGTGCCGGCTTCAGGGTCAGGTATACCTTCTCCCCGGAATGCAGGCCGACGCCAGTGGCGCGGATAATGTTCTTCAGGGTGCGTTGTCTGATCATGGCTTTGGCCGCTATAGCACTAGTTGCGAATTGTTTTCAACAATGGCCGGCGATGATAGCAGAACCGGCCTTTGCTGAACACCAATCACCCCAATACTCCTGATACATTTCATCAATCAGCCTGACGACGCAGAAACGCCGGGATGTCCAGGTAATCCAGGTCATCCTGTGGGTTCAGCTTGGCTGCAGTGGCCGCGCCACTGTGGCTTTGACGCTGAACGGTCGGGCGCTCGTAGTCCTTGTAATTGACGCTTTGCTCGGCACGCGCCGGGGCTGCGGCGTTGCCGCCAGTGCTAGCAGAAACTTGCACAGTATTGTCGATAACCTTGACTGGCTTCTCGATACGCGCACCCAGACCGGTGGCAACCACAGTCACGTGCAGCTCGTCGCGCATGTCCGGATCGATCACGGTGCCGACCTTGACGGTGGCATGCTCGGAGGCGAACTGCTCGATGATGTTGCCCACGTCGGAGTACTCACCCAGGGACAGGTCAGGACCGGCGGTGATGTTCACCAGAATGCCGCGCGCGCCTTGCAGGTTGACGTCTTCCAGCAGCGGGTTGCGAATGGCAGCTTCGGTGGCTTCACGTGCACGGTTCGGACCGCTGGCGCAGCCGGTACCCATCATCGCCATGCCCATTTCGCTCATCACGGTTTTCACGTCGGCGAAGTCGACGTTGATCATGCCTGGACGCTTGATGATGTCGGAGATACCGCGCACGGCACCGGCCAGTACATCGTCAGCCTTGGCGAAAGCCGACAGCAGGCTGGCGTCTTTGCCGAGAATGGTCAGCAGTTTTTCGTTCGGAATGGTGATCAGCGAGTCGACACTTTCCGACAGCGCGCGAATACCTTCCTCGGCAATGGTCATACGCTTCTTGCCTTCGAACGGGAACGGACGGGTCACCACCGCAACGGTGAGGATGCCCATTTCCTTGGCCACCTGAGCGATGACTGGCGCCGCACCGGTACCGGTACCGCCGCCCATGCCAGTGGTGATAAAGACCATGTCGGTGCCGGCCAGCACCTCAGCGATACGCTCGCGGTCTTCCATAGCCGCCTGACGGCCGACTTCCGGATTGGCACCGGCGCCCAGGCCCTTGGTCACCGCAGTACCCAGTTGCAGTACGGTACGTGCGCCGATGTTTTTCAGAGCCTGAGCATCGGTGTTGGCGCAGATGAACTCGACGCCTTCGATGTTGTTCTTCGCCATGTGGTTGACTGCGTTGCCGCCGCCACCGCCCACGCCGATCACCTTGATAACTGCACTTGCTGGAGCGCTGTCTACGAGTTCGAACATTTTCCCTCTCCTTTTTACTTTCTAGTTTTGTAACGCCTACTGCAAAATCAGAAATTGCCCTGGACCCAGCGTTTCAGCCGTTCCAGCACAGGTTGTTTAGGTTCATCGCTGTAGCTGCCAAGTGCAGACATGGAGATGCCGTCGGCCTGCTTTTGCAGTCCATACAGCAGCAGGCCTACACCTGTGGAATAGATGGGGTTGCGCACTACGTCGGCCAATCCTTTGACACCTTGCGGCACGCCCAGGCGTACCGGCATATGGAAAATTTCTTCGGCCAGCTCGACGGCTCCTTCCATCTTCGCTGTGCCGCCAGTGAGGACGATCCCGGCCGGAATCAGATCCTCGTAGCCGCTGCGGCGCAGTTCGGCCTGAATCAGGGTGAACAGCTCGTCGTAGCGCGGCTCGACCACTTCGGCCAGGGACTGACGCGAGAGGTCGCGCGGCGGACGATCACCGACGCTCGGCACCTTAATGGTTTCGCCAGCACCGGCCAGTTTGGCCAGCGCGCAAGCATACCGAATCTTGATCTCTTCGGCATATTGGGTCGGTGTACGCAGGGCCATGGCGATGTCATTGGTGACCTGATCGCCAGCAATCGGGATTACCGCGGTGTGGCGGATCGCGCCTTCGGTGAAGATGCAGATGTCGGTAGTGCCGCCGCCGATATCGACCAGGCACACGCCCAGTTCTTTCTCGTCGTCGGTCAGCACGGCATAGGCCGAGGCCAGTTGTTCAAGGATGATGTCGTCGACTTCCAGGCCGCAGCGACGCACGCACTTCTCGATGTTCTGCGCCGCGTTCACCGCACATGTCACCACGTGCACCTTGGCTTCCAGACGCACGCCGGACATGCCCAGCGGCTCACGTACGCCTTCCTGGTTATCGATCACGTAATCCTGCGGCAGGGTGTGCAGCACACGCTGGTCCGCTGGGATGGCCACGGCCTGGGCGGCATCCAGTACACGCTCAAGGTCGGCCGGACTGACTTCACGATCACGGATGGCGACGATGCCGTGGCTATTGAGGCTACGGATGTGATTGCCGGCTACACCGACGAACGCGGAGTGGATACGGCAACCAGCCATCAGCTGGGCCTCTTCCACGGCGCGCTGAATCGACTGCACGGTGGATTCGATATTCACCACCACGCCCTTCTTCAAACCGCGCGACGGATGAGTGCCGATGCCGACGATTTCCAGTTGGCCGTCCGCATTTACTTCACCGACCAACGCCACCACCTTGGAGGTGCCAATGTCGAGGCCGACGATCATCTTGCCGCTCTGCACGTTTGCCATGGCTCTTGTCTTCTCCTGATTCACTGCACGACAGCGGTGGTTGCCGCTGCGGGCGCTACCGGCTCGCGCCAGGCCACGGCCAGGCCGTTGGCATAACGCAGATCGATACGCGCGATATTCGTTTGTTGCTCTTTCAAGGCCTTGTTGTAGATGGCCGAGAAGCGGCGCATTTTTTCCACCACATGATCACGTCCCAGCAGCAACTCGATGCCCTGCCCGGTGGAGAGGAACCAGCTACCGCGTTCACGCAACTCCAGACGCGCCACGGAAAAGCCCATGGGCCGCAGCATCTGGCTGAGCACCTGGTATTGCTGCATTACCTGCTGCTGGGCACGGCGTGGGCCGTACAGCTGCGGCAGGTGCTGATAATTGCTGACTTCCTGCGGGGCAAACGCCTCGCCCTGATTGTTCAGCAGTGCCTCATCGCCCCAACGGGCAATCGGCAGTTGCTCTTCCAAACGCACCACCAACTGATCCGGCCACACGCGGCGCACCTGGGCGCTGGCGATCCACGGCATCAGCTCCAGCTCGCGGCGCAGGCTGAGCAGGTCGACCTTGAAGAAGCTGGCGTTGGCATAGGGCGCAATGCGCTGCTGCACGGCCTGCTGATTGACGTAGCTGAGGTCGCCCTCAACGCTGATCCGCGCAATCGGCTGATCGGCATAGGGCAGCGCACGCAACGACAACTCGTAGGTGCCATAACCCAGACCAAGCAGCAGCAGCGGCCAGGTCAGTCGCTTGAGCCAGGCGAAGTTGGTCTTCGGCAGGCTCACCCGCAGGCTGATCGGCTCCTTGACCACCAAACGGCTGGCGCCGCGCTGCGCAGGCTTGCCGCGCACGGGGGCGCGGTTCGAACCTGGCTGGTGACGCAGAGTGGCCGTCATGAGTTAACCCCGTGCCTCAAGGCTGTCGGCCAGAATCGCCAACACCAGTTGTTGAAAATCAAGGCCCGCAGCGCGAGCCGCCATCGGCACCAGGCTGTGGTCGGTCATACCCGGTACGGTGTTGACTTCCAGCAGCCAAAACTTGCCATCGGCGTCCTGCATCACATCGGCACGGGCCCAGCCTTGGGTGCCGACTGCTTCACAGGCGCGCGCGGTGAGGTCTTTCAGTTCAGCTTCCTTCTCCGCCGAGAGGCCGCAGGGAATGCGGTACTGGGTGTCATTGGCCAGGTACTTGGCGTCGTAGTCGTAGAAGCTGTGCGGCGTGCCCAGGGCAATCGGTGGCAGCACCTGACCGCGCAGCATGGCGATGGTGAATTCCGGGCCGGCGATCATCTGCTCGACCAGCACCTGCGAGTCATAACGGCTGGCGTCTTTCCAGGCAGCGATCAATGCATCGACATCACTGACCTTGGCCATGCCGATGCTCGACCCTTCGTGGGCCGGTTTGACGAACAGCGGGAAACCCAGCTCGGCAGCGGCTGCATGGCAGTCGGCTTCACTGGCCAGCGCAGCGTGAGCCGGCGTTGGCAGGCCGAGGCTCAGCCACACACGCTTGGTGCGCAGCTTGTCCATGGCCAGGGCCGAGGCGAGGATGCCGCTACCGGTGTAAGGAATCCCAGCGCACTCAAGCAGGCCCTGCATCGAGCCGTCTTCGCCGCCACGGCCGTGCAGCACAATAAAGGCGCGGTCGATCTTCTCGGCGGTCAGGCGCTGCAACAGGTCATCGCCTGCGTCGATGCCGAACGCATCCACACCGGCAGCCAGCAGCGCTTGCAGCACGGCATTGCCGGACTTCAGCGAGACTTCACGCTCGGCGCTCTTGCCGCCGAACAGCACGGCCACGCGCCCAAAGGCGCTGACCGGAAATTGTGATTGCAGACTGGCAGCACTCATTTCGACTTACCTTCGGCCGCTGCGAACAGCGGGCTTTGCAACAGTTGCGGAGCCAGGCCGCCGATATCGCCGGCACCTTGGCAGAGAAGAATGTCGCCAGCACGCAGCAGTGGCTTGACGATGGGCGCGAGGTCCACGCCGCGTTCGATATAGATCGGGTCGAGCTGGCCGCGCTGACGAATGCTGTGGCACAGGTTGCGGCTGTCCGCCCCGGGAATCGGCGCTTCACCGGCCGGGTAGACTTCCATCAGCAGCAGTACCTGGGCATCGCCGAGCACCTGAACGAAATCGTCGTACAGGTCGCGAGTACGGCTGAAACGGTGTGGCTGGTAGACCATCACCAGGCGGCGCTCAGGCCAGCCACCGCGCACGGCCTTGATCACCGCCGCAACTTCGCGTGGGTGGTGGCCGTAATCGTCGACCAGCATCACGCTGCCACCGTCCACCGGCAGTTCGCCGTAGACCTGAAAGCGCCGGCCGACACCCTGGAACTGCGACAGGCCCTGGACGATGGCGTCATCGCTGATGCCCTCGTCGCTGGCGATGGCAATGGTCGCCAGGGCGTTCAGTACGTTGTGGTTGCCCGGCATGTTCACCGAGACGTCCAGCGGCTCGCGGTCGCGGCGCAGCACGGTAAAGAAGGTTTGCATGCCCTGCTGACGCACGTTGATCGCACGGACGTCGGCCCCCTCATCGAAGCCGTAGGTCACGGTCGGACGTGCCACCTGCGGCAGGATTTCACGCACGATCGGGTCATCCACACAAAGTACTGCCAGACCGTAGAACGGCAGGTTGTGGAGGAACTCGATGAAGGTTTTCTTCAACTTATTGAAGTCACCGCCATAGGTGCTCATGTGGTCCATGTCGATATTGGTGACCACCGAGACCATCGGCTGCAGGTGCAGGAAGCTGGCGTCGCTCTCATCGGCTTCGGCGATCAGGTAACGGCTGCTGCCCAGTTGGGCGTTGGTGCCTGCAGCATTCAGCCGACCACCAATCACGAACGTCGGGTCCAGACCACCGGCGGCGAATACCGAAGCCAGCAGGCTGGTGGTAGTGGTCTTGCCATGAGTGCCGGCAACAGCAATACCGTGGCGATAGCGCATCAGTTCGGCGAGCATCTCCGCGCGCGGCACTACGGGGATACGACGCTCCAGAGCAGTGGCGACTTCCGGGTTGCTGGTGTTCACCGCACTGGACACCACCAGCACGTCGGCCTGCTCGGCGTTTTCGGCACGGTGGCCAATAAAGATCTGCGCACCGAAGCTTTCCAGACGCTCGGTCACGGCCGAGGCCTTGAGGTCGGAGCCGGACACTTCATAACCGAGATTGAGCAGCACTTCGGCGATACCGCACATGCCGGCACCACCGATGCCGACGAAGTGGATGCGGCGGATGCGGCGCATGCGGCGGATTTCCGAACGAGCAGCGGCGGGAGACTTAGCCACGGGCCACCTCCAGGCAGATATCGACAACGGTGCAGGTTGCATCGGGTTTGGCCAGACGACGTGCGGTCTGACCCATTTCATTCAGGCGTTCGGGGTGCATCAAAACCTCGGTCAGCTGCGCAGCCAGCGTGGCGGCGTCAGTGGAACGTTGTGGCAGCAGTACGGCAGCGCCGGCACTGGCCAGATAATCGGCATTGCGGGTCTGGTGATCGTCGATCGCGTGCGGCAGCGGCAGCAGGAACGCCGGCAGGCCGGCGGCGGCCAGCTCGCTGACGGTCAGCGCACCGGAGCGGCATACCACCAGATCAGCCCAGGCGTAAGCCCGCGCCATGTCCTTGATAAACGGCGCAACGGTCGCTTCGACGCCAACCGCGGCATAGCGTTCAGTGGTAATCGCGTCATGTTGCTTGCCGGCCTGATGGAACACCTCAGGACGCAACTCGGCGGCCACCAGTGCCAGGGCTTCGGGCAGCAGCTTGTTCAGCGGCTCGGCACCCAGACTGCCGCCCAGCACCAGCAAACGCGGGCGGCGACTGCGCAGCGAATCACGCGGGGTCTCCAGGAACAGCTCTTCACGCACCGGGTTGCCGGTGGTGCGGCGCTTGTCGCTGGCACGGAAGGTATTCGGGAAGGCCTCGCAGACGCGGCTGGCAAATGGCACCAGGCTGCGATTGGCGGTGCCGGCCACGGCGTTCTGTTCGTGGATGATCAGCGGTGCGCCAGTCATGCGTGCGGCCAGGCCGCCGGGGCCGGTGACATACCCGCCCATACCCAGCACGCACACAGGCTGCAGCTCACGCATCACTTTGCGTGCCTGGAACAATGCTTTGAGCAGCTGGAACGGCGCTTTCAGCAGCGACAGCTTGCCCTTGCCACGCAGGCCCGTGACATCAATCAGATGCAGCGGCAGACCGGCCGCCGGCACCAGCTCATTCTCGATGCCGCGCGGCGTGCCCAGCCAGTGCACGCTGTAACCGCGCGCCTTGAACTCGCGAGCACAGGCCAGCGCCGGGAACACGTGACCGCCGGTACCGCCGGCCATGATCAGTACATTACCGCGCATGACGAACCTCCTCGGCAGCCTGGCCGTCGAAGAAATCGGCTTCGCTGAAATCCACATCCTCGCTGCCCAGCTGAGTACGGCGTTCCCACTCGATTCGCAGCAACAGCGCCAGGCTGATGCAGCAGATCACCAGCGAGCTGCCGCCGTAGCTGAGGAATGGCAGGGTCAGACCCTTGGTCGGCAGCAGGCCGATGTTCACCCCGATATTGATCAGCACCTGGCCGATCCACAGAAACGCCAGACCGTAGGCCACATAGGCGGAGAAAAACTGCTTGGCTTTCTCGGCCCACAGGCCGATGTACAGGGCGCGCACGCTGACGAAGACAAACAGGCCGACAGTGATCAGCGCGCCGACCATGCCCAGCTCTTCGGCCAGCACGGCAAACACGAAGTCGGTATGCGCTTCCGGCAGATAGAACTGCTTCTGCACGCTGTTGCCCAGACCAACGCCGAACCATTCGCCACGACCGAAGGCGATCAGCGCCTGGCTCAGCTGGTAGCCGGCACCGTACTGGTCAGCCCAGGGGTCGACAAAGTTGGTCAGACGCTCCAGGCGATAAGCCTGGCTGGTCATGATAAACACGCCGAGAGCGAGCACGCAGGCCGCCAGCGGAATAAAGCGCAGCAGGTTGACCCCACCGAGGAACAGCATGGCGATGGCCGCACCGACCAGAACCACGGTGGCACCGAAATCCGGCTCGGCCAGCAACAGTGCAGCAATCGGCCCCAGCACCAGCATCGGTTTGATAAAGCCGGTGAGTTTCTCGCGCACTTCTTCCTGTCGACGCACCAGATAGGCCGCAATGAACATCACACTGAACAGCTTGGCCAGTTCGGATGGCTGCAGGTTAAAGATGCCAAAACCGATCCAGCGCTTGGCCCCATTGACCTCACGGCCAATCCCCGGCAGCAACACCAGAATCAGCAGTACGACGGCCACCAACAGCAGCGTGCCGCTGTAACGCTGCCACAGCGCCATTGGCACCAGCAGGGTAACCAGCGCCGCACCCGTACCCAGCGCCAGGTAAACCAGGTGGCGGATCATGTGATACAGCGGGTTGCCCGACTGCGCCGCGGCCACCTCTGAGGACGCCGAGGCAATCATCACCAGGCCCAGACCCAGCAGCGCCAGGCAGCCAGCCAGCAGTGGGAAATCGATATCGATCCCACGGCGGGTGTGCAGCGGCGAAGGCGCGGCGAGCAGGCGGGCAAGCATCAGCGCAAACCCTCCACGGCCTGGGCGAACAAACGTCCGCGCTCTTCGAAGTTCTTGAACATGTCCAGGCTGGCGCAGGCTGGCGACAGCAATACGGCATCGCCCGACTCGGCCAGCTCGGCAGCGCGCTGCACGGCTTCATCCAGGGTTTTAACCCGGATCAGCGGCGCAGCATCACCCAAAGCACTGGCAAGCAACTCGGCATCACGACCAAGCAGCACCACCGCGCGGCAGAACTTGCCCACAGGGGCCTTGAGTGCGGAGAAGTCGGCACCCTTGCCATCGCCACCGGCGATGAGCACCAGCTTGCCGCTGATATCCGCGCCCAGGCCTTCGATGGCAGCCAAGGCGGCCCCGACGTTGGTGGCCTTGGAGTCGTCGTAGTAGCTCACGTCCTGGCGCTCACCCACCCACTGGCAGCGATGCGGCAGCCCCGCGAACTCACGCAGGGTGGCCAGCATGGTATCCATCGGCAGGCCCACAGCATGACCCAGCGCCAGCGCCGCCAGAGCGTTGGACTGGTTGTGCGCGCCACGGATTTTCAGCTCACGTACCGGCAACAAGGCGTCGAACTGATAGGCCAGATACTTCTCGCCGTTCTCTTCAAGCAGACCGAAGCGCTTGAAGTCCGGCTTGCCCAAACCGAAATACCAGCAAGGCAGTTGATCGGCCACCAGCGGACGCGACAATGCGTCATCACGGTTGACCACCACCTGGCGCGCGCCACGGAAGATGCGGTGCTTGGCCAGGTGATAGGCCGGCAGATCGGCATAGCGATCCATATGGTCTTCGCTGATGTTCAGGCAGGTGGCCACTTCGGCATTCAGCTGATCGGTGGTCTCCAGCTGAAAGCTCGACAGCTCCATCACATACAGCTCGATCTCGTCACTCAGCAGATCCAGCGCCGGGGTACCGAGGTTACCGCCAACGGCAACCTTCTTGCCCGCCGCTGCCGCCATTTCGCCGACCAGAGTGGTCACGGTGCTCTTGGCGTTGGAACCAGTGATTGCGACGATCGGGGCCTTGGCATAACGGGCGAACAGGTCGATGTCGCCCGACAGTTTGACCCCGCGTGCAGCGGCCGCCTGCAGCGCCGGGGTGGCGATGGCCAGGCCCGGGCTGACCAGCAACTCGCTGGCACGGCAGAGGAACTCCACGTCCAGTTCGCCACAACGCACTTCTACCTGCGGGAACTGCGCACGCAAGGTGGCGAGCTCCGGCGGGTTGGCACGGGTGTCGACTACGGCAAACGGCAGGCCCTGGCGTGCGAGGAAACGCACCAGGGACATGCCGCTCTTGCCGAGGCCGACAACGATGCGGAAGTGGTCAGACGCAATCAGGCTCATGCTTTCCTCAACGCAGCTTCAGGGTGGCAAGGCCGATCAGCACCAGAATCACGGTGATGATCCAGAAACGCACGATCACGCGCGGCTCAGGCCAGCCTTTCAGTTCAAAGTGGTGATGGATCGGCGCCATGCGGAACACGCGCTTGCCGGTCAGCTTGAAGCTGGCGACCTGGATGATCACCGACAGGGTTTCCATCACGAAGATGCCACCCATGATGAACAGCACCACTTCCTGGCGGACGATCACGGCGATGGTGCCCAGGGCTGCGCCCAGCGCCAGCGCACCGACGTCACCCATAAATACTTGGGCCGGGTAGGTGTTGAACCAGAGAAAGCCCAGACCAGCACCAACCAGCGCGGCGCAGAACACGATCAGCTCGCCCGCGCCCGGCACATAAGGGATAAACAGGTATTCGGCGAAATTCACGTTACCCGACAGGTAGCAGAAGATCCCCAGCGCACCGCCGACCATCACCGTCGGCAGAATGGCCAGGCCATCGAGGCCGTCGGTGAGGTTGACCGCGTTGCTCGAACCGACAATCACGAAGTAGGTCAGCACCACGAAGCCCAGGCCCAGCTCCAGGCTGAAGTCCTTGATCATCGGCAGAATCAGGGTGGTTTCCACCGGGCTTTGTGCGGTCATATAAAGGAAGAATGCCGCGCCCAGACCGAATACCGACTGCCAGAAGTATTTCCAGCGGCTTGGCAGGCCCCGCGAGTTCTTCTCGATCACCTTGCGGTAGTCGTCGACCCAGCCAATGGCACCGAATAGCAGCGTGACAGCCAGCACGGTCCACACGTAGCGATTGGACAGGTCAGCCCAGAGCAGAGTACTGACGGCAATAGCCGACAGAATCAGCGCGCCGCCCATGGTCGGCGTGCCCTTCTTCGACAGGTGCGACTGCGGGCCGTCGTTACGCACCGCCTGGCCGATCTGGCGGATCTGCAGGGTGCGGATCATCCACGGGCCGAGCCACAGCGATAATGCCAGCGCCGTGAGCACGCCGAGGATCCCGCGCAGAGTCAGGTACTGAAACACTGCGAAACCCTTGTGGAACTGTTGCAGGTACTCCGCCAGCAGCAGCAGCATTAGTGAATCTCCCCGGATGTGCCACACAGTGCCGCTACGACTTTTTCCATCGCCGCGCTGCGTGAACCTTTAATTAGAAGGGTGGTGTCGCCCTGCTCCCCGCTTTGTTCGGCGAGCAGCGCGTCGATCAGGCTGGCCTGGTCGGCAAAGTGCCGACCCTGTGTGCCGAATTCTTCAATAGCGAACGCCATCAGCGGGCCGACGGCATACACCGCATCGACCTTGCCGAGCGCATAGCTGCCGACTTGGCGATGGCCCTGCTCGGCCCACGCACCCAGCTCGCCGATATCACCGAGCACCAGCACGCGACGCCCAGGAAAACCCGCGAGGATATCGATGGCGGCGCACACAGAAGTCGGGTTGGCGTTGTAACTGTCGTCGATCACGCGCAGGCCGTTAGGCGCGATCTGCGCAACAGCACGCCCCTTGACCGGTTGCAGATTTTCCAGCCCGACTTTGATGGCGACAGGCTCGATACCCAACGCCAAAGCGGCGGCGGCAGCGGCCAGGGCATTGGCGACGTTGTGTTCACCGAGCAGGTTGAGCTGGATGCGCGCCTGGCCGCTGGCGCAATGCAGGGTAAAGGCCGAGCAGCCACGGGCATCGCGCGCCAACTCGCTGGCGTAGACATCAGCCGCCGGATTAACCAGGGCGAAACTGCTGACGCGGCGCCCTTTGGCGCGCTGTTGCCAGATGGCAAAGGCCCGGTCATCAAGGTTGAGCACGGCCACACCGCTTTCGCTCAGGCCTTCGAGTATCTCGCCCTTGGCTTCAACAATTTTCTCAGGGCCGCCGAATTCGCCAACATGCGCAGTGCCGGCGTTATTCAGTACGGCCACCTGTGGCTGGGTCAGGCTGACGGTGTAGGCAATCTCACCGACATGGTTGGCACCCAACTCGATCACCCCGGCAACATGCTCAGGGGCCAGTTCCAGCAGGGTCAGCGGCGCGCCCAGGTCGTTATTCAGGTTGCCACGGGTAGCCAGCACCGGACCTTGCAGGCCCTCACGCAGGATGCTGGCGAGCATTTCCTTGACCGTGGTCTTGCCGCTGGAACCGGTAATCGCCACCACGGGCGCGTTAAACGCCTGACGATTGAGCGCGCCCAGCTGGCCAAGGGCCAGACGGGTATCGGCGACCAGCAGTTGCGGCAGTGGTGCACCGATGATTTCACGCTCGACCAGCGCCGCCACTGCGCCCTTGCTGGCGACTTCTGCCAGGTAGTCATGACCATCGAAACGCGGGCCGGCCAGGGCGACGAACAGCTGGCCTGGCTGAATGGCGCGGCTGTCGCTGCTAACGGCACTGAATGCCACATCGGCACCGATCACCTGGGCGCTCAGTGGGCCAGCCACTTCGCTCAAACGCAGCGCCTTAAGCATGCGCCACCTCCCATGCAGCCAAAGCGTTGGCCGCCTCGACCAGATCGGAGAACGGTTGACGCACGCCGTTGATTTCCTGGTAATCCTCGTGACCCTTGCCAGCGAGCACCAGTACGTCATCGGCGGACGCGCTGGCGATTAGCTGAGCAATCGCCTGGCCGCGGCCATGAACGAACTGCACAGCTTCCGGCATGGCGAAACCGGCACGAATATCGGCGAAAATCTGCGCAGGTGTCTCTGTGCGCGGGTTGTCATCGGTGACCAGCACCGCATCGGCCAGGCGCTCAACCACCGCGGCCATCAGCGGACGCTTACCGTTGTCACGGTCGCCACCACAGCCGAACAGGCACAGCAGGCGGCCTTTGACATGCGGACGCAGGGCTTCGAGGACTTTTTCCAGGGCGTCCGGGGTGTGTGCGTAATCCACCACCACCAGCGGCTGCTTGCCGCCACCCAACCGCTGCATGCGACCAATCGGCCCCTTCAGCTGCGGCAGCACCTGGAGAATTTCATCCAGCGGGTAATCCAACCCCAGCAGCGTGCCGACCACTGCCAGCAGGTTGCTCAGGTTGAAACGGCCGAGCAGCGAGCTGCGCAGGCTGCCTTCGCCGCGTGGAGTGACCAGCGTGGCGCGCACGCCCTGCTCGTCAAACTGCGCGTCACGGCAATACAGATAGGCTTCGGCATCGTTCAGGCTGTAGCTGATCAACCGGGAATCGTGCTCGGCAGCCGCCAGTTCACGACCAAAGGCATCATCCAGGTTGAGCACCCGACAACGCAGGCCCGACCAGGCGAACAGCGTGGCTTTCGCCTCGGCATAGGCCTGCATCGAACCGTGATAGTCCAGGTGATCACGGGACAGGTTGGTCAGCACCGCCACATCAAACGCCAGGGCAGCGACGCGGCCCTGATGCAGACCGTGAGACGACACCTCCATGGCCACTGCGCGAGCGCCAGCGTTCTTCATGTCGGCCAGGGTGGCCTGCACGCCAATCGGGTCCGGCGTAGTGTGGCGGCCTTGTTCCAGCGCACCGTAGAAGCCATTACCCAGGGTGCCGACGATGCCGCAGCGCTCGCCCAGCAGGTCCAGGGCCTGAGCCAGCAACTGGCTGACGCTGGTTTTGCCATTGGTGCCAGTAATGCCGATCAGGTGCAGACCACGGCTCGGCTCGCCATAAAAGCGCCCGGCAATTGCCGACAGTTGCTGCGCCAGGCCTTTAAGTGCAACCAGCTCCGCGCTGTGCGCGGTCATCACGGCAGCGCCTTCGGCTTCATAGGCCACGGCAGCGGCACCACGGGCGACCGCATCAGCGATGTGCACGCGACCATCCTGCTGGGTGCCTGGCACAGCCAGAAACAGGTCACCCGGACGTACCTTGCGGCTGTCCAGGGTCAATTCACGAATCAGGGTTGAGCTGGCGGCTTCCGGCAACAGCTGATTAAGGGGCATGGGCATCAGATACGCCCTCCTTTAACGGGTGCGGCAGCGGCGGTTTCGACCTGCGCAGCCTCAGGCGCCGGCAGATTATCCGGGGCAACGTTCATCAGGCGCAGGGCGCCGGACATGACCTTGCCGAATACCGGAGCGGAAACCAGGCCGCCGTAGTAACCACCTTCGCTTGGCTCGTCGATCATGATCACAGCAGCAATACGTGGGTTGTCGATGGGTGCGACACCGGCGAAGAACGAACGATAAGCCTTGTCGACATAGCCCTTGCTGCCAGTGGCAGCTTTACGTGCCGTACCGCTCTTGCCGCCGACGTGGTAGCCCGGCACCTTGGCCCGTGCACCGCCACCGCCTGGTTCTTCAACCACGGCCTGGAGCATGCCAAGTACGGTCTTGGCGATCTGCTGGTCAATCACCTGGGTCGAGACGGGCTGGCGATCCAGGCGCACCATCGACAGCTGCACGTTCTTGCCATGGTTGGCCAGTACCGAATAGGCATGCGCCAGCTGCACGGCGGTTACCGACAGGCCATAGCCATACGCCAGGGTGGCGGTTTCGGCCTGCTTCCAGACGCGGTAGTTCGGCAGGTTGCCAACGCGCTCACCCGGAAAGCTCAGGCCGGTGTCCTGCCCCAGGCCGACTTGCTGCATCACGGCGTAAATCGGCTCGGCGCCGATATCGAAAGCCACCTTGCTGATGCCGACGTTGCTCGACTTCATCAGAATCTGGGTCAGGTTGAGCACGCCACCGCGCGACACGTCACGGATGGTGTAACGGCCGATACGCAGGCTACCTGGCGCGGTGTCTACGGTCATTTCCGGGGTCCAGCGGCCAGAGCCGAGGGCGGCAGCGATGGAGAATGGCTTGACGGTCGACCCCGGTTCGAACACATCGATCATCGCCCGGTTACGCATGGCGGCCGGTTGCAGGTTGCGCCGGTTGTTCGGGTTGTAGGTCGGCTGGTTGACCATGGCCAGCACTTCGCCGGTCTGCACGTCGAGCAGCACCAGGCTGCCGGCCTTGGCACCGAACTCGGTGACGGCATTGCGCAGCTCGCGGTGCGCCAGGTATTGCAGACGCAGGTCAATCGACAATGCCAAGGCCTTACCGGCCTTGGCATTCTGTGCAACCTGGACGTCCTTGATCAGCCGACCACGCCTGTCCTTGAGCACCTGGCGTTTGCCCGGCACACCCGCCAGCCAGTCTTCGAAGGCCAGTTCCATGCCTTCGCGGCCACGGTCGTCGATGTCGGTAAAGCCCACTACATGAGCAGCCACTTCACCAGCCGGATAGAAGCGGCGGAACTCTTCAATGCCGTACACGCCCGGCACTTTCAGATCGAGAATGCGCTGCCCCTGCTCCGGCGTCAGGCCACGCACCAGGTACATAAACTCACGCTCGGCATTGGCCTGCAGGCGCACGCTGAATGCCTTGGGCTCTTGCCCCAGGGCTGCCGCCAGTTCGTTCCACTTGGCTTTGCCATGCTGCAACTCTTTGCCATTGGCCCAGAGCGTGGTCACCGGAGTGCTGACCGCCAGCGGCTCGCCATTACGGTCGGTGATCAGGCCACGGTGCGCAGGAATCGGAATATGCCGCACGCTGCGCGCGTCGCCATGCGCCTGCAGGAAATTCTGATCAAAGACTTGCAGGTCAACGATGCGCCAGGCAATCGCACCGACCATCAGCGCCAGCAACAGCAGCACCAGACGGAAACGCCACGGGTAGAGTGCGCCTTCAAGCCCCATCATGGCGCCACCATGCGCACTTCAGCGGCATCCGGAATACGCATGCCCAGGCGCTCGCTGGCCAGGGCTTCAATGCGGTTGTGCGCGGTCCAGGTGCTTTGTTCAAGAATCAGCCGACCCCACTCGGCCTGTGCCTTGTCGCGCACACTGAGTTCGGCGTACAGCTCATTGAGCAGCTGGCGGTTCCAGTGCGCGCTGTAGGAAACCCCCACCGCCGATACCAGCACAGCCAGAAACAGCAGCAGCATCAGCAGACTGCCGCTGGGCAATGGCTTGGCGAACAACGCGCTCATCGCACCTTCTCCGCAATACGCATCACTGCACTGCGCGAACGCGGGTTGGCGGCAAGCTCGGCCTCAGAAGCGAACACCGGTTTGCCGATCAACTTCAGCCGTGGCTCGAAGGCTTTCGGAATGATCGGCAGGTCACGTGGCAGCTTGTCCATCTCACCCTTGGCATGCTTGCGCATAAAGAGTTTGACGATGCGATCTTCCAGCGAGTGGAAGCTGATCACCGCCAGACGGCCGCCCACTTCCAGATTATCCAGGGCAGCATCCAGGCCACGCTCCAGATCACCCAACTCGTTATTGACGTGGATACGCAACCCTTGGAAAGCCCGAGTCGCCGGATTCTTGCCTTTTTCCCAGGCAGGGTTGGCCACAGTCAGTACCTGTGCCAGATCGGCCGTGCGCTCGAACGGCTGCTCGGCGCGACGTAGCACCACAGCACGGGCCATACGCTTGGCGAATCGCTCTTCACCGTACTCCTTGAACACCCGGGCGATTTCTTCTTCAGCGGCCGTAGCGATGAACTGCGCAGCACTGATGCCGGCATCCGGGTTCATGCGCATATCCAGCGGACCGTCGTTCATAAAGCTGAAGCCGCGCTCGGCGTCGTCCAGCTGAGGCGAAGATACGCCGAGATCAAGCAGAATGCCGCTGACCTGCCCTGCCAGACCACGCTGCGCCAGTTCATCAGCCAGTTCGGCAAAGCTGCGTTGCACAACGACAAAGCGGCCGTCTTCGGCCGCCAGCGCATTCCCGGTCGCAATTGCCAGGGGGTCTTTGTCAAACCCCAGCAAACGACCGTCTGGCCCGAGCTTTTCCAGAATCAGCCGACTGTGCCCGCCACGCCCGAAGGTGCCATCTAGGTAACAACCATCGGCGCGCACAGCCAGCCCTTCGACAGCTTCGTCGAGCAGCACGGTGATGTGGCGATAGTTGCTATTCATAGTCACAGGATCAGGTCACGTAGGTCGTCGGACAAAGCACCCGGTTGCTTGATCGCAGCCAGATCAGCGTCGGCCACAGCATTCCAGGCATCTTCATCCCACAGTTGGAATTTGTTCAGTTGACCGACCAGCATCGCGCGCTTGTCCAGCTTGGCGTACTCACGCAGGCGCGGCGGCACCAGGAAACGACCACTGGCATCCAGTTCGAGGTCAACGGCGTTACCGATCAGCAGGCGCTGCAGACGACGGTTTTCTTCACGGAAGGAGGCGAGCTCACGGAGCTTGGCTTCAATCAGCTCCCACTCGGACAACGGATAGACACACAGACAAGGATCGATGGCATCAATCGTGACGATAAGCTGGCCGGCGCAACGCGACACGAGCTCGTCCCGATACCGACTTGGCATCGCGAGTCGCCCTTTGGCGTCGAGACTGATGGCGTTAGCTCCGCGAAACACGATCGCGTTTCCCCTTTTTATTAGCTATCCGTGCCTAAGAAACCCACTTTGTGCCACTTCTTACCACTCGCGCACACTATAGGAACGCACGCACCCCACCGTCAAGGCACGCTTGGCGGGAAAAATCCTTATAGAACGGCGATTTAGCGAACTTTGAGAGGGGCAAAACGGAGAAAAAACTCGAAGTTTCGGGTACAAAAACAAGCTAAAACAACGAACTAAACTTCGAAGTTAAAGTGATTTATTAAGAGTAAGATTTTTTCGGTATTAGAAAGGAGGCGGAACAGTGAAGCGGATAAATGAGGAAGGTGGAGAGTCGATCTGTAAGCCGGGTTCTGTCGAGGACAGTCATTCCTCTACGACGTACATCACTGCACGCCTTTAGCAACCTACCCGGTTCCAGCGCGGGCCACGCCGATGGAACCCTATTTGGTCTTGCTCCGAGTGGGGTTTACCTAGCCACGGACTGTTGCCAGCCGTGCGGTGCGCTCTTACCGCACCTTTTCACCCTTACCGGCACCGAAGTACTTAGGCGGTTATTTTCTGTGGCACTTTCCGTAGGCTCACGCCCCCCAGGCATTACCTGGCACTCCGCCCTATGGAGCCCGGACTTTCCTCCCCCTTCTTGCGAAGGCAGCGACTGTCCGATCGACTCTCCGCCGGCAAGGTTAACGGCCCGCGCCCCATTGAACAAGGCTTAAACGTCTTTCTGCTGCTCCAGCGCAACCTGATAGAGCAGGTTTTTGCGCACTCCAGTGATTTCTGCCGCCAGCGCCGCCGCACGTTTGAGCGGCATTTCCGCCAACAACAGATTCAACACCCGCATGGCCTCGGCACTAACGGCTTCCTCGCCCTCAGGCGCCTGCCAACCCGCCACCAGCACCACGCACTCGCCGCGCTGCTGATTGCTGTCCGCCGCCACCCAGGCGGCCAGCTCAGCCAGCGGCATACCTTTCAGCGTTTCAAAGGTTTTGGTCAGCTCACGCGCCAGCAGCGCTGGGCGCTCATCGCCAAACACCGCCTGCATATCCTGCAGACACTCAAGGATGCGGTGCGGCGCCTCGTAGAAAATCAGGGTGCGCGGCTCTTCTTTTACCTGCTCAAGCCGTGCACGCCGACCCGCTGCCTTGGCCGGCAGAAAGCCTTCGAAAATAAACCGATCAGACGGCAGCCCCGCAGCTGAGAGTGCCGCGATCAATGCACAGGCACCCGGCACAGGCACCACCGTAATGCCCGCCGCCCGCGCCTGACGCACCAGGTGATAGCCTGGATCGGAAATCAGCGGGGTACCGGCATCGGAGATCAAGGCCACATCCTCACCCGCCTGCAAACGAGCCAGAAAGCGTCCACCTTGATCGCGCTCGTTGTGCTCATGACAGGCCGCCAACGGTGTACTGATACCAAAATGCTGCATCAGGCGCGCCGAATGCCGGGTGTCCTCGGCCGCGATCAGCGCCACGCTGCGCAGGATATTCAACGCCCGCGCACTGATGTCATCCAGGTTACCAATCGGCGTAGCCACCACATAAAGACTGCCCAACGGCGAATTTGCAGCAGCGGAAGTGGTCACAGCACAGGCCTCTCAAAATCAGCAAAGCGCGCATTGTAGCCCGTTTCCAACCTTCGACATCGCGTCACCCGGCGGGCTTGGGTACAATTCGACGCTCAATTTGATCAAGTATCAGGAACGCCCTACATGCCCACCCGCCTGATCGCCTCCCTGCACCCTCTTTCCGCCCTCTGCCTTGCCGGCCTGCTTGCAGCCTGTGCCAGCCAGCCCTCATCGACACTGGGCGAGCTGCCCCGCACACCGCAAGCCAGCATCGAACAAATGCTGCAGCAAGCGGTAGACAGCCCGACCGAGCAAGCTGCTGAGCTGCGCCTGTCAGCCGCCGACCTGGCCTATAAACAGAAGGATCTGGCACGCGCCAGCAGCATTCTCGAACAAGTTCAACTCGAAGGTCTGAAACCCGCCCAGCAGATCTACGCCAGCACCCTGCGCGCCGAGCTGGACATGAGCCGCAACAAGCCCAAAGCCGCCCTGCGCGCCCTCAGCCACCCGAGCATGGAACGCCTCGGTGAACTGCCGGTTGAGCAGCAGGTGCGCAGCCAACTGGTACGTGCCAGCGCCCTGCAAGCCAACAGACAAACCCTGGCCGCCGCCCGGGAGCGGGTCTTTATTGCACCTCTGCTCAGCGCCACCAGCGCCGCGCAGAACCAGGAAACTATCTGGACGCTGGTTTCCAGCCTGCCCGCAAACGAACTGCAAGCCAGCGGCGATACTGATCTCGACGGCTGGCTGGAGCTGGCCCGCGCATCTAAAAGTGCCGGTACATTGGAGCAGCAGCAAAGCGCAGTCGCTGCCTGGGTTACCGCCAACCCGCAGCACCCGGCTGCACAGCAACTGCCTCAGGCACTGGTTGAGCTGAAAAAACTGTCCAGCCAGCCCCTGACCGAAATCGCCCTGCTGCTGCCTCAGGATGGCCAACTGGCCAGCGTGGCCCGTGCTCTGCGTGACGGCTTTCTGGCCGCCCATTACCAGGCTCAGCAGGCCGGACAGAATCCGCCGAACATCCAGATATTCGACAGCTCGCGCATTGGCTCCATGGACGCCTTCTACACCCAGGCCCAGGCTGCTGGCGTGCAACTGGTGATCGGTCCACTGGAAAAGAACCTGGTCAGCCAGCTGAGCAGCCGCGAACAACTGCCGATTACCACCCTTGCCCTGAACTACAGCGAAAGCAGCCAGGAAGGTCCGGCGCAACTGTTCCAGTTTGGCCTGGCGGCCGAAGATGAAGCCCGCGAAGTCGCCCGCCGCGCCTGGGCCGACGGCATGCGCCGAGCGGTTGCGCTGGTGCCCAACGGCGAATGGGGCGACCGCGTCCTTGCAGCCTTCCGCCAAAGCTGGCAAGCCCAGGGCGGCACCCTGATTGCTGCTGAACATGTTGATCAGCCCGTCGAACTGGCCCGCCAGATCGCCGACCTGTTCCAGCTGCGCGAAAGCGAAGCACGCAGCAAGCGCCTGCAGAACACCCTGGGCAGCGCGATTGCCGCCGCACCGTCGCGACGCCGTGATGTTGATTTCATCTTCCTCGCCGCCACCCCGCAACAGGCCCAGCAGATCAAACCGACGCTGGCCTTCCAATACGCCGGCGATGTACCTGTCTACGCCACGTCTCATCTGTTCACCGGAGCCTACAACCAGGCGCAGTACCTTGACCTCAACGGCATCATGTTCTGCGAAACACCCTGGCTGCTGAACGTCAACGACCCACTGCGCCAGCAGGCCAGCACACAATGGCCACAGGCCGGTGGCAGCCTCGGCCGCCTGTATGCCATGGGCGCAGACGCTTACCTCCTGGCACCGCGCCTGACCCAGCTCAAAGCGCTGCCCGACACCCGCCTGCAAGGCCTGTCAGGCAACCTGAGCCTGAGCCCCAATCAGCGCATCGAGCGCCAGCTGCCCTGGGCCGAGTTCCGCAACGGCCAGGTGCAACCACTGCCTGAAAGTGTCAATTGAGCGAGCGCATCAGCACGCAACAACGCGGTGATGCTGCCGAAGCAAAGGCTCGGCAGCATCTCGAGCAACACGGCCTGCGCCTGCTTGCACAGAACTGGCACTGCCGCCTCGGCGAGCTCGATCTGGTCATGCTCGACACCGATACAGTAGTATTCGTAGAAGTTCGCTATCGGCGCCATAGCGCCTGGGGCGGCGCAGCAGAGAGCGTGGATGCACGCAAACGTGAGAAACTCAGCCGCGCCGCTCAGCACTTCCTGCAACAAGAATCACGCTGGGCCAAGTACCCATGCCGCTTTGATGTGATTGCCATAAACGCCGACAGCCAAGCCCCCGCGCAGCTGGACTGGATTCAAAACGCCTTTGATACCTGACCAGAAGCCACACTGAAGGTTATAACTCCGATGGACATGCAAGCCCGTATTCGCCACCTGTTCCAAGCCAGCATTGAAACCAAGCAGCAGGCCATGGAAGTGCTCACCCCCTTTATCGAGCAAGGCAGCCAGGCCATGGTCCAGGCACTGCTCAGTGAAGGCAAAATCCTCTCCTGCGGCAATGGCGGCTCAGCCGGCGATGCCCAGCACTTCTCTTCCGAGCTACTCAACCGCTTCGAGCGCGAACGCCCCAGCCTGCCGGCCATCGCCCTAACCACTGACAGCTCGACCATCACCTCGATCGCCAACGATTACAGCTACAACGAGGTGTTCTCCAAACAGATTCGCGCACTCGGTCAGCCTGGCGACGTGCTGCTGGCGATTTCCACCAGCGGCAATTCGGCCAACGTGATCCAGGCCATCCAGGCCGCTCACGACCGCGAAATGACCGTAGTGGCCCTCACCGGCCGCGATGGCGGCGGCATGGCGTCACTGCTGTTGCCGGAAGACGTGGAGATCCGTGTCCCCTCGAAAGTCACCGCACGCATCCAGGAAGTCCACCTGCTGGCCATCCACTGCCTGTGCGACCTGATCGACAGCCAACTGTTTGGGAGTGAAGAATGACCCGTTCACCGCTGATCCTTGCCGCCCTTGCCCTGACACTCGCCCTGACCGGCTGCGGCAACCGCAGCGTCGGCAACAAAATCGACGACCAGTTCATCCCCTCGGAAGTCAGCTCCAGCGTTGCCCGCGCGCACATTGACCTGACCAGCCCGACGTCGCACATCGTTGTCACCAGCTACAACGGCGTTGTCTTGCTGGCGGGCCAGACACCGCGTAACGAGCTCAAGGCCATGGCCGAACAGGCCGCTCGCCGGGTCAACAACGTGAAGAAGGTGCACAACGAGCTGCAGGTTCTGCAACCCACCTCGCTGCTGGTGCGCAGCAATGACTCGCTGCTGACCAGCCGTATCAAGACCCAGATGCTCGCTGACAGCGCCGTACCAGGCACGCGCATCAAGGTGATCACCGAGAACGGCATCGTCTACATGCTCGGCCTGGTCTCGCAAGCCGAAGCCACTCACGCCACTAACCTGGTGCAAAGCGTGTCTGGCGTACAGAAAGTGGTGAAGCTGTTCCAGTACACCAACTGATAGCTTCAGCAAACCGCCCCTGCGTAACGCTTGCAACAAAAAAGGGAGGCCTGCAGGCCTCCCTTTTTTGTGTGTCCGTCATTGTGGCGAGGGTAACGCCTTTTCTTCGCCTGCCTGGTTGGGCAGTGCGGACCCGGGTGCCGTGGCGATCCGGTGGGATCGGCGGCGACCGCTCACCTGATTGGGCGAAGCGGTTGGACGTGTCGTCCGGGCCTTGAAGTTGAGGTAAAGCTTACGCCTGACGGCGCAGCGAAAGATTGCGAACATTGCTGAAATAGCCATCACTTGCGCAATTAATCACCACAAGCGCATGATTAGCAGCAATCAGAAAACAAAAGCATGGCAAAGATGAACAGACTTGATCGCTACGACCTGAATATCCTCGCCGAATTGCAGCGTGATGCCACCTTGTCCAACCAGGACCTGGCCGAGCGCATCGGCCTATCACCCTCGCCTTGCTCGCGACGGGTCAAACAGTTGCAGGACGATGGCTACATCCTCGGCCAGGTCGCCTTGCTTGACCGCAAGCAGCTCGGTCTGACGCTGACCGCCTATGTGCTGATCGGCATGGACCGGCACACTCCTGAACGCTTCGAGCACTTCCAGGCCGAAATCCGCAAATGCCCAGAAGTGCTCGAATGCTGCCTGGTGACCGGGATGGATGCGGACTATCAACTCAAGGTGGTGGTGCCGGACATGGATCACTACCAGAAGCTGCTGCTGGGCACACTGACCCGTATCGAGGGGGTTTCCAGCGTGCGCTCCAGCTTCGTCCTGCAGCAGATTCTCTCCACCACGCAACTGCCCTTGCAGCAACTGCGCGGCTGATCGCCGCACCCTCGCCATGCGCGGCTGCCAGGGCCGCCCCTGATGCGTATAATCGCGACCCTCTGGCGGGCGTCACCACGCCCGCCTACGCATCGATTTTCGGCACCCAGCCGAGCACCTGCAGGTTCATGAGGCCCGAATGGAAACCGAACAGTTTGAATCCCTGATGATGTACGCCCTGGTGGGCGGGCTGATTCTGTTCATGTTCTTCATCATCTGGGACCTGGCCAAGAAGTCCAAAGCCGGCCGCATGGGCACTGCCATTCTGTTCCTTACTCTGGGCCTGTGCCTGTTCGCCTTTCTGGCCAAGCCGATCATCACCTACATCATCGAAACCGCTCGCGGCATCCACGGCTAACAAGCCCAGCGCGCTTAGTGGTTCCTGATCGCACTCGCCTGCGGTTTTCAGTCGTTCCCCAGGAGTCTTCATGTCCCCCGCTGATCTGGTGATGCAGAGCTATGGCCGCTGCTGCGCCAGCCCTGATTTCTTTGACAGTTTCTACCGCCACTTCCTCGCCAGCTCACCCGAGGTGCGTGAGAAGTTCGTTAATACCGAGATGAACGGGCAAAAGTTGCTGCTGCGTCAGGGCATTCTCAACCTGGTGATGCATGCGCGCGGCCTGCCGGACACCAAGCTGCGCGCCCTGGGCTGCAGCCATTCCCGTGCGGCCATGGATATTCGCCCAGAGCTGTATGTGCTGTGGCAGCAGGCGTTGCTGCGCACCATCGGCGAGCATGATCAGCAGTGCTGCAGCAAAACCCGCAGCGCCTGGAATGAGGTACTGGAAAAAGGTATCGCGGTGATTAAAGCCGGCTACTGATCAGCCCCGTCGGGCCGGCACTTCGCGCCACTCTCCGGGCTGCAACCCGTCCAGGCTGAACGGACCAATACGTACGCGCACCAGGCGCAGCGTCGGCAGGCCCACAGCCGCTGTCATGCGTCGCACCTGGCGGTTGCGCCCCTCACGAATCACCAGCTCCAGCCAGGCCGTCGGGATGCTTTTGCGAAAGCGCACCGGCGGGTTGCGTTCCCACAGCTGCGGCTCATCCAGTAACCGTGCTTCGGCCGGCAGTGTCGGGCCGTCATTCAGCTGCACACCGTCGCGCAGCTGCTGCAACTGCGCCTCACTGGGCTCGCCTTCCACCTGCACCCAATAGGTTTTCGCCAGCTTGTGCTTGGGGTCGGCAATGCGTGCCTGCAAGCCACCGTCATTGGTCAGCAGCAGCAAGCCTTCGCTGTCACGGTCCAGCCGGCCAGCCGGATAGACGCCAGGCACATCGACAAAATCCTTGAGGGTGGCACGGCCCTGTTCGTCGTTGAACTGGGTGAGCACATCGAACGGTTTGTTCAGCACCAGCAAACGCGGTTCGGCCGGCGGTGCCTTGGCCACGCGGCGCACCGCCGGTTTGCTGCTGTGCGGGCGAGAAGACGCAGGGCGAGGTGGGCGCGACATAGGTGATCCAGAAACCGATTACGAGGCGGCCAGTGTAACCGAGGCCACGGTTGGACTATCAGGCTGAGTGATCCGCACAACCTTCACCGGTGTAGCGGGCTATGCTGGCAAGGTTGTGTTTCCCGTCCCGAGGCCATTGTTATGAGTTCGTCCGAATCCATCGTCGACACCTTTACCGGCTGGGCTGCCAAAGCCCCCGGCGCCCCCCTCGAACCGCACAGTTATGACCCCGGCCCACTGGGTGCCGAAGAGGTCGAAGTGGCCGTGGAATACTGCGGCATCTGCCACTCTGACCAGTCGATGATCGACAATGAATGGGGCAATGCGAGCTACCCCTTTATCCCCGGCCATGAAGTGGTCGGCACCGTGGTGCGCCTTGGCCCGCAGGCCCGTGGCCTGAAGCTCGGCCAGCGGGTGGGCATCGGCTGGTACAAGGGCAGCTGCATGCATTGCAGCTCGTGCATGGAAGGCTCGCACCAGCTGTGCGGCACAGTAAAACCGACGATTGTCGGCAGCAACGGCGGTTTCGCCGACCGTCTACGCAGCCACTGGGCCTGGGCGGTAGCGCTGCCTGACGGCCTTGATCCAGCGCTGGTCGGCCCGCTGTTCTGCGCCGGGTCCACGGTGTTCAGCCCGTTGCTGGATTTCAACGTGAAACCCACTGACAAAGTCGGCGTGGTCGGCATCGGCGGCCTT
This sequence comes from Pseudomonas sp. LjRoot71, assembly GCF_964253255.1. Classification (NCBI taxonomy): domain Bacteria; kingdom Pseudomonadati; phylum Pseudomonadota; class Gammaproteobacteria; order Pseudomonadales; family Pseudomonadaceae; genus Pseudomonas; species Pseudomonas sp. LjRoot71. The sequence continues at coordinate 3,097,221 of NZ_CAXURA020000001.1, read as the reverse complement.
GGCCATCTGGCGCTGGGCTTTCTCAATGCCTGGGGCTGCGAAGTCACCGCCTTCACCTCATCACTGAGCAAACAGGATGAAGCCAAACGCCTGGGCGCGCACAAAGTAGTCGCCTCCACCGACAGCGCGGCACTCAAGGCAATTGCCGGCAGCCTGGACTTCCTGCTGGTCACTGCCAGCGCCGACCTGGACTGGAATGCCATGCTCGGCACCCTCAGCGGCAAGGGCCGCCTGCATTTTGTCGGCATCGTACCCAGCGCGATCCCGGTGCATGTGTTCAGCCTGATCCCCAAACAGAAGAGTCTGTCCGGCTCACCGGTCGGCTCGCCGGCGAATATGGCCACCATGCTGGAATTCTGCGCACGCCATCAGATCCTGCCGCAGGTCGAGCACTTCCCGATGAGCAAGGTCAACGAGGCCATTGACCATCTGCGCAGTGGCAAGGCGCGCTACCGCGTGGTGCTCGACGCCAGCAAGTGACAGCGGGGGCAAATCAGTTGCATGATTTGCCCCTTTTTTCACCAGCGCTGAGCCCGTCATGCCGCCGTTGATCGAAGCACCAACATCTGCCGATTTTCCGCGTCTGCTTGAGGTATGGGAGGCGGCGGTACGCGCTACCCATGATTTCCTCGAAGAACACGATATTCAACTGCTCAAACCCTTGTTGATCGAGCAGTACTTCCCCCAGGTGCAGCTCAGTTGCATACGCGCAGAGGATGGCCGGGTAGCTGGTTTTCTCGGTTATGCAGAGGGCAAGGTGGAGATGCTGTTCGTCGACCCGCACGTCCACGGTACGGGCATCGGCCGCACCCTGCTCGACGATGCCGTGACGCGCCTCGGCGCTAGCCAGGTTGACGTCAATGAGCAGAACCCCAAAGCGCTCGGTTTCTACCTGAAACAGGGCTTCGCTGTAGCAGGCCACTCACCACTGGATGGCGGTGGGCGGCCTTTCCCCATTCTGCACCTGCGCCTGCAACAGCCAGCACGCTGAACCCCGCGCTCGGAGCGATTACAGGCGCGGCATGTTCTTGGTCACGCAGTGGATACCACCGCCACCACCGGCAATCGGGTCAATATTCACCTGTACCACCACACGCCCCGGATACAGCTGGGTCAGCAGATCTTTACAGTACTTGTCGGCCGCCGCGTCACCGAACTGCGGCGCAATCACCGCGCCATTGATCGGCAGGTAGTTGATATAGCCCGGCGCGAAATCCGGATTGTTACGGGATGTAGACGTTGCTGCGCACTTTCAAGGGTGGAGGCAGGGTGTGCACTACCAGCTTGCGACCATCGGCGTCGGTGGCGCTCTGCAATATCTGCAAATGGCTACGGGTTACCGCGTAGTCGTAGGACTTGGGGTCGTTGTCCAGGTTGGCGATAACCACGCCCGGCTTGACGAAGCGTGCATAAAAATCGACGTGGGCATCGGTGATGTCCTTGTTCTTGATCCCCGGCAGCCAGATGATCTTGCGCAGGCCAAGGTTGGCCTTCAGCTCGGCCTCGATCTGCGCACGGCTCATGCCCGGATTACGGTTGCTGTTGACCCAGCAGCTCTCGGTGATGATCGCCGTGCCATGGCCATCCACCTCGATACCGCCGCCCTCGCCGGTCAGCTGGCTGGCGATATAGGTGGCATAGGTTTCGTAGCTCAGCGCATCGGCCACCTGGGTGTCGTTGCTGGCGCGCTGCTTGCCGCCCCACCCGTTGAAGTTGAAATCGACCAGACCGCGACCGCCCTGCCCATCGACCACAAAGCAGCCGCCATAGTCGCGCACCCAGACATCATCCAGCGGCATGGTCAAAAACTTGATATTGGTGGTGCCGCACTTGCTCTTGGCCAGCGCCAGCTGGTTGGCGCGGCACAGCACAGTCACCGGCTGGTATTTGGCGATGGTCTTGGCCAGCAGGGCGATGCAGTCGTTGACTGGCGCTGCCCAATCTTCCCACACCGCACTGGAGGCTGCGAAAGCGAGAAATACCCGCTCCTGCGGCGCATGCTCGTCCGGCATATACCAACTGTTGCCCAGGGCCGCTCGCACACGCGGCGCATTCAGGCCAACGCCCATGGACGCGACCACGCCCAGGCCGGCGGCGGCAGTCAGTTGCTTGATGAAATCACGACGTGTCGACATGGGTCTGCTCTCTCTAGGTCGGGCGGCTGTGAAGGGTGAGGGGCTGGCAGCGGCTCAGTGACTACGGGCCGTTTTGAATTGGCTCCAGGCGCGCATACGGGCACGCATGTCCCGCTGGGGAATGTCCTTACCGGGGATCAGCCGCGCGTAGGTGGCTTCATCGACATAGATCTCCGGGTTGTTGCGCATGTCGGCATCAACCAACGGCCGAGCTTTGGCACTGGAGGTCGGGTAACCGGTGAAGTTGCTGATCGCCGCCATGTGCGCAGGACGCATGACGAAATTGATAAAGGCATAGGCATACTCCGGGTGCCGGGCATCCACCGGGATAGCCATGGTGTCCATCCACACCGTGGTGCCCTCACGCGGGATGTGGAAACGAAAATCCACCTGTTTGCCGGCACCGGCCGCAGCGCGCTGAGCCTGGGTGACATCACCGCTATAACCGAGCGACAGGCACAGGTCACCATTGACCAAGTCGGTGACCGGTTGCGACTGGAACTTGCGGATAAAGGGTTTGATCGCCAGCAACAGCTCGCTGGCGGCCTTGAGATCGTCCGGTCTGGCGCTGCGCGGTGAGCGGCCGAGGTAATTGAGGGCCACGGCCATGACCTCATCGGGCGAGTCGATCATCGAGATACCGCAGTCGGCGAACTTGGCCGCGTTTTCCGGTTTGAACAGCAGATCAAGACTGTTCACTGGTGCGTCATGCATACGCTGCTCAATCATCGCGGCGTTGTAGGTGATACCAATGCTGCCCCAGGTGTAAGGCACGGTGGCGTGGCGCGAATAGGGGTACTGGGTCTGCAGGTTGCGCAGGCCAGGCTCGATGTCAGCCAGATGCTCGAGGTTGGACGTGTCCAGCTTCTGCAGCGCACCGGCGCGCATCAGCCGTTCGGCCACGGTGTCACCCGGGAAGATCAGGTCATAGCCGCTGCGCCCGGCCATCATCTTGGCCTCCAGCGTCTCGCTGCCTTCCATGACGTCGTAGATCACCCGGATACCGGTTTCCTGAGTGAAATTGCTCAGGGTCTCCGGGGCGAAATAGTCGGCCCAGTTGTACAGCCGCAGAGTCTTTTCCTCGGTCTGGCCCCAGGCCTGGGAGCAACCCAGGGCGAGGTTCAGTGAAGCGATCAGTAAGGCATTACCCGGTTTCATCGTCAGACTCCTTGGTGATTCCAGCGCACATGGGTTTGCCGTCCGTCCAAGCCCAGCAGCGGGCCGTACATTTCCGGGCGGCGGTCGCGGTAGATGCCCCACGTCTGGCGCTCTTCGCCCATCGCGGCCAGATCCAGCTCGCGTACCAGCACACCCGCGCTGTCGCGATCCGCCTCGGCGAGCAATTTGCCCTTGTGGTCGGTGATAAAGGACGAGCCGTAGAAGCTCATCTGCAACGCCGGATCAGTGCTCGCCACTTCACGGCCGACACGGTTGGCGGCGATCACCGGCAGGATGTTGGCGGCGGCATGACCGCGCTGGGTGAGCTGCCAGTGGTCGCGCGAATCCAGCGCCGCAGCGCCAGGCTCGGAGCCGATGGCGGTGGGAAACAGCAGCACTTCGGCACCTTGCAGGGCCAGGCAGCGCGCGGTTTCCGGGAACCACTGATCCCAGCAGATGGCCACGCCGATACGGCCAGAGGCGGTATCCCAGACCTTGAAGCCGGTATCACCGGGGCTGAAATATTCCTTCTCCTGGTAGCCGATGGCGTTGGGGATATGGGTCTTGCGGTACACCCCGAGCAGGCGACCATCGGCATCAGCCACGCTCAGCGAGTTGAAGTAGGCGTTGCCAGCCTTCTCGAACCAGGACAGCGGCAGCACCACACCGAGTTCCTTGGCCAGGCCGGCGAAGCGCTTGAGCACGCGGCTCTGGCTGTATTCCTCGGCCAGCGCCAGGTGCTTGTGGTCCTGCTCAATGCAGAAATACGGGGTGGCGAACAGCTCCTGCAACAGGATCAGCTGCGCGCCCTTGGCGGCCGCCTCGCGCACCAGGCGCTCGGCCTGGTCGAGGTTGTGCTCAAGGTTCCAGCTGCAGGCGAACTGGGTGGTGGCGACGGTCAGTTTGCTCATAACCTCACCCCTTCAACGGCCAGGCCGGCTGCTGCTGGGTGATGCAATGCACCCCGCCGCCGCCATGGGCCAACTGGTTGATCTGCACCGCCACCACTTCGCGGCCCGGGAAGGCCAGGCGCAGGGTTGCCGCCGCTTCTTCATCGGCAGCAATGCCGTAGGCCGGCATGATGATCGCGCCATTGCAGATGTAGAAGTTGGTGTAGGAGGCGCAGAACACCTCGGCTTCGGTGTCCACTGCCTCGCTGGCCTCGAACAACTCGAGTATCTCGAACGTGCGGCCGCGGGCGTCGGTGGCCAACTCCAGGGCCCGGCGGTTTTCACGCACCACTTCGGCATACACCGACCCCTGGTCGCGGGTGGCGTCCACCAGCAGCGCGCCGGGTTTGGCGAAGGCACACACGCCATCGATATGGCCGTCGGTCATATCGCCGGTGACGTACTGCGGATCACCCGGCAGCCAGATGGTCTTCTTCACGCCCAGCAAGCGGGCGAAGATCTCTTCCATCTCGACCTTGTTCATCCCCGGATTGCGGTTGGGGTTGAGCAGCACCGACTCGGTGGTGATCAGGGTGCCGTCGCCATCGACGTGAATGGCACCACCTTCGTTGGAGAGCGGCGTGCCGAAGCACTCCATACCCAGACCGTTGAGAATACGCCGCGCCAGGCCCTCGTCCAGATCATGCTCGGACTTGCCGCCCCAGGCATTGAAGCGCCAGCTGACCCCGGCCAGCCCCAATTGCGGATGGCAGACGAAGCTCGGCCCGGAGTCGCGGCACCAGCTGTCGTTGACCGCCAGTTCGATCAGCTCGATGTTGGGCCCGCACAACTCACGGGCACGCAGCGCTGCCGATGGATCAACCACAATCTTTACCGGTTCGAAGCGAGCAATGGCGTTGGCCACCCGGGCGAAGTCGACCTGCACCTCGTTCAGGGTCACGCCCCAGCCGGATTCCCACAGCGGCTGGTTGTGCGGCCAGACCATCCAGGTGGCGGCGTGCGGGGCCCATTCAGCGGGCATGAACCAAGTGTTTTCTGCGACTGCGTTATGCTGCACACAAGTGCCTTCAGTTAAGCCTTTGTTATCACTGAAAACCGCGAATGCGGTGATGGCTTGCATGCTAGGCCTGTAAAAATGCCGTAACAAACGATAGATTTTGCGCAATTCTGATTAGCAGGACTTATCAAACATGCTCAAACACTGGCCTCCACTGAACGCCCTGCGCGGCTTCGAAGCCGCCGCCCGCCTGGGCAGTTTCCACAAGGCGGCCGAAGAGCTGCACCTCACCCAGTCAGCGATCAGCCAGCAGATCCGTAGCCTGGAAAGCTTTCTCGAACAGCCGCTGTTCTACCGCAGCGGACGCAGCGTCAGTCTCACCGATGCCGGGCATGACCTGCTGAGCACCACCCAGTCGCTGTTGCAGCAACTGGCCGTGGGCATCCGTCGCCTGGAGCAGTACCGCAAACCCAACCAACTGGTGGTCAACACCACGCCGGCCTTCGCCCGCCACTGGCTGGTGCCGCGCCTGGGCGAATTCCACCGCCTGCACCCGGAAATAGACCTGTGGCTGTTCACCAGTGATGAGGCGCCAGACATGGCCACTCAGACCATCGACATTGCCGTGCGTGACGACCTCACCGCCCAGGCCGAGTGCAGCTTTCGCGTGCTACTGGAAGACCGCCTCTATCCGGCGGCCCACCCCAACCTGCTGGAGCAACAACCAGACGAGCGCTGCACCCTGCATGGCGAACGGGAGATGGATTGGAGCCACTGGGCAGTACAAGGCGGGCAGGATGTGGGCCAGCAGAGTAACGGGCTGAATTTTTCCGACCCTGGCCTGCTGCTGGATGCCGCCAGCCAAGGTCTGGGCATCGCACTGGTCAGCCAGTTGCTGGCTGACCAGGCGCGGCGCAACGGCCTACTGCAACCACTGGTGGAACAGAGCGTACGCGGCCCCAACTGGGCCTGGCTGGTGCACCGCGACAGCGAAAGCGACCCGCTAACGCGCAGCTTCTGCGCCTGGCTACATACGGCGCTAACCAGCGAGGTGCCTTAGAACCTGTTTACGATCTCGCGAGCTAGATACCTACAAGGCAAAAACAGGCGAGGAAGCGGAGTTTACTGGCGTAAATGAGCATTCCGAGCCTGTTTTTAACGCAGTAGGGGCGACGCGCAGCAGATCGTAAATAGGTTCTTAGCGAAACGGCGGCTCGTCGAAACTGCGCAATTTGCGCGAATGCAGCGAGTTGAGTTGGCTGCGCATCAGCTCCAGCGCGGCGATGCCGATATGCAGGTGCTGGGTCACGGCGCGCTCGTAGAACGCCCCGGCCGCGCCCGGCAGTTTGATCTCGCTGTGCAGCGGCTTGTCCGACACACACAACAGCGTGCCGTAGGGCACTCGCAGGCGATAGCCTTGCGCAGCGATGGTGCCGCTTTCCATGTCCACCGCCACCGCGCGTGACAGGTTGATCAGCGGCCGTTCCTGGGCCCAGCGCAGCTCCCAATTGCGGTCGTCGTAGGTCAGTACGGTGCCGGTGCGCAGGCGTTTTTTCAGCTCGTCGCCCTGCTCGCCGGTAACCTGCTTGGCGGCCTCCTGCAAGGCCTGCTGCACCTCGGCCAGGGCCGGCAGCGGGATATGCGGCGGCAGCACGCGATCGAGAATGCCATCGCGGCGCATATAGGCGTGGGCCAGCACGTAATCGCCGATGGTCTGCGACTGACGCAGGCCGCCGCAGTGACCGATCATCAGCCAGCAGTGTGGGCGCAGCACGGCCAGGTGGTCAGTGATGTTCTTGGCGTTGGACGGACCGACACCGATATTCACCAGGGTAATGCCGTGGCCGTCTTCGGCTTGCAAGTGGTAGGCCGGCATCTGGTAACGGTGCCAGACCACATTCTCGATGATCGCCTGCATCTCGCCTTCGGCCATGCCGCGCTCGACCACCACGTTGCCCGGCAGCACCATGCGGGTGAAACGCGAGTCGCCGACCAGCATATCCAGGCCATGGCGGATGAATTGGTCGACGTAGCGGTGGTAGTTGGTCAGCAGAATCCACGGCTGCACATGGCGCCAGTCGCTGCCGGTGTAATGCACCAGGCGGCGCAGGGAGAAATCCACCCGGGCGGCATCGAACAGCGCTAGCGGCAACGGGTCGGTGTTTTCCCAATCGTACAGGCCATCGGCGGTGCCATCGGTGGCGGCCGACAGATCAGTGCTGGGGAACACCCGCGCCAGCTCGGCGGCGGTGACCCCGGAGCCAGCCAATTCATCACCCTGCTCCACCACGTAGGGATAGGGAATGTTCTGCTGGCTGATGCCCACTTCCACGCGCACGGTGAAGTCGCTCATCAGCGGGCGCAGCTGCTCCAGCAGGTATTTGCGGAACGCCGCCGGGTGCGTGACGGTAACGCTGTAGGTGCCTGGCACCTGCACCTTGGCATAGGCGCGCACAGTGGTCGGCACTTCGCCCTGGCACAGGTAGGTCAGGCGCAATTCTGGGTAGCGGAACTGGCACTGCTGCGCGGCATCGGGTTTGATGCGCTCTTTCAGGTAACGCTTGAGCGCCTGACTGAGGGCGCTGGTAGCCTGCTGGTGCAGCGCGGCGAGACGATCCACCGCCTCTTCGGCGGTAGTGGCGACAACGAAGTCATCGGAACAAGGGCTCACAAGGCATCTTCCTGGCTGATCGGACAGGCCCTATCTTGCCCTGATCCGTCGCGCTTCGGATAGCGCGGCGTTGACCGCCCAGTCACCCAATACCCGCTAATCTTGTTGCACCCATTGCCCCGAGGACACCGCATGCCGCACGCCCTGTTCATCCTGTTCCTGAGTTTACTGCCCAGCCTGCTACTGGCCGACAGCCTGGACGGTCACTACCTGGCCACCCTGGACGGCCAACCCGCCGAGCTGCACCTGCGCAGCCAGGGGCCGCAGGTCAGTGGTGAATACATCGAGGGTGGCCGGTTGCGTCTACAGATAAGTGGCAGCTTCGATGGCCAGCGGCTCACAGCACAGATCAGCGAAGCACAATCCGGACAGGCAATCGCCAACATGACGGCCACCTATGCCAACGGCGTGCTCGACAGCCACATCGCTGCGCGCAACCCGCGCACGGGCGAAACCCTGGAGCGCAGCGCCGTGTTCCATCGCCAGACGTTCAGCGACGCCGCCATCGCCAGCAAGGCCAATCGCCAATTCCGCGACCCGGCACTGATCGGCACCTGGGTGCACGAAAAAATCACCAACAGCGGCGGTGCCAACTTCGCCTCGATGACCACCCAGATGATTCTGCAACTGACCGTTGATGGCGGCGTGAGCCAATGGAGCCGTACCGTCGCCGGCGGCGCCGACTGGAACTACAACGCCCCCGGCGAGCTGCAGTACACCGGCCGCTGGATAACCACCAACACCGGCTTGCTGGAAGTCCAGCTGCAAGGCCAGAACGACTATCAGCCGGCCGCCCGCTACCATTTCAGCGACCAATACCTGGTGACCGAAAGCAACACCGGCAAGATGATCTGGCAGCGGCGCTGAATACACCAATCCGGCACGCAGCAAAACGCCGCAATATCGGGAAGCAGCAGCTCGGCTGAAAACATTCAGATTGCGTTGTGAACCCTGTTGCGCAAGCAGGTGAACACCGCACTGGCGGTGGCGCACAGCTGCCCCTGAACATCATGCAGCGTGGCTTGCGTGGAAACCTGCCGCCCGTCACGCTGCAACACGCGCGCTTCGGTGCGCAGCGGCCAGGCTGCCAGGCCAATCGGACGCAGGTAATTCACCTGCAAGCTGGCAGTCACGTACACCTCCTCAGCACTGGCCTGCGAATACACCGCCAACCCCAGCGCCGCATCGAACAGCGTGGCGGTGTAACCGCCATGCACACCACCAAGTGGATTGAAGTGCACAGCCGGCGGCTGACTGCTAAAGCTCGCCGCCCCTTCGGCAGCCTGCAACCGGGAGATGCCGTAGTCCGCCGCGATATCACCGGTCAGCCAGACCTGTAACTGTTCAAAGAGACTGCTGTGCATGCTGGCGGTCTCAGATCAGATGCGGCGTACTGCGCGCCAGCAGTGCTTCGACATCCAGCCCGCGCGGCAAGGTGCCGTAGACCCGCCCTCCCTGCCCGCCCAGGCGGCTGGCGATAAAGGCATCGCTTACCACCGAATTGCCGGCTTCCAGCAACAGCTTGGCTTGCAATGCCAGGGCTACGTCCTCGGTGAGCTGACGGGCGCGGTACTGGATATCGGCGGTGTCGCGGAAATCCGCCTGCAGTTGCGCAATATGGGCTTTCAGCCGTGCATCGCCGTGACCGTCGCCCAGCTCGGCAAACAGAGCATCGAGCACGCCCGGCTCCTTGGACAGCGCACGCAGCACGTCCAGGCACTGCACGTTGCCCGAGCCTTCCCAGGTCGAGTTGACCGGTGCTTCACGGTACAGGCGCGGCAGGATGGTTTCCTCGACATAACCGGCACCGCCCATGCACTCGGCCGCTTCATTGATCATCGCGGGGGCGCGTTTGCAGATCCAATACTTGCCTACGGCGGTCACCAGGCGAGCGAACTTGTCTTCCTGCTCGTCATGCGGATTGTCCAGCGCCTTACCCATGCGCATAGTCAGCGCCAGCGCCGCCTCGCTTTCCAGGGCCAGATCGGCCAGCACGTTCTGCATCAGCGGTTGCTCGCTGAGCACACGACCACCGACCTGACGGTGCGCGCAGTGGTGCGCGGCCTGGCTCAGGGCCTGACGCATCAGCGCGCTGGAACCGATCATGCAATCGAAGCGGGTCAGCGCCACCATCTCGATAATGGTCGGCACGCCACGGCCTTCCTCGCCAACCATCCAGGCCAGCGCACCGCGGAACTCCACCTCGCTGGAGGCGTTCGACCAATTGCCCAGCTTGTTTTTCAGGCGCTGGATATAGAACTCGTTGCGCGTGCCATCCGGACGGTGGCGCGGCAGCAAAAAGCAGGTCAGGCCCTTGTCGGTATACGCCAGAGTCAGGAAGGCATCGCACATCGGCGCCGAGCAGAACCACTTGTGGCCGACCAGCTCATAGGCCTGGCCCGGGCCGCCCAAACCAACCGGGTAGGCACGCGTGGTGTTGGCGCGCACATCGGTGCCACCCTGTTTCTCGGTCATGGCCATGCCGATGGTCGCGCCAGCTTTCTGCTCGATCGGCAGATTGCGCGGATCGTATTGAGTGGCGAGGATTTTCGGCAGCCACTTTTCAGCCACATCAGCCTGCAGCTTGAGCGCCGGCACGCTGGCGAAGGTCATGGTCAGCGGGCAACCGCTGCCGGCTTCGGCCTGGCTGTGCAGATAACTCATGGCGGCGCGCGCCACCTGAGCGCCGGCCCGCGGGTCGGTCCAGGGCATGGAAGGAATACCATGCTCGATGGCCGCCGCCATCAGTTGGTGATAAGCCGGATGAAACTCCACCAGATCGGCGCGATGGCCGTAGCGGTCGTGACTCTTGAACACCGGCTTGTTCTCGTTGGCGAGAAAACCGGCGGCCATCAGCTCGCCGCCGGCCAGCGCGCCATACACATCCAGGCGCTGCTCGGCCCAGCCACCGCCAAAACGTTTGCTCCACTCTTGCAGCGGCAGGTCGACGCGGTACAGGTTGGCGCCATCCAGAGGTGGCACCTGGTTGAACACTTCGTGGGTTTCGGCGTGTTGGCTGGCATTCATGGCTGAGGCTCCTCTTCGGGCAATGGGGCGCCAACGGCGCGCAGGCAGAACGTAATCAGAGCCTGGCTGACTTCGGCCAGGCTGGGGGCGGGGTACCCGGCTTCGCGGGCGGCACGCGCAGGTGGTGACAACGGCCCGACCAGGGCTTCGGCAATGGCGCCAACCAGGCAGGCCGCGACCAGGTTGATCTGCTGCACATGGAACACGCCTTGGGCGACGCCCTCCTGCAGCAATTCGACGAACAGATCGGCATAGGCTTCGCGGTAGAACAGGCGCTGTTCATCCACCTGCGGGTCCACCGGTTCGGCAATCAGGGCGAAGGCCAGCTGGCGACTGTCCCAGGCCCGCGCAGCAAACCGCTCCAGGCCATCAGCCAAGCGTTTTACCGGGCTGCCTGATGCTCGTACGGTGATCGCCAGGGCATCGACCTCACGCTGGCTGGCCACGGCAAACACTTCCGCCGCCAGCTCGCCCTTGCTGCGCACATGGCGGTACAGACTGCCGGTGGCAATGCCGACATCTTCGGCCAGCGCTTGCATGGTCAGCGCGGCAAAGCCACCGTCAGCCACCCGCGCCAGAGCGGCGCTGATGATGCGCTCACGCAGCGCTTGATCGCGGTCGATCCGCAGGGCGGTGGTGCGATAGGCCATGGTCTGAATCCTGATTCACGTTTATTCAAGTGAATCAGGATTCAGAGTTTGGCTAAAGGGTGATTCCGGGCACAGTCGACGGCATAAACGCCAACCACTGACGCATATAGCATGGAGGATTTAGTTAAATACGCGCTTGAGCGGCACCGCCCTGCCGGGCGCGCGGGGTTCAGTGGTGCGCAAAGCGCACCCTACAAACCAAGCGGCCCTATGCCGGACGGCAGAGCACCCAGTCATGCAGCAGATTGCGCAGCTGTTCGAACTTCACGGGCTTGGCTAGGTAGTCGCTCATGCCGGCGGCCAGACAGCGCTCCCGGTCACCGCTGTGGCTGTGGGCCGTGATCGCCAGCACCGGCAGGTCGCGACAACCTGGCAGGTTGCGCAGCGCCCGGCAGGTGGCAAAACCGTCCATCACCGGCATCTGACAATCCAGCAGCACCGCATCAACCCCTTCGTTACGCAGCACATCCAGGGCATCACCACCGTTATCAGCGGTGCGCACCTGATAGCCCAGTTTGAGCAGCATGCCGCGGGTCACCAATTGATTGATCGCGTTGTCTTCGACGATCAACACCGTGCACTGCTCAGGCGCACGCAACGCCGGCCCCGTGACCTTGGGGGCCAGCTGTGCCGGCGTTGCCAATTGTACCGGCAGGGCCAACGGCAACTCCAGACAGAAGCAGCTGCCCTGCCCTGGCTGGGATTCATGGCTGAGGTTGCCACCCAGCAGGTCAACCAGTTGCCGGCAGATGGCCAGGCCAATACCCAACCCGCCGTATTCCCGGGTCATCGAGCCATCCAGCTGCTGAAAGCGCTGGTACAACTTGCCATCGACCGGGACCGCAAAGCCCACGCCGGTATCGATCACCTCGATACGCAGCGGCAGGATATCGTTAGCCGTACCACCGCGACTGACGCGCACCCGCACCTCACCGTGCAAGGTGAACTTGATGGCGTTATCCAGCAGGCAGCCCAAGCTTTGCTGCAATTTGCTGGCGTCGCCTTCGAGGGTGTCGGGCAGGTTGTCATCCAGCTCCAGCACAAAACGCAGCCCCTTCTCTTCGGCGCGCGGCGCGTATTGCGCGCGCAGACCGTCAAACAGACCGCGCAGGCTGAAAGGCTCGCGCCGTGGGTACAGGCGGCCAGCTTGCAGCTCGGTCAGGGCAAGGATGTCATTGACCATGCGCATCATGTCGCGGGCCGAACTGGCGGCGGTTTTCTGATAATTCGCCAACTCGCCCTCAAGATTGAGCATCTGCATCAGCTCCAGCGAACCGATCACCCCGTTCATCGGCGTACGCAGTTCGTGGGTGACGGTGGCGAGGAATTCATCCTTGAGTCGGTTGCTGGTGGCCAGTTCCTGGTTGAAGGCTTCGAGCTTGAGCCCGGCTTCTTGCAGGATGCGTGTGCGCTCTTCCTTCATGGCATTGATGCGGTCGGCCAGGGCCAGCGACAGCAGCCCGACCTCCAGCGCCGAGCCGATCTGACTGGCATACATGGTGAGGAAGATGTTCGGTAGGTAGCCCAGCACCATCAGGGTATTGATCGCCCCACCGGCCAGAAAGGTGCTCCAGGCGATGATGAAATAGCGCGCCACGCGCATGCCGCGCAGCCAGGCGAGAATCCCGGCGCTGAAAATCACCACGGTGAACAGCAGAGCCAGGTAGGTGGCCAGGCGCAGCGACAGTGCGTAACTGGCCGTAAGGGCCAGGGTCATCACCAAAACGCCACAGGCCATCAGCAGCAGCAAGGCGCGATCAACCCAGGGGCTGTGTTCGGCGGTGTGCAGGAAACTGCGCGCGAACTGACAACCGAACAACGCCGCCGCGCCGATCAGGAACGGCGTGGCCGCATTCGCCCACCAGGGGCTGTTGGGCCAGAAATACTCGATGGCCGCACCGTTGACCGACAGCTGATAGAAACCGAACGAAGCGATATAGAGGATGTAATACAGGTAACTGGTGTCGCGGACGCTGAGGAAGATAAACAGGTTGTAGATCAGCATCACCAACAGCACGCCGTAGATGATGCCCAGCACATAGATGCGCGTCGGCTGTTCTTCCAGGTAGGCGTTGGGGGCCCAGAGGGTCAGCGGGGCCTGGATCGAGCCCTGGCTTTCCAGGCGCAGGTAGACGCGCTGCGGCTGCCCGGGCGGCAGTTGCAATTCGAACAGGTAGTTGTGCTGTTTGATCTCGCGGGTGGAGAACGGCAGGGCATCGCCAGTGTGCTGACGCAGCTGATAACGGCCTTCGGCATCAGCCAGATAGAGCTGCACATGGTCGAGCGGCGGGTAGGCCAGCTCCAGCAGCCAGGGCTGTGTCGTGCTCGTCTGCTGCGGGCGGTATTCCAGATCCAGACGCAGCCAGAACACCGAACGCGAATAACCGGCGTTCAGCACGCCCTTGTCGTGCTGACGAAAGCTGCCTTGCAATGCTGGCGAGGTGATGTCCTCGATGCTGGCATCACCGCGCACATCCTCGAATACCGCCATGGCCTTGCCGAGCGGCAGACTGCGGGTGGTTTCATCAAAAACTAATGCGCCGGCCAAGCCTGGCACCAGCATTAAAAAGCAGAGAAGGATGTAGTGCATGCAGCTCAGCCAGAGTAGGCCAGCAGCGCCATCGCGCGCCGCTGGAGCGGTGTATTCATGGGGTTGGCACTCTAGCATAGGCACCCGTGGCGCAAAGCCGGGAAAAGCTGAAATAGCGCGGGGTTTTCACGAAGTGGCGGACACCTCCCGGCGGCATGCAGGTCGTCCGCTGAGAACGCTTTGCTGGTCTTGCGGGGTCTGCAACGCCTGGTTTGGTGATAAGCTCGCGCACCATGAAAATGCCTACCTCTCGCCCCGTAGTGCTGTGCCTGTCCGGTCACGACCCCAGTGGTGGTGCTGGCCTGCAAGCCGATATCGAAGCCCTGCTCGCCCAAGGCTGTCACGCTGCCCCCACCGTGACCGCGCTGACCGTGCAGGACACCGTCAATGTGTCCGACTTCCGTGTGCTCGACCGCGACTGGGTGTTGGCCCAGGCCAATGCGGTGATCAACGACCTGCCGGTCGAGGCCGTAAAGCTCGGCATGCTCGGCTCGGTCGAGATGGTCGAAACCGTACTGGAAATCATGCAGCGCCTGCCGGGCATCCCGCTGGTCTGCGACCCGGTGCTGCGTGCTGGCGGCGGCGGCGCACTGGGTAAGGACGAAGTCGGCTACGCCATGCGCGAGCGACTGTTTGCCGTCTCGACCATCGCCACACCGAACTTGCCGGAAGCTCAAATACTCGCCGAACTGCCGGACGGCACAGCAGATGAGTGCGCAGAAAAGCTGCTGCCCTATATCCAGCACCTGCTGATCACCGGCGGTCATGGCGATGAGCACGAAGTGCACAACCGCCTGTACAGCCGCGACGGCAGCCGCCACACCTTTACCTGCCAGCGCCTGCCCGGCAGCTACCATGGATCCGGTTGCACCCTGGCCAGCACCCTGGCTGGCCGCCTGGCCCTGGACCAGGAACTGGTCAGCGCCGTGCAGTTCGCCCTCGATTACACCTGGCGCACCCTGCGTGACGCCGAACAACCGGGCCACGGCCAGTACATCCCGCGTCGCCTGCCGCTGGATGCCTTTTGATAGAGAGCCGCTGATGAACACCTGCTGGAGCGCCCGATGAAACTGCGTGGCCTGTATGCCATCACCGACAGTGAACTGCTCAAGGGCAGATTGCTGCCCTACGTCGAAGCCGCACTCAAGGGCGGCGCGACGCTGCTGCAATACCGCGACAAATCCAGCGATGACGCGCGCCGCCTGCGCGAAGCCGAAACCCTGCGCGAACTGTGCAACCGTTACGGTGCGGCACTGATCATCAATGACGACGCCGAATTGGCCGCGCGCCTTGGCGTGGGCCTGCACCTCGGCCAGGGCGATGGCTCGCTGTCTGCCGCCCGCGCCTTGCTCGGCCGCCAGGCGATTATCGGCGGCACCTGCCATGCCCAGCTGGAGCTGGCCGAAGCTGCTGCCAAGGAAGGCGTCAGTTACGTTGCCTTTGGCCGCTTCTTCAATTCCACCACCAAACCTGGCGCGCCCTCGGCTGACATCGCCTTGCTGGCGGCGGCGAAAGCCAAGGTCAACCTGCCGATTGTCGCCATCGGCGGCGTGACCCTGGAAAACGCCCCTGAGCTGATTGCCCACGGCGCCAGCATGGTTGCCGTGGTACACGGCCTGTTCGGTGCCGGCTCGGCAGATGAAGTCGAGCGCCGCGCCCGCGCCTTTAGCGCCCTGTTTAGCCCTAACTAACCCTTTTCAGGGGCGGCCCGGCTCGCCCCCGACTCCCTGTTTGAGAGGCCCTGCCATGTCCCGCTCCGAAATCCTCTTCGCCAACGCGCAGAAACACATCCCCGGCGGCGTCAACTCGCCGGTGCGCGCCTTCAAAAGTGTTGGCGGCACCCCGCTGTTCTTCAAGCATGCCGAAGGTGCCTACGTCACCGATGAAGACGACAAGCGCTATGTGGACTATGTAGGCTCCTGGGGCCCGATGATCCTCGGCCACAGCCACCCGGACGTTCTCGACGCGGTGCGCAATCAGCTGCAGCACGGCCTGTCCTACGGCGCACCGACCGCCATGGAAACCGAGATGGCCGACCTGGTGTGCAGCCTGGTGCCGTCCATGGAAATGGTGCGCATGGTCAGCTCCGGCACCGAGGCCACCATGAGCGCCATCCGCCTGGCCCGTGGTTACACCGGCCGCGACAACATCATCAAATTCGAAGGCTGCTACCACGGCCACTCCGACAGTTTGTTAGTTAAAGCCGGCTCCGGCCTGCTGACCCAGGGCGTACCCAGCTCGGCCGGCGTACCGGCAGACTTCGCCAAACACACCCTGACCCTGCCGTTCAACGACCTGGCCGCCGTTGAGCAGATGCTCAGCGAAGTCGGCTCTACCGTCGCCTGCATCATCGTCGAGCCGGTGGCCGGCAACATGAACTGCGTGCCACCGGCCCCCGGTTACCTGCAAGGCCTGCGCGAGCAGTGCGACAAACACGGCGTGGTACTGATCTTCGATGAAGTGATGACCGGTTTCCGCGTCGCCCTCGGCGGCGCCCAGGCCTATTACGGTGTGACGCCAGACCTGACCACCTTTGGCAAGATCATCGGTGGCGGCATGCCGGTCGGCTGCTTCGGCGGCAAGCGCGCGATCATGGGCTGCATCGCCCCCCTCGGCCCGGTGTACCAGGCCGGCACCCTGTCGGGTAACCCGCTGGCCATGGCCGCCGGCCTGACTACCCTGCGCCTGATCAAGCGCCCGGGCTTTCACGCCGAGCTGAGCGACTACACCAGCCGCATGCTGCAAGGCCTACAAGAACGTGCCGATGCCGCCGGCATACCGTTTGTCACCACCCAGGCCGGTGGCATGTTTGGCCTGTATTTCAGCGGCGCCGACGATATCGTCACCTTTGACGATGTGATGGCCAGCGACGCCGAACGCTTCAAGCGCTTCTTCCACCTGATGCTGGAGGGTGGCGTGTACCTGGCGCCTAGCGCCTTCGAAGCCGGCTTCACCTCCATCGCCCATGGCGATGCCGAGTTGACCATCACCCTGAACGCAGCCGAGCGCGCCTTTGCCGAACTGAAAAAGGCCTGAGGCGCTACAGCACGGCGCTGTGCGATGGTGCATTGGCTCTAACCGATGCCGATTGCCAGCGCTGTTCTGTGCGCTGTTGAGGTTTTTTGTCTGCCACAGCAGCTTCGGAGGCAGTGGTGGAACTGTTAGCCTGACGGCTGCCGAGCCTGTCAGGCAGCACCGCACAGAAGAAAACCCGGTAAAGACTTTGTAAGAACGCCGCCGCTTATTTCATAATGTGATGGTTGCCGCGTTCCGGCGACCGGGCACCGCGCCCGCCTTGCATCCCGAGGTACATGGATTTTCATGAAACGCACCGGCCGCACCCTGTCCCTGGGCTGCCTGTTGCTCCTGCTGCCACTGCTCGCTTCGGCGGGCGGCAACTCCTTGCTGATCCCTGCGCTCGGCAGCTGCTCCCTGAATACCACTGCCGAAGAACTGCCAGCCGCCCTCGACGCCTGCCAACAAGCCGCACTTAACGGCGACCTGCAAGCGGAATACGAGCTGGGCGAGTTCTACTACGATGGCAAGCGCGTCGAACGTGACCTTGGCCAGGCGCTGAAATGGTTCGAGCAAGCCTCGCTGCAAGGCCACGCACAATCACAATACCGCCTGGGCATGATGTTCTTCCGTGGCGAAGGCGTGCCGGCCAATGCAGTACAGGCCTATATCGTGTTGAAGATGGCAGCAGTCAATGGTTCGGACGAAGCCATGGACAGCGCCGACCTGATCGCCGCACAGATGCCCCGCGATGAGCTGGAAATTGCCAGCCAGGTGCTTGGGCAGATCTTCCGCAACTACCTGCTGGAATTGCAGAACGCCGACACCTTTACCTCGCCGTTTGCCCCGCTGCCGTAGTCAAACCGTTTTGGCGCGAAGCGTAGCGATCGAAGAGCAGGCAAGGCGCTACGTTAGTAACAGCCTTCGGCTGATCAAAACAGCGAGGCAGCGGAGTTTACTGGTGTAAATGAGCATGCCGAGCCAGTTTTTAACGCCGCATGGTCGAGCGCAGTAGCTTCACTTATCCGGCATCGGCATGGGGAACGGCATCACATTGCCGCCACCCTTGGCATCACTGATCTTCGGTGTACCCAGGCGCTCGACTTCATCGATGCGGATGATCGCGTGCATCGGAATAAAGCTGCGCACCACACCGTCGAACTGCGCTTTGAGCTTTTCCTCACTGGGGTCGACCACCACCTGGGTGCGCTCGCCAAAGACGAATTCTTCCACTTCCAGAAAGCCCCACAGATCGCTTTGAAAGATCTGCTTGGCGTACATCTCGTACACCTGACCCTGGTTGAGGAAAATCACCTTGTAGATGGGTTCGCGCTTGCTCATGGTTATGCAGTTCGTACCGGCGGGTTGATTGAAAGGGCGCGGATCATAGCATAGCCGCCTAGCAGCCAACGCTAGGAACCCTGGCACTAGCTCCCTATAATGCGCGGTTCTTCGAATCACCCTTTTTGAGCGCGCATGACCAAGAAGCTTTATATCGAAACCCACGGTTGCCAGATGAACGAGTACGACAGCTCGCGCATGATTGACCTGTTGGGCGAACATCAAGCCCTGGAAGTCACCGAGAAGGCCGCAGACGCTGACATCATCCTGCTCAACACCTGCTCGATCCGTGAAAAAGCCCAGGACAAGGTGTTCTCGCAACTCGGCCGCTGGCAAAAACTGAAAATTGCCAACCCAGACCTGGTGATCGGCGTTGGCGGCTGTGTAGCCAGCCAGGAAGGCGCGGCGATTCGTGATCGCGCGCCCTACGTCGACGTGGTCTTCGGCCCGCAGACCCTGCACCGCCTGCCGGAAATGATCGACGCCGCGCGTACCACCAAGATCGCCCAGGTCGACATCAGCTTCCCCGAAATCGAGAAATTCGACCGCCTGCCCGAACCGCGCGTCGATGGGCCCAGCGCCTACGTGTCGGTGATGGAAGGCTGCAGCAAGTACTGCACTTTCTGCGTGGTGCCCTACACACGCGGCGAAGAAGTCAGCCGACCGATGGCCGACGTGCTCGGCGAAATCATCCACCTGGCCGAACACGGTGTGCGCGAAATCACCCTGCTCGGGCAGAACGTCAACGGTTACCGCGGCGCGACCCAGAACGGGCAGATTGCCGACTTCGCCGAACTGCTCTATGCCGTAGCGGCCATCGACGGTATCGACCGCATTCGCTACACCACCAGCCATCCGCTGGAGTTCTCCGACGCGCTAATCCAGGCCCACGCCGAGATCCCCGAGCTTGTGAAGTACCTGCACCTGCCGGTGCAATCGGGCTCCGACCGCATTCTCGCGGCGATGAAGCGCAACCACACCGCACTCGAATACAAGTCGCGCATCCGCAAGCTGCGCGCCGTCGTGCCGGACATCCTGATCAGCTCGGACTTTATCGTCGGTTTCCCCGGTGAAACCGAGAAGGACTTCGAGCAGACCATGAAGCTGGTCGAGGATGTCGGTTTCGACTTTTGCTACTCCTTCGTCTACAGCTCGCGCCCTGGCACCCCGGCGGCTGACCTGCCCGACGACACCCCGCTGGAGCTGAAAAAACAGCGCCTGGCACTGCTGCAACACCGCATCACCCAGCAGGGTTTTGAGAACAGCCGACGCATGGCGGGCACTGTGCAGCGCATCCTGGTCAACGATTACTCGAAGAAGGACCCTGGCATGCTCCAGGGCCGCACCGAGAGCAATCGGGTGGTCAACTTCCGCAGCGATAATCCGCGCCTGATCGGCCAGTTCGTCGACGTGCATATCGACGAAGCCATGCCCAACTCGCTGCGCGGCACGCTGATCAACGAAACCGTCTGCAACTAAAGCCGCAGCGGCCCGAGCTTCCCCCTCGCGGCCGCTAGCGCTATTCTTCGTTTCACTACCCCAGCCGACTGGCGGCCATCACACGACCTTGAACGCGCCCATAGAACCACTCCGCTTTATCCTTGAACCCTTTGAGGCCCGCCGCTTCGCCAACCTGTGCGGCCAATTTGATGAACACCTGCGCCTGATCGAACAGCGCCTGGGCATCGAGTTGCGCAACCGTGGCAACCAGTTCGAACTGGTCGGCACCGCCGGCCAGACCCGCGCCGCCGAGCAACTGCTGCGCCGCCTCTACCGCGAAACCCAAAGCACCGAACTGTCGCCCGATCTGGTGCACCTGTTCCTGCAGGAGTCCGGTATCGAAGAGCTGAGCAATCCGACCGTCGAAGCCAGCGTTGCCCTGCGCACCCGCAAGGGCATGATTCGCCCACGCGGCGCCAATCAGCAACGCTATGTCAAAGCCATCCTCGACCACGACATCAACTTCGGCATCGGCCCAGCCGGCACCGGTAAAACCTATCTCGCAGTAGCAGCTGCCGTGGATGCCCTGGAGCGCGAGCAGATTCGCCGCATCCTGCTGGTGCGTCCGGCGGTAGAAGCGGGTGAAAAGCTCGGCTTCCTGCCTGGCGACCTGTCGCAGAAGATCGACCCGTACCTGCGCCCGCTGTACGACGCGCTGTACGAGATGCTCGGCTTTGAGCAGGTGGCCAAGCTGATCGAAAAGCAGGTGATCGAAGTCGCGCCGCTGGCTTACATGCGCGGCCGCACGCTGAACAACAGCTTTATCATCCTCGACGAAAGCCAGAACACCACCCTGGAACAGATGAAGATGTTCCTCACCCGCATTGGCTTCGGTTCGACGGCGGTGATTACCGGCGACATCACTCAGGTCGACCTGCCGCGCGGCACCAAAAGCGGCCTGACCCACGTGATCGACGTGCTGCGTGATGTGCCGGGCATCAGCTTTACCCACTTCAAGCCCAAGGACGTGGTGCGCCATCCGCTGGTGCAACGCATCGTCGAAGCCTACGAGCGCTACGACAACCGTATGCACGGCAAACTGGATGACGAGCAGGATGAGCGCAATGCTTGAGCTTGACCTGCAGATCGCCAGCGACGCCGCCACCCTGCCGAGCGAGGCGCAGTTTCGCGCCTGGTGCAAGATTGCCCTGCGCCAGCGCACGGCTGACTCGGAGCTGACTATCCGCCTGGTCGATGAAGCCGAGGGTCGCGAGCTCAATCACACCTGGCGTCATAAAGATTACGCCACCAACGTACTATCCTTCCCTGCCGATGTGCCGGATGAACTGCTGGACATCCCGTTGCTCGGCGACCTGGTGATCTGCGTGCCGGTGGTTGAACGCGAAGCCCAGGAACAAGCGAAAACCAGTGAAGCGCACTGGGCGCACCTGGTGATCCACGGCTGCCTGCATCTGCTCGGCTACGACCATATCGAGGATGAGGAAGCCGAAGAGATGGAAGCGCTGGAACGAGAATTGCTGGCTGAGCTGGGGCATCCCGACCCTTACGCCGACCACGAATAATTATTTGCCACCCCCACAGACACAACAGAAGGTTCCTGAGTAACCACCATGAGCGAAGATCGATCGAGCAACGAGCAAAAGTCCTGGTTCAACCGACTGACCCAGGCTTTTGCTCATGAGCCGAAGAACCGCAAAGAACTGCTGGAAGTGCTGCGCGAAGCGCACCAGAACAAGCTGCTCGACAGCGAAGCGCTGGCCATCGTTGAAGGCGCTATTCAAGTCGCCGACCTGCAGGTACGCGACATTATGGTGCCGCGCTCACAGATGATGAGCATCAAGGCCAATCAGTCGCCCAAGGAGTTCCTGCCGGCGATCATCGAAGCGGCGCACTCGCGCTACCCGGTGGTGGGCGAAAGCCTCGATGATGTGGTCGGCATCCTGCTGGCCAAGGACCTGCTGCCACTGATCCTCTCGGGCGAACAGCCCAACTTCAATATCAAGGACCTGCTGCGCCCGGCCACCTTCGTGCCCGAGTCCAAGCGCCTCAACGTGCTGCTGCGCGAATTTCGCGCCAACCACAATCACATGGCCGTGGTCATCGATGAGTACGGCGGCGTTGCCGGCCTGGTGACCATTGAGGACGTACTCGAGCAGATCGTCGGCGATATCGAAGACGAGCACGACGTGGAAGAGGACAGCTACGTCAAACCGCTGCCCTCAGGCGATTTCCTGGTCAAGGCGCTGACGCCGATCGACAGCTTCAACGAAGCCTTCGACACCACATTCTCCGACGATGAATTCGACACCGTCGGCGGCCTGGTGATGAGCGCCTTCGGCCACCTGCCCAAGCGCAATGAAGTCACCGAGATCGGCGAGTTCCGCTTCCGCGTGCTCAACGCCGACAGCCGGCGCATTCATCTGCTGCGCCTGACGCCGATCAATAACTGATCTGCAGCCGGCCACCGGCAATGGTGGCCGGCGGGCAACACTTCCCCCGCCTGCTCGCGCGCTTTACCCTTGCGCCACCGCAATCCAAGGACCTGCATGCAATGCACTGGATAACTCGACCTGGCTGGCCCGGCACCCTGATCGCGCTTGTCGCGGGGGCCATCACGCCCTTGGCGCTGGCACCCTATGACCTGTGGCCGCTGGCGCTCTTGTCCATCGCCCTGTTCTACCTCGGCCTGCGTGACCTGACGCCACGCCAGGCAGCTCTGCGTGGCTGGAGCTATGGCTTTGGCCTGTTCGCCGCCGGCACCAGCTGGGTGTATGTGAGCATCCATGATTACGGCGCCGCCTCGCCGCCGCTGGCGGTGTTTCTGACCCTGCTGTTTGTCGGTGGGCTCGGCCTGCTGTTCGCCCTTAGCGCCTGGGTCTGGACGCGCTGGCTGCGCCGGGTCGAAGCGCCGCTGGCCGACGCACTGGCCTTCGCGGCGCTGTGGCTGGCGCAGGAAGCCTTCCGCAGCTGGTTTCTCACCGGCTTCCCCTGGCTCTACGCCGGCTACAGCCAACTGGATGGTCCGCTGGCCGGCCTGGCCCCAGTAGGCGGTGTATGGCTGCTGTCGTTTGCCTTGGCGCTGAGCGCCGCGCTGCTGGTCAACCTGGCGCAATTGCGGGCGCGCAAGGCGTTTCTCGCCATCGGCGTGGTGCTGTTAGTCGCGCCGTGGATCGCCGGCCTCGCCCTCAAGGGCCACGCCTGGACCCAGCCGCAGGGTGAGCCGCTGAGCGTGGCCGCCATGCAGGGCAATATCGAACAGAACCTGAAGTGGGACCCCGAGCAGCTCAATGCGCAGCTCGCGCTGTACCGCGACATGACCTTCAGTGCCAAGCCGACCGACCTGATCATCTGGCCGGAGACGGCCATTCCGGTGCTCAAGGACCGCGCTCAGGGTTACCTGGGTGTGATCAATCGCTTCGCCAACGACCGCAATGCTGCACTGATCACCGGCGTGCCGATTCGTCAGAGCAACGAGCGCGGCGAACCGCGTTACTACAACGGCATCAGCGTGGTCGGCCAGGGCAGCGGCGACTACCTCAAACAGAAGCTGGTGCCCTTCGGTGAATACGTGCCACTGCAGGATCTGCTGCGCGGGGTGATTGCCTTCTTTGACCTGCCAATGTCCGACTTCGCCCGCGGCTCGGCCGGACAAGGGCTGTTGCAAGCCAAAGGCCACGCATTGGCCTCGTTGATTTGCTACGAAGTGGTCTACCCCGAATTCGCTGCCAGCCTGGCTGCGCAGAGCGACCTGCTGCTGACCATCAGCAACGACACCTGGTTCGGCCGCTCCATCGGCCCGCTGCAGCACCTGCAGATGGCGCAGATGCGCGCCCTGGAAGCCGGACGCTGGATGATCCGCGCGACCAACAACGGCGTCACCGCGCTGATCGACCCGCAAGGCCAGATCACCACGCAACTGCCGCAATTCGAACAGGCAGTGCTCTATGGCCAGGTGCAACCGATGCAGGGGCTCACGCCTTATCTGCAGTGGCGTGGTTGGCCCATGCTGATTATCTGCCTGGGGCTATTTGCCTGGGCGTTGATGGCCAGCCGTATGGCCAAAACGCTTTAACGACGAAAAAATCGGTAGAACTCGCGCAGCTCAGTCTGCGCGTCGCCAATGCTGACCGGGGTAAAACGCAATGGATGGTGCGCCGGGCATTGCGCCAGGCGCCCCTGATCGAGCGGATGCAACCAGCCGAGCAACGGGTAACCGCCCATGCTCTGATGGTCGGCCTGGAGGATGATCGGCTGACCATCCGGCGGCACCTGAATCGCGCCCCGACCAACCCCCAATGACCACTGCCGCACAGGTGGCTGCACGGCCTCGCCGAGCAGTCGTGCGCCCATGCGATCAGAGTGCGGGCTGAGCTGCCAGGTCTGGGCAAAAAAGCCCTGCAACTGGTCTTCCTCGAAACTCGCCGCATCGCCGCCGGTAATCACCCGCAGCAAAGGTTTACAGCGGTAATCCGGCACATAGGGCCAGGGCACGCTGGCGGCGTGAGTAAAATGTGCGGGCCGACAGGCCAGCAGATCGCCCGCCTGCAACGCCCGGCCTAGCCCTTCGCGCAGCTGCACGCTAACGCTCCCCAGCACCGGCGCAGCAATAAAGCCGCCGGCCACCGCCAGATAGGCACGTTGACCGCTACGGGCAAAGCCCAGGCGCAACAGCTGGCCTTTGCGCAATGGCAGGCGCGTCCACAGCGGCTGCGGCTGATCATCCAGACTCAGCGGCACTTGAGCGCCGCACACCGCCACCCAGGTATCGACTTCGGCCTGCAACGCGACGCCGCCCAAGGCGATTTCCAGCAGCGGCGTGCCCCAGGGATTGTTCAGCAGATGATTGGCCCAGGCCGCACCGTGCCAATCCAGCGGCCCGGCGGGCGATACGCCCAAGTGTTGCCAGCCGCGCCGCCCAGCATCCTGCAACAGGCTTTGCGGCCCTGGCTTGAGCACCCGCAGGCCGCTCATGGCTGACCGCCTTCGCGAATAAAGTCGCGCTCGTCGATACGGCGAAAACGCACCCGGTCACCCAGCGCCAGCGGGCATGGCGGGGTTTGTGCAGCGTCGAACAACGACCAGGGGCAACGACCAATTAGGTGCCAGCCGCCGGGCGAGCTGTGCGGGTAGATCGCCGTCTGCCGCTCGGCAATTGCCAGGCTACCGGCCGGCACCGCGAGACGCGGGGTGGCGCGGCGCGGTAACGCTAGGCGCGCGTCCAGCTCGCCGAGGTAGGCAAAGCCTGGAGCAAAACCAATCGCGCCAACGCGGTACTCGGTCGCCGCATGCAGCTCGATCACCTGAGCGCTGCTCAGCTGGCACAAACGCGCGACCTCGGCGAGGTCTTCACCGTTGTACCAA
Source organism: Pseudomonas sp. LjRoot71 (assembly GCF_964253255.1). Lineage (NCBI taxonomy): Bacteria > Pseudomonadati > Pseudomonadota > Gammaproteobacteria > Pseudomonadales > Pseudomonadaceae > Pseudomonas > Pseudomonas sp. LjRoot71. The sequence goes on along the minus strand of NZ_CAXURA020000001.1, from coordinate 3,071,904 downwards.
ATAGGAATTTCATACAGCCGCCCGGCCTGCGTAACAACAGGCTCGGCCAGCCAGCGCTCCAACAGCGGTTTGAGTCGCTCGGCCAGCTCCAGGTGATCGGTGCGCAGCAGGTCATAGTGCAGCAGCAGGCTGGTCCAGCCCGGTACCAGATCAGTCAGCACCTCACCCAACTCGCCACGGATACGCTCGGCCAGCAACGCGATCCGCTGCGGCAACTGCGCATCCGGCTGTTCGGCCAGCACCAGCAGCAGCGCTTCGGCACCGGCCGGTTCGAGGCGAATCACAGAGCGTCCAGGCTGGCCCGCAAACGCCGCAATACGGCCAGGGAGTCGGCGTTATCGCCATGCACGCACAGGCTGTCGGCGCGCAGCTGCAGCGGCTTGCCATCGATATCGGCAAACAGCTCACCGCGGGCAATCGCCAGGGCCTGCTGAAATATCCGCTGCGGATCATGGTGCACCGCGCCGCTCAAACGCCGGGGGGCCAACTGCCCGTCGGCCAGATAGGCACGGTCGGCAAAAGCCTCGAACATCAGCGGCACATCGGCGGCATCGGCCAGGCGCAGCTCGCGGCTGTTGTCAGCCAGCGCCAGCACCATCAGCGGCAAGCCCTTGCGGTAACTGGCGCAGGCCTCAAGCACCGCGTTGAACAGCGCATCGTCACGCACCAGGTCGTTGTACAACGCGCCATGCGGTTTGACGTAGGCCAACTGGGTGCCGGCCGCGCGGCAGAAGGCATCCAGCGCGCCAAGTTGGTACAGCACCAGCGCGGTGACCTCCTCCGGCGAGCAGGCGAGATGCCGACGGCCGAAACCGAGCAGATCAGGATAGGCCGGGTGCGCACCAATGCTCACCCCATGCTGCACCGCCAGGGCGACGGTGCGCTGCATGGTCATCGGGTCGGAAGCATGAAAGCCGCAAGCCAGGTTGGCCTGATCAACCAGCGGCATGGCATGCACATCATCGCCCATGCTCCACACGCCGAAGCTTTCACCCATGTCGCAATTCAGCAGGATTCTTTTCATGCCCATCAGCTTAGTGGCGCATTGCAGCGACGGGAAGCCCGCCCAAGCATGCCCATGCCCAACCACGGCCGTGTCCGGGTAAGAAAAGCTCATCGCCGCTCAATAGGAATGTATATTGTTTGTAAATAATCATTCTTAGCATTAAAAATTCACTAGAATCGCCACCCTGAAACCCAAACCCACTGACAAGACTCGGCTATGCCTCACTCCTTCTGGCTCGGCACCCTGCGCCAATGGCACTGGATCAGCTCCGCACTGTGCCTGGCCGGCATGCTGTTGTTTGCCGTGACCGGCATCACCCTGAACCATGCCACGCAGATCGAAGCGAAACCCCGGGTGATCAATCATCAGGCGCAGCTGCCCGAGGCGCTGCAGGCCGCGCTGCAAGACAAACAGCCCAGCCAGGGCCTGCCACTGGAGCTGCGTCAGTGGCTGGAAACCGAGCTGGCGATTCGCCTGGATGGCCGCGACGCCGAATGGTCGGATGGCGAGTTGTATATCGGCCTGCCGCGCCCCGGTGGCGATGCCTGGCTGAGCCTGGATATTGAATCCGGCGCGCTGGAGTTCGAATCCACCGACCGCGGCTGGATCGCCTACCTGAATGACCTGCACAAAGGCCGCAACACCGGCACGGCCTGGGCCTGGTTTATCGATGTATTTGCCGTGCTCTGCGTGGTGTTCAGCCTCAGCGGCCTGCTGTTGCTGCAACGCTATGCCGGCAACCGCCCCAGCACCTGGCCGATGCTCGGCCTGGGCCTGGTACTCCCTGTTCTGCTGGCTCTGCTGTTTATTCACTAAGGACATCGTTATGCCAAAACGCTTGCTGTTGCCCCTGTGCGCCCTTTTGAGCACCCCGGTGCTGGCTGCCGACGTGAAGCTGGAGGTGGAAATCCCGCGCCTGCAGGTGGCCGAATACCACCGCCCCTATGTGGCCATCTGGCTGGAGCAACCGGACCAGAAGCATGTCGCCAACCTGGCGGTGTGGTACGACCAGAAGCTCAAGGACAAGGAAGGCGAGAAGTGGCTCAAAGACCTGCGCCAATGGTGGCGCCGCAGCGGCCGCAGCCTGGAGATGCCGGTTGACGGCGTCAGCGGCGCAACCCGCGCAGTGGGCGCGCAGAGCCTGAGCTTCAGCAGCGCCGATGCTCCTTTCAAACAGTTACCCGCCGGCGAATACCGCGTGGTGGTGGAAGCCGCCCGTGAAGTGGGCGGCCGCGAACTGCTGCGCCTGCCGTTCACCTGGCCACCCAAGCAAGCCGCCAACCACAGCGTTCAGGGCAGCAGCGAGCTGGGCAAGATCACCCTGCAACTGACGCCTTGAACCTCAGCCCCTTGAATCACTGCCCTTAAGGAAGACTGCCATGCACCCACTCGTAAAATGGACCGCCCTGACCCTGGCCATCTGCCTGCCGCTGTCCGCCCAGGCCCACCGCGCCTGGATGCTGCCTTCGGCCACGGTACTGTCCGGTGAAGATCCGTGGGTCACCGTCGACGCCGCCGTGTCCAATGACCTGTTCTACTTCGAGCACTTCCCGCTGCGCATTCAGGGCATCGGCAATCTCGACAACGCCCCCGCTGGCGGCCCACCTGGCATGCGTCCGCGCCCGGCCGCCGTACTGCAATTGTTCGCCCCGGATGGCAGCGCCGCCAAGGCCGAGAACGGCAGCATTGGCCGTTACCGCAGCACCTTCGACCTGCACCTGACCCAGAAAGGCACCTACAAACTGGCCATTGCCAACAGCGGCCTGTTCGCCAGCTGGAAAGAAGGCCAGGAAAACAAGCGCTGGATGGGCAAGGCCGAAGACTTCGCCAAGCAGGTACCGGCAGGCGCCGCCGAGCTGAAAGTGGCGCAGAACAACAGCCGCATGGAAGTCTTCGTCACCTCCGGCAACCCGACCACTACAGTCCTGAAAACCACCGGTGTGGGCCTTGAACTGGCTCCGATTACCCACCCCAACGACCTGTTCGCCGGTGAAGCCGCCGAATTCACCCTGCTGCTCGATGGCAAACCCGCCGCTGGTGTTGAAGTCAGCGTGATCCCCGGTGGCAACCGTTACCGCGATGAGTTGGGTGAAATCAAAACCACCAGCGACGCCAACGGCAAGATCAGCATCACCTGGCCGAACGCCGGCATGTACTGGCTGGAAGCCGAGCTGAGCAGCAAGGACGGCGTCATTGCGCCGGCCACCGAGCGCCGCGCCTCCTACAGCGCGACGCTGGAAGTGCTGGCACCCTGATGCCCGCCCGAACGCTGTCGCCACCCGGCGACAGCGCTTCCCTCCTCTTGGCTGACGACTCGACTTGATCACCGCCTCGCGACTTCACGCCCTGCGCCACTGGCCATTGCCGACCTGCCTGCTGCTGGCCGGCCTGTTGTTCTGGCTGCAACCGGCGCGCGAACTCAGCGCCGCATTGATCAGCGCTACCTATCTCGCCCTGTGCCTGCACTACTGCTGGCCACAGCGCCGTATCCCATCCGGCCAGGCCGGCGAACTGCTGATTGCCTACGCCAGCCAAGGCGGCCAGGCGCAGCACCTGGCCGAACGCAGCTGCGCGCAACTGCTCGCCAGCGGCACACCGGCACGTTGTATCGCACTCAACCAACTGGACAGCACACAGCTGGCAACGCTTGAGCGCCTGCTGCTGGTAGTCAGCACCTACGGTGACGGCGAAGCACCCGATAACGCCGCACGCTTTGAGCGTGCCCTGCATGCCCAACAACCGCTGCCGCAACTGCACTTCGCCATCCTGGCCCTGGGTGACAGCAGCTACCCGCAGTTCTGCGCCTTTGGCCAACGCCTGCAGCAGCGCCTGCACGCGCTTAAGGCGCAGCCACTGTTCGACCTGCTGTGCGTCGATAGCCTCGACGCCGGCACCCTGCGCCACTGGCAGCAGCAACTTGGCCACCTCAGCGGCAGCAGCGATTTTGTCGACTGGCAGCCCGCGCACTATCGACCTTGGCAACTGACGCAGCGCCACTGCCTCAACCCTGACAGCATCGGCTCCCCGATCTTCCAACTGCGCCTGAGCAGCAGCGAGGACGTCGAGTGGCGCGCCGGCGATATTGTCGAAGTCGGCCCACGGCATGCCCCGCAGCGCGTCAGCGCGTGCCTGCAGCACCTCGGCCTTGATCCGCAACAGCGCTTAGCGGATGGCCAGCTGCTGAGCGATGCCCTGAGCCAACGCCACCTGCCGACAAGCCGACCGGATGACCGCGACATCGCACAATGGCTTACCGAACTGACGCCCCTGCCACACCGCGAATATTCAATTGCCTCGTGCCGCAGCAGTGGCAGCCTCGACCTGCTGGTACGCCTGCAGCACCAGGCTGACGGCAGCCCCGGACTGGGCTCCGGCTGGCTGTGCCAGCATGCCGACGTTGGCAGCCAGATCGATCTGCGTATCCGCCGCAACCCTGGCTTCCAGGGCCCGGACGCCACTACACCGCTGATTCTGATCGGCAGCGGCAGCGGCCTCGCCGGCCTGCGCGCGCACTTGCAGGAACGCGCAACCAATCCAGGCTCACGCAACTGGCTGCTGTTTGGCGAACGCCATGCCACCCACGACGCCCTGCTGATCGACGAGCTACGCGCCTGGCAGCACAGCGGCCACCTCGAACGCCTCGACCTCACCTATTCGCGCGACGGCAATCCGCAGCGCTATGTGCAGGACGCCCTGCGCGAGTCAGCCAGCACCTTGCGCGCCTGGCTGGCCGACGGTGCCGCTATTTACCTGTGCGGCAGCCTCGACGGCATGGGCCGCGATGTCGACGCCTGCCTGCGCCAACTGCTGGGCGATGCAGCACTTGAGCAGTTGAGCCAGAGCGGCCGTTATCGCCGAGATCTGTACTGACAGCACAAGGCTCGACTGACCTGGGCACACTCGCCTCGCAATGACCGCGCGTGAGTCACCCGTCTCAGAAATACAGAGCAACAGCTGAGACCACGACGCCTAGCCGATGCCGATGCCGATGCCGATGCCGATGCCAGCAGCACGCTCGGCCCTTCCGATACGGGCAACGATACCCTCACCTGATCCCCGCGATGCACCACTGTCAGCCTGCCAACTCCCGCGCCGCCTTCGAATAGCCGCATAAAACAAAACCCCGGCCACTGCAGGCAGTGGCCGGGGTTTCGTGTCAGCGGATGGTCGCTACCGGCCAACCCAATCTGGCGGTAGCAGCCCGGACAGGCTTAGAAGCTGTAAGTCGCCGACAGCACCGCCGAACGCGCATCACCGTACTCGATCGCCGAAGAGCGGGTATTCAGACCCACGTTCTGCCGCACGCTTTGCACATACTCCTTGTCGAACAGGTTGTTCATGTTCAACTGCAGATCAAGCTCATCGGTCACCTTGTAGCCGACCATGGCGTTGTGCACCCAGTAGGCGTCCAGCTTGGCGTTGTCGCTGGAGGTCACGTTACGCTCGCTGGCATAACGTGCACCGTAACCCACGCGCCAGCCGGCTGGCAGCTCGTAGGTGCTCCACAGGTTGAACGAGCGCGGCGGGGTGTTACCCAGCGCCTGACCTTCACGGGCGATACCAGCAGCAGTGTCTGCGGCCTTGAGGGTTTCGCTGTCGAGGAAGGTGTAGTTGGCGTAGACGTTCCATTGATCGGTAATCCGACCGGTGACACCAAACTCAACGCCCTGCACACGCTGCTCACCTGCCAGCTGGGTCGAGCCATCGGCCATGGTTTCACGGGCGTTGGTCTTCTCGACACGGAACAGCGCAGCATCCAGTTGCAGGCGGTTATTGAGCAGCTCCCACTTGGTGCCCAGCTCCCAGGTTTCGTTCTCTTCCGGGTCCAGCTCGGTGGCAGCAGCAGTCAGCGCACCGGAAGACGCCAGGTTCTCCGCCGCCGGGTTGAAGGACGTACCGTAAGCCAGGTAGATGCGGCCATTCTCGGTCGGTTTGTAGACCACCCCGGCACGGCCGCTGAGTTCCTTGTCACGCGAATCCACACGGGTCACGGTGCCGGCAGGCAGCGCGATGTTCTTCGAATCGCCTTTGATCCAGTCGTAACGCAGGCCCAGGCTCAGGTCCCATTGCTCGTTCAGGGCCAGGGTGTCGAAGACATAAATCGCTTCGTTATCCAGCTGGGTGCTGGTTTCAGCGGAGCGAGCCTTGTTGATCGGCCCGGTGTAATAACCTGGCGGGTTACCCAGATCGAAGCTGCGGCCGGCAAAATCCAAGCCATAGCTGTAAGTGTTGCGGTGGTAATCCTCACGCGAAATCTCAACACCCGTCACCAGGGTGTGACCCAGGCCGAAGGTGTCGAAATACGCGGTCAGGTTGGTCTGGTTGATCCACATCTCGCTGGTCACATCACGGCCATAGCCCTGCGGACCGGCAGGCCGGTATTGCCCAGCCGGGGCGACGGCCAGGTTGACGTGGGAGGCCGAAATGACCGTGTCACGCTTGACCTGGCTGTAACGGCTGAGGTTCTGCAAGCGCAGGTTGTCGTTGAAGTCGTGTTCGAATTTGACCGTAAAGGCGTCGGTCTGAATTTCTTCCTTGTCGATGTTCTTCCAGCCGAAGAAGCCCTCACGCTCAACACCGGCCAGGCGCTTGCCGTCGAAAGCCGGCACACCGTAATCGGGCATGTTGTCATCGTTTTGATGCAGGTAGCTGAGGGTCAGGCGAGTCGACTCGCTCAAGCCCAACAGCAGCGACGGCGCAATGCCCCAGCGCTGGCGATCCACATGATCACGGCCTGGCACATCGTTCTCATGGGCCATCAGGTTGAGACGAAACGCGCTGTCGGTGCCCACGCCATCCAGGGTCTGGTTGGTGTCCAGGGTCAGGCGGTGGTAGTTGTCGGTGCCCAGGCTGGCACCGATTTCGGTGAAGTCGCGCTGACGTGGCTGCTTGCTGGCCTGGTTGATGCTGCCGCCGGTGGTGCCGGAGCCGCCGAATACCGAGTTGGGGCCTTTGATGACCTCAACGGCTTCGATATTGAAGGTGTCGGTACGGTTGTTCTGCGAGCTGTCGCGCAGGCCGTCGATCTGCATGTTGGCGTTGGCACTGAAGCCACGGATGTTGATGCTGTCGCCTGAACCACCACCGCCCTCACCGGCGTTAAAGGTGATACCGGAGACGTTGGCCAGCACTTCTTTCATGCTCAGGGCTTTCTGCTCTTTGAGCAGCGCCTGTGGCACCACGGTGATGGTCTGCGGGGTATCGAGCAACGGCACCGCGTACTTGGCGGAAGACGAGGTTTCGGTCTTGTAGCTTTCGGCCTGCTGGCCCTTGACCGTCACGCTACCCAGTTCGACCGGTGTCTTGGCCTTTTGCGGCACTTGCTCGGCTGCCATGCCGGCACCCGCCCAGGACGCTACAGCCAGACCGATGGCCGTAGCCAGAAGACGACGCTGCGGCAGGTTGCCGACTTGTTTACCCATACCCATGAGAACCACCCCCAGATAAAAACGAGGCGTGATTCTATTTGATAATGATTACCAAGCAATACGAATTTACACTTTTATTTGCGTTTAGTTCCCTACAGCTTATTTTTTCTACAGCAGACTCGTCGCATTGATACCAGCCAGGTCGCGGCAACCGGTCAGAGCCATGGCCACCTCCAGCTCAGCCCGCAGCAACTGCACCACATGCGCCACACCACTCGCCCCCGCCGCAGCCAGGCCATACACATAAGGTCGTCCAACCAATACGGCATCGGCACCCAAGGCCAGCGCCTTGAATACATCCGTACCACGACGGATACCGCCATCAAGCAGCAGTGGCACACGCCCCTGCACGGCAGCAGCAACTTGCGCCAGCACCTCGATGGTCGCCGGCTGGCCGTCCAGCGTTCGCCCGCCATGGTTGGAGACGATAATGCCATCGACACCCTCGGCCACCGCGCGCTGCGCATCTTCGGCAGTCATCACGCCCTTGAGCAGAATCGGCAGGCGCGTCAGTGAGCGCAGCCATTGCACATCAGCCCAACCAGGCGCTGCCGCCAGCAAGGCACCGCCGAGCAACAGGCCACCGCTGGGCGGTGCGTCCTCACGCAACGGCTGCATACCGCGCAGGTTGACCGCCTCGACACCCTCGGGCAGGCAGAAACCGGCGCGTTGTTCGCGGTTGCGCATGCCATTGACCGGCGCATCCACCGTCAACACCAGTGCCTGATAACCCGCCGCTTCGGCGCGCCTGACCAATGCCTCGGTAAAGGCCCGATCCGGCTGGATATACAGCTGAAACCACAGCGGGGTGTGCGCCTGCTCAGCCACCGCTTCGAGCGACACGCTGGCCTGAGTGCTGAGTACCATACCGGCCTGCACCGCCGAGGCCGCCAGCACCGTGGCCAGCTCACCGTCGGCATGCGCCAACTGTTGATAGGCCACCGGAGCGAGGAAAATCGGGTGAGCGAATACCTGACCGAACAGCTGCAGATGGGTATTACCACCGCTGAGGTCAGCCAACACCCGCGTGCGCAGGCGAATGCGCTGAAACGCCGCCTGATTCTCTGCCAGGGTCAATTCATCGGCCGCACCGCCGGCGATATAAGCCCAGGCCTGGGCGCTCATGCGCTCGCGGGCCAGTGGCTCATAGTCCGCCACGGCGGCGACGCTTGGCGGAATCTGCGTCAGTTTCGGCAATGGCAGGTCGGTCATGTATTGGCCCACTGGCGCAGCAGGTTGTGATAAACCCCGGTCAAGCGAGCCAGCTCGGCACTCTCCGGCACTTCCAGGGTCAGCGCCTGCACTGCTCGGTCCAGCTCCAGCAACAGACTGCGCTGGGTGTCATCACGCACCAGGCTCTGAATCCAGAAAAACGCCGCATAGCGTGTGCCCCGGGTCACCGGCTCAACCCGATGCAAACTGCTGCCGGGATACAGCACCAGATGCCCGGCCGGCAACTTGACGCGATGGCTGCCGTAACTGTCTTCGACCACCAGCTCGCCGCCGTCGTACTCGTCCGGCTCACTGAAGAACAGCGTGGCCGACAGATCGCTGCGCACCCGATGCGGCGTGCCCGGCACGCTGAAAATCGCGTTGTCGATATGGTTGCCGTAAGTGCCGCCGCCGGTGTAACGGTTGAAGCGCGGTGGCAACACCTTCAGCGGCAAGGCAGCCGAGACGAACTGCGGATGGTTACCCAAACGCTGCACGATAAAGTCGCCAATCTGCACCACCAGCGGATCATCCTGCGCCAGTTGCTGATTGGCCTTGGCCTTCACGGCCTGATGCCCGGCAGTCAACCGACCGTCCTGCCAGTTGGCCTGTTCAAACGCCTGACGGCACTCACGCACCTGCTCGGGCGTCAGCACATCGGCAATGCTCAACATCATGATTCGCTCTCCTCACCGGTCGCCCTGAGCGCCCGCAACCATCAGTTGCAAATGATTCTAAATAGCTGGCGCGCACTATGACAGCACGCAGCAACAGAACCGTTGATCCAGCCCAATAAACCATCCCCTGAGGATGCCGCAGAACCAATAAAAACGCCCCGGATACCACAGGTATTCGGGGCGCTGATAGAGCCTGGACGACTTAGAAGCGGAAGTCAGTGCTCAGGGTCAGGGTGCGTGGATCACCGAGCATGGCGCGACGACCACTCCAGTTGGTGGAAACGGCATATTCCTCATCGGTCAGGTTATCCAGATTGACCCGCACATCCAGGTTCGTGTTGACCGCGTAGGACGCCATCGCATTGAAGGTGGTGTAGCTCGGCAGCTTGCCCACTGCGCCGTTGGGAATAATGCGTTCAGCATCGTCCGGACGGCCCAGGTAAGACGAACCCACATGCTTGGCACCGGCGCCAATGGTCACGCCAACCGGTAGACGATAGGTCGTCCACAGACTCCCAGACACTCGCGGACTGAAGGCCAGCTCGTCACCACTGGTACGATCAACCACGCCATAGTCACCCGGGTTAGCGTTCTTGCGCACCTGGTCCAGATAGGCGCTGTGCTTACGCTCGCTGTCCATAAAGACGATGCCGGCAAACACATTCCAGTCGTCAGTGATCTTGCCAGTGGCACTCAGCTCCAGACCTTTAACGATCTGCTCGCCATACCCCTTGAGGTAGGCAGTCCCCACCTCGCCGTTATCCAGACCACTGATCGCAACCCGTTTCTCGGTATAAAACAGTGCGGCAGCCGTCGACAAACGTTGATCGAAGAAATCCCACTTGGTGCCCAGCTCGTAGTTGTCAGCCTTGACCGGATCAGCACCTTTCAACAGCCCCGGCATGGCCTGGCCATTGACACGCGAAATATCCGTGCCGGACAGGAAGGAACCTGCTGGCTGAACCGAACGACCATAGGCCACGTAGATGCTGCCGTACTCAACCGGCTTGTACACCAGGCCCAGTTTGCCGGCCACGGTGAACTCAGTGTCATCGTAGCCATCCGGGCCGACAGGCGCGCCGGCAACGGTCTTGCTACTGATATCAACTTGGTAGTTTTCCAGGCGCAGCCCGCCCGTGAGCTGCCACTGCTCATTCAACTGGATGGTGTCGTAGAGATACAGGGCAACAGTATCAACGGTGACTTCGCTGGCCTCACGCAGTTGACCGCGCTTGGCGGTCGGCCCTGTGCGCTGCCAATCCGGGTTGAATGGGTCGACCACAACCTGCGGCCGCACCTCAGCATAGGTGCGCGCCTCTGACTCCTCGCGCGTCAGTTCCAGGCCGGTGGACAGGTTGTGCTGCAAGGTGCCGGTGGCAAACTGTGCCGACAGGTTGGTCTGGTTGCTCAGGCTGGTGTTGACCCGATCATAGAATTGGGTGTCGGTCAGCAGGTCACGTTGAGCCGGGCGGTACTGGAAAGGCATGGTGTAACGCGCATCACGGTCAACCCGTGCCCAGCGCGTCTGGTTACTCAAGGTCATGCCAGTGGACAGGTCGTGCTCAAGGCGTGCCAGGAAGGAATCACTGGTGGTGTCGTCATAATCGGACTTGAGGCCATAGAAGGTGTCGCGATCCACCGACGACAACGCCGGATCATAGGGCGTATTGCCCTTGAGTCCCTTGACCGAGGCGCCGGATACCCCCCAATCCGGACGATCATTCATCTGCACATGCTCATAGGCGAAGATCGCGCGGGTATCAGTGCCCAGGCCGAACGCCACCGAAGGCGCGATGCCCCAGCTGTTCTTCTCGGCATGCTCACGCCCGGCCACGCCGCTGTCTTCCAGCAGCAGATTGAGGCGCACGGCGGTGCTGTCGTTAACCACCTGGTTGGTATCCAGAGTCAGGCGTTTACGGGCTTCGGAATCGTATTGATCGAAGGCATAGCTGATGCCGCCACCCATAAACTCTTCCATGGTCGGGGTTTTGGTCACCAGGTTGACGTAACCGCCGGCACCACCGCGACCGTTGTCGGCCGCCGGGCCCTTGGCCACTTCAACTGACTCGACGTTGAACACATCACGGGTATAGCTGCCGTTGTCGCGCGCGCCGTCGATAAAGATGCTGCCGCTGGTATCGAAACCACGCAGGCTGAAATTGTTGGTGCCGCTGGCAAAGCCGTTTTCACCGGCGTTGAAACTGATTCCTGGGGTGTTGCTCAGCACATCCGTCAAGGTGCGTGCGCCCTGCTCCTTGAACAGCGCTTCCGGGATCACGCTGAACGTCTGCGGCGTATCCAGCAAGGCCGCCGTCTGCTTCGGCGAGGAGGCCTTATCGACCTTGTAACCGCTGTCCTGCTGCCCCTTGATCGTTGCGCCACCCAGCTCAACCGGGGTTTTCTCGGCTTCAGCGGCAAAGCTGCTGCCAGCACAGGAGGCGATGGCAAAACCGATGGCGCTGGCCAGCAGGCGAGGCTGCGGAAGAGCACCGCGCTTGTTATTTTTGTGCATGAGAATCACTCCAGGATTGAGAAACTGGCGCGATTCTAATTAATAAGCACTCTCAATCAATCTTTACATATCGTTTACAGGAACCCATTTGTAACAAAATTGTCAGGCACCTCCATGCGCCGCTGAACCCTCGCGCGCACCCTTCAAACAAAAGCCTCTAGTACAGGCAATAGCGCCCGTCAGCACGCCCCAGCGGCTACTCACAAATGGTGCAGACAGAAAAAAGGCACGGAGGTCAGTCCGTGCCTTCTGGCCCTGCATAGCAGCTATTACAGGTAGAACGACTTCAGCGGCGGGAAGCCATTGAATTCCACCGCGCTGTAGCTGGTGGTGTAGGCACCGGTGGACAGCCAGTACAGGCGATCACCGATCGACAGGTTCAGCGGCAGGCCGTACTTGTAGTTCTCGTACATGATGTCGGCGCTGTCGCAGGTCGGGCCGGCGATTACCACTTCTTCCACTTCACCCTTCTTCTCGGTCCAGATCGGGAACTTGATCGACTCGTCCATGGTTTCGATCAGGCCGCTGAACTTGCCAACATCCACATACACCCAACGCTCTACGGCGGTGCGCGACTTACGCGCCACCAGCACCACTTCGCTGACCAGAATGCCGGCGTTGGCGATCAGCGAACGGCCCGGCTCCAGAATGATTTCCGGCAGGTCGTCGCCGAAGTCTTCCTTGAGGAAGCGGATGATTTCCTCGGCGTAAGTTTCCAGGCTGTTGGTGCGGGTGATGTAGTTGGCCGGGAAGCCGCCGCCCATGTTGATCAGTTTCAGCTCGATGCCGTCTTCTTCTTTCAGACGCTCGAAGATCACCTTGACCTTGGCAATCGCCGCGTCCCACACCGAGATGTCGCGCTGCTGCGAACCAACATGGAAGGACAGGCCGTAAGGCACCAGACCGAGGTCACGGGCGAGGATCAGCAGGTCCATGGCCATGTCGGTCTGGCAGCCGAACTTGCGCGACAGCGGCCAATCGGCCGTGGTCGAGCCTTCGGTAAGGATGCGCACATAGACTTTCGCGCCCGGCGCAGCCTTGGCGATATTGCGCAGGTCGGCTTCCGAGTCGGTGGCAAACAGGCGCACGCCCTTCTCGAAGAAGTAGCGGATGTCCTTGGATTTCTTGATGGTGTTGCCGTAGCTGATGCGGTCAGGCGTCACGCCACGGCTGAGCACCTTGTCCAGCTCGTAGATCGAGGCGATGTCGAAGCTGGAGCCCTTTTCCTTGAGCAGGTCGATGATTTCCACCGCCGGGTTGGCCTTGACCGCGTAGTACACCTTGGCGAACTCGAACCCGGCGCGCAGGTCGTCGTAGGCCTGACTGATGATCGAGGTATCGATCAGCACGAACGGGGTTTCCTGGGTATCAGCGAAGGCTTTCATGCGCTGAAAAGTAGCGGGTGCGTAATAGTCTTCGACCTTGATCGACATGCTCGGACTCCAGTTGGCAGAACCAGTTAAAACGCATTCAGCAGATGAGCCGGCATTAGCGCCACTCACCCACCATTCAGGGAGACCTGGCGGCTAACCCGCACAGGCAGAACGTCTGATCAGTTTCCCCACTTTGGTTCGCCTACTTCCCAAGGCATGTCGCCGAGGATTACTCGCATCGGAGCAACCTCTCGTCGTCAGTACTTGAGCCGGATGGATCGTTGCCAGCATGGACGTTCGGGCGCGAACTTTAGGGCCATGGGGGGCTGAGATCAATCAAAAATGCCGTACTTTTGCTCCTCTTTGTCGCCTTATTGATTGATCGTTTTATATTCAAAACAAAACGTTATGAAATGCTGCACAACACGCTAAAAACCCGCGTTTTTCTCCCCTGACTACAGGTCACCGCGCGCGCTGACGTTTACCGTTATAATCGCCGCCTTTTTTGACAGACCGACTATTCAGTCGACGGGTTCCCGCACAATGACCATCCAGGCCACCGAAGTCGGCAAACGCCGTACATTCGCGATCATCTCTCACCCCGACGCCGGTAAAACCACCATTACCGAGAAGCTGCTGCTGATGGGCAAGGCGATTGCCGTGGCCGGTACGGTGAAGTCGCGCAAGTCCGACCGTCATGCGACGTCCGACTGGATGGAAATGGAGAAGCAGCGCGGTATCTCCATCACCACCTCGGTGATGCAGTTCCCCTACCGCGAGCACATGATCAACCTGCTCGACACCCCCGGCCACGAAGACTTTTCGGAAGACACTTACCGCACCCTGACCGCAGTGGACAGCGCGCTGATGGTGCTCGACGGCGGTAAAGGCGTTGAGCCACGCACCATCGCCCTGATGGACGTGTGCCGCCTGCGCGACACGCCGATTGTCAGCTTCGTCAACAAGCTCGACCGTGATATCCGCGACCCGATCGAACTGCTCGACGAGATCGAGGCGGTACTGAAAATCAAGGCCGCGCCGATCACCTGGCCGATTGGCTGCTACAAGGATTTCAAGGGCGTCTACCACCTGGCCGGCGACTACATCATCGTCTACACCCCAGGCCACGGCCACGAGCGCACCGAAACCAAGATCATCGAAAAACTCGACTCGGATGAGGCCCGCGCCCACCTGGGTGATGAGTACGAGCGCTTCCTCGAGCAGCTTGAGCTGGTGCAAGGGGCCTGCCACGAATTCGACCAGGACGAATTCATGAACGGCCAGCTGACCCCGGTGTTCTTCGGCACCGCGCTGGGTAATTTCGGTGTCGACCATGTACTCGACGCCGTGGTCGACTGGGCCCCGCGTCCGCTGGCTCGCGTCGCCCATGAGCGCACGGTGGAGCCGGTTGAAGAAAAGTTCTCCGGCTTCGTGTTCAAGATCCAGGCGAACATGGACCCCAAGCACCGCGACCGCATCGCCTTTATGCGCATCTGCTCGGGCAAGTACAGCCAAGGCATGAAGATGCGCCACGTGCGCCTGGGCAAGGACGTGCGCGTCGGCGACGCCCTGACCTTCTTCTCCAGCGAGCGTGAGCAGCTGGAAGAGGCCTATGCCGGCGACATCATCGGCCTGCACAACCACGGCACCATCCAGATCGGCGACACTTTTACCGAGGGTGAAGCGCTGGGCTTTACCGGTATTCCTCACTTCGCCCCGGAGCTGTTCCGCCGCGTACGCCTGAAAGACCCACTGAAGTCCAAACAGCTGCGCCAAGGTTTGCAGCAGCTGGCCGAAGAAGGCGCGACCCAGGTGTTCTTCCCCGAGCGCAGCAACGACATCGTTCTCGGAGCCGTCGGTGTGCTGCAGTTCGACGTGGTCGCCAGCCGCCTGAAAGAGGAATACAAGGTCGAGTGCGCCTACGAGCCCATCACCGTCTGGTCAGCGCGCTGGATTGAGTGCAGCGACAAGAAGAAGCTTGAGGAGTTTTCCAACAAGGCGGTGGAAAACCTCGCCCTGGATGGCGGCGGCCACCTCACCTACCTGGCCCCGACCCGAGTCAACCTGAGCCTGATGGAAGAGCGCTGGCCAGACATCAAGTTCCGCGCGACACGCGAGCATCACTAAAGGGTTGCACTACCCTGTGTAGGAGCCAGCTTGCTGGCGATCAGCGTTTATGCAAGACCAGATCGCCAGCAAGCTGGCTCCTACATAAAGCAAGTTTCTGGAGCCTCTGGAATGGATTCCAGCCTCTTCGCCCACCGTGGCCACACCCTGCGAACAGGCCGCTTCTCTGAGCCTGGCCGGGCTTATCTGCTGACTACCACGACCCACGAGCGAACACCGGTATTCAACGACTGGCTACTCGCACGCCTGCTGATTAGTGAAATGCGCCAGGCACATGAGTTAAAGATTGTCACGTCACTGGCTTGGGTCGTTATGCCTGATCATTTTCACTGGCTGGTCGAGCTTGGCAACACACCTGTGCAAACACTGATGCAACGCATCAAATCTCGCAGCGCCATTGCCATCAACAAAGCCAGCGCCGAACACAACGGCAAGCTGTGGCAGAGAGGCTTCCATGACCGGGCGCTGCGCAGGGAAGAAGACCTGCAAAGCGTGGCGCGTTATATCGTCGCCAACCCGCTTCGCGCCGAGTTAGTCAAACGCGTTGGCGACTACCCGCTGTGGGATGCGATATGGCTGTAAAGCAAAAACCTTGATCGCCAGCAAGCTGGCTCCTACCGATTGCTGTCCTTGCCAACTGGCGCAACCACGACAAATCGCCGATGCTCAGCCCATGCACCTGATCGACACCCACACTCACCTGGACTTCCCTGACTTCGACGCTGACCGCACCGAGGTGCTGTGGCGCAGTCGTGAGCGGGGTATCGAGCGCCTGGTGGTGCTGGGTGTGCACCAGGCCAACTGGCAGCGGGTGTGGGATCTGGCGCAAAGCGACGACAGCCTCTATGCGGCGTTCGGCCTGCACCCGGTTTACCTGGATGAACACCAGCCAGAACACCTGAGCAAATTGCGTGACTGGCTGACTCGCTGCGCCGGC
This sequence comes from Pseudomonas sp. LjRoot71, assembly GCF_964253255.1. NCBI lineage: Bacteria > Pseudomonadati > Pseudomonadota > Gammaproteobacteria > Pseudomonadales > Pseudomonadaceae > Pseudomonas > Pseudomonas sp. LjRoot71. The sequence continues at coordinate 3,055,632 of NZ_CAXURA020000001.1, read as the reverse complement.
CACCCAAAGCTCTGTGCAGTGGGCGAGTTTGGTCTGGACTACTTTCTCGAACAGCTGGACCGCGCGCGGCAACAGCAGCTGTTTGAAGCACAGCTTGAACTGGCCAGCGAGTTCGAACTGCCCGCCCTGCTACATGTACGCCGCGCCCATGCCGCGACCATCGCCACGCTCAAGCGCTACAAACCCAAACGCAGCGGAATTATCCACGCCTTTGCCGGCAGCACCGAAGAAGCCCGTGAATACCTCAAGCTCGGTTTCAAACTCGGCCTCGGTGGCGCACCGACCTGGCCGCAGGCGCTGCGGCTGCGCAAGGTGGTGGCGCAACTGCCGCTGGAGGCCATCGTGCTGGAAACCGACTCACCCGACATGGCCCCGGCGATGCACGCCTATCAGCGCAACAGCCCGGAATACTTGCCAGACATCTGTGCAGCCCTTGCCGAGCTACGGGGTATCAGCGCGGATGAGCTGGCCAGCGCCAGCAGCCACAACGCAGCCGAATTGTTTGGCTGGGCGCCTACCTGAGCAGAAACCTCAGTGGCTGATCATCCACGGCCGGCCACTGGGTTTGGTTTTCAGTGCATGGGGGTTGGCCTTGGTCGGGGCCAGCGGTTTGTTCGGCGTGCAGCAACCACAGCCTTTCGGGTGCTTGCGGCTCTGTGCGTATTCCTCAACCGTCTGCGGCGCATGGGCGCTGCGTTCGTTGGCAGCAATGGCGCGGCGCTGGCTGCCAGACATCGTTGCCAACCCCGGCGCGCTGAGAATCACCCGCGCACTGGCCTCGCCGCACCAGGGGCAGGTACACGGCTGGTCACGCTCAGCCATCGGCCGCAGCTGAGTAAAGTCGCCGCACGCGGCACAGTCGTATTCATAAATGGGCATCGCCTGGCTCCTCGTTATCGTGGCTTAGCCACCCCCTCCCGTATTCGGGAGGGGGGTATCGGCTTATTTGTCCGGGGCGATGGGCAGGTCGATGCTGCCGTCGAGGAACTTGGTCGGGCCACTGGCACTGGGGTTGATATCGAAGTCGAAAATCTCCGTCGGCAGCCACAGGGTGGCGCAGGCGTTAGGGATATCGACTACCCCGCTGATATGCCCCTGTACCGGCGCCGACCCCAGCAAGGCATAGCCCTGGGCCGGTGAGTAGCCGAACTTGGTCAGGTAGTTGATGGCATTCAGACAGGCCTGCTTGTAGGCGATGTTCACATCCAGGTAGTGCTGCTTACCGGACTCGTCCACCGAGATGCCTTCGAAGATCAGGTAGTTCTTGTAGTTGGGGGTGATCGGGCTCGGCTTGAACACCGGGTTCTTGATGCCGTACTTGGCCATGCCGCCCTTGATCAGCTCGACCTTCATATGCACCCAGCCGGCCATCTCGATGGCGCCGCAGAAGGTGATCTCACCATCACCCTGACTGAAGTGCAGGTCGCCCACCGACAGCCCGGCACCGTTCACATACACCGGGAAGAAGATCTTCGAGCCGCGCGACAGATCCTTGATGTCGCAGTTACCGCCATGCTCACGTGGCGGTACGGTGCGCGCGCCGGTCAGCGCTGCAAGGTCGCGGGCCTCACCTTTCATCTTGCCCATGTGCGCGGTGGGTGCCATCGGCGGGTTGGCCAGCGGCGGGACGCGAGTCGGGTTGGTGTCAATCAGCTCCTGCTCGCGCTTGTTCCAATCGGCGAGCATCTTGTGGTCCGGCAGGCAGCCGATCAGCCCCGGATGGATCAGCCCGGCGAAGTTCACACCCGGAATGTGCCGTGAGCTGGTGAACATGCCCTTGAAGTCCCAGATGGCCTTCTGCGCCAGCGGGAAGTGGTCAGTGAGGAAACCACCGCCGTTCTGTTTGGAGAAGAAGCCGTTGAAGCCCCACATCGAATCGGCCTTGGCACCGATGTCGAGCAGGTCGACCACCAGCAGGTCGCCCGGCTCGGCACCGTGTACGCCCACCGGGCCGGAGAGGTAGTGCACGGTGGACAGGTCGACGTCGCGTACATCGCTGGCGTCGTCGTTGTTCTTGATCGCGCCGGCAGTCCAGTCATAGGTTTCGAGAATGAAATCGTCACCCGGTTTGACCCAGCAAGCCATCGGAATATCCGGGTGCCAGCGGTTGTGGATCTGCTCGTTTTCGGTGGCGGGCTGGTTGAGGTCGACCTTGATCAGCGTTTCGGTCATGACAAAGCTCCTGGGACCATTGAGGGGACTTGGCGCCACGGCGCCGGGGTACGGAGCTAGTCTTCAACGCGCGAGGAAATCGGCAAATACGTCGGATGACGTATGCCCTGCATCAGCATTCATAAGGCCTGCAGGATTTTTTCGCGGACGCGAAAAAGCGGCCAGCGCATGGAGAACACGCCAGCCGCAAAACGAGAAAATGATGCCGTAGGTTGGGTTGTTGAGCGCAGCGAAGAAGCCCAACAGACCGACGTTAATGCAGCCTCGGGGATCGCCGTTAGGCTTCGTACCTCAACCCAACCTACAGCGCCGCGCTACACCGACAGGTAACGGCTGATCGTCGCCTCGTCGACCTTGTCGCGAGTCTCCTCGACCACGAACTTGCCCTTCTCGATCACCAGGAAACGGTCGGCGATTTCCATGGTGAACGACAGCACCTGCTCGGAGACCACGATGGTCAGATCTCGCAGATTGCGAATCTCCTTCAGGGTGCGCGCGATGTCCTTGATGATCGACGGCTGGATGCCCTCGGTCGGTTCATCGAGCAGCAGCACCTTGGGGTTGGTGGCCAGCGCGCGGGCAATCGCCAGTTGCTGTTGCTGACCGCCAGACAGGTTGCCGCCCTTGCGGTGGCGCATCTCATGCAGCACGGGGAATAACGCATACAGGTCGTCTGGTACCTGGCCCCTGGCAGAGGCCGGCAGGCCGGTCTGGATATTCTCCAGCACGCTCATGCTGGGGAAGATCATTCGTCCCTGGGGCACGTAGGCGATGCCGCTTTCGACCCGCTGGTGGGTTTCCAGCTTGGAGATGTCGCGACCGTCCACGCTGATCTGCCCGCCCCATTGCGGCAGCACGCCCATCAGGCTCTTGAACAGGGTGGTCTTGCCCATGCCGTTGCGACCCATGACCGCGACGATTTCGCGCTTTTCCACGTTCAGGTTGAGGTCATGGAGAATCTGGCTCTGGCCGTAACCGGAAGCGAGGTTGCTGATCTGGAACATGGAAAACTCCTTGCTGAACGTAGCCCGGATGCAATCCGGGGTTCGGACTCGATGCGGGCACTGCTCCCGGATTGCATCCGGGCTACGGGGCTAGCGATCAGCGGCCAAATAGCGCGTTGATCGCCAGCAAGCTGGCTCCTACGAAAAGCACCTCAATGCCCGAGGTACACCTCGATGACCTTGGGATTGCTCTGCACCGCCTCCATGCTGCCTTCGGCCAGTACCTTGCCCTGGTGCAGCACGGTGACCTTGTGCGCGATGCTTTTGACGAACTCCATGTCGTGCTCGATGACCAGCACCGAGCGGCCCTGGCTAATGCGCTTGAGCAGCTCGGCGGTCTGCAGCCGTTCGTTGACGCTCATGCCCGCCACCGGCTCGTCGAGCATCAGCAGTGCCGGGTCCTGCATCAGCAACATGCCGATCTCCAACCACTGCTTCTGCCCGTGCGAAAGCAGGTCGGCCTGCATATACAGCTGCTCGGCCAAGAGGATTTCCGCTGCCACCTCCTCGACCCGCGCAATCACCTCGGCAGTGCGTTTGAAGAACAGCGCGCCGAATACCTTGCGGCCCTTGGGGTAGGACATCTCCAGGTTCTCGAACACCGTGAGGTTTTCGTAGATCGAGGGGTTCTGGAACTTGCGCCCGACGCCGGCACGGACGATGTCGAACTCGCGCATCTTGGTCAGCTCGCGGTTCTCGAACTGGATGCTGCCGGCGGTGGCCTTGGTCTTGCCGCAGATCAGGTCCAGTACCGTGGTCTTGCCGGCGCCGTTGGGGCCGATCACCACGCGCACTTCGTTGCGGTCGATATACAGGTTGAGGTCGTCCACTGCCTTGAAACCATCGAACGACACGCTCAGGCCCTCGATGGCCAGCACCGGTTTGGGCATCTGGAATCCGCTTGGCTGGCTCATGGGGTGGTCTCCAGTTCACGGGGTTGGCTAGTGGCCGCCGGGGTTTCTGCGGCTGGCGAGGGTGTCGCGGCCAGTGCGGGTTTGCGGCTGAGTTTGCCCAGCCATTTGCGTCCGTGGCTTTCCCACAGCCCGGCGAGGCCGTTGGGGAAGTACATGACCACGGCGATAAACAGGCCGCCCATCAGGTACAGCCACAACTCGGGGAAGGTTTCGGAAAAGTAGGTCTTGCCGTAGTTGACCAGCAGCGCGCCATACACCGCGCCCAGCAGTGACATACGCCCGCCGACGGCAGCAAAGATCACCATTTCGATCGACGGCACGATGCCGACGAAGCTCGGTGACATAAAGCCGACCTGCAAGGCGAACATCGCCCCGCCGATAGCGGAGAACGCCGCCGCCACGCAGAACACGAAGATCTTGAAGCTGGCCACGTCGTAGCCGGAGAAACGCACCCGCTCCTCCTTGTCGCGCATGGCCATCAACAGGCGGCCGAGCTTGGAAGCGAGGATAAAGCGGCCAATCAGGATGCAGCCGAACAGCAGCAAGGCGTTGATGAAGTAGAGGATCATCTTCGAGCTGTCGTCGCGAATGTCCCAGCCCATCAGGGTTTTCAGGTCGGTGATGCCGTTGACCCCACCGGTCAGGCCCTGCTGGCCAATGATCAGTACGGTGAGGATCAGCGCAATCGCCTGGGTAACGATGGAGAAGTACACGTCACCGACGCGGCGCTTGAACATCGCTACGCCGATCACCAGCGCCAATATCACCGGCACCGCGATCACCGCCAGCAGGGTGAAACCGAAGCTGTGGAACGGCTGCCAGAGCAGCGGCAGTTCGGTGATCTGGTTCCAGTCCATGAAGTCCGGAATACCGGGGGTGGACTGGATCTTGGTGCTTTCCGGATCGCTGGCTTCGAGCTTGAGGAACATCGCCATGCAGTAACCGCCGAGGCCGAAGAACACGCCCTGGCCCAGGCTGAGAATGCCGCCGTAGCCCCAGCAGAGCACCAGGCCCACAGCGACGAAGGCGTAGGTCAGGTACTTGCCGACCATGTTCAGGCGAAAGGCATCCAGCGCCAGCGGGAACACCACCAGGATCAATGTGGCCAGCACCGCCAGGCCAATCGCGCCCTGTTTGCCGCCAAGAAACTTATCGAGTGTCGGGTTCATGGGACGGCTCCTTACTTGCGCACTTTGATGGAGAACAGCCCTTGCGGACGCAGCATCAGAATCAGGATCACCGCCGACAGGGTGAATACCTTGGCCATCGAGCCACTCATGAAGAACTCCATCAGCGACTGCGCCTGGGCAATGCTGAAGGCCGAGGCGATGGTGCCGAGCAGGCTCGACGCGCCGCCAAACACCACCACCAGGAAGGTGTCGACGATGTACAGCGAGCCGGCGGTCGGCCCGGTCGAGCCGATGGTGGTGAAGGCCGCACCCGCCACACCGGCCACTCCGCAGCCAAGGGCGAAGGTCATGCGGTCGACCTTCTTGGTATTGATCCCCACGGCACGGCTCATCACCCGGTTCTGCACCGTGGCGCGCACCTGCAAGCCCCAGCGCGAGCGGTAGAGCATGAGGAAGATCATGCCGGTCATCAGCACGGTGAGGCCCATGACGAACAGGCCGTTACGCGGAATGTCGATGGCCTCGGTGGGGTTCCATGAGCCCATCAGCCATTCCGGCAAGGTGGCGCTGACTTCCCGCGCACCGAAGATCGAACGGAACGCCTGCTGCATCACCAGCGACAGCCCCCAGGTGGCCAGCAAGGTGTCCAGCGGGCGCTGGTAGAGCTTGCTGATCATCGCCCACTCGGCGAGCCAGCCAATCGCACCGGCGATAAAAAACGACAGCACGACGGCAAGAAAAAAATAGTACGGGCCGAAAAACGGCGCGTATTGCTCGGTCAGTACCGAGACCACGTAGGTGGTGTAGGCGCCGATGGTGAGGAACTCACCGTGGGCCATGTTGATCACGCCCATCTGGCCGAAGATGATCGCCAGCCCCAGGGCCATCAGCAGCAGGACGCAGAAAACGGACAAACCGTTGAAGCCCTGCATGGCCGCGATGGCACCAAATTCCGATAGCCATTCCATGATGATGGTCTCCAGCTGGAAGAAAGAAACACGTCAGCCCGTACAGGCGTCAGGCGCACCTCGCGGGTACGCCCTGCCCTGAGTCCGGCTTAGGCCGCTGTTACTGGTAGCCTTTCGGGAATGGGTTCGGCTCGATCAAGCCGGATTCGAAAACCACCTTGAACTGGCCATCCTTCTGCACCTGGCCGATGCGGGTCTTGCTCCACAGGTGATGGTTGTCGTGCACCTTGACGTAGCCTTCCGGCGCAGTGGTCAACTCGATGCCAGGCGATGCGACAGCCACCTTGTCGACGTCAAAGCTGCCGGCTTTCTCGACTGCAGCCTTCCACAGCCATGGGCCGAGGTAGGCGGCCTGGGTCACGTCGCCGATCACCGAGTCCTTGCCGAACTTGGCCTTGAACGCTTCAACGAAGGCCTTGTTGTTCGGGTTGTCGAGGCTCTGGAAGTACTTCATGGAGGCGTAGAAACCGTCCATGTTCTCGCCGCCGATGCCCAGCAGCTCATCCTCGGTCACCGACAGAGTCAGCAGGTTCTGTTTGGCGCTGGTGACGCCAGCCGCTTTCATCTGCTTGTAGAAGGCGACGTTGGAGCCACCGACCACAGCGGTAAAGACCACATCAGGCTTCTTCAGTTTGACCTTGTTGATCAGCGAGCCGAACTGGGTGTTGCCCAGCGGGTAATACTCCTCACCGACCACCTTGCCGCCGAGCACGTTTTCGATGTGCTTGCGCGCGATCTTCATCGAGGTGCGCGGCCAGATGTAGTCCGAGCCAATCAGGTAGAAGGTCTTGGCGCCCTTCTCCTTGGCGATCCAGTCGAGGCCGGCGAGGATCTGCTGAGTCGCTTCCTGGCCGGTGTAGATAACGTTCTTCGACTGCTCCAGGCCTTCATAGAAGGTCGGGTAGTAGAGCAGGCCGTTTTCCTTCTCGAACACCGGCAGCACGGCTTTGCGCGAGGCCGAGGTCCAGCAGCCGAACACGGCAGCAACCTTGTCGCCGACCAGCAGCTTCTTGGCTTTTTCAGCGAAGGTTGGCCAGTCGGAGGCACCGTCTTCCTGAATGATCTTGATCTGCCGGCCGAGGATGCCGCCGCTGGCGTTGATCTGCTCGATGGCCAGGCGCTCGGCCTGGATCGAACCGGTTTCGGAAATGGCCATGGTGCCGGTGGCCGAATGCAGCTGACCGACCGTCACTTCGGTGTCGGTCACGGCCAGGCCGGTGGTGTTGACGTCGGCCAGAGCCATCTGGCTGAACACACTGGCCGCCAGCAGCGAGAGTGCCGCAGCACCCAACGCTAGCCGACGAGGGAGAAAGCGAGTCGGTGAATCCATGGTCATGCTCCTCTGGTGGTTTTCCTCCCTGGCTCGCCTTGCGGGTACCAGTTCGGTTCGCCACCAGCATGCGTTTGCCACCGGTGCGGGCGGTATACGCAGCATGACGTAACGGCATACGTCATCTGACGTACAGCTCAGCGCCCCACGCTGGTGCAAGCTCACGCCCGAGCTACTGGCAGATAGAGGCTCGCGCGCGCAAGGACGGCGGCTGCAGACGCAGGGCATGGATGTTGCAAATTCAAACAAGCGTATTAGCCACGACTCAGGAGCGTCCTTGTGCAGCCGACTGGCACCCAGCGCATCGTCAAGATCCGCCGCGACTACAACAGCTGGGTCGCCGACGAGACCATGGAAGACTACGCCCTGCGTTTCACCCCCAAGTCGTTTCGCAAGTGGTCAGAGCTGCGCATTGCCAACACCGCCCTCAGCGCGGTGTCGTTTCTCGCCCTGGAGGCCATCGGCGGCGCCCTGGCGCTGAGTTACGGTTTTACCAACACGCTGTGGGCCATCCTCGCGGTGAGCCTGGTGATCTTCCTCACCGGCCTGCCGATCAGCTACTACGCGGCGCGCTATGGCGTGGACATGGACCTGCTGACCCGTGGCGCCGGCTTCGGCTATATCGGCTCAACCATCACCTCGCTGATCTACGCCAGCTTCACCTTCCTGTTCTTCGCCCTTGAGGCGGCGATCATGGCGCTGGCCCTGGAGCTGTACTTCAACATCCCGCTGGCGCTGGCCTATGTCATCTGCTCGGTGATCGTTATCCCGTTGGTGGCCTACGGCATCACCCTGATCAACCGCTTGCAGATGTGGACCCAACCGCTGTGGCTGTTTCTGCTGTTCCTGCCCTACGTCTTCGTCATCGGCAAAAACCCCGAAGCGATCAGCGACTGGACCAGCTTCGCCGGCCGCGAGGGAGAAGGCGGCGCGTTCAACCTGCTGTACTTTGGCGCCGCCTGCACCGTGGCCCTGGCGTTGGTCACGCAGATTGGTGAGCAGGTCGACTACCTGCGCTTTCTGCCGGAAAAGGCCCGGCGCAACCGCAAGCGCTGGTGGGCCGCGCTGCTGATGGCCGGACCGGGCTGGATCATCCCCGGTGCGCTAAAAATGCTCGCCGGCGCCTTTCTGGCCTTTCTCGCTTTGCAGCATGAAATCCCCATGGAACGCGCCGCCGAGCCGACGCAGATGTACCTGGTGGCGTTCAACTATGTATTCAGCTCACCGGAGTGGGCGCTGGCGGCCATGGTGCTGTTCGTTATCGTCAGCCAGGTGAAGATCAATATGACCAACGCCTACGCCGGCTCGCTGGCCTGGTCGAACTTCTTTGCCCGCGTCACCCACAGCCATCCGGGGCGCGTGGTGTGGCTGGTGTTCAACGTCGCCATCGCGCTGATGCTGATGGAACTGGGCGTGTTCCAGGCCATTGAGGAAGTGCTCGGCCTGTACGCCAACATCGCCATCGCCTGGATCGGCGCGGTGGTGGCTGATCTGGTGATCAATAAGCCGCTGGGCCTGTCGCCCAAGCACATCGAGTTCAAGCGCGCACACCTCTACGACATCAACCCGGTCGGTGTCGGCGCCATGCTGATCGCCTCCTTGCTGTCGATCCTGGCCCACGGCGGACTGTTCGGCCAACTGGCGCAGGCTGCCTCACCGGTCGTCGCGCTCGGCTCGGCCATGCTCTTCGCCCCGCTGATTGCCTGGCTGACCGGCGGGCGCTACTACCTGGCGCGCAGCAGCGACCCGCTGTTGCTCTATCCACATGGTGTCACCACCACCGTGCAGTGCGGCCTGTGCAGTAACGCCTTTGAAAGCGAAGACATGGCCTTCTGCCCGGCCTACAGCACGCCGATCTGCTCGCTGTGCTGCTCGCTGGATGCGCGCTGCGGTGATGCCTGCAAACCTAGGGCGCGATTGTCCGAGCAGCTCGACGACTTTATCCGCTGGCTGTTCCCACGGGTCTCGATCCCGCGCCTGCACAGCCGCCTGGCTCAGTACCTGGGGCTGCTGACGGTGTTGGTGGCGCTGTTGTTCGGCGCCCTGGCGTTGATCTACAGCCAGGTGTCCCAGGGCTTGGTGGCACAATCGCCGGAGGCGCAGGAAACCCTCTATCTGGCGTTTCTCAAGGCCTTCCTGACCCTCTCGCTATTCGCCGCGATTCTCGCCTGGTGGGTGGTGCTGACCCGCGAAAGCCGTCGCGTGGCCCAGGAGGAGTCCGACCGCCAGACCCAACTGCTGATGCAGGAAATCGAGGCGCACCGCAAAACCGACGAAGCCCTGCAGAAAGCCAAGGAAGCCAGCGAAGCCGCCAACGCCGCCAAGAGTCGCTATGTCACCGGCCTGTCCCACGAGCTACGCACGCCGCTCAACAGCATCCTCGGCTACACGCAGATTCTGCAGCGTGATGCCGGCATGCCGGGGCAGCATCAGGACGCCCTGGCCACCATCTTTCGCAGCGGCTCGCACCTGCTGTCGCTGATCGACGGGTTGCTCGATGTGGCCAAGATCGAGGCCGGCAAGCTCAACCTGGAACTGACGGAAATCCCTTTCCCCGAATTTATCCACCAGCTCGAACGCATGTTCACTCCGCAGGCCGAGGAAAAAGGCCTGCGCTTTCGCCTGGAAACCAGCGGGCGTATGCCAGCGGTGGTACGCGGCGATGAGAAGCGCGTGCGGCAGATCCTGATCAACCTGCTCGGCAATGCGGTGCGCTTTACCGACAGCGGCGAGGTCTGCCTGCGCGTCAGCTACCTGCGCGAAACCGCCAGCTTCGAGATCGTCGACACCGGCATCGGCATCGACCCCGAGCAGATCGAACGGATCTTCCAACCGTTCGAGCGCGGCGACCTGATGCGCCAGGACAACGGCGTCGGCCTCGGCCTGACCATCACGCGCATGCTCACCTCGCTGATGGGCGGCGAGCTGTCAGTCAAAAGCGTGCAAGACCAGGGCACCAGCTTCCAGGTACGCCTGTTCCTCTCCGAGGTGCGCGTACCCCAGGCGGTGGTGCATGTAGAGCACGACATCATTGGTTATCAGGGCCCGCGCCGGCTGATTCTGGTGGTGGACGACCATATCGAACACCGCCGCGTGCTGGCCGGCATGCTCGAACCGCTGGGCTTCAACATCATCCAGGCCGCCAGCGGTCAGGAAGCGATTCGTCAGGCCGCCCTGCTGCACCCCGACCTGATTCTGATGGACCTGTCGATGCCGCAGATGGATGGCTGGGAAACCAGCCGGCTGATCCGCCGCAATGCCATGTCCCAGGCGCCGATCATCGTGATCTCCGCCAATGCCTTTGCCGATGACCGTGAACGCAGCGTCAGCGCTGACTGCAACGACTACCTGGCCAAACCGGTGCACACCCCGGAGTTGCTTGAGCGCATCCACAAGCACCTCGACCTGCAATGGCTGCGACGCACCGCCCACAGCCCGGCGGCCACAATGGGCCCCGCCGTACGCCCGAGCAGCAGTGACCTCGAAGCGCTGCGTGAACTCGGGGCCATCGGTTACATCCGCGGCATTCAGGAGAAACTCGACGCCATGGATCGGCTGACACCCGCCAGCGCCAGCTTCACCGCGCCCCTGCACGCCCTGGTGAAAAGCTACCGCCTGGATGAATTCAATCGCCAACTCAAGGAGGCCGAGCATGAACGTGCTGACCCATCCAGCTGAGCAGCACAGCCGCGCCGCCGAGCGCGGGGTGATCCTGATCGTCGACGACACCCCGGACAACCTGGCGCTGCTCTCCGATGCCCTCGATGAAGTGGGCTATATGGTGCTGGTGGCGCTGGATGGCCTGAGCGCGTTGAACCGTATCCAGCGCCGGCGCCCGGACCTGATTCTGCTCGACGCCATGATGCCGAGGCTGGACGGCTTCGAGACCTGCCAGCGGATCAAAGCCGATCCGGCCACTGCCGACATTCCAGTGCTGTTTATGACGGCCCTGACCGACAGCGAGCATGTGGTCAAAGGTTTTGAGGCCGGGGGCATCGACTACGTGACCAAGCCGATCAATACCGAAGAAGTCCTCGCCCGCGTAGCCTCACACCTGCGCACCGCGCGTATCCTGCAAACAGCGCGCGCCGCCAGTCAGGTGCAACCGCTGACACTGAACGATGAGCCCGCCTATGCGACGCTCTCGGCACGCTTTCAGCTCACTGAGCGCGAAGTTGAAGTGCTGCGCTGGGTGGCCTGCGGCAAGACCAACCGCGATATCGGCGACATCCTCGGCCTCAGCCCACGCACAGTGAACAAGCACCTGGAGCACGTCTACGTCAAACTCGGCGTGGAAACCCGCACCGCCGCCACCTCCGTGGCTCTCTCAGCGATGGCCGAGCGCGCCTGAGCCACACGGGCAAACGAGCATAAAAAAGCCCGCCGAAGTGGCGGGCTTTTCTGAAGTAGCAGCGGATCAGACGCGGAAGGCGCTAATCAGTTGCTTCAAGCGCGCCACCAACCCGGACAGCTCAAGGCTGGCCTGCTCGGTCTGGCTGGCACCGTCGGCGGTGCGCTCACCCGCCTGGCTGATCTGCACGATGTTCTGATCGATATCCTGCGCCACAGCCGTTTGCTCTTCGGCAGCCGTAGCAATCTGCTGGTTCTGGTCGACAATCATGCCCACCGCCCCGAGGATATTCTCCAGCGCCAGTTGCACCTTGGCCGACTCGTTGACCGTGTTATCGGCCATCTGATGGCTGGTGTTCATCGCCTTAACCGCCGCGCTCACGCCACTTTGCAGCTTGGCGATCATCGACTCGATTTCCTCGGTAGATTGTTGCGTACGCTTGGCCAGGTTACGCACCTCATCGGCCACGACGGCAAATCCACGGCCCTGCTCGCCGGCACGCGCCGCTTCAATGGCCGCGTTGAGCGCCAGCAGGTTGGTCTGTTCGGCAATGCCCTTGATCACGTCCAACACCTGGCTGATCGAGGCGCTGTCACTGGCCAGCTTGTTGATCACCGCCACCGACTGGTCGATTTCACCGGCCAGACGCTGGATGCTGCCCACCTGCGATTCGACCAGCGCACGTCCGGTGACCGTCTCATCATTTACGCTCTGCGCACTGCCTACAGCTGCGGCGGCGCTGCTGGCAACTTCCTGAGCGGTGGCCGACATCTGATTCATCGCCGTCGCCACCTGATCGATCTGCCCGCGCTGGCCAGTAACCGCCTGGTTGCTTTCACCGGAAACCAGCTGCACGCGATCGGCCTGACGCTCGACCTCGACCACGGTCTGCCCTACGCGCTCGATCAGTTCATGGATCTTGCTCACGGTTTCATTGAACACCTGGCCCAGCTCGCCCAGTTCATCCTGGCTCTGCGCCTTGAAGCTGACGGTCATGTCGCCGGCGGCAACCTGATTCATCACTTGGCCGAGTTTTTTCAGCGTGGTGCGAATCGACACATAGAAGCCGCTGTACAGGTAGACGATCAGCAGGAATACCACCACCAGAGCCACTGCCAGCAGCACCATCTGCACACGGTTTTCTTCCAGGCGCTGTTCCAGCTGCTTGTCGAGGAACACCAGCACCGCGCTGTTGAGCTGGTAGGTCTGCTCCATGGCAGCGCTGACATCGTTGTAGAACTGCGCCCAAGGTGTATCCAGGGAGTCGGCCACCACCACCTGATCTTCAAAGACCACGGCGATGGTTTTCAGGGTTTCCAGGCTGCTGGCTGCTGGGGTCGCCAGGCTGGTACGCGCCTGGGCACTGCTGTTGAGCGAGGCTTGCAGGTTCAGGCCGTACTCGGCGTGCAGCTTCTCCAGTTCCAGCAACAATTCGTCAAAAGCGGTACTGGCCGAGGAATTGAGAAAGCCCTGCGCCAGCGAGTAGGAGCCAATGGCACGCCCCTCACTGAGAGCAGCAGTGACCTTTGGCGTTTCGACAGTGATCAGCTCGACCATCTGCCGCACAGCACCTTCACGGTCCTGGCTCAGACCGGCTTGGCTGGCGACCAGTTTGATAAACACCTGGGAGGAACCCAGCAGCTTCTCGGCCAGGGCAATCTTGCCGTGCAGGGACGTCTCACTCTGCACCGCTGCCAGCTCGGCGATCAGCTCATCGCGCTTGCTGTTGAACTCATCAATCTGTTCGGTTTCACGCACTACCGCGGCCAGGCCTTGCAGCTCGCTGGAAATCTCCTGCTGCAGTTTGCTCAGGCGAGTTTCCAGATCGCCCGCCTGACCGGACTGACCGATCATCGCGTTGATTTCGATAAGATCGACAAAATCTTCAAGGTTACGCCGCAGCGTCAGGCTCTCGCCAAGCAGGTCGATGCTTTCAAGTGCCGCCTGAGTGCTGATGAACTGCCGGTAGGAGTCACGTACCAGATAGAAGTTGGTGACCAGCATGGGCAGAAAGAACAGAACACTGATCAGACTGAACTTCATGCCGAAGCTGAGGCGATTCATTAGCGCGATGGCCGGATACAACACGGTCTTCACAGGACGTCTCCAGTTCTAATTATTGTCGTGTCAGGTTACAAATTGGCCGCGCAGAATGGCAAATGGCGGCCTGTATGTCCCTTCCTGCTCGACCTGCGGCATATGGATCAGTGGGGGAAATACGGGCAGATTAACGTGATCAATGTCACAAAATAGCGGCCGAGCATGGCGCCATGTATACCTCTTATCGACCTCAATCTGTGTAACTTAAGGTTAATGATGCGCACATCACTGAAACTGGGCATTGATCTGGGTGGTACTAAAACCGAGATTATCGCCTTGCAAGGCGGCCAGCCTGTCATACGCCGCCGCGCCCCGACACCTCAGGGTGACTACCAGAAAACCGTTGGTCTGATTGTCAGCTTAGTTGAAGATTGCGAGCGTGAACTGGGCCAGCAAGGCAGCCTGGGCGTTGGCATCCCCGGCACTCGCTCACCAGACCACGGGCGCATCAAGAATGCCAACTCGCAGTGCCTGATCGGCCAGGACCTGCAGGCCGATCTCGAACAGCGCCTGCAACGCCCGGTACGCCTGGCAAACGACGCAGACTGCTTTACTCTTTCCGAAGCCTGCGATGGCGCTGGGGCAGGCGCTCCCAGCGTGTTCGGGGTCATTCTCGGCACGGGTGTGGGCGGCGGCCTGGTCGTGCGCCAGCAACTGCTCGGCGGCCCGAATGCGATTACCGGCGAATGGGGACACACCCCCCTGCCCTGGCGGCGTGCCGAAGACGGCCCAGCGCGACGCTGCTATTGCGGTCTGGACGATTGCATTGAAACCTTTCTCAGCGGCCCGGGTTGGGCGGCACGCAGTGAGCTGGGCCTTGAAGCGAACGCCATTGTGCCGGCAGCCCAAAGCGGCAACCCCGCAGCGCAACAGGCGTTGAGCCGCTACTGCGATCAGTTGGCACGCGGCTTGGCGTCAGTAATCAACCTGATTGATCCCCACGTCATCGTGCTCGGTGGCGGCCTGTCCAATACGGCCGAGCTGTACCAGCAGGTACTGCCGCGGCTGCCGCGTTACGTGTTTTCCGACCAGGTTAATACGCGTCTGCTGCCGGCCAAGCACGGCGACTCCAGCGGAGTGCGCGGAGCCGCCTGGCTGTGGAATGACGACCTCAGATAAGCAGCGTCCATACGGCAAACACCGCGTACCAGAACACCGCCGCCCGAACCAGCAGCTGCCATAGGCCATCCAGACTGCTGACACCGGCCTCGCCAATCACCGGCTCCGGCGTCTCGCCCGCCGCCCGTGCGGTCATGATTGCCAATTGGGCGGCGCTGATATCCCAGCTTAGCAACTCATGCAGCAAGGCCCGACTGACGCCGGCAAAGTTGCCCACCAGAGCAAAGCTGGCCGCCAGCCCCCTTACCGGTAACCAGTCGAAGCCATGACGGATCTGTACCGCGGCTTCACGCAGGGCCGGCTGAGTCGCCTGCTCACTGTTCAGCGCCACCAGACGATAAGCCAGCGCCGCCAACGGGCCGAGCAGCGCATACCAGAAGATCACCGCAAAGAAACTCTGGTAGGCCTGCCACACCAGATGCCCCTGTACGCGCTGCAGCAACTCACCCTCTTCATCGGCTTCCAGCGCCAGGTCACGCCGCGCCACCAGGTAGGCGGCTTCGGCATCGCCCCGTCGCCAGCTATCACGGAACGGCCCCAATGCCGCCAATAGATCGCCCCGTCCCAGGCTGTAGATCACTACCAGCAGGTGCACCGGCAAGGCCAGCCAGCCATAAGCCACCGGCTCCAACACCAGTAAAACCACACCCAGCACCGCAACCGGCAACAGCACCAAAGCCGCCAGCGCCAGCCAGGGCTGCGAAGCAGTCACCGCGCTACGTTCAGTGGCTGCCAGCAAGTGCAGCCAGGGGCCGTCCTGTTGGATACGGACGCGCCAGGCCGAAAACTTTTCGACCCATAACACCAGCAGTAGCACCAGAAAATTCATGTCAGCTCCTTGTCTTGCTGCAGTCCAAGGCGCAGCGCAGCCCAATCGAATGCCGGGCCCGGATCGGTCTTGCGCCCTGGCGCAATATCGCTATGACCACAGATCCGCTCTAGGGTGATAGCCGGATAAACCGCCTGCAACTGTCGGGTCAAGGCAATCAGCGCCGCATATTGTTGTGCCGTAAACGGAAGATCGTCGGTGCCCTCAAGCTCAATGCCCAGGGAAAAATCATTGCAGTTCTCCCGCCCGGCAAATAGCGACTGCCCGGCATGCCAGGCGCGCTCGTTACAGGAAACGAACTGGGTAACAACACCATCGCGCTCAATCAGAAAATGCGCCGACACCTGCATGCTGGCAATGCCGGCAAAATAGGGATGCTCATCCGCATCCAGACGATTCTGAAAAAATGCCTGCACCTTGCCTGTGCCAAATTGCCCAGGAGGAAGGCTGATGTTGTGAATCACCAGTAACGACACTTCACCCAGCGGACGCTGATTGAAGTTGGGGGACGGACAGTGCGCAATGCCATCACACCACCCACTGGAAGGGTCCAGCTGCATACAAAGCTCCTTGAACGAGCCCCCACTCTAGTGCAGCGACGCCCCAAGGCCAACTGCCGCACAAATGAAAACGCCGCCAGGCAATGCCCGGCGGCGCTTTCATTTGTGCAACTCAGCCGGCGAGCGCTTAGGCGCCCTTGAGTTTGCGCAGGTTGCCGATCACCGACTCCAGCGCGCGGTCAAACAGCAGCGCATCATCAAGCAGGCGAATGGCGCTGCGGCGGAACTCCACAGCCAGCCCCATGCGGGTTTTCTCCAGCACCTTCATGCCGGTGCGGTTGACGAAGATGTACTTGCCGGTCGGTTTGATGATCGCTGCCAGCTTGCAACGCAGCTTGTGCTCTTCGTCTTCCTGAAACTCGACCCAACTACCAACGCGCAGGTTGTCGACTTGCTGCAGAGACTCGTCATCGTCCGGCAGGCTGGCCTCCGGCTCCAGCGGACGCAGCTCGCCTGGCGCCAGCAAAATGATTTCCTCGACCACCTCAACCATGGCCGGTTCTTCCACGGCCTCGGCAGCAGGCAGCTCCAGCAGCGGCAGCTCGATGCCGGCCTCCGCCAGTGCCGCGCGCTGCTGCTCATCGATCTCGACCAGTGGCTCGGCATCCGCTGCCGGCGCTTCTTCCGGCAGACTGCGCTTGAAGCGCTGGAAGGCTTGCACATGCAGGGCCTCCAGCTGACTGAAGAACTCACCGGTAGAGAACGGATCAAACGCCGCACTGGCCATGCCTTCACGCAGCGCCTTGAGCAGCCCCGGCACCATTTCCAGCAAACGCATGCGCGCTTCCGGCTCTTCGTGCAGTTCCACGCTCCAGACCAGATCATCCATGGTCGCCAGCGCCGCCTGCCACTCAGCCGACTCAACGCCGTGCTTCAGGCAGGTCAGCATCAGTACCTTGCTCCAGGCTTCCTGGAGCAAACGCACCACCACTTCCGGCAGGGTCTTGCCGAGCAGACGCTCGTTCAATGCCTGTTCGACTTCACGACGAGCCAGCGCAGCCTTGGCACTGCCCTCTTCGGCATCGCGGGTACGTTGCTCAAGCAACTCGCTGCGCCGACGCTCATCCCCGGTAAAAGCCAGGAAGTCCGCCAGCAACTCAGAGA
This sequence comes from Pseudomonas sp. LjRoot71, assembly GCF_964253255.1. Taxonomy (NCBI): domain Bacteria; kingdom Pseudomonadati; phylum Pseudomonadota; class Gammaproteobacteria; order Pseudomonadales; family Pseudomonadaceae; genus Pseudomonas; species Pseudomonas sp. LjRoot71. Next base: position 3,038,051 of record NZ_CAXURA020000001.1, on the reverse strand, counting down.
AGATCACCGGATCGTCAACAAAATCATTGAGCAAGCGTTGCACCACCTGCTCAATCTTTTGATACAGGCTGTCACGTTGCGCATCATCCTGCTCGCCCCAGCCCAATGCAGCAGAGGCGATCTCATTCAGCAGTCGGCGTGCCGGATGGCTGCCACGGCTGAAGAAGGTCTTGTCGATGACCGCGACTTTCAGCATCGGGATCTGCAAACGACCAATCAGGGCCTTGAGTGAATCCGGCAGGGTACGATCATCCAGAATAAACTCGAAGAGCATCGACACCAGGTTGATGACATCTTCATCAACCTCACCCACCACACGAGCTTTACCTGCCTTGGCGCTGGCACGGGTCAGCAGGCCTTCCAGCTGTTCACGCAAGTCAAAGTCATCACTGACCTGCGCAGGCGCCTTCTGCTGCATATGCGAGAGAAGGCGCATCAAATCATTGGTCGAGATCGGCATGGCGTCAGCCGGCCGGTTACGCCGTGGAATCAGCGTACCGCGCGCCTGCGACAGCAGCTCCTGCAACGCGCCGAAGACCTCCTGCACGCCTTCATCAGCAAACTCGCCACTCAGCTCTGGCGCGGCATCCGCACGGGCACAGCCCGCAGACGTACTGGCCCGCGACGGGTTACGCCGCACGGGCGCAGATTTCAGCTCAGGCAGAACACCCGCCGCAATCAGCGCTTGGTTGGCCTCGCCATACAATTGATCAAGGTCGCTGAGAACGTATTTCTCAAAAAGCTTAAGGATGATCAGCTTGACCCTGATCTCCACACCCAGACTGCTACAGGCATCCAGAAAGAACTCGCACAGGCAGGTCGGGCCAACCGGATTGCTCTTGTCATCCAGCTTCTTGCTGACCATGGCATTGAAACGCGTGGTCAGGTGGCTGAGCGCTGCAGCGTCGCGGCTCATCACCTTGGCGACCATCGAGTCCAGCGCTACCGACTCTTCCAACGCATCGTTCTGCACCAGAGACAGGCTGTCGAACGACACCGCATCCAAGGGTGCCGGTTTACCGATTTCGTATTGATTAAGGGTGGCGAAGGCTTCAAACACCTTCTGCAGGAAGCCGCGCTCAATGTTCTTGCGCTTCAGGCGCAAGTCGCGCATTGCCTCGAAAAAAGCATTCTGCTCAGCATTGCTGGTGGCCCGATCCGCCATCTCGAACAGCGTATCGTCGGCATTGTCGAAAAGCGCCTGCAACGCTGTTTTCAGCTGTTGCGCCGCTTTATCCCGCACATTTGTCAGCGCCACAGGCAGTCTTCCTACCGGCGAAGTGGGCGATTGCTCAGGGACCACCTTGCTCAGGTGAACCACATTCGCATCAGTCTTCATTGCGAGTCTCCTGCAGACTGCCCCTCTTGGGCGAACCGATCTGCACAGCGATCAACTGAGCGTCATCCGTAACGTCAAAGGCCTGGCGTCAACAATTTTAAAAAGTAAAGCCATTATAGGGATGCACGCACACATACCAAGCTGACTTTTCTTCCAGACATGACCCAGGTCACAGATGTAGCGCTACAGCCTCCCAACGGTTATCTGCGTACGACCAACGCAACCCTGCATCGAACAATGGCCGCACACAACTATTTCATCAGCATAGCGCTACAGCGCCTGGTGAACAGCGGCAAAGACTGCGCAAACAGCCATCAAACCCTATAATCGGCGCATTCTGCTGACTGGAGCTCATCATGCCTAACCTTATCCTCGCCGACCTCGCCCACGAAATCGAGGCCAACGTGCGCCGCGCACTGGCAGAGGATATTGGTAGCGGCGATATCACCGCCCAGCTGATCCCCGCCGAGCGCCTGGCCCACGCCAAAGTGATCACCCGCGAAGCAGCGGTCATCTGTGGCACCGCCTGGGTGGATGCGGCGTTTCGCCAACTCGACGACTGCGTCAGCGTGCATTGGCACGTTCAGGACGGCCAACGTGCCGACCCCAACCAAGTGCTGTTTGAGCTGGAAGGCCCCGCTCGCGCCCTGCTCAGCGGCGAACGCAGCGCGCTGAACTTTCTGCAAACCCTCTCCGCCGTCGCCACCCGCTGCCAGCACTATGCCGACCTGGTGCAAGGTACCGCCGTCAAACTGCTCGACACCCGTAAAACCCTGCCAGGCCTACGCCTGGCACAAAAGTACGCCGTCACCCAGGGCGGCTGCCACAACCACCGCATCGGCCTGTATGACGCCTTCCTTATTAAGGAAAACCATATCGCCGCCTGCGGCGGTATCGCCCAAGCCGTAACCGCCGCCCACAAGATCGCCCCAGGCAAGCCAGTGGAGGTTGAAGTAGAAAGTCTGGAAGAACTGCGCCAGGCACTGGATGCCGGGGCCGACATCATCATGCTGGACGAGCTAAGCCTGGACGAAATGCGCCAAGCCGTCGCCCTCACCCAAGGCCAGGCAAAACTGGAAGCCTCGGGCGGGGTAAACGAAAATACCTTGCGGGCAATTGCTGAAACTGGAGTGGATTATGTGTCGATTGGCACACTGACCAAGGATGTAAAGGCGGTCGATTTGTCGATGCGGCTAAGCCTTTAGCGCCTGCAAACGCGTTTTGCGTTTTAGCCGCCTAGCAGTGATTCTATCACTGCGCTCAACCCACACAATACGTTACGTCGATATAGCCTTACTTGCTCGAGTTAATGAACTCCAGAAATGCTCGTAAAGAGCTATCGTTTTGAGCGCCCTGCTGGAGAGATTCAATAGCGCCCGCATAATTCTGATCGCCATGCATGGACCTCATTCTTTCGAGCATCTCGGCTGCTTTATCGAAATCACCCTGTTCTACCAGAATCAGAATATAGCGATAAAATGCAGGCACATAGGGGTAACTGTAGACAAGTCGCTCGGCCTCAGCGGCTCTTTCATCAAGGCTACCCGGCAATTGCATTCTCATAAAATCAATAAACGAACTCATACCCGTCAAGAAGAAATACGAATTATCCGGCGAAGAGTATTCTGTAACGCCGACACGCGCCATCTCAAAACGTAGGTTTCGGAAGTCAACCTCCAAAACCCGATAGTCACGCCAAACAACTACAAGGAAAAAACAAAAAGCAGCAATCACCCCCAAAAAAGGTACAAACCTGAGCTTACAATCCTTTCCTCCAAGATAGCCAAGATAAAGAAAGAACGGAATCAGAAAGTAAGAATACTCCAGAGGATACTCAAGAAGAGCATGAACCCCGATAACTGCAACACAGAGCGCAGCAAAAGCTGAATCCAGATCACGCACACACCAGAACGTCTTTATCAGCCATACGCCAAACAACACGACTACAATAACGCCTACATAGATCCCATTCCACACAAGCATATCTACGATAATACTATGAGAATGCAAGGTAAACATTGCCACCGGATACGCCAATGCATAATCAACTTGCGCTGCGGCCACCTGCCCCCATCCGTAACCTAGCCCGCCTTTATCCCACGACGCTTGTATCAACTGCCACCATATATGCAACCGCTCCGTACTTGTAAAGCGGTCATAAACACCAACGGCAGAACCAGGCTCAATTAAATAAAATTCAGCAGCCAAATCAGCCTGCCAAGCGGCCCCCAAAACGAGCACCAGACCACCCAAAAGATAAGCAAAAAAAACCAAACCGCCTCTAAGGCCACCCCAATAAAACCAGAGCACGCCGATCAATACATACTGCAGCAACGCCATCCTTGATGCAGCTAAAACCATACCCACAACAAGCCAGACCGTGACCACGGCAAGCATCCATCCAGATATGCATCGTTTGTAATTCAGCCATAGCGCCGACACCAGCCCAAGCCCAAGAAGAGTGACTAGATGGTTAGCCTGACCTATATTTGCCGTGGCGCGTGCACCGGCACCCGGCGTCAACACCCAAATAGTTTCCCACGTATCAAACCACTGCCCAAGCGCAATACCTGAAGAGATTACACCAAGCGCTAGAAAACCAACCGCGCCAAAATAAATCACTCCCGCCTGACGCCCCAGCATAAAGGCCAAAACAGCTGACAACAGATAGAAACTCACCAACCATGCTGTTTCAACAGAATAGATAATGGTTGAAAAGTACTGCCCCCACACAACCAACAACAAAACAAAAATCAAACAAACCGGAAACCCTACTACCAGGTCATCTCTACGAGCCAAAACCCAAAAGAAAAACAAACCAAGAAAAGCCACATACTCACTGTAAAAATTAAACCAAGGCTGATAATGATTAGGGGCAAATAACGCAACAAATAAAAAAAAGAAAAAAACACAAACAGCCGAACCCTGACTAGCAAATCCCTTATTCATAATTAAAACTCATCACCCCAATAAAAAAAGGCAGCGTACGCTGCCTTTTTTTTACCCAAAATTACTGAGCGGTAAAGGTACCAGTTGGAGCCGTGCTGTAATCGTGGTTGCAGGAACCCGGCAACACTTTTTGAACAGCTGCGTTATTACCACCACAACGCCAGCTACTGATAGCATTGCCAATGCTCGCAACAGTGAGTGGCGCAGGGGTAGCTGCACCGTCCATTGGCTCAAGGTAAACATACCCACCATTAACAGTACTATCAAGGTTACGAATGGTTACACGAACCGCACCATCTGCAGTTGTAGCAATCTCACGCACATACTGAGTTGTACCAGCAGAGCTTTCACAACCCCAATTACCTGCACCAGGACCACTGCTAAGAGTTTGATATTTCTCAGTTACTGTTGTACGGCAAGAACTGGCAGCCAAGGTCACTTCAGACATCTTAGCTTTCTTGGTGTAATCCTGATAAGCAGGCAGTGCAACAGCAGCCAGAATACCGATAATCGCAACCACGATCATCAGCTCGATCAGGGTAAAGCCTTTTTGCATTTGAGCTTTCATAAAGCATCTCCTAGTTATGTTCAGGTCAACGACCTAACCCAAGCAAAGCATCCTTCATGCCAACTCCACAGAGCCACCACCGTGCAAGCTCGGCATGCACAGCGGCGCACAAAACATCCAAATCAGCGGGCACTAACTGCCATTTTTTGTCACCCACCAGCATTGCGTTTGGCACAAACAAATCAACTAGGCTATAAGGCTGGGATTGTTATGGAGCCCGCAATGAACGATACCGTGTCGCTTACCGGCCTTGCCCGCCAGATGGTTCTGGCTGAATTGCTGGACGAGAAAACCGCCCAGCAGGCGCAAAGCCAAGCCCAGCGCAACAAGCTGTCACTGGTCACCTATCTCGTGCAGAACAAGCTTGTAAAAAGTCGCGTACTGGCCGAACTCGCATCCGATCAGTTTGGCGTTTCATTCGTTGACCTCAACTCAATCGATAAAGAAAGCCAGCCCAAGGATTTGATAACGGAGAAGCTCGTTCGCCAACATCGCGTACTACCGCTATGGCGACGCGGCAATAAGCTGTTTATTGCGGTATCAGACCCCACCAACCATCAAGCGGTCACTGACATTCAGTTCAGTACAGGGATGAATACCGAAGCCATCCTGGTAGAGGATGACAAGCTTGGCGAGGCGATAGAGAAATTCTTCGACTCAGCCTCAAGCGGCATGGAAGACCTGGGCGATATTGACCTTGATGGTTTGGATGTTGAAGCCGTCAATGACGACACTCAAGACAAAGGCGAGGGCAATGCCGCCGATGACGCCCCGGTGGTGCGCTTTGTAAACAAAATGCTGCTGGATGCTATTAAAGGCGGCTCGTCCGACCTGCATTTCGAACCTTATGAAAAAGCCTACCGTGTCCGCTTTCGCACAGACGGGATACTGCATGAGATCGCACGCCCGCCGATACAACTCTCTCCACGTATATCCGCACGCCTAAAGGTCATGGCTGGTTTGGATATTTCAGAAAGACGCAAACCACAGGATGGCCGCATCAAAATGCGTATATCCAAAAGCAAATCGATCGATTTTCGTGTCAGCACCTGCCCCACGCTGTGGGGCGAAAAGATCGTGATGCGGATTCTGGACTCATCAAGCGCACAGATGGGCATTGATGCGCTTGGCTACGAGGAGTCGCAGAAAGAACTCTACATGTCTGCCCTAAAGCAACCCCAAGGCATGATTCTGGTTACCGGTCCAACCGGCTCAGGCAAGACCGTATCACTCTACACAGGATTAAACATCCTAAACACCGTGGATGTGAACATTTCAACCGCCGAAGACCCTGTTGAGATCAACTTGGAAGGCATCAACCAGGTCAACGTTAACCCGAAACAGGGCATGGACTTTACTGCAGCACTGAAGTCATTTCTGCGCCAGGATCCAGACATCATCATGGTTGGCGAAATCCGTGACCTTGATACCGCCTCTATCGCCATCAAGGCTGCACAGACAGGTCACATGGTAATGTCGACGCTGCACACCAATAGCGCGGCAGAAACCCTAACCCGACTTCGCAACATGGGTGTTCCTTCATTCAACATTGCCACCTCGGTCAACCTGATCATCGCGCAGCGTCTGGCCCGCAAACTCTGCAATCATTGCAAGAAAGAGATACAGGTGCCACGGGAAACGTTGCTTGAGGAAGGCTTCCCGGAAAACAAGATTGGCACCTTCAAGATTTATGAACCTGTCGGCTGCGAAAATTGCAATGGCGGATACAAGGGGCGTGTCGGGATTTATGAAGTGGTTAAAAACACGCCGGCCCTGCAACGGATTATCATGGAGGAAGGCAACTCTATTGATATTTCCGAGCAGATGCGTAAAGACGGCTTTAATGACCTGCGTACTTCAGCGCTGCTGAAAGCCATGCAAGGCGTGACAAGCCTCGCAGAAGTGAACCGCGTGACTAAGGACTAACCGATGGCCGTTAAAGAGATAAAGACCAGCACCTTTGCGTGGGAAGGTACTGATAAAAAAGGCTCCAAGGTAAAAGGTGAGACCAGTGGTATCAACCCTGCACTGGTAAAAGCCCAGCTACGTAAGCAAGGTATCAATCCGACCAAAGTCCGAAAAAAATCTGTATCACTATTTAGCTCTGGCAAAAAAATCAAGCCCATTGATATAGCGCTTTTTGCTCGGCAGATGGCCACCATGATGAAGGCCGGCGTTCCGCTCTTGCAAGCATTCGATATCATTGCGGAGGGCTTGGATAATCCCAACATGCGTAAACTGGTAGACGATATAAAACAACATGTTGCGGCAGGTAACAGCTTTGCTGCGTCACTCAGAACCCGACCGGAATATTTCGACGATTTATTCTGCAACCTTGTGGATGCCGGCGAGCAGGCAGGGGCACTCGAGGATCTTCTTGACCGCGTTGCCACATATAAAGAAAAGACGGAAGCACTGAAAGCCAAAATAAAAAAGGCAATGAATTACCCTATAGCAGTAGTTGTAGTGGCAATTATTGTTTCCGCCATTCTATTGATAAAAGTTGTGCCTCAGTTTGAATCTGTATTTGCTAATTTTGGCGCCGAACTCCCAGCATTTACTCAATTTGTTATCGGAATATCTCAAGCACTGCAAGAATGGTGGTTCATCATCCTTGTATTAATCTTCGCAGCTCTATTCTCACTAAGCGAATTCAAAAAGCGCTCAGAGAAATTCAGGAACTGGATTGACCGCACCGCTCTTAAAGCACCGATTGTCGGCGACATCATCTACAAGTCCTCAGTCGCACGTTATGCACGCACACTGGCCACGACCTTTGCTGCTGGCGTCCCGCTCGTAGAAGCACTGGACTCCGTAGCAGGAGCAACAGGCAATATTGTCTTCAAGACAGCAGTTCAAAAAATCAAGCAGGACGTCAGCTCTGGCATGCAGCTCAACTTTTCCATGCGCACCACCGGAGCATTCCCCTCAATGGCGATACAGATGACTGCTATCGGTGAAGAATCCGGCGCACTAGATATGATGCTGGATAAGGTAGCCAGCTATTACGAAGCAGAAGTCGACAACGCAGTCGATGGACTTACGAGCCTGATGGAGCCCCTGATCATGTCTGTGCTCGGCGTATTGGTTGGTGGCCTGATCATTGCCATGTACCTGCCTATCTTCCAACTGGGTGCAGTTGTTTAATCTATGTCCGTAATCGACTTTATGGCCAGCCATGTGCTGGCCTTTGTTTTGTGCGCGATGCTTACAGGCTTGCTGGTCGGCAGTTTCCTTAATGTAGTGATCTACCGTCTGCCTATCATGATGCAACGCGATTGGCGCGAGCAGGCGCGCGAAATATTGGAGCTGCCCTCCGAGCCCCAGACCACAACCTTCAATCTGGTATTACCCAACTCCAGCTGCCCACACTGCAGCCATGAAATAAAACCTTGGGAAAACATCCCGGTTATCAGCTACCTGTTTCTGCGCGGCAAGTGCTCCAGTTGTAAATCGCCCATCAGCCTGCGCTACCCATTGGTTGAGCTGACTTGCGGCTTGCTGTCGGCTTTTATCGCCTGGCACTTCGGTTTTACCTGGCAGGCTGGCGGCATGCTGCTGTTGACCTGGGGGCTGCTGGCGATGAGCCTCATTGACGTCGACCATCAACTGCTACCGGACTCGTTGGTACTGCCGCTGCTCTGGCTTGGCTTGATTGCCAATAGCTTTGGTCTGTTTGCCAGTTTGGAAGATGCGCTCTGGGGAGCGATTGCTGGCTATTTGAGCCTATGGTTGGTGTATTGGCTGTTCAAGCTGGTTACCGGCAAAGAAGGTATGGGCTATGGCGATTTCAAGCTGCTGGCCATGCTCGGCGCCTGGGGAGGCTGGCAAGTGTTGCCGCTGACCATCCTGCTGTCATCGCTGGTGGGCGCGGTGCTGGGCACCATCATGCTGCGCATGCGCAATGCCGAATCCAGCACACCGATCCCCTTTGGCCCTTATCTGGCAATTGCCGGGTGGATTGCCTTGCTCTGGGGTGAGCAAATCACCTCCAGCTATTTGCAGATTGCAGGATTCTAATCAAACCAACGGCGACGGGAGGCGCTCTAGCGGCGAGCGGTGCAAGAGCTATCGCGACTAAAGCCCCTCCTACGAGCGGAGCCCGGATGCAATCCGGGGAATCCCCCAGGCTCACATCCCGGCTACGGTTTTCGATAGCAATCCAGCGAGCCTGTAGATACGCCCATTTCTTTCGCGTGCATGGCACGCTCCTACTGTTCGCCACCAACCAAACTGCTGCACTACAATCGCGCCTCTGGACGACCACACGAGCGCCGCACCTTGACGACAAAACCCTGGATACTGGGCCTTACCGGCGGCATCGGCAGCGGCAAGAGCGCTGCCGCGCAGCATTTTATCGACCTCGGCGTGCATGTGGTCGATGCCGATCATGCGGCACGCTGGGTGGTTGAACCCGGCAAACCTGCCCTGGCCAGAATTGTCGAGCACTTCGGCAGCGATATGCTGCAAGCAGACGGCCAGCTTGATCGCACAGCGCTGCGCAACCGGATTTTTGCCGACGCTGATGAACGACGCTGGCTGGAAGCCCTGCTGCATCCGCTGATCGGCCAGGAAATCATCCAGTACCTGGCACGCGCAGAATCACCTTATGCCATCCTGGTTTCACCGCTGCTGGTTGAGTCCGGCCAACATCGCCTGACCCAGCGCATACTGGTGGTGGATGCACCCGAGCAATTGCAGGTTGAGCGCACCATGGTTCGCGACCAGAGCTCGAATGAGCAGGTACAGGCCATTCTCAAGGCCCAGGCTAGCCGCGAAGAGCGCCTGCGCCACGCCCATGATGTGCTGCTCAACGACCGTGATCTGCACTGGTTACAGACGGAAGTGGAACGCCTGCACAGCTATTACCTGACTCTACGCGGAGGCCAAATATGAGCACCCCAACCTTGGTTGCCTGCCCAACCTGCAAGGCACCTGTTGAATGGGGCCCACAAAGCCCGAACCGCCCCTTCTGCTCCGAACGCTGCAAGCTGATTGACCTCGGCGCCTGGGCAGCGGAAGAACATGCCATTGCCGGCGACCCGCTGGAAGATGACGTGTTTTCCGGCGAGTTGCCGCCACGCCAACACTAATCATCAAGGCCGCATAAAGCTGTAGTCGCGCTCATCGTCCAGATTGTCGGCGAGAAACTGCAGCTCTGCGGCCAGATCCGCAGCACTGCGACCACTACGACTACGCTCAACCACGGCACTCAGTAGCGCCCGCAACGCCATGGCCTGATCAAAACCCTGACCATCAACGCCCTGTAAACTGCGCTCGATCTCCTGCCTGGCCCACTCATGCACACCCATTCTTCACCCTCCTGACTGTTGCCATCAGCATGACTCAGACCGACTGCAAGAGTTTGACCTGCATCAAATGAGGCGGGCGGATCACTGCAGCGAAGGCAACACCATCAGCGCGGTGCATCGTCATCCTTCCATGGTGCAGCCAGGTAGCGCGTGCGATTGAAGGTTTCCAGCCAATCCGGATAGAAAACCACAAGTGCCGTAACCAGCATGCCGTTGATAAAGGCCTCGGGGAAAATCACCAACCAGAGATAACCAATGAAATCCTCCAGCCAGGGCGGCATTGGGAACAACCCATCAATCCAGAGCAAGGTGAAGGCCGTCGCAATACATAGCAGTGTCGCCAGCGCCGCAGCGAAAAAGCCACTGCAGAAAATGTAGACGAACAGGTTGCGCGGCTGCTTTTTCTCAACCCACAGGGCGCAGGCCTCGGTGACCCACACCGGAATCACCACCAACAACACGCCATTCACCCCCAACGCAGCCCAATCTTGCCGCCCCAGCGCCAGCAACCCCAACTGCGCGACCAGTCCCGCCAGCATGGCCAGCGGCCAATCCAGCAACAGCGTCACCGCAGTCATGCCAATAAAGTGGAAGGACAGGCCAGAGTCGAAATCGCGGCGCACCAGCCACAGCAGAAACAGCGCCAGCGCCGTACCGCCCAGCAGGTGCTGGCGACGCAGATCAGTGCACAGCTCAACCCAGGGAGCACGCCAGATCGCCCAGCACAGTAGAGGCAGATAGATCAGCCATCCCAACAGCAGGCTGGTTGAAGACAGCAATTGCGCGGCAATCATGCAGAAGCACTCCACACCCGTGGGCTAATCTGGAGCAGTCTACCGCCGCACATGGCAAGCCTGAAACAACCGCCGCAGAGGGCTACCACGACGCCAAGCCGGCGCGCTAAGCTGAAGCCATGGATGACTCCGACTACCTGCGCCTGCTGACGCACCAGGCCGAACAGGCCAACGCCTTTCTCTCCAACGCCCGCAAGTGGGAGCGCGAGCGCTGGGTCTGCCAGCGCTTGCTGCAGGCTCTGAATGTCAGCCACCGCCTCGATGAGTTCAGCGCCGCCGGCCATGAACCGCCTGACGTGCTGTTCCGCGAAGCCAGCTTTGAAGTGTTCTTCGTCCTCGACGAGGGCCGGCGCCTGAATGACGAGTGGCGTGCCGAACTGGAGCGCCGGCGCAGCGCCTTCTCGCTCAGTCAGCTGGTGCGCCGCGAGGCCAAACCCAGGCGTATTGGTGCCAGCGAGTTGCAGCAACGCCTGACACCGACGCTGCGCAAGAAAGCCCGCAACTACCAAGAGCGCGGCCTCGACCTGGGCGAGTTGGATTTGCTTGCCTACGTCAACCTCAAACGCGCTGTGCCGGATTTCAACAGCCACTTCCCACCACCAACCGAGTTCCTCCGCCAGGGCTGGCGCTCGCTGTCACTGGTGGGCCCAACCTTTGCCCGCGTGCTCTTCGCCCACCCGGACGCACCGGAGTTTCTGCGCAACAATCTCGGCCGTACCGTGCTCTTTGATGTAGGAATCAGCCTGTGAGCCCATTGCATGAACTGCTCGCCGCAGTGCCGCAACAGGGTTGTGTACGCTGGATTGGCGTGCGCCCCAGCTCACGTGCCGCGATGATCGAACTGGATGCTGTCGAAGCACGCCGCGAAGCAGGGCTCACCGGCGACCATAGCCGTCCCGGCCCGCGCAATGCCCGGCAAGTCACCCTGATCCAGTGGGAACACCTGGCCGTCATCAGTGCGCTCATGGGTCGCGCTGCAGACGCGCCCATCAGCGCTATTGAGTTGCGGCGCAATATCGCCATCAGCGGCATCAACCTGTTCAGCCTCAAGGGTCGGCGCTTTCGCCTCGGCCAGGCAATACTGGAAACCACCGGCTGGTGCCAACCCTGCGCAAAACTGGAAGAGCGCCTGGGAGCGGGAACCTTTCAAGCCATGCGCGGCCACGGCGGGATCACCGCACGCGTGTTGCAAGGCGGCATTATTCGCCTGAATGACAGCCTGCGCGTTGAGCCCTTATAAGCCGGGCAGCTAGAATGCCCCTCCTCAGCCCGCAATCGCCCCCTGATTGCCCCTTTTATTCGAGGCCACCATGTCCAGTCGCCTGAACCCTGATGACCAGAAACGTGTCGAGCACTACCTGAGCGCGCCACAACATCAGGTCGAGCGGCAGCCGTTCAAGGTTTGGCGACTGCTACTGATCATCGTGATCGTGGTGATTGCCCTCGGCGTGCTGAGCCGTCTTCTGAGTCGATTGGTGCTATGAGCTGCCTGGCGCTCGCCCATACCGACTCACTGCCTTTTCTTAAAAGCCTTGTGAGCGTGTCTGATGACTCATCAAATCGTAATTGTCGGCGGTGGCGCCGGCGGACTGGAGCTTGCTACCCGCCTGGGTAGAACCCTGGGTAAGCGTGGCCAGGCGAGAATCACCCTGGTCGACGCCAACCTGACGCACATCTGGAAACCGCTGCTGCATGAAGTAGCCGCCGGCTCACTGAACTCCTCCGGTGACGAACTGAACTACGTGGCCCAAGCCAAGTGGAATCACTTCGAGTTCCAGCTGGGACGAATGAGCGGCCTCAACCGCGCGGAAAAACGCATCAGCCTGGCTGCCACCCTGGATGATCACGGCCAGGTGCTGATGCCGGCACGCGAGCTGACTTATGACAGCCTGGTGATTGCCGTGGGCAGCACCACCAATGACTTCGGCACCGCCGGAGCAGCGGAGCACTGCCTGTTCCTCGATACCCGCGAGCAAGCCGAGCGCTTCCATCGCCAGCTGCTGAGCCACTACCTGCGTGCCCACGCCAGCCAGAGCAAAGCCACCGAGCTGATCAATATTGCCATCGTCGGCGCCGGCGCCACCGGAGTCGAACTGGCCGCCGAACTGCACCATGCCGCGCACGAGCTGGCCGCCTATGGTTTGGATCGCATCAGCCCGGAAAACATGCGCATCACCCTGATCGAAGCCGGCCCACGGGTACTGCCTGCCTTGCCTGAACGCATCAGCCAGCCGGTACACCAGACTTTGGAGAAACTTGGCGTCACCGTGCTCACCGGCGCAGCCGTCAGCCAGGTCACGGCCGACGCGCTGCACACCGCGCAGGGGCAGATCATCCCGGCCAGCTTGAAAGTCTGGGCAGCCGGCATCCGCGCACCGGAGTTTCTGCAGAATCTGGATGGCCTGGAAAGCAACCGCATCAACCAGTTGCAGGTGCGCCTGACCCTGCAAACCACCCAGGATGACAACATCTTTGCTTTCGGTGACTGCGCTGCCTGCCCGCAACCGGGTAGCGAGGGCCGCAACGTGCCGCCACGCGCACAAGCGGCGCACCAACAAGCATCCCTGCTGGCCAAATCGCTGAAGTTGCGCATCGAGGGCAAGCCGCTGCCGGAATATCGTTATCGCGATTACGGCTCACTGATCTCGCTGTCGACCTTCTCCGCCGTTGGCAACCTGATGGGTAATCTGACCGGCAGCGTCATGCTCGAAGGCTGGCTGGCCCGCATGTTCTACGTGTCGCTCTATCGCATGCACCAGGTTGCCCTCTACGGCATGACGCGCACCTTGCTGATGATGCTGGGCGACCGTATCGGCCGCAGCACCGAACCTCGCCTCAAGCTGCACTGATTTGTGCGCCAGCCCTGCAGGAGCGGCCGTCGCCGCGCCTGCAGGCAGTGCCACCCGCGCGACGCCCCTGGCAGTTGCCGGAATAAATCGCAGGCAATAAAAAACCCGCTCTAGGCGGGTTTTTTACTTTCAAGCTCGCTTGAAATGGTGGGTCGTGTAGGATTCGAACCTACGACCAATTGGTTAAAAGCCAACTGCTCTACCAACTGAGCTAACGACCCTAAAATGGTCGGGGTAGGGGGATTCGAACTCCCGACATCCTGCTCCCAAAGCAGGCGCGCTACCGGACTGCGCTATACCCCGATGAAGGATTGGCTCCGCGACCTGGACTCGAACCAGGGACCCAATGATTAACAGTCATTTGCTCTACCGACTGAGCTATCGCGGAACTACTTACATCCTTTCTCAGAAGTCGCTTGGAGGTGTTAATCTCGTTTGCTGTTCTGAGGCGCGCCATTTTACGGTTCCGCGCGCACCTGTCAACCCCTTAAATTGCTTTTAGTACAATGATTTGCAGCTGTGTGAGCGGCTGCTATATCTTCACTATGTCTGTATTCATTGCAGGACGCACCAGCCGCAAGGCTCCAGCCAGGAAAGTCCATGAGTAACCAGGGCATACCGCCAACCCCACCTTCTTCAGTGCAGACCCTTGCCAACCGTGGCATTCAGCCACGCTTCGGCGAACTGGTGCAGAGCTGTCGCAAGCTGGTGATGAATCGTTTGGCTGAGCACCTGACCGGCGTCTTCGCCCAGGTCGACGACACGCTGTTCGAGTGCGCCGAAAAAGCCGAGAACAATCAGGTACAAACGCTGTTCTTCGACAACATGCGTGAGATCCGCAAACAGCGCCCACAGATAGAGCGCAGTTACCACCAGCAGATTGCGCAGAACTTCTCCGACTTCCTCGAAGGCAAGCTCAAGCCGCTGCCCAGCACCACCGAGCTGGATGCTGAGCAGATGGCACTGGTGCAGAACGAGGATTACGAAGAAAGCCTGCAAGTCACCAATATGGTCAGCCGGGTCAAAGCACGCTGCGCCCAACCCCTGTTTGCCCTGGAACAACGCCTGGCCCTGCTGAACAACGGCCAGAAACTCGGCGAAGACATCAACCCCTTCGGCCCGCAGATGATTGCCCAGGCGTTTCGTGACGCCCTGACGCCCTGCCCGTTTCCACTGCGTATAAAGGTGATCCTCTATACCCTGTTTGACACCCACGTCATGCAGAGCCTGGACAGCATCTACGCCGCGCTCAACCAGCGCCTGATCGAAGCCGGCGTACTGCCCAATCTGAAGTACAGCGCCCAACGCAACAGCCAGGCGCGCCCCAAGACTCCCGCAAGCGCCACGGCTGAGACGCCGCAAGAAACCCACAGCGGTGCTGGCAGAAACACTGTCAACCCAACGCCCACGCAGCCAGGCGCAAGCACATACAACGCCAGCAATACGGATCTGAGCGGCCCTCCGTCCAACGACCCACTGGAGTTGCTCGGCAGCCTGGCAGCCCTGCTCGGTGAACACCGCCAACGCGACCTCGACGCCCCGCTGCTTGGCGGCACACGCAGCATTGCCAGCTTCACCCCGCGTGAAGCGACCAGCACCTACAGCGCCTCAGCCCTGCTGGATGCCCTCAACCGCATGCAGCAGCAATCGGCCAATGACCTGTCACAGCGCCTGAGCCGTCCGCAGCAGGTAGAAGGCCTCAAAGCGGACCTGCAACAACAGCTGGAAGCCCACAGCGAGCAGCCTGGCCAGCAGAAAGTTTCCGATCAGGAAGCCGATGTCATTGACCTGGTGGGCATGCTGTTCGACTTTATTCTCGACGACGACAACCTGCCTGACAGCTGCAAGACCACCCTGTCGCACCTGCACACGCCTTATCTAAAGGTTGCGTTGCAGGACAAAGCGCTGTTTACCCAGCACCACCACCCAGCCCGGCGCCTGCTCAACGCCATGGCCCAGGCTGGCGTGCTGTATGGCGGTGAAGGCGATGAGCGCGGCCTGCTGGCCAAGATGCAGTGGGTGGTCGAACGGGTCATCCATGATTTCTTCGGCGACCTGCAGTTGTTTGAAGGCCTGCTGGAAGAGTTCAACGAATTCGTTGCCACCCTCAGGCATAAGGTCGAACTGCGCGAACGCCGTGCTGTGGAGGCCGCCAAAGGCCGCGACAAGCTGCTCGGCGCACGCCAGCACGCAGTTGAGGTTATCGCCAAGAGCCTGACCGATCGCCAACCGCCTACCATCATTCGCAACTTCCTTGAGCTGACCTGGGCCGACGTTCTGGTTTTCGTGTTGCTGCGCAATGGCGAACGCAGCCCGGAATGGCAACGTGCCTGTGAAGCAGCCGAGCAACTGGCCTGGAGCGGCACCCTGCTCGACGATGCCGGCCGTGAGCGCCTGCAGAAACTGCGCGTGCCGCTGCTTGAAGACCTGCGCAAAGGCCTGGAGCTGCTCGGCGGCTATCACGAGGATGGCATTCGCCGCCTGCTGCAGGACCTGGTTGCCTGCCAACACGCCGTACAGGCCAAACAGCCCCTGGTTGCAGCCAAGCTCACACCCAATCTGCCCGAAAGCCCATTGGGCGCCATGCTCGGCGAAGATGCTGCACTGGCCACCCTGGCGCCCCGCGAGTCGACCCTCTCAGCGCGCGCCCAGGCATTGATCAAGGAGCTGAGCCATATCGAGTTCGGCACCTGGTTCGAGTTCTTCAATGGCCAGCAGGTGCGCACGCTCAAGCTGTCCTGGTTCAGCCCGACAACCCGCAACTACATGTTTGTCGATCAAAGCGGCCAACGGGTGGCCATTAAACCGATCACCCAACTGGCCAGCGAAATGGAACAAGGGCTGGCGCGCATCGTCACCCCTGAACGAGGTGCACCGCTGGTGGACCGTGCCCTTACCGCCATTTATCGCGTGCTACAGCGTTTTACCGGGCGCGCGACAGAGCCTCAAGAATAAGGAAGTCGTATGGATGACGAACGTCGCCTGCATAGCCGGCATAACGCCGAGCTGCAGCTGGAGGTCTTCGATCTGCACTCGGGCCAGCGCCTGGGCCGCGTGGTGGATCTGTCTGCCGATGGCTTCATGCTGTTCAGCGACACCCCGCTGACCGCAGACGAACTGATTGAATGCCGCCTGGTCAGCGAACAGGAAATTGAGGGGGTCTGTGAGATCACCCTGGGCGCCGACTGTCTATGGAGCCGCCCAGGCGCCGACGGACAGCACTGTTGGGCGGGCTTTCACATTATCGACCTGGCCGATGACCAGGCTGCCGCGCTGGAAGTTCTGCTCAAACACTTGTAAGCCCTATATAAAAACACCCCGGCCAGCCTCGCTGAACCGGGGTGTTTTTATTTTGTCGCCTGGCTATGCCTTAGCTGAAGACAATCTCGTCGGCCTCAACCCGCCCGACAATGCTGCCGCCAGGGGCAAATTTGCCCGACAGGATCAACTGTGCCAGCGGGTTCTCGATCCAGCGCTGCACTGCACGCTTGAGCGGCCGCGCACCGTAAACCGGGTCGTAACCAACGGCAATCAGCTTGTCCAACGCTTCATCGGACAACTCCAGACTCAGCTCACGCTCAGCCAGACGCTGACGTAAACGGCTCAGCTGGATTTGCGCAATACCAGCAATCTGATCGCGGGCCAACGGCTCGAAAATCACCACCTCATCGATCCGGTTGATAAATTCCGGACGGAAGTGCGTGCTCACCGCATCCATCACCGCTGCACGTTGCGCCTCGCGATCACCGACCAGCTCCTGAATTTGCGCCGAGCCCAGGTTGGAGGTCATCACCACCACCGTATTCTTGAAGTCCACGGTGCGGCCATGGCTGTCGGTCAAGCGGCCATCTTCCAGCACCTGCAGCAGCACGTTGAACACATCCGGATGCGCCTTCTCCACCTCATCCAGCAGGATCACCGAATAGGGCTTACGGCGCACAGCCTCGGTCAGATAACCGCCTTCCTCGTAGCCGACATAGCCCGGCGGCGCGCCGATCAGCCGCGCCACGGAGTGTTTCTCCATAAACTCGGACATATCGATACGCACCAGCGCCTCTTCGGTGTCGAAGAGGAATTCGGCCAGCGCCTTGCACAGCTCGGTCTTGCCGACGCCGGTTGGGCCGAGAAAGAGGAACGAGCCGC
The DNA here is from genome assembly GCF_964253255.1 of Pseudomonas sp. LjRoot71. Taxonomy (NCBI): domain Bacteria; kingdom Pseudomonadati; phylum Pseudomonadota; class Gammaproteobacteria; order Pseudomonadales; family Pseudomonadaceae; genus Pseudomonas; species Pseudomonas sp. LjRoot71. Next base: position 3,020,097 of record NZ_CAXURA020000001.1, on the reverse strand, counting down.
TCGGCCGGTTCGGGTCGGACAACCCGGCGCGGGAACGCCGCACCGCATTGGCCACGGCCACTACGGCCTCATCCTGACCGATCACCCGCTGATGCAGCAGGCCTTCCATTTTCAACAGCTTGTCGCGCTCGCCCTCGAGCATCTTGCTCACCGGGATGCCGGTCCACTTCGACACCACTTCGGCGATTTCTTCCTCGGTGACCTTGCTACGCAGCAACTGGTTCTCACTCTTGCCGTGCTGATCGACCATCTGCAAGCTGCGCTCCAGATCGGGAATAATCCCGTACTGCAACTCAGCCATACGATTGAGATCACCCTTGCGCCGTGCCGCTTCCAGCTCCTGTCGAGCTTGCTCGATCTTCTGCTGGATCTGCGCGGAGCCTTGCACTTCGGCCTTTTCCGATTTCCAGATATCTTCCAGATCGGCGTACTCACGCTCCAGCCGTGCAATGTCTTCGTTGAGCTTGGCCAAACGCTTGATCGCCGCCTCGTCGTCCTCCTTCTTCAGCGCCTGGGCTTCGACCTTGAGTTGAATCAGGCGACGCTCCAAACGATCCAGCACTTCAGGTTTGGAGTCGATCTCCATACGAATGCGACTGGCCGCCTCGTCGATCAGGTCGATGGCCTTGTCCGGCAGCTGCCGGTCGGTGATATAGCGGTGCGACAGCTTGGCCGCGGCGATGATTGCGCCGTCGGTGATAGCCACCTTGTGGTGCACCTCATAGCGCTCTTTGAGGCCGCGCAGAATGGCGATGGTGTCTTCTTCACTCGGCTCATCCACCAGCACCTTCTGGAAGCGCCGCTCCAGCGCCGCATCCTTCTCGATGTACTGGCGATACTCATTGAGCGTGGTCGCGCCCACGCAGTGCAGCTCACCGCGCGCCAGGGATGGCTTGAGCATATTGCCGGCATCCATCGAGCCTTCGCCTTTGCCGGCGCCGACCATGGTGTGCAACTCGTCAATAAACAGAATGATCCGCCCTTCCTGCTTGCTCAGTTCGTTGAGTACCGCCTTCAGGCGCTCCTCGAACTCACCACGGAACTTGGCCCCGGCGATCAGTGCGCCCATATCCAGCGACAGCAAGCGCTTGTCCTTCAAGCCATCCGGCACTTCGCCGTTGACGATGCGCTGCGCCAGGCCTTCGGCAATCGCCGTCTTGCCCACGCCAGGTTCACCGATCAGTACCGGGTTGTTCTTGGTGCGGCGCTGCAAGACTTGAATGGTGCGGCGAATCTCGTCGTCACGACCAATCACCGGGTCGAGCTTGCCTTCCTCGGCGCGCTTGGTCAGGTCGACGGTGTATTTATCCAGGGCCTGGCGGTTTTCCTCGACATTCGGGTCGTTAACCGCATCACCGCCGCGCAGATTAGCGATGGCATTTTCCAGGGCCTTGCGGCTGACCCCCTGGCCGAGCAGCAGCTTGCCCAGCTTGGTGTTTTCATCCATGGCCGCCAGCAGCACCAGCTCGCTGGAAATGAACTGGTCGCCCTTCTGTTGCGACAGGCGGTCAGCCTGGTTGAGCAGGCGCGCCAGATCCTGCGACAGGTTGACGTCGCCGGATGGATTCTGGATTTTGCCCAACTGGTCGAGCTCTTTGCCCAGGGCCAGACGCAGGCTGTTGACGTCAAAACCGACCTGCATCAGCAGCGGTTTGATCGAGCCACCCTGCTGCTCAAGCAACGCCTGCATCAGGTGCAGCGGCTCGATGGCCGCGTGATCCAGCCCCACAGCCAGAGATTGCGCATCAGAGAGCGCGAGTTGCAACTTGCTGGTTAAACGATCAATACGCATAAACAATCAACCCTCGTGGTGATGGCAGGCCGGCGCACTGAATCGCACCCAAAACAGAAAAGCCTGCGGATGAAGAGTAGATGAGGTCGATTGTGCGGGTTTCAAGCCGTGCGACGTTGACCTGAGTCAGCTGCCGCAGATGCGGCAGGCCAGAATCAGTTGACCAGCCAGATCAGGCTAGCGAAACGCCCGGTCTGTGCGGCCCGGCGGTAGGAGAAGAAGCGTGGGTCATTGACCGTGCAGAAATCACCGCCATACACCGCATCAACACCACGCGCGGCCAGGCGTATACGTGCAAGCTGATAGATATCGGCGAGGAACTTGCCCGGGTTGCCAGTCGGCACAAAGGCCGCTGTGGCCTGTGCGTGCTGGGTGACAAAGGCTTCACGCACTTCACCGCCCACCTCGAAGGCCTGTGGTCCGATTGCCGGCCCCAACCAGACCAACACCTGCTCAGCCGGTACGCCCAGCTTATCCAGCGTGGCTTCCAGTACGCCGTTAGCCAAGCCACGCCAACCAGCGTGTGCGGCGGCAACACGGGTGCCGGCGCGGTCACAGAACAGCACTGGCAAACAGTCGGCAGTCATCACGGTGCAGGCGATGCCTGGCTTGTTAGTCCAACTGGCATCGGCTTCGAGCACCTGCACAGGGTCGGCCTCAACCACGCCCACGCCATGCACCTGCTGCAACCAAGCCGGTTTGCAACCAAGCAGGCTGACCAGGCGCTGCCGGTTCTTCTGCACCGCTGGCGGCTGATCACCGACATGCTCGCCCAGGTTGCAACTGTCATAAGGCGCCAGACTCACACCACCCGCGCGCGTGGTCACACAGGTCTTTACCCTTGCTGGGGCAGGCCATTGCGGTGTCAGCCAGTCGTGCATCCCGTCACCCAATCTGGTTAACCAATAAACGCCTCGCGGTCCTGGCGCAGCAGCGTCAGCAACCAGACAAAGTCATCCGGCAATGGCGACTGCCATTTCATCCGTTCGCCAGTAAGCGGGTGATCCAACTCGAGAAACCGCGCATGCAAGGCCTGACGCGGGAATTCCTTGAGGGTCTGCACCATGCTCGGATTGGCCGCCGGCGGAATGCGGAAACGCCCGCCATAGACTGGGTCACCTACCAACGGATAACCGATATGACTCATGTGCACACGAATCTGGTGAGTACGCCCGGTTTCCAGCTTGACCCGCGTATGGGTGTGCGAGCGGAAGCGCTCAAGCACGCGGTAATGACTGACGGCCGGCTTGCCGCCATCACTCACCGCCATACGCTGGCGCTGCGAGGAGCTGCGGCCGATCGGCGCGTTGATCTTGCCGCCGGAGGTGATCACGCCAATCACGATGCATTCGTAGATACGGCTGACCGTGCGCTTTTGCAGCTGATCGACCAGGCGGGTCTGCGCCTCGATGGTCTTGGCCACCACCATCAAACCGGTGGTGTCCTTGTCCAGGCGATGGACGATGCCGGCGCGCGGCACATTGATGATATCCGGCACGTGGTGCAGCAAGGCGTTGAGCAGCGTGCCATCGGCATGCCCGGCAGCCGGGTGCACAACCAGACCAGCCGGTTTGTCGATCACCAGAATCTGCTCGTCTTCGTAGACGATGTTTAGCGCGATGTCCTGGGCGATCCATTCGCCCTGGGCTTCCTGCTCGGCGTTCAACGCCAGCAATGCACCACCGTGGACGATGTCGCGCGGGCGCAACACCGCACCGTCAACCGTCAGCAGCCCCTCTTTAATCCAGGCAGACAGACGCGAACGCGAGTGCTCGGCAAACAGGAGTGCGGCGACTTGATCGAGGCGTTGACCGCCCATTTCATAGGGCACCTCGGCGTTCAGTTCAATGATCTGCTTATTAATAGAGGACATGCTCGGCAACAGAGGGGGTCTAGCCTTTGGTTTCGGCTACACGCTTGTGGTTAAATACGGCGTCTTTGCCCCAGGGGTACCGGGGGCGCTCATCATAACAGGACGGCTTTGCTCAAGACAGCCGCCGTCACAGGGACGCAAGCCGCCATGCAAGTGAAACACCTGCTGCTGATCGCAATCCTCGCCCTCACTGCCGCCTGTTCGTCGAAGCAGGTGGTTGACGAAAACCTGAGCGAGACCGAACTCTACCAGCAGGCACAAGCCGACCTGGACAATAATAGCTACACCGCTGCCGTGGCCAAGCTCAAGGCCCTGGAATCGCGCTATCCATTCGGCCGCTATGCCGAACAGGCGCAGCTGGAGCTGATCTACGCCTACTACAAGAACGTTGAGCCGGAAGCGGCCAAATCCGCCGCCGACCGTTTTATCCGCCTGCATCCGCAGCACGCCAACGTTGACTACGCCTACTACCTCAAAGGCTTGGCCTCGTTTGACCAGGACCGCGGCCTGATTGCTCGCTTCGTACCTCTGGACATGACCAAGCGCGACCCAGGCGCCGCACGCGACTCCTACAACGAGTTCGCCCAGCTCACCAGCCGCTTCCCCACCAGCCGTTATGCCCCGGATGCCAAGCAGCGCATGATCTACCTGCGCAACCTGCTGGCGGCCTATGAAATCCACGTGGCGCACTACTACCTGACCCGCAACGCCTACGTGGCTGCCGCCAACCGCGGTCGTTACGTGGTGGAAAACTTCCAGGAAACCCCGGCCGTTGGCGACGGCCTGGCCGTGATGACCGAAGCCTACCAGCGCCTGACTCTGGACGACTTGGCAGCCACCAGCCTGGAAACCCTCAAGCTCAACTACCCAGATCACGCAAGCCTGGTCGACGGCCAGTTCGTCCCGCGCGAAGCAGAAGCCAACAGCCGCTCCTGGCTAGCCAAGGCGACCCTGGGTCTTATCGAAACCGACACACCGCTGCCGCCGGGCGAAACCCGCGCCAGCCAGGACGTGATTCGTCAGTACGAAGACGCAGAAGAGCAGATCCCGGATGAACTCAAAGCCGGCGCAACCGAAGAGCAGCCAAGCCGCTCCTGGTTCAGCTACCTGACCTTTGGCCTGTTCGACTAAGCCAAGGCGCATCAATAAAAAGGGAGGCCAGGCGCCTCCCTTTTTATTAGCCGCAGCATCGCGGCACAAAACCTGAGAAGCCCTCACAAAACGACGCCGAGCAGACTACTCCAATGCTGGGCGCACATAGACGGGTTAGCTAAACTGCCCGCTTACCGACAAGAAGAGAGCACCATGGGCCTGTTCCGCTTGCTGTTCTGGATTGCCATCATCGCCGGCGCATTCTGGCTATGGCGACGCATTAGCCGATCGACAGCCGCGCGCCCTGACGCACAGAATGCCCCCACACAAGCAGCACCGATGGTGCGTTGCCAACACTGCGGCGTTCACGTCCCCCGCGACCGCGCGCTGACTACCGGCGAACAATGGTTCTGCAGCCAGGCCCACCTTGAGCAAGGCTCTCATCATAATGAGCACTGACTTCGCCCTGAGCGGAGAACAAAGCTGGCGCATCCTGCGGCTCTACCACCTCTACAGGCTGGTAATCGGCCTGACCCTGGTGCTGTTGGTATCCAGCGATCTGGATACCGAACTGCTGGAAATGGCGCATCCAACGCTGTTTCGCAATGGCAGCTGGCTGTACCTCGCACTCAACGTTCTGATCATCGCCACCGTGCGCCGCCCGAAGCGTCTGGCGCAGATATTCAGCCTGGCGCTGGTCGACGTAATCCTGCTCTCCGGGCTGTTCTATGCCGCCGGCGGCACCCCCAGCGGCATCGGCAACCTGCTGATCGTGGCCGTGGCCATCGCCAACATTCTGCTGCGTGGCCGGATCGGCCTACTGATCGCCGCCATTGCAGCCATCGGCATGATCTACCTGACCTTCTACCTCAGCCTTAGCCGCCCGACTGCAGCCAGCCAGTATGTACAGGTCGGGGCATTTGGCGCGCTGTGCTTTGCCGCCGCCTTGTTTGTACAAGGCCTGACCCGCCGCCTGCAAGCCAGCGAAAGCCTGGCCGAACAACGCGCCGCCGACGTGGCCAACCTGGAGGCGCTGAACGCCCTGATCCTGCAACGCATGCGCACTGGCATCCTAGTATTGGACGAAGTACACCGCGTACTACTGGCCAATCAAGGTGCCAACCATCTACTGGGACATGCCGAGCTGACCGGCAAGATTCTTGATCCGCACTGCCCCGAACTGATCAAACGCATGCAGCAATGGCTGCACAACCCCAGCCTGCGCCCCGCCAGCCTACAGGCCGCACCCGACGGCCGTGTGCTACAGCCCAGTTTCATCGCTCTACAGCGCGGCACACAGAAACACACGCTGATATTTCTCGACGACATCTCACAAATCGCCCAGCAGGCCCAACAACTCAAGCTGGCTTCACTGGGCCGCCTGACGGCCGGCATTGCCCACGAAATCCGCAATCCACTGGGCGCGATCAGCCACGCCGCACAGTTGCTACAGGAGTCAGAAGAACTGGAAGGCCCCGACCTACGCCTGGCACAAATCATTCAGGATCACTCGCGCCGGATGAACCTGGTGATCGAGAACGTTCTGCAACTGTCACGACGGCGCCAGGCCGAGCCGCAATTGCTGGATCTGAAATACTGGCTGCACCGCTTTGCCAGCGAATTCCGCAACAGCGCAGCCCCCAACCAGACCCTGCACCTGGAAACCAGCAGCGGCAGCATCCAGACCCGCATGGACCCGCACCAGCTCACCCAGGTGCTGAGCAACCTGGTGGAGAATGGCTTGCGCTACAGCGCGCAGAAACACAAGCAAGGGCAGGTCTGGCTGAAGCTGTTTCGCGATCCGGACAGCGAATTGCCAGTGCTCGAAGTGCTCGACGACGGCCCGGGGGTTGCCGAGGAGCAACTGCACCACCTGTTCGAACCCTTCTACACCACGGAAAACAAAGGCACCGGGCTGGGTTTGTATATTTCCCGTGAACTGTGCGAAAGCAACCAGGCACGCCTCGACTATAAACTGCGTGAAGGTGGCGGCAGCTGCCTGCGTATCACCTTCGCCCACCCGCGCAAACTGAGCTGACCATGACCCGCCAGAGAGCCCTGATCGTCGACGACGAACCCGATATTCGCGAACTGCTGGAAATCACCCTAGGGCGCATGAAGCTCGACACCCGCAGTGCGCGCAATGTCAAAGAGGCGCGTGAATGGCTGGCCAAGGAACCGTTCGACCTGTGCCTGACTGACATGCGCCTGCCCGACGGCACCGGCCTTGAACTGGTACAGCATATTCTGCAACGCCACCCGCAAGTGCCGGTGGCGATGATCACCGCTTACGGCAGCCTGGACACCGCGATCAATGCCCTCAAGGCTGGTGCGTTTGACTTCCTGACCAAACCGGTGGACCTCGGCCGCCTGCGTGAGCTGGTCGCCGCTGCATTACGTCTGCGCAGTGCCGATGGCGAAGAACTGCCTGTGGACAGCCGTCTGCTTGGCGACTCACCACCGATGAAGGCGATGCGCAAGCAGATCCTCAAACTGGCCCGCAGCCAGGCCCCGGTCTACATTTGCGGCGAATCCGGCAGCGGCAAAGAGCTGGTCGCCCGCCTAATTCACGAGCAGGGCTCACGCGGCGAACAGCCCTTTATCCCGGTCAACTGCGGCGCAATCCCCACAGAGCTGATGGAAAGCGAGTTCTTCGGCCACAAGAAAGGCAGCTTTACTGGCGCCATTGAGGATAAACAAGGGCTGTTCCAAGCGGCCAACGGCGGCACGCTGTTCCTTGATGAAGTTGCTGACCTGCCACTGCCGATGCAGGTCAAACTGCTGCGCGCGATCCAGGAAAAAGCCGTGCGGGCTGTCGGCGGACAACAGGAGCAGATCGTCGATGTGCGCATCCTCTGCGCCACCCACAAGGATCTCGCCGGCGAAGTCGCGGCCGGACGCTTCCGCCAGGACCTGTATTACCGCCTCAATGTGATTGAGCTGCGCGTACCTGCCTTGCGCGAACGCCGCGAAGACATCGCCCTGCTGGCCGACATCATGCTCAAACGCCTGGCCGACGGCACTGGTTTAAGCCCGGCCAAGCTGGATGACGACGCTCTGGAAAAGCTCAAGAGCTACCGTTTTCCGGGCAACGTGCGCGAACTGGAAAACATGCTTGAGCGCGCTTACACCCTGTGCGAAGACGACCGCATCACCGCCAGCGACCTGCGCCTGGCCGACAGCATGCCGCTCAGCGAGAACGGCGAAGCCAATCTTGCGCAGATCGATAATCTGGAAGACTACCTCGAAACCATCGAACGCAAGCTGATCATGCAAGCCCTGGAAGAAACCCGCTGGAACCGCACCGCCGCCGCCCAGCGCCTGGGCCTCAGCTTCCGCTCAATGCGCTATCGACTGAAGAAACTTGGCATCGACTAACACTGAACCTGCGAGGCACTTTAGCCGCGAAGTGCCATGCCAACGTCGCTACCTTAAACGGCCAAGCCTAACCGCCCAGCAGGCGCATAAGGCGTCGGATCGACAATGGGCTCTCGCCCCAACATCAGGTCTGTGAGCAACTGGCAGGACGCTGGCGCCAACACCAGACCATTGCGGTAATGGCCGCAGTTCAGCCATAAGCCTTCATGACCGGGCAATGGTCCAATAAAAGGAATGCCCTCTGGCGACCCCGGGCGCAAGCCAGCCCAATGCCCAACCACCTCAGCATCCGCCAGCGCCGGCAAGAGCTCGACTGCAGACGCTTTCAGACTGGCCAACGCCTCGTCGGTCGGCGTTTTATCGAAACCTGCGTGCTCAAGCGTGCTGCCAATCAGGATATGACCGTCACGCCGCGGAATTGCATAACGCCCCTTGGCCAACACCATCGCTGGCAGGAAGTCCTCGGCACACTTGTACAGAATCATCTGCCCCTTGACCGGCACCACCGGTAACTCGATACCAAGGGTTTTCATCAGCTCACCACTCCAGGCGCCCGCCGCCAGCACCACCTGATCAGCATGCATATCGCCCAGTGCCGTGCGCACCCCCGTGACACGGCCACCCTCACGGATAAAGCCACTGACCGCACAATGCTCATGCAGCGTGACATTAGGCATCTGCTCTAGTGCTGCACGCAGCGCCTTGACCAGCCGCGGGTTGCGCACATTGGCCACATCCGCCATCTGCACCGCCCGCCCGAAGCCCTCCGCTAGCGCAGGCACCGCGCGCTGCACAGCGGACATATCCACAGAACGCAACGGCCGCCCTTCACGTAACGCCCAGGCCAACGCGTCCGCTTCGTCGTCCAGATCCAGCCAGTACAACCCCGTGACATGCACCTCAGGATCAATCTGCGTCTGCGCCAGCAACTGCTCGGCCAGCCGCGGATAGAAATCCTGCGACCAATGCGCCAATGCAGTCACCGCGGAACTGTAACGCCAGGGGTAAAGCGGTGAGACGATACCGCCACCGGCCCAGGAGGACTCCTCGCCAGCCTGAAATCGATCAAGCAAAGCAACATTTACATTGTGTCGAGCAAGTAGATAAGCACCAAGCATACCCACTACACCACCGCCCACTGATAAAACTCGCATCACACTGACACCCCATCGGGAGGAAAACTTACACAGCAACACTGGATTGGCGACAGGCGTAATGCCTGTACATACGCAAACTCAATTACACGGAGCAATAGAGGGTTCAGGATGAACATCAAAGCGATAAAAGGCTTTACTCTGCACGAAATACTAATCACCACAGCAATTATCTCTGCACTCGCTTGGTGCATTGGCGCGCTGGGCCAAGTAGCAGCGAAACAACGCCTGCAAACGACCCACAGCGAACTTGCCACGCTTATCACCATGGCCCGCTGGCAGGCCATGAGCAATACCAACAGAGTGACGCTCTGCCCCCTGCAGGAGCATGGCCGGTGCCAACTACCCTGGTCCGGAACCCTTACCAACTTTCTCGACAGCAACGGCAATCGCACGCTCGATCCAGGCGAGGAAATCATTGCCCGCATGACACTGCCTAGTCACACAACCCTAACCTGGCGCGGCATGGCCCCAACGCACTCGTTGCACTTCAGCGGCAACGGCCTGACTTTTGTTAGTAACGGCACATTCACCCTGTGCCATCGAAATATCAACGAAACCCGACGCATAATCCTTAACAAACAAGGGCGCCTCAAAAGCGAACGCTTAAATAGCACGTGCCCGCACTGACCACTCAAGCAGCAAATGCCGCCAGCTATCACCCTTGTATTGAATGGACGCATCGCAGCAGCCAGGATTAGGGTGAACGTTTCCCTTCGAGAACGCCCATGCTGCGAAGTAAAGGATTTACCCTCATAGAACTGATGATCACTGTCGCCATTCTGGGCGTTATCCTGGGGCTTGCGGTTCCTGCCATGGGCGACTTTGCAGTTCGTCAACGCGTCAGCGGGCAAGCCAGTGAACTGATGCTGGCGCTCGCCTTCGCACGCTCAGAGGCGGTCAAACAGAATAGAGAAATCGCCGTACTGCCCGCTACCAACGCTGCTACTGGCTGGGCCGATGGCTGGTGTGTAGGCCCAGCCACTGGCGCTGACGCAATGGATAACTGCACCAGCAATAACCGTTTGCGTAATTTTCAAGCCAAATCTGGCGTGACGGTCAACAGCAACTTCCTACAAGCAAGCAACAAGCTGGTATTTCAGCGTGACGGTACCTGCTCGCTCTGCGGCAGCACGCCCTTCAAGATCAGCTCCACCAAGCTCAAAGCGACCCCCACCGATGCCCGCTGCATAGACATCAACCGGCAGGGCCGCCCAACACTTCGCAAAGTCAGCCGTGACACGGCGTGCAACTGAGAAGGATGAGACAGTTCATGCACACATACAGTCCAAATCAATCCGGCAGCTCCCTGATTGAAGTCCTTATCACGCTGTTGATCTTTACCGTCGGCATGCTCGGCTTGGCCGCACTGCAACTCAATGCTTTGCAAGGTTCCAGTGACAGCGCCCAGCGCTCGCAGTCCACCTGGATCCTGCAAGACATCGCCGAGCGCATTCGCGCCAACCCTGCGGGTACCGCCGCCCAATATGCCGCAGCCCCCGTCTGCGCAAACCCTCCTACGGCGCGCTGTGCGGATTACTACTCTCCGGCCACTTCGGCAAAGGTTGCGGCCCAAAACTGTACAGCAGCACAGATGGCTGCTTTTGACCGCTGGGAAGCACAGTGCAGCTACGCCAACCTGGCCTCCAACACCATCAATGGCCGCTTTACCAGCCGCGACTTTATTACCCCGCCTGCCGGCGATATCACACTGGGTGTCGCAGCAGTAGGCAACACAATAACCCTGCAAGGCTTCTGGCTTGGCCGTGTAGCCAAAAATACCTTTGCGCCCGCTATTCCCCCCTTTGAGGTGCACCGATGAGCATCAGCTACTTCACCACATTGCGCCGCACTCAGCTGGGTTTATCAGTAGTTGAGCTTATGGTTGCGATGGCGCTAGGGCTGCTCTTGATGACCGGCGTCATTCAGGTTTTCCTCTCCAGCCGGCAAACCTATGCAGCCAACGAAGCCATGGGCCGACTGCAGGAGAACGGACGTTTTGCACTTGAGTTTATTGCCCGTAGTGCGCGCATAGCGGGTTACACAGATCCAATTTATGCAGGTAATAAACCATCAACACTTGTACCAACAGATACCTGCAGCGGTTTTCCTGCAGACATCTGTAATAATATTTCCCCTACTTTGAGCGTCGGCACTGACACTATAGCCTTTGTATACCAACCACCCAAAATTGACGACAAGCGCCGCGACTGTCAGGGAACAGAAGTCGCCGATAATGTGCTAATTGTTAGCCAGTACTATGTATCAGGCGGCTCTCTTCGTTGCCGTAGTTATGACTTAAAAAACGGCACTTGGATTGTTGACGCCACCGCCCGGGAACTAATCTCCGGCGTTGATAGTTTACAAGTGCTCTACGGCATAAATACCAGCGGCGACTCCCGCAGTGCCAATCAGTACGTATCAGCCGATCGTGTCACTAATCTGAATAAATGGAACGACGTCCGCGCCGTGCGCATATCCGTGCTGGCCAATTCGATTGACAACCTGACACCCGCACCTGCTGGTCGCAACTTTGTTCTGCTCGATGCTGCGCCGCTGGCATTCAATGACAGTCGTGCCCGGCAGATTTTCAGCACCACCATCCAGCTCAAGAACACCTTTTGAGGCGAACCATGCGCAACTTGCCTAGAGACTCTCGCAGCCAGCAAGGCGCCACTCTTATCGTGGCGCTGGTCTTCTTGCTGGTACTGACCATCGCCGGTGTAACCGCCATGCGTTTCTCCACATTTGAAGAACGCATGGCCAGTAATACTCAGTTCCGCAACCAGGTGTTCCAGCAGGCGCAGAATGAACTGCGTGCACAATTGCTGGCCTTTAATACCAACCTTGCCAATCGAGCACCGTTGTTGGCAGCGATGGCCTTCAAGGGCTCCTCGAAAACGGCAGAGGAAGTAACAGCTCTAAAAAACGTCGGCCTACCTGCAACTTCTGGAGCGACCGTGGCGATTACACCAATCACCGGTACTCAAAGCGCCTCAAATACCGTTCGTTACGTTCAGGAGAAACCCTGCGAGGACGGCTCCAGCGTTGAGCGATTTATTTGCATTGATTTTCACATGGAAGCACGGGCAGAGCTCGACAGCGGAACCTACTCCTGGCAAGCCCAGGGCATGACCTTCCAGAACAACAAGTGAGCATATAACCATGAGCACACGTATCTGCTTCGCCCTATTCAGCTTCTTGCTCAGCTTCAGCAGTTTTGCCCAAGAGCAATCCAACAACGAGCCCTTGATTCGAATCATCGAAATGGAGCGCCTTATCGTCAGCTGGAGCCCCAACGACACAAGCCTCGGCCGTGTCATGGCCTACACCTGCCAGGAATGCCCAGCCACCAGTATGACAATCGACCCCAGCGCCCAACTGGAGATCAATGGTCAACTACGCCCGATCAGTGAACTGGCACTCAAAGTCGATTGGGCCGGAGCCATTACGGTCACCGACCAGGCGCCGACCCATATCCTCAAGTTTTCCATGTACTAAGACTGGAGAAAGATCATGTTTAAACTAAGACCAGTCGCCCTTGGCATCAGCGCCTTCATTTACGGGTTTATGACCTTCAATACTGCCCTGGCTGATGACACCGAAATTTATGTTCCACGTGACTTGCCTGCCGATCAACAGGTACGTCCGAACATTCTGTTTGTCCTCGACTCTTCGGGGTCAATGGGGAGCACCGTCGCCAACAGCGCCATCCCCCCGAGCAAAACAAACCGAACACGCCGGCAGGTTATGCAGGCGGTTGTTAATGACCTGATCAATGATTTGAAAGCCAAGGAAGACGTCAACATAGGTTTTATGCGTTTTGACGGAAATGACGGCGGCTATGTACTGAGCCCGGTACAGCGCTTAACGACTACCAATGCGGCGACCATGCAGACAGTAGTCAACAACATCCCTGCAAATGGCAACACGCCGATGCTGGAAACCTATTACGAAGCCTATCGCTATATGTCAGGGCAAAACCGGGTATGGGGTGATAATAGTGTTTCGTCGTCCAGAAGCGGTGAGAAATATATTTCACCGATAGAACACAGCTGCCAGAAGTCACACATTATCTATGTAACGGACGGCGAGCCAACTCAAGACCAGGGCTCTAACGCTGCCGTACGCACACTCGTCACTAATAAGAACACGCTCTATCCTGCCTCATCCTGCGGTAATAACAATGGTCAGTGCCTGCCACATCTTGCTGAATACATGGCCAGTCAGGACTTATTTCCGGCGCCAACACCTTTTTCTGACCCGACCAACCGTAAGCAAACCGTTACATCGCACTTTGTTGGTTTTGCAGTCAACCTGCCTATATTGCAAAATTCTGCAGCTGCCGGTGGCGGCAGTTACTACACCTCGGACAATGTATCCGGCCTGACCGAAGCTCTTAAAGCCATCATCGTTGACATCACAGCAGAGAACACTTCCTTCGCTGCACCAAGCGTGGCGGTAAGCGCCTTTAACAACCTGGGCTTCCGTAACGATCTTTATTACGCATTGTTCCGCCCGGCGGAAGGCGCTAACTGGCCCGGTAACGTCAAGCGTTACAAGCTGGGCCAAGATATTGCTGGAAACCCATTGATCGTTGACCAGAACGGAAATGCTGCCATTGATGACAGCACCGGGTTCTTCAGCAACAGCGCCTCCAGCTTCTGGTCTACCGCGCCAGATGGCAGTGATGTGGCCAAAGGTGGGGTTGCCGGGCGCCTGCTCGACCCTGATACACGGAATATCTTTACCTGGACGGGCACTGACAGGACAGCAACAGCCAGTGCAGGAGTTACCGATGCTGTTAGCCTTAACTCAGCGAGTTATAGACTGACTAGCGCAAATAGTGCACTGACCAATGCAATGCTGGGGGCTGGCAATACCACGCAAAAAGACCGGTTCATTAACTGGGCCCGGGGCAAGAATACCGATGGCACAAACCGCCTTGCAATTTCTGACGTACTGCATAACGAACCCAAACTGGTTGCCTACGTTACAGACGAAGACCTTGCACGTGTAAACAACGCACCGCTGACCTCTCCAGAACAGCTGTATATGTTCTTCGGATCGAACGAGGGGTTTATTCATGCTATCGACCCCAAAACTGGCAATGAAAAATTCGCCTTTATTCCTAAAGAGCTTTTAGCTAACCCTGGCGCCTATTTAACTAATGCCAAAGGCTCCAGCAGCAAAAAGTACGGTATGGACGGCCAGATCAACCTCTGGACCAAGTACCGTGAGGCGACAGCAGGCAATGGCGATATAGCAGCCAAGCGCCGCGTGCTGGAAAAGGCCACACTTTATGCAGGCATGCGCCGTGGCGGCAGCAACTACTACGCGCTGGATGTCAGCAATATTGATGCACCGGCCTTCAAGTGGATGATCAAAGGGGCCTATAACCCCACCCCAACTCCTGGCTTTGAAAAGCTCGGCATGACCTTCTCCGCGCCTAAACTGGCCGACGTGAAGATCAATAATGTGCAAACCAAAGTACTAATTTTCACCGGTGGCTACGATAAGGATCACGACACCATCGGCGCCAACGCACCCAAGGCTGACAATATCGGCAACGCGCTGTTCATTGCAGATGCTGAAACGGGCAAACTGCTCTGGCGCGCGGGTAGCAACAGCGACACAGGTGCCAACCTGCAGATCAGCAGCATGACCAACAGCATGCCGGCCGACCCAACAATCGTCGATATCAATGGTGACGGTCTTGCTGACATCATTTATGCCACCGACCTGCGCGGCCAGGTGTTCCGCTTTGATATCAATAATGTCAACACTGGTATAGCTACTGGCTTTGCCACCGGTGGACGGATCGCTCAACTGGGCGGCACAACCGCTGCAAATAACCGCCGCTTCTTCGGCTCTCCAGACGTGGCACTGATTCGTGAGCGTGGCGGCAAGACCTATTTCACCATCTCAGTCGGCTCAGGCTTTCGTGAAAGCCCACTCAACACTGAAACCGATGATCGCTTTTACGTGCTGCGTGACAGCAACGTATTCGAAAAACCGACCACCTACACCACCATCACCGAGAGCGACCTGACTAACGTCACCGGCTTCGATCTGAGTGCAGCTGATACCGCTGCGACTCAGGCAACCATTCAAGGGCTGGAAGCACAAATGCTGGCCCTCAACAATGCCGTTGATGGTGCCAGACAGAATTTCGTCGACTACCGTGCAGGCATTGGCCACACCGCCAAGCAGAATGCTGCCTCCCAGGCATTGAGCGATGCCAACGCACGGCAGCTGCAGATCGACGAGATTCTCACCGACGACCCGTACCTGGTCGACAACAACGAGAACCTGCAGCAACAGAGCAAACTGCAGAGCAGCCTGGAAAAAGCTCAGGCGGCACTGGCCAAGGTTCAGCAACTCTATCTGGATACCCTGGCACTGGCTGACTCTGCAGATGCAGCAGCCTTGGACACTGCACGCATTGCTGCTGACGCGGCCAATACCGCAGCAGCCAATGCCTACGCGGCCGCTCAACCTATAGCGGATGCTGATGCAATTACTGCAGCCAACGCGGAAGCGGCTGCTGTTTTGGCCGAGACTGAGGCCGCCAATGCGGCTCAGGCTCAGGCAAATGCACAGCAGGTCAAAGACCAGGCAGATCAGGAAGCTGCAGATGCGCTGACAGCCCAAACTGCTGCGGCAGCAGCCTTAACAGCAGCCAATACTGCTTTGGCAACTGCCACCGCTGATAAAGCTGCTTCTGCTGCTGCTTTAACCGCTGCTGGAACAGCACTTGCTGACGCACAAGCTGAAGTTACTGCAAAGCAGGCTGATGTAACTGACGCAGCTGCAGCTGCAGCTGCAGCTGCAGCTGCAAACCCCTACGATGCTGCTGCTGACCTGGCAGCCCAAGAAGCCCTGGCTGATGCTCAAGCAGACTTGGTCGCAGCCCAGAATGCAGAAAGTACTGCCGTTACTGCGCTTACCAATGCTACTTCCGCAGATACCACAGCTCAGGCAAACCTTAATTCTGCAACAGCAGCCGCAAACGACGCAGCGTCAGCCAAAACTGCCGCTGATAATCTGGTCACCACAACAGCAACGGCTGCAACAGCAGCAGCAAACAATTTGACTGCCGCAACCACTGACGCAACAGACAAGGCAACCGCTGCCACAAACCTACGTAACACTGCAACTACCGCCCAGGCTACCGCAAACGCTTCAGCCCTGGATGCAGCCACCAAACTGGCCGCACGAGATGCAGCCCAAGCCGCACTTGCAGCCGCAAATCAGGCTCATGCTGACGCAGTGCTCAATGACAATAACCTTGCCGCTCTTGTGCTCACCAAAGACAAAATGGCCTATGAATATGCACGACTGACTGAACTGCAGCGCTCCTTGGATGACTCATTCGCATTCATCAAAAACAAGGAAGCAGAAGTTCTTGCTGCTAAGGCAGATCCTGCGCGCACTGATGAAGTCGCCAATCTGCAGGCCGAACTGGAAGTCTTGAGAACAGACTATGCGGCTCTTGCTTTTATCGAAACACGGGAAAACCTTAATGCCGGATCACCTAGCAAGCTGGACACCTTGCTAGCCGCGATTCAAAGCGCGCTGGATATGTCAGGAGCAACTGCCGATGTCATTACAGCAGCCAACTCAGCATTGGCCGCACTGGCTGCAGATGCTGACATTGGTGATCTTCCAGTCGGCTTCCCCTATAACTATGCCGACCTCCTGGACCGCACAGAAGCCGCCAAGGCGGCCACGCTGAGGGCTGCTGCAACCAACAGCCAGACCATTGTTAATCAGATCGCAACCCTGTTGTCCGAACAGGCAGCGCTGATTGCATCGGGTAATGCCTTGCAGGCTGAAGCGGATGTGCTGGCAGCACAGGCCTATAACCCTGCCAGTGCACTGCTTTCCGCAGTGCAACTCACTGCACTGCAGGCGCAAACCGCACCGGAAACACCAACGTTCTTCGATGCTTACCAATTTCTGATTGATCAGGCCCTGGCCAATGCAGCAAGCACCGTCAACGGCCTGCCGCACTTGCGCAAAGAAATTGATAAGGAGTATGCCAAGCTGACCCCGGGCAACAGCTATACGCCCAACACCAGCCTGCTGGCGGCCAGCAAAGGTTTCTACCTGAAGCTGCCACGGGGTGAGAAGGTGCTTTCCACTTCGATATCCTTCCGCGGTGCTGTGTTCTTCAGTACCTTCAGCCCTCGCGGACAGGCCGTTTCTACCTGCGGCTCAGACGTGGGCCGCGGACGCGCCTATGCCCTGAGCTTGGTCGATGCCAGCGCTCTGTATACCGAAACAGCCTCCGACGGCACCAAGAACCCGGTACGCAGCTTCGACTTGAAACGCTCGGGGATTCCGCCAACCCCGTCGGTGATCCTCTCCGAGGGCAAACCTACTGTACTCATTGGTACCGAAATCCTTCGCAATGATTGCGTGGATGGTGCGGAAGTTTGCCGAGCTGGCGATGCAGTCAAAGCGACATACTGGAGAGAGAATTGATGAAGCAACAAGGTTTCAGTCTGATAGAACTGATGGTTGTGGTGGCGATAGTCGGCATTCTTGCCGCTATCGCCTACCCGAGTTACCAGAACTATGTATTACGCTCTGGCCGAGCTGACGGCCAGGCCAAACTAATGGAAATACTCCAAGCCCAAGAACGCTTCTACTCACAGAACCAGACCTATACGGCCAATTTGGGTGCAGGGGGGTTGGGCTATGGTGTTGCTGCCGATGCAGCAGTTGCATCCGACGAGCGTCGATACAACATCACTGCTCAAGCATGCGGCGGTAGTATTGCTCGCTGCGTAGTCCTAACGGCTGCTCGTGTGGGCGCTCAGCTACAGGATAACGAATGCGGCGACCTGACATTGGATAGCCGTGGAACCAAAGGTGAAGCAGGGACAGGGACTGTAGAGACCTGCTGGTAACAGGCTCATGGCAGCAAAAACGCAAAAGCCGACTCGAATGAGTCGGCTTTTGCGTTTAACCCGAAATAGACCGTCACACTTGCTTTAGCCGTAGTTCCTTCGGCATCGAGAACGTCACGTTCTCTGGGCGCCCCAGCAGCTCTTGGGCGCCTGTTGCGCCCCACTCGCTCAGTTGCTGAATTACGCCTTGCACCAGCACTTCAGGCGCTGATGCACCTGCCGTAATGCCGATACCCGCAACACCTGCAAACCACTCCTGCTTGAGGTCTTCTGCACCATCGATCAGGTAGGCGGGGGTGCCCATGCGTTCGGCGAGTTCACGCAGGCGGTTGGAATTGGAGCTGTTGGGGCTACCGACCACCAGCAGCACATCGCATTCGGCGGCGAGTTGTTTGACGGCGTCTTGGCGGTTTTGGGTGGCGTAGCAGATGTCATCCTTGCGCGGGCCGCCGATGGAGGGGAATTTACTGCGCAGGGCATCGATGACCTTGCTGGTGTCGTCCATCGACAGGGTGGTCTGAGTGACGAAAGCCAACGCTTCAGGATTACGTACCTGTAGTTCAGCTACGTCGTTTTCATCCTCGACCAGATAAATCGTGCCACCGTTGCTGGCGTCGTATTGGCCCATGGTGCCTTCGACTTCCGGGTGGCCTTCGTGGCCGATGAGGATGCATTCGCGCCCTTCTCGGCTATAGCGCACCACTTCCATATGCACTTTGGTCACCAGCGGGCAGGTGGCATCGAAGACTTTCAGGCCGCGTCGATCAGCTTCGCTGCGCACCGCCTGGGAGACGCCGTGGGCACTGAAGATGACGATCACGTCATCCGGCACCTGATCCAACTCCTCGACAAACACCGCGCCGCGCGAGCGCAAGTCTTCGACCACGAACTTGTTGTGCACCACTTCATGGCGCACATAGATGGGCGGACCGAAGACTTCCAGGGCCCGGTTGACGATCTCAATGGCGCGGTCGACACCGGCACAGAAGCCACGGGGATTGGCGAGTTTGATATGCATGGCGGGTATCTCGACGGTAGGCCTTGCGGACTAGTGTACGGCGCGGCCGCACGCACTGGGGAAGCAATCTGTATAGGCCGCCGTGATCGCGAGGATCACGCGGGAACACTCAAGGCTAAAGCCCGCCCTCACAGGAGCGGACTAAACCTTAGAGCGCTTTGACCTCAATAATCTCCACCTCAAAGCTCAGCGCCTTGCCAGCCAACGGGTGGTTGAAGTCGATGGTTACCTGGTTATCGTCAAAGGCTTTGACCACACCCGGCAACTCGGCATTGGCGGCGTCGTTGAAGATCACCAGCAGGCCCTCCGACAACTCCATATCCTGAAACTGGCTGCGCGGCATGACCTGGACATTCTGCGGATTGCCTTGACCAAAGCCCTGCTCCGGGCTGATCGACAGGCTGCGCTTGTCGCCGGCTTTCAAGCCATAAATAGCCTGCTCAAAGCCTGGTAGCAGGTTGCCGTCACCGACCTTGAAGGTGGCGGGTTTTTTATCGAAGGTGCTGTCCACTACATCGCCGTTGTCCAACTTGAGGGCGAAATGCAGGGTCACTTCCCTGTCCGGACCGATACGCACGTCAGTCATTTGCCTGTTTCTCCGGACTTTTCACTCTTGAACATATCCAGCGCCAGCAGGATGGCACCGCCGGTAATCGCCATATCGGCCACGTTGAAGGCCGGGAAGTACCACTGCTGATGCCAGTGCAGCAGGATAAAGTCGACCACATGACCAAACACCACGCGGTCCACCAGGTTGCCCAACGCGCCGCCCAGCACCAACGCCAACGCCACGGCCAACCAAGTTTCACCCGGTTTGAGGCGTTTAAGCCAGACCACCAGCACTGCACTGACCACCACGGCAATCGCGGCGAAGAACCAGCGCTGCCAGCCAGCCGCATCAGCCAGGAAGCTGAAGGCGGCACCGGTGTTGTAAGCCAGGGTCCAGCTGAAGTAATCGGGGATGATCACGATCTGCTGGTACATGGTCAGGTTGTTGTCGAACCAGAACTTGCTCGCCTGATCGACCACAAACACCAGCAGACTCAGCCATAGCCAGGCTAAACGCCCGAAACGACTGGCATTAGGCGTGCCGTTATTAAGCATAATGACGAACCTCGCCCGCGCCTTCGATGTTGTCCACGCAGCGACCGCAGATTTCCGGATGCGCCGGGTTCACGCCAACATCCTCGCGGTGGTGCCAGCAACGGGCGCACTTGGCGTGGCCTGACTTCAGCACTTTCAGCTTGAGCCCGGCAACTTCAGTCTCAACGGCATCGTTTGGCGCACTGGAGAGCGGTGCCAGGCTGGCGGTGGAGGTGATCAGCACAAAACGCAGCTCATTGCCCAGCTTGTTCAGATCACTGATCAGGCTGTCTTCAGCGTACAGGGTCACTTCCGCCTGCAGGTTGCCGCCAATGGCCTTGGCTGCACGCAGGTTTTCCATTTCCTTGTTTACCGCGACCTTGACCGCCATAACGCGTTCCCAGAACGCACGATCCAGCTCGAAACCTTCCGGCAACTCGCTCAGGCCCTGATACCAGCCATTGAGCATCACCGACTCGTTGCGCGCACCCGGCAGGTATTCCCACAGTTCATCGGCGGTGAACGACAGCACCGGGGCGATCCAGCGCACCAGGGCTTCGGCGATGTGGAACAGCGCGGTCTGGCAGGAGCGACGCGCCACACTGTCAGCAGCGGTGGTGTACTGACGGTCCTTGATGATGTCGAGGTAGAAACCACCCAGCTCCTGCACACAGAAGTTGTGCACCTTCTGGTAGACGTTCCAGAAGCGGTAGCTGTCGTAGGCTTCTTCGATTTCGCGCTGCAGCAGCAGGGCGCGATCTACGGCCCAACGGTCCAGCGCCAGCATGTCCTCGGCAGGCAGCAGGTGCTGCGCCGGATCGAAGCCACTGAGGTTGGAGAGCAGGAAGCGCGCGGTGTTGCGGATACGCCGGTAGGAATCGGCACTGCGCTGCAGGATAACCTTGGATACGGCCATCTCGCCGGAGTAGTCGGTGGACGACACCCACAGGCGCAGGATGTCAGCACCCAGGCTGTCGTTCACCTCTTGCGGCGCGACCACATTACCCAAAGATTTGGACATCTTGCGACCGTTCTCGTCGACCACAAAACCGTGGGTCAGCAGCTCTTTGTACGGCGCGTGGCCGTCGATGGCCGCGCCGGTCAGCAGCGAGGAGTGGAACCAGCCGCGGTGCTGGTCGGAGCCTTCCAGATACAGATCGGCACGCGGACCGTTGGCATGCCCTAGGTTGTGCGAGCCGCGCAGCACGTGCCAGTGTGTGGTGCCGGAGTCAAACCAGACGTCCAGGGTGTCACTGATCTTGTCGTAGTCGGCGGCTTCATCGCCCAGCAGCTCAGCGGCGTCCAGCTTGAACCAGGCCTCGATGCCCTCGTGCTCGACACGTTTGGCCACGTCCTCCATCAACTCGGCAGTGCGCGGATGCAGCTCACCCGTGGCCTTGTGCAGGAAGAACGGGATTGGCACGCCCCAGTTGCGCTGACGCGAGATGCACCAGTCCGGACGCCCAGCAATCATGCTGTGCAGGCGAGCCTGACCCCAGGCGGGGACAAACTGGGTTTGTTCGATGGCTGCCAGCGCGCGCTCGCGCAGGGTGCCGCCTTCGTTAGGCTGCTTATCCATGCCAACGAACCACTGCGCGGTGGCGCGGTAGATCAGCGGAGTCTTGTGGCGCCAGCAATGCATGTAGCTGTGCTGGATGCCTTCGTGCTTGAGTAGCGCGCCGACTTCTTCCAGCTTGGCAACGATGGCCGGGTTGGCCTTCCAGATAAACTGGCCGCCAAAGAACGGCAGATCGCTGACATACACGCCGTTGCTCTGCACCGGGCTGAGGATGTCGTCGTTGCTCATGCCGTAGCCTTTGCAGGAACGGAAGTCGTCCTCGCCATAGGCTGGAGCCGAGTGCACCACACCAGTGCCAGCACCCAACTCGACATACTCGGCCAGATACACCGGCGCAAAGCGCTCGTAGAACGGATGACGGAAGCGGATCAACTCCAGCGCCGCGCCTGGAGCGGTGGCGATGACTTCGCCTTGCAGGCCATAACGGGCCAGGCAGCCTTCCACCAGCTCTTCGGCCAACAGCAGCAGACGCTCGCCGGTATCGACCAGCGCGTAGGTAAATTCCGGGTGGACGTTAAGCGCCTGGTTAGCCGGGATGGTCCACGGCGTGGTGGTCCAGATCACGATGGAAGCAGGTTTCGGCAAGCTGGCCAGGCCAAACGCAGCGGCCAGCTTGTCGGCGTCTTCAACCACGAAGGCCACGTCGATGGCGTCGGACTTCTTGTCCTGGTATTCGACCTCGGCCTCAGCCAGTGCGGAACCGCAATCGAAACACCAGTTGACCGGCTTCAGCCCCTTGAATACGAAGCCCTGCTTGACCATCTCGGCCAGTGCACGGATCTCGCCGGCTTCGTTGGCAAAGTCCATGGTCTTGTACGGGTTGCCCCAATCACCCAACACACCGAGACGAACGAAATCAGCCTTCTGCCCCTCGATCTGCTCACCGGCGTAGGTGCGGCAACGCTCACGGGTCAGGTCGGACGGCTGATTCTTGCCAAAGGTGGTTTCCACCTTGTGCTCGATCGGCAGACCGTGGCAGTCCCAGCCCGGTACATAGGGCACGTCGAAGCCGGCCAAGGTCTTGGAACGGGTGATGATGTCCTTGAGGATCTTGTTGACCGCATGACCGATGTGGATGCTGCCGTTGGCATAGGGCGGGCCGTCGTGCAGAACGAACTTCGGCCGACCTTCGCCTTGCGCGCGCAGCTTCTGATACAGGCCAATCTCGTTCCAGCGCTGCAGAATCTGCGGCTCGCGCTGCGGCAGGCCGGCTTTCATCGGAAATTGGGTATCAGGCAGATTCAGCGTGGCTTTGTAGTCGGTCATCTCAGGCTCTTCGTAAGCGATTGGCACCCAGCAGTTGAAACCGGGGCTTAAACGCGCCAATGGGCACGGGCGGCAGCAATATCGGCAGCAATGGCCGTCTTCAATGCCTCAAGGGAGGCGAAACGCTGCTCATCGCGCAGCTTGTGGTGGAAAGCCACCGTCAAACGCCGGCCATATAAATCACCGGCAAAGTCCAGCAAATGCACTTCCAGATGAGCGCGACCATCACCCGCCACACTTGGGCGCACACCAATGTTGGCGACGCCCGGCCAGGTTTGGCCGTCAATCTCGGTGCTCACCAGGTACACGCCCTTGAGCGGCACCCGCTTGCGCTTGAGTTGCACATTGGCAGTCGGTGCATCCAGTTGACGCCCCAGTTTCTGCCCATGCAGGACACGCCCGGCGATCTGGAAAGGTCGCCCGAGCAGGTGTTGCGCCAGGGCGAAATCCCCAACGTCCAGAGCTTCACGCACCCGCGTACTGCTGACGCGAATACCATCCAACTCAACCGTGGTAGCGGCCTCGACACTGAAGCCTTCGCGCTCCCCGGCTTCCGCCAGAAAGGCAAAATCACCTGCACGATCACAGCCAAAGCGGAAATCGTCGCCCACTTCCAGGTGCTGCACACCCAGGCCTTCCACCAACACACGGTCGACGAACTCGGCAGCACTGAGCTCGCGTAAACGCCGGTTGAAACTCAGGCACAAAACCCGATCAACGCCCTCGGCCGCGAGCAAGGCGACCTTGTCGCGCAGCCGCGCCAAGCGTGCAGGGGCAGCATCCGGAGCAAAGAACTCGCGCGGCTGCGGCTCGAAAATCAACACACAGCTGGGCACACCAAGCTCGGCGGAGCGCTCACGCAAACGCGCCAAGATGGCCTGATGACCACGATGGACGCCGTCGAAATTACCGATGGTGGCAACACAGCCCCGATGTTGGGGCCGCAGATTGTGTAGGCCTCGAACCAGCTGCATAGCGCGCTTCTTGCTCATAAAGTGGCCGATTATACGCACACCGCGCAGCGGACAACAGGCGGCAAATCAGTTGCCTATAGAATCGGATTACGATCTTGCGAGCTAGAGTCCTGCAAGGCAAAAACAGGCGAGGACGCGGAGTGTACGAGCTGCGCATGAGCATTCCGAGCCTGCTTTTAACGCCGCAGGGCCGACGCGCAGCAGATCGTAAACCGCTTCTCAGAGTGCGCTGCGTCGCGCAAAGTCCCTCAACCGAAAACCCAGCAGCGCCAGCACGGCCAAATAGGCCAGCATCCCCACACTCACCAGCCCCCCCAGGCGCAACAAACGCCAAAGCATGGTGCCGTCCGCCCAGGCGGGCAACTGCTGCATGACCAGTAGCAGCACACCCACCATCGTCGACAATGCCAACACCAGCTTGCAGAGGAATAGCGCCCAACCGGGCTGCGGCTGAAACATGTCACGCTTGCGCAGCTGCCAGTACAACAGCCCCGCATTCAGGCAGGCGGCCAAACCGATGGCCAGCGCCAAGCCGGCATGCGCCAAGGGAATCACGAAGATAAACAGTACATTCATCGCCTGGGTCGCCAGCAGCGTCACCAGACCGATACGCACCGGCGTCTTGATGTTCTGCTGGGCGTAGAAGGCCGGCGCAAGAATCTTCACCAGAATGATCCCGACCAAACCCAGCGAGTAGGCAATCAAAGCACGCTGGGTCATCAAGGTATCGGCAGCGGTAAATTTGCCGTACTGAAATAGCGAAGCAATCAGCGGCTCGGAAATGATCGCCAGCGCTACCGCACTAGGCAGCGCCAGTATCAGACAAAGACGCAATCCCCAATCGAGCAGTTTGGAATAATCCTCACGACTGGCACCGGCATGAGTTTTCGACAGGGCCGGCAGCAGAATGGTGCCCAGCGCCACGCCCAGCACACCGGCCGGCAACTCCATCAAGCGGTCAGCGTAATACATCCAGGACACCGAACCGGCGACCAGAAAGGACGCGAAGACGGTGTTGATGATCAGCGAAATCTGGCTGACCGACACCCCGAAGATGGCCGGCCCCATCTGCCTCACCACCCGCCACACGCCGGCGTCCTTGAGGTTCAGCCGCGGCAGCACGAGCATGCCGATCTTGTGCAGATGCGGCAGCTGAAACAGCAACTGCGCCAAGCCACCCACCAGCACTGCCCAGCCCAGCGCCATGATTGGCGGATCGAAATAAGGCGTCAGAAACAGCGCGAAGACGATCATGCTGATATTCAGCAACGTCGGCACAAAGGCCGGCACCGAAAAGCGGTTCCAAGTATTGAGCACCGCGCCGGCCAGCGAAGACAGGGAGATCAGCAGAATATAAGGAAAGGTAATGCGCAGCAGATCAGTGGTCAGCGCAAAGCGCTCCGCCTCATCCGCAAAACCCGGCGCAGATACCCAGACAATCCAGGGCGCCGCCAGAATACCGATAAAGGTCACCAGCGCCAGCACCAGGGTCAGCAAACCACTCACGTAGGCCAGGAAGGTGCGCGCCGCCTCATCGCCCTGCTGGGTTTTGTACTCGGCCAGAATCGGCACAAAGGCCTGGGAAAATGCGCCCTCGGCAAAGATCCGGCGCAATAGGTTGGGTAATTTGAACGCCACCACAAAGGCATCCGACGCCACGCCAGCCCCGAAGGTGCGGGCAATGATGGTATCGCGTACAAACCCCAGCACCCGCGAAAGCATGGTCATCGAGCTGACAGCGGCCAACGACTTGAGCAAATTCATGTAATATCCCGGCTCCGCAAACCAGCACTGGCGCACAAAGGCGTCGAGTGTAACGGGCCGCCACTGGTCAGGCCAGCACAGGGAAAAGCCAACAGGCTTGACAGCACCCCCTCATATCGGCATGATTCGCGGCCTTATTTGTTTGTAACCCCCCAGTTTTTTTCGAGGAGCTTGACGGTGGCCAATACACCTTCTGCCAAAAAACGCGCAAAACAGGCTGAGAAGCGTCGTAGCCATAACGCCAGCCAGCGCTCCATGGTTCGTACCTACATCAAGAACGTGGTCAAGGCTATCGAAGCCAAAGACCTCGATCTGGCTAAAAACGCCTACACCCTGGCTGTGCCGGTAATCGACCGTATGGCCGACAAAGGCATCATCCACAAGAACAAAGCAGCTCGCCACAAGAGCCGCCTGAATAGCCACATCAAGGCCCTGGGCGAAGCTGCTGCAGCCTAAGCGGCAAGCACTCGCTGCTGTTCTTGAAAAACCGGCTTAATCGCCGGTTTTTTATTGCCTGAAAAACACCAACCATAAAAAAGCCCGAATGATTTCGGGCTTTTTTCAATCACAACTCCCAGCTCAGGGCTTTTCCGGCCAGGGCAGAATTGGAATGGCGGTCACCGCATTCTGCGGACTGCCTTCAATTACCCGATCGCTGTAGACCAGATAGACCAGGGTGTTGCGCCTCTGATCGAAGAAACGCACCACCTGCATGGTCTTGAACACCAGCGAAGTGCGCTCACGAAACACCTCTTCGCCCTCTTTGAGCCTATCCAGAAAGCTGATCGGCCCTACCTGACGGCAAGCAATCGACGCCTCGGCACGGTCCTCGGCCAGACCTAGACCACCCTTGACCCCACCAGTCTTGGCGCGCGACAGGTAGCAGGTCACCCCCGCCACCTTCGGATCATCAAAGGCCTCGACGACAATCTTGTCGTTCGGCCCCATGATTTTGAACACCGTCGACACTTCACCAATCTGCTCAGCCGCCACCAACCCAGGCAACAGCACCAGCACACCCAGCAATCCCTTTAGTACTCGCATCAACTTCCCCTCATACCAGGATCAAATTATCCCGATGCACCAACTCGGGCTCGTCAACATACCCCAGCAGCTTCTCGATGGCATCGGAAGGCTGGCCAATGATCTTTTGCGCCTCAAGCGCGCTGTAATTGGCCAGGCCACGGGCAATCTCACGACCATCCGCCGCCACACACACGACCATCTCGCCACGCCGGAAGCTACCCTGCACCGCCTTGACACCCACTGGTAACAAGCTCTTGGTACCAGTGGCCAGAGCCTTGACCGCGCCATCGTCGAGCACCAGCGTGCCGCGCGTCTGCAGATGCCCAGCCAGCCACTGCTTACGCGCGGCCAGCATGCCGCGCTCAGGCGCCAGCAGCGTACCCAGACGCTCACCCGCCTTGAGCCGTGCCAACACCTGCTCGATGGCGCCACCGACGATTACCGTGTGCGCACCAGAACGCGCAGCCAGCCGCGCAGCGCGCAGCTTGGTTTGCATGCCGCCACGCCCCAGCGCACCACCGACACCACCCGCGACAGCATCCAACGCCGGATCATCGGCACGCGCCTCAAAAATCAGCTCGGCATCCGGATTGTGCCGCGGGTCGGCGTTATACATGCCGTCGCGGTCGGTAAGGATTACCAGCAGATCAGCCTCGACCAGGTTGGCCACCAATGCCGCCAGGGTGTCGTTGTCGCCAAAGCGAATCTCATCAGTGACCACGGTGTCGTTCTCGTTGATCACCGGCACGACATCCAGATCAACCAAGGTACGCAGCGTACTGCGCGCATTCAGGTAACGCTTACGATCCGAGAGGTCATCGTGGGTCAACAGAATCTGCGCCGTGCGCCGGCCGTGCTCGGCAAAACTCGACTCCCAGGCCTGAACCAGAACCATCTGACCGATCGCGGCAGCCGCCTGCAGTTCATGCATGGCGCTCGGTCGCGCGCTCCAGCCCAGCTTGCTCATCCCCGCCGCCACCGCCCCCGAGGACACCAGCACCAGTTCGACGCCCTGCTCGCGTAGCGCCACCATCTGCTTGACCCATACCGCCATGGCCGCACGATCCAGACCACGACCATCGGCCGTCAGCAACGCACTGCCAATCTTCACCACCCAGCGCTGAGCACCGGTTACCTTGTCACGCATGATCATCCAACCCTAGCCGCGACCTGTGATTACAAAAACGCCGCAATTAAGCGGCGTTTTGTAGTTGCTTAATCCCGGACGTAAATGATTTCCGGGCCATCCTCTTCGTCTTCTTCATCCCAGAAGCTGTCGTCTTCATCGACGTCACCAACCGCCTTGACCCCGGAACGACGCAGCGCACGCTTGTCATCCAGCGCTTGCAACTGAGCACGCGCCTCGTCTTCGATGCGGGCATCCAGCTCAGCCAGCTCAGCGGCGTATTCCGGATTTTCCTGGATGCGCTCAGCGCGCGCCTCAAGGAAGTCCATGATGTCATAACAGAGCTTTTCAGTGCCTTGGCGTGCCAGTGCGGAAATCACATAAACCGGACCATCCCACTCAATCCGCTCGACGATTTCAGCAACCCGCGCCTCCTGCTCCTCATCGAGAATCTGATCAGCCTTGTTCAGCACCAGCCAGCGCTCACGCTCGGCCAGCGCCGGGCTGAACTTGGTCAGCTCAGCGATGATGGTGGCGGCGGACTCGGCCGGATCGGTCAAATCCAATGGCGCCATATCGACCAGATGCAGCAGCAGGCGGGTACGCGACAAATGCTTGAGGAAGCGAATCCCCAGACCCGCACCGTCAGACGCCCCCTCAATCAACCCCGGAATGTCGGCGATGACAAAGTTCTTGTAGCGATCCACGCTGACCACGCCCAGGTTCGGCACCAGCGTAGTGAACGGGTAGTCGGCCACTTTCGGCTTGGCTGCCGATACCGAGCGAATAAAGGTGCTCTTGCCGGCATTCGGCAAACCCAACAGGCCGACATCGGCCAGCACCTTCAGCTCCAGCTTGAGATCACGCGCCTCGCCCGGCTTACCCGGCGTGGTCTGGCGTGGCGCACGGTTGGTACTGGACTTGAAACGGGTATTGCCCAGACCGTGCCAACCACCCTGCGCCACCAGCAGGCGCTGACCCGCCTTGGTCAGGTCGCCAATCACTTCCTGAGTGCCGGCATCAATCACCGTGGTGCCAATTGGTACGGGCAGGATCAGATCTTCACCCTTGGCACCCGTGCAATCGGTGCTGCCACCCTTCTCGCCATTCTGCGCCTGGAAACGACGGGTATAGCGATAATCCACCAGGGTATTGAAGTTCTCGACCGCCTCGATATACACCGAACCGCCGTCGCCGCCATCACCACCGTTGGGACCGCCCTTCTCGATAAACTTTTCACGACGAAAAGCCATCATGCCGTTACCGCCGTCGCCGGCTTTTACATAAATCGATACTTCATCGACGAATTTCATGGGTACGCCTCCCGCAACAGAGCGGGTTATCTAAATCGAGAAACACTAGGCTCTTGCAAAATTGACCTGCATTCAAAACAAATGCGAACACCCAGGACAGTTTGGCAAGAACCCCAAGAATACAGAAACAAAAAAGCCCCGTCGCAAGGACGGGGCTTTCCCAGCAGTCGCGCAATTAAGCCGCAACGACGCTCACGTAACGGCGGTTGAACGCGCCTTTTACTTCAAACTTGATCACGCCTTCGATTTTCGCGAAGAGGGTGTGATCTTTACCCATGCCAACGCCGTAACCAGCGTGGAATTGGGTACCGCGCTGACGCACGATGATGTTGCCTGCTTTGATAGCCTGGCCGCCATACATCTTCACGCCAAGTCGTTTGGCTTCTGAGTCGCGACCGTTGCGGGTACTACCGCCAGCTTTTTTGTGTGCCATGAGTTCAATACTCCTATAAAGGGATCAGACCGAAACGAATCAGGCCTGGATACCGGTGATTTTGATCTCGGTGTACCACTGACGGTGGCCCTGGCGCTTCATGTGGTGCTTACGACGACGGAACTTGATGATGGTGACCTTGTCGTGACGGCCTTGAGCAACCACTTCAGCCACAACTTTGGCACCGTCAACAACCGGAGCGCCGATTTTTACGTCGTCGCCATTGCCGACCAGCAGAACACGGTCAAAAGTCACAGCTGCGCCAGTGGCCAGCTCGAGTTTTTCGACCTTGAGGAATTCGCCTTCGGTGACTTTGTATTGCTTGCCACCAGTAACAATTACTGCGTACATGGTAAATCTCCGTTAATCCTGCTCACCCAGCGCTTTATAGGAATAAGTGTCGGCTGGCATGGCTGCTTGGGGCCGGAAGGACACCCTTGCAATTGCGTAAGGCAGGGAAATACCCAGGGGGAAGTTCAGGGTGCGCGATTGTACGCAAGCTGCCCGCACGACGCAAGGCCCAGACGCCCGCGCCCAGCCACTCGCCTTGACAGCCCCTACCCTGCCCCCTAGCATGCCGCGCAACCCATGAGTAGCAGGTGCAAGCGATGCAACCCCAGGCTTTCTACCGCGTGGTGGCGGATGACTTTACCGCCGTCGACGGCATCATCCGCGCCCAACTGGTGTCGCGCGTACCGCTGGTAGAGAAGATCGGCGACTATATTATCTCCGCTGGCGGCAAACGTCTGCGGCCGCTTCTCGTTCTGCTCAGCGGCAAGGCCCTGGGCCTTGAAGGCGACAACCTGCGCCTGCTGGCCGCTACCATCGAATTCCTGCACACCGCCACCCTGCTGCATGACGACGTGGTCGACATGTCCGATATGCGTCGCGGCCGCAGCACTGCCAACGCCCAGTGGGGCAACGCGCCGAGCGTGCTGGTTGGCGACTTCCTTTATTCGCGCTCCTTCGAAATGATGGTCGAACTCGGCTCCATGCCGGTGATGAAGATCCTGTCCAAGGCCACCCGAGTGATTGCCGAAGGCGAAGTGCTGCAACTGTCGAAGATCCGCGACGCCAGCACCACCGAAGAAACCTATATGGAAGTGATCCGCGGCAAGACCGCGATGCTCTTCGAGGCCTCGACCCATAGCGCCGCCGCACTGGCGGAAGCCAGCAGCGAGCAGAGCGAAGCCCTGCGCACCTTTGGTGATCATCTGGGCGTGGCCTTCCAACTGGTCGACGACCTGCTCGACTACAAGGGTGATGCCAGCACCCTGGGCAAGAACGTCGGCGACGACCTGGCCGAAGGCAAGCCGACCCTGCCACTGATCTACACCATGCGCGAAGGTACGTCCGAGCAGGCCGCACTGGTACGCCAGGCGATCCAGAAAGGTGGCATTGAGGATCTGGAGAGTATCCGCAATGCCGTGGAAGCTGCCGGCGCACTGGACTACACCGCCCAACAGGCACGCGATTACGCTGAACGCGCGATTGCCTGCCTGGATGCATTGCCCGCCAGCGAATACCGCGACGCCCTGATCGAACTCAGCCGCTTTGCCGTAGCCCGCACGCACTAAAGCCGCCTGAACAAACAAAAGCCCGCCCATATGGTGGGCTTTTTATTGCCTACGATACGCAGCAGCCTCACCAAACGACGAAAGGCAGCGATTAATCCTTGCTATAAATACAATAAGAATTATTCTCATCTAACCATTTAAAGGGAGATGAGTCATGACCTATCTGATTGATGCTTGGCTGGACCGCCCGCACCCTTACCTGCGCATACTCAACCGCAACACCGGCGAAGTCTGTGCCCTGCTCCAGGAAGAAGCGCTGGATGAGCTGCGAGATCAGGGCGACCTGGATCTGCACGAGCTGAACTCCAGCGAGCCGCTGGTGCTCAAGGAGTTGGTGCGCAATCTGTTTCTTTACTGCTACGCCCGGGCTTTGCGCCCCTGACTATCCGCGCTTAAACGCATCGCGGGCATGGCCCGCTCCTACACAAGACTTGCTGGAGCCTCGCAGGAGCGGGCCATGCCCGCGATGGAACAGAGACTAAAGATCTCGCGAGCTAGAGTCCTACAAGGCAAAAACAGGCGAGTAAGCGGAGTGTACTTTTGTACATGAGCATTCCGAGCCTGTTTTTAACGCAGTAGGGCCGACGCGCAGCAGATCGTGGAGCGATCTCTTAAAGAACGTCCAGCAGCTCCACATCAAACACCAGCACGCTGTGCGGCGGGATGCTGCCCACGCCTTGTGCGCCATAGGCCAGCTCGCTCGGCACATACAGGCGCCATTTGCTGCCAGCGTTCATCAGTTGCAGGGCTTCGGTCCAGCCGGCGATCACGCCGCCCACCGGAAACTCAGCCGGCTCGCCACGCTCGTAGGAGCTGTCGAACACGCTGCCGTCGATCAGGGTGCCGTGGTAATGGGTACGCACGGTGTCTTCACGGGAAGGCTTGGCGCCACTGCCAGCGGTCAGCACTTCGTATTGCAGACCGGACGCCAGTACGGTGATGCCGTCACGCTTGGCGTTCTCAGCCAGGAAGGCCAAGCCTGCACCTGCAGCAGCCTCAGCCTTGGCGGCGGCTTCGGCTTGCATGATGTCGCGGATGACTTTGAAGCTGGCCGACAGCTCGGCTTCGCTGACGCGGCTTGGCTGGCCGTTGAAAGCGTCAGTCAGGCCAGCCAGGATGGCCTCCAGGCTCACGCCCGGCGGTGGGTTGTCGCGCAGCTGACCACCCAGCTGACGGCCAATGCCGTAGCTGACGCGAGTTTCGTCAGTCGAGAGATTGAGTTCAGACATGGCACGGCTCCGCTAGGGGCTAAAAAAGGTCGGCCAGACTAGCACAAACCGCCTAGCCACCCTACCCGCCTGCGGCGCCCTAACGGTTGCGCCGACAACGCTCGGAGCAGTACTTCACTTCATCCCAACAGCGCGCCCACTTCTTGCGCCAGGTAAAGGGCAGCCCACACACGGCACAGGTTTTAACTGGCAGCTCGGCCTTTTTCATAGCGCCTCGCCGGCATCCAGCCGTGCCAGCAGCTGCTCGCCGCGCGCCCACAAGCCCTGCTGCTTGGCGTCGCTCATCTTGTCCAAACCGCGATAGATCATGCCCAGCCGATGGTTGCCGGACAGCTGCTCGCGGTGGCGCATGAGGAAATGCCAGTACAGCGCGTTGAACGGGCAGGCCTGCTCACCCACGCTTTCCGTGACCTTGTAGGCGCAGTCGCCGCAGTAGTTAGACATCCGTTTGATGTACTGACCACTGGCGCAATAGGGCTTGGAGCCCAGGTAGCCGCCATCGGCGTGCATGACCATGCCCAGGGTGTTGGGCAGCTCAACCCAGTCGAAGGCATCCATATACACCGCCAGGTACCAGTCGCAGACCTGGCTGGGCTGGATACCGGCCAGCAGGGCGAAGTTGCCGGTGACCATCAGCCGCTGGATGTGGTGGGCATAGGCATGCTCCAACGTCTGGCCGATGGCCTGGCTCATGCACTTCATGCGGGTCTTGCCGGTCCAGTAGAACTCCGGCAACGGCCGAGTGTTGCCGAAGGCGTTGCGCTCGGCGTACTCCGGCATGTGCATCCAGTAGATGCCACGCACGTATTCGCGCCAGCCAATCAACTGACGGATAAAGCCCTCCGCAGCGTTCAGCGGCACCTGGCCACGCCAGTAGGCCGCCTCGACATCCGCACACAGCCGGCGCACATCCAGCAGGCCGATATTCAGCGCCGCGCTAATCCGCGCATGGAACAGAAACGGCTCACCGACTGCCATTGCGTCCTGATAATCACCAAAGGCCGGCAAGGCGAAATCGAGAAAGTGCTGCCACAACGCTTCGGCCTCGGCGTGAGTCACCGGGTAGTCGAAAGCCGCCAGGCTGCCGTAGTAATGACTGAAGCGCTCGGCTACCTGCTTCAGCACGGCCTGGGTAATGACGTCCGCCGGGAAGCGCGCGGTCATCGGTGCCTTGATCTGCTTGGGCAGTGCCTTGCGGTTCTCCGCATCGAAGTTCCACGCCCCACCCACCGGCGTGCCGTCGCCATTGAGCAGCAAGCCGGTCTTACGGCGCATCTCGCGGTAAAAGAACTCCATGCGCAGCTGTTTGCGCCCATCGGCCCACCGTGCAAACTCGTCACGACCACAGATAAAGCGGCTGTCGGCATGCCAGGTGATCGGCACGCCGCTGCGCTGCAACTGATCCTCCAGACGCCACTCACCACACTCGGTGACGTGAACCTCAGCCGCCTGCAACTGCGTAGCCCAGCGCTGCAGCTCCCCCGCAAGCGAGCCACTGTTCTGCGCATCATCCAGCGTCACGTAATGCACCTGCCAGCCGCGCTCACGCAGGGCCTCGGCAAAATGACGCATGGCACTGAAGATCAGTGCGATCTTCTGCGGGTGATGCGGCACATAGTCGGTTTCTGCCGCCACCTCAGCGAGCAGCACGGCATCCTGCTGCGGGTCCAGGGCCTGCAGACTGGGCAGGTCGAAAGACAGCTGATCACCCAGTATCAGGGCGAGCCGGCGAATGGTCATAACACGACAACCTCGGTGTGTGGGCAGCGCCGCAAATGGCTGAGCACAATGTGGTAGGCATCCAGGCTGAATGCCTGGGTCGGTTGCTGACGGGCCGCATCGATCAAGGCCGGATCATCGACAGTGGCCAGGTAGCGCCACTGATCCAGCACGTGCCACTGCGCGAAACCATGCTCAGGGTCGCGCTCCACCAGCGCCACTGCACCCGGCCAAGGCCAGGCCGCAACACGCAACTGCTCGCATGCCGCCAACAGTCGGGCGTCATGCGCAGCACGCGGCTCCTGCCCGCAGCACGCCCCCTTACAGCCGCCCAGTTGCGTGGCAAAGCATGCCCCGGCACCGGCCTCCAGACCGAGCAGCCGCAAGCACAGCTGATGCTGGCGCGCCTGGCTGCGCAACCAGCCCTGAGCCTGCCGTCGCGAGCGGAACAGGCCAACACTGTCGCCAACCTGTGCGCTTGCATCCACGTCCAGCAAGGTAACTCGCCACCCCTGCTCAGCATGCTCAAGCCCCCAGGTCAGCAACTCCCGCTGGCGACGCAACTGGCGGTTGTACAGCGGCAGCAGGCGCTTGACCTCCGCGGCCTCGAGCAATAGCGCACCTAACTCACCTGCCGTTGGCTGCACGCGAATATCGCGGATCTGCTGAGCCACCTGCAGGCTTCGGCGACTGTGGTGGTCATTCTGGAAATGCGACTGCACACGCTGGCGCAGGTTGCGGCTTTTGCCGATATACAGCAGCGCCTGATTCTCGCCATAGAAGTAATACACCCCCGGGCGCGCGGGCAGCGCCTGCAAACGTTCGGCGCTGAGATAGCGCGGCACTGCCGCCTTGCGCAGCTGCCGGCCAATCTGCCGTTGCAAGAAGTCAGCAGGCACCTGTTCGAGCAGGCGCGTGAGCAACTGCCAGACGGCTTCAGCATCCGGTAGCGCCCGATGGCGAAAGAAGCGGCTGATCTGCTGGGCCTCACACAACGCATCCAGGCCATACTCTGACAAATCCGACCAAGCGGCGCGGGCCAGCTGCAAAGTGCACAACTGCCGGTAGCGCACCGGCTGCCCCGCAGTAGCAAACGCACGCCGCAGAAAGGCATGAGCAATACGCAGGTTGTGCCCCACCACCACTCGCCCTTCCAGCACGTTGGCCAGTTCAGCAGCAATTTCGTTAAAGGCAGGTTGCGCATCCAGCTCAGCCGGCAACACTCCGCAAAGCCGCGAGACGCTGGCTGGTAGCGCACAATCCGGCTTCAACAACCAGGTATGCCGCGCGACAACCGCGCCTGCCTCAACCTGCAGCACGGCAATTTCCCAGATGCAGTCCTTGGCGGGGTGCAGGCCGGTGACCTGTACATCGATCACGGCAAGCGCACGGGCTAACAGCGGAGAGGAGGCGCTCAAGGCATTACCAGGAAGAGTTGAAGGAAATCGGCACGCGCAAGGTGTCCTGGGTGCCGTCCTGCATGCCGCACATCTCGTCATGCACCACTGCATGCACCAGATGAAAAGGCAGGCGCGGCAGGTCTTGCAACAGGTCGCGGGCATGCTCGACCGAGCGCAGGTGCAGGGTCTTGCCATGACCATCGCTGAGCGGATGAGCACGGCCGTCCATGTGCGCCTCCAGCAGGTAGATGCCGCCTTCGATGGAGATCAGGTTGAGGGCGTCGATATGCCCGGCATGGGCGTGCAGCGACAGATCTTGCAGATTCATGGCATGTCCTCGGGCGAGCAAAGTTATACAAAAATCTATACAAACACAATTCTTGTACAACACAGCAAAAGCACAAGGCGCAAAGCAAACCGCCCGTCCGTTTTGCAACGGCCGGGCGGTGGGTCACGCAAGCAATCGATCAGTGATCGTGCTTGGTCAGCTTGTCCAGGTAGCCCATGGCGAAGGCCGAAAGCACGAAGGCCATGTGAATGATCACGTACCACATCAGCTTGCTGTCATCGATGTTCTGCGCATTCATGAAGACCTTGAGCAGATGGATCGAGGAAATCGCCACGATGGACGCCGCCACTTTCATCTTCAGTGAACTGGAGTCCATCTTGCCCAGCCAGCTGAGCTTCTCGGTGCCTTCCTGGATATCCAGTTGGGACACGAAGTTCTCGTAGCCAGAAATCATCACCATCACCAGCAGACCGCCGACCAGCGCCATGTCGATCAGCGACAGCAGCACCAGAATCAGGTCCGCCTCAGCCATGGCAAACACGTTCGGCAGGATATGAAAGACTTCCTGGAAGAACTTCAACGCCAGCGCCAGCAGAGCCAGCGACAGGCCGAAATAGATGGGAGCCAGCAGCCAGCGGGAGGCATACATGGCGTTTTCGATAAAGCGTTCCATAAGGGCTCACTCAGGGGTTCAAAACTGCCGGCGAGTATACCCAGCGTGTCGGGCCAGACAAGCCTGGCGTAAGCGCAGCAAACGTGCGGCCGGGTTATCCCCGACAACTGTGGATAACCTTGTGCATGGGGTCAGGATTAATCGCGCCAAGCCAGCCCGACAAAGGCTTTTCAGCGACTGATCAAATACGCGCCAGGCGGTTGCTCAGGTTTCCGGGCGGAACTGGCAATCGCTCAGCGCATGCCCGCGCTCGGCATTCAACCGGCGCAGCTCGGCCTGGATATGCAGACGCCAGATGGGCACATCGGTACAGGGCTCATAGCCCATGCCGCAGAGGTTCTCAGCGATTTCAGCGAGGATATCTTCTGCCGCGAAAGCCCCGTGGAATGGGCCTTGCGCCTTGATGGCAGAAGGCTGCGCACCGGACATACCCGCCGCGCAGATCAGCGTCCAAAGACCATTATTGCCGGCCAGTGGCAGCACCGCGCATTCGATCCGGGTATCCAGGCCCAGGCAGTGCCGGGTGAGATTGAGGTGACGCGACATGGCGACGACCCTCTCGGGAGCAGGGTTTCAGCCTACACCCGGGCACACGCCACTGGGAAGCCAACAGTTATCCCCGCAAGCTGTGGATAACTGTGTGGATGAAGTGAGGAAAAGGCGAGCAGAGCCCGTCGCCCTGCCCGCTGGCCCCATTCGCTCAGTGACTGATCAGCCACCGGACGAATGGTGCGTATTGCCGTTCATTCCGCCGCAGGCTTTTTCGCCCGTGGCTTCTTCTCCTTGGCAGCCACCGGCTCGGCCTTTTTAGGTTCTTCCTTGTCATCTTCTTCCATGCCCATGGCGGCAATATCGCGCAGACGCTCAACCACCCGCGCATTGACGCTGCCGGCCGGGAATTGCCCCTGCTCATTGGGCGAGCCGGCATCCTCACCGACCAGCAGGCTCAGCGCCTCGTCGACATGGCGCACGGCATAGATATGGAACTGCCCGGCACGCACCGCCTGCAGCACCCGCTCATCCAGCATCAGGGTGGTGACGTTGGAGTGCGGGATGATCGCGCCCTGCTCACCGGTCAGGCCGCGCGCCTCACACAGTCGGAAGAAACCTTCAATCTTCTCGTTGACTCCGCCCACCGCCTGCACTTCGCCGAACTGGTTGATCGACCCGGTGATGGCGAAACACTGCTTGAGCGGCGTGCGCGACAAGGCCGAGATCAGCGTGCAGACCTCACCCAGCGAGGCGCTGTCACCGTCGACATAGCCGTAAGACTGCTCCAGGGCGATGCTCGCGGAGATTTCCAGAGGGAATTCCTGGGCATAACGGCTGCCCAGGTAACCGGTAAGGATCATCACGCCCTTGGAGTGGATCGGCTGGCCGAGATTCACCTCGCGTTCGATGTCGACGATGCCGCTGCCGCCCGGATAGACCGTGGCAGAAATTCGCGCCGGCACACCGAAGGCCGAGTCGCCAACTTCCAGCACGGTCAAACCGTTGCACTTGCCCACAGCGGCGCCGGCGGTATCAATGAGGATGATCCCGGCCAGCATGTCGTCGATGATCCGCGCCGACACACGCCCGGTGCGGGTGGCCTTGGCCTTGAGTGCGCGCTCGATATGCCCGGCGTCGGTCACTTCATCGCCCGCCAGGCTGCGGATAAAGTCCGCTTCACTGACCAGCTGGAACAGATCACCAATCCGCGCCGACAAGCGCCCCTGGTGCTCGGCAAGGCGCGCGCTGTAGGTCGCGACCCGCGCCACCGCCGCCGCCGTCAGCGGCGCCATGCCCTCTTCCGAGGTGCGGGTTTTCATCAGCTGGGCAAACTGCTCCAGGCTGTCGTCGGCCAGCGGGATGTCTTCATCGAAGTCGACCAGTACGCGGAACATCTCCTGGAAGTCCGGGTCGAGGTCCTGCAGCGTGTAATACAGCTGACGCGAGCCGATGATCACCACCTTGAGGTGCAGCGGAATCATCTGCGGGGTCAGGGTCACGGTGGCGATGCGGCCGAGGTCACCCAGCGGCGACTCCATTTTCAGTTGCCGCGACTGCAGGGCGCGCTTGAGCGCATCCCAGACAAACGGCTCACCGAGCATCTTCTCGGCTTCGAGAATCAGAAAACCACCGTTGGCGCGGTGCAGCGCACCGGGGCGCAGCTGGCGGTAACTGGTGTAGAGCGCGCCCTGATCGGTGTTGTATTCGATGCGGCCAAACAGGTTGTCGTAGGTCGGGTGCGGTTCGAACACCACCGGCGCGCCGCCCTGGGCGTGATGGCCGACCACCAGGCTCGGGCAGTACTGCTCTTCGAGCAGCTTGCGGGTTTGTGCGTCGGCCTTTTCCACTTCAACCAGTTGATCGACCACGGTCTTCAGCAGGTTGACCTGCACCGCTTGCAGGTACGCGCAGACGCCGGCGTTCTCGGCGTACTTCTCCGACAGCGGTGCCAGCAGCGGCTGCAGGGCGATGGTGATGGTTTCTTCATTGAGCTGACGCAGCAGGTTGCTCGATTCGCGCTTCCACTGCGGCAGGCTGGCCAGCTCCTCGTTGAGGCGCTCTTCCAGGGTGGCGA
Organism: Pseudomonas sp. LjRoot71; assembly: GCF_964253255.1. NCBI lineage: Bacteria > Pseudomonadati > Pseudomonadota > Gammaproteobacteria > Pseudomonadales > Pseudomonadaceae > Pseudomonas > Pseudomonas sp. LjRoot71. Next base: position 2,980,855 of record NZ_CAXURA020000001.1, on the reverse strand, counting down.
TGTCGGCGTGGAAACGCTCGCGCTCGGTTTCCGGCAGCTGGGCGAACTCGGCCTCATCCAGCGCCTTGCCTTCAAGCATCGGGGTGAAGGCAATGTTGCTGCTGTCGCGGTACAGGGCCACGCTTTTTTCCAGCGACAGCCGCTCTATCACATCCAGCGCCTGGTCGTAGCGCTTGTTGAAGGCGCGGTCGATGGCGTTCTTCTTCTGCTGGAACGAAGGGTGCTCGAACACCGCGGGGAAGGTCGCCAGCAGGTTGTCGATCAGGCCGTTGATATCGGCCATAAACTCGCTGGCAGTGCCAGAGGGCAGCTCCAGTGCGCGCGGCTCGCGCGGCTCATCGAAGTGGTTGACGTAAACCCGATCTGCCGGGGTTTCCAGGCGCTTGGCTTCAGCCTTGAGGTAACGTTTGACGAAAGAAAAGCGGCCAGTGCCGGGCTCGCCCATGACAAACACGTTGTAACCGGGGCGCGGCATCGCCACGCCAAACTGCAGCGCCTCGACGGCGCGTTCCTGGCCCAATACGCCACGGAAGGGTTCCAGATCTGCGGTGCTGCTGAAGTTGAACTGCTCGGGGGCAAAGGGGCGGGTCAGGGCTTCGGGGGACAAACGTAAAGCGGCAAGGTTGGGCTTGGGCATGATGAATCCTTACATCGGGCGGCTCTAGCCGCAAAGATGCCCTGATTCTGGGCCAGCGCCACGGCCGCGATCAAGGATTGATTCAGCACAAAAGCCTGGACGCAACGGTGGTGTACCCTGCGCGTTAGAACCTGTGTCACGGATAAACCGCCATGCCTACTCAGCAGCACCTGCACTTGCCCGTCCTGCATGTGGCGCGGCATGACTTCGCCGCCCTGTCGCACCGCCTCAGCGTGCGCGAAGCACTGGAGGATATCCGCCAGCAAGGCCTGGGCGAGCGCATCATCTATTTCTATGTGGTCGACGACCAGCAGGTGCTGCTCGGTGTATTGCCCAGCCGTCGCCTGCTGACCGCGCCACTGGATACGCGCCTGAACGAGCTGATGGACACCGCCGTGGTCAGCCTGCGAGACGACGCCAGCATCCTCCAGGCCTGCCAGTTGCTGACCCAACACAAGTACCTGGCGCTGCCCGTGGTGGATGCCCAGCAGCGCATCTGCGGCCTGGTCGATATTGCCCTGCTGCATGACGAGAGCTATGACCTGCGCCAACGCGACCAGGCCGATGCGTTGTTTGAAACCCTGGGTTTTCATATGGCGCAACTGGGCAGCGCATCGCCGCTGCGCGCCTTTCACCTGCGCGTACCGTGGCTGATGGCAACCATTGCCAGCGGCACCCTGTGCGCCATTCTCGCCAGCCTCTATGAACTGACCCTGGCCAACAGCCTGGTGCTGGCCTTTTTTCTCACTCTGGTACTGGGTTTGGGCGAAAGCGTGAGCATCCAGTCGATGTCGCTGACTATCCAGGCCCTGCGCAGCGTAAGACCGACTTTGCACGGGTATGCGCACAACCTGCGCCAGGAGCTGAGCACCGCCCTTCTGCTCGGCAGCGCCTGCGGCAGTGTGGTTGCGCTGATCGTCTGGCTGTGGCGCGGCGAAGCCTTTGCCGGATTGGTCATCGGCAGCAGCATCGTGCTTTCACTGTGCGCCGCCAGCCTGATCGGCCTGAGCATTCCCACCCTGCTGCACGCCCTGAAACTGGACCCGAAGATTGCCGCCGGCCCGGTGACGCTGGCTCTGGCCGACCTCTGCACCCTGCTGTTCTATTTCAGCCTGGCCACCTGGCTGCTGTAATGCCAAACAAAAACGGAGCCTTGCGGCTCCGTTCCTGTTGACGACCTGGCTTACTGAGCCAGCTTCTTGTAGCGCACGCGGTGCGGCTGCGCGGCAGCATCACCCAGGCGTTTTTTGCGGTCGGCTTCGTACTCGGTGTAGTTACCCTCGAAGAACTCGATATGCGAGTCATCTTCATACGCCAGGATGTGGGTCGCCACGCGGTCCAGGAACCAGCGATCGTGAGAGATCACAATAGCGGCGCCAGGGAAGTCGAGCAGTGCCTCTTCCAGCGAACGCAGGGTTTCCACGTCGAGGTCGTTGGACGGTTCGTCCAGCAGCAGCACGTTGGCGCCCTCTTTCAGGGTCAGGGCCAGGTGCAGACGGCCGCGCTCACCACCGGAGAGGTCCTTGACGAACTTCTGCTGGTCAGCACCCTTGAAGTTGAAGCGACCGACGTAACCACGCGACGGCATCTCGTAGTTGCCGACCTTGATCATGTCGAAGCCATCGGACACGGCTTCCCATACGGTCTTGCCACCGTCGAGGTCGTCGCGGCTCTGATCCACGCAAGCCATCTGCACGGTGTCGCCGATCTCGATGCTGCCGGAGTCCGGCTGCTCTTTGCCCATCAGCATGCGGAACAGGGTCGACTTACCGGCACCGTTACCGCCGATCACGCCGACGATGGCGCCCTTGGGCATGCTGAACGACAGGTTGTCGATCAGCATGCGGTCGCCGTAACCCTTGCTGACGCCTACAAAGTCGATGACCTTGTCGCCCAGACGCGGGCCGACCGGGATATAGATCTCGTTGGTTTCGCTGCGCTTCTGGAATTCCTGCGACTGCATTTCTTCGAAGCGCTGCAAGCGCGCCTTGGACTTGGACTGGCGGGCTTTCGCGCCTTTGCGCACCCACTCCAGTTCTTCCTTCATGGCCTTTTCATGGGCCGACTGCTGCTTGGATTCCTGGGCCAGACGCTCCGATTTGGCTTCCAGCCAGCCGGAGTAGTTGCCCTCGTAAGGAATGCCCGCACCGCGGTCGAGTTCGAGAATCCAGCCGGCGACGTTATCCAGGAAGTAACGGTCGTGGGTAATCGCCACCACAGTGCCCTGGAAGTCGTGCAGGAAGTGCTCCAGCCAGGCCACCGAGTCGGCGTCCAGGTGGTTGGTGGGTTCGTCCAGCAGCAGCATGTCCGGAGCCGACAGCAGCAGACGGCACAGCGCCACACGGCGCTTCTCACCACCAGAGAGGTGCTCGACCTTGGCATCCCAGGCCGGCAGGCGCAGGGCGTCGGCAGCGACTTCCAACTGACGCTCGAGGTTGTGGCCGTCGCTGGTCTGCAGAATGGCTTCCAGCTTGGCCTGCTCGGCGGCCAGCTTGTCGAAGTCGGCATCCGGCTCGGCGTAGGCGGCGTACACCTCGTCCAGACGCGCCTGGGCGTCCTTGATCTGGCTGACCGCTTCTTCCACCACTTCACGCACGGTCTTGCTCGGGTCGAGCTGCGGCTCCTGCGGCAGGTAACCGACATTCAGCCCCGGCATCGGCCGTGCCTCACCGTCGAACTCGGTGTCGACGCCCGCCATGATTTTCAGCAGAGTGGATTTACCCGAGCCGTTGAGGCCGAGCACGCCAATCTTGGCGCCCGGGAAGAACGACAGGGAGATGTTCTTGAGGATTTCCCGCTTCGGCGGCACAACTTTGCCGAGCCGATGCATGGTGTAAACGTATTGAGCCATGGTGACCTTGGTTCTGGGTTGAAACGAAAGAGAGCCGCCAACAAATGCGTGCATGCTGGCTAAAGCTGCACGGCGGGGCGGAGCCGCCAGACGATGCCAACGCAGGCGTGTAGCCTCGGGCTTTGCACAGTCGCGCGCGCGTGCGGCAAAGCTACCGGAATGCGCGAGACAGGGCAAACAACGCTCGTCGGCAGCGCTGGCACTTTGCCACGGTTATGGCATGCTAGCCGCCCTCTGCCTGCCGCTACGAGCGCGCACTACCCAGGGACTCGCCGATAGCCCCCCAGCCCCAGGATGCACCTCTTTGCCAACAGTCACGCCCACACCTCCACCGCGTACACCTGGCGCTCCGCCGGCTGAGGCGATGCGTGGGCCGACCCGTGGCGCGCTGGTGGTTCTGGTGCTGTGCATGCTGGTGTTACTGCTCTGGCAACTGCGCCAGGAGTCCCAGCAACTGCTCGACAACCAGCGCCAGCTGGGCCTGGCCTACAGCTCGCAACTGGCCAACCACCTGAGCCTGAACATGGACCTCAAGGCCAGCGCTGGCCAGGCCCTGCTGCAAGGCCATGTGCTGCCACCGAGCAGCCCTGACGAGCTGGAGGAGCTGCTGCAAACTCTGCGCGGCGTGTTCCCGACCCTGCGCAGCCTGGCCTGGCTGAATGCCCGTGGCGAAGTGATCGCCGACAGCCATGCGCCGACCGAAGACCGCCTGTACCTGGATGAGCTGGTGCAGCGTGGTCGTGGTGAAAGCTTCTTCTATACCTTCAGTGCCAACGACAAGGGCCGCATCTACCTGCTGTTGCGACACAACCCCGACAGCCCGGCCAGCGGTTTCTGGGTGCTGCGCCTGACCAATCGCGCCCTGAGCAGCTGGCTACATGAGCACCACCAGAGCCCGCACCAGTGGCTGCTGGAAGATCGCAACGTGCAGCGGGTGATTGCCAGCAATGTCTCGCCGGCCACCGACAGCGCCGCCGTAGCGCCACCAGTGACCGCAGAGAACCTTGACCAGAGCATGTTGGAAACCCCGCTCAAGGGCAGCGACTGGCAGCTGCGCGCGCTGTTCAACGAACGCAAGGTACGCGCCCAGCAACTGCCGCAACAGGCCAGCAAACTGCTGCTGTTCATTCTCTGCGCCAGCCTGACGCTGCTCGCGCTGTATCGCTTGCTGCATGAACAGCGCACCCTGCACGCGCTCAACACCGCCTCGCGGCGTTCGTTGCAACAGGCTGCCAGCGTGCTCGGGGCGATCGAGGAGCGCGTGCTGGTCACCGACAGCAAAGGCCAGTTGCAGTACCTCAACCCGCAAGCCGAGGCGATGTTCGGCCTGCGCAGCGAGGAAGCTCAGCACTGGCACCTGCTCAAGCTGTTGCCGCGCCTCGACCCACTGCTGCTGCATGACACTGCACTGCACAACGACCTTGGTCCCGACCTGGTGGAGATCCAACAGGACGGTCGCACCCACCTGTTCGATATCAGCCGCAGCGACTTCAATGAAGACAGCCGACGCGCCGGCTTTGTCTGGGTGCTACGCGATGTCACCGAAGAACAGCACGCTTCCCACGTGCTGCAGGAAACCCGTCGACGTTACCAGGATATTTTCGACGGCACCGGCACCGCCCTTTGCGTGCTCGACCTCACCGAATTGCACCATTATCTGCAACAGCATCAGCTGCACAGCCCGGCGCAATTGCAGCACTGGCTAGACAGCGAGCCACAGCGACACACGGAGCTGTGCCAGCGCCTGCGCCTCACCGAGACCAACCAGGTGGCCCTGCAACTGCTCGGTGTGGAGACTAACCAGCAGGCGTGGCAGCACCTGTTCAACAGCGGCCCGCTGCGCCCGGATGGTTTCCGCATGCAGTTGCTCAACGCCTTGATCAACGGCAGCGGCCAGCTGGAAATGGAGCGACAGATCCGCACCCCGCAGGGCCATGAGCGCCACCTGTGGCTGCTGCTGCGCCTGCCAGACAGCGTCGATGACCTGCAAGCGGTCACCCTGAGCATCAGTGACATCACCAACCGCAAGCGCATCGAAACCTCGCTGATCGAGCGCGAGCGCTTCTGGTCTGATGTGGTCAAGGCCGTGCCAGACACCATCTATGTGCACGACATGTGCAGCAAACGGGTGATGTACAGCAACAACCACCTCGGCCCGCAACTGGGTTACAGCAAGGCCGAGATTCATCAGCTCGGCGAGCGCCTGTGGGAAAAGATCCTGCACCCTGATGATGTTGAGCTGTACCAGCGCATGCGCAATATCCAGCAGGTAGTGGGCAACGGTCTGCTGATGCAGTTCGAGCTGCGCTGGCGACACCGCGACGGCAGCTGGCACTGGTTCGATATCCGCGAACAGGCCCTGGCCCGCGATGAACACGGCCGGGTCAGCCGACTGATCGGCGTGGCCAAGGACATCACCGAGCAGATCACCCACAGCGAATCGCTGCGCACCAGTGAGCAGCGCTATCGCCTGCTGGCGGAAAGCATCAGCGACGTGATCTTCTCAACCGACAGTCACCTGCAACTCAACTACGTCAGCCCGTCGGTCAAACCGGTGCTCGGTTATGACAGCGAATGGGCGCTGGCCAACGGCTTCCAGAGCCTGGCCACCAACCCGCGCCAGCTGATTGGCTTTTACGCCCTGCTCGACCGCGTGCGCAACGCCCTGGGCGACCCACAGCGCCTGGCCGAACTGCGCGCGCAGTTCCTGCCGCAGCTGTTCGTCTTCGATGCGCTGCGCGCCGACGGCCAGAAAATCCCGGTGGAATTGCGCCTGGTGCCGATGTGGGATGACAGCGGGCGCTTCGAGGGCCTGCTCGGCGTGGGCCGCGACATCAGCCTGCAACGCCGCGCAGAAAAAGACCTGCGCATGGCCGCCACGGTATTCGAACACTCCACGGCGGCGATTCTGGTCACCGACCCGGCCGGTTATATCGTTCAGGTCAACAACGCGTTCAGCCGGGTCAGCGGCTACAGCTCGCAGCAGATTCTCGATCAACTGCCCAGCGTGCTGACCGCCGACACCCAGCAGGCCAGCCACCTGGCCTATGTGATCAAACAGCTCAACCAGCAGGGCAGCTGGGAGGGCGAGGTGTGGCTCAAGCGCAAGAGCGGCGAGAAATTCCCGGCCTGGGTCGGCATCACAGCGGTCAGGGATGATGAAGGTGACCTGGTCAGCTACGTGTGTTTCTTCAGCGATATCAGCGAGCGCAAGGCCAGCGAACAGCGCATCCACCGCCTGGCCTATTACGACGCCCTGACCCAGCTGCCCAACCGCACGCTGTTCCAGGACCGTCTGCACAGCGCACTGCAACATGGTGAGCGCCGCCAGGAATGGGTGGTGCTGATGTTCCTCGATCTCGACCGTTTCAAACCGATCAACGACTCCCTCGGCCACGCCGCCGGCGACCGCATGCTCAAGGATGTGGCCGTGCGCCTGAGTGCCTGCGTCGACAGTGAAGACACCGTGGCGCGCATGGGCGGTGACGAATTCACTCTGCTGCTGCATTCCCAGCCCCAGCGTGACAGCGCCATGACCCGCGCCATCCATGTCGGCGAGCAGATTCTCGCCAGCCTAGCGCAGCCGTTTATCCTTGAAGGCCGCGAATTCTTCGTCACCGCCAGTATCGGCATCGCCCTCAGCCCCCAGGACGGCAACGAGCTGAGCCAGCTGATGAAGAACGCCGACACGGCGATGTACCACGCCAAGGAACGCGGCAAGAACAACTTCCAGTTCTACCAGGCCGACATGAACGCCAGCGCTCTGCAGCGCCTGGAGCTGGAAAGCGACCTGCGCTACGCCCTCGAACAGGGCGAGTTCCGCCTGTATTACCAGCCGCAGTTCTCCAGTGACGGCAAACGCCTGACCGGTACCGAAGCGCTGCTGCGCTGGCAGCACCCGCAGCGTGGCCTGGTGCCGCCGGGCGAATTCATTCCGGTCTTGGAAGAACTCGGCCTGGTGGTGCAGGTCGGTGACTGGGTACTGCGCGAGGCCTGCCGTCAGTTGGCTGAATGGCATCAGGCGAAAATCCGTGTACCGAAGATTTCCGTCAACCTCTCGGCCCGCCAGTTTGCCGAAGGCGACCTCGATCAGCGCATTGCCGATATTCTCCAGCACAGCGCAATCCCTGCCGGCTGCCTGGAGCTGGAGCTGACCGAAAGCATCCTGATGGAAGACGTGGCCAACGCCATGCAGACCCTGACCAGCCTGAAGAAGCTCGGGGTGTTTATCGCCATCGACGACTTCGGCACCGGTTACAGCTCACTGAACTACCTCAAGCAGTTCCCCATCGATGTGCTGAAGATCGACCGCAGCTTCGTCGACGGCCTGCCCCACGGCGAGCAGGACGGCCAGATCGCCCGGGCGATCATCGCCATGGCCCACAGCCTCAACCTCACGGTGATCGCCGAGGGCGTGGAAACCCTGGCCCAGCTGGACTTCCTGCGCGGCCACGACTGCGACGAAGTACAGGGTTTCCTGCTCGGCCGCCCCATGCCAGCCCACCAGTTCACCGCACTGTTCACTGGCACCGCGCTGTTCATGCTGAGCTGACAACACGCCTGGATGAGCCCCACTTGTCCGCCAGATGATCAAGCTTCATATGCCTGATCGCGTCGTATGGGTTAGAATTCGCCCCCTCTTTCTACCGCCCAGCTGATTTTTCTCAGGGGAATGCCATGTTCAGCCGTGATTTGACTCTTGCCCGTTATGACGCCGAATTGTTTGCCGCGATGGAGCAAGAAGCCCAACGCCAGGAACATCACATCGAGCTGATCGCCTCGGAAAACTACACCAGCCCAGCGGTGATGGAAGCCCAAGGTTCGGTGCTGACCAACAAGTACGCCGAAGGCTACCCAGGCAAGCGTTACTACGGCGGTTGCGAATACGTCGATATCGTTGAGCAACTGGCCATCGACCGCGCCAAGGAGCTGTTCGGCGCCGACTACGCCAACGTCCAGCCGCACTCCGGCAGCCAGGCCAACGCAGCGGTGTACATGGCCCTGCTGGAAGCCGGCGACACCGTACTGGGCATGAGCCTGGCCCACGGTGGTCACCTGACTCACGGCGCCAGCGTCAGCTTCTCCGGCAAGATCTACAACGCCGTGCAATACGGCATCACCGATGCTGGCCTGATCGACTACGACGAAGTTGAGCGCCTGGCCGTTGAGCACAAGCCGAAGATGATCATCGCCGGCTTCAGCGCCTACTCGCAGGTACTGGACTTCCCACGCTTCCGCGCCATTGCCGACAAAGTCGGTGCTTACCTGTTTGTCGACATGGCCCACGTGGCCGGTCTGGTCGCTGCTGGCGTGTACCCGAACCCGGTGCCGTTCGCCGACGTGGTCACCACCACCACGCACAAAACCCTGCGCGGCCCGCGCGGCGGCCTGATCCTCGCCCGTGCCAACGAAGCACTGGAGAAGAAATTCAACTCCGCAGTGTTCCCAGGTGGCCAAGGCGGCCCGCTGGAGCACGTGATTGCCGCCAAGGCCGTGTGCTTCAAGGAAGCCCTGCAGCCTGAGTTCAAGGCCTACCAACAGCAAGTGATCAAGAACGCCCAGGCCATGGCCAGCGTGTTTATCGAAAACGGCTACGACGTGGTCTCCGGCGGCACCGAGAACCACCTGTTCCTGCTGTCGCTGATCAAACAGGACATCACTGGTAAAGACGCCGACGCCGCCCTGGGCCGCGCGTTCATCACCGTGAACAAGAACAGCGTACCGAACGACCCACGTTCGCCGTTCGTCACCTCCGGCCTGCGCATCGGCACCCCAGCCGTGACCACCCGCGGTTTCAAGGAAGACGAGTGCCGTGCACTGGCTGGCTGGATCTGCGAAATCCTCGCCAACCTGGGCGACGAAGCGGTCGAAGCGCGCGTGCGTGAGCAGGTTAAAGCGGTTTGCGCCAAGTTCCCGGTTTACGGCAACTAAGCATTACCCGCACGGAAAAGCCCGCCTCTTGGCGGGCTTTTTTATACCTGCGGCGCAGGCCTCAATACAGATAAAACCAAGCCATTGGCAGCGGCCTTGGCTATAGTGGATAAAACCTCGCAGGAGTTTCTTTGCATGAGCGAAACAGCCAATGAGCGTCGGCGCTTTCAACGCATCGCTTTCGACGCACCGACCGAGATAGTGCAAGGCGAGCGACGCTGGACAGTTGAGCTGCATGACGTTTCCCTCAAGGGCCTGCTGATCAAGCGCCCCGCAGCCTGGAACGGCGATCCCAACCAGCCGTTCGAAGCCAATATCCAGCTGGCTGACGACACTCGCGTGCGCATGGAAGTGGTGCTGACCCGCACCCAGGATGATCTGCTCGGGTTTGTCTGCCGGCATATCGACCTGGACTCGATCAGCCACCTGCGCCGCCTGGTGGAACTCAACCTCGGCGACGACAGCCTGCTGGAACGCGAACTCGCCGCCCTCGGCGAAGACGAATAAAAAAGGAGGCCTCGGCCTCCTTTTTCACGCTTGCGGATCGGCTATTCGAACAACGCATCCAGCGCCTGCTCCAGGCGCGTCACGGCAATCACCTGCAAGCCTGCTGGCGGATCTTTCGGCGCATTGCCCTTGGGCACGATGGCGCGTTTGAAGCCGTGCTTGGCCGCTTCCTTCAAGCGTTCCTGACCGCTCGGCACCGGGCGGATCTCACCGGACAAACCCACTTCACCGAACACCAGCAAGTCATGCGGCAACGGCTTGTTGCGCAGGCTGGAAATCACCGCCGCCATCAGCGCCAGGTCCGAGGCGGTTTCCAGCACCTTGACCCCGCCGACCACGTTGAGGAACACGTCCTGATCATAGGTCGGGATGCCGCCATGCCGGTGCAGCACAGCCAGGAGCATGGCCAGGCGGTTCTGATCCAGGCCCAGGGTGACGCGGCGCGGGTTGGCCATATGGCTGGTATCCACCAAGGCTTGCACCTCCACCAGCATCGGCCGAGTGCCTTCCCAGGTGGCCATGACGATACTGCCGGGGACTTCTTCCTGGGCGCGGGTGAGAAAGATCGCCGAGGGGTTGGTGACTTCTTTCAGGCCCTTGTCGGTCATGCCGAATACGCCCAGTTCATTGATCGCGCCAAAACGATTCTTCACCGCGCGCAGCAGACGCAAGCGACCATCGGACTCGCCCTCGAAATACAGCACGGTATCGACCATGTGCTCGAGTACGCGCGGCCCGGCCAGAGCCCCCTCTTTGGTCACATGGCCCACCAGAAAGATAGCCGTGCCGCTCTGCTTGGCAAAGCGCACCAGCAGCGCCGCGCTCTCGCGCACCTGGGCCACACCGCCAGGGGCCGATTGCAGTTGCTCGGTAAAGATGGTCTGGATCGAATCAATCACCATCACCTTGGGTTTTTCCAGGCGCGCGGTGGCGATGATGCTTTCGATGCAGGTTTCGGTCATGACCTTGAGCTTGTCTTCCGGCAAACCCAGGCGACGGGCGCGCATGGCCACCTGCTGCTGGGATTCCTCACCAGTGACATACAACGCAGGAAAGCGTGTGGCGATATTGCACAGCGTCTGCAGCAGGATGGTCGACTTGCCGATACCGGGGTCGCCGCCGATCAGCACCACCGAGCCATCCACCAGACCGCCGCCGAGCACGCGATCCAGCTCGCCAGATGCAGTGGAAAAGCGCGGTACCTCCTCGACGCTGACTTCGGCCAAGGTCTTAAGCTGCGCCTGATCGCCGGCCCAACCCGCGCGCCCACTGGGAGTGGCCGCATTGGCTTCGAGCAGGGTCTCTACCAGGGTGTTCCAGGCGCCGCATTCGCCGCACTGGCCAGCCCATTTGGGAAAGGTCGCACCGCATTCGGTGCAGCCATACATGCGCTTGGCCTTGGCCATGCCGGACTCCTCTGCAAACTGAGCCCGGATCATACGAAATAGCTGGATATATTTACAGCCCTTTGCAGCTATCCCTTGCAACCGTTACCACAGCCACAACACTGCCCGGCAGCGCGCTTAAGGCGGCGCGCGAGGTCATCCTTGAGGCCGACGCGCTCCTGCTTGAGCGACAACAGGGCGTCATCGGCCAACACTTCGTTGCCCGCTTCGATGCGGCAAATGCGCTTATCTAGTGTCTCGTAAGTGTCGGCCAGGCGGGCGAAATCGGCGTCGCTGATGCGCAGGTCATGCAGCGCGCTGCGCAGTTCGGGGAAGTCTTTGATCAGCGGATGGTGTTCAACGTGCATGCTGGCACTCCTTGGGGATAGTCACTCCCTGCAGACTATCCCCAGCGCCGGGCCCAGCACTTGACCCGGATCAAGCCAGCAACGCTATGGCACCTTGCGCAGAGAATCGGCCAGCTCGTCCTTGAGGCTGACGCGCTGCATTTTCAGGCCCAGCAGGAGGATTTCATCCATGGCAACGCGCCCGCTTTCCACTTCGTAGATGCGCTTGTCGAGTTCATCGTATTCCTCGACCAGTCGGGCAAAATGCCCGTCGCTGGCCAGCAGGCTGCGCAACTGCGTCTGGAATTCAGGAAACTCGCGGCTGAGCGGGTGATGTTCCAGTGGCATAGTGACATCCTCATGGCGGTTCTCGCTTGAGACTAGCCCACGCACGCCGGCTCTGCTGCCCCACTAGGAGATGATGAGCGCGTTGCAACTTCTGCTATCTTGGCATTCGACTGCAAACACCAGAGACAGGGCTATGGATACCAAAACGGGATGTGTGGCCTGCCGCGACGGGCAGGCGCTGGATTTTCCCATCAGCATGGCATTTCAACCCATCGTCAACCTCAGCACCGGGGTAATTTTCGCCCATGAAGCCCTGGTGCGTGGCAGCGCCGGGGAATCCGCTGGCAGCCTGCTGAGCAAGCTCAACAAGGACAACCTTTATTCCTTCGACCAGGCCTGCCGGATTACCGCGCTGGAATGGGCGGCCAAGCTGCAAGTGCCGGCCATGGTTTCAATCAACTTTATGCCCAACGCGGTGTACAAGGCCGAGACCTGCATCCGCGCCACGCTGGAGGCGGCCAAACGCTTCAACTTTCCGCTGCAACGGATCATCTTCGAGGTCACAGAGCAGGAGCAGGTACTGGATATCGACCACCTCTCCGGCATCCTGCGGGCCTACCGCAAGCAGGGCTTCATGACCGCCATCGATGACTTCGGCGCAGGCTATGCCGGGCTCAACCTGCTAGCCGACTTCCAGCCGGACCTGATCAAGCTGGACATGCAGCTGATCCGTGACATCGATCAGGACAATGTGCGACAGATTCTCGTCGAGGCGACCCTGCAGATGTGCCGTAAGCTGAATATCCGAGTGATTGCCGAAGGCATTGAAAGCCTCGGCGAGCTGCGCACCTTGCAAGCCATGGGGGTGGAACTGTTCCAGGGCTACCTGCTGGCCAAGCCGGCATTCGAAGCCCTGCCTGCCGTGCACCTGCCGGGCTGAGAAGTAGCTGGCAAGCGACGCGCTGGATTACACTCAGGCCAACCTCACCTACCAAGGAACGCAACATGAGCATAATCAGTGAGTTCAAGGCCTTTGCGGTCAAGGGCAACGTGGTCGACATGGCCGTCGGTATCATTATCGGTGCCGCCTTCGGCAAGATCGTCTCGTCCTTTGTCGGTGACGTGGTAATGCCGCCGCTGGGTGTGCTGATTGGTGGCGTGGACTTCACTGACCTGGCCATCACCCTGAAAGCTGCCGAAGGCGACTTGCCCGCCGTGGTGCTGGCCTACGGCAAGTTCATCCAGACGGTGATCGACTTCCTGATCGTCGCCTTCGCCATCTTTATGGGCATCAAGGTGCTCAACAAGCTCAAGCGCGAAGAAGCCGCCGCCCCGGAAGCCCCACCAGCACCAACCAAGGATCAGGAACTGCTCAGCGAAATCCGCGACCTGCTCAAGGCGCAGCACACCAAGGACTGACCCTGATGAATTGAAAAAGGCACCCGCGGGTGCCTTTTTTTATTGCGCTGCGCTTAGCCGAGCGGAGGCCTGAGCAGCAGTTTGGCCACACGGCGATCCTTGACCTCGGTCACGGTCAGCTGCCAGTCAGCGTACTCGACCTGATCGCCCTTCATCGGCAAGCGGTCCAGCAAGCTCATCACCAGGCCGGCCAGGGTCTGGTAGTCATCGGTCGGCGGCGCTTTGAAGCCCAGGCGCTCGCGCAACACGGCCAGGTTTAGCGCGCCGCTGACGCGGTAGGCGCCGTCGACGTTCTCGATATCCGGACCATCCACTTCACTGGCGTCCGGCAACTCACCGGCAATCGCCTCAAGGATGTCGGTCAGGGTCAGCAGGCCTTCAAAGCCGCCGAACTCGTTGACCACAAACGCCACGTGGGTCGAGGCCTGGCGCATCTGCTCCAAGGCGCTGAGCACCGAGGCGCTGTCCGGCAGATTGACCGGCGCACGCACCAGGCTTTCGATATCCGGCTGTTCGCCTTTGAGCAACTCCTTGAACAGCTCCTTCTTGTGGATATAGCCCAGCGGCTCATCCGCCGCATCGCCACGCGACACCAACAGTCGCGAGTGCGGCGACTCCAGCAGCGCCTGGTGAATAACCTCCAGGGAATCATCCAAGTTGATCCGGTCGACCTGCATGCGGTCAGTCATGACCTTCTGGATCGACTGTTCGGCCAGGCTTAGCACCCCACTGATCATGACCCGCTCGCGGCGGTCGAACAGCACGGCTTCACCCTCGCCGCCTTCCAGCATGTCGGCAATGTCTTCGCCCACTTCATCAGCCTGTACCTTGCCGCCGAGCATACGCATCACCGCATGAGCCGTGCGCTCACGCAGGCCACGCTCCCCCTGCAGGCTGCGTTTACGCCGGGCGCGGGCCAACTGGTTGAACACCTCGATCAGGATCGAGAAACCAATCGCGGCGTACAGATAACCCTTGGGTATGTGGAAGCCCAGGCCTTCGGCCGTCAGGCTGAAACCGATCATCATCAGGAAACCCAGGCACAGCATGATTACCGTCGGCCGGGCGTTGACGAAGGCAGTCAGCGGCTTGCTCGCCACCATCATCAGGCCCATGGAAATCACCACGGCGATCATCATCACCTGCAGCTCATCCACCATGCCCACGGCGGTAATCACCGCATCCAGGGAGAACACTGCATCCAGCACAATAATCTGCGCCACCACCGGCCAGAAGCGCGCATAAGTACGACTGCCGGCAACCTTGTGCGTGTGCCCTTCAAGGCGTTCGTGCAGCTCCATGGTGGCCTTGAACAACAGGAACACACCACCGAACAGCATGATCAAGTCGCGGCCGGAGAAGGTCTTGCCGAATACATCGATCAACGGCTCGGTCAAGGTCACCAGCCAGGCAATGCTGGCCAGCAGGCCCAGGCGCATGATCATCGCCAGGCTCAGACCGATCAGGCGCGCGCGGTCACGCTGCTCGGGCGGCAGCTTGTCGGCGAGGATGGCGATAAACACCAGGTTGTCGATGCCCAGGACGATTTCCAGGACGATCAGGGTCAACAGGCCCAACCAGGCCGTGGGATCAGCGATCCATTCCATTAGTGTGTGGCTCTTGGGTCAATTGAACGGGCACAGACAAAGGCAACACGCAGGCACTGGCCGCGCGGCAGGTTCATCGTCTGGGGGAAAGGTCGTGCAGCAGGGTGCTGCCGAGGAAGCATGCGCAGGGCTGCGCCGCTTAATTTCAGGGCCGCACTCGACGCGATTGGCGAGGGCGGCTTACATCTATCACTGTCCATATAGTCCGGAAAAAGCCACAAGAAGGCGGTGATCTTAGAGGCTGCGACAGAAAAGCCTAAGCGCTAAAGCGTTACCAGATTTTTACATATCTGGGCTTCAGCCCTGATATTGCTCGCTCACCTACCAGTAGTTTTCCACCGCTACCTGCCCCGGACGGCGCGTCAGGCTGAGCTGCAAGTCGCGCTGTTTCAGCCGCGCGCGGGTGTCGTCGATCATCTGCGGGTTGCCGCAGATCATCAGCCGCGAATGTTCAGGTTCCAGGCTCAGCCCCGCCGCCCTTTCCAGCTCGCCACTGTCCAGCAACGTGGTGATGCGCCCATGCAAACAACCGGGCACCGGCTCGCGGGTGACCAGCGGCAGATAAGTGAACCGCTCGGCGTATTCCTGCAAATGTTCCTGCTGCATCAGCCTGTGAATCAGCGGCTGATAAGCCAGCTCGCTGGCCGTGCGCGCGCTGTACACCAGCACTACACGGGCAAAGCGCTGCCACACCTCCAAGCCTTGCAGAATCGACAGAAACGGCGCCAGGCCGGTGCCACTGGCCAGCAGCCAGAGGTCACGGCCATCGGCAAAGCGATCCAGAGTAAGAAAGCCCAGCGCCTGCTTCTCTACCAACAGGCTGTCGCCGACCTGTAGCCGACTCAGTTCGGAGGTGAATTCGCCACCCGGCACGACAATGGAGAAGAACTCAAGAAACTCGTCATGCGGTGCCGAGGCCATCGAATACGCCCGCCAGACCACCGAACCATCGGCCTTGAGGACGCCGAGGCGGGCAAACTGCCCAGCCTGGAAGCGAAAGCCCACATCCCGCGTACAGCGCAGGCTGAACAGGCTGGGCGACCAGACCTGAATAGAGGTAAGGGTTTGTCGTGTGTACTTGTCGTCACTACTCATGCGAGCACCAGACCTATGCGGATTGCACAGGTCCAGTGTGGCGCAACGCCGGCCGGACAAACACCGGTAAAACCTGGGGGCTCTTGGCCTGGCCAGGAGCCCGCGCTTAGCGGCGATTGACGGCCTGCGCAGCACGTAGCACATCGCTGCCGATTTCCGCTTCGTAGGTCTTCCACAGCGGGCTCAGGGCGCTGCGCCAGGCAGCACGCTCATCGGCCGTCAGGGTGATCACCTTGGCATTACCGGCAGCGATGATGCGCGCGCGGTCGTTGTTGTTCAGCGTCTCCGCGTCCTTGTTCACCGCGTAGGACACTTCCTCGATGATCGCTTCCAGCTCGGTGCGGGTCTTGTAGGGAATGCTGGTCCAGAATACCTTGCTGCTGATCAGCATATAGCTCAGCGAGCCGTGGTTGAGCTCGCTGATAAACGGCTGCACGGTGTCGACCTTCTGGCTGGCGATGTTCGACCACGGGCCTTCGGTGCCCTGGATGGTGCCGGCCTGCAGCGCCTTGAACGCCTCGGCGAATGGCATCTTCACGGTCTTGGCGCCGAGCTGGCCAAACTGTGCCTGCAACACCGACGACGGCTGAATACGGAAAGCCAGGTCTTTGGCATCCTCAGGTTTGCGCAGCTCGCGGTTAGAAGTCAGCTGCTTCATGCCGTTGTTCCAGTAAGCCAGGCCATAAATGCCCTGGTCAGACATGGCATGCAGCAACTCGCGGCTCTTGTCACGCTTCTGGAAGCGCTTGACCGCTTCGAGGTCATCGAACAGAAACGGCAGGTCAAACACCTGCAACTGCTTGGTATACGCCTCGAACTTGGACAGCGACGGCGCCAGCATCTGCACCTTGCCCTCGCGCAGGGCGTTGACCTCCTCACCATCACCGAACAGCGTCGAGTTCGGGTAGACCTCCACCGCCACCTGGCCGGCCAGGCGTTCCTCCACCAGCTTTTTGAACAGCAGCGCGCCCTTGCCCTTGGGCGTGTCCTCAGCCACCACATGGGAGAACTTGATCACGATGGGCGCCGTGCCTTCGGCCAGGGCCGGGCTTGCCGCGACCAGTAATGCACTGAAGGTTAAGGGCAGCAGAGACTTGAACATGGACATACCTTTTGCAAATAGAACGCCATGAAACCTGCATGGGCAGGCCTCATTGAGAGTTTGGGAATGTGGGCTATGAACGCAGACCGCGTGACAGGAAACCTGTACGCGGCTGATCATCAGGCGCTACCAGATCGCAGCCGGGCGTATCGCTCGGGGCCTGGTTATTATTCGAATGCCGACCTTGCTGACTCATGCTTGCTGACTGACGGGTATCAGAGGCGACTGAGCAGATCCGCAAGGGGGCGGCATTTTTCGGTAAAGCCGTGCGTGGCACAACCGCGATTTGCTGAACCAGCTCTCAGTTCCGAGACTTTTCCGGCGCTTGCACTGACAATAGCGACCAACTGCACTTTTTATCGCGCCCTTGCGGCCTGCCACCCGAGTGATACATGCCCCTGCTCAGCACCTCGTTTGCCCAGCTCGACCTGCTTCGCCAACCCGACCAGCCCAACGAGCCGCTGCAGGCCTTCGATGCCGCCGACGAATACCTGCTCAACCACCTGCATGAACACGGGCTGTCGGACGGCGCGCGGGTATTGGTACTGAATGACAGCTTCGGCGCCCTGGCCATCAGCCTGGCGGGCCAGGCGCACGTGACCAGCAGCGGCGACTCGCACCTCGGCTATCTGGGCTTGCAGATCAACCTGCAACGCAATCAGTTGCCGGCGGATGCCGTGACGTTTGTACCGGCCAGCGCAGTCGCCCAGGGGCCATTCGATGTGGTACTGATCCGCGTACCCAAGACCCTGGCGCTGTTGGAAGAACAGCTGATTCGCCTGCACGGCCAGCTCGCCCCAAACGTGCAGGTGATTGCCGCAGCGATGGTCAAGCACCTGCCACGCGCCGCCGGCGACCTGCTGGAAAAGTACATCGGCCCGGTGCAGGCCTCGCTGGCGGTGAAAAAAGCTCGCCTGCTGTTTGCCACACCAGAGCCCAAACCCGCGCCCGTATCGCCTTACCCGACGCGCTATCGCCTGGAAAAGCCGGCTATCGAGTTGCTTAATCACGCCAACCTGTTCTGCCGTGAAGACCTGGATATCGGCACCCGCGCCTTCCTGCCTCACCTGCCCAAACACCTCAGCCGCATGCGTGTGGCTGACCTCGGTTGCGGCAACGGCGTGCTCGGCATCGCCTATGCGCTGGGCAGCCCGCAGGCCGAGCTGACGCTGGTGGATGAGTCGTATATGGCGGTGCAATCGGCCGAAGAAAACTGGCGTGCGGCGCTGGGCGAACGCCCGGTCGAGATTCGCGCTGGCGATGGCCTGGCCGAACAAGCAGAGGATTCACTGGATCTGGTGCTGTGCAACCCGCCGTTCCACCAGCAACAGGTGGTCGGCGACTTTCTCGCCTGGCGCATGTTCCAGCAGGCCCGCGCAGCGCTGGTAACCGGCGGCGAGCTGTGGATCGTCGGCAACCGCCACCTGGGTTACCACGCCAAGCTGAAACGGCTGTTCCGTGGCGTCGAACAGGTGGCCGCGACGCCGAAGTTTGTGGTGCTCAAGGCAATCAAGTAAGCAAATTCGTAGGGTGCGCTGCGCGCACCTAAAGCCTACAAACCTGGGCGGTGCGAACGGCGCACCCTACGGTATGCCCATCCCGGCCGCCTGCATAAACAGGCGCAGCAGATAGGACACCGCGCCCAAGGCCAGCACACTGCCAGCCCAGATTGCTACCAGCCAGCCGAGTCGCTGCCACAGCGGCTTTTTCTCTTCTATATCACTCATTTTGCGTCCTCATAACTGACCTGAGGTCTCGCGAGCTAGAGTCCTGCAAGGCAAAAACAGGCGAGGAAGCGGAGTGTACTTTTGTACATGAGCATTCCGAGCCTGTTTTTAACGCCGCAGGGCCGACGCGCAGCAGACCGGAGCCGAGCCTCAGTGGTAGCCATCTTCTTCGGTGACCTTGCCGCGAAACACGTAATAGCTCCAGGCGGTGTACATCAGGATAAAGGGGATGATGAACAGCGCCCCGACCAGGATAAAACCCTGGCTCTGCGGCGGTGCGGCGGCGCCCCAGATGCTGATCGACGGCGGGATGATATTTGGCCACAGACTGATGCCGAGGCCGCTGTAACCGAGAAAGATCAGCGTCAGGGTCAGCAGAAACGGTGAGTAGTTGGCGTTGCGTGCCACCGCGCGCAGCAGCGCCCAGGTGCACAGCAGCACCAGCAGCGGCACCGGCATAAACCAGAAGATATTCGGCAGGCTGAACCAGCGCTCGGCGATGTCGGCATGCGCCAGTGGCGTCCACAGGCTGACGATGCCGGTGACCCCAAGCAGGACGAACACCAGCGGCCGCGCCAGGTCGTGCATCTGCTGTTGCAGACGGCCTTCGGTCTTCATGATCAGCCAGGTGCAGCCGAGCAAGGCGTAGGCGGCGATCAGCGCCAGACCGCAGAACAGCGAGAACGGCGTCAGCCAGTCCAGTGCGCCGCCGACATACACCCGGTCAACCACCTTGAAGCCATCGATATAGGCACCCAGTGCCACGCCCTGGAAGAAGGTCGCGGTCAACGAGCCGCCGATAAATGCCTTGTCCCAGATATGCCGTTTGGCGGCCTTGGCCTTGAAGCGGAACTCAAAGGCCACACCGCGAAAGATCAGCCCCAGCAGCATAAAGATCAGCGGCAGGTACAGCGCGCTGAGCACCACCGCGTAGGCCAGCGGGAAAGCCCCGAACAGCGCTGCACCGCCGAGCACCAGCCAGGTTTCGTTACCGTCCCAGACCGGCGCCACGGTGTTCATCATCACATCACGTTCGCCTTCGCTTTTAACGAAGGGAAACAGTATGCCGATGCCCAGATCGAAGCCGTCCATAACCACATACATCATCACCCCGAAGGCGATGATCACAGCCCAGATCAGCGAGAGATCAATACCCATGTTTAATTCCTCTCAGCCAGCGAATCAGTTTCGCCTTCTTCCAGGCCCTCTTCAGGCGCAGACAGCGGACGCGACGGCGTGCGTTTCTGGCCTGGGCCGCCTTCGGCGGTTTCCTTGCCTTCGTCGGTGATCGGGCCCTTGCGCACCAGGCGCATCATGTAGCCAATGCCGGCGCCAAACAGGGCGAAATACACCACCACAAACAGGATCAGGGTCAGGCTCATCTGCGCAAAACTGTGTCCGGACGAGGCATCGGCGGTGCGCATCAGACCCTGGATGATCCAGGGCTGACGGCCGATCTCAGTGGTGTACCAGCCGGCGAGAATCGCGATGATCCCCGACGGCCCCATCCACACCGCCAGATGCAGGAACGGCCGGCTTTGAAACAGTTTGCCGCGGCTGCGTAACCACAGGCCCCAGAGACCGGTGAGGATCATCAGCATGCCGATGCCGACCATGACCCGGAAGGTCCAGAACACGATGGTCGAGTTAGGCCGATCTTCCTTGGCGAACTCTTTGAGCGCCGGCACCTGCTTGTCCAGGCTGTGGGTCAGGATCAGGCTGCCGAGGGCCGGAATCTCGATTTTGAAGCGGGTTTCTTCACGCTGCATATCCGGCCAACCGAACAGAATCAGCGGGGTCGGCTCGTCGCCGTGGTTTTCCCAGTGGCCTTCGATGGCAGCGATCTTCGCCGGCTGATACTTGAGGGTATTCAGACCGTGGAAGTCGCCAATCACTGCCTGGATCGGGGCGACAATCAACGCCATCCACATGGCCATCGACAGCATCTTGCGGATCGCCGGATTGTCGCGGCCGCGCAGCAGGTGCCAGGCCGCCGACGCACCGACAAAGAACGCGGTAGCCAGGAACGCTGCCGTCGCCATGTGCAGCAAGCGATACGGGAATGAGGGGTTGAACACCACGGCAAACCAGTCCACCGGAATCACCCGACCGTCGATGATTTCGAAGCCCTGCGGGGTGTGCATCCAGCTGTTGGAGGCGAGAATCCAGAAGGTCGAGATCAGCGTACCGACCGCCACCATCACCGTGGAGAAGAAGTGCAGGCCCGGGCCGACGCGGTTCCAGCCGAACAGCATGACGCCGAGAAAACCCGCTTCGAGGAAGAACGCGGTAAGCACTTCATAGGTCAGCAGCGGGCCGGTGACCGCTCCGGCAAAGTCGGAAAACGCGCTCCAGTTGGTGCCGAACTGATAGGCCATGACCAGGCCGGAAACCACGCCCATGCCGAAGTTGACCGCAAAAATCTTCGACCAGAAGTGATACAGGTCGCGGTACACCTCCTCACCCGTCTTCAGCCACAAGCCTTCAAGCACCGCCAGGTAACTGGCCAGACCAATGGTGATGGCCGGAAAGATGATGTGAAAGGAGATGGTAAAGGCGAACTGGATTCGGGCGAGGTCGAGAGCCTCCAATCCAAACATGGCGTTTCCTCAGTCAGGTGATACGGGGCACGGCCACGGGCGCACATGCCAGTCACAAGCAATCAGTCGGGGGATTATTGTTCTGGGTTGGCTAGCCATCGCACAGGGTCAAGCGCCCTGCATAACCACGCACACTCAGTGTTGATGCGGGTCAAGAGATATACAGAGAGTAGCGCTTGGCGCACCAAGTTCAGCTGTGGTCGATTGTCACGCGACGGGCTGCCACACTGCCAAGGATGGCCGCCTAGACAGCAGATAGCGCCTGCGGCCGATCAACATCGAGGAGCACACCCGGATCGGCCAGCGCAACGCCCTGGCACGCAGCGGCCTGCGCCTGCAGCAACACGCGCGCACCTTCATCACCGCGTAAGGCTTGCAGTTGCGGCCAGAAGACACGACCAAACAACACCGGATGTCCGCGTTGACCGTCATATAGCGGATAAACGATGCGCTCGGCTGCGGCCTGCTGGCACAGTTGCCACAGGCTGTCGGCGGCCACCCAGGGCATGTCGCCGAGCAGCACGGCGATGGCATCGGCATCCTGCACGGCCAGGGCGCGTATGCCAGCCGCCAGGCTGTGGCCCATGCCCTGATCGGCGTCACGGCAACGGATAACCCGGCACGCCGCCGGCAGCCCCAACGCCTGCGCATCGTCTTCGTCGCGCAGCAGCACATGCACCTCAGCGAACACCTGCAACGCCCGTTCGGCACTGGCCGCCAGCAGGCCGCGTCCGTCCGGCAAACGGGCCAGGCGCTTGTCGCTGCCGAAGCGCCGACCGCGACCGGCCGCCAATAACAGGGCCACGACGCGCGGCATGCTAGAGCGCATCCCGCGCCAGGCCGTTGCGCACCCGCAGGATATCGGCCAACACCGCCAGGGCGATTTCTGCTGGGGTCTTGCTGCCCAGGTTGAGGCCAATCGGCGCGATGATCCGCGCAAGCGCAGCATCATCCAGGCCACCCACCCGGCGCAGGCGTTCGAAGCGTTTGGCGCTGGTCAGTCGCGAGCCCATCACGCCGATATAAAAAGCCTCGGTGCGCACCGCTTCGATCATCGCCAGATCATCGATACGCGGATCATGGGTCAGCGCCACTACGGCCGTATCGGCATGGCAGCCGCCACGGCGGATCACCTCCGATGGCAGCTCGCGACGGATCTCCACCCCCGGCAACTCGACACCTTGCAGCACCTCCTCGCGCGGGTCGCAGAGCACCACCTCGAAGCCCAAACCTTGAGCAAACTGCGCGCAGACCTGCGCCACCGAGGAGTAACCGGCCAGCAGCAAGCGCTGGGCCGCGCCAACGCGCACACGCAGCCGATTCGACTGACGCTCAACTCTTGGCCCCTGCGTGTTGTCAGCCAGCAAACGGCGCTCACCGCTGGGCAGCGCCACGTCACGGATCAGCCGGCGCTGGCCCGCCAAGGCGCTTTCCAGCTCACGCAGATGAGCCTGTACCGCGCAGTCGGCCGGCAGGTTTTCCACCAGCACGTCCAGCACACCGCCGCAGGGCAGGCTGATCTGCGAGCGCGGGTCGCTGCCATCGCCGTAGCGCACCAGGTGCACAGGTTCAGGAAAGGCACCTGCGGCCAGGCGCTCGAGAAAATCATCCTCGACGCAACCACCGGACAACGAGCCGATCCATTCGCCCTGCGCCGTGGCAGCCAGCAGCGAACCCGGCGCGCGCGGTGCCGAGCCATAAGTGCTCAGCACCGTACACAGCCACACGCGCTGCCCTGCGGCGGACCACTGCAGCGCCTGGCGCACCACCAGCAGGTCAAGGTGTTGCATCAGAGTTCACCCGTCCTCAATGGCCTTTCTCGCTGCGCAACTGGCTGACCTGCTGCGGGCTCAGCTCGGCCGCCTGGCCGCCCCAGGTCTGGCGCAGGTAATGCAGCAGATCGCGCAGCTGCCCGTCGTCCAGCTTGTCGCTGAAGCCCGGCATCGGCTGCATGCGCTCGAAACCGGTGAACTGCTGCTCCTTGATGCCGTCATCGATCACCCGCAACAGGTTGCGCGCATCGTTCAGACGCAGGGTGGTGTTGCCGTCCATCGCCACAGCCACATGCGGCACGCCCTCGCCCACCACGCCATGGCACCCGGCGCAGAGGTTGAGGTAATGCTGGCGGCCCTGCTGGGCGCTGTCATCGAGTTGTTCGAAGGCCACCGCGCTGACCTTGCGCGGCGCAGGCGGCTGATCGCCGAGCAGGTAGGTGGCCATGGCCTTGTGGTCGTCCAGCGGCAGGTACTGGGTGCTGTGGTGCAGCACCGGGTACATCTCGTTGAACATCGAGCCCTGGGCGCTGATGCCGTGTTTGAGGAAGGTCGCCAGGTCGTCGGTGCTCCAGCCGCGCTCGGCCAGGTCCTCGGCGAGCAGGCTGGGGGCCTCGTAACCGAGCAGCACACCGCCCTGCAGCCGTTGATCCTGTTGCAACGCGCCGAGAGCATTGCGCGGCGTGTGGCATTCGCCGCAGTGGCCCAGGGCCTCGACCAGGTACTGACCGCGCTGCCAGGTCTCGCTTTTGCCTTCAGCCGGCAGCAGTTGCACGCGATTCTTGTAGAGCATGTTCCAGAAGCCCAGGCCGAAGCGCACATTGAACGGGAAGCTCAGGCTGGTTTGCGGGCTGGGTTTGGCGATCGGCTCCAGACTCATCAGGTAGGCGTAGATGGCGTCGGAGTCTTCGCGCTTGAGCAGGTGATAGGAGGTGTACGGCATGGCCGGATAGAGCTTGCTGCCATCACGCCGTTCACCTTCGGCCACCGCGCGGTAGAAATCATCGGCGCTGTACTCACCGATGCCGTACTGCTTGTCCGGGGTGATATTGGTGCCGTAGATAGTGCCGAACGGCGATTCCAGCGGCAGGCCGCCGGCGTACTCGGCGCCGCCTTCGACGCTGTGGCAGGCCACACAGTCGGCGGCGCGCGCCAGGTACTTGCCGCGCTCGATCAGTTGCTTATCCGCCGCCTGGGCGGCCAACGGCAGCAACAGGGCGGCAGCAATCAGAATGTTCTTCATGCTTAACCTTCCTTGACCAGGCCGAGGGACTCAACCACATCGCGCGCGGCGCTGTAGTAGCGCACGTAGCCAGTGCAACGGCAGATGTGCTTGCCCAGGGCGTCTTCGATCTCGCCTTCCAGCTCGCTGCGCTTGACCGGCTGACGCTGGAGTTTTTCCACCAGCACGGTGGCGGCGTTGACATAGCCCGGGGTGCAGTAGCTGCACTGGAAGGCGAACGTGTCGACGAACTGCTGCTGAATCGGGTTGAGCTGGCTGACCTCACCCTGGGCGTCACGCTTGGCGTGGCCCTCGATGGTGCGGATGCGCTTGCCGTCGAAGAAATGTGCGCCGGTGATGCAGGTGCGGATTTCTTCGCTGGTGCCGTCGGGCTTGTCGAGGATCGCCACACAGGCGTGGCATACGCCCTGGCCGCAGCCCAGGCGTGAGCCGGTGAGGTTCAGGTATTCGTGAAGAAAGTCGATCATCATCAAGTCGTCGGCCACTTCCATCGGGCCGACCGCCTGGCTGTTGATAATCATGCTGAGCAGGCGCTTAGCCATGGAGGGCCTCCTTGATACGGGCCGGAGTCAGGGGAAGGTCGCGCAGGCGCTTGCCGGTGGCGTGGGCCACGGCGTTGACGATGGCGCCGACCACCGGAATCATCACCACTTCGGCGATGCCCTTGGCCGGGTCACTGGGCGACAGCGGCGGCAGAATCTCCGCGCTTTGCGACCACACCGCGCAATCCTTGGCGCGCGGCAGTTGATAGCGGTTGAAGTTCCAGGTGCCGTCGCCGGGGCCGCCTTCATACAGCGGCATTTCCTCCAGCAGCGCATGGCCGATACCCATGGCGATGCCGCCTTCGAGCTGGCCGAGCACCAGTTCCTCGACAATCACCCGGCCGCATTCGAGCCAGGAGTGATGGTTGATCACCCGCGCCTCGCCGCTGCCCTTGTTGACCTTGACCTCGACCAGGGTGGCCACCGGGCTGTAGTAGGTGACCATCGCGTTGTTCAGCTGGGTGACCGGGTACTTGATGCTGACGCGATCGAGCAGGTGGAAGCCGTTGCGGTTCATCAGTGTTTTTTGCGCCGCAGCTGCGCCGTCGCCGTATTTCACCGCAATGGCATCCAGCGGCACACGCTCGCGCTGGCCGTTGATCTCGAACTCGCCCTCGGCCCAGCTCCAGCGGTTGAAACCATGCACGCTGATACCGGTGACCAATCCCAGCTCATGGGCCTTGTGCGCCAGCAGTTTGAACGGAATCGGCGGCATGCCATCGGCGGTCAGTTTTCCCTCGACCCAGTGCGCGTTCTCGCGGCGCACTACATAAGGGTTGGCCAACTCGCCGTGCTCACCGCGCCCCCAGATGGCCAGGGCTGCTGGCCACAGGCCGTGGATAAACAGCAGGCGCGCGGCTTCACGGGTGGCGTGTCCGGTGTAGTAGGAGGAGTTGGTCGCCGACGACGGCGAGGCCAGCTTGCCGACCCAGCGCGGGTTGCGCAGCGCGGCGTCCTGCTCGGCCTGGCTGATCATGTAGGGGTTGCCACTGGTGGTCAGCGCCAGCTCGCTCCACTCGGTTTCGCCGGTTTTGATTTCATCGGCGGGCTGACCGAGGTAGTCGGCGACCAACAGAGCCTGCGAGGTGGCCATGCCGGTGCCCATGTCGATGGCGATCTGGCGCAGGCTGACGCGCCCGTCCACACTGAACTCCAGGCTGGCCATCGGCGCTTCGGAGCCGGTGCCGAAATCCTTCTGGCAGATGGCAAAGCCGACGCCGTAAAGGTTGTCCGGGTCTTCGGCATCGAAGCGCTGCTTGCGCGCCACGCGATCCTTCCAGATCTCGTGCTGCGCGGCCTTGTCGAGGATCTCGTCGAGACGCAGGGCACCGGCCGGGATCGCCCCCTGGGTGTTCTTCATGCCGGACTGGAACACGTTTTTCTTGCGCAGCTCGATGGCATCGAGGTTCAGTCGCTCGGCCACTTCGTCCACCATCATCTCGGTGGCGGCCATGGTCTGCAGGGTGCCGTAACCGCGCATCGAGCCGGCTTCCACACCACGCGAATAGTAGGCGGTGGCCGCCAGGTCGCTGCGCGGCAGGTAGTAGATCGACTGCGCCGCCGTGGCACCGACTGCCGCCACCGAGGCGCTGTAGTTGGCGCGACCGCCACCATCGACATCCATATGCGCACGGAAGATCTGGAAGCTGTGATCCTGCTTATTCACCGCCAACTGGTAATGCATGTCGAAGGGATGGCGCTTGATGCCGCTCTGGAACTGCTCGTAGCGGTCATTGGCCAGGCGCACGGGCACTCCGTCGCCGTACATGGCCGCGAGGGCGGCGTAGAACACGAAGATATTGTTGTCCTTGGAGCCGTAACCGACGGTGTAGCCAGGATGCATGCTGAGCTTTTTCACGCCGAACTTGGATGGCGCGAGCATATGCGCGCACTGCTCGGCCACTTCGAATGGGCACTGGGTGGCGACCACAAAATGCAGGGTGCCAGTGGCGGCGTCGTACCAGCCGTTGCCGTTGTCGGCTTCCAGCGCGGCCGGCTCGATGGACTGGGTCTTGAAGCGCTCGTCGAACACCAGCCAGTCGTCCGGTGGTGTCTCCAACTGCTTGAGCATCTGCTCGGCGTGATACAGGCCCTGCTGCGTCAGGTCGCCGCTGACCTTGCCTTCGCCCCAGGCCGGCTTGCGGTTGTGGATCAGCGGAAACAGCATGCTGTCCTTAAGGCTGGAAAAGGTGTCCGGCTCGAACGGTGTACTGCCGCCGACGCGCACAAAGCGGAAACTGCCGTAGGGGTCGCTCTGGAACGCCGGCGCGGCAGCGCCATAGCGGATCACCTTGTCGTTGAACTTGAGGATGTTCTTGGCCTGACGATAGCGCTCGAAGTCATGCCAGATCAGCAGCGCCACCGGGTGGCCGATAAACATCGGCACCTGGCCTTCGGGCAGCAGCGGATCAAGGTTGTGGCCATCGGGGAAGGCGATGCCGTCTTTAACCAGGTCACTGGCGGTCACTACACGTTGCGGCTGAAACTCGGCTGGCAGCACCGACAGGTCGAAGCCCTGGTACAGCTGCTCGGTACGCGTGGCCTTGAGCAACAGCGCA
Source organism: Pseudomonas sp. LjRoot71 (assembly GCF_964253255.1). Lineage (NCBI taxonomy): Bacteria > Pseudomonadati > Pseudomonadota > Gammaproteobacteria > Pseudomonadales > Pseudomonadaceae > Pseudomonas > Pseudomonas sp. LjRoot71. The sequence goes on along the minus strand of NZ_CAXURA020000001.1, from coordinate 2,953,244 downwards.
TGGCCTTGATGCTGCGGCCAGCCGGGCATGTCCTTGGCACGGATATCGCGGGCAAACACCTTGCCACCGACCACCTTGGAGACCCCATCGATGCGCGCTACGGCCTTGCCACTGGCGTTGTACCAGGGCTGCGGCATGGCGGTTACACGCTCCTCGAACAAGGCGGCAAACGCCTTGCTGCCCAGCGGGGCGAAACTGATGCCGATACCGGCGATAACGCTGCCTTGCAGAAAGGCGCGGCGGGACAACTCAGGAGTGGACATGTCCGTTCCTCGGGGCCAGAGCAGCCTGGCCATTTGCGTGAACAAAAGAGAGACAGGCGCGCCGCTTACAAGCACGGAGCATAATCAGCGTAGACGACAGAATTATTGACCTGAAAGTCAGATTCTACCCAAGTCACTACCACAACAGAATAAAAACCTGCCTTCAAAGTCAGATAAATTTATCTCTACGCCTCTAACGCGGGCTTCACCGTGCCGCCCACGCGGGCGCATGCTAGGCTGCGCCTCCCGCTAGCCGTGCGAGTTGTTTCGGCCATGTCCCAGCTTTTACGTCACCAGCGCCCATTCCTGGCCTTCTGGTTCGCCCGGGTGTTCACCGCCAGTGGCTTCCAGATGATTACCGTGGCGATTGGCTGGCAGATGTATGCACTGACCGGTAACGTGCTCGACCTGGGCCTGGTCGGGCTGATCGAGTTCCTGCCAAAGATCCTGTTTATCCTGCTCACCGGGCATGTCGCCGACCGCTTCGACCGGCGCAAGGTGGCGGCACTCTGCCAGGGCGCGCAGGGGCTGATTGCCCTGGGCCTGCTGCTGGGCAGCAGCGCCGGCAGCATCAGCCGCGAAATGATCTTCCTGATCGCCTTCCTGCTCGGCACCGCCCGCGCGTTCGAGATGCCGACGACACAGGCCCTGCTGCCGAATATCGTGCCGCCCGGCCTGTTTCCTGCTGCCGTAGCCGCGTCAGCCTCGGCCATGCAGGCCGCCACCATTGTCGCGCCAGCGCTGGGCGGCCTGCTCTATGCGCTCGGCACGCACTGGGTCTATGGCCCGGCCCTGCTGCTGTATGGCGGTGCCTTGAGCCTGATGCTGAGCCTGCCGGCACGCCAGCTGCCGCTTAAACAGAAAGTCTCGCTGGAGTCCCTGCTGGCCGGGTTTCGCTTTATTCGCAGCCGACCTGCGGTGTTCGGTGCGGTGTCGATGGACATGCTGGCGGTGCTGCTCAGCGGCGCCACCGCGCTGCTGCCGGTGTTTGCCAAGGACATTCTGCTCACCGGGCCCTGGGGCCTCGGCCTGCTGCGCTCGGCGCCAGCGGTGGGTGCGCTGTTGATGTCACTGTGGCTGGCACGCTTCCCCATCGAGCGACGGGTCGGCCCGGTGATGTTCACTTCAGTGGCGATCTTCGGCGTGGCGACCATCGGCTTCGGCCTGTCCACCTCACTGTGGTTCAGCCTGGCAGCGCTGGTGGTGCTGGGCGCAGCGGACATGATCAGCATGGTGATCCGCGGCGCCTTCGTGCAGTTGCAAACCCCGGACGAAATGCGCGGCCGCGTCGGCGCGGTCAACGGCCTGTTTATCGGTGCATCCAATCAGCTGGGGGATTTCCGCGCCGGGGTTAGCGCTGCCTGGTTCGGCCCCGTACCGGCGGTGCTGATCGGCGGCGTCGGGGCGATTCTGGTCACCGGCCTGTGGGTCCGCCTGTTCCCCGAGCTGGCCAAGCGTGACCATCTGCACCCGCAAGGTGCCGAGCGGAGCAACGACTAGCTCACCAGCATGGCCTCGGCGACCTGCTTGCGCATGGTCTTGCCACACAACTGCTCGACCAGGGTCAGAGCGAACGCCAGGGCGGTACCGGGGCCCTGACTGGTGATGCAGTTGCCATCAACCACCACTGGCTGATCGACAAACACGCAGCCGCTGAGGCGATCACTGAAGGCCGGGTAGCAGGTCATGCGCCGCTGCCGGAGCACGCCGTACTGTTGCAGGGCGACGGCGGGCGCCGCGCAGATCGCCGCGAACAGCTTGCCGGCCTTGGCCTGCTCACGCACCCGCTCGGCCAACGGTTCGTGCTCGGCGAGGTGTTGTGCGCCCGGCATGCCGCCGGGCAGCACGATCAGATCGAAGGGCTGAGCCAACACGTCGACCAACATGGTGTCGGCCGTCAGGCGCGTGCCACGGGCGCAGGTAATCATCCGCCGGCTCTCGATGCTGGCCACTACCACTTCAACCTCGGCACGCCGCAGTACATCAATCAGGGTTACGCATTCGAGGTCTTCAACACCATCGGCAACGCTGATAAGGGCCCGTGCAGTCATCGTTTAGCTCCTTGCAAATCAGGTACATAAACTGTCCGAGCGGTCATAAATTCACCCCTTCCGGACGAGCTGATATGATGCGCGCCTTTTTCCAGATCGCCAGCAAAAACATGCACTCAGGTGTGAATGTGCTTTGCTTTCGGTTTGCATAAACGCGGCAAGAGCGCCGTCACGGGGAGTGCCACATGCTGGAAAGACTGTTCCAACTCAAAGCCCATAACACCACGGTGCGCACCGAGTGTCTGGCAGGGCTGACCACCTTCCTGACCATGGCCTACATTCTCTTCGTCAACCCGAGCATCCTCGGTGAAACCGGCATGGATAAAGGTGCGATCTTTGTCGCCACCTGCCTGGCCGCCGCCATCGGCTCGGCCATCATGGGTCTGATCGCCAACTACCCAATCGCCCTGGCACCAGGCATGGGCCTCAACGCCTTCTTTACCTACACCGTGGTGCTGGGCATGGGCCACACCTGGCAGGTGGCGCTGGGCGCAGTGTTCCTCTCGGCCTGCCTGTTCCTGCTGCTGTCGATCTTCAAGATCCGCGAATGGATCATCAACAGCATTCCCCTGGAGCTGCGCTCAGCGATTGCCGCCGGTATCGGCCTGTTCCTCGCCCTGATCGCCCTGCAAAGCGCTGGCATCGTGGTCGACCACCCGGCCACGCTGGTGGGCATGGGCGACCTCAGCAAGCCCCAGGCACTGCTGGCCATTCTCGGTTTCTTCGTGATCGTCGGTCTGGAGGCGCGCAAGGTCACCGGCGCGGTACTGATCGGCATTCTGCTGATTACCCTGATCAGCATGGCGCTGGGCATTTCGCAGTTTGGCGGCGTGGTCTCGATGCCGCCGTCGCTGGCCCCGACCTTCCTGCAACTGGACATCATGGGCGCGCTGGACATTGGTCTGATCAGCGTGATCTTCGCCTTCCTGTTCGTCGACCTGTTCGACAACTCCGGCACCCTGATCGCCGTCGCCAAGAAGGCCGGGCTGATGCGCAAGGACGGCCATATGCCGAAGATGGGCCGCGCGCTGATCGCCGACAGCACTGCTGCCATGGGCGGCTCGCTGCTGGGCACCTCGACCACCACCAGCTATATCGAATCGGCCGCTGGGGTCAGCTCCGGCGGACGTACCGGCCTGACGGCCTGCGTGGTCGCCGTGCTGTTTCTGTTGGCGCTGTTCTTTGCCCCGCTGGCGGGCAGCGTGCCGGCCTTCGCCACCGCGCCAGCGTTGCTGTTCGTCGCAGTACTGATGACCGCCGGGATGGCCGAAATCGACTGGGAAGACATCACCGTCGCCGCACCGGTGCTGATCACCGCCCTGGCCATGCCGCTGACCTTCTCCATCGCCTCCGGCATTGCCTTCGGCTTTATCGCCTGGGTCGCCGCCAAGACCCTGGCCGGCCGCTGGCGCGAGCTGAACCCGATGCTGGTGATTCTCGCGGTGTTTTGCGTGATCAAGCTCGGCCTGTTCTCTTAAGCCCGTTCACACCGCCCGCCAGCAGCTATGCAGGCGGGCGCCTCCAGCGCTGATTAGCGAGTAATCCATGAGCCGTTCCCAGTTCGATCCCGCCAACTACGCCGCCCAACTTGCGGAGAAGCAGCAGCGCCTGATCGAGCTGTTGGCCCCCTTCGATGCGCCCGCGCCCGAGGTATTCGAGTCGCCGCGCGGGCACTATCGCCTGCGTGCCGAATTCCGCCTGTGGCGCGAAGGCGAGGATCGCCACTATGCGATGTTCGAAGCCGGCGACAAGCACACACCAATCTTCTTCGAAGATTTCCCCATCGCCAGCGCGCAAATCAACGCCCTGATGCCACGCCTGAAGGCCGCCTGGCAGGCCAATAGCACCCTGAGCTTCAAGCTGTTTCAGGTCGAGTTCCTCACCACCCTGGCGGGTGATGCATTGATTACCCTGTGCTACCACCGCCCGCTGGACGCTGCCTGGCAGGCCGAGGCAGAGAAGCTCGCCGCCGAGCTGCAGGTCAGCATCATCGGCCGCTCCAAGGGCAAACGTATCGTTATCGGCAAGGATTATGTCGAGGAAAAACTGCAGGTCGCCGGGCGCACCTTCAGTTATCGCCAGCCGGAAGGCGCGTTTACCCAGCCCAACGGCGAAGTGAACCAGAAGATGCTCGGCTGGGCTTATGAGGTGCTGGGCGAACGCCAGGATGACTTGCTGGAGCTGTATTGCGGCAATGGCAACTTCACCCTGCCGCTGGCCACCCGCGTGCGCAAGGTGCTGGCCACCGAGATCAGCAAGTCATCGGTGAATGCCGCCCTGGCCAATCTGGCCGACAACGGCGTGGACAACATCAGCCTGGTGCGCCTGTCCGCCGAAGAGCTGACCGAAGCGCTGAACGAGGTGCGGCCGTTCCGCCGCCTGGTTGATATCGACCTGAAGAGTTACGACTTCGGCTGCGTATTCGTCGACCCGCCACGTGCCGGCATGGACCCGGACACCTGCGAGCTGACCCGCCGCTTCGAGCGCATCCTGTACATCTCCTGCAACCCGGAGACCCTGGCCGCCAACATCGCCCAGCTCAACGACACCCACAAGGTGACGCGCTGCGCGCTGTTCGACCAGTTCCCCTACACCCACCATATGGAGTCGGGTGTGCTGCTGGAGCGCCGTTAAGGCTAGAGACGTTGCAAGCCGCGCAGCGCCCAATAGCACAGCCCCGCTGACACCACTTCCAGCAGCAGCGCGTAGAGATTGAACGTCTGCTGCGCTCCGCCATCGAGCCACAACCCGCCAATGCGCGCCAAGGCCAAGGCGCTGTAGAGCAGCACCAGCAGGGTCAGCGCAGCGCGGGTCAGATCGAGGCGGCTTAGCGACAGGCCGATAAACGCTGCCAGACCCAGTTGCAAGCCACCATAGTAGGCCCGTATATCCGTGGCGGCGGCCGGTGACATCAGCAACATGCCGCTGAGGTTGGTCATTTCATGGGGCTGAACAAAGTAGGCCAACCCCAGGCCGGCCAGCGCCAGCAGTTGAATCAGCAGTACAACGCGCGCAAACAGCATGGACAGCATCCTTTTCTTGCAAAGCGAAAGCCCAGAAATCGAGCACGCAGCATAAGCCGCACCAGGCTGATTCGGAAATCGTCAGTGGTTGTCCGAGGTCGCCGGGCGCTATGCTCAGCCTTTACCTGCCAGGAGTCCCCCATGCGCCAGCTGTCTGTGCTTGCCGCGCTGCTGCTCAGCAACCTGAGTTTCGCCGCCGAACCTTTGACCATCGATGTACACCGCGATGCCAACTGCGGTTGCTGCAAGGCCTGGATCAGCCACTTGCAGGACAACGGTTTTACCGTCAACGATCACGTGGAAATCGATATGAGTGCGGTCAAACAGCGCCTCGGGGTTCCACCGCGCCTGGCGTCCTGCCATACCGGCGTGATCAACGGCCAGTTTGTTGAAGGTCATGTACCGGCCGCCGACATCCTCAAACTGCGTCAGCGACCTGACCTGATTGGTGCGGCAGTACCGGGCATGCCCGCCGGCTCGCCCGGTATGGAATACGGCAATGTGCGCGATGCCTATCAGGTCATTGGCCTGGACAAACAGGGTGCGGAACGGGTGATCAACCAGTATTCGGCCAACTGACCGCTGGGCTGGCCAGGCCTGCCTACAGCAGCAACACTCAGGATCGGCACACAGAGGACGGTAGCGATGCGCTGGAAACGCGGAAGACGCAGTGACAACGTGGTGGATGCACGCGGCAGCGGCGGCATGCGCATGGGCGGCGGCAAGGGCTTGACCCTCGGCGGCGTGGCCATCGTGGTGATCGTCGGCCTGCTCAGCGGCCAGGATCCGATGCAGATCCTCGGGCAACTGGCCGGCCAGGCCATGCAGGGTGGCTCGGTCAGCGCACCGCAACACTCAGCCCCGCCAGCCAATGACGAGCAATCGGAATTCGTCCGCGCCGTGCTGGGCGATACCGAGGACACCTGGCGCGACATTTTCCAGAGCGCCAACCGCCAGTACCGTGATCCCACCCTGGTGCTGTTTCGCGGCGGGGTGAACTCCGCCTGCGGCTTCGCCAACGCGGCGGTCGGCCCCTTCTACTGCCCCGGCGATCAGCGGGTCTATATCGACCTGGCGTTCTTCCGCGAGCTGGAACAGCGCTTTGGCGCCGCCGGCGACTTTGCCCAGGCTTACGTGATTGCCCATGAGGTCGGCCACCACGTGCAGACCCTGCTGGGCGTCTCGGCCAAGGTCAATGCCGCCCGCCAACGTGGCGAGCGGGTGGAAGGTGCCAACGGCCTGCTGGTGCGTCAGGAGCTGCAAGCCGACTGCCTGGCTGGCGTCTGGGCCTATCACGGACAGCGCCGGCACGACTGGCTGGAGCCAGGCGATATCGAGGAGGCGCTAAACGCTGCCAACGCCATTGGCGATGACCGCTTGCAGAAGCAGGCCCGCGGCCAGGTGGTACCGGATTCCTTCACCCATGGCACATCGGAGCAACGCGTACGCTGGTTCAAGAGCGGTTTCGCCGGGGGTGATATCAGCCGCTGCGACACCTTCAAGGCCGCACGGCTGTAGCTGCCCCCGAGGTGAAGGCCGCCTCGTAGGGTGCGCCGTGCGCACCAGCCATGGTTCGCCCGCATGGGGTGTTTCTGACAACACATGATTGAGACATCAGCATAAAAAATGCCGCTGGCCTGATTGGGTCAGCGGCATTTTTTATCAGCAACACGCTGTGCTTATTGTGCCCAGGGCGGCGGCGGTTCTTCGCCCTTGGGTTCGTCCTCGGCATTCAGCAGCGCCTGACGGCGTGCTTCGTCGGCCAGTGCGGCCTTGATCTCACGCATCACCGCGTCGATATCAGCCTCTTCTTCCGGATCATCGAACTCACCGGTCAGTGGGGTTTCCGGGGTCAGCTCACCGGCTTCATACAGCGCCCACATTTCCTTGGCGTACTTGGTGAACTTCAATTCCGGGGCAAACTGACCGAAGTATTCGGCCATGTTGCGCACATCGCGCTCCAGCATCTTGAACGCATGGTTGTTGCCGGCGGCGTCTACCGCCTGCGGTAGGTCGATAATCACCGGGCCACCCGGATCAAGCAGTACGTTGAATTCCGACAGGTCGCCATGCACCAGACCCGCGCAAAGCATCTTCACCACTTCACGAATCATAAAGGCGTGGAATTCGCGGGCGTCGTCCGGGTGCAGATCGACATCATTGAGGCGCGGAGCTGCATCGCCCTCGCCGTCATCGATCATCTCCATCAACAATACGCCTTCGAGGAAGTCATAAGGCTTGGGCACCCGCACACCAGCATTGGCCAGACGGAACAGCGCCGCCACTTCGGCGTTCTGCCAGGCCTCTTCCTGCTCCTTGCGCCCGTACTTGCTGCCCTTGGCCATGGCGCGGGCGTCACGGCTGTTACGCGTCTTGCGGCCCTCCTGATACTCGGCGGCCTGGCGAAAGCCACGTTTGTTGGCTTCCTTGTAGACCTTGGCACAACGCAGCTCATCACCACAGCGCACCACATAGACGGCGGCTTCCTTGCCACTCATCAGTGGCCGTACCACTTCATCGACCAGCCCGGCCTCAACCAGCGGCTCAATACGTTTTGGCGTCTTCATCAGCTTTAATCAGGGATCCTGTGTTGCCTAAATCGACTCTGCCGCCCGTTATACGGCAATCTGCGCCAAGCGCCCACCCTGGGGCGGGGCATCCGCGCGAAAGCTGCAATGCCGAGCCTCGATAGAAGCCGCACAGCCACGCAGAACGCTGCGCCTGTGGAAGGTGCGCATCGACAACGGCGATGAGCCGTATGTCGCCGCGCAGCCTGTCGCAGAGGGCAAAAACCGTTGCCCTGATGGCGCTCTGTTTAGCCAACTATTTGAAAGTCAGATATGGATTGGCAGTACGTCCGAGCACAGCTGACAATCGGCTTATGCTCAAGGAGATGCCCCATGCTCGACTCAGACCTTTGCTGGCAGGCCGTCTGCACACGCGATACCGCTCAGGATGGGCGCTTCGTCTTTGCCGTACGCAGCACCGGTGTCTATTGCCGGCCCAACTGCCCGGCGCGTCGGCCCAGGCGGGAAAACGTCAGTTTTTATATCGACGCTGACGCCGCAGCAGCGGCTGGCTTTCGCCCGTGCAAACGCTGCTCGCCACAGGGCCAGAGCCCGGCCGAACAGTTGGATGCGCTGGTGGTGGCCGCCTGTGAATCGCTCAGCAACAGTGAACAACCGCTGACCCTTGCCCAGCTGGCCGCGCGCATCGGCCTGTCCGCCTCGCATCTAACGCGCGCCTTCAAGGCCCGCACCGGGTTGACGCCGAAAGCCTGGACGGCGGCGCAACGGCGCGCGCGCCTGGAACAACAGCTGCCGACGGCAGACAGCGTGCTGGATGCCGCACTCAGCGCCGGCTACTCCGGCACCCGCGCGCTGTATCAGCAGCCAACGCCCCTCAGCCCGGCACAACGGCGCAAGCAGGCGGCGGGTGAGCAGCTGCGTTACAGCATCGCACCCTGCCCGCTCGGCCACTTGTTGTTAGCCAGCAGCGCCAAGGGCATCTGCGCGCTGCTGTTCGGCGACGCACCGGACGCACTGCGGGGCGAATTGCAGCAACGCTTTGCCGCCGCCGAGCTGCGTGTGGATGACACGGGTCTAGGTGAAGCCTTGCGTCAGGTGCTAACCCAGCTGCGCGAACCACAACGCGCCACCCAGCTGCCGCTGGATATTCGCGGCACGGCATTTCAGCAACAGGTATGGCGCGCCCTGCAACAGATTCCACTGGGGCAGACACGCAATTACGCCGAACTGGCCGCGCAACTGGGCAGCCATCCACGCGCCGTAGCCCGCGCCTGCGCCAGCAACCCGCTGGGCCTGTTGGTGCCCTGCCACCGGGTAATCGCCAGCAACGGCAGCCTCAGTGGTTATCGCTGGGGGCTGGCGCGCAAGGCGGCGCTGCTTGAGGGCGAAGCCGATAGCCAGGCGCAATAGCCGCGTCGATCTGAACGTTCGGTTGAATGCCAGGTTTGGGTGGGAGGGGCTTTAGCCGCGACGTGTAGCGCCACGAACATCTGTCGCGGCTAAAGCCCCTCCCACAGAGCGCGAAGTCATCAAATGACGCGCATAAAAAAAGAGCGGCTCCACCTCGGTGGGCCGCTCCAAATCACGGAGTTGCATACATCAGTAGCCGCACCGCGTGCGGATACCGCTGTTTGATTACTTTTCCAGGATTGCAGTCACACCCTGACCGCCAGCCGCACAAATCGAGATCAGCCCACGGCCTTCCTGCGCCACCGAAAGCAGCTTGGCCAGGTTGGCAACGATACGCCCACCGGTGGCGGCAAACGGGTGACCTGCAGCCAGCGAGCTGCCCTTGACGTTCATCTTGCTGCGGTCGATGGCCCCCAGCGGCGCGTCCAGGCCCAGGCGGGTCTTACAGTAGTCGGCGTCTTCCCAGGCCTTGAGGGTGCAGAGCACCTGGGCGGCGAAGGCTTCATGGATTTCGTAGTAGTCGAAGTCCTGCAGCGTCAGTTTGTTGCGCGCCAGCAGACGCGGCACCGCATAGACCGGAGCCATCAGCAGACCTTCCTTGCCCGCGCCGGCGAAATCCACCGCCGCCGCTTCACCGTCCTTCCAGTAGGCCAGGATCGGCAGACCACGGGCCTTGGCCCACTCTTCACTGGCCAGTAGCACCAGGGATGCGCCATCGGTCAGCGGCGTCGAGTTGGCGGCGGTCATGGTGCCGCGCGGGCTGCGCTCGAAGCAGGGCTTTAGGGTGGCGAGTTTTTCCAGGCTGATGTCAGCGCGCAGGTTCTGGTCGCGGGTCAGGCCACGGAACGGCGTCAGCAGGTCGTCATGCCAGCCTTCGGCGTAAGCGGCGGCGAGTTTCTGGTGGCTGGCCACGGCCAGCTGGTCCTGCTCGTCACGGGGGATAGCCCAGGTCTGCGCCATCAGCTCGCAGTGCTCCCCCATCGACAAGCCGGTGCGCGGCTCGCCGTTGCGCGGAATAGCCGGAGCCAGGTGGCGTGGACGAATCTGCAGCAGGCTCTTGATCTTCTCGCCGGTACTCTTGCCACGGTTGGCCTGCAGAAGAATCTTGCGCAGCCCTTCGTTGACTCCGATCGGCGCGTCCGAGGTGGTGTCGACGCCGCCGGCAATGCCGCACTCGATCTGCCCGAGGGCGATCTTGTTGGCCACCAGCAGCGCGGCTTCCAGGCCGGTGCCGCAGGCCTGTTGCAGGTCATAGGCCGGCGTTTCCGGGGCCAGACGCGAGCCCAGCACGCATTCACGGGTCAGGTTGAAGTCGCGCGAATGCTTGAGCACCGCGCCGGCCACCACCTCGCCGAGACGCTCGCCATGCAGGTTGAAGCGCTCGACCAGGCCATCCAGCGCGCTGGTCAGCATCTCCTGGTTGCTCGCGGTGGCATAGACGGTGTTGGAGCGGGCGAACGGAATACGGTTGCCACCAACAATGGCGACGCGGCGCGGCTGGGTCATGGATGACTCCTGATGAAGTGAATGGCGCACAGGCTAACCTGTCGCGGCAGTGTGGCATTGGCCGCCTTGCCAGTGCAGCAGGCGGCGCGGTCAATTGCGCATTTCTGCGGCCTGCGTAGAGTGGGCGCACTTTTGATCCATGCGCAGGAGTCGTTCCATGTCCGACCGTTATCTCGCCTTTGCCAACTCCACGTCCGGTCGCCGCCTGGTCAGCGCACTCGGCCTGCCCGCACCGCTGCTGCTGGAGCGCTGGATGGCCGGGCGCAGCCGGCCGGTGGACGGAGCCCTGCTGCTGGGCGGCGAAGGCAGCCTGGCCAGCGCCGTGCTGCCGTTCGCCCACAAACTGACCGACACCCTGTTTGCCGCCCGCGAAGGCCAGTTCGAGCTGCCACGCTGGACCGCCGAACACGGCCCCAAGCTCAAGGCGCTGGTATTTGATGCAAGCCACCTGACCCGTTTCGAGCAGCTGATCGAGCTGCGCGACTTCTTCCAGCCGACCTTCAAGGGCCTGGGCAAATGCCCGCGCGTGGTGATCCTCGGGCGCGCCCCGGAATCGCTGAAAGACCCGATTGCCGCCAGCGTGCAGCGCTCGCTGGAAGGCTTCAGCCGCTCCATGGGCAAGGAAATCCGCCGTGGCGGCAACGTGCAGCTGATCTACGTCGGCAAGGGCGGCGAGGCGCAGCTGGAAGGCGCGCTGCGTTTCTTCCTATCGCCGAAAAGCGCCTATGTATCGGGCCAGGTGCTGCGTCTGAACGCCTGCAGTGAGCAGGTCAAGGACTGGACCCACCCGCTGGCCGGCAAGAAGGCGCTGGTCACCGGGGCTTCGCGCGGCATCGGTGCGGCCATCGCCGAAACCCTGGCCCGCGACGGTGCCGAGGTGGTGCTGCTGGACGTGCCACCAGCCAAGGATGCCCTCGATGCCCTGGCCGCCCGCCTGGGTGGACGCGGCCTGGCCCTGGACATCTGTGCCGAGGACGCCGCCGCACAACTGGTCGAGGCGCTGCCGGACGGCATCGATATCGTCGTGCACAACGCCGGCATCACCCGCGACAAGACCTTGGCGAAGATGAGCGACGACTTCTGGAACTCGGTGATCAACGTCAACCTGAATGCCCCACAGGTGCTGACCCAAGCCCTGCTGGACGCCGGCAAGCTGCACGACAATGGCCGCGTGGTGCTAATCGCCTCGATCAGCGGTATCGCCGGCAATATGGGCCAGACCAATTACGCGGTGAGCAAGGCAGGGGTTATCGGCCTGGCCCAGGCCTGGGCACCGACACTGGCCAAGCGCGGCATCAGCATCAACGCGGTGGCACCCGGTTTTATCGAAACCCAGATGACCGCCGCGATCCCACTGACCATCCGCGAAGCCGGGCGGCGGATGAACTCCATGGGCCAGGGCGGCCTGCCGCAGGATGTCGCCGAAGCCGTGGCCTGGTTTGCCCAGCCGGGTTCCGGCGCGACCACCGCACAAGTGCTGCGTGTGTGCGGACAGAGCCTACTCGGTGCCTGAGGTACATGTTCGATCTGCTGCGCGTCGGCCCTGCTGCGTTAAAAACCGACTCGGAATGCTCATGTACAAAAGTACACTCCGCTTCCTCGCCGTTTTTTGCCTTGCAGGACTCTAGCTCGCGAGAGCTTAAAATCAGGCTCTAAAAGAAAAGGCCCCGCAATGCGGGGCCTTTTCTTTCGTAGGAGCGGACTTGCCCGCGATCAAGACGACAGGTACGACGAACGGGTCAGCCCCAGACGTAGCGCATCAAGGAACTGAGTGCGCTCACGCGGGCTGATCTTGGCGCTGGCGACCTTGTCGCGGTAGTGGGTCATCAACTCCTCCGGCGACAGGTGCACGTAGCGCAGCATGTCCTCAATGGTGTCGTGGGTCTCGATACCGGCGTGGTACACGCTGCCATCGGCGTTCTGGTAGATGTTCACCGAGTCGGTGTCGCCGAACAGGTTGTGCATATCACCCAAGATCTCTTGATAAGCGCCGACCAGGAAGATACCCAGCAGGTAGTCCTCGCCCTCGCGCACCTCGTGCACTGGTAGGCTGGTCTCAATCGACTGCTCATCAACGTACTGGCGGATCTTGCCGTCGGAGTCACAGGTCAGGTCCTGCAGCACGGCGCGGCGCAGCGGTTCTTCGTCGAGGCGGTTGAGCGGCAGAATCGGCAACACCTGACCAATGGCCCAAGTGTCCGGCAGGCTCTGGAACACCGAGAAGTTGCAGATGTACTTATCGGCCAGCTTGTCGTTCAACTCATCGAGCACCTGACGGTGCGAGCGCTGACGGGCTTTGAGCGAGTTGTGCAAACGGCGGCATACGGCAAAGTAGCACTGCTCGGCCAGGGCCTTTTCGGTCAGGCTGAGTTTGCCGTCGGCGTACTGAGTGGCCACGTCGCTCATATAGTGGGTGGCGCGCCAGTAGGTCTCGGTGACCATCTCGATATCGGTCGGCCCAAGCAGCTCGACCAGGTAACGCACGGTTTCCGGCAGGCTGGTGACATCCTCGATACGCGGAATCTCGTCGTTGTGTTTTTCCACGTCGGTAACCTGCACCACCAGCATGGCGTGGTGCGCGGTCAGCGAGCGACCGCTTTCCGAGAAGATGTGCGGATGCGGCAACTCCTGCGCGTCGCAGAACTCCTTGAGCATGCCGACCACCACGCCGGCATAGTCGTCCATGTCGTAGTTGATCGAGCTGGCATTACGTGAGTGGGTGCCGTCGTAATCCACGCCCAGGCCGCCGCCGACGTCGATATGGTCGACCGGCAGGCCCAGGCCACGCAGCTCGCCGTAATAACGAATGGCTTCCTTGAAACCGTGTTGGTAGTCAGACAGGTTGGCGATCTGCGAGCCCATGTGGAAATGCAGCAGGCGAATGCCCTGGTCCAGCCCTGCGGCACGGAAGCGCTCGACTACCGACAGCAGCTGCGCCGCCGACAGGCCAAACTTGGACTTCTCGCCGCCGGTATCTGCCCACTTGCTCGAGGCCAGCGACGACAGGCGCACACGCAGGCCGACCTGCGGTGCCACCTTGAGTTCGGCGGCCTCCTCGATCACCAGCTGCACTTCGGATTCTTTCTCGATGACGATGAAGACGTTGTGACCGAGCTTCTGCCCCATCAGCGCCAGCTTGATGAACTCGCGGTCCTTGTAACCGTTGCAGACGATGGTGCCGCCTTTCGGGGCCAGCGCCAGCACCGCCATCAGCTCCGGCTTGGAGCCGGCTTCCAGGCCAATGGAGACGTTCTGCGTGGCGATGATGTTTTCCACCACCGCTTCCTGCTGGTTGACCTTGATCGGGTACAGCGCGGTGTAGCGGCTCTGGTACTCCAGGCGCGCAATGTTGGCGTCGAACGCACCGGTCAGCTGCCGTACGCGGTCTTGCAGAATGTCCGGGAAACGCACCAGCAAGGGCAGCGACAGACCGCTGGAACGCAGCTCATCGATCTGCTCATAGAGATCGATCGGCGTACTTTGTGGACCATTCGGGCGCACCTCGACACGGCCCTTGTCATTGATCGCGAAATAACCCGCGCCCCAATGGCGAATGCCATAGACACTGCGGCTGTCCGCTACGGTCCACTGGCTGCCGTCATCTTTGCGTGTGCGTCGTGCAGACATCGAAGTCTCCCTTGCTGGCGTTGGTGGCCTTGGCAGTGCCAAGACGCTTACAGATTAAAGTCTGGAAATGACGATTACTCAGCTGTGACCGGTGGTCCGCCGAGTAAGTTTAGAAAAGACGGGATCAGCCGCCGGACTTCTTGGCTTTGAAGCCTTGCTTGATCAGTTCGGCCAGCAGCAGCTCGACGTGATCACCCTGAATCTCGATCACCCCGTCCTTGAGCGAGCCACCACAGCCGCAGCGCTTTTTCAGCACGCTGGCGAGGTCTTTCAGGGGTTCTTCGGCCAGGGGTACACCGCTGATGGTGGTCACCGTCTTGCCGCCACGACCCTTGGTCTCACGGCGCACGCGGGCGATGCCATCACCTTCGGGGATCAGGGGCTGTTTGCAGGTGCAGGCGTCCACCGGCTGGCTGCAGTCCGGGCAATGCCGACCACTGTCAGTGGAATACACCAGGCCGCCGAGAGCGGCAAATGAAGAGGCTTTCTTGACCACCGGCTTTTCCTCTTGGGCTGGTCAGGATAGCGACTGGCTGACGGCTGTCAGCCGCGAAGCCCCACTCAGGCAGGGGCAGCGCACCCTGGCGATACACGGCCAGGGCTTGAAGGCGGCGCAGTGTAACGGCAAAAAGCGCAGCTGCTAAGTGTAAAAATGCGCCATTAATCGGCGGATTAGCGACGCCGTGCGGGATGCCGAACGAAACGTCCAAATATCCTGCACAAAGCCAGGGCCAGCGCGGGGTTTGGCGAGATCGAGAGGCTAGCGAATGGCGGCCAGATAGCGTTCCAGGGCGGCCAACGAATCGGGGCAATACGGCAGGTGCTGAGTCTCGGCCAGCGCTTGCTCAATGGAGATAAAGCGCGCCTCCAACACTTCTTCCGGCTGCAAGCGCAGCGGCGCATCGGACACCGCTGAATAAGCCATGCACCACAGGCGGCTTTCCGGCGCGTCATAGAGGAAATGCGCGTGCTCGATCAGCGGCACATCTTCGATACCCAACTCTTCAGCCAGCTCGCGGGCGGCGGATTCGGCGTAGCTCTCGCCCTCGAGCACCATGCCGCCAGCGGACACATCCCAATAACCGGGATACAACGCTTTGCTCAGGGTACGCCGGTGTACACAGAGCTGGCCGGCGCTGTTGAATAGCAGGATATAAGTGCCTCGGCCAATCAGCTGCCGCTCGCGCAGCTCACTGCGCAATACACCACCCAGCGGCCGATCCTGCTCATCGACCCAGGCGATGCGCTCGGCATCCGAGGCGGCGCGGTGCGCCACCTCGGCTTCGGACCAGGCCACGGCTCAACCCTGCGACAGCAGCTGGCGCAGGTCGATCAAACCGGCATTGGCGCGGGAAATGTAGTTGGCCATCACCAGCGAGTGGTTGGCCAGCAGGCCATAACCGCTGCCGTTGAGCACCATCGGGCTCCACAGGGTTTCCTGCGCAGCTTCCAGCTCGCGGATGATCTGCCGCACGCTGACGGTGGCATTCTTCTTCGCCAATACATCGGCGAAATCCACCTCAATGGCACGCAGCAGATGCGCCAGCGCCCAGGCCTGGCCACGCGCCTCGTAGAACACGTTATCGATCTGCAGCCACGGCGTTTCGTAGTTCACCCCTTCGACAAAATCCGGCTGCGCCACGCCTTCGCCCGGCGCAGGATCAACCACTGCCGTATTCAGGCGCACCTGGCCAACGCTGGCAGACAGGCGCTGCGACAGCGAACCCAGGCGGGTGGCGGCGTCACCCAGCCAGTTATTCAGGTTGTCGGCACGGGTGTAGAACTGGGCATTGCCCTGGGTCGGGTCACTCAGGCGCGCCAGGTAACGGTCCAGCGATTTGATGCCTTCAGCGTATTCGGCTTCCGAGGCCGGCAGCGCCCAGCTCTTATTGTCGAAGTGGAAACGCGGCTCGGCTTTGGCCAGATCCGGGTCCTCGGTGGACTGCGACTGCGAACGGGTGAAGTCCTTGCGCAGCGCGCGGGACATGTCACGCACCTGCACCAGCACGCCAAACTCCCAACTCGGCATGTTGTCGAGCCACAAGCCCGGCGGCGCTAGATCGTTGGACAGATAGCCGCCCGGCTTGTCGAGCAGCGTACCGGCCACCTGTTTGAGGGTTTCCACGGTGGTGTAACCGTTGACCAGCTTGCGCCCATTCAACTCGGCACTGGTCTCGGCACGCTGCTGCACAGAGAACTGCGCAGGCTCCTGACTCCAGTACCAGCCCACCACCAGGGCCACCAACAGATAAAGCCCCAGCAGGCCGGCAAAGCTACGCACGGCCAGGCGGCCGGCGGATGGGCTCGATGACGTATTGGCGGTGCCTGCCGCGCCATCACGCGCTTCGGCCGTTCGATTCTTCCAATCCAACATGGCGTTGTCCTTTTTGACCCAAGTAGCAAGCTCGCCACCGTACTGCACAAATCGGGGCTGCTCGTTCGACCACAACCTGCGCGCAGGGTTGCGCAACTGCCTTGCACTATAAGGGATGCACAGCCCGCAGCGCAGCGGCAAACAGCAAACTTAGCGCCGGTTGAGTGAATGCGAATAACTGTGAACACATAGACAGAAGGCCGACGCCAATAGATCGACGGTGCTCGCAAAAAAAAATCCCAGTGTTAGGATTGCTAGCACTAAGCCATCACCTGCTGGCATACGCCGCACTTACTGAACTCAGGCCATGACCGAGCAAGAAGACCCCAGCCGCGACCGCCTCAAGCAACACTTCGCCCAACGCGTGATCAATCAGGCGCGCCAGGTGCTGGAAGTCTGGCAACGCCTGCAGCGCAGCGAATGGAGCGAAGCCGGCATGAGCGAGCTGCGCGAGGCCGCACAGTTGCTGCAACGCTATGCCGAGCGCTTCGACCAGGCCGAACACAGTCAGCTGGCCCAGGAAATCGACAACTGCCTGCAACTGGTGGCCGACAACCGGGGGCGCCTCAACAGCGAGCTGATCAGCCAGCTCAACCAGTTGCTGCAACGCCTGTCACGCACCGGCCTGCGCCATGGCGACCGCTTCGAGCAAACCATCCTGCCGCCGCTACGCAAACCGGTCTACCTGGCCCTGCAACACCTGGAGCGTGCCGAACAGCTGGTGCAGCGCCTAGAGTTCTTTGGCATGAACGCCATTGCCCTGGACAGCGCCAATGCCTTCCGTAACGCGATCCTTGAGCGCCACCCGGCGGCGATCATTATGGAAGTCGACTTCTCCGGCCCCGGTTGTGGCCTGCAACTGGCGCAGAGCGTTCAGGAAGGTCTGGAGCACAAAATTCCGCTGCTGTTCTTCAGCCCCGAAGACACCGACACCATGACCCGCCTGGCCGCCGTGCGCGCCGGTGGTCGCGAATTTTTCACCGGCAGCCTCGACGCATCGAACCTGTTCGAGCGCATCGAAGTGCTGACCAACGTTTCCCAGTACGAGCCCTACAAGGTGCTGATTGTCGATGATTCACGGGCTCAGGCCACGCACACCGAGCGCGTGCTGAACAGCGCCGGCATCGTTACCCGCACCCTGATCGAGCCGATCCAGGCCATGAGCCATCTGGCCGATTTCCAGCCGGATCTGATCATCCTCGACATGTATATGCCCGAGTGCAACGGCCCGGAACTGGCCCAGGTGATCCGCCACAACGACCGCTATGTCAGCGTGCCGATCATTTACCTGTCCGCCGAAGACGACCTGGACAAGCAACTCGACGCGATGAGCGAGGGCGGCGACGACTTCCTCACCAAACCGATCAAGCCGCGCCATCTGATCGCCACCGTACGCAACCGTGCAGCGCGCGCGCGCAGCCTCAAGGCGCGCATGGTGCGTGACAGCCTGACCGGTCTGTACAACCACACCCACACCCTGCAACTGCTTGAGGATGCGCGCTTCCGCGCCGAGCGCGACGGCCAGCCGCTGAGCTTTGCGATGATCGATATCGACTTCTTCAAGAAGGTCAACGACACCTACGGCCACCCCATGGGCGACCGGGTGATCAAGAGCCTGGCACTGTTCCTAAAGCAGCGTCTGCGCAAGAGCGATCATATCGGCCGTTACGGCGGCGAAGAATTTGCGGTGGTCATGCCCGATACCGACGCCGAATCGGCGCGCCGCGTACTGGATGACATCCGCCAGCGTTTCGCGGAAATCCAGTTCTCCGCGCAACCCCACGACCTCTCCTGCACCTTCAGCTGCGGCATCGCCCAGCTGGCCCCGCAGCTCGATAGCAAGCTGCTCTCGCAGCAGGCCGACCTGGCGCTCTATGTGGCCAAGCACGGCGGACGTAATCAGGTTGCCATCTACCAAGGCGACTGAGCCTGACGCGGCCACCTGGCCGCGCCATCCGTCCGCCCATCGACGGAGAACTGTGACGCAGTCGGCGGCGTCATATTACGGTCACGAAAAAGCAATAAATTCTGAGGCTTAGCAGCCGCCCTGACGCATCCGTCGCGGCTGGAACCGTTCGCTGTCGGTCGAGCCCCATGCGCCTGAAATCCCTTACCAACCTCAACACCCTGCTGCTGGTCACCGTCTGTGTGGCCCTGGCCGTCACACTCTGGTGGTCGCAGCGCGCCCTGGAGCGCCCCTACCTGCTGATGGCGCGCTACCTGAGCCTGTCGCAGCAGTTCCAGGGCGATGTGGCACAGAACATCAGCGCCTACCTGGAAAGCGGCGACGCCTTGCGTCATAGCGCCGCCCTGCAAGCACTGGGCAACCTTGAGCACGCGCTGGATGAACTGCCCGCCCAGTTGGCCAGCGACCTGCGCCCCAGCCTGGCCGCACTCAGCGCGTTCAGTGCCAATGAGCTGCTGGCCGCCGGCAAGCTCTCCGCCGACCCGCAAGGCCTGCTCTTGCAAGCCGAGCGAGAAATCGACGCCACCCTTGAGCAACTGGCGCAATACGCTGATAGCAGCGAGGCCAGCGCCGCGGCCAGCTATCGGCGCCCGCTGTTCAACGCCGCGCGCCACCTGACGCGCCTGGCGCATGCCCGCGACAAGCTGGTACGCAGTGGCCGCAGCGAGCTGGCCAGTGAAGTTGAACGTGAGCTGGCTGCCCTTGGCAAACAGGTTCAGACGCTCAGCGAACTTCCTCTACTCGGCGTAGCCGACGCTAACCCGACACCCGGCAACGCTTTTGCCGATTTGCTGGGCCTGGATGCCAGCAGCGAGAACAGCCAGGCTGAAGACCGTGGCATTGCCCTCAAACGCGCCTTGAGCAGCCTGACCAGCCGCTACCCGGCCGAACTGCAACGCACCCGCAGTCTGATCGAACAGCGCAGTGCACTGGCCAGCAGCACACGCACGCAGATCGACCAGGTGCAGCAGGCGCTGGCAGCGCTGGAGCCCCTGGTACGCGCCGAGCACGGACGCATCCAGGGTGAAGTGCAGCTGATCCTCGGCCTGATGATCGGCCTGATCTTGTTGATCGCACTGATCATCGACACCATCCAGCGGCGCCTCACCCGCGTGCTTGAGCGCCTGGTTCCAGCCCTATCCGCCTGGGCCGCCGGCGACTTCGCCGATGACATCCATCTCAACTCACGCACCCGCGAACTGCGCGATATCGAGGAGTCGCTGAACCGCCTGCGTGCCTATCTGGTGGACCTGGTCGGCACCATTCGCCAGCATGCCGAACAGGTGGTTGGCTCCAGCCGCACCCTGGCCGAACTCAGCGGCGGTTTGCACAACGGCGCAGAGCGCCAGGCCGGCGATACTGCGCAGATTCGCGATGCACTCGGCGAGTTGCAGGCCACTATCCAACAAGTAGCCGGCGATGCCAGCCAGGCCGCCGACGCCAGTCGCGATGCCAACCGCGCCCTGGAACAGGGCCAACAGGTGATCGGACACAGCCTGACCGGCCTGCATGCACTGGTTGATGAGGTGCAAGGCAACGCCCAGGCCATCGAGCGCCTGGCCGAGGAAACCGCGACCATCGGCAATGTACTGACGGTGATTCGCGGCATCGCCGAACAGACCAATCTGCTCGCGCTGAATGCCGCTATCGAAGCCGCGCGGGCCGGCGAACTGGGCCGCGGTTTTGCCGTGGTTGCCGATGAAGTGCGCTCGCTGTCGCAACGCACCAGCGGTGCCACCGCGCAGATTCAAGAGTTGATCGGCCGCCTGCAGCAGGCCGCGCTGCAATCGGTGCAGGCCATGCGCAACCAGGTTGAACATGCCGAAACCACAGCAAGTCAGGCGCAAGCGGCTGACGGGGCGCTGGATGAAATCGTCGCGGCAATCCGCACCATCGCCAGCATGGCCGAGCGCATCGCCGATGCCACCGCCCAGCAGAGCGGCGCAGTCAGCGAAATTCGCGGGCATAGCGAGCGCATCCACAGCCTTGGCAGCGACAACCTGCAACGCATCGGCGAGGGCCGCCAACAAGGTGAACATTTGCAGCAATTGGGTGGCCAGTTGCATACGGCGGTGCAGGCCTTTCGCGTCTGAACACACCTGGGCGCGGCAATCTGCCGCGCGCCATCCGGCCGTTCGACAAGACCGTTTACAGGCTGGGGCATGCGCGGGGCTACACGCCTCCGCTATGATGCGGCGACTCCCGCTTCGCGAGCCTGCCATGCACCGTTTTCTCAGTCTGCTTCTGCTTCTCGTCGTCCTGCCGGCCAGTGCCGGCCTGTTCGACAAGCCGCCCGTGCCCGCACAACTGGGTGCGCCACTGAACAACAGCGCCGATTTCCTGCCGGTGCGCGAGGCGTTCAAGCTGAGTCTGATCAGCAGTTCCAGTGAGTCGGTGAAACTGCGCTTTGTCGCTGCTGAGGGTTACTACCTCTATAAGCACCGCTTCGGTTTTAGCAGCGAGCCGGCCGCTATAAACCAGGGCCAGGCCGTGCTGCCGGCCGGCAAGGCCAAGCATGATGAGTACTTCGGCGATGTCGAGGTGTATTACGAGGTGCTGGATGTCGAGGTGCCGGTCAACAACCCGGACAATCGCCCCTTCTCCCTCAGCGTCAGCTACCAGGGCTGCGCCGACAAAGGCCTGTGCTACCCCCCAGAGACCGAAGTACTGGCGATTGGCGGCGGCGCAAGTGCTGGCAATCCTGCAACCGATGCAGCCCAGCCGTGGAGCTGGACGGACCTGGCGCTGTTCTTCCTCGGCGGCCTGGCACTGACCTTCACCCCCTGCGTACTGCCGATGCTGCCGATCCTCACCGGCGTGGTACTGCGCGGCCAGCCGGGCGGCATGCGCAGCCTGCTGCTGTCGCTGGCCTACGTGCTGCCGATGGCCCTGAGCTTTGCCATCCTTGGCGCACTGATGGGCCTGTTCGGCGCCGAACTCAACTTGCAGGCACGCTTGCAATCGCCCTGGGTGTTGGTGCCGTTTGCGATCTTCTTCGCGCTGTTCGGCGCGGCCAGCCTGGGCTTTCTTGAACTACGCCTGCCGGCAGCAATCGACGGCCGACTACAGCGCCTGAGCCAACGCCTACACGGCGGCACGATTTTCAGCGCGGCAGCGCTGGGCGTACTCTCCAGCGTACTGGTATCGCCCTGCGTATCCGCGCCGCTGGCCGGCGCGCTGCTGTATATCAGCGCTAGCGGCGATGCCTTGGGCGGCGGTCTCAAACTGCTGGCCCTAGGCCTGGGTATGGGCGCGCCGCTGGTGCTGTTTGCCGTCGGTGGCGGTGCATTGCTGCCGAAATCTGGCCCCTGGATGCTCACCGTGCGCAATCTGTTCGGCGCACTGCTGATGGCCGTGGCCATCTGGCTGCTCGAGCGCGTTGTACCCGGCCCAATCAGCCTGGCGTTGTGGGGTTTGCTGGCCGCAGGCATCGCACTGTGGCTCGGCGTACTGGAACTGACGCCGAAGACCCATCACCAGAAACTCGCGCAACTGCTCGGCCTGCCCCTGCTGGTCTACGCACTGGTGGCCTGGGTTGGCGCACTGCAGGGCCAGGACGACCCGCTACGGCCACTCGGCCGCATGGTCAGCAGCGCCGAAGCCACTCAGGTGCAATCCGGTCAGTGGCAAACCATCAGTACACCCGCCGAGCTGGATGCAGCCTTGCTCACGGCACAAAACAACGGCAAACCGCTGCTGCTCGACTGGTATGCCGACTGGTGCATCAGCTGCAAAGTAATCGAACGTGAAGTGCTCAGCGCACCGCAAGTCGGCCGCCAACTGGGTGACTATCAACTGGTGCGTTTCGACATCACCGAAAGCACCCCCGCCCAGCGCGCCCTGCTCGACCGCTACCAGCTGTTCGGCCCACCGGCCATCCTGCTATTCGACGCCAAAGGTGACGAATGGCTGGATTTGCGTGTCGTAGGCGAGGTGGATGCGGCGACCTTTGCTGCCCGCCTGAGCACGGCTCGGGAACGCTTTTAACGCCCTGAGTCATATATCTGCCGCAATCTGCGGTCATCGTGTCGACTATTGCTGAGAACTGGACAGCCCCACGCTGTCGCGGCATAGTCCTGCGCAGTAGAAAAACAAGGAAGCACCGCCATGGCGACCCTACTGGTATTGCACGGCCCCAACCTCAACCTGCTCGGCACCCGTGAGCCGGGCACCTACGGCGCCACAACCCTGGAGCAGATCAACCTCGACTTGGAGCGCCGGGCACGCGAAGCAGGCCACCACCTGCTGTACCTGCAGAGCAATGCCGAATACGAGCTGATTGACCGTATTCACGCCGCAAAAGGCGAAGGTGTCGACTTTATCCTGATCAATCCTGCCGCTTTTACTCATACCAGCGTCGCATTACGTGACGCATTGCTGGCAGTGAGCATCCCATTCATCGAAGTGCATTTGTCCAACGTGCACAAACGCGAAGCTTTCCGCCATCACTCCTACTTTTCCGATGTAGCGGTGGGAGTGATCTGCGGCCTTGGCGCCAGCGGTTACCGACTGGCCCTGGAGGCTGCACTCGAACAACTTGAACTTAAGCGTCCCTGACCTCACCGGGAGTTGAACCACTATGGATATTCGTAAAGTCAAAAAACTGATCGAGCTGCTGGAAGAATCCGGTATCGACGAGCTGGAGATTCGCGAAGGCGAAGAGTCCGTGCGCATCAGCCGCCACAGCAAGCAACCGGCCTTTATGCAACAGCCGGTGTATGCCCAGGCCCCTGCCCCGACAGCTGCGCCAGTGGCTGCCGCCCCGGTAGCTGCCGAAGCTGCCGCACCGGCTGCTGCCAAACTGAATGGCACCGTGGTGCGTTCGCCGATGGTCGGCACCTTCTACCGCGCTTCAGGCCCAACTGCGGCCAACTTCGTCGAAGTCGGGCAGAGCGTGAAGAAAGGCGACATTCTCTGCATCGTTGAAGCGATGAAGATGATGAACCATATCGAGGCCGAAACCAGCGGCGTGATCGAATCCATCCTGGGCGAGAACGGCCAGCCGGTGGAATACGATCAACCTCTGTTCACCATCGTTTGATCCGCGGAGAGCCTGCGATGTTGGAAAAAGTTCTGATCGCCAACCGCGGCGAGATTGCCCTGCGCGTCTTGCGCGCCTGTAAAGAGCTGGGCATCAAGACCGTCGCGGTGCATTCCACCGCTGACCGCGAACTGATGCACTTGGGCCTGGCCGACGAGTCGGTGTGCATCGGCCCGGCCTCGGGCGCGCTGTCCTACCTGAATATTCCGGCGATCATCAGCGCCGCTGAAGTCACTGGCGCCACCGCCATTCACCCCGGCTACGGCTTCCTCGCGGAAAACGCCGACTTCGCCGAACAGGTGGAAAACTCCGGCTTCGCCTTTATCGGCCCGAAAGCCGAGACCATCCGCCTGATGGGCGACAAAGTCTCAGCCAAGGACGCCATGAAGCGCGCCGGTGTACCGGTAGTGCCTGGTTCCGACGGCCCACTGCCGGAAGACGAAGAAACCGCCCTGCAGATTGCCCGCGAAGTCGGTTACCCGGTGATCATCAAAGCCGCTGGCGGCGGCGGTGGTCGCGGCATGCGCGTGGTGTACAAGGAAGAAGACCTGATCAAATCGGCCAGGCTGACCCGCAGCGAAGCCGGTTCGGTGTTCGGCAACCCGATGGTCTATCTGGAGAAGTTCCTCGGCAACCCACGCCACGTGGAAGTCCAGGTCATCTCCGACGGCCAGGGCAACGCCATCCACCTGGGTGACCGCGACTGCTCGCTGCAACGCCGCCACCAGAAGGTGCTGGAAGAAGCGCCAGCTCCGGGCATCGATGAAAAAGCCCGCGCCGAAGTGCTGCAACGCTGCGTCGATGCCTGTATCGAAATCGGTTATCGCGGCGCCGGCACCTTCGAGTTCCTCTACGAAGACGGCCGTTTCTACTTTATCGAGATGAACACCCGCGTGCAGGTTGAGCACCCGGTTTCGGAAATGGTCACCGGCATCGACATCGTCAAGGAGATGCTCAGCATCGCCGCTGGCAACAAACTGTCGTTCAAGCAGAGTGACGTGGTGATTCGCGGTCACTCGCTGGAGTGCCGGATCAACGCCGAAGACCCGGACAACTTCATGCCCTGCCCTGGTAAGGTCAAGCACTTCCACGCGCCAGGCGGTAACGGCGTGCGGATGGACTCGCACCTGTACAGCGGCTACAGCGTGCCACCGCACTACGACTCGCTGATCGGCAAGATCATCACCTACGGCGCAACCCGCGACGAGGCCATGGCCCGTATGCGCAATGCCCTGGATGAGATCGTGGTCGACGGCATCAAGACCAACGTGCCGCTGCACCGCATGCTGGTTCGTGACAAGGGCTTCTGCAAAGGCGGCGTGAATATCCATTACCTGGAGAAAAAACTGGGTATGGATAAGCACTAAGCCCAATGACCTGCTGCGCGTCGGCCCCTCTCGATAAAAGAAGGGGGCGTTAAAAACGCCCGAGGAATGCTCATTTACAGACGTAAACTCCGCTTCCTCGGCGCTTTGACCAGCCAAAGGCTGTTACTACGTAGCGCCTTGTACCGCTCTAGCTCGCGAGGCCATAGCTGAAATGCTAAACAAGGGCTGCCATTCGGCAGCCCTTGTCGTTTCTGCCGACCGCAAGCGGTGGCAGCCGCCCCACCGCTTCAAGTAAGCTGCGCGCCAATTTGCAGCGTCCCGCCACAGTGTTCACGAGGTTCCCCCATGCCCTGGTTACAAGTTCGTCTCGCCATCACCCCGGAGCAGGCGGAAACCTACGAAGATGCACTGCTGGAAGTCGGCGCCGTCTCGGTGACCTTTATGGACGCCGAAGACCAGCCGATTTTCGAGCCAGACCTGGGCACCACGCCGCTGTGGTCACACACCCATCTGCTCGCCCTGTTTGAAGCCGACACCCCGGCTGACGCAGTATTCGCTCACCTGCAACTGCTCACCGGCGCCGAATTGCCGGAACATCAAGCTGAAGTGATCGCAGACCAGGACTGGGAACGCAGCTGGATGGACGGATTCCAGCCCATGCGTTTCGGCCAACGCCTGTGGATCGTGCCGAGCTGGCACGCCGCCCCGGAACCGGAGGCAGTCAACCTGCTGCTCGATCCGGGCCTGGCCTTCGGCACCGGCACCCACCCAACCACCGCGCTGTGCCTGGAGTGGCTGGACGGCCAGCCGCTGGACGACTGCAGCGTGATCGATTTCGGCTGCGGCTCGGGGATTCTGGCGATCGCCGCCCTGCTGCTCGGCGCACCGACTGCACGCGGCACCGATATTGACCCACAAGCCCTGGAAGCCTCCCGCGACAACGCCGGGCGCAACGGTATCGACCCATCGCGCTTCCCAGTCTTCCTGCCGGCCGATATGCCACAGGAGCAGGCCGACGTAGTGGTAGCCAATATCCTCGCCGGCCCGCTGGTGGCGTTGGCGGCGCAGATCACCGCCTTGGTCAAACCGGGCGGCCGCCTGGCCCTGTCGGGGATTCTGGCCGAACAGGCTGACGAGGTGCGCGCCGCTTACAACGATGCCTTTATCCTCGACCCGACCGCCGTTAAAGACGGCTGGGTACGCATCAGCGGCGTACGCCGCTAACCGGCCACCGCGCACAGCTGCTGCATTAGCGAGCACTTGCGTTAGACTAGCCGCCTTGTTCAACCGGACCGCCGCATGACCCAGAGCTTCGTCACCCAGTGCCCCCATTGCCGCACCAGCTTTCGCGTGAACCTCACGCAGCTGGGTGCCGCCCATGGTGCCGTGCGCTGCGGAGCCTGCCTGCACGTGTTCAATGCCGCACAGCAGTTGCGCGAGCAAGGCCAGGCGCTGCCGCCCCCCGCGACGCCAATCGCAACGCCAACGCCGGCACCACAGCCGAGCAAACCGCCCGTGCCGTCCGCGCCGCGCCCGGTTATGCCCAGCGCCGCCCCCGCAATACCGGCCGCGCCCACCAGCAGTAAAGCCAGCGATACCCTGTGGATTCATGACGACCTGGACCTCGACAGCCTTGACCTGGATGAGGAGCTAGCCAAGCTCGAAGCCCAAGAGCAGCAACTGTCGAAACAATTTCTGGCGATTGATAACGCGCCCAAATACAGCGAAACCTTCCTCGCCCCGGAGCCGGTCGAGCACGACCCGCTCGACGAGCGCTGGGCCGAAGCCCTGTTGCAGGACGAACAACCCAAGCCCACTGCCAGCCTGGCCCTGCAGGGCGAGCGCACGAGCAACCCGACGCCGACAGCAGCACGCGCGCCCAGCCCGACCGAGCCGGCTGTCGCCGTGCCAGAGACTTTTTCGCTGTCCGCCACAGAACAGCCATTCAGCCTCAACGCCACCGACCGCCGCGCTGCGCCGCCGGAACCCGAGATTGAGCACATCGAGCTGCATGCCGAGCGCAAACCGTTCAGCGCACTACGTGACGATGACGACGAGACACCTCCAGTTGCTACGAAGAAAATCCCACGCAGCGAACCCGAGCTGCGCGACGAACACCTCTTCGAACTGGATGACGAGCCCCTGCAACTGGCCTGGCAGCAACCACAAAAGCCCTGGGGCCGCTGGATCGGCTGGGGCCTGCTGAACCTGCTGGGTGCCGCGGCCCTCGCCGGGCAGTACGTGATGTATCACTTCGATGAACTGGCCCGCCAGGATCAGTACCGCCCCTGGTTCGAACAACTCTGCCCGACCATCGGCTGCCAGCTGCCCTCCAAAGTCGATATTGCACAGATCAAGAGCAGCAACCTGGTGGTGCGCAGCCATCCGGAATTCAGCGGCGCCCTGGTGGTTGATGCCATCCTCTACAACCGCGCGGCGTTCTCCCAGCCCTTCCCGCTGCTGGAAATGCGCTTCGCCGACATCAACGGCCAACTGCTCGCCAGCCGCCGCTTCAAACCCAGCGAATACCTCGCCGGCGAGCTGGCAGGCAACGCGGAAATGCCGCCGCAGACGCCCATTCACATCTCCCTGGACATCCTCGACCCCGGCACCCAGGCGGTGAACTACAGCCTCAGCTTCCACTCGCCGGAATAGCCTGTACGCGGCGGATTGCTTGAAAATCCGCCACAACCAAACCCTTCGCGATAAGCCCGCAGCTGTTCAGAATTTGTTCAAAACAGCCTTTCTCCGGTCATCCAGAGCGGGTATCATGCCCACCCTTTTTCGCACTCTCCTATTTGTTCAACAGCAGGTCTCTTGAGCAGGGAAGCCCTATGTCGGCGCTACGCATCGGCCCCTACACATTGCCAAACTCGCTGATCCTCGCCCCCATGGCGGGCGTCACAGACCAGCCGTTTCGCCAGCTGTGCAAGCGCATGGGCGCGGGTCTGGTGGTGTCGGAAATGGTCACCAGCGATGTGCGCCTGTGGAACACCCGCAAATCGAGCCTGCGCATGATTCACAGTGGTGATCCCGAGCCCCGCTCGGTACAGATCGCCGGTGGTGATCCCGAGATGCTCGCCGAAGCGGCGCGGCGCAATGTGGAGATGGGTGCGCAGATCATCGATATCAACATGGGCTGCCCGGCCAAGAAGGTCTGTAACAAGGCTTCCGGCTCTGCCCTGCTGAAAGACGAACAACTGGTGCGTGAGATTCTTCAGGCCGTGGTCGCCGCCGTGGACGTGCCGGTCACTCTGAAGATCCGCACCGGCTGGGACCGTGACAACAAAAACGGCATCACCGTGGCGAAGATCGCTGAAGACAGCGGCGTTGTCGCCCTCGCTGTACACGGCCGCACCCGCGCCGACCTGTACATGGGCGAAGCCGAGTACGAGACCATCGCCGCAATCAAGCAAGCGGTGTCGATCCCGGTGCTGGCCAACGGCGACATCGACTCACCGCAAAAGGCCAAGGCCGTATTGGCCGCCACTGGCGCCGATGGCCTGCTGATCGGCCGCGCGGCTCAGGGCCGGCCGTGGATATTCCGTGAAATCGAGCACTACCTGCGAACCGGCGAGCAATTGCCGGCACCGGGCCTGGGCGAGGTGGAACGCATTCTGCT
Organism: Pseudomonas sp. LjRoot71; assembly: GCF_964253255.1. NCBI lineage: Bacteria > Pseudomonadati > Pseudomonadota > Gammaproteobacteria > Pseudomonadales > Pseudomonadaceae > Pseudomonas > Pseudomonas sp. LjRoot71. The sequence goes on along the minus strand of NZ_CAXURA020000001.1, from coordinate 2,924,505 downwards.
TGAACATCTGACAGCCCTGCACGCCTTCTACGGCGATGTCATGGGCGTGCGGATTGCCCGCAAACATGTCAGTTGGTATCTCGCAACCTTGCCGGGCGCCAAGGAGTTTCGCGCCCAATTCAATCGTCTGGACAGTACGGACGCGCAGTGCGCCAACGTTCGCGCGTTTCTCAGCGAACGGCATAACAATGGAGAAGGGGTGGCCGCATGACGATGTTGACTGAGACTTTAGGAAGTGAAATGGCTCCCGTGAGTGACAACAGCAGCTTGAAGCAGCATCTCAATACGCCAAGCGAAGAGGGCCAAACCCTGCGTGGCAGTGTCGAGAAGGCGCTGCACAACTACTTCGCCCATCTTGAGGGCGCGGACGTCAGTGACGTCTACAACCTGGTGCTCACCGAAGTCGAGGCACCGCTGCTGGAAACCGTGATGAATTACGTCAAGGGCAACCAGACCAAGGCCTCCGAACTGCTCGGCCTGAATCGCGGCACCCTGCGCAAGAAGCTCAAGCAGTACGACCTGCTGTAACCCCGAACCCCCGAAAAGGGCGGCCCACATGAGCCGCCTTTTTTGCTGATAGCTCTTTGATTGCCAAAACTTCCGCCTGATGGACTCTGAAATGACCGACCAGACCACCCGCCTCCCCGTTCGCCGCGCCTTGATCAGTGTTTCCGACAAGACCGGCATCCTCGAGTTTGCCCGCGAGCTCGTCGCCCTGAATGTGGAAATCCTCTCCACCGGCGGCACTTACAAGCTGCTCAAGGACAACGGCATCGCTGCCGTGGAAGTGGCCGATTACACCGGCTTCCCGGAAATGATGGACGGTCGCGTCAAGACCCTGCACCCGAAGATCCACGGCGGTATCCTCGGCCGTCGCGCCCTCGACGGTGGCGTGATGGAGCAGCACGGCATCAAGCCGATCGACCTGGTGGCGGTCAACCTCTACCCCTTCGCCGCCACCGTGGCCAAGCCCGGTTGTGACCTGGCCGATGCCATCGAGAACATCGATATCGGCGGCCCGACCATGGTGCGTTCGGCTGCCAAGAACCACAAAGACGTGGCCATCGTGGTCAACGCCGGCGACTACGCTGGCATCGTCGAAAGCCTGAAAGCCGGCGGCCTGAGCTATGCCCAGCGCTTCGACCTGGCCCTGAAAGCCTTCGAGCACACCGCTGCCTACGACGGCATGATCGCCAACTACCTGGGCACCATCGACCAGAGCCGCGACATCCTCTCCACCGAAGAACGCGGTTCTTTCCCGCGCACCTTCAACAGCCAGTTCATCAAGGCCCAGGAAATGCGCTACGGCGAGAACCCGCACCAGAGCGCGGCGTTCTACGTGGAAGCACAGAAGGGCGAGGCTAGCGTCGCCACCGCCATCCAGCTGCAGGGCAAGGAACTGTCGTTCAACAACGTGGCCGACACCGACGCCGCGCTGGAATGCGTGAAGAGCTTCGTCAAGCCAGCCTGCGTGATCGTCAAGCACGCCAACCCGTGCGGCGTGGCCGTGGCCCTGGACAGCGAAGGCGGCATCCGCCAGGCCTACGAACTGGCCTACGCTACCGACACCGAGTCGGCCTTCGGCGGCATTATCGCCTTCAACCGTGAGCTGGACGGCGCAACCGCCCAGACCATCGTTGATCGTCAGTTTGTCGAAGTGATCATCGCCCCGAAAATCAGCGCTGCCGCCCGTGAAGTGGTCGCCGCCAAAGCCAACGTGCGCTTGCTCGAGTGCGGCGAATGGCCAGCCGAGCGCAGTGCTGGCTGGGACTTCAAGCGGGTTAACGGTGGCCTGCTGGTGCAGAGCCGCGATATCGGCATGATCAAAGCCGAAGACCTGAAAATCGTCACCAAGCGTGCGCCGAGCGAGCAGGAAATCCATGACCTGATCTTCGCCTGGAAAGTCGCCAAGTTCGTCAAATCCAACGCCATCGTCTACGCCAAGGGCCGCCAGACCATCGGCGTCGGCGCCGGCCAGATGTCGCGGGTCAACTCCGCCCGTATCGCCGCGATCAAGGCCGAGCACGCTGGCCTGCAGGTTGCGGGTTCAGTGATGGCGTCCGACGCCTTCTTCCCGTTCCGCGACGGTCTGGACAATGCAGCCGCCAACGGCATTACCGCCGTGATTCAGCCGGGTGGTTCGATGCGTGATGCCGAAGTAATTGCAGCTGCCGACGAAGCTGGCATTGCCATGGTGTTTACCGGCATGCGCCACTTTAGGCACTAAAAACGGTCGCGCTCGGACAGGCATCTGCGGCGTTGCCTGGGACTTCCTCAATGCTCATTGCCGCTAGGCAACTCCGCTTGAGAAAGCCCCAGGCGCCTTGCATCTACCAGCCCGATCACGGCCTCGGAATTTGTAGGGTGGATAACGCTTCGCTTATCCACCAAACGGGCTCAAGGCCCGCCTCCACTGGGAGAGAAACATGAACGTATTGATCATCGGCAGCGGCGGTCGTGAACATGCCCTGGCCTGGAAAGTGGCGCAGGACAAGCGCGTCGAGAAAGTCTTCGTCGCACCGGGCAACGCCGGCACCGCCGTTGAGGCCAAGTGCGAGAACGTCGCCATCGACGTGCTGGATATCCAGGCACTGGCCGACTTCGCCGAAAAGAACGTGCAACTGACCATCGTCGGCCCGGAAGCGCCGCTGGTTAAAGGCGTGGTCGACCTGTTCCGCGCCCGCAAGCTGGATATCTTCGGCCCTACAGCAGCAGCCGCGCAGCTGGAAGGCTCCAAGGCCTTTACCAAGGACTTCCTGGCGCGCCAAAACATCCCGACTGCCGACTACCAGAACTTCACCGAAGTCGAGCCGGCCCTGGCCTACCTGCGTGAGAAAGGCGCACCGATCGTGATCAAGGCCGACGGCCTGGCTGCCGGTAAAGGCGTGATCGTCGCCATGACCCTGCAGGAAGCCGAAGACGCCGTGCGCGACATGCTCGCCGGTAACGCGTTCGGCGACGCCGGTTCGCGCGTGGTGATCGAGGAGTTCCTCGATGGCGAAGAGGCCTCGTTTATCGTCATGGTCGACGGCGAGAACGTGCTGCCGATGGCCACCAGCCAGGACCACAAGCGTGTTGGCGATGCCGATACCGGCCCGAACACCGGCGGCATGGGTGCTTACTCGCCAGCCCCAGTGGTTACCGCCGACGTGCATAAGCGCGTGATGGACGAAGTGATCTACCCGACCGTGCGCGGCATGGCCGCCGAAGGCAACGTCTACACCGGCTTCCTCTACGCCGGGCTGATGATCGACAAGGCCGGCAAACCGAAAGTCATCGAGTTCAACTGCCGCTTCGGCGACCCGGAAACCCAGCCAATCATGTGCCGCCTGGAAAGCTCCCTGGTGCTGCTGGTCGAGGCCGCCCTGGCCAAGGCGCTGGACAAGGTCGAAGCCACCTGGGATCCGCGCCCGACTGTCGGCGTGGTGATCGCGGCGGGCGGTTACCCGGCCGACTACGCCAAGGGTGACGTGATCGAAGGTCTGGATGACGCCGCACAACTGGACGGCAAGGTATTCCACGCCGGTACCGCGCTGAAAGACGGCCAGATCGTCACCGCCGGCGGCCGCGTACTGTGCGCCACCGCTATCGGCCGCACGGTCGAGGAAGCCCAGCAACAGGCCTACCGCCTGGCCGAGAAAATCCGCTGGAGCGGCAGTTTCTACCGCACCGATATCGGTTACCGCGCCATTGCCCGCGAACGCGGGAAAAGTGAAGGTAAATAAAGGGTAAAACACAACAAAGGTGGCCAATTGGCCACCTTTGTCATATTTCCCTCGCGAACAGCTTGGCTATAATCCGACCACTTATTTTTGAAGGGACTTCACTGTGCGCCGGCTGAGGATTGCCACCTACCTGCTGTTCAGCACACTGCTGATGACGCTTACCCTGGCGTCAGCTCAAGCAGAGCCGCAGGCTTCCTGGTCGCGCCTCATCGACCCCAGCGCTGCACTGCAATTCAATGACATCCGCAGCCCCGCACAACAGGCGCAGTTCCGCGCCACTGACCTGACTCAGCTCTACACCCCTGGCGGCTCCAGCGCCCTGTGGCTGCATCACCGTCTACCGGGCAACACCGACGCACAGATGCTGCGGGTGTTCGCGCCCTACCTGGCCTACCTCGATCTCTACGTGCTGCAAGGCGATGAACTGATCGAACAGGCGCATACCGGCAGCAACCTGCCGTTCTCCAGCCGCCCGCTGGCCAGCCGTGATTTCCTCCTGCCGCTGCCCAAAGCCGAACAACCGCTGGATATCTACCTGCGCCTGGCCTCCGAACACGCACTGCGCCCCAGCATCACCCTGCAAAGCGCACAGCAGATGGTCGCCGATGACAACCGCCCGCTGCTGTTCGGCCTGCTGCTCGGCTGCCTCGGCATGCTGGTGGCCTACAACCTGGTGCGCTTTGCCTACACCCGTGCAGCCAGCGGCCTGTGGCTGGCAGCTACACAGCTCTGCCAGTTGGCCGCAGTCATCAGCCTGCTCGGTATCAGCACGCCCTGGTTGGACGAATGGCAAAGCCTGCAACCGCAGATCGCCAACCTGTCGATGCTGCTGGCTGCGCTCTGCGCCCTGTGCTTTACCGCCAGCTTCTTTCGCAAAGTCTGCCCGAGCACGCCACTGAACCACCTGCTGACTGGTGAAGTCGTGGTCATCAGCCTGGTCTGTGTGGTTCTGCTGGTGGCCACCAACCTGCAATTCAACCAGTTGGTCTACCTGCTCAACGCCGTCGCTGGTCTTAGCATCCTGCTGGTATCGCTGACGCACTGGCGGCATGGCTACCAACCGGCACGACTGTTCAGTCTGGCCGTCCTGCTGTTCTGCGCGGCCTTTATCTGTGCCCTGCCGATCCTGTTCGGCTACTGGGCAGTGCAGAGCGAATGGATGGCCTACGGCCTGCTCGCCATCACCGTTGTCAGCGGCTTTATCCTCAGCATGGCGCTGAGCGAGCGGCAACGGCGCATCGTGCAAGACCAGTTCAGCACCAGCCGCGCCTTGGCGGCCAGCTCCGCCGAACTGAAGGCCAAGGCCGAGTTTCTCGCCAAGATCAGCCACGAAATCCGCACGCCGATGAATGGCGTACTGGGCATGACCGAGCTGCTGCTCGGCACACCGCTTTCGGCCAAACAGCGCGACTACGTGCAGACCATCCACAGCTCGGGCAATGAGCTGCTCACCCTGATCAACGAAATCCTCGATATCTCCAAGCTCGAATCCGGGCAGATCGAACTGGATGACGTGCAGTTTGACCTCAACGCGCTGATCGAAGACTGCCTGGATATCTTCCGCGCCAAGGCCGAACAGCAAAAGGTCGAGCTGATCAGTTTTATGCAGCCACAAGTGCCACGGGTAATCAGCGGCGACCCCACGCGACTGCGCCAAACCTTGCTGAGCCTGCTGGACAACGCCTTCAAACAGACCGACGAAGGCGAAATCCTCCTGGTGGTGGCCCTCGACAGCAACACCGAGCAACCGCGCCTGCGCATTGCCGTGCAGGACAGCGGCAAACCGCTGGATGCCAGCGAGCGCGACGCTCTGCTGAATGCCGAACTGCACAGCAAGGATTTCCTGGCCGCCACCAAACTCGGCGGCCGCCTGGGCCTGATTATCGCCCGCCAACTGGTACGCCTGATGGAGGGCGAGTTTGGCATCCAGAGCGGCGGTAGCCAGGGTTCGACCCTGTGGCTGACCCTGCCGCTGGACGCCACCCGCCTGGAGCAGCCCACTGCCGACCTCGACGCTTCGCTGCAAGGCGCACGCCTGTTGGTGGTGGACGACAACGACACCTGCCGCAAGGTGCTGGTACAGCAGTGCAGCGCCTGGGGTATGCAGGTCAGTGCCGTGCCTTCGGGTAAAGAGGCCATGGCCCTGCTGCGCACCAAGGCACATCTGCGTGAATACTTCGATGCCGTGCTGCTCGATCAGGACATGCCCGGCATGACCGGCATGCAACTGGCCGCGCGGATCAAGGAAGACGCCAACCTCAACCACGACATCCTGGTGATCATGCTCACCGGTATCAGCAATGCGCCGAGCAAGATCATCGCGCGCAACGCCGGGATCAAACGCATCCTGGCCAAGCCGGTGGCCGGCTACACCCTGAAAACCACCCTGGCCGATGAACTGGCGCAGCGCGGCAAGGGCGATTCGCCGATGTTCAGCCCGACGCCGGTCAGCGCGCCGCTGAACGTGCCCGGCGACTTCCGCATCCTGGTGGCCGAGGACAACACCATCTCCACCAAGGTGATCCGCGGCATGCTCGGCAAGCTCAACCTGCAACCCGACACCGCCAGCAACGGCGAAGAAGCCCTTAGCGCAATGAAGGCCCAGCAGTACGACCTGGTGCTGATGGACTGCGAAATGCCGGTGCTCGACGGCTTCTCCGCCACCGAGCAGCTGCGTGCCTGGGAAGCCGCCGAACAGCGCGCGCGCACCCCGGTGGTGGCGCTTACCGCGCATATCCTCAATGAACACAAGGAGCGCGCGCGTCAGGTTGGCATGGACGGGCATATGTCCAAGCCGGTGGAAATGTCGCAACTGCGCGAGCTGATCGAACACTGGGTTGCCGAACGGGAAATCCGCCGCCAGCGCGACGCCCTGCCATCCTGAGCAGGGTGAATTTGCCCAGCAACCGCTACACGCTTACCCTGCCACCCTTCTTTACCGAAACGAGTCCTTTCCATGGCGTCCGCGCTGTTCAGCCTGTATTTAAAACTGCTGGTGCTCTATAGCCCGTTCTTCGTGCTGTCGTGCTTTATCGGCCTGAGCCGTGGCTACACCGTCAAGGAGCGCAAGCGCCTGGCCTGGAAAGTCGCCGCCGGCGTGCTGATCGCCAGTGTGCTGCTGTACCTGTTCGGCAAACATATCTTCACCCTGTTCGGCATCACCATCGACGCCTTCCGCATCGGCGCGGGCAGCGTGCTGTTTATCTCGGCACTCGGCATGGCCCAGGGCAAATCGGCAGTACAGAGCGACAACGTGCAGCAGGACGTGACCATCGTGCCGCTGACCATTCCCCTGACCGTCGGCCCCGGCACCATCGGTGCGCTGCTGCTGATGGGCGCCAGCCAGCCGGACTGGGGCGACAAGGCCGTGGCCGTGCTGGGCATCGCCCTGGCCAGTCTCACGGTGGGCGTGGTGCTGTATATGTCCAACCAGTTCGAACGCCTACTCGGCGATCAGGGACTGCAGATCGTCAGCCGCCTGATGGGCCTGTTTGTCTGCGCCCTGGCCGCGCAGATCATCTTTACCGGGGTGAAGAACTACCTGGCGCTGTAACAACGGTTCAGACGCTCAACCCAGGCTACGTACTTCTCGTAGGGTGCGCCGCGCGCACCTCGGAATCTGGCGGTGCGCACGGCGCACCCTACGAGGCAAACTGCACCATAAGCTTGCAAGCCAGCCCCGCCCCGGTGCACCAGCGCAACAATCAAACCTCTGAACGCCCTCAAAAACCGTGCAACCCTTTGAAAATAAAGGGCTGTAAAGAACTGGCACCACCCTTGCTCTAGCCACTCCATCACTTGGATACAAGATGGAATCTAAGAGCATGTCCCAAGCCCCTAGCGCTTTCACCCTCGCCGACTGGCAACAGGCCTACCGCGACGCCCAGCAACCTGCCGAGTTGCTGCGCGCCCTGTGCAACGAACTGAGCAGCAGCGATAACGCCTGGATCTGCCTGGCCAGCGCCGCGCAACTGGATGCCCAATTGGCCGACCTACAGGCCCTGTTGGAGAACGCTGGCGGCGACCTGGGCAAACTCCCACTGTACGGGGTGCCCTTTGCCATCAAGGACAATATCGACGCCGCCGGCTGGCCCACTACAGCAGCCTGTGCTGAATTCGCCTACACCGCCAACGCCGACGCCACAGTGGTGGCCAAGCTGCGCGCTGCGGGCGCGATCCTGATCGGCAAAACCAACCTCGACCAATTTGCCACCGGCCTGGTCGGTACCCGCTCGCCCTATGGCGCCGTGCCCAACAGCTTCAACCCGGCTTACGTCAGCGGCGGCTCCAGCTCCGGCTCGGCCAGCGTGGTCGCGCGCGGCCTGGTGCCCTTCGCCCTGGGCACCGACACCGCCGGCTCCGGTCGCGTGCCGGCCGGTTTCAACAATATTGTCGGGCTCAAGCCAAGCAAAGGCTGGCTGTCCAATACCGGCCTGGTGCCGGCCTGCAAAACGCTGGATTGCATCTCGGTGTTTGCCCTGACCGTCGGCGATGCCCTGAGCGTGGCGCAGATTGCCGGCGGCTATGACGCAGCCGACCCCTACAGCCGCAAAAACCCAGGCAGCGCCAAAGTCGGTATGCCGACCAAGCCGCGCCTGGCGGTGCCGAAGAACCCCGAGTTTTTCGGCGACACGCAGAACCAGGCGGTGTTTGAGCAGGCCCTGGGCAAACTGCGTGAGCTGGGCGCTGAGCTGGTGGAAATCGACTTTACGCCCTTCCAGCAACTGGCTGAGCAGCTGTATTACGGCAGCTGGGTCGCCGAGCGCACGGTGGCGCTGGAAGGCGTCGACCCGGCACATATCAACCCGGTGGTGCGCGGCATCGTCGCCAACGGCCATAAATACAGCGCCTGTGATGCCTACAAGGCCGAATATATCCGCGCCGAACTGAGTCGGACGATCAACGACATCCTGGCCGGCTTCGACGCCCTCGTGGTGCCGACCTCGCCAACCTTTCGCACCCAGGCCGAGATGGACGCCGAACCCGTGCTGTTTAACAGCCAGTTCGGCACCTACACCAATTTCACCAACCTCGCTGACCTATCGGCCTTGGCCGTACCTGCCGGTTTTCGCGCCGATGGACTGCCGGCCGGCATTACCCTGCTCGCCCCCGCCTGGCATGACCAGGCATTGGCCGCCTTCGGCCAGCGCTGGCAGCAGGCAGTCAATCTGCCGCTGGGTGCCACGGGTAAAGCATTGCCCGAGCAGGCGCCAAGCAACACGCCAGCCCCCGGCAGCGTGCGCGTGGCCGTAGTCGGCGCACACCTGACCGGTATGCCGCTGAATGTCCAACTCACCAGTCGCGACGCCGTGCTGGTCGAGCAAACCACCAGCGCCGCCACCTATCGCCTGTATGCCCTGCCCGGCACCGTGCCGCCAAAACCCGGCCTGGCGCGGGTAGCCGCCGATGGCGCAGCGATCATCGTCGAGTTGTGGGATATCCCCCAGGCGCGCTTCGGCGAATTCGTCGCGGAGATTCCCGCACCATTGGGCATCGGCAATCTGCAACTGGCCGACGGCCGCCGGGTCAAGGGCTTTATCTGCGAACCCTATGCGCTGGATGGCGCGCGCGACATCACCAGCTTCGGTGGCTGGCGCGCGTTTATCGCCAGCCAGCAGCAGGGCTGAGTCCATGCAGCTGAGTGGCCCCCCAGGCAGCGGCAAGGAGCGCCCGGAGAACCTCGCCGAGCGCATCTACCTGCAACTCAAGGACGACATCTTCGAGTTCCGCCTGCTGCCCGGTGATCGCTTTTCCGAAGGCGAGATCGCCGAGCGCATGGCGGTCAGCCGCACGCCGGTGCGCCAGGCGCTGTATCGCCTGCAACGCGAGGGCTACTTGCAGGTGTACTTCCGCAGCGGCTGGCAGGTCATGCCGTTCGACTTCACACATTTCGAGGAGTTGTACGACGTGCGCATCGTCCTCGAATTGGAGGCCGTGCGGCGTTTATGCGAACGCCCCCAAGACGAGCACAGCGATGCACTGGTGCAACTTGAGCGCACCTGGTTGGTGCAACCCGAGCAGCGTTTAGGGGACGGTCGCGCAGTTTCGCGCCTGGATGAGCGCTTTCACTGCCAACTGGTGGAAGCCGCCGGCAACCGCGAGATGGCCCGCCTGCACGCCGAAGTCAGCGAGAAAATCCGCATTATCAGGCGCCTGGACTTCACCCAGAGCCCGCGCGTGGCGGCCACTTATGACGAACACGGAAAAATTCTCGCGGCAATTTTGGCGCGGCGATGCGAAGAGGCACAGCTATTGCTCAAGACCCATATAGAGGTCAGCAAGGCCGAAGTGCGCAAGATCACCCTGCACATGCTGCACAGCGCGCGTCAGCGCACCATGCCGGCACCAGAGGTGAAGACCTGAAGTGAAGACCCTGGGCCCTGCCCTGTTTCAACTGCCAGACAAACAACTAAAAACCAGCAGCTCAAACACTTAAGTTCGTGAATGGAGATCGCACCATGCAACGTCGCAATCTGATCAAGGCCCTGACCCTGTCCGCATCCATCGCCGCCATGGGTATGACCTGGACCGTGCAAGCCGCCGAAACCATAAAGGTCGGCATCCTGCACTCGCTGTCCGGCACCATGGCCATCTCGGAAACCTCGCTGAAAGACATGGCGTTGATGACCATCGACGAAATCAATGCCAAGGGCGGCGTACTCGGCAAGCAGCTGGAGCCGGTGGTGGTCGACCCTGCCTCGAACTGGCCGCTGTTCGCCGAGCGTGGCCGCCAGTTGCTGACCCAGGACAAGGTCGACGTGACCTTCGGCTGCTGGACCTCGGTGTCGCGCAAATCCGTACTGCCGGTCTATGAAGAACTCAACGGCCTGCTGTTCTACCCGGTGCAATACGAAGGCGAAGAGCTTTCCCCGAATGTGTTCTACACCGGCGCCGCGCCAAACCAGCAGGCCATTCCGGCAGTCGAGTACCTGATGAGCGAAGACGGCGGCGCGGCCAAACGCTACTTCCTGCTCGGCACCGACTACGTTTACCCGCGCACCACCAACAAGATCCTGCGTGCCTTCCTGATCAGCAAAGGCGTGGCCGAGAAAGACATCGAAGAGGTCTACACCCCGTTCGGTCATAGCGACTATCAAACCATCGTCGCCAACATCAAGAAGTTCTCCGCCGGCGGCAAGACTGCGGTGATCTCCACCGTCAACGGCGACTCCAACGTGCCGTTCTACAAGGAACTGGCCAACCAGGGCCTGGAAGCCACCGACGTACCGGTCGTAGCCTTCTCCGTGGGTGAAGAAGAACTGCGCGGCATCGACACCAAACCGCTGGTCGGCCACCTGGCCGCGTGGAACTACTTCCAGTCGGTAGAAAACCCGGTCAACACCGAGTTCGTCGCCAAATGGAAGGCCTACGCCAAAGCCAAGAACCTGCCAGGCGCCGACAAGGCCGTGACTAACGACCCGATGGAAGCCACCTACGTCGGCATCCACATGTGGGCCCAGGCCGTAGAGAAAGCCGGCACCACCAATGTCGACAAAGTACGTGATGCCCTTGCCGGCCAGACCTTTGCCGCGCCGAGCGGTTACACCCTGACCATGGACAAGACCAACCACCACCTGCACAAGCCGGTGATGATCGGTGAAATCCAGGAAGACGGGCAGTTCTCCGTGGTCTGGGAAACCAGCAGCCCGATCCGTGCCCAGCCGTGGAGCCCGTACATCGAAGGCAACGACAAGAAGCCGGATTACGCGGTCAAGTCGAACTAAGCACCTGCCAGTAAGCCCGGATGTATGCCGGGAACGCCCTGCCCGGATGACATCCGGGCCATGGCTTGCTCTGCGCCGCGACCACGCGGCGAAGAGCACTTCCAAAGGACTGCCCTATGCCCACTGCCTTTACCCGAATTCTGCTGAGCCTGCTGTTGCTGCTGCCCCTGGCCGCGCACGCGGGTGACGCCCAGGACTTTGTCACGGCCAACCCGGCCAAGCAGGCCAGCCTGCTGGAACGCTGGTCCGCCGCGCCCGATGCCGCACGCCTGCCGCTGCTCGAAGCCCTGCAACAAAGTCGCGTTGCCACCGACAGCAGCAAGACAGCCTTTATCGATAACGCCGGCAACTACCAGGCTGCCGAAGGTGAAGCACAGCCTCTCGATACGCCCAAGAAGCTGCGCCTGAACAACCGCCTGCGCGGCCTGATCGCCACTGCCGTGGCCAGCCATCAACTGCTAGTCGATGACCCGGCGTTGCGCCTGGCCGCTGCCAAGCAATTGCAAAAGAGCGCCAAGCCGGCGCAACTGCAACTGCTCAACGCCCAGGTCGCCAGCGAAACCGACGATGCCGTGCGCGACGCCCTGACCCTGGCACTGGCCAACCTGCAACTGGTCGACAGCGACCTGGCGGTGCGCCTGGCCGCCGTGCGCCTGCTCGGTGAAACAGGTGACCCGCTGGCCCGCACCCGCCTGGAAGCCCTGCTCGACCCGGCCGTGGAAAGCGACCCGACGGTGCGCACCGCTGCCGAAACCAGCCTGGCCCAGGTCAAACGCAAGCTGCTGATCGGTGAGCTGCTCGGCCAGGCGTTTAGCGGCCTGTCGCTCGGTTCGATCCTGCTGCTCGCCGCACTGGGCCTGGCCATCACCTTCGGCCTACTCGGCGTGATCAACATGGCCCACGGCGAGATGCTGATGCTCGGCGCCTACTCCACCTACATGGTGCAGGTGCTGTTCCAGCGTTTCGCCCCGGAAGCCCTGGCGCTGTATCCACTGGTGGCGCTGCCGGTGGCGTTCTTCGTCACTGCGGCCATCGGCATGGCGCTGGAGCGCACGGTGATCCGCCACCTCTACGGTCGTCCGCTGGAAACCCTGCTGGCCACCTGGGGCATCAGCCTGATTCTGATCCAGCTGGTGCGGGTGATCTTCGGCGCACAGAACGTTGAAGTGGCCAACCCCTACTGGCTGTCCGGCGGTATCCAGGTGCTGCCCAACCTGGTGCTGCCGTACAACCGCATCGTGATCATCGGCTTCGCCTTGTTTGTAGTGGTGCTGACCTGGCTGCTGCTGAACAAGACCCGCCTAGGCCTCAACGTGCGCGCCGTCACCCAGAACCGCAATATGGCCGCCTGCTGCGGCGTGCCGACCGGCCAGGTGGACATGCTGGCCTTCGGCCTCGGCTCCGGCATCGCCGGCCTCGGCGGCGTGGCCCTCAGCCAGATCGGCAACGTCGGCCCGGATCTGGGACAGAGCTACATCATCGACTCGTTCCTGGTGGTGGTGCTCGGCGGCGTCGGGCAACTGGCCGGTAGCGTCATGGCCGCCTTCGGGCTGGGCATCGCCAACAAGATTCTCGAACCGCAGATCGGTGCCGTGCTCGGCAAGATCCTTATCCTCGCGCTGATCATTCTGTTTATTCAGAAACGCCCGCAAGGTCTGTTTGCTTTGAAAGGACGGGTGATCGACTGATGACTATGCCCCTGAATCAAACGCTGCTGGCGCGCGCCAGCGCCACGCTCGGCCCGCAAGCGTCCATGGCTATTGGCCTGCTGGTACTCGCCGTGCTGATCGCCATGCCGCTGCTGCACCTGCTGCCGGCGGACAACTCCCTGCACGTTTCGGCCTACAGCCTGACCCTGGTCGGCAAGATCCTATGCTACTGCATCGTCGCCCTGGCGCTCGATCTGGTCTGGGGCTACGCCGGCCTGCTCTCGCTCGGCCACGGTCTGTTCTTTGCCCTCGGCGGTTACGCCATGGGCATGTACCTGATGCGCGAAGCGGCCGGCGACGACTTGCCAGCCTTTATGAGCTTCCTCGCCTGGACCGAGCTGCCCTGGTACTGGTACGGCACCAGCAACTTCCTCTGGGCACTGTGCCTGGTGGTGCTGGCACCAGGGTTGCTGGCGCTGGTGTTCGGCTTCTTCGCCTTCCGTTCGCGGATCAAGGGCGTGTACTTCTCGATCATGACCCAGGCGCTGACCTTTGCCGGCATGCTGCTGTTCTTCCGTAATGAAACCGGCTTTGGCGGCAATAACGGCTTTACCAACTTCAAAACGATTCTCGGCTTCGACATCACCGCCGCGCATACCCGCGCGGTGCTGTTCTTCGCCACCGTCGTTCTACTCGTGGCCAGCCTGTACCTGGGCTGGCGGCTTGCACGCAGCAAGTTCGGCCGGGTGCTGACGGCGCTGCGCGATGCGGAAAACCGCCTGATGTTCTGCGGCTACGACCCACGCGGCTACAAGCTGTTTATCTGGGTGCTCAGCGCGGTGCTCTGCGGCCTGGCCGGCGCGTTGTATGTGCCGCAGGTGGGCATCATCAACCCCAGCGAAATGTCGCCGACCAACTCCATCGAAGCGGCCGTGTGGGTCGCCCTCGGTGGGCGCGGCACGCTGATCGGTCCGCTGCTCGGCGCCGGCCTGGTCAACGGCATGAAGAGCTGGTTCACCGTGGCCTTCCCCGAGTACTGGCTGTTCGCTCTGGGCTTTCTATTTATCGTCGTGACGCTGTTCCTGCCCAAGGGCGTGATCGGTTTGTTGCGTAAAAAAGGAGAGCAATGATGCGCGCCACTCCGCTACCCGAATTGATGCTCGAACCCGCCTACGATCCCAATCAGGATGCCGGCACCAGCCGCGACGCCCTCGGCCTTGGCAGCGCTGCGACCAAGGGCCTGAACGTGCGTCACGGCACCATCCTGACCCTGGAAGACATCAACGTCAGCTTCGATGGTTTCAAGGCGCTGACCAACCTGACGCTGTATATCGGCGTCGGTGAACTGCGCTGCATCATCGGCCCAAACGGTGCCGGCAAGACCACCATGATGGACGTGATTACCGGCAAGACCCGTCCGGATAACGGCGTCGCCTACTTTGGCGAAACCTACGACCTGCCCCAGATGAGCGAAGTCGAAATCGCCCAGTCCGGCATCGGTCGCAAATTCCAGAAGCCCACGGTATTCGAGGCGCTCAGCGTGTTCGAGAACCTCGAACTGGCACAGAAAACCAACAAGTCGGTATGGGCCAGCCTGCGTGCCAAGCTCAGCGGCGAACAGCTTGATCGCATTGACGAAGTGCTGAAAACCATCCGCCTCGACAGCTCGCGCCAGCGTCCCGCCGGGCTGCTGTCACATGGCCAGAAGCAGTTCCTGGAGATCGGCATGCTGCTGGTGCAGGACCCGCAACTGTTGCTGCTCGATGAGCCGGTGGCGGGCATGACCGACGCTGAAACCGAGTTCACCGCCGAGCTGTTCAAGTCCCTAGCGCGCAAACACTCGCTGATGGTGGTGGAACACGACATGGGCTTTGTCGGCAGCATCGCCGACCACGTCACCGTATTGCACCAGGGCAGCGTGCTGGCAGAAGGTTCGCTGGAGCAGGTACAGAACGACGAGCGGGTGATCGAGGTTTATCTGGGTCGCTGACAGTCGGTGCGCACAGCGCACCCTACCCGACATGGCACATCCCGTAGGGTGCGCCATGCGCACCGAACAACGGTTAAGGACATTCCTATGCTGCAAGTCCAACAACTCCACCAGTATTACGGCGGCAGCCACATCCTCCGTGGTCTGTCGTTCGACGTGAAGGTCGGCGAAGTCACCTGCCTGCTCGGCCGTAACGGTGTGGGCAAGACCACCCTGCTCAAGTGCCTGATGGGCCTGATCCCGGCCAAGGACGGCAGCGTGCAGTGGGAAGGCCAGCCGATCACCGCATTCAAACCGCACCAGCGCGTGCACGCTGGCATCGCCTATGTGCCCCAAGGCCGGGAAATTTTCGGCCGCCTGACCGTGGAAGAAAACCTGCTGATGGGCCTGTCACGCTTCCCGGGCAGCGAAGCCAAAGTGGTGCCGGAATTTATCTACGAGCTGTTCCCGGTACTGCGCGAGATGAAGCAGCGTCGTGGCGGCGACCTCTCCGGCGGCCAGCAGCAACAGCTGGCCATCGGCCGCGCGCTCGCCAGCAAACCACGCCTGCTGATCCTCGACGAACCCACCGAAGGCATTCAGCCCTCGGTGATCAAGGAGATCGGCGTGGTGATCAAAAAGCTCGCCGAACGCGGCGACATGGCCATCCTGCTGGTCGAGCAGTTCTATGACTTTGCCGCCGAGCTGGCCGACCAGTACCTGGTGATGAGCCGTGGCGAAATCGTCCAGCAGGGCCGTGGCGAAACCATGGAAGCCGACGGCGTGCGCGGACTGGTCGCAATCTGAATGGCGACGCTGGCCCTGCACTTTGCGCATAATCAGGCTTTCGCCGACGGATTCGAGGCCCCGATGTTTGCCCTGCGTCACGCCCTGCTCCCGCTCACCGCACTGACGGGTATCGCCTTGGTGGTCTGGGCCGGCAGCCAGCCGGACTACTGGATGCTGCGCGCCTTGCCAGTCGGCAGCAACGTGCCCTACCCGCTGAAACCGGTGCTGATTTTCTGCGCCATCGTCCTGGCTGAATGCGGCCTGTTGCTGGCGCTGCTGCGCCCGCGCTCTTACTGCCGCAGCTGGGGCCGCGCGCTGTGCGCCAGCCTGTTGGCCATCGGCCTGGCGCTGTTCTGGCTGCAAGGTGCACTGCATGCCCCGCCCTACTACGGCATGCACCTGCAATGGTGGTTAGCGGTCAGCCTTGGGCTGGTTCTGCTGAGCGGTTATTCCGCCGTGCAAGCCTGGCGTCAACAGCGCAACCGGGTGAAGGCATGAACGCCCCCGCTACCTTATTTACCCCCAGCTGGCACGCCGAACTGGCGCTGGGCTATGGCCGCGACGGCGACTGCACGCGGCCAACCTTGCGCCGCCATAAAGGCCCGCTGCGAGTGCAGAAGCACTTGTATGCCGAAGGGCCCGAGGTGTGCCAACACATCATCGTCCACCCGCCCGGTGGCATTGCCGGCGGTGATCACCTGGATATATCGGCCACGGTCGGCAGCAACGCCTGGGCGCAATTGACCAGTCCCGGCGCAGCCAAGTGGTACCGCGCCGCCGGCCCGGCTTACCAGAGCCTGAAACTGCGCGTGGAAGCCGGTGCCACCCTGGAATGGCTGCCGCAGGAAACCATCGTCTACGCCGCAGCCCAGGCCGAACTGACCACCGAGATCGACCTGCTTAGCGATGCCAAGCTGCTCTACTGGGATATCGTCGCCCTCGGCCGCCCGGCCAGTGGCGAGCGCTTCAATGCTGGCCATTTCCAGGCCCAGCTGAATATCCGCCGCGACGGCCAGTTGCTCTGGCACGAACGCCAGCGCGTCGTGGGTGGCGATGGCCTACTCGACTCGCCCATCGGCCTGGCGGGCAAACCGGTGTTCGCCACCCTGCTGATCAGCGGTGAAATCGACAGCGACCTGCTGGAGCACTGCCGCAACCTCAGTACACCGGTGCGCGGCGACCTGAGCCAATTACCCGGCCTGCTGGTGGCCCGCTGCCTGGCCGACGAAGCCTTGCACGCGCGCGCCTGGCTGATCGCCCTCTGGCAGCTGTTGCGCCCGGCCCTGCTCGGCCGCACGGCCGTCCCCCCAAGAATCTGGAGCACCTGAACGATGGACCTGACACCCCGCGAAAAAGACAAACTGCTGATCTTCACCGCCGGCCTGGTCGCCGAACGCCGCCTGGCCCGTGGGGTAAAGCTCAACTACCCGGAAGCCATGGCCTATATCTCCGCCGCGCTGCTGGAAGGCGCGCGCGACGGCCAAACCGTCGCCGAGCTGATGCATTACGGCACCACCTTGCTGAGCCGCGATCAGGTGATGGAAGGCATCGCGGAGATGATCCCGGAGATTCAGGTGGAAGCGACCTTTCCCGATGGCACCAAGCTAGTAACCGTCCATCAACCGATCGCCTAAGGAACCCATCCAATGTCTACTGCGCTTGCCCATGCTGCGCTCGCTACGACCTTGAATGGATTCCTGGAAAACACATGATTATCCAAGACGCTACCACCGCCGACCTGCCTGCCATCCTGGCCATCTACAACGATGCCGTGCAGCACACCACGGCGATCTGGAACGAAACCCTGGTCGACCTGGCCAACCGCCAGGCCTGGCTGAATGAACGCACCGCGGCCGGCTTTCCGGTGTTGGTGGCCCACAGCGACGCAGGCGAAGTGCTCGGCTACGCCAGCTACGGCACCTGGCGCGCCATCGAAGGTTTTCGCCACACCGTGGAGCACTCGGTGTATGTGCGCAGCGACCAGCGCGGCCAAGGCCTCGGCCCGTTGCTGATGCGCGCCTTGATAGAACGCGCGCAAGCGGCCGGCCTGCACGTGATGGTCGCCGCCATCGAGCGCGGCAACAGCGCCTCGATACGCCTGCATGAGCGCCTCGGCTTTGTCACCACCGGCCAGATGCCGCAGGTCGGCCGCAAGTTCGGCCGCTGGCTGGACCTCACCTTTATGCAATTGACCCTGGAGTGAAGCAGCGATGATTCCCGGCGAATACCAGATTCAGGACGGCGAGATCGAGCTCAACGCCGGCCGCCGCACAATCAGCCTGAGCGTGGCCAACAGCGGCGACCGGCCGATTCAGGTCGGCTCGCACTACCACTTCTTCGAGACCAACGACGCGCTGACCTTTGACCGCAGCGCCACGCGCGGCATGCGTCTGAACATCCCAGCCGGCACTGCGGTGCGTTTCGAACCGGGGCAGAGCCGCGAAGTGGAACTGGTCGACCTGGCTGGCCATCGCCGGGTATTCGGCTTTGCCGGCCGAGTGATGGGCGACCTCTGAGACACCGATTTTCGTAGGGTGCGCCGTGCGCACCAGGCACAACACCGATAGCAGTGGTGCGCACAGCGCACCCTACGAGGGCATTCAATGAAGATCAGCAGACAAGCCTACGCCGATATGTTCGGTCCCACCGTCGGCGACAAGGTGCGCCTGGCCGATACCGAGCTGTGGATCGAAGTCGAGAAGGACTTCACCACCTACGGCGAAGAGGTGAAATTCGGCGGCGGCAAGGTAATCCGCGACGGCATGGGACAGGGTCAGCTGTGCGCCGCCGATGTAGTCGACACGCTGATCACCAACGCGCTGATCATCGACCACTGGGGCATCGTCAAGGCCGACGTCGGCCTCAAGGACGGCCGCATCGCTGCCATCGGCAAAGCCGGCAACCCGGATATCCAGCCGGACGTGACTATCGCTATCGGTGCGGGCACCGAGGTGATCGCCGGCGAAGGCATGATCCTCACCGCTGGCGGCATCGACACCCATATCCACTTTATCTGCCCGCAGCAGATCGAAGAGGCGCTGATGAGCGGCGTCACCACCATGATCGGCGGCGGCACCGGGCCGGCCACCGGCACCAACGCCACCACCTGCACCTCCGGGCCCTGGCACATGGCGCGCATGCTGCAGGCCGCCGACGCCTTCCCGATGAACCTGGGCTTTACCGGCAAGGGCAACGCCAGCCTGCCCGAGCCGCTGATCGAGCAGGTCAAGGCCGGTGCCATCGGCCTCAAGCTGCACGAGGACTGGGGTACCACCCCTGCGGCGATCGACAACTGCTTGAGCGTCGCCGACCAGTACGATGTGCAGGTGGCGATCCATACCGACACGCTCAACGAATCCGGCTTCGTCGAAACCACCCTCGGCGCGTTCAAGGGCCGCACCATCCACACCTATCACACCGAGGGTGCCGGCGGCGGCCATGCGCCGGACATCATCAAGGCCTGCGGCTTCCCCAACGTGCTGCCCAGCTCGACCAACCCGACCCGACCGTTTACCCGCAACACCATCGACGAACACCTGGACATGCTCATGGTCTGTCACCACCTCGACCCGAGCATCGCCGAGGACGTGGCCTTCGCCGAAAGCCGTATTCGCCGCGAGACCATCGCCGCCGAAGACATCCTGCACGACCTCGGCGCATTCAGCATGATCAGCTCCGACAGCCAGGCCATGGGCCGCGTCGGCGAAGTGATCACCCGCACCTGGCAGACCGCCGACAAGATGCACAAGCAGCGCGGCCCGCTGGAAGGCGACGGCCCCGGCAACAGCAACTTCCGGGTCAAACGCTATATCGCCAAATACACCATCAACCCGGCGATCACCCACGGCATCAGCCATGAAGTCGGGTCGATCGAAGTGGGCAAATGGGCAGATCTGGTGCTCTGGCGCCCGGCGTTCTTCGGCGTCAAGCCAACCCTGATCCTCAAGGGCGGGGCGATTGCCGCCAGCCTGATGGGCGACGCCAACGCCTCGATCCCCACACCGCAACCCGTGCACTACCGGCCGATGTTCGCCAGCTACGCCGGTAGCCGGCATGCCACCAGCATCACCTTTATCAGCCAGGCCGCGTTCGAGGCGGGTGTGCCCGAGCAACTGGGCCTGAAGAAGAAGATCGGCGTGGTCAAAGGCTGCCGCGAGGTGCAGAAAACCGACCTGATCCACAACGACTATCTGCCGAATATCGAGGTCGATCCGCAGAACTATCAGGTCAAGGCCGACGGCCAGCTGCTCTGGTGCGAGCCAGCCGACGTGCTGCCGATGGCGCAGCGCTACTTTCTATTCTGATACAGCTGCTTGAGGCGTAGGGTGCGCCGCGCGCACCAACAGCGGTCGTGAGCGGTGCACACGGCGCACCCTACGCGCTCGCACTCAACGCAACTGGCTGTCCTTGCTGCCCCGGCGGTTGTAGCCGCTGAATCTGGCCTGTTCTTTGTCGTGCTCGCTCTGGCAAGCGACGCACAAGTGCACACCGGGGATGGCGTTACGCCGGGCCTCGGGAATCGCCGCATCACACTCCTCGCAGTGGCTCAGGCTTTCGCCGCGCGGCAGCTGGCTGCGAGCGCGAGCAATGGCGTCCTCGATGCTGCTGTCGATCTGCTCCTGTACCGCACCATCATTTGCCCAGCCGCCGGCCATGCGCTTCGCCCTCCGTTGTGTGCTCTGTTAGATATGCGCCGTCTGCGGGCAAATCTCAAGCACACACCGTCACCCTACTCCTTGACCTCCATAAACTCGCGCGCCCAGACGATATAGTCCTCGGGCTGGGTGTACTTGTGGGTCAGCTCGGTGGCGTTAAGGTCGCAGAGTTCGGCGCCGCGCTGCTCGCGCAGGCAGTCGTAGGTGGCCTTGATTGCCGCGAAGTAGGCAGCATGACCGTTGACCACGATGCGTACGCCGAGGCTGGCCAGGCGCGCGTTGTCGCGCAGCTTGGGGTTGCCGTAGGTGACCAGCATCAGCGGAACGCTGAGGGCCTCGGCAATCTGCTCCAGGTGGGCAAAATCCTCGACTCCGACCAGGCAGATGGCATCGGCACCAGCCGCCTGATACGCCTGGGTACGGCGAATCACTTCACCGACTTCCAGCACGCCGGCATGGGTGCGGGCGATGATCGCCAGGTCCGGGTCAACCCGCGCTTCCAGGGCCGCACGGATCTTGCCGACACCTTCGTCAATACCGATCAGGTCGGTGGATTTACGTCCGAATTGTGCGGGCAGCAGGGTGTCTTCGATGGTCAGTGCAGCAATCCCGGCGCGCTCCAACTCCACTACGGTACGCATCACGTTGAGCGCATTACCATAACCGTGGTCCGCATCAGCAATCACTGGCAGGCGGCTGACGCGACCAATCCGCGTGGCCTGCTCAACAAACTCACTGAGGGTGATCAGGGCGAAGTCTGGTGCGGCGAGAACTTGTAGTGAAGCTACAGAACCACCCAGAATGCCGACTTCAAAACCCAGATCGGCCGCAATTCGCGCAGCCATAGGGTCAAACACTGAGGCCGTGTGATAGCAGCTATTTGAGGCAAGAAGCGCGCGAAATTGCGCGCGAAGGTCGTGATGCGAGGCTCTTTGCATAGGGTGCACCATCGGTCATGGTCGATTCGAAGCACGGCATTATGTAGCAAAACTACAAAACCCGTCATGTAGTAAAACTACATAGTCGACCAGTAACCTTACGCTCGCCTTTCAGTTCGCCCCGCCATCCGCCGTGCTAGCCCAAATCTGCCGGCAAGCGCGGGCCAAAGCCCGTACCGGTGAGCAGCCCATAAGCCATCCACAGCATCACTGCGGCATACAGCAGGCGCGGCAACCAGGTGGCCAACTGCTCGACCAGGCTATCCAGCTTCTGCGTTTCTACCCCTGCGTAGTTGAGCAGACTGGCCGGCAAGGTGCCGCTGGCCTCTCCCGTACGAATCAGCCCGAGAGCCAGCCCCTGGCCAGGAAAATCCACGCTGGCCAGCACCTGCGCCAAACTCTGGCCACGCTGCACAGCCAGTTGCACACTGCTGAACCGTTTACGCAACGGCGCATGGCGGATCACTGCACAGGCCTTGGGCAGGGCTTCAAGCATTGGCATCCCGGCCTCCAGCATCAGCCCCAGGCTGTCGAAAAAGTCGCGCAGATTACGCCGCAGCAATGTGGGGCCGAGGATCGGCACACTCGCCAATAAGCCTGCGGACGACGACACCATCCCCACCGGTGACGACTCGCTGCGTCGATAAAGCCCACGCCCTAGCGCGTAGAGCATGCCCAGCACCAGCAACGGCCAGAGCACACCCCATAGATACCCGGCGAGACTCAGCTGGCCGCCGACCAATGCCGGCAACGGCTGAATAAGCAGCGCCAGCACCAACACCGCCGCCGGCATCAGTAAACGTGACTTCACCGCAGCGGCTTGCCGAGCCCGATGCGCATAGCGCTCCGCCAGGCGCTGGTAAATCGCTGCCAGACAACCACTGGCCTGCGCGGCGCCCAGCAAGCTGCTGTCCAAGGGTGTAAACAGGCCGCTGCGCAACCCGGCGCTGGCCATATCGCGACCGCTCGCAACCTGCACCTGCAACCCCTGCAACGCGGCCTTGGCGTGCCCAGGCAACGCCACACTGAGCAGCGCCTGCGCCACCGGCACACCGGCCTTTTCCATGGCCTCCAAGTGGCTGAACAGCTGGGCGCGGGCAGCAAAATCCAGTGCGACAGAGGGGGAGCGGGGCATCAGCAGGCTCGGCTGTGATAGCGGGAGTGATCCGGGCTATTCAGTGGCGGTGGGTAACTGTGCGTGCGGCATCCAGCGCCGAAATATCTCGGCAAAACTACCGTCCTGGTGCATGGCATCAAGGGCGCGTCGCCAGCGCTGCACCACAGCGGCATCGGTCTGCCGGGAAAAAGCGATGTAATACGCCGAGCGCATAAACGGCAGGTGCGCCTGCACCTGATCAGCACGCAACCCACCCCGAGCCAGCTCGGCGTCCAGGGTGAGATCCTCGGTGGCAATCAATTGCACCCGACCATGCTTGAGCATGGTCACCATGCTCTTCGAACTGGTCACCCCGTAGAGGTTCTTGAAGCCTTGCGCGGTCAGGGTCTCATAGGTGTACCACTGTTTCGGCACAGCCAGCGGGCCACTTTCGGCGGCTTGCTGCAGGCTGTCGAAACGCAGGTTGCGTGATTTCAGCGAATAGAAGCTGGTGGTGCCGATCAGCAACGGACCGACCCACTGGAATTTGGCCTCGCGCTCTGGCGTGCGCACCGTGGAGAAGATCGCCGTGTCCGCCTGCTGTTGCGCCAAGTGGTAGGCCCGCGTCCAGGGCAGCAGTTCGATGTGTGCGGCATCGCCGGTGCGCTCGATCAGTTGGCGCACAACCTCCACCGCCAGACCGTGCAGCTCGCCGTTCTGGCTGTAGCTGGTAGGTGGCGCCTCTTCGGTCAGCAACTGCAGCTCGGCCTGCACCGGGCCGATCAGGCCACAGAGCAACCAGATGCCCAGCAGGCAACATCGTTTCAGCAAGGTGGAATCTCCCGGCACTGCAGTCAGACTAGCTCAGTGTCGGCGGATTGCGTCAAGGCAGCGGCGCCAGCAGCGGCATGCTGTTGGGATCAGAGAACCAGCGCCGGTGGATGCGCAGCAGGCCGCCATCACGGTTCAATTGATCCAGCGCCAGCTGCCACTCCTGCACCAACGCAGGGTCCGTATTCCGGGAAAAGGCGATGTAGGAGTTGGTGCCCATCAGGGTGAACTGCAACTCGACATCCTCGGCTTTCATGCCCTGCTCAGCCAGCATATCGTCCAGGGCCAGACTGCTGGCCACCAGCAACTCGATGCGACCATGCTTGAACATCTTGACCATGTGCTGCGGGGTCGGTACGCCGTAGAGATTCTTCAACCCCAGATCACTGAGGTACTCGTAGGAGTACCACTGCTTCGGCACGGCCACAGTGCTGAAGCGCTCAACGTCCTTAAGCGAGCGCACATTCAACCCGGCACCGCGCCGTGCGTAAAAGCTGGTGTGTCCCAGGGCAATCGGCCCAACCCACTGGAACAGCGCCTCGCGCCGCGCCGTGCGGACAATGGAAAACAGCCCGCTGTTGGCTTCGTGTTGCACCTGATGGTAACCACGGGTCCAGGGCACTACCTGGATGGCTGCAGAGGTGCCGGTACGCTGCATCAACTGCTCGGCCACTTCCACCGCCATCCCAGTCAGCTTGCCGTTGTCGTAAAAGCTCAGCGGGCGATATTCCTCGGTGTACAGCTGTAACTGCGCCGCCAGCGCCGATGTACAGCAGCCAAGCAACATCACCACGAGCCAGGGCTTCCGCATTGGGCAATACCTGCAAACAAACGAACAGCGAGCCGAAAGGCCGCATGATAAACAGCCATTGAATCAGCAACCAGCATAGCTCTGCGGCAAATCCGCGCGAGGCTATGGGTTGGCCGTCAGCTCCACCTTCCGAGCTTGCAGCCACTGCGCCAGGTTTTCGCGGTTTACCTGCTGCACTGGCAACGCGATATTCACAGGCTGCGCCGATAGCTCGCCACGCAGGCTCTGCACGGCCAGCTGGACAGCTTGATAACCTATGGCATGCGCCTGCTGAATCATCAGGCTGTGGACCTCGCCCTCGCGCAACGCATCAAGCAGCAGTTGGTCGCCATCGAAACCGATATGCACCAACTCACCCGCCTTGCCGAGCCGCCGCAACGCGGCAAGGGCCGCTCGCGTGCTGGTACTGTTGGGCGTGAACACGCCCGCCAGTTGCGGCAAATGATCGCGCAACGCCGCCACGGCGGCCTGGCTGTCATCGCCGATATAGGTATCCACCAGAATACTCAAACCACCCTGCTCGGCAGCTTGGCGAAAGCCGCGCGCGCGCGCGCTGGTCGACGGCACCCCGGTTTGTAAGCGCAACAATGCGACCTGCCCCTGCCCGCCCAGGGCTGCCGCCATGGCATCCCCCGCTTGCACACCGGCGCGGAAGTTATCGGTGGCAACCACGCCGCGCACTGCGCTGCCGGGCAGGTCACGATCGACGTACACGGTATTGATACCGCTGACTGCCAACTGCTGCACTCGCGGGGCGATCTCCGGCCCTCCCGGGGCGATGACCAAGGCCTTGCATCCGCGCGCCAGCACCCAGTTGATCATCTGCAACTGGGTCTCCGCGCGACCCTCCTGGCTCGGCCCGCGAAAATGCATATCCAGGCCGCGCTCAGTGGCAGCCTGTCGCGCCCCGGCCTCTACCTGTACCCAGAAGGGCGTAGCACCCACTGCCACTACACCGATGCAATCCTTTGCCAGCGCCTGAGTGATCCAGCTGGTCAAGACAACGAACAGCAGTACATATTTCGCTTGCCATCGGCCGTACATCACCATCACTCCCAAAACCTGGCGACACCATGCACAACCTGCATGCGCCATACCGAACAGCACGCAGGTGCCACCGTAGAGTTATGCGGGCCTATTTCCCGTTGCGTTCGCTACCGCATCGGAACAGGAACAGGCCCTAGTATCACTTTAGCATCAGTCGATTAGCCACGCCGGACGCCGAGTTGCCGGCCATCCGCCAGAAAACCGTGGCGCACACCGACACCTCACACTTTTTCACACTCAAGGCGACAGCTGGGCTGGTAGCAAGCCCTCAGGCAGGCGATGATCAGCACTCTTTCCCGCACCTTGAATGACATGACCGATACCACGCAGAGCACCCAGGCAACCCATAAACCCCGTCCTCTGATCGATTTGCTGGTCAGCATCCTGATCCCGTCCCTGATCCTGATGAAACTCAGCAGCGAGAGTAATCTCGGGGCTGACGGCGCGCTGATCCTGGCACTGGCCTTCCCGCTGGGCTGGGGCAGCTTCGAGCTGATCAAGTACCGCAAATTCAACTTCATCGCCCTGCTCGGCCTGGTCAGCGTATTGCTGACGGGCGGCATCGGCCTGCTCAAGCTGGACAACCAGTGGCTGGCGATCAAGGAAGCCGCGATCCCCGGTCTGATCGGCATCGCTGTGCTGGTCTCGACCCGTACGCGCTTCCCGCTGATTCGCACCATGCTGTTCAATAAAGCCGTGCTCAATGTCGACAAGATTCATGAGCGCCTGGAACAGGCCGGCAACACCGAGCAGTTCGAGGCCCGCCTGCTCAAAGCCACCTACTGGCTGAGCGGCACCTTCTTCTTTTCCTCGGCGATGAACTACGTGCTGGCCAAGTGGATCGTCATCAGCCCGGCTGGCAGCGAAGCCTTCAACGCCGAACTGGGGCAGATGAACCTGCTCAGCTACCCGATGATCGCCATCCCGTCGATGATCATGCTGATGGCCATCTTCTACTACCTGTGGCGCACCATCCACGGCCTGACCGGCCTCAAGCTGGAAGACGTGATGGCCAACGTCGAGCAGGAAAAACAGTCCTGACAGGCCGTTGAAAACCAGCCTGTCTGGCCGCGTGTCTTCGCCATGCTGAGCCTGAGCGCTTACCCGGCGCTGTTTTTCTCCGCCTTGGTTGCCGCCACGCTGCTGCCATTGCAGTCGGAGGCGGTGCTGGTCGTACTACTGCTAGGCGGCGCCCACACCACCTGGGTGCTGCTTGCCGTGGCCACCTTCGGCAACGTACTGGGCTCCTGGGTCAACTGGCTGCTTGGCCGCTCCCTCGAACACTATCGCCAACGCCGTTGGTTTCCAGTCAGCGAAGCTCGCCTGCAACAGGCCCAGGCCTGGTATGCACGTTATGGCCGTTGGTCACTGCTGCTAAGCTGGATGCCAGTGATCGGCGACCCGTTAACCTTGGTGGCCGGCGTGATGCGCGAGCCCCTGTGGCGTTTTCTGTTGATCGTCACCTTGGCCAAGGCCGGACGCTATGCCGTACTGGCCG
Organism: Pseudomonas sp. LjRoot71; assembly: GCF_964253255.1. NCBI lineage: Bacteria > Pseudomonadati > Pseudomonadota > Gammaproteobacteria > Pseudomonadales > Pseudomonadaceae > Pseudomonas > Pseudomonas sp. LjRoot71. The sequence goes on along the minus strand of NZ_CAXURA020000001.1, from coordinate 2,897,773 downwards.
CTATCACCCTGGCCTGGATCTGATCAACCGAGCCGTTCGCAGGTACCCACACCCTCTGCGAGGACATACTCGGTAACGCGGCAAATGCGTATAGCGGTTGAGCATCGGCCGCGCGTCCGTGATACTGCGCAGCGCGCCGCGCGGGCATGACACGTCCGCCCTCCGCATAACCGGCCCACAAAGCCGATGAACAGTAGCCTCGATAGGGCACCTCTAAAAACGTAGGCGAGGCCGTCAGCGCTAGGCAGAAACAGGCTCAGCGATGACAACGCAGGTAGTTTTTAAAGATGCCCGTTAGGGGCGTACGGCCCATTTCACCGCCTCATGGGCCTATCGAGTGAGGAGTTGCAGTGTCTGTTGTTCAAGCCAAACCCAAACTGAAACGCGGCGACCTGATCTGGTCGCTGATTGGTCTTGGCGCTGTAGTGCTGTCCTGCTTTCTGCTCTACCGCGAATTGCGCACTATCTCTCTCGACGAAATCGCCGACAGCCTACGCGCGATATCCCATACCAACTGGATGCTGGCTGCCGGAGCCACGCTCGGTGCTTATTGGGCGCTGGCCTGGTACGACCGCATCGCCGTCGCCCACCTGGGCCGAAAGATTTCCTGGCGGTTCATCACCCTGTGCTCTTTCACCACCTATGCACTGGCCCACAATATCGGAGCCTCGGTATTTTCCGGCGCCGTGGTGCGCTACCGCGCTTACCGCACCAAGGGTCTGACGCCTCAGGAAATCGGCATCCTGATCGTGTTCTGCTCCTTCACCTTCGTCCTCGGCACGATCTTCGCCAGTGGTTGCGTGCTGATCGCCCAACCCGATCTGATTCACCGGGTGGTCAGCGTCTCACCGCTGATTTCCATGGCCCTCGGAACGCTATTGCTGAGCATTGTCGGGCTCTACGTGCTTGGTTCCTGGCGTCAGTTCAAACCCTGGACCCTGGGCAAACTGCGGGTCGAATACCCACGCCTGCCCATCGTCGGTCGTCAGTTGCTGGCGGGCCCGCTGGAGCTGTTGTGCGCAGCGGCGATCATCTACTTTGCCCTGCCGGCCGATAACCACCCGGGCTACCTGGTGGTGCTCGGCGTATTCCTCGCGTCCTTCTCCCTGGCGCTGCTGTCACACGCACCAGGCGGCCTCGGCGTATTGGAAGTCACCTTTATCGCCGCCCTGCCGGAAGTACCCGCGCCCGATGTACTCGCGGCACTGATCGTATTCCGCGGCTTCTACCTGCTGCTGCCATTTGCCCTGTCGCTGCTGGTAGTACTGGGTTTCGAATGGTCGCAGTGGAGGCACAAACGCGACGACATCGATCTACCCTCCTGATCCTCATCTGAAAGAGCGGCACAAGCCGCCGCTCTGACATAGAATACGCGGCCGTTTTTGGCGGCCGCCCATTCCAGGCCGTCACCCTCCGGGCCGTCGTGATACGGCAACAAGAACCTCTCCCGGTAATTTTTCTGGCTGCCTGCACCATGACCGTGTCCACCCCCGCCCGTGCCATTGGCATCGACTTCGGCACCTCCAACTCCACCGTCGGCTGGCTGCGCCCCGACGCCGAAACCCTGATCCCACTGGAAGACGGCAAGATCACCTTGCCCTCGGTGGTGTTCTTCAACCTCGAAGAGCGCCGCCCGGTCTATGGCCGCCTGGCCCTGCAGGAATACCTGGAAGGCTACGAAGGCCGCCTGATGCGCTCGCTGAAAAGCCTGCTGGGCTCCAAGCTGCTGAAAAGCGAAACCACCGTGCTGGGCAGCGCCCTGCCATTCAAGGACCTGCTCGGGTTCTTTATCGGCGAGCTGAAAAGTCGGGCCGAAGCCGTGGCCGAGCGCCCATTCGAACAAGTGGTGCTGGGCCGCCCGGTGTTCTTTGTCGACGATGATCCGGTGGCCGACCTGGAGGCGCAGAACACCCTGGTGGCGGTGGCGCACAAGCTTGGTTTCAAGGATGTGTCGTTCCAGTACGAGCCGATTGCCGCAGCCTTCGACTACGAGTCGGGCATCGAGCGCGAAGAGCTGGTGCTGATCGTCGATATTGGCGGCGGTACGTCGGACTTCTCCCTGGTGCGCCTGGCCCCGGAGCGGCGCACAGTGGCTGACCGGCACAGCGACATCCTGGCCACCGGCGGCGTGCATATCGGCGGTACCGATTTCGACAAGCAGCTGTCGCTAGCCGGCGTGATGCCGCTGTTCGGCTACGGCAGCCGGATGAAGAGCGACGCGCCGATGCCCACCAGCACCCACCTGAACCTCGCCACCTGGCACACCATCAACGCGGTGTACTCGGCGCAGTCGCAGCGCCAGCTGCAGAGCATGCGCTACGACATCGTCGACCCCACCGGCATCGACCGCCTGTTCCAGCTGATCGAACGCCGCGACGGCCACTGGCTGGCCATGCAGGTGGAAGACAGCAAGATTGCCCTCACCGAGCAGGATGCCCGGCACATCGACCTCAGCCGCCTGGAAGACGGCCTGGTCGCCGAGCTGACTCGCGAGCTGTTTGAAGGCGCCATCGAGCCGCTGCTGGAGCGCGTACGCGCCAGCGTCAGCAAGCTGCTCGGCGATGCCGGCGTGGGTGTGGCGCAGGTCGATACGGTGTTCTTTACCGGCGGCTCCAGCGGCATTCCCGCGCTGCGCCAGAGCGTCGCGGCAATGCTGCCCAACGCCCGCCATGTCGAAGGCAACACGTTCGGCAGCATCGGCAGCGGCCTGGCCATCGAGGCGAAGAAGCGTTACGGCTAAAACCGTAGGATGGGTTGAGCGAAGCGATACCCATCAGACTGATCGATGGGTTACGCCGCTACGCGGCTAACCCATCCTACGAACTCGCGGCTAAAGCCCCTCCCACAAACGCTTCGGGCTCTGTGGGAGGGGCTTTAGCCGCGACAAAACTGCAAACGCCACCATAAAAAACGCCAGCTTAGCGCTGGCGTTTTTTATGGCTGCAGAATCAGCGCGGCACGACCGGCTTCTTCGGCGGCTTCTTGCCCTTGCCTTTCGCTGCGTCTGAACGCTCCTTGGCCGCCTGCTGGTTGCGCGCCTGTGCAGCTGCCTTGGCCTGCTCGCGCTTGTCCCAGGGGTTACCGCCGGCCGCGCCGGTATCACGCGGTGGCAGGCCAGTATGCTGGGTCAGCATCGGCTTGCTCTTGGTGGTGTCCTTAGCCACTTTATGGCTACCGGCAGGCGTCGAGTTCTTGCGGCGCGCGCTCTGGTAGCTGTCGGTCGCCGGCTGGTGCAGCGGGATCAGCTGGTTCTTGCCCGGCCCGATCAGATCGCCACGGCCCATGCGCAGCAGCGCTTCACGCAGCATCGGCCAACCCTTCGGGTCGTGATAACGCAGGAAGGCCTTGTGCAGGCGGCGCTGCTCCTCACTCTTGACGATGGTCACGCCGTCGCTCTTGTAGCTGACCTTGCGCAACGGGTTCTTGCCCGAATGATACATGGCCGTGGCAGTGGCCATCGGCGACGGGTAGAACGCCTGCACCTGGTCAGCGCGGAAGCCATTGCCCTTGAGCCACAGGGCCAGGTTCATCATGTCTTCGTCGGTGGTGCCCGGGTGCGCGGCGATAAAGTACGGGATCAGGTACTGCTCCTTGCCCGCCTCTTTGGAGTACTTCTCGAACATGCGCTTGAACTTGTCATAGCTGCCAATGCCCGGCTTCATCATCTGATTCAGCGGGCCTTCCTCGGTGTGCTCCGGGGCGATTTTCAGGTAGCCACCGACGTGGTGGGTGACCAGCTCCTTGACGTACTCCGGCGACTCGACGGCCAGGTCATAACGAAGGCCCGAGGCAATCAGAATCTTCTTCACTCCTGGCAGCGCGCGGGCGCTGCGGTACAGCTGAATCAGGCTGGAGTGATCGGTATTCAGATTCGGGCAGATACCCGGGAACACGCAGCTCGGCTTGCGGCAAGCGGACTCGATTTCCGGACTCTTGCAGGCGATACGGTACATGTTGGCGGTCGGCCCGCCGAGGTCGGAAATCACCCCGGTAAAGCCCGGCACCTTGTCGCGGATCTCTTCGATCTCGCGGATGATCGATTCTTCCGAGCGGTTCTGGATGATCCGGCCTTCGTGCTCGGTGATCGAGCAGAAGGTGCAGCCACCGAAGCAGCCGCGCATGATGTTCACCGAGAAGCGAATCATCTCATAGGCCGGGATCTTCTCCTTGCCATAAGCAGGATGCGGCACGCGCTGATAGGGCATGCCGAACACGTAGTCCATTTCTTCGGTGGTCATCGGGATGGGTGGTGGGTTGAACCACACGTCCACTTCGCCATGTTTCTGCACCAGCGCGCGGGCGTTGCCCGGGTTGGTTTCCAGGTGCAGCACGCGGTTGGCGTGGGCGTAGAGCACCGGGTCGTTACGCACCTTCTCCATCGAGGGCAGACGAATCACCGTCTTGTCGCGGGTCATCCGCGGGCTGGCGAGGATCTGCACGACCTTAGGCTCGTTCGGGTCTTCCTGCGGCCCCTTCTCCTGCTCGATGGCGCAGGCCGCAGTGTCCTGGGTGTTCACGTACGGGTTGATGATCTTGTCGATCTTGCCCGGACGGTCGATACGGGTGGAGTCCACCTCATACCAACCTTGCGGCGTATCGCGGCGGATAAACGCGGTGCCGCGCACGTCGGTGATGTCTTCGATATTGTGGCCGTAGGACAGACGCTGGGCCACTTCGACAATCGCCCGCTCGGCGTTGCCGTACAGCAGGATATCGGCGCTTGCGTCGATCAGGACCGAGTTGCGCACGCGATCCTGCCAGTAATCGTAATGCGCAATACGGCGCAGCGAGGCCTCGATACCGCCCAGCACGATCGGCACATGCTTGTAGGCTTCCTTGCAGCGCTGGCTGTACACCAGGCTGGCGCGATCCGGGCGCTTGCCGGCCAGGCCGCCGGGGGTATAAGCGTCGTCCGAGCGGATTTTCTTGTCGGCGGTGTAACGGTTGATCATCGAGTCCATGTTGCCGGCCGCGACGCCGAAGAACAGATTGGGCTCGCCGAGCTTCATAAAATCGTCTTTCGACTGCCAGTTGGGCTGGGCGATGATGCCGACGCGAAAGCCTTGCGACTCCAGCAGCCGCCCGATAATCGCCATACCGAACGACGGATGGTCGACGTAGGCATCACCGGTCACGATGATGATGTCGCAGCTGTCCCAGCCGAGCTGATCCATCTCTTCCCGGCTCATCGGCAGGAAAGGCGCCGGCCCGAAACACTCGGCCCAGTACTTTGGATAATCGAATAACGGCTTGGCGGCTTGCATGGGCATGAAAAGTAACCGGCGTTGGCGAACAGGGATGGAAAATCGCGGGCGCGGAATATAGCACAAAATTTAACCAAACCCGACTCAGACGCTCGGATTAACACGCAAAAAACCATCTGCGCACGGTAGCTTCACAGTAGTGGCTTACGGCTATACTCCAGCGCATAACATCGGCCGCCAATAGCCGAGACAGGGAGCACATCTGGTGCAACGCTTAGTCTTCTCGATCTTGTTCACGCTGAGCCTGGCACTGGCCAATGGTCTGGCCCAGGCCGCTATCGTGCTCACCCCGCAGAGCAGCGGCAGTTCATTGAATGAACAGATTGAACTGCTGGAAGATGTCGGCGCCCAACTGACCATTCGTGACATGGCCGATCCGGCCGTGCAGAGCCGCTTCCAGCCGGCAGCAGGCCGCGCCACCGTTGGCCAGAGCCGCAACCCCTGGTGGATCAAAGTTACCCTGCAGCGCACAGCCGACGCCCCCAGCCAGTGGTGGCTGGAAAACGCCGGCATCACCATTTTCAACCTGCAACTCTACCTGCCTGACGGTCAAGGCGGCTGGAGCCAGCGTGAAACGGGTGAAGCCGTGCCCTACCTGGACGGTCGCGACTACGCTTATCGCCGCATGGTGTTCAAACTGCCAGAAATTGGCGAACAACCGCTGACGCTGTACTTTCGCAGCTTCGACCCCGCCGGTAATTCTTTCCCACTGAAAATCTGGCAACTACCGGACCTTGCACAACAGGCAGGCAACGAAAACATCGGCTTTGGTTTGATCTACGGGGTAATTCTCGCCCTGCTGCTGTACAACCTGTTCATCCTCGTCGCCCTGCGCGACCGTGCCTATTTCTGGTATGTGATGGCAACCGCCTGTGTGCTGATCTTTATCCTCAGCATGACTGGCCACGGTGCCCAATATCTCTGGCCGGATAACCCCGTGCCCTTCTGGCTGGATCGCATCACCCTGCCCTCCCTGTGGGGCATATTTGTCATGCGCTTCACCCAGGAGTTGCTTTACACCAAACGCGGCTTGATCTGGCCGCACCGGCTGCTGAATGCAGGCTGCATCCTTTATGTCATCGCCATTGTGATCAATGCCTTCGGCTACCGTGCTGAAGGCGCACTGATGATCGCCTTGACCCCGATTGTCACTGTCCCGACCGCACTGTTCAGCGCCGGAGTGCGCTGCTATCAGGGCTTTATCCCTTCACGCTTTTACCTGCTGGGTTACGGGGCGGTTCTCGCCAGCACCGTCGTGCTGGTCATGCGAGCCGCGGGGCTGATCGAACCCAGCAATTTCACCGCTTACCTGTTCCCGATTTCTGTAGCGGCAGAAACCATTCTGTTCTCGTTCGCTCTGGCTTACCGCATTCAGATGCTCAAGCAAGAGAAAGCCGAAGCCCTGCAGCAGGTCGACCGCGAGAAAACCGCACGTCTGGCTCAGGCCCAAGCCAACGCTGCCGAACTCAAGCACTCGGTAGAGCAACGCACAGCAGAACTCGCCGCCACCAACGAGCGCCTGCTGCAGCGCGAACGTGAACTGCAACACGCCGCCTTCCATGATCCGCTGACCGAACTGCCGAATCGCCGTTTTCTGGTCGAGCGCTGCGAGGCAGCACTGGCCAACGCTCGCCGGCACAGTGAAGCCACGGCCTTGCTGCTAATCGACCTCGATCACTTCAAACCGATCAACGACAGGTATGGCCACGATGCCGGCGACCTGATGCTGCAAAACATCGCCCAGCGCCTGCGCGAACATGTGCGTGCCGGTGACGCGGTAGCACGCCTGGGCGGTGATGAGTTTGCCGTACTGATTGGTGGCGAGGATGCCGAGCAGCATGCCCGCGAAATTGCCCGCCGCCTGCTGGCCGAACTGGCCAAACCGGTGATCTACGGTGCTGAACGCCTGACGGTCACCATCAGCATTGGCGTGGCGCTGTACCCCCGCCACGCCAGCAATTTCACCACGCTCTACAAGGCCGCCGACGAGATGCTCTACAAGGTCAAGAGCCGTGGCCGCTCTGGCTGGGCAGTCTGTGGTGAAGATGGCGAACTGAGCAGCGAAGCGCGCTTGCACCTGGATGTGCTCAACGTCCCCAGCGGCCTGCTCTGACTCAGCCGCGCCGGTAACGGCGTGGCACCCGCGCCGTGACCTTGCTGAGCAGTTCGTAACCGATGGTGCCCGCCGCCTGCGCCACCTCATCCACCGGCAGTTGCGCGCCCCACAGCTCCACGGCGTCACCTTGCACGGCTTGCGGCAAGTCAGTCAGGTCGACCATCAGCATGTCCATCGACACCCGCCCCACCACCGGCACCCGCTGCCCCAGAATCACCACGGGTGTTCCCGTCGGGGCGTGACGCGGATAACCGTCGGCATAGCCACAGCTCACCGTGCCAATGCGCGACGCCCGCTCGGCGCGCCAGGTGTTGCTATAACCCACTGTTTCGCCGGCGGCAATCTCACGACAGGCAATCAGTTGCGCGGTCAGGCTCATCGCCGCACGCAGGCCCAGCTGTGCCGCGCTCAGGTCGGCAAAGGGCGTCGCGCCATACAGCATGATGCCGGGCCGCAACCAGTCCATATGTGCCGCAGGGATGGTCAGAATGGCCGCCGAGTTGGCCAGCGAGCGCTGCGCGAAGTCCAGATCCAGCAGGTCGAGAAACTGCTCCAGCTGCAACTCGGTGGTCTCGCTGCCGCGCTCATCGGCGCAAGCAAAGTGACTCAGCAGATTTAGCTCAGCGACCTGTTCCGCCCTCTGCAGCCGGCCATGCCAGTCACGCACGGCAGCAGCGCTGAAGCCCAGGCGATGCATGCCGCTGTCCAGTTTCAGCCACAGGTTCAGCGGCCGCGCCAGATTCGCAGCGAGCAGCTGCTGCGCCTGCTGATCACTGTGCAGCACCACATCCAGGCCTAACTGCGCGGCGAACGCGTACTCGTCTGCCTCGAAGCAGCCTTCAAGCAACAGAATCCGTGCCTCGCCATGCAGCGCGCGCACCTCGGCGGCCTCCTCCAGGCTGGCCACGGCAAAGCCGTCGGCGACATCGTGCAAAGCCGTCACCACCTCGCGCACGCCATGCCCATAGGCATTCGCCTTGACCACTGCAAACGCCTGCCGCCCCGGCGCACAGCGTTTGGCCAGCGCATAGTTATGGGCAATTGCGGATAAATCGACAGTGGCAACAAGCGGGCGCATGGGGCAAAGTCCTTAAAGCCAAACGGGCGACCAGTTTAACCACTGGTCGCCCGTTTTTATTGATCTGGCGCGGCAACACGGCCTGTTGCCCCGAGCCAGTTACTCGTCGTCGAACTGGTAACTGCCCGGCGCCAGGTTCTCAAAGCGTGAATACTTGCCAAGGAAGGCCAGACGCGCCGTACCCAGCGGACCGTTACGCTGCTTGCCGATAATGATTTCGGCCACGCCTTTGTATTCGGTTTCCGGGTGATACACCTCGTCACGGTAGACGAACAGGATGATGTCGGCGTCCTGCTCGATCGCACCGGATTCACGCAGGTCGGAGTTGATCGGGCGCTTGTTCGGGCGCTGCTCCAGGCCACGGTTAAGCTGCGACAGGGCGATCACCGGGCAGTTGAACTCTTTGGCCAGAGCCTTGAGCGAGCGCGAGATTTCCGAGATCTCGTTGACCCGGCTGTCACCGCTGGAACCGGGAATCTGCATCAGTTGCAGGTAGTCGACCATGATCAGACCGATCTCGCCGTGCTCACGCGCCAGACGCCGGGAGCGCGCACGCATCTCCGACGGTGAAATGCCGGCGGTGTCGTCGATAAACAGCTTGCGGTCATTGAGCAGGTTGACCGCCGAAGTCAGTCGCGGCCAATCGTCGTCATCCAGGCGACCGGCCCGCACCTTGGTCTGATCGATGCGCCCCAGGGAGGCCAGCATACGAATCACGATGGACTCCGAAGGCATTTCCAGGGAGTACACCAGAATCGACTTGTCGCTGCGCATCAGCGCGTTTTCCACCAGGTTCATGGCGAACGTGGTCTTACCCATCGACGGACGGCCGGCAACGATGATCAGGTCAGCCGGCTGCAGGCCGCTGGTCAGATCGTCCAGATCGGAAAAGCCGGTAGACAGGCCGGTGATCGCATCGCCGTTATTGAACAGCTCATCGATACGGTCAATGGCTTTGACCAGGATGTCGTTGATCCCCACAGGCCCGCCGGTCTTCGGCCGCGCTTCGGCAATCTGGAAGATCAGCCGTTCGGCCTCATCGAGGATTTCTTCGCCGGTACGACCTTCCGGGGCATAGGCGCTGTCAGCGATATCGTTGCTGATACCGATCAGTTTGCGCAGGGTGGCGCGCTCGCGAATGATCTGCGCATAGGCCTTGATGTTGGCCACCGACGGGGTGTTCTTGGCCAGCTCGCCGAGGTAGGCCAAGCCGCCGACTTGCGACAGCTGACCCTCCTTGTCCAGTTGCTCGGACAGGGTCACCACGTCAAAGGGGTGATTGCGCTCGGCCAGCTTGTGCACGGCGCGAAAGATCAACCGGTGGTCATGTCGATAGAAGTCGCCATCGGAGACCTGATCCAGCACGCGCTCCCAGGCATTGTTGTCGAGCATCAGGCCACCGAGTACAGCTTGCTCGGCCTCGATCGAGTGCGGCGGCACCTTCAGGGCGGAGGTTTGCAGGTCGTACTGTTCGGGCAGGCTGATGTCGTTCATAGGGCTCTGGGCAAAATTCTGTGTTCAGAAAACAAAAGGCACGACATCACTTACGTAATGTCGTGCCTGATTGTTAGCGGCCCGGCACCTGAGTGCAAGCCCACTTAGTCGCGAGCTGATTAGGCTGCTACGACGACAACCTTGACGGTTGCTTCAACGTCGCTGTGCAGGTGCACGGCGACGTCGTATTCGCCGAGTTGGCGAATGGTGCCGTTCGGCAGACGCACTTCAGCTTTGGCCACTTCAACGCCAGAGGCGGTCAGGGCTTCAGCGATGTCGTGAGTACCGATGGAGCCGAACAGTTTGCCTTCATCGCCCGCGGTAGCGGTGATGGTGACTTCCAGTTCAGCCAACTGAGCAGCGCGGGATTCAGCGTAAGCTTTCTTCTCGGCAGCCAGTTTTTCCAGCTCGGCGCGACGCGCTTCAAACGCAGCAACGTTTGCAGGAGTAGCGGCAGTGGCTTTGCCTTGCGGCAGCAGGAAGTTACGACCGTAACCGGCCTTAACATTCACTTTATCGCCCAGGTTGCCCAGGTTGGCGATTTTTTCCAGCAGGATCAGTTCCATTTGGTAATAACCTCTTAACTTTTAACCTTCACCGTCCGCAGGGCCAGCACCGCTCTTACGAGAGAGGCGCCCACGGAAATCAAACAGACTGTCAACAACGGCTAACAAACAGATCAGGTTTCCGGCCACCAGTAACATCACATACAACCCTATCGACCAAAAGCTCGATAGCTGCTTCATCGCAATCAGGCCGTGCCCCAACGCCAAACCTGCCAGCATCAGTGGCAGCATGCAGACCAGCGTAAACGCCCATCCTGCATCCCCGAGCAACGACGGCGCCAGAAACACACCTGCGATCAACGCAAGCGCCAGCGGCACCGGTAGACGAATCTGGCGAAACTCTTCACCAAAACCGCCAGGGTTGTATAACGACGCCTGCCAGTAACGCGCCAGAGCCAGGCTAAGGACGCTCATCATCAACAACGAGAACGTCATGAAGCCGCCCAGAAGCGGTACCAGCGATGCCTGTTGCATGCTCTGGAGTTGCTCACTGCTGGGGCCACCGGCGGATTGCGCCGGCAGTTCGGTCAGAGCCTGTCGAAACATCTCGGCCATTGCCTCAAGGTTTTCAACGAAAGCTACGCCTACCACCAGTGCAAACACTACGCCGACCGGCACACATGCCATGAGAACTCGGACCCACGACGCACTGCTGCGTAGAACCTGCGCCAGCGCCAGCGTGCCCAGCATTACCATCAGTACACTCGGCTCACCGAGGTAGCAGATATAAGCTGCTGGCAACACTGCCCAGACCATAATGCCGAGCGCATCACTCAAGCCTCTGCGCAGTAGCACCAAACCACCTGCAGCAGCGCCCAACCAGAACAACAACGGCACAATGGCCGAACCCACCACCACAAGGATGGCCTGCATACGGCCGCGCATCACGAATTCAGCTATGGCACGCATGCGATCTATCTCTTATCCCGTCTAAGCCTGATCTCAGCGGCCGTGGCTGTCGGTGTAAGGCAGCAGGGCCAGGAAGCGGGCGCGCTTGATAGCGGTAGCCAGCTGACGCTGATAACGAGCCTTGGTACCGGTGATACGGCTTGGAACGATTTTGCCGGTTTCCGAGATGTAGGCTTTCAGGGTGTTGAGATCTTTGAAATCGATCTCTTTCACGTCTTCAGCAGTGAAACGGCAGAACTTACGACGACGGAAGAAACGTGCCATGAGAGTGGCTCCTCAATAGATCCGTGGATTACTCGTCAGCGTTATCGCTGTCGCTGTTGTCGCTGTCATCGCCATCGGCAGAGTCAGCGCTTTCAGAACGATCACGACGCTCGCGGCGCTCGCTACGATTTTCCTCAGCTTTCAGCATTTCGGACTGTTCGGTAACGGCTTCGTCGCGACGGATGACCAGGTTACGGATCACGGCATCGTTGTAACGGAAGTTGTCTTCCAGCTCAGCCAGGGCTTTGCCGGTGCACTCTACGTTCAGCATGACGTAGTGAGCTTTGTGGACGTTGTTGATGGCGTAAGCCAGCTGACGACGGCCCCAATCTTCCAGGCGGTGAATTTTGCCGCCATCTTCTTCGATCAGCTTGGTGTAACGCTCAACCATGCCGCCGACTTGCTCGCTCTGGTCCGGGTGAACCAGAAAGATGATTTCGTAATGACGCATAAATGCTCCTTACGGGTTGTAGCCTGCCGCCAAACGCGGTCAGGCAAGGAGTGAAGTTCACTTGTTTGTCTTGCCACAACAAAAAGGCGCAAAAGCACCTGCCGTCGCGGCAAGGGGCGACATTCTAGAGAAGCCCCCCACCAGGCGCAAGGTAAACTGGTGATTATTTGAACAGCGAGAAACTAGCCCAAACAGGGGAAAACCACGCATCGCAGCAGGAACGCGGGCGCCGCAGGGCGCCCGAAAGACACTAAGGCTTGCTGCCCGCCTTGCGTTGACGCAGCGCTTCAAACAGACAGACGCCAGTAGCCACCGACACATTGAGGCTGCTGACACTGCCCGCCATCGGCAGCTTGACCAGGTAATCACAGTGCTCGCGGGTCAGGCGGCGCATGCCTTTGCCCTCAGCGCCCATAACCAGCACGGTTGGCCCGGTCAGATCATGTTCGTAGAGCTCCTGCTCAGCCTCGCCGGCCGTACCGACTACCCACAGGCCGCGCTGCTGGAGCTTTTCCAGACTACGCGCCAGGTTAGTCACCGCCACCAACGGAATCACCTCCGCAGCACCGCAGGCCACCTTACGCACAGTGGCGTTCAAGGTGGCGGATTTGTCCTTGGGCACAATCACGGCCAGTGCACCGGCGGCATCGGCCGTGCGCAGGCAAGCGCCAAGGTTATGCGGATCGGTCACACCGTCGAGCACCAGCAGCAGCGGCGCTCCCTCAGTGCGGTCAAGCAGTTCGTCCAGCATGGCCTCGCCCCACACCTGACTGGGACTGACATCAGCCACCACACCCTGGTGCACGCCTTCGACCCAAGCATCCATCTCGCGACGCTCACACTGACCGACAGCCACCCGCGCATCCGCGGCCAGCGCCAGCAGTGTTTGCACCCGTGGGTCATTACGCCCTTCCGCCAGCCAGATCTGCTTGACCCGCTTTGGATGGTGGCGCAGCAGCGCTTCTACAGCATGCACACCGTAGATTTTTTCCAACTGGCTCATGACTTCGCCTTACGCTTGCGCGGCCCGCCGCTGCTCGGCGCACCACCAGCAGCACCCTTGCGATGGCTACTCGGCTTACCCTTGGCGGCCGGGCGAGCGCTGTCACCTTTGCTTGCGGCAGCACCTTTGGCCGGCTTGCCTTTCGACTCGCTGAGCAAGGACTTCTTCAATGCCCGGCTCTTTTCCACATCGGTATTACCCGGCGTTGCGCGCTCGCTGCGGCGACCGGTTTTGCCTGCAGCCGACTCGAAACCACCACGGCGCTGACCTGCCGGCATAGCCGTTTTGCCTTCGGCCAGTTCGAAGTCGATCTTGCGCTCGTCAAGGTCGACACGCATAACCTTGACTTCAACACTGTCACCCAGACGGAAACTGCGACCACTGCGCTCGCCCGCCAGGCGATGATGCACCGGGTCGAAATGGTAGTAGTCACCCGGCAAGGCGGTGACGTGCACCAGCCCCTCGACATAAATATCCTGCAGTTCGACAAACAGGCCAAACCCCGTCACGGCGGTGATCACGCCCGGGAAGGTCTCGCCGACACGATCCTTCATGAACTCGCACTTGAGCCAGTTCACCACATCACGGGTTGCCTCATCAGCGCGGCGCTCGGACATCGAGCACTGCTCGCCCAACTGCTCGAGAATCGCATCGTCATACGGATAGATCCGTGCCCGCGGCATGATCGCCGCGCCGGCGCGCTTGACATGCGGAGTATCGAGTTTGGAACGGATCACACTGCGGATCGCCCGGTGAATCAGCAGATCCGGGTAGCGACGAATCGGCGAGGTGAAGTGCGCATAGGCGTCGTAATTCAGGCCGAAGTGGCCCTGATTATCAGCGCTGTATACCGCCTGACTGAGCGAGCGCAGCATCACGGTCTGAATCAGGTGGTAATCCGGACGCTCACGAATGCTTTCCAGCAGCAACTGGTAGTCCTTCGGTGTCGGACCGTCCTTGGACTTGCCACGATGCAGCGACAAACCCAGCTCGGTGAGGAATGCCTTGAGTTTTTCCACGCGCTCCGGCGGCGGGCCATCGTGCACGCGATACAGCGCCGGAATTTCATGCTTCTGCATAAACGCAGCAGTGGCGACGTTTGCCGCCAGCATGCACTCCTCGATCAGCTTGTGCGCATCGTTGCGCTGAGTCGGGCGAATCTCGGCGATCTTGCGCCCGGAACCGAAGATGATGCGGGTTTCCTGAGTCTCGAAGTCGATGGCACCGCGTTCATGGCGCGCAGCCAACAACACCTGATACAGCGAATACAGCTGCTTGAGGTGTGGCAGCACCTCCTTATACTCACCACGCAGGGCCTTGCCTTCGCTGCTTTTCGGCTGCTCAAGCATGGCGCTGACCTTGTTGTAAGTCAGCCGCGCATGGGAGTGGATCACCGCCTCATAGAACTGATAGTCGGTCATCTTGCCGGTTTTCGAGATGCTGATCTCGCAAACCATGGCCAGACGGTCGACATGCGGGTTCAACGAGCACAGGCCGTTGGACAGCTCTTCCGGCAGCATCGGGATGACCCGCTCCGGGAAATACACCGAGTTGCCGCGCACCTGGGCTTCGGCGTCCAGCGCCGAATCGATCTTCACGTAATGCGATACGTCAGCGATGGCGACGTAGAGCTTCCAGCCGCCGGAGAACAGCCGCCAGTTACTGCCATTCTTCTCGCAATACACCGCGTCATCGAAGTCGCGGGCGTCTTCACCGTCGATGGTGACGAACGGCAGGTGGCGCAGATCAATGCGCTTTTCCTTGTCCTTCTCTTCCACTTCCGGCTTGAGTTTGCGCGCTTCCTTGATCACGGCCTCAGGCCAGACATGCGGAATATCGTAGCTGCGCAGGGCAACATCGATTTCCATGCCCGGCGCCATGTAGTTACCGACGACCTCCAGCACATCACCCTGCGGTTGGAAACGCGGAGTCGGCCAATGGGTGATCTTCACCTCAACGAACTGACCCTGTTTAGCACCGGCATTACGCCCTGGCGTAACCAGCACTTCCTGCTGGATCTTGGGGTTGTCGGCGACAACAAAACCCACACCATGCTCTTCGTAGTAACGCCCGACGATGCTTTCATGGGCCCGCGCAATCACTTCAACAATTGCACCCTCACGCCGACCACGTCGATCCAGACCGGAAACCCGCGCCAACGCACGGTCGCCATCGAACACCAGGCGCATTTGCGCCGGACTGAGGAACAGGTCATCACTGCCATCATCCGGCACCAGAAAGCCGAAGCCATCACGGTGGCCGCTGACGCGACCGAGAATCAGGTCAAGTTTGTCGACCGGGGCATAAGTGCCGCGCCGGGTGTAGATCAACTGGCCGTCACGCTCCATGGCGCGCAGACGGCGGCGCAGCGCTTCCAGCTGCTCATCGCTGACCAGGCCGAACTCTTCAGCCAGCTCTTCACGCGCCGCAGGTGAGCCGCGCTCGTCCAGGTGCTGAAGGATCAGCTCACGACTTGGAATGGGGTTTTCGTATTTTTCCGCTTCACGAGCGGCCTCAGGATCGAGGGATTGCCAATCGGCCATTAGAGAGTGTTCGCCTGTTCTATATAGAGTCGGTTTGCCATGTGCCTATTGAAGCGCGAAAAAGCCCTCTGGGTCAGCATTACGCGACAATAATTTTTCGCCATCAGGGCTTTACAAGGTAAAAGGGCGACCGTATAGTTCGCGCCCACAGCGTCGAGCAGACGTTGTAACACGGAAAAGATGAGCAATCATCGATTTCAGTGCCCAGGTGGCGGAATTGGTAGACGCGCTGGTTTCAGGTATCAGTGACCGCAAGGTCGTGGAAGTTCGAGTCTTCTCCTGGGCACCAAATTTCGTGAAGTGGTCTGATAAATCACTTCGCAAATAAACGGATGCAACGCTCCGTACCGGTAACGGTGAACATTGCTGCAGTGCCCAGGTGGCGGAATTGGTAGACGCGCTGGTTTCAGGTATCAGTGATCGCAAGGTCGTGGAAGTTCGAGTCTTCTCCTGGGCACCAAATTTCAAAAAACCGAGCCAAGTGCTCGGTTTTTTATTGCCTACGATTTGATCAGGCAATTGCTGGCGGACAACAGCCTGCTCCGCCAGCCGCAGGCCGCTATACGCGGAACTGGCCCAGGCTGGCTTTGAGCTTCTTCGCCAAGCCATCCAGCACACGCCCACTGTTAGCCGTTGCAGCCACAGCCTCGGCCGCACGCTGCGCCTCGACGTGAATCACCTCAACCCGACCACGCACCGCATCCGCACCCTCGGCCTGATGAGCCGCCGCCTCGGTCGCCGCATTGATTGCGCCATGCACTTCCTCGACTGCCGCACGCACCGATTGCTGCACCCGCGCACTTTCGCGCAGAGCAGCCAGCCCCTGATCAGCCTGCTTACCGGCCTGACTGATCGCATCAACCGCCTCACGCGCCCCTTGCTGCAGGGCGCCAATATGAGTCTGGATATCACCGGTGGACTGCTGCGTCTTGCTCGCCAGCGCCCGCACCTCATCGGCCACCACGGCAAAGCCGCGCCCACTTTCGCCCGCTCGCGCCGCTTCGATGGCCGCATTCAACGCCAGCAAGTTGGTCTGCTCAGCAATCGAGCGGATTACCGTCAGCACCACCTCGATCTGCTCACTCTGTTTGGCCAGCCGCTCAATCACCGCTGCGCCGGTTTCCACACGCTGCACCAGCTCTTCGATCGAGCCACCCACGCGCAGGGCAATCGCCGCATTTTCGTCCGCCGCTTGGCGGATCGCCCCCACCCGCTGCTGAGCCTCGCGCATAGCCTGACTTTCAGCCTGAGCTTCACCCGCCATTTCCGCCAGCGCCTGCAGGCTGCCGGCCACTTCATCACGCTGGCGCTCGGCGGCTGCCTGTGCCGCAGCACTGCGCGAAGTCAGGCTACCGATCTCCTGCCCAGTGAGCGAAGCCACCTCGCCAGCCTCGCGCACAATCGGCTGCAACTTGGCCACGAAACGATTAACCGCCGCCGCCATATCACCAATCTCATCGTGGCTATTGAGCTCGACGCGCTTGGTCAGATCACCCTCGCCCGCCGCCCAATTGTTCAGCACAGCAATCAGAGTATGCAGCTTGCTGACCACCCGCTGCCCAAGCACCAGCGCCAGCACCAGCAGAATCAGCAGCGCCACTACTACCAAACCGACACTGATATTCCAGCGCAGCCCGGCAGCAGCCTTCTGCACCACCTCGCGGCTGCTTTGCGCCATGCCACTTGCAGTATCCCGCGCCACACCAAGACGCGCAGCCAGAGCCTCGGCACTGCTACTCGCGGCCCCACTCAAGCTCTCGGACACCAGCTGACCGCTGCTGTCGATCAGCCCGGCAAAGCGCTTATCCAACGCAGCCAGCTCCTCATCCACGGCGGCAGTTGAAATCCCCAACCGGACCTTGCCGATATCCGACCCCATCGGACTGATCGATGCCTCAGCGATGTACACCCCCGGATCATTGACCGCCGCCTGCAGCACCTTGTCCAATGCACCGTCGCCCTCGCCCTTGGCCATCAGCGCACGCACTCGCGCATCCTGACGATTGAGGTGGCGCGTCAATCGCTGCCCTTGGGCGTCGAAGTACACGGCAAACAACACCGCCGGATTGCGTTGTGCACCCCGCGCCAGTTCGGTCAACGCCGGCACATCGGCGTCCCAGATGGCCTTCGGCGCAACGGCTGCCAACAGCTGAGCCAACTCATCAGCCGAATGCTTGAGGTTGCTATCGAGTACCGCACGTATCTGACCCTGCTCTTGCGCCAAGCGCTCGGAAAGTCCCTTGGCGAGCTGCGCCTGGGTACTGGCAGACAGGCTGTCCAGCCCACCGCGCACCTCAGCCCCCGCCTGACTCAACTCATCCACCAGGCGCGCCGTATCACTCTGCATACCTTTGGCCAGATCGGCCTCGAGCGTCGCCACCGTGGTGCGAGTCAGCGCCACCGCGACCACCACCTGAACCAGAAGGGCCACCCCCAATGCCAGAAACACCGGCAACAACAGGCGACTGCGCAACACAGAAATAATGGCAAACACGGCAGACACTCCTAACAGCGGTAATGCCTTTAACGGCGGGGGAACAGATTTATAAAGGCTAGCCCGGATATTTCTCTCAACGCCTTTACCGAGGCCTGAAACGACAAAGGGCCGCCAATTGGCGACCCCCTGTGCACATGCCTGTGACTATCAGGCAAACGGATGGCGCAACACAATGGTCTCGTTGCGATCCGGGCCAGTGGAGATAATGTCGATCGGCGCACCGACCAGCTCTTCCACACGCTTGATGTAGGCGCGAGCAGCAGCCGGCAGCTCGTCCAGGGTCTTGGCACCCAGGGTCGACTCACTCCAGCCCGGCATTTCCTCGTAAACCGGCTGCAAGCCCAGGTAGCTGTCAGCGTCGGTCGGCGCATCGACCAGCACCTGACCGTTGGCATCCTTGTAGCCCGTACAGATACGGATGGTTTCCAGGCCGTCGAGCACGTCCAGCTTGGTCAGGCACAGGCCGGAGATGCTGTTGATCTCGATAGCGCGACGCAGGATCACCGCGTCGAACCAGCCGCAGCGACGCGCGCGACCGGTGGTCGAACCAAACTCATGACCACGCTTGGCGAGGAATGCACCGGTCTCATCGAACAGCTCAGTCGGGAATGGGCCGGAACCCACACGCGTGGTGTACGCCTTGGTGATACCGAGGATGTAATCCAGGTACATCGGACCGAAACCGGAACCGGTAGCGATACCGCCCGCCGTGGTATTGGAGCTGGTGACATAGGGGTAGGTGCCATGGTCGATGTCCAGCAGCGAGCCCTGGGCGCCTTCAAACATGATGTCCTTACCGTCACGACGCATGTCGTGCAGCACGGCAGTCACGTCGCTCATCATCGGCTTGAGCAGCTCGGCATACTCCATGCACTCATCCAGAGTTTTCTGGAAGTCGATGGCCGGCTCTTTGTAGTAATTGACCAGCACGAAGTTGTGGTAGTCCAGCAGCTCGCCGAGCTTGGCGGCAAAACGCTCGCGGTGGAACAGGTCGCCAATACGCAGGCCGCGACGCGCCACCTTGTCTTCATAAGCCGGGCCGATACCACGTCCGGTGGTGCCGATCTTGGCATCGCCGCGGGCTTTCTCACGCGCCTGATCCAGGGCCACGTGGTACGACAGAATCAGCGGGCAGGATGGGCTGATGCGCAGGCGCTCACGCACCGGCACACCTTTTTCTTCCAGCTTGATGATTTCGCGCATCAGGGCATCAGGCGCAACCACCACGCCGTTGCCGATCAGGCACTGCACGTTTTCGCGCAGGATGCCGGAGGGAATCAGGTGCAGAACGGTCTTCTCGCCGTCGATCACCAGAGTGTGGCCCGCGTTGTGACCACCCTGGTAACGCACAACAGCTGCAGCCTGTTCGGTCAGCAGGTCGACGATCTTGCCTTTGCCCTCATCGCCCCACTGGGTGCCCAGGACTACGACATTCTTACCCATAACACTAACCCTCTTCGCAAACTTGATGCCGGCTCGTACCGACGGAAACTTTTTGCTCAACCGCTCAGGCTGTCAGTGCAGCCAACAGCCAGCGGCCATCACGCAACAGCAACTGGCGATCACAACCTGCTGCCTCGGCGTCAGCGACGGATTGCCCAGGCAACGCCTGCACCACCCGCTGCCCCTCGAGGCGCAAACGCGCAATCGCCTGCCACAGGAACACATCATGGTTATCCGGAGCCCAGATACCGGCAGGCTCTTCACCCAACTGCATCTGCCCCAGGCTTACCAGGGTTTTCAGGTCCGTGGAGAAACCCGTGGCCGGGCGCGCCCGGCCGAAATCGGCGCCGATATCGTCATAGCGACCGCCTTGGGCAATGGCATACCCCACGCCCGGAACGAAGGCCGCAAACACCACACCGGTGTGATAGTGATAGCCACGCAACTCACCGAGATCAAAATACAGCGGCAGCTCGGGGTAACGCAGGCTCAGGGCATCGGCAATCGCCATCAGATCGTCCAACGCCGCATGCACATCGTCCGGCGCCTCGATCAGGCAGGCTTGCGCCAGGTCCAGCACTTCACGACCACCGCACAGCTCACTCAAGGCACGCAGCATCTTGCGCAGCTCATCCGGCAACGCTTCGGTCAACTCAACCACTTCGTCGATGGCCTTGCGCTGCAAGGCGTCGAACAGCTGCTGTTCGACTTCCCGCGACAGTTGCGCCGCGCGCGCCAAGCCGCGATAGATGCCGACATGACCCAGGTCCATGTGCACATCTGGCACTGCTGCCAACTCAAGGGTATTGACCAGCAAACTGATCACTTCCACATCACTGGCTGGACTGGCGTCGCCATACAACTCGGCACCCAGCTGAATAGGGCTGCGCGAAGTGGTCAGTGCGCGCGGCTGAGCATGCACCACACTGCCGGCGTAGCACAGACGACTCGGCCCTTCGCGGCGCAAGGTGTGCGCATCGATGCGCGCCACTTGTGGCGTGATGTCGGCGCGAAAGCCCATCTGCCGACCGGACAGCGGGTCGGTCACCTTGAAGGTACGCAGATCCAGGTCCTGGCCCGCGCCAGTCAGCAGCGATTCCAGATACTCGATATGCGGGGTCACAACAAATTCATAGCCCCAGCGCTGGAACAGATCCAGCACTTGGCGGCGCGCCACTTCAATACGCCCTGCGTATGGTGGCAGTACTTCTTCGATGCCATCTGGCAGCAGCCAGCGGTCTACCGTTGCCATTTCGCCATTCCCCTCTTGAACCGGGCGGCACAAGCCTTCAGTGAAGCCAATAAAGGACGGTTGTTCCCAGCAGCATGCTGGCCAACCCCATCAGACGCAGCTGCCGATCAGACAGCTGGGTCAGTTGTAAAAGCGCGCCACGCCAATGGCGCGGACACAGGAAGGGCAGGATGCCTTCCAGCACCAACACGAGACACAACGCGATGCCTAATTCCTGCCACATGCTTCCCACAGACGCAAAAAAGCCGGGATTTTCCCGGCTGCCGCATGATACCACGTTTTCCACAAGGATCACCCCGGCGGCTGCCCGCCGGGGTGATGACTTAAGGCTTGGACTTCTCCAGGTAGCGGAAGAAGTCGCTCTTCGGATCCAGCACCAGCACATCACGCTTGTCCGCGAAGCTCTCGCGGTAAGCCCTCAGGCTGCGATAGAACGAATAGAACTCCTGATCCATGCCATAAGCCTTGGAATAGATCGCCGCGGCCTGGGCATCACCCTCACCACGCAGCTCTTCCGCCTGACGGTAGGCATCGGCCAGCAACACGCGACGCTGACGGTCAGCATCGGCGCGAATACCTTCGGCCAGCTCCTTACCTTTGGCGCGGTGCTCACGAGCCTCGCGCTCACGCTCGGAACTCATGCGATCAAACACGCTGCGGTTGACTTCCTTCGGCAGATCGATGGCCTTGACGCGCACATCCACCACCTCAATACCCAGCTCACGCTGCGCCGCACGGTTCAGGGAAGCCGTCACGTCGGCCATCAGCGCATCACGCTCACCGGAGACCGACTCATGCAGCGTGCGCTTACCGAACTGGTCACGCAGCGAAGCTTCGAGACGACGCGCCAGGCGCTCGTCGGCAATCTGCTTCATACCAGACGTTGCGGTGTAGTAACGCTCGGCATCCAGCACCCGCCACTTGGCGAACGCATCAACCATCAACGCTTTCTTTTCCAGGGTCAGGAAGCGCGAGCTGGTGGAGTCCAGCGTCAGCAGGCGAGCGTCGAACTTGCGCACCTGGTTGACGTACGGAATCTTCACATGCAGGCCCGGCTGCACGTCCGGCTGGACGATACGACCGAACTGCAACAGCACCGCACGCTCAGTCTGCGCCACGATGTAGAAACTGTTCCAGGCGACCAGCGCCAGCACCACGCCAACAATAAGGGCGATCAGCGATTTATTGCTCATCAACGGCTCTCCCTTGTACGCAGCTCAACCTGACGCGGATCGATGGTTACGCGCGCACTGCCGGTATCAGCGGCACCGGCCGCACCGGACATAGCGCTTGGCGCAGACGAGGCACGCCCGTCGATCATCTTGTCCAGCGGCAGGTAAAGCAGGTTGTTCTGCCCTTTATCGCCGGTTACCAGCACTTTGCTGGTGTTGGTCATCAGTTCCTGCATGGTGTCGAGATACAGACGTTCGCGTGTCACTTCCGGCGCCTTGCGGTACTCGGCAACCAGCGCAGTGAAACGATCCGCCTCACCCTGGGCGCGGGAAACCACCTCATCACGGTAACCATTGGCGTCTTCGATCAGGCGCTGCGCTTGACCGCGCGCTTCCGGCACCACACCGTTGGCATAGGTTTCCGCCTGGTTCTTCTCGCGCTGCTCGTCTTCACGGGCACGGATCACGTCATCGAAGGCTTCCTGCACTTCACGCGGCGCCGCAGCGCTCTGCAAGTTGACCTGGGTAACCGCGATACCGGTGCGATAGTTGTCGAGGAAGCGCTGCAAGCGATCCTTGACCTCACTGGCCATCAGCTCACGACCTTCGGTCAGCACCTGGTCCATCTCGGTGGAGCCCACCACGTGGCGCACGGCGCTGTCGGTGGCATGCTGCAGACTGATTTCCGGCTGATCAACATTGAGGACGAAGTCTTGCAGGCTGCTGATCTTGTACTGCACCGTCAGCGGCACTTCGATGATGTTCTCGTCTTCGGTCAACATCTGCCCCTGCTTGCTGTATGCACGCTCGCGGGTGACGTTTTCCTGAAACTTGCGATCAATCGGCGGGAAGTAGATGTTCAGACCCGGGCCGACCGTCTCGTAGTACTTGCCGAAGCGCAGCACCACGGCCTGCTCCTGCTCGTCGACAACATAGATAGCACTGTACAGCCAGACCGCAGCCAGCAGCCCCAACCCCACGAACAGCAGGCCGAAACCGCCACCGTTGCCTGAGCCAGTCTCGCTGCCTCGTTTTTTGCCGCCACCGAACAGCCCATTCAGGCTCTCCTGTAGCTTGCGGAAGGCCTCATCGATATCAGGTGGCCCCTTGCGATCACCGTTCTTACGGCCGCCCCATGGGTCCTGATTATTCGAGTTGCCACCCGGCTCATTCCAAGCCATAGCGCTCTCCATCTGATAAAGCAAAGACGCGCCCACGGCGCGCCCGCCAATGCTACAGAATGCATGCAACCCGCGGCAAAGTCGCGGGCGCAGGCTTTATTGCAAAGTGTGTTGCTCAATAAATTCCTGCGGCGCAAGCCCTTCGCGACTCACTAGGCGGTTCAGCTCAACGCGCGGCAGACGCACCGCCAGCAAACTGCTGCCATCTTCGCTGTAGGATTCGCTCTGTACCACGCCCAGCGCAAAGAACTGCGCACGCATACGCCCCAGGCGCTGCGGCAATTGCAATGTACCGACAAACAGGTCGTCACCCAACAGCTCCGCGATCGCCTGACGCAACAACGGCAAACCGCGCCCATCACGTGCCGAGAGCCAGACCCGCTGCGGCTTGCCATCGGCATCACGCTGAATCTGCGGCTCCACCCCCTCAAGCAGGTCGAGCTTGTTGTACACCTCAAGCATCGGCAGCTCCTGAGCACCGATCTCGCCCAGCACAGCCAGCACCTGCTCGATCTGCTGATCACGCTCAGGCTCGTGGGAGTCGATCACGTGCAGCAGCAAGTCAGAGTTGCTCGACTCTTCAAGGGTCGCGCGAAATGCCTCGACCAGCTTGTGCGGCAGATGACGGATAAAGCCCACGGTATCGGCGAGCACAATCGGCCCGAGGTCATCCAGCTCCAGACGGCGTAAAGTTGGATCAAGAGTGGCGAACAGCTGATCGGCCGCGTAAACGTCGGAAGTAGTCAGGGCATTGAACAGGGTCGATTTGCCGGCGTTGGTGTAACCCACCAACGACACCGACGGAATGTCCGCACGCTGGCGACCACGCCGCGCCTGCTCACGCTGGCTGCGCACCTTCTCGAGCTTCTGTTTGATCTGGCGAATCCGCACGCGCAACAGGCGGCGGTCAGTTTCCAGCTGGGTTTCACCTGGCCCACGCAGGCCGATCCCGCCCTTTTGTCGCTCAAGGTGAGTCCAGCCGCGCACCAGGCGCGTGCTCATGTGATCGAGCTGCGCCAGCTCGACCTGCAACTTGCCTTCATGGGTACGCGCGCGCTGGGCGAAGATATCGAGAATCAGGCCGGTACGATCCAGCACCCGACACTCGAAAGCGCGTTCAAGGTTACGTTCCTGACTGGGCGTGAGCACATGATTGAAGATAACCAGGTCGGCCTCAGCGGCCTTGACCTGATCACGCAGTTCTTCAACTTTGCCGCTGCCGATCAGGTACTTGGCGGTCAGCCGATTGCTCGGAATGCTGAAAAACGCAACAGTTTCGGCACCGGCTGAAAGCGCCAGTTCCTGAAACTCTTGCGGATCTTCGCGCACCTCGGAATTTTGGCCGTCCAGATGAACCAGAATGGCCCGCTCTCCACCTTCATGGCGCTCGAAGAACAATGCAGCCTCCTAAATCAGGCGTTACCAGGCTCAGCTTCAGCTTGCTCGGTTTCGCTTGCGCTCGGCAGACGTACCGGACGGCTCGGCACCACAGTGGAAATGGCGTGTTTGTAGACCATCTGGCTGACAGTGTTTTTCAGCAAAATCACGAACTGGTCGAAGGATTCGATCTGGCCCTGCAGCTTGATGCCGTTGACCAGATAGATGGAAACCGGGACGCGTTCCTTACGCAGGGTATTCAGGTAAGGGTCTTGTAGCGAATGCCCTTTTGACATGTGCCGCACTCCTTTAAGGATCAATTTTCAATAATTTTTAGTAAACCAACGAACGGCTTAAAGCCGTCCTACCCCCAAGAGTAGACGGCCAACGGCAAGGTCTCAGGTCAATATGGAGACCGCTGCCAGGCATTTCAAGGCACGCGGCAGATTGTCGCAAGCCGCACTATCGAGCCAATGCACATCCTGCTGCCAACCACGCAACCAGGTGAACTGCCGCTTGGCCAGCTGCCGCGTAGCGATAATGCCACGCTCCTGCATCTGTGCAGCGTCGAGGTTGCCGTCCAGATAATCCCAGACCTGGCGATACCCCACCGCTCGTATAGACGGCAGACCGACGTGCAAGTCACTTCGCTGACGCAGGCGTTCGACCTCAGCAACCAACCCCTGTTCCAGCATCAACTGAAATCGCAAAGCGATTCGCTCGTGCAGCAGCTGGCGTTGCGCCGGGGCAATGGCCAACTGCGCCACAGTATAGGGGAATTGACGCGCCGCCGATGTGCCGTCCACAGTATTTTCTGCAGCCTGGCGCTGGCGGTGAACAGTCATGCTTTCGCCGCTGACGTGATAGACCTCAAGGGCGCGAATCAGGCGCTGCGGGTCATTGGGGTGGATACGTGCCGCCGACTCAGGGTCGACCGCACGCAACTCGGCATGCAGCACCGCCCAACCTTCGGCCTGGGCACGCGCCTCCAGCTGCGCGCGCAACGACGCATCGGCACTCGGCATCTCGGCCAGACCATCCAGCAACGCCTTGAAATACAACATGGTACCGCCCACCAGCAGCGGAATACGGCCACGCGCAGTGATATCCGCCATGGCCGCCAGGGCATCAACCCGGAACTCGGCCGCCGAATAGCTCTCAGCCGGATCGCGGATATCAATCAATTGATGTGGAAACTCAGCCAGCGTGGCTTTGTCCGGCTTGGCGGTGCCGATATCCATATCACGGTAGATCAGCGCCGAATCCACGCTGATCAACTCACATGGCAATACCCGCGCCAGCTCAATGGCCAGATCGGTCTTACCGGCTGCAGTCGGCCCCATCAGGAAGATCGCCGGAGGCAAGCGCTCGGACATGCTCAAATTCTCCTAGTGGCGCGGTGACTTAACGGCCGCGCAGGAACAGCTTGTCCAGGTCATCCATGCCCATTTGCGTCCAGGTCGGACGCCCATGGTTGCACTGACCACTTCGCTCGGTGTGTTCCATGTCGCGCAACAAGGCGTTCATCTCCGGCAAGGTCAGCCGCCGATTGGCGCGCACCGCCCCGTGGCAAGCCATGGTGCCGAGCAACTCATTGAGATGCGCCTGAATACGGTCAGTGGTGCCGTATTCCAGCAGGTCCGCCAGCACGTCCTGCACCAGACGAGTGGCCTCAGCTTGCTTGAGCAATGCCGGAATCTGCCGAATTGCCAGCGTTTCCGGGCCCAGGCGCTGTAACTCGAAACCCAGCCGCTGGAACCACTCGGCATGCTCTTCGGCGCAATCCGCTTCACGCTGGCTTACGGCAATCGACTCCGGCACCAGCAGTGGCTGGCCACGCAACCCTTCACTGGCCATGGCCACCTTTAGCCGCTCATAGGTGATGCGCTCATGGGCCGCGTGCATGTCCACCACGACCAGGCCTTGCACGTTTTCGGCGAGGATATAGATGCCCTTGAGCTGAGCAATCGCGTAACCCAGAGGCGGAATGTCGCCCTGCGCATCCGGCAGAACCGCTGGCGTCGGCGTATTGGCCAGCGGAGTGAAATACTCACGATAAGCGCCTTGAGCCTCGGCGGCCGGCAGCGGAGTTTCCGGGCGATAGCCCTGATAGCCGGCACCTGGCGAGCGCCAGACGGATGCATTGGGCGCAGGCTCCAGCAGGCTGGCCGCCAGACCGATCTCGCCCTGTGGGCCAAACTCGCCAGCTGCCTGCCCCGTAGGTCGCACCATCTCAGTCACCGCCGCCGGAGCCGCGAGCTGATCCTCCGGGCGCACTTTACCAAGAGCACGGTGCAACGTGCCGTAGAGGAAATCGTGCACCATGCGGCCATCACGGAAGCGCACTTCGTGTTTGGTCGGGTGCACGTTGACGTCAACCACCGACGGGTCGATTTCCAGAAACAGCACAAAGGTCGGATGACGGCCGTTGAACAGTACATCGCGGTAGGCCTGGCGCACCGCGTGGGCAACTAGCTTGTCGCGCACCATGCGGCCATTCACATAGAAATACTGCAGGTCCGCCTGACTGCGCGAGAAGGTCGGCAAACCAACCCAGCCCCACAGATGCAGGCCATTGCGCTCGATATCGATGGGCAGCGCCTGCTCCAGAAACGCCGGGCCACATACCGATGCCACGCGTCGCGCACGGCTCTGCTCATCTGGCGCCTCATGCAGACCGAGCACCGTCTTGCCGTTGTGACGTAGATGGAAGGCCACATCAAAACGCGCCAGCGCCAGGCGCTTGATCACTTCTTGCAGGTGATCGAATTCGGTTTTTTCGGTCTTGAGAAACTTGCGCCGCGCCGGGGTGTTGAAGAACAGGTCGCGCACTTCTACCGAGGTGCCCACCGGATGCGCTGCAGGTTGCACGCGCGGCTGCATATCGCGGCCTTCGGTTTCTACCTGCCAGGCCTGCTCGGCACCTTCGGTGCGTGAGGTCAACGTCAGGCGCGCGACGGAACTGATCGACGCCAGCGCCTCACCGCGAAAGCCCAGGCTCATGACCTGCTCCAGGTCTTCCAGCTCACGAATCTTGCTGGTGGCGTGACGTGCCAATGCCAGCGGTAGGTCGTCCGAGGAAATGCCACTGCCGTTGTCACGGACCTTGAGCAGCTTGACGCCGCCCTGCTCGACATCCACTTCGATGCGGCTGGCCCCGGAGTCCAGGCTGTTTTCCAACAGTTCCTTGATCACCGAGGCGGGTCGCTCGACCACTTCACCGGCAGCAATCTGGTTTGCCAGCCGCGGGCTGAGCAGCTGGATACGTGCGGCTTCACTCATGGCTGCGCAGCCAGAGCAGTGGCGGGAATCTGCAGGCGCTGACCGACCTTGATCACATCATTTTTCAGCGCATTGGCATTGCGCAGGGCGCCCAGGCTGACCTGATAACGCTGGGCAATCAGTGCCAGGCTTTCGCCGGAGCTGACCACATGCTCGCGCGGACCGAGGGCGATTTTGCCATTGTCACGCAGCCAGGCCACGTGAGTGCCAGGCGGCGGGTTCTCGTGGAAGAACTGCCGCACCCCCGTAACGATCGAGCGAGCCAGCGCTTGCTGATGGCTGGCACTGGACAGCTTGCGGGCCTCATTAGGGTTGGAGATAAACCCAGTTTCAACGAGGATCGACGGAATATCCGGGGACTTCAGCACCATAAAACCAGCCTGTTCCACCCGCCGTTTATGCAGCGGGGTGACGCGCCCCATATGACCAAGCACCTTGTTGCCGACGTTCAGGCTGGACGACAGCGAAGCTGTCATCGACAGATCAAGCAATACCCCGGCGAGCATCTTGTCCTTGTCGTCCAGGCTGACATTGCCGGCACCGCCGATCAGGTCCGACTGGTTTTCCGCATCCGCCAGCCAGCGTGCGGTCTCCGAGGTGGCACCGCGATCTGACAGGGCGTACACCGACGCACCGAATGCAGCAGCGCGCGGCGCAGCATCGGCATGGATGGAGACAAACAGATCGGCACCCTTCTTGCGGGCAATCTCGGTGCGCTTGCGCAGCGGGATAAAGTAGTCACCTGTGCGCACCAACTCGGCACGGAAGCCCTTCTCGGCATTGATCTGCCGTTGCAGTTCCTTGGAAATCGCCAGGGTCACGTGCTTTTCATACTGGCCTTTGACCGGCGACAGTGCGCCCGGGTCTTCACCGCCGTGGCCGGCGTCGATGGCAATCACGATATCGCGCTTGCCGTTGGGCACTGGCGTCAGCTTCGGCGGAGCCTGGGTCGGCGTAACCGGCACTTGGGGAGCCGTGGTCACGGTTGTGGCGGGCAGGCTAGGTACGGCCCCGCTTTCCTGATCGAACAGGTCAACCACCAGGCGATGGCCGTATTGCTGATTGGGCGCCAGGGTAAAGCTCTTCGGTGTGACCGCTGCTGACAGGTCGATGACCACGCGCAGGTCATCCGGAGTGCGTTGCGCCGAGCGCACGCCAGTGATCGGGGTGTTGCTCAGGGTCAACTGATCGAAATTGGTGGCCAGTTTGGCCCCACTGACATCAATCACGATGCGATTGGGCGCCGACAACAGGAACACGCTGTGTTGTACCGGGCCGGACAGATCAAACACCAGGCGCGTGTTATCCGGCGCGCGCCACAAGCGGACACTGCGCACATCCGAAGCGGCCAACACATCGGCGGCCAAGGCGACCAATGCCACTCCAATTGCGATGAAACGCGCGCCTATGCGCATAGCCAACCCCATTATTAATTCATGCCCCGACGGCCAAGGTGGCGCACCAGGTGTTGCCGCGCTCGCCTTGCGCCTGCAAATGCAGCGCCCGGCCGGCTCCTTGCGGGCTAATGGTAATGTCCATGTCTGCCTTTGGCAAAACGCCTGCACCGCGTTGCGGCCATTCGACCAGACACAGGGCATCGCCCTCGAAATAATCACGAATACCAAGAAACTCCAGCTCCTCGGGATCGACCAAGCGGTACAGGTCGAAGTGAAAGGCCCGTACCGCGCCCAGCTCATAGGGCTCCACCAGGGTAAAGGTCGGACTTTTTACCGCCCCGACATGCCCCAACCCACGGATGATGCCGCGCGACAGGGTGGTTTTACCGGCGCCGAGGTCACCATGCAGATAGATCACCCCAACCCCGCCGGTCACTGCGGCAATACGCGCCCCCAGCGCCAGCATCGCCTCTTCATCAGCGGCAAACAGTTCTAACTCAGACACGCAGACTGCTCCTGCAACAATTCACGAATAACCGCACACAAATCACTGGCCGCCAGACCACGGCCCTGCTGCGCCAGACGCTCACCGGCCACGGCATGCAGATAGACCGCCAGCTGCGCCGCTGGCAGCGCAGCCAAACCTTGCGCCAGCAACGCACCGAGAAAGCCGGCCAGCACATCACCCAAACCAGCACCGGCCATGGCGGGATGGCCACGCTCACACAGCCACAGGCCGCCATCCGGCGCAGCAATCAGGCTGCCCGCACCTTTCAGCACACACACTGTTTGATAACGCCGGGCCAGAGCGCGTGCGGCCGCCGGACGATCAGCCTGCACCTCGGCCGTACTGACACCCAACAAGCGCGCGGCTTCACCAGGGTGCGGCGTCAACACGGTACCCGTCGGTAGCTGGACCAGTCCCTGAGCCAGCAGATTCAACGCATCGGCATCCCAGACCTGTGCTTGCGAACTGACTGCCGCAGCCGACAGTAGGCTACGCCCCCAGGCGCCCTGACCTAACCCCGGCCCAACGACCCAGACACTGGCATTCGCCCCCAGGCTCAGCAACTGATTGGCCGAGGCCACGCCAGCCGCCATCACCTCAGGCAAGCGCGCCTGCGCCGCAGACAAATGCTCACTGCGCGTGGCAAGACTGACCAGACCGGCACCCGCGCGCAGCGCGCTTTGCGCCGCCAACAGGCCGGCCCCGGCAAAACCACGATCCCCGCCCACCACCAGCACATGACCCAACTGCCCCTTGTGCACACCGTGCGAACGCGCCAGCAACTGCGGCAAGCGGTCTTGCGCCAGGCGCTGGGCCGTAAATGCTTGAGCAGCAACCAGCGTCGCATCGGCCTGGAGATCGTCAAACTGCAACTCACCGCGATAATCCGCCGACTGTCCGGTGAACAGGCCCAGCTTGAGGCCAATCAGGGTGACCGTCCGCTGTGCACGCACGGCAACGCCCAGCACCTGGCCGGTATCGGCGCAAAGCCCGGACGGAACATCCACCGCCAGCACCGGCAGACCGCTGGCATTGAGCAGGCGGATGGCCTGGGCATAGGGTTCACGCACGGCGCCCTGCAAGCCTGTGCCAAGCAGGGCATCGAGCACCACGCCCTGCAACTCGGCGTATTCGCTCCAGGGCTGCACTGCCACCCCGGCAGCCAACGCCTGATCGCGGGCCAGGGCGGCATCGCCCTGCAACTGCGCAACATCGCCGACTGCCAGCACCTGTACCCGCCAGCCCGCCCGCAGCGCCAAGGCGGCCACGAGGTAGCCGTCACCCGCATTATTGCCGCGCCCAGCCAGCACCGTCAGCACGCCCGCATCCGGCCAATTGCGGCGCAGAGCCCGCCAAATGGCATGCGCGGCGCGACTCATCAACTCGAAACCCGGCGTGCCAGCAGCGATCAGCCGCGCATCCAGCTCGCGCACCTGGGCAGCGCTGTAAAGCGGCAGAGGAAGATTGTCAGGCGATTGCAGCATGCGTCGGCTCCGATGTCTGGCAGAATTATACCCACCTGCGCTCCGGTTACCCGCCCTCATATGAAGACTGACACCCTTGACCTTGCCGCCCTCGCCCAGTCGATCAAAGACTGGGGCCGTGAGCTGGGCTTTCAGCAGGTCGGGATTGCCGATGTGCAACTGGGCGAGCACGAAGCACACCTGCAACGCTGGCTGGATGCCGGCTATCAGGGTGAGATGGACTACATGGCCGCCCACGGCAGCAAACGCTCCCACCCGGACGAGCTGGTGCCCGGCACCCTGCGTGTGGTGTCACTGCGTATGGACTACCTGCCCGGCGACACGCAAATGGCGCAGCGCCTCGCCCAACCGGAGAAGGCCTATGTGTCGCGCTATGCGCTGGGCCGCGATTACCACAAGCTGATCCGCAAGCGTTTGCAGCAACTGGCCGAGCGCATCCAGCAGCAGACCGGCCCATTCGGCTACCGCGCCTTTGTCGACAGTGCGCCTGTGCTGGAGAAGGCTATCGCCGAACAGGCCGGGCTCGGCTGGATCGGCAAGAACACCCTGGTGCTCAACCGCAAGGCCGGCAGCTACTTCTTCCTCGGCGAGCTGTTTGTCGATCTGCCACTGCCCGTGGATGAGCCGCATGCCACGGAGCACTGCGGGCGCTGCACAGCCTGCATGGACATCTGCCCGACCGCCGCCTTTGTCGGGCCCTATGTGCTGGACGCGCGGCGCTGCATCTCCTACCTGACCATCGAGCTCAAGGGTGCGATCCCCGTTGATCTGCGCGCCCCCATCGGCAACCGAGTGTTTGGCTGCGATGACTGCCAGATGGTCTGCCCATGGAACCGCTTTGCCAAACCCACCGAACAGGGCGACTTCCAACCGCGCCATAGCCTGGACAATGCCGAGCTGGCCGAGCTGTTTTGCTGGAGCGAGGAAGAATTTCTTAACCGCACCGAGGGCTCACCGCTACGCCGCGCCGGCTACGAACGCTGGCTACGCAACCTGGCCGTGGGCCTGGGCAACGCGCCCTCAAGCATCCCGGTGCTGGAAGCCCTAAAGGCGCGCCGGGAGCATCCATCGGAGCTGATCCGCGAGCACGTCGAATGGGCGCTGGCGCGTCACGGCCTGTAGCCGAATACATCTGAACGCATATAAAAAAGCCCGCATTAGCGGGCTTTTTTATGCATCAGACTTTAAGGAAGTGCTGTCGGTAGTGTTTCAACTCAGCGATGGACTCACGGATATCGTCCAGTGCCTGGTGTGTACCCTGCTTCTGGAACGACTCCTTGACCTGCGGCGCCCATAGGCCGGCGAGGATTTTCAGGGTCGAGACATCCAGATAGCGGTAGTGGAAGTAGGCTTCCAGGTTCTGCATGTACTTGTAAAGGAAGCGCCGGTCCTGACCGATGCTGTTGCCGCAGATCGGCGACTTGCCCTTCGGCACCCACTGCTCAAGGAAAGCGATGGTCATGGCTTCCGCTTCGGCCGGGCCGATGGTGCTTTCGCGTACGCGCTGGGTCAGGCCGCTCTGCCCGTGAGTGCGGGTATTCCACTCATCCATACCGGCCAGCAGCTCATCACTCTGGTGCACGGCAATTACCGGGCCTTCGGCGAGGATGTTCAGGTCGCTGTCGGTAACGATGGTGGCCATCTCGATGATGACGTCTGTTTCGGGCTCCAGACCGGTCATTTCCAGGTCGATCCAGATCAGGTTATTGGCGTTCTGCATGCGCGGCTCCTCAACTAAGGCCGACAGTTTAACAGGCCGCCGAAGAACTACTGCGTTCGACCGACAGCATTGTGCTCAAGCGAAGAGTGAATAGATCAGCCGCGCATGCGCCACAGCAACAAACGGGACTGGCGCCAGTCGTGCAGTTCGATCTGCTGATCCGCCGGCTGTCCTGGCACCTCGAAGGTGTTGCTGATCAGCAGACTACCTGCGGGCATCTGCGCGCAGGCCTTGGCCCAGAGTTCGGGCATCGGCGCAGGCGAGAGGAAGCAATACACCACATCGAAAAGCGCCAGATCGGTACGCCAGAGGTTTTCATAGCGAATCTGGCAATTGCGCCGGAGCAAGGCACGCAGCCAGGCGATAACAAAGGACAGCGGCGCGGTCTCCACCCCGACAAACTGCGCCTGCGGGAACTGCCGAGCCAGACCCAACAGCATGCCCGCAGGCCCGCAGCCAAGGTCGACAAAGCGAAACGACGGCGACTGCTCACTCAGCAACACACTCAACTGGCGGCGCGTGCCGGAACCCGTCAGGTACAACGGCACGCGCTCGCCAAAGCTGTTCCAGTTAAGCAACAGCACCAGCGCGAACGCCCCGAGAAACACCCAGGACGGCAGTGGCGCACCATTGGCCAGCAGCAGCGCCGGGACGAATAGCAGATTCAGCCCACACCACCAGCGCGACAACCCCAGGTAACGCGCCAGCACAGCGGCGATCAGCCCCTGGCTCAGACCGACGGCCAGCCAGGTGGGCCGCCAGGGCACCAGTTGCACCGTCAGGTACAGGGCCAAGCCGACCAGCAGCGTAGCCCCCACCTGGGCAAACAAGGCCAGCAACGCCGGATAGTGGCGGGCAACACGCAGCATGCAGACTCCTCAACCGTCCGACCGATGATGCGCCGCAGTTTAGCTGCGCCAGCAGCTCAATAGGCAGCCCGTGCTAGACTCGCGACCGTTTATTGCGCAATTCAACTCTCGGAAGACCCATGGCCAAACGCCAACTCAACCGCCGGCAAAACTGGCGTATCGAAAAAATTCAGGGCGAGCGCGCCGCACGCGCCGCCAAGCGCGAGTCGCAGGCGGTACAGATTCTTGAAGGCGGCGACCTAGGCCCGGAACAGACCGGCCTGGTCATCGCTCACTTCGGCGTACAGGTCGAAGTAGAAGCCCTGGAGGGCGAGCTGGCCGGCCAGGTATTCCGCTGTCACCTGCGTGCCAACCTGCCGACCATGGTCACCGGTGATCAGGTGGTATGGCGCGCCGGCAACCAGGGCATCGGCGTGATCGTCGCGCAACTGCCACGCAGCACCGAACTCTGTCGCCCAGACACCCGTGGCCAACTCAAGCCGGTAGCCGCCAACGTCGACCTGATCGTGATTGTCTTCGCCCCGCTGCCCGAGCCCCATGCCAACCTGATCGACCGCTACCTGGTCGCCGCCGAGCACGCCGGCATCCGCCCGCTGCTGTTGCTGAACAAGACCGACCTGCTGGATGAGCAGAACGCCGTGGCCCTCAATCGCATGCTCGGTGTTTACCGCGAACTAGGCTATCCGCTGCTGGAAGTCTCGGCCCATGGCGGCGACGGCATGCAGCAGTTGCAACAGCAACTCGATGGCCATGTCAGCGTATTCGTCGGCCAATCCGGGGTTGGCAAATCATCGCTGGTCAACAGCCTGCTGCCGGAAGTCGATACCCGTGTCGGACCACTGTCCGAGCTGACCGGCAAAGGCACCCACACCACCACCACCGCACGACTGTTCCACTTCCCCGGTGGCGGCGAACTGATCGACTCCCCCGGGATTCGCGAATTCGGCCTGGTGCACGTGAGTCGTGATGACGTCGAAGCGGGGTTTATCGAGTTTCACGACCTGATCGGCCAATGCCGCTTCCGCGACTGCAAACACGACCGCGAGCCGGGCTGCGCCCTGCTCAAAGCCCTGGAAGAGGGCCGCCTGCACCCGCAGCGTATGGCCAGTTACCGGCACATTCTGGCCAGCCTGCCGGAAGCCGAGTACTGAAATGAACAAGGCCGCGACATTGCGCGGCCTTGTTCATGTTCACATCCTTTATTCTGCGGGCTGATCGAACTTCAGCACACCGTCTTCAAAGATATTCAGCCGTTCACGCAGCTGGCCGTCCGGTAACGGTTCACCCGGAGCCGCCGGCGTTGCCGGAGCCGACGCCGCGCCGGCTTCGGCGGGTGGCGCATCAGTGGCCGGTTCACCCTGCTCACCCTCGATGGCGCGCTGGGCCTTTTTGGTCAGCACCACGATATCGATACGGCGGTTGACCGGATTGAGTGGGTTATCCCGATCAAACAGCGCCGATGACGCATACCCCACCACCCGCGCGACCTGCTCCTCGTCATAGCCACCGGCGATCAGTACGCGTCGCGCCGCGTTGGCCCGATCAGCTGACAGCTCCCAGTTGCCATAACCACCGCGCCCGACGAAGGGCGCCGCATCGGTATGGCCACTGACGCTGATCTTGTTCGGCACGGCCGCGATGGTGTCGGTCATGGCCAGCAGGATGTCCTCGAAATACGGCTGCAAGCGCGCACTGCCGGAGGCGAACATCGGCCGGTTCTCGGCATCCATGATCTGGATACGCAGACCGTCCTGAGTGATCTCGAAGAGGATCTGATCCTTGAAGTTCTGCAGCTGCGGGTTTTCCTCAACCTTGTTCTGCAATTCCTGCAACAGCAGCTCCAGGCGCTCGCGCTCGACCTCTTCCGCCAGCGACTCGGCCTGCTCCTTGTTGATGTCAGCCTGGGCATCCTCGGCTGGGGTCTGCTCGTCCTTGGGTTCCGGGTTGAGAGTACGGTCGGGCGCGGGGGTGGGCGAGCCGCCCAGGTCGATCACATAGGGGCTGGCACTTTCAGAAAAGCCCACCGGATCCTGAAAGTAGCCGGAAATCAGTTTCTTCTGCTCGGGCGTGGCCGAGGACATCAGCCACATCACCAGAAAGAACGCCATCATCGCCGTGGCAAAGTCGGCAAAGGCAATTTTCCAGGCGCCACCGTGGTGGCCGCCAGCAACCTTTTTGACCCGCTTGACGATAATCGGCTGGTTATTCTCCATGCTGCGTCTTAGCCCCCACGCATGGCTTGTTCAAGCTCGGCAAAGCTTGGCCGATGCGCCGGGTAGAGCACCTTGCGGGAAAACTCCACGGCCAGCGACGGCGGCATGCCCGAGGCTGACGCCACCAGGCCAGCCTTGATCGCCTCGTAGACATTGAGCTCTTCCTTGGCATCGTGCTCCAGCGCGCCAGACAGCGGGCCAAAGAAACCGTAAGACGCCAGGATGCCGAGGAAGGTACCGACCAGGGCCGTACCCACTTTCTCACCGATTTCCGCGTTGTCCGCCTCGGCGAGAATCGACATGGTGATCACGATCCCCAGTACCGCAGCCACGATCCCCATCGCTGGCATACCGTCGGCAACCTTGGCCACAGCGTGTGCGGGGTGTTCGAGCTCTTCCTTGAGGCTGGCGATTTCCATGTCGAACAGCCCCTCAAGCTCGTGCGGCGCCATGTTGCCGGAGGACATGATGCGCAAGTAATCGCAGATGAACGAGGTCATCCGCTGATCCTTGAGAATGCCAGGGTACTTGCTGAAGATCGGGCTGGCGGCGGGGTCTTCAACATCCGCTTCGATGGCCATCATGCCTTCGCGACGACTCTTGTTGAGGATCTCGTAAAGCAGCTTGAGCACATCCAGGTAGTAGTGATGGGTGAAGCGCGAGCTGAACATGGTCAGCGACTTCTTGAACACCTGCATGAACATGCTGCCCGGGTTGGCTTGCAGAAATGCCCCCAATGCTGCGCCGCCAATAATCATCACTTCGAAGGGGTGGACCAACGCCATGAACTTGCCGCCAGAGAGGATAAACCCCCCTAAAACGCTGGCGAATACAACGATAATGCCAATGATCTTTGCCATAGGAAGAGACTTGCCAGAGAGGGTAGAAAGAGGCTGTGCAAAACAACCCTTCTATTTATCGGAAGTTTTGCGCGAGACTATAGCCAGTTAAGGTCAAAAGCCAGCTTGTCTCAACCCGCATGCATAAGCCAGTCCACTCTCCGCGCACGCTCAACGACTGGCTCAAGAAGCTGGACAACCAGCTATTGCCCGCGTCCAGCGACAGCCTGCAAACCCTACGTCGTGCCCTGGCTGACAGCAGCCGCTCACGGCGTGAACTGGCTGATCTGATGCAAAGCTGCCCGGCACTGGCCCTCAGCGTGCTGCGCGAAGCCAACAGCAAGAGCAGCGGGCTCAATGAACAGACTGACAGCCTCGAAGCCGCCATCAGTCGCCTCGGCCTGAGCCGCACCGAAGCACTGCTCAACCGTCTGCCTGCCCTCCCCGAACAGGATCTGCCGAAGGCGCTGCGCCAGATTCAGCTGATCAGCCAACACGCCAGCCAGCAGGCCAATGGCCTGTTCGCCGGCCGCCTGGCCCGCCTGTGGCAGGAAGTGCATTGGGGCAGCCTGCTGTTTCTCGCCCCGGTTTGGACCTTGCTGGCCGCCCACCCCGAACTGTTTGATGCCTGGGAACAACGGGTGCTGGTCAAGGGTGAAGCGGCGAGCACAGTGGAGCAGGATCTGCTCGGCGTGCCCCTGCTCAAGCTGTGCCTGGCCCTCAGCGAACACTGGCGACTGCCGGAGTGGATCACCCTCGGCTACCGCCTGCTGGTGAATGACCGCCGCCTGCTGGTCAAGGCGCTGCACATTGCCCACAACAATGAGCACCCGCTGCAACAGCAGCAATGCCTGGATGCCGACAGCCATCTGCGCCGCTGGTTGACCCAACCCGCCAACAGCATCCTGCTGGCCAACTGCCTGGCGATTTCCGCGCACTATGCCTGGAACAGCCCGCACAGCCTGCGCTGGCAGCGCCTGACAGGCCTGTTCCTGCAACTGCCGCTGGACACCCTGCAGCAACAGGTGCACCAACACGCCGTCAGCAGTGCACGGCTGGTGTACAGCAGTGACCTCTGGCACCCAGCCGAAGCCTTGCTCTGGCCATGGCAGGCGCGCCACTTGCAGGCCGTCGTCGAGCCGCCGAAACCCGTGGTCGTCAGCGCATGGCGTCAGCACTGTGCTCAGCTTCTCGCCCAGCCCAGTGCATTCAGCAATGTCCTGCAGCTAACCGCCTGCGCCAATCAGGCGCTGCAAGCCTGTGGCATGCAACGCGTGCTGATTCTTCTGGCAGACCGTAATCACACCCGCCTGATGACCCAGCAGCACAGTGGCCTGGACAAGTCAGCCAGCAGCCTCAGCCTTGATCCACAGCAGAGCCAGTTGCTGCGCCGCCTGCTCAGCGCGCCGGCGCAACTACGCCTCGGCCCGAGCAACATTGCCCAGTTCTCGGCCACGCTGCCTGGCACCCTGAAAAGCCTGTTCCCCAGTGAACACCTGCTGATTCGCTCGCTGGCCAACAACAACCGGGTGGTCATGCTGATCTTCGCCGACCAGGCGGGTAGCGCCTTCAGCGACGCCAGCGTGCAGGGTTTCGGCAAAACCGTGCAATGCATTGAGCGGGCGCTGAGCACCTTTGCCAGCCGTGGGCGCTAGGCTTCCGCTACAATTCGCCCCCTTTGAGAACGAAAAGAGGCCCGGCATGACCGCCTTCGCTGAGTTGCCCTTATTGATCGAGCCGGCCCAACTGGCCAGCCGCCTGGACGCCCCCGAGCTGATTCTGGTCGACCTGACCAGCACAGCGCGCTATGCCGCCGGGCATATCCCCGGCGCACGCTTTGTCGACCCCAAGCGCACCCAATTGGGCCAGCCACCAGCGCCCGGCCTGCAACCTGAACGTGAACAGCTGGAGCAATTGTTCAGCGAGCTGGGGCACAACCCGGACGCGGTCTATGTGGTCTACGACGATGAAGGCGGAGGCTGGGCTGGACGCTTTATCTGGCTGCTGGATGTCATTGGCCACGCGCACTATCACTACCTGGATGGCGGCCTGCACGCTTGGCTGGCCGAAGAGCGCCCGCTCAGCAGCGAAACACCACAAGCCGGCAACGCCAGCGTGGCCCTGACCCTGAATGATGCACCCACTGCCAGCCGCGCATACCTGCAAAGCCGCCTTGGCGCCGCCGACCTGGCGATCTGGGATGCTCGCTCGCCAGGTGAATACAGCGGCGCGAAAGTTCTGGCGCAGAAAGCTGGACACATTCCCGGTGCGGTCAACTTCGAATGGACAGCCGGCATGGACCCGGCGCGCGCACTGCGCATGCGTCAGGACCTGCAAACCCAGCTCAACAGCCTGGGCATCACCGCCGACAAGGAAATCATCACCCACTGCCAGACCCATCACCGCTCAGGATTCACCTACCTGGCCGCCAAGGTCCTGGGCTATCCACGCGTAAAAGCCTATGCCGGCTCCTGGGGCGAATGGGGCAACCACCCCGACACCCCCGTCGAACGCTGAACGCCCGCCCCCACTTAAGGAAACTCCATGAAAGATCGCCTGTTTATCCTCAGCCAGTACCTGTTGCCCCACCACCTGCTGTCGCGCCTGATCGGCTGCGCGGCCGAGTGCCGCGCGGACTGGTTCAAAAATCGCCTGATTGGCTGGTTCGCCAAGCAATACCAGGTCGACATGAGCGAAGCCCAGGTCGAAGACCTCAGCGCTTTCGCCCACTTCAATGATTTCTTCACCCGCGCCCTGAAAGATGGCGCGCGCCCACTCGACAGCACGCCAGGCGCAGTGCTCTGCCCGGCCGACGGCGCGGTCAGCCAGCTCGGCAAGATCGAACAAGGCCGGGTATTTCAGGCCAAAGGCCACAGTTTCAGCGTGATCGAACTGCTGGGCGGTGACAGCGAACGCGCGGCGGCCTTCATGGGCGGCGACTTCGCCACCATCTACTTGTCGCCGAAGGACTACCACCGCGTGCACATGCCGCTGGCCGGCACCCTGAAAGAAATGGTGTATGTGCCGGGCCGGCTGTTCTCGGTCAACCAGACCACGGCCGAGAATGTGCCTGAGCTGTTTGCCCGCAACGAGCGCGTGGTCTGCCTGTTCGACACCGAGCGCGGGCCGATGGCTGTGGTACTGGTCGGCGCGATGATCGTTGCCTCGATCGAAACCGTATGGGCCGGACTGGTCACACCGCCCAAGCGCACCCTGAAAACCGTCAAGTACGACGAAACCGCCCGCGCGCCGATCCATCTGGAAAAAGGCGCAGAACTGGGGCGTTTCAAGCTGGGTTCCACCGCCATCGTGCTGTTTGGCCCCGAACAGGTGCAGTGGGCTGCTGAACTGGCGGCCAACAGCCCGGTACGCATGGGTCAGGGTCTCGGCACGCCACGTGCTTGAGTAATCCCCGTGGCACGCGCCGCTGCGGCGGCGTGTGTCATCGCCCCGCGCATCAGTGAACCTGCACACGTCATATGCAGTCACATATGCATGCCTTCTGCTGATTGGTTTGCCACACCATAGCGGCAATCGCGCCAAGGTCTTGGCTGCGGGGCCTGCGAGATACTGCTAGAGTCGAAACATAATTCTTAGATTCACCCGCCTTGCCTGTGTGCTGGAGCCTCTGATTTAGATGGATAAACAGAATTCTCACTTGCTGCTGCGCGTCACCACGCCAGACAAGCAAAGCCTGTCATTCTGCGAAGCCAGCCCCCGCGACTTGAAGAAATGGGTGGACGGCCTGCCCAAGGCCAATATTGGTGAAACGGCACGCCAGCTCTACCAAGCCCTGGTCGAACTCAACCAACTGCTGACCCCCTCGGAAAATCGCCTGCAACTGCTGGAGATTCTCCGTCCGGAAATCTATTTCGTCTGCAAGCAACTCGAGAAACACTTCCTCAACCAGGCGATTGTCCTGGATGAACGCCCGCGCAAAGTCGCCAACCTGTGCCAGGCCCTGCAGAACCACCTGGCCATCGGCTACAAACTGAT
The DNA here is from genome assembly GCF_964253255.1 of Pseudomonas sp. LjRoot71. NCBI lineage: Bacteria > Pseudomonadati > Pseudomonadota > Gammaproteobacteria > Pseudomonadales > Pseudomonadaceae > Pseudomonas > Pseudomonas sp. LjRoot71. The sequence continues at coordinate 2,856,855 of NZ_CAXURA020000001.1, read as the reverse complement.
CGTCGCGCGCATCGCCGCACAAGCGAACCCGGCACGCAACCAGCTGCTGGCCGTGGCCCTGCAACGCTCGACCCACAGCCTCTGTGGCCCGTTGATCCGCGCCAGCCAGCTGTACTGCCCGGTGCCGGAAGGACTGTGGCTGGAGTTGCATCAGCTGTACCAGATAGCCCGCACACGCGACCTGCATAAGATACTGGTACGCGACACTCAGGCCCTTCACACCCAGGGTTTGAGCACTGAACAAAGCTACCTGGTGGCCCTGCTGCTCGGCTGCGCCCGCTGCAACCAGATGCGCCAGAGCGCCATCGCCAGGTTGGCCGAAGTGCTTGAGCCCTGGAGCGTACTGGCCACCCTGCAAGCTGGCGATCAGGCCTCCAGCCTGTTCGCCGTAGCCCCACAACTGGATGGCCCGCCGCGCTACATCTCCTTGTTCCAGCAGAATGAACTGCACAATGCCGTTGGCATCGACCCCAGCTCACTGGTCGATGCGATCAAGGAGCACCTGCTGCTACCGGCCGACAGCCAGACCCCGTCGCGCCTGTTGGTGCCGGAAGGCTTCAGCCAGGACATGCTGCAGCACCTGGCCGCCGCCTGGGGTGATATTGCCGAGCGCACCTTCCAGCGCAGCCAGGGCCAGGGCGCCCTGACCCTGTGCATCGGCATGAGTTCGCTGCACTACCACCTGGCAGGCAAGCGCCCGTTCAACGAAGTGCTGCAACTGCCCGAGACCACCAATGCTGCCGTGTTCAAGCCCGACACCGGCGCGCCGGACGTCTGGTCGAATGCCTTCGATGCCCAGAAGACCAACCTCTGGGAGAACGGCCTGCCTTTCGAGGAAATCCAGTACAACGCGCCCGCCAAAGGCGCAGTCGCCGCCGAACCCAGCAGCGCCGAAAGCTACCCGACCTATGAAGTGGCCATCGTCAATATCAGCCCGGGCGGCTATTGCCTGTCCTGGCCAAAAGAAGTCCCCAGCCAGTTGCAGGCCGGCGAACTGCTCGGTGTACAAGGCTTACCCAAGCAGGGCTGGAGCATTGCCGTAGTGCGCTGGATTCGCCAGGTACGCGGCGGCGGCACCCAGATGGGCATTGAGCTGATTGCCCCGCACGCCCAGGCCTGCGGCCTGCAACTGGTGCGCAAGGCCGAACAGAACAGCCAGTACCTGCGCGCCCTGCTGCTGCCGGAAATCAGCGCCATCTCGCGTCCAGCCAGCCTGATCACCGCACGCCTGCCGTTCCAGGAAGGCAACAAGGTCAGCATCAACCTCAACGGCAGCGAACACCGCGCCGTGCTCAGCAGACGCCAGGCCAGCACCGGCAGTTTCAACCAGTTCGAATACCGCAGCGTCGAGCAGACCAGCAGCGATCACGGGAAGCCCGTCACAGCGCCGAAAAGCCGCACGCCAGGCGGGGAGGAAGACTTTGACTCACTCTGGAAGTCGCTGTAGATTGCCGACGCACTCCCTTTTGTCGCCTTTTCGCGCCCGTTCGGCGCAGATTTGATACCACACCATGGCCATTGAAAAAAAAACCATACGGCTACTGATTCTCGAAGACTCGCAGAACGAGGCCGAACGACTGGTCAGCCTGTTCCGCAACGCAGGCCGCGCGACCCGTGTGCATCGCCTGACCTCCAGCGACGACCTCAATGAGGCCCTGCAACAAAGCTGGGATCTGTTGATCTGCGCGCCCAGCAGCGAACAACTGCCGCCCAGCGAGGCCATTGGCGCCATCCGCCGCCAGGCCAAAGACATCCCGGTTATTCAGCTACTCAGCGACAACGACTCCGACAGCGTCACCGAAGCCCTGATGCTCGGTGCTCAGGACGCCATGCCGCAAGGCGAGGATGAACGCCTGGTTCTTGTGGCCAAGCGCGAGCTGGCCAACCTGGAAGAACGCCGCGCCCGCCGCGCCTCGGAAGTGGCCCTGCGTGAAGCGGAAAAACGCTGCCAGTTGCTGCTCGACAGCTCGGTTGATGCGATTACCTATGTGCACGACGGTATGCACATCTACGCCAACCGCGCTTACTTGGAACTGTTCGCCTACGAAGATGCCGACGAGCTGGAAGGCATGCCGATGATCGACCTGATCGGCGGCAGCGACCAATCCAGCTTCAAGGACTTCCTGAAGAATTATCAGAGTGCCGAAGGTAATGCCGAGCTCAACTGCACCGGCATCAAGGCCAACGGCCAGAGCTTCCAGGCACAAATGAGCTTTTCCCCGGCCACCTACGATGGCGAGCCGTGTATCCAGGTGGTGATTCGCGCCGAAACCGGCAATGCCGAACTGGAAGAAAAACTGCGCGAAATCAGCAGCCAGGATCTGGTCACCGGGCTGTTCAACCGTACCCACTTCCTTGAACTGATGGACAGCGCCGCCGAGCGCGCGGTGAATGCCGGCCAGCCTTCGAGCCTCGCCTATATCCGTGTCGACCGCTATGCCAGCCTGTTGGCCGACATTGGTCTGGCCGGCATCGACATCCTGCTCACCGACTTGGCCAACCTGCTGCGCGCACACTTCAGCGCCGACGCGCAACTGGCCCGCTTTGGCGATGACGTATTTACCGTGCTGCAACCCGGCGTCAGCCCGGAGAGTACCCGCGAACAGCTGGTCAGCCTGCTGAAAAAAGTCGAAGGTCACCTGTTCGACGTCAGCGGCCGTACCGTGCAAAGCACCCTGTCGATTGGCGTGGCCGGGCTCAATGAGAAGACGGCCAAGGCTCAGGAAGTGGTCGATCGCGCCCACCGCTGCGCCGATGAGCTGAGCGACGGCAACGCCCTCAAGCTATTCAACCCAGCCGATGAACTGGCCGCAGCAGCCAGCCGCGGCAACATCGTCGCGATGATCCAACAGGCCCTGGAAAACAACAGCTTCCGCCTGCTGTTCCAGCCGATCATCAGCCTGCGCGGTGACAGCTTTGAGCATTACGAAGCCTTGCTGCGTCTGATCAACCCGCAAGGCGAAGAAATCCCGCCGGTGGAACTGTTCAACGCCGCCAAAGATGCCGGGCTGGCCGAGAAAATCGACCGTTGGGTGATCCTCAACTCGATCAAGCTGCTCGCTGACCACCGCAGCAAAGACCACAACACCCGCCTGTTCGTGCACCTGTCGAGCGCCAGCTTGCAGGACCAGACCCTGCTGCCATGGCTCAGCGTGGCCCTGAAAGCCGCCCGCTTGCCTTCGGACTCACTGGTCTTCCAGTTCAGCGAACCGGATGCGATTGCCTACCTGAAACAGGCCAAGGCCATCACCCAGGGGCTCAACGAGCTGCATTGCAAAACTGCGCTGACTCAGTTTGGTTGCTCGCTGAATCCGTTCAACACGCTCAAGCACCTGCATATCGACTTCGTCAAAGTCGACAGCTCGTTCTCCCAGGATCTGAGCAAAGCGGAAAACCAGGAAGCCCTGAAAACCCTGCTGGCCAGCCTGCATTCCCAGGCCAAGCTGACCATCGTGCCCTTCGTCGAGAGCGCCAGCGTGCTGGCCACCCTCTGGCAGGCCGGGGTCAACTATATCCAGGGCCATTACCTGCAGGGGCCGAGTCAATCGATGGACTACGACTTCGCCGCTGGTGACGAGTAAGGCTGGCCACGCTGAAAACAGGCAATAAAAAGCCGCCCGTAGGCGGCTTTTTATTGCCTGGCGCTTATTCCTGACCGTCGCGATCACGGAAGCCCAGCAGGTAGAGAATACCGTCCAGCCCCAGGGTGGAAATCGCCTGTTTGGCCGACTGTTTGACCAGCGGCTTGGCGCGAAACGCCACGCCCAGGCCGGCAATGGCCAGCATCGGCAGGTCATTGGCTCCGTCGCCTACGGCAATGGTCTGCTCCAGACGCAGCCCTTCCTTGGCCGCCAGCTCACGCAGCAGATCAGCCTTGCGTTGCGCGTCAACGATGGGCTCCACCGCCACGCCGGTCACCAGACCGTCGACAATCTGCAACTCATTGGCAAACACATAATCGATGCCCAGCTTGGCTTGTAACTGCTTGGCAAAGTAGGTGAACCCACCGGACAGAATCGCGGTTTTGTAACCCAGGCGTCGCAACTCGCTGAACAGCGTCTCGGCCCCCTCGGTCAGGCGCAACGAAGCGCCGATATCCGCAAGCACGGTTTCCGGCAAGCCCTTGAGCAGCGCCAGGCGCTCGCGGAAGCTGGCGGCGAAATCCAGCTCGCCGCGCATCGCGCGCTCGGTGATTTCTGATACCTGCTCACCCACACCGGCAGCCTTGGCCAGCTCGTCGATGACTTCCGCCTCGATCAGCGTCGAGTCCATATCGAACACCGCCAAACGACGGTTGCGGCGGAACAGCGAATCACGCTGGAAGGCGATATCGACATTCAGCTCCTGAGCCACGCTGAGGAACTCGGCGCGCAGGGCCGCCGGGTCAGCAGGCTCACCACGCACGGAGAACTCGATGCAGCCCTTACCCTGCTCGGCCGGCATGTCCAGCGGCATACGCCCTGAGAGGCGGTCGATATGATCGATATTCAGGTCATAACGCGCGGTAATGGCGCTGACACGCTGCAGCTGCTCGGCCGTGACCTTGCGGGTCAGCAGGGTGACGATATGCCGCGCCTTGCCCTGGCCGCTGACCCACTGCTGGTAGTCCGCTTCAGACACCGGGGTAAAGCGCACCTGCTGATCGAGCTTGTAAGCGGTGAAGAGGATGTCCTTGAGCACGGCCGAGGCGGCAGCACTATCGGGAATCTCCACCAAGATGCCGAACGACAGGGTGTCGTGGATCACCGCCTGGCCAATATCGAGGATATTCACCCCGCCCTGAGCCAGTACGCCGGTGATGGCGGCAGTCAAACCGGGGCGATCTTCGCCGGTGATATTGATCAGGACGATTTCGCGCAAGGCTCGGTCTCCGGGACAGCGTCAAGGGCAGCGGCGTGTTGAACAGGTCACACACCGTGGAAAAGGCGCACATTCTACCCATTTTCACCGGCAAACAGCCACGCACGGCGCTTTGCCCACTGCGGGGGCACCGCTATACTGCGCGCCAACTACAGTCGACAAGAGCCGAGCTCTGTGAACCGGCCTGCCCCCGTAAAGCCCGATAATTTCTTCCTCCTGCTGTTCCAGGCCCTGCGTCAGCGACGCATTCCCCTGGCGCTGCGCATTGTCAGTCACAGCTTGCTGTTGGTAGCTCTGGCCCTGGTGATCTACGGCTGGGTGATCGGCATGCAGTTCAAGCACGCCATGCAGCAGCAAGCCGAAGCCCTGGGCACCAGCCTGATCACCCAGACGGCCGCCTCGGCAACCGAACTGCTGGTGTCCAACGATATTCTCAGCCTCAATGTGCTGCTCAATAACTTGGTGAAAAACCCGCTGGTAGCCCATGCCGCGATCTACAGCGTGGACAACCGCATCCTCGCCGAGGCCGGCTCACGGCCGAGCCAGAGCATGCTGGGGGAAACCGAAGGGCTGTACTCGACGCCGATTACCTTTCAGGAAGTGATCGCCGGACAGCTGCGTATAAGCCTCGACATGCAGCAGTTCCAGCAGCCGATGACCATCAGCCTGCAGAGCATGGGCATCCTCAGCCTGATTCTGCTGGCCCTGACCCTGTCCCTGAGCATGCGCCTGGGGCGGCATATTTCCACGCCGCTGCTGCAGCTGCGCGTCTGGCTGCGTGACCCGGATGACCCGGCCCCCGGCGCCGGTCGCCAGGATGAAATCGGCGACCTGGCGCGCCAGCTGCAAGCGCGCCTGGTACCAGAAAAGCCTGCAGTGGTCGAAGAACAGCCGTACGACGAAGAGCCGGTTGCCCAAGATGAAGACGACTACCTTGAGGAGTCGTTCGACAACGAACCGGACTTCAGTGTCCCGGACCTGCACGATGAGCGTTTCGACGTTGAGGATGAAGTGCTAGCCCCACAGGCCAGCGTCAGTGATGAATACAGCAGCGCAGTGGATGACCCCTTTGCCGACCTGCGCGACCACAGTGAGCCCGCACTGGCACCGCCATCCGTGATCCAGCAGGCCCTGCCCAGCGCCGTACTGGCGATTCAGCTGGGTGCCCAGGAACAATTGCGACGCCTGCCGCGCACGCGTCTGATGGAGCTGCTGCAACGCTACCGGGACTGCCTGGATCAGGCCGCCAGCCTGTATCAGGGCGAGCTGCACACCTTGAGCGACGGCAGCAGCCTGATGCTGTTCCATCAGCTGGACTGCGACGAGGACTACCTGACCCACGCCATCTGCTGCGGTGAACTGATGCGCGCCCTTGGCCATGCCCTGCAGATCGAAGTGGCGGACAGCGGCATTACCCTGCAGCTGCAGCTCGGCCTGACCCTCGGGGAAAACCTCACAAACCTCAGTCAGGGCGACCTGCTGTTGAGCGAAACGGCGCAGAACGCCCTGGCGTTGTCGCAACACAGCCGCAACCTGCTGCTGGTCGAGCGCAGCGTCGCCGACGATGCCCTGGTCAGCCAGCGCGCCCGCATCCGCGCCATCGCCAGCCCCCAGGGTGCCTGCTGCGTCGAGCGTCTGCTGGAGCCTTACCCGTCGCTGCTGGAGCGCCAGTTGGCGCGCATGCACGAAAGCCGCTGATCAGCACCCATAAAAAACCCGCCAATCGGCGGGTTTTTTATGGGGTATTACGTTTCGTCGTGAGCCGCGTTACCGCGAACGAAACGTCAACAGACCCTAGAAGCGGAACACTTCGCCTTCACTGCGAATCGGCTCAGCCACCGGTATACGGGGTACGGCTGGCGCTGCTGGCTTAGCCGGAGCCGGCTTGCGCGCTGGCGCGGGAGTGGCAACCGGCGCGGGCTTGCCATGGGTTTGCACGGCGTCAGCCAACTGCTCGACCAACTGTTGCAGCACCAGGCTCTGCGCCCGCACCTGATCCACAATACTGCCGCTGTGCGCCTCTTCCAGACGCACCAGACGGCCATCCAGCAGCTTGCCGTCCGCCCCGGCCAGGCGCCACTGCGCTTCCAGCACTGCCGGGCGCTGCGGACCGGAATCCAGACGGGTAATCGACAAGCCCAGGCGCACCTGCGGGACAAAGCCGGCAGTGGCAGGCGCCAGCACCAGACGCTGGCTGTCCAGACGCGAAGCCAGCTGCCGTAAAAGTTGCTGGTCGATCTCGGCCGCCAGGCTGCCGGCCCAACGCGCATCCTCGGCGGCGGTCAGGCTGCCATCGGCCTGACGCTGCAACAGGGCTTCACGCTGCAGGTAATCGGCAATCGCCACCGGACCAATCAGCACAGCCACACCCTGCTCGGCCGCTGGCACGCGGATATTGCCACTGTCCAGCTGGTACAGCGGTGTTTGCTGATAGCGGGTACAGCCGGCCAGGCCGAGCACGCCCGCCAGCAGCAGAATTGCGGGGAAACGCAGTGCAGTCATTTCACTCATCCAGCCGGCAGAACCACCGGCGTGCATACCTATTAGGTGCCGGCGGGTCACTTACCACGACCCGCCTTGCGGCTGCGTATCATCCTTGAAAGCCACGCGCGACTCCAGCGCGACACTGTAGCCGCATGCATCCGCTAGCCCTGAACCTCGACCAGCAGGCTGTCGACACGCTGAAAGCCGCGCGGCAGCTTGTTGCCACGCCGCCCGCGCTCACCTTTGTAATGTTCCAGATCGTCAGCCTTGAGCGACAGCGTACGCTTGCCGGCCTGCAGCACCAGCGTCGCCCCGACTGGCAGCACGGCCAAATCGGTGAGGTATTCCTCGCGCGACGCAACCCGCTCACCAGGAATGCCGATGATCTTGTTGCCTTTGCCCTTGCCCAGTTGCGGCAGGTCGCGCACCGGGAACAGCAGCAGACGGCCTTCGGTAGTGACCGCTGCCAGCCAGTCTTCCTCACGATTCGCCAGCGCTTTCGGCGGCACCACCAAGGCGCCAGCCGGCAGGCTAAGCAGGGCTTTGCCTGCCTTGTTCTTGGCTTGCAGGTCTTCACCCTTGACCACAAAACCGTAGCCCGCGTCAGAGGCGATCACGTACAGCGCGCTGTCATCCGGCAACAGCACACATTCGAAGGTCGCTCCCGGCGGCGGCGTCAATCGGCCGGTAAGCGGCTCGCCCTGGCCGCGCGCCGAAGGCAGCGTATGCGCCGCCAGCGAATAACTGCGTCCGGTGGAGTCGATAAACACCGCGTACTGGTTCGAGCGCCCGGGCGCAGCAACCTTGAAACCATCGCCAGCTTTATAGGACAGTCCGGTGGCGTCGATATCATGGCCCTTGGCACAGCGCACCCAGCCCTTCTCGGACACCACCACGGTGACAGGCTCAGTCGGCAGCAGCTCAGTTTCAGACAAGGCGCGAGCTTCGGCACGGGCCACAATTGGCGAACGGCGATCATCGCCGTAGGTTTCGGCATCCTTGATGATTTCGTCACGCACCAGCTTCTTCAGCTTGACTTCACTGCCGAGCAGGGCCAGCAGCTTGGCGCGCTCCTTGGCCAGCTCGTCCTGCTCGCCACGGATCTTCATTTCCTCCAGACGCGCGAGCTGACGCAGGCGAGTATCGAGGATGTAATCGGCTTGCACATCGGTCAGGCCAAAGCGTGCCATCAGCACCGGCTTGGGTTGATCTTCGGTGCGGATGATATGAATCACTTCATCCAGGTTAAGGAAGGCCACCAGCAAACCTTCCAACAGGTGCAGACGTTTCTCCACCTTGTCCAGGCGGAACTGCAGACGCCGGCGTACGGTGCCCACGCGGTATTCCAGCCATTCGCGCAGCAGCTGACGCAGGTTCTTCACCTGCGGCTTGCCATCCAGACCAATCACGTTGGTGTTGACCCGGTAGCTGGATTCCAGCTCGGTGGTGGCAAACAGGTGGGTCATCAGTTCATCGGCATCGACGCGATTGGAGCGCGGGATAATGACGATGCGGCACGGGTGCTCGTGGTCGGACTCATCACGCAGGTCGGCGACCATCGGCAGTTTCTTGGCCTGCATCTGCGCGGCGATCTGCTCCAGCACCTTGGCCCCGGAGACCTGGTGCGGCAACGCGGTGACCACAATGTCACCGTCCTCGATGCGGTACACGGCGCGCATGCGCACCGACCCACGACCGGTTTCGTAGATTTTCAACAGGTCGCTGCGCGGGGTGATGACTTCCGCCTCAGTGGGGAAATCCGGGCCGAGCACGTGCTCGCAGAGCTGCTCAACCGTGGCATCCGGCTGATCCAGCAGGCGTACACAGGCCGCCGCCACTTCGCGCAGGTTGTGTGGCGGCACGTCAGTGGCCATGCCCACGGCGATGCCGGTGGTGCCATTGAGCAGCAGGTTGGGCAGACGCGCCGGCAGCGTGGCCGGTTCATTCAGGGTGCCGTCGAAGTTCGGCACCCAGTCCACAGTGCCCTGGCCCAGCTCGGTGAGCAGCACCTCCGAGTAACGCGACAGGCGCGCCTCGGTGTAACGCATGGCGGCGAAGGATTTCGGATCATCCGGTGCACCCCAGTTGCCCTGGCCGTCGACCAGCGTGTAGCGGTAACTGAATGGCTGCGCCATCAGCACCATGGCTTCGTAGCAAGCGCTGTCGCCGTGCGGGTGGAACTTGCCGAGCACGTCGCCGACGGTACGCGCCGATTTCTTGTGCTTGGAGTCGGCGTCCAGGCCCAGCTCACTCATGGCGTAGACAATGCGCCGCTGCACGGGCTTGAGGCCATCGCCGATATGCGGCAGGGCGCGGTCCATGATCACGTACATGGAGTAGTTGAGGTAAGCCTGCTCGGTGAAGTCGGCAAGGGAACGGCGCTCTACACCGTCCAGGCTCAAATCGAGGGGTTCGCTCATGCGTGCCTCATTGCAAGGTGGATTGGCGCAGCACCAAAGTGCCGCCGCGCTGGGTAAATTCGAGTTGTTTCAGGGCACTCATGCCCAGTAATACGTCATCGCCGCCCATACCGGGGGCGATCAAAGCCTCTACGTCGGTCAGTACGATTTCGCCCAGTTCCAGACGCGCCAGGCGGGTACGGTGCGCCGTGGCGCGACCATTGGCGGTGCTGATGGTGATCGCCGCGCCGGCTTGCAAACCCAGACGCTGCGCCACCTCAGTGGGCACCGCCACCTGGGTGGCACCGGTGTCCAAGAGGAAGGTCACCGCCTCGCCGTTGATCTTGCCGCCAGCCATGTAATGCCCCTGCCGGCCGCTGGCCAGGTTTACCTCGACATAACCGTTGCCATGCAACGACTCAGGTGCACGGTTGGGGTTGCGGCGGCCCTCTTCCCAGTCGGCAAAGAACTGCGTGGCCAGCAGCAAGGCCGCCCCCCAGGCCAGCACCAGCATCACCCGTCCGGCGCGCTTGCCAGCAGGTTGTTCACTCACGGCTTGCTGCCCCAGCCGCCTTTCGGCGCGGCAAACTGCCAAATGATCGGCCGCGACTCACCGTCCGCACGGCTGAAACGGCCGTTGTCGACACCGACCCAGGCACCGTCCTGATCCACCCACAGCGCTTCGGCCAGGCCATAGGATGGCGGGTAACGACGCTCCGGGGTCAGCGCTTCAGCGGCAAACGACCAGCACTTCTCGGCCTGGCCATTGTTCAGGTTGCGCCGACAGATACGGTGCGCCTGACGCTCCAGGGTGAAGAGTTTTTCGTTATAAAACGCCAGCCCGGAAAAATCCCGTGGCTGCGCCTTGCTGCCCAGCTGCTCCGGCCCGACTTCGCTGCCAGCCTCGCTGAACAGCACACAACCGCCCGTACAGCGCCAGGTAGCACGCTGCTTGTGCACCACCAGCAGCCCGCGACGCATGCGCTCGGCGGCCAGGTACAGGCGCTCGCCTGCCGGATCGACGGCAATCCCTTCAAACAGCGAGTTGTGGTGCAGCAGCATGCCGCTGGCCCGCGCCTGGCGCACCAACCCCTGAGGCAGCTTGAGCCAGTTCGGCTCACCCATCACCGGCAATTGCAGCACGGCGGCATGCGCCTCACTGACCAGGTAGCGGTTGCCTGCGGCGTCGCAACTCAGTCCTTCAAAATCCAGCTCGCCACCGCGCACTAGCCCGGCCATCCAGCTGCGCATGCGCAGGCCCCAGGGCAGCCGGACATCCGGCGGGGGCGGTGCGACAAAAGACTCGGCCGCAGCCTGCCACTGCGTATCCTGCCCTGCCAAACGGTAGATCTGCCGATCATCACGGTCGGACACCACCCACAGCGCGCCGTCGCACCAGGCCAGCCCCGAGAGGTTACCGCCACTGACGCCCTCTACCGGCCGCTCGTTAAGCAGTTGCAGCTCTTCCAACGCCGCAGCGACACTCAGCAAAGGCGCACAGAGCAGCAGGCATGCAGCCAGCAAGCGCTGCATCAGAGCAGCACCTCAGCCAGGTTGCCCTTGGACTCCAGCCAGGATTTACGGTCGCCGGCGCGCTTCTTGGCCAGCAGCATGTCCATGATTTCCTGAGTGCCGGGATAATCTTCCAGGGTCAGTTGCACCAGACGCCGGGTGTTCGGGTCCATGGTGGTTTCGCGCAACTGTGGCGGGTTCATTTCACCCAGGCCCTTGAAGCGGGTGACCTGTGGCTTGCCACGGCGTTTCTCGGCCACCAGGCGGTCGAGGATGCCATCGCGTTCGGCATCATCCAGGGCATAGAAGATTTCCTTACCGAGGTCGATGCGGTACAGCGGCGGCATCGCCACATAAACGTGGCCGGCATCCACCAGCGGGCGGAAATGGCGGACGAACAGGGCACACAGCAAGGTGGCGATGTGCAGGCCGTCGGAGTCGGCGTCGGCGAGGATGCAGATCTTGCCGTAGCGCAGCTGGGTCAGGTCACTGGAGCCCGGATCGATGCCGATGGCCACGGCGATATCGTGCACTTCCTGCGAAGCCAGCACTTCGCTGCCGTCAACTTCCCAGGTATTCAGGATCTTTCCGCGCAGCGGCATGATGGCCTGAAATTCCTTGTCCCGCGCCTGCTTGGCCGAACCACCGGCGGAATCACCTTCGACCAGAAACAGCTCGGAACGCATCGGGTCCTGCCCGGCGCAGTCAGCCAGTTTGCCAGGCAGTGCCGGGCCCTGGGTGATGCGTTTACGCTCAACCTTCTTGCCGGCCTTGAGGCGGCGGTTGGCGTTGCTGATCGCCAGCTCGGCGAGCTGCTGGCCCAACTCCGGGTGGGCGTTGAGCCACAGGCTGAAGGCATCCTTGACCACGCCGGAGACAAATGCCGCCGCTTCACGGGACGACAAGCGCTCCTTGGTCTGTCCAGAGAACTGCGCGTCCTGCATCTTCATCGACAGGACGAAGGCGATGCGCTCCCAGATATCCTCCGGTGCCAGCTTGACCCCGCGCGGCAGCAGGCTGCGGAACTCGCAGAACTCGCGCATGGCATCCAGCAGCCCCTGGCGCAAGCCATTGACGTGGGTGCCGCCCTGCGCAGTGGGGATCAGGTTAACGTAGCTTTCCTGCACCGCGTCGCCGCCTTCCGGCAGCCACAGCAGCGCCCAATCTACCGCTTCTTTGTTACCTGCCAGGCTGCCGCAGAAGGGTTCATTGGGTAGCCGTTCAAATTCGCTGACGGCATCCACTAGGTAGGAGCGCAGGCCGTCTTCATACAGCCACTCGACTTTCTCGCCGCTGGCCTTGTCCTCGAAGCTGACCGCCAGCCCCGGACACAGCACGGCCTTGGCCTTGAGCACGTGTTTAAGGCGGCTAACAGAAAACTTATGCGAGTCGAAGTACTTGGCATCCGGCCAGAAGTGCACGCTGGTGCCGGTATTGCGCTTGCCCACTGAACCGATCACCGCCAGATCGCTGGCTTTGTAACCGTCGGCAAAACTCATCTGGTATTCGTTGCCGTCACGCTTGACCGTGACGAGCACCCGTGTCGACAGCGCGTTGACCACCGAAATACCCACGCCATGCAGGCCGCCAGAGAACTGGTAGTTCTTGTTGCTGAACTTGCCACCGGCATGCAGCTTGGTGAGGATCAGCTCAACGCCAGGCACACCCTCTTCCGGGTGAATGTCCACGGGCATGCCGCGCCCATCGTCGAGTACTTCCAGCGAGTTGTCCTCATGCAGGATCACCTGAATCGATTTGGCATGCCCGGCCAGTGCTTCGTCGACGCTGTTATCGATGACTTCCTGAGCCAGGTGGTTAGGCCGGCTGGTATCGGTGTACATGCCCGGGCGCTTGCGCACCGGGTCGAGGCCGGAAAGGACTTCGATGGCATCGGCGTTGTAGGTGTTCTGCTGGGCCATGGGGTCTCTTATTCGTCAATTGAGAGCGGAAAAGTCGATATCCTGCCACAAATGGCGGGGAATACCGGCGAAAGCAAAAAGCATCGGCAGGCGCTCGGCAAAGCCTTGGAAACCGTGGTCGCCGCCGGCCTGGATGCGCAACGCACAGGCCCGGTAATAGGCCTGGGCATCGCGGTAATCGAGGGTTTCGTCAGCGGTCTGCAGCCACACTTGATAGCGCGCGGGATCTTGCAAGCATGCTACATCCAGCTCGGCCAGGGCCGTGACGTGGTCGGCGGTCAGTTCCCAGGTTTCATCGCTGTAATAGTTTTTCTGCGGCCCCAGGTAGCCATCGAAGCGCAGGTGTGGGCGCACGGCGGGGTTGATCAGCAGCGCCGGCAAGCCATGGCGCTCGGCCAAGTGGGTGGCATAGTAGCCGCCCAGCGAGCTACCAACCAGCACGGGGCGTCCCAGTTCAGCAATCAACGCCTCAAGCTGAGCCATCGCCTGGCGCGGATGGTGATGCAGCGCCGGCACGCGCAGCTGTGCGGCCAGCCCCAGCTGCTCCATGGCGCGGCGCAACTGGCTGGCCTTGAGCGATGCCGGCGAGCTGTTGAGCCCGTGGATATAAAGAATGGATGCGGTCATGGGGCGGGAGGCTAACCGGTTGCGGCGACCGGCTGCAACCGGTTAGCCAAGCGGCTTAATAGCCTTTGATGGTGTAATCGATTTCGAACTTGATCCCGGTCACCCGCGAGACACCGGTCTCCAGACGACCGTCATCGAACAGGCGCAACCAGCGATAGCCCGGCGCCGTGGTGTCCACCTGAAACTCCTCGCTGCCGGGCGCGAACTGCACACACGTGGATGGCGAGGCCAGCAGGCGGATCGGGCCGCGCTGCTGATCGAGTTCCTGATGAATATGCCCCCAGAGCACCGCCCGCGCCTGGCTGAAACGCTCCAGCACGGCAAACAGGGCATCCGGATTGCGCAGGCCAATGGGCTCCATCCATTTACAGCCGATGGACACCGGATGATGGTGCAGGCAGATCAGGTGATGGCGATCCGGCGCTTCGCTGAGTGCACGCTCCAGCAAGGCCAGTTGCTGATCGCTGAGGTAACCGGGCACCGCACCGGGGATCGAGGAGTCCAGCAGGGTCACGCGCCAGTTGCCCAGGTCAACCACCGGTTCGAGCAGATCACTGCCAACGCAGGCAGCCTGCATCGCGGGGACTTCATCATGGTTGCCAGGGAACCAGCGAGCCGGCGCCGGGATGGCGGCAGTCATCTCGCGAAAACGCTGATAGGACGCCACGCTGCCATCCTGGGACAGATCACCACTGGCCAGGATCAGGTCGATCTGCGGTTGCTCCACCTGCACACGCTCGATCACCCGCTGCAGGCTGTCCTGGGTGTCCATGCCCAGCAGCTTGCCCGTGGCGTCAGCAAACAGGTGACTGTCGGACAACTGCACCAGCAGTACCGAGCGATCAACAGCAGTGGTTTTAATCGGCGCGCCCGGCAAGACCTTCTCCTTGAGCGGAATGCGTGAATTATGGTGGTTAGCCCTGCGAGCGGTAAACCCGTGAAAGGGGAATAGATCACAGAACGCCCGCTGTAAATCCAGCGCCCGCCTTAAGGCTAGCGTGTCCCGTTGAGATGCGCTTGTAACAGGCTATCGACAGGTGTGGGGAAAAGCCTAGCGAACCGGCTCCAGCTCATGACCACAGGCCAGGCAATGGCTCAGCCATTCACCCAGAAACAGGTTGAGTTGGGTCTTCTCATCGGGTTGATGCATGGCGGCATTGGGGTAGGGATAGATGCCACGAAAACGCCGGGCACTTTGCGCGCCAATCACTTCTGCCATGCGCGCATCGTGGTACACGCGCACTTCCAACTGAGGCACAGGCAACCAGGGCAGGCTGTGTTCCTGACGCACGGAGAGGGTCGAAGTGTAGGGGCAGGTTTCCAGCACGTGCAGCGCCAATACCCCCAGCTGCTGCTCGCCCTGACTCAAGGCCACGCGACGTGGCTGCGGCTGTGCTGCCGGGCCATCGCGCATGGCCGGTAGCAGCTGCATCAGGCGCGCATAGTTGGCCTCGCACGCCGCTTGCAGCTCGACCAGATCGACCCGATAGCGCTCGCGCAGCAGGTTCATGACCACAGCCCCCGGACTTCTGCACGGTTCAGCGCCAGCCATTGCAGGGCGATGATGCTGGCAGCGTTGTCGATCCGCCCATCGCGCACGGCGGCCAGAGCATCTTCCAGCGGCCAGACATGCACGCGAATGTCTTCACCCTCTTCGGCCAGCCCATGCACGCCACCGGCGCCTTCGCTGTCGCAGCGACCGACATACAAATGCACGCGCTCGTCCGAGCCACCCGGTGAAGGGTAATACTGGGTGATCGGCCATAGCGAGGTCAGCTGCAGATTGGCTTCCTCGATGGCTTCGCGGCGGGCGACCTCCTCGGGCACCTCGTCCTTGTCGATCAACCCGGCGACCAGCTCCAGCAGCCAGGGGTTGGCGCTCTTGTCCAACGCCCCGACGCGAAATTGCTCAATCAGCACCACGCAATCGCGCTGCGGATCGTAGGGCAGCACGCACACCGCATCAAAGCGCACGAACAGCTCGCGGGTGAGCTCCGGCCCCATACCACCGGCAAACTGGCGATGGCGCAAGCGCAACCGATCAAGCTTATAGAAGCCGCTGAAACAGGCCTCACGCGCGATCACTTCGACATCATCTCGTTGCATAACGCCCCCATCAATTAACAGAAACGGGCCCGAAGGCCCGTCCTGGTTACGCTCATACTGCTACGCAAAACTGCCTAGCAAAAGCCCCTTCATACCTTCTGGTACAGCTGGCTGCCTTGCGCCTTGAACTCCTGCGCCTTGGCCTGCATGCCCTCTTCGACTTCCAGGTCGACAGCGGCAATGCGCTGTTCTTCAGCATAGACGCGAACTTCCTGGGTGATCTTCATCGAGCAGAACTTCGGCCCGCACATGGAACAGAAGTGTGCCACCTTGGCCGAGTCCTTGGGCAGCGTTTCGTCGTGATAACTGCGCGCGGTATCCGGGTCGAGGCCGAGGTTGAACTGATCTTCCCAGCGGAACTCGAAGCGCGCCTTGGAGAGCGCGTTATCGCGGATCTGCGCGCCCGGATGACCCTTGGCCAGGTCCGCCGCATGCGCGGCGATCTTGTAGGTGATGATGCCGGTCTTCACGTCATCCTTGTTCGGCAGGCCCAGGTGTTCCTTGGGCGTGACGTAGCAGAGCATGGCGCAGCCGAACCAGCCGATCATCGCCGCACCGATACCCGACGTGATGTGGTCGTAGCCCGGCGCGATGTCGGTGGTCAACGGGCCGAGGGTGTAGAACGGTGCCTCGTCGCAGCACTCCAGCTGCTTGTCCATGTTCTCTTTGATGAGCTGCATGGGCACATGGCCGGGGCCTTCGATCATGGTTTGCACATCGTGCTTCCAGGCGATCTTGGTCAGCTCACCGAGGGTTTCCAGCTCGCCGAACTGCGCTTCGTCGTTGGCGTCGGCAATCGAGCCCGGACGCAAGCCATCGCCGAGCGAGAAGCTGACGTCGTAGGCCTTCATGATTTCGCAGATGTCTTCGAAATGGGTATAGAGGAAGTTCTCTTTGTGATGCGCCAGGCACCACTTGGCCATGATCGAGCCGCCCCGGGAAACGATGCCGGTGACGCGCTTGGCAGTCATCGGCACATAACGCAGCAGCACGCCGGCGTGAATGGTGAAGTAGTCCACGCCCTGCTCGGCCTGTTCGATCAGGGTGTCGCGGAACAGCTCCCAGGTCAGGTCTTCGGCCACGCCATTGACCTTTTCCAAGGCTTGGTAGATCGGCACAGTACCGATCGGCACCGGCGAGTTGCGGATGATCCACTCGCGTGTTTCATGAATGTGCTTGCCAGTGGACAAGTCCATCACCGTGTCCGAGCCCCAGCGGATGCCCCAGGTCAGTTTGGCCACTTCTTCTTCAATCGAAGAACCCAGCGCCGAGTTGCCGATATTGCCGTTGATCTTCACCAGGAAGTTGCGGCCGATGATCATCGGCTCCAGCTCGGTGTGGTTGATGTTGGCCGGGATAATCGCGCGGCCACGGGCAATTTCCTCGCGCACGAATTCGGCGGTAATTTCCTTGGGAATGCTCGCGCCGAAGCTGTGGCCGGCATGCTGCTCCTTGAGCAGACCGGCTGCACGGGCTTCCTGCAGCTTGAGGTTCTCGCGGATGGCGACGTATTCCATCTCCGGGGTGATGATGCCCTGACGCGCGTAGTGCATCTGGCTGACGTTCTTGCCAGCCTTGGCGCGGCGCGGGTTGCGCACGTGAGCAAAGCGCATCGCCGTTAGCTCGGGGCTGGCCAGACGCTCCTGACCGAAGTGCGAACTCAGGCCGGCGAGCAGCTCGGTGTCGCCGCGGTCATCAATCCAGGCCGAGCGCACATCGGCCAGCCCTTTGCGCACATCGATGGTGACGTTCGGGTCGGTGTACGGGCCGGAGGTGTCATAAACCAGCACGGGGGCATTGATCTCACCGCCGAAGTCGGTCGGGGTGACGTCCAGGCTGATTTCGCGCATCGGCACGCGGATGTCCGGGCGCGAACCCTGGACGTAGATCTTCTGCGAACGCGGGAAGGGTTGGATGGATTGCTGATCGACCTGAGCGCTTTCACTCAGGTTCTTTTGTTGTTGTGCACTCATCGGCGGGCTCTCTCCAGGGCTGAATGTCGGAGCGAACCTGCAAGAGACGAGCGGCGCACGGCGCACCTGGGGCGGTGCCAGAGGCTCGCCAGGGGACGGGCGAGCACATCTTGTTCCCTACGCAGGCCTTAACCTGATCAGGTTCAACGGGATCCGGCAGCTGCCAATCTCAGCCCCGCAATTGGGGCACCCCGACAAGAACCCGGCCAGTCTAATCAACCCCAGGCAATAAAACCAACCCGCGAGTCAAATATTCATGACCCATGCGTCGGATAATGACGAAGCCGACGCCAACACCCGAATTGTTGCACCCAGGCAACATAGCTTGTTGCAAACTACACTACAGCCGCCATAACTGCCCTTGACCCCCTAGGCACGGCCCCTTAGCCTTGTCGATTACCGCCAAATTCAGGATTTCCCCTAATGTTGCGCAGACTCTCTCTGGCTATCGCCGTGGCCGCCGCGTCCAACGCAATGGCCTGGGCTGAACAAGCCCCGCTGTCCACCAAAACTGACCTGGTCACGGTTTACCAGGAAGCCGCCGCCAACAACGCCGACCTGGCCGCCGCCCGTGCTGATTATGAAGCGCGCAGTGAAGTGGTGCCCCAGGCCCGCGCCGGCCTGCTGCCGAACCTGTCTGCCGGGGCCAACCTGAGCGACACCCGCACCCAGATCGATTCGCCAGCCAACACCAGCTCGCGCAGTGGCACCGTGTACCAGGCCAACCTGAGCCAGCCGCTGTTCCGTGCCGACCGCTGGTTCCAGTTGCAAGCGGCCAAAGCCAGCAACGAACAAGCCGTGCTGGAGCTATCGGCCACTGAACAGAACCTGATTCTGCAAAGTGCTGAAGCCTACTTCGCCGTGCTGCGTGCCCAGGACAACCTGGCTTCGACCAAGGCTGAAGAAGCCGCCTTCAAGCGCCAGCTGGACCAAGCCAACGAGCGCTTTGATGTTGGCCTGTCGGACAAGACCGACGTGCTGGAAGCCCAGGCCGGTTTCGACACCGCCCGCGCCAACCGCATCATTGCCCTGCGCCAGGTGGAAGATACCTTCCAGGCCCTGACCACCCTGACCAACCGCGATTTCAGCGCCCTGGAAGGGATCGAGCACAGCCTGCCGATCCTCGCCCCGACGCCGAATGACGCCAAGGCCTGGGTCGACACCGCCGCCGCGCAGAACCTCAATCTACAGGCCAGCAACTACGCCGTTGAAGCCGCCGAAGAAACCCTGCGCCAGCGCAAATCCGGCCATGCGCCGACCCTGGATGCAGTGGCCAGCTACCAGAAAGGCGACAACGACAGCCTCGGTTTCAGCAACAACGCCGCCACCGTCAATCGCTTCAGCGGCGACGTCGAGCAGCGCTCGATTGGCCTGCAACTGAATATCCCGATCTACAGCGGCGGCCTGACCAGCTCCCAGGTGCGCGAGTCCTACCAGCGCCTGAATCAGACCGAGCAGCTGCGTGAAAGCCTGCGCCGTCAGGTGGTGCAGAACACCCGCAACCTGCACCGCGCGGTGAACACCGATGTGGAAACCGTGCAGGCGCGCAAGCAGTCGATCATCTCCAACCAGAGCGCCCTGGAAGCCACCGAAATCGGCTACCAGGTCGGCACGCGCAACATCGTCGACGTGCTCGACGCCCAGCGTGAGCTGTACAGCTCGGTGCGTAACTACAACAACGCGCGTTACGACTACATCCTCAACAACCTGCGCCTGAAACAGGCAGCCGGCACCCTCAGCCCGGACGACCTGAACGCCCTGGAGCAGTACCTGAAATCCGACTACAACCCGGACAGCGACTTCCTCCCGCCAGACCTGGCCAAGGCCGCCGAGGCGCAGTTGCGCAGCAACTCGCAGTACTGAGTTGGTAAAACAAAAAATCCCGCTGAATCAGCGGGATTTTTTATGGAACACCATTTGTAGGAGCGAGTCATGCCCTCGATTGCAATCTCGCGGGCATGACTCGCTCCTACATAACCTATTGCGATTTACCCTCAAGCAAGCGCCCAAGCCCAGCCAGCAAACGCGCCAGTGCGCCCTGATTGGCCTGCATCACCGCCAACCCTGCATCACGCATGGCCAGTGCTGTTTCGGGCTCACGCCATAGTTGCGCGACTCGCTCCGCCAAACCGTTCGCATCCGCCACCTCGCTCAACGCACCGGCAGCGCGCAACTGCGCGGCAATCTCAAGGAAGTTGAACAGGTGTGGGCCGCTTAATACCGGTTTGCCCAGCGCCGCCGGCTCCAGCAGGTTATGCCCGCCATTGGCCACCAGGCTGCCGCCGACAAAGGCGATATCGGCCAGGGCATACAGAAACAGCAGCTCGCCCATGGTGTCGCCGAGCAGCACCTGGCCACTCGCTTGCACCACCTCGCCCGTAGAGCGACGCTGGGTATTGATGCCCTGCCGCTGGCACAGCTCGAACACAGCATTGAAACGCTCAGGGTGGCGCGGCACCAGAATCAACAGGGCATCAGGAGTCTGCTTGAGCAGCTCACGGTGGGCGGCTAGCACGACCTCGTCTTCACCGGCATGGGTGCTCGCAGCGATCCATACCGGACGCTGTGTCGCCTGCCATTGCTCACGCAGGGCGGCGGCACGAGTCAGCAGCGCCGGATCAATCGTCAGATCAAATTTGATCGAGCCAGTGACTTCCACACACTCAGGCCGCGCACCCAGGCTGCGAAAGCGTTCAGCCTCCAGCGCTGTCTGCACCGCCAGCAGGTTCAGCTCGGCGAGCATCGGCGCGGTAAGGTTGGCAAAGCGCGCATAACCACGGGCCGAGCGCTCGGACAGCCGTCCGTTGGCCAGCGCCACCGGGATGCCACGCTTGGCGCACTGGTGGATATGGTTGGGCCACAGCTCGGTTTCCATGATCACCGCCAGCTGTGGCTGCACTTGATCAAGAAAGCGCGCGGCCGCCCAGGGCAGGTCATACGGCAGATAGCAATGCTGCACGCGACCGGCGTACTCCGCACCACCGAACATCGCCTGAATGCGCTCCGAACCCGTCGGCGTCATGCAGGTAATGGTGATCGGCAACTGCGGATAACGCGCCAGCAACTCACGCACCAACGGCGCCGCAGCAATACTCTCGCCCACCGACACGGCATGCAGCCAGATACCGCCCGGTTTGAGCGGTGGCAGGCCAAAGGCAAAGCGCTCGCCAATACGCTTGGCATAAGCCGGCGCCTGCCAGGCGCGCCAGGCCAGACGCCCGGCCACCAGCGGCAGACCGAGATGAAACAGCAGGGTGTAGAGGCTTCTATTCATGGCGCGCAGCTTAACAGAGTGGTTGGGACTGATCAGCCGATGGCCTGCAGGTGCTGGGCAAAGCATTCCGCCAGCCATAACGCGGCCGGCCCCAGCGCCTCATCACGCCGACAGACCAACTCGACCACCAGCGGTGGCGGCACCCAATCGCTGTTTAATTCCACCAGTTGGCCTTGATACGTCGGGTACTGCACCACATGGCGTGGCAACCAGGCCCAGCCCAGGTTACGTATCAGCAGTTCGGCCATGGCGTAGAAACTGTCGGTGCGCCAGACCGACGGGCTGAGTTGCTCGCCGCCTGGGTACTGGCTGTCCTGCGGTGCCATCAACAATTGCCGATGGCGCGCCAGTTCACGCCGATCGACATGCCCACCCCGCGCCAGGGCATGCCCCGCCCCGCATACGGTGACCATCTCGATGGTACCCAAGCGCTGACGCTCCAGCGCATCAGGCATGTGTTCATGGTGAAACAGCAGGCCGAGGTCAGCGCGGTGCTCAAGCAGCTTGCGCGCCACATCGCCCTGGGCACCGCTAGCCAACTGCACCTCCAGCAGCGGGAATTGCTGAGCCAGCGCCTCCAGGCTGTCGAGCACCGGCTGATAGGGCATCGCCTCGTCCTGGGCCAGACGCAGGCGCACCTCTTCACCACGCACCAGGCCCAGCGCCCGCCCTTCCAGACGCTGACACTGGCGCAGCACCTCGCGCGCCTCTTCCAGCAGAGCCGCGCCGGCATCGGTCAGGCGTGGTTGGCGGCCGCTGCTGCGCTCGAACAGGCGTACGCCAAGGTCGGTTTCCAGCATGGCAATTGCGTTACTCACCGCCGATTGCGCGCGCTGTATTTGCCGCCCCACAGCGGAGAACGACTGACCATCCGCAACACTGACAAACAGGCGAATCTGCTCCAGGCTCCACTGCATAACCCATCTCCATTTCAGATAGGTAATGACTTTATCCCATCCGCATGATCACTAGAATGGCGGCCAGATCACTATGGAGGCCACATCATGGGCGGCTATCTCTACCTCGCTATTGCCATCACGGCCGAAGTCATCGCCACCACCTCGATGAAGGCCCTGGATGGATTCAACAAACCTCTACCCCTGCTGCTGGTTGTAGTCGGCTACGCCATTTCGTTCTGGATGCTCAGCCTGGTGGTGAAGACTATCCCGGTCGGCGTTGCCTATGCGGTGTGGGCAGGCCTGGGCATCGTGCTGGTGAGCATCGCGGCGGTGTTTCTCTACCAGCAGCGGCTGGACCTGCCGGCCATGCTCGGCATGGGCCTGATCGTCGCCGGCGTGGTGGTGATTCAGCTGTTCTCGCAAAGCGTCGGCCACTGAGAACCTGCCCAACGCCTGCTGCGCTTCGGCCCTGCGGCGTTAAAAACAGGCTCGGAATGCTCATTTACATCAGTAAACTCCGCTTCCTCGCCTGTTTTTGCCTTGCATGGCTCTAGCTCGCGAGACGTTGAGCAGGTTCCGGGGTAAGGCGCTGGCGCGGGCGGGTTATACTGCGCGCCTGTTTTCCCGTTGAGTCACCTGCATGTCCCAGGCATTGAGCACCGATGTTTTGATCGTGGGCGGCGGCATTGCCGGCCTTTGGCTGAATGCGCGCCTGCGCCGTCAGGGTTTCGCCACCCTGCTGGTGGACAATGCCCGCCTCGGTGGCGGCCAGAGTGTGAAATCCCAGGGCATCATCCATGGCGGCGCCAAATACGCCCTGCATGGCGCGCTGACTGGCGCCTCCGAAGCCATCGCCGATATGCCACGGCGCTGGCGCGAAGCCCTGGCGGGCACTGGCGAGCTGGACCTGAGCGGCGTGCGCCTGCTCTCCGATGCCCACTACCTGTGGTCGCCTGGCAGCCTGGCCGGCAATATCACCAGTTTCTTTGCCAGCAAGGCGGTGCGCGGCCGAGTCGATCAGGTCAAGGGCGAGCAGCTGCCACCGGCCCTGCAGCACCCGAAATTCAAGGGCAAGGTCTATCGTCTGGCCGAATTGGTGCTGGATGTGCCGAGCCTGATCAGCCGTCTCAGTGAACTGGCTGGCGATGGTTTGTTGGCCGCCGAGCGCATTGAGCCGCTACGGGAGAATGGCGAGTTGGCCGGCCTGACCATCGATGGTCGCGAGGTTCGCGCGCAACGCATCATCCTCAGTGCCGGCCGTGGTAATGCCGAATTACTCAGCGCCCTTGGCCTGAGCCAACCGGCTCAGCAACTGCGCCCGCTGCATATGGCGCTGGTCAAAGGCCCGACACTCAAACCGCTGTATGCCCACTGCCTGGGCGGAGGACCAAAGCCGCGCGTGACCATCACCACCCACCCGGCAGCCGACGGCCAATGGGTCTGGTACCTGGGGGGCGATCTGGCCGAAGCGGATGGCGTAGCCCGCGACGAAGCCGCGCAGATCCAGGCGGCGAAAAAAGAACTGAGCGAGCTGCTGCCCTGGGTCGACCTGTCCGCTGCGCAATGGGCCACGCTGCGGGTAGAGCGCGCGGAGCCTGCGCAGTCCGGCCTGGTGCGTCCGGATAACGCCTTCCTGCATGAGCAAGACAAACTCCTGGTGGGCTGGCCGACTAAACTGGCCCTGGCCCCGGACTTTGCTGACCGTGTACTGGCTGCCCTCGACCGCGACGGCATTCAGCCGACCGTACATGCACCCCTGCCTGCACTGCCACGCCCGAGCGTCGCCCCTGCCGTCTGGGAGGAACTGTTCTGATGCATCCCCTGCACAGCCTGCACAACCTGCATCGCCCACTGGGTGCCACCGAGCTGCGGGTTTCCCCGCTGGGCCTGGGCACGGTCAAGTTGGGCCGCGACCAGGGGGTGAAATACCCCAACGGTTTCACCATCCCCGATGACGCCGCAGCCCGTGAACTGCTGGCCCAGGCCCATGATCTGGGCATCAACCTGATCGACACCGCGCCGGCCTACGGCACCAGCGAAACCCGCCTCGGCCCGTTGTTACGCGGCCATCGTCAGCAGTGGGTGATTGTCAGCAAGGTCGGCGAAGAGTTCGAACACGGCCAATCGCACTTCGACTTCAGCCCGGCGCACACCCGTTTCTCGGTGGAGCGCAGCCTCAAGCGCCTGGAAACCGACTTTATCGACCTGGTTCTGGTGCACTCCGACGGTAACGACGTGGCGATTCTGCGTGACAGCGGCGTGTACGAAACCCTGGCCGAGCTCAAGCGCGAGGGCAAGATTCGCGGCTTCGGCCTCTCCGGCAAAACCGTTGCAGGCGGCCTGCTGGCCCTTGAGCAGGGTGATTGCGCCATGGTCACCTACAACCTCAACGAACAAGGCGAACAGGCCGTACTCGACTATGCCGAACTGCACGGCAAAGGCATCCTGATCAAGAAGGCTCTGGCCAGCGGTCACGCCTGCCTGGCGCCCGGTGTCGATCCGGTGCGCGCCAGTTTCGAACTGATCTTCGGCCACCCAGGTGCCTGCAGCGCGATTATCGGCACCATCAACCCGCAGCACCTGGCGCACAACGTCGCCACGGCCGCCGCTGTAATTCAGGATATTGCCTGACGGGTCTCATCCGGCGATCTGTGCCAAGCTCTCAGCCCATGCCCACGCTGATACCCGCGAGGAGTTGCCATGCCACGCACCCTGGTCTGCAAAGCCCCCAACAGCTTCAAGACCCTGCAACTGTTTGTCGAAGCAAGCCCGGAAGGGCTGGTTTACCAGGGCCTGGGCATGCCGCTGAACTTTGCGCAGATGCTGGAAAAACGCAAACCGGTGACCGTGGCCGACAGCCAGCGCTTTGCCGTGGAGCTGGCCAATCTGGGGGTTTCGGTGCGCCTGACCCTCAACTGGCAAGGTCGTGATCACTGGATACTGGTGCGCCAGCGCCGGGCGGATCGTGGCGACGTGGTGCTCAAGCTGATTTCAGGTTACGTACCGACCCACGAACTCAACCTGCCGCTGCTCACCGCAATTCAGGAAGTGGCCGAAGAATGCCTGCTGGAAACCCCGGAAGGCTGGCTCAGCGGACGCTTTGGCGACACCTGGCTACCCACGCCCTACCAGAGCAGCCTACGCTACCGGGAAACCGCGCACTTCAGCCTTAGCCCGCTGTCCGGCGCCGCGCGCCCAGTGCAATGCGGCAACCTCAAGCTGCTCGAACGCCCACGCGCCTACGTGCACCTGCCGACCGCCTCGCTGCAGCTGGTCTACGACTTGCGCCTGGAGCTGCCCAAGGAGACACGCCAACTCAGCCTGCTGCATGTCGATGAGCATCTTGAGGATGGCCAATTGATCGCCCGCCTCAACCGCGCGCGGCCCGACCTGTTTCTGATTCCGCTGGAGGAGGGACGGCCGACCGCCGAGCTGCTGACCCTGAAGCAGGGCCAGCTCTCACCCGCCAGCACTCGCGGTCTGTGGCTGGCCGAAAGCTTTGCGCCTCAGGACGGCTGGCTGGTACGCGATGAGCGCATTCGCTGGAAAGATTGGCTGGTGCAGACACAAAAAAGCCCCACCTAAGCAGGGCAAAAAGGGATTCAAGGCAAGTGGGCTGGGCTCACCCAGCCCGCGTGAACAACTACTTCAATTCGCTGGAGCTCTTGCCCAGCAGGCGCCGCGCCACAATCAGCAACTGGATCTGTTGGGTGCCTTCAAAGATGTCGAGAATCTTCGAGTCGCGCGCCCACTTCTCCAGCAACTCATCTTCGCCGTAACCCAACGCGCCGGCCAGTTCGACGCATTTCAACGTCACCTCGTTGGCCACGCGCCCGGCCTTGGCTTTGGCGATGGAGGCCTCCCTGGAGTTGGGCAGCTTGTTGTCGGCCATCCAGGCGGCTTTCATCGTCAGCAGTCGCGCGGCCTCCCATTCGGCCTCCAGGCGATAAAGGGTCGCCTCGGCATGGCTGACGCTGAGTAGCGGCGTGCGGTAATCCAGCTTGCAGACTTTTTTCAGCAGCTCGCGGGTACGATCCAGCGAGGCCTTGGCCACACCGACCGCCATCCCGGCGACCAACGGACGGGTGTTGTCGAAGGTTTCCATCACCCCGGCAAAGCCCTTCTGCACATCAATTTCCGGGTTACCGAGCAGGTTGGCGGCCGGCACGCGGCAATCGCTGAAGCTGATCGCGGCGGTGTCCGAGGCCTTGATGCCGAGCTTCTTTTCCAGCCGGGTGACGGTCATCCCCGGCGTGCCGTGCTCGACCACAAAGGACTTGATCGCTGCACGGCCGAGGCTCTTGTCCAGGGTGGCCCAGACCACCACGGCGTCGGCACGCTCGCCGGAGGTGACGTAGATTTTCTCGCCGTTGAGCACGTAGTGATCGCCGTCCTTGATCGCCGTGGTGCGGATCGCCGCCGAATCCGAGCCGCAGCCCGGCTCAGTAATCGCCATGGCCGCCCAGGTGCCGCCGAAGCGCGCCAGTTGCTCATCGTTGGCCACCGCCGCAATTGCCGCGTTGCCCAGGCCCTGACGCGGCATTGCCAGCAGCAGGCCGACATCGCCCCAGCACAGCTCCATCACCCCGAGCAGGGCAGAGAGATTACCGCCATTCTTGATGCCTTCCTGTTGCTCGCGGGCTGCGCCACGCTTGCTCGCCGAGGTGGCACCGATGGCGTCCGGCGATCCGGCGTTCATGCCATCAAGCAGCGCCGCGAGCAGATCCAGCTCCTTGGGATAGGCATGCTCAGCCTTGTCGTATTTGCGTGAAATCGGCCGAAAATAATTCTCCGCCACCTGATGGGCCTGATTAACCAGGCCACGGAATTTCTTTGGGGTTTCCAGATTCATTTTGAGGTGCCCTTAAAGCTGGAGACCGCCGGCCATAACTGCCAGCGCACGCACGTCGCGGTACCAGCGCTCGGCTGGATGTTCTTTGGTAAAGCCGTGGCCGCCGAGCAATTGCACGGCATCGGTGCCGATCTTCATGGCCTTTTCGCTGCACAGCAGGCGTGCCAGATAGGCTTCGCGCTGAAACGACAATCCCTGCTCGGCCCGCGCGCAGGCACGCCAAACCATCAGGCGCATGGCATCCAGCTCCACCGCCATATCGGCGACCATAAAGGCCACGCCCTGGCGATGGCTGATCGGCTCGCCGAAGGCCACCCGCTCGTTGCAGTACGGCACCACATAATCCAGCGCCGCCTGCGCCGTGCCCACGGCCAATGCGCACCAGGCCAGCCCGGCATAATCGAGAAAGCTCTGGTAGTTGAACGATTCGGCCGCCAATCGCGCCTCAACCGGCACCTTGACGCCATTGAGCCGCACGCGCGTCGTGCTGCCAGCCTTCAGCCCCATGGCCGGCTGCGGGCTACGTTGCAGACCTTTGGCGCCGGCCTCGACAACAAACAGCCCCGGACCATCCGCCGCTTGCGCAGCGACAATCAGCTGGCTGGCGTCCAGCCCGCGCAACACCAGGCTCTTCTCACCGCTGAGCACATAGTGTTTGCCGCGTTTACGCGCACGGGTCGCCAGCTTGTGCGGATCAAACAGCGGCGTCGGTTCATTTACCGCAATAGCCATCACCGGCGCAGGCGCCTCGCCGACAAAGGCTGGCAGCCAGCAGGCCTGCTGCCCGGCATTGCCCCAACGGCGGATGCAGTTGGCCGCCGACAAGGGAACCAACAAAGCAGCGGCCAGGGACAAATCGCCCTTGCCCAGCGCCTCGGCAATCAATGCATTGCTCAATGTGGTGCGCTCACCGGCCATACCGCCCTGCGCCTCACTCACCGCGTAGTGCGTCAGCCCCAGCTCGTGCGCCTGATTGAGCAACGCGGCCGGCAGCGCAGCCTGTTCATCGGCATCGTGGGCGAGCGGGCGCAGCACTTCACTGGCGAAAGCCTCGAGCATCTCCACCAGCATCTGCTGCTCATCGGAGAGGGACAGATCGAACAGCGCATCCGGGTCAACCGGACGCGGCAATTTGGCAGCTTTGCCCGCACGCTGCGCCGCCGCGCGAAAGCTCGCACGGCTGCCCGTGTAGATCAGTTTTTCGAAGGGTTTGCGCAGCTTCAAACGGTCCGGCCAGTCAGCCTGGGCGACTCGATTCAACACTGCCAGGGCACGGCCCTGTACGTCGGAACTCATGGCATCTCACTCCATACGGGGGATGCCAAGGATCATGCGCGCGGTCAGAGCAAGCGCCTATGACCGCGCCGACGCGAATGGCTGGCAAAGCAGCCAGTCACTGGTCTTGGAAAATCTCTCTGAACATTGGCACCAAGAGGCGATTACCAAATTCACTGAGATGATCAGGATCTCGGTACAGCGGCCGGCCATCCTGTGCACTACGGCAAAGCCCATCCGAGCACAATGCAGGCAAGGGATCTAACAACCGAGCACCACACTTCTCAGCAGCATCGTCCTGCAAGGCCCAGACAAATGCATGGCGCTTTTTATATTCGGCGATAGACAAACTAATCTCACGCTCCTGGCCAAGCATCATTGCACGCCCCATACGAGTCGGAACATCAACCGCCATTTCAGGGGTAGGACGAACAATATAAAACGGATGGTGCTCAGCTAAGCGGCATGCAGTTTCCAGATAGCGCTCACGGAACTGATCCAGGAAGGCATCAGTAAAGTGATCTGACGCTTCACCGAAGTGGAACGTAGGTTTATCGCCAGTAGGTAGGCCTCCCCGAATGTACTCGGATGTACGTCCAACCATTACGATCGGAACACCTGCCGGGTAGCTGGAGTACTCCCTCTCCAAATCCTGGTTGAGTTTCTCGCAATACGGCTTGTCATTCGCAGTGCGCATGCCAAAAGCTACCAAACAGCCACTACCACCGCGAAATAGAATGCCGCCTTGATGCTCTGGCAATGCAGCCTGCAATGCCGTGACCACCGCATCAGCATGGCTATCACCAATCAAAACCGCACGAACAGGCTCCTCACCATAAATGCAGGATTTTTCTGGATCCAAACACTCTTTCAAACGAGGATTGTAATTGTCGCGCTCAGCCTCGATCACGGCCACTGCGTCAGGCAGGCGGTCAGGAATACCGCTACGACGAACCTGCTGAGCAACGGTGGCAGTCAGCGCCAGCACTACGACCAATACGAGTCCAGCACGCCCAGCAGACAACAGGCTTAAACGGCGTCGAGCAGGAACCTCTACGAAACTGTACGAGAGATGCCCCAGCAACAATGAGGCGACAATCGCTACGGCAACCCAAAGGGGATCGCTAAGTTTTTCCAGATAAGCCAGCGCCACCACTAACGGCCAGTGCCAGAGGTAAATTGAATAAGAACGGGTACCAAGCCACTGCGCTGGGATATTAGCGGTCCACAGTGATTGACCGCGTGCAGCCAACAACACCAGAGCCGCGCCGATTACTGGAAGAAGAGCCCAGCCACCCGGCCACACACTGTTCTTATCGAGTAATGCGATGGTCGCAATGATCAGGCCAAAGCCCACAAGTTCAAGCAGCTTTTGCACCATGCTGGGCCACGCCCGCTGCCCCAGCATAAATACCAGAGCACCCGCCAGCATCTCCCAAGCACGTGTTTGAATCAGGTAAAACGCTTCACTGGGTGCAACTGCAGTGCGCCATATGCACAAAACCAACGAAATGACAAAAAATAAACCGAGCAAAATTGTAGCGGCACGGCGTCCAGGCAAAAGCTTGTTCACCAACATCAAAGCCAACGGTAGAAGCAAGTAGAACTGCCACTCCACTGACAGCGACCACGTGTGTAGAAGCCACTTCTCCTGAGAGGCAACATCAAAGTAACTCGACTCATCGAAGTATCGTAAGTTGGAACTAAACGTCAGACTTTCCCGTGCATGTTTACCCAGCTGCTTATATTCCTCCGGCATCAGGAAGAACCAGCCAAAAATCAGGGCGACCACACAAAGTACAACCAGCGCGGGGAAGATACGACGCGCACGTGCGAGATAAAAACGCCAAATAGAAAAATCATTGCGTTCAATGCAGCCAATGATGATCCCGCACATCAGATAACCGGAGATAACGAAGAACACGTCCACTCCAGCAAAACCGCCACTGATGCCAGCAACGCCAAAGTGATAAAGCACTACTGCCATCACTGCCCAGGCGCGCAGTCCATTGATATCCTGCCGAAACTCCTGCGCTACTGCGCCTGCGGCTGCACTCACCTTGTTTCTCCCCCATGTATCAAAAACGTCACCAGACGCGTTTCTCTTTTAGTTATATGAGCTGACGGTCCCAGCGAACACCGCGCTTGACAATCTTTGCTGGCACACCAGCAACCACACAATTACCCTCATCGAAGGCTTTAGAAACGAGTGAGCATGCTCCCACAACCGTTTCTTGGTGAAGTACCGTCCCTTTGAGGATTTGTACATCACGCCCAATCCAAACCCGATCCGCGATACATACATCACGCGAAGGGTTGATACGTTTGCCGCTTTCTACATCGATGATCGAATGCTTATCGCCAGTACGGATAAGGATGTCCGTGGAAAGCATGCAGTCATTACCAATGTCGATGCTCGCGGCTTCGTCAATCAGCAGATAAGCGCCCTCCACAGTGGTATCAACACCGATGCGGATATGCTGACCAGATGTATGGCGAAGATAAATTTTCCCTGAGCTAAAACGCGTGCGAGCACCAATTTCGACGAGGTTATTCTCTCCATCAATACGAATTTCGCAGTGACTAATTTCTACCCCATCTCCGATAATTAATCGGTTATTGCGGCCACCCAGCTTGATGGTAACTTTCTTCATCAAATATTCGGCACTTTGGGGAAGCTCGATAAAATTACCGGCTTTGATCTTACGTCGATTTTTATAGGCCAAATTGCGCAGTAATAGATACAGTCGATCAAACATACCTCAGTCCTTCTGACGGATCTTTTCAACAATCGCGGTGGTCGAGCTGTTCTCTACCAGCCCCAGCACCCGCACTTCGCCGCCATAAGCCCGCACCATATCGCCGCCCACCACGCCCTCGATGCCGTAATCACCACCCTTGACCAGCACATCCGGCCTGACCGCGCGCAGCAGGTTTTCCGGGGTGTCTTCACTGAAGCTCACCACCCAGTCCACCGCGCCCAGTCCGGCCAATACGGCCATGCGGCGATCCACGGCGTTGATCGGCCGGCCCGGGCCTTTCAGGCGGCTGACCGATGCATCGTCATTCACCGCCAACACCAGTCGATCCCCCTGAGCACGCGCCTGCTCCAGGTAGGTGACATGCCCGGCATGCAGGATGTCGAAGCAGCCATTGGTAAAGACAATCTTCTCGCCATGGGCGCGGGCGTCTTCGATGGCCAACAACAGTTGATCGAGGCTCAGCACACCGCGCTCGGAGCCGGCATCACGCTGGATCGCGCGGCGCAGCTCCGGGGCGCTGATCGCGGCGGTGCCGAGCTTGCCAACCACGATACCCGCAGCCAGGTTGGCCAGCGCCACCGCACAAGGCAGCTCCTCGCCCGCAGCCAGGCTGGCGGCCAGGGTGGAAATCACCGTATCGCCGGCACCGGTGACATCGAACACTTCACGGGCGCGAGCCGGCAGATGCAGTGCGGGATGCTCCGGGCGTAGCAAGGTCATGCCGTGTTCGCCACGAGTCACCAACAACGCGCCCAGCTCCAGTTCCGCCATCAGGGCGGCGCCCTTGGACACCAGCTCGGCTTCATCACGGCAATGGCCAACGATGGTTTCAAATTCGTGCAGGTTCGGGGTAATCAGGCTCGCACCGCGGTAGATGGAGAAATCCTTGCCCTTGGGATCAGCCAGCACGGTAATGCCCTTGCTGCGCGCCAGCTGCACCAGTGCCTGGTGGTTCTGCAGTGCGCCTTTACCGTAATCAGAAAGAATCATCACTTTGATGCCGCCCAGTTGCGCTTCGACGCTCGCAGCCAAAGCAGCGCTGTCGGTACGAAACGGTTCTTCGAAATCCATGCGCAGTAACTGCTGATGACGGCTCATCACGCGCAGTTTGACGATAGTCGGCTGGTCTTTGATCGTCTGAAAGAAGGTCTTTACGCCAACCGCCTGCAGGCTGTTGCGCAGACTTGCGGCAGCTTCATCCTCACCGGTCACGCCAAGCAAGGTAGCCGGCGCACCGAGGGCAGCGATGTTCAGCGCGACGTTGGCCGCGCCGCCCGGACGGTCTTCGATCTGCTCGACCTTGACCACTGGCACCGGCGCTTCCGGCGAAATCCGCGAAGTGCCGCCATGCCAATAACGATCGAGCATGACATCGCCCACCACCAGAACGGCGGCCTGGTCGAAACGCGGCATGGACACTTTCATAAACACTCCAGAAACGGCAGAACAGATTGCCGCGGATCATAACATTGGTAGGCCACTACGCTGGCTAGCCGCCGAGCGTGCGCACCCAGAACAGTTCATGGCGGCGCACCGCCTTGCGGAAGAATTCGTCTTCACCGGTAGCAGGCCAGCGTCGCCCGACCAGCGCACGCTGAATCCAGCGGCGGATGCGCCGCTTGAATGGCAAGCGACCTTTCAAGTCATGCTGCATGGCCAGCGCCATGGCTTTATCCAGCTGCTGCGCGGCATCCAAGCTCGGGCTCCACAGGCCATCGGCCGGCAATGCCTCGATAGCCGGCGGCAGGGCGATACCAAACCCGGCCGGCCCCATGGGCCAGCGGTCGTTGTCATGCAGGTGGTTGGCATACAGCAACAGGGTTTTAGGCTTCCAACTGCTCAGCTCAATCGCCTCTAGCAGCGCCTGAGTACTGGCGACGTGGTCGCTGTGCGGGTCCAACTGCGGGTGCGGGGTGACAACCACCTCAGGCCGGTAATGCTCAAGCGCTGCGACCAGATCTGCCAGCAGATTGCGCCAGTTGGGCACACCGTCAGCATCACCGGGCAACGGCATGGCATTGTTCGCCCGCACGCTACGGATATCCGCTTCGCCGGATTCACGCGAGCCAAACGCCTGCTCAGGCTGCGCCTGCATCGCCGGCAATTGCAGACAGTAGTAGCCCAATTGCATGCACTGGCTCTGTGGCACGCCGCCCCACAGCGGTACGGCCAGGCTATCCCAGGCACGCAAACGGCCCTTGAGCTGAGCGGCAGTCGCTTTATCCAACCCCATGGCTTGGTAAGCCTCGGCCTCTATTTCGCCCTGAGTCAGAGTCAGGATGCTGACCTCACGCGCCCGGCTGTACAGACCAAACGCGGCCAGTTCGGCATCGTCGGCGTGCGGCGCGATAATCATCAAACGCTGCTCGGCATAGTCCGGGTTGCACTGCGCATGGAGCGTGGCAAGCGGATCCAGGCGACAAAAACGGCCACGCAGAGACAGCTTGCCTTGCGCCAATAATTCGCCCTGCCCGGACAGATTCAGATAACGCCGCCCGTTCACGCCACGCTCAAAATCCTGACGATCATTGCCAATCAGCACATAAGGATCGAGCCAACGGCCCAGCCAGCTGGCGTTTATGTGCACTTGCAGAATCAGGGTATCCGCCGCCTCCAGTTCGCCTTCCAGCCTCACGTAGCCGGCATCAATGCGACCCTTTATGGCGCTCGACTCGGCAAAGGCATAGTTGTAATCATCGCTGGGCGAATAGAACAGGTGGTCGGCAAACCAGGCCTCATGCGCTACCCAGCCCGCCAACATAAGAATTGGCACCCACCACCAAGCTGCCAGAATGCCGATCAGGGCCAACACAACAAGGGCCAACAGCAACGCGATACGCTTTTGTCGGCGATGGCGCTTGAGCAGGATCTGTTTACGGGCAGACATGATTACACCTGATAAACCGCAACGCGGTTGCACCAGCGATCTTTGTATTCACGATCAGCCCGACCAAAGGAATAACGCAGCGGCTTACCCAACGCCCGTGCCTCGCTCCAGGCGCTCTGCGTATTGATAAAACTCAACACGCTGCCAGGGCTAAATTCACGGTTTTGCGGATCAACGCCGCCATTGATGTACTCCAGGCTGACCCACTGCGGGGCCTCGACGCGATACAGCACTTGAATAGCCACGGGCTGATCGTTCAGGTAAATCAGCGAGCCGGCCATAAAGTCGCGCATCAGGCTGAAGACCTCCGTCAGGTGCGCCTTGCCGGTGGCCTCAAAGCCCCAGCGTCGTTGAAACAGATCGGCATAAATCAACGCCTGCTCGGCAGCGGAAAGCTCCAGCATCGGTCGAATGACCCCACCCGCCTCTTCCAGCAAACGCTGCTCGCGACGCTGGTTGTAGCGAAACTTCTTGCTGTATTCCTCAGGTTCACGGGCCAAGGCCAGGCCCTCGGGCTGCTCACGCAGCGTGCTGATCGCACCGACATTCAGCATTGAGATATAGCGACCGCGATGACGCAGCGAGACATCGGCTGACGGCGCTGCCGGAAGAATCAATTCCGCATTGCCGAGATCGAACAGGCCGCGTTTACCCTGCTGTTTGAGCACATCCTTGGACAGCGCCAGATGCCGCCCCCAAGTCGGAATCGCCGCCTGCAACTCCCCGCCCGAAAACCAGCCCAGGTAGCGCACAGCAATCCCCGCCAGGCCAGATAGCCGCTCCAGCACCTGCGGATGAGTGGCAACACTGCCACCGAAATGCTGCCAGGCTTCGGCATAGGCAGCCGCATCAATCGACGTCCAGCCTCGTTCACGCCAGACACGCAGATGGTTGAGCATCAGGTGTTCGGCCCCACGCTGACATCATCAGCCTCAACAAAATCCCGAGCATGCAACCGCGCATAGTAGCCATTCAACGCCAGCAACTCGCTGTGCGTACCACGCTCGACAATATGCCCCTGATCCATCACGAGGATCAGATCAGCCTTCTCGATAGTGCTTAGGCGGTGTGCAATGACCAGGGTAGTACGCCCCTTCATGACCTCATCCAGAGCACCCTGGATATGTCGTTCAGACTCAGTGTCCAGAGCAGACGTGGCCTCGTCGAGGATCAACAGCGGCGCGTTTTTAAGCAATGCACGAGCAATAGCCAAACGCTGGCGCTGGCCGCCAGACAGCAACACACCATTTTCACCAACTAGCGTCTGGTAGCCGTCCGGCATACGAGAAATAAACTCGTCAGCATAAGCTGCCTCAGCGGCTCGCCGAATATCTGCCAATGGCGCACCTGAAAGATCACCATATGCAATGTTGTTGGCAATCGTATCGTTGAATAGAGTGACCTGCTGGGTAACCAATGCAATATGACGCCGCAGATTGCGTAGACGATAATCTTGCACATCAACGCCATCGAGAAGAACACGCCCTTCAACATGCGGGTAAAAACGTGGAATCAAGCCCGCCAATGTCGATTTACCGCTGCCGGAGCGGCCGACCAGAGCGACCATCTGTCCAGGCTCTACACTGAAGCTGATATTGTCTAGTACGTTCTTTTCACAACCTGGGTAGCGGAAAGAAAGATTGCTGACATCTAAGCGGCCCTCGACACGTTCACGCTCGATACTTCCTGTATCCACTTCAACCGGTTCATCAAGCTGTTCGAAAATACTTTCGGCACCTGCAACACCTTTCTGAACAGTGGAACTCACTTCAGATAATTGGCGAATCGGCTTGGGCAACATACCTGCCAAGGTGATATACGCGATCAAATCACCTGCCGAAGCATCACCGCGCATCAACAAAACCAGAAACATCAAGACTGCCATAGCGGTAAATATGACCATTTGCAGCATGGGCGTATAAACCGCAGCAGTCTTCGTCATGCGCAGCTGCTTATCATTGTTGCTTAAGCTGGAATCAAGAAAACGTTTTTGCTCATAGGCCTCGCCACCAAAGCTGCGCACCACTCGATAGCCTTGAATAGTTTCAGAGGCCACATGGGTAACATCCCCCATGGCGACCTGAATTTTCTTGCTCTGCTTACGAAACTTACGGCTCGAACTACTAACCATCAAGCCAATTACGGGCAATATGGCAACCATTACCAAGGTTAATTTCCAGTTCATCCACAACAACGTGGCGAACAAGAAAATTACGGTCATCCCCTCACGGATTACCACTTTGATGGCATCCGTGGCAGCACCAGTAACCATGGTAACGTTGAAGGTGATACGCGAAATCAAGTGCCCTGAGTTGTGTTTATCAAAATAGCCGTTTGGCAAGATCAACAGGTTATTGAACAAGGCAACCCGCAAATCATGCACCAAGCCCAAAGAAACACGCGCCAAAAAGTAGTTACCCAAGAATGAACCAATGCCCTGCCAGATAGCGATTAGAACAATCAGCATTGGCACAGCTTGCAGTAAACGTAAGTCTGCCAACCAAGGCACCTCAGACAACCAAGGCACCTCAGCAAATAAACTGGCATCGGGATTGGACAACCCATCTACGAAAAACTTCAGCATGTAGCCGAGCATCGGCTGGGTCGAAGAAAAGATAGCAAAGCCAACGATACTGATCATGAAGAGCCCG
Source organism: Pseudomonas sp. LjRoot71 (assembly GCF_964253255.1). NCBI lineage: Bacteria > Pseudomonadati > Pseudomonadota > Gammaproteobacteria > Pseudomonadales > Pseudomonadaceae > Pseudomonas > Pseudomonas sp. LjRoot71. The sequence continues at coordinate 2,820,375 of NZ_CAXURA020000001.1, read as the reverse complement.
ACATAGGGTTTCACGTAGCTCAGTAGGCGCAGATAAATCGCTAAACTGGAAGGAGGTTTTTGCGCAGTATCGCTCATGAAATGGCCCAAGCTTCAAAAGACTCGAATTGTAGCATGGCACCTCTGGCGACCGAGAAAGCACAGTCGGTTAAGATGCCCTCCCGACCAGACGAGATGCTTTATGCAAACCCTTGCCCCCGAGCACTACCAACAGATGCGTGCAGGCGCTCAAGTTCTAGAGGCTGATAGCTTTGGCGACAAGGTTCTGCGCCTCAAAGATGGCAATTTCCTCAAGCTGTTTCGCCGCAAGCGATTACTTTCCTCGGCCCTGCTTTGGCCATACGCACAGCGCTTTGCCGACAACGCGCAAAGCCTGCAACAACAGGGAATTCCTTGCCCGCATATCATTAGCGTGTATCGATTGCCCTGGCTCAAGCGTGATCTAGTTCACTATCGACCACTTCCTGGGCAGACACTGCGCCAACTGCGCGACAGCCAAGACATGCCACCGGATCTGCTTGAAAAGCTGGCCCAGTTCATTGCCCAACTGCACGCAAAGGGCATCTATTTCCGCTCGCTTCACCTAGGCAACGTGGTTCTTACACCGAGCGGCATACTGGGTCTAATCGACATCGCAGACCTCAAACAGCAGCGCAGGCCACTCAGTCCTGCCCAGCGATTGCGTAATTTCCGTCATATGCTGCGCGACAGCAAAGATCGCGAATGGCTACGCTCTAATGGCAACAAACGCTTCGCCAGCGCCTACCGTGCAGCCAGCGGTCAATCCTTCCACCTAAACGACCTAGAATGACCAACGTCCACACATGCAAACGGGCCTCGAAAGGCCCGTAATCATTCACTCACAACGAATCAATTACCGATCACCAGCACCGCATCGTCCTTACGATTGGCAAAACGTGCCAGAACACGCAACTCATGTTGCTGCAGCCACTCCAACAACCAAGGCTCATCGCCATCGGCTTCGATCAACAAGTAGCGGAATGCAGCTGGGTCAGCCAGCGCCCGTTCCAGAGGTGGACTGGTCGGATAGCCCCGCTCCGCATAGTAGGCAATTCGTGGATCATCATAATAAATCGACGAATCGGACGCGACGTTCTGCGACAACCACTGGCCCGCCTCAATGTAGTGCGTTTTCTTCGCCCCAAGAGAAACAACGTTCGCCAGCATCACCAGCAATGCTACAACGGCTAAGCCTTTCACCAAGCGCGGATGACGCTGAGCGAAAAGGTAGAGCAACAACGCAACGTGGGGTACCACTAGCAAGTTCAGAAAGCTGCCATAACGAGAAATGGTGAACTGCTCCTGAATAAAGAACACCATCAGTACCAGCAGATAGAGCAGTGCCGCCCATGCGAATAAAGGAAAATGGCGTGCGGAAAGGAACAGTTGTTTCCAAGTAACGCGATCTAACAACAGCAACGCGAACGGGCCGAGCAAAGTACCGAATTTGATCAGTAACGTAGCAAGCATGCCAAAAAAGATAATCGTCCCAGCATCATCACGCGAATACTTGTAGGTCATGCTGTCGCCGAGCTGCTCGGCAAAAGCACTAAAGGACTGGAACAGGTGAGAAGGGTTGAGCAAATTAGCATAATAGACCAGACGCGAGACTGGCAAAGCAAAGACTTCAACAAGCAGTAATAAGCCCAACCCAGCAACCCCAGCCAGCAAAATCAACAACGTATAGAGCTGCGCCGCGCGAACACGCCTTTCCTTGCACAGCAGACTCGGTAGCTGCCATAGAGCGAGCGCTGGCAACAACAGTAACGCCTCTAGACGAAACAGAGCTGCGCATAAAATCGCTGGAAACAAACTCAGCGCACGCCACCACCCGCCTGCCACCTGCCAACGTAGGGAAAACCAGAGGGTCAAGACGCTGAAAAACCAGAAACCGAATTCCCGTAGAATATCACCACGAAACTCATTGAAAGCTGGCATCGCCAGCACGACCAGACTGGCCCACCAAGCGGCTGCCGGAACGCGACAGCGAACGTTATCGACCAACAACGCGCAAGTGCCAGCCATAAATACCGCGCACCACAGGTAGGCCGCCAACTCCAGCGGGACTCCCAAGTACTTGTGCGTACCAGCGAGCAGCAAGATGAACCACGGCCAATTGAATTGCGCCTGTGCGACAGCAATACCATGCTCGCTCGTTTGTTGTGCTATATCGAGATAAAAAGCCGCGTCTTTACCAACGGTCACCACACCTGCAACAGCAATCAACGACAATACCAAGCTGCTGAAAAATGTTACGAGCACTGGCGACTGAATAATCCACTCCAGTAAAAAACTCTTGGTCTTTTGCACAGAACAATCCTGCCGCTTATTTAAAATAATTAAACATCAAACTGACTTCGGGATAAGCCTGCATTGTTTCTCAGTAATGTAAACTTGATTAGCAGGGATGCTTTTGTTAACGAAACTCATGGCACCCAAGGTGACATTGTCACCAATGTGGATATTACTGCCGATGATGCAGCTATTGGCGCCCACATCAACGTTATCTCCAATTATCAATAACGCATCACTTTTAAAATCTGTGCCAATTGTTGTGTTCTGCCGAATAGTGAAATTTCGTCCAATACGCACGGTGCGAAAAATAACGACCCCCTGCATGTGGCTTAAGCGCAAGCCTTCAGCGATTTCAGCGCCGAGCATTATTTCAATACCGTGACGTTGTATCAGTCGATTGTTGATCCCCTTGGCGAGCGACTTGAACATACGATTACGCTGCCAAGACAGATGTTCAGCCAGACGAAACCAAAAAAGGAAATGAGCCGGCCGATTACGCCTGACACGGCGCCAAAGCCGTACCCAGGAAAAATCTTGATCCGCCCCATCCAGTACTTCGACCTGCCAGTAGTACTTCAACGGTTTACGCTGCATACCGTCGCCCATCACTCCCCTCCGAGCCACAGCTTGATGGCTTTACGGGTGTAGGACCAACGCAGCACGGCTCGCCAGTCAGCTTTCAATGCCTGGCTATAAAACTCGCGAGCCCTTTGGGTTTCCCCTGCGGTCAAGAACGTCCGGAACAAGGACAAATAGCGCTGCGCAGTAAATGGCTTCTTCAATACCTGCATCGCGGCAGGTAAACGGCCACTGTCGAACACTTCCCCGATGAGTTGCTCTCCGATCTGCATGCCATAACTCAGATTGTGCCGCAGACTGTCTTCGTGTTTGTAAATTAGCGCCAGAGGGCTATGCAACAAAGTGCAAGGATAGGCAGCGAAAACCTGAGCGAACACCGGAATATCTTCGGCATTGCGAAACCGCTCCGGATAGCGACCGAGCCCAAAGACCTCACGATGCATTGCACAAGCGCCATTCGACACGCCCAAAGTCTTTTCCAGCAAATAGCCTTTAACCCGCTCCATGGCTGTAGCAGGTAACGGATCGGGAGTATGCTCGTTACGCCGCCCATTCGCGTATACAGAAATGTGCCCGCCAATAATCAACCGGCTATCAGGGTTCTCAGCGATATGTCTTAGCAACAAGGCTAACGCCCCATCGACCATTTCATCATCAGCGTCGAGAAATACCAGATAAGACCCATTAGCCTCATCAATACCGCGGTTACGTACCGCAGCCAACCCAGCATTGACCTGACGAATAGCTCGAAACCGACCAGGATATGTTTGTTCAAGAGCCGCCACTACAACAGGCGTATCGTCAGTCGAGCCATCATCGATAATGATCAACTCGGCATGCTCATCTAATTGACGCAGCACCGACTCAGCAGCCCTAGGCAAAGTCTTCCCATAGTTGTATGCGGGAATGACTACGCTAATCAACACTTCAGACGTTGTCATACCAATCCTTGCCATCCTTGACCACAAGGATGTCTTCCATGATCAAGTACTGCAGGTCCGAGCCGTAGAACATGTTCAGCGCGTCGGTCGGCGAGCAGATCATTGGCTCGCCGCGACGGTTGAGCGAGGTGTTCAGCGACACGCCGTTGCCGGTGAGTTTTTCCAGCTCCAGCATCATGTCGTAGTAGCGCGGGTTGTATTCGCGCTTGAGCACCTGGGCGCGCGAGGTGCCGTCTTCGTGCACAACTTCGCCGACACGGGTCTTCCACTCTTCATTGACTTCGAAGGTGAAGGTCATGAACGGGCTCGGGTGGTCGACCTTGAGCATCTGCGGGCCAACGGTGTCGAGCATCGACGGGCAGAAGGGTCTCCAGCGCTCGCGGAACTTGATCTGTTCGTTGATCCGGTCAGCCACGCCGGCCACGCTCGGGCAGCCGATGATCGAACGACCGCCGAGGGCGCGCGGACCGAACTCCATACGCCCCTGGAACCAGGCCACAGGATTCGCATCGACCATGATTTTGGCGATGCGCTGCGGCATGTTGCCGATCTGTTTGAATACCGGCTTGCTCGGGTGACGGGCGCATGCGGCGATCACGTCTTCGTTGGAGTATGACGGGCCAAGGTAGACATGTTCCATCTTCTCCACCGGTACGCCGCGCTGGTGCGAAATGTAGGCCGCCGCGCCGACCGAAGTACCGGCATCGCCGGAAGCCGGCTGCACGAACAGCTCCTTCACGTCGTCGCGGGCGATGATCTTCTGGTTCAGCTTGACGTTCAGCGCGCAGCCGCCGGCGAAGGCGATCTTGCCGGTCTCGCGGATGATGTCACCGAGGTAGTACTCCATCATCTCCAGCGCCAGCTTCTCGAACAACGCCTGCATGCTGGCGGCGTAGTGGATGTACGGATCGTCGGCGATATCGCCTTGCCGTTTCGGCCCCAGCCACTCGATCAGCTTGGGCGAGAAGTAGTAGCCCTTGCCGTTTTCCTTGTAGCGACGGAAGCCGATGACGTTGGCGTAGTCGGTGTTGATAATCAGCTCACCATTCTCGAACTTGGCCAGACGCGAGAAGTCGTACTTGGCCGCGTCACCGTAGGGCGCCATGCCCATGACCTTGAACTCGCCGTCGAGCATCTCGAAACCGAGGAATTCGGTGATCGCGCCGTACAGGCCGCCGAGGGAATCCGGGTCGTAGAACTCCTTGATCTTGTGGATCTTGCCGTTCTCGCCGTAGCCGAAGAAGGTGGTGGCGTATTCGCCCTTACCGTCGATGCCGAGGATCGCGGTCTTCTCGGTGAAACCCGAGCAGTGGTAGGCGCTGGCAGCGTGGGCCAGGTGGTGCTCGACTGGCTCGATCTTGATCTTCTTCAGGTCGAAACCGAGCTGCTCCAGGCACCACTGAATCTTCTTGTGGTAACGCTTGTAGCGACGATTGCCCATCAGGATGGCGTCGAGGGCGCGGTCCGGTGCGTACCAGTAGCGTTTGGCGTACTGCCAGCGAGCCTTCTCGAAGATGCTGATCGGGGCAAATGGAATAGCCACCACATCAACGTCGGACGGTTTGATCCCTGCCTGTTCCAGACAGAACTTGGCCGACTCGTAGGGCATGCGGTTCTTCGCGTGCTTGTCGCGCACGAAGCGCTCTTCTTCGGCGGCCGCGATCAACTTGCCGTCGATATACAGGGCGGCGGATGGATCATGGCTGAGGGCGCCGGAAAGGCCGAGAATCGTCAATGCCACTGGTTGTGCCTCTTTTAGTCTGCTGAGCCGACGACGGGCGTCAGCGGTAAACGTTGGTCGAGCAGTTTGAACAGCTGAGAATCCGCCGGCCAGTTGCGCAAGAAACGGGCGCGGTCGCGGGCATAGGCCCTGGCGAAACTGCGCGCGCTGCGATGCTGTTGCATGGCGTCGAGGTCGATCAGCGACCAGCACGCCAGTCGGTCATCCCAGAACAGGTTGTGCCCCTTGAAATCACCGTGGCTGATGCGTTCGCGCAGCAGCGCGGCGAACAGGCGATCAAGCGCCAACAGGTCGCTTTCCGGGGGCGACCCATCGTGGAACGCCTGAAAACGCGCGATTATATCCTGCCCGCCGCAGTATTCGGTAATCAGGTAGGCACGCCCGCGCAGCCAGCACCAGCGCCGCTCTAGTACAGCCAGTGGCTGCGGAGTGGCGATGCCCAACAGCTGCAGGCGGTTACCGGCGATCCAGCTGTGCCAAGCCCGACTGGGCCGCCAGAAGCGTTTGAGCCAGTGACCGAGGCTTTTCACGTTATAGCGTTTGACCACAAGCGATCGGCCTTGCAGCTGCACCTGCGCCACAGTCGCGGCACCACCGGTTTTGTAGATATGGCCCTGCTCGGTGAATCGATCGATATTTTCCAGCAAGGGCTGCAACGTCGATTGATCGGCACGGCGCACTACACGCAGGCCAAAAGCCCCGATCCTGGCGGCGAAGAGCGTGCAGTCGCGGGCGGCTTTGCGCAGATAGTCACGCAGCCGCCATTGGCGCACCTTGGCCACCTCGTCCAGCAACGCCTCCAGCGGCAAGGCATGCTCGCCATTGACCAACAGGTAATACACCAGCAGCTCTTCGATAAAGGGCGTCAGCTCAACCGGCAACTGGGCGAAGAACACCCCGAGGTTTTCCAGCACGCGCTTGCGCGACAGCGGCTGCCCGGCGGTCTCAACCTGCACGCCACCGCCGTCAATAACGTAGAGCTGGCCGTCATGCTGCAGCAGGTTGTCCAGGTGCAGATCCGCCTGCCACAAACCCTGACGGTGCATCTGCGCAATACTGGCCAACGCGCTGGCCAGCACAGCCTGTTGCTCAGCACTCAGCAGCGCCTGGTGTTCCACCGCGCGCCAGGCCTCCCACAGGCTCTCGGCGCCTTGCAGGTATTCGAACAGCAGCCAGCCGCCCTCACCGTCTCGCAGGCCGTCGGCCAGCAACTGCGGCGTATTCAAGCCTTGTTCCGCGAGTTGGCGGGCACCGTCCAGTTCACGCTGAAAATGCCGCGCAGCCTTGCTGCCGACCAACAGCTTGGCCAGCACCGCACGTCCCTGCCACTGAGCCAACGCCACATAGCGCTGGCCAGGCAGTACGCGCAACAGCTGCTGCAATTGCAAATCGCTTCCCGGCAACTGCAAAAGCTGCGGTAGCTGCGGAGTGCGCCCGGCGTCTGCCAGCTCGGCCAGTTGCATCACCGCGCCTCCTTGTCCTGAATGCGCCGAACCAGACGTGCGACCCACTCGGCAACAGTTGCACTGTCTGCCGGCATATCTAAATAGGTAGCAACAAAAGTAATGACATCGCCCTGATTCCATGGATCGGCACGACGAATCAAGGTTTCCAGATCTTTAACGCGATCACGCCGCCCAAATAACAACGGCCGAGTCTTCTCAAGATCGATCAGACGCGCCTCACAACCGTACTCACCCCCACGCAGAAAAATATGCTTAGGATAAAAACAGCCATGTAGCTGCCCTGCCGCATGGAGGGCACGCGCCAATTCGGCACTGGCTCGAATCAATGCCTCACGGTGTGCTGGAGAAAGCGCGCCCCAGCCTTGATACAACGTATAGAGATCATCCCAACCATCTAAAGCACGCGTCATCAATATCGCACGACGCTCACCTGATGAGTGACGCTCGCCAAAGAACGCAGCATGCAAAGCAGGAATACCGAGGGTTTGGTAGCGCTGGATATTACGGAACTCACGGGTAAATGTTGGCTCACCCAGAGGCTTGCAAAGACTACGAGTCAGGTGATTACTCTGACGCTTGAGGTAATAAGCACACTCTCCTAGATCCAAGCGATAGACACTACTCCACCCACCACGCTCCATATTTGGTTCATCCACAGCCTCTAGCGTCAGCGCCCACAGCGCTTCGAAATCAGTCAGACCATAGCGCACAAGCAGTGCGCGATCCGTATCGGCGATGAAATCACTCATTCACGCCCCTCAAAGAATCTCAAGACTCGCTGAATACGCTTTCGATCACGTGCATCCGTGTGTTTACGGCCACAATAACGCAGATAAAACCGCAACCGCTGGCTACGACTCAGAACCCTCCGGGCTACTTTGTCCAAGCAAGCCAAATCTTTCACGATTCGATAATCAAGAAACGGCCAGCACCAGAATGCGCCATTAGGGCAGTCGATAAAAAACAGATTTCCCTGGCCATCAACCAGCAAGTTGCGCCATTTGAGATCGTTATGAGCAAACCTATGGTCATGCATGCGCCGGGTCGAATCAGCGAGCTGACGACTAATCACATCGACCCATGCAGGATCACTCAACCTGTAGTCACCGAGATAATCAAGCATCCATAAATTTTCGGTATCAGGCAGTTCTCGAGTAATCAGTGCGCCGCGAACGAAGCGGCCCATTTGTCGCTCCAATCCCCAAGCCACCATTTCAGCCGTTGGAATACCCCAGTTCATGAAGTAGCGAAGATTCTGCCATTCCGTTCGGATCCTGGGCCGAGGCAAATATGGCCGGATTCCTCTACCAGCACTGTGATAACGCTTGATGTAATAACGCACACCCGCGCGCTCAATGCGGACAACTTCGGATAAGGGATCGCGAGTAATCTCCTCACCTTCAAGAGCAAATACGGCCGAGAGATTACCGAACTCGTCACTCAACGAGGCATATCGGGGATCGAGAGTCCAGCCAGCCATCACAATGCGTCCCCATACCGCTGCTTGCGCGCATACAACGCGTCCGCCTTGCGCTCCAACCAGGCCAGCAAGGAGCGCTCGGCACTCAGCGTCTGGCGCAACGGTTGCTGAAAGTAGTGGCGCAAAAACCTCAGTTTATCGCGGCGGGTCAGACCGATATCCAGCACGGAGAAATACAGTGCAGCCAGATCCTTGTTACGCCAGCGCAAGGGCAGTTGATTGCGCACCTGGGCGCGGTGCAAGTCGATCACCGACAGGCGGAAATCATCGGCGGTGACCGGTTTGTCGGTGTGCAGCAGGAAGTGGCAGATGTAGCAGTCGCGGTGATTGACCCCAGCGCGGTGCATGCTGCCAACCATGTTCGCCACTTCCTTGATCAACGCCCACTTCAGGCGTGGCGCGGGCGGTTGCTGCGCCCAGTTCAGGCTGAGCTGTTCAAGATCGGTGGTCGGTGCCAGTTCTTCGGTAACGATAAAGGAATGCTGTGCCGCAGGGTTGCTGCCGCGCTCGCCGTAAGCCACAGCCGTCATGGTCGCCACACCGACCTCAGTCAAACGCTGAATGGCGTCCCACTCCTGACGCGCCCCGAGCACCGGCAATTTGGCAGTGAGCAGGTTCTTGACGATCTCACCCCAACCAATGCCGCGGTGGATCTTGACGAAATAGCCGCGCCCATCGACTTCGGTGCGCAGCGTGCGCCGGCCTTCCAGCTCGCGATACACCTGCCCCTGCAACGCTTCGACAGCGGCAAAGGCATCGTGCCCGGCCCACAGGGTTTTAAAGGGTTCAGCCAGTACCAACTTCATGGACGCGCCGCCAGGATAATGTCGGCCGCGTGCTGCGGCATGGAATACAGATCAGCGCTATCGGCATAGGCCAGACCATTGCGCGACCAGAAGGCGCGGCGCGGCTCGTCGGCCAGCATATCGGCGAGCAGATGATTGAGGCGCTCCTGCTCAAACGGACTGGCCAGCACCCGCCCGGCATCGGCTTCAGCAATGTAGTGGGCGTAGCCGCACACATCGGTCACCAGCACCGGCAGGCCGGAGACCAGCGCCTCCAGCAGCACCGTGCCGGTGTTCTCGTTGTAGGCGGGATGGATCAACAGATCGGCACCGAGCAGAAAGCGCGGAATATCGCTGCGCCCCTTGAGAATCTGCACCTGATCAGACACGCCCAGCGCCTTGGCCTGCAGCTGGAACGAACGCGGGTCGTCCTGACCAATGGCAATCAGGCGGGTGCGTTGCTTCAGCTCGCGCGGCAAGGCGGCCAGAGCTTTCAGGCTGCGATCCAGGCCCTTGGTCTTAAAGCCTGAGCCGATCTGCACCAGCAGCAGGTCGCTATCCGCCAGCTTGAACTCGGTGCGGAACTCGGCGCGGATCCCGGCGGCATTGGCCGGCGCACGGCGGTCCTGAGCGATGCCCGGCGGCAGCAGGTGAAAACGCTGCAGCGGGGTGTGGTAATGCTTGATAAACAGCGGCTGCTGCACTTCGGAGATCATCAGGATTTCGGTCTTCGACTCGGGGGCAAATACCGCCCGCTCGTAGTCGGCGAAGTGCTTGTAACGGCCCCAGCACTTGTACAGCGGGTTGCGCAGGGTCTGCGCCTTGTCTTCATAGCAACCATCGGCGGCGTAGTAGACGTCCAGACCGGGCATTTTGTTAAAGCCAACCACCCGATCCACCGGGCGCTTGGCCAGGTCGGCCTCGACCCAGGCGGTGAGCTTTTCGTTGCGTTTGTGGTTGAACAGCGCCTTGACCGGCACCACCACCACCTCGAAACCCGCAGGCACCTCGCCTTCCCAGATCGGCGTATAGACACGGATGGCATGGCCGCGCGCCTGGCACTCCAGGGCGATGCGCATAAAGTCGCGCTGCAGGCCGCCAAAAGGAAAATACTTATAAAGGATAAAAGCCAGTTGCATCAGACAACGTCCTCGGCCAGCAGCAGGGCCTGCAATTGCGTGGCGACGCGCTCGGCGTCCAGGCCGTCGAAACAGGCTTTGTGCCGATCGCCCGAGCCGGCATTCGGCCCCGTGGCGCACAGGTGCACCTGACCACGGCCATAGGCACCCACACGGCCCGGCAGGGTCGGGCCATACAGGGAGATGCTCGGCACATCCAGCGCAGCAGCCAGGTGGCCCAGACCGGTGTCCACGGCCACACAGGCACTGGCCCCGGCGATCACTTTAGCCACGCCTGCAAGATTCAATTTGGGCAACACCGCGGCGTTTTCAATGCCGGCGGCAATCCGCTCGGCACGGGCTTTCTCGACCTCATTGCCCCAGGGCAGGCGTACCGCCCAGCCCTGCGCACTCATCTGTTCGGCCAGCGCCCGCCAATCGGCTTCCGGCCAGTGCTTGCTTGGCCAGGTGGTGCCGTGCAGAAACAACAGGTACGGCTGCGGCGCCTGATCAGCCAGTTGCGCTCGATTGAGGCCGTAGTCGCCGACACCAGCCGGCAGCGCATAGCCCAGCGCCTGGGCGAATAACTGGCGGGTGCGCTCAAGAGCATGCTGCTCGCGTGGCACGGCATAGCGGCGGTCATAGAAGCGGCTGGCCAGCGGCTCGCGGGCTGAATCACGATTCAGCCCGGCAATCGGACCCCGCGCATAACGAGTCAGCCAGGCACTTTTCAGCAGGCCCTGGGCGTCGATCACCAGGTCGTACTGGGTTTCGCCGAGGCGCTGCTTAAAGCGCTTCCACTCACCATTTTTCAGGGTCTGCCAGAGGTGCTTGCGCCAGCGGCGAATGGCCACCGGAATCACCTGCACCACGGCTGGGTGCCAGGCGGGAATCTCGGCAAAGCCCTCTTCCACCACCCAGTCAAACTGGATGCTGGGGATCGCCCGCGCCGCATCAGTGAGCGCCGGCAAGGTGTGCACCACATCGCCCAGCGAAGAGGTTTTGATCAGCAATACCCGCAAGCTATTCAACCTCAACCGGGTCGCTGACCAGGCGATCCAGCGCCTCGATCACCGGGCGCGGCTTGAGCTGGCCCAGGCAGTTGTAATGACCGAAACGGCAGGTGCGGTCGAAGCATGGGCTGCATTCCAGGCCCAGGCGGACGATTTCCACCTGCTCGGCCAGCGGCGGGGTAAAGCCCGGCGAAGTCGAGCCGTAGACCGCCACCAACGGGCGGTTCAGCGCCGCGGCCACATGCATCAGGCCGGAGTCGTTGGACACCACAGCGCCGGCGCAGGACAGCAGATCAATGGCTTCAGCCAGGCTGGTTTCACCGGCCAGGTTCACCGCTTCCTCACGCAGGCCGGGAATCAGCCGGCTGCGAATATCTTCGCCAACCGGGTGATCGTTCTTCGAGCCGAAAATCCACACCTGCCAGCCGGCGCGTATTTTCAGCTCGGCGACCTTGGCGTAATGCTCGCTCGGCCAGCGCTTGGCTTCACCAAACTCAGCCCCCGGACACAACGCCAGCACCGGGCGGTCCAGGCTCAGGCCGAACGTGGCCAGAGCAGCATCGCGGCTCTGCGCGTCGATCTGCAAGGCGGGGCGTGGATAAGGTTGCGGCAGCGCGGCGCCGGGCTCGAAGGCCAGCACCATAAAGCGCTCGATCATCAACGGGTAGCGCTCTTTATCAAGCGTGCGGATATCGTTAAGCAGGCCGTAACGCAGCTCACCCTTCCAGCCGGTACGTTTCGGGATCCCGGCGAAAAACGGCACCAGCGCGGACTTCAGCGAGTTGGGCAGCAGAATCGCCTGATCGTACTGGCCGGCCAGGGACTTACCGATCGTACGCCGCGTGGCCAGCTCCAACACGCCGTGACCGAGCGGAAAACTCAGGGCCTGACGCACTTCGGGCATGCGTTCGAGAATCGGCCGGCTCCACTCGGGGGCCAGCACATCGATTGCGCAACCGGGGTGACGCTGTTGCAGGCACTGGAACAGCGTCTGCGCCATCACCATGTCACCCACCCAGCTGGGGCCAACGATCAGTATTTTCATGCCACATCCAGAAACGACCAAGGAGGCTTTCGCCTCCCGGACAGACTCAACGCTCGACTATCAGCCTAGCCTGCGGGCCGAATGCAGGAGCATCCAGCCCATGCGAAGCAGTTATTTAACCAGCGTACGCCATTCGGCATGGGCATCGGTTTTACCGGTGACCAGATCGAAATAAGCAGTTTGCAGCTTCTCGGTGATTGGGCCGCGACGACCTGCGCCGATCTGCCGGCCATCGACTTCACGAATCGGCGTGACTTCGGCGGCGGTGCCGGTGAAGAAGGCTTCGTCGGCGATATACACCTCATCGCGGGTGATGCGCTTCTCGACCACCTCAAGACCATGCTCGGCGGCCAGAGTCAGAATCGTGTTACGGGTGATGCCATTGAGGCAGGAGGTCACTTCCGGGGTGTAGATAACGCCATTCTTGACCAGGAAGATGTTCTCGCCCGAGCCTTCGGCAACGTAACCTTCAGGGTCCAGCAGCATGGCTTCGTCGGCGCCGCCGGAGATAGCTTCCTGCAGGGCCAGCATCGAGTTGATGTAGTTGCCGTTGGCCTTGGCGCGGGTCATCGAGATGTTGACGTGATGACGGGTGAAGGAGCTGGTACGCACCTTGATGCCCACCTGCAGGGCTTCATCGCCCATATAGGCGCCCCAGCTCCACGCGGCGACGATCACTTGGGTTTTCAGGCCGCTGGCGCGCAGGCCCATGGCTTCAGATCCGTAGAACACCATCGGGCGGATATAAGCGCTTTCCAGGTTGTTCTCACGCACGGCGGCGCGGGTGGCTTCGTTGATTTCGTCTTTGCTGAACGGAATCTTCATGCCCATGATGTGAGCCGAGTCGAACAGGCGGTCAGTGTGCGCTTGCAGGCGGAAAATCGCCGTGCCTTGCGGGGTGTTGTAGGCGCGCACGCCTTCGAACACGCCCATGCCGTAGTGCAGGGTATGGGTCAGCACGTGGGTGGTTGCGTTGCGCCACGGCACCAGCTCGCCGTCATACCAGATCACGCCATCACGATCGGCCATCGACATAGTTGCCTGCTCCTCAGATTCGATTGGTACAGCACTGACCGGCCACCCCAGGTGACCAGCCGCTTATTAAATTCAGCTCAGCCTGCTTCAGCTCAAGCCCAGCTCCTGCCAGATGCGCATCACCGTGCGCCGCTCATCGGCAAACTGCTCACCGCTGACCACCCCAGGCTGCTTTTGCAGGGCCTGACGGTGCGCCGCACTGCGGTAGGCCTTGTAGATATCCTGCAGCAGGCGGGCATCTTCGCCCGGTAACAGACCAACCCGCTCCAGCCCTTCCAGAATGCGAATATTGTCAGTGAACTCAAGCAATTCCGGGTACTGGCGCGACCAGGCCAGGGCCGCGTATTGCACCATAAATTCAATATCGACGATACCTCCGGCGTCCTGCTTGAGGTCGAACGGCGCCGTGGCCTCGAAGGCATTCGCCGCGGTACCGGCCGCCGTGGCCTTGCTGCCGAGGTTGTCGCGCATCTTCGCACGCATCTCGCTGACCTCGGCGCGCAGCGTGGCCAGGTCGCGTTCACGCCCCAACACACCGGCGCGCACTGCTTCGAAGGCCTTGCCAACCCGCGCACAACCCACCAGCACCCGCGCCCGCACCAGGGCCTGATGCTCCCAGGTCCAGGCCTCGCCCTGCTGGTAACGCTCGAAGGCGCCCAGCGAGCTGACCAGCAGCCCCGCAGCCCCCGACGGCCGCAGGCGCATGTCCACCTCGTAGAGCTGGCCGGAGTTGGTCTGTGTAGTCAGCAGGTGAATGATCCGCTGGCCCAGGCGATTGAAGAACTGCGCGCCGTCGATGGACTTTTCGCCATCGGTTTCTGCCTGCGGGTCACCATCGTGGATAAACACCAGGTCGAGGTCCGAACCATGACCCAGTTCGATGCCACCGACCTTGCCGTAGCCGACGATGACAAAATCCGGATCGCAGACGCTGCCGTCGGCGCGGCGTGGCGCGCCATAGCGGCTCACCGTATGGCGCCAGGCCAGGGCCAGCACCTGATCAAGAATCGCCTCAGCCAGCCAGGTCAGGTAGTCGCTGACCTTCATCAGCGGCAGGCTGCCGGCAATTTCAGAGGCGGCCACGCGCAGCCGGTGCGCCAGTTTGAAGTGACGCAGCGCCTCCATTTGCTGCTCCAGATCCTCCTCGGGAATGCGCATCAGCCGTTCGCGCAACTCAGCCGCCAGCTCAGGCGCCAACGGCGGCTTGAACAGTCGACCTTCGTTGAGCAGCTCATCGAGCAACAGCGGGAAGCGGGTGATCTGCTCGGCAATCCACGGGCTGGCCGCGCACAGGGTCAATAGACGCTGCAGGGCGCTGGGGTTTTCCGTCAACAGCACCAGATAGGCCGAGCGCCGCGCCACCGCTTCGACCAACGGCAGCACGCGCTCCAGCACCAGGTCCGGATTGGCATGCTCCACCGCCTGCGCCAGCAGCCGCGGGATAAAGGCATCCAGACGCTCACGGCCAAGGCGCTGCATGGCACGTACCTGATTACCATTGCTCAGCCCCGCCAGGCGCTGCCAGGCCGACTGCGGCTCGGCAAAGCCAGCCTCGGCCAGCTGCCGGCAGGCGGCCTCTTCGTCCTGCACGTCCTCCCAGAGCGGCAGCCACTCGCAACCCACCGCGTCCTCGACCGCCTCGCCCTCCTCTTCATCAGGGTCCGCAATCACCTGACGGAAATGCCAGTCAACCCGGCCACGCCAGTGCATCAACTGCTCGTGGAACGCCGACCAGCTGTCGAAGCCCATGATAAAAGCGACCCGCGCGCGGTCCTGATCGTTGTCCGGAAGCATCTGCGTCTGCCGGTCATCGATGGCCTGCAACGCGTGCTCGGCATACCGCAGAAAGGCGTAACCGTCGCGCAGCTCGTCGGTCACCGTCGACGGCAGGTAGCCCTGATCACGCAGGGTATTGAGCACGGCAAACAGCGAACGCTGCTGCAGGCTGAGGTCGCGCCCACCGTGGATCAATTGAAAGGCCTGAGCGATAAATTCCACCTCGCGGATGCCGCCAGCACCCAGCTTGATGTTCTCGGCCATGCCTTTGCGCCGCACTTCCTGCTGAATAAGCTGCTTCATCGCGCGCAGCGCTTCGATGGCGGAAAAATCCAGATAGCGCCGATAGACGAACGGCCGCAGCATTTCCAGCAGCTGCGCGCCAGCGACCTGATCACCGCCAACCACCCGCGCCTTGATCATCGCGTAGCGTTCCCAGTCGCGGCCCTGATCCTGGTAGTACTGCTCCAGCGCATTGAAACTGAACACCAGCGCACCGCTTGAACCGTAAGGCCGCAAACGCATGTCGGTGCGAAACACAAAGCCGTCAACGGTGATCGCATCCAGCGCCTTGATCAGCTTCTGCCCCAGGCGGATAAAGAATTCCTGATTATCCAGCGCCCGCTTTACCCCTTCGGTTTCGCCGCCTTCGGGATAACCGAAGATCAGGTCGATGTCCGAAGACAGGTTCAGCTCATGGGCCCCCAGCTTGCCCATGCCGAGGATGACCATGTGCTGCGCCTGACCGCTGCGTCGGCCGATCGGCGTACCGAACTGCGCACAATGACGGGGGTAGAGCCATTGATAGGCCTGGTCGATACAGGCATCGGCCAGGTCGGAGAGGTCACGGCAGGTTTCGATCAGATCAGCCTGGCGACTTATATCGCGCCAGATGATGCGCAACTGCTGACGGTTGCGGTAACGCCGCAACCGCCGGGCCAGCTCATCCTCATCAGCACACTCAGCCAAGGCCTGCGCCAATTGACCACGCAGCTCACCGGACGCCAGGCTGCGCTCCAGCTCACCAGAGGCGGCCAGATCCAGCAGCATCTGCGGATCACGCAGCCCCTGTTGCAGGACAAACTCACTGGCTGCCCCAACTCGCCGCAGGGCCTCGAGACGCTCTGCAGGCCACGCGGCAAAGGCCGTCGCCGCCTCGCTGGACAACCCCGCGAAGGCCTGTTGCAAGGACTGTTCAGCGCGTACTGCGAGGGGGGACAAGGCAGCCGGCAAAGAGGCCAGCACGGGCAGGCTCATGGTCTATCCTTTTAGCGGTCTGACCACGGCCCATCGGTTGATGGCAAACGCCCGCGCTAGAGGCGGTCGAATCGTGGACAGAAAAATAATTGTAGTTTTACTACCAAAGATTGTATCCAAGAGGCTGATTCCGGCATCAGAATGTAGTAAAACTACACACAGCCGGTCCTACCCCCGGTCAATCCAAGAATTCACGCGGCCACTCACGAAGTCGGCCACGAAACCTGGCTTCCGATTCTGGAAGCCTTTCCGCCCTGGAGCAAGCCATGCAAGACCTCGATCCCGTCGAAACCCAGGAATGGCTGGACGCCCTTGAGTCCGTCCTCGATAACGAGGGTGAAGACCGCGCACATTATCTGATGACCCGTATGGGCGAGCTGGCCACCCGCAGTGGTTCACAGCTGCCGTATGCAATCACCACGCCCTACCGCAACACCATCCCGCTGACCCACGAAGCACGCATGCCGGGCGACCTGTTTATGGAACGCCGCATTCGCTCGCTGGTGCGATGGAACGCCTTGGCCATGGTGATGCGTACCAACCTGAAAGATTCGGATCTGGGCGGCCACATCTCCAGCTTTGCGTCCTCGGCAACGCTGTATGACATCGGCTTCAACTACTTCTTCCAGGCCCCGACCGAAGAGCATGGCGGCGACCTGATCTTCTTCCAGGGCCATGCCTCGCCCGGCGTTTACGCCCGCGCCTTTATGGAAGGCCGCATCACTGAAGACCAGATGAACAACTTCCGCCAGGAAGTCGATGGCAAGGGGCTGTCGTCCTACCCGCACCCGTGGTTGATGCCGGACTTCTGGCAGTTCCCGACTGTGTCCATGGGCCTGGGCCCGATTCAGGCGATCTACCAGGCGCGTTTCATGAAGTACCTGGAAGCGCGCGGCTTCATCCCGGCCGGCAAGCAGAAGGTCTGGTGCTTTATGGGCGACGGCGAGTGCGACGAGCCGGAATCCCTCGGGGCGATTGCCCTGGCTGGCCGCGAGAAGCTGGACAACCTGATTTTCGTGATCAACTGCAACCTGCAACGCCTCGACGGCCCGGTACGTGGTAACGGCAAGATCATCCAGGAACTCGAAGGCGTGTTCCGTGGCGGTGGCTGGAACGTCAACAAGGTGGTCTGGGGCCGTTTCTGGGACCCACTGCTGGCCAAGGACGTCGACGGCATCCTGCAGCGCCGCATGGACGAAGTCATCGACGGCGAATACCAGAACTACAAGGCCAAGGACGGCGCGTTCGTCCGTGAGCACTTCTTCAACTCGCCGGAACTCAAGGCGATGGTGGCCGATCTGTCCGATGACGAGATCTGGAAGCTCAACCGCGGCGGTCACGACCCGTACAAGGTCTATGCGGCCTACCACCAGGCGGTCAACCACAAAGAGCAGCCGACCGTGATCCTGGCCAAGACCGTCAAGGGTTATGGCACCGGTGCCGGCGAAGCGAAAAACACCGCGCACAACACCAAAAAGGTCGACGTTGAAAGCCTCAAGCAGTTCCGCGACCGCTTCGACATCCCAGTCAAGGACGAGGAGCTGGAAAACCTGCCGTTCCTCAAGCCGGAAGAAGGCAGTGCCGAAGCCCGTTACCTGAGCGAGCGCCGCGCCGCACTCGGCGGTTTCGTGCCGCAACGCCGCGCCAAGAGCTTCAGCATCCCGACGCCGCCGCTGGAAACCCTCAAGGCGATCCTCGATGGCTCGGGCGACCGTGAAATTTCCACCACCATGGCCTTCGTGCGCATCCTCGCGCAGCTGGTCAAGGACAAGGATATCGGCCAGCGCATCGTCCCGATCATCCCGGACGAAGCCCGTACCTTCGGTATGGAAGGCATGTTCCGCCAGCTCGGCATCTACTCGTCGGTCGGCCAGCTCTACGAGCCAGTCGATAAAGACCAGGTGATGTTCTACCGCGAAGACAAGAAGGGTCAGATCCTCGAGGAAGGCATCAACGAAGCCGGCGCCATGTCGTCGTTCATCGCTGCCGGTACCTCCTACAGCTGCCACAACCAGCCGATGCTGCCGTTCTACATCTTCTACTCGATGTTCGGCTTCCAGCGCATTGGCGACCTGGCCTGGGCCGCTGGCGACAGCCGCACCCGTGGCTTTTTGATCGGCGGTACCGCCGGTCGTACCACGCTGAACGGCGAAGGCCTGCAACACGAGGACGGTCACAGCCACCTGATGGCGGCCACCATCCCCAACTGCCGCACCTATGATCCGACCTACGGCTACGAGCTGGCGGTGATCATTCAGGACGGCATGAAGAAGATGACCGAAGAGCAACAGGACGTTTTCTACTACATCACCGTGATGAACGAGTCCTACCAGCAACCGGCCATCCCGGCGGGTGCCGAGGAAGGCATCATCAAGGGCATGTACCTGCTCGAAGAGGACAAGAAGGAAGCCGCGCATCATGTGCAGCTCCTCGGTTCCGGCACCATCCTGCGTGAAGTGCGCGAAGCGGCGAAGATTCTGCGTGACGAGTTCAACGTTGCGGCAGACGTGTGGAGCGTCACCAGCTTCAACGAACTGCGCCGCGACGGCCTGGCCGTGGAACGCAGCAACCGCCTGCACCCGGGCCAGAAGCCCAAGCAGACCTACGTGGAAGAGTGCCTGAGCGGTCGCAAAGGCCCGGTCATCGCCTCCACCGACTACATGAAGCTGTTCGCCGAGCAGATTCGTCAGTGGGTACCGAGCAAGGAATTCAAAGTCCTGGGCACCGACGGCTTCGGCCGCAGCGACAGCCGCAAAAAGCTACGTGACTTCTTTGAAGTGGACCGCCACTGGGTGGTGCTGGCCGCCCTGGAAGCGCTCGCCGACCGTGGTGATATCGAACCTAAGGTGGTGGCCGAAGCCATCGTCAAGTTCGGCATCAACCCGGAAAAACTCAACCCACTGGACTGCTAAGGAGCGAAACGATGAGTGAATTGATTCGCGTACCCGACATCGGTGGTGGTGAGGGTGAAGTTATCGAACTGATGGTCAAGGTCGGTGATCGTATCGAAGCCGACCAAAGCGTGCTGACCCTGGAATCGGACAAAGCCAGCATGGAAATTCCCGCGCCGAAAGGCGGCGTGGTGAAAAGCCTGAAAGTGAAGCTGGGCGACCGCCTGAAAGAAGGCGACGAACTGTTTGAGCTGGAAGCCGAAGGCGCAGCCCAAGCAGCACCCGCGGTGCCTGCTGCTGCACCGGCAGAAGCACCTAAAGCAGCAGCACCTGCTCCAGCAGCAGCACCTGCTCCAGCTGCCGCACCTGCGCCAGCCGCACAGGCCAGCAGCAGTGTGCAGGACGTGCATGTGCCGGATATCGGCTCGGACGGCAAAGCCAAGGTCATCGAAATCCTGATCAAGGTCGGCGATACGGTCGAAGCCGATCAGTCGCTGATCACCCTGGAGTCGGACAAGGCCAGCATGGAAATCCCCTCGCCGGCTGCCGGCGTGGTGGAAAGCATCAGCGTCAAACTGGAAGATGAAGTCGGCACCGGTGATTTCATCCTCAAACTGAAAGTGGCCGGCTCCGCTCCAGCTGCCGCTGCCGCAGCGTCAGCACCGGCCGCTGCGCCCGCCAGCGACGTGCACAAGGTGCCAGAAGGCGCACACCCGGCAGTCGCCGCTGAAGTCAGCGCCATCGCCTCGCTGGCAGCCGCTGCCGCCAGCGTTACTGCCGCGCCCAAGCGTGACGGTGCAAAGGTGCATGCGGGCCCGGCAGTACGCCTGCTGGCGCGCGAGTTCGGTGTCGAGCTGTCTGCCGTGCCGGGCACTGGGCCGAAAGGCCGCATCCTCAAGGAAGACGTGCAAGCGTACGTCAAGGCGATGATGCAGAAGGCCAAAGACGCACCGGCCGCCGGTGCAACCGGTGGTGCTGGCATCCCGCCGATCCCGGTGGTGGACTTCAGCAAATTTGGCGAAATCGAAGAAGTGGCGATGACCCGCCTGATGCAGGTCGGTGCCAGCAACCTGCACCGCAGCTGGCTCAACGTGCCACACGTGACCCAGTTCGACTCGGCAGATATCACCGAGCTGGAAGCCTTCCGCGTCGCGCAGAAAGCCGTGGCGGAAAAGGCCGGGGTCAAACTTACCGTGCTGCCGCTGCTGCTCAAGGCCTGCGCCTTCCTGCTCAAGGAACTGCCGGACTTCAACAGCTCACTGGCGCCGAGCGGCAAAGCGATCATCCGCAAAAAATACGTGCACATCGGCTTTGCCGTAGACACCCCGGATGGCCTGCTGGTCCCGGTGATCAAGAACGTCGATCAAAAGAGCCTGCTGCAACTGGCTGCCGAAGCTGCCGCACTGGCGGAGAAAGCGCGCACCAAGAAGCTGTCGGCCGATGACATGCAGGGCGCCTGCTTCACCATCTCCAGCCTCGGCCATATTGGCGGCACCGGTTTTACGCCGATCGTCAACGCGCCGGAAGTGGCGATCCTCGGGGTCAGCAAGGCGACCATTCAGCCGGTCTGGGACGGTAAAGCCTTCCAGCCCAAGCTGATGTTGCCGCTGTCGCTGTCTTACGATCACCGGGTGATTAACGGTGCCGCTGCCGCGCGTTTCACCAAGCGCCTGGGTGATGTGCTGGCGGATATCCGCACCCTGCTGCTGTAACGCATCAACTTTCGAGCAGCCACGCTCGTATCCTCGACCCCGCCCCTTTCGGCGGGGTTTTTTTTGAGTGCGCGTTAGATGAACAACAGACGATCAGCCCTTCTGCAGATTGCGGATCAGAAAGCTCAGCGCCTTGGCCAGCTCGGCGGCACCCTTGTGGTCACGCACGATGGTCAGCAGCGGACTGCCGTCGTTGGGATTGTGCAGCACACAGCTGATACCGCTCGCTGGGCACTCGTAACGCACAAACGGGTCGGTACCGAATATGCCGATGCGGCGGTTACGCACGGCAAGGTCGGTGCCCTGCTGGCCACGGGTTTCCTCACGCAACAGCAACTCACCAGCCTCGCCCTGGCGCAGTTGATAGACAAGGTCCTGACGCTGTGACTGACTGACCTGATAGGCGGCGCGCAGGGCATAGGTTTTCAGCAGATCATTGCAGTGGGCAAACAGCGCCTGGCGCTCATCCTGGGTCAGGTAAAGGCGCTTGAGTTCCAGCAGGTAATTGCTCTGCTCGGCACTGCTCAAGCCGCCTTCGGGCTCTGCGGCAAACAGCGGAGCCGTGACCATACAGCTGCTCAGCAACACGGCGGTTATTAGTTTTCTTGTCAGTCGCAATTGCATGATGCACCCTTACTCGACGCGATAAATGAAGTGAGTCGATTGCCGCTTCAATCAGCATACTGGAAGCCAGCCACCGAATGAAAAGCCATCCCGATGCCGCAAGTCGTTTAGCGGCCGAGGTTGTGACGCAGTTGCCAGTGCCTTCGCGCCTCGGCCTGCTGCGTTTCGAGCGCTTGAATGAAGCCAGCTGGACCCTGCTGTACCTCGATTCAGGCTGTGAACAACAAATCGGCCTACCGGCCAACCAACTCTGCTCCTTACTCGACGCGCCCTATGCCAGCCTGATGGAACCCAGTGCGCGCTACGCGCTGCACGACGTCATTCAGCAACAGGTCTCCCAACAGCGCCATTACTGTGTGCAGTACCGCCTGCACAGCCCGCGCGGCAGCCTCAGCCTGATGGAGTTGGGCGAGAGCTTCAAACAGCATGGTCGTCAGTTACTGCGCGGCTATCTGCTGGTGCTGGACGAGCCGGAAACGGCTGCCCCTCAGGCGCCAGCGCTCTACCCGCGTACCCAGGCCGAACTGCAGGAACAGCACCAGCGCTCACAGGCCCAGCAGCAACTGATTGTGTCTCTCGCCCGCCGCCATTACAGCGACAGCAACCCACTGCGTGAAGCCGCCGAGCTGATCAGCAAAAGTGCCTGCGAACTGTATGGCGTCAACCGCGTGGGCATCTGGAACATCGATGGCCACATGCTGCATTCAGTCGCGCTGTACCAGAGTGACCTGGGCCGGCATGTCGAGCAGGGCGATATCGATGCCAGCGCCTACCCAGCCTACCTGCAGGCGCTGCACAGTGGCCGCTCGCTGGATGCGCATAACGCGCACCTCGACCCGCGCACCTGCGAACTGGCGAGCGGCTACCTGGAGCCCATGGGCATCACCTCCATGCTCGATGCCAGCATCCGCATCGAAGGCGATGTGGTGGGTGTGCTGTGCCTGGAACACACCGGTCTGCCGCGCACCTGGCAGGCCGACGAAATTGCCTTTGCCGGCGAGCTGGCTGACCAGTACGCGCAGGTGCTGACCAGCCAGCAGCGGCGCTCGGCGACCAGCGCCCGCTACCTGTTCCAACGCGCCGTCGAGCAAAGCTCCAGCGCGATCATCCTGCTCGACCGCGACGGTCAGGTGGAATACGTCAACCCCAGCTTTACCGCCATCACCCTGTACAGCTCCAGCGAAGTACAAGGCCGCCGCCTGTCCGAAATCCCCGCCCTGGAAAACCTCAGCGACCAGCTGTTCGACGCGCGCTCCAGCCTGGCCGAGCAGAACAGCTGGCAGGGTGAATTCAAGAGCCGGCGCAAGAACCTTGAGCCCTACTGGGGTCAGTTATCGCTGTCCAAGGTGCACGCCGACGACGGCAGCCTGACCCACTACATCGGCATCTACGAGGACATCACCGCCAGCAAGCAGGCACAGCAGCACATCGAACGCCTGGCCTTCCGGGACAACCTCACAGGGCTGGGCAACCGCTATGCGTTTATCCGCTCGCTGGAAAGCCACTTCAACGAACACCCAGGCAAACCGATCAGCCTGCTGCTGGTGGACATCGACAACTTCAAGCGGATCAACGACAGCCTCGGCCACCAGACCGGCGACAAACTGCTGGTCAGCCTGGCCCGCCGCCTGCGCAACACCCTGCCAGTCAGCAGCGTGCTGGCGCGCTTTGCCAGCAACGAATTTGCCGTGCTGCTGGAAACCAACCAGGCCGACAGCCAGATGATCGCGCAGAAGCTGCTGCAGACCCTGGACAAGCCCCTGTTCGTCGACAACCAACTGATCAGTGTCACCGGCTCCATCGGCCTGGGCTGCGCCCCTCTGCATGGCAATGACCCGCAGACCCTGATGAAACACACCGGCCTGGCGCTGCACAAAGCCAAGGCCAACGGCAAGAACCAGCTGCAGGTGTTTACCGATGCGCTGAATGCCGAAGCGCATTACAAGCTGTTCGTCGAAAGCAACCTGCGCCGTGCGCTGATGCAGAACGAGCTGGAAGTGTTCTACCAACCCAAGCTGTGCCTCAAAAGCGGTCAGTTACTGGGCATGGAAGCGCTGCTGCGCTGGAACCACCCGGAAAAGGGCATGATCAGCCCGGACAAGTTCATCAGCGTGGCGGAAGAAACCGGCCTGATCATCCCCATCGGCAAATGGGTCACCCGTCAGGCCTGCCGCATGAGCAAGCAGCTGATCGCAGTCGGCCATGCGCCCTTGCAGATGGCCATCAACCTGTCACCCAAGCAGTTCTCCGACCCGGACCTGGTGGGTGAGATCGCCGCCATCCTGCATGAGGAACAACTGCCTCCCTCGCTGCTGGAACTGGAGCTCACCGAAAGCCTGCTGCTGGAAGCCACTGGCGACACCCGCCAGCAACTCAGCCGCCTGAAAAGCCTGGGCCTGACCCTGGCCATGGATGACTTTGGCACCGGCTACTCGTCGCTCAGTTACCTGAAAAAATTCCCCATCGACGTGATCAAGATTGATCGCAGCTTTATCAAGGACATTCCCGAGAATCAGGACGACATGGAAATCACCTCGGCGGTGATCGCCATGGCCCACAACCTGAAGCTCAAGGTGGTGGCCGAGGGCATCGAAACCCTCGCCCAACTGACCTTCCTGCGCCGCCATCAATGCGATATCGGCCAGGGTTACCTGTTCGACAAACCGATTGCCGGACGCGACCTGCTGGACAAACTCAAGCGCTATCAGCGGCGCTGAACCCACACCGGCTGTAACAAGCCCGCCCGATAATTGTCTATGCCTTACCGCCTGCTGCCGAGGTAACACCCCATGGTTCTGCGCTCGCAAATACTTGCCCATAAACTCGAACTGCCCAGCGCTGAACAGGCCCTGCCCGGCCGTGCCACCGCGATGGCCGTCCCCAGCAGCCACTTCGTCAATGGCAACGCGTTGCAAGCGCCCTTCCCGGAAGGCCTTCAACAAGCGGTGTTTGCCCTGGGCTGTTTCTGGGGTGCCGAGCGACGTTTCTGGCAGCAGCCCGGAGTGTGGAGCACCGCTGTTGGTTATGCCGGCGGCCATACGCCCAACCCGACGTACGAGGAAACCTGCTCGGGGCTGACCGGCCACACCGAAGTGGTGCTGGTGGTGTTCGACCCGCAGCTCACCTCCTATGAAGCCCTGCTGAAAGTCTTCTGGGAAGCGCACAACCCGACCCAGGGCATGCGCCAGGGTAACGACATCGGCAGCCAGTACCGCTCGGCGATCTACTGCCATGACGCGGCGCAACTGGCCGCCGCCCAGGCCAGCCAGGCGCAGTTCCAGGCCGAGCTGGAAAAAGCCGGTTTTGGCCCGATCACCACCGAAGTGCGCGAAGCGCCGCCGTTCTACTACGCTGAGGCCTACCACCAGCAGTACCTGGCGAAGAACCCCGGCGGCTATTGCGGCCTGGGCGGTACCGGGGTCTGCCTGCCGGGTTGAGCATATGCTGAGGACGATTCCATGGAACTGAACATCAGCCAGGTTTCCACCCAGGCAGCGGCTCAGGCCTCTGCCCTGGCCTCACTGCTGTTGCTACGCAAAACCCTGGAACTGCAGACTGCCAACATCGGCGGCCTGGTGCAGGCCGCCACGCCAGCCAGCGTGCCGAGCAATCCACCGAACCTGGGTAATAGTGTCGACGTGGTGGTTTAGCCCGCTACATCCGCAGTCGCACTGACGTCGCTAGGCGCTTGTACCTTCCAGCTTTTCAACAGTTTGCCGACCTTGTAGCCGCGCCAGCCAAGCATGCGCGAGGCCGTCAGCACGCCGGCCATCAGTGCACCGCCCACTCCTGCAGTGACCGTATCGGCACCGGTCAGGTACAGCCCTTTGATCGGCGTCTGGGTGTGGATCCAGTGCTGCTCAAAGCGCTCGACCGTGTGATCAATGCCGTAGATCTCGCCCTGCTCGTTCCACTGGAACCACTCGGTGGACAGCGGCGTGCCCAGCTCGCAAAAGTCCAGCGCACCGCGCAATTGCGGCTGATGCTGGTAGAGGGTTGCCAGCAGTTGCGCCGTCAACTCGGCCTTGAAGGCGTCATAGTCAGCACCGCGCTTGCCCCAGGTGCTGCCCTTCCACTTGGCGAACCACTCGGGCTGCGTCGGTGCGACGATCTCAACCGTGGCCTTGTTCGGGTACTGCGCATCCCAGGCTGGGTCCTTGGCCGAGGGGAAGCTGATATAGATCAGCGGCATCGCCGGATTTTGCCCAGCCATAAAACTGCTGACGTTGTGGTCGTGATCATGGGTCGGGTAGACCCAGTAGTTGGTCTTCGGCAGCTTCAACTCGGCGGCGCTGCCCTTGAAGCCGGCGTAGAGACACAGTGTCGCGGCCGACAGCTTGACCTTGGGCAGCTGCTCCAGCAGGCCATGGTTACTGGCCACCTGATGGTCAAGCAGGCGGGTATAGGTCGGCACCAGGCCGGCGCAGCTGACGATCTGCGGAGCGCGGATCTCGAAGCCATCTTTCTGCATGCGCACGCCGACTGCACGACCGTGCTCCACCAGAATCTTGTCGACCCCGGCGTAAGTGAAGACATGGCCGCCGGCCGCCTCGATCACCGGGATAATGCTTTCGGAAATCTTCGTCGCACCACCCACCGGGTAATTGCCGCCGGTGATGTAGTGCTTGGCCACCATCGCATGCATGACAAACGCCGCTTCGGCAGGCGGCAGGCCGTAATCACCCCACTGCGCGGTGAGCACGCCGATCAGCTGCTGGTTGTCGGTCAGGCCTTCAAGCACTTCACGGGTGGTTTTGAAGAAGTAATCCGGAAGCCACAACCGGCGCAGCTTGCTGTAGAGCATGCCCACTGAGCGTGGCATTGCCTGACCGGCGAAAAATCTTAGAACCTTGGCACTGACCTCACTGAGCAGGTCGACATATCGATCAAGCACCGCGCCTTCTGCGGGAAAATGGCGCAGCATCTCGGCCTTGAACTCATCGCGCCCCGCCACGTAGTCGTAGGTCTGCTCGCCGATCACGATGCGGTCGTAATACGCATCCATCGGTGCCCACTGCAGTTGACCGTCACTGATCACATCAAACACCCGGCGAATGGTCGACCAGGGTTTATGCACCTCGCCGATGTAATGCACCCCCACATCCCACTCGTAGCCTTCACGTTCGTAGCTGTGGGTATAACCGCCGGCGGTGTAATGCTGCTCCAGCACGCACACACGCTTGCCAAGCTTGGCCAGCAGCGCGGCGGTGGTCAGGCCACCGATACCGGAACCAATGATGATGGCGTCGTAATCACCCTGAACCAGGCGCGGACGGAAGCGGGTACCGGTGCGTTTCATGGGATGCTCCTGCGTTATTCTTGTTATGCAATTTTTTGCATACTAGGCAGCGATTGGAGTCAACGCAACTTTTTGCATAATCCGTATACTGCGGCGCACCTCAATTGCAGCCGGTGAAACCCGCTTATGTCGCTCAAGCACGCCATCCTTATCCTCCTGGAAAGCGAACCTGGCAGCGGCTACGACCTGCTCAAGCGCTTCAAGGATGGCCTCGGCTACTTCTGGAACGCCAAACATCAGCAGGTTTATCTGGAGCTGAAAAAGCTCAGTGAAGCCGGCTGGCTTGAGTTCGAGGCGCAGGCTCAGGACACCCGCCCGGACAAAAAGAACTACCGCCTCACACCTGCCGGCCATGCCGAACTGCTGCGCTGGCTGGGCGAGCCGGTGCAGCCGAACAAGATCAACGATGCATTGCTGGTCAAACTCTATGCCGGCGCGCATACCTCGCCGGATAACCTGCGCGAAGAAATGCAGCGGCATGTCGCCATACACCGCAAGACCCTGGACAGCCTGCTGAATATTGAGCGCGAGTACCTGGCTCTGCCCGACGAGCAACGCAAAGCCCTGCGCCTGCCCTACCTGACCCTGCGCCGCGGCATCCTTGGCGAGCAGTCCTGGCTGGTCTGGGCCGATGAGGTCGAGCACGTCCTACAAGACAGCAGTGAAGCACCCCGTAATTAGTGCAGAAACGCCTGGCGCCTGCTGTCAGGCGGTAGGCAAAGCGCTAGACTGCCAGCCATTAGCCATCATTGCCGACACCCGCATGCCTGCCAGCGCTCCTGCCTATATCGAACCCGATCAACTGTGTATCGGCCTGTATATCCAGCTCGAACTGGCCTGGTGGGAGCACAACTTTGCCTTCAGCAATTTCAAGATCAAGGATGAAGGGCAGATCAAGGCCTTGCGCGCCCTCGGCCTGGAGCGCCTGCGCTACGATCCGGCGCGCAGCGACTGCCCGCCCCTGGAGCGCGTGACCGAAAGCGCACCCGCGCCCATCGAGCCGGTCACGCCCAATCCTGAGGACGTCGCTCGCCAGCAACGCGCCGCCAAGCTCGGCGCACTGCGCAAACGCCTGGCTGAGGTGGACCGCAAATTCGTTCAAGCCAGCCAGCAGGTCAAAGCACTCAACCAGACCCTGCGCAGCCGCCCGGAAGACGCCAGCAAACAGGCCGGAGAGATTGTCGGCGCAATGGTCGAGGCCCTGCTCGGTGGCAGCGGCGCGGTGTTGCACAGCATCAACAGCAAGGCGGCCGAGGACAGCTATTTCCACTCACTGAACGTCACTGTGCTGAGCCTACTGCTCGGTCGCCAGCTCGGCCTGGACAGCGAGGATTGCCACATCCTCGGCATGGGCGCGCTGCTGCACGATATCGGCAAGCTCGACATCCCCAGCAAGGTGTTGCTCAAGCCCGAACCGCTGACCCGGCCGGAACAGCAACTGCTGCAACTGCACTGCGAATTCGGCCTGCGCACGGGCCACAAGCTGATGCTCGACGACGAGGTGCTGCGCATCATCAACGAGCACCACGAATACTGCGACGGCAGCGGCTACCCGCGTCAGCTGCGTGAAGCCGCCATCGGCCGCCTGAGCCGCCTGGTGTGCATCACCAACCAGTTCGACAACCTGTGCAACCCGCTCAACCCACGCGATGGCCTCAGTCCGCACGAAGCCCTGGCGCTGATGTTCAAGCAATACAATGCGCGCTTCGATGCGGTGGCGCTGAAGGCCTTTATCCGCTGCATGGGCATCTACCCGCCCGGCAGCCTGGTGCAACTGGACGACCAGCGCTACGGCCTGATCCTCGGCATGAACCCGAGCCAGCCGCTGAAACCGACGCTGATTGTCTACGACGCCGCCGTGCCCAAGCACGAGGCGCTGATCCTCGACCTGGAACAGGAGCCACGCCTGGGCATCGCCACCAGCCTGCGCCCGTCCCAGCTACCGCGCGAGGCCCTGGAGTACCTCAACCCGCGTCAGCAGCTGACGTATTTCGTCGAACCGAGCAGCAGCCGCTAGCCGCCGCTGTTTTCCTCGATCAGCCAATCCAGCCGCCAGCCGCCCTGGCTTTGCCCAAGCAAGTCGGCGAGCCATGGCAGGATCTGCTTGAGTTCGTCTTCCAGGCCCCATGGCGGGTTGCTGATCACCAGGCCGGAGCCGTTCAGCCGCGCGGCTTCGTCGGTGGGGTGCACATAAAGCTCCACGCGCAGCAGTTTCGGCGCTTTGCTTTTTTGCAGGTCGCGGTAGAAGCGGCTGAGCTGGCGCAGGTCCTTGATCGGGTACCAGATCGCCACTACCGCCTGGCGCATGCGGCTGATGGCTTCGCTCAGCGATTGGGCGCAGCGCTCCATCTCATCGACCTGCTCGAACGGTGGGTCAATCAGCAGCAGCGCGCGCTTTTCGCGGGTCGGTAGCAAGGCGCGCGGGACATACCAGCCTTCGCCCAGGTGCACGGCCACGCGGCGGTCACCGTGCATGTTTTCCTTGAGCAGACGGCCGTCTTCCGGGTGTTTCTCGTTCAGGTGCAGGCGGTCCTGCTCGCGGGTCAGTAGGCGCGCCAGTTCGGGTGAACCAGGGTAATGACGCAGCTCGCCATCCGGGTTCATCGCGCGGATCACTTCCAGATAATCCAGCAGCGGGTCCGGCACGTCGCTGGCCTGCCACAGCCGGGCGATGCCTTCCAGCCACTCACCGGTGCGGCTGGCCTGGTCGCCATGCAGGTCATACAAACCGATGCCGGCATGGCTGTCGAGGTAGGCAAACGGCGCTTCCTTGCGGGACAGCAGGGCAATCAGACGACTGAGGACATAGTGTTTCAGCACATCGGCATGGTTGCCGGCATGGAAAGCGTGGCGGTAGTTCATGTGGGCGGGCTCCTGTGGCCGGGCAGTTTACCAGTTTGCCAGGCGCCTGATGGATCAGTACGGTGACGGCTGTTTCGTCTCGTCTGGCCAGGAGAAGCGCCATGTCACTGCAAGATCTATTGGGCACCCAACTGCCGCTGATCCAGGCGCCAATGGCCGGCGTACAGCTGCACAGCTTGGCCGCTGCCGTATCGAATGCCGGTGCACTCGGTTCGCTGCCCTGCGCCATGCTCGACGCGGCTGGCTTGCGCAAGGAGCTGCTGGCACTGCGCGAGCACACCCGCAAACCGTATAACCTGAACTTCTTCTGCCACACCCCGCCAGCCGTCGATGCTGCTCGCGAAGCGGCCTGGCGCGATGCGCTAAGCCCTTACTATGCCGAGTTCGGGATTGATCCCGCGACCATCGCCAGTGGCCCTGGCCGCCTGCCGTTCAGTGCCGAGATGGCTGATCTGCTTGATGAATTCAAACCTGCCGTGGTGAGCTTTCACTTCGGCCTGCCCTCAGCCGAGTTGTTGGCACGGGTCAAGGCCTGTGGAGCCAAGGTGCTCAGCTCGGCGACTACGGTGGCAGAAGCGCTGTGGCTCGAAGCCAACGGTGCGGACGCGATCATCGCCCAGGGCCTGGAAGCCGGCGGCCATCGCGGCATGTTCCTCTGCGATGAGCTGAGCAGCCAGCTCGGCACCTTCGCCCTGCTGCCGCAGGTCGTCCAGGCGGTGCGCTTGCCAGTGATTGCTGCCGGCGGCATTGCCGATGCGCAAGGCGTTCGCGCGGCCATGGCCCTGGGTGCGGCTGGGGTGCAGATCGGCACCGCCTACCTGTGCTGTGATGAAGCCAGCACCAGCGCCATTCACCGCGCGGCCCTGCGCAGCCCTGCCGCACAGCACACGGCGCTGACCAACCTGTTTAGCGGCCGCCCGGCGCGTGGCATCGTCAACCGCGTGATGCGCGAGCTGGGCCCGATCAGCCCGCATGCGCCGGCCTTCCCACTGGCGACGGCGGCCATCGCACCTTTGCGCAGCAAGGTAGAAAGCCTGGGCAGCGGTGATTTCTCGCCGCTTTGGGCCGGGCAGAATGTCAGCGGCTGCAAATCCATCAGCGCGGCGGAACTGACCCGCGAGCTGGCTCAGGGCTTTATCCAATAGACACAAGCGCTGCCTTGCAAACCGTAGGGTGGATGACGTTTCCCTCCATCCACCCTACCTGAGTGCCAGCCCGTGGCTTTGCTCGCTGAGCCTCTATCACGCTTATTAATAATGCTGGGAGCGGCGTACGCGGCTGCTTAGACTCGTTGCATCGCAACCGGAGGTACACCCATGTCCGAGTCCCTGCTCAGTTCCCGCAACCTGGCCTTCGAGCTATACGAAGTGCTGGACGCCGAAGGCCTGACCCAGCGTGAACGTTTCGCCGACCACAACCGCGAAACCTTCGACGCCGCTATCGGCACCGCACGCGGTATCGCCGAGGAGCTATTCGCCCCACATAACCGCAAGAACGACGAGCACGAGCCACAGTACGTGGACGGTGCCGCGGTGCTTATCCCGGAAGTCGAGCCGGCCCTGCGCGCCTTCCACGACGCCGGTTTCCTTAATGCCACACGCGACTTCGAACATGGCGGCATGCAGTTGCCCAACCTGCTGTCGCAAGCCTGCTTCGCCCACTTCCAGTCGGCCAACATCGCCACCAGTTCCTACTCGATGCTGACCATGGGCGTGGCCAACCTGATCGAAGCCTTCGGCAATGACGAGCAGAAAAGCAAATACCTGCAGCCGATCATCGACGGTCGCTTCTTCGGCACCATGGCCCTGACCGAACCGCACGCCGGCTCTTCACTGTCGGATATCCGCACCAAGGCCGAGCCGCACGCCGACGGCAGCTACCGGATCAAGGGCAACAAGATCTTCATCTCCGGCGGCGACCAGCCGATCTCGGAGAACATCGTGCACATGGTGCTGGCCAAGCTGCCGGACGCGCCAGCCGGGGTGAAAGGCATCAGCCTGTTTATCGTGCCGAAATTCCTGGTGAATGAAGATGGCTCACTGGGCAAGCGCAATGACGCCCTGCTGGCCGGTCTGTTCCACAAGATGGGCTGGCGCGGCACCACCTCCACCGCGCTGAACTTCGGCGATAACGACGACTGCGTTGGCTATCTGGTGGGCAAGCCGCACCACGGCCTGAGCTACATGTTCCAGATGATGAACGAGGCGCGCATCGGCGTCGGCATGGGCGCCATCATGCTCGGCTACGCCGGCTACCTGTACTCGCTGGACTACGCACGCAACCGTCCGCAAGGCCGCCACGCCGATGGCAAGGATCCAAGCAGCCCGCAGATTTCCATCGTCGAGCACGCCGATGTGCGGCGCATGCTGCTGACCCAGAAGGCCTATGTGGAAGGCGCTTTCGACCTCGGCCTGTATGCCGCGCGTCTGTTCGATGACACCCAGACTCTGGAGACCGAGGAGCAGCGCAAGACCGCCCTGGAACTGCTCGACCTGCTCACCCCGATCGTCAAATCCTGGCCGTCGGAGTTCTGCCTCAAGGCCAACGAGCTGGCCATCCAGATTCTCGGCGGCCACGGCTACACCCGCGAATACCCGGTTGAACAGTATTACCGCGACAACCGCCTCAACCCGATTCACGAAGGCACCCACGGCATCCAGTCGCTCGACCTGCTCGGCCGCAAGGTGTCGATGAACGGCGGCGCAGCGCTCAAGCAGTTGCTCAAGCTGATCCACGGCACCTGCCAGCGCGCCGAAGCCCATGCTTCGCTGACCGCCCTGCGCCAGCCGCTGGAGCAACTGCTGGCACGTCTGCAAAGCGTGACACTGGCGCTGCTGGGTGATCTGATAAGCGGCAAGGTCAATGAAGGCCTGGCCAACTCGGCGCTGTACCTCAAGGTGTTCGGCCATACCGTGATCGGCTGGCGCTGGCTGGAGCAGGCGATTCGCGCTGAAGAAGGTTTGGCTAAAGGCAATGCCGGTGATGTCGACT
The DNA here is from genome assembly GCF_964253255.1 of Pseudomonas sp. LjRoot71. Lineage (NCBI taxonomy): Bacteria > Pseudomonadati > Pseudomonadota > Gammaproteobacteria > Pseudomonadales > Pseudomonadaceae > Pseudomonas > Pseudomonas sp. LjRoot71. The sequence goes on along the minus strand of NZ_CAXURA020000001.1, from coordinate 2,787,445 downwards.
TCTACCAGGGCAAGCTGCAGGCCGCGCGCTACTTCCTGACCTGGGAGGTGCCGAGCTGCCACCACGACCTGTCCATCCTCGAAGCCCGCGACGACACCTGCCTGGGCATGCAGGACGCCTGGTTCTAACGCGCACAGCATGCTGTTACAAGACGCCCGGCCCATGCCGGGCGTTTTTTTGACAGAAAGCCAAGGCAGCAGGTTAGAATCCCTGGCACGCGCCATGCATGGCGCCCGTCAACGACCCTCCGGGAGTACATGATTTTGGATGCCAGCACCATCAACAACCTGTTTTTGATTGGTGCGCTACTGGTCGCGATAAGCATCATGGTCAGCTCCCTGTCGACCCGAGTCGGCATCCCGATCCTGGTGATTTTCCTCGCGGTTGGCATGCTCGCCGGCGTCGACGGCATTGGCGGCATCGTCTTCAACGACTACTCGCTGGCTTACCTGGTCAGTAACCTGGCGCTCGCCGTGATTCTTCTCGACGGCGGCATGCGCACCCGCGCCTCGACCTTCCGTGTGGCGTTGTGGCCGTCCATGTCGCTGGCCACCGTGGGCGTGGCTATCACAGCCGGCCTGACCGGCGTGGCCGCGGCTTGGCTGTTCAACCTGAGCCTGATCGAAGGCCTGCTGATCGGTGCCATCGTTGGCTCCACCGACGCCGCAGTGGTGTTCAACCTGCTCAATGGCAAAGGCCTCAACGAGCGCGTCGGCCCCACGCTGGAAATCGAATCGGGCAGCAACGACCCGATGGCGATGTTCTTGACCGTCACCCTGATCGCCATGATCGCCGCCGGCGAGAACAGCTTCAGCTGGGGCATCCTCAGCAGCCTGGTACAGCAATTCGGCATCGGCATTGCCCTGGGCCTGGCTGGTGGCTGGCTACTGTTGCAGTTGATCAACCGCCTGTCAGTGGCCGACGGCCTGTACCCGCTGCTCGCCGTCAGCGGCGGCATCATGATTTTCGCCCTGTCGGGCGCCATTGGCGGCAGTGGCATCCTCGCGGTCTATGTTTGCGGCCTACTGCTGGGCAATCAGCCAATCCGCAACCGCCATGGCATCCTGCACATGTTCGACGGGCTGGCCTGGCTGAGCCAGATTGGCATGTTTCTGGTACTCGGCCTGCTGCTCACACCGAGCAACCTGCTACCCATCGCCGTACCGGCCTTGCTGCTCTCGCTGTGGATGATCCTGTTTGCCCGACCACTGTCGGTGTTTATCGGTCTGCTGCCGTTCAAGGGCTTCAACCTGCGCGAGCGGGTGTTCATCTCCTGGATCGGCCTGCGCGGCGCGGTGCCGGTGATTCTCGCGGTGTTCCCACTGATGGCCGGGCTGGAAAATGCCCAGCTGTTCTTCAATGTGGCGTTCTTTATCGTGCTTGTATCCTTGCTGCTACAGGGCACCACCCTCGGCTGGGCAGCACGCAAGGCGCGAGTGGAGGTACCACCCGTACCGTCGCCGATCTCGCGGGCCGGGCTGGAGATTCATCCAACCAGCCAGTGGGAGTTGTTCGTCTATCGCCTCGGCGCAGACAAATGGTGCATCGGCGCGCCCCTGAAAGCCCTGAACATGCCCGAAGGCACGCGGATCGCTGCATTGTTTCGTGGCCATGAACTGCTGCACCCGTCCGGCAGTACCACCCTGGAAGCCAGTGACATCCTCTGCGTGATCGGCCATGAACACGACCTGCCAGCACTCGGCAAACTGTTTAGCGAGGCCCCCAAACGCGCCCAGGACCTGCGTTTCTTCGGTGATTTCGTCCTCGAAGGTGACGCGGAGCTGGCCGCCGTGGCCGCGCTCTATGGCCTGAAACTCGACGATGCCGACGGCGAGCAACCGTTGGGTCGCTTTATCGCCCATGAGATTGGTGGCGAGCCGGTCACTGGCGACCAGGTGCAGTGGCAAGGCCTGACCTGGACCGTGGCGACCATGGAAGGGAACAAGATCCGCAAAGTCGGCGTCAAATTCCCCGAAGGCAGCCGACCGGGCCCGGCACTCTTTCTCTGACGAGGAAGCTGAAACAGCGGTCAGCGTTTATCCGGCCGCCTGTTAAACTCAGCATCCTCTCGGGCCTTACGATCACCACTATGTCCTCTTTCCGCGTCTACCTCTCGGCCGTGCTGCTCGGCCTGTGCCTGAATGCCCCTACATTGCTGGCAGGCGAGCCACCCAGCAGCGCCGACGTGCAACGCAGCCTCGACAGCCTGGCCGAACGCCAGCTGCCAGAAGCCGAGCAGCAGGCGATCAAGCAAACCCTGGAAAAAACCCTGGCATTGCTGGCCGAGCAGGCCGACAGCCAGCAACGTCTGGCGGATCTGGAAAAACAGCTGCAACAAGCGCCGCGCCTGATCGGCGAAGCCCAGCGCGACTTCGAGCGCCTCAAAGGCAGCCAGCCGACCCAGGTCAACCTGCGCTATGCCAACAGCCCGCTGCCGCAACTCGAACAGCTGCTGGCCGAGCGCAATAACCAGCTGAGCGACTGGCAGAAGCAGATCATCGAAGCCAACAGCCTGATCATCACCGCGCAAACCCGCCCGGAACGTGCTCAGGCCGAGATCAGCAGCAACCAGAGCCGCAGCCAGGAAATCAACAGCATCCTGAAAAGCGCCCGCGATGCGGGCAAACCGCTGAGCAATGAGCGCCGCGACCAGCTCAATGCCGAGCTGGCCAAGCTGGAAGCGCAAACCCAGCTGCGCCGCCAGGAGCTGGCCGGCAACAGCCTGCTACAGGACCTCGGCAACAGCCGCCGCAGCCTGCTGGAAGAACGCATCAAGCGGATCGAGAAAGAGCTGTTCGACCTGCAGAACCTGATCAACGATAAACGCCGCGACCTCTCCGAGCAGACCGTCGCCGAGCAGTCCCGCGAAGCTGAAAAGGCCGGCAGCGACAGCCTGCTGGCGCGGGAAAGTGCGCTCAACCTGACACTGTCTGACTACCTGCTGCGCGCCACCGACCGCCTCAACCAGCTGACCCGGGAAAATCTGCAAACCAAGCAGCAACTCGACAGCCTGAGCCAGAGCGACCAGGCCCTGGACGAGCAGATCAGCGTTTTGCAGGGCAGCCTGCTGCTCTCGCGCATTCTCTATAAGCAGCAGCAGGCACTGCCGACGCTGAAGATCGACAGCGACCTGCCCGACCAGATTGCCGACCTGCGCCTGTACCAGTTCGAGCTCAACCAGCAGCGCGAAAGCATCAACAACCCCAGCGCCTATGTCGACCAGTTGCTGGCCGCCCCGAACAGCGACCCGGATGCCGATATCGCTGCACTGCGCAGCAACCTGCTGGAAATCATCGACACCCGCCGCGAGCTGATTGACCGCCTCAACCGTGAGCTGAACGCCCTGCTCAACGAATCGATCACCCTGCAACTCAATCAGAAACAGCTGAAGGCCACGGCCGAAACCCTGCGCGCCACCCTCGACGAGCAGATGTTCTGGATCCCTAGCAACAAACCGCTGGACCTGGAGTGGTTCAAATCGGTGCCGCACCTGCTGGAGCGGCAGATCGCCGAACTGCCCTGGGGCGCCAACCTGCGTCAGCTGGCTGCCGGCCTGACCGAACGACCGCTGCTGTTTCTGCCGCTGTTGCTGCTGATCGTGGTGCTGCTGTGGCGACGCGGCTACCTGTACCGCAAGCTCGGCGAACTGCACCAGGACATCGGCCACTTCAAACGCGACAGCCAGCTGCATACGCCCATGGCGATCATGCTCAACGTGCTGCTGGCCCTGCCTGGTACGCTGTTCCTCGCGCTGTGCGGTTTCGCCCTGCAGATGGACGCCCGCGGGCAGAACGCCAACCTGGGCCAGGCGCTGTTCCAGATGGCCCAGGCCTGGCTGGTGTTCTACACCGTGTACCGCATCCTTGCTGATGGCGGCGTGGCCGAACTGCACTTCCGCTGGGGCCGCCCGCAGGTGGCCTTCCTGCATCGCCAGATCCGTCGACTGGGCCTGGTGGTGATCGCCCTGGTCGCCGTGGTAACGGTGGCCGAACACCAGCCGGCCAGCCTCGGCGACGACGTGATCGGTCTGACCGTGGTGCTCAGCTGCTATGCCCTGATGGTCTGGCTGCTGCACAAACTGCTGCTCAGTGGCCCGGCTCGCGAGCACGCCTCGGCGCTGCGCATGCTGATTGGCATTGCCCTGAGCCTGCTGCCGCTGGCACTGATCGTCGCGGTTGGCTTCGGCTATTACTACACCGCCCTGAAACTCAGCGACCGCCTGATCAACACCCTCTACCTGCTGATGATCTGGCTGATCATCGAAGCCACCTTCGTCCGCGGCCTCTCGGTGGCTGCACGACGCCTGGCCTATCAGCGCGCCCTGAGCAAGCGTCAGGCGCAGAGCAAAGATGGCATCGAAGGCACGGAAACCGTGGTCGAGGAACCCACCCTGGACATCGAGCAGGTCAACCAGCAATCGCTGCGACTGATCCGCCTGGCCCTGCTCGGCACCTTTATCGCCGGGCTGTACTGGGTCTGGGCGGACCTGATCTCGGTCTTCGCCTACCTCGACAACATCACCCTCTACCAATACAGCAGCGGCACGGGCGATGCCGCCACCCTGGTGCCGATCAGCCTCAACGATGTGCTCGGCGCGCTGATCATCGTCGGCATCACCGTGGCCCTGGGGCGCAACCTGCCGGGCCTGCTTGAAGTGCTGGTGCTGTCGCGGCTCAACCTGGCCCAGGGCAGCGCCTACGCCACCACCACCCTGCTCTCCTACCTGATCGTCGGCATCGGTTTCGTCACCACCCTGTCGACCCTCGGGGTCAGCTGGGACAAGTTGCAGTGGCTGGTCGCCGCGCTGTCGGTCGGCCTCGGTTTTGGCTTGCAGGAGATCTTCGCCAACTTCATCTCCGGCCTGATCATCCTGTTCGAACGCCCGGTGCGTATCGGCGACGTGGTGACCATCGGCAACCTGTCCGGCACGGTCAGCAAAATCCGCATCCGCGCCACCACCATCACCGATTTCGACCGCAAAGAAATCATCGTGCCGAACAAGACCTTCGTCACCGGACAGCTGATCAACTGGTCGCTCAACGACACCGTCACGCGGGTTATCGTGAAGATCGGTGTGGCCTACGAGACTGACCTGCCGCTGGCACGCAAACTGATGATGCAAGCGGCCGAGGAAAACCCACGGGTACTGCGTGACCCGGCGCCCATGCTGTTCTTCCTGACCATCAGCCCGAGCACCTTCGATTACGAACTGCGCTTCCATGTGCGCGAGCTGGGCGACCGCAATGCTGCCACCGACGAGATTCTCACGCGCATTGCCCTGAGTTTCCGCGAGAACAATGTGGAAATGGCCTTCAACCAGGTCGAAGTGCTGATCAAGAACCTGCACGGTGAAGAGCTCAACCTGACCACCGGGCAACTGGTGGCCGGCACCGCCGCCGCCAACGCACCCAGCGGGCAACTGCCGCCCCCGGCGCCAGCAATGGACCCGCAATAACCTGCCGCCACCTGACCACTGCCGGGCGTGATCCGCCCGGCTGGAGCCTGACCGTGAAGTCGCTGATCGAGTTGCAGTTCGACAACCGTTTCGCCCGCCTTGGCGATGCCTTTTCCACCCATGTGCTGCCCGAGCCGATTTCCGAGCCGCGCCTGGTGGTCGCCAGCCCTGCGGCCATGGCCCTGCTCGACCTGGACCCGAACGAAGCCGAGACCGACGTGTTCGCGCAGATTTTCACCGGGCACAAGCTGTGGAGCAGCGCCGAGCCACGCGCCATGGTCTACTCCGGGCATCAGTTTGGCGGCTACAGCCCACGCCTGGGCGACGGCCGCGGCCTGCTGCTGGGCGAGGTCATCAATGACGCCGGCGAGCACTGGGACCTGCATCTGAAAGGTGCCGGACAGACGCCCTACTCGCGCATGGGCGACGGCCGCGCGGTACTGCGCAGCTCGATCCGCGAGTTTCTCGCCAGCGAGCACCTGCATGCCCTCGGCATCCCCAGCTCGCGGGCGCTGTGCGTCACCGGCTCCAGCACCCCGGTGTGGCGTGAGAAGCAGGAAAGCGCAGCGATGGTGCTGCGCCTGGCGCCCAGCCATATCCGCTTCGGCCACTTCGAATACTTCTACTACACCCGTCAGCATGAGCAGCTCAAACAGCTGGCCGACCACGTGCTGAGCTGTCACTACGCTGATTGTTTAACGCAGGAACAACCGTATCTGGCGATGTTCCGCGAAGTGGTCGAACGTAACGCGACGATGATCGCCTACTGGCAGGCCTACGGCTTCTGCCATGGGGTGATGAACACCGATAACATGTCGATCCTCGGCATCACCTTCGATTACGGCCCCTACGCCTTTCTCGATGATTTCGATGCCCAGCACATCTGCAACCATTCCGATGACAGCGGCCGCTACAGCTTCAGCAATCAGGTGCCGATTGCCCAGTGGAACCTCGCCGCCCTCGGCCAGGCCCTGGTGCCGCTGGTTGATATAGAAGCGCTGCGTGAGACGCTGGACCTGTTCCTGCCGCTGTACCAGGCGCATTACCTCGACCTAATGCGCAAACGTCTCGGCCTGCTCAGCGCCGATGACGGCGACGAAGCCCTGGTGCAGCGCCTGTTGCAACTGATGCAGAGCAGCGCGGTGGATTACACCCTGTTCTTCCGCGAACTCGGCGACAGCCCGGCCGCGCACGCGGTGGCGCGCCTGCGCGACGACTTCACCGACCTGGCCGGCTTTGACACCTGGGCCGCCGACTACCTGGCGCGCAGCGAACGTGATGGCGACGACCCGGCGCAACGCCAGGCGCGTATGCAGGCGGTCAACCCCAAATACATCCTGCGCAACTACCTGGCCCAGCAGGCGATCGAAGCCGCCGAACAGGGCGACTATGCCCCGGTGCGCGAACTGCACCAGGTGCTGTCACAACCCTTCGCCGAACAACCCGGCTTTGAACGCTACGCCCAGCGCCCGCCGGAATGGGGCAAGCACCTGGAAATCAGCTGCTCGTCGTAGGTTGAATTAAGGAGCCTGCAACGAAGCCCAACGCTAGCCGGGCGGTTCCTGTAGCCAGACGCGGGAGAGGTTTTAGCCGCAACAGTCGCCGCTAAAGCGCCTCCCACACGGTAAACACCCTACGCGCCCAACATCCACTCCAGCCCCATGGCCACATGCAATTCGGTGCTGTCGAGCAACGGCAACGGCGCATCCAGGCCCTCAAGCAGCAAACCGATTTCGGTGCAGCCAAGGATGGCCGCTTCGGCACCTTGCTCTTGCAGCGTGCGCAAGCAATCCAGATAAAAGTCGCGCGCGGGCAGCAGAAACTGGCCCTGGCACAGTTCGGCAAAGATCACCCGGTCGATCTCTGCCATCTGCACGGCGTCCGGAGTGATGACCTCAATACCGAAGTGCTCGGCCAGGCGCTGGCGGTAGAAGTCTTCCTGCATGGTAAAGCGCGTGCCGAGCAAGGCCGCGCGACGTAAACCCTGACGTTGCAGGGCCTGGCCAACCGCGTCACCGATATGCAGCAGGGGAATATCCACCGCCGCCTCGATGGCCGGTGCCACCTTGTGCATGGTGTTGGTGGCCAGCAGCAAGGCGGTCGCACCGGCCTGCTGCAAACCCTGCGCGGCCCTGGCCAGTAGCTCACCTGCCGCCTGCCAGTCGGCGCGCCGCTGCAACTCGGCGATTTCGGCGAAATTCACGGAGTGCAGCAATAACGGGGCCGAGTGCAGACCACCCAGTTGCTCGCGCACGCGCTGATTGAGCAAGCGGTAATAGCTGGCTGTGGATTCCCAGCTCATCCCGCCCAGAATGCCTAGCTGACGCATATCACCTCCGCCGTACAAAGACCGCAGCCTAATCCGAGCGTCACTCAGCGCACAGACACAGTGCCCGCCAGAGCGGCCAGTACAGCCTTATCTATTAAATCGAAAAGGCATATAAACCTTCCCAAACATTCTTAGACTCTCTAAGCAAAGCCGATTATCTTCGCGACCTGCTTTACGCCCTGTTCTACCACCCGCTGTCAGGCGCGCCTTTAGTTATGAAAATTCGTGATCTCGATCTCAGCCCAAGCCCGCTCAATGACGAGCACCAGGCGCTGGGGCTGCCCCCTGTAGAAGACTTCGTTACCCACCCGGACAATCACCCGGTATTGCGCGCAGCCGTATGGTTCGCCGCGTTGACCCTGATCGGCCTGCTGCTGTTTCTCGCCTGGCGCCTGTTTTTCGGTGACAACAATGGCCACAGCGGCCTGGAAATCATCGAAACCACTCTGCGCAGCCCGACCTTCTGGAGCGCCGTAGCGGTTGGCTTCTTTGCGCAGGTCATCGATGGTGCACTGGGCATGGCCTACGGCATCACCGCCACCACCTTTCTGCTCAGCGCTGGCGCGTCTCCGGCTGCCGCCAGCGCCAGCGTGCACATCGCCGAGGTGTTCACCACCGGCCTGTCGGGGATTTCCCACGCCAAGCTGGGCAACGTCAACAAATCACTGTTTCTGCGCCTGCTACTGCCCGGCATCATCGGCGCGGTGCTCGGTGCGGTGTTGATCACCAGTTTCGATGGCGAAGTGATGAAGCCCTTCATCTCCGCCTACCTGCTGCTGATGGGCCTGTACATCCTGCGCAAGGCGTATCGCCATGTGCAGCAGCAACGCCGCGAACCCAAGCATGTGGCCAAACTGGCACTGTTCGGCGGCTTCGTCGATGCTGCGGGCGGCGGCGGCTGGGGCCCTGTGGTCACCAGCAGCCTGCTCGGTTCCGGCAGCGACCCGCGCACCACGATTGGCTCGGTGAATTTCGCCGAGTTCTTCCTGACCATCACCAGTGCCACTTCATTCATCCTCCTGGCTGGCCAACCGGACACCTGGATGATGGTGGCAGGGCTGGTGTTTGGCGGTATGTTCGCCGCACCGTTCGCCGCCCTGCTGTGCAAAAAACTCTCGGCGCGCACCCTGCTGACCATCGTCGGCTGCCTGATCACCCTGATCAGCGCCTACAACATCTACAAGGCGCTGGGCTGACTTCGAGGGCGGCATAACCGCTTAACAAAACAGTCTAAGAAAGGCCCGTTTCATTGTGGCTTGCCATCCCTGGCGGCCACCCTGCTGGGCCGTCGCTGCGCGACGTCAAAAATCGCTCCCGGCGATTTTTTGCTCCAGCGCATTGACCGGGCCTTGTTGCCTTATCCATGCTGCGATCCTTTCAATCTGCCCTGAAGGAACGCGCGCATGAAATTGGAAACCCTGGCCATCCACGCCGGCTACAGCCCTGACCCGACCACCAAGGCCGTGGCGGTGCCGATCTACCAGACCAGCTCCTTCGCCTTCGACGACACCCAGCACGGTGCCGACCTGTTCGACCTGAAGGTCGCCGGCAATATCTATTCGCGGATCATGAACCCGACCAACGCCGTGCTCGAAGAGCGCGTTGCAGCGCTGGAAGGTGGCGTCGGCGCCTTGGCCGTGGCCTCGGGCATGGCGGCCATCACCTACGCCATCCAGACCGTGGCCGAAGCCGGTGACAACATCGTCTCGGTGGCCAAGCTCTACGGCGGCACCTACAACCTGCTGGCCCACACCCTGCCGCGCTTCGGCATCAAGACCCGCTTCGCTGCGCACGATGACATCGCCGCCCTGGAAGCGCTGATCGACGACAAGACCAAGGCCGTGTTCTGCGAATCCATTGGCAACCCGGCCGGCAATATCGTCGACCTCGCTGCCCTGGCTGCGGCCGCGCACCGCCATGGCGTGCCGCTGATCGTCGATAACACCGTGGCCACACCGATCCTCTGCCGTCCGTTCGAACACGGCGCAGACATCGTCGTGCACTCGCTGACCAAGTACATCGGCGGCCATGGCACCAGCATCGGCGGCATCGTGGTGGATTCCGGCAAGTTTCCCTGGGCAGACAACAAAGCGCGCTTCCCATTGCTCAACACGCCCGACCCGTCCTACCACGGCGTGACCTACACCGAGGCCTTCGGCCCCGCTGCCTTTATCGGCCGCTGCCGCGTGGTACCGCTGCGCAACACCGGCGCGGCGCTGTCGCCGTTCAATGCCTTCCTGATTCTGCAAGGCCTGGAAACACTGGCCCTGCGCATGGAGCGTCACTGCGAGAACGCGTTGAAGGTCGCCCACTACCTGCAAAATCATCCGCAGGTGGCCTGGGTGAAATACGCCGGCCTGCCGGATCACCCCGAGCACGCCCTGGCGCAACGCTTCTGCGGCGGCAAGCCGGCCTCGATCCTGTCCTTCGGCATTGTCGGCGGCCAGGAAGCCGGCGCGCGCTTTATCGATGCGCTGCAGTTAGTGGTTCGCTTGGTCAATATCGGCGATGCCAAGTCGCTGGCCTGCCACCCGGCCTCCACCACTCACCGCCAGTTGAATGACGAAGAGCTGGAGCGCGCCGGCGTGCCGCGCGACATGGTGCGCCTGTCGATTGGTATCGAACACAGCGACGACATCCTCGCCGACCTGGCCCAGGCGCTGGATGCCGCCAGGGCCTGACAGACCTTGATATCCGCGCAAGCGACTCCAGATTAGGGATAACCGTCTCTGGAGTCGCCCATGTCCAATCCCCTGCTGATCCCCTGCCCGCATTGCAACGGCCTCAACCGCATTCCCGCTGAGCGCCTGGGCGATGCGCCGCGCTGTGGCCGCTGCAAGGCCGAGGTGCTGCCCAGCACACCCTTCGAGCTGACCCAGGCCAACTTCGATGCGCAGAACAAGGGCGACCTGCCGCTGCTGATCGATGTCTGGGCCAGCTGGTGCGGCCCGTGCCGCAGCTTTGCGCCGATCTATGAACAAGCCGCCGCGCAGCTGCAAGGCCGCTGCCGCCTGAGCAAACTGGACAGCGAGGCCAACCCGCAGCTGTCGGCGGAGATGGGCATTCGCTCAATCCCGACCCTGATCCTGCTCAAGGGTGGTGTCGAGGTCGCCCGCCAGAGTGGCGCACTGCCACTCCCGCAATTACTGGGCTGGCTGCGCCAGCAGGGTGTTTGAATAGTGCTCACCTACAGACAAACGCACCGAGCTGAGCTCAGCTGACGTAGCTTCGTAGGGTGCGCCGCGCGCACAAGCGACAGCCCGTCTGCATCGTGAGTTTCTGCGCAAGCTGCGAACCCGGTGCGCACAGCACACCCTACAGGCTGGCGTCTGAGCGAATCGGTCAATTCCGCGTCGGCATCACGGTCATTACGTACGGCATGTCCAACCTTTAGGCTGGCTACACAACAATAACTGTGGAGCCGACCATGCCGATGCCTCTTGAACTGGTGCGCCAGCTCACCGAAGAACAGATCGCCTTTGTCCAACGCAGCGGCCTCAAGGCCGAGGTACTGGAGCCTGGCCGGGTACGCTTGCGTATGCCCCTGGCGGGCAACCAGAACCATATCGGCAGCATGTATGCCGGTGCGCTGTTCACCCTGGCGGAAATTCCTGGCGGTGCGCTGTTTCTCACCAGCTTCGACGCCCAGCGTTTCTACCCCATCGTCAAGGAAATGAACCTGCGTTTTCGCCGCCCAGCCACCGGCGATATCCGGGTTGAAGCCAACCTGAGCGAGGCGCAAATCGAGCAGCTGCAAAAACAGGCAACAGAGCACGGCAAGGCTGAGTACGTTTTAGAGTTGCAGCTGACCGACGACAGTGGTGAAGTAGTGGCTCAGAGTCGTGGCCTGTACCAATTACGCACACGCTGACGCCTGACCTTGCCCTGGGTCAAAAGTCCAGCTATGACTCGAGGTCACAATAAATGTGCCGACATGCATCGGCAGGAGAACGCCGACCATGCCCAGTCACATCCTTATTGCCCACGACCTGCGCGACACCGCCGATATGGCCCTGTGCCGCGCAACCCAGTTGGCCAAGCAGTTCAACGCCAAACTGACCATTCTGCATGTGCTCGACCCGAGCAAAAGCAGCCAAGAGCATGAGCTTGCCAAACAGGCTCTGGATCGCAGCATCACCCAGTACGCCCCGCCCGGCAGCCAACTGCTGATCCGCAGCGGCATCAAGCCTTCGGAAGTGGTGCTGCAGCAGCTCAACGAGCTGGATTGCGACCTGCTGGTACTCGGGGGCCATCACCAGCGCCATGACTTCTTCTCCGGCACCAGCCTCGACCGCATCGCGCGCAATTGCCCGGTGCCGCTGCTGCTGGTGGCACGCAACGATTTCCGCCCGTATGAACGCGCACTGGCCGCCATCGACTTCTCCCTGTGCGCCTGCAGCGCCCTCGGCCAGGCCTATCGCCTGCTGCCGGAAACGGCCGACTTGCACGCCCTGCATGTGTTCGAGCCGAACAAGGGCACGCCCAAGCAGGTCGAAGCGCAACTGGCCACGCAGAAGGCGCTGATCAACCAACTGCTGGAAGATGAAGCGCAGAACCTGCCGGAAAAAGGCCCGACCCTGAGCCATTCGGTGGAACAGGGCGGTATTCTGCGTTGCCTGCAAGCGCGCCTGAAAAGCCACAATATCGAACTGCTGGTACTCGGCAGCCACGGCCGCAGCGCGCTTTCGCAGGCATTGCTCGGCAGCCTGGCGCAGCACTTCCTGCACAAGGCGCCCTGCGACATCTACGTCGTCCGCTGACGATCTGCTGCGCGTCGGCCCTGCTGCGTTGAAAACAGGTTCGGAATGCTCATGTACAAAAGTACACTCCGCTTCCTCACCTGCTTGACCAGCCGGAGGCTGTTACTAACGTAGCACCTTGCATGACTCTAGCTCGCGAGATCGTCAACAGGCTCTGAACCAGCCAATAAAAAAGCTGCCTAGGCAGCTTTTTTATTTACGGGCTAACGCTCAATTGGCGTTAAGCAGGTCATGCAGCTCGACAAATTGCTGGGTCAGCTTGTGGCTACGGTCCAGATAGATCAGCGGCGTGCAGGCCTGGTGCGACTCGCGCATCTTCACCGAACTCATCAGATTGACCGGTAGCACCGGCAGCCCCTCGGCGATCAGCTCATCGAGCAGTTGCTGCGGCAGGCTGGCACGCGGCTGGAACTGATTGACCACAATGCCCTCAACTTCCAGGCCTTCGTTGTGGTCTTCCTTGAGTTCTTCGATTTCCCGCAGCAAGCCGTACAGCGCCTGGCGCGAGAAGCTGTCGCAGTCAAAGGGAATCAGCACGCGGTCGGCCGCAATCAGCGCCGACACGGTGTAGAAGTTCAAGGCCGGCGGGGTATCCAGGTAGATCCGCTCGTAGTCTTCGCTGAGGTCTTCGAGCAGTTTGCGCAGCTTGTTGATCTTGTGCTTCTGCTCCAGCTTGGGCTGCAGATCAGCCAATTCAGCGGTGGCAGTGACCACATGCAGGTTTTCAAACGGCGTTTCGTAGATATCCACGCTGCCTTTCTTGCCGAACGGCGCGGATGACAGCGTGCCCTTGAAAAACTCGGCGATGCCCATGGGAATTTCCTCGCCGGTCAGGCCGGTGAGGTAATGGGTCGAGTTGGCCTGGGCATCCAGGTCGATCAACAGGGTGCGATAGCCCTGCGAGGCACTGACCGCGGCCAGGTTGCAGGCGATGCTGGACTTACCCACCCCACCCTTCTGATTGAAGATCACGCGCCGCATGAAACACCTCCCTGACCCGCATTAACCCCGAAATGGTCACGAATTCTATGCAAACTACGTGACAAGGGCGAGATTTTCGGCAATTGACCCGCCGCCGATGGTCAGAAGCCGGCGCCATGGATTTGCGCACGACCCGCGTGGTCTGGATAATGCCAGCACTTCGCCACACCTGCTGCCAAGCCTCATGCTGGTCGCGGCTGGCTGTAGCCGACATGGACGCGCAGCGCGTGACACACTTCAGGATCGAACAATGGCGTGCCTGGGCCCCTGGCCTGGACAGCACGGCTGACTGGTGCGCCTGGCATCAGGCCCCACTGTGCCTGACGGATGCCGGCGAACAGCCGGATGTCAGCGCCCTGCCCGCGATGCAGCGCCGGCGCCTGAGCCGCCTGGCGCGCATGGCCTTTCACGTGGCCTGGCCACTGGCCGAAGCGCACCCGCAACTGCCCATGGTGTTTGCCAGCCGCCACGGCGAAACCCCACGCACCCTGACCATTCTCAGCGACCTGGCACACGACGAGCCGCTGTCACCGACTCAGTTCAGCCTCTCGGTGCACAACGCGATCATCGGCCTGTGGTCGATCCAGCGCGGCGATCACAGCGAAATGACCGCGATTGCCGGTGCCGGCGACGGCCTGGAGAACGCCGTACTGGAAGCCTGCGGCATGCTCCACGACGGCGCACCCGCGGTGCTGCTGGTGATTGCCGAAGAAACGCCGCCGGCACTGTACGCGCCGTTTATCGATGACGTGCCATTTCCCTATGCCGTCGGCCTGCTGCTGACCGCTGGCACTGAATGGCAGCTGGAGCTGCGCCAGGCCAGCGGCACACGCAGCGAATGGCCCCACGCCCTCAACCTGGTACGCGCACTGTGCAGCGATCAGACCACCCTGCAACATTACTGGAAGAACCGACAATGGACCTGGTCTCGCAACAAGGTCTGAGCCGGTACAGCGCGCCCTATTGGTGGCGGCTGATCGCTACGGCCCTGAGTTTCAGCCTGTTCGGCATCGGCGGGGTGCTACTGCGCGTACTGATCTTCCCGTTGCTGGCCCTATTGCCGGGCGACAGCCTGGCCCAACGTACCCGCGCGCGCGCCGTGGTGAGCAAGACCTTCTACCTGTTTGTACGTTTTATGTACCGCAGCGGCGTGCTGACCTACGAAGTCGAAGGCATCGAGCGCCTCGGCCAACCAGGGCAAATGGTCATCGCCAATCACCCGTCACTGATCGACGTGGTGGTGTTGATCGCCTTTATTCGCGATGCCAACTGCGTGGTCAAACAGAGCCTGTGGGACAACCCGAGCATGCGCGGGCCGATCCGCGCCGCCGGCTATATCAGCAACAGCGGCAGCATGGACATGCTCGACGAAGCCGCAGGCGCCCTGCAGAGCGGCCAGACCCTGGTGATCTTCCCCGAAGGCACGCGCACCACACCGGGCCAGCACCCGGAATTCCACCGCGGAGCCGCCGCCATCGCCCTGCGCGGCGCACGTGTTGTCACCCCGGTGGTGATCAGTGTCAGCCCCACCACCCTGACCAAGGCAGAGCCCTGGTACAGCATTCCGTCGCGTCGCTTTCACTTCCGCCTGCGGGTAGGCGAGGATATCGACCCACAACAGTTCAATGCACTGGGGCCAGCGCCGATTGCGTCCCGCAAACTCAACGATGTACTGCACCAACACTTTATTAAGGAGCTCGCCCAAGATGAGCGATTTGCAGCTGGAGATTAAGCACTTGATCATCGATGCCCTGGGCCTCGAAGACATGGCCGCAGAAGACATCGCCGCCGACCTGACCCTGTTCGGCGAAGGCCTGGGCCTGGACTCGGTGGATGCATTGGAACTCGGCCTGGCGATCCAGAAACGTTTCGGCATCAAGATCGACGCCGAAGCCAAAGACACCCGCAAGCACTTTGCCAACGTAGCCAGCCTGGCGGCATTCGTGTCATCGCAACAAACCGCCTGAGGAAGCCGCCGATGCAAACCCGTGAAGAGATTTTCGACACCCTGCGCGACGCCCTGGTCGAGCTGTTCGAGCTGGAGCCCGAGCGCATCACTGAAGACGCCAACCTCTACCAGGACCTGGAAATCGACAGCATCGATGCGGTTGACCTGATCGACCATATCAAGCGTCAAACCGGCAAGAAGCTCGCCGCCGAGGAGTTCAAGGCCGTGCGCACCGTTGGTGATGTGGTCGAGGCGGTGCTGCAACTGGTCAACGCCCCAGCCGCCGAATAATGAGTCGCCTATTTGGCCTGCTCCTGCTGCTGGCCGGGCTGCTCTACCCGTTTGCCGTGTACTACGGCATGGAGCACCTCTCGCCGCAGCTGTTCGCCGCCTGCCTTGGCGGCCTGTGGCTGGCCAGGGCGCTGACGCAATGGGGCAAGCCCGGCAACCGCTGGATGACCGCCGTAGCCTTGGGCTTCTGCCTGCTGCTCGGCCTGGCCGGTGAGCCGGCACTGCTGCGCTGGTATCCGGTGCTGCTTAATGGTCTGTTGCTGGCGCTGTTCGGCCTCAGCCTGAAGTTCGGCCCGCCGCTGATCGAGCGCCTGGCGCGCCTGAGCGAACCGCAGCTGCCGGAAGTCGCCGTGCGCTATACCCGCACCGTGACGCAGGTCTGGGCCGGTTTTTTTCTGCTCAACGGCCTGGTGGTGGTAGCGCTGAATTTCTGGGCTCCGCTGAGTTGGTGGACGCTGTATACCGGGCTGATCGCCTATGGCCTGATGGGCCTGCTGTTTGCCGGTGAGTGGCTGGTGCGCCAGCACGTAAGGAGACATGAATGAACTGGCTGCCCCTCGAGCACCTGCTCGACGAAGCCCACAGCGGTCGCCCGGCAACCCCGGATATGGATCAGCCGGCCCTGCGCCAGCAGGCCCTGCAACTGGCAGCAGAACTGCAAGGCCGTGGCGTGCAGCGCCTGGCGCTGTACCTCGATGATGCCGGCGAGCTGGCGATTGCCCTGCTCGCCGCCTGGCGCGCCGGGATTGCCGTGCTGCTGCCGGCCGATGCCCAGCCGCAGACCCGCCAGCGCCTGAGTGGGCAGTGCGATCTGTGGCTGGACAACCTCGACGGTCTATTGGGCGGCGAGCGTGCAGCGCTGTCGCCAGCACCCCTCGACCTCGACCAGTGCCGGCTGACCCTGTGCACCTCCGGCTCCAGCGGCGAAGCCAAGCTGATCGATAAATCCCTGCGCCAGCTGGCCAATGAAGTCGACGCGTTGGAACAGCTGTGGGGCAAAAACCTTGGCAACGCGACCATTCTCGGCAGCGTCGCCACTCAGCATATCTACGGGCTGCTGTTTCGCGTGCTGTGGCCACTCTGCGCCGGCCGCGCGTTCCTGCGCCGCGCCCAACCGTTCCCCGAAGATTTGCAGCGCGAAAGCCTGGCAACCGGCACTGATTTCGCCTGGGTGGCCAGCCCGGCTTTGCTCAAACGCATGGGCGACAACCTCAACTGGCCAGCCCTGCGCCAGGTACGCCAGGTGTTTTCCTCTGGCGGTGCACTGCCAGGTGAAACCGCCACCGAGTTGCACACGCTGCTGGGTCAATGGCCAACGGAAATCTACGGCAGCTCGGAAACCGGCGGCATCGCCTGGCGTCAGGGCGGCGAACTGTGGACGCCGTTTGCCGGGGTCGAACTGGGGCGCAACGATGAAGGCGCGCTGCACCTGACCTCGCCGTATCTGCCAGCTGGCCACCGCGAGCAGACCGCCGATGCAGTGGAATTGCAGGCCGATGGCCGCTTTGCCCTGCGCGGCCGCCTGGACCGCATCATCAAGCTGGAAGAAAAACGCATTTCCCTGCCCATGCTCGAACAGGCGCTGAGCAGCCATGAATGGCTCAGCGATGCGCGCCTGGGTGTGGTGCAGGAAGGTCGTGCCTACCTCGGCGCACTGATCGCCCTGAGCCCGGCCGGGGTGCATGCCCTGCGCAACCAGGGGCGCAAGACCGTTACCGAAACCCTGCGCCGTCACCTGGCTGGCCACTGTGAAGCCATCGCCCTGCCCCGCCGCTGGCGTTTACTCGCGCAGTTGCCCTACACCAGCCAGGGCAAGCTGCCCCAGGCCACAGTCGAAGCGCTGCTGGCGGCACCACGGCCGACCCAGGTCGAACCCAGCTCGGCCATCGAGCAGGACGGCGAATGGCAGCTGGAACTGGATGTACCGCTGGACCTGGCGCATTTTAGCGGGCACTTCCCGCAGACCCCGGTGCTGCCCGGCGTGGTGCAAATCGACTGGGCGCAGCAACTGGCGCGACAATTGATCACAGACATGCCGCCGCGCTTCAGCGGCATGGAAGTGCTGAAATTCCAGCAACTGGTACGTCCGGGTGATCGCTTGCAGCTGAGCCTGCGTTTCGACGCCGCGCGCGGCAAGCTGTACTTCGCCTTCCGCAATGGCGAAGCGGCCTGCTCGTCCGGGCGGATATTGCTGGGAGCCGCCCGTGCATAAGCCCTGCGCGGTAATCCCGGTCTATAACCACGAACACGCATTACCTGTTGTGGTCGCCGCGCTGCATGCGGCCGGCCTGCCCTGCGTGCTGGTTGATGACGCCTCCAGCAGCAGCTGCGCAGCGGTGATGGATCAGCTGGCCGCACAACCTGACACCCACCTCGTGCGTCTGCCGGTCAACCAGGGCAAGGGCGGCGCGGTGATGGCCGGGCTACGTGAAGCGGCGCGGCTGGGCTTTAGTCATGCGCTGCAAGTGGATGCCGATGGCCAGCACGACCTCAGCGATCTGCCGCGCTTTATCGCCGCCTCGCAAGCCGCACCGCACGCATTGATCTGCGGCTACCCGCAGTACGATGCCAGCGTGCCGAAAGGCCGTCTCTATGCGCGCTACCTGACCCACGTATGGGTATGGATCAACACCTTGTCGCTGAGCATTCGCGACTCCATGTGCGGTTTCCGTGTCTATCCGCTGCCGGCCACCCTGGCGCTGATCGACGCGGTAAACATCGGCAAACGCATGGATTTCGACACCGAGATTCTGGTGCGTCTGGCCTGGCGCAATCAGCCGATGCACTGGCTGCCGACCAAGGTGCATTACCCGCTGGACGGCCTCTCGCACTTTCGCCTGTGGCTCGACAACGCGCTGATTTCCAAAATGCACGCCAAGCTGTTCTTCGGCATGTTAATGCGCGCCCCGCTGATTCTCTGGCACAGGTTGCGCGCATGAGTGATCAACGGCATTGGGCCAGCCAGCGCGAGCGCGGCAGTTTTATCCTGATGAAATTCACCGCCTGGCTGGCACGTGTGCTGGGTCGCCGACTGATCAGCCCGTTGCTGTATGTGATCGTGCTGTATTTCTACCTGTTCGGCGCCAAGGCGCGGCGCAGCATCCGCCACTACCAGAGCAATTTGGCAGCCTGGAGCGGACGCGCCGAATTGAAGCCGACCCGGCTCTCGGTATTCCGCCAATTTATGAGCTTCGCCGATACCCTGCTCGACAAGCTCGACGTGTGGAGCGGCCGGCTTGGCCTGGAGCAGGTTGACCTGATCGACCCCGACGACCTCTGCGGTCAGCTGCAACGGCAGAACCGCGGGCAGATTCTGGTGGCCGCGCATCTGGGTAACCTGGAAGTCTGCCGCGCCCTGGCCGAAGTCGGCGCACAGGTGCAGATGAACGTACTGCTGCACACCAAACACGCGGAACAGTTCAACCGCCTGCTGGCCGACGCCGGGGCCAGCCATATGCGCCTGATCCAGGTCAGTGAACTGGACGCGGCAATCATGCTGCAATTATCCGAGCGCCTGGAACGTGGCGAATGGCTGGCGATTGCCGGCGACCGCGTACCGCTCAAGGGCAGCCGCAAGGTCAGCGTGGATTTTCTCGGCCAGCCGGCGGACTTCCCGCAAGGCCCCTGGCTGCTGGCCGGGCTGCTGCAATGCCCGGTCAACCTGATGAGCTGTCTGAAAATCGATGGCCGCTACCAGGTGATCCTCGAACCCTTTATCGAACGCCTGCCGTGGAAGCGCAGCGAGCGCGATGCAACGATCCGCCAATGCACCCAGCGTTACGCCGACCGCCTGGCCCAGCGCTGCCTGAGTGCGCCTCTGCAATGGTTCAATTTCTACCCGTTCTGGAATGAAGATGACGACACATCAGCCTGATCCCATCGTGTTTGGCGAACGCCCCTTGAGCATCGAGCAGGTCGTCGCCCTGGCCAGCCGCAGCGCCCCGGCGCAGCTGCAGAACGACGCCGCCTACCGCGAAAAAATCGCCAAGGGCGCGCGTTTTCTCGACAGCCTGCTGGACAAGGAAGGCGTGATCTACGGCGTCACCACCGGCTACGGCG
This sequence comes from Pseudomonas sp. LjRoot71, assembly GCF_964253255.1. Lineage (NCBI taxonomy): Bacteria > Pseudomonadati > Pseudomonadota > Gammaproteobacteria > Pseudomonadales > Pseudomonadaceae > Pseudomonas > Pseudomonas sp. LjRoot71. Next base: position 2,767,622 of record NZ_CAXURA020000001.1, on the reverse strand, counting down.
ACTCCTGCGTGGTGGCCGTGCCGCTGCATCAGGTCGAAGCGCTGCCGCGTCATCTGTACACCTTCCACGGCTGTGGCCTGGGCAAGCTGCTGGATGAAGCCAGCACCCGCGCCGTGCTGGCCGCGCGCCTGCAGTCGTTGTGCCACGGCGTTTCCGGCGTGCGCGTGGAACTGCTGGAGCGCCTGCAGGCGTTTCTCGAATACGACGTTCTGCCGCTGATTCCCGAAGAAGGCTCGGTGGGCGCCAGTGGCGACCTGACGCCGCTGTCCTACGTTGCCGCCACCCTCAGTGGTGAGCGCGAAGTGCTATTCAACGGCGAGCGCCGCAACGCCATCGACGTGCACAACGAACTGGGCTGGACGCCGCTGGTGCTGCGCCCAAAAGAAGCCCTGGCGCTGATGAACGGCACGGCGGTGATGACCGCTCTAGCCTGCCAGGCGTTCTCCCGCGCCGACTACCTGCTGAAACTGGCCACACGCATCACCGCGCTTAACGTGGTGGCCTTGGAAGGCAACCCGGAACACTTCGACGAGCGCCTATTCGCCGCCAAGCCGCATCCGGGGCAGATGCAGGTCGCCGCCTGGCTGCGCCAGGACCTGGCCATCGACGCGCCGACTGCGCCACTGCACCGTTTGCAGGATCGCTACTCGCTGCGCTGCGCGCCGCATGTGCTCGGCGTGCTGGCCGACAGCCTGGGCCTGCTGCGGCAGTTCATCGAAACTGAACTGAACAGCGCCAACGACAACCCGCTGATCGACGCTGAAGAAGAGCGCGTGCTGCACGGCGGGCACTTCTACGGCGGGCATATCGCCTTCGCCATGGACAGCCTGAAAAACCTGGTGGGCAACGTCGCCGACCTGCTCGACCGCCAGCTCGCCCTGCTGGTCGATACCCGCTATAACCACGGCCTGCCGAGCAACCTGTCCGGCGCACCAAGCGTCAGCGCAATGATCAACCACGGTTTCAAGGCCGTGCAGATCGGCACCAGCGCCTGGACCGCCGAAGCCCTGAAAAACACCATGCCGGCCAGCGTGTTCTCGCGCTCCACCGAATGCCACAACCAGGACAAGGTGAGCATGGGCACCATCGCCGCCCGCGACGCCCTGCGCAGCCTGGAGCTGACCGAACAGGTCGCCGCCGCCACCCTGCTGGCCGCCAACCAGGGCGTGTGGCTGCGCCAGCGCGACGGCAAGACCGATATTCCCGCGCCGGTCGCCGCCATGCGTGAGCAGTTGGCCGTGGACTTCCACCCGGTCATCGAAGACCGCGCCCTGGAAGCCGAGCTGCGCCTGTGCCTGGTGCGCATCCGCGAGCAGCACTGGAGTCTGTATGCATAAGACGGTGTCGGTGCGCACAGCGCACCCTACGGCCACCTACCGCGTAGGGTGCGCCGCGCGCACCAAGCACCCAGGAGCCGATCATGCGTAGCAAGGGTGTATTGCAGGCGGAAATCGAGCTGCAGGTGCCATTCTTCGACGTCGACATGATGGAAGTGGTCTGGCACGGCCACTACGTCAAATACTTCGAACAAGCGCGCTGCGCCCTGCTCGACAAGCTCGGTCACAACTACGTGCAGATGCGCGACGCCGGCTACGCCTGGCCGGTGATCGACCTGCAACTGCGCTATATCCGGGGCGCACAGTTTGGCCAGACGATCATCGTGCGCGCCGACCTGGTGGAGTGGGAAAACCGCCTGAAGATCAATTACCTGATCAGCGACGCGGCGACCGGCGAACGCATGACCCGTGGCAGCAGCGTGCAGGTGGCGGTGGAAATCGCCACTCGCGAAATGCAGTTTGCTTCACCCAAGGTGCTGATCGACGCCGTTGCACGGGTGCTGGCGTGAAACGCCTGCTGGCAGGCCTCGGCTTCTGGCTGCTGAGCCAGAATGCGCTGGCCTTTGATCTCGACCAGCTCAGCACCCAGCTGGCCAAGCCTGCGGTGGTGCGCGGCCCGCTGATTCAGGAAAAGCACCTGCGCGCGCTGCCGCAGCCGCTGACCAGCCGTGGCCAGTTCGTGCTGAGCCGCGACCTCGGCCTGTTCTGGCAGCTGCAAAGCCCGCTCAAACAGGATTACCGCATCGACGTCCAAGGCATCGCCAAACGCACGCCCGGCGGCTGGCAGCAGCAGCCGGGACAGGATGTCGCCGCCCAGCAAAGCCGGCTGTTTCTCGCCGTGCTCAAGGGCGATCACAGCGGCCTGGCGCGAGATTTTGAGCTGCAATTAAGCGGCACCGCCGAGGCCTGGCAACTGCGCCTCACACCCCGTTCGTCGCTGCTTAAGCAGATTTTCAGCCGTATTCAGATTGATGGCGGCGCGCTGGTACAACGCATCGAGCTGCATGAAACCCAGGGCGATTACAGCGTGCTGCGCTTGCCGGATAGCCAGGCCGGCGATGCCCTGACTGAGCAGGAGCAGCGTGACTTTGCCAGGTGAACGCATGCGCAGTGAACGCTGGCTGCCGCGCGGTTTTTTGCTGCTGCTCGCCGCCCTGCTGACCCTCGCCGTCTGGCAATGGCGCAACGGCCCGCCCGTGGCGGCGGATATGCTCGCACTGTTGCCTGCCGGCAGCGGCGATGCCCTGGTGCAGCAAGCCGAACAGCGCATGCAGGAGCCGCTAAACCGCGACCTGCTGCTGTTGATCGGCCACCCACAGCGCGATCAGGCGATTGCCCTGGTGCAGCAGGTGGGCGAGCAGTGGCGCGGCAGCGGTCATTTCGCCCAGGTGCAATGGAGTGTCGACAGTGACCTCGCACAACTGCGCGACTACCTGCGTAATAACCGCCTGGCCCTGTTGCCGGCGGCGGATCGCCAACTGCTGCTGGAGCAACCGCAGCAGTTGATCGAACAACGCGCCGCCCAGCTGTTCGACACCTTCGGCGGTTTCAGCCTGCTGCCCATTGAGCAGGATTGGCTGGGCCTGGGCGCGCGTGCGCAACAGGCGCTGAACCCCGGCAGCCGCATCCAGGCCGACCTGAGCAGTGGCGCACTCTTGCTGGAGGACCAGGGCATAACCTGGGCCCTGCTGCGCGCCAGCGCCCGGGGCAGCGCCTTCGATATGCAGGAGCCGCCGCTGATTGCCGCCCAGGTTGCCGCAACCCGCGCGCAAGTCGAAACCGCCGGCGGCCAACTGCTGGCAGCGGGCGGCGTGTTGTACGCGGCAGCCGGTCAGGCCAAGGCGACCCGCGAGATCAGCCTGATTGGCGGCGGTGCCACCCTCGGCACTCTGCTGCTGTTGCTGCTGGCCTTCCGCCGCGTGCGGGTGCTGGTCAGCCTGCTGCCGATCGGCATGGCCTTGCTCGCCGGCTGCACCGCCTGCGTGCTGGTGTTCGGCCAGATCAACGCGCTGACCCTGGTACTGGGCGCCAGCCTGGTCGGGGTCGCCGCCGACTACCCGCAACACTATTTGAGTAAAAGCTGGAGCAACGCCGAAGGCCGCGAAAGCTGGAGCAGCTGGGGCGCACTGCGCGCCACCCTGCCGGGCCTGAGCCTGAGCCTGGGCACCAACCTGATCGGCTACCTGGCGCTGGCCTTTACCCCGTTTCCGGCGCTGACCCAGGTCGCGCTGTTCTCCGCCGCCGGGCTGATTGCCGCTTATCTGTGCTCGGTGTGCCTGCTGCCAGCCTGGCTGCGTGGCCTGCGGCTAAGCCCATCACCGCAACTGCTGAGCTTGAGCCAACGCCTGCTGGTCGCCCGGGCACGCTTGCTAGGTAAAGTCGGCAGTGCACCGCTGCTGGCGTTGCTCCTGCTGTTTTGCGTGGGTGGGCTGTGGCAGCTGCATACCCAGAATGATCTGCGCCAATGGCTGGGCAAGGAGCCGCAGCTGTTGGCCGAAGCCCAGCGCATTGCCGAGCTGACCGGCCAACAGCCCACCAGCCAGTTCTTTCTGGTGCGCGCGGCGAATCCACAGCAATTGCTGGAGCGCCAAGCCGAGCTGAGCCAGCGTCTGGATCAGGCGGTGCACAACGGTCAGTTAAGTGACTACCGCGCCCTCAGCCAGCTGGTCGCCCCCGACAGCCAGCTGCACGCTCTGCAGACGGCGTTGGGTGAACTGCCGCAGCACTGGCAGCCGCTGCTCGACCTGGGCATTCCAGCGGCAGCGCTACAGGGCGAGTTGCTGGCACTCCAGCAGCCCTCATCGGCGAGTCTTGAACACGCCCTCGCAAGCCCGCTGGGTGAGGCCTGGCGCCCGCTTTGGCTGGGCACCAATGCCGAGGGCGTTGCCGGCCTGGTCAGCCTGCAAGGGCTCAGTAACAGCGCCGAACTCAAGCCGCTGGTCGAGGGCCTGCCGGGCGTGCAGCTGGTCGATCGGATCAGCGAACTCAATACGCTGTTTAGCGCCACCCAACTGAGCGCTGCCGAACTGAAATTGCTGTCCTCCATCGCCATCCTGTTGCTGCTGTGCCTGCCCTTCGGCCTCGGCGGCGCGTTGCGGGTGGTCTGCCTGCCGCTGCTGGCGGCACTGGCGGCATTGGCCTGTCTCGGCTGGCTGGGCCAGCCGCTGACGCTGTTCAGTCTGTTCGGTTTGCTGTTGATCACTGCCATCGGCGTCGATTACGCCATCCTCATGCGCGAAAATATCGGCGGACCGGCGGTCAGCCTGCTCGGCACCCTGCTCTCGGCGCTGACCAGCTGGCTGTCGTTTGGCCTGCTGCTGGTCAGCGACACCCCGGCGATTGCCAACTTCGGCCTGGCGATCAGCCTGGGCCTGCTGTTCTGTTTCATTCTCGCGCCCTGGGCCGGCACCCAGCCAACGCACGCGCGGCCTGTCGAACAAGGAGTATCGCCATGACCGTGGTCGGGTTCTGGCTGCTGGCATTGGTCATTTATGCCCTGGTCGCGGTGATCGGCGGCAAGCGGCTGATCCCCATCGTCGGCCAGTTGCTGGTTGCCAGCCTGGCGATCCCCGCCGTGCTGCTGTTCTGGGTGGAACCACACTGGCAGCTCACGGCCTCCGACCTGCTCGCCCCGAACTGGCTGAACCTGAGTTATGGCCTGTGCTTTGCCCTGCTGCTTGGGTACATCCTCAGCGATGTGATCGACCTGGAAGTGAATACCGCCTGCCTGAAGATCGCCCTGCCGAGCTTCCTGATTCCAATGCTCGCCGGGCTGGCCTGCTCGCTGTGGCTGCTGCCCGGCGAACGCAGCTGGCTGAGCGCAGTGGGCATCGGTCTGCTGTTCTCGATCACCGCGATCCCGGTGCTGTACCTGTTCCTGCACAGCATCGGCTATCCGCTGGAGGCAACCAAACGCCTGCTGCATGCAGCAATTCTGATGGACTTCATGTGCTGGAGCCTGTTCGGCCTGGCTCAGGGCAGCAGCCACCCGGCAGCGTTGTTGTGGCCGCTGCTGGCCGCTGGCCTGCCGGTACTGCTGCGTGCGTTGAAGCTGCGCCATGGCTTGTTCTACAGCCTGCCGTTCTTCGCCCTGATGCTGTTGTTCCAGCAACTGGGGCTCAACGCCCTGGTCTTCGGTATCGCCTATATGCTGTGCTTGGCCGGACTCAAGCAACCGTTTTTGCTGCCACTGCCCGCGCGCCACTGGAAGCTGCTGCTCAATGGCCTGGCGGTACCGCTGATCCTCACCTACGGTGTGCTGCGCGTGGATTTCCACAACATCGGCGCACACTACTCCTGGCTCTACCTCGGCGCGCTGCTGGTGCTGCCGGTGCTGAGCAAGATCCTCGGCAGTTGGCTGGGCCTGCATTGGGCTGACCCGACAGCCTCGGCGCAGATCAAATGGCAGGAGAGCCTGTTCCTGAATATTCGCGGGCTGACCGAAATCGTCTTCCTCAACCTGCTGTTGCAATTGCAGCTGATCGACAGCCTGGTGTATTTCAGCTTGCTGCTGATGAGTCTGTTTTCCACACTGTTGCCAGCCCTGCTTGGCACCCACCCAGCCACCCACGCCCTGAACGAGGCCAGAAGCCGTCATGAAGTCTCTTGAAGTCGAACAACGCCAAGTCGTAGTCATCGGTGCCGGCCCGTCCGGCGCGATTGCCGCCGCGCTACTCAAGCGCAACGGCCATGACGTGCTGGTGCTGGAGCGCCAGCGCTTCCCGCGCTTCTCGATCGGCGAGAGCCTGCTGTCGCACTGTCTGGACTTCGTCGAAGAAGCCGGGATGCTCGATGCGGTGCGCGCAGCGGGCTTCCAGACCAAGCATGGCGCAGCCTTTGGCTGGGGCGAGCGTTACACCGAATTCGATTTCCGCGACACCTTCACCAAAGGTCAGGGCTCGACCTATCAGGTGCTGCGCGCCGATTTCGACAAGCTGCTGGCCGACCAGGCCGAGTTGCAAGGCGTGGAAATCCGCTATGAAGAAGAAATCTTCGCCGTCGATTTCAGCGGCGACTGCCCGCGCCTCTCGGTACGCCGCCTCGCCGACGGTCATGAATATCTGGTGGAGTGCGCCTTTGTCCTCGATGGCAGTGGCTACGGCCGTGTGCTGCCGCGCCTGCTCGACCTCGACACACCGTCGAACTTCCCGGTGCGTCAGGCGGTGTTCACCCACGTCGAAGACCGCAGCGAAGGCACTGGCTTCGACCGTGAGAAGATTCTCATCACCACTCACCCGACCCTGCGCGACGTGTGGTTCTGGACCATCCCGTTCAGCAACGGTCGCTGCTCGGTGGGCGTCGTCGCCGATGCCACCCGCTATGAGGGTCGCCCAGAGGATCTGGACGCCTGCTTGAAGCAATTTATCGAAGAGACTCCCAGCCTGCACAAGGTGCTGAAAAATGCCGTATGGGACACCCCGGCGCGCACCATCGGCGGCTACTCGGCCAACGTGAAAACCCTGCATGGCCCAGGCTTTGCCCTGCTCGGCAACGCGGCGGAATTCCTCGACCCGGTGTTCAGCTCTGGGGTGACCATCGCCATGCGCTCGGCGAGCATGGCCGCCGGCCTGCTGCACCGCCAACTCAGCGGCGAGGCGGTGGACTGGGAGCAGGACTTTGCCATTCCGCTCAAACGCGGCGTCGACACTTTCCGCGTGTATGTCGAAGGTTGGTACGACGGCAGCTTCCAGGACGTGATCTATTTCGAGAAGGCCCAGCCGGAGATCCGCCGCATGATCAGCTCGATCCTCGCCGGCTACGCCTGGGATCAGAAAAACCCCTATGTGGCGGAGCCCAAGCGCCGCCTGCGGGTGCTCGCCGAAGTCTGCGCCAGCAACTGAATAAGGACATATATGAATAACCCGGCCGCCACCTACGTCGAGGAAACCCGCTTTGGTTTCTGGTTCTTGCAGAGCCACGTCTGGCAGCACCATGTGCTACGCGTGGCGATCAATGACCTGCGCGGGCTGTTCGCCGGGCCGCTGCCAGAAGCACCGGTGCTGCTGGATGCCGGTTGCGGCCAGGGCAAGTCCTTCGGCCTGCTCAATGAAGCGTTCAGACCGGCGCGAATGATCGGTCTGGATGCCGACCCGCACAGCCTCGACTGCTCACGTGCCGAGGCTGAGCGCCTGGGTCTGGAGGTACAACTGCTCACCAGCGACTGCGCGGCCATCGATCTGCCGGATGCCAGCGTTGACCTGCTGTTCTGCCACCAGACCTTCCATCATCTGGTCGAGCAGGAGCAGGCCCTGGCCGAGTTCTGGCGCGTGCTCAAGCCAGGCGGTTACCTGCTGTTTGCCGAATCGACCCAGTACTACATCGACACCTGGGTGATCCGCTGGCTGTTCCGCCACCCCATGCATGTGCAGAAAAGCGCCGAAGGCTATCTGGCTATGCTGCGCGATCAGGGCTTCGAATTTGCCGCCGAGAATATCTCCTACCCTTATTTGTGGTGGAGCCGCTCCAAGGACTTTGGCTTGCTGGAACGTTGGGGCCTGATGAAAGCCAAACCGGTTGGCCAACGCAACGAAACCCTGGTCAACGTGGTGGCACGCAAGCCACTGGAAGCCACCCTCTGATGCAACGCGCCCTGCTATTTGCCCTGCTTCTGCTGCTCGCGGCCTGTGCCGCGCATACGCCGCTGCCCCAGCAACCGCCGCAGTTGGCCGCCCCCCTGCCGCTGGCCTTGCAGGTACAGCGCCAGCAGGGCGAGAACCAGCAGGTCTGGTGGCTGGTATTGCAGGATGAACAAGGCGCACTGCGCGCCTCACTGTTCGACCCACTCGGCGTGCCACTGGCGCGGCAACTGCTGCAAAACAGCCAATGGCGCAACGACGGCCTGCTACCGCCCAACAGCGAAGCCCGTGAATTGTTCGCTGCCCTGCTATTCGCCCTTACGCCCAGCGCACAACTGCCCAGTCACTACCCCGCCGCCAACTGGCAACTGGGCACCGATGGTACACGCCGGCTTAACCCGCACTGGCGAATCAGTTACCGTGCGCCGCTGGATTTCACCCTGGAGCGCTCGCCTGACCTGACCTATCAGGTCAGCGCCCTCCCTGACGATAAGGCACCCTGATGGCCGCATACCTCTCTGCCCTGGGCCTCAACTGTGCCCTAGGCCAAGGCAAACAGGCGGTCGCGGCCGCGCTGTTTGCCGGTGATACCCGCGGCATGCGCCTGCAAAGCGGCTGGGTGACCGAGCGCGCGCTGACCGTCGGCGCCGTACCGGGCGAGCTGCCAGCGCTGCCGGCCCTGCCGGGCCACCCGCCGAGTCGCAACAATCAGCTGCTGCTGGCGGCCGCCTTGGAAATCGAGAGCGATCTGCGCGCGGCCATCAACCGCTTCGGCGCCGGGCGCATTGGCGTGGTCCTCGGCACCAGCACCTCAGGCATCGAAGAAGCCAGCCAGGGCATCGGTCAGTACCTCAAACAGGGGACGCTGCCGGCATCCTATGATTACGCCCAGCAGGAACTGGCCGAGCCGGCAAACTTCCTCAGTGACTGGCTGGGCCTCAGCGGGCCGTGCTTTAGCATTTCCACCGCCTGCACCTCGGGCGCCCGTGCGCTGCTTAGCGCCCAGCGCCTGCTTGACCTGGGCGTATGCGATGCAGTGATCTGCGGCGGCGTGGACAGCCTGTGCCGCCTGACCCTGAATGGTTTCTCGGCCCTGGAAGCGGTCTCGGCCGAACGCTGCAACCCGTTTTCCGCCAACCGTAACGGCATCAATATCGGCGAGGGCGCGGCGCTGTTTCTTATGACCAAAGAGCGCCTGAGCAAAGAACCCGCAGGCTCTGCCGTGCCCATCGCCCTGCTCGGCGGCGGCGCGACCTCCGATGCCCACCATATTTCCGCACCACAACCCGATGGCCTGGGGGCTCAGGCCGCCATGCGCAAAGCCCTGGCTGCGGCAGGCATCCAGGCCGAGCAGGTCGATTACCTGAATCTGCATGGCACTGCCACCCTCCACAACGACGCCATGGAAAGCCAGGCCGTGCAGGCCATCTTCCCCCATGGCGTGGCCTGTTCATCGAGCAAGGCGCTGGTCGGCCATACCCTCGGTGCGGCCGGGGCGCTGGAGGCGGCTTTCTGCTGGTTGACCCTAAGTGAATACAACCCGGATCAATTGCTGCCGCCGCATATCTGGGACGGCCAGGCCGACCCGGCACTGCCGACGCTGAATCTGGTGCAACCCGGCGCACCGCTAAGTGGCAACCGGCCACGCCGACTGATGAGCAACTCGTTCGCCTTTGGCGGCAACAATATCAGCCTGATTCTCAGTGAAGAGCCGGGTAAAGAGCACGGCGCAACGCCAGGAGAGCCCCGATGAGCCACTGGCCAATCGCTGAACTGATTCCCCATGCCGGCGACATGATCCTGATTGATCAGGTGCTGCGCTTTGGTGACGAAGACATCGAAACCCAGCTCACCGTGCGCGACGGCAATCTGTTCAGCCAGGCAGACGGCAGCCTGCCCGCCTGGGTCGGCATCGAGCTGATGGCGCAGAGCGTGGCCGTCTATGCCGGCTGCCAGGCGCGCCTGCTGGATCAGCCGGTGGAGCTGGGCTTTCTGCTCGGCACGCGCAATTACCAATGCAGTGTCGAGTGCTTCCCTGCCGGCACCGTGTTGCATATCCACGCCAGCCGCTCGTTGCAGGATGACAACGGCATGGGCGTGTTCGAGTGCCACCTGCGCGGCCCCGACATCGAGGCCAGCGCACGCCTCAACGTATTCCGCCCACCGCAAGTGGCCAGTTATCTTCAGGAAGAATTTCAAAGGTCCCAGTCATGAACCAAACAACGGCCACGCGCGAAACCATTTTGGTCACCGGCTCCAGCCGTGGCATCGGCCGGGCGATTGCCTTGCGCCTGGCCAAGGGCGGCTATGACATCGTGCTGCATTGCCGCGCCCGCCGCGAGGAAGCCGAAGCGGTGCAGACGCAGATCGAGGCGCTGGGCCAGCAGGCGCGCATCCTGCAATTCGATGTATCCGACCGCGCCGCCTGCCGCGCGGCCCTGGAAGCCGATGTCGAGCAGCACGGCGCGTATTATGGCGTGGTGTGCAACGCCGGCCTGACCCGCGACGGCGCCTTCCCGGCACTGAGTGAAGAGGACTGGGACATTGTTATGCGCACCAACCTCGACGGTTTCTATAACGTGCTGCACCCGCTGACCATGCCGATGATTCGCCGCCGCAAACCGGGGCGCATCGTCTGCATCACCTCAGTCTCCGGGCTGATCGGCAACCGTGGCCAGGTCAACTACAGCGCCTCCAAGGCCGGCATCATCGGCGCGGCCAAAGCCTTGGCGATTGAGCTGGGCAAGCGCAAGATCACGGTCAACTGCGTGGCCCCGGGACTGATCGACACCGAGATTCTCGACGAGCTGGTGCCGGTCGAGGAAATCCTCAAGATGGTTCCGGCAAACCGCATGGGTACCCCGGAAGAAGTGGCCGGCGCAGTGAATTTTCTGATGTCCGAGGAGGCGGCCTACATTACCCGCCAGGTCCTCGCGGTGAACGGTGGGTTGTGCTGATGAACGGGTGCAAACGGGTTGTAGTCACCGGCATGGCCGGCGTGACCTCGCTGGGCAGCGACTGGTCGACGATTGAAGCGAACTTCAAAGCCGGCAAAAGCGGCATTCGCTACATGCACGAGTGGGACAGGTTCAGCGAACTGAACACCCGCCTCGGTGGCCCGGTGGATGATTTCGTCACCCCCAAGCACTGGAACCGCAAACAGACACGCAGCATGGGCCGCGTGTCGAAACTGGCCGTCTACGCCGCCGAGCGCGCGCTGGAACAAGCCGGCCTGCTTGGCGACGAGTCGATCAAGGACGGTCGTATGGGCGTGGCCTGCGGCTCGTCCACCGGCAGCACCGATGAGATCAAGGCGTTCGGCAATATGCTGCTCAACTCGGTCGCCGATGGCCTGAATGCCAACTCCTATATCCGCATGATGCCGCACACCACGGCAGCCAATATCAGCATCTTCTTCGGCCTCAAGGGTCGCCTGATTCCCACCTCCAGTGCCTGCACCAGTGGCAGTCAGGGTATCGGCTACGCCTATGAAGCGATCAAGTTCGGCCGCCTGCCGATGATGCTCGCCGGTGGCGCCGAGGAGCTGTGCCCGACTGAGGCCATGGTCTTCGATGCGCTGTACGCCACCAGCCTGAAAAACGACGCCCCACACACCTCGCCGCGCCCTTACGACAGCGGCCGTGATGGCCTGGTGATCGGTGAAGGCGCCGGCATTCTGGTACTAGAAGAACTGGAACATGCGCTGGCGCGGGGCGCGACCATCCACGCCGAGATCGTCGGCTTTGGCTGCAACGCCGATGGCCAGCACGCCACCAAACCGGTGCAGGCCACCATGCGCGGGGCGATGGAGCTGGCGCTGCAGGATGCAGGCTTAGCACCCTCGGCCATCGGTTACGTCAACGGCCACGGCACCGCCACCGACCAGGGCGACGTCGCCGAGACCCTCGCGACCCAGGAGCTGTTCGGCAACCAGATGCCGATCAGCTCGCAGAAGAGCTACTTTGGCCACACCCTGGGTGCCTGTGGCGCGCTGGAATCTTGGTTCAGCATCGAAATGCTGAACCAGGACAACTATGTGCCCACACTGAATCTGGAAAATATCGACCCAGCCTGTGGTGAACTGGACTACCTGCGCGGCGAGTTCCGCCAGATGAGCCACCAGTATGTGATGAACAACAACTTCGCCTTTGGCGGCGTGAACACATCGCTGATCTTCAAACGCTGGAGCTAAAAAACCGCTGGATTACACTGGTGGTGCTGATAACACCTTTTGCGCAACTCACAAGCAGTTCCCAGAAAAGCCTCATAACAAGGAGCGACCCATGAACGCCAAATCCTGGATTCTCGCAGCAGCCTGCATCAGCCTGTTCCCCGCCGTCAGCCAAGCCCGTGACACCGCTCACTTCCTGCCCTTCGAGACCGCCGTACAGGAAGCCCTGAATGCCGGCCGCCTCGATGGCAGCGTGAAGTTCTACCTGGCCGGCAACAAACCGGCAGGCTCGGTCAGCGTGATCAAATCCGGCGTGACCACCAGCCAGAAGACCAACGCGTTCAACAAAAGCGATGAAGCCGCCTGCAGCTGGGCCCTGCAATCGGCGCTGATCCGCTTCCAGAACGCCGCCAAGGCCGCCGGCGCCAATGCCGTGGTCGACCTGGCCAGCAACTACAAGAACGTCGAGTACAAGGACAGCCAGAAATACGAATGCCACGCCGGTGCGGTGATGGCAGGCGTGGCCCTTAAAGGGAACCTGGCCAATGTTAAATAAGCCCACGCTGCTCGGCGTGCTCGCGGCATTGACGCTGTTCGGCAGCCTGCCCGCACAGGCTGACGTGGACGGCCAACAGCTGTACCGCCAGCACTGTGTCAAATGCCACGCTGAAGACGGCCGCGCCAACACCATGCGCGGCTGGCTGTTCTTTGCGCAGAACCTGAGCAAAGCCAAGTGGCAGGACAACAACAGCGACGCTGACATCCTCAACGCCATTCAGGAGGGCCCAGGCGCCATGCCCGGTTACGCCGACACGCTCAGCGAAGCCGAACAGCTGGCACTGGTAAAGGCCGTGCGCGATTTGCGTAAGCCCTGAGCAATACCCAGAAAAACTAAGGCCGCATTAGCGGCCTTTGTTTTATCTGCACACCTGTAGGAGCACGCCATGCGTGCGATTCGCGGGCATGGCCCGCTCCTACGGGCCTGTGTTTCTCAGGTGTGGTACTGCGCGGACAACTCATGCACCGCTTCGAAGAACGCACCCGCGTGGGCTGGATTAACTTCGGGGGTGATGCCATGGCCGAGGTTGAACACCTGACCGCTGCCATGACCATAGGCGGCGAGAATACGCCCGACTTCGGCGCGAATCGCCGCCGGGTTGGCGTACAGCACGCTCGGATCCATGTTGCCCTGTAGCGCCACCTTGCTGCCGACGCGGGCGCGAGCGCTGCCGATATCGCAGGTCCAGTCCAGGCCCAGGGCTTCCGCACCGCTGTCCGCCATGGATTCCAGCCACAGACCGCCACCCTTGGTGAACAGGATCACCGGCACACGACGCCCATCGTGCTCGCGAATCAGGCCGTCGATGATCTTCTGCATATAAGCCAGGGAGAACTCCTGATACGCCGCCGCCGACAGGCTGCCGCCCCAGGAGTCGAAAATCTGCACGGCCTGCGCGCCGGCCTTGATCTGCCCGTTGAGGTAGGCAGTCACTGACTGCGCCAGCTTGTCGAGCAGCGCATGCATGGCCTGCGGGTTGTCGTAAAGCATGGCCTTGGACTTGCGGAAGTCCTTCGACGAGCCGCCTTCGACCATATAGGTGGCCAGCGTCCAGGGGCTGCCGGTAAAGCCGATCAACGGCACGCGGCCGTTCAACTCACGGCGAATGGTGCGTACGGCGTCCATCACGTACCCCAGATCCTGCTCGGGATCGGGGATCGGCAGCGCCTCGATATCGGCCATCGAACTGATGACCTTCTTGAAGCGTGGGCCTTCGCCGGTTTCAAAATACAGGCCCTGACCCATGGCATCGGGAATGGTCAGGATGTCGGAGAACAGAATCGCCGCGTCCAGCTGCGGGTAACGATCCAGCGGCTGAATGGTGACCTCACAGGCCAGCTCAGGGTTCTTCATCAGGCTGACGAAATCACCGGCCTTGGCGCGGGTGGCGCGGTACTCCGGCAGGTAACGACCGGCCTGACGCATCATCCACACGGGAGTGACGTCGACAGGTTGCTTGAGCAGAGCACGGAGGAAGCGGTCGTTCTTCAGGGTGGACATGGCAGGGTTCCTGGAAATCAGCAGGGAAACTTCACGGCGGAAAGTATGCGGACCCCGCCATGCGGCGTCCCCCTCCTCCGGGCGGGCTCCCGGATCGCAGGCGCACCGCGCACCGTGGCGCAGAAAAAGTGCGGGCATTTTCGCAGACCCAAAAACAAAAGGCACGGCGAGTGCCGTGCCTTTTGTCTATAGGGTCAATTTGTCGCGGGAAAACACGTCTGTGGGAGGGGCTTCAGCCGCGATGCCGTCGATTTAAAGCCCGCGGCTAAAGCCCCCCCCACAGGTACAGCACAGTAGCTTAGACGCCTAGGTAGTCGAGGATACCTTCGGCGGCGTTACGCCCCTCGAAGATCGCCGTCACCACCAGGTCAGAACCGCGCACCATATCGCCACCGGCGAAGATCTTCGGGTTGCTGGTCTGGTGCTTGAACTGGCTCTGCTCCGGCGCTACCACGCGGCCTTGGCTGTCGGTGTCGATCTTGAAATCGCTGAACCAGGCAGCCGGGCTTGGGCGGAAACCGAAGGCGATCAGCACGGCTTCCGCCGGGATGATTTCCTCGGAACCCGGAATCGGCTCGGGGCTGCGACGGCCACGGGCATCCGGCTCGCCGAGACGGGTCTCGACAACCTTCACGCCTTCAACCTTGTCTTCACCGACGATGGCGATGGGCTGACGGTTGAAGAGGAATTTCACCCCTTCTTCCTTGGCGTTTTTCACTTCCTTGCGCGAGCCCGGCATGTTCTCTTCGTCACGGCGGTAGGCGCAGGTCACGGCCTTGGCGCCCTGACGGATCGAAGTGCGGTTACAGTCCATCGCGGTGTCACCACCGCCCAGAACCACCACGCGCTTACCTTTCATGTCGATAAAGTCTTCGGGCGACTTCTCGAAACCGAGGTTGCGGTTAACGTTGGCGATCAGGAAATCCAGGGCATCGGTAACGCCCGGCAGGTCTTCACCGGGGAAGCCGCCCTTCATGTAGGTGTAGGTGCCCATGCCCATGAACACGGCATCGTACTCATCCAGCAACTGCTGCATGGTGATGTCTTTGCCGATTTCGGTGTTCAGGCGGAACTCAACGCCCATGCCGGTGAAGACTTCGCGGCGATTGCTCAGCACGCTCTTCTCCAACTTGAACTCGGGGATACCGAAGGTCAGCAGACCGCCGATTTCCGGGTTCTTGTCGAATACCACCGGGGTCACGCCGTTGCGCACCAGCACGTCAGCACAACCGAGGCCAGCAGGACCCGCGCCGATCACGGCGACGCGCTTGCCAGTCGGCTTGACCTTGGACATGTCAGGGCGCCAGCCCATGGCAAACGCCGTGTCGGTGATGTACTTCTCCACCGAACCGATGGTTACCGCGCCGAAGCCGTCGTTCAGGGTGCAGGCACCCTCGCACAGACGGTCCTGCGGGCACACGCGGCCGCAAACTTCCGGCAGGGTGTTGGTCTGGTGCGACAGTTCAGCGGCGGCAAGGATGTTGCCCTCGGACACCAGCTTGAGCCAGTTGGGAATGAAGTTGTGCACCGGGCACTTCCATTCGCAATACGGGTTGCCGCAGCCCAGGCAACGGTGTGCCTGGTCTGCCGCTTGCGCAGGCTTGAAGTTGTCGTAAATCTCGACGAACTCTTTCTTACGCTGACGCAACAGTTTCTTCTTCGGGTCTTTGCGCCCGACTTCGATGAACTGGAAGTCGTTATTCAGACGTTCAGTCATTGCAATACCTCATCAAACCACTTCAGGCGCATTCTTATTGCGGGTTGGCACGGGTGCTGGAGAGCAACGACTTCAGGCTTGCCGCCTTCGGTTTGACCAGCCAGAACTTGCGCAGGTAGTCGTCCAGGTTTTCCAGCAGGGTCGCGCCCCACTCACTCGATGTTTCCTGGACGTACTCAGCGAGTACGCGCTCCAGGTGGCTACGGTAAGCCTCCATCGACTCATTGTTGATCCGCTGAATTTCCACCAGCTCGTGGTTAACGCGGTCGTAGAAGCTGTTATCCAGATCCAGCACGTAGGCGAAACCGCCGGTCATGCCCGAGCCGAAGTTGTAGCCGGTTTTGCCCAGCACGCAGACAAAGCCGCCGGTCATGTATTCGCAGCAATGGTCGCCCGTGCCTTCCACCACCGTGTGCGCACCGGAGTTACGCACGGCGAAACGCTCGCCCGCAGTACCCGCGGCGAACAGCTTGCCACCGGTTGCACCGTACAGGCAGGTGTTGCCGATGATGGCGCTGTCCTGGGTCTTGAACGGGCTGCCTTTCGGCGGGGTGATCACCAGCTTGCCGCCGGTCATGCCCTTGCCGACGTAGTCGTTGGCGTCGCCTTCCAGGTACAGGTTCAGACCACCGGCGTTCCACACGCCGAAGCTCTGACCCGCAGTGCCCTTGAAGCGGAAGGTGATCGGCGCATTGGCCATGCCCTGGTTACCATGTTTGCGGGCGATTTCGCCGGAAACACGGGCACCGATGGAGCGGTCACAGTTGCAGACGTCCAGATCGAATTCGCCACCGCTGGCCGCCTCAATCGCCGGCTTGGCCAACTCGACCATCTTCTCGGCCAGCAGGCCTTCGTCGAACGGCGGGTTCTTCTCGACCAGGCAGAACTGCGGCTTGTCCGCCGGAATGTGATCGCTGCCCAGCAGCGGCGTCAGGTCCAGATAGCCCTGCTTGGCGGTCTCACCCGGCAGCACTTCGAGCAGGTCAGTGCGCCCGATCAGCTCTTCCAGGCTGCGCACGCCCAGCTTGGCCAGCCACTCGCGGGTTTCTTCGGCGACATAGGTGAAGAAGTTCATCACCATTTCGACGGTGCCGATGAAGTGATCCTTGCGCAGTTTGTCGTTCTGCGTGGCCACGCCGGTGGCGCAGTTGTTCAGGTGACAGATGCGCAGGTATTTACAGCCCAGGGCGATCATCGGCGCAGTACCAAAGCCGAAGCTTTCGGCGCCGAGGATAGCCGCCTTGATCACGTCGAGGCCGGTCTTCAGACCGCCGTCGGTCTGTACCCGCACCTTGCCGCGCAGGTCATTACCGCGAAGGGTCTGATGGGTTTCGGCCAGGCCGAGTTCCCACGGCGCACCGGCGTACTTGATCGAGGTCAGCGGCGATGCGCCGGTACCACCGTCGTAACCGGAGATGGTGATCAGGTCGGCGTAGGCCTTGGCCACACCGGCGGCGATGGTGCCGACACCGGCCTCTGCCACCAACTTGACCGACACCAGTGCAGCCGGGTTGACCTGCTTGAGGTCATAGATCAGCTGCGCCAGGTCTTCGATGGAATAGATGTCGTGGTGCGGTGGCGGCGAAATCAGGGTCACGCCGGGCACGGCGTAACGCAGACGGGCAATCAGGCCGTTGACCTTGCCGCCCGGCAGCTGGCCGCCCTCACCAGGCTTGGCGCCCTGGGCGACCTTGATCTGCAGCACTTCAGCGTTGACCAGGTATTCCGGGGTGACGCCAAAGCGGCCGGTAGCCACCTGTTTGATTTTCGAGCTACGCACGGTGCCGTAGCGGGCCGGGTCTTCGCCGCCCTCACCAGAGTTGGAGCGCGCACCCAGGCGGTTCATCGCTTCGGCAATCGCTTCATGCGCCTCAGGCGACAGCGCGCCGAGGGAAATACCAGCGGAGTCGAAGCGCTTGAGAATCTCGCTCATCGGCTCAACCTGATCCAACGCCAGCGGCTGATCAGCCAGTTTCAGCTTGAGCAGGTCGCGCAGCATCGACACCGGGCGGGTATCAACCAGCGTGGTGTATTCCTTGAACTTCTCGTAGCTGCCCTGCTGTACAGCGGTCTGCAGGGTGTTGACCACATCCGGGTTGTAGGCGTGGTATTCGCCGCCGTAGACGAACTTGAGCAAACCGCCCTGCTGAATCGCTTTACGGTTGTTCCAGGCTTCGCCCGCCAGCAGTTTCTGCTCGGCTTCGATATCGACGAAACGCGCACCCTTGATGCGGCTGGCCACGCCACGGAAGCACAGCTCGGTGACTTCATCGGACAAGCCAACAGCTTCGAACAGCTGCGCACCGCGGTAGGACGCCACGGTGGAGATGCCCATCTTCGACAGGATCTTCAGCAGGCCCTTGGAGATGCCCTTGCGGTAGTGCTTGAACACTTCATACAGATCGCCCAGCACTTCGCCGGTACGAATCAGGTCGCCCAGCACTTCGTAAGCAAGGAACGGGTACACCGCCGAGGCACCGAAGCCCAGCAGCACGGCATAGTGATGCGGATCGCGAGCGGTGGCAGTTTCAACCAGGATGTTGCAGTCGCAACGCAGGCCTTTTTCGGTCAGGCGGTGGTGAATCGCACCGGTGACCAGCGAAGCGTGAGCCGGCAGCTTGCCTGGAGCAATGTGACGGTCAGACAGAACCAGCAGCACCTTGCCGGCGCGCACCGCTTCTTCGGCCTGATCGGCCATATTGCGCACAGCAGCTTCCAGACCAATCGACTCGTCATAGTTCATGTCGATCAGGTGACGCTCGAAGCCCGGACGATCCAGGTTCATCAGCGCACGCCACTTGGCCGGCGAGATCACAGGGCTGCTGAGAATCACCCGTGCAGCGTGCTCGGGCGACTCTTCGAAAATGTTGCGCTCGGCACCGAGGCAGATCTCCAGCGACATGACGATAGCTTCACGCAGCGGGTCGATCGGCGGGTTGGTGACCTGGGCGAACTGCTGACGGAAGTAGTCATACGGCGAGCGTACACGCTGGCTGAGCACGGCCATCGGCGTGTCATCACCCATGGAGCCGACCGCTTCCTGACCTTGTTCGCCTAGCGGACGCAGCACCTGATCACGCTCCTCGAAGGTGACCTGGTACATCTTCATGTACTGCTTGAGCTGGTCGACGTCGTAGAACGCCGAACCGTGGTCGCGGTCTTCCAGGGTCGCCTGAATGCGCTGGGCACTCTTGCGCATCCACTGCTTGTAGGGGTGACGCGACTTCAGACGGTTGTCGATGTCGTTGCTGCCGAGGATCTGCCCGGTTTCGGTGTCCACGGCGAGAATCTGCCCTGGGCCTACGCGGCCCTTGGCCACGACGTCTTCGGGTGCGTAATTCCACACGCCGATTTCCGAAGCCAGGGTGATGTAACCATTCTTGGTGGTGACCCAGCGCGCCGGACGCAGACCGTTACGGTCGAGCAGGCACACGGCATGGCGGCCATCGGTGAGCACCACGCCGGCCGGACCATCCCAAGGCTCCATGTGCATGGAGTTGTATTCGTAGAACGCACGCAGGTCGGCGTCCATGGTTTCGACGTTCTGCCAGGCTGGCGGAATGATCATGCGCACGCCACGGAACAGGTCGATACCGCCGGTGACCATCAGTTCGAGCATGTTGTCCATACTCGAGGAGTCGGAGCCCACACGGTTAACCAGCGGGCCAAGCTCTTCCAGATCGAAAATCTGGTCGTTGGCGAACTTCAGGCGACGCGCCTGGGCCCAGTTGCGGTTACCGGTGATGGTGTTGATTTCACCGTTGTGCGCCAGGAAGCGGAACGGCTGAGCCAGCGGCCATTTCGGCAGGGTGTTGGTGGAGAAACGCTGGTGGAATACGCAAATGGCGGTCTGCAGACGCTCGTCACCCAGATCCGGGTAGAACTGCTGCAGGTCGGCCGGCATCATCAGGCCTTTGTAGATGATGGTCTTGTGCGAAAAGCTGCAGATGTAGTGATCGCTGTCAGCGGCGTTAGCCACCGAGGAACGACGACGTGCGCTGAACAGCTTGATCGCGAATTCCTGATCGGACAGACCTTCGCCGCCGATAAACACCTGCTCGATCTGCGGCAGACGTTCAAGCGCCAGACGGCCGAGTACGCTGGTGTCGATTGGCACTTTGCGCCAGCCGACCAGGCTCAGGCCGGCCGCGAGAATTTCGCGATTCATGTTTTCGCGGGCCGCTTCGGCTTTCACCGGGTCCTGGTTGAGGAACACCATGCCGACGGCGTACTGCTTGGGCAGTTCGACGGAAAAGTGCTGCTGGGCCATGGCACGCAGGAAAGCATCAGGCTTCTGAATCAGCAGACCGCAACCGTCGCCGGTCTTACCGTCGGCGTTGATCCCGCCACGGTGGGTCATACATGTCAGGGCTTCAATCGCAGTCTGCAGCAGGTGATGGCTAGCCTCACCCTGCATATGGGCGATAAGGCCGAAGCCGCAGTTATCCTTGAACTCATCAGGACGGTACAAACCTGCTTTCATAGGGACTCTCACCAGACGGCCTATCACAAGGCAATTACTTTCTAATTCAACCACTTACCATACGCGCAGGACTAAGCCCCAGCTTTGCGCAGGCGAAAGGGTGGTCATTGTACATACCCACCTAGGCCGTCACAAATCTTAGTGACGAAGCCTTGAAAACATATGTCGCGAAAACGAAGGATAAGACCGGAAGGTCGTGGTAACGACCGACCGGTCAGCGCAAGCGATGAAGTGTATCAGCTAGCGCGCCTGGGCAATCTCTTGCTGAATGCCAGCAAAGTTGCGCGGCCATGGCTTACCAGCCTGAACCTTGGCAGGAAGAGTGCGCAAGGCCGCCTGAGCCGCTTCACGGGTTGCAAAGCTGCCATACGTCACCACGTACAACGGCTTACCCTGATGCTGCTTCTTGAAATAGTGGTAATCCGCGCCATGGGCTTTTACAAAAGCCTGCGCACCACTTTCCAGACGAGCGCCGAGTATCTGCAGGGTAAAACGCGAGCCAGCCTGAGCCGCATACCAGTCGCCCCCAACAGCTGAAGTCGCCGGCTTGACCGTAGGGGTCGGCACCTGCGGTTTTACAGCTGGCGCAGTGGCAGCCACAGGCACAGGCACAGGCACAGGCACAGCAGGTCTAACCACTGGAGCAACCGGCGGCGCAACCTTTACAGGCTCAGCGACAGGAGGCGCAACCGGCGTAGTCGGCACACTCGGGACCGCTGCAGGTCGCACCGGAGCTGCCTCCGCGACCAACTCAGGAGCCGGTGCCGCACCTGCCACATCAGACTCCTCCGCACCACTCAATCCAGCAGCTTGAGCCAGCGGCTCACGAATGACCGGCTGTGCCTCACCCACCAAAGGAAGCGGTAACGGCTGGTTGGCCCCCTCAAACTGAATAGAAGGTGCAACCGCAGGTGCAGCAGGTGCTGCCGCATCCGCCGCCACAGCCGGTGGCGCTTCACCCAGCGGCAATTGTGCAATCACTGGCGCCTCAACATCCTCAACCACACGCCCCTGCATAAACCAGGCAGCAAGAACACCGATGGCGACGACGCACAGCGCTAACAGATGCTTGCGCGGCAGACTGAAGGCAAACCCTCCACGGCTCGCAGCACCGCGTCGCGCCAGCATCGCATCGACCAGCGCTTCGCGAGCAACCTGATTGATTGCACCCGGCCAACCAGCGGACTGCTCATGAATATCGGCGACTTGGTCATCACTGAAGACCTCAATACCCTGCCCAGCCCCTTCCAGGCGCTGCGCCATGTACTCGCGGGTCTCATCTTCGCTGTAAGGCTGCAACTCAATGACGTGAAAGCATTCATCACCCGCCGCAACATGCTCAAGACGCGACAACAGCTGCGACTCGGCAAACAGGAAAACATGTGGCCGCCCCTCGGCATTGCCGCCTGCCAGGCTCAAGAGACTGGTCAGCGCGGCGTCACTGAGATCCTCGGCATCATCAACCAGCACATAGACTTCCTGTCCAGTCAGCGCCAACTGCCCGACCTGAGCCAGAATCGCCGGCAACTCTGGGCGCTGCACCTGCAAGCCCTGAGCAACCTGACGCAGAATGCTCGCCGGATCAGAAGCGCCCTTCGCAGAAACCACAACACTCTGCACAGCCTGCTTATTAGTGCTCGCAACCAGCGCCTGACGCAGCAACGTCTTACCGCTGCCATCCGGACCACTGACCACCAACAACAGCTGACTATAACGCGCCAGATGATGCAGCTGCCCCAACACCGGCTTGCGCTGCGCCGGAAAGAACTTGAACCCTGGCACTCGCGATGCGAAGGGGTCATGAGTGAACTGGTAGTGATCGAGAAACGCCTCGTCAGCATGCAAACTTGTCATGGGCCACTCGTTAGTTTTTAAGCTGAGCCAGCTGCGTCGCATAATCTGCGCTCAGCGTGGCATTCAAAATTTCCCGGGGAAAATCACCGGTTACCACCGCCTCGCCCAAGCCGCGCAACAACACCAGACGCAACTTGCCATCGAGGACTTTCTTGTCGACCGCCATATGCTCCATAAAGTCCTCGGCTGTCATATCTTGCGGCGGCACAACAGGCAAACCCGCCGCGACAAATAAGCGCACCGCCCGCTCACGCTCAGCAGCCGTAATCCAGCCCAGGCGCTCGGACATATCCAACGCCATGACCGTACCGACGGCGACCGCCTCTCCATGCAACCAGACACCGTACCCCTGATGCGTTTCTATGGCATGGCCGAAGGTATGCCCAAGGTTCAGAGTGGCGCGCACCCCGGACTCACGCTCATCAGCAGCCACTACGCGAGCCTTGGCCGCACAGGAGCGCTCAATTGCAGCGGTCAGCGCTTGCTGATCCAGGGCACGCAACGCTGGCATATGCTCCTCAAGCCATAGCAGGAAAGGCTCGTCACAAATCAGGCCGTACTTGATTACTTCCGCCAGACCAGCAGACAACTCACGAGCCGGCAACGTAACCAGCGTGGCCGTATCAATCAACACAGCTTGCGGCTGGTAGAAGGCCCCAACCATGTTCTTACCCAGCGGATGATTGATACCCGTCTTGCCACCAACAGATGAATCGACCTGCGACAGCAATGTGGTCGGCACTTGGATAAAGTTCACACCGCGCTGGTAACAGGACGCCGCAAAGCCTGCCATATCACCGATCACTCCGCCGCCCAAAGCAATCACCGTTGTGCGCCGGTCATGCCGTGCAACGAGCAGCCCATCAAAAATCAGCTGCAGAGTTTCCCAGGTTTTGTAGCTTTCACCGTCGGGCAGCACGATCGATGTAACGGCATACCCCGCAAGCACGCGCTCAAGATCAGCCAAATAAAGAGGAGCAACTGTCTCATTGGTCACGATTGCGACTTGTCGACCCACTATATGAGCAGCCAGCAAATCAGTACGCGCTAACAGCTCAGCACCGATATAGATCGGATAGCTGCGCTCACCAAGATCGACATGAAGAGTCTGCATAACGCCCCCAGGTTAAAAAGGGGCCTAGGATAGCGCAGTTCAGCCTGCGCTTTAACGGGAAGAAAGCACCTCAAGGCGCTCAAGAATCTCTTGCACAACCAAACGAGGAGGACGCTCGTCGGTTTCTACAACAATCTCAGCGATCTCGCGGTACAGCGGATCACGGACTGCAAACAATTCAGCCAGAACCCTGCCCGGATCTGCCGCACGCAACAACGGTCGATTGCGATCTCGCGAAGTGCGATCCACCTGCTGCTCAACAGAAGCATGCAAGTAGACCACGTGACCACCACGCTTCAACGCAGCACGGTTTTCAGCACGCATAACCGCACCACCGCCCGTCGCTAATACCATGCCGTCAACATCACAGAGCTCGGTGATCACTGCCTGCTCACGTTCACGAAACCCTTGTTCACCTTCAACATCGAAGATCCAAGGAATATCCGCCCCCGTGCGCTGCTCAATCTCTTTATCAGAGTCCTTGAACGGCAACCGCAGCTCTTTGGCTAACAAACGCCCGATGGTGCTCTTACCTGCCCCCATCGGGCCTACAAGGATCAAATTTCGCACTGAATCAACGACTCACCGCGACGGCCTGGTTGTTCATGATGCGTGGCGTGAGGAAGATCAGAAGCTCTGACTTATTATCCTGAACAACATCACGCTTAAACATGCGCCCCAAGTAAGGCAGGTCACCCAAAAACGGAACCTTGTCTACAGTTTTTGTCTGTGTATTAGAGAAAACACCGCCGATTACTATTGTCTCACCATCATTAACAAGAACCTTAGCATTCACCTCATTCTTATTAATAGGCGGAACCCCATTAACGGCGCGCCCAAAATCCGGGGCATCCTTAGTAACTTTAACTTCCATGATGATACGATTATCAGGCGTAATCTGTGGTGTTACCTCCAAAGACAATGCAGCCTCTTTGAAAGACGTTGTACTTGCACCACTAGAGCTAGCTTCTTGATACGGTATCTCTGAGCCCTTCAAAATCTTAGCTGTTTCTTTGTCAGACGTGACGACTTTGGGCTGCGATACAACCTCTCCATTACCTGTTTTCTCCATAGCTGAAAGCTCTAAGTCAAGTATGGCGTTATCAGTAATGAAACCGATACCGATACCTGATGTTCTCCCAACAACTCCCATATCAACAAAATTACCTAATGAAGTCGTTGGATTTTGAACCCCCGGATTCTGGCCATATCCTGGCGCCCCAGTCCGGTTACCACCAGAGCCCCCCACAACAAAATTGTTATCCCCTACTCGCGCACCACGCCAATTGACGCCGAGAGCTTTATCATAGTCAACGTTCGCTTCAACGATCCGCGCCTCAATCATAACTTGGCGAACAGCAACGTCTAACTGCGCCACAATACGTCGTAGCTCATCAAGACGCTCCTGGGTCTGATAAGCAATTATGCTGTTAGTTCTGTCATCCACAGTCACTGAGCCACGCGAATCGGCAGAACCGTCCGCACTAGTTACTGACTGGAAGAGCTGCGCCATATCAGATGCTTTGGCATAGTTAACCTGAATCAATTCACGACGCAAAGGAGCCAACTCAGCAATCTGCTTCTGAGATTCAAGCTCTTGACGCTCACGCGCAGCAATTTCATCCGCCGGAGCAACAAGTAAGACATTACCAATCTTGCGCTTGTCCAGACCTTTAGTTTTGAGAACCAGATCCAAAGCCTGGTCCCACGGTACATTTTGAAGGCGAAGAGTTATGTTTCCGGCCACAGTATCACTAGCGACAAGGTTCAAATCTGTAAAATCAGCAATCAACTGAAGAACAGAACGAACATCAATATCTTGAAAATTCAGGGAAAGTTTCTCCCCGGAGTATGCAAAACTGTCTGCCTTGCGCTTCTCAGCCTCAACCTGCGTAAGTGGCTTTACACTAATCGTCAATTTATTATCTGTTTGATACGCCAAATAGTCATAAACACCGGCAGGCTCAATGAGAACACTCGCCTTGTCACCCGTACCTGACGCAGTGACAAATTGAACCGGAGTTGCAAAATCCTTGACATCCAACTTCACCCGAAGAGCGTCAGGAAGAATAGTCTTGGAGAAGTCCAGCCGAATTTTGCCACCCTGATCCTGTATGTCAGGAGTAACGGAAGCATCAGACAAATTAATGACTATGTTGCCTTCACCAAGCTCCCCACGCTGGAAATCAATACCACCAATCTCCCTAGACTTAGGCATATATTGTTTGACTGACGGTGTAATAGCTGCGACTACTGGCTGACTACTCACTACCGGCGCTAGTACTGCCCCACCCTCACCAACAGTTACATATAGGTTATTACCATCAGCTCGAGTCTGATACGGGACGAGATTCGTCAAATTAATAATTAAACGAGTTCGATCCTTAGCCTCAACAACAGTTACACTACGCGCATTACCAACGCCCAACTCACGATTTTTAGCGCCAAGTTTGTTTGAGACCCCAGGTAAGTCGAGAGCAATGCGTGCTGGCTGCTCAATCGTGTAACCGCGAGGAGCCAGTACAGGCTCATCAAACGAAAGCTTCAACTCAACTCGATCACCAGGCAAAGCAGCGACATCAAGCGCCTGTAAATTAGCAGCCAGAAGTGAAGGCGACAGAAGCACGGCAAGCAGCGAGAGCCCTATCGATGAAATGGAATTTTTCATTGTCATATTCCGCCGAGCAGATTGGTTGTTCTTTTTCATATTTATTCCGCCCTAATTTCAAGAGCGCTCTTTAAGAGACAAAGTTCGCGGACGCTCTAACCAGCCACCCTCACCATCTGGAACAATCTCTACAACATCAATCTTGGACTCTTCGATAGCAAGTATGCGCCCATGATTGCGCCCCAAATAATCACCGACTTTCACACGATGAACACCACCTGCACCGTTAATTAGCGCAAAGGCTCCGGACTCGTTAGCAAGAGTACCAACCATAACGAAAGTTTCTATATTGAAGCCCTCGAGAAATTGTTTCGCGCGAGCCTCATCAGGCTTTATGTCTTTGCTTCCCTTCTGCTTTGTGGATACTTCTAGCTTTACAGGCGGCTGGAAAGGGCTTCGTAGCGACGCTGCGCTATATGCAAAACTTTCATAAGGCAGAAATTTCGGCAGCGGTTCGATCTCACCCTTAGGACGAGCGCGCACCTCATCCATATATCCCTGGAGATCAGAAAAATCCCCACCACTTCCACACCCCGCGAGGAGAGCCAAAGGTAAAAAAAAGCCTGCAAAAGAAACCTTCATGGCTGAACCCCTTTATCGTTATAACGATAAGTTTTAGCCAATATATTCATCCTAAGTTCCGACGAACTGTCGACACCTGCTGAAACTAAATTAAAATCATGCAGGGTTACAATTCTCGGCAGACTTGAAACACCACTAACAAAAGTCGCTAAATCATGGTATGAACCGACAACAGTAATCTGAATAGGCAGCTCTATATAAAATTGCTGGGCAACTTCCGGCAAAAGCTTGATTTCCTCAAACTCCAAACCACTACCTAAGCCTGTGCGAGTAATATCCTCCAGCAGGCCAGGAACTTCTGTGTCACTGGGCAGCTGCTTTAGAAGAGCGCCAAAAGAGACTTCCATTTCTTGCATCTGCTCTTTGTAGGCATCTAAATTGGCGGCCTGAAAAGCCTTACTCGAAAATTGCTCCTTTAGAGCGACCTCTTCAGCCTGCTTACTCTCCAGCTGACTTTGCAAGTCTTTCAGATGAAAGTTATAACCAAGAGCCAGGACTGCAACAAAGAGAATTACACCAGCTATAAACTTTACAACAGCCGGCCAGGAACCGACGTTATTAAAGTCAAGATCATTCAGATCAACCTTACGCAGACTTTCTAGGGAGTCATTAAGGCTCATTGCTTGCCCCCTTCAACAACCAAATCAGGCTGCGTTTGCTGAACTGTAAGTTGGAATACGTTAGCCTGATCAAGCGCACCTGCTGTAACAGATTTAACCTCTGTAAGGTTAGGTGCCGTTAGCCAGTCAGAGGCATCTAGGTTTCGCATCAAGTTAGAAACTCGATTGTTAGATTCCGCAGCACCGACAATTGCAATACTTTTACCGGTCATTTTCACGCCAGTAAAATACACCCCATCAGGAAGCGTCCTAACTAACTGATCGAAAACACGCCCGATAATTGGCCTATTACCTTGAAGGTCCTGAATAATCTTCATACGTTCAAGCAACTGCTGACGACGTGTTTTAAGCTCACTGATTTCTTTGATACGTGCATCTAAAACGGCAATCTCTTTGCGCACAAATTCATTTCGCGCATCTTGCTGCTCAATCGCACCACCGAGGTATTGATCCCCCAAGAAAACAGCACCCGCAGCAACAATAAAGACCCCAGCAAGCGTTACCAGAAACCGTTGTTTGCGCTCTTCGCGTAACTGTTCGCGCCAAGGGAGTAGGTTAATCCGCGCCATTAGTCAAAACTCCTCATCGCCAGACCGCAGGCAATCATCAAGGCTGGCGCATCGCTGGCGAGCGCTCCTGCGTTAACTTTGCCGCTCAGCGCCATTTCAGCGAAGGGGTTGGCCACCAATGTCTGGGTACCGATCTTCTGCTGAATCAGGCGATCAAGATCTGGAATTGACGCGGTACCACCCGCCAGCAGGATGTAATCCACATCATTGAACTGGCCAGCGGCAAAGAAGAATTGCAGCGAACGGGCAACCTGCTGCACGACCGCCTCTTTAAATGGCTGCAGCACTTCACTTTCGTAGTCGTCAGGCAGACCGCCCTGTTTCTTGGCCAGGCCGGCTTCTTCTACAGAAAGACCATAGCGGCGCTGAATCTCTTCGGTAAGTTGCTTGCCACCAAACAGCTGCTCGCGGGTATAGATGGTGCGGCCATTGTGCAGCACGCTCAGCGTGGTCATGGTGGCACCGATATCGACAACGGCGACGGTCAGCTCATCGCGACCACCGCCAAGCTGCTCGATCAACAAACCGTACGCACGCTCAAGGGCATAGGCCTCAACGTCAACAACCTTGGCAGTCAAACCGGCAAGCGCCAAAGCCGCTTCGCGCACTTCGACGTTTTCCTTGCGGCAGGCTGCAAGCAGCACTTCAACGCGATCAGCATTGCGCGGCGATGCACCTTGCACCTCAAAGTCGATTGCGACTTCTTCCAGCGGATAAGGGATGTACTGATCGGCTTCGATCTTCAGCTGGTTTTCCAACTCGTCGTCTGAAAGACCTGCTTCCATCTCGATGGTCTTGGTAATCACAGCTGAACCGGCAACCGCCACTGCGGCGGTTTTCACACCGCTTTTAGCTTTTGCCAGAACGCGCGAAAGGGCCTGCCCCACCCCTTCCAGTTCAGCGATGTTCTTTTCGACCACAGCATTAGGGGGGAGCGGCTCGACTGCGTAAGCCTCTACCTTGTAGCGGCTTCCGGAGCGGCTCAATTCGAGGAGCTTGACGGAGGTCGAACTGATATCGATCCCGAGTAGCGTATTCGCTTTCTTATTGAAGAGCCCTAGCACGACCGATTTCCTATTGGCATCCGCGACTTACGGACTATTTATGTTTTTTCACATTAAATAACAGTCTTGACAGAAGCGCAAATGGCTACCCAGCAAAAAAACCGCTTATAATGTGATCAGTTTTTCTCTTTTAACCTTGTGTTCGGCTTAACTCGTTCTTTTATCTGGAAATCCAAAAATCTTGATGCGTCTTTTGCGTTTTTTCTGCTGGTCCTGCCTCGCCGTTTTTTGTGGCTTGGTACTCAGTTTCAGCGGGGCCTTCCTCTATCTTAGCCCTAGCCTTCCATCCGTCGAATCTTTGCGCAGCATCCAGCTGCAGATCCCGCTGAGGGTCTACAGCAGTGATGCCAAGCTGATCGCCGAATTTGGCGAAATGCGCCGCTCGCCTATCGCCTTTGCCGATATCCCTCAGGACTTCATCAGCGCGTTGCTCGCTGCCGAAGACGACAACTTTGCCAACCATTATGGCGTTGACCTTACCAGCCTGATGCGCGCTGCAACGCAAATCGTGAAAAGCGGGCAGATCCAAACGGGCGGCAGCACCATCACCATGCAGGTAGCGAAGAACTTCTTCCTTACCAGTGAGCGAAGTTTCTCCCGCAAGATCAACGAGATACTTCTTGCGCTGCAAATTGAACGGGAACTCAGTAAGAACGAAATTCTTGAACTTTATGTGAACAAGATTTACCTGGGAAACCGTGCTTACGGTATCGAGGCAGCCGCTCAGGTTTATTACGGCAAGTCGATTCGTGACACTAGCCTGGCGCAGATGGCCATGATTGCTGGTCTACCCAAGGCGCCTTCGCGTTTCAATCCGCTGGTCAATCCAACCCGCGCACTTGAGCGCCGTGACTGGATTCTCGGGCGCATGTACAGCCTTGGCCGAATCGACAAGCAGCGCTACGACGAAGCCCTGGCAGAACCGATCAATGTCAGTTATCACGTTCCCGCCCCGGAACTGGTTGCGCCTTATATTGCCGAGATGGCCCGCGCCGAGATGGTCGGCCGCTATGGCAGCGAGGCCTATACCGAAGGTTTCAACGTCACCACTACGGTGCCCAGTGATCTGCAAATCGCTGCCAACAGCGCTGTGCGCGAAGGCTTGATTGCCTACGATCAGCGCCATGGCTACCGCGGCCCGGAAAGCCGTCTGCCGGGTATGACCAAGGAGAACTGGCTCAGCGAACTGAGTAAGCAGGTATCCCTTGGCGGCCTGGAGCCGGCTATCGTCACCAGCGTGGAAAAGAGCGGCATTCTGGTGCTGTTACGCAATGGCGAAGAACAGGCCGTGGCCTGGGACAGCATGAAATGGGCACGTCCCTTCCTCAATACTAATAGCCTCGGCCCACGTCCACAGCAGCCTGCGGACGTCAGCCAGATTGGCGACCTAATCCGCGTGCAGCGCCAGGAAGACGGCAGCCTGCGTTTTGTTCAGTTGCCCGCCGCACAGAGCGCACTGGTGTCGCTTGATCCGAACAATGGCGCCATTCGCGCTTTGGTCGGCGGCTTCTCCTTTGAGCAGAGCAACTACAACCGTGCGGCCCAGGCCAAACGCCAGCCAGGCTCGAGCTTCAAGCCCTTCGTCTACAGCGCGGCACTGGATAAGGGCTACACCGCCGCGACACTGGTGAACGATGCCCCGATCGTGTTTGCCGACGATGCGCTGTCGCAGGTCTGGCGACCGAAGAATGACAACAACACCTTCCTCGGCCCAATTCGCCTGCGCGAAGCGCTGTACCGCTCACGCAACCTGGTTTCGATTCGTCTGCTGCAGGATCTCGGCATTGACAGCACGCTGAGCTACATCGAGCGCTTCGGTTTTGAGCGCAAGGATCTGCCGCCCAACCTCTCCCTGGCCCTGGGTACCGCAAGCCTGACGCCAATGGAGATCGCCGAAGGCTGGAGCACCTTTGCTAATGGCGGCTACAAGGTCGAGCCCTACCTGATCGAGCGCATCGAAGACCGTAACGGTAAGCAGCTGTTCAACGCCAGCCCGGCACAAACCCCCGCTGGCATTGAACAGCGCGCCCAACAGAGCAACGCCGCACTGATCGTGGGCGATCAACCACTGCCCGCCGAACCGATCCAGGCCGAACAGATCATTGATGGCCGTACCGCCTACATCATGACCAGCATGCTGCAGGACGTGATCAAGCGCGGCACCGGCCGCCGTGCCATGGCCATGGGCCGTGATGACCTGGCAGGAAAAACCGGCACCACCAACGAATCCAAGGACAGCTGGTTCTCCGGTTACAACGCCGACTACATCACCACCGTCTGGGCCGGTTTCGATCAGCCGGAAAGTCTTGGCCGCAACGAATACGGTGGCACCGTGGCGCTGCCCATCTGGATGAGCTACATGGGCGCGGCCCTGAAGGACAAACCCAGCCATCTGCTGCCCGAGCCCGAAGGGCTGTTGACCCTGCGCGTTGACCCACACAGCGGACGCGCGGCGACACCGGATACACCGGACGCCTACTTTGAGCTGTTCAAGAGCGAAGATTCGCCACCGCCGATGGGAGAATTTGACCCTGGCATGAGCATCCCCGGTAGCCCACTGCCTGCAGACGAGGCCGCACCGCTCGATCTGTTCTAAGTCACCACCGCCATAGACGCATGTGCCGCTCGTCCCGAATGCTCAGACGAATAAGCACGCAATAAAAAACCCGCCGCGGCGGGTTTTTTATTGCTCGCAGGCTTAGCCGTTGAACACGTCGTTAACCGACTGCAGCGGGTAGTGCTTCGGATACGGCAAGGTCGCCACACCGCTCTCGATAGCCGCCTTGGCCACCGCATCACAAACCACGGTGATCAGGCGCGGGTCCATCGGCTTCGGAATGATGTACTCAGGGCCGAACGACAGGGCGATGCCACCATACGCGTCACAGACCTCCTGAGGCACGGGCAGCTTGGCCAGGTCACGCAGAGCCAGAGCGGCTGCAATCTTCATTTCTTCGTTGATGCGGGTCGCGCGAACGTCCAGCGCACCACGGAAGATGAACGGGAAGCCGAGCACGTTGTTGACCTGGTTCGGGTAGTCGGAACGACCGGTGGCCATGATCACATCGCTGCGCACTTCACGCGCCAGCTCCGGCTTGATTTCCGGGTCCGGGTTGGAGCAGGCGAACACGATCGGGTTGGCCGCCATGCGCTTGAGATCTTCAGGGGCCAGCAGATTGGCACCGGACAAACCGACAAACACATCGGCACCGTCCAGTGCATCGGACAGGGTGCGTTTGCTGGTTTCGCTGGCAAACACCGCCTTGTACTGGTTCAGATCGTCACGACCAGCGTGGATCACACCCTTGCGGTCGATCATATAAATGTTCTCGACCTTGGCACCCATGCTCACCAGCAGTTTCATGCAGGAGATGGCGGCAGCACCAGCACCCAGGCAGACGATCTTGGCGTCCGGCAGGGTCTTGCCGGCGATTTCCAGGGCGTTGAGCATGCCCGCTGCGGTCACGATGGCGGTGCCGTGCTGGTCATCGTGGAATACCGGAATGTCGCACTGTTCGATCAGCGTGCGCTCGATCTCAAAGCACTCGGGCGCCTTGATGTCTTCCAGGTTGATCCCACCAAAGGTGATCGAGATACGGCGAACGGTGTCGATAAATGCCTGCGGGCTTTCAGACTCGACTTCGATGTCGAATACATCGATGCCGGCAAAGCGCTTGAACAGCACACCCTTGCCTTCCATTACCGGCTTGGACGCCAGCGGACCGAGGTCGCCCAGGCCGAGAATCGCGGTACCGTCGGAAATAACTGCCACCAGGTTGCCTTTGCCGGTGTAGCGGTATGCCAGCTCCGGGTCACGCGCAATTTCGCGCACAGGCTCGGCAACACCGGGGCTGTAGGCCAGGGACAGGTCGCGTGCGGTTGCGGTTGGCTTGGTTAGCTCGACACTCAGCTTACCCGGACGGGGATTGGCGTGATATTCGAGAGCGGCTGTTTTCAAATCAGACATGGTGGCATTTCCGCTTGGGGGTGTTGAACAGGCAGGCGGCGAGGATACGCAAGTTGTATACAGCTGCACAAGACTGGCGAGTCCGGATACGCACGCAGGCCCTAGCGTACGACTTTGAGCCAGTCACCGGGGCGCGGCTGGCCGCTGGGGTAGAGGTTGTTGAGCAGGCGCAGCGCCTTCGCGGCATCCCCCGACAGAGGGCTGTCCTTGGCCAGACTTTCCAGGGTCTGGCCCGGCTTGACCTTGACCAATTGCAGCCGCTGCGGCTGCGCCTGCTTGTATTCGGCAGCGGTCATCGGACGAAAACTTTTGATCACGCTGAGAAACTGTGCGTCCTGGCTTTCCAGCGAGGCCTGCCCGCGCACCGCCGCAACGAACAGGTACGCCCGCGCGCCATGCTGGATCACCGCAATCCGCTTGGCGGCATTACCCGGCAGCACCGCGCTGTAACCCGTGAGGCCAGCCTGCTGTAACTCGACACCCGCCACCAGGCGTTGGCCGCCGACGCGCTGGCGCAGCAACTCAGCCGGTGCCAGCTTTTGCGGATTGTCTTCCAGAGTCATGGCGACAAATGCCTGCTGGTCGGCGGTGTGACCGATCAGTGCATCCGGGCGATTGAGCAGGTTCCAGCCCTGGGGAAAAGCCAGGGTGAAGTTCAGATCCGCATGGTAGAAGCGCTGACCACGGCGCACACCGGTTTCAGCCGAATCGCCAAAAGGCAGGCCTTCAAGGCGCTTGAGAAAGCCCTCGCGATTGACCTCCTGCTGACCGGTGGCCAGGGCACGTGCCGGGCCCAGCACCTGTTGCAGACGCCGTTCATTGTCCGGGTGAGTGTCGAACAAGCCGTGATAACCGCCCGTCGGCTGCGCTTCGCCGCGCTCGGCAGCCTGGTCACGGGCGAAGTCTTCCTGATTCTTCAATACCTTGACCACGGCGACCATGGCCTGCGGGTCATAGCCGCTACGTGCCAGGTACTGTGCACCGAGGCCGTCGGCCTCCAGCTCCATGTCGCGGCCATAGCCGCGAACAACGGCGCCACCGAGCACGCTGGTCACATCGGCAGCGGCGCCTACACCGGTACCAATCGCCACCGCCTGGCCCAGCAACCCCCAGGCAGTGGACTGGCTCTGCTGCTGCACGCTGTGCCGCGCGGTAACGTGACCTACTTCGTGACCGAGCACAGCAGCCAGTTCGGCCTCCGAACTGAGGTAGGCCAACAATCCGCGATGGATATAGATGTAGCCACCTGGCAAGGCAAAGGCGTTGATATCAGGGCTGTCCACCACCGTGAACTGATAAGCCAGTTGATTGCGGTGGCTGTTCTTCGCCACCCGCTCGCCAACCTGCTGCACATAGGCTTGCAGCTTCTCGTCGGCGTAACGCGGATTTTCCTTGAGTATCTGCTGGTTGTAGCGGCGCCCGAGGTCAAGCTCCTGCTGCTCGCTCATCATCACGAAATTATTGCGCCCGGTCGCCGGATTGACCGCACAGCCGGCCAGTTGCCCCAGCAGGACGAGTAGCAACAACGCACGCACGTTCATGGCAGCACCTCCAGCATGCTCTTGTCGCTCAACGGCAACATCCAGCGCGCCTGCCCGGCACGCAGGCCGCCGCGTTTCGCCCGGTCGACCACCCAGCCGCGCGCCTCAATCTGCTGCCCGGCAAGGCCTTGGACAGCGCGCAGGTCAAAATTGTCCACTGCACGCGGGGCGATGTGCAGCACCAGCGCATCCCCCATTTCCAGCCATACGCCACCACCATTGCGCTCGACACGCTGAACCCGGCCCTGCACCAAGGCAAATCCGCCACGGGCTATCTGGTTAGCCGCCTGCACCGGCGAACGCTGCCAAAGCCCGGCACGCGTCTCTCGTGCACGACGCTCGGCGGCTTGCTGGCACGCCACCAACGCCAAATTGGGCGCTACAGCCACCCGATAGCCCAGGCCTTCGGCGAGCAGCTGCGCTTCCAGATTGCGCCCCTGGCTGTCATAGGCGTGCGCCAAGGTGCGCCCGTAGTGATCCTTGGCTTGCCGGCCAAGCTGCAAGGCCACCTGCCCCTCACTGGCTGCTACCAGCGCCTGCAAGCGCTTGCGCGCGGCTTCGGCAAACGGCTCGGCGGAACGGCCCTGGCGGCCCAGCTCGGGGCTGTTGATGCCCATCAGACGTACACTGCGTCCGTCAGCCAGACGCAGGGTGTCTCCGTCAATCACGCGCTGCACCTTGACGCTGGGCAGCTTGCCCGGCGCTGGGCAGAACGCCAGCGCGGCCTCGTAATAAAAGCCGAAAACGAAAAAGGCGCCCACAAGGGACGCCTTTTTCAGTAGCGATGTGCAACCCATGTGGGTCTGCGTCGCTGCGCGCAAGCTTACTGCTTGGCGCCGAACATGCCGAAGCGCTGCTTGAAGCGATCAACACGGCCGCCGGTATCCAGCATTTTCTGCTTGCCGGTGTAGAACGGGTGGCACTCGTTGCACACGTCCAGGCTCAGTGCTTTGCCCAGGGTGGAGCGAGTTTCGATCACGTTGCCACAGCTGCAGGTGGCGGTGATGGCTACATAGTTCGGGTGGATATCGGCTTTCATGTTGATTCCTCAGGGCTGTCGTGCCGCCACCAGACACTATTGTCGGGTACCGCACGGAAATAGGCCGGCGATAATACCAGAGCACCGCAGCGACGCAAGGCCGGCTGTCGTTTGCCTGCGTGCTAAGATCGCGCCCTTGCCACTGGAGCCTCTGCGTGCCCGACGTGATTCTGCGCCTCGCCCTGCCCTCGCCGCTGCGCCGCCTGTTCGATTACCGTGCCCCGCCCGGTGTGCCGCGCGGCGCCTTGCAGCCGGGGGCGCGGCTGCGGGTGCCGTTTGGCCGACGCGAGATGATCGGCATATTGATCGAAGTCACAGAGCACAGCGACGTGCCGGCCGACAAGCTCAAGCCGGCGCTGCAACTACTCGATGCCCAGTCGCCCTTGCCGCCCGCGCTGTTCAAGCTCTGTGTGTGGACCGCCCAGTATTACCAGCACAGCCTCGGCGACACCCTCAGTTGGGCGCTGCCAGTACTGCTGCGTCAGGGTGAACCGGCCGAGGCGCGCCAGGAGCGCTTCTGGTCAGTGAGCGACGGCGCGCAACTCGATGACCCACGCCTGAGCCGCGCACCACGCCAGCGCGACGCGCTGCGTACCCTCGCCCAGCACCCCCACGGGGTCGCCCACCAGTTGTTGAGCAAACTGCAACTGAACAAGGACAGCCTCGACCTGCTGCTGGAGAAAGGCCTGGTACGGGTTGAAGTGCGTCGCCATGCACCGAGCAAACGCCACGCCAACTGGCTGGCGCAACCGGAGCTGCCACTGAACGCCGAACAACGCGCGGCCAGCGAGGCGATCCGCTCAGGGTTCGGCAGCTTCAACGCCTTTCTCCTCGCCGGGGTGACCGGCAGCGGCAAGACCGAGGTCTACCTGCAACTGATTCGCGAAACCCTGGAAGCCGGCAAACAGGCTCTGGTGCTGATCCCCGAGATCAACCTCGGCCCGCAAACCCTGGCGCGCTTCGAACAGCGCTTCAATGCGCGCATCGCCCTGCTGCACTCGGCGGTGAATGACCGCGAACGCCTGGACGCCTGGCTGGCCGCGCGCGACGGCGAGGCCGATATCATCATCGGCACCCGCTCGGCACTGTTCACTCCGATGCAGAACCCCGGGCTGATCATCATCGACGAGGAACACGACGCCTCCTATAAACAGCAGGAAGGCCTGCGCTATCACGCACGTGACCTGGCTGTGGTGCGCGCCCGCCAGGAGAACATCCCGATCGTGCTGGGTTCGGCCACGCCTTCACTGGAGAGCCTGCACAACGCTCACAACGGCCGCTACGCCCTGCTGCACCTGCGCGAACGCGCCGGCGGCGCCAAACAACCGCGGTTTTTACGCCTGGATGTGAAAAGCCGACCGCTGGATTCCGGAATCTCCGGCCCCATGCAACAGGCCATCGCCCAAACCTTACAAGCCGGCCAGCAAGTATTGGTGTTCCTCAACCGCCGCGGCTTCGCCCCGACTCTGCTCTGTCACGACTGCGGCTGGCTGTCCGAATGTCCGCGCTGTGATGCGCGGATGACCGTGCACCAGCGCTCGCGCGAGCTGCGCTGCCATCACTGCGGGCATGTCGAACGCCAGCCGAGCAACTGCCCGAAGTGCAACACCGTCGATCTGCGCCCGGTCGGTGCAGGCACCGAACGCGCCGAAGAACGCCTGGAGATTCTCTTCCCCGACGTGCCGGTATTGCGTGTCGACCGCGACAGCACCTCGCGCAAAGAAGCCATGACCACCCTGTTCAACACCGTGCAGCGCGGCGAGCCGTGCATCCTGGTCGGCACGCAGATGCTCGCCAAAGGTCACCACTTCCCGCGCGTAACCCTGGTGGCGATTCTCGATGCCGATGGCGGGTTGTTCTCGGCGGATTTTCGCGCCAGCGAGCGCATGGCTCAGCTGATCGTGCAGGTCGCCGGGCGCGCCGGACGTGCCGAAGAGCCGGGCAAGGTGATTATCCAGAGCCACTTGGCCGACCACCCTTTATTGGTGCAGCTGACCGAACAGGGCTATTTCGCCTTCGCCGAACAGGCCCTCAGTGAGCGCCGCAGCGCTGGCCTGCCGCCGTTCTGCCACCTCGCCCTGCTGCGCGCCGAAGCGCACAAACCCGGCCAGGCCGAAGGTTTTCTCGACAATGCCTGCACGGAAGCCGAACTGCTGCTCGGCGAGTTGGCACTCAGCGGCATCGAACTGCTCGGGCCGATTCCCTCGCCGATGGAGCGCCGCGCCGGCCGCTACCG
The DNA here is from genome assembly GCF_964253255.1 of Pseudomonas sp. LjRoot71. NCBI lineage: Bacteria > Pseudomonadati > Pseudomonadota > Gammaproteobacteria > Pseudomonadales > Pseudomonadaceae > Pseudomonas > Pseudomonas sp. LjRoot71. The sequence goes on along the minus strand of NZ_CAXURA020000001.1, from coordinate 2,730,026 downwards.
TGCCCAGTTGCTGATCCAGGCCAATGCCCGCGCCCCGCTGCACCGTCTGCTCAATAGCTGGATGCTGGCTCTGGAACAGATGCCTAGCGGCCGCGCGGTGCGTTGGTCGCTGGACGTCGACCCCATCGATCTGTTCTAGGGCCTGCCGAAATTTTGTAGGGTGCGCTATGCGCACCGCCAGGTGGTGTAACACTGCGGTGCGCACAGCGCACCCTACCCGGAGCGGTCCTTGCCAAAGCCCGCAGTCATGCCCGCCCCTCCAAAAAGCGCATATCCAGCTCGGGCGGGCGAGCCGACCGTTAGAGCCGAGCCATCGCGCCCAGCCTGTTACACTGCACGCCATTTCGTTTAGCAGGCCTGCACCGTGACTCAAACCGCTTTCTCTTCTCTGCCGCTTTCCGCCGCCATGCTGGCCAACCTCGAGTCCCTCGGTTACGCCGAGATGACCCCGATTCAGGCGCAGAGCCTGCCTGTCATGCTCAAGGGCATGGACCTGATTGCTCAGGCCAAGACCGGCAGCGGCAAGACCGCCGCTTTTGGCATCGGCCTGCTCAACCCGCTCAACCCACGCTATTTTGGCTGCCAGGCGCTGGTGCTTTGCCCGACCCGCGAGTTGGCCGATCAGGTGGCCAAGGAGCTGCGTCGCCTGGCGCGCTCGGCAGACAACATCAAGATTCTCACCCTGTGCGGCGGTGTGCCGTTCGGCCCGCAGATCGGCTCGCTGGAACACGGCGCGCAGATCATCGTCGGCACCCCGGGGCGCATCCAGCAGCACCTGAGCAAGGGCACACTGAAGCTCGACGGTCTGAACACCCTGGTGCTCGATGAAGCCGATCGCATGCTCGACATGGGCTTTTACGACAGCATCGCCGACATCATCGGGCAGACCCCGAGCCGCCGGCAGACCCTGCTGTTCTCCGCCACCTACCCGGCCGGGATCAAGCAACTGGCCGCGGCCTTTATGCGCGACCCGCAGCAGGTCAAGGCCGAGGCCCTGCACGACGACACGCAGATCGAACAGCGCTTCTACGAAATCGCCCCGGAAGAGCGCCTGGACGCCGTGGTCAAGCTGCTCAACAGCTTCCGCCCGCAGTCCTGCGTGGCCTTCTGTTTTACCAAGCAGCAGTGCCAGGACGTGGTCGACCATCTGACCGCCAAAGGCATCTCGGCCGCTGCGCTACATGGCGACCTGGAGCAACGCGACCGTGATCAGGTGCTGGCGATGTTCGCCAACCGCAGCCTGTCGGTGCTGGTGGCCACCGATGTGGCCGCACGCGGCCTGGATATCGATGCGCTGGACATGGTGATCAACGTCGAACTGGCGCGCGACTCGGAAATTCATATTCACCGAGTCGGCCGCACCGGACGTGCCGGTGAAAAGGGCCTGGCCGTGAGTCTGGTCGCACCAGCCGAAGGCCATCGCGCCCAGGCCATCGAAACTCTGCAAAAGTCGCCGCTCAACTGGCATCCGCTGAGCAGCCTGAAACACCAGGGCGGCGCGCCGTTGCAGCCATCGATGATCACCCTGTGCATCGGCGCCGGACGCAAGGACAAACTGCGCCCCGGCGATATTCTCGGTGCCCTGACGGGCGCGGCGGGCATTCCTGGCGCGCAGGTCGGCAAAATCGCGATCTTCGACTTCCAGGCTTACGTTGCGGTTGAACGCAGCGTGGCCATGCAGGCACTCAAGTGCCTCAGTGAAGGCAAAATCAAGGGCCGCTCGCTGCGCATTCGTACCCTATAGTTGCCGCATGAGCTAAACAGACGGCTGCGGTGACGTGGCCAGCGACAGAGGAGTAGCCCCTTGCGCAATATCCTGGTGATCGAAGACAGCCCACTGGTGCTGAAGATTCTCGAACATCTGTTTCGCAAGGAGACGGGCTTCCAGCCGATCTTCTGCGCCTCCATGGGCGAGGCCCAGGTGATGCTGGAAACCTCGGCGGAGCTGTTCTTCGCCGCCATCGTCGACCTCAACCTGCCGGACGCCCCGGACGGTGAAATTGTCGACGTGGTGATGAGTTACCACCTGCCCTGCATCGTCCTCAGCGGCACCTATAACGAACAGCGCCGCGACCAGATGCTGCTCAAGGGCGTGGTCGACTACGTACTCAAGGAAAGCCAGCACTCCTACGAATACGCCTTCCGCCTGCTGCACCGCCTGGAAAGCAACAGCGCCGTGAAGATCCTGATCGCCGAGGACTCCGAGGCCACCCGCCACTACATCCGCCATGTGCTGACCCCGCATCGCTACCAGATTCTCGAAGCCTGCGATGGTGACGAAGCCCTGCGCCTGCTCAAGGAGCAGCCGGATATCGACCTGCTGGTGGTCGACCACAGCATGCCGGGACTGAGTGGTTTTGATCTGGTCAAGCTGCTGCGGCAGAAGATGAAACGCCACGAGCTGATCATTCTCGGCCTGTCTGCCGACACCAAGGGCTCGCTCAGCGCCAAGTTTATCAAGCACGGTGCCGATGACTTCCTGCGCAAGCCCTTCTGCCCGGAAGAGCTCAACTGCCGGGTGATGTCGACCCTGGAGCGCCGCGACCTGCTGCGCGCCCTGAAACAAGCCGCGCAGTTCGACGCCCTCACCGGGCTGAACAACCGCCGGGCGTTCTACGAGCACGGCCAGCAACTGTTCCAACAGGCACGCTCGGGCGGCCGCGACCACAGCGTGGCAATGCTCGATCTGGATTTCTTCAAACGGATCAACGACGAGCACGGCCACGCCAGCGGTGACGCCGCCCTGATCGCCTTTGCCCGGGCATTTTCCGCGGTATTCCCCGATGCTCTACTCGGCCGTCTGGGCGGTGAAGAGTTCGCCATGGTCAGCCAGCAGGACGCCGCCACCCTCAGCGACGCCCTCGACCAGTTGCGCAGCTACTGCGCCAGCCTGAAATACGCCGTTGGTGCACCGCCGCTGTCGTTCAGCGCCGGCATCTACCACGGTGCCCCGGACGACCTGGAAAGCCTGCTGCACCAGGCTGATCTGCGTCTGTATCAGGCCAAGAGCCAGGGCCGTGGGCGCAACTGCTGGCAGTGACCAGCGCTGGCTAAGGATGCAGCAGCGAAAACTCTAGAGCCCATGACGCAGAAAGATCTGCGCATAACTGCCATCGGCGCGCATGTCCTCAATCGCCTTGTTGAAGGCATCGGCAATCTGCCGGTGCTGCGGGTGTTTACGGCTGATCAAAATATGCAGGCCGTTCTCACTTAACGGCTGCGGCAGAAACTCCAGCTGATCACGAATCCCAGCCAGGCTACGGCTCAGGTGAAAGCGCGCCACCAGCTCATCCTCCAGGGTCAGTTGCACCCGCCGCGCATGCAGCATGCGCGCACCGACCTCAAAACCGACCATCCCGACCTTGCTCAGCCGGCTGTCCTGATCGAACTCGCTGGAATAGGCATAACCGCGCACCACGGCAATGCTGTAGGGATAAAGGTCCGGCAACTGGGTAAATTTGATCTGGCTGCCCTTGCGCTGCAGAAAACGGATACGGTTGATCAGATAAGGCTGCGAGTAATGACCAAAGACGGCCCGCTCATCGGTGTACCAGGCGTTGATCAGCACATCGTAGGTGTCCTGCTGCAACCCGCGCACCGCACGCTCCCACGGCACCTGGGCATAGCTAGTGGTGTAGCCGGCACGAGTCAGCGCCGTGGCCACCAGGTCAGAAGCCACGCCATTATTCAGCAGCGTCTGATCATTAAACGGCGGCCAGGGGTCAGCCACCAGCCGCAGGGCTTGCGCAGCATTGCCATGCAAGGGCAGCAGGAGCACCCACAACAGCAGGCAAAAACGCGTTCCATTCATCAATGGCGGTCCAGAAATCACAGAGTGCTAAGCCTAGTCGATCACCGGCCCAGGCACACCTCATAAGCCATCAGTTAAGATGCGCGCTGTTTTGGCCGTCGCAGGTTGAGGAAATTGCAGTGCTGACACCCCAAGTCGTGATTATCGGAGCCGGTGCTGCCGGGCTTATGTGCGCGCTGACGGCGGCGGCGCGCGGGCGCCAGGTGCTGTTGCTCGATCACGCCAACAAGGCCGGCAAGAAGATCCTGATGTCCGGTGGCGGGCGCTGCAATTTCACCAATATGTACTGCGAGCCGAGCAACTTTCTCTCGGAAAACCCGCACTTCTGCAAATCCGCCCTGGCGCGCTATACCCAGTGGGACTTTATCGGCCTGGTGGCCAAGCATGGCGTGCCCTACCACGAGAAGAAGCTCGGCCAGCTGTTCTGTGACAACAAGGCCAGCGACATCCTCGGCCTGCTGCTCAGCGAGTGTGACGAAGCCGGCGTAACGCTGCGCCTGGACACCTCGGTGGGCGAGATCAGCAAACTGGACAACGGCTACCAGCTGCACACCAGCGCCGGCGTGGTGCGCTGCGAGTCGCTGGTAATCGCCACCGGCGGCCTGTCGATTCCGACACTCGGCGCGACCGGCTTCGGCTATCAGGTGGCCAAGCAGTTCGGCCATAACCTGCTGCCAACCCGCGCCGGTCTGGTGCCGTTTACCCTCACCGACCCACAACTCAAGGCGCTGTGCAGCGAACTGTCCGGCACCTCGGTGGAAGACTGTGTGGTGAGCTGCAACGGGCAGAGCTTCAAGGAAAATATCCTGTTCACCCACCGCGGCCTGAGTGGCCCGGCAATCCTGCAGATTTCCTCGTTCTGGCAACCGGGCCAAGCCATCAGCATCAACCTGTTGCCGCATATCGACCTGCCCGAGTGGCTGGAACAGCAACAGCGCGAACGCCCCAACAGCGAGTTGAAAACCCTGCTGGCCGAGCTGTTTACCAAGAAAATGGCCGGCCTGCTGGCGGACAACTGGTTCGCCTCCAAACCGCTGAAGCAGTACACCCACGCCGAACTCAAGGCGATTGCCGAGCAGCTCGGTGACTGGCAACTGGTGCCGGCCGGCACCGAGGGTTATCGCACCGCCGAGGTGACATTGGGCGGCGTGGACACCCGAGAGGTGTCATCGAAAACCATGGAGTCGCTGAAATCGCCTGGGCTGTATTTTGTCGGCGAAGTGCTGGATGTCACCGGTCACTTGGGCGGCTTCAACTTCCAGTGGGCCTGGGCCTCGGGCTACGCCGCCGCACAGTTTGTCTGAATCAAGGGGCCGGGGCCGGCTCAAGCGGTGGCAGCGGCTCGCCCGGTAACCACTTGTGATGAATAGCGGCAAAGCTGCCGTCCTGCTTCATCGCGTTCAACTCGCGCTGCCAACGGCTGATCAGCGCATCATCGGTCTGTTGAGAAAAGGCGATATAGCTGTCGCTGTGCATGTAGTTGAACAGCAGCTGCACCTCGTCGGCCTGGATATCGCCCTGGGCCAGCAGCGCATTGATGCTCAGGTTGTCCAGCACCATCAGCTTTACCCGCCCCCGCTTGAGCATGCTGACCACCTGCGCCGGCCCGGTAACCGGGGTCAGGTTGCTGAAGCCGTCGGCCAACAGGCGCTGGTGGCTGTACCAATCGCGCGGCACGGCTATCTCACCGTACTCACGGGCTTCCTCAGCGCGGCTGATCGAGAGAAAGGAGCGGCGCAGGGCGTAGAAACTGGTGACGTTGCGGGTAACCGGCCCGACCCACTTGAACAGGTGCTCACGCTCACGGGTGCGCATGGCCACAAACAGTCCGGTGTTGGCGCGGGTCAGGGCCTCCTGATAACCACGCGCCCAGGGCACCACGCTGATCGGCGCATTCTGCCCGGTGCGGCGCATGATTTCTTTCACCACCTCGGTGGCCAGACCAGCCGGCTCGCCGTTCTGACTGAAATTGATCGGCGGGTACTCTTCGGTAAACAGCCGTAACGGCTCGGCCGTCAACGGTGCGCACAGCAGACTGGCGAACAGCAACGGGAGCAACGCACGCAACGAGGTGAACAGCACGGCAGATGCCTCACGCAAACAGCGAATGATTTCAGCGTAGCTGCCATGCGGATTCGTACCACGCGCGCAAGCCCGGCAACCGATAAATAAGCATGAAACGCCTGCGATGGCTGCCAACTCGGCACAGACTCCGTTAGGCTGCTACCTGTTTACGCTTGCTCAAGGCCGGGCCATGCCATCGCGCTCATTACCTTATTCGCTACGCCGCCTCTGGGCTCAGGATAAATTCAGCTACAGCCTGCGGGTGTTTATCGCCCTCAGCGGCGCGCTGCTGTTGTGCTGGTCGCAGGGCTGGATGCATGCATTGATTCCGCTGTTTCTCGGGGTGATCGCCAGCGCCCTGGCGGAAACCGACGACAGTTGGCAGGGCCGCCTGGGAGCGCTGCTGGTCACCCTCGGCTGCTTTAGCGTCGCCGCTTATGCGGTGGAGTTTCTCTTCCCCTATCCCTGGCTGTTTGTCTGCGCCCTGGCGCTGTCCAGTTTTGCCCTGACCATGCTCGGCGCACTCGGCGAACGCTACGCCACGCTCGGCGCAGCCACGCTGATTCTCGCGGTGTACAGCATGATCGGCGTGGAGCAGCGCGGCGGTGCGGCGGGCCTGTGGCAGGAGCCTCTGCTGCTGGTGGCCGGTGCGGCCTGGTACGGCGTACTGTCGGTGCTGTGGAATGCGCTGTTTGCCAACCAGCCGGTGCAGCACAGCCTGGCGCGGCTGTTTCGCGAGCTGGGACGCTACCTCAAGCTCAAGGCCGCACTGTTCGAACCGCTGCGCCAACTGGATGTGGAAGAACGCCGCCTGGCCCTGGCCAAGCAGAACGGCAAAGTGGTGGCGGCACTCAACGCAGCCAAAGAGATCATCCTGCACCGGGTCGGCAATGGCCGGCCGGGACCGAAGGTCAGCCGTTACCTGAAACTGTACTTTCTCGCTCAGGACATTCACGAGCGCGCCAGCTCCTCGCATTACCCCTACAACGAGCTGGCCGAGGCGTTCTTCCACAGCGACGTGCTGTTCCGCTGCCAACGCCTGCTGCGCCTGCATGGCGAAGCCTGTCAGCGCCTGGCCCAGGCCATCGAGCTGCGCCAGCCGTTCGAGTACCGCGAGCTGTGCCACCAGGCACTGACCGACCTGCACGACTCGCTCGAACACCTGCGCATGCAGAGCAACCCAGCCTGGCGTCACCTGCTGCGCTCACTCGGTGCGCTGGCCGGCAACCTGCGCAGCCTGGATGCGCTGCTGGGCAATGCCAGCAACCCCGATGCCCTCGCCGAAGAACAAGACAGCAGCCTGCTCGACCGCGAACCGCAGTCGCTCAAGGACGTCTGGGAACGCCTGCGCCTGCAACTGACGCCCACCTCGCTGCTGTTTCGCCACGCCCTGCGCCTGTCCATCGCCCTGGCCGCCGGCTATGGCGTACTGCACTGGATTCACCCGGCGCAAGGCTACTGGATCCTGCTGACCACGCTGTTCGTCTGCCAGCCGAACTACGGTGCGACCCGACTCAAGCTGGTGCAGCGCATCAGCGGCACCGTACTTGGCCTGCTGATCGGCTGGGCGCTGTTCGACCTGTTCCCCAGCCCGCTGATACAGGCGCTGTTCGCGGTGGTCGCCGGGGTGGCGTTCTTCGCCCTGCGCAGCACGCGCTACACCCTGGCCACGGCTGCCATCACCCTGCTGGTGCTGTTCTGCTTCAACCAGGTCGGCGACGGTTACGGGCTGTTTATTCCGCGCCTGGTCGACACGCTGCTCGGCAGCCTGATCGCCGGCCTGGCCGTGCTGCTGATCCTGCCGGACTGGCAGGGCCGCCGCCTCAACCGCCTGCTGGCCAATACTCTGAGCTGCAACAGCCGCTACCTGCAACAGATCATTGCCCAATACACCAGCGGCAAGCGCGACGACCTGGCCTATCGCCTGGCCCGGCGCAACGCGCACAACGCCGATGCCACACTCTCGACCACCCTGGGCAATATGCTGATGGAGCCGGGGCATTTTCGTAAGGAAGCGGATATTGGCTTCCGCTTTCTGGTGCTCTCCCACACCCTGTTGAGCTACCTTTCGGGCCTTGGCGCACACCGCGGTGAAACCAGCCTGAGTGGCAGCGACAACCCGCTGCTGGCCAGCGCCAGCCAGTTGGCCGCCAGCCTGGAAGAGATTGCCAGCTGCCTCAGCGATGAGCGCCCGGTAGCCATCCACAGTGACGCCGAAGAGCAGCTGGCCCGTGAGCTGGAAACACTCAGCGATGACCTGGATGACCAACAACGACTGGTGCAAACCCAACTGGCGCTGATCTGCCGCCAACTGGGGCCACTGCGCACCCTGGCCGCGCACCTACTGAAGAAGCAAACATGAACAAAGCCCAGCTGCTACAACAGGTAATCGCCCGCCTCGAAGATGACCTGTTGAAGGCCCAACAGGCGGCACTGACCGCCTACGAAGCGGCGACCCATGAAGAAAATATCGCCGAAAACAAATACGACACCCTGGGTCTGGAAGCCTCTTATCTGGCCACCGGACAGGCCCGCCGCGCCGCCGCCATTCGCCAGACGCTGGCCAACTGGAAGCAGCTGGTGCTGCGTAGCTTTGACCCACAACTGGGCATTCAACTCGGCGCGTTGGTTGAGCTAAACGACGAGCAAGAGCGCCGCCAGTGCCTGTTCCTCGGCCCGGACGGCGCAGCGATGAAGCTGCAGCAGGATGGCCAGGCCGTGCAGGTGATCGGCCCGCAGGCACCGCTGGGACAAAGCCTGCTCGGCAAACAGATTGGCGACGAAGTGACCCTGCGTCTGGCCAGTGGCGTGCAACTGTTGGGAATAGTGCGCGTCGTCTAAGGAATTTCCACCTGCCAGTCGGCAGCCAACTGCGCCAACCGACCTTGTTCGGTCATCTGCTGCAGCGCCCGGTCGAACTGCTCACGCAAAGACCGGTAACGCTCATCGCGGGGAAAGGCAAAGTAGCCGTCCTGCAGGTCGATCGGCGTTTCTAGTTGTTCGAGTTTGTCAGCCAGCCCCAATGCTAGAAGCGCCGGCTGAGTATTACGCTGATTACTGGCCAGAAGCTCCAGGCGGCCGGCAGCGAGCATCTTCAAGCCATTCTCAACCTGTTCCACGGTGACCAATTCGAGCTGCTCACGCCGGCTGTCGAAACCCGCGCCATAGAACCAGGCACGCACTACGCCAATGCGCCGACCAAGCAACTGCTGATAGTCGCCGTCCCAGCGCAACACGCCGCCGCGCGGGCGGTAAAAAACGATGTGGTCGCGGTAGAAGGGCTGTGCGGAGAACACTAAGAGCTGCTCACGCGCAGCGTTCTTGTAAGGCCCGATAAGGATGTCGGCCTCCCCGCGGGCCACCATGTGCTGCGCACGGGCCCAGGGATACAACTCGAAGCGCACCTGATAGCCCAACGGCTCCAGCGCCTGGCGCAATACACTGGTGGCGAGGCCGCTATAGCTGCTGCCGTGCTGCTCAAATACGCCGGGAAAGTTACTGCCTACAGCCAAAAGTTCGCGCGCCGCCAGGGGCGGGATCAGCAGCACACAGCAAAATGCCAGCGACAGCCTGCGCAGAAAGTTCAAACACATGGAGACAGTGGCCTCAGCCATGGAGTGGCGGTATCTGCCAGCCTAGCAGGTCAGCCCCGATGCACGCCACAATACCCAGGCCCGCTCGGCAAAACACCTGCATACAGCGGTTCGAGTGCCTGCCTGTCGATAAAGCTGCTATCACTTGATAGTCAGCCTATTCCTTCGCCATCCAACCTCAGGAGCCCCCATGCAAGCACATACCCACAGCCTGCCGTCACTGTTCAAACAACTTGGCCTGGATCATGACCAGGCCAGCATCGAGCGTTTTATCAAACAGCACTCGCCCTTGCCGGAGAGTTGCCAACTGGCCGACGCGCCCTTCTGGGACAAGGCGCAGGCCGACTTTCTCCGGCAACAGCTGTTGGCCGACGCCGAATGGGCCGAAGTGGTGGATCAGCTCAATCTACTGCTGCGGGGCTGACAACTCGCCTGCCGTACCCGGCAGCTCGCGCCAGGTCAGGTACACCCGCAAATCGAACTCCAACTGGTGATAGCCGGGCAGCATGTACTCGCAGAGTTTGTAGAAGGCCTTGTTGTGCTCGGCCTCTTTGAGGTGCGCCAGCTCGTGCACCACGATCATCTGCAGAAACTCCGGCGCGGCATCCTTGAACAATGAGGCCACGCGAATTTCCTTCTTCGCCTTGAGCTTGCCGCCCTGCACCCGGGAGATTGCCGTGTGCAGGCCGAGGGCACGGTGGGTCAGGTCCAGACGATTGTCGTAGAGCACCTTGTCGACGGCCGGGGCATTGCGCAAATGCTCCTGCTTGAGCCCCTGGATATAGGCGTACAGCGCCTTGTCGCTCTGAATCCCGTGCTTGCCGCTGTAAGAGCGCGCCAGGTAGTCGCCCAGGCGCTGCTCGGCAATCAGCTGGCGAATCTTGTCTTGCAGCTGGGCCGGGTAGCCTTGCAGGTATTTAAGCGGGGTCATGGTCGAAGCAGCACGGGCACAGTAAGGCCGTGGATTATGCCGCAAGCCGCACGCGTCAGGGTGCGGCGTTCAAGGTCATTCGGCAGAGCTACTGCTTCGGCAGCACACGCAGCAGCCGTCCCTCGGCGCTGTCAGTCAGCAGGTACAACGCACCGTCCGGGCCGCTGCGGACATCGCGGATGCGCTCACCCAGCTCTGCAAACAGCACTTCCTGCTCGGCCGGCTTGCCGTCTTGCAGGCGAATGCGGCGCACGCTGCGTTCGGCCAGGGTCGAGGCAAACAGGTCGCCCTGCCATTCGGGGAACAGCGCGCCGCGGTACTGGGTCAGGCTCGACGGTGCCACCGAAGGCGTCCAGTGCAGCAAGGGTTGCTGCAGACCCGGCAGCTCGGTGTACGGCGAAATCTGCGCGCCGGTGTAGTCGATGCCGTAGGTGATCAGTGGCCAGCCGTAGTTATTGCCGGGTTGGATCAGGTTCAGCTCGTCACCACCACGCGGGCCATGTTCATGGCTGTACAGGCGTTGCGACTCGGCGTCATAGACGATGCCCTGCACGTTGCGGTGGCCCAGGCTGTAGATCTCTGCCGCCGCGCCGGCCTGGCCCACCAGCGGGTTGTCCTTGGGAATACTGCCGTCACGGTTGAGGCGCACGATCTTGCCGAGGTGGTTGCTCGGGTCCTGCGCTTGCTCACGCCAGTCGAAGCCATCGCCCAGGGTCAGCACCAGGCTGTTATCCGGCAGCCAGGCCATGCGCCCGCCGTAATGCGCGGCACCGGACTTGGCCGGCTGCGCGCTGAACAGCACCTGCACGTCCTGCAGCTGACCATCGACCAGCCGCGCCTTGCTCAGGCGGGTGTTGTTGGCCTGAGAAGTACCGTAGGCATAGCTCAGGTAGAGCTGCTGATTGCTGGCAAAGTCAGGGTCGAGCAGCACGTCCATCAGCCCCGCCTGGGCTGCAACAAGGCCCTCGGGTACACCACCGACCGGCTGCGGATTCAGGCTGCCGTCCGGCTCGATGATGCGCAGGCGACCGACTCGCTCGGTCACCAGCATCCGCCCATCCGGTAAAAAAGCCATGGACCAAGGATGTTCCAGGCCTTCAGTCACGGTTTCGATGCGGTAATCCATGGCGCTGGCCAGGCTGCTGCCAAGCAAACCAAGCAACAGCAGGGCACGGGAAATATTCAGCATGGCACGGGCCTTATGGTCAAAGTGGAAGGAGTCAGGCGTGAACAGCCGGCGCGCGCCGCGCCAGTCGGGCGAACAACAGCGCCCCCAGGCTGCCGCAGGCCATCAGGCCGAGGGTGCCAGCCAGGCTGCGGTTCGCGCCGATCAAGGTTGGCATCGGCAACAGCGCATTGGCCAATGCCATTGCCGCCAGCACCGCCAGTGCGCCAGCCAGGGCAAACAACAGCCAGCGCCCAGCGGGCCAACTGCGCGTCAGCAGGCTGGCGCTAGGCAAGGCAAAGACGAAACCGAGCAGCACCAGCACCGCGAAAGTCGGGCTGAAACCAAGCAGATCCAGGCCGGTGGTGTGCAGCCTCACGCTCAGCGACATCGGCGCGCCGAGGGCTTGCAGGTTGGCCAGGTTGAACTGGGTCTGCAACACGCTGCCCAGCGCGCTCGCCAGCAGCACGGCCAGTAAAAAGTACAACAGGGTACGGAGTTTGCTTGGCATGCGGGCGAGTATCCGGAAACAAGGGTGCGCCGAGTATGGACCAGCCTGCACGCCCGCAGATAGTCGGTGTTTTACATGGTTTTTCCACGCACACGGATGGGCGATGGCAGCAGGCACCGCGCTGTAGCAGAATGGTGACAGCCATCCTGCTGACAACAACTCACACAAGAACCGCACGATGAAAAAAGCCCTGTCCCTTGGTGCGCTGAGCCTCGCACTGCTTGTTGTGGCATTTAGCCTCGGTCCCGTACCGCCCGTCGACACGCAACTGACGCCTGCCCAGCTGCCCGCCGACCTTGAGCGCTACCTGAGCGAAAGCGAAGCGCGCCACGCGGATATCACGCCCGGCGCGGAAAAAACCATCGTCTGGGCGCATCCGGATAAGCGCCAGACCGACCTGGCGATCATCTACCTGCATGGTTACTCGGCCACTCGCCAGGAAACCGCACCGCTCAGCGACCGACTGGCACAGCAGCTAGGCGCCAACCTGTTCTACACCCGCCTCACCGGTCACGGCCGTAGCGAGGCCGCGATGGCCGAGGCCAGCGTGCACGACTGGTTGCAGGACAGTCAGGAGGCTCTGCAGATCGGTCAGCGCTTAGGCAAACAGGTGCTGGTGATCGGCACCTCCACTGGCGCCACCCTGGCCACCTGGCTGGCCTTGCAGGGCGATAACCCGCAGGTGCTGGCCTACGTCATGGTGTCGCCGAATTTTGCCCCCAAAGACCCGGCCGCCACCGTACTGACCTGGCCCTGGGCCACGCACTTCGTCCCTCTGTTGCTAGGCTCGGAACATCAATGGCAGCCGCGTAACGCCGAGCAAGCGCGCTACTGGAGTCACCGCTACCCGACACAGGCGCTGCTGCCGATGATGGCGCTGGTGAAATACGTGCGTGATCAACCGCTGGAGCAGGTCAAAACACCGATTCTTACACTCTATTCACAGGACGATCAGGTGGTCAGCGCCCCCGCCATCGAAGCCGCCTTTGCCCGCTTCGGCTCGCCGCACAAACAGCTGATTGCCCTCAAGGACACCCAGGATCCCTCGCACCATGTACTCGCTGGCGACATCCTCTCACCGCAGGACACGCCACGGGTGCAGGCGGCAATTCTGGCGTTTCTCGCCGGCCTGCCGCCGCGTTAGTCGATACGGCACGCCGCCGTACTGAAGGCGCAGGGTTGGTCCGCCAGGTAGCTGCGGTAAATTTGCAGTAGCTGTTCAACCGGCAGGCGACAGGTCTGTGCCCGGCACTGCGCATTGAAGGCAAAGGTGCTCTGCTCGGCCTCGGCCAGGCGGATGTAGATGGCCGGCCAGTCGCTGAGTGGTGCACCGGCCGGAGTAAACAGCAAGCGCCCATCGCGCTGCACCAGCGGCGCACCGGCTGCTGCGTAGTCGTAGACGAACAGCAGGGTACGCGAGACCTTGGTGGTGCACTCGGCACGGCTATCACAGTGCTGCGGATCGCTTGCCACAGGCACGGGCGCAGCCGACTCAGGCACCGGCGGCTGGCTTACGCAGCCGGCCAACGCTGTCAGTACGACAAACAGCACGATAAACCTCGTCATAGATCCCTCCCGGATAACAAAAAGCCCCGCATCGGCGGGGCTCTAGGTACAAATTACGCACGATCTTGCGAGCTAGAGTCCTGCAAGGCAAAAACAGGCGAGGAAGCGGAGTGTACTGTTGTACATGAGCATTCCGAGCCTGTTTTTAACGCAGCAGGGCCGACGCGCAGCTGATCGTCTGGAGTTAGTTGACCTTGGCGGCCAACTCACCCTTGGCATAACGCTGGAACATGCCTTCCAGGGAGATCGGCTTGATCTTCGAGGCGTTGCCGGCGGTGCCGAAGGCTTCGTAGCGGGCGATGCAGATGTCACGCATGGCGGTCACGGTGGCGCCGAAGAATTTGCGCGGGTCGAACTCGCTCGGGTTGGTGGCCATCAGGCGGCGCATGGCACCGGTGGAAGCCAGACGCAGGTCGGTGTCGATGTTGACCTTGCGCACGCCGTATTTGATGCCTTCGACGATTTCTTCGACCGGTACACCATAGGTCTCTTTGATGTCGCCGCCGTACTGGTTGATGATCGCCAGCCACTCCTGCGGTACCGAGGAGGAGCCGTGCATCACCAGGTGGGTGTTGGGGATGCGCGCGTGGATCGCCTTGATGCGATCGATGGCGAGGATGTCGCCGGTAGGCGGCTTGGTGAACTTGTAGGCACCATGGCTGGTGCCGATGGCGATGGCCAGGGCATCGACCTGGGTGCGCTTGACGAAATCGGCCGCTTCTTCCGGGTCGGTCAGCATCTGGCTGTGATCCAGAACGCCTTCGGCGCCTACGCCGTCTTCTTCACCGGCCATACCGGTTTCCAGGCTACCCAGGCAACCCAGCTCACCTTCCACGGACACGCCGCAGGCGTGGGCGAAGGCTACGGTCTGCTGGGTGACGCGGACGTTGTAGTCGTAGTCGGCCGGAGTCTTGCCGTCTTCTTTCAGCGAGCCGTCCATCATCACCGAGCTGAAGCCCAGCTGGATCGAACGCTGGCAAACGTCCGGGCTGGTGCCGTGGTCCTGGTGCATGCACACCGGGATATGCGGGAATTCTTCGATGGCGGCCAGAATCAGGTGGCGCAGGAACGGCGCGCCGGCGTATTTGCGGGCACCGGCGGACGCCTGGACGATCACCGGGGAATCGGTCTTGTCGGCCGCTTCCATGATCGCGCGCATCTGCTCGAGGTTGTTAACGTTGAAGGCCGGCACGCCGTAGCCGAATTCGGCGGCGTGGTCGAGCATCTGGCGCATGCTGATAAGTGCCATGGTGTTCTGTCTCCCGGTGGGGTTAATCGTGCAAGCCTGCCGCAGGGGCAGGCGCTATTCAAGTCATTCAGACCGGGGGCGAACCCAGCCTGCATTCAAGTCGTTTCAGGGTGCCTTGCAGCCACGGCCGATCAGGTCGTCATTGGCGGTCCAGTACACCAGCCCTTCTTCACCCTTAGTGTGGAAGGACAACATGCCATCGCTGTACAGCACGCCAGAGCCGGACGGCTCCTCGGTCAGGCGATAAACGATATCGCCGCCACCCAAGCGCACATCGACAGACTCACGGCTGCTGTCGGCAAAGCGCCACAGCACTTCAGCCTGGCTGTCGCAGACCCAGCGCGTCCAGTTGTCCGATGGGGCCGGCTGACTGGCGCATGCGCCCAACAGGCCGGACAACAGCAACAGGGAAACAGGCTTCAGCATGGCCATTACTCCTTAATTACTTGGCGCGCTGTTCCAGCACTTCAACCGCCGGCAGCACCTTGCCTTCGACGAACTCGAGGAACGCGCCACCACCGGTGGAAATGTAGGAGATATTCTCGGCCACGCCGTATTTGTCGATGGCGGCCAGGGTGTCGCCACCACCGGCGATAGAGAACGCCGGGCTTTCGGCGATGGCCAGGGCCAAGGCCTTGGTGCCGTTGCCGAACTGGTCGAACTCGAACACCCCGACCGGGCCGTTCCACAGGATGGTGCTGGAAGCCTTGAGCATTTCGGCAAACAGCGCAGCGGTCTGCGGGCCGATATCGAGGATCATGTCGTCCTCGGCCACGTCGGCAACCAGCTTGACGGTGGCTTCGGCGTCTTCGGCAAAGGCCTTGGCTACTACCACGTCGACCGGCAGCGGCACGCTGACCTTGGCCGCAATGGCCTTGGCGGTGTCGAGCAGGTCGGCTTCATACAGCGACTTGCCGACCGGCAGGCCGGCGGCGGCGAGGAAGGTGTTGGCGATACCGCCACCGACGATCAGCGAGTCGCAGATATCGGCCAGGGAGTTGAGTACATCCAGCTTGGTCGACACCTTGGAGCCGGCAACGATAGCCAGCATCGGCCGGGCCGGTGCACCCAGGGCCTTGCCCAGGGCTTCCAGTTCGGCGGCCAGCAGCGGGCCGGCAGCAGCGACCTTGGCGAACTTGGCTACGCCGTGGGTCGAACCCTCGGCACGGTGGGCGGTGCCGAAGGCGTCCATGACGAACACGTCGCACAGGGCGGCGTACTGCTGGGCCAGATCATCGCTGTTCTTCTTCTCGCCCTTGTTGAAGCGCACGTTCTCGAACAGCACGATGTCGCCGGCCGCAACCGAAACGCCGCTCAGGTAGTCCTTGACCAGCGGCACTTCGCGGCCCAGGGCCTTGGACAGATAGGCAGCGACCGGTGCCAGGCTGTTCTCTTCGCTGAATTCGCCTTCGGTCGGACGGCCCAGGTGCGAGCAGACCATCACCGCCGCGCCCTTTTCCAGCGCCAGCTTGATGGTCGGCAGTGCAGCCAGGATGCGCGCGTCGCTCTTCACCACGCCGTCTTTTACCGGCACGTTGAGGTCTTCGCGGATCAGCACGCGCTTACCGGCGAGGTCGAGGTCGGTCATCTTCAAAACAGTCATGGTCAGTCCTTCACGGGGGCTGGAGTAGTCAGGGAAAGGAAATGTTCGGCGACATCGAGCATGCGGTTGGCAAAACCCCACTCGTTGTCGAACCAGGCCAGCAGGTTGACCAGACGCGGGCCGGACACGCGGGTCTGGCTGCCGTCGACGATGGCCGAATGCGGGTCGTGGTTGAAGTCGCAGCTGGCGTGCGGCAGTTCGGTGTAGGCCAGCAGGCCCTTGAGCGGGCCGCTCTCGGCCGCCTGACGCAGCACCCTGTTGATCTCGGAGGCACTGGTGTCGCGTGCGGTCTGCAGGGTGATATCCAGGCACGAGACATTCACCGTCGGCACGCGAATAGCCTTGGCCTGGATACGTCCGGAAAGCTCCGGCAACAGCCGCTCGATACCGCGCGCCAGGCCGGTGGACACCGGAATCACCGACTGAAAGGCCGAACGCGTACGGCGCAGGTCTTCATGGTGATAGGCATCGATCACCGGCTGATCGTTCATCGCCGAATGGATGGTGGTGATCGACACATAGTCGATGCCCACCGTCTCATTCAGCAGTTTGAGCAGCGGCACACCGCAATTGGTGGTGCAGGAGGCGTTGGACACCAGCTGCTCGCGGCCGCTCAGGCAATCCTGATTGACCCCGAACACCACCGTGGCATCGATATCCGCCTCACTGCTCATCGGCTGTGACAGCAGCACCCGTGGCGCACCGGCATCGATAAACCGCTGCGCCTCGCTCCGGCTGGTGTATTGGCCGGAGCATTCGAGCAACAGGTCAATATCCAGCGCGGCCCAGTCGATGGCTTCCGGCGTGCTTTCACGCAGCACCTTTACGCAATCGCCATTGATGTGCAGGCAGTCGCCATCGACCCGTACCTCACCGGGGAAACGCCCGTGGGTGGAGTCGAAGCGGGTCAGGTACTCGATGCTGGCCTGGTCGGCCAGGTCGTTCAGCGCGACGATTTCCAGCTGCGCCCCGGCACCGCGCTCATGCAACGCGCGCAGCACGCAGCGGCCGATACGGCCGTAACCGTTGAGGGCAATTCGATAGGGGCGCTTGGACATGGCGATCTCGATGGGGAGCCGTAAGATGGGTGAGCCGCCAAGCGGCATCACCCATCATTCGCCGGATCAGGCGTCCAGCAGCTCGGCGGCGGTTTCCAGGATGTTTTCGACGGTGAAGCCGAACTCCTCGAACAGCGCCGGGGCCGGGGCCGACTCACCGAAGGTGGTCATGCCGATAATGCGACCTTCAAGGCCCACGTACTTGTACCAGTAGTCGGCATGCGAGGCTTCGATGGCAATGCGCGCGCTGACCTGCAGCGGCAGCACGGCCTGCTTGTAGCCGGCGTCCTGCGCATCGAACACGCTGGTCGATGGCATGGAAACCACGCGCACCTGACGGCCCTGTTCTTGCAGCTTGGCAGCCGCCTGCATGGCCAGGCCGATTTCCGAACCGGTGGCGATCAGGATCAGCTCCGGCTCGCCAGCGCAGTCTTTCAGCACATAACCACCACGGGCCACATCGGCCAGTTGCTGAGCAGAGCGCGACTGGTGCGGCAGGTTCTGCCGGCTGAAGATCAGCGCGCTCGGGCCGTCGTTGCGCTCAATCGCGTACTTCCAGGCCACCGCTGATTCCACGGCATCGCAGGGACGCCAGGTGTCGAGGTTCGGCGTGCCGCGCAGGCTGGCCAGTTGCTCGATCGGCTGGTGAGTCGGGCCGTCTTCGCCCAGACCGATGGAGTCGTGGGTGAACACATAGAGCACGCGCTTTTTCATCAGCGCCGACATGCGCACGGCGTTGCGCGCGTATTCCATAAAGATCAGGAAGGTCGCGCCGTACGGCACGAAGCCACCGTGCAGGGCGACGCCGTTCATGATCGCGCTCATGCCGAACTCGCGCACGCCGTAGAACATATAGTTGCCGGAAGCGTCGTCAGCCGAAACGCCCTTGCAGCCTTTCCACAGGGTCAGGTTGGAACCGGCCAGGTCCGCCGAACCACCAAGGAACTCCGGCAGCAGCGGGCCGAAGGCGTTCAGGGCATTCTGGCTGGCCTTGCGGCTGGCGATGGTTTCGCCCTTCTCGGCGACGTCCTGGATATAGGCAGCGGCTTTGGCGGCGAAATCGGCCGGCAGCTCACCGCTGATGCGACGCTTGAACTCGCTGGCCAGCTCCGGATGAGCGACGGCGTAGGCAGCAAAGCGCTGATCCCACTCGGCTTCGGCGGCGGCACCAGCCTGCTTGGCGTCCCACTCGGCGTAGATTTCCGCCGGAATTTCGAACGGGCCATGGTTCCAGCCCAGGGTGGCACGGGTCAGGGCGATTTCGTCATTGCCCAGCGGTGCGCCGTGGCACTCTTCCTTGCCCTGCTTGTTCGGCGAACCGAAACCGATGGTGGTCTTGCAGCAGATCAGGGTCGGACGCTCGCTGGTCTTGCGCGCGGTCTCGATGGCCATCTTGATTTCGTCGGCGTCGTGGCCGTCGACATTGCGGATCACCTGCCAGCCGTAGGCTTCGAAGCGCGCCGGGGTGTCGTCGGTGAACCAACCTTCGACTTCACCGTCGATGGAGATGCCGTTATCGTCGTAGAAGGCGACCAGCTTGCCCAGGCCCAGGGTGCCGGCCAGCGAGCAGACCTCATGGCTGATGCCTTCCATCATGCAGCCGTCGCCGAGGAAGGCGTAGGTGAAGTGGTCAACGATCTGGTGGCCGTCGCGGTTGAACTGCGCGCCCAGGACCTTCTCGGCGATGGCGAAACCGACTGCGTTGGCAATGCCCTGACCGAGCGGGCCGGTGGTGGTTTCCACGCCTGGGGTGTAGCCGTATTCCGGGTGGCCCGGAGTGCGGCTGTGCAGTTGGCGGAAGTTTTTCAGGTCTTCGATGCCGAGGTCGTAGCCGGTCAGGTGCAGCAGCGAGTAAATCAGCATCGAGCCGTGGCCGTTGGACAGCACGAAGCGGTCACGGTCGGCGAAGCTCGGGTTGCTCGGGTTGTGCTTGAGGAAGTCGCGCCACAGCACTTCGGCGATATCCGCCATGCCCATCGGGGCACCGGGGTGGCCGCTGTTGGCTTTCTGCACGGCATCCATGCTCAGGGCACGAATGGCATTGGCTCGCTCACGACGGCTGGGCATCACTGAATCTCCTGCGGGGGCTGCTTGGGCAACTGAGGGTCGAAAAAGGCGGCCATTTTCGCCCAGCAG
Source organism: Pseudomonas sp. LjRoot71 (assembly GCF_964253255.1). Taxonomy (NCBI): domain Bacteria; kingdom Pseudomonadati; phylum Pseudomonadota; class Gammaproteobacteria; order Pseudomonadales; family Pseudomonadaceae; genus Pseudomonas; species Pseudomonas sp. LjRoot71. The sequence continues at coordinate 2,710,339 of NZ_CAXURA020000001.1, read as the reverse complement.
CGCCATGGGGGCAATCACAGATGGTCGTTAAGCCCCAGACAATCGGCAATTAGCCCCCGCCAGACGCCTCAAATCGACGCCTGCGCAGCCAAGCAAGGCGCACGAAACAGCTCGCCGTGCCACAGGCCGTGCAACGTGCGGCGCATCACTAGCAGCCAGACCAGCGCCAGTTTGGCTGCCAGCAACAGGCCCATCCAGGTGAAAAAGGCCAGCCCGGTCAGCTGCTGCAGGGCAAAGGTGGCCAGGGTGAACACCCCCAACGGGAAGGTAAAACCCCACCAGCCCAGATTAAACGGCAACTCACGGCGCATGTAGTGCTGGGTAAACAGACTGGCCGCCACCAGCCACCACAACCCAGCGCCCCACAGCGCCAGCCCACCGACCAGGCCCAACTGCTGCGCCAGCTCGGCCGCGCCCTGCAAGGCCGTCCCCTGCCAGGCCTGCGGCGCGGCCTGACCCAGGCTGATCAGGCCCAGACAGCCGGTGGCCAGCGGCCCCAGTGGCAGCCAGCTGCTGGCGGCAAAATCCATGTCCGGCAACTTGTGCAAGGCCAGGCGCAGCAGCACCAGGGCGATCAGGGCAAACGCCAGGCTCAGCGACAACCCCCACAGCACATAGCCCAGACTCAGCAGCAATTGCGCCGACTCCGCAGCCAGATGCGGTGCCAATGCCGCCGCGCCGCTGGCCACCACCTCCGGTGCGACAATTGGCAGCAGCCAGACGCCGGTCAGGGTCTCCAGCACATGCTGCTGGCGGGTAAACATCAGGTACGGCACGCCCAGCGCCACACCGATGGCCAGCACCAGCGCCAGCCACCACAGGCCGTGGGCCAGCGGCACGATGGACGCGCCCTGCACCGGCACAGCAAACAGCAGCAGGCCGTTGATCACCTGCACCAGCCCCATGGGAATCGCACCGAGGAACATCGACTGCACCGGGTGATCGAGCATCGGCCACAGGGTGTCGCGAAACAGCAGCAGGCGCGCGGCAAACAGCAGACTGAACAGGCCAAACAGCAGCGCGGTCAGCCACCACAGGCCTTCGGCCAGCAGCATCTGCCCGGGGAAAGACAGCGGCAGCCTGGCCACCACCTGGGCCAGCACGCCGGTGCCCATGGTCATGGCAAACCAGTTGGGGGTGAACTGACGCACGAAGGCCAGTGGCTCATGCAGACGGGTAAAGGGGCGCAAGATCACGGCATTCCTCACAGACAATCGCCAATGGCGATCCATGGCTGGGAGATTAGGCAGAGCCGTGCTATAGGTAAAATACATATAAAAGATACAAGGCATACCTTCTATTTATGAATTTGCATCACCTCAAGGTGTTTCTCGCCATCGCCCAGACCGGCAGCATCAGCGCCGGGGCCGCGCGCCTATTTATCAGCCAGCCGGCCGTGACCCGCGAGATCCGCGAGCTGGAGGCACGCCTGCGCCTGCCGCTGTTCGACCGGCAGAGCCGTGGCGTCACCCTGACCGCCGCCGGGCAACGCCTGCTGCCTTATGCCGAGCGCATCTTTGCCCTGGAGCAGGCCGCCGAGCGCGACCTGCAGGCCTTCGCCAGCCTCGGCTGCGGCGAGCTGCAGCTGGGTGCCAGCGCCACCCTCGGCAGTTACTTGCTGCCGGCGCTGATCGCGCAGTTTCATCAGCAATACCCAGGCCTGCAATTGAGCTTGCAGATCGACAACACCGCCGCCAGCCTGCAACAGCTGGAGAACAACGCCATCACCCTGGCGTTTATCGAAGGGCCGTTCGCCGCGGAACAGTTCAACCACCGCCACCTCGGCACTGACGCGCTGTTGCCCGTCGCCAGCCCTAACCACCCACTGGCCCGGCAGACGGCCGTCAGCCCGATTGAGCTGGCCGACGCCGCCCTGCTGATCCGCGAGCAGGGCTCCGGCACCCGCGCCACCCTCGAGCAGGCCTACCAGGCGCTCGGCCTGCAACCGCGCATCGCCATGGCCCTGGGCAACAGCGAGGCGCTGAAACGCAGCCTGCTGGCCGGCCAGACCGTGGCCTGGATTTCCGAACTGGCGGTGCAACAGGAGCTGCGCAGCGGACAACTCTGCCACCTGCCCGTCAGCGGCCTGCAGATCAGCCGCGACCTGCACGCCGTCTGGCGGCGCGAGCACAGCCTGAGCCCGGCCGCTGCCGCACTGCTGGAGCAGGTGGAACAGGCACTGAGCACCAGCAAGGGCAATATCAAAACTTTTTGATATTGCCCTTGCTGGATAAAAAGTGACCGACTAGACTGCCCAGCCTATGAATATGCGCGCCGCCCATCTGGCCTTCGAGCCTGTCGATGCCCTCGCCGCCCTGTGCAAGGCCAGCGGCGACCCGCTGCGCCTGAACATTCTGCGCGCGCTGGCCAACGACTCGTTTGGCGTACTGGAACTGGCGCAGATCTTCGCCACCGGCCAGTCGGGCATCAGCCACCACCTCAAGGTGCTGGCCCAGGCCGGATTGGTGGCCACCCGCCGCGAAGGCAATGCAATCTTCTACCGCCGCGCCCTGGCGCAGAGCGAACAGCTGGGCAGCCGCCTGCACAATGCCCTGCTCGAAGAGATCGACAGCCTGCAGTTGCCGGTCGAGGTGCAAGGGCGGATTGCCGAGGTGCACGGTCAACGCGCCGCCGCCAGCCAGGAATTCTTCGCCCGCACGGCGGCGAGTTTTCAGGCTCAGCAGGATCTGATCGCCGGCCTGCCGCAGTACCGCGACAGCGTGCTGGCCCTGCTCGACGCCCTGGATTTTGCCGACGCGGCCTGCGCCGTGGAAATCGGCCCCGGCGATGGCGGCTTTCTGCCCGAGCTGGCGCAGCGTTTCGCCCAGGTCACAGCGCTGGACAACAGCCCGGCCATGCTCGAGCTGGCCCGCCTGCGCTGTGAGCAAGAAGGCCTGGGCAATGTTCAGCTGCAACTGGCCGACGCCCTGCAGGACGATTACCCGGCCGCCGACTGCCTGGTGCTGAACATGGTGCTGCACCACTTCGCCGCCCCGGCCGAGGCGCTCAAACAGCTGGCACAACGCGTCAAGCCTGGTGGCAGCCTGCTGATCACCGAACTGTGCAGCCACAACCAGAGCTGGGCGCGCGAAGCCTGCGGCGACCTCTGGCTGGGTTTCGAACAGGACGACCTGGCCCGCTGGGCCAGTGCCGCCGCACTCACCCCGAGCGGAAGCCTGTATGTGGGCTTGCGCAACGGCTTCCAGATTCAAGTTCGGCACTTTGCCAAACCGTTAACCACTATCGGCCTGCGGGCCCCAGTTACTGGCCAACAATAGGAAAGCTATCGATGAGCGAATATTCCCTGTTTACCTCTGAGTCCGTGTCCGAAGGCCACCCGGACAAGATCGCCGACCAGATTTCCGATGCCGTGCTCGACGCCATCATCGCCCAGGACAAGCACGCCCGCGTGGCCGTGGAAACCCTGGTCAAGACCGGCGTGGCCATAGTCGCCGGCGAAGTCACCACCAGCGCCTGGGTCGACCTGGAACAGATCGTCCGCGATGTGATCTGCGACATCGGCTACACCAGCTCCAACGTCGGCTTCGACGGTGCCACCTGCGGCGTGATGAACATCATTGGCAAGCAGTCCCCGGACATCAACCAGGGTGTCGACCGCGCCAAGCCGGAAGACCAGGGTGCCGGCGACCAGGGCCTGATGTTCGGCTACGCCAGCAACGAAACCGACGTGCTGATGCCCGCACCGATCTGCTTCAGCCACCGCCTGGTGCAGCGCCAGGCCGAAGCACGCAAGTCCGGCCTGCTGCCGTGGCTGCGCCCGGACGCCAAGAGCCAGGTCACCTGCCAGTACGAAAACGGCAAAGTGGTCGGCATCGACGCCGTGGTGCTGTCCACCCAGCACAACCCGGAAGTGTCGCTGAGCGATCTGCGCGAAGGCGTGATGGAGCTGATCATCAAGCACGCGCTGCCGGCCGAACTGCTGCACAAGGACACCCAGTTCCACATCAACCCGACCGGCAACTTCGTGATCGGCGGCCCGGTGGGCGACTGTGGCCTGACCGGCCGCAAGATCATCGTCGACAGCTACGGCGGTATGGCCCGTCACGGCGGCGGCGCGTTCTCCGGCAAGGACCCATCCAAGGTTGACCGCTCGGCTGCCTACGCTGGCCGTTATGTAGCCAAAAACATCGTCGCCGCCGGCCTGGCCGACCGCTGCGAGATCCAGGTGTCCTACGCCATCGGCGTGGCCCTGCCGACCTCTATCTCGATCAACACCTTCGGCACCCACAAGATCGCCGAAGACAAGATCATCAAGCTGGTGCGTGAAGTGTTCGACCTGCGTCCGTACGCCATCACCAAGATGCTCGACCTGCTGCACCCGATGTACCAGGAAACTGCAGCCTACGGTCACTTCGGCCGTACGCCGCAACAGAAGACTGTCGGCAACGACACCTTCAGCACCTTCACCTGGGAGAAGACCGACAAGGTCGCCGACCTGCGCGCCGCTGCCGGCCTGTAAGGTTTCCCCGGAATGCAAAAAGCCCCGCCTAGTGCGGGGCTTTTTCTTTCCCGCGATTCGGCCTGCAGGGGCAAAAGCGACTAGGCTGAGTGAGCCATCTGCCGAGCAAGGACGCTCACGATGAACACCCACATTGCCTGCCTGTTGCTGTTTAGCAGCTCCCTCTGGGCCGCCTGCCCCGACTGGTCCACCAGCCGCGCCGAACGCGAACTCAATGCCCTGAGCCAACAGCTGGCCAAATGGGACGATGCTTATCACCGCCAGGGGCAAAGCCCGGTAGACGACGAGCTGTATGACCAGGCCAGCAGCACGTTGCAGCACTGGCGCAGCTGCTTCCCCGCAATCCACAGTGCAGCTGATAACCCCCTGACCAGCAGCGCCGGGCCGCAACCGCACCCAGTGGCCCACACCGGTCTGCGCAAGCTGCCGGACAAACACGCCGTCGCGCGCTGGATCGCCAACCGCGATGAGCTGTGGATTCAGCCCAAGGTCGATGGCGTGGCTGTCAGCCTGGTGTATCGCCAGGGCCGTTTGCAGCAGTTGATCAGCCGCGGCGACGGCCGTCAGGGGCAAGACTGGACCCAGCTGGCCCGCCAGCTGCCGGCAATTCCCGCCGAGTTGCCTTCGGCGCTGAATCTGACCCTGCAAGGCGAGCTGTACTGGCGCATGCCAACACATATCCAGCATAAACAGGGCAGCCAGGGCGCACGCAGCAAGGTAGCCGGGCTCATGAATCGGCAGACGCTGAGCGACGAGGACGCCGCTGGCATTGGCCTGTTTGTCTGGGATTGGCCCGACGGCCCGGCCAACATGCTGGAGCGCCTGCAACAATTGAATGCCCTGGGCTTTGCCGACAGCGCCCGGTTCAGCCAGCCCATCCGCAGCGTGGCCGACGCCACCCGCTGGCGCGAGCAGTGGTACCGCAACGCCCTGCCCTTCGCCAGCGATGGCGTGGTTCTGCGCCAGGGCCAGCGCCCACCGGCCGCACGCTGGCAAGCGCAACCGCCACACTGGGCAGTGGCCTGGAAATACCCGGTCAGCCAGGCCCTGGCCGTGGTGCAGGCCGTGGATTTTCGCATTGGCCGCAGCGGGCGTATCACCCCGATGCTGCGCGTGCAGCCGGTAAAACTGGATGACCGACGCATCGAATACGTCAGCGCCAACTCGCTGCAACGCTGGCAGACGCTGGATATTCGCCCCGGTGATCAGGTGGTGATTCGCCTCTCCGGGCTGACCATACCGGTGCTCGACAGCGTGCTCTGGCATACCCAGGAGCGCGCCGAACTGCAGGTACCGGATGCCGGCGCTTACAACACGCTGAGCTGCTGGCAGGCCAGCGCCGGCTGCGCCAGCCAGTTTCGCGCACGCCTGGCCTGGCTTAGCGGCAAACAGGGTCTGGCCCTGCCTGGGGTCGGCCCCGGCACCTGGGAAAAGCTGTTGCAGGCGGGAAAGATCAACGGCCTGTTGGACTGGCTGGACCTGTCCACCGAGCAGCTGAGCCGCGTACCCGGCCTTGGCCCACGCAGCGCAGCAGCTTTGCAGCAGAGCTTCCAGGTGGCTCGAACACGTCCGCAGCAGGCCTGGCTGCGCGCCCTCGGGGTTCCGCGCCAGGTGCCGTTGGACGCCGACTGGGACAGCCTGGCACGACGCAGTGCAGCCGACTGGCAGCGCCTGCCCGGTATCGGCGCGCAACGCTCGGCGCAGCTAGAAGCGTTCTTTCAACACCCCGAGGTCAAAAACCTGCAAGCCCAGTTGCGAGGAGCGCAGATTGCAGGGTTCTGAGACGTCTAGAACGCGCGAAACTCTTCATGGCAGGCCTTGCAGCTGTCCTCGACACGCTGCATTGGCACAGCGAGTGCTTCAGGCGTCAGCGGTTGCACGGCAGTAGCGGCCACCAGCGCAGCCGTACTGGCCTCCATGGCCCGGGCCAGCTCCTGAAAGCGCGCCTGACGCTGCCAGACCTCATCCTTGGCACGGCTTTCACCGCCCTCTTCTTCGCGTACCTGTGGGAAGTGCTGCCAGGGCTTGCGCGTCAGTTGATCCAACTCGGTGGCGCCCACCACAAATGCTTGCTCTTTGAAGGGCAGACGGCCACGCAGCATACCGCCGAGGTTCTCGCTGACCTTGAGCATCTGCTTGAACAACGCCTGCCGCTGACCTTGTGGCGAATTGGGGTCAACACCGCCGCAACCACTCACGGCCAGGGCCAGCACAACGCAGAACAGAGTCTTGAGTTTCATAACACCTTCACTGCCAAGAACCGGTGAATAACGGGCGACAGTATCGCCACCCACTACCCACCGGCCAAGCGTGGTGTTTTGCCGCAGTTGTCAGACCCTGGGCAGGTTCACGTGCGCCGAGGTCAGGCGGAAACCACAAACAGGCTGACGATCAGGGCCATACCGGCGAGCCACACCAGCGAACGGATCGGCCCCCAATCCGCCAGATAGCAGAGGAAATACAGCACCCGGCTGACCACGAACGCCATCGCCAGTTGATCCAGCAACCCCTGCTCAGCGCCACCGGCCTGGTGGGCGATGATCACCGCCGCCGCAAAGGCCGGCGTTACCTCGAAACCGTTGAGCTGGGCGTTATTGGCGCGCTTACGCCAGCCTTCCAGGCCAGATAGAAAGGCACGCGGGTCGCTGTTGGCACGCGGCCCGTAGCCTGCACCGAAAAATTTGGCGCCGGCCGTGGCCAGATACGGCAGGACGATGGCGATCAGCACACACCAGTAAGCAAGGGTCATGAAGGCTCCAGAAGCGCGGACAGTAGGATGTGCAGCCTGTCTCAGGCAGCGCACAAAGGCCATGGCTGAATGGGTCAGAAGCCATGACACACCGGCCAATTACCCCGACAGAAAGCCTTGGGCTTATGCCCCAGGCTGGCTATACTTCGCCAGCTTCATGTGGCCGGCACAGCTCCGGTCGCTCCCGCCACCTGTCCGAGGGGCGCTGCAGCATGCGGTAAGTTTGTTTTGAATCCCCAAGCCTCGCATTCCAGCAATGCAATCAGGCGGATTTAAATCAACCTTCCGCCTGTCAGGCTCGGATGGGGCGTTAACCATACGCATCAACGGCGCCCATTCGCAGACAACGAATGGAGTGCTATTGCATGTCTTTCAACGATTTTAAAGTCGCAGATATTTCCCTGGCCGCCTGGGGCCGTCGCGAAACCATCATCGCCGAATCCGAGATGCCAGCCCTGATGGGCCTGCGCCGCAAATACGCCGGTGAGCAGCCGCTGAAAGGCGCGAAGATCATCGGCTGCATCCACATGACCATCCAGACTGCCGTGCTGATCGAAACCCTGACAGCACTGGGCGCCGAAGTACGCTGGTCGTCGTGCAACATCTTCTCGACTCAGGATCAGGCTGCTGCCGCCATCGCCGCTGCCGGCATCCCGGTATTCGCCTGGAAGGGCGAAACCGAAGAAGAGTATGAGTGGTGCATCGAGCAAACCATCCTCAAGGACGGCAAGCCATGGGATGCCAACATGATCCTCGACGACGGCGGCGACCTGACCGAGATCCTGCACAAGAAATACCCGCAGATGCTTGAGCGCATCCACGGCGTCACCGAAGAAACCACCACCGGCGTGCACCGCCTGCTGGACATGCTGGCCAAGGGCGAGTTGAAGATCCCGGCGATCAACGTCAACGACTCGGTGACCAAGAGCAAGAACGACAACAAGTACGGCTGCCGTCACAGCCTGAACGACGCGATCAAGCGCGGCACCGACCACCTGCTGTCCGGCAAACAAGCGCTGGTTATCGGCTACGGCGACGTGGGCAAGGGCTCGGCACAGTCGCTGCGTCAGGAAGGCATGATCGTACGCGTGACCGAAGTGGACCCGATCTGCGCCATGCAGGCCTGCATGGACGGCTACGAAGTGGTGTCGCCATTCATCGACGGCATCAACGACGGCACCGAGGCCAGCATCGACAAGGCCCTGCTGGGCAAGATCGACCTGCTGGTGACCACCACCGGTAACGTCAATGTGTGCGATGCCAACATGCTCAAGGCCCTGAAAAAGCGCGCCGTGGTGTGCAACATCGGCCACTTCGACAATGAAATCGACACGGCTTTCATGCGCAAGAACTGGGCATGGGAAGAGGTCAAACCGCAGGTGCACAAGATCCACCGCACCGGTGCCGGCAGCTTCGATCCGCACAACGATGACTACCTGATCCTGCTGGCCGAAGGCCGTCTGGTGAACCTGGGCAACGCCACCGGTCACCCGAGCCGGATCATGGACGGCTCGTTCGCCAACCAGGTGCTGGCGCAGATCTTCCTGTTCGGCCAGAAGTACGCCGACCTGAGCCCGGCGCAGAAAGCCGAGCGCCTGACCGTGGAAGTGCTGCCGAAGAAACTCGACGAAGAAGTGGCCCTGGAAATGGTCAAGGGCTTCGGCGGCGTGGTCACCCAGCTGACCAAGACCCAGGCCGACTACATCGGCGTGCCGCAGGCCGGTCCGTTCAAGCCACACGCTTACCGCTACTAATGCGTAGGGTGGATAAGCCCATGGCTTATCCACCGCCGACTTCCCGCAAGGTGGATGGCTCAACGCCATCCACCCTACGTCTGCAAGGCTAGAAACCCCATGAGCCAAGAACGCCGTTACAGCTTCGAGTTCTTTCCTACCAAGACCGAAGCCGGGCACGAAAAACTGATGAGCGTGGCGCGCCAACTGGCCACCTACAAACCTGATTTCTTCTCCTGCACCTACGGTGCCGGTGGCTCCACCCGCGACCGCACGCTGAACACCGTGCTGCAACTCGACGGCGACGTGAAGGTGCCGACCGCACCGCACCTGTCCTGCGTCGGTGATAGCAAGGCCGAGCTGCGTGAGCTGCTGAACCTTTACAAGAACTCCGGCATCAAGCGCATCGTCGCCCTGCGTGGCGACCTGCCGTCGGGTATGGGCATGGCCAGTGGCGAGCTGCGTTACGCCAACGAGCTGGTCAGCTTTATCCGCGAAGAAACCGCCGATCACTTCCATATCGAAGTCGCCGCCTACCCGGAAATGCACCCGCAGGCGCGCAACTTTGAGGACGACATCGCCAACTTCGTGCGCAAGGCCAAAGCTGGTGCGGACAGTGCGATCACCCAGTACTTCTTCAACGCCGACTGCTACTTCTACTTTGTCGACCGCGTGCGCAAGCTGGGCGTGGATATTCCGGTGGTACCCGGCATCATGCCGATCACCAACTACAGCAAGCTGGCGCGCTTCTCCGACGCCTGCGGCGCGGAAATTCCGCGCTGGGTGCGCAAGCAGCTGGAAGCCTACGGTGACGACACCGACAGCATTCAGGCGTATGGCGAGCAGGTCATCACTGAGATGTGCGAGCGCCTGCTGCAAGGCGGTGCCCCAGGCCTGCACTTCTACAGCATGAACCAGGCCGAACCGAGCCTGGCGATCTGGAACAACCTCAAGCTGCCACGCTGAGGGGCTCTACCTCGTCCATGGTCACCCTAGGTGCCATGGACGTTTCCCGCGACACCCTCCTCAGCTGTGACTTCAACAGAGCGCCCTGCCTCAGACATATCCTGCAGTGACTCGTCAGCGTCGCCGACTTGACCACAAGGTCAACCCTGCATAGCTTGAAGCTCAAGACCACCATGGAGTTGCTCAATGGTCAGCAGAAAAACCATCACCGCGTCCGTCACCCCCAAAGGCAGCCTGGAAACCCTCTCGCAGCGTGAAGTGCAGCAGCTGCGCGAAACCGGTTCCGGCAGCGTCTATGCACTGTTCCGCCAATGCGCCCTGGCCATCCTCAACACCGGTTCGCACAGCGACAACGCCAAGACCATTCTGGAAGCCTACCCGGACTTCGAAATCAGCATCCTGCAGCAGGATCGCGGCATCCGCCTGGAGCTTTTCAACGCGCCGGCCGACGCCTTCGTCGATGGCGAAATGATCGCCAGCACCCGTGAGATGCTGTTCAGCGCCCTGCGCGATATCGTCTACACGCAGAGCGAGCTGGAAAACCAGCGCATCGATTTCAGCAATTCCCAGGGCATCACCGATTACGTCTTCCACCTGCTGCGTAATGCCCACACCCTGCGCGCCGGTGTCGAGCCGAAGATTGTGGTGTGCTGGGGTGGCCACTCGATCAGCACCGAAGAATACAAATACACCAAAAAAGTCGGCCACGAACTGGGCCTGCGCGGGCTGGACATCTGCACCGGCTGCGGCCCAGGCGTGATGAAGGGGCCAATGAAAGGCGCGACCATCTCCCACGCCAAACAGCGCAACGTGCATGGCCGCTACCTGGGCCTGACCGAGCCGGGGATCATCGCTGCTGAAGCGCCCAACCCGATTGTTAACGAGCTGGTGATCCTGCCGGACATCGAGAAGCGCCTGGAGGCGTTCGTCCGCGTCGGCCACGGCATCATCATCTTCCCTGGCGGCGCGGGCACGGCCGAGGAGCTGCTGTATTTCCTCGGCATCCTCATGCACCCGGATAACCAGAACATCCCCTTCCCGCTGATCATGACCGGGCCACGCAGCGCCGCCGCCTACCTGGAGCAGCTGCATGCCTTTATCGGTGCGACGCTGGGTGAAGCCGCGCAGCAGCGCTACCGCATCATCATCAACGACCCAGAGCAGGTCGCCCGGGAAATGGCTGCCGGGATCAAGGCGGTGAAACAATTCCGCCGCGAACACAACGACGCCTTCCACTTCAACTGGCTGCTGAAGATCGACGAAAGCTTCCAGCATCCGTTCGAACCGACCCATGCCAACATGGCCAGCCTCAAGCTGACCCGCGAGCAACCGGTGCATGAGCTGGCCGCCAACCTGCGCCGGGCGTTTTCCGGGATTGTCTCGGGCAACGTCAAGGACAAGGGCATCCGCCTGATTGAGCAACACGGCCCGTATGAAATCAGCGGCGAGCGCGAGATCATGCTGCAGCTGGATCGACTGCTGCAGGCCTTCGTCGATCAGCACCGCATGAAACTGCCGGGCAACAGTGCCTATGTGCCCTGCTACAAACTGGTCACCTGATCAGCTGTAAACCGCGCCATTGCTGAGCCGCCTGGCGCGGGCAACCACCGGGCAGGCCGACACTCGCACAGCAGGTCGGCTCTGTTATACTCGGGCCTTCCCGCCAGGCTTGCGCCCGGATGCTAGCCCCCAGAGGCCAGTAGTACCGGACGGGATTACGCCTCCCAAGCGTGATTCAAGCCAGGCAATACACCCCATAGGGCTGCGCCCTCACTAGACAGGATTACACATGTCCTTTGCCTCCCTCGGTCTCTCCGAGGCTTTAGTCCGTGCGGTCGAAGCCGCCGGCTACACCCAACCCACTCCGGTGCAACAGCGGGCCATCCCCGCCGCGTTGCAAGGTCGCGACCTGATGGTGGCGGCCCAGACGGGTACAGGTAAGACGGGCGGTTTTGCCCTGCCGATTCTTGAGCGACTGTTCCCTAACGGTCACCCGGATCGCGAACAACGCCACGGCCCGAAACAACCGCGTGTACTGGTGCTCACTCCCACCCGCGAACTGGCCGCCCAGGTGCATGACAGCTTCAAGCTGTATGCCCGCGATTTGAAATTCGTCAGCGCCTGCATCTTCGGCGGCGTTGGCATGAACCCACAGATCCAGGCCCTGGCCAAGGGCGTCGACGTGTTGGTGGCCTGTCCCGGCCGCCTGCTCGACCTGGCCAACCAGCGCGCCATCGACCTCTCGCACGTGGAAATCCTCGTGCTCGACGAAGCCGACCGCATGCTCGACATGGGTTTTATCCATGACGTGAAAAAGGTACTCGCCAAGCTGCCCGCACAGCGGCAGAACCTGCTGTTCTCGGCGACCTTCTCGAAAGACATCACCGACCTGGCCGGCAAGCTGCTGCACAACCCGGAACGCATCGAAGTGACGCCGCCGAACACCACGGTCGAGCGCATCGAGCAGCGCGTGTTCCGTCTGGCTGCCAGCCACAAGCGCGCCCTGCTCGCCCACCTGATCACCCAGGGTGCCTGGGAGCAAGTGCTGGTGTTTACCCGCACTAAGCACGGCGCCAACCGCCTGGCCGAGTACCTCGACAAGCACGGTTTGCCCGCCGTGGCGATCCACGGTAACAAGAGCCAGAACGCCCGCACCAAGGCGCTGGCCGACTTCAAAGCGAACAAGGTGCGCATTCTGGTGGCCACCGATATCGCCGCCCGCGGCCTGGATATCGACCAACTGCCCCACGTGGTCAACTTCGAACTGCCCAACGTTGAAGAAGACTACGTGCACCGCATCGGCCGCACCGGACGTGCCGGCCGTAGCGGTGAAGCGATCTCGCTGGTCGCACCAGACGAAGAGAAGCTGCTTAAAGGCATTGAGCGCATGACCAAGCAGAAGATCCCGGACGGCGATCTGCTGGGCTTTGATGCCAGCACCGTTGAGGCAGAGCGCCCGGAAGTGCGTGAGCCGCAAAAACCGCGTCAACCGCGCGGGGCCAAGCCAGAAGGCGAACGCCATGGCGGCGGACGCAAGGACAAAGGCAAGGACAGCGGCCGCGACAACAGCCGCAAGCCGCAGGGTGGCCGTGCGCAACAACCGCGCGGCACGGCCCGCGCCGCTGCGCCAGCCGTGCCCGCGTTGCCTCCGGACCGTGCGCCGGACGAATTCCGCGACGATGACATCGATAATTTCGGCAACCGCGCCGACTACGTCAGCCCGAACCAGAACAAGCAGCAGAACCGTGGCCGTCGGCCCGGTGCGCCTAGCGCCAGTAACAGTGCAGGCCAGGGTGCACGCCCAGCCAAGCCGCCACGCAGCAATGGCGGCGGTGCCAATGCCGGTGGCCAGGGCCGCCGCCAGGGTGGCGCCGCTCAAGGTGGCCAGGGTCGCAATGGTGCTGGCCGTGCACGTCCGCCGCGCGACACCCGCACCACCTCGCTGAATCGCGATGAGCTGCCACGCCAGGAAGCTGCGGTGAAAAGCCCACGCGACAAACAACCGGTGATCGTGCACAAGGGCTCGCGCCTGGACCGCTTCCCGACCCCGGAGCAGCTCGACGAACTGGCCAGCGCCCGCCCACGCGGCGAGAAACCGGCCCTGCTGACGCGCAACCGCGAAGAGTCATAGTCAGCTAGCCGGCCGTTGAAACACAAAACGAAAAACGCCGCCCATTGGGCGGCGTTTTTGTTGGCAGGTCTGAACAGGCGGGTTATGTCCCGCCTGGCAGGCTTACTGGCGTACGCCTTCAACCGAGATGATCAGCTCAACGTCCTGAGACGCAGGGCCGAGGTCTTTCTGGATGTCGAAGTCTTTCAGCTTCAGTTTGGTGCTGCCCTCAAAGCCGGCACGGTAGCCGCCCCATGGGTCTTTGCCTTCGCCGATAAACTTGGCCGCAATCACCACCGGCTTGGTCACACCATTGAGGGTCAGGTCGCCGGTGATATCGGCAGTGCCTTCACCGGTGGATTTCACCGAAGTGGAGGTGAAGGTCGCAGTCGGGTGCTTGCTGACGTTGAGGAAATCACCGCTGCGGATGTGCTTGTCACGCTCGGCGTGGTTGGTGTCGACGCTGGTGGTGTTCAGGGTGACATTGACCTTGCTGTCCTGCGGCTTGGCGGCGTCGAAGCTGAAGCTGCCATCGAAGTCTTTAAAAGTACCGTACAACCAGCTGTAGCCCAGGTGGCTGATCTTGAAGTTGACGAAGGCGTGTTGGCCTTGCTTGTCGATGGCGTAATCAGCCGCCATCGCCTGACCAACACCCATCAACGCACCACCAAGTGCCAGGGCTACGAGGGTTTTCTTCAACATGGGCATGCTCCTTGTGTGTGTGGAATGGGCACGGGTCATCCAGCGCCCGGAAACAGCGAACAGAACTAGCGACCGAACATGCGCAGCAGCGTGCGATCACGGTCAATAACGTGGTGCTTGAGTGCCGCCAGAGCGTGCACACCTGCAAAGATCACAAGGGCCCAGGCCAGGTACTCGTGCACCAGGCCGGCGACATCCTCCTGATCGGGGATACTGGTCAGGCTTGCAGGCACTTCAAACAGACCGAAGACTTCGATGCCACGGCCATCGGCAGTGGAAATCAGGTAACCGGAAATCATCAGCACGAACAGCCCCAGGTACAGAAAACCATGGCCCAGCTTGCTGCCCAGACGAGTCAGCCGACCATGGTTCGACAAGCTCGCCGGAGCCGGGCTGACCCAGCGCCACAGCACGCGCACCAGCATCACGGCAAACAGCAGCAGGCCGATGCTCTTGTGCAGATCCGGCGCGGTCTTGTACCAACCGCTGTAGTAATCCAGGCCGACCATCCAGTAACCCAGGCCAAAAAGACCAAATACGGCCAACGCCACCAACCAATGCAGCAGGATGCTGACCAGACCGTAATGCGAAGAACTATTGCGCCATTGCATTGAAGACTTTCCGAAGGAAGAACCAGAACCACGAGTCGAGCAAGACTAGCAACAAACCTATCGACAAAAAGCGGAAATTTTCGCTTTGAAATATCGGGAAATACGATGCGTTGCCAGCGAGTTTGATCCAGGCAAAGTTAGTCTAACGCCACGCGGCAAAGTTCAGCGGGCGGGCTACAGGCGGCATGATAGAGCGGATCAGCGGCCAGCCGGGCAATCAACTCACGTTATGCCGTCCTTCGCACACGGGGCTTCTGATAGGCTTGGCGCAGAAGATGACAAGCTGAGGCACCCGTACCGCATGAGCCTGAATGAACAATGGATGCAGCGTGACCTGAACGTACTCTGGCACCCCTGCACCCAGATGAAAGACCACGAACAGCTACCGCTGGTACCGATCAAACGCGGCGAAGGCGTATGGCTCGAGGATTTCGATGGCAAACGCTATCTCGACGCGGTCAGCTCCTGGTGGGTCAACGTGTTCGGCCACGCCAACCCGCGGATCAATCAGCGCATCAAGGATCAGGTCGATCAACTGGAGCACGTGATTCTCGCCGGCTTCAGCCATGCGCCGGTGATCGAGCTGTCCGAGCGCCTGGTCAAGCTGACCCCAGCGGGCCTGGACCGGGTGTTCTACGCCGACAACGGCTCGTCCTGCATCGAAGTCGCGTTGAAGATGAGCTTTCACTACTGGCTCAACGTCGGCCAACCGGCGAAAAAGCGTTTTATCACCCTATCCAACAGCTACCACGGCGAAACCATCGCGGCGATGTCAGTGGGTGACGTGGCGCTGTTTACCGACACTTACAAGGCGCTGCTGCTCGACACCCTCAAGGTGCCCAGCCCGGACTGCTACCACCGCCCCGCCGGGGTGAGCTGGGAGGAACACTCACGCCTGATGTTCGGCCATATGGAGCAGGCCCTGGCCGAGCATGCCCATGAAGTTGCAGCCGTGATCGTCGAACCGCTGATCCAAGGCGCGGGCGGTATGCGCATGTATCACCCGGTCTACCTCAAGCTGCTGCGCGAAGCCTGCGACCGCTATGGTGTACACCTGATCCATGACGAGATTGCCGTGGGCTTTGGCCGCACCGGGACGATGTTCGCCTGTGAGCAGGCCGGTATTCGTCCGGATTTCCTCTGTCTGTCAAAAGCCCTGACCGGCGGCTATCTGCCGCTGGCCGCCTGCCTGACCACCAACGAGGTCTACCAGGCGTTCTACGACGATTACTCGACCCTGCGCGCCTTCCTCCACTCGCACAGCTACACCGGCAACCCGCTGGCCTGCGCAGCCGCCCTGGCGACCTTGGATATCTTCGAGCAGGACAATGTGATCGAAGCCAACAAGGCCTTGGCCGCGCGCATGGCCAGCGCCACTGCGCACCTGGCCGAGCATCCGCATGTCGCCGAAGTGCGCCAGACCGGCATGGCCCTGGCCATCGAGATGGTGCAGGACAAAGCCAGCAAAACCGCCTACCCCTGGCAGGAGCGGCGCGGTCTCAAGGTGTTCCAGCACGCGCTGGAGTGTGGCGCACTGCTGCGCCCATTGGGTAGCGTGGTGTACTTCCTGCCGCCTTACGTGATCACCCCTGAGCAGATCGACTTCCTCGCGGAAGTGGCCAGCGAAGGCATCGACCTCGCCACCCGCACCTCGGTCAGCGTGGCGCAGGGCAATGCCAACTACCCGGGGTTTCGCGACCCGGGCTAAACCTAGGGTGGATGGCGCTTTACCCATCCACCATTGCTCTGGCGGTGGATGGTGAGAGCATCGCCCACCCGGTGCGCACAGCGCACCCTACAGCTAAAATTCGCGCCTTTATTCCAGGTTCACCTTTATGCGCCTATCCCGCTTCTTTATCGATGCCCCCCTCTCCCTCGGCCAGCATGAGCTGCCGGAAGCCCTGGCGCACTATATCGGCCGTGTGCTGCGGCATACCGTGGGCGACGCGGTGCAGCTGTTCGATGGCAGCGGCCAGGAGTTTCTCGGTGAACTGATCGAAGTTGGCAAGAAGAATGTGCGCGTTGAACTGCGCGAAGCCTTGGCCGGCCAGGCCGAATCACCACTGCATATTCACCTGGGCCAAGGCCTCTCGCGCGGCGAGCGGATGGACTGGGCGATTCAGAAGGCCACCGAGCTGGGTGCCAACGAAATCAGCCTGATCGTCAGCGAACGCTGCGAAGTGCGCCTCAAGGATGAACGCGCCGACAAGCGCATGGCGCACTGGCGGCAAGTGGCAATCAGCGCTTGCGAGCAATGCGGCCGTTCAGTGCTGCCGATCATTCACCCGCCCATCAGCCTCGCAGACTGGCTGACGCAGGTTTCGGCTGACCTCAAGCTGGTGCTGCACCCGGTTGCCGAGCCTTGGGCCAGCCATCCGCAACCGCAGTCGCTGGCCTTTCTGATCGGCCCGGAAGGCGGCCTGAGTGACAACGAAGTAAACCAGGCAAAAGCCCAAGGTTTTCACGCCGCACGCCTCGGCCCGCGCGTCCTGCGTACGGAGACCGCACCGGTCGTGGCCTTGAGCGTGGCGCAGCAGTTGTGGGGCGATTTCTAGATAAGTGTGCGCCCAAGAAAAAGCCCGCAAATGCGGGCTTTTTTATGCAGAAACCGTCAGATCAATCCGGCATCCGCCAGCTTCTGCTCCAAACCAATCAGGTCCGGAATCTTCAGCACGGCTTCACCAAATTGCACGGCATCCAGCTCCAGCGGTGCCAGGGCGACATCCGCACGCAGCAGGTCGTTACCGACCTTGATCGAGCGTGGAATACCCTGCACCAGCACGGCAATAAACTTGATGCTCGGCCGGCCACCCAGGGCGTTGATCACCGCCACCCGCGAGCCAGGACTGATGCTGACCTGGCCATCCGACGCGGCCTCGAAGGACAACAGCGGCAGGCGCAGATCACGCCAGGCAATCTGCCCGAGAAACCAGCTGGGCATGCCTTCGCTGACCTGCGGCGCACGGTAAGGAATCAGCTCGGCCACCGCGACGTTGGGCAGCAGCAGAGTACGGTCAGTCAGCGGCATCAACAGGCCGGTCAGGCTGTTGGCGCTGCTCTGGTTGGCGACGGCTTGGCTCATGAAAATTTCCTATTCAGGGCACCCGCCCAGATTAACTGCACTGCTCGGCCAGGTGATTGACCAACGTCTCGGCCAGCTCACGCGGGTCACCGCTATGGCTGCTGTAGCCGCCTTCACGCAGGCTGTCCGGCATGCTCGGGCAGGCGCAGCTGTCGGCACGTTGAGTCCAGATCAAACCGCCCTGGCGGCGGACATAGGCGGCAGCGGCACTGCCATCACTGCCCATGCCGCTGAAAGCAATCACCCCGCTCATGGCACCGAAATGCTGAGCCAGGTTGAGCATCATCTGGTCGATCGACGGGCTGTAGGGTTCCGGCCAACCACGCTCGGCAATCTGCATCGCACCGTCATCGGCAAACCCCAGCTCATGGCTGATCGGCACCACCACCACTTCGCCGCAGCGCACGGCATCGCCATGCCGGGCCGGGTTGACGTGCCACTGGCTGTGCCGACCCACGGCTTGCGGCAGGGCGTTCTCGAAGCTGGCGTCGATGTGCTGGGCGTAGACAAAACCGATTGGCAGACCACCCGGCAAGGCATCGAGGAATGCCTTGACCGCTGCCGGACCACCCAGCGAGGCGGCCAGCAGCCACACCTGGCGCGCCGGCTCACCGGCTACCAACGGGGTATCCGCCAGCGCAGCCGGCAGGTCCAGGCGCGATGGCCGTTGCGCTTCAGCCAGCAAGGCTTCCAGGCTCGGGCCAACGGCCTGCGACGGATCGCCGACCAGTTTCTTCAGTTTGCCGAACAGGCGACGTTCCCAGCGCGGGTAGTTTTCCGAATGGCGCTCCGGGGCGTGGCCTTCGCCAAACAGCACCGGCGCCGAGGCGCTTTCCAGCAGGCTGTCGACCAGCGGCGAATCTTCCGACTGCGCCAGATCAACCAGCCACAGATCGGTTTCACAGGCGCTCAGGGTGTCCTGATCGAGGCGCGCCGGATCACTGTTCATCACCACCTGATAGCCACTGCCGGTCAACGCCTGCTGCAACACGTGACGCTGCAGGGAGGTATCGGCGATCACCGCAATGCGGGCTGCAGTTTTCTCAGTCATGTGCGGTTTACCGGGTGGCGGCCCACCAATTGCAGAATGGTTTCAAGCAACAAGGACTCCTGATAAGGCTTACCGAGGTACTCGTTGACACCGATGCTCATGGCCCGCTCACGGTGTTTCTCACCGGTACGCGAGGTGATCATGATGATCGGCAGGTCTTTCAGGCCTTCGTCGTGGCGTACCAGGGTTGCCACCTCGAAACCGTCCATGCGTGGCATTTCGATGTCCAGCAGCATGATGTCGGGCTTGCGCTCCTGCAGCTGGGAAATGGCATCCACACCGTCCTTGGCCGTCAATACGTTCATGCCGTTGCGCTCAAGCAGGCGACTGGTGACCTTGCGCACGGTAACCGAGTCGTCGACCACCATAACCAGCGTCGGGCGATCTGCCTCGATCTCGGCAGCCGTAGCCGACTGCTTGAGCTGACGCGGTTGCAGCTGGGTGAGCAGGTGCGCATGCAGCACACGGATGGTCGCCAGCAGGTCGAGAATCACCACCACGCGGCCATCACCAAGGATGGTCGCACCGGAAATCCCGTGCACCCCGGCGAATTGCGGACCGAGGCTCTTCACCACGATCTCCCGCGAACCGGCCAGGGAGTCGACCTGTACCGCTACCGCGTGCTCCTTGGATCGCACCAGAATCACCGGCAGCGGCAGGCTCTGGCCAACCAGTTTGGGCTGCTGGCCGTTGTTCAGCAGGTCACCCAGGTAGCGCAGTTCATAGCTCTGCCCGGCGTATTCGAAGCGCGGGGCATCGGGGGCGTAATAGGCTTCCAGCTCGTACGGCGAGACCCGCACGATACCTTCGATGGTGTTCAGCGGAATGGCATACAGGTCTTCACCCGACAGCACCATCAGCGCGCGGTTGACCGATACGGTAAACGGCAGGCGAATGGTAAAGGTGGTGCCAGTGCCGGGCACCGACTCAATGCTCATCGAGCCGCCGAGCTGTTTGACTTCGGAGTGGACCACGTCCATGCCGACGCCACGCCCGGAAATCTGCGTAACCTTTTCGGCGGTGGAGAAGCCCGCTTCGAGGATAAATTGCAGCACTTCGTAGTCGGTCAGGTCGGAGTCGGCATCCATCAAGCCGCGCTCGATGGCCTTGCGCTTGACTGCTTCCAGGCGAATCCCGCCACCGTCATCGGCCAGGGTCAGGACGATATCGCCACCCTCACGACCCAGCGCCAGGCGAATGGTGCCTTGCTCAGGTTTGCCCGCGGCACGGCGCACGTCAGCGGCTTCGATGCCGTGGTCGACGGCGTTGCGCAGCATGTGCTCCAGCGGCGCAACGATACGCTCGAGGACGGTACGGTCCATCTCCCCTTCAGCGTTACCGACAATAAACTCGACCTGTTTGCCCAGCTCACCGGAAATCTGCCGCACGATACGGCGCAGACGTGGCACCAGGCGGTCGAACGGCACCATGCGCGTACGCATCAGGCCTTCCTGCAGCTCGGAGTTGACCCGCGCCTGTTGCAGCAACAGGGTTTCCGCATCGCGGTTACGCGCGGCCAGGGTTTCCTTCAGGTCTAGCAAGTCGGAGGCCGATTCGAACAGTGCGCGCGACAGCTGCTGCAACTGCGAGTGGCGGTCCATTTCCAGCGGGTCGAAATCTTCATAGCCGGCGCGCTCAGCCTCAGCCTGGATCCGACTGAGAATCTGCGCCTGGGTTTCAGTGTCGAGGCGGCGCAGTTGATCACGCACGCGGTCGATGGTGGCTTCCATCTCGCTAAGGGTGAAACCAAAATCGCTGACCTGCTGCTCGACTCGACCCCGGAAGATCGAGGTCTCACCGGCCAGGTTGACCAGGCCTTCCAGCAGCTCGGCCGGCACCTTGACCAGCTCCTGCGGCGCACGACGCGAGGCGGCTTCCTGCGCCGCTTCTTCAGCACGACGAACGAACGGCAGCACTTTGGCCACCAGCTCCTGCGCCGGCATGGCACTGGCAGCGACAATCGGCGTGGCCAGTTCAGGCAGACGCGCGGTCGGTTCAGCCGCGACAACCTCGCTTGGCGCATTACCGCTATCGACTGCCAGGCTGGCATTCAGGCGCTGACGCAGGACATCGAGTTCCTGCTGCAAGCCTTCGAAGCCCGACTGCACATCAACAAACAGGCTTTGCGGCCACGGCGCGCCCTGGGTCTGCGCTTCGCTCAGGTGCTGCTCCAGGCTGTGGGTCAGATCGCCCAGGCGTTTCTGCCCGGCCAGCCGCGCACCGCCCTTGAGGGTGTGCAGAATGCGCAGCATGTCATCAATGCTGCTGCCGTCTTCACGGTCAGCCTCCCAACGGCCAATAGCTTCTTCCATGGCCTCCAGCAGGTCATCACCCTCTTCAAGGAAGATGTCGAGGATGTCCGATTCGGCATCGTCATCCTGCTCGGCTTCGGCCGCCTTGAGGGCTACCGAGGACGGCATGCTCAACTGCTCGTCGGGGTTGGCACGAAAGCGTTTGATGGTCTCGATCAGCGCGTCGCCATTGGGTACCGCACGCTTGTTGCGCACGGCCTCAAGCATCTCAGCCAGGCTGTCGTGACAGCTCTGCAGCAGAGTGAAGAGGTCCTGACTGGCACGCAGGCGGCCTTGTCCAAGCCCTTCATAAAGGAACTCAAGCTCGTGGGCCAGATCGCCGATTTCGCGAATTTCGGCCATCCGTGCACCACCCTTGAGGGTGTGCAGGTCACGCTGCAGCGACTCCAGTTCCAGGCTGTTGTCGACGTCATCCATCCAGCGCTGCAAGGCTGCCCCGGCGCTGTCGATGATGTCGAAACCTTCCTCAAGGAAGATTTCCACCAGCTCTGGATCACGCTCGTCATCCAGTACCTGCGCAGCCATCACGCTGGCGACTGGCTCTGGCTCTGGCTCTGGCTCTGGCTCTGGCTCTGGCTCTGGCTCTGGCTCTGGCTCTGGCTCTGCAAGAGGAGTGTCCTGCCACTCGACCGGCGCAGCCAGCTCGGGCTCCAACGGTTGTTCATCCAGCTCAATGGCGGGTAATTCGAATGCTTCAATCTCTACCAGCGGCTCGCCAACCAGGTCGCTCTCGACGCTAACCGGGGCCACATCCGCCAGAATG
The DNA here is from genome assembly GCF_964253255.1 of Pseudomonas sp. LjRoot71. Lineage (NCBI taxonomy): Bacteria > Pseudomonadati > Pseudomonadota > Gammaproteobacteria > Pseudomonadales > Pseudomonadaceae > Pseudomonas > Pseudomonas sp. LjRoot71. The sequence goes on along the minus strand of NZ_CAXURA020000001.1, from coordinate 2,688,280 downwards.
CCAAAGTCGATTTCTTCCTCGACAGCCAGCAGTTCAGGCTGCTCTGCATCCAGCAGTTCGACTGTTTCCAACTCAGGCAGGGCTTCGGCTTCGGCTTCGGCTTCGGCTTCGGCTTCGGCTTCGGCTTCGGCTTCGGCTTCGGCTTCGGCTTCGGCTTCGGCTTCGGCTTCGGCTTCGGCTTCAGGCTCGGGCGCCACCGGGGTCACGGGCAAGCTTTGCCCGCCACTCTGACGAAAACTGCGAATGGCCTCAATCAGTTGCTCAGGCGAACGCATAACGTCACGGGCCTGCAGTTGCTCCAGCAACTGCGCCAGTTGATCATGGCTCTGCAGCAGCAGGCCGGCCAGTGCAGGCGAGAAGCTGTAGCGACGGTCAACCAGGCCTTCGTAAAGGGATTCAAGCTCATGGGCGAGATCGCCAATCGGGCGAATCTCGGCCATGCGCGCACCGCCCTTGAGGGTGTGCAGGTCACGTTGCAAAGACGACAACGCGGCCTTGTTTTCCGGATCAGCCAGCCAACGCTCCAGTGCTTGTCCGGCGCTATCGAGGATATCGACGGCCTCTTCGAGGAAGATCGCCACCATTTCCTCATCCAGCGACTCGTAGAGCGAAGCCGCTGCGGGCTCCTCGGCAGGTTCGATCACCTGGGGCGCCGGTTGTTCTTCCACGACAAATGCATCAAGCGCCAGCGCAGTATCCGGCTCTTGCAATTCTTTTGGTTCAGCCAAGGTTTCCAGGGCTGCGGTGGCATCGGCCAGTTCGACGATCTCGATACCGGAATCACCGTTGCTGGACAAAAGCGCCAGGGTGTTGGGATCCAGTGCTTCATCCAGCAGATTACGCAGCGCCATAACGCGCTCGGGGGCGGCACTGACCTGCAGTGCTGCGGCTACCTGATCCATCATGCCGATCAGGGCTTCGTGGGCCTGTTCGGCCTCACTGAAGAAACGCTCGCTAACGGCCAGGCTGCCTTCTTCCACAGCACCGTAGAGGTCCAGCAGCGCCTCGCACAGCTCATCGATCTGCGGTAAATCAGCCATCTCGGCACCGCGGCCAAGGGTGGTCAGTTCCTCCAGCAGCGAGCTGAGTTCCTGGCGCTCGGACGGGTGTTCGCGCCACTTGCGCAGCAGGTCTTCAGCGTCCAGCAGAATGTCCATGCCTTCGGCCAGGAAGATGCTGATCATCTGCGGGTCGCGCTTTTCACCCGGTTCGCTCTGACGGCTGTTTTCCGCATGTTCCAGGCGGTCGTTGTGCAGTTTCTGCACGCGTTCAAGAAACTCGCTGGCGCCCGGCAAGGCTGCCAATGGATGGGTTTCCAGCTGTTCAAGGCCCAGACGGAAAAGCTTTTCAGCGCTGCTCAGCAGTTCGGCCTCAGCCAGATCCATCGGGATCAGGTTGGTCTTGAACTCCTTGACCAGCTTTTCCAACGGCGAGGCGATTTCTGCCACCGGCTGAATACCAGCCATCGAGGCACTGCCCTTGAGGGTGTGCAGGGCGCGTTGCAGATCATCGGTAACCTGTTGCGGCAGCTCCTGAGCACAATCGGCCAGGAAACCTACCAGGGTATCCAGGTGCATTTCCGCCTCGTTGCGGAAGATTTCCAGCAACTGCGGGTCGAGGCCGTCCTCGTCATCCTCAACAACAGTGGCGGCAGTAACCTCAGCGGTAGCGGCTGGGCTGCCCTCGGGCTCTGCTACCAGCTCCACCGGGGCTTCAGGTTTTGGGAGGGTTCGACCTTTAGCCAGGGCATGCGCGGTTGCCGCCAGCAGGTCGACATCGTCGCGCTGACGCTGAGCTTTGTTGGCAAATTCATCGACCAGTGCCGGCATCAGGGCGACCACATCAGCGATCACCTGCTGCACCTCGGCACCCGGGGTGATGGTGCGGTCGAGCACACGGTTGAGCAGATTCTCAATCGCCCAACCCAGCTCACCGATCACCAGGGCACGCACCATACGGCCACTGCCCTTGAGGGTGTGGAAGGCACGGCGAATTTCGCTCAGGGCGTCCTTGTTGTCGGTATCGGCACACCACTGGGGAAGGTATTCACCAATGGTTTCCAGCACTTCGCCGACTTCTTCGATAAAGACTTCCAGCAATTCGTCATCGACCGGTTCTTCATCGGCCGGCGGTGGCAACAGGCTGGGCGGCACGTCGTGAGCGGGCGGATTGATCGCCTGCACTGGAGCGGCCATGACATCGGCCATCGACAGGGCTTTTTCGACAACCGGTTGCGCAGGCTCTTCGCTGAGCGGGGCGCTGGGCAGCTCGACCTCAGGCAGTTCAAGGGCAGCAAACTCGGCTTCGCCCCAGTTGCTCAGGCTGTCAGCGGCGTCCAGCTCCAGGCTGTCGAGCGACAGTTCTTCAGTGGCTTGCGCTTGTTCCTGCACGGTGTCCAGCAGCGGCAGAGGCTCAGCTTCGACCAGATCAATGCTGAAGTCGATCAGTTCGAGATCAGCCGCGGCGCTGTCAGTCGCCCACTCGGGTTCGCTGCGCGGGGCCTCAATCGCAGTTGAATCCAGATCGGCGAACTCGGCACTGAAATCGTCTGCCAGCTCCAGGCTCAGCGACTCCTCGGCGACTGGCGGCGTTGGCTCGGTTTGCTGCTCCGGCTCCGGCTCCGGCTCGGCACCGAGCACATCCAGATCATCCAGCGGGTCGGCCAATGGCGCGAAGGACTCCACCTCAGGCTCGATGCGGTCGAGAATCGAGGGTTTTTCCTTCAGCGGGTAACCCAGGCTTTCCAGGCTTTCTTCGGCCACGTCGAGAATCAGATCGCCCTGGGTCGCATGGTCTTCGGCCAGACGCTCAAGGTAATACTCGACGCTGGTAATGGCGTCCGCCAGGGTGTCGAGGTTCTGCCAGTTGGGCACGGCCTTACGCGCCAGCAGTTGTTCCTGGATATAACGGTTGCACGCGTTGAGCAGGTCGGCGGCACGCTGCAGCGGGATCATCGCCAGACCGCCGCGCACCTGAGTCAGCAACTCGGGCACGCGGGCCAGGTGCTCGTGGTTCCACTGTGAGGCAATAAATTCGATGATCGCGTCTTTAGCCTGTTCCAGGCCGTTGCGCGCCTCTTTGATGACCAACTGATGAATCTGCGCCACGTCGGTGGTCGGCAGATGGCTTTCTTCACGCCCGCCATCCTGCGTTGGGCCGACCATGCCAGCCAGAGTCGCTTCGACATACAGCAGCGCCCCGGCGACATCCATCAGCACCGCATCGCTTGGCTCGCCCTGGCCCTTGGCCAGGCTGTTGACCACATCCAGCTGATCGGCGATGACCTTGCGTGGCTGACCGAAGCCCAGTACGGCGAGAGTGTCGGCAATCTGCTTGAGCGGAGCGGCGAGTGCATCCAGGTCCGCGACCTGGCTGCGATCACTGCGCACGAACAGATCAAGGCTGTCCTTGACCCGCACCAGTTCTTCGCACAATGCGGCGACCACCGAACGCATGGCATCGCGATCCGGACCGGCCAGGCGGGCACGCTCCTCGTCGACCACATCGTTATCCGGCAGGGCGTCGTCGAGGCGGTACTGCTCACGCAGGGTGCGTACACGCGGCGACTGTGCCGACGACTTGGCCACATAGAACAGCAGGTTCTTGCTCAGCTCATCAGGTGCCGGCTGGTTGATACCGTCGGCGCCCTGCTCCAGCAGGCGCTTGAGTTCTTTATCGACCTGACGCAGCAGGGTACGAATCGAGGAACCATTGGCCACGCTGCCGTTGGCCAGACCTTCTACCACGCCCGACGCGATCTGCCATAGCGGGCCGAGCGGCGAGTCTTTGCAGAGGTTTTCCAGGCGGGCGAACACCCGTGCCATATAGCCCAGATTGGTCGGTAGGTCTTGATTACGGATCACCCCGACCAGGGCCATTTGCAGCATTTGCCGCAGTTTGCGCAGCAACACCGGCAATTCGGCGGTACGCAGCTGGTCAATGGTTTCATGGGACAGCGCTGGCGTGCGCCCGGACATGTCCGGGGCGAACAGGCTGGTTTCCGACAGCAGTTTTTCCCCACGCGCAGCGCGCAGGTCATTTAGCAGAGGCAGCACGACCATCGGCAGGTCGCGGCGGGCGGTCTGGATACGGTCGAGGTACACCGGCAGCTGCAGAATCGACTGCATCAGCACTTCCAGGGCTTCGCCCTGGTTGGTCACCCGGCCTTCGATCAGGGCACCGGCCAGCTGCTCCATTTCTTCGGCCAGCAGCGCTGCGCCGAAAAACTCGACCATCTGCAAGGTGCCGAGCACCTGGTGCACATAGGTCTGGCAGAAACGCATGCGCGTAGCGTCCTGGGGGTTCTCGACGAACGCCTCCAGCGCCTGACGCGCCTGTTTCAGGGTTTCCGCGATCTCGCCCTTAACCCATTCCAGGGCGACATAATCGTGCCGATCACCCATAGCCACTCCACTCATAAACTTGGCTCTTCTGCCTTATCCCTTGCGGGTAAACGCCAGAACTCGCTCGTCGGCCACCGGGATCAACTCCGGATGTTGCCAACCCGCCACTTCGCCCACTCCAACCACCAGCAAGCCTCCAGGCACCAGGCGCTCGGCCAGGCGGTTGAGGATCTCGCGGCGACGCCAGCGACGAAAATAGATCAGCAAGTTCTGACAAAAAATAACGTCCATACCGGACATGGGGGCCTTGGCCAGTTCCAGCACATTCAACCGCGCACAACACACACGTGCGGCCAGGGTCGGCACCACTTTGAAACGTCCATCGTCCTGGGCCAGGAAATAACGCTGGCACAGGTCACTGTCCAACAACTCCAGGCGGCGCGCACCGTATTGCCCATCCCGCGCCTTACTCAGGGCATTGAGACTGATATCGGTACCCGTCACACCAAAATAATCAGGGTGTTGCGTGTCGCGCAGCACTTCGGCGGCGCTGATGGCCAGCGAATACGGCTCTTCACCACTGGCACAACCAACGCTCCACAGCTCCCAGGGTTGCGTCATACCTTGCTGCAGACGCTCACGCAGGTAGCTTTCCAGCACGTCAAAAGACGCGCGGTGGCGAAAGAAGCGGGTTTCCTGAACCGTCAAGCGATCCAGCAGCGTCGACCATTCCACCGCACCACGCGGCCCATCGGTGACCTGCCGGTAGTACGCGGCATAGTCCATGACACCCAGCTCGCGCATCCGCACGCTCAGATTGGTCTGCAAAAACGCCCGCCGCCGCTCATTGAGAACGACCCCGGTACGCTCCTCAAGCAACACCTGCCAGTCACGAAACTCCGTAGCTGTCATGTCTGCCAAAGGCTGCAAGGCCCAGACGCCTGACTGCATGTCGTGCCCCTCGCTCACGGCCATAGCCCTTGGACGACAGGCCTTTCAGCCTGCCACCCAGCACCTGGTTAAGCCTGTTCCCCACCCGGCAGGGTAAAGCCGGATACCGACTTGCGCATTTCACTGGCCATCTTGGCCAGGTTACCAATGCTCTTGGCGGTGGCAGTGGTACCGGACGAGGTTTGCGAGGTGATTTCCTGAATCACGTTCATCGTGTTGGAAATGTGGCCAGCAGACGATGCCTGCTGGCGAGCAGCGTTGGAGATGTTCTGAATCAAAGCCGCGAGGGTCTTGGATACCTTCTCGATCTCTTCCAGTGCAACCCCGGCGTCCTGCGCCAGACGAGCACCGCGTACCACTTCGGAGGTCGTCTGCTCCATCGAGATAACGGCTTCGTTGGTGTCGGTCTGAATCGTCTTAACCAGCGCCTCGATCTGCTTGGTTGCGGCAGACGAACGTTCTGCGAGGCGTTGTACTTCGTCCGCTACCACGGCGAAGCCTCGGCCTGCGTCACCGGCCATGGAGGCCTGGATCGCGGCGTTCAGTGCGAGGATGTTGGTCTGGTCAGCAATGTCGTTAATCAGGCTAACAATGTCACCGATCTCCTGGGACGATTCACCGAGGCGTTTAATCCGCTTCGAGGTGTCCTGGATCTGCTCACGGATGTTATCCATGCCGGTGATGGTGTTGTGTACGACTTCGTTGCCTTTGTTGGCGATGGCTACGGAACGTTCCGCTACCGCGGAGGACTCCGAGGCGTTCGCCGATACCTGGTCAATCGACACAGCCATTTCGTTGATCGCCGCAGAAGCACCGGCAATTTCCTGGGCCTGGTGCTCGGAAGCTTCGGCCAGGTGCATCGCCGTAGCCTGGGTTTCCTGAGCAGCACCGGCTACCTGAACGGCGGTCAGGTTAATGGTGGCTACCAGGTCACGCAGTTGGTCGATGGAGTAGTTGATGGAGTCAGCGATGGCACCGGTGAAGTCCTCGGTTACCGTCGCGGCTACCGTCAAGTCACCGTCGGCGAGGTCGGCGATTTCGTCGAGCAGTCGCAGAATCGCCGACTGGTTACGTTCGTTCTTCTCGGCGGTGGAGGCCAGACGGCGGTTGGTTTCACGCACCATCACCAGACCGATGAGGATGATCGAACCCAGCGCCAGTGCGCCCAGTACATAACCGAACAGGGTGTTGATGGCACGACCGGTGGCCAGGTCATCAAAGCCGACAGCCAGATCAGAAGCCTTGTCCAGCAGGGTCTGGGATACGGTGAAGATGACGTTCGCCGATTCACGCACCTGAAACAGTTCCGGCGAAGTTTCGAGAATCTCGTCCACCGAACCGGATACGAATTCGAACAGTTCGGAAATTTCCGCCAGACGTTCGAGGGCTTCCTCGTCGGTCACCTTGGAGATTTCCATGGCGGCGTTGCCTTCCAGCATCGCGGCCAGTACGCGGCCGAACAGGCTGGCGTCGCGACCGAACATGTCAGCGGCCTGTACCGAATCCTGGTCACCGGCCAGTACCTTGTTCACCGAACCAAGGATACGTTCTGCCAGCAGCGATTGGCGCTGGGCAACCGACACCTGGGCAGCGGGAGCACCGCTCTCCAGCAGGATATCGACCACTTCCTCGTACTCGACCTGCAGTTGCGGAATGGTTTCCGCCAGGGTGGCCGCTACCTGGTGCAGCGACAGTACGGTCTGTTCGTTCGCCAGAATGGCGTCAGTGTTCTGCCGCAGGGTGTCCCAGTCCTGCTGCACCACGGCCATCTGTGCTTGCAGTGACTCAGGTGCCGCTGGCAGGCCGGTGGTTTCGTTACCGTCAGTCAGGTAACCCCAACGTGCCTGGAAGTCGTTGCGCGCATCGCGCAGCAAGCCGAAGGCTTCGGCCGTACCGGCTGCCGCTTCCGTGGAGTTTTTCGCAATACGCTGGGACAGTACGCGCAGCTCACCGGCGTGACCGATGTACTCCGTGTCGTAGTTGGATTGCGTGTTGATGTAGGCGAAGTTGGCGAACAACAGCACGATCGAAACGATCAGGACAATAAACAGCCCTGCGATCAATGTGCTACTGCGCGCACCTGCTAACAAATTACCTGCATTTAGTTTTTTCATTTACTGGCCCCCGCCTGGACCGACCGCACTACGGTTCCCATGTAACGCCAAAAGGCCGGCAATGCCGACCCCACCGATAAACTGTTAATACGCCACGTCGAGAAAACCCGGGTTCTGGGCCAGCGCGTGTGGGCTGAACACCAACCAGGGCTGTTCACGTTGAAAGACTCCGTGGATAAAGGGTGCTATGGACGCCTCGAGCGGCGGCAGCTGCTCGGAGAAGGTATCCACAGGAAAATGCTGCATGCCGAATACTTCATCGACGGTCAGGCCGGCAAATACGTCTTGGTGATCAACCACCAGCACACGGCGCTTCTTGCGCAGCGGCGACAGTTCATTGCCGAAGAAGCCGCACAGGTCCATCACTGGCAACAAACGGCCCCGCACGTTGGCCACGCCCTTGACCCAGCTTTTCACGCCAGGCAGCAAAGTGTGCCGCGGCTCATGCAGCACCTCGCCCACTTCTCCCATCGGCGCGACGAAGAAACGCTCGCCCATGCGAAAGCCGATACCGCTCCAGGTCTGCACCACTGCCTGCTGCGAAGGCAAGCCAGCAGCCAGTGAGCGACAGAGCCTGTCGATATCCTGAAGAGTCTGAAAAGGTGTTTGCGCGTCCGACATGCCAGCTGCGGCCTTATTCTTTTTTAATTGCGGACAAACCAGGTATTAGCCGGCTAATACCGCATTCAAGGTTTTAACCAGGGTTTCTTCATCAACCGGCTTGGTCAGGTAATCCTTCGCGCCCTGGCGCTTGCCCCAGACCTTGTCGGTTTCCTGATCCTTGGTGGTGACGATGATCACCGGGATATGGCTGGTGTCAGCATCTTTGGTCAGCTGACGAGTGGCCTGAAAGCCATTGAGGCCAGGCATGACGATGTCCATCAGCACGGCATCAGGTTTTTCCTGGCGCGCCAGGGCAACGCCGTCGGCACCATTTTCCGCTTTGAGTACCTGATGGCCGTGCTTTTCCAGCATGGCAGTCAGTTTGTACATTTCAGTCGGCGAGTCATCAACAATCAGAATTCGAGCCATGGTGTTTCCCAATACTTTAAAAAGGCGCTCAGCTATTCAGCCAGGCGTCAGGACGCTTGTTCAACCGGCGTAAAGTCAGGCACATGAGCTTTGATCGCACCGAGCAGCTCTTCTTTGCTGAAGGGCTTAGTCAGGTATTGATCAGAGCCGACGATGCGCCCCTTGGCTTTATCGAACAGGCCGTCCTTGGAGGACAGCATGATCACCGGAGTGGATTTGAAAGCGCTGTTGTTCTTGATCAAGGCACAGGTTTGATAGCCATCGAGCCGCGGCATCATGATGTCGACAAAAATGATGTTCGGATGGGTATCGGCGATCTTTGCCAAGGCATCGAAGCCGTCAACTGCGGTAATTACCTCGCAGCCCACCTTTTTCAGCAGGGTTTCCGCGGTACGACGAATCGTTTTCGAATCGTCGATCACCATCACCCTCAAACCCTCGGAATGCTGTTCCATGTTTGCCCTACCATCGCCTCGGTGAGTCGTTATTTTTGCGTTATATCAGTGCGCCTGAGGCCCTGTCACCGATGGGCTACAACCCAATCGTCGGGCCTTTTTAGCACACTCTCCTGATGCAATCTATAAGCCGCGCGGGGCCAAGGTTTTTCCTTGACCACCCGACCTGCCAGCGCCACCCTGACGCCACATCACAGTCGCAGCCCACCTAAACCGCTGCCATTTATACGGAGAACATCGCCATGAGCGTCCGCATCGGCATTGTCATGGACCCCATCGCCCAGATCAGTTTCAAGAAGGACAGCTCGCTGGCCATGCTGCTTGCTGCCCAGGCACGCGGCTGGTCTCTCTTCTATATGGAGCAGAAAGACCTTTACCAGAGCAAAGGCCAAGCCCGCGCTCGACTTTCAGAGCTTAGCGTATTCAGCGATCCGCAGCGCTGGTTCGAACTCGGCGCCGAACAGGACATCGCCCTGAGCGAGCTGGACGTGATCCTGATGCGCAAGGATCCGCCCTTCGACAACGAGTTCGTCTACTCCACTTACCTGCTGGAACAAGCCGAGCAGGCTGGGGTGCTGGTGGTCAACCGCCCGCAGAGCCTGCGCGACTGCAATGAGAAATACTTTGCTACCCAGTTCAGCCAATACACACCGCCGACTGTAGTCAGCCGTAGGGCCGACATTCTGCGCGAGTTTGCCAAAGAGCAGCGTGACATCATTCTCAAACCCCTCGATGGCATGGGCGGATCGATGATATTTCGTCACCGCGAGGGCGATCCCAACCTCTCGGTGATTCTCGAGACGCTGACCAACCACGGCCAGCAGCAGATCATGGCCCAGGGTTACCTGCCGGCGATCAAGGATGGCGACAAGCGCATTCTGATGATTGACGGCGAGCCGGTGCCCTACTGCCTGGCACGTATCCCAGCGGCTGGGGAAACCCGTGGCAACCTGGCCGCCGGCGGACGCGGCGAAGCCCGCCCACTGAGCGAGCGCGACCGCGAAATCGCCGCCGCCGTCGGCCCGACCTTGCGCGAAAAAGGCCTGCTGTTCGTCGGCCTGGACGTCATCGGCGAGCACCTGACCGAAATCAACGTCACCAGCCCGACCTGCATCCGCGAAATCGACGCAGCCTTCGACACACGCATTGGTGAACGCCTGATGGACAAGATTGCCGAGAAGCTCAATGCGCGCAGTGCTTCATAGACTTTTCCATGCGCCCTCGGCAGACTGCGCGGCAACCTGAGCAGACCCGATATGCGATGAACGCAGCCGCCCAATTCCCTGAACTTTCCCGAACCGGCGTACAGCCGGCGGATCGGCTGGGCTTTACCCTGTTCCTCGCTGCGGTGTTGCATGCCGCGCTGATCCTCGGCCTGGGCTTTACCCTGGCCGAGCCAAGCCAGATCAGCAAAACCCTGGAAATCACCCTGTCCACCTTCAAGAGTGAGGAAAAGCCCAAAGAGGCCGACTTCCTCGCCCAGAACAACCAGCAAGGCAGCGGCACTCTGGAACACAAGGCGGCGCCGAAAACCACTGAACAAGCGCTGTTTCAGGACAGCGAAGTCAAGCGCGTTACGCCACCTGCAGCCCCACAACAACCTGCCGCACAGCAGCAAGCCCCCAAGGCTGCCGTCGCCACCCGCGCCCCACAGCAGCAGAAAACCCCGGTCAAGCGCGAAGAAGCCAAGCCCACCCCGCAAGCACGTCCGGCGCCGGTGTTTGACAGCGCCCAGTTGTCGTCGGAGATCGCCAGCCTGGAAGCCGAACTGGCCCAGGAAGTTCAGCAATACGCCAAGCGACCGAAGATCCACCGCCTCAACGCCGCCTCGACCATGCGCGACAAAGGCGCCTGGTACAAAGATGAATGGCGCAAGAAGGTTGAGCGCGTCGGCAACCTGAATTACCCGGATGAAGCACGCCGCCAGGGTATCTACGGAAGCCTGCGCCTGCTGGTGTCGATCAACCGTGACGGCACCCTGTACGAAGTGCAGGTACTGGAGTCCTCCGGCCAGCGCCTACTCGACCAGGCCGCACTGCGCATCGTTCGCCTGGCTGCACCGTTCGCCCCGTTTACCGGTGACTTGGCCGACGTCGACCGCTTGGAAATCATTCGTACCTGGCGTTTCGAGCGCGGCGACCGCCTGTCGAGCAACTGAATCTGTGCACGACGCTTGAGGCTTGCAGCTTGAAGCTCCAAACTAACGCCATGAAAGACGCCAGCCCCAGCTACCTCAAACATCACTTCCTGATCGCCATGCCACACATGGCCGATCCGAATTTTGCGCAAACCGTTACCTACCTGATTGATCACAACGAACACGGCGCCATGGGCCTGGTGATCAACAAGCCCAACGGCCTCAACCTGGCCGACGTGCTGGAACAACTGCGCCCCGACGAAGAGCCGCCCGTGCTCTGCCAGAGCCTGCCGATCTTTACTGGCGGCCCGGTGCAGACCGATCGCGGTTTCGTCCTGCACCCCAGCGGCCCGCAGTTTCAGGCCACCCTGGAGTTGGGTGAACTGGGCCTGTCGACCTCGCAGGACGTACTGTTCGCCATCGCCGATGGCACTGGCCCGGAAAAATACCTGATCACCCTCGGCTATGCCGGCTGGGAAGCCGGGCAGCTGGAAGCTGAGCTGGCCGACAACGCCTGGCTGACCTGCCCGGCTGACCACACCATCCTTTTCGACCTGCCTTTCGACCAGCGCCTGAACGCCGCTGCCGCGCGCCTGGGGGTCAATCTCAGCTTGCTCACCTCACAAGCCGGGCACGCCTGATGGTCGAGGCAAAACCACTGCGCCTGCTACTGGGCTTCGATTACGGCAGCAAACAGATCGGCGTTGCCGTCGGCCAGGTGATCACCGGCCAAGCCCGCGAGCTGTGCATCCTCAAGGCGCAGAACGGCGTGCCGGACTGGCAGAAAGTCGAAGCGCTAATCAAGGAGTGGCAACCTGACGCCATCGTCGTTGGCCTGCCGCTGAATATGGATGGCACGAAAAGCGAGATGAGCGAGCGCGCGGAAAAATTCGCCCGGCGCCTTAACGGCCGCTTCAACCTGCCCGTGCACACCCACGACGAACGCCTGACCACTTTTGAGGCCAAGGGCCAGCGCCTGCGCGAAGGACAAAGTGGCGGCTACCGTGAGCGCCCGGTCGATGCCATTGCCGCAGCGCTACTGCTGCAAGGCTGGCTCGAAGAAAATTGCCTGGGCTAAGCCCGCACCAAGGAGTTTTGCCATGCATTTGCCCACACCCGTCGACCTGCTGCCGCAAATGGCCGCCGCGCTCACCCAGCACCTGAACAGCCGACAGATCAGCGAACCCCGCTTTATCGGCATCCGCACCGGCGGTGTCTGGGTCGCGCAAGCCTTGCTGGAAGCCCTCGGCCGCGACGACTCCCTGGGTATTCTCGATGTGTCCTTCTACCGTGACGACTTCACCCAGAACGGCCTGCATCCGCAGGTGCAACCGTCCGAGCTGCCATTCGAGATTGAAGGCCAGCACTTGGTGCTGATCGACGATGTGCTGATGAGCGGTCGTACCATCCGCGCGGCGCTCAATGAACTGTTCGATTACGGCCGCCCGGCCAGCGTGACCCTGGTCAGCCTGCTTGACCTGAATGCCCGCGAGCTGCCGATCCGTCCGGATGTGGTCGGCGCCACCCTGTCGCTGGCAGCGAATCAACGGGTAAAATTGTCCGGCCCAACGCCGCTGACCCTCGAACTCCAGACGCTTGCCCACTGAGACTCGCCAGATGACGACCATAGCCGCCAAGCGCCCGCTGCAGCTGAATGACCAAGGCCAACTGCGCCACTTCCTGTCCCTCGACGGCCTGCCGCGCGAGCTGCTGACGGAAATCCTCGACACCGCCGACTCCTTCCTCGAAGTCGGCGCCCGTGCGGTGAAAAAAGTCCCGTTGCTGCGTGGTAAGACCGTGTGCAACGTGTTCTTCGAGAACTCCACACGTACCCGCACCACCTTCGAACTGGCCGCCCAGCGCCTGTCCGCGGACGTGATCAGCCTGAACGTGTCGACCAGTTCGACCAGCAAGGGCGAAACGCTGTTCGACACCCTGCGCAACCTGGAAGCCATGGCCGCCGACATCTTCGTCGTGCGCCATGCCGACTCCGGCGCTGCACACTTTATCGCCGAGCACGTGTGCCCCAACCTGGCAATCATCAACGGCGGCGACGGCCGTCACGCGCACCCGACCCAGGGCATGCTCGACATGCTGACGATTCGGCGGCACAAGGGCGGTTTCGAGAACCTCTCGGTAGCCATCGTCGGCGATATCCTGCATTCGCGGGTAGCGCGCTCGAATATGCTTGCGCTGAAAACCCTGGGCTGCCCGGACATTCGCGTGATCGCGCCGAAAACCCTGCTGCCGGTCGGAATCGAGCAATACGGCGTGACCGTCTACAGCGACATGACCGCCGGCCTCAAGGACGTCGACGTGGTGATCATGCTGCGCCTGCAGCGTGAGCGCATGACCGGCGGCCTGCTGCCCAGCGAAGGTGAGTTTTACCGCCTGTTCGGCCTCACCGAAGAGCGCCTGAAACTGGCCAAGCCGGATGCACTGGTGATGCACCCAGGCCCGATCAACCGCGGCGTGGAAATCGAATCGGCGGTGGCCGACGGCCCGCAGTCGGTGATCCTCAACCAGGTCACCTACGGCATCGCCATCCGCATGGCTGTACTGTCCATGGCCATGAGCGGGCAGACCGCGCAGCGCCAACTCAATCAAGATGCCGAGGAGCAGAACTGATGCGTATCCGTATCCTCGGAGCCCGGGTGATCGACCCCAGCAGCGGCTTCGACCAGCAGGCTGATCTGTACATCGAAGGCGGCAAAGTTATCGCCATCGGCCAGGCACCCGCCGGTTTCGTCGCCGAACAGAGCATTGAGGCCCAGGGCCTGGTTGCCGCGCCTGGACTGGTCGACCTTAGCGTCGCCCTGCGCGAGCCGGGTTACAGCCGCAAAGGCAGCATCGCCACGGAAACCCTGGCCGCAGCAGCCGGTGGCGTGACCAGCCTGTGCTGCCCGCCGTTTACCAAACCGGTGCTGGATACCCCGGCAGTGGCCGAGCTGATCCTCGACCGCGCCCGCGAAGCCGGGCATACCAAGGTGTTCCCGATTGGCGCGTTGAGCAAAGGCCTGGAAGGCGAGCAGCTGGCCGAACTGGTTGCCCTGCGCGACGCCGGTTGCGTGGCCTTTGGCAACGGCCTGGACAGCTTCCGCAATAACCGCACCCTGCGCCGTGCCCTGGAATACGCAGCGACCTTCGACCTGACAGTGATCTTCCACTCCCAGGACCACGATCTCGCCGAAGGCGGTCTGGCGCACGAAGGCGCGACCGCCAGCTTCCTCGGCCTGCCGGGCATTCCGGAAACCGCCGAGACAGTCGCCCTGGCCCGCGACCTGCTGCTTGTCGAGCAGACCGGCGTACGCGCGCACTTCAGCCAACTGACCAGCGCGCGAAGTGCCCAGCTGATCGCCGACGCCCAGGCCCGTGGCCTGCCGGTCACCGCCGACGTGGCGCTGTACCAACTGATCCTCACCGATGAGGCACTTGGCGACTTCTCCAGCCTGTACCACGTGCAACCGCCACTGCGCACCGCCGCCGACCGTGATGGGCTGCGCGCGGCAGTAAAGAGCGGAGTAATCTCGGCGATTGCCAGCCACCACCAGCCGCACGAGCGTGACGCCAAACTGGCGCCCTTCGGTGCTACCGAACCGGGCATCAGCAGCGTACAGCTGCTGCTGCCGCTGGCCTTGAGCCTGGTGCAGGACGGCCTGCTTGACCTGCCCACCCTGCTCGCCCGCCTGAGTGCCGGCCCGGCACAAGCGCTGCGCCTGCCCGCTGGCAAACTGAGCGTAGGTGAAGCCGCCGACCTGCTGCTGTTTGACTCCAAAGCATCCACCCTGGCCGGCGAGACCTGGTATTCGAAAGGTGCCAACTGCCCGTTTATCGGCCACTGCCTGCCGGGTGCCGTGCGTTACACCCTGGTGGATGGCCGTATCAGCTATCAGGCCTGAGAACCTACTTACGATCTGCTACGCGTCGGCCCTGGGGTGTTAAAAACAGGCTATGGATCAGCCAGACAACAAAAGCCCGCCAATTGGCGGGCTTTTGTTGTCTGAGATTCAGGCGCGCTCAGCGTTCTTGATCGACACCTGGGTGTTCAACGTCCAGAAGTCATACAGCACGCCGAGTAGGAACAGGCCACCGGTAAACAGGTAGATGATCCCGGTGATCCACTTGCCTTGGTACATGCGGTGCACACCGAAGATGCCGAGGAAGGTCAGCAGAATCCAGGCGACGTTGTAATCGGTATCGCCGGCGGTAAAGCGCAGATCGGCCTCACGATCCATCGCCGGTATCAGAAACAGGTCGACGATCCAGCCGATAAACAGCAGACCGAAGGTGAAGAACCAGATGGTTCCGGTCACTGGTTTGCCGTAATAGAAACGGTGCGCGCCGAGAAAACCGAAAATCCACAGCAGATAACCGATAAGTTTGCTGTGCGTGTCCTGTCGCTGCATGAGTGTGCCTCCTGGTGGCTGGTAACGCTTTGACGTCACACTCTACGCAAGGTTCGCTGCCCGGGGAAATCCTATGCGCGGAACACCTTCCTCATACTTGATGCCCGCCCTGGATTGCTAAATACTGTACGCATAACCAGTTATTCGAGCACTCTCATGCAACTGATCGAAAAACTTACCGTACTCGCCGACGCCGCCAAGTACGACGCTTCCTGCGCCAGCAGCGGCGCGCCAAACCGCAGCTCCAAGGGCAAGAGCGGTATTGGTTCGACTAACGGCATGGGCATTTGCCACAGTTTTACCCCGGACGGGCGCTGCGTGGCGCTGCTGAAGATCCTGCTGACCAACTTCTGCCTGTATGACTGCCAGTACTGCGTCAACCGCCGCTCCAGCGACGTGCCGCGAGCGCGCTTTACCCCGGAAGAAGTGGTGGCCCTGACCCTGGATTTTTACAAGCGCAACTGCATCAGCGGGCTGTTTCTCAGCTCGGGGATCATCCGCTCGGCCGACTACACCATGGAGCAGCTGATCCGTGTCGCCAAACTGCTGCGCGAAGAGCATGAGTTCCGTGGCTATATCCACCTCAAGACCATTCCCGACGCCGACCCACTACTGATCGCCGAAGCCGGCCGTTATGCCGATCGCCTCAGTGTGAATATCGAACTGCCCACCGAAAGCAGCCTGATCCGCCTGGCCCCGGAAAAGCAGGTGCGCACCATCAAGCAGGCCATGCACTCGATTCATCAGGGTGAGAGCGAGGCCCGCGCAGAGCTACGAGCGCCGCGCTTCGCTCCTGCCGGCCAGAGCACGCAGATGATCATCGGTGCCGACGCCACCGATGACAGCACCATCCTGCACACCGCCGCCTCGCTCTACGGCAACTATCGCCTGCGCCGGGTGTATTACTCGGCGTTCAGCCCGATCCCGCAAAGCCCGAATACCGTGCCCTTTGAAGCGCCGCCCTTGCTACGTGAGCACCGCTTGTATCAGGCCGATTTTCTCCTGCGCGGCTACGGTTTCGAAGTGGGTGAATTGCTCAACGGCCCCGGCAACCTGGCCCTGGACATCGACCCGAAACTGGCCTGGGCGCTGAACAACCGTGAGCACTTCCCCGTCGACCTCAACCGCGCCGAACCGGCCATGATTGCCCGCGTACCCGGCATCGGCGTGCTCAGCGCCAAACGCCTGGTCGCCCTGCGCCGGCAGAAACGCATTCGTTTCGACGACCTGACGCGCCTGCGCTGCGCGCTGGAAAAGGCCAAGCCTTTTATCGTCACCCAGGATTATCGCCCCCTGCAGGCCAGCCGCGAATCCCTGTTGCTGCGCCAGCAACTCAGCGAAACACCCGCACAGATGGCGTTGTGGTAATGCACAGCGCCTCATTCGACGGCAGCTTTGCCGGCTGGCGAGAGGTCGCCAGAAGCCTGATACAACAGCGTGTGCCGCCGCATCAGATCACCTGGCTGACGGACGGCGACAGTGGCGGGCTATTCGACCACGCACCAGTACCCAACAATGCACCAGCCGCGACACCGCCACTGCGAATCCCCAAGCAACTGCTGGAACTGCTGCAGAGCGCTGCACGCTTTCGCGTCGAGGATCGCTGGAGCCTGCTCTATCGGATTCTCTGGCGCGTTGCTCAGGGCGATCACGCCGCCATGCTGCCGGGCGACATTGACGGCAGCCAACTGCATAAACGGCTCAAGGCGATACGCCGCGAGGCCCATCACCTGCATGCTTTCTTACGCTTTCATCCGCGCCCGGAAAACGCCGAAGGCCCGCAGCTGGTGGCCTGGCACGAACCGGCCCATGACATCCTCGCCAGTGCCAGCGGGCATTTTGCCGAACGCCTGGGGCGAACCACCTGGCTGATTGCCACGCCGGATGACGGCGTGTATTGGGATGGCCAGCGCCTGCATTACCAGCGGCCGTGCCCGAGTGAGTGGCAACGCCTGGCGCAAGCACCAGAGGATGAGGGAGAAGCGCTGTGGCTGGCCTATTACGGCAGCACCTTTAACCCGGCGCGGCTAAATCGCAGCGCCTTGGAAACCAGCATGCCTGTGCGCTTCTGGAAAAACCTGCCGGAAGGCCCGCTGATCCCGCAACTGATGAGCCAGGCCCGCGCCGGCGCGCAACGTGATGGTCAGGCTGAAGCCGTGGCGCGCCAGGGCGGCAAACGTATTCGCCACACCGGCGCGCAAGTACCGGACGTCAGCGGAAGCGGCGACCCGGCTCTTCGTCGCTGATTTCCAGCGATAGGCCTTGGGCCATGCTGCTCAGGTGGTCGCCATCGGTTTCCGAACCGAGCTTGATCATCAGGCGCAGGTCGTTGGCCGAGTCGGCGTACAGCAGCGCATCTTCGTAGGTGATCTCGCCCTGGCTGTAGAGGTTGTACAGCGCCTGGTCGAAAGTCTGCATGCCTTGCTCGGTGGAGCGTTTCATCAGCGCCTTGAGCTCATGCACCTCGCCCTTGCGGATCAGGTCAGCCGCCAGCGGGGTGTTAATCAAGACCTCGATCACCGCACGGCGGCCCTTGCCATCCGGGGTCGGGATCAGTTGCTGGGCGACGATGGCCTTGAGGTTCAGCGACAGGTCCATCCACACCTGGTTCTGCCGGTCGGAGGGGAAGAAGTTGATGATGCGGTCCAGCGCCTGGTTGGCGTTGTTGGCGTGCAGTGTGGCCAGGCACAGGTGACCGGTTTCGGCGAAGGCCACGGCATGGTCCATGGTCTCGCGGGTACGCACCTCACCGATGAGAATCACGTCCGGTGCCTGGCGCAGGGTGTTCTTCAGCGCCACCTCGAAGGACTCGGTGTCGATACCCACCTCACGCTGAGTGACGATGCAGCTCTGGTGCTGGTGGATGTATTCGATTGGGTCTTCGATGGAAATGATGTGGCCGCTGCTGTTCTTGTTGCGGTAACCGATCATCGCCGCCAGGGAAGTCGACTTACCGGTACCGGTCGCCCCGACAAACAGCACCAGACCGCGCTTGGTCAGGGCCAGCTTCTTGAGGATTTCCGGCAGTTTCAGCTCGTCCAGCGTCGGGATGTTGGTCTCGATACGACGCAGCACCATACCGGCCAGGTTGCGCTGGTAAAACGCACTGACGCGGAAACGGCCAACGCCACGGGCGCTGATGGCGAAGTTGCACTCGTGGTTCTCGGCAAAGTCGCGGCGCTGCTGCTCGTTCATCACCGCATGCACGGTTTCACGGGTCTGCTCCGGCGACATGGGCGTCTTGGTGATCGGCATGATCTTGCCGTTGACCTTCATCGACGGTGGCACGCCAGCGGTAATAAACAGGTCGGAGCCGCCCTTTTCCACCATCAGGCGCAGCAGTTTTTCGAATTCCATCGTTGTTCGCCCATGTGCATCACGCGGTTATGCAAAGGCCAGCGGCAGGCGCGTGAATTGCCGCTGGTGTGGACCCGGTGGCGGAACCACCTGGGTGCTGTCGGTCTAGAAGTTTTCCGGGGTTTTGGCTTTTTCCCGCGCAGCTTCGCGCGTGACGATACCTTTGGACACCAGGGTTTTCAGGCAGGAGTCGAGGGTTTGCATGCCCAGCGAACCACCGGTCTGGATCGCCGAATACATCTGCGCCACCTTGTCCTCACGGATCAGGTTACGGATGGCCGGGGTGCCGATCATGATTTCGTGGGCGGCCACACGACCGCCGCCGATCTTCTTCAGCAGGGTCTGCGAAATCACCGATTGCAGCGATTCGGAGAGCATGGAGCGAACCATGGATTTCTCCTCCGCCGGAAACACGTCGACCACGCGGTCGATGGTCTTGGCCGCCGAGGTGGTGTGCAGGGTGCCGAACACCAGGTGACCGGTTTCTGCAGCGGTCAGCGCCAGGCGGATGGTTTCCAGGTCACGCATCTCACCGACCAGAATGATGTCCGGGTCTTCCCGCAGTGCCGAGCGCAGGGCTTCAGTGAAGCCCAGGGTGTCACGGTGCACTTCACGCTGGTTGACCAGGCACTTCTTCGATTCGTGAACGAATTCGATCGGGTCTTCGACGGTGAGGATGTGGTGATACTTGTTGCTGTTGATGTAGTCGAGCATCGCCGCCAGAGTGGTCGACTTGCCGGAACCGGTCGGCCCGGTAACCAGCACCAGACCGCGCGGCACATCGGAAATCTTGCGGAAGATCTCGCCCATGCCGAGGTCTTCCATGCTCAGCACTTTAGACGGAATGGTCCGGAATACCGCGCCAGAACCGCGGTTCTGGTTGAAGGCGTTGACCCGGAAACGCGCCACGCCCGGTACTTCGAAGGAGAAGTCGGTTTCGAGGAATTCCTCGAAATCCTTGCGCTGCTTGTCGTTCATGATGTCGTAGATCAGCGCATGCACCTGTTTATGGTCCAGCGCAGGCAAATTGATCCGGCGAACATCACCGTCGACCCGAATCATCGGAGGCAGGCCAGCGGAGAGATGCAGGTCCGATGCACCTTGCTTGGCGCTGAAGGCCAGCAATTCAGTGATATCCATGGGACTCCCTAATGACAGACAAGCAGGTAGAATGCCGCGAAACCCAGGCGGCGGGCGCAAGTAATGTCCACGATAGCAGAGAATATTGCAAAGGTCGGAGTGCGCATCCGTGAGGCGGCGCAAGCCTCGCAGCGAGATTGTGCAGCGGTTGGCCTGCTCGCAGTGAGCAAAACCAAACCCGCCGCCGCGATCCGCGAAGCCTTTGCCGCCGGCGTGCAGGATTTCGGCGAAAACTACCTGCAGGAAGCCCTGGAAAAGCAGGCCGAATTGAGCGACCTGGCGCTGACCTGGCACTTTATCGGCCCGATCCAATCGAACAAAACCAAGTCCATCGCAGAGCACTTCGCCTGGGTGCATTCGGTGGATCGCCTGAAAATCGCCCAGCGCCTGTCTGGTCAGCGTCCGGCGCACCTGCCGGCGTTGAACATCTGCTTACAGGTCAATGTCAGTGGTGAAGCCAGCAAGTCTGGCTGCCACCCGGACGAGCTGCTGGCACTGGCACAAGCGGTTACACAACTGCCCAACCTGCGCCTACGCGGATTGATGACAATTCCCGAGCCCACCGATGCCCCCAGCGAGCAACGTGCCGCTTTCGCCCGCCTGCGTGAGCTGAAGCAGAGCCTGAACCTGGGCCTCGACACCTTGTCCATGGGCATGAGCCATGACCTGGAAGCGGCGATTGCCGAAGGGGCAACCTGGGTGCGTATCGGTACGGCGTTATTCGGCGCGCGTGATTACAGCAAGACCTGATTGAGTTTGCCTTCAGCCTTATTAAGGAAGCCCGTTATGACCACTCCCCGCATTGCCTTTATCGGTGCCGGCAATATGGCCGCCAGCCTGATCGGCGGCCTGCGTGCCCAGGGCATCGACGCCATCGCCATTCGCGCCAGTGACCGCGGCGCCGAACAGCGCAGCAAGATCAGCGCCGAGTACGGCATCGCCACCTTCGAAGCCAATGCCGAAGCTATCCAGGGTGCGGACGTGATCGTACTGTCGGTCAAGCCACAGGTGATGAAGGAGGTCTGTCTGGATCTCGCCGCGCATATCGGCGAGCAGCAGCTGGTGGTATCGATTGCCGCCGGCATCAGCTGCGCCAGCCTGGAAAACTGGCTCGGCCCGCGCGCCATTGTACGCTGCATGCCCAACACCCCAGCCTTACTGCGTCAGGGCGTCAGCGGTCTGTATGGCAATGCCCAGGTTTCGCCAGCCCAGCGCCAGCAGGCCGAGCAACTGCTCAGCGCCGTCGGCCTGGCGCTGTGGCTGGATCAGGAAGCACAGATAGATGCCGTCACCGCCGTCTCCGGCAGCGGCCCGGCGTATTTCTTCCTGCTGATTGAAGCCATGACCGCCGCTGGCGAGAAGCTCGGCCTGCCACGCGACACCGCAGCCCAGCTGACCATGCACACCGCGCTGGGCGCCGCACGCATGGCGGTGGCCAGTGATGTTGACGCCAGCGAACTGCGCCGCCGCGTCACCTCGCCGGCCGGCACCACCGAAGCAGCCATCAAGACCTTCCAGGCCAACGGCTTCGAGGCCCTGGTCGAAAAAGCCCTCACCGCCGCCGCCCAGCGTTCCGCCGAACTGGCCGAACAACTGGGTCAATAAGGAGCGACCATGACCGGACTCGATACCGCCGCCGTTTATATCCTGCAAACCATCGGCAGCCTGTACCTGCTGATCGTTCTGCTGCGCTTTATCCTGCAACTGGTGCGGGCGGACTTCTACAACCCGCTCAGCCAGTTCATCGTGCGCGCCACCCATCCGCTGCTGAAACCACTGCGCAAGGTGATTCCGAGCGTCGCCGGGCTTGATCTGGCCTCGCTGGTGCTGGCCATCGTGGTGCAGCTGGTACTGATGGCGCTGACCTTGATGCTGCTCGGCTATGGCGTGGACAACCCGCTGCAACTGCTGGTGTGGTCGATCATTGGCGTCACCGCACTGTTCCTCAAGGTGTTCTTCTTCGCCCTGATCATCAGCGTGATTCTGTCCTGGGTCGCCCAAGGCAGTCATAACCCGACGGCCATGCTGATCAACCAGATCTGCGAGCCGCTGCTCGCGCCAATTCGCCGCATCCTGCCGAGCATGGGCGGGCTGGATCTGTCGCCGATCGTGGCCTTTCTGATTCTCAACCTGATCGACATGCTGGTGATCCGCAACCTGGCGGTGATGACCGGCATGTACAAAGGCCTGAGCCTGGCGATCTGATCGCGAGCGCCAGATGAGCCACTTTCGCTGGGACGGCGCCGACCTGATCCTCGAATGCCACCTGCAGCCCAAAGCGAGCCGTGATGAGTTCGCCGGGCTGCACGGTGATCGGCTGAAAATCCGTCTCACGGCCCCTCCTGTGGACGGCAAGGCCAATGCCCACCTGCTGGCCTTTCTGGCCAGCGTGTTTGCCGTCAGCAAAAGCCAGGTCAGCCTGGAAAGCGGCCAACAGAGCCGCCAGAAGCGTGTGCGCATCAAACAACCACAACGACTGCCCGTCGAACTTGCACTGACCGCTCAGTCACTCTGACCGACCATAAGGCGGGCGTGCGACGACATGCAATTGACGCCATAGCTGCGACCCGCATAATGCCAAACAGGTTAATCCACGAACGTCGCGGATCTGGCGTAATTCCACAGGCTTTAAAGCGTGATCTGCCGCACCTGCTTGCTGTGTGACAGCGTTCAATCTGTGCCCGACTTAACCTGGGTGCCGCAAGCCCCAGTCGCCCCACAATGAATGCGCCAACCGGAGGAAAGCCCAGGATGAGCATGGAACGTCTCAGTCAGCAGGTCGATGCCTACGTCGCCTGGAAGCGCGAGCTGATGCGCGAGATCACCCGCTACCGCAGCTGGCTGGTGAACAATCGGCTGAACTCCGAGGCCGTGGAAGCCAAGCTTGAGCGCGCGCTGAAACTGCTGCGCACCGACCACATCACCCTGGCCTTTGTCGGCGAGTTCTCGCGCGGCAAGACTGAACTGATCAACAGCCTGTTCTTCTCTTCTTACGGCCAGCGCATGCTGCCGTCTCAGGCCGGGCGCACCACCATGTGCCCCACCGAGCTGTTCTTCGACCCACGCTCGGAACGCTCCTATATCCGTCTGCTGCCCATTGAAACCCGTGTCGCCGAAGCCAGCGTGGCGCAGTTCAAGCGCATCCCCCGACATTGGGTAAATATTCCGCTGGACCTCAGCGACCCGGACAACATGGTACAGGCCTTCAACCAGGTAGCCCGCACCAAGCCCATGCCAGTGGAGCAGGCAATCGCCCTAGGCTTTCACCCAGATATGCTGGAAAGCACCAGCAAACCCGGCGAAGTGCTGGT
The DNA here is from genome assembly GCF_964253255.1 of Pseudomonas sp. LjRoot71. Taxonomy (NCBI): domain Bacteria; kingdom Pseudomonadati; phylum Pseudomonadota; class Gammaproteobacteria; order Pseudomonadales; family Pseudomonadaceae; genus Pseudomonas; species Pseudomonas sp. LjRoot71. Next base: position 2,665,034 of record NZ_CAXURA020000001.1, on the reverse strand, counting down.
ACCGGCCTGGCGTCACGCCATGGTCAACTTCGATCATCCGCTGCTGCGTCAGGGCCTGCGCATCCTCGACACCCCCGGCCTGAACGCCCTCGGCAGCGAGCCGGAACTGACCCTGTCGATGCTGCCCAGCGCCCAGGCAATCATCTTTCTGCTGTCCGCCGACACCGGCGTAACCGCCAGCGACATGGCCGTGTGGCAACAGCACATCCGCCAGCTCGACGAAGACACCCAGACCAGCCTGTTCGCCGTGCTGAACAAGATCGACGTGCTCTGGGATGACCTGGCCGGCGAAGCTTTTGTGCAGAATGCCATCCGCCAGATCCAGACCAGCACCGCACGCCAGCTCGGTATCCGCGTGGAGGACGTGCTGCCGTTGTCGGCCAAGCAGGCGATGCTGGCCAAGGTGCGCAAGGACACCGAACTGCTTGCGCGCAGCCAGATGAACAACCTGGAAAACCTTCTCTGCGAGCGGATCATCGCGCAGAAGGAACGCCTGCTCGAAGACCGCGTGGTCAATCAGGTGCTGAGGCTGCTGCAGAACAGCCAGCACGTACTCAACCTGCGCCTGGAAAAGGTCAACGAACAGCAAGCGCTGCTGAGCAATCACCAGCATGACAACGGCCAGATGCTCTTCGAGCTGACCGCCAAGACCAAAGAAGATCACAGCCAGCACCACAAACGCCTGCTCGGCCTGAAAACCAACCAGCGTCTGCTTAAACGCCAGGGCGATCTGCTGCGCCATGCGGCCCGTCATGAGCGTCTGGACGAGCACCTGAACAAGGTACGCAAAAACCTCACCGGCAGCTGGACCACCCTGGGCATCAACCAGGCCATTCTGCACTTCTTCCGCAGCGTGGAGCAGGACCTGCACAACCTGGCCCAGGAAGCCGACATGGCCAACAAGATGGTCGCGGCCATCTACCGTCGGCACAACGAAGAAAACCCGCTGCACGGCGTCGATGCGCCGCAGTTCAACGTCAACCGCTACCTGCGTGAACTCAAGCAACAGCAGACCAAAGCCGACCAGTTCCGCTTGCAGTTGAAAACCCTGCTGACCGAACAGCGCAGCCTAACCAAACGCTTCTTCGCCACCCTGGTGCAGGAAGTGATCGGCCTGCACCAGCGCATGCGCCAGGAAGCCGAACAGTGGGCCAGCGATGCACTGATGCCACTGATGCAGCACACCCTGGAGCACAAGCAGCTGCTGGAAACCCACATGCTGCGGCTCAAGGCCCTGGCTCAGGAAACCCAGCAGGCGCGCCAACGCGGTCAACAACTGGCCCGCTACAGTGGCGAGTTGGAGCAGCAACTGGCGCAAGCCAACGACATGTTGCGCATCCTGCGCCGCCCTGCCCCGGTGCAACGCCAGGGCAAGGTGGTCAACCTGCCTGGGGCCGCACGCCCGCATAGCATTGGCGAATAACCAACAGCTGCAACCCGCGCCAACTGCCCTACCCAGCCGCCCCATGCGCTTGCCGCCTGGGGCGGTGCTCTTTAGACTGCGGCTCTTCCTTTACTGCGAGCAGGGTTGATGTCGACTGCCTTTCCTCAAGACTCTGTTGGCCTGGTTACGCCCCAAGTGATGCACTTCGCCGAGCCGTTGGCGCTCGCCTGTGGACGCAGCCTGGCCGACTACCAACTGATCTTCGAAACCTATGGCCAGCTGAATGCCACGGCGAGCAACGCCGTGCTGATCTGCCACGCCCTCTCCGGCCACCACCACGCCGCCGGCTATCACAGCGCCGATGACCGTAAACCGGGCTGGTGGGACAGCTGCATCGGCCCTGGCAAGCCGATCGACACCAACAAGTTCTTTGTCGTCAGCCTGAACAACCTTGGCGGCTGCAACGGTTCCACCGGCCCCAGCAGCATCAATCCGGCCACCGGCAAACCCTTCGGTGCCGACTTCCCGGTGATGACCGTGGAAGACTGGGTGCACAGCCAGGCGCGACTGGCCGACAACCTCGGCATCAGCCAGTGGGCCGCCGTAATCGGCGGCAGCCTCGGCGGCATGCAGGCCATGCAATGGACCATCAGCTACCCCGAGCGCGTACGTCACTGCCTGGCCATCGCCTCGGCACCCAAGCTGTCGGCGCAGAACATCGCCTTCAACGAAGTGGCACGCCAGGCGATCCTGACCGACCCGCAGTTCCACGGCGGACACTTCCAGGAACAAGGGGTGATCCCCAAGCGCGGGCTGATGCTGGCGCGCATGGTCGGCCACATTACCTACCTGTCGGACGACGCCATGGGCGAGAAATTCGGCCGTGGCTTGAAGAGCGAGAAGCTCAACTACGACTTCCACAGCGTCGAATTCCAGGTGGAAAGCTACCTGCGCTACCAGGGTGAAGAGTTCTCCGGGCGCTTCGACGCCAACACCTACCTGTTGATGACCAAGGCACTGGACTACTTCGACCCGGCGGCGGCCTTCGACGGCGACTTGGCCAAGACCCTGGCACAGGCCACGGCAGATTTCTGCGTGATGTCCTTTACCACCGACTGGCGCTTCTCGCCGGCACGCTCGCGGGAAATCGTCGATGCACTGACCGCCGCGCGGAAAAACGTCTGCTACCTGGAGATCGACGCGCCACAGGGCCACGACGCCTTCCTGATGCCGATCCCGCGTTATCTGCAGGCGTTCGACAGCTATATGAAACGGATCAAGGTGTAGTCATGCGCGCGGACCTCGAAATCATCCAGGAATGGATTCCCGCAGGCAGCCGTGTGCTCGACCTGGGGTGCGGCAATGGTGAGTTGCTCGCCTGGCTGGCCGAACACAAGCAGGTCAGCGGCTACGGCCTGGAAATCGATGCGGACAATATCGCCCAGTGCGTGAGCAAGGGCGTCAACGTGATCGAGCAGAACCTCGACAAAGGCCTGGGCAACTTCGCCAGCAACAGCTTTGACGTGGTGGTCATGACCCAGTCGCTGCAAGCCCTGCACTACCCGGACAAGGTGCTGGCGGAGATGCTGCGGGTCGGCAAGACCTGCATCATCACCTTCCCCAACTTCGGCCATTGGCAGTGCCGCTGGTACCTCACCACCAAGGGCCGCATGCCGGTGTCGGATTTTCTGCCGTACACCTGGTTCAATACGCCGAACATCCACTTCTGCACCTTCGAGGACTTCGAAAACCTCTGCCACGATCAAGGTGCGAAAGTCATGGATCGCCTGGCCGTGGACCGCGACCACCGGCACGGCTGGGCCAGCCGTATCTGGCCTAATCTGTTAGGTGAAATCGGCATTTACCGGATCAGCGGGCCTACCGCCAAAGACGTGCAGATTGCCAACTAGGTGACTGCCTCGCAAGACTAGCTATCAGGAGCCCCCCATGCGCCGCATCGCACTACTGTTGATCGCCCTGTGCCTGAGCCTGCCCGCGCTGGCTGAACGCAAGCAGACCTTCGGCGACCTCGACGTGCACTACATCGCCTTCAATTCCAGCTTTCTGCAGCCGGACATTGCCGCCGCCAGCGGCCTGGTGCGCAGCAAGACTCAGGGCGTGGTGAACATCTCCGTGCTCAAGGCCGGCAAGGCCAGCAGTGCCAGCGTCAGTGGCGAAGTAAAGGACCTGGTCGGCCGCAGCCAGCCGCTGAGCTTCAAGCAGGTCAACGAAGGTGAAGCAATCTATTACCTGGCGCAATTCAACTTCACCCAGCGAGAGATGCTGCGTTTCACCATCAACGTGCGTGCCGCCGATGGCGTGGCGCACAGCTTCGACTTCAACCAGGAATTCTTCCCAGACGAATGATGCCTTTCAACGAGCTTGTACTCGCCAGCCATAACGCCGGCAAACTCAAAGAGCTGCAGGCCATGCTCGGCAGCAGCGTACGTGTGCGCTCGGTCGGCGAGTTCTCCATGGTCGAGCCGGAAGAAACCGGCCTGTCGTTTATCGAGAACGCCATCCTCAAGGCGCGCAATGCCGCGCGGCTGTCGGGCTTGCCGGCGCTGGCAGACGACTCTGGCCTGGCGGTGGACTTTCTCGGCGGTGCGCCGGGCATCTATTCGGCGCGCTACGCCGATGGCCAGGGTGACGCGGCGAACAACGCCAAGCTACTCGACGCCCTGAAGAATGTGCCGGATGCCGAGCGCGGCGCGCAGTTCGTCTGCTGCCTGGCACTGGTGCGGCATGCCGACGATCCGCTGCCGATCATCTGCGAAGGCCTCTGGCACGGACGTATCCTGCACGCTGCACAAGGCGTGGAAGGCTTTGGCTATGACCCGCTGTTCTGGGTGCCCGAGCGCGACTGTTCCAGCGCCGAGCTGCCGGCTGCCGAAAAAAACCAGATCAGCCACCGCGCCAGCGCCATGGCCCTGCTGAAACAGCGGCTGGGCCTGGCATGACCACCGCGTCCGGCGGCGGCTTTGCGCTGCCGCCCCTTGCACTCTATGTGCACATTCCCTGGTGCGTGAAGAAGTGCCCGTATTGCGACTTCAATTCCCACACCGCCGGGCCAAACCTGCCGGAAGAAGAATACGTCGACGCCCTGCTGGCCGATCTCGATGCTGATCTGGCGCAGGTGCATAACCGTCCGCTGGGTTCGATCTTCTTTGGCGGCGGCACCCCCAGCCTGTTCTCAGCCAAGGCCCTCGGCCGCCTGCTTGAAGGCGTGGAGCGGCGCATACCGTTTGCCGCCGATATCGAAATCACCCTGGAAGCCAACCCCGGCACCTTTGAGCAGGCCAAGTTCAAGGACTACCGCCGCTTGGGTATCAATCGCCTGTCGATCGGCGTGCAGAGTTTCCAGGCACCCAAACTGATCGCCCTGGGGCGCATCCATGACGGCGACGAAGCGGTACACGCCGCCGATATGGCCCGTGCTGCCGGCTTCGACAACTTCAACCTCGACCTGATGCACGGCCTGCCGAACCAGTCCATCGAGGATGCCCTGAGCGATCTGCGCACCGCCATTGCCCAGGGGCCGACACATCTCTCCTGGTATCAGCTGACGGTGGAGCCGAACACGGTATTCTGGAACCAGCCGCCCGAGGTGCCGGAAGACGATATTCTCTGGGACATTCAGGAAGCCGGGCAGGCTCTGCTGACCGCTGAAGGTTATGCGCAATACGAAGTGTCGGCCTACGCCCAGCCTGGCAAAGCGGCGCGGCACAATCTGAACTATTGGGCTTTCGGCGACTTTCTCGGCATCGGTGCCGGTGCCCACGCCAAACTCAGCCAGCCGGACGGGCGCATCAGCCGTAGCTGGAAAACCCGCCTACCCAAGGACTACCTCGACGCCAGCAAACGCTTCAGCGCCGGCGAGCGCGTCCTGGGTGCTGATGAACTGCCCTTCGAATTTCTGATGAATGTGCTGCGCCTCACGGACGGCGTCGCCAGCGAACTGTTCACTCAGCGCACCGGCCTGCCGCTTAGCCAGCTTGCGGCCGCGCGCATCGAAGCGCAAAAGCGCGGCCTGCTGCACAGCGATTCGACACGCCTGTGCGCCACCCGCGAAGGCCAGCTGTTTCTCAACGACCTGCTGCAGTATTTTCTACCCTGACGCACACGCCGCTACGGCTAAGGACACCGGATGGACCTGCTACTCGACCTGATCGTCACCCTGTCGCGCTGGAGCCGCAGCCACCTCTACGATATTTCCCTGGCAATCATGGCCACCCTGCTGGTGCTGTTCGGCCCTGGCATCAACGCCTGGGTACAACGCAATACCGCCAGCATGAACTTCATCTTCCGCACACTGATCTTCGTACTGCTGTGTGCGCTGGGCTACGGTTTGCTGATCATCTTCGCCACACCCTACCTGGCCAAAGGCCTGGGTCTGTTCAACAACTTCACCCTGGCCCCGGTGCTGATCCTGGTGTTCTTTATCATCGGCATCCTCGCCGACCGCAACTAAATCAGCACTCAGAAAACGGCTTGATCGCCACCTTGAGCACGCCGTCGCGCTGGTGAGCAAAGAGATCGTAGGCTGCGACGATCTCATCCAGCGCATACTGGTGCGTCACCAGTGCGCCGAAGTCGACGCGCCCGGAGGCCACCACATTGATCAGCCGGCGCATGCGTTCCTTACCGCCCGGGCACAATGAGGTGACGATCTTGTGGTCACCTAAACCAGCGTGGAACGCCGACAGCGGGATCACCAGATCCGTAGAGTACACGCCCAGGCTGGACAACGTGCCGCCCGGTTTGAGCACACGCAATGCGCTTTCGAAAGTGGATTGCAGGCCCAACGCCTCGATGGCCGCATCCACACCACGGCCCCCGGTCAGGCGCAGGATTTCCTCGACCACATCGACCTGATTGAAGTTCAGGGTGACATCCGCACCCATCTGCCGGGCAATCTGCAAGCGCTGCTCGACACCATCGACCACGATGATGGTGCTCGCCCCGCGCAGCTTGGCACCGGCCGTGGCGCACAAGCCAATTGGCCCCTGGGCGAAGACGGCGACCACATCACCGATCTTGATATTCGCGGCTTCCGCGCCGGCAAACCCGGTGGACATGATGTCCGGGCACATCAGCACCTGCTCGTCAGTCAGACCATCCGGCACCGGAGCCAGGTTGCCCTGAGCATCCGGCACCAGCACATACTCGGCCTGGGTACCGTCGATGCTGTTGCCGAAGCGCCAGCCGCCCATGGGCTTGTAACCATGGCAGCTACAGCCGCCATCCTGAGAGGAATAGCCATCCTGGCTGGCGTAGGAGCTGAAACTCGGGCAGATGGCCCCGGCAATCACCCGTTGCCCCTCCTGATAGCCCTGCACGTTGCTGCCCAGTTTCTCGATGATGCCGACCGGTTCGTGGCCAATGGTCAGCCCCCTGGCCACCGGGTATTCGCCCTTGAGGATATGCACATCGGTGCCACAGATGGTCGTGGTGGTAATCCGCAACAGCGCATCATTGGGCCCCACTGGCGGGATGGGCTTGTCCACCAGCTCAATACGTCCGGATTCGATAAACACCGCTGCTTTCATCATGCTCATGGTCAGGCTCCTTGTAGGCGTTGACACCGAACCCTGACAGTAGCCGAGTACAACCTCGGCGCGGTTGTCCTGCATCAACACCCAGCCAGACTGCGGCACAAGCGCGCGGGCTACAGCCATAAAAAAACCGCCTGCGGGAGGCGGTTTTTTTCAGTGCAAGCGAGGTTTAGTTGCCTTCGCGGCGCAGCGCCTGCGGGGTGAAGTCGCGCGGCGTCAGCTTGGCGTTGAAGTTGTACATCGGCTCGTTGTTGTCCAGGCCGTCGACAAAGTAACGCTTGCCCTTGAAGTCGTAGATGGTCTCCAGGGTGCTGCCGAACATCGGTACGTCGTAGTAGCTGATCGGATGGCTTTCCTGCACACCCGTCAGCTCGCCGCTCTTGTCGTAGAGGTCGGCGGCGAGAATCTGCCAGCTGTCCTCGTCGATGTAGAAGCGACGCTTGGCATACGGATGGCTAAAGCCCTTGCGCAACTCGGCATCAACCACCCAGACACGGTGCAGTTCATAACGCAGCAGTTCCGGGTTGACGGTGTTGCTGCGCAGGATGTTGTCGTAAGGGATGCCCTTCTGGTGCACGGCGTAGCTGTTGTACGGCACCAGCATTTCCTGCTTACCCACGAGGGTCCACTCGTAACGATCCGGTGCACCGTTATAGGAGTCGACTACGTCGGCGGTGGCCATGCCGTTGGTATCCGGCTGCAGGGTGTCGTAGGCCAGCATCGGCAGACGACGTACGCGGCGCTCGCCACGGTTGAAGCGCCAGGCCTTGCGGATCGCCAGCACCTGGTCGAGGGTTTCCTGCACCACCAGCGCCGAACCGGCGAGCTTGGCAGGCGCGACCACCTTGTACTTGTAGTAGAACAGGGTGTTGTCCAGGTCCTGCGGGCTGACGCCTTCACGCCCGTAGAGGAAGTAGATGTCACGTTCCAGCTTGAGCAGGTTATAGGCACCGTTGCTCAGTACCGCCGCCTGGTTGGTGACAAAGCTGATCTGATCGCCACGGTAACGCATGATGTGGTTCCAGATCGCTTCCTGGCCGGTCTGCGGCAACGGGAAAGGAATCCCGGCCGCCACGCCGGCTACACCGTTGCCACCAGAAATCAGCTCGGCGTTCAGTGCATTGAAGCGTGTAGCGTCATAGATCCGCTGCGGCGCGGCCGCACTGCGCCGGGTCGGGAACACGCGCAGGGCGTAGTCCGGGTTCTTTTCCAGCAGCGCCTTGAGGCCGGCCGGCAGCTGCGCCTGGTACTGCGCCAGGTTCTGGCTGTTGACCTGATACAGCGGTACATCGCTGCTGTAGGGATCCGGGTGGTGCATGCCGGGCTGGTAGTTGGCCGGCGGCTGCGCCAAGCCACCGTCCCAGGCGGGGATGGTGCCGGCGGCGTTACCCGCGCGCTCACCGCCCAGCGGCGTCAGGTCCTGCCCCAGGCGTGCAGCCTGAGCACTGTCGACTTTGGCCTGCGCCTGTAGCGCGCACGTAGCCAGCAGCAGAATTGAAAGCGTTCTCAACACAGCGATCTCCTCGCAGCCTGGCCAGAGGCAGGGCTGCTGTTCTTATGACCCGGCTGTGGTAGCCGGGTAAATATGCCGTCTTGGTGAGGAGCCATCCTGGCAGGCGTCGGATTAGTCCGATCTAGTGCAGTCATCCCTGGGCTTATGGTCTTGCTGCGCCGTTACCTCAGCGCGTGGATCAATCAGTCAATGCGCTGGAACTTCAAGTCCCATACGCCATGCCCCAACCGCTCGCCGCGACGCTCGAACTTGGTAGTCGGGCGCTCTGTCGGGCGTGGCACATACTGGCCATCGGCGGCCAGGTTCTGGTAGCCGGGTGCCACGCTCATCACTTCCAGCATGTATTCAGCATAGGGCTGCCAGTCGGTGGCCATGTGCAGCACGCCACCCACCTTGAGCTTCTGCCGCACCAGCTCGGCAAACGCCGGCTGCACGATCCGCCGCTTGTTGTGCTTGGCCTTATGCCAGGGGTCTGGGAAGAATAGCAGTACCCGATCAAGACTGGCGTCGGCCACGCAGTTACGCAGTACGTCCAGGGCATCGCAGCTGTAGACACGCATATTGCTGAGGTTCTGCGTCATCAGGCCGTTGAGCAGCGCGCCAACACCCGGACGGTGCACTTCTACGCCGATAAAGTCCTGCTCGGGCGAAGCGGCCGCCATTTCCAGTGTGGAATGGCCCATGCCGAAGCCGATCTCGAAGGTACGCGGCGCACTGCGACCGAACACCTGGTCGAAATCGCGCAGGCCATCCTCCAGCTGCAGACCGAACTTCGGCCAGCCCTGATCGAGGCCGCGCTGCTGACCTTCAGTCATGCGCCCGGCACGCATCACGAAACTCTTGATCGCGCGATGCTTGGAGGTGTCTTCAGCCGGCTCAGGCTGTTGTGGCAAATCAGTCATGCTGTGCTCTTAAAGTGCTTTTACTTAATCAGGCCATCCAGCGGCGACGAGGCGCTGGCATAAAGTTTCTTCGGCATACGCCCGGCCAGGTAGGCCATGCGCCCGGCGATGATCGCGTGCTTCATCGCCTCGCCCATCAGGATCGGGTTCTGCGCATGGGCAATCGCGCTGTTCATCAACACCGCCTCACAGCCCAGCTCCATGGCAATCGTGGCATCGGACGCGGTGCCGACACCGGCATCGACCAATACCGGAACGGTAGCCTCTTCGAGGATGATGCGCAGGTTGTACGGGTTGCAGATGCCCAGCCCGGTGCCGATCAGCCCAGCCAGCGGCATCACCGCGATGCAGCCCATGGCCGCCAGTTCACGGGCGATGATCGGGTCATCGCTGGTGTAAACCATCACGTCGAAGCCGTCCTTGACCAGTACTTCGGCGGCCTTGAGGGTTTCGATCACGTTGGGGAACAGGGTTTTCTGGTCGGCCAGCACTTCCAGCTTGACCAGCTTGTGGCCGTCGAGCAGCTCGCGAGCCAGACGGCAGGTACGCACCGCCTCAACGGCGTCGTAGCAACCGGCGGTGTTCGGCAGGATGGTGTATTTGTCCGGCGAGATCACATCCAGCAGGTTCGGCTCGCCTGGGTTCTGCCCGATATTGGTCCGGCGCACCGCCACGGTGACGATCTCGGCACCCGAGGCCTCGATGGCCAGGCGGGTTTCCTCGAGGTCCTTGTACTTGCCGGTACCGACCAGCAGGCGCGACTGATAGGTGCGGCCGGCCAGGGTAAAGGGCTTGTCGCTGGGCGCATGGCTCATGGGGAATCCTCGTGAAGGTGGGCGGCTGTCTGAACGCGATAAACCGATGAGCGGGAATCAACCACCGCCAATGGCGTGGACCACTTCAACCTGGTCACCCTCGCGCAAGGCGGTGGTGGCGTGCTGGCTGCGCGGCACGATATCCAGATTGAGTTCGACCGCCACGCGGCGTCCGGCCAGATCCAGACGGCCGATCAACCCGGCGACGGTTTCCCCGTCGGGCAATTCGAATGCTTCACCGTTTAACTGAATACGCATGACGGGTCGGTCACAACTGGGAAAAGGGCCGGCATTCTAGCCTGATCAAGGGCGATGACCAAGGCTAAAGGCTGCCGCTCGTCCTGCTTTCTGACTTACGGGTCAGGCGATATTGCGCGTACCCAGTTTCCAGGCCGCTATGCCCAAACACAACCAACCGGCAAGAAACGCCAGGCCGCCAAAGGGCGTGACCATGCCCAGCGCGCTGATACCGGTCAGGGTCAGGGCATACAGGCTGCCGGAGAACAGCAGGATGCCCAGGGCAAACAACGCACCGGCGCAATTGACCAGCGCTACCGGGCGCAACAGGGCCAGCAGGCCAACGCCGAATAGCGCCAGTGCATGAATCAACTGGTAATGGGTGCCCGTCTGGAATACCGCAAGATAAGCCGGCGTCAGCTGGTTCTTCAGGCCGTGTGCGGCAAAGGCACCCAGGGCGACGCCGGTAAAGCCGGCACAGGCGGACAGCAATAACCACAGACGAGCCATGCATCACTCCAGCTATATAAATATGGCTGGCTATAATGGCCGGCAAATTCATCCCGGCCAAGCACGCATGTTTCGATCCATCGCTCGTCGCCTGCTCAAACTCCTGCTCTGGCTGATGCTCGCCTCGGCATTGCTGGTGCTATTGCTGCGCTGGGTACCACCGCCCGGCACGGCGCTGATGGTCGAGCGCAAAGTCGAATCCTGGCTCGACGGCCAGCCGATTGACCTGCAGCGCAGCTGGCGACCCTGGGCGGAGCTGCCGGACGACCTGAAGATGGCGGTGATTGCCGGCGAAGACCAGAAGTTCGCCGAGCACTGGGGCTTCGACGTCACGGCCATCCAGGCCGCTCTGCAGCACAACCAGCAAGGTGGCTCGCTGCGCGGCGCCAGTACCCTTAGCCAGCAAGTGGCGAAGAACCTGTTTCTCTGGTCCGGCCGCAGCTGGCTGCGTAAAGGCATGGAAGTGTGGTTCACCGGGCTAATCGAATTATTGCTACCCAAACAAAGGATTCTTGAGCTGTACCTCAACAGCGTCGAATGGGGTAATGGCGTGTTCGGCGCCGAGGCGGCAGCGCGCCATCATTTCCAGCGCGGCGCGCCGTACCTGAGCCGCCAACAGGCCAGCCTGCTGGCGGCCGTGCTACCCAACCCGCGCGAGTGGAGCGCCAGCCGCCCAAGTGCGCACATCAGCCGCAGAGCCAGCTGGATTCGCCAACAGATATGGCAACTGGGCGGCAGCCATTACCTCAACCGCCTGCAACCCAAGCGGCCCGAGTGGTGGCCAAGCTGGCTGCCATAATTCTTCAGGCATAAAAAAGCCGCACCCGAGTGCTAGCCGTTGGGGAAATCTGTTGAAGGTTTCCCCGAGGGCCAGGTTGCATCAGGGCTAGAAGCAAAAATCCCCAGAGAAAACATTTTCTGCTGGGGATTTCTGTTTTTTGGCTTTCAGATCAAGGTGTTGGAGATCTGCATCAACAGATTAAGCCAACGCCTTGACCCGAGTGCGGCTTTTTTCTGTGACATGCTGCCTGCTGATTACGCGGCGATCGAGCCCTTGAGCTTGTTCATCGCGTTCTTTTCCAGCTGCCGGATGCGCTCGGCCGAGACGTTGTACTTGGCGGCCAGGTCATGCAGCGTGGCTTTCTCTTCCGCCAACCAGCGCTGGTAGAGAATGTCGCGGCTGCGCTCGTCCAGACCTTCCAGTGCTTCATGCAGATTGGCGGTAGAGCTGTCGCTCCAGTCAGAATCTTCCAGTTGACGCGCCGGGTCGTAGCGGTGGTCTTCCAGGTAATGCGCCGGCGACTGGAAGGCACTTTCGTCGTCCGCCTCGGCAGCCGGATCAAAGGCCATGTCGTGGCCAGTCAAACGGCTTTCCATCTCGCGCACTTCACGCGGCTCAACGCCCAGGCTTTCCGCCACGGCATGCACTTCATCGTTGTTCAGCCAAGCCAGACGCTTCTTCTGGCTGCGCAGGTTGAAGAACAGCTTGCGCTGCGCCTTGGTGGTGGCGACTTTGACGATGCGCCAGTTTTTCAGGATGAACTCGTGGATTTCGGCGCGAATCCAGTGCACGGCGAACGAAACCAGGCGCACACCCATTTCCGGGTTGAAACGCTTGACCGCCTTCATCAGGCCGACATTGCCTTCCTGAATCAGGTCAGCCTGGGCCAAACCGTAACCGGAGTAGCTGCGGGCGATATGCACAACGAAACGCAGGTGAGCCAGCACCATCTGACGGGCGGCTTCGAGGTCCTGCTTGTAATAGAGATTTTCAGCCAGTTCACGCTCCTGCTCGGGGGTCAACAGCGGGATGCCGTTTACCGCATGCACGTATGCCTCCAGGTTGGCACCCGGAACCAGAGCATGAACAGGTTGCAAAGAAGTGGACATTTGAATCCTCCGACTTACGAGATCGTGGAGCAGTCTAGCACTGCCCCATGGGACTTTATACCGCGGTACAAGTTCCCTTACACATAGTCAATATCAACCAAAACAATAACTTACTACCTAGGGGCCAGCTCGCTCAAGTGCCTTGCCACAGCCAGCCAGGCGCCAATATAGCCCAACAGCACGGCGCCGAGCAGTAGCGACAGACCATCAGCCATCGGCACGCCATCCAGGGCGAAGTCGCTGCCGTACAAACCGGCCAGACGCACCACGGCGTCGTTTAGCCAGTCCAGGCCAAAGGCCAGCAGCAACCAGGCGAATACGCCTGCGCCAATCCCGTACAACGCGCCCATATAAAGGAAGGGACGGCGCACATAGCTATCGGTACCGCCGACCAGCTTGATCACTTCGATCTCGGTGCGGCGGTTCTCGATATGCAGACGAATGGTGTTACCGATCACCAGCAGCAGCGCCATCACCAACAGCAGGGTCAGGCCGAAGACAAAGCGCTCGCCGAGCTTGAGCATGGCACTCAGACGCTCGACCCAGAGCAGATCGAGCTGCGCCTGCTGCACCCGTGGCAGTTCGGCCAGGCGCAGGCGCAAGGCTTCCAGGGCGACCTTGTCGACTTGCTGCGGCGTCACCACTATCACCCCAGGCAGCGGGTTATCCGGCAGTTCCTTGAGCGCTTCACCCAATCCTGACTGTTGCTGGAACTCGGCCAGCGCCTGTTCGCGGCTGATCCACTCAGCTTCTTCGACATCATCCATCGCCGCGATCTGCTCACGCAGCGCCTGACCCTGGGCCTCGCTGGCGTCGATCTGCAAGTACAGGGAAATCTGCGCCGCGCGCTGCCAGGACACGCCCAGACGCTCGACGTTATCCAGCAACAAGGCCAGGCCCATGGGCAGGCTCAGGGCCACAGCCATCACCAGACAGGTAAAGAAGCTGCCGATCGGCTGTTTGCCCAACCGGCGCAGGCTGTCGACCAGACTGGCGCGGTGGTTTTCCAGCCAGGCATGCAGCTGATGGGTAAAGCTTGGGCCGTCATCGCCCGGCGTTGGCGACTCGGATTTCTTCGGTGCCGCGCCAACGCGTTGCGCCGGCTGCGGAGGTGGCATGCGTGTAGCACTCATACTGAAGCCTCCCCATCACCAATCAATCGGCCGCGTTGCAGGGTCAACATGCGGTGGCGCATGCGCGCGATCAGCGCCAGGTCGTGGCTGGCAATCAGTACCGTGGTGCCCAGGCGGTTGATGTCTTCGAACACGCCCATGATTTCCGCGGCCAGGCGCGGGTCGAGGTTACCGGTCGGTTCGTCCGCCAGCAGCAACGCCGGGCGATGCACCACGGCGCGGGCGATGCCGACGCGCTGCTGCTGACCGGTGGACAGATCACCCGGGAACTGCTCGGCCTTGTCGGCCAGGGACACACGCTCCAGGGCAGTACGCACACGGGTGCCGATCTCATCCTTGGACAACCCAAGAATTTGCAACGGCAACGCCACGTTGTCGAACACGCTGCGGTCGAACAGCAGTTGATGGTTCTGGAACACCACGCCAATCTGCCGGCGCAGGAACGGAATCTGCGCATTGGTGATATGCGACAGGTCCTGCCCGGCCAGCAGCAGCTTGCCACTGCTCGGTCGCTCCATCGCCAGCAGCAGCCGCAACAGGGTGCTCTTGCCCGCCCCGGAATGACCGGTGACGAACAGGAACTCGCCACGCCGGACGTGAAAGCTCAGTTCGTGCAGCCCGACGTGGCCGTTGGGGTAGCGCTTACCGACCTGCTCGAATTTGATCATCCCTATTTCTCCGCGAACAGCGCCTGGACAAAGGCTTCGGCCTCAAAGGTGCGCAGGTCATCGATGCCCTCGCCCACCCCGATATAGCGAATCGGCAAGGCGAACTGCTTGGCCAGGGCGAAGATCACCCCGCCCTTGGCGGTGCCGTCCAGCTTGGTCAGCGCCAGGCCGGTGAGGTTGACCGTCTGGTTGAACTGCTTGGCCTGGCTGATGGCGTTCTGCCCGGTGCCGGCGTCCAGCACCAGCAGCACTTCGTGCGGTGCGGTCTCGTCGAGCTTGCCGATTACCCGACGCACCTTTTTCAGCTCTTCCATCAGGTTGTCTTTGGTGTGCAAGCGCCCGGCAGTATCAGCGATCAGCACATCCATGCCGCGTGCCTTGGCGGCCTGCACGGCATCGAAGATCACCGATGCGGAGTCGGCACCGGTGTGCTGGGCAATCACCGATATCTGGTTGCGCTCACCCCACACCTGCAATTGCTCGACAGCCGCGGCGCGGAAGGTATCGCCGGCGGCGAGCATGACTTTCTTGCCGTCCTGCTGGAGTTTCTTCGCCAGCTTGCCGATGGTGGTGGTCTTGCCCGCGCCGTTTACCCCAACCACCAGAATCACATAGGGCTGCTTGCCGCTATCAATTTTCAGCGGTTGCTCGACCGGCTTGAGCAGCGCGGTCAACTCGTCCTGCAGCGCCTTGTACAGCGCGCCGCTGTCGGCCAGTTCCTTGCGTGCCACGCGCTTGGTCAGATTGCCGATAATCGCCGTGGTGGCTTCGACGCCGACGTCGGCGGTCAGCAGGCGGGTTTCCAAGTCTTCGAGCAGGTCATCGTCGATGGCTTTCTTGCCCAGAAACAGGCTGGCCATGCCTTCGCCCAGGCTGGCGCTGGTTTTCGACAGACCTTGCTTGAGACGCTCCAGGAAGCCCGAGCGGTTTTCCTCGGCGCTTTTGGCCGGTGTAGCGGCTGGTTGCACAGCGGCGGGTTCAGCCACAGGCGGTGCGCTAACCGGCTCAGCGGGCACGGGCACGTCAATATGCGCATGCAGCACTTCACTGCCGGCATTGATGCGGAACCGCGACGGGCGGGGCAGCGGATTGGCTTCACTGACCTCAACCTGCGCGGGAGCAGAAGCGGAGGCCGGCTCAACGGGCGCGAGCGGAACAGGCTGTGGCGCAGCAACGGCTTCGGCGGCAACGACCGGTGCTACGACGGGCGCAGCAACTTCTTCGCTTACCGGCGTCACGGGCTCAGCGGCGGACTCAGTGACAGTCGGTACAACCGGCTGCTCGCCAACCGGCGTCGGTTGAGGTTCAGGATTGGCCGACGCTTGCGGCTTCTTGCGCAGCCAGCCGAACAGGTCTTTCTTCTCGGCTGGCTTCTCGGTAGAGGCTGGCACAGAGGGGATGGAGGGCTTCTTGTCGTCGTTGGAACCAAACATGGAGGACGGCTATCTCAAAGGTGCGACGCGCAGGCCACAGGGTCTGAAGGCATTACCCACGCGCATTAAAAGCTGAAGAGTGCACGCGGAAACAATCAGAAGCCTTAGCAGGCGTGGTCGCCAGTAAAACGGATGCGTATCCTAGCACCTCCGCGCCCGCCGACGCTAAGACCAAGCGGGCCCGTCCGACAGGTCGATAACCCATGCATATGATTGCCCAACGCACTGCAGCCCTGCTGCTCGGTGTGCTCTGCACACCCCTGCTGGCCTTCGCCGCAGAAACCCAGCCGACCCACGAATTCAGCCTGGACAATGGCCTCAAGGTCATCGTGCGCGAAGACCATCGCGCGCCGGTGGTGGTCTCCCAGCTTTGGTACAAGGTCGGTTCCAGCTACGAGACGCCCGGCCAGACCGGCCTGTCCCACGCCCTCGAGCACATGATGTTCAAGGGCAGCCGCAAACTCGGCCCCGGCGAAGCCTCGCGCATCCTGCGTGAACTGGGCGCCGAGGAAAACGCCTTCACCAGCGACGATTACACCGCCTACTACCAGGTGCTGGCCCGCGACCGTCTGGCCGTCGCCCTGGAGCTGGAAGCCGACCGTCTGGCCAGCCTCAAGCTGCCGGCCGATGAGTTCGCCAAGGAAATCGAGGTGATCAAGGAAGAGCGCCGCCTGCGCACCGACGACAAACCGTCGAGCCTGGCCTACGAGCGCTTCAAGGCCATGGCCTACCCCGCCAGCGGTTACCACACGCCGACCATCGGCTGGATGGCCGACCTTGAGCGGATGACCGTCGAGGAGCTGCGCGCCTGGTACGAAGCCTGGTACGCGCCGAACAACGCCACCCTGGTGGTGGTCGGTGACGTCAGCGTCGCCGAGGTGAAGATCCTTGCCGAGCGCTACTTTGGCGCCATCCCCAAGCGCACGGTGCCAACCGCCAAAGCGCCGCGTGAGCTGGCCGCACCGGGCGAGCGCCGTATCACCCTGCACCTGAAAACCCAGCTGCCGAGCCTGATGATGGGCTTTAACGTGCCAGGCCTGGCCACCGCCGAACAGCCGCGCCAGGTGCATGCCCTGCGTCTGGCTGCCGCCCTGCTCGATGGCGGCTACAGCGCCCGCCTGCCGACCCGCCTGGAACGTGGCGAGGAACTGGTATCCGGCGCCTCGGCTTGGTACGACGGGTTCTCCCGTGGCGACAGCCTGTTCATCCTGTCCGCCACACCCAACGTGCAGACCGGCAAGACTCTGCAGCAGGTCGAAGCCGGCCTGTGGCGTGAGCTGGAAGACTTGAAAAACACCCCTCCAAGCGCCGAGGAACTGGCCCGCGTACGTGCGCAAGTGATCGCCGGCCTGGTTTACGAGCGTGACTCGATCACCAGCCAGGCCACCGCCATCGGCCAGCTGGAAACCGTCGGCCTGTCGTGGAAGCTGATCGACCAGGAACTGGCCGAACTGGAGGCCGTGACCCCGGCCGATATCCAGCAAGCCGCCAGTACCTTCTTTACCCGCGACCGCCTGAGCGTCGCCCATGTTCTGCCTGAGGAGAAGCGCAATGAGTGAGCGCAATGGCCTGCGCTACGGCCTGCTCGGCCTGGCGCTACTGATATTGATGGCGCTGCTGGCCCTGGTGATCAACCGCCCGGATAGCAGCCCAACCCCGGCTCCGGCCGCCGAATCGACCAGCATCGAATCCCTGGCAGCCCTCGGCGATCAGCCGCCCAGCCGCCGTGATCTGGATATCCAGACCTGGCAAACCGCCGAAGGCGCCAAGGTGCTGTTCGTCGAAGCCCGCGAGCTGCCGATGTTCGACCTGCAACTGACCTTTGCCGCTGGCAGCAGCCATGACGACGGCACAGCCGGCCTGGCCATGCTGACCAACGCCATGCTCAACGAAGGCGTACCGGGTAAGGATGTCGGTGCGATTGCCGCCGGCTTCGAAAACCTCGGCGCCAATTTCGGCAACGGTGCGTTCCGCGACATGGCCATAGCCAGCCTGCGCAGCCTCAGCGCGGTGGACAAGCGCGAGCCCGCCATGCAGCTGTTCAATCAGGTGCTCGGCCAGCCGACCTTCCCCGAAGACGCCCTGGCGCGGATCAAGAACCAGCTGCTGGCCGGCTTCGAGTACCAGAAGCAGAACCCCGGCAAGCTGGCCAGCCTGGCGCTGTTCGAGCGTTTGTACGGTACGCACCCGTACGCACACCCGAGCGACGGCACAGCGGGGTCGATCCCGGCCATCACCCGTAAGCAATTGCAGGCTTTCCACGCCAAGGCCTACACCGCCAGCAATGCGATCATCGCACTGGTCGGCGACCTCTCGCGCAGCGACGCCGAAGCGCTGGCCAATCAGGTGTCCGCCGCCCTGCCAAAAGGCCCGGCACTGCCGCGTATCGCCCAGCCGGAAGAGCCCAAGCCAGGGCTGCAACACATCGAGTTCCCGTCCAATCAGACTCACCTGATGATCGCCCAACTCGGTATCGACCGCCGCGATCCGGACTACGCCGCGCTCTACCTGGGTAATCAGGTATTCGGCGGCGGTGGCTTCGGCACCCGCCTGATGACCGAAGTGCGCGAGAAGCGCGGCCTGACCTATGGCGTCTACTCCGGTTTCAGCGCCATGCAGGCACGTGGTCCCTTTATGATCAACCTGCAAACCCGTGCCGAACTCAGCGATGGCACCCTGCAACTGGTCAAAAGCATGCTGGCCGACTTTATCGCCAACGGCCCGACGGCCGAGGAGCTGAACAACGCCAAGCGCGAGCTGGCCGGCAGCTTCCCGCTGTCCACTGCGAGCAACGCGGCGATCGTCGGCCAACTCGGCTCCATGGGTTTCTATGACCTGCCGCTAAGCTACCTGGAAGACTTTATGCGCGACGTCGACGCGCTGACGGTCGAACAGGTCAAGACCGCCATGGCCAAACACCTCAATCCCGACGCACTGGTGATTGTGACTGCCGGGCCGACAGTGGCGCAGAAAGAACTGCCACCACCCACCGATACCCCCGCCGAGCAACCCACTGGCGTCCCGGAGCACTGATGAGCAAACGACCCAAATCGCCGCAAGCCGTTCCCGCCCATGGTGGTGATGGCCAACTGCGGATCATTGCTGGGCAGTGGCGCTCGCGTCAGTTCAACTTCCCCATGGCCGCCGGGCTGCGGCCGACGCCGAACCGGGTGCGCGAGACCCTGTTCAACTGGCTCGCGCCCTATGTCGAGGGGGCCAAGGTGCTCGATCTGTTCGCCGGCAGCGGCGCACTGTTTCTCGAAGCACTGTCGCGCGGGGCCGGCAGCGCCCTGGCCCTGGACCTCAATCCAGCGGCCATCGCCAGCCTGCGCAGCCACCTGCAAACGCTGAAATGCGACAACGGCCAACTGCTGCAAACCGACGCCCTGCTCTACCTACAGAGCCCGACAGCGACACCGTTCGACCTGGTATTTCTCGACCCGCCGTTTAACCAGAATCTGCTGCTGCCGGCCTGTA
The DNA here is from genome assembly GCF_964253255.1 of Pseudomonas sp. LjRoot71. NCBI lineage: Bacteria > Pseudomonadati > Pseudomonadota > Gammaproteobacteria > Pseudomonadales > Pseudomonadaceae > Pseudomonas > Pseudomonas sp. LjRoot71. The sequence goes on along the minus strand of NZ_CAXURA020000001.1, from coordinate 2,645,517 downwards.
CCCTGCTGGAGCAGAACGGCTGGCTGGCGGCCGACGCCTGGGTCTACACCGAAAGCGAAAATTCACCGTCCAGCCTCGGCATGCCCGGCAACTGGCGCTTGCACCGCGAGCAGAAAGCCGGCCAGGTGTACTACGCGCTGTGGCAGCGCACAGCCGTAGCCTGATGGGAACCTTGGGCTTCACGCGGTGAAGCCCAACCTCGGTCAGGTTCTGTTATTCGCCCTACTCATATAGCTTCCGTTTCACCGCCCAGGGCCCTAGCCTGAGCGCTTTCCCCAAGCGATATCATTCCATGACCACGCCCTTCAAACCCGCCTGGTGGCTGCCCGGCCCGCATCTGCAAACCCTATGGAACCCGATGTGCCGCCAACCGGCGAAGCTTGAACGCCAGCGCGAACGGTTGTGGCTGGAGGACGGTGACTTTCTCGATCTGGACTGGCATGGCCCGCATCAAGCCGACGCGCCACTGGTACTGGTGCTGCATGGCCTGACCGGCTCGTCCGACTCGCTGTATGTGCTGGGTTTGCAGCAGCAACTGGCGGCCCAAGGCTGGGCCAGCGTGGCCTTGAACTGGCGCGGCTGCTCCGGCGAGCCGAACCTGCTGGCGCGCGGCTATCACTCAGGGGCCAGTGAGGACCTGGCAGAAACCGTGCGCCACCTGCGTGCGCAGCGGCCGATGGCTCCGCTGTATGCCGTGGGCTATTCGCTGGGCGGCAATGTGCTGCTCAAGTACCTCGGCGAGACGGGCGCAGACAGCCAGTTGCAAGGCGCGGCAGCGGTGTCGGTGCCGTTTCGTCTGGATCAGTGCGCCGACCGCATCGGCATGGGCTTTTCCAGGGTCTACCAGAGCCACTTTATGCGCGAGATGGTGGCCTACGTGAAAGACAAGCAGCGCCTGTTTGCCCACCAAGGCATGGCTGATCGGCTGTCCACCCTGGAGAAACTCGGCCCGCTGGACAACATGCGTACCTTCTGGGATTTCGACGGCCGCATCACCGCGCCACTGCACGGTTACGCCGATGCTGAGGATTACTACCGGCGCGCCTCCAGCCGCTACTTCCTCGGCCGGATCGAGACACCCACACTGATTATCCAGGCCGCCGACGACCCCTTTGTGTTCCCCCACAGCCTGCCCGAAGCCAGCGAACTGTCGCCCAGCATCGACTTCGAACTGCACGCCCACGGCGGCCATGTTGGCTTTGTCGAAGGCTCACTGGGCAAGCCGGGCTATTACCTGGAGCGGCGCATTCCGCAGTGGCTGGCCGAGCAGGCAGCCAAACCGCTCTAGGGTCTGTTGACGTTTCGTCGCGAGCCGTTGCCACGAACGAAACGTCAACAGACCCTAGGCTCAGATCACCTGATCCAGCGGCACATGCAGCTTGGCGTACAGCGCTTCCACCGCTTCGCGTGATTGCGGGGCGGTGTAGCCGCCTTCTAGCGCCAGCACCTGGTAGATGCCACGGCGCAGCATCTCCTGGCTGAGGTCGCCGGGGTTGCCGCGGGTGGTGCAGAGAAAGCGCACCCAGGAGGTCATGACGATCCAGCTGTTGAGGGTCAGCGCCTCGATTTGCGCCGCATCCATCAGCAGGATGCCGGCTTCGACAAAGCCCTGATAGATACTCTGCGCCTGCCTCAGGCACCGCTGGGCGAACAACCGATAGCGCTCGGCCAGTGCCGGGTCGCTGTCGAGCAGGTGCTCCAGGTCACGGTGCAGAAAGCGGTAATGCCACATCGCCGCCAGCAGCGCTTCGAGGTAGAAGGTCTTGTCCTGCACCGTCAGCGCACGCCCTTCGGGGCGGCGCAGAAAGGTATCCACCTGGCTCTCATAGAGGGCAAACAGCTCGGCGATGATCGCCTGCTTGTTGCGGAAGTGGTAGTACAGGTTGCCCGGTGAAATCCCCAGATGCGCGGCGATATGGTTGGTGGTGACACTGCGCTCGCCCTGGGCATTAAACAGCGCCAGGCTTTCCTGAATGATGCGTTCTCGGGTTTTCAGTGGGGCTGACATAACGGCTCGATCTCAACTCAAAAGCCCGGCAAAGGTACACGCAGAAACAGCCGAAGTGTTACCCGCGCGCCAATTGACACGCTGCACCAACTGTTTGATCGGCTGCGTCCGTCGGCTGACCCCGGCATCCTATTTGACAGATTAGAGCAATTGCTCTAAAAATCCAGCACACCTTTCCTGCAGCGGCCTCAGCTCATCTGACGCACTGCACCGCTGGAATGCCGAGGAGCAATAACATGGTCGCCGACGTCGCTTACCTTGAACAAAGCCTGCACAACAGCCAACAGCAGCTCAATCAGTTGCAGCAGAGCTTTGCCCTGCAGCGCCAGGCCTTCAAGGCCAATCCGATGCCCTCGGCCGAGCAGCGCATCCAGTGGCTCAACGCCCTGCGCGACCTGCTCAGCAATGAGCGTGAAGCGCTGGTGCGCGCCATCTCCCAGGATTTCAGCAACCGCAGCGCTGATGAAACCCTGCTCGCCGAGCTGATGCCCAGCCTGCATGGCATCCACTACGCGACCAAACGCATCAAGAAATGGATGAAACCTTCGCGGCGCAGTGTCGGCATGCAGTTCATGCCGGCCTCGGCCAAGGTCATCTATCAGCCGTTGGGCGTGGTTGGGGTGATTGTGCCGTGGAACTACCCACTGTTCCTTGCCATCGGCCCGCTGGTTGGCGCGCTGTCGGCCGGCAACCGGGTGATGATCAAAATGAGTGAGTCGACACCGGCCACCTCGCAACTGGTCAAGGACCTGCTGGCCAAGGTGTTCCCGGAAGACCTGGTCAGCGTGGCGCTCGGCGAGGCGGAAGTCGGCATGGCTTTCTCCAAACTGCCGTTCGATCACCTGCTGTTCACCGGTGCCACCAGCATCGGTAAACACGTGATGCGTGCCGCTGCCGACAACCTGACTCCGGTAACCCTGGAGCTGGGTGGCAAGTCACCGGCTATTGTCAGCGCCGACGTACCGCTGAGCGATGCCGCCGAACGTATCGCCTTCGGCAAGACCATGAACGCCGGCCAGACCTGCGTCGCCCCGGATTACGTGCTGGTGCCGAAAGACCGTGTTGACGGCTTTGTCGAGGCTTACCGCAACGCGGTGCAGGGCTTCTACCCGGCGCTGGCGGACAACCCGGACTACACCGCGATCATCAACGAGCGCCAGCTGCAGCGCCTGAACAGCTACCTGCAAGATGCCGAGAGCAAGGGGGCAACGATTATCCCGCTGTACCCACAGGCTCAGGGTCGACGGATGCCGCATGCCGTGCTGCTCAACGTGAGCGATGAAATGAAGGTGATGCAGGACGAGATCTTCGGCCCACTGCTGCCGATCATCCCCTACAACACGCTGGAAGATGCCTTCACCTTTATCAACGAGCGCGACCGGCCGCTGGCGCTGTACTACTTCGGCTACGACAAGGCCGAGCAGCAGCGCGTGCTGCACGAGACCCACTCCGGCGGCGTGTGCCTCAACGACACCTTGCTGCACGTAGCCCAGGACGACATGCCATTCGGTGGCGTCGGCCCGTCCGGCATGGGTCACTACCATGGCCACGAAGGCTTCCTGACCTTCAGTAAGGCCAAAGGCGTGTTTATCAAACAGCGTTTCAACGCCGCCAAGATGATCTACCCGCCTTACGGCAAAGCCCTGCAAAAGCTGGTGTACAAGCTGTTCGTTCGCTAACCCCACCCTGCCCTGGCTTGCCAGGGCAACGGCCTGATCCGGTGATAACAATAAATGCACAACACCACGTTTGACGCGCCGGCCCTGTCGCGGCGCAGCCTGCTCAAGGTCGGCCTGCTCGGCACCGCGCTGCTCGGTACGGCCGGGCTGACGGCTACCCTCAGCGGCTGTTCGGCCAGTACGCCGAAAGCTGGCTTTGCCGTGATTCGCGAAACCGACCTGGCGTTTCTCCAGGCCCTGATCCCGGTCATGCTCGCCGGTGCCGTTACGCCGGAGCAGATGCCTCAGGCCATCAGCGGCACCATCGCCAGCCTCGATTACAGCCTCAACCATCTGTCGCCGGAGATGCTCAAGCTCACCGTGCAGCTGTTTGACGTGCTGGCCCTGCCGATCACCCGCGGCCCGCTGACCGGCGTCTGGGGTAGCTGGGAAAGCGCGTCGCCGGCCGATGTGCAGACGTTTCTCGAGCGCTGGCAGAACAGCTCGATCAGCCTGCTGAAAATGGGCCACGCCTCACTGCTGCAACTGGTGATGATGAGCTGGTACAGCCGAGCCGAATCGTGGGCGCATTGCGGCTACCCCGGCCCGCCGACCGTCTGATGCCGCGTCGATCACGTAGGGTGTGCTGTGCGCACTACCTGAGTCTATTTTGCTGCGCACAGCGCACCCTACGGGCCTAACCAGCAACCGCAGCGCTACCCATTACCCAGCCGTCAAGCCGGCAAGAACAAGAAAGAGAGCCCGCAATGCCCGTACCCGATATGTTCAAGCAAGGCCTGGCCAACGGCTGGAAAACCTACAACGGCTCACGCCTGGACAGCGACCTGACCCTCGAAGCCGACGTGGCCATCGTCGGCAGCGGTGCTGGCGGTGGCACCACCGCCGAGATCCTCAGCGCCGCCGGCTTCAAGGTGCTGCTGATCGAGGAAGGCCCGCTGAAGACCAGCGACGACTTCAAGATGCTCGAAGACAAGGCCTACGCCAGCCTCTACCAGGAAGGTATCGGCCGCATGAGCAAGGATGGCGCCATCACCATCATGCAAGGCCGCGCCGTGGGCGGTACCACGCTGATCAACTGGACCTCGAGTTTCCGTACCCCCGCGCCAACCCTGGAGCACTGGGCCAAGGAGCATGGCGTCAAAGGCCACAGCCCCGAGGAAATGGCGCCCTGGTTCGAGCAGATGGAGCAGCGCCTCGGTGTCGCGCCCTGGGCCGTACCGCCGAATGCCAACAACGCGGTGATCAGCAGCGGCTGCGAAAAGCTCGGCTATGAGTGGAAAGTCATACCGCGCAACGTACGCGGCTGCTGGAACCTCGGTTACTGCGGCATGGGCTGCCCGACCAATGCCAAGCAGTCGATGTTGGTCACCACCATCCCGGCGGCCCTGGATAAAGGCGGCGAGCTGCTCTACCTAGCCCGCGCCGAACGCCTGTTAATCGACGGCGACAAGGTTACGGGCATCGAATGCCTGGCGATGGATGAACGCAGTGTTGCGCCCACTGGCCGCAAAATCACGGTCAAAGCCAAGCATTACGTTCTCTCTGGCGGCGGAATCAACACCCCTGGGCTGCTGCTGCGCTCGAATGCGCCAGACCCGCATCAGCGCACCGGCAAACGCACTTACCTGCACCTGGTGAACTTCTCAGCGGCCCTGTTCGAGCAGGTGATCAACCCGTTCTACGGCGCACCGCAGTCAATCTACTCCGACCATTTCCAGTGGGACGACGGCACCGCTGGGCGCCTCTCCTACAAGCTCGAGGTGCCGCCGCTGCAACCGGCGCTGACTGCCACCCTGCTCGGCCGCTTTGGCATCGACAATGCCATGCGCATGGAACAGCTACCCAACACCAACGTGATGCTTGCCCTGCTGCGCGACGGCTTCCACCCGGAAAGTGCCGAAGGCCGTGTGGAGCTGCGCGGTGACGGCAGCCCGGTACTCGATTACCAGATGACCGACTACACCTGGGACGGCGTGCGTCGTGCCTTCCACACCATGGCCGAGATCCAGTTCGCCGCCGGGGCCAAGGCGGTGCTGCCGCTGCATGCCGACGCCGGTTACGTGAAAACCCTGGCTGAAGCCAAGAGCCTGATCGATAACCTCAGCCTGGAGCTGTACCGCACCCGCCTGGGCAGCGCCCACGTGATGGGCGGCTGCGCCATGGGTGAAGACCCGCAGCTGGCCGTTACCGACAGCCTGGGTCGCCACCATCAGCTGAGCAATGTGTCGATCCATGACGGCTCGCTGTTCCCCACCAGTATCGGCGCCAACCCGCAGCTGTCGATCTATGGCCTGATCGCCAAACTCGCGAGCAAACTCGCCGAGCGCCTCAAGGCCGCCTGATAGCGCACTATTCACGGGCCCTTAGTGGCCCGTGAATAACGCGGATCGGTGGTGCCTGACTTGGCCACGGGGAAACGCTGCGCTACCATCCGACTCCCCAACGGACCCGCCAGGACGTCACGATGAATCGAGTGTTATACCCAGGCACCTTCGACCCCATCACCAAGGGGCACGGCGACCTGGTCGAGCGTGCCGCACGGCTGTTCGACAGCGTGATCATTGCGGTGGCTGCCAGCCCGAAGAAAAACCCGCTGTTCAGCCTGGAGCAACGCGTCGAGCTGGCCCGCGAAGTCACCAAGCACCTGCCCAACGTGGAAGTGGTGGGTTTCTCCACCCTGCTGGCGCACTTTGCCAAGGAACAGGGCGCGAACGTATTCCTGCGCGGTCTGCGTGCGGTGTCTGACTTCGAATACGAATTCCAGCTGGCCAATATGAACCGCCAGCTCGCGCCGAACGTGGAAAGCCTGTTCCTCACCCCATCGGAAAAGTATTCGTTTATCTCCTCGACCCTGGTGCGCGAAATCGCCGCACTGGGTGGTGATATCTCCAACTTCGTACACCCGGCCGTCGCCGCCGCGCTGACCGAGCGCTTCAAACGCTGATCCTTTAGCGTCTGGCCGCGTGCATGCGCGGCCTCGATGCGGCACAATTTGCCCTACCGTTTTATGTACACATCTAGGCTGCACCTGCGGGGCGCAGCAGGAGTGGTTCTGTCATGTCACTGATCATCACTGACGACTGCATCAACTGCGACGTCTGCGAACCCGAATGCCCTAATGCTGCGATTTCCCAGGGCGAAGAAATTTACGAAATCGACCCCAACCTGTGCACCGAATGCGTCGGTCACTATGACGAGCCGCAGTGCCAGCAGGTCTGCCCAGTGGATTGCATCCCACTCGACGAGAACAATGTCGAGAGTAAGGATGAACTGATGCAGAAGTACCTGATCATTACCGGTAAAGCATGAAGACCGGCCGCCTGATCCGCGGCCCTCTCCCCTGGCGCACCCTGTTTGCTGCGCTCGCCCTGCTCTGCGCCCTTGAGCTGCAAGCCGCAGCCCAACCCGAACGCATCGCCATTGCCAGCGCACATCCCGCCGCCACCGTGGCCGGCCAGGAAACCCTGGCCCTGGGCGGTAACGCCTTTGATGCCGCCGTGGCCATCAGCGCCGCCCTGGCGGTGGTCGAACCTTACGGCTCGGGCCTGGGCGGTGGTGGTTTCTTTCTGCTGCGCGAAGCCGGCAACTCACCGACCTACCGTTTTCTCGATGCCCGCGAACGCGCCCCGCAAGCCGCCCATGCCGATCTATACAGGGTCGACGGCGAAATCCGCCAAGAGCTTTCGCTGAATGGTGCCCTGGCCGCGGCTATTCCCGGCCTGCCAGCCGCGCTGGTCGAACTGGCCGAGCGCTTCGGCCGTCTGCCCTTACGCGATTCACTGGCCCCGGCAATCCGCCTGGCCAGCAGCGGCGTGAGTATCGACCGGGTCTACCGCGAGCGTGCCGGCTGGCGTATCGATGCCATGCGCCAGGACGCGGAAACGGCACGAATTTTCCTCGATAACGGCAACGTACCGGATGAATATGGACTGCTGCGCCAGCCAGAACTGGCGCACACCCTCGAACAACTGGGCAATCAGGGTCGTCAGGGTTTCTATGCCGGCAAGGTGGCAGAGCATCTGGTCAGAGCTGTACGCGATGCGGGCGGCATCTGGACCCTGAAGGACATGGCCGACTACCGCGTAGTGGAACGCGCACCATTGCGCGTTCCACTGGAGCAGGGCCGTGAGCTGATCAGCGCACCACCACCATCCGCTGGCGGCATGGCCCTGGCGCAGAGCCTGCTGATGCTGCAGCAATTGCCCTGGCAGCAAGCAAACCGCGTGCAGCGCACCCATCTGATCGTCGAAACCCTGCGGCGCGCCTATCGGGATCGTGGCTTGCTGGGCGATCCCGACTTTGTTCATAACCCCGTGCAGCAGTTGCTCGCCCCGGCATACCTGCAGCAACTGGCCAGCAGCATCGACCCGCAACGCGCGACCCCGAGCAGCAGTCTGCCGCCCAGCAAGACCTGGCAGGAAGGCGATCACACCACCCATTTTTCGGTGCTCGACAGCGAAGGCAATGCGGTGGCGGCCACCCTGTCGATCAACCTGCCGTTCGGTGCAGCCTTTACTGCGCCCGGCACCGGGGTGCTGCTGAACAATGAAATGGATGATTTTGCCGCCGACGTGCAAGGCGCCAATGCCTATGGCCTGAGTGGCAGCCAGGCCAACCGTATCGACGCCGGCAAGCGGCCGCTGTCGAGCATGAGCCCGAGCTTTATCGAAGGCACTGAAGAGTTCACCAGTTTCGGTACGCCGGGCGGCAGCCGAATTCCCAGCATGGTGCTACTGGCGATGCTGGAGTACCTGGATCAGCAGCCAATCGAACACTGGCCAGCCACGCCGCGTTTCCACCACCAGTTTATGCCCGACGTGATTGAGCATGAGCCACAGGCCTTCTCCGCTGCAGAAACCTCAGCGCTGACAGCGCTCGGTCATCAACTGAAATCCACAGGCAGGCAGTATGGTAACCAGCAGGTTCTGCTCTGGAACAAGGTCAATGGCGCAGTCAAGGCTGCCAGCGATCCACGCGGTATCGGTCTGGCAGTTCCCGCAACGCAGTAGCACAGCGCCGGATCAGACTGCCCACTTACCAGCCTTGTTTTTTCGCGACGCTTAAATGCAAACGGCCTCTCGCTCCTGAGGAGACGAGAGGCCGCTGGGCAGCCAATAGAGCGAATCAGTCTTTCTTGTAACCGCTGGTGGTGCAGCCCAGGCAACGTACAAAAGCGGCTTTGCCTGGCTCGACAACCAGCGCTTTACCAGCCTCACCGATATTTCCGCCACCCGCCGAGAATGGCAGCGTGACAACAAACACACCTGCCCCGATAACAGTGGCCGCGATCAGCAGCGGACGGGCAATCACTAAATCGCCAACCATTGAAAAAGCTTTTGGTGCTTCAACCGTGTAAAGAGGGTCGCCGCTGGTGTTCTGCTGCGCCACGTCAGCGTGAGCCGGCAGGGCCAGCAAGCCAGTGGTCAGCGCCAGAGCAGCAGCGGTGGAGCGGAACAGTTTCATGGGGCGATCCTTCAGCTATTAGGAGGCGGTGGAGCTAACTATAACAGCGCATTGGTAATTGTCAGCGTGATGGCCGTCAATCGCCATAAAAGGCATATTCAGGTTTTTTCGGAATAAAGGGGCGGTAAAACGCCAGAATTGCCTTGAGATCGGCCGCTTCATCCCCTGTCGGTACAAAGGTCGGACCGATAAAAACCCGGCGATTCTGATAGTCCAGCGCGCCCAGCACAATCGGTACACCCGCTCCAAGGGCGATATGATAGAAGCCCATTTTCCAGCGCTCGACCTTCTTGCGTGTGCCTTCCGGCGAGAGGATCAGCATAAATTGCTCATGCTCGGTAAAAGCCCGCACCGCCTGCTCGACGGTATTGCCCTGGCGTTCACGGCGGATGGCGATGCCGCCCCACAGGCGCATCAGCGCACCGAACGGCCAGCGGAAGATGGTGTGCTTGCCGAACCAGCGGGCATTCAGGCGCAGAACGAACTTCACCGCGATAAAAATCACGAAATCCCAGTTGGAGGTGTGGTGCGCCCCAATCACCACAAACTTGTCGAGCTTCGGCAGTTCGCCTTCGATGCGCCAACCCATCAGTTTCAGGGCCGTATGGCCGACCCACTCGGCCAATGGGTTGCGGGGCAGATAGTTACCGGACATCAAGACCTCGGTGTTTCTTATTATTGTGTATACGTTTCGCAGTTGCTTGCCGGACCACTCTAGCCCGGCGCAGCAACCCTAGCGTTGGCAGCGCGGACAATAAACACTGGCACGCTGGCCCAGCTTGACCTCGCGCAGGGTGCTGCCGCAGCGCTTGCAGAACTCACCGCCGCGCCCGTAGACGAACAGCTCCTGCTGGAAATACCCCGGTTGGCCATCGCCGCCGACAAAGTCGCGCAACGTGGTGCCACCGCGCTCGATGGCATAGGCGAGGATGCGTTTGATTTCATCCGCCAATTTCAGATAACGCGCCCGCGATACCGAACCGGCTTCACGGCGCGGGTCGATACCGGCGGCAAACAGCGCTTCGCTGGCGTAGATGTTGCCCACGCCCACCACCACGGCGTTATCCATGATGAACGGTTTGACCGCCATGGCGCGACCACGGGACAGCTGAAACAGCCGTTCACCGTCGAACAGATCGGTCAAAGGCTCTGGGCCCAATTTACTGAGCAGCACATGCTCCAGCGGCTCACGGCTCCAGAGCAGCGCACCAAAGCGCCGCGGATCGGTGTAACGCAGGGCCAGCCCGGATTCCAGTTCGATATCCACGTGCTCATGCTTGGCCGCCGGCAGGCCGCACTCGACCAGACGCAGGCTGCCGGACATGCCCAGATGGCTGATCAGCGTGCCGGTTTCAGCCTTGATCAACAGGTATTTGGCACGCCGTTCGACGCCCTCGATGCGTTGCCCCGACAACTGGATATCCAGGTCCTCGGGAATCGGCCAGCGCAGGCGCCGTTCACGCACGACAACCCGACTGACGCGCCGGCCCTCAAGGTAGGGCGCGATGCCGCGGCGAGTGGTTTCTACTTCTGGAAGTTCTGGCATGGCAGGTCGTCAGGTGAGCCGAAAAACGGGCGCTTACCTTAGCAGGAATGCACACAAGCGACGAGACAGGCAGCCTGGGCTAGTTTGCGCCCATGTCGCGGATACTCTCGCGCAGGTTCTCGAAGTCGTATTCCGAGAGCCCGACATACTCAAGCACCATCTGCTCGATGCTCTGCCATTCAAAATCATCGGACTGGTTACCCAAAACGCGGTGACTGGCGCAGATGTGCTCGGCCATCTTGAGGATCGCCAACAGGGTTTTCAGCTGCGCATCACGGCTGGAGTCTTCGGTGAAGATCGCCAGTGCGTTGTGGTGACTGGCGATGGCTTCGCACAGGTGCAACGGCAGGTTCCATGACTTGGCAGTGAAATAACCGACGACTGCATGGTTGGTATTCAGCAGACGGTTCTCGGTATCCACTATCCGGCGCTCATCGGTAGCACTGGCATAGGCCTCTTCCAGCACCGTCATGTAATTAGGGAAGCGCTTGAGCATCAGCGGGATGCCGCAATTGTGAAACAAACCGAGGGTGTAGGCCTCATCTGGCGAGTGATAGCCGATGCGTTTGGCCAGGGTCAGGCAGGTCATCGCCACATCCTGGGCGGTGTCCCAGAAGCGGTTGAGGGTAACGATGGCTTCATCAGTCAACTCGCCACGGATCGATTGCGCGTTGATCAGGTTGATCACCGTGTTGCAACCCAGCAGGTTGACCGCCTGCTGAATCGAGGCGATGCGATTGGTCAGGCCGAAGAATGGCGAATTCACCAGCTTCAGCAACGCCCCGGACAACCCCGGATCCTGGCTGATCAGCTTGGCGATGGCGCGCAGGTCTGGGCTGGGCATCACCTGTTCCATCTGCAAATCCACCATGATCTGCGGCTGCGGCGGCACGCTGATGCCTTGCAGCACCTGCTGGATATATTCGGCGGAAAGCTCTTGAGGCATGACGGGCACAACCGGAATGTGAGGTGTGACACAGTCTAGCTAAAGCCGCAAAACTTCCACAGACGACTTTTGTAACCGACGCGCGCTTTATGAAACCGCTATAATTCCGCTCTTTTTTCGGAGTCCCCCAGCATGTCCCTGCCCAGCCTGCGCCTGAAAGCCAACGCCGATCGACGCCTGCGCGCCGGCCATCTGTGGGTCTACAGCAACGAAATCGACGTCGCCGCCACCCCGCTGAGTGGTTTTGCCGTGGGCGATCAGGCCGTCCTCGAAGCGGCCGGTGGCAAGCCACTGGGCATCGTCGCGATGAGCCCGAACAACCTGATCTGCGCGCGCCTGCTGTCGCGTGACGTCAAGCACGTGCTGGACAAGTCCTTGCTGGTGCATCGCCTCAACGTCGCCCTAAGCCTGCGCGAGCGGCTGTTCGACAAGCCCTGCTACCGCCTGGTGTATGGCGACTCCGACCTGCTGCCGGGGCTGGTGGTTGACCGCTTCTTCGACATTCTGGTGGTGCAACTGGCCTCCGCCACCATGGAACGCCACAAGGATGACGTGCTGGCCGCGCTCGTTCAGGTGTGCAAACCCAGCGGCGTCCTGTTCAAGAACGACTCCGCCGCCCGCGATGCGGAAGGCCTGGCGCGTTATGTGGAAACCCCGTTCGGCGTGGTGCCGGAGTGGGTCGCCCTGGAAGAGAACGGCGTGAAGTTTGAAGCACCGGTCATCGAAGGGCAGAAGACCGGCTGGTTCTACGACCACCGCATGAACCGCGCGCGCCTGGCGCCTTACGTCAAAGGCAAGCGTGTACTCGACCTGTTCAGCTACATCGGCGGCTGGGGCGTGCAGGCTGCAGCCTTCGGCGCCAGCGACGTGATGTGTGTGGACGCTTCCGGTTTTGCCCTCGACGGTGTGGAGCGCAACGCCGCACTGAACGGCCTGACCGACCAGGTCGCCTGTGTCGAAGGCGATGTGTTTGAAGCACTGAAACAGCTGAAATCCGCCGAAGAACGCTTCGACGTGATCGTCGCCGACCCACCCGCTTTCATCAAACGCAAGAAAGACCAGAAGAACGGTGAAGGCGCGTACCGCCGCCTTAATGAACTGGCGATGCGCCTGCTCAACAAGGACGGCATCCTGATCAGCGCCAGTTGCTCCATGCACCTGGAAGAAGACAACCTGCAGAACATCCTGCTGACCAGCGCACGCCATCTGGACCGCAATATCCAGCTGCTCGAACGCGGCGCCCAGGGCCCGGATCATCCGGTGCACCCAGCGATTGCCGAGACCCGCTATATCAAGAGCCTGACAGTGCGTCTGCTGCCCAACAGTTGAACCGCACGCACCTGCTGAGTGCAGCTCAGCAGGTGCTTCTTTCTCTCCCGCCCTGTTACCACTCCCCACACCGCCTGGCGCAACCCCGCGTCTAGGCTAGGCTTACCCCCCAGCAACCACGCCATCGCAACACGGCTGTGCTCACTGGCACAGTGCTTGCGTAACTTGATCATTCAAACAAGTACCCGTTACCACAGACGACGGGCTTGCGGATCCAAGCATGCAGCCAACGGCCACAAGCGGCTGGCTGTTCAGAGCACAATGGGGAGGGGTATGGCTGACCTGGCTGGGGACAAAGCGTTCCTGCAATTCACCAACGTCAAGAAGACGTACGACCACAAGAATCTGGTGGTCAAGGATTTCAACCTGGATGTGGCCAAGGGCGAATTTATCACCCTGCTCGGCCCCTCCGGCTCGGGTAAAACCACCTGCCTGATGATGCTCGCCGGGTTCGAGGACGTAACCAGCGGCGAGATTCTGATCAACGGCCGCTCGGTCACCAGCATTGCGCCCTACGAACGCAATATCGGCATGGTATTTCAGCAATACGCGCTGTTCCCGCACATGACCCTGCGCGAAAACCTCGCCTACCCGCTGAAAATCCGCAAACAACCCAAGGATGTGATTCGCGCCAAGGTCGACGAATACCTGTCGCTGGTCGAGCTGCTGGAGTTCGGCAACCGCTTCCCCGGCCAGCTATCCGGTGGCCAGCGCCAGCGCGTGGCCCTGGCCCGCGCGCTGATTTTCGCCCCGGACATCGTGCTGATGGACGAGCCCCTCGGCGCGCTGGACAAGAAACTGCGCGAGCAGATGCAGTTCGAGATCAAGCGCCTGCACGAACAGCTCGGTTTCACCGTGATCTACGTGACCCACGACCAGACCGAAGCCCTTACCATGAGTGACCGCATCGCCGTGTTCAACAACGGCATCGTCCAGCAATGCGCGCCGCCCCACGTCCTCTACGAGCGCCCGACCAACCTGTTCGTCGCCGACTTTATCGGCGAAAGCAACAAACTCACGGGCGTGATCGAGAGCGTTGGCGCGGACAACGTGCAGGTACGCCTGGATGACGGTGGCCTGGTCAGTACCCTGAAAGCCAACTGTACCGAAATCGGCCAACCCACCACGGTGTCGATCCGCCCGGAAAAACTCAGCTTCACCGACCGCCTCGGCAGCGCCGGCAACCAGGTCATGGCGCGCTTCGTCACCCGGCATTACGTCGGCGAATACATCCGCTACCACTTCGAAACCGCCGGCGGCACCGAGTTGGTGGTCAAGAACATGAATGACAGCAGCGCCCCGCAACTCAGCGCCAAGCAAGAAATCGCCCTGGCCTGGCTACCGCAGGACAGCCAGGCCCTGGATCGCCCCGCCGTCAGCACACCCTGACCCCATAACTAGAAGCAGAAGCAATGGAGCACAGCAATGGCTAGAACACTGACCACCCGCTTTTCCACCTTCGCCCTCGCCGCAGCCCTGGGCACGGCAAGTTTTGCCGCCAGCGCTCAGGAAACCCTGACCGTGGTGTCATGGGGCGGGGCCTACGGCGCCGCACAACAGAAGCACGTGATTGATCCCTTCCAGAAAGACACCGGCAACAAGGTGCTATTCGAGGACTACACCGGTGGCGTGGCCGAGATCAAAGCCCAGGTCGAGTCCGGCAATATCCAGTGGGACGTGGTCGACTTTGAAGTGATCGACCTGGAGCGCGCCTGCTCCGAGGGCCTGCTGGAAAGCATCCCGCGCGACATCCTGCCACCGGGTGTCGATGGCGTACCGGCGGAGAAGGACTTTATTCCCGAAGCCCTGGCCAGCGACTGCGCCGTCGGCAACATCGTCTGGTCGGTGGTCTTCGCCTACAACGAGAAGACCATCGGCGGCACCAAAGCCGCGAGCATCGGCGACTTCTTCGACACCAGCAAAATCCCCGGCAAACGTGCCCTGCGCAAGCGCCCGCAAGTGAACATGGAATGGGCGCTGCTGGCCGATGGCGTACCACCGGCTGAGGTCTATGACGTGCTGTCGACACCGGAAGGCCAGGCCCGTGCTTTCGCCAAGCTGGACACCATCAAGAAGGACATCGTCTGGTTCGACTCCTGGTCGCAAGCTCCGCAACTGCTGAACGACGGCGGCGCGGTGCTGGTGCAATCGGCCAATGGCCGCTTCTATGACTCCATCCGCCAGGAGAACAAGCCCTTCGTCATCGTCTGGGACGGCCACGTCTACGACCTCGACGCCTGGGCCATCGTCAAAGGCTCGAAGAAGAAAGACCTGGCGCTGAAGTTCATCGCCTACGCCACCGGCTCCACCCCACTGGCCGGTATGCCGGACGTGGCATACGGCCCGACTCGTAAATCGTCCATGCCGCTGGCTGACCAGAGCGCGGCCCCGCACCTGCCAACCGCACACCTGGATAAAGGCATCCAGGCCGGTTCGGACTTCTGGGCTGACTATGGCGAATCCCTCGGTGAAAAATTCAACGAGTGGCTGTTGAAGTAACCCGCCATGCCCCCTCTCTTCAGGGAGAGGGGGTCGGCTCTGCGGAGTAACACCTTGTCCTCTCTGACCCGCTTCGAAGCCAGCCAGGCCTCCAGTGCACGCAACAAGAAGCGCCTCACCGCCTTTCTGTTCGTCGTGCCGCTGCTGGTGTTTATCCTGCTGTCCTTTGTCGCCCCGATTGCCAGCATGCTCTGGCGCAGCGTCCATCACCCGACGGTGGCCGCAATGATTCCGCTGACCCTGCACGAACTGCAACGCTGGGACGGCAAAGCCACACCTGATCAACAAACCCTGAGCGTGTTCGCCCAGGAGCTGCACGCACTGGCCAAAGAGCGCCAGTCCGGCAAGCTGGCCGAAGAGTTCAACCGCGCTTCGGCCGGCATGTCCAGCGTGGTCAAAGCCAGCGCCCGCAAGCTTGGCCGCCTGCAGGCCGAACAACTTGAGCAGCAAGGTGCTGAGATTCTGCTCAAGTCGCACCGTAACTGGAGCAAGCCGGAAATCTGGTACGCCATCCAGCGGGCCGGCAAACCCTACACCTATGATTACTATCTGACCGCGCTCGACCTGGAGCTACACCCCGAGCAAGGCATTCAGGTACGCGAAGACACACAAATTTATCTACAGCTATACAGCAAGACCCTGAACATGGCGCTGGTTATCACCCTGTTCTGTGCCCTGCTCGGCTACCCGCTGGCCTACTACCTGGCCGGCCTGCCGGAGAACCGCGCCAACCTGCTGCTGGTGCTGGTGTTGCTGCCGTTCTGGACCTCGCTGCTGGTGCGCACCACTGCCTGGATCGCCCTGCTGCAGACCAACGGAGTGATCAACTCCTTTCTGCTCGGCATCGGCGTGATCGGTCAACCCATCGAGATGCTCTACACCTCGTTTGCCACGGTGGTGGCGATGACCCACATCCTGCTGCCGTTCATGATCCTGCCGCTGTACAGCGTGATGCGCGGGATTGACCCCAGCTACCTGCGTGCCGCGCTGTCACTGGGCGCACGGCCGATTCCGGCCTTTGCGCGCATCTACTTCCCGATGACCTTACCCGGCCTGAGCGCCGGGGCGCTGCTGGTGTTCATCATTTCCGTGGGCTACTACATCACCCCGGCGCTGGTCGGCGGCACCGATGGGCAGATGATCAGCAACATCATCGCCTTCCACATGCAACGCTCGAACAACTGGGAACTGGCCGCCGCACTGGGCTCGCTGCTGCTCGGTCTGATCCTGCTGCTGTACTGGCTGTACGACCGCTTTGTCGGCGCCAGCAATATCAAACTGGGCTAAGGAACTGACCGTGAAGATTCCCGCCTACTACGGCTTCTGGCACCACCTCGGAGCGTGGCTGCTGAAAACCAGCTCCTGGCTGGTGCTGCTGTTTCTGATCCTGCCGATCCTGGTGATCATCCCGCTGTCATTCAACGTCGAGCCCTTCTTCAGCTTTACCGAAGGCATGCTCACCCTGCAGCCCGAGGCCTATTCACTGCGCTGGTACACGGCCATCTTCAATGACGACAAGTGGCTGCTGGCGATCAAGAACAGCTTTCTGATCGGCCTCTTCGCCACCCTGATTGCCACTGTGCTCGGCACCTGCGCGGCGGTCGGTCTGGCCCGCGACGATATGCCCGCGCGGCGGCTGATCACCGCCCTGCTGCTGTCGCCGATGATCGTGCCGCTGATCATCACCGCCGCCGGCATGTTCTTCTTCTATTCCAACCTGGGCCTGGCCGGTAACTACCTCGGGGTGATCATTGCTCACGCCGCGTTGGGCACACCGTTTGTGATCATCACCGTAACGGCCACTCTCACCGGTTTCGACTACAGCCTGGCCCGCGCCGCGCTGAACCTGGGGGCCACGCCGCTGCGGGTGTTCTTCGACATCATCATGCCGCTGATTCGCCCCGGGGTGATTTCCGGCGCGCTGTTCGCCTTTATCACCTCGTTCGACGAGGTGGTGGTGATCCTGTTTATGGCCGGCCCGCAGCAACGCACCATCCCGCGGCAGATGTTCTCGGGCCTGCGCGAGCAGATCAACCCAAGCATCCTGGCCATCGCCACCCTGCTGATCCTGGTATCCATCGCCCTGCTGGTGACCATCGAGCTGCTGCGTCGCCGCGCCGAGCGCATGCGCGGCATCGAGCAGATCAGCTAACACACCCGCCAAAACCGCGCGCCGCTGAGCGCGCCGGCCTTCCTTGCGAACGCGCCAAGGGATTAGAATCGACCCTCTCCTGCCCTATCCAGGCGGACCTTGTAGCCCAGCCACGCCAGCGCCCACCCCGCGCCAGGCAGCGCCCCGGCCCGACAAATGCGCACTTGCGTTTGCCTTGGGCCTGAACCCGGCTCAACATACGCATCAACAGCCCGTTGCCCGCACAGCGTTATTGCCTGTGCACGCGTGACCTGAATAGCCTTTGCAGGATTTATCGCCATGCCTGATTACCGCTCGAAGACCTCCACCCACGGCCGCAACATGGCTGGTGCCCGTGCCCTGTGGCGCGCCACCGGGATGAAGGACGAAGACTTCAAGAAACCGATCATCGCTATCGCCAACTCCTTCACCCAGTTCGTGCCCGGCCACGTGCACCTGAAGGACCTCGGCCAACTGGTCGCCCGCGAGATAGAGAAGCACGGTGGCGTAGCGAAAGAATTCAACACCATCGCCGTGGACGACGGCATCGCCATGGGCCACGACGGCATGCTCTATTCGCTGCCGAGCCGCGAGATCATCGCGGACGCCGTCGAGTACATGGTCAACGCCCACTGCGCCGACGCCATCGTGTGCATCTCCAACTGCGACAAGATCACCCCCGGCATGCTGATGGCCGCCCTGCGCCTGAACATCCCGGTGATCTTCGTTTCCGGCGGGCCGATGGAAGCCGGCAAGACCAAACTGGCCAGCCACGGCCTGGACCTGGTCGACGCCATGGTCATCGCCGCCGACAGCACCGCTTCGGATGAAAAAGTCGCCGAATACGAGCGCAGCGCCTGCCCGACCTGCGGCAGCTGCTCCGGCATGTTCACCGCCAACTCGATGAACTGCCTGACCGAAGCCCTGGGCCTGGCCCTACCGGGCAATGGTTCGACCCTGGCCACCCACAGCGACCGCGAGCAGCTGTTCCTCACCGCCGGCCGCACCATTGTCGAGCTGTGCAAACGCTACTACGGCGAGAACGACGCGTCGGTACTGCCGCGCAACATCGCCAACTTCAAGGCGTTCGAAAACGCCATGATGCTCGACATCGCCATGGGCGGTTCTACCAACACCATCCTGCACCTGCTGGCCGCCGCCCAGGAAGCCGAGATCGATTTCGACCTGCGCGATATCGACCGCCTGTCCCGCGTCGTGCCGCAACTGTGCAAGGTCGCGCCGAACATCCAGAAGTACCACATGGAAGACGTGCACCGCGCGGGCGGCATCATGAGCATCCTCGGCTCGCTGGCCCGTGGCGGCCTGCTGCACACCGACCTGCCGACCGTGCACAGCAAGTCTGTAGCCGAAGCCATCGCCAAGTGGGACATCACCCAGACCAACGATGAAGCCGTGCACACCTTCTTCAAGGCTGGCCCGGCGGGCATCCCGACGCAGACCGCGTTCAGCCAGTCGACCCGTTGGGACACCCTCGACGACGACCGCGAGAACGGCTGCATCCGCAGCTTCGAGCACGCCTACTCGAAAGAGGGCGGTCTGGCCGTGCTGTACGGCAACATCGCCCTCGACGGCTGCGTGGTGAAGACCGCCGGCGTCGACGAGTCGATCCACATCTTCGAAGGCAGCGCCAAGATCTACGAAAGCCAGGACAGCGCGGTGCGCGGCATCCTCGCCGACGAAGTGAAGGAAGGCGATATCGTCATCATTCGCTACGAAGGCCCGAAAGGCGGCCCGGGCATGCAGGAAATGCTGTATCCGACTTCTTATCTGAAGTCCAAGGGCCTGGGCAAAGCCTGCGCCCTGCTCACCGACGGCCGCTTCTCCGGCGGCACCTCGGGCCTGTCGATCGGCCATGCCTCGCCGGAAGCGGCTGCCGGCGGCGCCATCGGCCTGGTGCGCGAAGGCGACAAGATCCTGATCAATATCCATGAGCGCAGCATCAATCTGCTGGTCAGCGATGAAGAGCTGGCCGCACGCCGCGTGGAACAGGACAAGAAAGGCTGGAAGCCGGTAGAAGTACGCCCACGCAAAGTCACCACGGCGCTCAAGGCCTACGCCCTGCTCGCCACCAGCGCCGACAAAGGCGCTGTACGCGACAAGGCGCTGCTGGAAAAACTGGTGCCGTAAGCCAGTCTGCAATACGCCAAAGCCCGGCCCAGTGCCGGGCTTTTTTGTTGTTAACTGACGCCCATATAGCGCCCGGCGCGGTGGTTGATCGCCAGTACCATATTCAGCGCCAGCGCACCAAGGATCGACAACGCCACCTTGTCCAGCGGCACAATCAGTACGGCCCCCAGCACGATCAGCACATCAATAGCCATCTGCACCTTGCCGGCGCGCAGGCCAAAGCGCTCCTGCAGGTACAGCGCGAGGATATTCACCCCACCGAGGCTGGCGCGGTGGCGGAACAGCATCAGCAAGCCCAGACCCATGGCGAAACCACCAAACAGCGCGGCATACACCACGTCGAGGTGGGTGAAGCCAATCCACTGCGGCGTCAATTCGGCCAGCAGCGAGACCATCCCCACCGCGCAGAAGGTGCGCAGGGTAAACGGCCAGCCCATGCGCCAGATGGCCAGGGCGTAGAACGGCAGGTTGATCAGAAAGAACACCAGCCCAAACGGCCAGCCGAGCAGGTACTTCAGCAGAAAGGCCAAACCCACGGTGCCGCCCGTCAGCAAACCGGCCTGGCTGTAGAGGGTGATCCCCAGCGCCACCATGGCCGTGCCCAACAGCAGCGCCAGGCCATCTTCCCAGAGCGGGTGGCGAATAAAGATCGCGGCAATACGATCCGGCTCGGCGTGATCGGCATCAGCGTCATGCATCGGGAACAACCTGTAGAGGGCAAACGGCAATAGACAGCGTAGCGGCCAGCAAGAACGGCGTAACGACACGCAGGGTGGCATGCCATGTCGGCAACCACCCTGGCGCAGATCAATGCAGCAAGGGATTCAGTCCGGATGGACTATTTGCGGTCCCACACTTCGAACACATAGCCCGGTGTTTCCAGGCCCTCTGGGTGTTCGATGGCGGATGACAGGTGCCAATCAGCCTCGGCCACGTCGGGGAAGTAGGCATCGCCCTGGGGGCTGATACCAACGCGGGTCAGGTACAAGCGATCAGCCTGGGCCAGACCCAGTTCATAGAGTTGCGCACCACCGATCAGCATCAGCTCCTCGGCATCCTCTTCGCGTGCCCAGGCTTCAGCGCGTTCGAGTGCAGCGTCGAGGCTGGCGAATACTTCCGCGCCCTCCAGCTGCAAGCCAGGCTGACGGCTGACCACCAGATTGAGCCGGCCCGGCAACGGACGACCGAGGGAGTCCCAGGTCTTGCGCCCCATGATGATCGGCTTGCCCAAGGTCAGCGCCTTGAAGTGCTTGAGGTCCGCCGGCAGGTGCCAGGGCAGTTGGTTATCGCGGCCAATCACGCGGTTTTCCGCGAGGGCAGCGATCAGGCAGAGGGGCAGTGAATTTTTCATAGGCGCGAGAATACCGGCTCCGTGGCAATCATTGAAGCCTTGTCAGGCTCCAGACCTACGCGTCCTGCCGCTTGCTGACCACGCGATTGCGCCCCTGCTCCTTGGCCAGATAGAGCGCAACATCGGCCAGGCGCAGGGCATCGCCAAGGTCCTGATGCGGTTGTGGCAAGAGGTAGGCCATGCCGATACTCAGCGTGACCACGCTGGCGGCATCAGAACGCACATGCTCCAAACGCAGCGCTTCGATGGCTTCGCGGATGTCCTGCAAAATCGTCAGCAACTGCTCCTCACCGAGGCCATACCAGACACCGACAAATTCCTCGCCGCCATAACGCGCAGCGCAGTCCAGCGGCCGCCGGGCATGCTCACCGATCACCCGGGCGATTTGGCGCAGAGCCTCATCACCCGCCGCGTGACCGTAGTGGTCGTTGTAGCGCTTGAAGAAGTCCACATCCATCATCACCACGCCCAGGGCCTGCTTGTCGCGCTGAGCCTGACGCCAACTGCGCTCGGCACGCTCACTGAAGGCGCGGCGGTTAAGCAGCCCGGTGAGAAAATCCTTCTCGGCCAGATCCTGTAGCAACCCGTTGGCCAGGAAGTTCTGCCGCGTGGCGTACTCCAGGGAATAGCAGCCCACCGAGCCGATAATGTTGGCCAGCGCCAGGAACAGGGCGTTGCTCAGCAGCAACTCACCCGCCAGCCCAAGGCTCAATTCCACCGCCAGATAGGCGAGGAAAGTCAGCCAGCCACACAGTACGGCGGTGGTGAAACGCAACCCGGTGAGAAAGTAGAAGTACACCGTGACCAGAATGATGCCCTCATAAGGCAGGGCAAAACTGTGGTAACGGGCCAGACCGATAATGCCCGCCACCGCCAACCCGCAGAGCAGCGCCACCACGCCACCGATCAATTGCAGGTGGTCGCGCAGCCCGGGGCGGTAGGTCGCCAGCCAGGCCAGCAAGAGCATCGGCTGGATTACGCCCAGGCGCAGGGTCAGTATCTGCCCACGCAAAGGGTCCGGCAGGTTGAACGCATCGATCAGCACAAACAGCAGCGCCAGCAAAGTCGCCACCAGCAACGACCAGCGCATGCGCCGCAGAAACACGTTGGCGTGGTAGCGCTTGAACGCCTGCTCCAGCTCGGCGTCAAACGACAGCGTGCGAAAGCCCTGCTGATGCTGACGCAGATAGGGCGAGTCCTGATTAACCCATTCCAGGTGCGGTAATTTCACGATGGCCCTCGCTTTTATTGTTATGCGCTGCATGACCGATGTGCGCCATGACGGCGCATCTACTGCCAGCCTAGCTGGGCTGAGCGCTGGAGTACACCGGCCGCGTGCTGTCCCACGCACAGGCTGCTGCGGTTATGCTGTGGTTTCCATTCGCCAACGGAAACCGGTGTGAGTCCATTCGAAAACCCGACGCGCAACCGCCTGCAGCGCCTGTGGCTGTGTGAAGCCCTGCGCCTGCGTGAAGAACATGCCGGCCCACTGGAAGACAGTGAAGCCAACCGCCATGCCCAGCAGACTGCCAGCGACCTGTCGGCACGCATCGAAGCCCGCACCCTGTGGCTGGCCAACCGCGACGGCCTGCTGCACGCGCAGCAACACTGGCTGCAAGGCGCACGCCTGGCATTGAGTCTGCTGATGTTGCTGGCTCTGCTCAGCGGCGCCGGCCTGGCTCTGGGAGCACTGAGCGATGGCCAGCGCCCGGTCAATGTGTTCTGGGCACTGGGCAGCCTGCTGGGCTTGCATCTGCTGTTATTGCTCGGCTGGTTACTGGGTTTGCTGCTAGGCGGTAAGCAGGCCGGCGCGCTGGGCCGGTTATGGCTGTGGCTGAGCGAAAAACTGGCCCGTGATGCCCGCGCCGCCCAACTGGCGCCCGCACTCCTGCTGCTGTTGCAGCGCCAAGGGCTGAATCGCTGGCTGTTGGGATTACTGGTGCACGGTTTGTGGCTGGTCGCTCTGTTCAGTGCACTGCTGCTCACACTGGCCCTGCTGGCCACCCGGCGTTACGGCTTTGTCTGGGAAACCACCCTGCTGGGCAGTGACACCTTTGTCAGCCTGACCCACGCCCTAGGCGCCATTCCGGCGTTAATGGGGTTTGCCGTACCCAGTGCCGAGATCATCCGTGCCAGTGGCGATGCAGCCCTGCCCATCGAGGCCGCGCGGCATGCCTGGGCCGGCTGGCTGCTCGGCGTGCTGCTGGTGTTCGGCATCCTGCCACGCCTGCTACTGACACTGTTCTGCCTGTGGCGCTGGCAAGCCGGTCAGAAACGCCTGCAACTGGACCTCAGCCTGCCCGGCTACAGCCTGCTGCGTGAACGCCTGCAACCGAGCAGCGAACGCCTCGGCGTATGCGATGCAGCGCCCACGCAGCTGCACCAGCCAGAGGCCGGCCAGACCGTGCGCGATAGCCAGGGCGCCCTGCTAGTGGCCATCGAACTGGACCCACAACGCAACTGGCCGCCTGTTTTACCCAAGGGCATCAGCGATGCCGGGGTGATCGACAGCCGCGAGCAACGCAAGCAGTTGCTCGACCAACTCAGCCGCTTCCCTCCGGCACGCCTGCTGATTGCCTGCGACCCGCGCCGCTCGCCAGATCGCGGCAGCTTGGCGTTGATCGGTGAACTGGCCCGCAGCGCAGCCGCCACACGTATCTGGTTACTGCCCCCGCCGCCCGGTGAAGCGCTGGACAGTGCGCGCCTGAGCGACTGGCACCGCGCGCTGGAGCACCTGCAACTGAGCTACAGCGACAGTGCATCGTTCAGCTGGCTGGAGCATGGCCATGACTAAAGCCCTCAAGCTCGCCGTGGTCGGCCATACCAATGTCGGCAAGACTTCGCTGATGCGCACCCTGACCCGCGACGTGGGTTTCGGCGAGGTGTCCCATCGCCCCAGCACCACGCGCCACGTCGAAGGCGCACGACTGTCGGTGGACGGTGAGGCGCTGCTGGAGCTGTACGACACCCCCGGGCTGGAAGACGCCATCGCCCTGCTGGATTATCTGGAACGCCTGGATCGCCCCGGCGAACGCCTGGACGGCCCCGCGCGACTGGCGCGCTTCTTGGGCGGCAGCGAGGCGCGTCAGCGTTTCGAGCAGGAAGCCAAGGTGTTGCGCCAACTGCTGGCCTCGGACGCCGGCCTGTATGTGATCGATGCACGCGAGCCGGTGCTGGCCAAATACCGCGATGAACTGGCCGTGCTGGCCATGTGCGGCAAGCCCTTGCTGCCGGTGCTGAACTTCGTCAGCAGCAACCAGCACCGCGAGCAGGAGTGGCGCGATGCCCTGGCGCGCCTCGGCCTGCATGCCCTGGTGTGCTTCGACAGCGTGGCACCGCCACGGGATGGCGAACGCCGCCTGTACGACAGCCTGGCGCTGCTGCAGGAAAAGGCTCGCCCGCAACTGCAACGGCTAATTGACGATCACCTGACGCAACGCCAATTACGCAAAAGCAGCGGCGCACGGCTGATCGCCGAACTGCTGCTGGACTGCGCCGCCTGCCGCCGCAGCGTGGCCGCGCAAGCCGTGCTGGAACAAGGCGCTATCCGCGACCTGCATCAGACCATTCGGCAACGCGAGCAATGCTGCGTGGAAGCCCTGCTGCGTCTGTATGCCTTCCGTCAGGACGACGCCAAAGCCGGCGATCTGCCGCTGCTCGACGGCCGCTGGGGCGACGACCTGTTCAACCCGGAAACCCTCAAGCAGCTCGGTATCAATATCGGCGGCGGTATGGCGGCGGGCGCGGCCACCGGGGTGGGCGTCGATCTGCTGGTCGGCGGCATCACCCTCGGCGCGGCGGCGCTGATCGGCGCCGTGCTCGGCGGCAGCGCGCAGACCCTGCGCGGCTATGGCGCGCGGCTGAAAGGCAAACTCAAGGGCCAGCGCGAGCTGACCGTGGACGACGCGGTGCTGCGCCTGCTCGCCTTGCGCCAGCAGCAGTTGCTGCACGCACTGGAAGCCCGTGGCCATGCCGCCGTCGAGGCCATCAACCTGAACATGCCGCAAGACAGCAGTTGGCGCGAAGGCAAGCTGCCGGAGGCCCTGCACAAAGCCCGCGCGCACCCCGAATGGTCATCACTCAACCCCGGCGCACAGTTGGAGGATGGCGAACGTCAGGAGCAGGTAAAGCAGTTGGTGGCAGAGTTGCTCTAACCGCTCAAGGCGTCGCGGCTAAAACCCCTCCCACAAAACGTTTAACGTTTGTGGGAGGGGCCGGGCGGCGCTCCGTTTTAGCCGCGAATCAAACAGCGCAGATTAGACCGCGACAGGCGCCGGGATATGCGGATGGGCTTGGTAACCAACCAGCTCGAAGTCCTCGAACTTGAACGCCAGCAGGTCCTTCACCTCGGGGTTGAGCTTCATCACCGGCAGCGGCAGCGGCTCACGGGAGAGTTGCAGATCGGCCTGCTCGATATGGTTGGCGTACAGATGGCAGTCGCCGCCGGTCCAGATGAAATCTCCAGGCTGCAGGCCGCAGACCTGAGCCACCATGAGCGTCAGCAGCGCATAACTGGCGATATTGAACGGCACGCCCAGGAAGATGTCCGCCGAGCGCTGGTAAAGCTGGCAGCTGAGCTTGCCGTCGGCCACATAGAACTGGAACAGCGCATGACACGGCGGCAGGGCCATCTGCTCGACCAGCGCCGGGTTCCAGGCCGAAACGATCAGGCGGCGCGAGTCCGGGTTCTTCTTGATCATCTCGATCAGCTTGCTGATCTGGTCGATCGACTCACCGTTCGGTGCCGGCCAGCTGCGCCACTGGTAGCCGTACACCGGGCCGAGGTCGCCGTTTTCGTCGGCCCACTCGTCCCAGATGCGCACGCCGTTATCCTTCAGGTACTTGATGTTGGTGTCGCCCTGGAGGAACCACAGCAGCTCGTGGATGATCGATTTCAGGTGGCACTTCTTGGTGGTCACCAGCGGGAAGCCGTCGGCCAGGTTGAAACGCATCTGGTGGGCAAAGATGCTGTAGGTGCCGGTGCCGGTGCGATCCTGCTTGAAGGTGCCGGTCTCGCGCACCAGACGCATCAGGTCGAGGTACTGTTTCATTGCACGGCCTCCTGCGCCGCCTGGCGTTTATAGGCGTAGGCGATCAGGCCAAGGCCACCGAGGATCATCGGCAGGCAGAGAATCTGCCCCATGGTCAGCCAGCCGCCGGCCAGGTAACCGAGTTGGGCATCCGGCACGCGGACGAACTCGACGATAAAGCGGAAGATGCCGTAGCACAGCGCGAACATGCCGGACACGGCCATGGTCGGGCGCGGCTTGCGCGAGTAGAACCAGAGGATGGCGAACAGCGCGAGGCCTTCCAGGGCGAACTGGTACAACTGCGAGGGGTGGCGCGCCAACTGCTGCGGGTCAGTGGGAAAGACCATCGCCCAGGGCAGGTCGGTGGCCTTGCCCCACAGTTCGGCGTTGATAAAGTTGCCGATGCGCCCGGCACCCAGACCAATCGGCACCAGCGGCGCAATAAAGTCCATCAGTTCGAAGAAGCTCTTGTTGTTGCGCTTGCCAAACCACCAGGTGGCCAGCATTACGCCGATCAAGCCGCCGTGGAATGACATACCGCCTTCCCAGATGCGCAGCATGCGCACCGGCTCAGCGATATAGGCCGCCAGGTCGTAAAACAGCACGTAACCGAGACGACCACCGAGGATCACCCCCATGGCCACCCAGAACACCAGGTCAGAGAGTTTTTCCTTGTTCCAGGTCGCATCAAAGCGCGCCAACCGGCGTGAGGCCAACCACCAGGCACCACCGATGCCAATCAGGTACATCAGGCCGTACCAGTGGATTTTCAGCGGGCCAAGGGCCAGTGCAACCGGGTCGATCTGCGGGTAAGGCAGCATCAAAAACTCCTTAAACGAGGAAACTCAGGCCCACGCTAAATAGCAGCAGGGCAAACAGACGCTTGAGCAGGCGCGGCGACAGCTTGTGCGCCAGGCGTGCGCCGACGCGGGCAAAATACATGCTGGGTATGGCGATACCGACCAGCGCCGGCAAGTAGACAAAGCCCAGGCTCCACTCCGGCAACTCGGGCTTATGCCAGCCCAACCAGATAAAACTCAGGGCACTGGCCACGGCAATCGGCAAACCACAGGCCGAGGAGGTCGCCACCGCCTGCTGCATGGCCACGCTGCGCCAGGTCAGGAATGGCACGGTCAAGGAACCACCGCCAATCCCGAAAATCGCCGACGCCCAGCCAATCACCACACCTGCCACCGTCAACCCTGGCTTGCCTGGGACAGTACGACTGGCTTTGGGTTTCAATTCCAGGGCCATCTGCACGGCGATGATGATGGCAAACACACCGATGATCTTCTGCAGCATCGGCCCCTGAATGGCCGCCGCCGTGGCGGCGCCGATGGCCGCGCCGAGCAGAATGCCCAGGGTCATCCAGGCAAATACCGGCCACAGCACCGCGCCTTTGCGCTGGTGCTCGAGGACCGAGTTGATCGAGGTAAAAATGATGGTGGCCAGTGAGGTGCCCACCGCCAGGTGCGTCAAAATCGCCGGATCAAAGCCCTGTGCGGCAAAACTCAGCACCAGCACCGGCACAATGATGATGCCGCCGCCCACGCCAAACAGCCCAGCCAGGGTTCCAGCGGCAGCGCCCAAAATCAAATACAGCAGCAGTTCCATCAGCACCCCCGCAAACAATCCGGCATGGTAACGGATGCAGCGCTCCGGACTCTACTTTGGGCGATGGATGTAAGCTCAGGCTTTGCGTAAAGTGCCACGACTGCCCCTGGAATAGACCACCGTGCGCCCGACCCTGTACCTCAAGCTGAGCTGCAACCAGATGCACCTGAGCCATCTACAAAGCGGCCGCGAATTGCATCTGCAGGCCGACCTGGCCTTCAGTAACCAGCGCCTGCTGGTGGCGGATTTCGCGGCGGCGCAGCAGCTGTTGCAGCGCGGCATCGCGGAGTTGTTACCGCATCGTTTCCTGCGCCTGAGCCGGCCTCCACAGCTGTTGATTCAGCCACTGGAGCGCCTTGAAGGCGGTCTGTCACAGGTCGAAGAACGCATTCTGCTGGAACTCGGCCTGGGCGGCGGTGCGCGCAAGGTGCGTTTGCACCTGGGGACGGAACTCGACAGCGCTGGCGTCATCGCCAAGCTGCGTAGCTGAAGCATGTGCCTGATTGCCCTGGCCTGGCGCCCCGGCCATGCCCAACCGCTGCTGGTAGCAGCCAACCGTGATGAATTCTATGCCCGCCCCAGCCAGGCGTTGGCCGAGTGGCCGCAAAGCCCTGGACTGTTTGCCGGGCGTGATTTGCAGGCTGGCGGCACTTGGCTGGGCGTCGGCCCTGGCGGGCGCTTTGCTGCTCTGACCAACATCCGCGACCTCAGCCTGCCTCAGGGCGCGCGCTCGCGGGGCGAACTACCGGCGGCCTTCCTCACCAGCGCGCTGAGCACCGAGGACTTCCTCGAACAACTGCGCGCACAGCGCCAGCACTACAGCGGCTTCAACCTGCTGCTGGGCGACGGCCAGCAGCTCTGCCACTTCAACTCGCGCTCCGGCCGCAGCACCGTGCTGCGCCCCGGCGTACATGGCCTGTCGAACGCCGATCTGAACACCCCCTGGCCGAAGTTGCAGCGGCTCTCCCAAGCCCTGCAAGACAACCTGTCCAACACTCAACCGGAGCACCTGCTGCACTTGCTGGCCGACCCAACCCCCGCCGCCGATGCTGACCTGCCCGACACCGGCATCGGTTTGCCCAGCGAGCGTCTGCTGTCGAGCATCTTTATCGCCAGCCCGGCTTACGGAACCCGCGCCAGCACGGCGCTGATCGTCAACGCCGATGGCAGCCGCCACCTGTACGAACGCAGCTTTGGCCCCGAGGGCAGTCTTCTGGGAGAGGTGGAACTGTACTGCTGATAACGGGCTATCCGCCCACCAGGCACGTCACCCGGCCGGCAGATCAAGGCTAAACAGCGATGCCGCTACGTTTGGATCATCTGCATCGGCCACTAGCAGCAGGCGGCCCTCGGCCTGAAAGGCCAGCCCCTCGATCTTCACCACCGGTTGCAAGCGCAGCAGTTGGTTGATGGCCCACTGTTGATCCAAACGACCCAGCACACTGCCAAGGCAAGCGCCATCGTGATAGCTGGAGTCCGTATCCTCAGCCGCGGCACTGAAATACAGCACCCCGCCTGGGCTCAAAGCCAGGTCGGTGAGGCTCAGGGCTACGCCATCCAGTTCAGGCAGCACTAGCGGCACGATCTGCTGCAGACCGACAGCCGTCAGCTGGCCACACACCAGATCAGCCAGCACCGCCGTCAGCTCGAGGCATACCAGGGCATTCTCACGGCCGCGCCCATTGCCGCGCTGCGCCAGCAACAACTGATCCTGATAGACCAGCGCGCCTTCGATATTCAGCGCCTGGAAATGCGCGCCCAGTACCTGATACAGCGGCTGCAGATTAATCACCTGCACCTGCTCGCCAGACACCAGGCAGGCGCGACAGCGCGCCGCCGTCGAGCCCGAGCCGAGCGCCAACAGGCGCCCGTCAGGCAGGTGCAGCAAGGCTTCAAAATCAGGCTTCTGGGCTTTGCGCTGCTGCGAGTCAGTCGGCAGTTCTCCCGGCAACAACTGCAGCTCAGCTTGCCAGGCGCCAGCGAGGTCATAGCGCTGTAACGTCAGCGCGTCATCGGCCAATACCCAGAACTGTTCGCCACGGCAGACCAGCGCACTGGCTGCCGACAGGCGCAGGGTCGCCAACGGGTGCAGTGGCAGGCTCTCGGTGAGGCTAAGCACGCGGCACTCAGGCCTGAATATCCGACGCCGGGTTGATCATGCGGCCCAGGCCGAGATTGCGCAGGGCCAGTTGCAGGGTGCTGTGGATCACCTGCGGGTTGTCGATGCTCATGACCTGATTCAGCAGCTCCTGGGCCTTACCCAAGCTCAGCTGACGCAGCAGCCATTTGACCTTGGGCAGGTTGGTGGCGTTCATCGACAGACCATCAAAACCCATGGCCATCAGCAGCACGGCGCAGGCCGGGTCGCCGGCCATCTCACCGCAGATGCTTACCGGCTTGCCTTCGGCATGCGCGCCGGCCACCACGATACGCAGCGCTTGCAGCACCGCCGGGTGGAGGAAGTCGTAAAGGTCGGCAACCCGCGGGTTGTTGCGGTCCACCGCCAGCAGGTATTGGGTCAGGTCATTCGAGCCGACCGAGAGAAAGTCCACCTGCCGCGCCAGTTCGCGGGTCTGATAGACCGCCGCCGGAATCTCGATCATCACCCCGATCGGTGGCAACGGCACATCAGTACCCTCGTCCCGCACTTCGCCCCAGGCACGGTGAATCAGGTGCAGCGCCTCTTCCAGTTCCTGAATACCGGAAATCATCGGCAGCAGGATGCGCAGGTTGTTTAACCCCTCGCTGGCCTTGAGCATGGCGCGGGTCTGCACCAGGAAGATTTCCGGGTGATCGAGGGTCACCCGAATGCCGCGCCAACCGAGGAAGGGGTTGTCTTCCTTGATCGGGAAATAGCTCAGCGCCTTGTCGCCGCCGATATCCAGGGTACGCATGGTGACCGGCAGCGGATGGAAGGCCTGCAACTGCTCGCGATAGGTCGCCAGTTGCTCTTTCTCGCTAGGGAAACGCTCGTTGATCATGAACGGCACTTCGGTGCGGTACAGACCTACACCTTCGGCACCGCGCTCCTGAGCACGTTTCACATCCGCGAGCAGCCCGGTGTTGACCCAAAGTGGCATGCGGTGACCATCCAGGGTCTCACACGGCAAGGCACGCAGTGCATCCAGGCCCTGAGCCAGTTGGCGCTCTTCCTCAACCACATCGGCGTACTGCTTGCGCAGCACCTCGCTGGGGTTGGTGAACACTTCACCGTGGTAGCCGTCGACGATCAGCTGGATGCCGTCGATCTTCGAATACGGCAGATCGACCACACCCATGACCGTGGGTATACCCATGGCCCGGGCAAAGATCGCCACATGCGAGTTGCCCGAGCCTTGCACCGACACCAGGCCGACCAGCTTGCCTTCCGGCACTTCGCCAAGCATCGCCGGCGACAGCTCTTCACTGACCAAGATGCAGTTGTCCGGATAGACCAAGGTCTGCTGACGCGCCTGTTGCAGGTAAGCCAGCAAGCGCCGGCCGAGGTCTTTGACGTCGCTAGCGCGTTCGCGCAGGTAGGCGTCGTCCATCAGTTCGAAACGATTGACGTGCTCGCTGACCACATGGCGCAGCGCGCCCTGGGCCCACTGCCCGGTTTTGATGACCTTGACCACCTCGTTACCCAAGGCGGCGTCTTCCAGCATCATCAGGTAAACATCGAACAATGCGCGCTCTTCCGGGCGCAATTGGGTGGCCATCTTCGCCGAAAGCGCACGCATATCGGCGCGTACACCTTCGAGGGCATTGTTGAACAGGGTCAGCTCGGCGGCGATGTCATCGACCGTTTTATCCGGCACCACTTCCAGGTCAGCGGGTGGCAACACCACCACGGCGGTGCCCACGGCAGCGCCGGGCGAGCCAGGCACGCCGATAAACTTGGCTTCCTGAATGCCCTTGCCCTGACGACCCAAGCCGCGAATCGAACCGGTAGCCTCGGCGTGGGCGATAACCCCGGCGAGCTGCGCACTCATGGTCACCAGGAAGGCTTCTTCGCCCTCATCGAACTGGCGGCGCTCTTTCTGCTGGACGACCAGTACGCCCATTACCCGCCGGTGGTGGATGATCGGCGCCCCCAAAAAGGAGGCGTAACGTTCCTCACCGGTTTCGGCGAAGTAACGGTAGCGCGGGTGTTCGGAGGCGTGTTCGAGGTTGAGCGGCTCTTCGCGGGTACCTACCAGGCCGACCAGGCCCTCGTTGGGCGCCATGCTGACCTTGCCGATGGCTTTCTTGTTGAGGCCCTCGGTGGCCATCAACACGAAGCGGTTGGTTTCCGGATCAAGCAGGTAGACCGAGCAAACCTGGCTACCCATGGCTTCGCGCACCCGCTGCACGATAATGCCCAGCGCCGCCTTGAGGTCCTTGGCGGCGTTTACTTCCTGGACAATCTTGCGCAGCGTATTGAGCATGCTTGGCTCAGCCTGTTGTCAGTCCCCGGCCAGAAGGCGCGGAGCGAGTTCCTTGAGGGCGCGACGGTAAACCTCGCGCTTGAATGTCACCACCTGGCCCAGCGGGTACCAGTAACTGACCCAGCGCCAGCCGTCGAATTCCGGCTTGCCGGTCAGGTCCATGCGCACCCGTTCCTCTGCGCCGGTCAAACGCAGGAGGAACCATTTCTGTTTCTGCCCGATGCACAGCGGTTGGCTGTGCGTGCGCACCAAACGCTGGGGCAGACGATAACGCAACCAGCCCCGGGTGCAGGCGAGAATTTTCACATCCTGCTCTTCAAGGCCCACTTCTTCGTTCAATTCGCGGTACAGCGCTTCTTCCGGCGACTCATGGTCATTGATCCCGCCTTGCGGGAACTGCCAGGCATCCTGGTTTATCCGACGCGCCCACAGCACCTGGCCAACATCATTGGTCAGAATGATGCCGACATTCGGGCGAAAACCATCGGAATCGATCACGGCACACAACCTCGTAAACGCCTGAATTTAAGACATGCGGGCATTGTTCCACAAAGGCCGCGGCAGCAGCAACGCAAGCGGCCGGTGTAATAGGAAAGCCTTATAAAAGCCGTTAATCTGGCCGTCTTATTGGGTTTTCAGAAAAGGTGCCCCGTGCGCTTGGCTTTATTCGATCTCGACAACACCCTGCTCGGCGGCGACAGCGATCACGCCTGGGGCGACTACCTGTGTGAGCGCGGCATCCTCGACCGCATCGCCTACAAGACGCGTAACGATCACTTTTATCAGGACTACCTGGCCGGCCGCCTGAATATCACCGACTACCTGAATTTCAGCCTGGAAATCCTCGGCCGTACGGAAATGGCTCAGCTTGCGCAGTGGCACCGCGAATTTATGCGCGACTGCATTGAGCCGATCATCCTGACCAAGGGCGAAGCCCTGCTCGCCGAACACCGCGAAGCAGGCGACAAGCTGCTGATCATCACCGCCACCAACCGCTTCGTCACCGCACCGATTGCCGCACGCCTGGGCGTCGACACCCTGCTGGCCACCGAATGCGAAATAGCCGACGGCCGCTACACCGGGCGCACCACCGATGTGCCGTGCTTCAAGGAAGGCAAGGTCACCCGCCTGAACCGCTGGCTGGGCGAAACCGGCCTGAGCCTGGCCGACAGCAGCTTCTACAGCGATTCGCTGAATGACCTGCCGCTGCTGGAGCAGGTGACCCGCCCCTGCGCCGTCGACCCCGATCCGAAGTTGCGCGCCGAAGCGGAGAAACGTGGCTGGCCAATCATTTCCCTGCGCTAAGCAAAAACGCCGCCTGATCAGGCGGCGTTTTTGTTTGGATGCTAGTCAGGCTGGCTTGGCACCCATCAGCCCCATGATCACCAGCAACAGCAGCACGATCAGCCCGGCATACAGCGCGCACAAACGCAGCAGTTTGACCGGCGCGGGGCTGTCGCCCAGGGCCTGCCAAGCCGCCAGACGGCCATTGAGCAGCAGGCCGAACAGCACCAGCACGCCGAACAGCACACTGCTAGCCAGCAGCCAGGTCAGCCCCAGTGGGAAACCCGCCAGATTGACCAGCCACCAGCCGCTGACCGGCAGGCTCAGGGCCAGCAGGCCGAACACCGGCAGGCTGATCAGCCGAGTGCGCTTGAGTTTGCGCTGCAGCACCGCGCTGTCGCCGCTGCGCGCGGCCTTCCACAGCATAAAGGCATGGGCCAGCACGCCCAGCAGCAACAGCACGCCCGGTGCACTGTGGAGAATTTTCAGCAGTGGGTAATGTTCCATCGATTCAGCTCCTGCCATTTAGAGCCTGTTCAACGTCTCGCGAGCTAGAGCTATGCAAGGCAAAAACAGGCGAGGAAGCGGAGTGTACGAGTTGTACATGAGCATTCCGAGCCTGTTTTTAACGCCGCAGAGCCGACGCGCAGCAGACGTTGAATGGGTTCTTAGCCTAAAAAGAGTTTGTACGCCGGGTTATCACTCTCATCCCAATAGGGATAACCGATGGCTTCCAGCGCCGCCGGCACCAGATGACGCTCGGCCTGCGGCACTTGCAAGCCCGCGACCACGCGACCATCGGCCGCGCCGTGGTTGCGGTAGTGGAACATCGAGATATTCCAGCGCCCACCCAATTTCTGTAAGAAATTGAACAACGCGCCCGGGCGCTCGGGAAATTCGAAGCGGTACACGCACTCATCCGGCACCGCCGCGGCATGGCCGCCGACCATATGGCGGATATGCAGCTTGGCCAGCTCGTTGTCGGTCAGGTCCAGCACCGGGAAGCCCTGCTCACGCAGGCCCTGCACCAGCGCGGCACGCGGGTCGCTGTCCGGATGGGTCTGCACGCCGACGAAGATGTGCGCTTCCTTATCCTCGTGGTAGCGGTAATTGAACTCGGTGATCTGCCGCTTGCCGATGGCCTCGCAGAACGCCTTGAAGCTGCCGGGCTGCTCGGGGATGGTCACGGCGATGATCGCTTCACGCTTCTCGCCCAGTTCGGCGCGCTCGGCGACATGGCGCAGGCGGTCGAAATTGACGTTGGCACCCGAATCGATGCCCACCAGCACGCGTCCACTGCAGCCTTCACGCTCCACATACTTCTTGATTCCGGCCACGCTCAGCGCGCCAGCCGGTTCGGTGATCGAACGGGTGTCGTCGTAGATGTCCTTGATCGCCGCGCAGATTTCATCGGTGCTGACGGTGATGACTTCATCAACATAATCCTTGCACACATCAAAGGTGTGCTGACCGATCTGCGCCACCGCCACGCCATCGGCAAATAGTCCAACCTGCGGCAACACCACACGCTCGCCAGCGGCCATCGCGGCCTGCAGGCAATTGGAATCGTCCGGTTCAACACCGATGACCTTAATCTCCGGGCGCAGGTATTTGACGTAGGCAGCGATACCCGCAATCAGCCCGCCGCCACCCACCGGCACGAAGATCGCGTCGATCGCCCCCGGCTGCTGACGGAGGATTTCCATGGCAATGGTGCCCTGGCCGGCGATGGTGTGCGGGTCATCGTAGGGATGGATATAGATGTAGCCCTTCTCGTCGACCAGTTTCAGCGAATAGGCCAGCGCCTCGGGGAAGCTGTCGCCGTGCAGCACCACCTTGCCGCCGCGCGAACGTACGCCCTGCACCTTGATCTCCGGGGTGGTCTTGGGCATCACGATGGTCGCCTTGACCCCAAGCACCTTGGCCGCAAGCGCCAAGCCCTGGGCATGGTTGCCGGCCGAGGCGGTGACCACACCACGCGCCTGTTCCTCGGCCGAGAGCTGCGCCAGCTTGTTGTAGGCACCGCGAATCTTGAACGAGTACACCGGTTGCAGGTCTTCACGCTTGAGCAGAATCTGGTTGCCCAGGCGCTCGGAAAGCTGGTTGGCGGCTTGCAGAGGGGTTTCCACCGCCACGTCATAGACGCGCGAGGTGAGGATTTTCTTGACGTACTGTTCGAGCATAGCGGGCATCGCAGGCGGTTTTCCAGGGAGTTCGCGAGTCTACCCCAGCGTTGCGCCGAACGACCATACAAGCAGACCACGCGAGAGCTACTGCGCTCGGTGATGCGGCGTTAAAAACAGGCTCGGAATGCTCATGTAGAACAGTACACTCCGCTTCCTCGCCTCTTTTTGCCTTGCCTGACCTTCGCTCGCTACGCTCTCACGCGGCCTGACAGGCAGGGTTTTAACGTCGCCGGCGCAGCCGCGCTATAATTCGCGCCTTTCCACCACTCCCACGCCAGGCCTTATAAAGATGAACCAGGATCAACTCAAGCAAGCCGTCGCCCAGGCTGCCGTCGACTTTATTCTTCCAAAACTCGACGCCAAGAGTGTGATCGGAGTCGGCACCGGCTCCACCGCCAACTGCTTTATCGATGCCCTGGCCAAGCACAAGATGGAATTCGATGGTGCCGTGGCCAGCTCCGAAGCCACCGCTGCACGCCTCAAGGGCCATGGCATTCCGGTGTATGAGCTGAACACCGTCAGCGACTTGGAGTTCTATGTCGACGGCGCCGACGAGAGCGACGAACACCTCAACCTGATCAAGGGCGGTGGCGCGGCCCTGACCCGCGAGAAGATCGTCGCGGCCGTGGCGCAGACCTTTATCTGCATCGCCGACGCCAGCAAGCTGGTACCGGTGCTCGGCGCCTTCCCACTGCCGGTGGAAGTGATCCCGATGGCGCGCAGCCATGTGGCGCGCCAGTTGGTCAAACTCGGCGGCGACCCGGTGTACCGCGAAGGCGTGGTGACCGACAACGGCAATATCATCCTCGATGTATTCAACCTGTCGATTACCAACCCGGCCGAGCTGGAAACTCAGATCAACGCCATCGTCGGCGTGGTCACCAACGGCCTGTTCGCTGCACGCCCGGCCGACCTGCTGCTGCTTGGTACCACAGAGGGTGTAAAAACCCTTGAGCGCGCCTGATCGTCGCCGGCACTAAGGCCGTGCGTAGCGGCTGTGCAAAAATGGATCAAGTCGGCAGACAGCCCGCGTCCTTGGCGTCATGCTGCCGACAGTGCTTAGCAGGTCGTTAACACGTCATCAGGATCGTCAGGGAGTTTTATGTCCGCATTCGTCTCGTCCGCCCATGATCGCCAGCTGGAACTCGCTGATCTGCTGCGCGAGCTGGTCGCCCAGGGGCGGACCAGCCAGGACAATGCCGAACAATGCCTGGCGATCCGCCGCAGTGCGGTCAACAACCAGCAGCACCCGCTGGAGTTTCTCGCCGCGCAGCAGCTCGATGACCTGAAAACTCCCGGCAAGAAGCTTGAGCTCGAAGGCCTCACCAGTTGGCTAGCCGAACAATGCGGCCAACCCTTTCTGCGCATCGATCCGCTGAAAATCAATGTCGCGGCCATCACCCCGCTGATGTCCTACGCCTTCGCCCAGCGCCACAAGATTCTTGCCGTGGCGGTGGACAGCGACAGCGTGACCATCGCCAGCAGCCAGCCGCTGGTGCACAGCTGGGAAACCGACCTGACCCATGTGCTCAAGCGCCCGATCAAGCGCGTGGTGGCCAGCCCGGCGGATATCCAGCGCTTTACCGTGGAATTCTATCGCCTGGCCAAGTCGGTCACCGGGGCCAACACGGGCGACATGAAGATCAGTAACACCGGTAACTTCGAGCAACTGCTCAACCTTGGTGCCCAGGATCAGGAGCCCGATGCCAACGACGCGCATATCGTCAATATCGTCGACTGGCTGTTTCAGTACGCTTTTACCCAGCGCGCCAGTGATATCCATATCGAACCGCGCCGCGAGCAAGGCAGCGTGCGCTTTCGTATCGACGGCGTGCTGCACACCGTCTACCAGTTCCCGCCGCAGGTGACCATGGCGGTAGTCAGCCGCCTGAAAAGCCTGGGACGAATGAACGTCGCAGAAAAGCGCAAGCCCCAGGACGGCCGGGTCAAGACCAAGACCCCGGATGGCGGTGAAGTGGAACTGCGTCTGTCGACCCTGCCCACCGCCTTTGGCGAAAAGATGGTGATGCGGATTTTCGACCCAGAAGTGCTGCTGAAAAGCTTCGACCAGCTGGGCTTTTCTGCCGACGACCTGAAACGCTGGCAGAGCATGACCAGCCAGCCCAACGGCATCATCCTGGTCACCGGCCCCACCGGCTCGGGCAAGACCACCACGCTGTACACCACGCTCAAGCAACTGGCCACGCAAGAGGTCAACGTCTGCACCATCGAAGACCCGATCGAAATGATCGAGGGCGCCTTCAACCAGATGCAGGTGCAGAGCAATATCGACCTGACCTTCGCCAGCGGCGTGCGCGCGCTGATGCGTCAGGACCCCGACATCATCATGGTCGGCGAGATCCGTGACCTGGAAACCGCCGAGATGGCCATCCAGGCCGCGCTCACCGGTCACCTGGTGCTGTCCACCCTGCACACCAACGACGCGCCCAGCGCCATCACCCGCCTGCTGGAACTGGGCGTGCCGCACTACTTGCTCAAGGCCACCCTGCTCGGCGTGATGGCCCAGCGCCTGGTGCGCACCCTGTGCCCGCACTGCAAAGCGCCACAGGCATTGGACGAAGACGGCTGGCAGAGCCTGACCAAACCCTGGAGCGCGCCACTGCCGACCCAGGCCTGCCGCGCAGTCGGTTGCCTGGAATGCCGCGACACCGGCTACCGGGGCCGCGCGGGGGTGTATGAAATCATGCTGATCAATGACGCGATGAAACCGCTGATCACCGCCGACACCGACCTGATCGCCCTGCGTCGTCACGCCTTCAAGGAAGGCATGCGCAGCCTGCGCCTGTCCGGCGCACAGAAGGTGGCCGCGGGCCTGACCACCATTGAGGAAGTGCTGCGAGTGACCCCGCAGAGCGAGCAGAAATAGCACCCGCCAACGCCACCAGTAGCATTGCCCCAGCCAACACGTTGATCGAGCCGCGCAGCTTGCAACAGCCTCGACAGCAGCGCCAGGCCAACTGTGCTTAGATAGCTGAACCGCTAACCAGCAGACATCACTTCACCAAGGAGCTACACCACATGGAAATCGGCAGCGTCATCTTTCTCTTTGTCGGCCTCGCCGTCGCCATCGTCTTCATGGGTTTCAAGGTCGTGCCCCAGGGCTTCGAATGGACCGTGGAGCGCTTTGGTCGCTACACCAACACCCTGAAGCCGGGCCTTAACATCATCGTGCCGGTGATGGACAAGATCGGCCGCAAACTCAACGTGATGGAAAACGTGCTGGATATTCCGCCACAGGAAGTCATCACCGCCGACAACGCCACGGTGCAGATCGACGCGATCTGCTTCTTCCAGATCATCAATTCGGCCCAGGCCGCCTATGAGGTGAACAACCTCGAGCACGCCATCCGCAACCTGGTGATGACCAATATCCGTACCGTGCTCGGCTCCATGGAGCTGGACGCCATGCTCGGCCAGCGCGATGCGATCAACGAACGCTTGCTCAAGACCGTGGACGAAGCCACCGCCCCCTGGGGCATCAAGATCACCCGTATCGAGATCAAGGACATCAGCCCACCCGCCGACCTGATGGCCGCCATGTCCGGGCAGATGAAAGCCGAACGGATCAAGCGTGCGCAGATTCTCGAAGCCGAAGGCCTGCGCGCTGCCGCCATCCTCACCGCCGAAGGGCAGAAGCAGGGCGATATTCTCAAGGCCGAAGGCCAGCGCCAGGCCGCGTTCCTCGAAGCCGAGGCACGCGAACGTGCGGCCCAGGCCGAAGCAGAAGCCACCCGCATGGTGTCCGAAGCCATCGCCAGCGGGAACGTGCAGGCGGTCAACTACTTCGTTGCGCAGAAGTACATCGAAGCCCTCGGCCAGCTGGCCAGCGCGAATAACAGCAAGGTTGTGCTGATGCCGCTGGAAGCCAGCCAGATGATTGGCGCAGTCGGCGGCATCGGTGAAATCGTCAAAGCCACCTTCGGTGAGCAGAAGGGTTAAGTGATGTGGGACTTCTTACAGCACCTGTCGTACTGGAACTGGTTGGCCCTGGGCACCCTGTTGCTGATCCTCGAAGTGTTCGGCGCTGGTGGCTACCTGTTGTGGATCGGCCTGGCCGCCGCCAGTGTTGGCCTGCTGACCTTTATCTTCCCTGGCCTGCCCTGGGCAGCCCAGTTCGTGCTGTTCGGCGTGCTCTCGGTGCTCACTGCAGTGTTCTGGTGGCAGCGCCAGCGCAGTGCGGCAAAGCCCTCCGATCAGCCGGGACTGAACCAGCGCGGCAGTGAATTCATCGGCCGCGACTTCGTGCTGCATGAAGCCATCAGTGGCGGGCGCGGCAAGATCAAGGCCGGTGACAGTCTGTGGCTGGTCAGCGGTGCCGACCTACCCGCGGGGACGTCGGTTCGCGTGGTGGGCCAGGATGGTGTCCTGCTGCGAGTGGTTGCCACACAGGCTGAGTAAGTCGCAAGCTTGCCAAAACGACAAAGCCCCGCCATGCGGGGCTTTGTCATTGTAGCGAGGTACTTAGGCGTCGCTGTCGGCAGCCGCCTTGTAGCCGGCGGCATCCAGCAGTTTGTCCAGATCGCTGGCGTCGCTCGGCTTGAGCTTGAAGAACCAGCTGCCGTAGGGATCGCTGTTGACGCTTTCCGGGCTGTCGGCCAGACCGTCATTGATCGCAATCACTTCACCGGAGACCGGTGCGTAGATGTCGGACGCAGCTTTTACCGATTCCACCACTCCGGCTTCCTGACCGGCATTCAGGGTTTTGCCGACTTCTGGCAGCTCAATGAACACCACATCACCCAGGGCTTCCTGCGCGTGATCGGAAATGCCTACGGTAACGCTGCCATCAGCTTCTAGGCGCGCCCACTCGTGGCTGGCGGCGTAACGCAGATCGGCGGGGATATTGCTCATGTGTCGTTCCTCATCTGACATGACGGCGACCACGCCGTCATGGAAATTTAGCAGGCCTTGGCCATACCGAAAGAAAGTCTTTAAAAACCTAGCGAGCCGCTCCAAAACGGGCGCTCTCGACCATCCATGGCCAACTCAACACTCAGATCAAGGCCTTGCCGTTGCGCACAAACATCGGCTTGACCACCCGCACCGGGTACCACTTGCCGCGAATTTCCACCTCGGCACGCTCGTTGGTCGCCGCCGGCACGCGGGCCAGGGCGATGGATTTACCCAGGGTCGGCGAGAAACTGCCGCTGGTGATCTCACCTTCACCCACCCCTTCAACCCGCACCACTTGATGCGCACGCAGCACACCACGCTCTTCCAGCACCAGACCGACCAGCTTAGAAGCGACGCCTTCAGCCTTCTGCTTCTGCAACGCGGCACGGCCAACGAAGCCACGGCTGGCCGGCTCCCAGGCGATGGTCCAGGCCATGTTGGCGGCCAGTGGGGTGACGCTTTCATCCATGTCCTGACCGTACAGGTTCATCCCGGCTTCCAGGCGCAGGGTGTCGCGCGCACCGAGGCCAATCGGAGAAATGCCGGCACCGACCAATTCATTAAGGAAGGCCACCACTTCGCTGGCTGGCAGCATGATTTCCAGGCCGTCTTCGCCGGTATAACCGGTGCGGGCGATGAACCACTCGCCATCGGGCTGGCCTTCGAACGGCTTGAGGCTCTGAATCAGGTTGGCGCGCGATTGGCTGACCAGCTCGGCGGTCTTGCTGCGCGCATGCGGACCTTGAATGGCCAGCATCGCCAGCTCTGCACGCTCTTGCAGTTGCACATCAAAATCGACGCTCTGCAAGCGCATCCAGGCCAGGTCCTTGTCGCGGGTCGAGGCATTCACCACCACGCGGTAGCCAAAGTCGGTCAGGTAGACGATCAGGTCATCCACTACCCCGCCTTGCTCGTTGAGCATGCCGCTGTAGAGGGCTTTGCCGATGCTTTGCAGACGCTCGATGTCGTTGGCCAGCAGGTGTTGCAGGTAGGCCTTGGCCTGGCTGCCACTGACATCCACCACAGTCATGTGCGACACGTCGAACACCCCGCAGTCGCGACGCACCTGATGGTGCTCCTCGACCTGCGAGCCATAGTGCAACGGCATGTCCCAACCGCCAAAATCGACCATCTTGGCACCCAGAGCGAGGTGCAGGTCATAGAGCGGTGTGCGCTGTCCCATAAGTGTCTCCTTGCGGGCTGGGCAGTGCAGCGGCAACCCGGCTGAGCCCACACAATCGGGCACTGGCACGGGCTATCAAGATGATCGGCCGCTGCGAATGGCGCGCATTGTAGCCGCAACACCGGGGGCGGTCATCCCAACGTGGCAGCCTGTCGCGCAGGCCCGTTTGGCTAACCGTGACGGCGCGCCGAACGGCGGATCAGCAAAATCACCGGCAGCAGACCGACCAGTACCAGCGTCAGGGCCGGCAGCGCAGCGCGCGCCCACTCGCCTTCACTGGTCATTTCAAACACCCGCACCGACAGCGTGTCCCAGCCGAAGGGGCGCATCAGCAGGGTGGCGGGCATTTCCTTGAGCACATCGACGAACACCAGCAGCGCCGCCGACAGCGCACCCGGCACCAGTAGGGGCAGATAGACCTTGAAGAACAGCCCGACGCCGCCAACACCGAGGCTGCGCGACGCTTCCGGCAAGGACGGGCGAATGCGCGCCAGGCTGTTTTCCAGCGGCCCGTAGGCCACCGCCATAAAGCGGATCATATAGGCCAGCAACAGCGCCGACAGGCTGCCGAGCAGAATCGGCTTGCCCGCACCGCCTAGCCAGCTGGACAGCGGAATCACCAGCTCACGGTCCAGATAACTGAAGGCCAGCATAATCGCCACCGCCAGCATCGAACCCGGCAAGGCATAGCCGAGGTTGGCCACGCCGACAGTGCCGCGCATCAAACGGGTCGGGGTTAAACGTCGAGAGAACGCCAGCAGCAGGGCCACACTGACGGTGATCAGCGCAGCCATCGCGCCCAGATACAAGGTGTGCAGGATCAAGGCGCTGTAGCGTTCATCCAGATCGAAACGGCCGCGCTGCCAGAACCAGACAATCAGCTGCAGCACCGGGATAACAAAGCCGCAGGCGAATACCAAACCGCACCAGGCACTGGCAGCCAGCGCCTTGCCGCCCTTGAGGTGATACAGCGCCTTGCCGCGCGGCCGCTCATTCACCGGACGCACCGCACCGCGGGCGCGGCGTTCGCCGTAGAGCACCAACATCACCGCCAGCAGCAGTAGGCTGGCCAGTTGCGTGGCACTGGTCAGGCTGTAAAAGCTGTACCAGGTCTTGTAGATGGCCGTGGTGAAGGTGTCGAAGTTGAACACCGAGACCGCGCCGAAATCCGCCAGGGTTTCCATGATCGCCAGGGCCAGGCCGGCGCCAATCGCCGGGCGCGCCATTGGCAGGGCTACGCGCCAGAACGCCCGCCAGGGGCTCAGACCAAGCACCCGCGCCGCTTCCATCAACCCCTTGCCCTGGGCCAGAAAGGCATTGCGCGCGAGCAGGTAGACGTAGGGGTAGAACACCAGCACCAGCACGATGATCACCCCGCCGGTGGAACGCACCCGAGGAAAGCGCACGTCACTGCCGAACCACTCGCGCAGCAGCGTCTGCAGCGGGCCGGCGAAATCCAGCAGGCCGACAAACACGAACGCCAGCACATAGGCGGGAATGGCAAATGGCAGCATCAGCGCCCAGTCCAGCCAGCGCCTGCCGGGGAACTCACAGAGGCTGGTGAGCCAGGCCAGGCTGACGCCAAGCAGCGTCACACCCACGCCAACGCCGAGGACCAACACCAGGGTATTGCCGAGCAGACGCGGCAACTGGGTTTGCCACAGGTGCGCCCAGATCTGCTGGTCGACCTCGTGCCAGCTAAACATCAGCACGCTCAGCGGCAGCAGCACCAGCAAGGCAACGGCAAAGGCGATGGGGTACCAGCGGCGCTGGGCAGGATGGGCCACGCAGAGTCCTCTACAGCGGAAAAGACAACGCCCCGCAAGTGCGGGGCGTCGGCAGTATAAAGCCAGCGCGTTGCAGGGTGGAAAACCGTGACGGCTTTTCCACCTGCCGGCTTAGCCCTGGCTTAGTTCCAGCCAGCGCGATCCATCAACATGGTGGCTTCAGCCTGACGCTTGCCAGCCACTTCGGTGGCGATCGAGTCAGCCTTGAAGGTGCCCCACGCGGCGACTTCCTTGGACGGTGCGACGGCCGGGTTGGCCGGGAACTCCTGGTTAACGCCGGCGAAGATGGTCTGCGCTTCTTCGGTGGTCATCCACTCCAGCAGCTTGCGGGCGGCTTCAGCGTTTGGCGCGTACTTGGTCACACCGGCACCCGCCAGGTTGACGTGCACGCCACGGTCGTTCTGGTTCGGCCAGTACGGCTTCACTTTCAGATCCGGCTGCTGCTGGTGCAGGCGGCCGTAGTAGTAGGTGTTGGTGATGCCAACGTCGCACTGACCGGCGTCGATGGCCTGCAGCAGCGCGGTGTCATCGGCGAACACGTCGGTGGCCAGGTTGTTGACCCAACCCTTGATGATTTCTTCGGTCTTGGCCGCACCATGGGTTTCGATCAGGGTGGCGGTCAACGACTGGTTGTAGACCTTCTTGCTGGTACGCAGGCACAGGCGGCCTTCCCAGTTTTTGTCGGCCAGGGCTTCATAGGTGCTCAGCTCGCTCGGTTTGACCCGCTCGGTGGAGTAGAAGATGGTCCGTGCGCGCAGCGACAGGCCAGTCCAGCTGTCAGTGCTGGAGCGATACTGAGCGGGGATATTGGCGTTGATCAGCTCGGACTTGGTGGGCTGCAGTACACCTTCCTG
Organism: Pseudomonas sp. LjRoot71; assembly: GCF_964253255.1. NCBI lineage: Bacteria > Pseudomonadati > Pseudomonadota > Gammaproteobacteria > Pseudomonadales > Pseudomonadaceae > Pseudomonas > Pseudomonas sp. LjRoot71. Next base: position 2,601,159 of record NZ_CAXURA020000001.1, on the reverse strand, counting down.
CTCGGCTTGCCAGAGGTTGCCGGCGTCAACAGTGATCAGCAGGTCAGCCGGGGTGTTGGCCCCTTCGGCTTTCAGGCGGGCGATCAGCGGCGCTTCCTTGTCGGTAATGAACTTGACCTTGACCCCGGTTTTCGCGGTGTAGGCATCGAACACCGGCTTGATCAGCTCGTCGATACGCGAGGAATACACCACCACTTCATCGGCGGCCTGCGCAGTGCTGGCGAGCGCAGTGAGGGAGAGTGCGGCGAACAAGCCTTTGCTTACCTGCATGGTGTAATGCCTCTTGGTATAGACGAGTTAAGGTGCCAAATAGTAGTGAATGGCATTTAGGTTCTCAACTCGCTATGCATTTAAACCTGTAACAAGTGCCTTCAATCTTCCTTAAGCCACCGCCTGCTGCGCGGCCAACTGCTTGGCCTGCTCACGCAGAACGAACTTCTGCACCTTACCGGTGCTGGTTTTTGGCAGGTTAGTGAACACCACGCAGCCCGGCACCTTGAAGCGCGCCATGTGCTGCTGACAAAAGGCGATTACTTCCTCGGCTGTCAGCTCGGCACCCGCTTTGAGGGTGACAAAGGCGCAGGGTGTTTCGCCCCATTTGGCATGCGCCATGGCCACCACAGCAGCTTCCAGAATCAGCGGATGGCGATACAGCACGTCCTCCACCTCGATGGAAGAGATGTTCTCGCCGCCGGAGATGATGATGTCCTTGCTGCGATCCTTGATCTCCACATAACCGTCGGCATGCCACACCGCCAGGTCGCCGGAGTGAAACCAGCCGCCGGCAAAGGCCTCGGCAGTGGCTGACGGATTTTTCAGGTAGCCCTTCATCACCACATTGCCGCGCATCATGATCTCGCCAATGGTCTGGCCGTCTTTCGGTACGGGCTGCAGGGTGTCTGGGTCGGCCACCATCAGGCCGTCGAGCAAGGGGGCACGCACGCCCTGGCGGGACTTCAGGCGCGCGCGTTGCTCAGGCGTCTCACTGTCCCACTCACTTTTCCACTCGCAGGCCACGCTGGGGCCGTAGGTTTCGGTCAGGCCGTAGACGTGCGTGACGCGAAACTCCAGCGCCTCCATAGCTTCGATCACGGCGGCGGGCGGCGCAGCACCGGCGGTCAGCACCTTAACCGGGCGGGTCTTCAGCGCCTTTAAGTCATCGGCAGCATTGGCCAGCATATTCAGGACAATCGGCGCACCGCAGAAATGGTCGACGCCATGCTCGGCAATCGCCGGGTATATGGCCTCGGCGCGCACATGGCGCAGGCACACGTTAACCCCGACATAGGCGGCCAGCGCCCAGGGGAAGCACCAGCCGTTGCAGTGGAACATCGGCAGCGTCCACAGGTACACCGGGAAGCGGCTCATGTCCCAGCACATGGCGTTGGACAGCGCATTCAGGTGTGCGCCGCGGTGGTGATAAACCACGCCTTTGGGGTTGCCGGTGGTGCCGGAGGTGTAGTTCAGGGCAATCGCCTGCCACTCGTCCGTCGGCAACTGCCAGGCGTAGTCCGTATCACCCTCGGCCAGCAGCGCCTCGTACTCCAGCTGACCGATCAACAGGCCCTCGGCATATTCCGGGTCATCGATGCCGATCACCAATGGCGGCTGTGGCAAGTGGCCGACCACGCGCTGGGCCAGTTCGCCGAACTCCTTGTCTACCAGCAGCACCTTGGCTTCACCGTGTTGCAGGATAAAAGCGATGGCCTCGGCATCCAGGCGGGTATTGATGGCATTCAGCACCGCGCCGCACATCGGCACGCCGAAGTGCGCCTCAAACATCGCCGGGCCATTGGGCGCAATCACCGCCACCGTGTCGCCCAGGCCAATACCGCGCTGGGCCAACGCCGAAGCCAAGCGGATAGCGCGACTGTAGGTTTCGCCCCAGGTCTGACGCAGGCTGCCATTGATCAGCGCCAGGCGCTGCGGATAGACGCTGGCGGCGCGTTCGAGAAAACTCAGCGGGCTGAGCGCCTGAAAATTCGCCGCATCGCGCGGCATGCCGTACTCGTAGGGATTGACGCTGTGCATTGTTGTTCTCCAGCTGATCAAAGGCTGGAAAGACCATAACAGTGCTGGGGTTTTAACGCTGCGCGACCTTGGTCGAAACCGTGACTCGCAAGTCAGCAATCACGTCAGCATAGGCATCCAAATAGCCATGCTGGCCGCTCACCCACGGTGCACTGCCCGTTCTAGAGCGTTCCGGCAGCATGACAAACCGCCACAGCCTCACCTCAGTTTGTCCGGCGTTATCTTTTGAAGGAGTGATCGAGTGACCTCACGCTTACCTGTGATCGTTGGTTTTGGTGGCTATAACGCGGCCGGGCGCAGCTCCTTCCACCATGGTTTCCGCCGCACCGTGATCGAATCGATGGACACCCCAGCGCGCCAGCAGACCCTTGCCGGTCTGGCGGTGATGATGAAACTGGTCAAGGTGGTGGATGGCACTTATCAGGATGACGCCGGCAATGCCCTGAGCCTGGCCGAGATCGACAGCCGCTTCGCCGAGCAGATTCTCGCTTCGACTCTGGTACGCCGCATCGAAAAGCAGCACCTGGATGTCGACGCCGCGCACTGGCAGAAAACCATCGATATCAGCGCCACCGCCGGTCAGCCGCTGAGCTTTATCACCCTGCGCAAGCACCTGCCCGAGCCGTTGCCGAGCGACTGGACGGTGGATGAGCTGAACGCCAGCGAAGTGCTGGTGACCCTGCACGACAACTGCGAATTCAAGGTCGACAGCTACCGCGCCCTGCCGGTGAAGTCCGCTGGTCAGCTGCCCACAGGCTTCGAGCCGAGCGCGCTGTACAACGCGCGCTTCCACCCGCGCGGCCTGGCCATGACCATCGTCGGCGTCACCGATGCGCTGCGCGCCACCGGCATCGAGTGGCAGACCATCATGCAGCACGTGGCGCCGGACGAAGTCGCGGTGTTCGCTGGCAGCATCATGAGCCAGCTGGATGAAAACGGTTTCGGCGGCCTGATGCAGTCGCGCCTGAAAGGCGGACGCGTCACCGCCAAGCAGCTGGCCCTGGGCCTGAACACCATGCCGGCGGACTTTATCAACGCCTATGTACTGGGCAGTGTCGGCACCACCGGCAGCGTCACCGGCGCCTGCGCCACCTTCCTTTATAACCTGCAGAAAGGCATCGAGCTGATCAGTTCGGGCAAAGCGCGGGTGGCCATCGTCGGCAACAGCGAAGCACCGATCAATCAGGAATGCATCGAGGGCTACGGTGCCATGGGCGCGCTGGCCACCGAAGATGGCCTGCGCCAGATCGAAGGCAAGGACTCGGTCGACTTCCGCCGCGCCAGCCGCCCGTTTGGCGAGAACTGCGGTTTTACCCTGGCCGAAGCCTGCCAGTTCGTGGTGCTGATGGATGATGAACTGGCCCTGGAACTGGGCGCAGATATCCATGGCGCGGTGCCGGATGTGTTTATCAACGCCGACGGTTTCAAGAAGTCCATCTCCGCCCCTGGCCCCGGCAACTACCTGACCATGGCCAAGGCCGTGGCCAGCGCCGTGCAACTGCTGGGCATCGACGCAGTGCGTGAGCGCAGCTTTGTGCATGCCCACGGTTCCAGCACCCCGGCCAACCGGGTGACCGAATCAGAAATCCTCGACCGCATCGCCGGCGCCTTCGCCATCAAGCAGTGGCCGGTCACCGCAGTGAAAGCCTTTGTTGGCCACTCCCTGGCCACTGCCAGTGGTGATCAGGTGATCTCCGCCCTGGGCAGCTTCAAGTACGGCATCATCCCTGGCATCAAGACCATCGACGCCGTGGCCGACGACGTGCACCAGCAGCACCTAAGCTTCGCCATCCAGGATCGTTCACGCGCACCCGAGCAGCTGGATCTGTGCGTAATCAACTCCAAGGGCTTTGGCGGCAACAATGCCAGCGCCCTGCTGCTGGCGCCGCATGTGGCCGAACGCATGCTGCGCAAGCGCCATGGCGAAGCGGCCTTTGCTGCCTACCTGCAGCGCCGCGAAGCCACGCGCCAAGCCGCTCAGGCCTACGACGCGCAGGCGCTGCTGGGGGATTTGGGGATTATCTACAACTTCGGTAACGACCTGATCGACGATAAGCAGATCGAGATCAGCGCCGAGCAGATCAAAGTGCCGGGCTTCGCCCAGCCACTGCTGTTCAAGAAGGACGAACGCTACGGCGATATGCTCGACTGAGCCAAGCCGGAACGCTAACTGTAGGAGCGGGCCATGCCCGCGATAAGGCCCATCGCGGCCATGGGCCGCTCCTACAGATTGTGAGCAACGTAGGATGGGTTGAGCGCAGCGATACCCATCATCCAAGCAGAGCGTTTAATCCAGCGCGCGGGCCAACTGAATCAACTCGGCGCGCCAAGCGGCGGCAGCCGGAAGCGCCAGAAAGTACGGATTCAGCAGCGACTCACGCGCCTCATAGGTCAGCACTTCGCCCTTGAGCGTCAGCACTTCGCCGCCCGCGCCCTCCAGTACGCCCTGCGCCGCTGCGGTGTCCCACTGCGAGGTCGGCGCCAAACGCGGATAGCAATCGGCGTTGCCTTCGGCGAGCAGGCAGAACTTTAGCGAGCTGCCGACATTGGCCAGTTGCAGCTCCCCAAAGCGCTCGCCCAACCCGGCCAGTAACGCTTCTTGCGCCGGACTGGAGTGACGCTTGCTGGCCACCAGGGTAAAGGCCTCCGACGGAGCCAGACGCACGCTGATCGACTCAGCCTTGCCCGCTGCATCGGCACGCCAGGCGCCGAGACCCGCACCGCCGTAATAGCACTGGCCGGTAGCCGGAATGCCCACCACGCCAAACACCACGCGGCCTTGCTCGATCAATGCGACGTTGACGGTGAATTCCTCGCTGCCGGCGATAAATTCCTTGGTGCCATCCAGTGGGTCGACCAGCCACCAGCGCTGCCACTGCGCACGGGTGCTCAGGGCAATATCCGCAGCTTCCTCAGAGAGCACCGGGATGTCAGCCGCCAAGGCCAGCAGACCGTCATTAAGAATATGGTGCGCCGCCAGATCGGCAGCAGTGACTGGCGAGGCATCGGCCTTTTCGTTGACCGTCACATCGGCGCGCCAGTACGGCAGGATCGCCGCGCCGGCCTGACGTACCAACTCAATCACGGCGGGAATCAGCGGATGGCTCATGGTTTAAAGATCCCTCGCTGAGTCAGTACATCGCGCGCCAGGTACAGCGCAGCCAAGGCGCGACCTTCGGTAAATTGCGGGTGCTGGATCAGGCTCGACAGCTCGCGCAGGCTGGTCTGGTCGACGCGCATCGGCTCCGGCTCATCGCCCGGCAGGCGCTCTTCGTAGAGATCCGAAGCCAGTACCACCTGAATCTTCTGACTCATATAACCCGGTGAGAGGCTCAACTCGGCCAGCAGCTCAAGCTGGCGCGCACCAAAACCGGCTTCTTCTTTCAACTCACGGTTGGCCGCCACCAACACGTCCTCACCCGGCTCGATCAGGCCCTTGGGCAGTGACAGCTGGTAATCATCGGTGCCGCCGCAGTATTCCTCAATCAGCAGCGCGTGCTCGTCATCGACCATCGCCACCACCATCACCGCGCCATAGCCGGATCCCTTGCCCACCAGTCGCTCGTAGGTGCGCTCCACGCCGTTGCTGAAACGCAGCTGCAGCTCCTCAACGCGGAACAGGCGGCTGCTGGCGACGATTTCGCGAGCGAGGACAGTGGGCTTCTGACGCATGGGGCGGCTCCTTGACGGGTTGTTACAGGCCTGTCGGACTGTGTGGCGGCCACGCGTTGGCGCGTGCAGCAATGCCCGGATGTATCGAGAGTGAAGTGAAGTAGCGGGTTATCATACCGTGCCTTTTCCCATTGTCCCTGCCGGAGATTGCGCGATGACGACGCCCATGACGAAAATCGCGACAGCCTCCGCAGCGTAAACGAAAGAACCCGCATGCCGTCACTGATCTGGAACGCCATCGACACCGTCCTGCTGGATATGGACGGCACCCTGCTCGACCTGCACTTCGACAACCACTTCTGGTTGCAGCACCTGCCGCAGCGCTATGCCGAGCTGCATGGCGTCAGCCGCGCGCTGGCAGAGGCCGAGCTGCTGCCGCTGTTCCGTGAGCACGCCGGCACGCTCAACTGGTACTGCACGGACTTCTGGAGCCGCGAGCTGAACCTGTCGATCCGCGACCTCAAGCGTGAAGTGGCGCACCTGATCGCCCTGCGCCCGGATGCCGATACCTTTATTCAGGCCCTGCGTGCAGCCGGCAAGCAGGTGGTACTGATTACCAATGCACACCGCGATTCGCTGTCGCTAAAGCTGGAACGCATCGAACTGGCGCCCTACTTCGACCGGCTGATCAGCTCCCACGACTATGGCTTCCCTAAGGAAGACCAGCAGTTCTGGCACGCCCTGCAGCAGGACATCAGCTTCACGCCGGCACGCAGTTTGTTTATCGATGACAGCCTGCCGATTCTGCGCAGTGCCGGACGTTTTGGCGTCGGCCACCTGCTCGCCGTGCGCCAGCCCGATAGCCAGGCGGGGCCGAAGGACACCGAAGAGTTTGCCGCCGTGGAGGATTACCGGGAGTTGCTGCAAGGCTTGTAGCCCGGATGCAATCCGGGACAGATACCCGCCAAACCTGATGATGTGTGGGAGGGCTTTAGCCGCGACTATCGCCGCTGAAGCGCCTCCCACAGGTATCACTTATTCGGGAATGCGCAGCACCTGGCCCGGGTAGATCTTGTCCGGGTGGCTGAGCATCGGCCTGTTGGCTTCAAAGATTTTCGGATAGGCATTGGCGTTGCCGTATTCGGCCTTGGCAATCGCGCTCAGGGTGTCGCCCTTCTTCACCGTGACAAAGCGCGCCGCCGGGGCCGGCGTGGTCACGCTGATATGGTCTTCCACTTCGGCGACGCCGGCGACGTTGCCCAACGCCAGCAGGATTTTCTCCTTCTCTTCCTGACTGGCCACCTCGCCACGGGCAATGACCTTCTCGCCCTCGACGCTGATCTGAATAGCCGGGTTTCCCAAGCCCACCTTGGCGACGTGCGCCGCCAGCGACTCGGCCGCCTGGGCCTCCTGACCGACCAGCGACTCCCAGAGTTTGGTTCCGGCTTCTTTGACAAAGGCAAACAGACTCATAAACGCTTCCTCTTGATTCCTTGGAAAGTGGCCAGGCACGAAGCCCGGAGCCAGAAGTCTAGACCCAGTTCCATCACAAAGGTGCCACGTGCGCCACTGTCGCTGCAGGCAGCGCCCTAGGCCGTATTCCGCACCTAGCCGCCGGCAACGGCCTGCTAGAATCGGCGCAACCCAGGGTTTTAAGGACACATCGTGGATATCAAACAGCTGAAATTCCTCATCGCCCTGGATGAAACCCGCCACTTCGGCCAGGCCGCCGCGCGCTGTCATATCACCCAGCCAACCCTGTCGATGCGCCTGCGCCAACTGGAAGACGAGCTGGGTCTGGAGCTGGTGCGCCGTGGTCAGCGCTTTGAGGGCTTCAGCGCCGAAGGTGAGCGTATTCTGGCCTGGGCGCGCAGCCTGATGGCCGCCCACGACGGTCTGTATGCCGAAGCCGCTGCCTGTCGCGGGCAACTGGTCGGCACCCTGCGCCTGGGCGTGGTACCGCTGGCCGGATTTGATCCGATGCGCCTGGTGCAATTCTTTGCCGAGCAGCATCCCGGGCTGCGCTTTCAGCTGTTCGCCCTGAGCAGCGAGGAAATTCTCGAACGCCTCGGGCGTAATCAGCTCGACCTAGGCCTGTCCTACCTCGACCGCCTCAACCCTGAACACTTCGACAGTCTGGAGTTGGCCGAAACCCGCATGGGCCTGCTGTATGACCGCCGGCATTTCCAGTTCACCCGCCCGGCGCTGCGCTGGGAAAGCCTGATCGACCTGCCGCTGGGGCTGCTCTCAGCGGGCATGCATTTTCGCCAATCCATCGACCACAGCTTCCGCTCCCGCGGCCTGACGCCCAACCCACGGCTGGAAACCGATGCCGTGCATCAACTGCTGCAAGCGGTCAGTGCCGGGTTGTGCTGCGCGATCATGCCGCTTAACGGCGGCCTGGCCGATTTCACCGAACACCTGGCGCTGACGCCCATCGAAGACGCACACACCCTCGCCCCCCTGGGCCTGATCCTGCGCCGCAGCGCCCCGCGCTCGGCCCTGGCCGAAGCCTGCTTTGCCGAAGCGCACAAGCTGTTAGCCGCTGATGCGGGCTAAAAGGCCCAGACGTGAAGTCTTGATAGACAGCGTCGATCACAAGATCAGCAACAGCGATTAGACGCACCCGACGCAGCAGCCTAGGCTGGCGCAATCACCTCGTCGCCGGGATGTCTTGCCCATGCCACGCCACGCGCCCACCCGCCTGCCACTCAGCGCGCCGGCCTTGTTGTCTGCGCCCACCTACCACTATGTCGGACTGGCAGAGAGCCAGCAGGACGGCACAGCCGCGCTGGCCAGCGAGACGGCCCTGGCGATCAGCTACAACGGCATCAGCCATAGCGTGATGATGGTCTCGCCCAGCGACCTTGAGGACTTTATCTACGGCTTCAGCCTCAGCGCCGGCCTGATCGACAGCTTCGATGAGATCTACGATATCCGCCTGCAGCAGCACGACAGCGCCATCAGCGCCGAGGTGCAGGTCAGCAACCGCGCCTTCTGGACCCTCAAGCAGCAGCGCCGCACCCTGGCCGGCAACAGCGGATGCGGTCTGTGCGGGGTCGAAGCGCTGGAACAGGCCTTGCCGCAATTGCCCAGCCTGACGTTTAGCCCGCTGCCGGCAGCGGCCCATCTGCAGGGCTTGCGCCAGCGTATTCAGGCCGAACAGACCCTGGCCCGCCATAGCGGCGCGGTACACGCCGCGCTGTATGTCGACGGCCAGGGCCAGATCCGCCTATGCCGCGAGGATATCGGCCGGCATAACGCCCTCGACAAGCTGCTCGGCGCCCTGCACCGCGAAGGTGAAGACCTGCGCCAGGGCTTTGCCGTGGTCACCAGTCGCTGCAGCCTGGAGCTGATCCACAAGGCGTTGCGCGCGGGCATCGGCACCCTGGTCAGCCTGTCTGCGCCCACCACCCTCAGCGTGCAGTGGGCGCGCCAGCACAACCTCAATCTGATCCACCTGCCCCAGCACAGCGCGCCACGGGTGTACAGCCCGGCCGCGCCCGGAGTCGCTCAGCCATGAGCCTGCAACCGATCAATCCACGCTATCAACCGTACAAGGGCGCAGCCGCCGGTTGGGGGGCGCTGCGCAGCGTGACGCACTTCTGGCTGGACAGTAAGCAACCGTTCAAGAACCTGCGTGCCCTGCTCAAAACCAACCAGCACGGCGGCTTCGACTGCCCCGGCTGCGCCTGGGGTGATTCGCCAGAAGACGGCCACATCAAGTTTTGCGAGAACGGGGCCAAGGCGGTCAACTGGGAGGCCACCAAGCGTCGTGTAGATGCTGCCTTCTTTACCCGCTACAGCGTCAGCCAGTTGCGCGAGCAAAGCGATTACTGGCTCGAATACCAGGGCCGTCTGACGGAGCCGATGCGCTATGACGCCGCCAGCGACCGCTACCAGCCTATCAGTTGGGACGCAGCCTTTGCCCTGATCGCCGAGCATCTCAAGGCACTGGAAAGCCCCAACCAGGCAGAGTTCTACACCTCCGGCCGCGCCAGCAATGAAGCCGCCTATTTGTATCAACTGTTCGTCCGCGCCTTTGGCAGCAACAACTTTCCCGACTGCTCGAACATGTGCCACGAAGCCAGCGGAGTGGCCCTCGGGCAGAGCGTGGGCGTCGGCAAGGGCAGCGTGACCTTCGCTGACTTCGAGCACAGCGATGCGATTTTCGTGCTTGGGCAGAACCCCGGCACCAACCACCCGCGCATGCTCGAACCGCTGCGCGAGGCGGTCAAACGCGGGGCGCAGGTGGTGTGCTTCAACCCGTTGAAGGAGCGCGGACTGGAGCGTTTTCAGCACCCGCAACATGCGCTGGAAATGCTCAGCAACGGCTCCGCGCCGCTCAACACCGCATTTTTCCGCCCGGCGTTGGGCGGTGATATGGCCGCCCTGCGCGGCATCGCCAAGTTCCTGCTGCAGTGGCACCGCGAAGCGCTGGCCCAGGGCGAGCCGGCAGTCTTCGACCTGGCCTTTATCGCTGAACACACCCATGGCGTGGATGACTATCTAGCGCTGCTGGATGCTAGCAGTTGGGAGTCGCTGGTCGAGCAATCCGGCCTGAGCCTGGACGAGCTGCAACATGCCGCCCTGCTCTACCGCCGCGCCGAGCGGGTGATCATCTGCTGGGCCATGGGTATCACCCAGCACCACAACTCGGTGGCGACCATTCAGGAGATCGTCAACCTGCAGCTGCTGCGCGGCAACCTCGGCCGTCCCGGCGCCGGCCTGTGCCCGGTGCGCGGCCACAGCAACGTGCAGGGCGACCGCACCATGGGCATCAATGAGCGCCCGCCAGCGGCCTTTCTCGATGCGCTGGAGCAGCGCTTCAACTTCCAGGTGCCGCGCGCCCAGGGCCACAATACCGTTGAGGCGATCAACGCCATGCTCGAGGGTCAGGCCAAGGTGTTTATCGGGCTGGGCGGCAACTTCGCCCAAGCCACCCCGGACAGCCCGCGCAGCCATACCGCACTCAGCCGCTGCGCGCTGACCGTGCAGATCAGCACCAAGCTCAACCGCAGCCATCTGACCACCGGACGTGATGCACTGATCCTGCCGTGCCTGGGGCGTACCGACATAGACCACCAGGCCGGCGGTCCGCAGGCGGTCACCGTGGAAGATTCGTTCAGCATGATCCACGCGTCCTATGGCCAACTCCAGCCGCTGTCGCCACAGATGCGCTCGGAGCCGGCGATCATTGCCGGTATCGCCAAGGCCACGCTGGGTAATCATCCAGTAAACTGGGACGCGCTGATTGCCGACTACAGCCGTATCCGCGAGCTGATTGCCGATACCATCCCCGGTTTCAGTGACTTCAACCAGCGTCTGCAACATCCCGGCGGCTTCTACCTGGGCAACGCAGCGGCAGAGCGGCGCTGGCTCACCACCAGCAACAAGGCGAACTTCAAGGCCAACCCGCTGCCCGCCGACCTGCTGCCAGCGCAAGTGCGCAGCAGCGGGCAAACACCGGACTTGATCCTGCAAACGCTGCGCTCCCACGATCAGTACAACACCACCATTTATGGCCTGGATGACCGCTACCGTGGGGTCAAAGGCCAGCGTCAGGTGCTGTTCGTCAATGAAGCGGACATCCTGCGCCTGGGCTTTCAGCCGGGGCAGCGGGTCGATATCCAGTCCATCTGGGATGACGGTATCGAGCGCAAGGTCGAGGGCTTTACCCTGCTGGCCTTCGATATTCCCGCCGGCCAGGCGGCGGCCTACTACCCGGAGGCCAACCCGCTGGTGCCGTTGCAGAGTTTCGGCACGGGTAGCTTTACCCCGACCTCGAAGTACGTGGCGATTCGCCTGCAAGCTCATCAGGCCGCTGCGCGCATTCTTTGAGCGAATCTGTGGCAAGGATCACACCGGCGACCAGCGGCAGGGAATTTTTCAGCAAAACGCCCTCTAAGACTGTGCGCGGACAAATCATCCTTTAGAAACAAAGGCCTAGCTCCGCACACCCATTTAGTCGAGAAGGTCTGCCGTATGCGTACATTATGTTCTGCGCTGCTATTCAGCGCTCTGGCTTCACCCTTTGCCGTGGCCGGCGATACCGGCAAGGTCGCCATCGGCGGCGGTATTGGTGGCGCCCTGGGCAATGTGATTGGTCAACAGGTGGGCGGCAGCACCGGCGCGGCAATTGGCGCAGGCTTAGGGGGTGCGGCTGGCGGGGTGATTACCGCCCGCGACGGCAACAAGACCGAAGCCGCATTGGGCGGTGGCCTGGGCGCAGCCGGTGGCTCGGTACTCGGTAATAAGGTCGGCGGCAGCACCGGTTCAACCATCGGCGCCGGCCTAGGCGGCGCGGCCGGTGGCGCGCTGGCCAATGAATACGCCGGCGGCAGCGAACGTGATCGCGGCCATTACCACGGCAAAAAACACAAGAAGCATAAAAAGCACAAACACCGCTAAGTGCCGAATGCTGACAACAAAAAGCCGCCTGACAGCGGCTTTTTTGTTTATGTGGGAGAGCCGGACGACTCGCCACTCAAGGCCGCCTACACAGCAGGCTCTACCAACAGCACCGTCAACGCCGCCCGCAGGTGCTCGGGAATGCTTACCGGGCGGTTGCTGCTGCGGTCGACGAAGACATGCACAAAGCGCCCGGCGGCGCAGGCCTCGTCTTCACCCGCCTTGAAAACCGCCAGCTCGTACTGCACCGAACTGTTGCCCAGATTGCCGACGCGCAGGCCGATCTCGATGCGCTCGGGGAAGGCGATAGAGGCGAAGTAATCGCAGCTGGAGCTGACCACAAAGCCCACCACACTGCCGTTATGGATATCCAGGCCGCCGACTTCGATCAGGTAGGTGTTCACCGCGCTGTCGAAGAAGCTGTAGTAGGTGACGTTGTTGACGTGACCGTAGACATCGTTGTCATGCCAGCGCGTGGTAATCGGCTGAAAGTGCCGGTAATCGCCGCGCAGGTGCTGGGGTTGGCTCATCGGTAATCCTTGTAATGGGCGAGAATCGCGGCAAGCATCGCGGCTAAAGCCCCTCCCACGAGCATGCGCTGTACCGTGGGAGGGGCTTTAGCCGCGAAACAGGTCAATAGGCGACTTGGTAAATGGCCAGGGCCTGGGCTTCGTTCACTTCACGCGGGTTATTCACCAACAGGCGCTGCTGCAACATGGCATCACGGGCCATGGTCGGCAGCATGTCCTGTGGTACGCCGGCATCGCGCAAACGCGTCGGCAGGCCGCTGCGCACGCTGAAGTCGGCCAGAGCCGCGATAAACTGCTCGGTCTGCTGCGCAGCACTGCCAGCCTGCAAGCGCTCGCCCAGTACCAGCGGTGCCAGCTCGGCATACAGCGGCGCGGCGACACTGGCGTTGAAAGCAAGCACATGTGGCAGCACCAGGGCGTTGGACAGCCCATGGGGAATGTGGAAATGCCCGCCCAGTGGATAGGCCAGTGCATGCACCGCTGCGCAGGGCGCGTTGGCAAACGCCTGACCCGCCAGGCAGGAACCCAGCAACATGGCCTGACGCGCCTCGCGGTTGCCGCCATTATGCACCACTTCATCCAGATTGGCCGCCAACAGGCGCAGCGCTTCGCGGGCCAGCAGGTCGGACAGCGGGTTCTTTTTCAACACACTGGTGTAGGCCTCAATGGCATGCACCATGGCGTCGATTCCGGTGGCGGCAGTCACCGCCGGCGGCAAGCCGAGGGTCAGCTCGGCATCCAGCAGGGCCAGGTCCGGCAGCAGCAGCGGCGAGACCACGCCCATCTTGGTGGTGGCGCCGGTGGTGATGATGGAAATCTGCGTGACTTCCGAGCCGGTGCCGGCGGTGGTCGGCACCAGAATCAGCGGCAGGCGCTGCCCGCGGGCATTGCCAACGCCATACATCTGCGCCAACGCCTGGCTGCACTCGGGATGCGCCAGCAGCGCCACCAGCTTGGCCACGTCCATCGAACTGCCGCCACCAAAACCAATGATCAGCTGCGCCTTGAGCGCACGGGCCTGTTCAACCGCTGCCAGCAGAATGGCCTCGGGCGGGTCGGCCACCACCTGATCGAACACCTCGACGGTCAGCTCGGCGCGGGCAAAGCCCGGCAGCACATCCGCCAGCAGGCCGAGCTTGCTGATGCCCGGATCGGTGACGATCAGTACCCGCTGCGCGCCGCGCTCGCGGCACAACTCGGCCAGACGCCGAGACGCGCCGGTTTCGCAGAGAATCTGCGCCGTGGTGGCAAAGCTAAAGGGCAGCATGGGGTGATCCTCTTGTTGTTATGTAACGTTCATGTAGGAGCCAGCTTGCTGGCGATCCCGGCAGATCAAAAGCATCGCCAGCAAGCTGGCTCCTACAGAGATTCGCGGTTAAAACGCGAAACTCGCCTCATCCATGACCATCAAGCACTCGGCACCGCCCAGCAGGGACTCGCGATGGGCACTGGCCCGTGGCAATACCCGGCGCAGGTAGAAATCGGCAGACTGCAATTTGGCTTGGTAGAACGCAGCGTCGCCACTCCCGGCCTCCAGTGCATCCTGCGCCCGTGCCGCCGCTTGCAGCCAGAAACCGGCCAGCAGCACATAGGCTGAATACTGGAGGAAATCCACCGACACCGCACCGATCTCCTGCACATCGCGCTGACTGGCAGCAATCACCTTGCTGCTCAGCTCGCGCCACTCACCCAGGCGCGCCTGCACCGTTTTAGCCAGCGCCGCTAGGGCTGGACGCCCAACCTGGGCATCACACAACTCGCTGAATTCGGCCTGCAACGCCGACAGTTCGGCACCGCCGTCACCGAGCACCTTGCGGCGGATATAGTCCAGCGCCTGAATGCCGTTGGTGCCTTCATACAACTGGGTAATGCGGCTGTCGCGCATCAGTTGCTCAATGCCCCATTCGCGGATAAAGCCATGCCCGCCGTACACCTGCACGGCATGGCTGGCGACTTCCTGGCCCATATCGGTAAAGAAGGCTTTGATGATCGGGATCAACAGCGCCGCGCGTTTGCCGGCGGCTTTGCGCTGGGCAACATCAGGATGGCCGTGTTCAAGGTCAAGCTGACGCGCGCAGTAGACGGCGAGCATGCGGCTGCCTTCGACCAGACTCTTCTGCGTCAGCAGCATGCGCCGCACATCGGGGTGAACAATGATCGGATCGGCCGCCTTGCCCGGCTCCGCCGGCCCACTCAGGGCACGCGACTGCAGGCGCTCGCGGGCATAACGCAGCGCGCCCTGGAAGGCCGCTTCGCCAATGCCCAAGCCCTGCAAACCGACCTGAAAGCGCGCATCGTTCATCATGGTGAACATGCAGGCCAGGCCCTGGTTGGCTTCACCGATCAGCCAGCCGGTGGCGCCGTCGAAGTTCATCACGCAGGTGGAGGCACCCTTGATGCCCATCTTGTGCTCGATGGCCCCGCAGGACAGCGCGTTGCGCTCGCCCGGCGTGCCGTCAGCTGCAGCGATAAATTTCGGCACCAGCAGCAGGCTAATACCCTTCACCCCGGCCGGCGCATCCGGCAGGCGCGCGAGCACCAGGTGAATGATGTTTTCCGAGAGGTCCTGTTCGCCGCCGCTGATAAAGATCTTGCTGCCGCTGACCTTGAAGCTGCCATCCGCCTGCGGCTCGGCCTTGGTGCGCAGCAGGGCCAAGTCGGTGCCGGCCTGCGGTTCGGTGAGGCACATAGTGCCGGCCCATTGGCCACTGACCAGTTTGTGCAGGTAGGTGGCTTTCAGGGTTTCGCTGCCGTGCTTGTACAGCGCCAGCACCGCGCCTTCGGTCAGCCCGGAATACACGCGGAATGACAGCGAAGCGCCCATCAGCATCTCGTGGAAGTTGCACGCGAGCATCTGCGGCAGCGCCTGACCGCCGTACGCGCTCGGCCCGGTCATGCTCGCCCAGCCGTTATCAACGTATTGCTGATAGGCCTCGGCAAAGCCATCCGGGGTGCGCACCAGGCCTTTGCTCAGCTGGCAACCTTGCTCGTCGCTGTTGCGGTTAAGCGGCGCCACCACCTCGGCGGCGTAACGCCCGCCCTCCTCCAGCACGCCGTCAATCAGCTCGCGATCAAGGCCGTTGCCGAGCAGCTCGCAGTGGCTACTGATATCGAACAGTTCGTGCAGCACAAAGCGCATATCGCGCAGCGGGGCCTGATAACTCATACCCGGCCCTCCTGCACATCGGCAAAGCGCTGACCGCTGCTGGCTAGTTTTTCAATCAGGCGCGCCGGCAGCCAGTGCTCGCCGAACGCCGCCTGCAACGCTTTCAAACGGTCATAAATCGCCGCCACACCCTGGCTGTCCGCCCAGCTCATCGGCCCACCCTTGTCGGTCGGAAAACCGTAGCCATTGAGGTAGACCAGATCGATGTCGTGGCTGTTGGCGGCGATGTTCTCTTCGAGGATTTTCGCGCCCTCGTTGACCTGCGCCAGCAGGCAGCGCTCAAGAATCTCCGACGGGTCGATGTCGCGGCGCGTGAAGCCCAGCTGCTCGGATACCTGCAGCACCAGCGCATCCACTTCAGGGTCGTGCTCGGCCTGGCGGCTGCCTTCGGCGTAGCGGTAGTAACCCATGCGCACCTTCTGGCCAAAGCGGCCGAGGCCACACAGGCGATTATCCACCTGCACAGCCGGGTCATCCTGGCCCTTACCGGCCAGTTCACGAGCGCGCCATTCCAGATCGATGCCGACCACGTCATACATGCGGAACGGGCCCATAGCGAAACCAAAGCCCTGCAACGCAGCGTCCACCTGATGCGGGTAGGCACCTTCGAGCAGCAGCATGCGCGCTTCGCGTACATAGGTGTGCAGCATGCGGTTGCCGATAAAACCGTCGCAGTTACCCGCCACCACGCTGACCTTGCCAATGCGTTGGCCCAGGGCAAGTGCCGCGTCCAGTACCGCCGGAGCAGTCTTGGCGCCACGCACGATTTCCAGCAACTTCATGATGTGCGCCGGGCTGAAGAAGTGCAGGCCGAGCACGTCCTCCGGGCGTTTGGTAACGGCGGCAATCGCGTCGATATCCAGCGCCGAGGTGTTGCTGGCGAGGATCGCGCCGGGCTTCAGGGTGGCATCGAGCGTGCGGAAGATCTGCTGCTTGAGTTCGAGGTTCTCGTACACCGCTTCGATCACCAGATCGGCATCGGCCAGCGCGGCGTAGTCGCCCACCGGGGTAACGCAAGCCAGGCGCGCGTCCGACTGCTCGGCGCTGATCCGCCCCAGCTTGAGGTTATGGGCATTGGTCTCGGCCACCACCTTCATGGCCTGCTCGAGCATCTGCGGGTTGTTGTCCAGCCACAGCACCTGAATCCCGGCGTTGGCCAGGCTCATGACGATACCCCGACCCATGGTGCCCGCGCCTATCACGGCGGCCTGTCGAACGGTGAAAGCGGAGTGGCTCATCGGGGTTCCTCTGGCTGGAAATTAAATGGGCATGTCGCCTGGTCGCTATTTCTGTAGGAGCGGGCCATGCCCGCGATTCGCGGCCACGGGCCGCTCCTACAAGGACTGGACTCCGGCATACAAAAAATCGCCCACCACCATAAGCAAGGCGCTACTATTTTTGAAATTTAGTCTTGTGATAAGTCGTATTCATCAGATGAATTTCTCGACCTTCGATCTCAACCTGCTGCGTGTATTCGATGCACTGATGCGTGAGCAGAATGTTTCCCGCGCGGCCGAACGTCTGGCCCTGAGCCAGCCGGCGGTCAGCAATGCGCTGAATCGCCTGCGCGAACTGCTCGATGACCCGTTGCTGGTACGCGTGGGCCGCAGCATGCAACCCACGCCGCGCGCCCAGGCGCTGGAAACGCCGATCCGCGCAGCCCTGCAGCAACTGGAACAAAGCCTCAGTGCCGGCGATGTGTTCGACCCGGCCAGCAGCCGTCAACACTTCAGCATCGCCGTCACCGACTATGTCGAGCTGATCTGCATGCCACGCCTGCTTGAACAACTCAGTCAGCAGGCACCCGGCATGCGCATCGACATCCGCCACCTGAGCCCCAGCCTGCCGGCCGAAGCGCTGGACAAGGGCGAGCTGGACCTGGTGTTGGGACGCTTCGAGGACATTCCCGCGCGTTTTGCCCGCCAGCACTGGATGAGTGAAACCCTGCAACTGGCGCTGCGGCGCGGCCACCCTCTGGGCAACCAACCCATGGACCTGCCGACATTTCTGCAACTGCGTCATCTGTGGGTGCACGGTGGTCAGACGCGTGGCATGGTCGACCAATGGCTGGGGGAGCAGGGACTGTGTCGGGAAATCCTCTACACCACGCCCAATTACCTGCAAGCCGCGCATATTGTTGCCAGCAGCGAACTGGGCGCGGTGCTGCCGACTCAGCTGGCGCGCCACTTCGCCAGCCTGCTGCCGCTGCAACTGTTCGAGTTGCCATTCGCCCTTGGCCCGTTTCACCTGGAAATCGTCAGCCTGGCCCAGCGCCAGCGTGACCCGGCGCTGCAGTGGCTGATTGAACAGATCCAACAGATCGGTCAGCGCTGATCGTCCGGCAGCCGCACAAAGCCTTCCTATACTGACGGCTACTGTCGTGCGGTCTTGGGGGATCGATCATGTTGAAATCGGCGTTGGCACTGCTGTTGGTGCTGCTGGGCACACTGGCGCAGGCCCAGAATCTGGAGGTCGTGCTGCTCGATAACCAGGGCCAACCACTCAGCGACGCCGTACTGTGGATCGAACCCGGCCCGGCGCAAAGCCAACCCGCCACTGCGGTGATGGACCAACAGAAGCGCCAGTTCACCCCCTATGTTCTGCCGGTGCAAGTCGGCACCACGGTGAGCTTTCCCAACTCCGACCCGATCAATCATCACGTTTACTCCTTCTCGCCGGCCAAGCGTTTCGAACTGCGCCTGCACCAGCAGAAGGCCGCAGCGCAGGAGATGCGTTTCGACCAGCCAGGCCTGGTCACCCTGGGCTGCAATATCCATGACTGGATGCTCGGATTTATCCTGGTACTCGACACGCCCTGGTTCGCCCAGACCGACGCGCAGGGCAAAGCCCGCCTCAACTTCGATGCCGCCGCCGGGCAAACCCTGCAGCTCTGGCACCCCCGTATCGCCGACCCGCAGGAAACCCTGAACCGCGCGGTGCCCAGCGACGGCACGTTGACCTGGCAACTCACCGGCGCGCTGAAGCGCGACCCGCGCCCGAAAGAGCCCAAAGCCCGCCCCACGGCCCAACGTGACTACGCCTCATGACCCTGCGCGGCAAGATTCTCGGCTTCTTTCTGCTGTTGCTGCTGGCGGTCATGGTGCTGTTGCTGGCACTGGTCTATCGCTCCACGTATCAACACACCCTGAGCCAGGTGGCCGGGCAGCTGAACTTCGCCCATGCCGTGCTGAGTAACGAGCTGCAAAGCCGCCGCCAGGCGCAAAGCGCCATGGCCGATCTGATCGCCAAGGACTTCACCCTGCTCGGCGAAATCGCCGACCTGATCGCCAGCCCACAGCAGGAAGCGCAGTCGCTGTCTGCCGCGCTGGAATCCTTCGCCTCGCGCAGCCAGGCCAGCTTTGCCCTAGTCAGCGCGCCCGAGGGGCTGATTCTCGCGGGCACCAGCGGTGAACTGCTGCCCGGCGCAGCGCTGCCGTGGGATGACCTGCTAAACGAAAACGACCCGCAAAGCGCAGAGCGTCTGGTGGTATTTGGTGGACGGGTGCTGCATATCAATGCCACGCCGATCTTCGCCCCACGCCCCAACCTGATGGGCTGGCTGCTGATGGCTTTTGAACTGGACGATCAGGCCACCGCACATCTGGCCCGGCTCAGCGGCGCCGACGTCGCCCTGCTCGACGGCAGCCCTGGCCAATACCGGGTACTGGCCAGCAACCTGAAGGCGCTGCCACGGGCTGAACTGGCCGGCCAGTTACTGACGAATGCCGAGGGGGTATTTCGCTTTGAATTGCAGGGCTTGGAACAGGTGGCACTGCGCGCGCCGCTGAGCGGCACCAGCAGCGACTTGCAGGTGCTGCTGATGCGCTCGCTGTCCGCCGAGCTGGCCGATTACCAGCCACTGCAATGGCAACTGGCAACCATCTTCGCCATCGCCCTGCTGCTGGCCGGACTCGGCGCGCTATGGATCGCCAATACCGTCAGCCGGCCACTGAGTCAGATGGTCGACAACGTGCGACGCATCGCCAGTGGCGACTATCAGATGGCGATGCAAGTGCCGGCGACTCAGGCCAGTGGCGAGGTCGGCTTGCTTGCCCGCGAATTCGTCGCCATGCAGCAAGGCATTGCCGAGCGCGAAACCACCATCAGCTTTCTCGCTTACCGCGACCCGCTGACCGAGGTAGCCAACCGCAACCGTTTTGTCGCCGAACTGCAACAGGCCCTGACGCAGTGCCAGCCGGGTGAAGGTGTGGCGGTGCTGCTGATGGACCTGGACAATTTCAAAGACCTTAACGATACCCTCGGCCATGATGCCGGCGACCAACTGCTGTGCCAGCTCGCCGCCCGCCTGCAAGCGCTGCTGCGCCCGGGCGAACAGCTGGCACGCCTGGGTGGTGACGAGTTTGCGTTGCTAATCAGCCCCTGCCAGCCCGGTT
Source organism: Pseudomonas sp. LjRoot71 (assembly GCF_964253255.1). NCBI lineage: Bacteria > Pseudomonadati > Pseudomonadota > Gammaproteobacteria > Pseudomonadales > Pseudomonadaceae > Pseudomonas > Pseudomonas sp. LjRoot71. Next base: position 2,581,015 of record NZ_CAXURA020000001.1, on the reverse strand, counting down.
GGCTGATCCCCGCCGCCGAGCATTACCGCACGGCCTTGCACGAACCCTTCGCCGTGCGCGGCATCAGCATGACCCTCAACGCCACAGTGGGCATCGCCCTGTATCCCGATCACGGGGAAAGCGCCGGCAGTCTGCTGCAACATGCCGAAGTGGCGATGTACCTGGGTAAGCAGCAGCGCTCACCCTACGCCCTCTACCGCCCGGAACTGGACCGTCACAGCCTGCTGCGCCTGGCATTGATGAGCGAACTGAAAGGCGCGGTGGAAGGCGGTCAACTCAGCCTGTACTTCCAGCCCAAACTGAATATCCGCGCGCGCAGCCTGTATGGCGTGGAATGCCTGGTGCGCTGGATTCACCCGGTGCACGGGTTTATCCCGCCGGACGAATTTATCCCCCTGGCCGAACAGACCGGCAACGTCTGCGCCCTCACCCGCTGGGTGGTGCGCACTGCGGTGGCGCAGAGTCGCGCCTGGCAGGAGCTGGGCTTGGACCTGAAGACAGCGATCAATATCTCCGCACTGGATCTGGCCGATCCCGGCTTTGCCGGTTTTATCGCCGCGCAACTGGCCGAGCATAGCGTGCCGCCATCTGCCCTGATCGTGGAAATCACTGAAAGCGCAGTAATGGCCGACCCGGAACTGGCCATGGGACAACTGCAGGAGTTGTGCGAATTGGGTGTGCGGCTGTCGATCGACGACTACGGCACGGGTTACTCAAGCATGGCTCAACTCAAGCGCTTGCCGGTGCATGAGCTGAAGATCGACAAGTCCTTCGTGCTGGACCTGCTGAGCAATCCCGACGACGACATCATCGTCCGCTCGACCATCGAACTGGGCCACAACATGAATCTCAAGATCGTCGCTGAAGGGGTGGAAACCGAGGCCATTCTCGACCGTCTCGATCAGCTCGGTTGCGATATCGCCCAGGGCTACTTGCTGAGCAAACCGCTGCCGCCTGCCGCGTTTGCCGACTGGCTGGCGGCGACCCAATGGCAACTGCCGCGCTCTACGGGCTGATCACCGGCCACAAAAAAGGCCACTGTCGATCGAGATCGACAGGGGCCCGGGAAAACGATGGGGCTGGCGCTAGAACGCGGCATCACCAATCAACATGCCGTGCACAACCATATAGGTCTTGCGCCCGGACTGCAGGGTCAAGGGATTGCGATCAGCGATCACCCAGCCCTTGGCCAGCAACTTGTCGATATGTGCCCGCAGTTCAGGCAGGTAGCGTTGCTCTTGCTGAAGCGATTCCATTCTTTTCATCCTCTAGAGGACTCCTTTGTGACAGCAGCCGGCATAGCGGCCATTCCTCCATGAAAGCTGTCGCAAAGCATAGTGGCCTTATGCCAATCCACCAAAGCGGCAAATGGCCACATCTCTGTAGGCGTAACGCGCCAGGCTGCTATAGCGTTTGGCTTACATTGCCTTCCAGTCTAGACCGCTGTAGCCGTTGCAGCAGATTCGCCGACATGAGGTGAGCTGAACTCCAGGAAACCGTCTTCCACCTTGCCGTAGCGCAGCAGCGCCAGGTCCAGCAGGTAGTTCTGGTAGAGCTTCCACGGCGCACGATCACCCTGGGTGGGGATCTTGTCGGCGGCGCGCTGGATGTAGCCAGACGCCAAATCGAGGAAGGGTGCCTCTTTAACCTGCCGCGTACTGTCACGTGGGGTGCATTGGCGCATGCCAGTGGCGTCCATATGGTTGATCAGACGGCAGAAGTATTCGCTGGAAAGGTCGGCCTTGAGGGTCCAGCTGGCGTTGGTGTAGCCCAGCACCACGGCGGCATTGGGCAGGTCACGCAGCATGATGCCGCGATAACCCATGCTCTTGGACGCGTCGAACGGCTGCCCGTCGACCACCACCTGCATACCACCAAACAGCTGCAATTCCAGCCCGGTGGCGCTGATGATCACATCCGCCGGCAGCTCCTTACCGGACTTCAGGCGGATGCCCTTGGCGGTAAAACCGTCGATATGCTCGGTGACCACCGAGGCCTTGCCATTGCGCAGCACCTTGAACAGATCGCCATTGGGTACCGCACAGACCCGCTCATCCCAGGGTTTGTAGCGCGGGCTGAAGTGGCGCATGTCGAAATCCTTACCCAGCTGATGCCGAGCCAGTCCCAGCAACGCCTTGCGCACCAGGCTGGGGAAGGCCTTGGCGAGCTTGTAGAAACCCAGCTGTATCGCCACCTGACGGGTGCGCGCCAGACGATAGACCCAGGTTTCCGGCAGGAACTTGCGCAGCACATCAGAGATCGGATCGCCCTGCGGCAGGCTTACCACATAGGTCGGTGAGCGTTGCAGCATGGTCACGTGCCTGGCCTTGTCGGTCATCGCCGGCACCAGGGTCACGGCCGTCGCGCCGCTGCCAATCACCACCACGTTCTTGCCGCTGTAGTCGAAGTTCTCCGGCCACAGTTGCGGGTGGATAAAGTCGCCCTGGAACTGTTCGCGACCTTTGAACTCGGGGGTGTAGCCCGCTTCGTAGCGGTAATAGCCGGTGCACATCAGCAGGTGCTGACAGCTCAGCTTGATCGGCTCGGCGTCATCACCACGCTGCACCTGCAAGGTCCAGGTAGCGCGCTCGCTGCACCAGTCGGCCTTGAGCACCTTGTGCTGAAAGCGGATCTTTTCCTGAATACCATTTTCCTGGGCCGTTTCCTCGATGTAGCTGCGGATCGACGGGCCGTCGGCAATCGCCAGCGGGTTGGTCCAGGGTTTGAAGTTGTAGCCGAGGGTGAACATGTCCGAGTCGGAGCGAATCCCCGGATAACGGAACAGGTCCCAGGTGCCGCCCAGAGCCGCGCGGCCTTCGAGGATGGCAAAGCGCTTGCCGGGGCAGTGCTTCATCAGGTGGTAGGCAGCACCGATGCCGGACAGACCGGCACCGATAATCAAGACATCCAGATGTTCGGCAGACATGGGGGCTCCTCAGGCTTCTTCTTATGGCTGCGGGGCCATGTGTAGCCCCCTTATGCCCGCCAGATTCACCCCCAACCGCGCATTTGTCATCCAACCTTTAGTGGTGTGAACAGCCGCAGGCTGACCACAGTGATAGTTGAACAATGACCGAAGCGCGCAACCATCTGCCTGGCGATCAGAAGCCGTTGCGCAACACCACTTCGTTGTACGGCAGTTTGCCGATGCGCGGTTTGGGTTCAATGGTCTTCTTGCCGACGGCGACCATCAGAGCGATCACGTGGTTTTCAGGCAGGTTGATCAGCTTGCCCACCGCATCGAAATCAAAACCGTCCATCGGGCAGGAATCCAGGCCCTTGCCGCGCGCGGCGAGCATCAGGGTCTGCGCCATCAGGCCACAGCTGCGCATGGTTTCATCGCGTTGCACCTGCGGCTTGTCGCGGTAGTAGGTGTCGATGGCACCGGCCATATAGGCCTGCACTTCTTGCGGCGCACCATCCCAGACGCGGCCGACATCGTGCTGCCAACTGTCGAGCTTGGCGCACACCACCACCAGCATCGAGGCATCGGTCACCTGCGCCTGGCCCCAGGCCACTGCACGCAGTTGCTGGCGCAGCGCCGGGTCGCTGACTTCGACCAGGCGCACATGCTGCAGGTTGAATGCCGACGGTGCCAGCAGCGCCAGTTGCAGCAATTCATCCTTCTCGGCATCGCTCAGGGTAAATGCCGGGTCATAACCTTTAACGGCGCGGCGACTGCGGATGGCTTCGTCGATGTGCATGGTCGTTCCTTAAATGCGGTTGAAATAGAAGGCAATGCTAGGCACTCGACAGCGCGAATGCCAAACGCCTTTGCCGATAACAATGATCGACACAGACGATTCGAAGCGGCGGCCTGATAAAATCGCCACCTCAGCCCATTGATCGCCGCCCATGACCCCAGACGCCCTCGCCACCTTGCAGCAGCACCTGCTGGCCGCACTCAGCCCAGCCCCCAGCGAAACCCGCCGCCTGTTCCACGGGCGCGGGCGCTGCTGGCCGGGGCTGGAGCAGATCACCGTGGACTGGCTGCAAGGCGTGCTGCTGGTGGCACTGTTCAAGCCGGTGAGCGATGCAGAACTGGCCGCCCTGCAACAGATGTTGCAGGACCTCGGTCACTCCGCTGCCTGGCAGCAGAGCGGCGCGCACAGCCTGCTGCTGCAATTGCGCTACCTGCCGGAAAGCCCAACGCAGTGGCTACTCGGCGAAGCGGTTGAGCACTGGGATATCTGCGAGCACGGCCTGCACTATCGCCTCGACCTGGGCAAAAAGCAGAACAGCGGGCTGTTTCTCGACATGCGCTACGGCCGCCAATGGGTGCAGGCCCAGGCGACGGGCCAGCGCGTGCTCAACCTGTTCGCCTACACCTGCGGCTTCTCGGTGGCGGCCCTGGCCGGTGGCGCACGCCAGGTGGTCAATCTGGACATGGCCCGAGCCGCGCTCAGCCGTGGCCGCGATAATCATCGCCTGAACCAGCACGACCTGAGCCAGGTGGTGTTTCTCGGCCATGACCTGTTCAAATCCTGGGGCAAGGTGGCCAAGTACGGGCCTTATGACCTGATCATCGTCGACCCACCATCGTTCCAGCGCGGCAGCTTTGTGCTGAGCAAGGATTACCCAAAGGTGCTGCGTCGCCTGCCTGAGCTGTTGAGTGCGAACGGCGTGGTGCTGGCGTGCAGCAATGAGCCGGAAATCGGCCCGGATTACCTGATCCAGGCCATGGCCCACGAAGCGCCTGACCTGAGGTTTAGCGAGCGCCTGGACAACCCGCCGGAGTTTCCCGACAGCCAGCCGGACAGCGCCCTCAAGGCCCTGGTCTTCCGGCGCAACTAGCCCACGCAGAACAGCGCTCAAGGCTGGTCTACAGTTAGGCAACTGTCCCCACGCGAGACCTCTGCGATGAAGCTCACGGCCCCCGTCATTGCTCTTTCAGCCACCCTGCTGCTGGCCGGGTGCGCCAGCCAGACGCCCACCCCATCAGAGTATTCGGGGTTTCTCAGCGACTACTCGCAGCTGCAACCGGCGCAATCGGCCAGCGGCGCACCGGTGATGCGCTGGGTCTCGCCCGACTTCACGCTGGAGAAGTACCGCTCGGTGCTGGTCGAGCGCCCGCACTTCTACCCGAGCCCAACGCCCGATGCCCAGGTCAGCCAGCAGACCCTGGACGAAATTGCCCTCTATCTGCAGCAGGCCATGCGTCTGGAACTGGCCGGGCGGCTGCGCATTGTCGAGTACCCCGATACCGACACCCTGGTGCTGCGCTCGGCTATGACCGCGGTGAACCTGTCGCCGGAGGGACTCAAGGTCTATGAAGTGGTGCCGGTCGCCCTGGTGGCAGCCGCCGCCAGCAACGCCGCCGGTACCCGCGATCTGAATACGGAAATCTATATCGAGCTGGAAGCCATCGATGCCCGCAACAGCCAGCCGATGGCCCGCGTGGTGCGCAAGGGCCATGGCTTGCAGCTGGAAAATGACAGCACCCAGCTGCGCCTCAAGGACATCACACCCGTGCTGGATGTGTGGGCCAAGGATGCGCGCAGCTTCAACCCCTGATCAGGCTCAGGCAAACACGAAATACTTGCGCACGGTTTCAACCACCTCCCAGGTGCCCTTCATCCCCGGTTCGACGATAAAAATATCGCCGGCCCGCAGGTGAATCGGCGCCTGACCTTCGGGGGTGATGATGCAGTAGCCCTCCTGAAAGTGGCAGTACTCCCACTTTTCATAGGCCACCTGCCATTTGCCAGGCGTGCAGATCCAGGTGCCCATGATCTTGCTGCCATCGGCCGAGGTGTAGGCATTCAGATTGACGGTGTGCGGTTCCCCAGCAATGCGCGTCCACTTGCAGGCATCCAGCAGCGGAATCGGATGGGTATCACGCAGTACGGTAATCGGCGACATGGTGGCTCCTGAGGTCGGTAGAACAACAGCCGCAGCCTAGGGCCATGGCCTCTCCGAGACTGTCCTGAAGTCGACCTTCAGCTGCCTGGAAACGCAGCAACAACCGCCGAGCTGAGGGGCAAAGCGCGTGCTACCTTGAAGAGGGCCTGTACGTTCCTAACGTCGCTTGCCCGCTCCGGAGATGCTCTATGTCCAGTTCCTATCGCTTGGTCACCCGCAGTGATTTTGACGGCCTGGTGTGCGCCGCCCTGCTCAAACACCTCAAGCTGATCGACGACATCCTCTTCGTCCACCCCAAGGACATGCAGGACGGCAAAGTCGCCATCACCAGCAACGACATCACCACCAACCTGCCCTACGTGCCCGGCTGCTACCTGGCCTTCGATCACCACTTGAGCGAAACCATCCGCAACCAGCCGGCCAGCAATCACCTGATCGACGCCACTGCGCCCTCGGCGGCGCGGGTGGTGTGGCAACACTACGGCGGCCACGACGCCTTCCCGCGTGACTGGGATGAAATGATGGCGGCCGTGGACAAGGCCGACGCCGCCCAATTCAGCCGCGACGACATCCTCGACCCGCAGGGCTGGGAGCTGCTCAGCTTTATCATGGATGCCCGCACCGGCCTAGGCCGCTTCCGTGATTTCCGCATTTCCAACTATCAGTTGATGATGCAACTGATCGACTTCTGCCAAACCCACGGCATCGATGAAATTCTCCAACTGCCCGATGTCGATGAACGCGTGGCGCTGTATCTGGAACACCAGCGCGAAGCCAAGGCACAGATTCAGCGCTGCGCCACGGTCTACCACAACCTGGTGGTGCTGGATTTGCGCAACGAGGAGACGATTTACGCGGTCAACCGCTTCGTCATCTATGCCCTGTACCCGCAGTGCAACATTTCCATTCACGTGATGTGGGGCGTGAAACAGCAGAACACCGTATTCGCCATCGGCAAATCGATCATCGACCGCAGCTCGCAGACCAACGTTGGCGAGCTGTGCCTGAGCTACAACGGCGGTGGCCATGCCAATGCCGGCACCTGCCAGGTGGCCAACGAAGAAGCCGAAGCGGCCCTGCGCGAACTGATCGCGGAAATCACCGCAGACGGTTAAGCCTGCACCTTGGCACTGGGCGTAAGCGTAACGACAGGGGTAAGCTGTGGCCCATGAGCACAGCACCCTTTATCACACCGCTTGAGTCCAGCCGCACGGATGCGCCTTCTGGGGTGCGTATTGGTGGTGACTGGACACTGGCTCACTACGCCAGCCTGGAAGCGCAGGTTCTGCAACTGCGCGGCACGCTGCCGAGCAGCGCCCGCGTCGACCTGCAAAGCCTCGCCGCACTGGATACCGCCGGGGCCGCCTTGCTGGTGGAGCTGCTCGGCAGTCAGCGCCTGGCACAACTGGCTCAGGATGCGCCGGGGCTGCCCAGCGAACGCCGCGCCCTGTTGCAAACCGTAGGCACGGCGATTGCCGAAGCCGGCGATGCGCAACCCAGCAAACGCCCCCCAGCCTGGCGTGAATTCTTCGGCCAGATCGGTCAGGCCGTCGACGAACTCTGGCAACAAGGCATCGCCCTGCTCGGCTTTATCGGCATGACCCTGGCGGCGATGTTCGCCATCATCCTGCGGCCCGGCCGCTGGCGCATCACCTCGTTGGTGGCGCACCTGCAACAGAGCGGCCTGAATGCCGTGCCTATCGTCGCCCTGTTGACCTTTCTGGTCGGCGCAGTGGTGGCCTTTCTCGGCGCCACGGTGCTCGCCGATTTCGGCGCAAGTATTTACACCGTTGACCTGGTGGCGTTCTCCTTCTTGCGTGAGTTTGGCGTGCTGCTCACCGCCATTCTGATCGCCGGCCGCACCGCCAGCGCCTTTACCGCGCAAATCGGCTCGATGAAGGCCAACGAAGAAATCGACGCGATCCGCACGCTGGGCCTGAGCCCCCTGGAACTGCTGGTATTACCACGGGTGTTCGCCCTGCTGATTGCTCTGCCGATCCTGACCTTTATCGCCATGCTCAGCGGCATCCTCGGCGGCGCAGTGGTCTGTGCCCTGAGCCTGGATATTTCGCCGGCCATGTACCTGGCCATGCTCCAGGAAAACATCGCTCTCAAGCACTTTTTGGTCGGCATGGCCAAGGCCCCGCTGTTTGCCTTCCTGATCGCGGTGATCGGCTGCCTGGAAGGCTTCAAGGTCACCGGCAGTGCACAGTCGGTGGGCGAGCGCACCACCTCGGCGGTGGTGCAGTCGATTTTCGTGGTGATCGTGCTCGATGCCCTGGCCGCACTGTTTCTGATGGAGATGGGCTGGTGATGGGCGAAGCGATTATTGAGGTCCGCAACCTGGTCAACCGCTTCGGCACCCAGACCGTGCACCAGGACCTGGCCCTGGACCTGTATCGCGGCGAGGTACTCGGCGTGGTCGGCGGCTCGGGCACCGGCAAGTCGGTGCTGCTGCGCTGCATCCTCGGCCTGCGCCAGGCCAACGCCGGCACCGTGCGGGTATTTGGTGAAGAGCTGCTGGCCCTGCCACCCGAGCGACGCTCGCTACTGGAGCGGCGTTTCGGCGTGCTGTACCAGCGCGGGGCGCTGTTTTCCTCGCTGACGGTGACCGAGAACACCGCCCTGCCACTGATCGAACATGCCGGCCTCAGCCGTGCCGCAGCCGAGCGCCTGGCCCAGGTCAAACTGGCGCTGGTCGGCCTGCCACGCGGAGCCGGGGACAAGTACCCGACCGAGCTGTCCGGCGGCATGATCAAACGCGCTGCCCTAGCCCGGGCCCTGGCCCTGGAACCGGACATTCTGTTTCTCGACGAGCCGACTGCCGGGCTCGACCCGATTGGCGCGGCAGCCTTCGACCAATTGATCCTGACCCTGCGCGATGCCCTCGGCCTCAGTGTGTTTCTGGTCACCCATGACCTGGATACGCTCTACACCATCTGTGACCGGGTGGCGGTGCTGGCGGAAAAACGCGTGCTGGTGGCCGACCGCCTGGACGTCGTGGCCGCCACCGAAAACCCTTGGATTCACGAGTATTTTCACGGCCCGCGCGGACGCGCAGCCGAACAGGCCGCCAGTGGCGTGCCAGGGAGAAATTGAATGGAACCACGTGCCCACCACGTGCTGATTGGTCTGTTTACCGTGCTGATGGTTACAGCAGCCCTGGGCTTTGCCCTGTGGCTGAGCAAGGCCAGCTCGGATCAGGAAACCCGCGACTTTGACGTGATCTTCAACGAAGCGGTCAGTGGTCTGTCGGCCGGCAGCGCCGTGCAGTACAGCGGCATCAAGGTCGGCGACGTGATCAGCCTGCGCCTTGATCCGAACGACCCGCGCAAGGTGCGCGCACACATCCGCGTCAGCGCCAGCACACCGATCAAACAGGACACCCGCGCCCGTCTGTCGATCACCGGGATTACCGGTGCCTCGCTGATCCAGCTGCACAGCGGCACCCCGGAAAGCCCGGCACTGGAGGGCAAGGGTGAACAACGGGCGGAAATCATCGCCGATCCTTCGCCGCTGACGCGCCTGATGTCCAACGGCGAAGACCTGGTGGTCAGCGTCACCCTTCTGCTCAACCGCGCCAACCAACTGTTCTCCCACGAGAACATCGGTCGCATCTCACGCACCCTGGACAACATCGAACAGACCAGCGCCAGCGTGGCCGAACAGCGCGATGAGCTGCGTCAGGCCCTGCAACAGATGAGCAGCGCCAGCCAGGAAGCCGCCAACCTGATGCGCAATGCCAACCAGTTGCTCAGCGGCCCAGGCCACGAAGCCGTCAGCAGCGCCAACCGCCTGATGGCCTCATTGGAGCGCAGCAGCAGCAGCGTCGAACGCTTGTTAGCGGATAACCACAGCACCCTCAACAACGGCATGCAAGGCATTGGCGAACTCGGCCCGACCATTGTCGAACTGCGCGAAACCCTCAGCGCCCTGCGCTCCTTCGCCCGCCGCCTGGAAGAAGACCCGGCCGGCTACCTGCTGCGCAGCGACACCATCAAGGAGTTCCAGCCATGAGCCGACTACGCCTGCTCGCCACCCTGCTGCTGATCGGCAGCCTGAGCGCCTGTTCGATCCTGCCGAAAAGCCAGGTGCTGAGCATCTACCGCCTACCGGCCAGCAGCCTGCCCAACCATGAGGTCAGCGCCGATTGGGCATTGCGGGTGAACAAGCCCTACAGCAGCCAGTTACTCGACAGCACGCGAATTGCCGTACTGCCCCCAGGCGACCAGATCAGTGCCTACCAGGGCGTGCGCTGGAGTGACCGCGCACCGCTGCTGCTGCGCGACCGACTGATCGACGCGTTCCTCGACGACGGACGGCTCAAAGCCGTCAGCAGCGATGACAGCCGCCTGCAAGCCGACCTCGAACTGGACGGCGACCTGCGTGCCTTCCACAGCGAATACCAGAACGGCCGCCCGACCGCACGCATCCTGTTCGAGGCGCGCCTGGTCGAGAGTGGCAGCCTGCGCATCCTCGCCAGCCGGCGCTTCGAAGTCAGCCAGGCGGCCCGCGACACCTCGGTGCCGGCGGTGGTCAACGCCTTCGGCCAGGCCGGCGACCAACTGGCCCGCGAGGTGCTGGAGTGGACCCTGAATCAGGGGCAGGCAGCACACACCCGCAGGGCCAATTGAGCGGCAGTAACAGTGGCGTCTAGGGCTCAGCGGGGAGTGGCAGCACCAGGGTAAACAGTGCCCCACCACCCTCGGCATTGCATACGGTCAACGAGCCGCCATGCCATTGCGCCAGGGCGCGGGCAATCGACAGGCCCAAGCCGGTGCCAGCGATACTGCGCGTACCCTGCGCGCGGTAGAAGCGCTCGAATACCCGCTCACGGTCTTCCTCCGTCAGGCCGGGGCCGAAATCGCGTACCGTGCAGTACAGGTGTTCCCCACGCAGTTGCACAGCCAGCTCGATAGGGCTGCCGGGTGGGCTGTATTTATCGGCGTTGGACAGCAGGTTGCAGAGAATTTCCACGCACCACAGGCGGTCGCAACTGATCGGCAACGGCCCTTCACCCGCCTCACGCCAGTTCACCCGCACGGGCCGCGAGCTGAGCATCTCATCCAGACGAGCCATGGCCTCGGCTAACACATCGCGCCAATCAGGACTACGCCAACGGCCGCTTCGTTGAGGCTGGCGAGCAATATCGCCGTCTGGCCAAGGCCATGCCGGCCGATGCCGGCGTGCGTTACCAGCTTGGTAACAGCCTGGCCCGTCAGGGCGATGTTCAGGGCGCGATCGACAGCTACCGCGAAGCACTGCTGCGCGACCGCCAGCACGCGCGCGCCTGGCATAACCTGCTGCAAGTGCAATTGCGCGAAGCACTGTTTACTGCCACCGAGATGCAGAGCACCCTCAACCCGCAACAACCCCAGGCCGACCGAGCCCTGGCACTTGGCAAGCGCCTGCTCGACGTGATGGAGCAGTCCGGCTCCGCTGCCGGGCAGGAACCCTGATATGAACCGCCGCCAAGACGCACAGGCAATGACCGAGTTTCTGATCATCATCCCTGTGCTGATCCTGCTGATCTTCGGTGCGGTGCAGGCGGCCTTCATTTACTCGACCAAAACCGGCCTGAACTACGCCACCTTTCAGGCGGCGCGTATCGGTGCGATGAATAACGCCCAGTACGCCGACATGCGCCGTGGCCTGGTGCGTGGCATGTACCCGATGTTTTCCCAGATTCAGGATGAAGAGCAGCGCCTGGATCATACGGCCGAGGAAATCGACAACTTCCTGCTGATCACCCGTGTCAGTCCTGACAGCGCAGCTTTCGGGGCCTGGGCGATAGAACAGGATGACCCGCTCGGTGACGGCAACGCCTATGACGCGATCCCCAACGACAACCTGATGTATCGCCCGATGCAGCAGAACCCGGTGTCGATCCAGGACGCCAACCTGCTAAAAATTCGCGTGCAGTACTGCATGAGGCTGATCGTTCCGATGGTTGACCGGCTGCTCAGCGCCACCTCAAGGTTTGTCGACCGCAATAACAACAACAAGCCTCCAGCCAGCTTCCGCGATGTTTCGCGTAATACCAGTGCCAACTATGCGGACGTCTGCCGCAGCCGCGCCGGCTTTATCGTCACCTCCGAAGCCACGGTGCGCATGCAGAGCGCAGCGGTGGACGACGAAGATCAATGCACCGGCGGCGGGCGGATGATCTGCCCCTGAGTCAGCCGTTCACCTACTCTGCCGACGTGCCTAGCCACTCGCGCACTGCCGCATAAGGGTAAGCCTCCAACGCGGCAAAGCCGCTGAACTGACGCGCCTTGAGCTTGGTGAACAGCGGCACGCTGATGCCGCAGAGGTAGCGCGTCAGGCATTCGCTGCTCGGCGCAATGCCCTTGAACTCCTGATACTTGCGCACGAAGCCGTCACAGAGCGCTTGCCTATCCAGCTCCGCCAGCGGCGGCAGCGCTGGCGGCTCGGGCAGCCGGGCCACCTGCCCACGGCATACCGAACAATGCCCACACTGCTGCGGCGCGTTGGCGTCACCGAAATAGGCAGCCAAGCGTTGGCTCAGGCACTGCTCGCTGGCAAACAGCGCGAGCATGGCGTGAATCCGGCTGATCTCGCTGGCTTCCTGCTGGCTGAAATAGCGGTGCAGTTCAACGCTCAAGGCTGCCGGGTCAAAGCCTGGCTCAAGTAGCGCGTAAACCTCGGTCATCTGCTTGCTTTCCAGCTCGACCCAGCCCTTTTCCTGGAAATAATCCAGGGCCTTGATCACCCGGCCACGCTCGGCCTGGTGCTGCTGATAGAGCTGGTCGAAATCCACCGTGCACCAGGTGCGTGCGCGTTGCGAGGTCGCGACCAGCGCCTCGACAAACTGCCGCCGCTCGCCCTCGAACTGCTCCAGCAGGGCTTCGGGTTCCAGCAAGTATTTGAAGCGATATTCGGCGAAATAGGCGTAACGCGGGGCGATGATCCCGCGCAACTCCAATTGCACCAGCAGGGTCTTCAACGGCAGCTGACGAATATTGCTCTGCTCGGAGAGCTGGTTAAGCATCAGCTCCCATTCGCCGTTCTGGCTGCTATTCAGCAGTTCGTCGAGCACACAACGGATGCCGTCCAGCTCCGGCGTATCGCCATACACGAAGTTTTCCAGCACGTTGAGGCTGTCGCGATTGGCCAGCACCAAGCAGTCGGAGGGCTGGCCATCGCGGCCGGCACGGCCGATTTCCTGGCTGTAATTCTCGATGGATTTCGGCAGGTCGAAGTGCAGCACATTGCGGATATCCGCCTTGTCGATGCCCATGCCGAAGGCGATAGTGGCAACGATGCAGTTGATCTGTCCGGCCATAAACTGCCGTTGAATCGCCTCCCGCGCATCAGAGGCCATGCTGGCGTGGTAGGCGCTGGCGGCAATTCCGCGCTGGCTCAGGTGCGCAGCCACTTGCTCGGCGGTTTTCTGCTGGGTCACGTAAACGATGCTCGGCTGCCCGGCCTTGGCGCCCAACCACTGCTCCAGGCGGCGCTGCTTGTCGGTGCCGCTGACGGGCTCGACCAGCAGGTTGAGGTTGGCGCGGTAGAACCCGGTAGTGACCACATCCTCGGCGGCGATGGCGAACTTCTGCTGCATATCGGCAATCACAGGCGGCGTGGCCGTGGCGGTGAGCAACAGCACCTGCGGGATGCCGAACTGGCGCTGGTAGTCCGGCAGCTTGAGGTAATCCGGGCGGAAGTTGTGCCCCCACTCGGAAATACAGTGCGCCTCGTCGATCACCAGCAGAGAGATCGGCACCTGGGCGATAAAGTTGCGAAAGCGCTCGTTTTTCAGCCGTTCGACCGAGATCATCAGAATCTTCAGCTCGCCGGATTTCGCCCGCGCCATTACCGCGCTGGCCTCCTCGCGGCTTTGTGCCGAATCGATACTGGCGGCGCTGATGCCACGACCATGCAGAAACGCCAGCTGGTCCTGCATCAGCGCCAGCAAGGGCGAGACCACCAGGGTCAGGTGCGGCAGATGCAGCGCCGGCAGCTGGTAGCACAGGGACTTGCCCGACCCGGTGGGGAAAATCGCCGCCGCCGAACGGCCAGCGAGTACAGCCGTCACCACGCGCTCCTGACCGGGGCGCAATTGCTTGAAGCCAAATACACGTTCCAGGGTACTCATGGCTGTCACTCCATTGACCGCACGGGCGGCAAACAATGATTGATTCCTACAGGCCGCGCCGCTATTGCCAATCCAACTAACAGCATCGGCCACTCTGGCGTACATTCAAACCATGCAAGTGAAAGAGGAGATGAGTATGCAGGTATCTGGTTTCAGCGGCAGCTTGCCGGTTTTCCACTAGATCGCTCACCACCCAGGCCCGATGGCCGCGCCGCATAGACCCCGGAAGAACCGGAGTAGCTGACGCAGCAACAGGCCGATGCGCAGTCTGGCGGGACAACTCAGGTTCGCCGTGAGTTATGCCAAACCATAGACCTAACGCCGCCATACAACTCGAAAGCGCCAGTGCTCACCCGCGACATATCGACACCTACCTGGCAGTAGCCAGTCATGCTGAAGTCGACAGTTGCAGACAACGGCCCCGGAAATCGCCTGAGTTGCCAACCCCGTTAGCGCTGTGGCCCGAGACAGCCACATAGCAACAGCCAGGCCGTGCAGAGCGGCCACCTGAGCAACAATGCAACGCGCAACACTCGAAAATGTGCCTGATCTGTTAGCAGATACGCACCCAAAGCCGCCTCCGGGCGGCTTTTCCGTTTTTTATCGCACATGCAAAGCAGCGTGGGAGGAGCTTTAGCCGCGACAACTTCTTAAAAGCTCGCCGCTAAAGCGCCTCGCACAGGCTATCGCTGCAATTTCCCATGCATAAAAAAACCGCCGATCTCGGCGGTTTTTTCAGTACGGCGCTTACAACTTAGAGTTGCGGGCCGGCGTTGCGGATGGCGTCGGACACATCGAACTTCTTGAAGTTGTCGATGAACAGACCAGCCAGGCCTTTCGCCGCTTCGTCGTAGGCGTTCTTGTCTTCCCAGGTGTTGCGCGGGTTGAGCAGGTTGGTTTCAACGCCCGGCACCGACTTCGGCACGCTCAGGTTGATGATCGGCAGCAGCTCGGTTTCAGCACCGATCAGCGCGCCGCTCTGGATCGCTGCGATCACGCCACGGGTGGTCGGGATGTTGAAGCGCTTGCCCACGCCGTAGCCACCGCCAGTCCAGCCGGTATTGACCAGATAGACTTTGGAGTTGAAACCACGGATACGCTTGATCAGCAGCTCAGCGTACTCGCCTGCCGGACGCGGGAAGAACGGTGCGCCGAAGCAGGTGGAGAAGGTCGACTTGATGCCGCCGCCGCTGCCCATTTCGGTGGAACCGACCAGCGCGGTGTAACCGGAGAGGAAGTGATAAGCCGCTTGCTCTTCGTTGAGGATCGACACCGGCGGCAGTACGCCAGTCAGGTCGCAGGTCAGGAAGATCACCGCGTTCGGCTCGCCGCCGAGGTTCTTCTCGCTGCGCTTCTCGACCAGCTCCAGCGGATAGGCCGCACGGCTGTTCTGGGTCAGGCTGTCGTCGGCGTAGTTCGGTACGCGGTTTTCGTCGAGGACGACGTTTTCCAGTACGGCGCCGAACTGGATGGCTTTCCAGATCACCGGCTCGTTCTTCTCGGACAGGTCGATGCACTTGGCATAGCAACCGCCTTCGATGTTGAACACCACGCCCACACCCCAGCCGTGCTCGTCGTCGCCGATCAGGTAGCGGCTTGGGTCAGCGGACAGGGTGGTCTTGCCGGTGCCGGACAGACCGAAGAACAGGGTCACGTCGCCTTCTTCACCAATGTTGGCGGCGCAGTGCATCGGCAGCACGTCGGCGTCCGGCAGCAGGAAGTTCTGCACGCTGAACATGGCTTTTTTCATTTCACCGGCGTAACGCATGCCGGCGATCAGGACTTTCTTGGCGGCGAAGTTGAGGATCACGCAGCCATCGGAGTTGGTGCCGTCACGCTCAGGTACGCACTCGAAGTTGGCAACGTTGAGGATCTGCCACTCGTCTTTGCCAGCCGGGTTGTACTGCTCCGGGTTGATGAACAGGCAACGGCCGAACAGGTTCTGCCAGGCGGTGGCGGTAGTCATCTTGACCGGCAGGTAGTGCGCGTCGGCAGAACCTACATGAACGTAGGAAACGAAGCTGTCCTGGGCATCGGAGAACGCCTGCACGCGGTCCCACAGGGCGTCGAACTTGTCAGCCGGGAACGGACGGTTGATTGCGCCCCAGGCGATTTTCGCCTCGGTGCTCGGCTCTTGCACGATGAAGCGGTCAGCCGGAGAACGACCCGTGCGATGGCCTGTACGTACGACCAGCGAGCCATTGGCGGCCAGCTCGCCTTCACCGCGACGAAGGGCTTCTTCGACCAGTTGGGCGGCGCTGATGTCGGTGTACACGGCGTTGTTGGCTTGCGTCATGTGGGTCCCCGTCGGCCACGTGGCCGAGTCTTCCGAACGTTTTGTAGTAGAAAGTGGAGCACTACTACAGCGAAAAAGTGCGCGGATTATGCCAGAAAAATTTAGCTGCGGGTGCAGCCTCTGATCAGTTCTCCGCGCCTCGTTTTAGAGCCGCGCGCCCTAGTGGCGCGTGTCTGACGGCGCATCGGTACTGCCGTCGATAAACAGTTGCAGCACATCGGCGGCATCGAACAGGTAGCGCTCGTTGCAGAACTGGCAGTCGATTTCCACGCTGCCGCCATGCTCCTGCACCAGCGCCTCGGCATCGGCCTGACCGAGGCTGATCAGCGCGCGGCTGGAGCGTTCACGCGAACAGCTGCAACGAAATTGCAGGGCGCGTGGGTCGAACAGGCGCAGCGCTTCCTGGTGATACAGGCGGTGCAGCAGGGTTTCGTTATCCAGCCCGAGCAGTTCCTCGGCCTTCAAGGTGTCGGCCAGAGCCATGGCGTGCTGCCAGCTGGCTTCACGCTCATCAGCTTCCTTCAGACGGTCGGCCGGCAACTGCTGCAGCAGCAGGCCGCGCGCACGCTGGCCATCGGCGTTGAGCCAGAAGCGCGTAGGCAACTGCTCGGAGGTGGCGAAGTAATTGGTCAGGCAATCGGCCAGGGTGTCGCCTTCCAGATCAACGATGCCCTGGTAACGCTGCCCGGCTTTCGGGTCGACGGTCATGGCCAGTACGCCATCGGGCATCAGCTCGCGCAGGTTGGCATCGGCAGCAATCTGCTCGGCATGGTAGCGGGCAATGCCACGCAACTCGCCGTCGCTGGAGCATTCGACCATCAGCAGCGGCACCGCACCGGAGGAACGCGCCTGGAGGATCAGCAGGCCATCGAATTTCAGGGTGCCGATCAGCAGCGAGGCGGCCGCCAGCAGTTCACCGAGCAACTGGGCGACCGGCTGCGGGTAGTCATGTTTGGCCAGCACGTGGCCGTAACTGTCGGTCAGGCCGACCAGCTCGCCGCGAATATCGCTGTCATCGAACAAGAAGCGTTGGGAAAAATCAGACATGCCAATTTCACTGAATGTGTTTCGGCCCGCGATTTTAGGCGCAAACGCCCAACCGACCAAGCGCCTCTTATCTATCAGCCCTGCGGGCAGAAGCTATCGATACCAACCCGGGTCACAGTTGCAGCCAAAAGGCCGCGCGAATCTTTGCAATCAATGGACTGAATCCCTAGCATGCCCGCCGCTTTAATCCCTTACAGATGACAAGGATGCCACTGCATGAGCCCCTCCTTTATTAACGACCAATTGCGCCTGCGCCCGCTGCTTGCCTGCCATGTCGTCGCCCTGCTGCTGCTCGCCAGCTGGCTGTGGGCACCGAGCCGCGCGTTGTGGGACCAGTTCGATCTGCAGCTGTTTGCCCTGCTCAACGAGCCCGTGCACGGCGCCGGCCTGTGGGCAAAGGCCTGGGCCATCGGCAGCATGCGCCCGGTAGACATGGGGGTTGGCGTGCTGATGCTGGCGGTGATGCTCAAGGCCAACCTGGTGTTTAGCGCCGCTCAGGTACGTAAAGCGCTCTACGCCTTTCTTGCCGCGCTGTTCGTGATGCTGCTGTTTCGCGTCGGCTTTTCCGAGCTGGTCAAGCTGATGGGCTGGCAGCGCCCAAGCGCATCGCTGGTGGTGGAAGGCGCCGCGCGGCTGACTGAGCTGTTCCCAGCCTGGGAAGAACGCTGGGACATGAAGGACAGCGCTACCCGCAGCTTCCCCGGCGATCACGCCTCGGTGCTGTTGATCTGGGCGATGTTTATGAGCTTCTTTGCGCGCAACTGGCGTTTGTTGCTGGTTTGGACGATGGCCGTGATCTTTATGCTGCCGCGCCTGGTAGCCGGCGCACACTGGGGCTCGGATGCCCTGGTTGGCGGTGTATTCCTCGCCCTGCTGGCGCTGGCCTGGGGCTGCTTTACGCCGTTTGCCTACAAAGCCAGCGAGTGGCTGGAGTATGTCACCCAGCCACTGCTGCAAAGCCTGGCCAAGCTGCCCCTGCTGGGCCGCCTGAGTGTGATCAGCGGGCGCTAGTCCTCTTCGTCAGCCCAGGGATGGCGCAGGCCGCCATCCTGTCGCTCGTTGAAATCGTGAATCTGCCGGCGCTGCTTCTTGCTTGGCCGACCCTCGGTCTGCAGCCCCAATGCGCCGGCCTTGCGCTGGGCGGCGGCCTGCTCGCGGCGCACGATGCTCTCGGCGGTTTCGGCATACAACGCCTGTGCCTCTGGCGCGCCACGCCGCACCACGGACAACGCCTGCACCACCACACTGCGTTCCTCAAAGCCGGTGCGGATTACATAGACGTCACCCACCTTGGGCTCCTTGCCCGGTTTGCAGCGCTCGCCGCGGTGATGCACCTTGCCGCCTTCGATGGCGGCCTTGGCCAGGGCACGGGTTTTATAGAAGCGCGCGGCCCATAGCCATTTATCCAGGCGCACCTTGTCGTCTTGTTTCTCGCTCATCCAGCCCTCGCTGATCACACTGTGCAGGCGCACATTTTGCCTGATGCAGTTGTCACACGTGCCAACTAGAATGCCCGCAAATACCCTGGATCAGCCCGTGAATACTTTTGACCAACTTGGCGTAATCGGCCTGCGTGAATGGATCAACCTGCCTGAACTGGGCATGGTCGGCCTGCGGGCAAAGATCGACACCGGTGCCAGTACCTCCAGCCTGCACGCCAGCGACATTCAGCCGTTCGACCGTGATGGCGAACCCTGGGTGCGCTTTACCGCGCACCTCGGCACCCTGGTACAACGCCGGCATCGCTGCGAAGCACAGCTGGTGTCGCTGAAAACCATCAAAAGCTCCAACGGCCAGAGCCAGTCACGCTACGTGATCCGCACCCTCCTGAGCCTGGGCGAACGTGAATGGCCGGTGGAATTCACCCTGACCTGTCGCAAGACCATGCGCTACCGCGTGCTGCTCGGCTCCAAGGCGCTGATTGCCGGGCAGCTGCTGGTCAACCCAGCCCTGAGCTACGTACAGAACAAACCCACCCTTGCTGACCCTTCTGGTGCCCAATGAAGATCGCCGTGCTGTCGCGCAACCCGCGCCTGTATTCCACCCGCCGCCTGGTTGAAGCCGGACAGTTGCGCGGCCACGAGATGGTGGTGATCGACACCCTGCGCGCCTACATGAACATCGCCAGCCACAAGCCGCAGATTCATTACCGGGGCAAGCCGCTGGAAGGCTTCGATGCAGTGATCCCGCGCATTGGCGCCTCGGTGACTTTCTACGGCTGCGCCGTACTGCGTCAGTTCGAAATGATGGGCGTGTTCCCACTCAACGAATCGGTGGCCATCGCCCGCTCGCGGGACAAGCTACGCTCGCTGCAACTGCTGTCGCGCCGAGGTGTCGGCCTGCCAGTCACCGGTTTTGCCCACTCGCCGGATGACATTGCCGACCTGATCCAGATGGTCAACGGCGCACCGCTGGTGATCAAGGTGCTGGAAGGCACCCAGGGCATCGGCGTGGTGCTGTGCGAAACCGCCACTGCCGCCGAGTCGGTGATCGAAGCCTTTATGGGCCTCAAGCAGGACATCATGGTGCAGGAATACATCAAGGAAGCCGGCGGCGCGGACATCCGCTGCTTCGTGGTGGGCGACAAGGTGATTGCAGCGATGAAGCGTCAGGCCAAGCCCGGCGAATTCCGCTCCAACCTGCACCGTGGCGGCAGCGCCAGCCTGATCAAGATCACTCCGGAAGAACGCATGACGGCCATCCGTGCGGCCAAGGTCATGGGATTGTCGGTGGCCGGGGTGGATATCCTGCGCTCCAACCACGGCCCACTGGTGATGGAGGTGAACTCATCGCCAGGCTTGGAAGGCATCGAAACCACCACCGGCAAGGATGTTGCCGGGATGATCATCCAGTACATCGAGAAGAACGGCGGCCCCCACCTGACGCGCACCAAGGGCAAGGGCTGAGCCGTACTTAAACAAATACCAAATCAAGGCAACCGAGCAACCAACCACCAATCGCGGCAGAAATGCCGAAATACGAACGCAGTATTGCCGCTCAGCGCACTGGCGCAGCCTGCGCATCGCTTGATACACAGTAACCATGCAGGAGGCAGGCGTCTCACGCATCGCAAGACTTGCACAACAGCACATTTACATCGCACCATCCGTCTACCCTGGAAAACAGCAGGGGCCAGACATCTGCCAACAACAATCGGAAACGTATGATGAACGGATTACGCAAAAATCGCGCAGCACTCACCCTTGGCACCCTAGGCCTGCTGCTGAGCCTGGGTAGCATGCAAACCTTCGCCCAACAATCACCCCAACCCGGCAGCGTCGCACAGACGCAAGCAGCCCTGCCGCCGGCTCTGCGAGCCGCCGTCATGAGCGGTAACCAACAGGCGATCACCCAAGCCATCAATACCTTGTCGGCCGGTAATCCTCAAACTGCTGGCGTGCTGGCTCAACGTGTTGCTGCCGCAGCGGAAAGCATGCTTGCCGTCAATCCGCAGGCCGCTGTCGCGGACGCCAACGCGGCATTAGGCGTAGTCCGGCAGCCGGCAGTCGCACAGGCCAACCCACAGGCAGCAATGAGCACCATGACCACTGCCGCACGTATCAGCATCAGCCCAGCAGCCCAAAGCGCTAGCCCAGCAGGTGTGGCCGGCCTAGCCCAGGCCATCGTGCAACTGGCAGCCAATCCAGCCGTGTATGGGGTAGCTCCAGCGGCGGCCATCCAGGCGGCCCAGAATGCCTTGCAAGCCGCCCAATCCCCTGCAGTTGTGGCAGCCAACCCCAATGCAGCCGTGCAGGTCACTCAGGCCATCTCGCAAATGGCAGCATCGACCACACTTAGCGCAATCAACCCAACCAATGCTGCGCAACTCAATGCGGTACTGGCCCAAACAACGCAAACAATCCAGGCCACCAGTGGTGGTGGCATGAATAACAACACCTCCTCAGTTCCCCAAGCCAGTGGCGGGGGAGGCAGCAACTCGGCTCCCGCCGAGCCGCCACGCAACAACGCCAGCCCAAGCTAAAGCCCCCCTTACAGGGTACGCCGCACACGCGGCGTGCCCTGCATCACCGCCGCACACGCTACGCATGTGTGGTTCATGTTCGAAAATCGCAAGCAATCGACAGTTACTCCAGCCATTGCCCCTGTTCCACCCTGGATGGGGACATAGCCTTTGCCAAGGCCGACCCGCCTAACTACACTCGGCGTCCAGCCGTCAGCCGGACTCCTGCCGAACATGCCTCACGCCAGTAACCCTCTCGAACGCTCACTAGTCGCCGCCACCCTGTTCACCCTGATCTGGCTCCCCCTGCCGCTGGGCAGCAATCGCGACTGGGCTTATGGAATATTGCTGCTGCTGGTAGGCAGCCTGGCTTGCGGTTGGGCAGTGCTGCAATGGCGCAATCGCCATGAACCTCGTGACCACAAACCGCTGCAAAAAGCCTTGCCCCTACTGGGCCTGCTACTGCTTGCCCAAG
Source organism: Pseudomonas sp. LjRoot71 (assembly GCF_964253255.1). Lineage (NCBI taxonomy): Bacteria > Pseudomonadati > Pseudomonadota > Gammaproteobacteria > Pseudomonadales > Pseudomonadaceae > Pseudomonas > Pseudomonas sp. LjRoot71. The sequence continues at coordinate 2,559,255 of NZ_CAXURA020000001.1, read as the reverse complement.
CCTGGGTCGCCGTGCAATGGCTAACGGGGCTAAGCCAGGACAATGGCGCAACGTTTAACTACCTGCTGCTTGGCCTGGCCTATAGCCTTCTCTTTTTACTGGTGATTAGCCTGTTTCACAGCCGCGAACGCCTGACTCTACTGCTCGCCACCCTGGTAATCAGCGGCACCCTACAAGCCTTCTGGGGAGCCTTCAGCACACTGTCCGGCCTGGAGTGGCTGCTGGTAGGCCCGAAAACAGCCTATATCGGCGACGCTACTGGCACCTTCGTCAACCGTAACCACCTGGCCGGCTACCTGGAAATGACCCTGGCCTGCGGCATCGGCCTGCTAATGGCCCTGCGTGACAGCCGGCCGTTTAGCTGGGTCAACCTGCTGGAACTGCTGATGGGCCCCAAGGCGCGTTTGCGCCTGGCCCTGGTAGTTATGGTAATCGCCCTGGTAATGACCCACTCACGCATGGGCAATACCGCCTTCTTCGCCAGCCTGCTGCTGGTCGGCGGCCTGTTCGTACTCATTGAGAAAGAAAACCGCCTGCGCAACAGCCTGATCCTCGCCAGCCTGATCCTCATCGACGTGCTGGTGATCAGCCAGTACTTCGGCCTGGAACAACTCAAGGACCGCCTGCTCAACACCCGCCTGCACGATGTAGTGGTCGACGGCGAAGTGGTGCAGCAAGCCAACGAAGTACGCGACGACGTATTCGTCTACGCCATCCCACTGCTGTTAGACCGCCCACTGGTGGGCCAGGGCGCCGGCAGTTTCGAGGCGGTATTCCCCAAATACCCCGGTGAAGATATCCGCCTGCACTTCGACCACACACACAGCGACTACCTGCAATTTCCTATCGAGTACGGCCTGCTCGGCACCTTGCCCCTGGCCGCCTTTATCCTGCTGGCCCTGTGGCACGCCCTAAGCACCATGTGGAAGCGTGAATCGGTTTACCGCAGCGGCGTTGGCCTGGGCGCGGCCATGGGCATCATCGCCCTGCTGATCCACTCCAGCACCGACTTCAACCTGCAAATCCCGGCCAACGCCGCCACCCTGGTGGTGGTATGCGCAATCGCCGTACTGGCAGGCAGTCATAGCCACGTGCGCAAACGCAAAAGCCGCTCGGCCTAGCCACCGCTTGACGTTCTAACTGCGTTTCGCGGGCATGGCCGGCTCCTACAGCATAAGCCTCACCCCGAGTCCCCTCGCCCCTTGGGGAGAGGGTTAGGGAGAAGGGGCAGCGACAGCCCCACCCAAGCGAATACCACCCGCCATCAAGGCGATTCGCGCTGATACTCGATGCGGTCACCAACGCCAATACCCCGCGCCGCAAAATAGCCCTGGTTAGCCTCCAGGCCATACTGGAACGGCGCAACCGCCCGATAGTCATCCTGCGGACAGCCCCTGGCCTCTTGGCTGAGGCAAGGCGACATATCAGTGATCTGCACAATCACCCCATCCGCATCGGCATAGGCAACGCTCAGCGGGATCTTCGTATTGAACATCCAGAAGCCGCCCCACTGCGCGGCGGGATAAACAAACAGCATGCCGCGCTCATCGGGTAGCGAGGTGCGATACATCAGACCGCGCTCGCGCTGCATATCACTCTCGGCGATCTCGACCGCAAGCCGGTGCGTGATGCCGCTGCGCGTATGCACCATCACCGTACCGGAGGCAAAGTCCACGGGTGGCACGCCAGGGGGCAACGCCAATGCGCAACCAACCAGCAGCGAAAGCGTGGTAATCAAGGAAATAAGTCTGACTGGGCGCATCGACACATGCCTGGGTAGGGGAAACCTTGCGCATCTCAGGCTTGAGCCTGTACCGGGAAAGTTAGCGGTTAACAGGCCGTTGAATAACGTAGGCGAGGCAGGCAAGACAAGGCGAAAACGGCCGAAAAAGCGCAGCTTACGTGTTGTAAATGAGCATTCTGAGGCCATTTTCAACGCCGTATTACCAACGCAGGTAGTTTTTCAACGGCCTGTTAAGCCGCGGCAAGCCTACGGCACCGATGGAGTATCCACCCGGCGCAGCCCGCGCAACCACCGCCACACCAAGCAGGCCAGCCACCAGCCCAGCGCCGCCAGGCAAACACCCAGCACGTTCGCCAAAATATCGCCCTGGCTAAACTGCCGGTGTGGCTGCCACTCATGTTGCAACCACTCAGACAGCGGTGCCGCCAAAAGCAACAGGCCCCACAGCAGCCAACCCGGTGCACGCATAAACGCCACGCGGGCGCTCAGGCTAAAACCACCAAAGGCCAGCACATGCAGCCACTTGTCGAAATCCTCAAACAGCTGCGGCGGCGACTCCGGCCGGAACAGCCCATAAGCCAATGCGGCGCAACACACAACAAACAACAGATAGCGCACACCGGCCTCCAACAAAAACAAACTACACGCCGCGCCAGAGCACTCACAAAAAGCTGGCGTATAACGCGGCACAGACCAACAGCAGGCTTACTCAGCGCCCGAACAGCTGCTTGGCCTTCTCTTTGATCAACAACCAGGCGAACTGGCTATTGGTGGTCAGGTAACGCTTCCACATGCGCCCCGGCTCCTGCATTACGCGGTACAGCCATTCAAGGCCGTACTGCTGCATCCAAAGCGGCGCACGATTAACCTTGCCGGCGACCACGTCGAAGGTGCCGCCCACGCCCATAACAAAGGTCACGCCCAACTGGTCGCGCCAGCGGTTGATGAAGTTTTCCTTCTTAGGCGAAGTAATCGCCACAAACAGCAGTTTGGCGCCGGAAGCGCGGATCTTCTCCACCATGGCCGCTTCGTCATCCCAGAAGTAGCCATGGTGATAGCCGGCTATTCGCAGTCCCGGATAAAGCGCGTCAACCTTGCGTGCCGTGGCGGCAACCACCTCGTCCTGCGCACCGAGCAGATACACCGGCAAGCCTTCGCGTGCGCTCATGGCCAGGAGCTTGTGGAACAGATCCACGCCGGCAACACGCTCGGGCACCTCATGGCCGAGGAAACGTGCCCCGACCACCACACCCATGCCGTCGATATTGATGATGTCGCAGGACTCGACCGACTCACGAAGTTGAGCGTCGTCACGCATGTGCACCAGCTTGGCGACGTTCACCACCACATGCTGGGTAAAGCGTTCAGCAAGCACCGCCTGGCGGATGCTTTCGACGGTTTCGCCCATGCTTGCTACATCCATGGGGCAGCCCATGACTTCAATTCTTCGCATGATCCAGCTCGGCTTGATAACGGTTGTAGAACGCTAGGGATGGTCTGAAAAAGCCCTACGACGAAAAATGCAGTCCAGCAACTACGCGACTTACAGGTCTGTCGTTTCGTAAAAGCCGGGCTTTTTCAGAGTTTCCCTAGAGGGTTGTGGCGCAGAGGCCTGTGAGTAACAGCCAGACCATTGGTATTTACTCTTATAAAATCAGAAAGAGGTATTTTAGGAAGTTGTTTGGGAAGATGCTGTAATGATTGTAAATAGTTGTTATTAAATGTCTTATGGCAGGTGTTCTAGGTTTTGCTAAAATCAGAAGTGCTATTTTAAAGAATAACAAAATTTATATATATTTAGCTGTCAGGGCTTTCGCTTTCTGATTTCTTTCGCGGGCACACCCCCAACAACTGTATAACTGGGCACATCTTTTGTAACGACAGATCCAGCACCAATGATACTGCCTTTTCCAATGCGCACGCCTGGCATTATAATGGCGTTTCGGCCAATCCAAACGTCATCTTCAATAATTGAAAAATTGTTGGTAACTGATCCTTGTAAAATCATAGGGATGTCGCAGCTTTCAGTTATGTGTGAGGAGCTAATTATTGAAACGTGGGGGGCGATCATTACAAAGCTACCTATTGTGGCGCCCTGAATAAAGACAGATTCATTTATTTGGCAACAGCGGCCGATGGTTACGTTTTTGCCGTTAGAGATATAGACATTCCTTTGTATTTTGTTGCGTGGGTCTGGTTCAAGTATTTTTAGTACGCGTTCCAGATAGAAACATCTAAGTCTATTAAATATAGAAATAAACTGTGAGTTCGGTAGTTTAGATATCGCGACATAGTAAATTGCTAGTTTAATATTTTGCAGTTGCATTTTCATTTACTATAGACTTTAGGCGATTAAAAAGTGAATTCGAAACTTTTTTAGAGTCATATTTTTCGGCTGTGGCTATTGCGCCAAGACGGAGAGCCTCTCTTGATGTAGAGGGCAGAGATGAATAGCCCATAATAATTTTTGCAAGCTCTTCATGGTTGCCTGGCTCGAAGGAAAAGCCGTTTGCACCGTGCTCGATATAATCTTGAATGCCTCCAATCTTCGAGGCTATAACTGGAATGCCACATGACATTGCCTCCAGTCCAACCAGGCCCAATGATTCACTTTGCCTCCGAGAGGGGAAAATAAAAAGATCAAAATTTGTATATATGGAGGGCAGCTGATTTTGATTTAGTTGTTCAATGTGGATTATGTTATTTAACTTTAAGCTTTCAATCATGCTGCGCATTGCTTCTAGTTCGCTTCCTTTGCCAACAATAGTGGCCTTTACGTCGAGTGATGGCGAATTGTTGCGAAGCAGGTTGAGGGCGGAAATAAATGTATCCCAGCCTTTATCAGGATCTATACGCGAAATGTAGCCAATATGAAGCGTTCGATCGTATCTTTTTTTGTTTTCTATGGGCTTGAATATGCTCCTATCTATACCGCCCGAGGGTGATATAAAAATTCTTGTTTTACTTAATTTAATTTTTGCTAAAACGGTATTCCGGAAGTTATGAGATGGTATTACGACTAGGCTAGATTTTACTATAGTGCTCGAGTTTAATTTAAATACTATATCGTTCAGTGGTGAGCGGTCCATTATATCCCCGCCATGAATATTTACCACGAGTGGCTTTTTAATAAGCTTCCTAAGGATTGTCGCGGGTAGCAATGCTAAGCCTGAGCTGTGAACATATATAATATCGTAATCGTTTTTTAGTATTGCGCGAAATGACTCGAGGAAGTACCTAGTGTATTTATAACACTTGTTGAATAGTCCAATGCCTCTGCCTGCGATCACTGTCTTGGTGATGTCTGCGCCTTCCTCAGTCATTGCGTTAAAAAAGTTTTTAACGAAAATGCCATAAAAAACATGCGAGTCAGATGGATACATATTGGAGAGTAGCAATATTTTCATTTTGTGCTTAATTTAGTTTAAATAATTTTTGATATTGGATTCTTTCGCTAGGCGCCATATGAAATAGATGACGATGCCGCCTACAAAAGCAGACCATGGCTGTAAGTACAGGTTTAATGGGAGAGGGCTGATAGTAAGACCCAAAATGAATGCAATTATAGCAATTGGTATATACCTGTTTTCTGCGTTTGTAATTTTTGCAGCGTTGTTTAGCGTTTTGATGCCGTGGAAGTTAACTCTATACCATATGTATATGCCAAGAGCTCCAAATTGTGCAATCGTGGCAAATACGCCGCCATCGTAAAAATTAATATATTGGTTAGAGTGTAAGATGTTGTTTGTATTGCCTGTAGGCGACATCATGCCCACTCCGAGGCCGTAGCTTTCGTAAAATATCTCTTTCAAGAATAAAACTGTTTCAATGCGTATTTTTATGTTGCCGCCATCTTGTAAATTGACTGCACTTTTAATTATCTCGCTGTTTTGCAGAAGCCAGCTAGGTAGCAAGAGTAACAACATGGCACCAGCCAAGAAAAGAAGTGCAGCTGCTTTTTTGTTGGTTCTATTAAAGAAGAAAATTGTGATGAAGGAAATAATGAATGCTACAAGTCCTAAGCGAGATTCCATGGTTTTGACTTGTACGAAGAGACAGAAGAGCAGAGTGGCAAGGCATAAAATAGTTTTAGAGGGGCGGAGGTTTTTTGAAATCACTACTGATGCCAGAATGACGATACCTAGAATAACCTCGTTTTTCAGAAGTACAATCCTTCTGTTGTATTTGTCAAAAATTGACAGCCTTGCATATTGATCAAGTAGCTCTATGCGTGAAAGGCTATCTAAACACAATAATAGAGTTACTAGTATGGTAGTGGTTATAAGGGCTTTTGCTAAATCTTCTGCAGTTGCTTTTATTAAATATAAAAAGTAGAAGGAGAAAATTGGCAAAAAGGCATAGAGAGATGGTAGCCAGTCAGTGACAGGCTTCGGAAAGAGGAATGCCGCAGAAATCATTGAGACAATGAAAACCACAAAAAATATAAGAGCCGGATAATAGAAAGCCAAATTTTCATTATGTCTTTTGTTTGTTAATATCAGATAGATGCTACCGGCGAATGTCGCAGAAAAAAAGGCGGAAAATGAAAAGCCCGCCAGTTCTTTACTAAAGCCTGCGTAAAGGCTTAATAGTTGAGATGACTCAAAAATCACTAAGGTGATTAGTAAGATTCTAAGTGATGAGGCTAGCTTTCTTTTATTTATTGCCAAAAACATTTCAGGTGATCCTTAGATTACGCAACTAGGTTTGGCCATTTAAACTAAGATTAGTATGAGATCAAGTTGTCGAGTCTGCGTTTAATGTTCTTGTAAATTTGTATTAGCCTATATGCTTTGCTGTTGGCAAGTAATAAAGCTATTTTTTTGAAAATAGGCCAATTTGTTTTTTTTGTTGCGCGGACATATGTGCTAAGTTGCTGCTTTGACAAAGTGCCGGATGAATTCACTATTATTGAATATGCATCAATGGCTAGCATTCTCTTCATGGCCCTATCTGATATTATGTCTTCTAAGGTTTTCTTCAAGAGATGACTTACTAGATCAGAGCTTTCTAGGGCTTGCACATCTATAGTGTTGGCTGCAGAGCCTTTGCGTTTTACATATATATATATTGCATCTTCTACATAAGCGAGGTGCGGCTTTTTTAGCAGGACGTCAATTAAGAATAATACGTCCTCCCTGAATTTTATACCGTGCTTAAAAGTAATGCCTTCCAAAATTTCTTTGGTGAACATTTTGGTACAAGGGCCGCCATGGTTTATGCCTGTAACTATGCTTTCTATAAAAGACTGAGGGCTTTCTTGTGCTACTACCTTTATTAGCTTTCTTCCGAGCTTGGTTTTCTTAAAGAAGTTTCCGATGACTATGCCTGCGGCCTCAGACACTGCCTTCCTTACAAGTTTTTCAACCGCATTGCGGGGGTAGTAGTCGTCTGAGTCGCAAAATAGTATGTACTCGCCTGTGGCTTCTGCTAATCCAGTATTTCTGGCAGCTGATACTCCTTGATTTGGTTGCGATATGTAAATGGCTCTTGCATCATTTTTTATACAAGCATGTATGATCTTTTCTGAGTTGTCGGTTGATCCGTCGTTAACTATAATTATTTCAATATTTTTATGCGTTTGTTGTGTGATGCTTGTAAGGCATTTTTCAATATACTGTTCCGTATTATAAACCGGTACTATTATGCTTACTTTGATGCTGTTATGGTTGTTGTGCTCGATAGAGTTTCTAAGGAAATCTATTGAATATGCAGTTTGAGTATCGATTCTTTTTTCAGTTGCCGGCCAGTCTATGGTATTTAGATCCTTTATTTCGTCGTAAGGGGATAAAAGTCTATCTGTGAGATTGAGCGCGCCTAAAAGCGAGCTAAATCTACTAGCTCCTCGCTCTTTGTTAACGATAGTAATGAAAGGTTTTTTAAAGATTATGGAGAACGCGCTTCCATGAAATGAGTCGGTGGCCACGGCCGTCGCTCTCTGGAAACCTTCAATCCAACTTTTGGGGGAGGGCATGACGTATTTTGATAGGTCATTGGTTGACCAACGGTAAAAGTCCTGCTCGGCTTGGGTGCTAAATGCCTGCGCAGATAAATGTTGCGAGTAAGTATTTAATATGTATTCACTTTCCGGGCTAGGATCTAACAAGTAGCGATATAGGCCAGCTGGCTCTGTGTTTGACTGAGTTTGATCCAGCAGTTTTTCATACGTTTCTTTATCCAATAGTAGAGTAGGGTCCAGTACATGAGACGCATCTACCCCTAAATATTTCTTACACAGATGTACTCCAGAGTCTTCACGTACACTGATTGCATTGAATTTTTTTGCGAGTTCAGCACAGCGCTGAGTTTGCTCTTCCGTATATTCCCACTCATCCACGCCAAAAGACGAGGCGTAGGCGATACGCAAAATCTCTTTGTCTTCCAGAAAATCCAAAAAGAAGTTGTAGATATTCGGTGAGTATTTCGGCCGCCAAGTCTGATCGCTGCCGACTATCACTGCGTCGTAGTTTTCTCGGTCAAAATGTTCTCTAAGCTGCTGGGTGCTGTACAGCGGCTCGGACATAGTGATGTATTGATCGATAAAACTTGTAGTGTGCTGCAGTAAGGTTGGCAGGTGCTTTTCAAAGTTGATTGGGGCCTTACGTTTCCCAATTATGTTCATGCCAGTACGGAAGATTAAGCGTGCTGATTTGTAGGGCATGCTGGGTTGGTCACGCTGGCGGTCGATGGTGACCACTTCGTGCCCCATACGCTTCAGCACTTGTTGCAGTGCCCAAGCCTGCATGATGCCGCCGTAATTTTTACCCAACGGCTGGGTCATGATGGCGATTTTCATAATCTTAATGAGTTCTCAAGATTTGATCACGTTGATATTTTTTTGATTGAGCTACTGAGAAATTCTCTTTTAGATTTCCAACTGCGATCATCATGATTAACTTTTCATGGTTTGGTATTTCTGCAGCTTTTTTTAGCTTTATTTCCTTGTGAAAAGGCATGCAGGTATTTAATGGGCACGAGCCGAGGCCTTCGGCATGAAGTGCGAACATGATATTCATTGAAAATAAACCGCCATCTACAAATAGCTGGTTGTGTTCGTATCGGGTAAAGGCCTTGGTGTTGCCTGTAACTATAAGTAGCTTGTCGATGCTTTCTGTGAATCCAGCATTGCCGTTTTGATAGCTTAGAAGCTGTTTGATTTTTGATTTTTCATTGTAGTAGTGAACTTGCCACCCTTGTCTGTTGCAGACAGAGGGCGTGTGTAGGCTTGTGTTGATTACCTTGTGTATTTGGCTGTCGTCTACCGGCGTGCTACAAAAATCTCTAATGCTGTGTCTGTGCATGACAAAATCATTGAATTTCTCTAATGAGTAATTCTTCCAATGATTTTTTTGTAAGCGTTTTAGACCTCCGCTCTGGGCGGGAGTTGCTTCTGAGGTAAATCCTACGATTAAAGCTGCAAATCCATCTGGCAATGTGTGCGCATTATGTTCATGAAAGCTAATGTATGAGCGTAGCATGTCACGTAGCATGACCGTGGCGTTGTCCTGGCCGTGCAGATGCTCATACTTTCTGGCTTTTTCTATAAGGTCTATGATCTTTGGTTGCCCGAAGCCAGGGCGTGGTGTAGGCAGGGCGAGTCCTTTTTCTATGATGTGGCAATGCTTTACCAGATAGTACCTTAGTTTTTCTTTATCTTGTCCCGGCGCTCTGTCGCTAAAGGAGTACCTTAGATGCAGGTAAAGGCTGTGCATCATTGATAATGTTTCGCCTGTAGCCGTCCTGTTAAATATTGCTCCTTTGATTTTTTGCAAAACCCAGTACATTTTAACGCTGCCCTGTGAAGATTTTATTTTTCAGTTTTATTGCTAGTAGTGACGCTGCTCTCCGCTCTTCATTGTTAAGTCCGAGCGTGAATATACCTAACACGGCTAGGCTGCAGCTTGTCACTGTGTTGATGCATAACTGGAGAAAGCTGTCTGCGACTGGCATATTCAGTGCCAGGTTGATGGCGGTGACTGCTGCAGCTGTAATTAATGAGCGCGCGAGAACGCTAGATGCATAGGCTTTGATATCTAGGCTAATTAGGAATTTAAGGATTATTAATCTTGCAATGAATGCAGCTAAGCCTATGCCTATAATAGCGTAAATGGCCATTTCTGGTTTTGACCATTTAATTAAAAGAATATAGGTGATGGGTAGTGTTAAGAGCAGCATGCCGCCAATGATTGTTTGATAGGCACGAATATGGCCTGTTGCCTGCGCAGATGTCATCAGCGGGCCAGAAAAGGCTTCGATCAGCGAGGCGATTATTGTCAATTGAAGAAAAATCGCTGTGTAGGGCGGTACGTTGACCAGCCAAGTATCAAGCAGGGTTTGTGTGTTCAGTAAGACTGGAAGTGCAAGCGTAAATAGGATGAAAAAATTATATTTGGAGGCTTGGAATAAAAGCCTGTGCATTGCAGCTTTTTCACCGCTAGCGTAAAGCTTGATTATTTGAGGGTTGATAGCAGCTTGCACGTTGACAATAAAGTTATTCAGTGCGCCATTTGCCTGAAGTGATATGCTTCTCCCGGCATTAACTGCGGGGCCGAAGAAGATGTTGAGCAGTACATTGGAGCCTTGGGTTGATAGCGCGGAAGCCAAGTTACCCCAGGTATTCCATGCACTATATCCGAGCATTGTACGGAATTGCTTTGAGTGCCATTCCCAGTGCGATTTAATATGGGGGAATAGCCGTTTATTTGATATTGTGTACATTGCCAGGGTAATCAGGCTGACCAGTAGTAGTAAGCCAGCATAGGTAACGAGTTTATCACTGCTTAAGTGCTGTAGTGCGATGACGGCAACCAATTTCAGCAGTACATCGAGCATGCCTATGATGGAAAAAATTCCCATCCGCTCGTGGGCCATCAATAGGGCGGTAAAGGGTACAGTGATTACGCTGATGGCAAAACTGGCAATCGCCAGATGATATGCCCAGAGCGCAGAATCCATTCGACCCGATGGAATAGTCAACTGTGTTACGACAAACCAGTAGCCTGCAGTTTCTGCTGTGATTGCAATTAAAAGTGCCAGCAGGATGTGTATTATAATGCTGGTATTGAATATGCGGTTAAGATCTTTTCCGCCAGACTCCCCTAGGTCAAAGGCAAAGTAACGCTGTGTGGCGGCGGTCATTGCCCCTTGCATAAAACCGAGCAAAGCGACAAAGCCGGCAACTACATGGTAAATACCGAAGTCTTCCACGCCCAGCACGGCCAGAACTACCCTGGAGGTATACAGCGTGACGGCCATTACCAGCAGCATGCGTATATAGAGCATGCCGGTGTTTCGCAGGATGCGTTTGTGGTTGGAGGCTAGCACTTTTCAGCGTGCCTCGAGTACGCCGCGGGTATCCAGCACCTGCTGGCCGACCCGTGCCTGGGCTGCCATGTGTTTGAACTCGCGGTGATCGACCAGAATCAGTTTGATGTTGGCTTGTTCATTGGCTGTTTCTGAGCAGACCAGTTGCAAGTTGCCTTCCAGTTTCTGCGGCAGTGCTTTGATGTTGGGCTCAACGGCTAATACAACACCGGGGTGATCTGCTGCGATCTGCTGAGTAATCGCCAGCGCCGGACTTTCCCGCAAATCATCAATATCCGGCTTAAATGCCAGCCCAAAGCAGGCAATGGTCACGTCCTTCGCGGTTTTATCCGGGTTTTCCATCAGGTATTCCGCAACCGCCTGTTTGACCTTGTTGATCACCCATTCCGGTTTGCTGTCATTTACTTCCCGTGCGGTGCGGATCAGCCGTGCTTCTTCCGGCGTCTTGCTGACGATAAACCAGGGGTCCACGGCAATGCAGTGACCACCTACGCCCGGACCGGGTTGCAGGATATTGACGCGCGGGTGACGGTTGGCCAGGCGGATCAGCTCCCAGACGTTGATGTCCAGTTTGTCGCAGATGATCGACAGCTCGTTGGCAAAAGCGATGTTGACGTCGCGGAAGCTGTTTTCGGTGAGCTTGCACATTTCAGCGGTGCGGGCGTTGGTGATGACGCATTCGCCTTGTACGAAGAGTTTGTACAGGCTGCAGGCGGCTGCCGAGCATTTGGGTGTCATGCCGCCGATCACGCGGTCATTCTGCACCAGTTCGCGCAGTACCTGGCCGGGCAGCACGCGTTCCGGGCAGTAGGCAATGCGAATATCGGAAGCCTCGCCATGGTTCTGCGGAAAGGTCAGGTCTGGCCTGGCTCGCGCCAACCACTCGGCCATCTGCTCGGTGGCGCCGACTGGCGAGGTGGATTCCAGAATAATCAGGTTGCCCTTTTGCAGCACGGGGGCAATGGCATCAGACGCGGCTTCGATAAAGCTCAGGTCTGGCTCGTGCTGGCTTTTTTCCTTGTCGGATAGAAAAGGCGTGGGCACGGCAATCAGAAAGGCATCGGCGGGTTCCGGGGTGGTGGTGGCGCGCAGGTAGCCCTCAGTAACGGCCGCATGCACCAGCATGTCCAGGTCCGGCTCTACGATATGAATCTGTCCCTGGTTGATGGTATCCACGGCCTTCTGGTTTACATCCACACCAATCACGTGTTTTTTGCGAGAGGCAAACACGGCTGCCGTGGGTAGGCCGATATAGCCGAGGCCGATAACGGAAACTGTAGAAAAGGCCATATAACGTCCTTAAAAAATCTGATCAATATTGGCAACTGAGGCTGATGGATCGCGAGCAAGCTCGCTCCTACAAAAGCCAGTGCAGGGCTGGGGTATCAACTATCAGCGTGTAATGCCTCGATGATGCGCAGGCAAGCCTGGCCATCCCCGTAGGGGTTATGGGCATAGCTCATGGCGCGGTAGGCCTCCGCATCCGTCAGCAGGCGGTTAAGCTCGGTGACGATGGTGTCGGTGTCGGTGCCAACCAGTTTCACCGTCCCTGCCGCCACGGCTTCGGGTCGTTCGGTGGTATCGCGCATCACCAGTACCGGTTTGCCTAGCGAGGGTGCCTCCTCCTGAATACCGCCGGAGTCGGTGAGGATGATATGGGAGCGGCTCATCAGGTGGACAAAGGGCAGGTAGTCCAGTGGGGCGATCAGGTGAATATTGTTCACGCCGCTGAGTAGCCGGTTGACAGGCTCGCGCACATTGGGGTTGAGGTGCACGGGATAGACGATATCCACATCCGGGTGCTGCTCGGCGACGGTACGCAGGGCCAGGCAGATACGCTCGAAACCGCCGCCAAAACTTTCACGCCGATGCCCGGTAACCAATATCAGTTTGCGCGCATCGTCGAGAAACGCCGTAGGCTCGGCGGCCTGGGCTTGCAGCGCCGGATCGCGATCCAGGCGCTGAACGACAGCGAGCAGTGCATCAATTACGGTATTGCCGGTTACCAAGATGCTGGCAGGATTTACGCCTTCAGCCAGCAGGTTGGCCTTGGAGGTTTCGGTGGGGGCGAAGTGCAGCTTGGCCAGTACGCCGGTGAGTTTGCGGTTGGCCTCTTCCGGCCAGGGCGAATACAGGTTGCCGGTGCGCAGGCCCGCCTCCACATGCGCTACCGGGATTTGCTGGTAATAGGCGGCAAGGCTGGCAGCAAAGGTGGTGGCGGTGTCGCCGTGTACCAGCACCATATCCGGTTTGAACTCGGCGAAGACAGCCTTAAGCCCCTGCAGGATAGCGGTGGTCACATCCGTAAGGTCTTGCCCGGCGCGCATGATATTGAGGTCGAAGTCGGGCGTGAGGTCGAACAGAGCCAACACTTGATCGAGCATTTCCCGGTGCTGACCGGTTACACAGACCTTGGCCTCAAAGCGTGTATCGGCGGCCAATGCCAAGGCCAGGGGGGCCATTTTGATGGCCTCAGGGCGGGTGCCGAAAATACAGAGGGTCTTCATGGGGTTATGTCTCAAATTGGGTATCGCTGCGGGCTTCTGTCGGCAGCTGTAGCAGAGGGCATGGCTTGGTGCGCCATGCACACGCCATATATGCGTATATGTTGAAGCGCCTATCTAGGAGCTGCAGCCAGCGGCCTCATGGCTAGTAAATATCTTTGCCGAGCAGGGTAAACGGCGTTTTCACCAATATCTTGATATCCAGCCACAGCGACCAGTTGTTGATATAGGTGAGGTCCAGCTCCACGCGCTTTGCCATTTTGTCCAGGGTTTCGGTTTCACCACGGTAGCCGCTGACCTGGGCCAGGCCAGTAATACCGGGCTTGATGCGGTGGCGGGCCATGTAGGCGTCGATCTTGCCGGTGTAGTAGTCGTTGTGCGCCACGGCGTGCGGGCGTGGGCCAACCAGTGACATGCGCCCCTGCAGAACGTTGAACAGCTGCGGCAGTTCGTCGATGGAGGTACGGCGGATAAAACGCCCAACGGCGGTGATGCGCGGGTCTTCACGGGTGGCTTGTTTCACGTCGCCATCATCGTGCAGGCGCATGGAGCGGAACTTCCACACCTTGATGAGCATGCCGTTCCAGCCATGGCGCTGCTGCTTGAACAGCACCGGCCCAGGGGAGCTGAGCTTGACTGCGATGGCGGTGCCCAGCAGTAGCGGGCTCAGGGCGAGAATCGCAAGGAGGGCCAGGCTGCGGTCAAGCACGGCTTTGGTCATGGCTGCCGTTGGGTAGGCGGTTAGCGGGCTCTCATTCAGGTAGATCGCGGGCATGCCTTCGATTTCGCGTACCGAGTGGTTGAGCAGCATCATGCTGCGCAGGTCTGGTAGCCAGACCACGTCTACGCTGGCGTCGAGCAGGTCAACATACAGGCCCTCAATCTGCTCGGCTTCTGTGAGCGGCAGGGCGATATACAGTCGGCGTATCTGGTGGCTGGCGATCAGGTCGCGCAGGTGAGCAATATTGCCGATGATGGGGAAGCGGCTGCTTTCGGTTGCGGGCTTGTCGCTCGCCGCTACCAGGCCGATCAGGGGCTCGCTGCTTCTTTCTATGAGTTTTTCCGCAAGCTCCTGAGCCAGTTCGCCAGTGCCGATAATCAGCGTGTTGCTCTCGGCTTGCAGCTTGTTGTGGTAGAGCTTGAACAGGTGCTGCAGGGGCACATAGAGGCACGCTTGCAGTACATAACCACTTACCCCCCAAACCAGGATGACCTCGCGCGAGAACAGCTCACTGGTTTTGGTGACGAAGGCCCCCACCAGCAATGCCGATAGCAGAATTAGCCAACCAGCGAGCAAGCGGCCGAGGCCGGCCAGGTAGCCCTGTTGCTTGTAGTACACGCGCATTAAGGAATAGATCGGTACAGAGACGAACAAGCTGAACAGCACCAGTACCCGGTAATGCGTTTCTATGTCACCAGTTTTCACCAGGGTCAGGGTGCACAGCAACAGGGTCAGCAGGCTAAATGCGGCCAACCAGTGCACCCAGAAGGTCAGGCCACGGCCTTCGGCCAAGCTGGCGCGCTTGCCGATCATGCTGCTACTGCGCACGGAATTGCGGGCGGGTTGGCTGGCAGGCTTAGCAACGCTCGCCAGTTTGATTGGGGGGCTGTATGGGCTTGCCATGAGCGCCGATGACTTGGCTGTCTGATTCCTTGACACAATTCTCTACCTTTAATGCTTCTCTGCATGCATGACATGCCGGGCAACCCGTAAACCAATGGCACGGGCTCACTCCTGGCAAGCGTCGAGCTTGCGACTGCTGATCATTGACGCCTCCAAGGCGCCACAAAACTCTCCCACCCTGTTGGTGTACTTGGCGGTGTTGAGTAGGTTCTGCGCCTCGGGGGTGCTGTACGCCACGCTACGGCGCACGGATTCCAATGTGGCCTGGCGCTGTGCAGCACTCAGGTGCGGCCATGCTCTGAAGCCGATATCTGCCAGTTCGCGGTTGATCAAGATACGCGTCGGCCCCATGGCAAAAGCCTGTGTCAGGGCGTGGGCAAATTCAGCATCGAACTCCTGCAAAAACAGTTTGCTTTGAGCCACCTTGGCCCAGGTATAGGGCCAAGTCGGGCGTACTTCTAGCGATGCGCGGTAGGCAGCCAAGGCTGAACGTCGGGACTCGGCGGCATGTGCAGCAGCAAAGGGCTGACGGAAGTGTTGCCAGCTGTAGACTCGCCCCAAACGGTCGAGCCGTTCACCATCTGCTACCGGCGATAGCGAGATCGCGCGCTGCGCTGCGGCCTCGGCAACAGCCCAGGCGCGCGCATCGGGCTCAACCCGCGCTTTGCTCCAGGCACCGAGAAAGGCTTCAGCCTGGTAGTCGGCAATACCGGCAAGCAGCAGACGCGCGCCGCTGATGAACAGCAGCAGGGCCAGCAGCAAGGCCAGTAGGGCTAAGCCGATATGGCGAGCACGCGCTGCCTTGGTCATGGCTGGCGCGGCCTTCCTGCGCCGGCTGCTGCCTTCCAGCTGAGCGTTGGCATTCATTGGAAGTGGCTCTGGGCAATCTGCCAGGGTCTTTGACGAACCAGCAGTTCGGCCTGACTCTCGCCGATCAACTCGGCAGCATGCTCAAAGCCTTCGCTGAGTATCGGCGGCCGATAGTCGAGGTTGTGCGCGTCGCTGGCCAGGATGGTGACTACCCCTTCCTCTAGCAAAGCATGGGCAATTTCTTGCGCTGCGGGACCAAAACGCCCAGCAACTGAAGATGCTGTCACCTGCAATAGGCATCCCTGTTGGATAAAGGGTTTGAGCTTGCTGGGGCTGCGCATGATGCCTTTGTTGCGCTCAGGGTGAGCGATCATCGGCACTATATTGCGCTGCAACAGCCAGGCGGTGAGGCGTTCCGCGCCGAAGGGTATCTCGCCATGGGGAAACTCCAGCAGCAAAACCTTCTTGCCTTGCCACTCCCCGAGAAAGGGAATCTGCCCTTGGCCGATACCGAGCATCAGCTCCATGCCGAAACGCACTTCGGCGGCAGCTGCGATCTGCAGCGTAATATTTTCGGCTTTTAGCCCAGCGACCAAGCTGTCACGCGCGGCCATGATACTGGCTGGCGTGTTGTCGTAACGGCCGGGATGGATATGCGGCGTGCAGACCAAGTGCGTGATGCCGTCCTGTGCGGCCACGCGCGCCAGTGCCAGCGCGGTTTCGAGGTCAGGTGCCCCGTCATCGATGCCGGGGAGCAGGTGGCTGTGCAGGTCGATCATTGCGGTCTTTTGATCCTTTGCTTGCCTGGCGCGCTTACGCAGGACTGCCTGACAGAGGGAGCGCCAGGCGCTCCCTAGGCATTGTGTTTAACAGCAGGTCAGGCTTGCTTGGTATTGCTGTAACCGTAGTAGTCGTAATAACCACCATAGCTGTAGCCGTATTTCTTGGCTTTCTTGATGTCCACCTGGTTCAACACGATGCCGCTGACCGGCGCGTTGTTCTGCAGCAACTGGCCAACACCCTTTTCCACCAGTGGGATATGGGTAGCGTCGGACTTGATGACGTAAATCAGCGAATTGGCGAAAGTGGACAGTACGATGGCATCGCTGACCGCCTGGGTGGGCGGGGAGTCGATGATGATGCGCTCGTACTTGCTCTTCAGTACTTCCAGTGCCTTGGCGAAGCGTGGCGACGAGAGCAGTTCCAGCGGGTTCGGCGGCACGGTACCGGCGCCGATCATGTCGATGCCATCTACGTGCTTAACGCACTCATCAAGCTTGGCGGTGCCGGCAATCAGGTTGGCCAGGCCAGGCGTACCCACCGGGAAGTCGAAGCTCTTACCCAGGGTCGGGCGGCGCAAGTCGGCATCGATCAGCAGGACTTTTTCCATCTGCCCAAGGGCGAATGCCAGGTTGACGGAAACGGTACTCTTGCCTTCACCAGGAATCGACGAGGTGATGACCATGACCTTGTGCGGGTGATCAATACCCGAGAGCACAACACCGGTACGGATGGTACGAATCGACTCGGAGAAACTCTTGTCGGTATCGCGGCTGAACATACGCGCCAAGTCGCTGCGCTCACCCTTCTTCATCATCGGCAGAATGCCCAGCACCGGGATATTGAGGCGGCCTTCCACCTCTTCGGTGCTCTTGAAGGTGTTGTTCAGGGCTTCCAGCAGCAGAGTCAGACCTACACCGACAAAACCCGCCAGCAGTGCGGCAATCAGTACGATCAAGCCTTTTCTCGGCTTCACTGGCTTGCTCGGCACCACAGCCTGATCGACCACGCGAGCGTTGGCGGACTCCAGGTCGGAGGTGGCGGCAGTTTCTTTCAGGCGGGTCATAAAGGTGTCGTACAGAGCGCGGTTGGATTCAACCTCGCGCTGCAGTTCACGCAATTTGAATTCTTTGCGTGAGATGTCCTGAATCTGCGTCTTGTTCTTGTTGAACGAAGCCTGCAGGGAGTTCTCGTTAGCGGCGGCCAGCTGGTAGGTACGCTCGATACCGGCAACCACTTGTTCAACCTGGCCACGCAGGCTGGCGGAAGCAGCACTGAGGTCAGATCGAGCAGCTTCCATCGCCGGGTGGCGGGCACCATAGCGACGCGACATTTCTTCGTATTTGGCTTTGGCCTTGGCTTCTTCAGCCTTGAACTGCTGGATCAGCGGATGCCCCAGCACAGCCGGAATACTCGCCAAACGCTCCCAGCCACCGCCACGCATGGCTTGCACTTGACGGTACTGGCTTTCGGCCTCGGCACGCTGACGCCGTGCATCAATCATGCGCTCGCCTGTCAGGCTCAGTTCGGCAGCGCTGATGGTGCTAACGCCCTGCACGTCCACCAGGTTCTCTGCTTCACGGTAGGCTTGCAGACGGTCTTCAGCCACTTTCAGCTTCTCGCGCAGCTCACCCAGACGGCTGTTCATCCAGTTGGTAGCGGTCAGCGACATGTCCATGGTCGCTTCCAGCTGGCTTTCGATAAAGCCGTTGGCCAGTGCGTTTGCAGCACGAGCGGACATGCGCGCATCAGCCATATCGACCTGCACCTTCACCAGCTGGCTTTTGCCTTGCGGTTCGATGCTGATGCGTTCCATAAACTCTTTAGTGACTTCGTCGAAGATTTCCGCTTCGGTGGCGTCCAGACCTGCTTCCAGATCCTCGGGCAGGGTAACTGGCACGGCCTGGTTGAAATCGAAATTAGCGAACAGCGCCTTGAAATCGATCAACGGCTCAGGCTGCTGGCGCGGGTCGAACTCAGGGTGGGTGGTCAGGTTCAGCTGACGGACTACACGTTCGGCCAGTGCACGCGACTTGAGCAGTTCAAACTGGGTTTGCAGGTATTCATTACCTGCGCCGTCCAGACCATAAACCTGTTCGATGGAAACGACTTTGGCGCTCTTCTGCTCAATCAGCAGTGTGGCTGCAGCCCGGTAAATCGGCGTAATGGAAAATACGACGAGAATGGCCACCATGCTGACGACCAGCACGAGGGTCATGATGCTCCACTTGCGACGCCAGATGGTCTGCCACAGTTTGAGCAGATCAATCTCGTCGTCACTCTCATCCTGGCGCAAAGCGCTCTGGTTGCGCTCGATGATCTGAGTATTACTTTCCATGATTGGGGAAACTCTAAAAAGTTAAAGGCATACAGGGTGCAACGCGGGCAGCCGAGCTCAGACGCAGGCCATGTCGCCACGTCGCCAATTAAGCTGCACGCTTAGAAAAAGCCTTGGTCGATGGTGATGGTATCGCCCGGCATTACCAGGGTATCCAGAGTCGCATTCTCTGGAGTGCGGCTGGCATTGCTGTCGCGAATAATGGTGATGCGGTTGGCCGACGCACGCTCGGTCAAACCACCCGCCAGGGCAACCGCACGACGCAGGGTCAACCCCGGCTGGAACGGGTAGCCGCCCGGTGTTTTCACTTCACCACTGATATAGAACTCGCGGTATTGCAGGACGCTGACAGATACCCGCGGGTCGACTAGGTAATCGCCTTTAAGCTTAGCGACGATCATCTGCTCAATTTCGGCGGCGGTTTTACCCCGGGCCTGCACCTCGCCGATAAATGGGTAGGAAAAAGTTCCCGCGTCGGTCAGCCGAAGCTCTTCGAAGCTGAGATCTGCTTCACCAAAAACGTTGATGCGAATGACATCCCCAGAAGCCAATTTGTAGGTGGAGTTGCCTTCTGCGTATACAGCGCTGCTGTTGATTAGCAGCATGCCAAGGATCAGGCTGATAAAAATGCGGATGACCATATGGCTAAATTGCTCTTGAAAATCGT
Organism: Pseudomonas sp. LjRoot71; assembly: GCF_964253255.1. NCBI lineage: Bacteria > Pseudomonadati > Pseudomonadota > Gammaproteobacteria > Pseudomonadales > Pseudomonadaceae > Pseudomonas > Pseudomonas sp. LjRoot71. Next base: position 2,539,464 of record NZ_CAXURA020000001.1, on the reverse strand, counting down.
GGGCGACAAAGGTAGGGGCCGAAGCCCCCCCGACCACTTTGTTGATTGCTGTTACAGACTGGCTGTAGCGCTGATCGAGAAGATATTGCGCTCATAGCTTTCGCCAGCAACAGACGAGTCGTTCTCGGAGTACTTGTAACCCACGCCGATATCCAGCCAGCGACGCATCTCATAAGTCAGACCCAGACCGAATGTATCGATCTTGTCGGTACGACGAATGTCCTGGTACTCGTTGTCGGTGTAGGTGTAGCTGACGTTGGAGCTAAGGCGGTCAAGCCACTCGTGGTTCCAGCTCAGCGTGGTGCTCTGAGACTCAATGGAGCTTGCACCATTGTCACCCTCGTCGAGACCGCGACGGGTATTCAAGCCAAAGGTAGAGTAGGTGCGCGGCGCCCACTCGACACCGACTTCCCACATGCTGCCGCTCTTGTCGTCGATGCTGGAGTCATCAAAACGCTTCTTTTCGCCACCGAACTTCACGGTACCGGTGGTCTTGGCTGTGGCTTCCCAGGTCAGACCCGCCAACAAAGCAACGTTGTTGCTGTTTAAACGGGTGTTGCTGACATAGTCGTAGTCGGTGTGACGTGCTTCGACCAGGGCCTTGGTCTTCGGTGCAACGCGGTAGTAGAAAATGCTGTTGAGCGCAGTGGTATCACGCTCTTTGTCGGCATTCAGGTTGTCGCCGTTCTGGTAGCGCAGTTCTTGGTAGTTGGCGCCGACGTCGACTTGCGTGCGAGCAGTACGCGCACCGAAGGTGTACACGCCGCCCACATTGGCAGTGGTGTACTTGTCGTTTTCAACGTTCTGATCCTGAGAGGCGGTTTCTTCGATCTTGTGATAACCGGCAGCCAGCTTTAGACGGTTACGCGAATCGAACTCAAAGCCCGCATCCGCTGTCAGATGGTGGTCAGTGTTGTCGTCAGCGTGACTCGAATGAAAAATATCGGTATTGGCCGAGTAAGTGAGTGCATACGCACTTTTACGGCCTTCAGCGGCAAGTTTGAAGGTCGGCGTAATGCCGGTAATCCACGACGATTCTTCGTTGTTTTCCACTGCACGGAAGTTGTCGTCGTAGCGCTCGCTTACCTGCAGGGTGGGCGTGAACGTCAAACCATCGGACAGTTTGATGCTTTGCGGCTCAAGCGCCCAAGCATTGGCGCACAGCGCAGCCGAAACAGCAGCAGCCAGCGAACTTGCCTTGAATTTCATACTCATAAGAGACCTCGGTGGTTTCCATAACTGTAGTTTTGTCAGGGCCTCTGACAAAACAATGCCGGCACTCGGGAGTGCCAGCATCTGTGCTGATTAAGCTGCGAAGCAACCGATTAGTTAGGGCTGCCGCTGGTGCTGCCGCTGCTGCTGCCACCGCCGCCACTAACGTTCGGTACGCTGGACGTGTTGTTGCTGACACCACTATTGGTGGCGACTACGCCCGATTGGCTCACGGCATTGCTGACCGCAGCGCTGATGGCCTCAGCCTGACCCGGCGCAGCATTGGCGGAGGCGGCGGCGGAGATGGCGGTGGCCTGAGTCGGGGCGGCGGTGGCGGCAGCAGTGGCGATGGCGACGGCCATGCCAGGATTAGCCTTGACGGCGGCGGCAACGATGGAGCCGGCGGCGTCCGGATTGGCGGCTACCAGTTGACCGACTACCGCGGCAATCGCGGCTTCGCCTTCGGCTGCAAGCACAGCTGCCACCTGAGCCTCGGTCATGGCGAGGCCGGCATTCTGCAGTGCGGCAAGGGTGACTTGGTCGGCGAAAGCGTGGCCGGAAGCCAGTGCTACTGCCAAGGTGATGCTGGAAAGGGTTTTACGCATATCGAACGTCCTCATTGGATATTGCTAGTTTTGCTGCCCCTTTCTGCACGGGCAGTCGTATTGGTAACGTGCGGCGTTGCCCAACCTAGACCGGACAACCTGTCTCAAATTAAAGCCGAGCCAAACGCACGGATATCCGGCTGGCGGTATAGCCAGATCACCCGAAGCCTTCAAGCCACATAGCCGCACATTGCAGTGCACTAGCTGCTTCCCTGCACTGCAAGACAAAAAGCCTGTGTGGCTTTTTAACATCGCGAGGCTTACCGGTAAACCTTTAAGCAAACGAGCAGCTGCAAGCGACTGTTATAAATCTTTTCGGTTTAGGCACGCTGCGAACGCGCAGGCGCGACTTGACGACCCGAGCGAGAAAACCGCCGGGGCTAGAAAACTATAAAGTTGATCTGTATCGATCCATCACTGCGGGCATCTTGTGCGACGCCACTATCCTCTTGAATTCCATATCATTTTTTACTGAAACTGCTGCAAAACAACTGAGGCATTGGCATACCTCATCTGCAATTTGGCGCCAGTATACCGACTCACCACTCTCCGTCGAGGTTTTCGCGATACACAACGACCACTGGTCAACCCTAGTGCCATTCGTGATGTGCCGCCAGCCAAGCCAAAAATTGCTCTTCGCGTAGCGGCCGACTGAAATGGTAACCCTGCCCCAGCGAGCAGCCATGCTGGCGCAGGCAGTCGAGCTGCCACTGGCTTTCGATACCTTCGGCCACGCATTCCAGGCCCAGGTTGCGGGCGATCACCAGAATAGTCTGCACCAGCATCAGGCCGCTGCCATCTTCACCGTCCATGTCCCAGGTAAAGCTGCGGTCGATCTTCAAGCGGTCCAGCGGCAGACGCTTGAGGTAGGTCAGTGAGGAATAGCCAGTGCCGAAGTCGTCGATGGCGAAACGCACGCCGAGCGCCTTGAGCGCCTGCATATTGCTGATGCACTGCTCAACATCTTCCAGCAGCACGCCCTCGGTAATCTCCAACTCCAGCGCCGTGGCCGGAACCTGATGACGCTGCAGGCACTCGCGGACCCGCGTCACGCAGCTGCGCTGGCGCAATTCGCGTGGGCTGAGATTGACCGCCAGAACCAGCTGCGGCCACTGCGGTAGCCAGCGCGCAAGCGTTGCACAGGCCTGCTCCAGCACCCAGCCACCCAGTTCCTCGATCAGCCCGGTTTCTTCGGCCAACGGGATAAAGTCCGCCGGCATGATCTCGCCACGCTCCGGGTGCACCCAACGCAGCAACACCTCGGCGCCGGCCACTCGCTCGGTACTCAGGGCCAACTGCGGCTGGAACACCAGGTACAACTGGTTGCGCTGTACGGCCTGGCGCAACTCGCTTTGCAGTTGCAGGCGCTGGTCGATAGCCGCCTGCATCTCCGGGGCGAAGAAATGCAGCGCATTGCGTCCGCCCTGTTTGGCCCGGTACATCGCAGTGTCTGCCTGCTTCAGCACATCCGAGGCCCGCTGGCTGCCAAACGGATGCAGGGCGATGCCGATACTGGCACTGATGGACAGCTCATGGCCGTCGATCCAGCAGGTGCCGACCAGGCTTTTCAGCAGTTTCTCGGCCGTGATCGCGGCGGACTCGGCGGCCAGCTGCGGGTTGCTGTCGAGCCCTTCGAGCAGCACCACAAATTCGTCGCCGCCCATCCGCGCCAGGGTGTCTTCCGCGCGCAGGCCGCTGGCCAGCCGTGCCGTGACTTCGCGCAAAAGACCGTCGCCGACCAGGTGACCCAGGCTGTCGTTGACCGTCTTGAAGTGATCCAGGTCGATAAACAGCAAGGCGCCCAGGGTGTTCTCGCGCAGCTCGCGGTCCATGGCATGTTGCAGGCGGTCGAGCAGCAGGCGCCGGTTGGGCAGCCCGGTAAGTTCATCACTGAAGGCCAGCCGCTCGATCTCACGCTGATAACGCTGCCGCTCGGAAATATCGGTGACGCTGCCGCGAATCAGCACCGGCTCGCCCGGCATGCGCACCAGACGAACCTCACAGGGAATCTGCCGACCAGCGCTGTCACGGTGCAGCCATTCAAAGACCGGCGCCTCACCGGCCATCGCACGTTGCAAATAAACCCGACCCAGTTCGGCCGTCAGTTGGCCATCGGCCTGCTTGCCTGGGCTCAGGTCAAACACGCGCTTGCTGGCAATTTCTTCACGGCTATAGCGCAGCAGGCGCAAGGCATTCTCGTTGCACTCGACCAGCGTGCCGTGCAGGTCAAACAGCATGATCGCTTCCGGCGCGTTCTCGACGATGGTGCGGTAGCGCGCTTCGGCCTGCAGGCGCTCGCTGATGTCTTCCACCAGCAACAGGAACATGCGCACCCGCCCGGTGCTGTGGCGCACGGCGCGCAGGCTAACGCGGGTATGCACCAGGCTGCCGTCGGCGCGGCGAAAACGTTTCTCCAGTTCAAAGCCTTCACGCTCACCGCTGAGCACCTGATCCAGTAGCGGCTGTTCGACCAGCAGATCTTCGTCCAGCGACAGGCTCTCCCAACTGCTGGCCAGCAGTTGCTCGCGACTGCAATCGAGGATGCTGCACAGTTTGTGGTTGACCTCTTCCCAGGCAAAAGTCGGACTGGTCAGGGCCATGCCAATCAGTGGTGCCTCAAAGAACAGCCGCAGCCGCTCGTCGCGCTCGCGTAGCTGCTGCTCGGCATACTTGCGCGCACTGACATCCTGCAGCGCGCCATACACCCGCACCAGTTCACTGCCATCGCGCTCGCTGATGCCCCGGATGCGCAACCAGCGCGTCTTGCCCTTGGCGGTAAGCAGGCGCACCTCGAAATCGAACTGCTCCTGACCCGACACCAGTTGCTGCAGGGTCTGCTCGGCCAGCACACGGCCGCCGGCATCCAGGTAACTCAGTGCTTCGTTGAGGTCGGGCGTACCGTTTTTCGGGTCCAGCTCGTAGATCCGGAAGCAGCCAGCGCTCCAGTCCATGGTCTGCTGCGGCATGTTCAGCACCCAGCCGCCGAGGTTGGCGATGTGCTCGGTCTGACTGAACAGGTAACTCTGCTTGAGCAGTTCGTCACTCTGCAGGCGCACCTGGCTGGCCAGTTGCTCGCGAGCCGTCACATCACTCTGCAACGCAACATAATGGCTGATGCCCTGCTCGTCGCGCATCGGCGCCAGGGTCAGTTCGTTCCAGAACTGCTGGCCATCCTTGCGGTAACTGCGTAACACCACATCGCAGGCCACGCCATCACGCACCGCCTGTTGCAAACGGCTGACCCCCTGCTGCTGATGGTCATCACGCAGCAGAAAGTTCCAGTTGTTGCCCAGGGTTTCCGCACGGCTGTAGCCGGTGATCTGCTCGAAGGCCGGGTTGCAGTAGATCAGCGGCAAGGAGGGCTGACGCGCATCGGCGATGATCACCCCCAGCGGGCTGGCTTCCAGTGCCAGATTGGCCAGGGCCAGCTGTTGCTGCATCTGCGCACTGCGCGCCAGGGCCTGGCGCAAGTCACTGAGGCTGCGCCCCACCAGCAGGGCGGCGATCATGAACAGCAACACGCTGAAGTGCAGCTCCAGGCGCTGCGGGTCGAGCCATGCCTCGGTATCGCCCAGGCCGCGCAACAGCGGCAGGATCAACACCATCAGCACGCTCAATATGGCCCCACATACGCCGCCGGCAAAGCCCCAGACCAGAGCCAGGCCCAGCATCATCACGCCCAGCAGCGGCAAGTTCAGGATCAACGGCAATACGCCGAGCAGCCAGGGCAAGCCCAGCAGCAAGAGCAGCAACAACGGCCAGGGCGGTAACTGCCGCAGCACCTGGGGCACCTGTTCACTACCGGCAAGCGCGCGGCCGCGTAGCCAGCCATGCCGCCGTAGCCAGGGCGTGAGGTATACCAGCAGCGGAATGGCCAGCGCCAGCGCAGTCAGGCTGTCGACCAGCCATAGCGTCATGCTGCCGGACGGCAGCATCGACAGCGGAATATGCCCGGTCAGCCAGAGATTGCCCTGCACTCCAATCGCCATGGGGATGGCCGGGAGCAACACGCCCAGCAGCATCAGGCGCAGCAGGTGGCCAAGATCAGGCAGCGCCGGGTCGAATGGACGCAACCGTAACAGCAGCCAGGCCAGGGTTACCCCGAGGGTTTCCGGGATGGCATAGAGCGGCGCCAAGCGCCAGTCCAGGCCCCAAAGCGGCATACAAAGCAGCGCATTGAGGTACACCGCCAGCAACACCCGCGGCCCCCACCAGAGCACCAACACCAGGGCCAGAGCAAATGGCAGGTACCAGAGCGCCGCCCCGTCAGTGAATTGGGTCGCCAGGGAAAACCAGGTGGCAATATGGAGCAGTGGCAGCGGCAGCAACCAAGTCCATGCAGAAAGGCGGGCTGGAACGACAGGCATGCTGACCTCATGTCATGGCGCTGATAGAGCATAGTTCAGCGCAACGATGACAGTATGCCAGCGGCCCTAGACGGCGTCGCGCGGCAACAGCAGGCCCAGCGGCAGGCATACCCGGGCTTCCAGGCCACCGCCGGAGCGGTTGCGCAACTCGACACTGCCACCGTGCAGCGCCGCAATGCGCTTGACGATGGCCAGGCCCAGGCCCGCGCCCTGTCCACCGCGGGCACGGTCGCCGCGAATAAAGGGATTGAAGATGCTGCCCAGCTCGGCCGGGTCAATCCCCGTACCGCGATCCAGCACGCTGAGCACCACGTAGGGTGCGCTGTGATCGCTCGACAGGGAAACCGCCACCTCGACGGCATTGCAGCCGTAGCGCAGGGCGTTTTCGATCAAGTTGACCAGCAGGCGCTTGAGCGACACCCGACGCAGGGGGAAGGCCGGCACGGGCTCCAGGCACAGGCGCACCATTTCCTGCTTCTGGTTGTAGGGCGCCACCACCTCGCGGATCAGCTCCAGCAGGTCGAGCTGCTCCAGCGGCTCATCACGGCCATCGCGGATAAAGGCGAGGAACTGGTCGAGAATGGCGTCCATGTCCTCGATATCGCGCACCATATCCTCGGTCAGTTCCGAATCGGTGTTGAGGAACTCCATGGACAGGCGCAGACGGGTCAGCGGTGTACGCAGGTCATGCGACACCCCGGCCAGCATCAGTTCACGCTCACGGGCGGCCTGCTCAACATCCTCGGCCATCTGGTTGAACGCACGGTATACCTCAGTCATTTCGCTCGGCGTATCGCCGACCGGCAGGCGCACGCTGCGGCCTTTACCGAGTTGCCGCGCAGCGAACACCAGGCGTTTCAGCGGCGCATTGAGCTGACGCACGAAAATCCACGCCGCCGCCGTCGACAACAGGCCGATGGCAAGGAACCAGCCGAGCACGCTCCAGATCCGCTGACCACGCAGCGGGTGCGGGTACAGCGGCACCCTGAGCCAGTCGCTGCCCAGGCTCGGCGCATGCACCCAGAGCGCCGGCGGGCTCTTGGCGCGCACCCGCACCTCAGTGTCCGGGCCTAGCTCGGTGCGCATCTGCCGCTCGAAAATCTCGCTGTAAGGCCAGTGCTGCTCGGTGGCCGGTACCTGCTCATGTGGCACACGGGTCAGCCCGGCGGCCTCGGCGATGGTGGCGCGGTCTTCCGGGTCCGCCGCCCAGTAAGCACGCAGGGTCAGCGCCGCGCCGTGGCTGTATTGCCGATCCACCAGCACGTCCTCGTTCATCATCAGATAAACCAGGGTCAGCGCCTTGGAGAACAGCACCACGATCAGCACCAGCCACAGCGTGCGAGCGAAGAAGCTTTGCGGGAACCAGAGAGGGGTTTTCATAGGTCTTTACTGGAGTATGTAGGAGCGGGCCAAGCCCGCGAATGGACTGCGGATCGCGGGCATGGCCCGCTCCTACGCCGGATAAAATGATGTGCTTACTTATTGCCGTCCGGCACAAACACATACCCCACGCCCCAGACCGTCTGGATATAGCGCGGTTTCGACGGATCCGGCTCAATCAGCCGACGCAGGCGGGAAATCTGCACGTCGATGGAGCGCTCCAGGGCGTCCCACTCGCGGCCACGGGCCAGGTTCATCAGCTTGTCGCGGGTCAGCGGCTCACGGGCGTGCTGCACCAGCGCCTTGAGCACGGCGAACTCGCCTGTGGTGAGCATGTGCACTTCCTCACCTTTCTTCAGCTCGCGGGTCGCCAGAGACAATTCATAGTCGCCGAAACTCACGCTTTCATCTTCGCTACCCGGCGCGCCCGGCACGACCGGCGCCTGACGGCGCAGCACGGCCTTGATCCGTGCCAGCAGCTCGCGTGGGTTGAATGGTTTGGCCAGGTAATCGTCAGCGCCCAGCTCCAGGCCCTGGATCCGGCTGGCTTCATCGCCCTTGGCGGTGAGCATGATGATCGGCACCTGGTTGTTCGCCTCGCGCAGGCGGCGGCAGGCGGACAGGCCGTCCTCACCCGGCAGCATCAGGTCGAGCACCACCAGGTTGAACAGCTCGCGAGCCAACAGGCGATCCATCTGCTCGACGTTTTCCACCGCACGCACGCGGTAGCCCTGCTCGTCGAAAAAGCGTTCGAGCAGGCGACGCAGGCGCGCGTCGTCATCGACGATAAGGATTTTCTCGCCTTCAACGGGAAGTGCAGTGCTGCTCATTCAGGGCTCCTTGTCCAGGCATCCGCCGGGCGCGGACGCGCTGGCAGTGTGCAATAGCCGGCATTATGGCTCAGGAGCCATGGCCGACGGGTAAGCCATTGTTAGCAGATTTTTCCCGGACGGGTTCCCGGTGCGTTGCCGGGCAGTGTTTATAATGCGCGGCTTTCGTGCCTGGCCCGTGCTCTGCGTGGCCGGTTTTTCGTTTCCGTGTGGGTAGCTTTTCCTATGCTCAGCATCAACAACCGCATCGCCGAAGAACTGGGCGTACGCCCGCAACAGGTCGCCGCCGCCGTGGCGCTGCTCGACGAAGGCTCTACCGTGCCGTTTATCGCGCGCTACCGCAAAGAGGTCACCGGCAGCCTCGACGACACCCAGCTGCGCACCCTGGAAGAGCGCCTGCGCTACCTGCGCGAACTGGACGAGCGCCGCGCCAGCATCCTCGCCAGCATCGAGGAACAGGGCAAACTGACCCCCGAGCTGAGCCGCGAAATCAACCTGGCCGACACCAAGACGCGCCTGGAAGACCTCTACCTGCCGTTCAAACAAAAGCGCCGCACCAAGGGCCAGATTGCCCTGGAAGCCGGCCTCGGCGAGCTGGCCGACGCGCTGTTTAACGACCCGACACTGACGCCGGAAAGCGAAGCCGAGCGTTTTATCGATGCCGACAAAGGCTTTGCCGACGTCAAGGCCGTGCTCGAAGGCGCCAAATACATCCTCATGGAGCGCTTCGCCGAGGACGCCAACCTGCTGGCCAGCCTGCGCAGCTTCCTCAAGGACAACGCCACCCTCAGCGCCCGCGTAGTCGCCGGCAAAGAGAACGAAGGGGCCAAGTTCCGCGATTACTTCGAGCACGACGAGAAGCTCAAGGGCGCCCCGTCGCATCGCGCCCTGGCGATTTTCCGCGGACGTAACGAGGGCATCCTCAGCGCCAGCCTGAAAGTTGGCGACGAGCTGCCGGGCACGATGCACCCGTGCGAAAGCATGATCGGCGAGCGCTTCGGCATTAGCGCCCGTGGCCGCGCCGCCGATAAATGGCTGGGTGAAGTGGTGCGCTGGACCTGGAAGGTCAAACTCTACACCCACCTGGAAACCGACCTGTTCGGCGAACTGCGCGAAACAGCAGAAGACGAAGCAATCAACGTCTTCGCCCGCAACCTGCATGACCTGCTGCTGGCCGCACCGGCCGGCCCGCGCGCCACCCTGGCACTCGATCCGGGCCTGCGCACCGGCTGCAAGGTGGCCGTGGTCGATGCCACCGGCAAGGTACTGGAAACCGCCACTGTCTACCCACACGCGCCGCGCAACGACTGGGACGGCACCCTGGCGATCCTTGCCAAGCTCTGCGCCAAGCACAGTGTCGACCTGATCTCCATCGGCAACGGCACCGCCAGCCGCGAGACCGACAAGCTGGCCCTGGAGCTGATCAAGAAGCTGCCAGGCCTGAACCTGACCAAAGTGATGGTCAGTGAAGCCGGCGCCTCGGTGTATTCCGCCTCCGAGCTGGCGGCCAAGGAATTCCCGGATATGGATGTGTCGCTGCGTGGCGCGGTGTCCATCGCCCGTCGCCTGCAGGACCCGCTGGCCGAGCTGGTGAAGATCGACCCGAAATCCATCGGCGTCGGCCAGTATCAGCACGACGTGTCGCAGCTCAAGCTCGCGCGCTCGCTGGATGCGGTAGTCGAGGACTGCGTAAACGCCGTCGGCGTCGATGTGAATACCGCCTCCGCCGCGCTGCTGGCGCGTATCTCCGGGCTGAACGCGACCCTGGCGCAGAATATCGTCGCCTTCCGCGACGCCAACGGCGCGTTCAAGAGCCGCAGCGACCTGAAGAAGGTGCCGCGCCTGGGCGACAAGACCTTCGAGCAGGCCGCCGGCTTCCTGCGCGTAATGAACGGCGACAACCCGCTGGACGCCTCCGCCGTACACCCGGAAACCTACCCGCTGGTGCAGCGTATTGCTGCCGACACCGGCCGCGATATCCGTTCGCTGATCGGTGACTCGGCCTTCCTCAAGCGCCTCGACCCGAAGCAGTTCACCGACGAGAAATTCGGTCTGGTGACCATTGGCGATATCCTGAGCGAGCTGGAAAAACCCGGCCGCGACCCGCGCCCGGAATTCAAGACGGCCGAGTTCCAGGAAGGCGTGGAAACCCTCAGCGACCTCAAACTGGGGATGATGCTCGAAGGCGTGGTGACCAACGTGACCAACTTCGGCGCCTTCGTCGATATCGGCGTGCACCAGGACGGCCTGGTGCATATCTCGGCGCTGTCGGAGAAGTTCATCAAGGACCCACACGAAGCGGTCAAAGCCGGCGACGTGGTCAAGGTCAAGGTGATGGAAGTCGACATCCCACGCAACCGCATTGCCCTGTCGATGCGCATGAGCGATACCCCGGGCGAGAAAATCGAAGGCCCGCGTGGCGGTCAATCCAGAGGTGGCAAACCCGCCGGTAATGCACCGCGCAGCGAACGCCATTCCAGCCAGGACAAACCGGCACCGGCCAGCGGCGGCATGGCGGCGCTGTTTGCCAATGCCAAACAGCTGAAGAAATAAGCCCATCGCCAATCCGTAGGGTGCGCCGTGCGCACCGCTCAACGCGCACTGCTGGTGCGCACGGCGCACCCTACGAGCCCGACACTGCAACGTTGCGTCGCCCTGACGCAAAAGCACTGCGCCCAGCTATAACCTTCTTCACCCGCGCCGGGTTATAAAGCGCTATCGACCGAGCCCGATTGAAGCCGGTTTTCTCGCCCCCTTGTAGAGCATGCGTGTCGTCCCCATATTGGGGCGACCGATGCGTGAAGGAATGCAATCTTGAGCGACCTGTTAACCCGCCGCCTGGCCCAGCTTGGCGAGCGCGCCAACCTCTCCCTGCTTTCCCAGTGCCTGCACGGTATCGAGCGTGAATGCCTGCGTGTGGACGGCAACGGCCAGCTGGCCCTGACCCCGCACCCGGAAGCCCTCGGTTCGGCACTGACCCACGCGCAGATCACCACCGACTATTCCGAATCGCTGCTGGAATTTATCACCCCGGCCTTGCCTGATCCGGCCGCCACCCTGGCTGAGCTGGAACAGATCCACCGCTTCGCCTACAGCAAGCTGGACGGTGAATACCTGTGGAGCCCGTCGATGCCCTGCGCGCTGCCGGACGAGGAGACGATCCCGATCGCCCGCTACGGCAGCTCGCACATCGGTGAACTCAAGTACGTCTACCGCAAGGGCCTGGCCCTGCGTTACGGCAAAACCATGCAGTGCATCGCCGGCATCCACTACAACTTCTCCCTGCCAGAAGCGCTGTGGCAGCTACAGCAACAGGCCGAAGGCGATACGCGCAGCGCGCGCGATTACCAGTCGGCGCGCTACATCGCACTGATCCGCAACTTCCGCCGCTACAGCTGGCTGCTGATGTACCTGTTCGGGGCCTCGCCGGCGCTGCACAAGGGCTTTATGCGCGAGCATCCTCATCAACTGCAGGAACTGGACGCAGAAACCCTCTACCTGCCCTACGCCACCAGCTTGCGCATGAGCGATCTGGGCTACCAGAGCAGCGCCCAGTCCGGCCTGACGCCCTGCTACAACGACCTGACCAGCTACACCGACAGCCTGCGCCAGGCGGTCGGCACGCCCTATCCACCCTATGTGGAAATCGGCGCGAAAAAGGATGGTGAGTGGCTGCAACTGAACACCAACATCCTGCAGATCGAGAACGAGTACTACTCGAACATCCGCCCGAAACGCGTGACCTACAGCGGCGAGCGGCCGATCCAGGCGCTGATGGCCCGTGGCGTGCAGTACGTTGAAGTGCGCTGCCTGGACATCAACCCGTTCCTGCCGCTGGGTATCGACCTGAGCGAATCGCGCTTCCTCGACGCCTTCCTGCTGTTCTGCGCACTGGCCGACAGTCCGCTGCTGCAAAGCGGCGAATGCCATGCCTGCACCGACAACTTCCTGGCCGTGGTCAAGGAAGGCCGCCGGCCGGGCCTGCAACTGCAACGCAATGGCCAACCGGTGGTGCTGCAAGCCTGGGCCAGCGAGCTGCTGGAGCAGATCCTGCCGCTGGCCGAGTTGCTCGACCAAAGCCAGGGTGGCGACGCCCACCGTCAGGCCTTGCAGGCGCAACAGGCCAAGGTCGCCGACCCTAGCCTGACACCTTCGGCGCAGGTGCTGGCACAGCTGCAACAGGGCGTGAGCTTTACCGAGTTCGCCCTGCGCCAGAGCAAGCAGCACGCCGACTATTTCCGCAGCCAAGCGTTGAGCGCTGAACAGCAAGCCGCTTTCGAGGCCAGCGCCGCGCAGTCGCTGCACGAGCAGGCCGAGCTGGAAGCACACGAGGAAGGCGACTTCGACAGCTTTGCCGCAGCCTATCAGGCCAGCATTCTCGCCCTGGCGGTATAGCAGCGGCCTGGATTGGTAGGGTGCGCCGTGCGCACCAGCGCCTTAGCCTTAGATGGGCGAATACTGGCACGCGCAGCGCCCCCTACGGGCAGGTCGGTATTTCGCCAACTGCGTCACATAAACCGCCAGTGGTGGCAAAAGCAGGATCAGCGGCAACGCCCCGCCCAGGGCATACAGCTAGCATTGCAGGGGTAAATCCACTGCGAGCTGCCGCTATGGCCTGCGCCGACTTCACCAAGGAAGATGACCAGCACTGGAGCCTGGAAAGCCTCAACAAGGCTTACCAACAGGGCTACATGGCCGGCCTGACTGGACAAATCAACACTCCCCGCACCCTGGCCGCCGACGTGCTGATCGCCGCCTGGGAAGCGGGCTGGGACGACGGCCACGAGCAGTTCGAACTGCACAAGCGCCACAGCGCCTGAGCCTTATTAGCATCGATCGCAAAGCAAACAGACGGGATTGACGCGGTACGCGCCAATCCCGTTGCTGTTTTAGCCGCGAAACAATGGCGGCGTACGCGGCGGCACCAGGCGTTTCGAGCCAGTGGACTCGAACGCCGCAGCAAAGCGCAGCAATGCCGAATCATCGTAGGCGCGACCGGCAAAGGTCAGCCCCACCGGCATACCGATATCCGCCATCACACCCATCGGCACAGTGACCGTGGGTACGCCGAGGTGCCGAATGGCCAGGTTACCGTTGGCCACCCACACCCCGTTGCTCCAGGCGATGTCGGCCGAAACCGGATTGATATCGGCATCCGCCGGGCCGACATCAGCGACGGTAGGGAACAGCACGGCGTCGAGGCCGAGGCTGTCCATCCAGTCTTCCAGATCAATCTTGCGGGTGTGCTCCAAACCGCGCAGGCCATCGGCCAGGGTCTCGATCTCCTCCCAGTTTTTCAGCCCACGCTTGGCCATGTTGACGTATTCGTCCATGCCGGCGACCAGGTCGCCTTCGCGGTTTGGCAGCGTGCCGGGGTCGTGCGGAAATATCTGCGGCCCGTCGACGTCGGCCAGCCTGTTCAGCTTGGGATCGCCGTTGGCCCGCAGGAAATCATCAAAGGCCCAGCCGCTCAGCTCCCACAGCTCGTCATGCAGGAACGCCGGAGTGACGATGCCACGGTTGTACACGGTCGGCGCGCCTGGACGGTCGCCTTCACAGTTGGACACCAACGGGAAGTCGACTTCGATCACTTCGGCGCCCGCAGCTTCCAGCGCACTGCGCGCCTGCTCCCAGAGCGCAATCACGGACGGCCGGGTGTGGATACGCTGGCCGGTCGGGCCACCGATGCCAGGATTTTCGCTGGTGCCAGCGGCGTCATCCTTGTTGATAAACATGCGCGGCACGCCAAAGCGTTTACCGGCCAGGGCATCGGCCTTGGCGGCCAGGTCGGCATAGGCGGCCGGGCGTACCTCAGAAGGTTTCGGAATCGGCACCCAGGGTTGCAGACGCCAGAGGTCGCCACGGCTGTCGGGGTCTTCAGCCACCACCACATCCAGCACTTCGAGCAGGTCAGCCATGGTCCGCGCATAGGGCACCACCACGTCCATCGTTGGTGTCAGCGGCCAGTTGCCGCGTACCGAGATCACCCCGCGCGACGGCGTATAGGCACACAGACCATTGTTCGAAGCCGGGCCGCGGCCGCTCGACCAGGTTTCCTCGGCCAGACCAAACGCCGCAAAACTGGCCGCCGTGGCGGTGCCGGCACCGTTGGATGAGCCGGAAGCGAACGGTGCCGTGAGGTAGTCGGCGTTGTAGGGGCTTTCCGCACGGCCATAGACGCCGCGCTGCATGCCGCCGTTGGCCATGGGCGGCATATTGGTTTTACCCAGGCAGATGGCCCCCGCCGCGCGCAGACGCTCGATGGTGAAGGCATCGCGATAGGCGATCAGATCCTTGAACGCCGGGCTACCGGACGCGGCGGTGAGGCCCTTGACCAGGTAACTGTCCTTGGCGGTGTAGGGGATGCCGTCCAGCGGACTGAGTGTCTCGCCACGGGCGCGACGGGCATCGGCGGCTTGGGCTTCCTTGAGCGCATCGGGATTGCGCACCACCACGGCGTTGAGGTGAGTCGACGTGCCGGCAGCGTCATAAGCGTCGATGCGTGCGTAATACGCCTGCACCAGCTCAACCGCCGTGGTCTGGCCGGCTTCGAGTGCAGCACGCAACTCGGCAATGGAAACCTCGGTTACCTCGATCATATTGTCACCACTGACTGGCACGGGATTAGGCAGTGCGCGCACTGCAGCTTGAAGTTAGAGCTGACCACCAAGACGGCTTGCATATCGTTCCTCGTTTTACAGCATGACGCGGCAAAGGCTGAACGGTGAATCCGGGAAAAACGCGCGTTCGCATTTGCCAGCCCATGCACACAAGCATGAGTTCTAGCGGATTTTTATTCGATATTAATCGATAAAAAAGCCTTAAAGAAAGATTAACACGCTTTAAAAGCCGATTTTTATCGGATATAAATAGCCTATCCACTGCGGCGAATCCGCATGCGATGCTATCGCGACAGCGCCCTGCTCGTGTCAGATGACCGTAGCTCGGCCCGCAAGCACCAGTAGCAGCCCATGCCTGCATCGTCCGCCCACTTAATCGCTCAGTACCTTGGTGAACCTATGACAGCCCTGAACAGCACCCCACGCGCCGATGGTTTCCGCATGCCTGCCGAGTGGGAAAGCCACAGCCAGACCTGGATGGTCTGGCCGGAGCGCCCGGACAACTGGCGTCTGGGCGGCAAACCGGCACAGGCGGCGTTTACCGCCGTGGCCAGGGCGATTGCCGAGTTCGAACCGGTGACTGTGTGCGTGTCCGCCGGCCAGTATGAAAACGCCAGTGAGCGTCTGGCCCACGCCAATATCCGCGTGGTGGAAATCACCACCGATGACGCCTGGGTGCGCGACACCGGGCCGACCTTCGTCACCAACAGCAGCGGCGAAGTGCGCGGTGTGGACTGGGCCTTCAACGCCTGGGGCGGCCTCAATGGTGGGCTGTACGCCAACTGGGTGCGCGACGACCAGGTGGCGCGCAAGATCCTGCAGATCGAAGGCTGCGCGCGTTATCGCACCGATGAGCTGATCCTCGAGGGCGGCTCGATCCACGTCGACGGCGAAGGCACCCTGATCACCACCGAGGAATGCCTGCTCAACCCCAACCGCAACCCGCACCTGAACCGCGAGCAGATCGAGCAGTACCTGGTCGATCACCTGGCCATCGACAAGGTGATCTGGCTGCCGGACGGCCTGTTCAATGACGAGACCGACGGCCACGTCGACAACTTCTGCTGCTACGTGCGCCCCGGTGAAGTGCTGCTGGCCTGGACCGACGATGCCACCGACCCCAACTACCCACGCTGCCAGGCCGCCATGCGTGTGCTGGAAAGCGTGCGCGATGCCAAGGGCCGCCAGCTGATCGTGCACAAGATGCCGATTCCCGGCCCGCTGCATGCCACCGATGAAGAATGTGCGGGCGTCGACCTAGTGGCCGGCACCCAGGAGCGCGACCCGTCGATCCGCCTGGCCGGCTCCTACGTCAACTTCCTGATCGTCAACGGCGGCATCATCGCGCCCAAGTTCGACGACCCGAAAGACAACGAGGCTGAAGCCATTCTGCAACGCCTGTTCCCTGAACACCGCGTGGTGATGGTGCCGGGTCGGGAGATTCTGCTGGGCGGCGGCAATATCCACTGCATCACGCAGCAACAACCTGCACCAAGAAAAACCGATTAAACGTTCAGAGAATGTAAAGTTAAGCCCTGCCAGTCCGATACAGTCCTGGTGTGATTACTTCTGACTGTCAGGGGATAACGATGTTTAACACAACAACTAAAATGGCCTTGGCCAAGGCTCAAGTTAAACTTCAGGCCCTAGAAGCCCGCAGACTGGCTGTCGACCGCTCGACGGCCATGATCGAGTTCAAACCTGACGGCACCATCGTCAGCGCCAACGAGAACCTCCTGACCACCATGGGTTACCGGCTTGAGGAAATTGTTGGTCAGCACCACCGTCTCTTCTGTTTTCCCGACTACCAGGCCAGCGCCGAATACCGCAAGTTCTGGCAGCGCCTGGCCGCAGGCGAGTTTATTCGCGAGCGCTTTCTCAGGCGTAACAAGCAAGGCCAGGATGTCTGGCTAGAGGCCAGTTACAACCCGATCCGGGGCGCCGATGGCCGCATTGAAGGCGTGCTCAAACTGGCTACCGATATCACGGATCAGGTGGCCCGTGAGCAGGAACAGAACAGCATGATCGGGGCCATCGACCGCTCCATGGCCGTGATTGCCTTTACCCCAAAAGGTGAGGTACTCGAAGCCAATGAGAACTTCGAACAGACCATGGGTTATCGGCAGAATGAGATTCGCGGTAAACACCACCGCATGTTCTGTACCCGAGAAGAGGCGGACTCCGCCGAATACCGCCACTTCTGGGAGCGCTTGAATAAAGGGGAGTTCTTCTCCGGGCGCTTTCAGCGCATCAATCGGCATGGTGACACCATTTGGCTGAGCGCCACCTACAACCCGGTGTTTGATGCCAGCGGCAGGCTCTACAAAGTCGTCAAGTTTGCCCGTGATGTCACCGGTATGGTGCGTCAGCAACAAGCCGAGTCAGAAGCCGCCAAACTGGCCTACGACATCTCCCAGCAAACCGATGAAAGCGCCCGCCATGGTGCCAAGGTGATTCGTGAAACCGTTGATGTCGTGCGCGGCATCGCCGATGAGCTGTCACGCGCCGCCGAAGGCATCACCGCTGTCAGCCAGCAATCGGAGATGATCAGCAGCATCGTTCAGGTGATCCGTGGGATTGCCGAACAAACCAACCTCTTGGCGCTCAATGCGGCCATCGAAGCGGCGCGTGCCGGCGAGCAGGGGCGTGGCTTTGCTGTGGTGGCGGATGAAGTACGCAACCTGGCGGCGCGTACCAGTCAGGCCACCGTGGAGATTGTCGAGGTCGTTAAACGCAACCATGACCTGGCGCAGGTTTCAGTCGACAGCATGCAGGCAAGCCGCCACAAGGTTGACCAAGGGGTGAATCTGGTCAACCAGGCCGGTGATGTCATCGAAGAAATCCAGAGCGGCGCACGGCAAGTGGTGGATGCCGTACGCCAGTTCGCCGAAGCTCTGGAAGAGCACTGATTGTGTCGCGCGAGCCGCTCCGCTAGACCGCTGAGAGCGACATGCCCGACCGCCAGCGGTCGGGCGCGGCTCAGTCCTGCATGGCCTCGGTGAACTGGCCAATAGCGTCCACCACCCGCTGCGCCTCATCGCGGATCTCCAACATCACCTCACCGGCCTTGTTGGCCAGCAGCACGCCCTGCTCGGCGCGCTGCTTGCTACCGTCCATGCCATTGACCGCCTGCAAGGCCAGGTCATGGTTGAGGCGCACCACGTCATTGATCTCCACGGTGGCCTGACTGGTACGCGCCGCCAGGTTGCGTACTTCATCCGCCACCACGGCAAAGCCACGCCCCTGCTCGCCGGCACGCGCCGCTTCGATGGCGGCGTTGAGGGCCAGCAGGTTGGTCTGCTCGGCAATCCCGCGAATCACCTGGACAATGCTGCTGATGCGCTCGGACTGCGCACTCAACGCACCGATATTGCTCGACACCCTGCCCAGCTCATCGGCAATCCCGCGCACCACCTGCACGGTCTCATCGACGGTGGCCGTGCCCTTGATCGCGCTTTCATCGGTTTCCCGGGCGATATCAAAGGCCAGCCGCGCGGCAGCGGATTCGGCCTCGCGGTGATGCACCTGATGGGTAATGTCGTTGGCAAACTTGACCACGCCGTACAAACGACCACTGGCGTCGTAGAGTGGGTTGTAGGTGGCCCGCAGCCAGATCACCTGACCACTCTTGGTGATCCGTTTGAAGCGGTCGGCAATGTATTCACCGCGGTTCAGGCGCTGCCAGAACTGCCGGTATGCATCGCTGCTGGCATCTTCATGGCTGCAGAACTGACGGTGGTGCTTGCCGCGAATATCCTCCAGGCGGTAGCCCATGACACTGAGAAAATTGTCATTGGCGTACTGCACCTCACCAGCCAGGTTGAATTCGATAACCGCCGTCGAGCGATTGATCGCATTCAGGTAACTCTCATGCTGATGCTCAGCATGCATGCGCGCAGTGATGTCGGCAGCCAGCTTGATCACTTTGACGACGAGCCCCTGAGCATTACGCACCGGCAGGTAGCTGGCCTCCAGCCAGATCTCGCGGCCACCCTTGGCAATCCGCATATAGCGGTCACTGAAGCTTTCACCATCGGCCAGACGCCGCCAGAACTGGGCATACGCCGTGCTGGCGGCCTGCTCCTGGGTACAGAACAGGCGGTGGTGCTTACCGCGCAGCTCATCCAGGCGATAGCCCATGACGGCCAGAAAGGGTTCGTTGGCGTCGAGAATCTCGCCCTGAGGGCTGAACTCGATCACGGCAAAGGTGTGGCGAATGGCCGCGATATTCTGCAGGCTCGCCGCCAGGTCCTGCTGGCATTGCTCTAACGCGTGACGCAGTTGTGATCCGAACATGACAATAGCCTCAACAAGGGCACACTTGATCAGGGCACACGGTACGGCTTTCATCCCTGATCCAAACAGCGTATCGACACGCCGCCATTAAGCTGTAGCTCAGTTTTCTTGCGCTCGCTTGGCGCGCTCGGTACTCGCCACATCCAGAGTACGCAGCGCCTGGTACTGGCTGACGAACACCTGGCCGGTAAACCGCTGGAAAAAGTCCGAGCGGTTCAGGCGGTCCATCACCGGTCCTTTCACCTCCGCCAGGTGCAGCTGCACGCCAGCGCTGTGCAGGCGCTCGCTGAGCGCCTCCAGGGTGTCCAGGGCGCTGGCGTCGATCAGGTTGACCCCGGAACACATCAGCACCAGATGGCGCACCCCCGGCCGCGCGGCGATCAGCGCTGCGACACGCTCTTCCAGGTAGCGCGCGTTGGGAAAATACAGGCTTTCATCGACCCGCAACGACAGTACGCTGCTGCTTTCCACCACCTGGTAGCGCTCGACATTGCGAAAGTGCTCGCTGCCCGGCACCTGACCCACCACCGCCATATGCGGGCGGCTGGTACGCCAGAGAAACAGCAGCAGTGACAGGCCGACGCCAAGCAGAATCCCCGCCTCGACCCCATGCAGCAGCACGCCCAGCAACGTCGCCAACTGCGCCGCACCTTCCTGCCGCGAGTAGCGCCAGGTGCGGCGAATGCTGCGCAGGTCGATCAACCCCAGCACCGCCACCATGATGCTCGCCGCCAGCACCGCCTGCGGCAGGTGCTGCAACAGCGGCGCCAGGCCCAATACCGCTGCCAACATCAGGCCAGCGGTAAACACGCCAACCAGCGGGGTGGCCACATTGCTTTGCAGGGCCAGCGCCGAGCGCGAAAAGCTCGCCGCCACCGGCATGCCGCCCGTGCAGGCAGCGGCAATGTTGGCCGCGCCCTGGCCGAGTAATTCCTGATCCGGGTTGATTGACTGACGCTTGCGCATTGCCAGGCTCTGGGCAATCGACACCGACTCGACAAAGCCCACCAGGGCAATCAGCACGGCCGCCGGCAGCAGCTCACGCAACAGCCCCAGGTCCAGGCTCGGTATCGCCAGGGGTGGCAGGCCTGCGGCCACGCTGCCGACCACCTTGATCCCGTGGTTTTCCAGGTGCAGCAGCGCGCCCAGGGCCATCGCCAGCAACATCAGCAACAAGGCACTCAACTGCTTGAAACGCAGCGCCAGCGTTTCAGACACACCGAACAGGCCCAGGTTACGCAGCAGCACCAGCAGCATCAGGCTGCCCACGCCCAACACCAGCGTTGGCAGGTGCACCGCCGGCAACTGCGCAACCAGAGCCGGCAATACCTGCAACAAGGTCAGGCCATCGGCCGAAATGCCCAGCAGGTGCTTGAGCTGGCTGACGGCGATCAGCAGCGCCGAACCACTGACGAACCCGGAGATCACCGGGTGGCTGAGGAAGTTGGCAATAAAGCCCAGCCGCAGCACACCCATCAGCAGCAACAACACGCCGACCAACAAGGTCAGGGTGGTGGCCGCCACCAGATAAGCAGCGCTCCCCACCGCCGCCAGCGGCGCCAGGGCTGCCGCCGTCATCAATGACAACACCGCCACCGGGCCGAACGACAGCGCCACCCCTGGGCTGGCACCGATCAACGCATACACCAGCAGCGGCAGGATGCTCGCATACAACCCGGCCACGGCCGGCAGACCGGCCAGCTGGGCATAGGCCAGCGCCTGTGGCACCAGCAGCAGGCAGACCAGGCAGGCCGCCAGCACGTCGCGCCCGGCCTGATCGCGGTCATAACCGCGCAACGTTTGCAGCAGTGGCCACCTAGAGAACATTCAACGGCACCTTGAGGTAGCGCACGCCATTGTCTTCGGCTGGCGGCAGATGGCCGGCGCGCATATTGACCTGCACCGACGGCAGCATCAGCGCCGGCATGCCCAGGCTGGCGTCACGCGCCTGGCGCATGGCCACAAAGGCTTCTTCATCGATGCCCTGGTGCACGTGCACGTTATCCGCCCGCTGCTCCGCCACCGTGGTCTGGTAGCGGTGCTGTTCGCGTCCCGGTGCCAGGTAATCGTGGCACAGGAATAACCGCGTGTGCTCTGGCAGGGCAAACAGCCGGGCAATCGAACGGTACAGGGTGCGCGCATCACCACCGGGAAAGTCGCAACGCGCGGTGCCGTAATCCGGCATAAACAGGGTGTCGCCGACAAAGGCGGCATCGCCGATCAGGTAGGTCATGCAGGCCGGGGTATGCCCTGGCGTATGCAGGGCGCGGGCGCTGAGGCTGCCCAGTTG
Organism: Pseudomonas sp. LjRoot71; assembly: GCF_964253255.1. NCBI lineage: Bacteria > Pseudomonadati > Pseudomonadota > Gammaproteobacteria > Pseudomonadales > Pseudomonadaceae > Pseudomonas > Pseudomonas sp. LjRoot71. Next base: position 2,517,864 of record NZ_CAXURA020000001.1, on the reverse strand, counting down.
AAACCGCTGATCATCCTGGAACAGCTGATCGAACTGGCGACCGTCCACCGCAAACTCGGTACCGGCATTGAACAGCTTGCCGAAGGTGCTCTGTACCACGCGGATCTGCTCGCCAATCGCCAATCGGCCACCCAAGGCCGCTTTGAGATACGGCGCGGCCGACAGGTGATCGGCATGCACATGGGTTTCCAGCAACCACTGCACGCGCAGGCCCTGCTCACGCACGTAGCCGATCAGGCGGTCGGCACTCTCGTAACGGATACGGCCGGCGGCCGCATCGTAATCCAGCACCGAGTCAATGATCGCGCACTGTGCAGTGGCCGGATCACTGACCACATAGCTGTAGGTCGAGGTGGCGGGATCGAAAAACGCCTGAATACGCGGTGACATGACAACTCCAGCCTGCAATCGCAGGTGATTAATCCAGCCGCACGCAGCGGTCGAGCGCTGCCAAGCAGCGCAGCCATACTGTTTGCCCGACCCGCAGTTATCCGCGCCGACGTTCCAGCGCAGCAAATATCAGCATGCCCGCGAGCATGGCCAGGGTGAAAAGCAGGGCTTGCCAGCGCCCGGTCAGCAACAGGGCCACGGCCGGTCCCGGGCAGATCCCGGCGATGCCCCAACCGATACCGAACAACAGGCTGCCGCCGATCAGCCGGCGATCCAGCTCACGCTTGCCCGGCAACTGCATCGGCGCACCGAGTACGCTGACGCGCTGCGTGCGCGCCCAACTGAACGGCAAAAACGCCACGCCAATCGCCGCCGCCATCACCAGCGCCAGGGATGGATCCCAGGCGCCGCCCAGGTCGAGAAATGCCAGCACCTTGGCCGGGTTGGCCATGCCCGCAGTCAGCAGGCCGATGCCAAAAATCAGCCCGGCAAGAAACGCCATCAGTTTGCGCATGTTCAGGCTCCCAGCAGATGACGCAGGATAAACACCGTGACAAAGCCCGCTGCCATAAACGCCAGCGTGGCCGCCAGTGAGCGTGGCGACAGCCGCGACAGGCCACACACGCCATGCCCACTGGTGCAGCCAGCGCCATAGCGGGTGCCAACACCCACCAACAGACCGGCAACCGTCAGCGCCAGCCAGCCGCTGTCGATATGAATCTCGGGCAGGCGAGTAAACAGCTGCCAGAGCAGTGGCGCGAACAACACGCCAAGCAGAAACAGGCCCTTCTCGCCCCAGCCTTCACCACGCTCCAGCAGGCTGCCAAGCAGGCCGCTGATGCCGGCCACCCGGCCATTCATCACGGCAAACAGGCTGGCGGCCAGACCAATCAACGCGCCGCCCGCCAGGGCACTCCAGGGCGTGAAGTTGTACCAATCGATACTCATTGCTCGGCACCTGCGCAGAACAGTTGATAGAGGGTGTTGATCACCGCTAATGCAGCCGGACTGCTGATGCAGTAATAGATCTGCTTGCCCTCACGGCGGGTTTCTACCAGCCCTTCGCGGCGCAATACCGCCAGTTGCTGCGAGAGCGTCGGCTGTTGAATACCCAGCAGCGTTTCCAGCTCGCTGACATTGCGTTCGCCCTGGGACAGCTGACACAGCAGCAACAGGCGATCCGGGTTGCCCAGGGCCTTGAGCAGCTGCCCCGCCGCATCGGCATTGGCGCGCAGTTGCTGGATATCGAGTGGAGGGTGTTCAGACGTCATGGCAAGCTGCTCAATTAAGATAAAAACAATCTATTCTTTTATATATTGATTAGCAAGCCCACCGCGACACCGTACAGAGGTCAATCACCGGTCATAAAAAACCCGGAACAGAGTCCAGGTTTGCTGTACTGCTCAGGCTGGGCTGCATGCAACAGCTCAGCCTGAAACCGCCACAGTCAGAGCAGTGGCAGGGTGTAGCTGACGATCAGGCGGTTTTCGTCGATATCACGGCTGAAGTTGTTACGCATGGTCGCATTGCGCCACTTGATACCGAGGTTCTTGAAAGTACCCTCCTGAACCACATAAGCGATGTCCGTGTTGCGCTCCCATTCTTTGCCTTCGGAGGCGGCGCCGCGATCAATGCTATCGCCAGTCAGATAGCGGGTCATAAAGGTCAGACCGGGAATGCCAACAGACGCGAAATCGAAGTCATAACGGGCCTGCCAGGATTTTTCGTCCTTGGCGGCGAAGTTGCCGATTTGCACATAGTTGACCAGGAACGGATCGGTGCCACCGACATAGGCGAAACCGGTGTCACCACTCATTTTCTGGTAGCCCAGGCCAAATTTATGGGCACTCAGGCTGTAGGTAACCATTGCACCAAAGGCCTTGTTGTCGACGTTGCTCATGCCGTCATCGGTGGAACGGGCATAACGCACGTCAGTCTTCAGGCTTTGCTTGTCGCCCAACGGCAGGACATGCACCAGATTGAAGGAATGCTGTTTGTACAGATCTTCCAGATTGGAATAGTAATAACCGGCCGTCAGGTCATTGGTGAGCTTGTAGTTGCCGCCCGCAAAGACGAACTCGTTGGACTGATTAACGGCCCCACCCTTGATGCTGATACCGCTCAAGGAGTAGGTGTTCAGGGTCATGTCTTCATAGTCTTGCGAGTTGCGGTTGTTGACCTCGTCGAGGTAACCCGCATCCAGGGTCAGACCATCAATTTCCTGGGATACCAGGTTACCGCCGCGGAAAACTTGCGGCAGCAAGCGGCTATCGCTGGAGGCGATCGCCTGGTTCTTGAACTGCATCTGGCCGACACGCAGGGTGCTTTTGGAGACCTTGGCCTTAGCCGCTACAGCCAGGCCGGAATAGTTGTCCTGCGAACCATTGGACGAACGATCCGGAACCAGCAGACCACTACCTGCAGTGCCATCTCCCGAATCCAATTTGAAACCGAACATGCCAATGGCATCAGCACCAAAGCCAACGGTGCCGTCAGTAAAGCCCGACTCAGCACGCAGGATAAAACCTTGCGCCCACTCTTCAGACTTGTTCTGGCCCGCTGCTTCACGAAAGTCACGGTTGTAGTAGAAATTCCGCGCTTCGAGGGTGGCTTTGCTATCGCCAATAAAATCGGCAAACGCCGCTTGGCTCAGGGACATGCCCAGGGTGCTGGCCGCGACGGCCAAGGCCAGGGAGGTCTTTCTCATTATGATTTCTCCAGTTGTGTGTGGGTTGCACATCGGCGCGGTACAGGCTTCAGCGAGTGAAACGGCAGGCGCGCGCCGAATTCGGGGCCTGGGGTCGGGGCCAGTGGGCGTGCAGGCGAACGCCGCCGCAGCCAGAGGCTGGCCGAGCACAGGCAGGATCAGGTGGGCGCTGGGAGGCAATCAGCGCAGACGAGAATATCGGGGATGGTCGGCAGGCAGGTGCGGGGCATAGTGAGGCACTCTTCGTTCTTATTGGCCGGCCGACTACCTGGCCGTTATGAACGAAGCCCTACGCAGATACTGTGCCAGCTGCTGACGAAGCGGCAGCAAGCTGTCTATGACGGGTTTTTGCGCTCTAAGCCAGCAGGCCTGGGTAAGCAGGCTACGCGACTCATAAGCGGATTCTTGCCGATCAACAAGACTTACCAGGCGGGTTGCCGCCAGCCAATTCAGTCGATCACGATCTGGTTCTTGCCCTGGCGTTTGGCCCGGTACATTGCAGCATCCGCACGGGCATACAGGGCATCCAGGCTGGTGTCTTCAGGACGTAAACAGGTCAGTCCCTGACTCAAGGTAATGCCGAAGGTTGTACCGTCATGGCTGAAACTCAGCCGCCGCGTATCACGCTGCAAGCGCTCGGCAATCTGCTCGGCCAACGCCGCATCACAGCGCGGGAACAACGCGGCAAACTCCTCACCACCGATGCGCCCGAACAGATCACCACGGCGCAGGGTGGTCGCACCGCTGTAGGCCAGCCGCTGTAGCACCTGATCGCCCATCTGGTGGCCGTAGCGGTCATTGATCTGCTTGAAGTCATCCAGGTCGAGCAGCAGAAAGGCCAGCGGGCTGCCATATTCACGGGCCTGCTCAAACTCGCGCTGGGCGCACTCGAAGAAATGCCGGCGGTTGCTGCTCTGGGTCAGCACATCGGTGGTGGCCAGGCGGTGCAGTTCGCCTTCCAGCTGCTTCTTCTCGGTGATGTCTTCGGCAATGCCGACGATGATATGCGGCTGCCCCGGCGCGCTCTCACGGCTGACAAAGCACTTGTCACTGAGCCAGCGGACCTGACCGTCACCACGAATGATGCGGTACTCACGCGCTTCAACCGCTCCGGTTTGCAGCACCTGGGCAAAACTTTCGGCAGCGTACTCCAGATCATCGGGGTAGATGTTGTTGCGCCATTCTTCGTAGCCGGCCAGCAGCAACTCGGTGGAGCGCCCGAAAATGCGTTCATAGGCAGGGCTGACGTAGATCACCCGCTGGGCATTCCAGTCAAACGCCCAGAGCACCGCATTGACACTGCCGAGCAGGGTGCTGAACAGCTGCTCGCGCTCCTGAAGCCGCGCCACTTCGGCACGGGTGTGCAACAACGCCAGGGTCAGCTCTTCCTGTTCCAGCTGCTGCCTGTTGACTTCATCCATAAACACCGCCGCTGCGCTCAGATAACGGGGATATGACAGCAGCATACGCCAGAAGTTAAAAAGCCCGCCAATAGGCGGGCTTCAGGGGCACAACAAAGCGTCAGGCAGTTGCTGGACGCAGCGAATAGGTCTTCAGCTGTTCGGCAAATTCGCGCAGTGACTGGATACCGCTGGCCTCAGCTTCATGGACCCACTGCTTGATGGCTTCGAGCATGTCGTGGCCATTGGCGCTGGTTTTCACCCAGATTTGTTGCAGGGCCAGGCGTTTCTCGTAGATCACCTTGAGTGCCTGGCTCTGCTCCAGCATGCGCTGGATACGCGCATGGTGGCCTTCATCAAGCAGACTTGGCTCGCGCGACAGCAGGCGTTTGGCACGGTGAAAATGATGGCGAACCGAGGCGTCGGCCTTGGCCAGCTCCTGCTGCACCAGCGGCGCGATCACCAGCTTGCGGTACTGCGCCATGATCTGAAAACGGTTGTTGAGGATGGCCATGGCGGTGTCCATGTCCAGGCTGCGCTTGCCTTCCACCCGGTGGGCAATCGGCGCAACACGCTGCACCTGAGCCAGACCGAACAGGCTGAACAGCTTGATCCAGAACCAACCCATGTCGAACTCCCACTTGCGCACGGAGAGCTTGGCCGAGTTCGGGTAGGTGTGGTGATTGTTATGCAGCTCTTCGCCACCGATCAGGATGCCCCAGGGCACCAGGTTGGTGGCGGCATCGCGGCACTCGAAGTTGCGGTAACCCACGGCATGACCGAGGCCATTGATCACCCCAGCCGCCCACACCGGAATCCACATCATCTGCACCGCCCAGATGGTGATGCCTGCAACACCGAACAGGGCCAGGTCGATGGAGGCCATCAGCGCCACACCGGCAATTGGGAAGCGCGAATAGAGGTTACGTTCGACCCAGTCTTCCGGGCAGTTCTTGCCGTAGATACGCAGGGTTTCCGCGTTCTGCGCTTCTTCGCGGTACAGCTCGGCCCCTTTGCGCAGCACCGTGCTCAGGCCCTTGATTACCGGGCTGTGCGGGTCATCGACGGTTTCACACTTGGCGTGGTGTTTGCGGTGAATGGCGGTCCACTCGCGGGTGTTCTGTGCGGTGGTCAGCCACAGCCAGAAGCGGAAGAAGTGTTTCAGCGCCGGATGCAGCTCCAGCGCGCGATGCGCCGAGTAACGATGCAGATAAACCGTGACGCTGACGATGGTCACGTGCGTCATCAGCAGGGTGACTGCGATCAGTTGCCAGATCGACAGGTCAAGAAAACCGTTGTACCACATGGGTCATGTGCCTCGTGCAAAGAAAGGGTGGCGCTGATTTTTAGCGCACACCTGTACACATTATCCCTGACCCGGATCAGAAAACCAGTTGGTCTTTTGCATAAGAATGCCGCCCCCTCATTAACATCTATACTGCCTTCCCCACTTCAAGGACTGATCCGCTGCTCATGACTGCCCCCTACAGCGCCTGGCGCTTGACCCTGAGTTACCTTCTGGTTGCCGGCCTTTGGGTGCTGTTCAGCGACAGTCAACTGATTGCCCTGGGCCTGTCACTTGAACAGCTGGAGCGTGCGCAAACGTTCAAGGGGCTGGCTTTCGTCCTGCTCAGCGGCGGCCTGCTGCACCTGATTCTGCACACCCACCAACGCCAGTACCGCCGCAACCAGCAAGCCCTGCAACACAGCGAAAGACGCCTGCAGCAAGCCTTGGAAGCGGCCCAGAACGGCATGTGGGATTGGCACATGCAGAGCGGTCAGCTGTATTTTTCCCCCAGTTACGCCGCTCTGCTCGGCATCCCGGAACAAGCGCTGGAAACCGACCAGCAGCAGTGGATGCAACGCCTGCACCCCAATGATCGCGAAGCCTTCCAGCGCAACCTGCAACAGCGCATGAGCGCCGCCGACCCGGCACCTTATGAGGTCAACTACCGCTTGCGGCATGCCGACGGCAGCTACCGCTGGATTCAGTTTCGTGGCCGCTTGTTGCTCGATGAACAGGGCCGGGCCGAACGCCTGATCGGCACAGCCAGCGACATCACCCAGCGCCGCCGCGACGAAGACAGCCTGCGCCAGGCCGCCGCCGTGTTCGACGCCACTCAGGAAGGAGTGCTGGTCACCGATGCCGAGCAACATATCGTGCACTGCAACCCGGCCTTCACCCGCATTACCGGCTACAGCCAGACAGAAATCCTTGGCCAGTCACCCAGCCTGCTGAAATCCGGGCGGCACGACCGCAGCTTCTATGAAAGCCTGTGGAACGCCTTGCAAAACCGTGGCGCCTGGAGTGGTGAAGTGTGGAACCGGCGCAAGAACGGTGAAATCTACCCACAGTGGCAATGCATCCGGGTGATCCACGACGAGCAGGGCGAGATCAGCCACTACGTGGCGGTGTTCTCCGACATCACTGCACTCAAGCGTTCCCAGCGCGAGCTGGACTACCTGGCGCACCACGACCCGCTGAGCAACCTGCCCAACCGCCTGCTGTTCACCGAGCGCGTCGAGCATGCCCTGGAGCGTGCTCGCAGCGACCAGCACAGCGGTGCGGTGCTGCTGATCGACCTCGACCACTTCAAGCACATCAACGAAAGCCTCAGCCACAACATCGGTGACCTGCTGCTCAAGGCCGTGGGTGAACGCCTCAGCACTCAACTCGGCAAACGCATGACCCTGGCACGCCTGGGCGGCGACGAGTTTGGCCTGCTCGATGAACAGTGCCGCGACGTCGAACAGGCAGCGGTCATGGCCCAGCGCCTGCAAAACTGCCTGACCCAGCCTTTTCAAGTGGCGGACAAGGAGCTGTTCATCACCGCCAGCATTGGCATCTGCCTGTACCCCGAAGATGCCAACGATGTTGCTCAGGTGCTGCGCAACGCCGATTCCGCGCTGTTCAAGGCCAAGAGCAGCGGCCGCGAGAACTATGCGTTCTACAGCCAGGAGCTGACTACCCATGCCCACCAGCGGGTCGAAATGGCCAGCGCCCTGCGCCATGCACTGGATCGCCAGGAACTGCGCGTGCACTACCAACCGTTGTACGACTTGAAAAGCCGCGCACTGATCGGCGTCGAAGCCCTGGTGCGCTGGCAACACCCGGAACGTGGCCTGGTGCCGCCTGGCGAATTTATCCCGATTGCCGAGGAAACCGGCCTGATCGGCACCATCGACGCCTGGGTATTGCAGCAGAGCTGCCGGCAGATGGTCGCCTGGCGCAAGGCCGGGCTGGATTTGCAATTTGTCGCGGTGAATGCCTCCAGCCGCCTGTTCAGCCGCGGCGAACTGGACCTGCGGGTTGCCGAAGTGCTGCGTGACACCGGGCTCGACCCCGCCTGCCTGGAACTGGAAGTGACCGAAAGCGCCGTGATGGACGACCCCGATGCCGCCCTGGCCCTGCTGCAACGCCTGCGCGACCTCGGCGTACGCCTGGCCATCGATGACTTCGGCACCGGTTACAGCTCGCTGGCCCGCCTCAAGCGCCTGCCGGTACACAAGCTCAAGCTCGACCAGAGCTTTGTCAGAGGCCTGCCAAATGATCAGGATGACATCGCCATCACCCGCGCCGTGATCGCCCTGGGCCACAGCATGGGGCTCAAGGTACTGGCCGAAGGCATCGAACAGGCCGATCAGCTCGACCTGCTGTGCCAACTGGGCTGCGACCATGGCCAAGGCTACTACTTCGGCCGCCCGCAACCGGCCGCGCAGTTACAACAGACCTTGGCGCAGCACACCCGCCCGGTGTATGAGTAGAGCGCCCGCGTGACGCCCCCAGGGATCTGCCGATGCACACAGACGTAAAGCCCTCGACGATCCGCTGGATCGTCGGCCTCGGCAGCCTCGGCCTGGCGATCTTCTTTGCCCTGCTCGGCGGCGTCGCCCTGAATGAGCGGGAAACCCTCTGGCACCTGCAACTGAGCAAACAGCACGAGCTGCAACGCCTGGCCCTGCGCAGTGCGCAACTGAATCTGGAGAACCAGGCGCAGCTGCTGACCCAGGCCCTCGCTGCCGACGCCTGGCTGGTCGACCTGCTGCGCCAGGCGGCACCCCTGGAGCGCGCCGCCACGCCCTCAGCACAGGCACTACAAGCCATTCGCGCACAATTGTTCACCCGCCTCGCCCCGCGCTGGCGCACCCTGCAACCGCACTACCCGTTCGACCTCAACCTGTATCTGAGCAACAGCGAAGTGTTGCTGCGCCTACAGCAACCCGAGCACTTCGGCGACCGCCCGCAGGCACAGCGCAGCATGCTCCTTGATGCCTTGCAGGATGCCAACAGCCGCACCGGCCTGGGGCTGGCCGACGATAACTTGGTAATCCGCGCCATTACGCCGCTGCAAGTCGATGGTCCACAGGGCGCGGTCAGTGTCGGCGCCCTGGAAGTCAGCCTGAACCTGGCCCATGGCCTGCAACAGCTGGACCGCGAGCTGGGTGCCGGGGTGGCCCTGCTCACGCCCAGCGCGTCCAGCTGGCAGCTCAAAGGCTTCTCGCGCCCTGAGGTACAGCACTGGCAAAGCCAACACCTGCTTCCCGACCCCGCTGCCGGCGACAGCCACAAACTGCTGCAGGACCAGGGCCACACCTACCTGATCAACCAGTTGCTGTTGCCCGGCTACCAGCCCAGCGCCGGCACGCCAGCGGCAACCGCGATCGCCCTGACCTGGCGCGATGTCAGCGATCTGCATGACCACTACCAGGAAGAGAAGCGCTGGCTGCTGAGCAAGTGGTTGTTCGCCTGGCTGGCGGCCGAAGGGCTTTTGTTGCTGTTGCTGCAAGCCACCCGCCACAGCAGCCAGGCACTGATGCAGCGGCACCACACCGAGTTGCAGGATAAACACCAGCAGAGCGAAGCCTCACGCAACTTGCTCGCCCTGATCAGCGAAGCACAGGCCGCCTACATCAATGCCGATAATCAGCGTGAAGCCTTCGACGCCCTGCTCAAACGGATCCTCGACCTCACCGGCAGCCAATTCGGCTTTATTGGTGAAATTCTCACGGATGAACAGGGCACGCCCTACCTGCGTACCTTTGCCATCAGCAATATCGCCTGGGATGCCAGCAGTCAGGACTTTTACGACGCCCATGCGACGCAAGGCCTGGAGTTTCGCAACCTCGACAGCCTGTTTGGCCAGGTCATCCGCAGCGGCCAGGTGCTGATCAGCAACGCACCGGCGCAGCACCCTGGCAGTGCCGGCCTGCCCCCGGGCCATCCGCCATTGCACGCCTTTGCCGGCCTGCCGATTCACACCAGCGGAGAACTCTGCGGCATGCTCGGCCTGGCCAATCGCCAGGGCGGCTACAGCGCCGACTTCGCCACCCAACTGCAGCCCCTGCTGGCCACCTTCGGCCAGTTGCTTGAGGCGTTACGTCGCGACCGCCAGCGCGAACAGACCCAGCAGCACATCCAGCGCCAGCAGGCCGCCCTGCATGCCCTCAACGAAATTGCCGCGCTGCCCAAGCTGAGCACCCACGCCCAGCTGCGTCAGGCCCTGCAACTGGGGGCCGAGTTCTATGGCATGCCAATCGGTATCATCAGCCAGGTTGACGGCGACACCTACCGGGTCAAGGTCCAGGTTTCGCCACCCGGCAGCCTGCAGGACGAACAATGCTTTGCGCTCGGCAACACCTACTGCAGCATTACCCTGCGCAGCCCCGATGTGCTGGCCATCAGCGCCATGGGTCAAAGTGAGCATGCCGCCCACCCCTGCTACCCGCTGTTTGCCCTGGAAAGCTACATCGGTTCGAGTATCTGGGTGGCCGGGCAGTGCTTTGGCACCCTGTGCTTTGCCGCCAGCAGCGCCCGCAGCCAACCCTTCGATGAAGCCGACCGCGAGTTCCTGCGCCTGTTTGCCCGCTGGGTCGGGGCCACTCTGGAGCGCCTGCAACATGAAGAGCAAACCCGCGAGGCGCGGCGCTTTCTCCAGGCCGTGCTCGACTCCGCCACGGGCGTCAGCATCATCACCACCGACCGCGACGGCCTGATCACCCTGTTCAACTCCGGTGCCGAACGCCTGCTCGGCTACCGCAGCGCGCAAGTGATCGGCCAGTGCAGCCCGGCACAGTTTCACCTCGACGAAGAGATTCAGACGCGCAGCCAGCAACTCAGTCGCCTGGAGGGTCGCGAGATCAGCGGTTTTGCCGTGTTCACCTGCATCCCGAGCAAGGGCGAGCCGGAAACCCGTCAGTGGACCTATGTGCGCAAGAACGGTGAACCGCGCATCGTCAACCTCACCGTCAGCGCCATGCGTGACCTCAATGGCACCATCAATGGTTACCTGGGCATCGCCAGCGACATCAACGACCTGCACCAGACCACCCGCGCCCTGCAAAAAAGCGAGAGCCGCTTCCGTGGCCTGGTCGCCAACCTGCCGGGAGCGGTGTACCGCTGCCGCAACGATGCCGACTGGTCGATGAGCTACCTCAGTGACGAAATCCAGGCGCTCAGCGGCTACCCAGCCTACGACTTCATCAACAACCGCGTGCGCAGCTTCGCCAGCGTGATCCATCCAGATGACCGCCTGATCACCTTGCGCGCGGTCGCCGCCGTCGAGCGCCAGGAGTCCTTCGAGCTGACCTACCGCCTGCAACACGCCGATGGCCACAGCGTCTGGGTACGCGAGAAAGGTCGCGGCGAGTACGACAGCGACGGCAAGCTGCAATGGATTTCCGGGTTTATCTGGGATATCAGCGACCGCAAGGCCGTGGAAGACCAGTTGCGCCTGAGCCAGCAACGCTTCAGCAGCGCCTTCAGCACCGCGCCCCAGGGCATGGCCCTGGTGTCGCTGCAAGGGCAGTGGTTGGAGGTCAACGAAGTGCTCTGCGAGATGCTCGGCTACAGCCGCGAGCAACTACTTTGCCGCGACTTCCAGCAGATCACCCACCCCGACGATCTGGAGACCGACCTGCAGAACGTCGAAGAGTTGCTGGCCGGCGAGATCAGCTCCTACCAGATGGAGAAACGCTACCTGGACAGCCAGGGGCGGATCATCTGGGTGCTGCTAAGCGTCTCCCTGGTGCGTGACAGCGACGATAAGCCGGTGCACTTTGTGGTGCAGATTCAGGACTTCAACGAACGTATCGCCGCCGAAATGGCCATCCGCGAGCGCGAGGATTACCTGCGTACTCTGCTCGATAACGTGCTCGACGCGATCATCACCATCGACCAGCAGGGCTATATCGAAACCTTCAACCACGCCGCCGAACGCATCTTCGGCTACAGCCACCTGGAAGTTTCCGGGCACCGCGCCACCCTGCTGCTGCCCGAACCGCAGCGTTCAATGCGCGCCCGCTACCTCAGCCACTTCCTGAAAACCGGCATCCAGCAGATGCTCGGCAAGGACATCGAACTGACCGCCATGCGCCACAACGGTGAAACCTTCACCATCGAGCTGGCCATCTCGCAGATCAGCCACCAGGGCGAACGACGCTTTATCGCGGTGATCCGCGATATCGAGGAGCGCAAACGCATCGAGCGGATGAAAAACGAATTCGTCTCCACCGTCAGCCACGAACTGCGCACCCCGCTGACCGCGATTGCCGGCTCGCTGGGCCTGGTCAACGGCGGTGCACTCGGCAGCGTCCCGGCCAGCATGCAGCAGATGCTGCAAATCGCCCAGGACAACAGCCAGCGCCTTAACCTGCTGATCAACGACCTGCTCGACATGGAAAAACTGGTGGCCGGCAAGATGCTCTTCGAGTTGCAGGCTGAGCCCCTGCAACTCTTACTGGAACAAGCCATCGAAGAAAACCAGCCGTACGCCAACCACCTGCATGTGCGCCTCACGCTGCAAGGTCCACCCACCACGGCCGTGGTTCAGGTCGACCGTCTGCGCCTGGCTCAGGTGCTGGCCAACCTGCTGTCGAACGCGGCGAAGTTCTCACCCCAGGGCCAGGCTGTGGAGGTGCGCGTGACGCAAAACGGTGCATACGTGCGAGTCAGCGTCAGCGACCATGGCCCCGGCGTGCCGGAAAATTTCCAGCCGCGCATTTTCAGCAAATTCTCCCAGGCCGACGCCACCGACACCCGGCAGAAAGGCGGCACCGGCCTGGGTCTGGCCATCAGCAAGGAAATCATCGAGCGCATGGACGGGCGCATCGGCTTCGACTCACAGCCCGGCCACGGCGCGACTTTCTGGTTTGAACTGACTAATCTGGCGCTACCGGCCAACCCTGAGGAACCTCGGCATGCCTGAGCTGCAACGTATTCTGCATGTGGAAGACGACCCCTCGATCCAGGCCGTGGCCAAGCTGGCCCTGGAAGCCGTCGGCGGCTTTCAGGTGCTCAGCTGCGCCAACGGCCAGGATGCGCTGGATCAATTACAGGGCTTCGCCCCGGACTTTATCCTGTTGGATGTGATGATGCCGGACATGGACGGCCCGCAAACCCTGGCGCGAATCGCCCGGCTGATCGACATCAGCCAGGTGCCGGTGGCCTTTATGACCGCCAAGGTGCAGCCGGCAGAAATCGCCCATTACCGCAGCCTGGGGGCGCGTGACGTGATCATCAAACCTTTCGACCCCATGCAGCTGGCCGCCCAGGTGCGCAAAATCTGGAGTCAGGCTTATGAGTAAAGGCCACTCACCCACCGATGAGCTGCAGCAACGTCTGCAGCAACTCAGCGGCGCCTTCGCCCAGCGCCTGCAAGACGAACTGCCGGCTCTTGGGCGCAATGCCGAACGCTTGCAGCACGCGGCCGATCCGCAGGAGCAACAACAGCACCTGCAAACCTTGCGCGACCAGCTGCACAAGCTGGCTGGCGCAGCCGGCACCTTTGGCTTCAGCAGCCTCGGCCAGCGCGCCCGTGAACTGGAACAGGCAGCCGACCAGTGGCTGGAAACCCTGCAGCAGGAACAACAGAACCTGCAGGATTTCAGCCGCAGCCTGCAGCAACTGGCGCGCCAGCAGTTCCAGGCCGAGCACAGCCAGGAACCCGCCACGCGCAGCAGCCGCAACAGCCCACGGCCAAACAGCTCGGCACGGCGCATCTACATCCTCGAAGACCAGCGCTCGATTGGCGAAAACATGCGCCTGACGCTGAACAACTTTGGCTACCAGGCCGAACACTTCACCCGCATCGACGAACTCGAGGCCGCCCTGCAGCAGCAACTGCCGGACGCGCTGATCGTTGACGTCAACCTGCCTGACGAGGCCCTCACCGGCCTGGAATATGCCGCCAACCTGCAACAGCGCCTGGACGAACCGCTGCCGCTGCTGGTGATCACCACCCAGGACGACTTCGCCACCCACCTGCAGGCCGTGCGCGTCGGTGCCCTGGGCTTCTTCACCAAACCGGTGGATATTCCGCAACTGGAAAACCGCCTGGAACGCTGCTTCGCCCAGCAACACGGCGAGCCTTACCGGGTGCTGATCATCGATGACGACCGCGAATTGGCCAGCCGTTTCAGCCTGATCCTGCGCGGTGCCAACATGCTGGTGGAAATGCTTCATGAGCCGGCGGAAATCTTCACCCGCATGCGCAGCTTCAATCCCGAAGTGGTGCTGCTGGACGTGAGCATGCCCGGCTGTACCGGCCCGGAGCTGGCGCAGATCATCCGCCTCAACGACGACTGGCTGCGCGTGCCCATCGTCTACCTGTCGGCCGAAACCGACATCACCCGGCAGATGAACGCGCTGATCAAGGCCGGCGACGACTTCGTTACCAAACCGATTTCCGACAACGCCCTGGTCGCCGCGGTATTCTCCCGCGCCCAGCGCGCGCGCCTGCTGAGCAACGCGCTGTCGCGCGACAGCCTGACCGGGCTGCTCAAGCACGCCGACATCAAGGAGCAGGCCGCTATCGAGCTGGAGCGCGCTCAGCGCAGCGGCAAGCCAGCCAGCCAGCGTGGCCATGCTGGATATCGATTTCTTCAAGAAGGTCAACGACAGCTACGGCCACGCCGCCGGCGACAACGTCATCCGCGCCCTGGCCAACCTGCTGCGCCAGCGCCTGCGGCGCATCGACAGCCTGGGCCGCTATGGCGGTGAAGAGTTCCTGGTGGTGCTGCCGGACTGCCCGGCCGAACAGGCCAGGCGCATTCTCGATGAAATCCGCCAGCGCTTTGCCGAATTGCACTTTATTGCAAGCGGCCAGCAATTTTCGGTCACCCTGAGCGCCGGCATCGCCTCCACCGACGATGCACCTGCAAGTGCCGACGACCTGCTGGATAAGGCTGACCGCGCACTCTATGGCGCCAAACACGGCGGGCGTAACCGGGTGCACTAAGCCGCGCAGAGAGGGCCTGGCCTGCGTTCAGCGTATGGCAGGTGAGTCACTGCGCTTGGCTTTATGAAATTTATAGCGTAGATTTTCATGAAATTATTTAAATAAATTTTCATGAGGCGCGCCATGTTCAAACACTCCGCCCAGCATATCGGCACCTACTACGCCGGCACCTACCCGGAGCCGATCCCGCTGCGTCCGCGTTTGCAGGAAGCGTTGCAGTGTGAAGTGCTGATTATCGGCGGGGGATTCAGCGGCCTGCACACAGCGCTGCGCCTGGCCCTGGCGGGCAAGAAGGTGGTGCTGCTGGAAGCCAGCCGCCTGGCCTGGGCAGCCTCCGGGCGCAATGGTGGTCAGGCGCTGCCGGGCTGGTCCTGCGACATGCCGCCGTTCGAAAAAGCCCTGGGCCTGGAGCGCGCCCGCCGCCTGTGGGACAGCATGGTCTGGGCCGCCGAGGAGATGCGCGAGCTGCCAGAGCGGCACAGCTTCGATATCGACTACCGCACGGGCGCGATCTACACCGCCGTGCTGCCGCGCCGCGTGCGCCAGTTGCAGGACAGCCTGGAAGAAGCCGAGCAGAAATACGGCTACACGCAGCTGAGTTTTATCGCCAAGGACGAACTGCCACAGTGGATTGCCAGCCCGCGCTACCTGGCCGCCCTGCACGACAGCGGCGCCGCCCACCTCAACCCACTGAAACTGGCTCAGGGCCTGGCCGATGCCATCGAGAAAGCCGGCGGCAAAATCTTCGAGCAGAGCAAGGCGCTGAGCTATCAAGAAACGGCAGACGGCTATCTGGCCCACACCGAACAGGGTGAGATTCGCAGCGATCTGCTGGTACTGGCCTGCAACGCCTATATCGACAAGCTCGATGCGCAACTGTCGAAACGCCTGCTGCCGGTCGGCTCCTACCAGGTCGCCACCGCGCCGCTGGACCCAGAGCTGGCGCGCTCGCTGTTCCCGCGCGGCACCTGCGCCATCGATAACCAGTTCGTGCCCGACTATTTCCGCGTTACCCCGGACAACCGCCTGCTGTTCGGCGGCGGCTGTACCTACCTGGGCGGCATCCCCAAGGACGTGCCGGCGGCCACCCGGCCCTATCTGGAGCGGGTGTTCCCGCAACTGCGCGGCGTGCAGATCGACTACGGCTGGGGCGGGCATATCGACTGCACCATGCACCGCATCCCGGATGTCGGCCGTAGCGGGCAGAAGTACTGGCTGCAGGGCTTCTCCGGCCACGGCATCCTGCCGACCCTGGCCGCTGCCCGTGCGGTCAGCGACGCGATCCTCGGCGATACCGACCTGCTTGAGCTGTACCAGGGCCTGAGTAACCCGCGCTTTCCCGGCGGCGATCTGCTCGCTGCGCCGATTGAGGCGGTCGGCAAGGCCTGGTATCGCCTGCGAGACGTCATTTGATGACAGCCCCGATCCGCGTAGGAGCCAGCTTGCTGGCGATGCTTTAAAGCCGCGGATCGCCAGCAAGCTGGCTCCTACAGGTTGTCACCCCGTAGCCAAAGGAAACTCAATGGATATGCAGGAAGAAGTCGAAGGTCTGGCGATCCTGATCCGCGACCTGCGCAAGCACAAGAACCTCACCCTCGGTGAACTGGCTGCACGCATCGACCGTTCGGTGGGTTTTCTCTCGCAGGTCGAGCGCGGCCTGTCACGCCCGACCGTGGCCGACCTCACCGCGATCAGCGAAAGCCTCGGCGTACCCACCACCTATTTCTACAGCCTGAGCAAGCCGCGCGCCGTGCCCTGGGTCACCCGCCCCGGCGAGCGTCGCACGCTCTATTACGCGGGCGGCATCACCGATGTACTGGCCTCGCCGACCATGGCCGGCGGCTTCTCCATGCTCGAAAGCCGTTTGGACCCGGGCGCTACCAGCGGCGACGGGCACTTGAACGACAGCTCCGAGCAAGGCGGTTTTGTCCTCGAAGGCGAGCTGACGATCTGGTACGGCGACGCCGCCGAGCCAGTCACACTCGGCCCGAATGACAGCTTCCAGCTGCCGCCGCACGCACAGTTTCGCTACGCCAACCTCACCGACTTACCCACACGAGTGCTCTGGATCTTCACCTGATCCGCGCAGATACCACCATGACAATAACAACAGCATTCCCCGACCTGCTCAGCGAAGTCCGCGCCTTTCGCAGCGCCCACCCCGCGGTGCGCTATGTCGACCTGATCAGCCTGGATATACCCGGGCATTTCTACGGCAAGCGCTACCCCATCGATATGCTCGAGAAGGTCGCCGCCGGCAGCCCGCTGAAAATCCCGCAGAACTGCGTGCTGCTCGGCGTGCAGGGCGGCCTGCATCCGATTGGCGATTACTGCTTCAACGACGGCGACCCGGACGCGCCACGCCGGCTGATTCCCGGCACGCTCAAGCCGGTACGCTGGGAAAGCCAGCCGCTGGGGCAGATGCTGATCAGCTCCGATGGCACTGAAGCACCAATCGAGTTCGAACCGCGTGAAGTGCTCGCCCGCGTGCTCAAGCGCCTGGCCGCGCGCGGCATTCGCCCGGTGGTGGCGTTCGAGCTGGAGTTCTACCTGTTCGACCGCGCGCTCAAGGACGGCCTGCCGCAGTTCCCACGCGACCCGCTGTGCGGCGATGAAGACGACCAGCCGAACATGCACATTGAGCGCCTGTCACGCTTTGCCGATGTGCTGCATGAGATCGTCGACGCCGCCAATGAGCAGGGCATCGATGCCAACGTGATCACCGCCGAGCTCGGCCCCGGCCAGTTCGAGATCAACTTCGGCCACTGCGACGACGGCCTGCGTGCTGCTGACTGGGCCGCCCTATTCTGCCGCAGCACCCGTGGTGTGGCGCTCAAGCACGGCCAGCGTGCCAGCTTTATGAGCAAACCCTACCTGCACGCGCCGGGCAGCGGCATGCATGTGCACGTCAGCCTGTATGACGCCGCAGGCAACAACCTGCTGGCCGCCGACGAACAACGCCCGCTGCGCCATGCGGTGGCCGGCTGCCTGGAGTTGCTGCCGCACTGCATGCCGATCTTCGCCGCCAACCACAACGCCTTCCGCCGCTACGGCGCCATGGTCAATGCCGCCAGCCGCGCCAGCTGGGGCTTCGAGGACCGCGATGCATGCATCCGCATCCCCGAATCGGACGGCAAGAACCTGCGCATCGAACACCGCCTGGCTGGCGCTGATGCCAATCCCTATCTGGTGCTGGCGGCGATCCTCACCGGCATGGAACACGGCCTGGATGCCGGTAAGGAGCCGATTGCCCCACTCAACGAAAACCGTCAGAGCGGCATCGACTTCCCCCAGGACATGCTCAGCGCCGTCAGCGCCATGCGCGACCACCCGGTGGTCAACCAGGGCCTGGGCAGTGAGTTCGTCATGGTTTACTGCGAGAACAAGCGCCAGGATCATCTGGCCTTTATGCAGGAAGTCAGTGCGCGGGAATACCGCTGGTTTCTATAGCACCTAACGCGCCCGTTGCCTCGACAGCGGGCGCGCGACTTCAACGCAGCAGATACACCGCCAACCCGGCTAGCGCCGACACCAGCAGCACTTCCATCACCCCACGTTTGAAGCGCAGCAGCGCCAGCGCAGCCGCCACGGCAAGCAGTGCCGACGGCCAGTCGAAGGCCCCTTCGAAGCCCTGCGGCCAGAGCACGTGATAGGCAAAGAACAGCGCCAGATTCAGAATCACCCCGACCACTGCCGCAGTAATCGCAGTCAGCGGTGCGGTGAACTTCAGCTCGCCGTGGGTCGACTCCACCAGCGGCCCGCCGGCGAGGATAAACAGAAAGGACGGCAGAAAGGTAAACCAGGTGACCAGCGCCGCCGCCACTGCCCCGCTGACAAAGCCCGAATCGCCGCCGAACACCGGCTGCAGATAAGCACCGACAAAGGCCACGAACGCCACCACCATGATCAGCGGCCCCGGCGTGGTTTCGCCCAGGGCCAGGCCGTCGATCATCTGCGTCGGCGTCACCCAGCCGTAATGGCCGATGGCACCCTGGTAGACGTACGGCAGCACCGCATAAGCGCCGCCGAAGGTCAGCAGCGCTGCCTTGGTAAAGAACCAGGCCATCTGCGTCAGCGTGCCATCCCAGCCGTACAGCCAGGCCAGCAGGCCCATCGGCAGTAACCAGAGCAGCGCCCCCACCGCCAGCAGCAGCGCCAGGCGCGAGGCGCGAAAGCGCGTGTGCGGCGCCGGCGGGCTGTCATCGTCGATCAACGCCGGGCCGTAGCTCACATCCGCCGCTGCATGCCCGCCGCCCAGGCTGAACTGCTGGGGTAACAGGCGGCCACCGAGATAACCGAGCAACGCGGCGCCGATCACGATCAGGGGAAACGGCAGGTTAAGGGCAAAGATGGCGACAAAGGACGCGCCGGCAATGCCCCACAGCCAGTTGTTTTTCAGCGCCCGCGAGCCGATGCGCCAGGCCGCCTGCATGACAATGGCGGTCACCGCCGGCTTGATCCCGTAGAAGATTCCCGCCACCAGCGGCACATCGCCATAGACGATATACAGCCAGGACAGGCCAATCAGGATAAACAGCGACGGCAGCACGAACAGCACCCCGGCAATCACCCCGCCCCAGGTGCGGTGCAGCAGCCAGCCGATATAGGTGGCCAGTTGCTGCGCTTCCGGCCCCGGCAGCAACATGCAGTAGTTCAGCGCATGCAGAAAACGCCGCTCGGACAGCCAGCGGCGTTTCTCCACCAATTCCTGATGCATGATCGCGATCTGCCCAGCCGGCCCACCGAAGCTGATCAGGCCCAGTTTCAGCCAGAACCAGAAGGCTTCACGCAGGCTAACGGCGGGTGGCGCAGACGGTACGGACGATTCAGGCATGCGAGCAACTCACGGCAATAAACGCGGTCGCACTATAGCGCGAGTGTATGACGATTTAAGCGCGCAACGCTCAAGCCCGGACGCAGATTTCCGTATACTGAGCGCCGCTGCATACCCCTCAACCTGCCCGTGAAGCGCCCCGTGATAATCCGCCAATCGATAGTAAGCCTGCTGCTGATCTGCAGCTGCGTTGTAGTTGCATCGAATACCCTGGCCGCCCCCGCCAAACAACAGGACCTTGCCGCCGGTAGCGCCCTGCTGGTCGACCTGCAGACCAATCAGGTGCTCTACGAGCGCAATGCCGACAGCGTGGTGCCGATTGCCTCGGTAACCAAGCTGATGACCGCCATGGTCACCCTCGACGCCAAACTGCCGCTGGATCAGCAGCTGCCAATCATGATCCGCGATACCCAGGAAATGCGCGGCGTGTTCTCCCGCGTGCGCGTGGGCAGCGAATTGAGCCGCCACGACATGTTGCTGCTGGCCCTGATGGCCTCGGAAAACCGCGCCGCCGCCAGCCTGGCGCACCATTACCCGGGCGGTCATGCGGCCTTTGTCGCGGCGATGAATGCCAAGGCCCGCGCCCTGGGCATGAAGAGCTCGCGTTTTGTCGAACCCACCGGGCTGTCAGAACATAACGTCTCCAGCGCCCGCGACCTGGTGCTGATGCTCAAGGCCGCACAGCAGTACCCGCTGATCCGCCAGTTCACCACCACGTCTGAGAAGACCCAGGCATTCCGCAAACCCAACTACACCCTGGGTTTTCGCAACACCAATAACCTGGTGCGCAAAGCCGACTGGAGCGTGCAGCTGAGCAAAACCGGCTACACCAACGAGGCCGGTCGCTGCCTGGTGATGAACACCGTGATGAACCAGCGCCCAGTCGCCTTTGTGGTGCTGGATGCCTTTGGCAAATACACCCATATGGCCGACGCCACGCGCCTCAAGCGCTGGCTGGAAACCGGCAAGGTCACCCCCGTAGCTCCGGCCGCCATCAGTTACCGCCAGCAGAAACTGGCACAGCGCCAGGCCCAGGCCGCGCAGTAACCCCGCAAATGACAAGGCTCGCAGACAAAGCGGGCCTTGTTGTATCAGACCGAGGGATGGGCACGGTTCAGTTAGATTGAGTCAGACGCGACCAGTCCTTTCATCTCTTCGGGGGAGAGGGGAGCAAGCAGTTCAGCCGTTATTCAAACCAAACAGCGGCTGGCGCATGCCAAACACCAGAAAGCGCGCCAGTTCGTTGAGCGGCAGAGCCTTGCTGATCAGATACCCCTGCACCTGGTCACAGCCGTACTGGCGCAGCAGCGCCAGTTGTTCGGCATTCTCCAAGCCCTCGCCCACCACCTGCAGGTTGAGGTTGTGCGCCAGGTTGATCATCGCCCGCACCAGTTGCCGATTCTCCGAACGCTCACACATACCACCGACAAAGCTCTTGTCGATCTTCAGCAGAGTGATCGGCAGGTTGTTCAGGTGCACGAAGGAGGAAAAGCCGGTGCCAAAATCGTCCAGCGAGAAGCGTACGCCCAGGCGGCCAAGGGCCAGCATGGTCTGCTGCACCTGATCGCTGCGGCGCATCACCGCGGTTTCGGTCAGCTCGAACTCCAGCCACTGCGCATCGACGCCGCGTTCTTCGATCAGGCGGCTGAGAGTGGGCAACAGCTGGCTGTCCTGGAACTGACGAAACGACAGGTTGACCGCCATATGCAGCGCCGGCAGGCCGCGCCCGCGCAGCCACTGCATATCGCGCAGCGCGCGGCTGATCACCCAGTAGCCGAGCGGCACGATCAACCCGCTCTCTTCGGCCAGCGGCACAAACTCGTTGGGCGCCAGCAGGCCGTGTTCGCTGTGGCGCCAGCGCACCAGCGCCTCCAGGCCGAGAATGCGCCCGGTTTGCAGGCACAGGCGTGGCTGGTAGTGCAGCTCCAGCTCGTCGCGACGCAGGGCGCGGCGCAACTCGCTTTCCAGATCGGCCTGGTTGCGCGCACTGCGGTTGATCCGCTCGTCGTAGATATGAAAGGTGCAGCCCTGCTGGCTCTTGGCCTGCTGCATGGCGATATGCGCATGCCACATCAGCGGGTCGGCGCTGCTCTCGGCGCGCGAATGCGCAAGACCCAGGCTGCAACCGATCAGCAGGCTTTCACCATCAATCCAGTAAGGCTCGCCTATGGCTTCGACAATCTGCGCCGCCAGACGCTCGGCGCGCTGCGGATCGCGGCGGCTGTCGAGCAGCAGGGCAAATTCATCGCTGCCCAGGCGCGCCACCTGGTCGCCGGCCTGCAACTGCGCCTTGATCCGCGCCACCACCTGCAGAATCAGGCTGTCGCCCCCCTGATAGCCCAGGGCATCGTTGGCATGCCGGAAATTGTCCAGATCGAGGTGACCCAGGGTCAGGCCGCGGCCTTTGTATTCAGCCAGGCGTGCGGCCAGCAGGGTCTGGAAGCCCTGGCGGTTGGCGATGCCGGTCAGCGCGTCCTGTTCGGCCAGGCGATGCAGGGTGTCGTTGAGGTTGCCGCGTTCGCGCGCATAGCGCAGACAGCGGCGCAACACTTCGGCGCTGAGCTGGTCGCGCACCAGCCAGTCGCACACGCCCTCAGGCTCGGTTTCAGGCTCGGCATCCAGCAGCAGGACAATGGGTAGGGAACAGCGCCCGGAAGCGGGCAGATAACGCGGGGTAGTCAGCAGCAGGGCGTTACTGGGCTTATCGAACAGCGCGCTGGCCGCCTCCCAGGACGGTGCAGTGATCAGTGCATAGCCACTGCCAAGCGCACTCAGGCGCTCGCGCAACAACTGCGCCCAACCCGGCGTTTCCGCCAGCAAAAGCAACCGTAATGGTTCGACGAACGCGGACAAACAACTTCCCCCACTGCACAAATAAAGAGCTTTGAACCCGCTAGGATGCGTCGTAATCGACGTCTAATCACGCACATCCTTGTGTCAGTGGCGCGCGCCCTGCGGCATGGCAAGGACCCGAAAGTGGCACCAGAGTACTGGAATACACAAATTAGCCAAGCCTGGCACCGCGCCATTATGTGCGCTGCGACACACTTCCAGATGGTCACGGCAGAAAGCCTCAGGCCTGTTAAAATGCGCGCCCATTCCCCCTGACGATTGATCGAATGTCCCGACTGAACCCCCGGCAGCAGGAAGCCGTGAACTATGTCGGCGGCCCACTTTTGGTGCTCGCCGGTGCAGGCTCCGGCAAGACCAGCGTGATTACCCGCAAAATCGCCCACCTGGTGCAGAACTGTGGCATCCAGGCTCGCCACATTGTCGCCATGACCTTTACCAACAAGGCCGCACGCGAGATGAAAGAACGCGTCGGCAGCCTGCTTAAAGGCCCCGAGGCGCGCGGCCTGACGGTGTCGACCTTCCACAACCTGGGCATGAACATCATCCGCAAGGAGTACGCACGCCTGGGCTACAAGCCGGGGTTCTCGATCTTCGATGACGGCGATATCAAGGCGCTGCTCACCGACATCATGCAGAAGGAATATGCCGGTGATGACGGTGCGGACGAGATCAAGAACTACATCGACAGCTGGAAGAACGACCTGATCCTGCCTGAACAGGCGCTGGCTAACGCGCGCAACCCCAAGGAGCAGACCGCCGCCATTGTCTACCTGCACTACCAGCGCACGCTCAAGGCCTACAACGCGGTGGACTTCAACGACCTGATCCTGCTGCCGGTGATGCTGTTTCAGGAGCACGCCGACATCCTGGAAAAATGGCAGAACCGCATCCGCTACCTGCTGGTCGACGAATATCAGGACACCAACGCCAGCCAATACCTGCTGGTGAAGATGCTGGTGGGCATGCGCAACCAGTTCACCGTGGTCGGCGATGACGACCAGTCGATCTACGCCTGGCGTGGCGCGCGCCCGGAAAACCTGATGCTGCTGAAAGAGGACTACCCCTCGCTCAAGGTGGTGATGCTGGAGCAGAACTACCGCTCCACCAGCCGCATCTTGAAATGCGCCAACATCCTCATTGCCAACAACCCGCATGCCTTCGAGAAACAGCTGTGGAGCGAGATGGGCATGGGCGACGAGATCCGCGTGATCCGCTGCCGCAACGAAGACGCCGAGTGCGAACGGGTGGCCCTGGAAATCCTCACCGAACACTTGCGCACCCAGCGCCCTTACAGCGATTACGCCATCCTTTACCGCGGCAACTACCAGGCCAAGCTGATGGAGCTGAAACTGCAGCACCATCAGATTCCCTATCGCCTCTCGGGCGGCACCAGCTTCTTCGCCCGCCAGGAGGTGAAGGACCTGATGAGCTACTTCCGCCTGCTGGTTAATCCGGACGATGACAACGCCTTCCTGCGGGTGATCAACGTGCCGCGCCGCGAGATCGGCTCGACCACCCTGGAAAAGCTCGGCAACTACGCCACCAATCGCAAGATCAGCATGTACGCCGCCGCCGGCGAAATCGGCCTAGGTGAGCAGCTGGATGCGCGCTACACCGAACGCCTGGCACGCTTTACCAAATGGATGGATCGGGTGCGCCAGGAGTGCGCGCAGAACGACCCGATTGCCGCCATCCGCAGCATGGTGATGGACATCGACTACGAGAACTGGCTGCGGCAGAACGCCTCCAGCGACAAGGTCGCCGACGCGCGCATGGGCAACGTCTGGTTCCTCGTCGAGGCACTGAAAAATACCCTGGAGCGCGACGAAGACGGCGAGATGACCATCGAGGACGCCATCGGCAAACTGGTGCTGCGTGACATGCTCGAACGCCAGCAGGAAGAGGAAGAAGGTGCCGAGGGCGTGCAGATGATGACCCTGCACGCCTCCAAAGGCCTGGAGTACCCCTCGGTGTACATCCTCGGCGTGGAGGAGGAAATTCTTCCCCACCGCTCCAGCATCGAGGCCGATACGGTCGAGGAAGAGCGGCGCCTGGCCTACGTCGGCATCACCCGCGCCAAACGCAACCTGACCATGACCTTCGCCGCCAAGCGCAAACAGTACGGCGAGATCATCGACTGCTCGCCGAGCCGTTTTCTCGATGAACTGCCGCCTGAAGATCTGGTATGGGAAGGCCTGGAAGACGCCGCACCGGAGGTCAAGGCCGCCACCGGCAACTCAGCCCTGGCCAATATGCGCGCCCTGTTAAAAAAATGACCCACAACCCCGCGTGGGCGTAGGCCAGGCGTATTCCGTCACCGCCTGCATCCGCGCTACGCTGCACCATTACATCCCGGCGCAGACCGGGCATCAGAAAGAACGACGAGGGTAACCGCGTGGAAGCGCTGAAACAGAAGATTCGCGAGGAAGGCACCGTGCTCTCGGAGCAGGTGCTCAAGGTCGATGCCTTTCTCAATCACCAGATCGACCCGGCGCTGATGCAGCAGATCGGCCACGAATTCGCCCAGCGCTTTGCCGGCCAGGGCATCACCAAGATCGTCACCATCGAAGCCTCGGGTATCGCCCCGGCGGTAATGGCCGGCCTGGAGCTGGGTGTACCGGTGATCTTCGCGCGCAAGTACCAGTCGCTGACGCTGAAAGACAACCTGTACATCTCCAAGGTGTTTTCCTTCACCAAGCAGACCGAAAGCACCCTGGCCATCTCAGCCAAACACCTGGGCGCCCACGACCATGTGCTGCTAATCGACGACTTCCTGGCCAACGGCCATGCTGCCCGCGCCCTGATCGACCTGATCGGCCAGGCCGGCGCCAGCATCGCCGGCATCGGCGTGGTTATCGAGAAGTCCTTCCAGCGCGGCCGCGCCGAACTGGATGCGCAGGGCTACCGAGTCGAGTCGCTGGCGCGTATCGAGTCACTCAAGGATGGCCAGGTCAGTTTTATTGATTAATCACCACTGACCACGAGAAATTGCCCTCCGCAATTTCTCTTGCGCACAAAAAAGCCGCCTGAATAGGCGGCTTTTTTACTGCAGCGTCGGGCGTCTTACAGGCCAGACATCTTCTGAATTGCAGCACGCAGCTCGTCATCCGAGCAGTCGGCGCAGGTGCCTTTCGGCGGCATGGCGTTGATACCGGAAATCGCCTTGGCCAGGATGCCGTCGAGGCCGCCCTGGTGGTCAGCACGCTCTTTCCAGGCAGCTGTGTCGCCAATTTTCGGCGCGCCCAGAATACCCGGGGTGTGGCAGGCACCGCAGTGCTTGGCAATGATGTCGTCGGCCGTACGCGCCGCGCCACCAGCAGTGGCTGCTACAGCACCCACGCCCTTGCATTCCTCACCCATTACACAGACTTGGCCGACCGGCTTGAGGCGCTCGGCAATGGCGTCGTCGGTCGTGGCCTGAGCAGTCACTGCCCACAGGGCCAATACGGTAGCCGGTGCTACCAGGATCTTTTTAATCAGGTTCACGGTACACCCTCTTCGTGGCTAGTCACGCTCGCGGCCACGGTTTCGCGAGCGGGCGACAGTATAACGGCAAGCCGTGCCGGCCGAAACAACCCAGATTGTCGCAGGGTTATTTAGAAATTGGCCGGCGTAGTGGCACTGATCAAGCGGGCCGGCTGCTCGAACGGATTACGGAAACGATGCGGCTTGCTGCTCTCGAAGTAGTAGCTGTCGCCCGGTTCGAGGATAAACACCTCGTCGCCAACGGTCAGCTCCAGCTTGCCTTCGACCAGCATGCCGGCCTCTTCGCCTTCGTGGGCGTACATTTCGTCACCGGTGTCGGTGCCCGCCGGATAGGTTTCATCAAGGAAGGAAATAGCCCGGCTGGGATGCGCCTTGCCCACCAGTTTCATGGTGATGGCGCCGCTGCAGATATCGGTGAGTTCGGCGGCCCGATAGACCACCTGGGCCTGGCTATCCTGCTCCACGTCCAGGGAGAAAAACTCCACCAATGACATGGGAATACCCGCCAGCACCTTTTTCAACGAACTGATCGAAGGGCTTACGCTGTTCTTCTCGATCATCGAAATGGTGCTGTTGGTGACGCCCGCCCGCTTGGCGAGTTCACGCTGGGAAAGGCCTTTGAGTTTGCGAATGGATTGCAGTCGAGCACCGACGTCCAATGCTGGAGTCCCCCTTGGGATAGATACGGAAATGTCGCCGTATCATGGCATAGCGTTCGGAATTTACAACACTCGCGTTCAAACTCGTCTACAGCTGGGCCGCTAGTTCCCGAGATAGAGCAGCGGCGCTCTCCGCAAGTTACAGAAAAGCTGATAGGGAATGCTGCCCGCCTGGGTGGCTACGTCGCTGGCCAGCACCTGTTTGCCCCAGAGTTCGACCCGACTGCCCAGCCCGGCTTGCGGCAAATCGGTGAGATCAACGGTGAGCATGTCCATCGACACCCGGCCGATCAGGCGGGTCAGTTGGCTGTCCACGGCCACGGGCGTGCCGGTTGGCGCATGGCGCGGGTAGCCGTCGGCGTAACCCATGGCAACCACGCCGACACGGGTCGGCCGCTCGCTGACAAACCGCGCGCCATAGCCCACGGGCTCGCCAACCGGCAGTTCGCGCACGCTGATGATCTTCGATTCCAGGGTCATCACCGGCTGCAAGCGCGCCGCCACGGCCTGCGCCTGCTCGAACGGGGTGGCGCCGTAGAGCATGATGCCAGGGCGCACCCAGTCGCTCGGTACGCTCGGCCAGCCCAATACGGCTGGCGAATTACGCAGGCTGACCTCAGCAACAATGCCCTGGCGCGCCTGCTCAAACACCGCCAACTGCTCAGCACTGCGCGGGCAGTCCAGCTCGTCGGCACGGGCGAAATGGCTCATCAGCACAACCTTCGCCACCTTGCCGCTGGCCAGCAGGCGCTGATAGGCCGCCTGGTAATCGGCCGGGTGTAGGCCGACGCGATGCATGCCGCTGTCCAGCTTCAGCCAGACGGTCAGCGGGCCACGTACCGCGCTGCGCTCAATCGCCTCCAGCTGCCACAGCGAATGCACCACGCACCACAGTTCGTGCTGCTCGATCAGCGGCAATTCGTCAGCCTCGAAGAACCCTTCCAACAACAGGATCGGCCCACGAATACCGGCCTCGCGCAGTTGCAGCGCTTCCTCGATACAGGCCACGGCAAAACCATCGGCCTGCTCCTGCAACGCCTGGGCACAACGCACCGCGCCATGGCCGTAAGCATCCGCCTTGATCACCGCCAGGGCGCGCGCGCCGCTGACCTCGCGGGCCAGTTGGTAGTTGTGACGCAAGGCTTGCAGGTCGATCAGGGCGCGGGCAGGACGCATGACGTTCTCGGCTATCAGCAGTTTTCACAGTTAAAAAAGCCCGGTGTGATGGCCGGGCAAACACTTATCGCAAACGGGATGGGCCGACTTACAGAGCGGCCACGATCATCATTTCCACCAGCACTTCTGGCTTGTACATCTTCGCCTCGACGCAGGCCCGCGCGGGCGCAGCACCAGGCGCGACCCAAGCATCCCAGACCTGATTGAGGCCGGCGTAGTCGCGCTCCATGTCCTTCAAGTAGATGGTCACGGAGAGAATCTTCGACTTGTCGCTACCAGCCTCGGCCAGCAGGCGGTCGGTGTTGGCCAGGGTTTCGCGGGTTTGCTGCACGATGTCGCCGCTGTAGTCGTCCGCCAGCTGGCCGGCCAGGTAGACCGTGCCGTTATGGATGACGATTTCGCTGTAGCGGCTTTCAGTGTGCAGGCGCTGTACTGACATGCTTGTGACTCTCCTGGGAACGGCTGTAACGGGAAATATCCAGGCCTTCGGCGCTGATCTGCGGACGCTTTTTCGCCATCAGATCGGCAAGCAGGCGACCGGAGCCGCAGGCCATGGTCCAGCCCAGTGTGCCGTGACCGGTGTTGAGGAACAAATTACGCAAGCCGGTGGCACCGACAATCGGCGTACCGTCCGGGGTGGCCGGACGCAGGCCGGTCCAGAATTCGGCCTGGCGCAGATCGCCGCCTTGCGGGTAAAGATCGGCGGTGATCATTTCCAGGGTTTCGCGGCGACGCGGGTTGAGGCTCAGGTCGAAGCCGGCGATTTCCGCCATGCCACCGACGCGGATGCGGTTGTCAAACCGGGTGATCGCTACCTTGTAGGTTTCATCGAGAATGGTCGAAGTCGGTGCCATCGCCGCATTGGTGATCGGCACGGTCAGCGAATAACCCTTGAGTGGGTACACCGGTGCCTTGATGCCCAACGGCTTGAGCAATTGCGGGCTGAAGCTGCCAAGCGCCAGCACGTAGCGATCAGCGGTTTCCAGCTTGCCGTCGATCCACACGCCATTGACCCGATCGCCCACGGCGTCGATACGCTGGATGTTCTGGCCGAAGCGGAATTCCACGCCCAGCGCCTTGGCCATCTCGGCCAGTTTGCGGGTGAACAGCTGGCAATCGCCGGTCTGGTCATTCGGCAGACGCAGCGCGCCGGCCAGTTTGTCGGTGACCGCAGCCAGGGCCGGTTCGATGCGGGCGATGCCGGCGCGATCGAGCAGCTCATATGGCACACCGGATTGCTTGAGTACGGCAATGTCTTTCGCCGCGTTATCCAATTGCGCCTGGGTGCGGAACAGCTGGGTGGTGCCCAGGCTGCGGCCCTCGTAGGCAATGCCGGTTTCTGCACGCAGCTCGTCGAGGCAGTCGCGGCTGTACTCGGACAGCCGCACCATGCGCTCCTTGTTCACCGCGTAACGGCTGGCAGTGCAGTTGCGCAGCATCTGTGCCATCCACAGGTACTGGTCGATATCGGCGGTGGCCTTGATCGCCAGCGGCGCGTGCTTTTGCAGCAGCCACTTGATGGCTTTCAGCGGCACGCCCGGCGCGGCCCAGGGCGAGGCGTAGCCAGGGGATACCTGGCCGGCATTGGCGAAGCTGGTTTCCATGGCCGGGGCGTTCTGCCGGTCGACCACCACCACTTCAAAGCCCTGACGCGCCAGGTAATACGCACTGGCTGTACCAATCACACCGCTGCCGAGAACCAGAACCCGCATGACGCTCTCCTCGCCGCGCCCAGCGCGACGGATAATTCTTGAGACCACTATGAGGCGCAGTATAGGAAGAGATCACCAGTGCTTTTCACTATATAAATAGCTATATTTGGCGACAAATCTTGGCAATATCGCCTTATATAGAGGTGTATCCACCATGCGCACCCAGCATCAAAGCCGTCGCGAACTGGACAAGATCGACCGCAATATCCTGCGTATCCTGCAGGAAGATGGGCGCATCAGCTTTACCGAGCTGGGCGAGCGAGTCGGTCTGTCGACCACCCCCTGCACCGAACGCGTCCGCCGTCTGGAGCGCGAAGGCATCATCATGGGCTACAACGCCCGGCTCAATCCGCAGCAACTCAAGGCCAGCCTGTTGGTGTTTGTCGAGATCAGTCTGGACTACAAGTCCGGCGACACTTTCGAGGAATTCCGCCGCGCTGTGCTGAAGCTGCCGCACGTGCTGGAGTGCCACCTGGTGTCCGGTGACTTCGATTACCTGGTGAAGGCGCGGATCAATGAGATGGCCAGCTACCGCAAGCTGCTCGGCGACATCCTGCTCAAGCTGCCGCACGTGCGCGAGTCGAAGTCGTACATCGTCATGGAAGAAGTGAAAGAGAGCCTCAGCCTGCCAATCGCGGAGTAGACCGTAGGGTGCACCGTGCGCACCACAGTGATTGCCCCGCGGTGCGCACAGCGCACCCTAAACCAATACTTGGCGGGTGGTAGCGATCAGCCGATGCACCTGCCTTTCCACTGCCGGCTCGGTCAGTTGCTCCGGCCCTTGGCCGCGCGGGCACGGCAGACTGGACGTGGTGCCGAACAGGCGGCAGATCAGCGGGCGTTGGTCATACACCGTGCACCCTTGCGGGCCGAGGTGTACGCAGTTGTACTCAGCCAGCGCAGCGTCGTGCTCGGCATCGCTCTTCACCGGCAGCCGCGCCATTTCCTCGGATGACGCGGTGACCGGGCCACAGCAATCGTGACAACCCGGCACGCAGGCGAAACTGGGAATCTGCAAACGCAGCTGGTCGATCTTGCGGCTGGTGCAACTCATGGGCGTGATCCTGAAACACAGGCCGGCATAGTAACCGCGCCAGAGTTGAAGCGCGGCAAGGACCGGGGCTAACCGACGAAAATCCGCTTATTTCGCGATTGCCTCTTGGCGTTTGGCAAATCCCACGCTTATGCTTCGTAAAATTTTCCAAACACAATAATCAGGATTCCACACATGAACGCCCGCGTTCACCAGCCGGTTCACAGCAGCCAGCACGCCAACTCCTATTACGCCGCCAGCGCCAATCGCCAACTCGACTATCCCGCTCTGGGCGGTGAGTTACGCGCCGATGTGTGCATCGTCGGTGGTGGTTTTTCCGGCCTTAATACGGCCATTGAGCTGGCGCAAAAAGGCCTCTCGGTAGTGCTGCTGGAAGCGCACAAGATTGGCTGGGGCGCCAGCGGGCGCAACGGCGGCCAGCTGATTCGCGGCGTCGGCCATGGTGTGGAGCAATTTGAATCGGTGATTGGCGCACAAGGCGTGCGCGAACTGAAACTGATGGGCCTGGAAGCGGTGGAAATCGTCCGCCAGCGTATCGAGCAGTTCAACATCAATTGCGACCTGACCTGGGGCTACTGCGACCTGGCCAACAAACCCAGCCATCTCGACGACTTCGCCGAGGACATGGCCGAACTCAAGCAGCTGGGCTATCGCCATGAAATGCGCCTGCTGCAACCGGAGCAGATGCATGAAGTGGTCGGCTCTAATCGCTATGTCGGCGGCATGATCGACATGGGTTCCGGCCACCTGCACCCGCTCAACCTGGCCCTCGGCGAAGCCGCCGCAGCGCAGAGCCTGGGCGTGCAACTGTTCGAGAACTCGTCAGTGACGCGCATCGACTACGGCAGCGAGGTCAAGGTGCACACCGCTCAGGGCGTGGTGCGCGCCGCCACCCTGGTGCTCGGCTGCAACGCTTACCTGAATGGCCTGAACAGCAACCTGGGCGGCAAGGTGCTACCCGCCGGCAGCTACGTGATTGCCACCGAACCGCTGTCCGAAGCCGAAGCGCGGGCGATTATTCCGCAGAATATGGCGCTGTGTGACCAGCGCGTGGCCCTGGATTACTACCGCCTGTCCGCCGACCGCCGCCTGCTGTTTGGCGGCGCCTGCCACTATTCCGGTCGCGATCCTGCGGACATCGCCGGTTATATGCGACCGAAAATGCTGGAAGTCTTCCCGCACCTGAAAGACGTGAAGATCGACTATCAGTGGGGCGGCATGATCGGCATTGGTGCCAACCGCCTGCCGCAGATCGGCCGCCTCAAGGAACAGCCCAACGTCTATTACGCTCAGGCCTACTCGGGCCATGGCGTCAACGCCACGCACCTGGCCGGCAAGCTACTCGGCGAGGCCATCGCTGGTCAGGCCAGCAGCGGCTTCGACCTGTTCGCCAAAGTGCCGCACATGACCTTCCCTGGCGGCAAACACCTGCGCTCGCCACTGCTGGCCCTGGGTATGCTCTGGCACCGGATGAAAGAGCTGGTCTGACGTACTACGCAGCAGGCCACAACGGCCTGCTGCGCACTCCCCTCACAGCTTCCAGAACGGCAGCAGCGCCTCGCGCAGGGCCTGCTCGCGGCTCAGACCGATGTCCTTGAGCTGTTCATCGTTCAGCCTCAGCAGCGCCCGACGAGTCGTCAGCCGCACCCAGAATGCGCTCCAGCGGCGTACAGCTGGCTTTGTCGCACCCGCTTGAGCATACAGATGCCTGCCCGTGGCCTCCTGCTGCAGCTCGCCTGATTTCATTGTCAGCCTGACATCACTCAACCCGTTCATCGCCTGCTCCTGCTCGTAAGCCTGATGGGAGAGCATGATGAGTGACACGGGAAAAGCATGACAGATTCAAAAATATACTTTTAAATCCATACAGATTTCCGAAACCAGACTCTGAATGGTGGATTTATCACCTATCTGTACTGGCTTGGTGCGGCATACAGAGATATTGCGAGGCAACTGTTATGACGCTTTACGTCAATCTGGCCGAATTGCTCGGCGCCCGTATCGAGCAGGGCCTGTATCGCCCCGGTGATCGCTTGCCCTCCGTGCGCGCCCTCAGCCTGGAACACGGCGTCAGCCTGAGTACCGTGCAGCAGGCTTACCGCCACCTGGAGGATCAGGGCCTGGCAACGCCCAAGCCCAAGTCTGGCTACTTTGTGCCCCAGGCGCGCCAGCAGCCGGCGCTGCCGATGGTCAGCCGCGCCGCCCAGCGCCCGGTGGATATTTCGCAGTGGGACCAGGTGCTCGAACTGATCAGCCGGCCGCCAGGCGGTGACGTGCTGCAACTGGGGCGCGGCATGCCGGATATCAGCAGCCCAACCTTGAAACCGCTGCTGCGCACCCTGTCACGCATGAGCCGCCGCCAGGAGGTCAAGGAGCTGAGCTATGGCAGCCTGTATGGTGACCCTGGCCTGCGCGCACAACTGTCACGGCTGATGCTCGATTCCGGCTGCCAGATCGCCATTGAAGAGATCGTCACCACCACCGGCTGCCACGAAGCCCTGTCCGTGGCGATTCGCGCGGTGTGCGAGCCAGGCGACATCGTGGCCGTCGATTCTCCGAGCTTTCATGGCGTGATGCAGGCACTCAAGGGCTACGGCATGAAGGCCCTGGAACTGCCCACCGACCCGCTCACCGGCATCAGCCTGGAAGCCTTGGAACTTGCACTGGAGCAATGGCCGATCAAGGCCATCCAGCTCACCCCCAACTGCAACAACCCGCTCGGCTACATCATGCCGGAGGCCAACAAGCGCGCCCTGCTGGCCCTGGCGCAGCGCTATGACGTGGCCATTATCGAGGATGACGTCTACGGCGAGCTGGCCTACAGCTACCCACGCCCGCGCAGTATCAAATCATTCGACGAGGACGGTCGCGTGCTGTTCTGCAGCTCATTTTCCAAGACCCTGGCTCCCGGCCTGCGGGCCGGCTGGATCGCCCCGGGCCGCTACCTGCAACAGGTGCTGCACCTCAAATACATGAGCACCGGCATGGCCGCACAGCTGCCACAACTGGCCCTGGCCGAGTACATCGCCAGCGGTCATTACGAACCACACCTACGCCGCATGCGCAGCCAGTACGCGCGCAATCGCGACTGCATGATCGACTGGGTCAGCCGCTACTTCCCCACCGGCACGCGGGTCAGCCGGCCCCAGGGCGGCTTTATGCTGTGGCTGGAGCTGCCGCAGGGCTTTGACAGCCAGCGCCTGAACCGCGCACTGCTGCCACATAAAATCCAGATCGCCCCCGGCAGCATCTTTTCCGCCGCCGGCAAATACCGCAATTGCCTGCGCATCAACTACGCCGGCCAACCCACCCCAGCACTTGAACAGGCGATTCGCCAGGTCGGCGAATGCGTGGCCGCGCTGCTCGCCGAGCAACAGCTCGTGCACCACAGCGCAGAGGCTGCGGTCACGCCTTGATGGTCGCCGCCTCACTGAATGCACCGCGCTGAAACGCCAACCAGACAAACAGCGCCGCGCCAATCGCCATCAGGATCGGCAGCGCATGACCGCTGACCCACTGGCTCGCCGCGCCCGTCGACAGCGGCCCAAGCAGGCAACCCGCGCCCCAGAGCAGAGCGATATGCGAGTTGGCCCGCACCAGCGCATCGTCACGGTAGCGCTGGCCGACCAGAATCAGCGACAGGGTGTACAGGCCGCCCGCGCTGGCGCCAAACAGCACCAGCACCACCCAGATCAGCGGCGTGTGCAGCAAGGACGGAATGCTCAGGCTCGACAGCAGCAATACCACCCCACAGCAGCGGAATAGCGTCTGCCGTGGCACACGGTCGGCCATCCAGCCAATCGGCAACTGCAGCGCCGCATCGCCCACCACCACCGCACTGACCATGATCAACGCCAACTGCTGGGCAAAGCCTTCGCGCACCAGGTACACCGGCAACAGGGTCAGCACCATGGCTTCGAACCCGGCAAACAGCACAACCGCCCAGGCAATCGCCGGTGAGGATCGACAAAACGCCAGAATGCCGCGCCCAGACGCACTCTGCGCATCGACCTTGGGCGCGCCATCGCGGCCCAACAGCAGCAAGCTACCGCCCACCAACAGCGCGGCGGAGCACCAGAAGCCGCGGTCACTGTCGGTGCCCAGCAGAGTCAACAGCAGCGGCCCACACAGCTGACTAAGCGCGAATCCGGTGCCGTACAACGCCACCAGACGGCCACGCAAGCGATCCTCGACCAGCTGATTGATCCAGCTTTCGCCGAGCACAAATACCACGGTCAAGGAGATGCCAATCAGCAGGCGCAGCAACAGCCACAGCGGATAGCTCGGCATCACGCTCAGCAACGCCACCGAGGCGGCACTGGCCAGCAAGCACAGGCGCAGGGTCTGCGGCGTGCCGAACCAGCCGGCCAGGTGGCCCGTAAGACGCGCCCCTACCAGCACGCCAACGGCCGGCATACCGGCCATCACGCCAATGGCAAAGGGGCCATAACCCCAGGACTCAAGGCGAAACGACACCAGCGGCAGCGTCACGCCCAGCGCCAACCCGACGATCACCACCGCCGCACTGACGGCGAAATAGGTCATCCAATTCATTTTTCTCACTCCATTCCCTGGCTCGCTCGGCACCCGCTGCACAGATGCAAAACGGCCGGGCTCCATGGGAACCCGGCCGAAAATGGGTTTAGTGGCGCCAACCCAATCAATCAAGAGCTACGGGACTAAGACCAGGCAAGGCGCCCCGGAGCTTTTAAGCGGAGCGTACTGCAGTACGTGAGCATTAAAAGCGAGGACGCAACGCAGCATGGTCGACGGCCCGAAGGTCGGCGGGAGCGTTACAGCTTGATCCAGGTCGCCTTAATCTCGGTGTACTTGTCAAAGGCATGCAGCGACTTGTCGCGACCGTTACCGGACTGCTTGAAGCCACCGAACGGTGCGGTCATATCGCCGCCGTCGTACTGATTGACCCACATGCTGCCAACGCGCAGCGCCTTGGCCGCCAGGTGCGCCTTGGACAGGTTGCTGGTCCAGATGGCGGCCGCCAGACCATAGATGCTGTCGTTGGCAATCGCGATAGCTTCTTCAGTGCTGTCGAACGGAATAACCGTCAGTACCGGGCCGAAGATCTCTTCCTGCGCGATGCGCATGGCGTTGTGTGCGTCATCGAAGATGGTCGGCTCAACATACTGGCCACCGGTTTCTTCCAGGGTGCGCTTGCCGCCGCAAAGCAGTTTGGCCTGGTCCTTGTGGCCGGCGTCGATATAGCCAAGCACGGCATTCAGGTGGCCAGCGTCGACCAGTGCGCCGACCTTGGTGTCCGGGTCCAGTGCGTGACCGGCTTTCCAGCCCTGCATGGCTTCCAGCACCATCGGCATGAAGGTGTCCTTGATCGAGCGCTCCACCAGCAAGCGCGAGCCGGCGGTGCACATCTCGCCCTGGTTGAAGCAGATCGCTGCTGCGGCCGCTTCGGCCGCAGCCTTGAGGTCCGGCGCGTCGGCGAAGACGATGTTGGCGCTCTTGCCGCCGGCCTCCAGCCAGACGCGCTTCATGTTCGATTCGCCGGCATAGATCATCAGCTGCTTGGCGATCTTGGTCGATCCGGTGAACACCAGGGTGTCGACGTCCATATGCAGGGCCAGCGCCTTGCCGACGGTATGACCGTAGCCTGGCAGTACGTTAAGCACACCCGCCGGGATACCGGCATCCAGCGCCAGCTGGGCCATACGCAGGGCGGTGAGCGGGGATTTCTCGGACGGTTTGACGATCACCGAGTTGCCGGTAGCCAGCGCCGGGCCGAGCTTCCATGCAGTCATGATCATCGGGAAGTTCCACGGCACGATGGCCGCCACCACGCCGACCGGCTCACGGGTCACCAGACCCAGCTCGTCATGCGGCGTCGCCGCCACTTCGTCATAGATCTTGTCGACTGCTTCGCCACTCCAGCGAATGGCGCGGGAGGCACCCGGTACGTCGACACCCAGGGCGTCGCTGATCGGCTTGCCCATGTCGAGGGTTTCCAGCAGGGCCAGCTCTTCAGCGTGCTGATCCATCAGGTCGGCAAAACGGATCATGATGCGCTTGCGCTGCGCCGGCGCCATGCGCGACCAGACGCCGGACTCGAAGGTAGCGCGGGCATCCGCGACAGCCAGCTCGGCATCGGCCAGATCACAGCTGGCCACCAGGCCGAGCAGACGCCCGTCGACCGGGCTGATGCACTCGAAAGTAGCCCCGGAGACGGCGGCACGGTACTCGCCATGAACAAAGGCGCGGCCTTCGATCTTCAGGTTCTTGGCGCGCTGCTCCCAGTCGGCACGAGTCAGGCTAGTCATTGCTACATCCTCTATCGCTAGTAAAGCGCCGCAGGTCGGCCGCACGCGCTGTCAATTATTTTGCATGGGCCGCAAGAACCTGCCTGCTTACCCAATCCTGCCGGCAACACTAAACCAGAGGCCTGCACACTTCCAATATTTTTTACAAAAACCCGCAAAGCCGCCTTGTTATGTGTGCTTTATTAAACATAGACTGCGAAAACTTCCACCCCGACCGACAACAGCCTGGCCAGAACAGGCGCACATCCCCAACCGGACCCGCTTATGAACATCGAACAGATCGTCGACTTCGCCACCGCCACCACCGCCCCGGAGCACTATCGCCCAGCGGCGGAGAAAGTCCTCAAGGGTGACCCCGAGCAAAGTGTGCGCAACCACTACGGCAGCCCATGCGGGCAGTTCAATGCGGGCATCTGGGAAGGTGACATCGGCCACTGGACCATCAACTACACCGAACACGAGTACTGCGAGATTCTGCAAGGCGTCTCGGTACTGCGCGACAAGGATGGCAAAGCCAAAACCCTGCGCGCTGGCGACCGCTTCGTGATCCCGGCCGGTTTCTCCGGCACCTGGGAAGTGCTGGAACCCTGCCGCAAGGTCTATGTGATCTTCGAGCAAGCCAGCAACTGATCGCTATTCATGCGTCATCCTTCGCCCGCCTTGCGCGGGCTTTTTATTGCCTGGGTTTCCCAGCGGCCAGGCGCAGACCATCGTCATGCAACGCTCAAAAAGCCCCATCCATCTCTACCAACGAGCTGCTGAGGCCAAATGCCGGGCAAGAAAAAGCCCGCCATGTAGGCGGGCTTTTTCGGCAAGGAGCCAGATCAATTACTTGATCTTGCCTTCCTTGTAGATCACGTGCTTACGCACAACCGGATCGAATTTTTTGATTTCGATTTTGTCCGGAGTGGTGCGCTTGTTTTTGTCGGTAGTGTAGAAGTGACCAGTACCGGCACTCGAGATCAAACGGATCAATTCACGCATGACTTTCCCCTTAAACCTTTTCGCCGCGAGCGCGCAGCTCGGACAGAACCACGTCAATACCACGCTTGTCGATTACACGCATGCCTTTGGCAGAAACGCGCAGACGAACGAAACGGTTCTCAGACTCGACCCAGAAGCGGTGATGCTGCAGGTTCGGCAGGAAACGACGACGGGTTTTGTTGTTTGCGTGGGAAATGTTATTCCCGGTTACCGGACCCTTACCGGTAACTTGACAGACTCTCGACATGCCTCAGCCCTCTAAAACCACATGCCCAACCCGGCATGGGTTGGCCGCTTAAACTCAATGTCATTGGCGCTCAGCGCCGCGTATCTCGAGGGTCTTACCGGCCGTACCTGAAAGCGCAAGAACCGGGCCCCTACAAAAGAGCGCTGCTTTATACCAGAAACCCCCCAGTGCAACAAGGTTAAACGCACTTTAGCGGGTAAACAGTCGACCAGCTTTTCCGCGACCAGGCCAGGCACCAGCAGGGCCGACACCGATCGACCGCTCGTCGCCAAGATTGATTGCCCTTCCGTCAAGTAATGGCCTAGGGTAAGGCCTTCGCCCGTGCGCCACATCAATTTCAGGAGTTTGCCATGCGCCTTGCCGCTCTACCGCTGCTGCTTGCCCCGTTACTGGCTCCCGCCTTGGCCTCGGCCAGCACGCTTAGCGTATGCAGCGAAGCCAGCCCGGATGGTTTCGATGTGGTGCAGTACAACTCATTGACCACTACCAACGCCTCGGCTGACGTATTGATGAACCGCCTGGTGGATTTCGATGCCACCAGCGGCACATTGCAGCCAAGCCTGGCGCAGGCCTGGGAGGTCAGCGCGGACGGCCTGAGCTACAGCTTCACATTGCGTCCGGACGTGCAGTTTCATCAAACCGACTACTTCAGCCCCAGCCGCCCCCTGACGGCTGACGACGTGCTGTTCAGCTTTCAACGCATGCTCGACCCGACTCACCCCTGGCACAAGGTCGCCGCCAGCGGTTATCCCCACGCACAGTCGATGCAACTGCCAAGCCTGATCAAATCCATCGACAAGACCGGCGAGCACAGCCTGCGCTTTACCCTCAATCGCCCTGACGCCACCTTCCTCGCCACGCTGAGCATGGGCTTCGCGTCGATCTACTCCGCTGAATATGCCGCCCAACTGTTGGCCGCCGGCACGCCGCAGCAACTCAACAGCCAGCCGATCGGCACCGGCCCGTTCGTCTTCAAGCGCTTCCAGAAGGACGCCAGCGTGCGCTACAGCGCCAACCCGAGCTACTTCGCTGGCAAGCCTGCGGTGGACAACCTGATCTTCGCGATTACCCCGGATGCCAACGTGCGCTTGCAGAAGCTGCGCCGTGGCGAATGCCATATCGCCCTGTCACCGAAACCGCAGGATGTGCAGGCCATCAGCGGCGACAGTTCGTTGCAGAGTGCTCACACCGCTGCCTTTATGACCGCGTTCGTCGGCATCAACAGCCAGCACCCACCACTCGACCAGCCGGCTGTACGCCAAGCGATCAACCTGGCGTTCGATAAAGCCAGCTACCTCAAGGCCGTATTCGAGAACAGCGCCGAAGCGGCCAACGGCCCCTACCCGCCGAATACCTGGAGCTACGCCAGCGACCTGCCTGGCTACCCGTACAACCCGGAGAAAGCACGCGAACTGCTGAAATCTGCCGGCCTGGCCGATGGCTTCAGCACCACCATCTGGACCCGCCCCAGCGGCAGCGTACTCAACCCCAACCCGAGCTTGGGCGCACAACTGCTGCAGGCCGACCTCGCCAAGGTCGGCATCAAAGCGGAAATCCGCGTCATTGAATGGGGCGAGCTGATTCGCCGCGCCAAGGCTGGCGAGCATGACCTGCTGTTTATGGGCTGGGCCGGCGACAACGGTGACCCGGACAACTTCCTCACCCCGCAATTTGCCTGCGCCTCACTTGAATCCGGGCTGAACTTCGCGCGTTATTGTGACCCGCAGCTGGACAAGCTGATCGCCGACGGCAAAAGCACCAGCGACCAGACACAGCGCAGCCAGTTGTATAAAGAGGCGCAGCGGATCATTCAGCAGCAGGCGCTGTGGCTACCGCTGGCCCACCCGACGGCCTACGCCCTGATGCGTAAACAGGTCGAGGGTTACCAGGTCAGTCCGTTCGGCCGCCAGGACTTCTCCAAGGTGCGCCTGACCCGCTGACGACACCCACGTCTAGCGCTACAGCCAACCGTACTCGGCCATCGACAACGGCTCGCCATCGCCAACGATAAAGTGGTCGAGTACGCGCACATCGACCAACTCCAGCGCTTCTTTCAGGCGGCGGGTCAGCACCCGATCCGCCTGGCTGGGTTCGGCGACACCGGACGGATGGTTATGCGTCAGGATCAACGCCGCCGCGTTATGCGCAAGGGCTCGCTTAACCACCTGCCGGGGATAAACGCTGGCACTGTCGATGGAACCATGAAACAGCGCTTCGAACGCCAGCACGCGGTGCTTGGCATCGAGAAACAGGCAGCCGAACACCTCATGCGGCTCATGCCGTAGCAGTGCCTTCAGGTAATCACGCACGGCTTGCGGGCTTTCCAGCGCCGAATCGCGGCGCAGCTGCTCAGCCAGATGCCGACGTGCCATCTCCAGCACCGCCTGCAATTGAGCGAATTTAGCTGGCCCCAGCCCCAGGCGCTGACTGAACGACGGCAGATCAGCCTGCAACAGAGCGCGCAAGCTACCGAAATCCCGCAGAAGATGCCGCGCCAGGTCGACCGCACTCTGCCCAGCCACCCCGGTGCGCAGGAAAATCGCTAACAGTTCGGCATCGGTCAGGGTGACGGCACCCTGAGCCAGAAGTTTTTCCCGCGGGCGCTCGGCCGCCGGCCAATCACGAATACTCATCACACCTCCATGTGTGCTAAAAGGCGCGACAACGCGCCACGCCAGCGCGCGCAAAGCCAAGCCAGGCAAGCACTTGGCAGCGCTACTCGCATACAACCCTTGTGCTATCGTAGCCCAACTTTTGCGCGGCGACCGGCCTGGGGAGGTGTCGGCGTCGCGGTGTATATCCATCTCTATAAAAGGCAGGCCTATGCAGCGGCTGTATCGGAAACGCATCATTGTTGGCGTAGGCGGCGGTATTGCCGCGTATAAAAGTGCCGAGCTGATTCGCCGACTCAAGGACCAGGACGCCGACGTGCGCGTGGTCATGACCAAGGGCGGTCGTGAATTCATCACCCCGCTGACCCTCCAGGCCCTCTCCGGGCATCCGGTGCACCTCGACCTGCTTGACCCCGAAGCCGAAGCCGCCATGGGCCATATCGAACTGGCGCGCTGGGCTGACCTGGTGCTGATTGCCCCGGCCACCGCCGACCTGATGGCACGTTTGGCCCAGGGCGTGGCCGATGACCTGCTGACCACCCTGGTACTGGCCACCGACGCGCCTGTTGCATTGGCACCGGCGATGAACCAGGCCATGTGGCGCGACCCGGCGACCCAGGCCAACGCCGCGCTACTGAGCCAGCGTGGCCTGCACCTGTTCGGACCGGCTGCCGGCAGCCAGGCCT
Source organism: Pseudomonas sp. LjRoot71 (assembly GCF_964253255.1). Taxonomy (NCBI): domain Bacteria; kingdom Pseudomonadati; phylum Pseudomonadota; class Gammaproteobacteria; order Pseudomonadales; family Pseudomonadaceae; genus Pseudomonas; species Pseudomonas sp. LjRoot71. The sequence continues at coordinate 2,476,542 of NZ_CAXURA020000001.1, read as the reverse complement.
GCGGCGATGTCGGCCTGGGCCGCATGCTCGAAGCCGAGCAGCTGGTGCAATGCGCCGCCGACTGCTTCCAGCATCAGGCGCTGACCGGCAAGCACGTACTGATCACCGCCGGGCCGACCCAGGAAAACATCGACCCGGTGCGCTATATCACCAACCACAGCTCCGGCAAGATGGGCTTTGCTCTGGCCGAAGCGGCCGCCGAAGCCGGCGCCAAAGTCACCCTGATCAGCGGCCCAGTGCACCTGCCAACGCCCGAGCGCGTCACCCGCATCAACGTCACCAGCGCCCGCGATATGCTCGCCGCCTGCGAAGCCGCGATGCCTTGTGATCTGCTGATCGCGGCCGCTGCCGTGGCCGATTACCGCCCGGAAGTGGTCGCCCAGCACAAATTGAAAAAAGACCCTACCAGTGGCGACGGCCTGCTCCTGCAAATGGTGCGTAACCCGGATATTCTCGCCACCCTGGCGGGGCGTAGCGACCGGCCGTTCAGCGTCGGCTTTGCCGCCGAAACCGAGAACCTGCTGGAGTACGCCTCGCGCAAGCTACGCGACAAGAACCTCGACCTGATCGTCGCCAACGATGTGGCCAACCCCAGCATCGGTTTCAACAGCGAAGAAAATGCCATCACCATCATCGACCGTGAGCTTCAGCAAAGCAGCTTCGCCCAGACCAGCAAAAGCAAGATTGCTCGCCAGTTGGTGAGCTTTATCGCCGAACGCCTGGCTCGCAATTAACACCCAATTCACCGACCACAGAGCCTGATATGCACGCCTTACAAGCCAAGATCCTCGACCCGCGCCTGGGCAACGAATTCCCCCTGCCGCAGTACGCCACTCCTGGCTCTGCCGGTCTCGACCTGCGCGCCATGCTCAAAGAGGAGCTAGTGCTCGAACCCGGGCAAACCGTGCTGATCCCTACAGGCTTGTCGATCTACATTGGCGATCCGGGCCTGGCAGCACTGATCCTGCCGCGCTCGGGGCTGGGCCATAAACACGGCATCGTGCTCGGCAATCTGGTTGGCCTGATCGACTCGGATTACCAGGGCGAGCTGATGGTGTCCTGCTGGAACCGTGGCCAAACGCCTTTCACCATCGCCATTGGCGAACGTATCGCGCAACTGATGCTGGTACCAGTGGTGCAGGCGCATTTCGAACTGGTCGAGCAGTTCGACGAAACCCAACGCGGTGCGGGCGGTTTCGGCCACTCCGGCAGCCACTGATTGCCCTAATCTGATTTCAGGATGAATTGCCGAGGAGACGCTGCATGAAACTCTTCAAGCGCACTGCCAAGGACGCTGACGCCGTCACCGCCAGCGCCCAACTGGCCAGCGGCACAGTCGAACCGAAAGCGGCCAAATCCAGCCTCAACAGCTTGCTGCCAGGACTGGCTGCGGCCGTGATCGGCATTGCCCTGGGCGGCGCGCTGCTCTGGCTGGGCCCGCTCAACAGCGCCAACCAGCAGCAATTGCAGCAGCTCAGTCAAGCCTGGGGCGGCGGCCAGGCGGCCGTCATGCAGAAAGCCCTGCAGCAGCTCAGCGCCGACACTCAAGCCGCCGCGCGCAATCCACAGCTGCTGCAAGCCCTGCAAAGTCAGGACATTGCCCAGGTGCGCGCCGCCGAGCGCAACCTCACCTACTGGCACGGCGTAGTCGATGCGCACCTCAATGGTCGCGGCCAGGCCGTGCAGGACATGAGCCGCAGCGCCCCGATGAATTTTGCCGCCCTGGACATGCTGCGCCGCGCAGAAAACGGCCAGACACCGGCACCGGAAGCCTACAAGGTGGGCCAGCGCTGGCTGGTTTACAGCGCCGCGCCGCTGCGCCTGAGTGAAGGCGAACCCCTGCACGGCACCCTGCTGCTGGCCGTCGATCTGGAGCGCCTGCTCGCCAGCCTGCCGGTCATGCCGGCCGAAGTCGGGCAAATCCAGTTGATCCAGCAGTTCAACAACACCGCCGCCCAGGTGCTCGTACAACGCGGCCAGGCCGTGGGCAACGCGCAGTCATTCAGCACTGGCAACCCCAACTGGAGCATCAGCTTCACCCCCGGCCCGTCACTCACCGGCTCCGTGCTGTCACCACTGCTGCTCGGCATTGCCGGGCTGCTGGCGCTGGTCGGTGCATTGATCGGCCTGTACCTGGTACAGAGCAGCCTGCAGCGCCACCTGCATGCCGACGTGCTGCAACTGGGCCAGATGCTCAAGGAGCTGTCCGCCGGCAAGGCCGTCAAAGCCTTCAGCCTGAGACTGCCCGCCCTGGATATCCTCGCGCAGAACCTGGCGCGCATGCCGCGCCGCGCCAGCGAGCCCGCGCCTGGCAATACGGCGGCCACCAGCCCGGAACGGCCCAGCGCCATGCCTGCGCCGGCCGCGCCCATGGTTGATCCGCTGTTTCAGGACACCGACATCCTCGATATCGACATCCTCGACGAAGATCAGGACCTGCTCGGCCTCGACGAACCCACACCAGCCCCTGTACAGGCGAAAGCGCCCAAGCTGCCAGCCGACATCTTCCGCGCCTATGACATTCGTGGCGTGGTCGGCCGCACCCTGAACGCTGAAAGCGCTTACTGGATCGGCCGCGCCATCGGTTCGCAGAGCATCGCCCAGGGTGAGCCAAACATCGCCGTCGGCCGTGATGGCCGCCTGTCCGGCCCGCAACTGACCCAACAACTGATCCAGGGCCTGCTCGATTGCGGCTGCCAGGTCAGCGATGTCGGCATGGTGCCCACCCCGGTGGTGTATTACGCCGCCCATGTGCTGGCCGGCAAATCAGCGGTGATGCTCACCGGCAGCCACAATCCGGCGGACTACAACGGTTTCAAGGTCGTCATTGCCGGCGATACCCTGGCCAACCAGCAGATCCAGGCCTTGAAAACCCGCATCGACAACAACGACCTGCTCAGCGGCGTCGGCACGGTCGAACAGGTCGACGTGCTCGAGCGCTACTTCAAGCAGATCCGTGATGACATCGCCATGGCCAAGCCGATGCGTGTGGTGGTCGACTGCGGCAATGGCGTGGCCGGCGTGATTGCGCCGAAACTGATCGAATCACTGGGTTGCTCGGTCATTCCGCTGTACTGCGACGTTGACGGCAATTTCCCCAACCACCATCCCGACCCCGGCAAACCGGAAAACCTCGCGGACCTGATCGCCAAGGTCAAAGCAGAAAAAGCCGACCTCGGCCTGGCTTTCGACGGCGACGGCGACCGTGTTGGCGTGGTGACCAACGCCGGCACCATCGTCTACCCAGATCGCCTGCTGATGCTGTTCGCCAAGGACGTGGTATCGCGCAACCCCGGCGCCGACATCATCTTTGACGTCAAATGCACCCGCCGCCTGACCCCGCTGATCAGCGGCTATGGCGGACGTCCGGTGATGTGGAAAACCGGCCACTCGCTGATCAAGAAGAAGATGAAGGAAACCGGCGCGCTGCTGGCCGGCGAAATGAGCGGGCATATTTTCTTCCAGGAACGCTGGTTCGGCTTCGATGACGGCATCTACGCCGCCGCCCGCCTGCTGGAGATCCTCAGCCAGGACCGCCGCGACGCCGAACACGTGTTCAGTGCCTTCCCCAATGACATCGCCACCCCGGAGATCAACATCCCGGTCACCGAGCAGAGCAAGTTCAGCATCATCGAACGCCTGCAGCGCGATGGCGTATGGGGCGAAGGCAATATCACCAACCTCGATGGCGTGCGCGTCGACTACCCCAAAGGCTGGGGCCTGGTACGCGCCTCCAACACCACACCGGTACTGGTGCTGCGCTTCGAGGCCGAAACCGAACAGGAACTCGAACGCATCAAGGAAGTCTTCCGTGCACAGCTGTACAGCACGGTCCCGGACCTCGACCTGCCGTTCTGACTGATTAGCCAACCCTCTACTGGAGCCCTGCATGACCCTCGACCGTGATGCCGCCACCAACGTCGCCAAAGTACTCTCCGAAGCGCTGCCGTATATCCGCCGCTTCGTTGGCAAAACCCTGGTGATCAAATACGGCGGCAACGCCATGGAGAGCGAAGAACTCAAGCAGGGCTTCGCCCGCGATATCGTGCTGATGAAGGCCGTGGGCATCAACCCGGTGGTGGTACACGGTGGCGGCCCGCAAATCGGCGACCTGCTCAAGCGTTTGAGCATTGAAAGCCACTTTATCGACGGCATGCGCGTCACCGACACCGCGACCATGGACGTGGTGGAAATGGTCCTTGGCGGCCAGGTCAACAAAAGCATCGTCAACCTGATCAACCAACACGGCGGCAGCGCCATCGGCCTGACCGGCAAGGATGCCGAGCTGATCCGTGCGAAAAAGCTCAAGGTCAGCCGCCAGACACCAGAAATGACCCAGCCGGAAATCATCGATATCGGCCATGTCGGCGAAGTCACCGGGGTTAACACCGACTTGCTGAACATGCTGGTGCAGGGCGATTTCATCCCGGTGATCGCGCCGATTGGCGTCGGCCCGGACGGCGAGTCCTACAACATCAACGCCGACCTGGTCGCCGGCAAGGTCGCCGAAGCGCTGAAAGCCGAGAAGCTGATGCTGCTGACCAACATCGCCGGTCTGATGGACAAGCAAGGCCAGGTGCTTACCGGCCTGACCACCGAACAGGTCGATGGCCTGATCGCTGACGGCACCATTTACGGCGGCATGCTGCCGAAGATCCGTTGCGCCCTGGAAGCGGTGCAAGGCGGTGTGACCAGCGCGCACATCATCGACGGCCGCGTACCGAATGCCGTGCTGCTGGAAATCTTTACCGACAGCGGCGTGGGCACGCTGATCTGCAACCGCAAGCGTCACTGAGCCCACCTGCAATACGAATCAGCCGGGTAATCCTGGCTGATTCAGCCGCCTGATAGCCTGCTGCAACCCTTGCAGCAGGCTGCCGCAACACCGAAGCTCAGGGGCTCAGCCCTGCACGCCGAGGTGTACTGCATGACCACAGCCCTTTCCCGCGACGCCTTCAGCTTCTTCCACACCCTGCGCGTGCGCTGGGCCGAAGTCGATCCACAAAGCATCGTGTTCAACGGCCATTACCTGACCTACGCCGATGTCGCCATCACCGAGTATTTCCGTGCCCTGGGCATCCGTTATCCAGAGGATCTAAGCAGCGATGGCGGCGATTTCTTCGCCATCAAGACCGTGCTGGAGTACCTGGCCCCGGCACGTTTCGATGACCCGTTGCAGATCGGCATTCGCGTCGCCCGCCTGGGACGCTCCAGCCTGAGCTTTGCCATGGGTATCTGGCGCGACGAGCAAGCGCTAACCAGTGGCGAAGTGATTTACGTGCACGCAGACAGCGCCAGCCGCACTAGCAGTCCGCTACCAGCATGGCTGAGAGAAAAGATTCTGGCTTTTGAACGCTGCGCACCGCAGCAATAGCTGTCGCAACCTACTGGCGGCGGCCCAGTAGCTCCTTGAGACGCTCGCCGTCGGCATTGAAGCTGGTATCAGCCTCCTTGCGCGCGGCCTGATAGCGCACGATGTCGCCCTTGAGGCGCTCTTGCTCGGCCTTCTGGTTGTCGATCTGCGCCAGCAAATGCGCGGGCACCGCACGCCCCGCACGCTCATGGTCAGCCGCCTGGCTTTGCAGGTTGGCCTGCTGGGTACGCACCGATTGCAGGTTGCTGCGCGCCACACCAATCAGGCCATCAAGCTCGGCCAGCTTGCGCTGACGCGCGCGCTCAACGTCGTCCGGCGTGCTGTACAGACGCAGCAATTGTGCATCGGAACTGGCACGGGCCTTATCAGCGAGGATACGCTTCATCTCCTCGGCGCTGGGGGCTGGCGGAATCACCTGGATCACCCGGCCCTGGTCATTCAGCACTTCGTAACCCTTGCTGATGTGCTCCGGCGGTACCCCCTGACGGCTGAGCACCGTGGTGCCCTTGTCATCGACATAGCGATACAGCTCGGCCGCACCCGCCACAACCGGCAGCAGTAGGCCTAGCAACAGCGAACAGCAGGTCAGGGCAGGTCTATGCATCGATGCAGCACCTTATCGGCAGGTTAGATTCCGTATTCGGCGCGGTACGCTTGTACCGTCGGCAGATACTGCTTGAGTTCAGCATCCTCTGCCAGATATTCCAGTACCTGTTCGAGTGACACAATGCTCACCACCGGCATACCGTAGTCACGCTCGACTTCCTGAATCGCCGACAACTCGCCTTTGCCGCGTTCCTGGCGGTTCAGTGCAATCAGCACACCCGCGGCCTGAGCACCCTGTGCCTGGATGATCTGCATTACTTCGCGAATCGCCGTGCCGGCGGTAATCACGTCATCGATGATCAGCACGCGGCCAGCCAGCGGCGCGCCTACCAGGGTGCCGCCTTCGCCATGATCCTTGGCTTCCTTGCGGTTGAAGCACCAGGGCACATCACGCTGGTGGTGCTCGGCCAGGGCCACGGCGGTGGTCGCTGCCAGCGGGATACCTTTATAAGCGGGGCCAAACAGCACGTCGAAGTCGATACCGCTGTCGACCACGGCCGCCGCATAGAAACGCCCAAGTTGGGCCAGGGCCAAGCCGCTGTCGAACAATCCGGCATTAAAGAAATAAGGGCTGATACGCCCGGATTTCAGGGTGAACTGACCAAAGCGCAGAACCCCACGCTCGATGGCAAAACGGATGAAATCGCGTTGATACGCTTGCATGAAAAAGCCCCGGACAGCACGGATTTGCTAGGTAATTTAGCTAATAGAGGTGAGCTCGGGTATCATACACGCACGTGATTTTGGGGGCCATTTATGCGGATCATCAGTGTGAACGTGAATGGTATTCATGCGGCAGTCGAGCGCGGTTTGCTCAGTTGGCTGCAAGCACAGAATGCCGACGTCATCTGCCTGCAGGACACCCGCGCCTCCGCCTTTGAACTGGACGACCAAGCCCTCCAACTGGATGGCTATTTCCTCTATGCCTGCGATGCAGAAGTGCCCAACCAAGGTGGCGTGGCGCTGTATTCGCGGTTGCAACCCAAGGCGGTAATCAGCGGCCTCGGCTTTGAAATGGCCGATCGCTATGGGCGCTACCTGCAGGCCGATTTCGACAAAGTAAGTATTGCCACCATGCTGATGCCTTCGGGCCAGAACGGTGACGAGAGCTTGAATCAGAAATTCAAGTTTATGGACGACTTCACCCATTATTTGGACAAGCAGCGCCGCAAGCGCCGCGAGTACATCTATTGCGGCTCGTTTTACGTGGCGCATCAGAAGCTCGACGTGAAGAACTGGCGCGACTGCCAGCAATCACCGGGCTTTCTTGCCCCGGAACGCGCCTGGCTGGATGAAGTGATTGGCACCATGGGCTATGTCGATGCGCTGCGCGAAGTCAGCCGCGAAGGCGATCAGTTCAGTTGGTGGCCGGACAGCGAGCAGGCCGAGCTGCTCAACCTCGGTTACCGCTTTGACTATCAGCTGCTCACGCCCGGCATGCGCCGCAGCATCCGCAGCGCCCGCCTGCCGCGTCAGCCACGCTTCTCGCAGCACGCGCCGCTGATCGTTGACTACGACTGGACGCTCAGCGTATAGCCTGATCTGCAGACAATAAAAAGCCGGCATTTAGCCGGCTTTTTATTGTCTGCACAGCGCTTATTTCACCAAGCGCCAGGCAAAGGGATAACGATACGCCTGGCCTTCATTGGCCTTGATCCCGCCAATAATGGTCAACACCAGCGCCGCGATGCTGACCAGCACCAGCAGCGGGAAGCCCACCACCACAACCATCAACAGGAAGCACAGCAGCGCGGCCAGCGCGACGCTGATCTGGAAGTTCAGCGCCTCCTTGCCCTGGGCATCGACGAACGGGTCGAGGTCCTTCTTGATCTGCCAGACGATCAACGGCCCAAGCAGGTTGCCGAAGGGAATCACCAAGCCGAGAAACGCGGCGAAGTGGCAGAACATCGCCCACTGACGGGCTTCAGGACCGGGAACCGGCTGTGGCGCTTGGGACTCGTCGCTCATGGTGCTTCTCCTTGCGTGATGGGCTTTTAATACAGCTCAATCAGTCAGCCAGAGCCGCTTGTTGCAGCTCGAACAGCTCAGCCATGCCTTTCTGCGCCAACGCCAGCATAGCGTTCAGCTCGGCCGGCTGGAATGGTGCGCCTTCAGCGGTGCCCTGGACTTCGATAAAACCACCGGCACTGGTCATCACCACGTTGAGATCGGTCTCGGCGGCGGAATCTTCCAGGTAATCCAGATCCAGCACCGGCTCGCCCTGATACATGCCCACCGACACGGCGGCAATCATCTGCTTCAGCGGATCACCACCCTTCAGGCCGCCACGTTTCTTGATCACTTTCAGCGCATCAATCACCGCCACCATGGCACCGGTGATCGACGCGGTACGGGTGCCGCCGTCAGCCTGGATCACGTCGCAATCGACGTACAGGGTGTTCTCACCCAGCTTGCTCATATCCAGTGCAGCGCGCAGCGAACGGCCAATCAGGCGCTGGATTTCCAGGGTGCGACCGCCTTGCTTGCCACGGCTGGCTTCACGCTGGTTACGGTCGCCGGTGGCACGCGGCAGCATGCCGTATTCGGCGGTCAGCCAGCCCTGCCCCTGGCCTTTGAGGAAACGCGGAACGCCCGACTCGACACTGACCGTGCAAATCACTTTGGTATCGCCAAACTCCACCAGCACCGAACCCTCGGCATGCTTGGTGTAGTTGCGGGTGATGCGAATCGAGCGCAACTGATCGGCGGCGCGGCCACTGGGACGTTTCATCTAGGAATTCCTGCTCTGAATAAAAAATCTGCCCGCCATTATAGGGCGCTAAGCCTGCGGCGGCATGCCGAATTGGGAGCGGCCGCCGCACTACGCTACAATCGTGCGCCTTTATCCATGAAAATCGCGTAACGACGCCTCCTTGTTTCCTTCGTCCCCGAGAGGGTGGCGCGCAGCACCGGATAAGAGTGATGGGCAGTCGCACCGATTTTTTACTGCATGCCATTGCTGGCATACCCATTCGTTCCGACTTTTCGCGAGGTTCGCCCCATGATCCACAGCATGACTGCCTTCGCCCGTGCCGAGCAGGTGGGTGCCAACGGCACCTTGAGCTGGGAACTGCGCTCGGTCAACCATCGCTACCTGGAGCCTCATCTGCGCCTGCCGGAAGCCTTCCGCGACCTCGAAGGCGCGGTGCGCGAAGCGCTGCGCAATGGCCTGTCGCGCGGCAAAGTCGAATGCACCCTGCGTTTTAGTGACGACAATGCCGGCAAGGCCCTGCAGGTTGACCTGGAGCGCGCCGCACAACTGATCGCCGCCGCCGAAAGCGTGGCCGGCTTGATCAAGCAGCCGGCTGCACTCAACCCGCTGGAAGTACTTGGCTGGCCTGGCGTGCTGGTGGCCGACGCGGCCGACCCGCAAGCGTTGAATCAGAGCGCCCTGAGCCTGTTTACCCAAGCCCTGAACGAGCTGAAAAACGGCCGTGAACGCGAAGGCAGTGAGCTGGCCAAACTGCTTAATGAACGGCTCGACAGCATCCTCGAACAGGTTGTCGCCCTGCGCGAACTGGTACCGCAGATGCTCGCCGGACAACGGCAGAAAATTCTCGACCGCTGCGTCGAGATGCAGGCCGAGCTCGACCCGCAACGCCTGGAGCAGGAGCTTGTTCTACTGGCGCAGAAAAGTGATGTCGCCGAAGAACTGGATCGCCTCAGCACCCACGTCAACGAAGTACGCCGTGTGTTGAAAACCGGTGGCCAGGCTGGTCGCCGCCTGGATTTCCTGATGCAGGAACTCAACCGCGAAGCCAATACCCTCGGCTCCAAGGCCTTCGACACCCGCAGCACCAATGCTGCGGTCAACCTCAAGGTGTTGATCGAGCAGATGCGCGAACAAGTGCAGAACATCGAATAAGCCAGACCGCTACTGCTACTCTTCGAACAACGCGTTTCAGGATTGATCCATGAGCACAACCACCGGCACCCTGTACATCATTTCCGCCCCCTCCGGCGCGGGCAAGACCAGCCTGGTCAAGGCGCTGATCGACAGCGAGGCGCAGATTCGTGTGTCGGTCTCGCACACCACCCGCGCCATGCGCCCGGGCGAGGTGGACGGGGTGAACTACCACTTCGTCAGCCGCGAACAGTTCCACGCGATGCTCGACAAAACCGCGTTTCTTGAGCATGCCGAAGTCTTCGGCAACCTCTACGGTACCTCGCAGGACTGGGTCAAACAGACCCTAATCGACGGTTTCGACCTGATTCTGGAGATCGACTGGCAGGGCGCGCAGCAGGTCCGTCGACTGATGCCGGAAGCCAAATCCATCTTCATCCTGCCACCAACCCAGGAAGCCCTGCGCCACCGCCTGACCAACCGTGGCCAGGACAGCGGCGAAATCATCGAGCGGCGCATGCGTGAAGCGGTCAGTGAGATGAGCCATTACGTCGAGTACGACTACCTGCTGATCAACGATGACTTCGCCCATGCCTTGAGCGACCTGAAGGCCATCTTCCGCGCCAATCAACTGTTGCAAGCCCCGCAACAGCAGCGCCACAGTGGTCTGCTTAGCGAGCTGCTGGTCTGACGCGGGAAGCACTGAACAAATCAGTGCTTCCCTAAATGCTGGTGATTTTTTAGACTATTCAGTCCGCTCGCCCATTTGGGCGACGTTTTTTCGCTCTTAATTTTGTCGCAACGAGGAATACCATGGCTCGCGTTACCGTTGAAGATTGCCTGGACAACGTCGATAACCGCTTTGAGCTGGTCATGCTCGCCACCAAGCGTTCGCGCCAGCTGGCTACCGGCGGCAAAGAGCCGAAAGTGGCCTGGGAAAACGACAAGCCGACTGTGGTGGCACTGCGCGAAATCGCTGCTGGCCTGGTCAACTATGACGTGATCGCGCAAGACGACATCGTCGAAGAAGAACCGCTGTTTGCCGCATTCGAGGAAGAGGCGAACGAGCCTCTGTAAGCCTATGCCGGGTCGACGTCGTCAGGCGCAGGGTCATCTGAGTCGGCAAGGGGAACGCCCATGCCGAGCATAGACGCCCTCGCCGACAGACTTTCGACCTACCTCGACGGCGACCAGGTCAACCTGGTACGCCGCGCTTATTTCTACGCCGAACAAGCCCACGACGGCCAACGCCGCCGCAGCGGCGAAGCCTACGTCACCCACCCCCTGGCAGTGGCGAGCATCCTGGCTGACATGCACATGGACCATCAGAGCCTGATGGCCGCGATGCTGCATGACGTGATCGAAGACACTGGCATTGCCAAGGAAGCCCTGGACGCGCAGTTCGGCGAATCCGTGGCGGAACTGGTCGACGGGGTCAGCAAACTGACCCAGATGAACTTCGAGACCAAGGCCGAGGCCCAGGCCGAGAACTTCCAGAAAATGGCCATGGCCATGGCTCGCGACATCCGCGTGATCCTGGTCAAGCTGGCCGACCGCCTGCACAACATGCGCACCCTGGAAGTGCTGTCCGGCGAGAAACGCCGGCGCATCGCCAAGGAAACTCTGGAAATCTACGCACCGATTGCCAACCGCCTGGGCATGCACAGCATGCGCATCGAGTTCGAGGACCTGGGCTTCAAGGCCATGCACCCGATGCGCTCCGAGCGCATCCGCACAGCAGTCAAGCGCGCTCGGGGCAACCGCAAGGAAATCGTTAACAAGATCGAAGAGTCGATCATCCATTGCCTGGCCCGCGAAGGCATGGAAGGCGAGGTGATGGGCCGCGAGAAGCACCTCTACGGCATTTACCAGAAGATGCGCGGCAAGCGCCGGGCGTTCAACGAAATCATGGACGTCTACGCCTTCCGCATCGTCGTCGACAAGGTCGACACCTGCTACCGCGTACTGGGGGCCGTGCATAACCTGTACAAACCCCTGCCGGGGCGCTTCAAGGATTACATCGCAATCCCCAAAGCCAACGGCTACCAGTCGCTGCACACCACGCTGTTCGGCATGCACGGCGTACCGATCGAGATTCAGATCCGTACCCGCGAGATGGAAGAGCTGGCCAACAACGGCATCGCCGCGCACTGGCTGTACAAATCCAACGAGGAAGACCAGCCCAAGGGTAGCCACGCCCGCGCGCGGCAGTGGGTCAAGGGCGTGCTGGAGATGCAGCAACGCGCCGGCAACTCGCTGGAATTCATCGAGAGCGTGAAGATCGATCTGTTCCCTGACGAGGTCTACGTATTCACGCCCAAGGGCCGCATCATGGAGCTGCCCAAAGGCTCCACGGCGGTCGATTTTGCCTACGCGGTGCACACCGACGTTGGCAACACCTGCATCGCCTGCCGCATCAACCGCCGCCTGGCACCTTTGTCGCAAGCCCTGGAAAGCGGCTCGACGGTGGAAATCGTCACCGCGCCTGGTGCACGACCAAACCCGGCCTGGCTGAGTTTCGTGGTCACCGGCAAGGCCCGTACGCATATCCGCCATGCGCTGAAACTGCAACGTCGTTCGGAGTCGATCAGCCTCGGCGAACGCCTGCTCAACAAGGTGCTGGCCGGCTTCGACAGCCGCGTCGACAAGCTTTCGCCCGAGCGGGTGCAAGCGGTGCTCGCCGAATACCACCAGGATGTGCTCGAAGACCTGCTGGAAGACATCGGCCTGGGCAACCGCATGGCCTATGTGGTCGCGCGTCGCCTGCTCAGCGACAGCAACGAGGCCCTGCCAAGCAGCGAAGGCCCACTGGCCATCCGCGGCACCGAAGGCCTGGTGCTGAGCTACGCCAAGTGCTGTACGCCGATTCCGGGCGACCCGATCGTCGGCCACTTGTCCGCCGGCAAGGGCATGGTGGTGCACCTGGAAAGCTGCAAGAACATCGGCGAAATTCGCCACAACCCGGAAAAATGCATCCAGCTGTCGTGGGCCAAAGACGTTACCGGCGAATTCAATGTCGAACTGCGCGTCGAGCTGGAGCATCAACGCGGCCTGATTGCCCTGCTCGCCGGCAGCGTGAATGCCGCCGACGGCAATATTGAGAAGATCAGCATGGACGAGCGTGATGGCCGCATCAGCGTCGTGCAGCTGGTCGTCAGCGTGCATGATCGCGTACACCTGGCCCGGGTGATCAAGAAACTGCGCGCACTCACCGGGGTGATTCGCATCACCCGCGCCCGCGCCTGAAGCCTTTCCCGCTGAGCGCGCCCGTCGCGCTCGTCATTCCCAGCCTTTATTGGAGTTTTCCATGAGCAAGAGCGTTATCAGCAGCGATAAAGCACCCGCCGCCATCGGCACCTATTCCCAGGCGATCAAGGCCGGTAACACCGTGTACATGTCCGGGCAGATTCCGCTGGACCCGAAAACCATGGAGCTGGTTGAAGGCTTTGAGGCACAGACCGTACAGGTGTTCGAGAACCTCAAGGCCGTGGCTGAAGCCGCCGGCGGCTCGTTCAAGGACATCGTCAAACTGAATATCTTCCTCACTGACCTGTCGCACTTCGCCAAGGTCAATGAAGTCATGGGCCGTTACTTCGAGCAGCCATATCCGGCTCGCGCCGCCATCGGTGTGGCTGCCCTGCCGCGTGGCTCACAAGTCGAAATGGACGCTATTCTGGTCCTCGAATAACACGCCAGGCGGGGCATCAGCCCCGCCTTCAGCGCGGGTATTCGTCTTGTCGCCATCAGCCAACGCGGCACGTCTGCCCCGACCTGCATTGAAGTAGCGACGAATCAAACTTTTATTAACGAGAATTGTTTGCAATAATACTCGCACTTAACCATGCGCAGCTTTATCTGCAGCGCGCCTGCAACCTTTCCTCTTCTCAGGTCCGGCCAGCATGCTCTTCTCCAGCCCAATCGCTCACACCGCCACACCTCGTCAGCCACGCTGGTTGCCACTGCTCTGCCTGTCGCTGCTGGCCCTGCTGCCCATCACCAGCTTCGCTGAACAGCCAGCTGCCGCAGCGCCGAACAGCTCGGCACTCAGCGCACCACTGGCCACGCCCGAGGCTGCGCCAGAAGCCGTCGAGCCCCCTCAGCTGACAGCGCTGCGAGAAAAATTTGCGGCCTTGGGCGAACAGGCCAATGCCGAGCAGATCAGTGCCGCACAGCAGCAGTTCATCACCGATAACGGTATTGCCCCCGAGCAGGCCCAGCAGTTGCTGGCAGCCCTGCAAGAAGGCGAGGTGCAGCCTGAAGTGGCGGCCGATGAGGCCCTGCTGCACGACCTGTCCCCCTGGGGCATGTACCAGAACGCCGATGTCGTGGTGAAAAGCGTGATGATCGGCCTGGTCCTCGCCTCGATCCTGACCTGGACCGTGTGGGTTGCGAAAAGCATCGAGCTGATCAGCGCCCGCCGTCGTCTGCGCCGCGAACTGCCTGAGCTGAAGCGCGCCCGCAACCTGCAGCAGGCCGCCGAGCAGGCACGGGCTCAGCACAGTTTCAGCACCATCCTGATCGAAGAAGCCCAGGACGAACTGCAGCTTTCTGCCAACAGCAAGCTCAAGGAAGGCATCAAGGAGCGCGTCAGCTTCCGCCTGGAGCGCCTGGTCGCCGCCTGCGGCCGTGACATGAGCAAAGGCACCGGGGTGCTGGCCACCATCGGCTCTACCGCGCCCTTCGTCGGCCTGTTCGGTACGGTCTGGGGCATCATGAACAGCTTTATTGGCATCGCCAAATCGCAAACCACCAACCTCGCAGTGGTCGCTCCGGGTATCGCCGAAGCCTTGCTGGCCACTGCCCTGGGCCTGGTTGCAGCCATCCCGGCGGTGATCATCTACAACGTCTTTGCCCGTTCGATTGCCAGCTACAAGGCGCAGGTTGCCGATGCCTCGGCTCAGGTGCTGCTGCTGGTCAGCCGTGATCTGGACATGCCCACCAGCACCGAGCGCAACGCTGCGCCGCAGATGGTCAGGGCGGTCTGAAACATGGGCCTGCACCTCAACGACAGTGGCGATGACCTCCAGGAAAACCACGAGATCAACGTCACGCCCTTTATCGACGTGATGCTGGTGTTGCTGATCATTTTCATGGTCGCCGCCCCCCTGGCCACCGTAGACGTGAAAATCGACCTGCCCGCCTCCAGCGCCAAACCGACACCGCGCCCAGACAAGCCGATCTACCTGAGCATCAAGGAAGACAGCCGCCTGTTCCTCGACAACGATCAGGTCGAACCGGCGCTGCTGGGTGCGGCATTGGACAAGCTGACCCAGGCCGACAAGGAAAAGACCATTTTCGTGCGCGGTGACAAGGGCGTCGACTATGCCGACCTGATGACCGTGATGGACAACCTGCGCGGTGCCGGTTACCTGAAAATCGGCCTGGTTGGCCTGGAGACGGTCGGCACACCATGACCCGCTCTCGCCGTAGCCTTTCCTGGGCCGCCAGCCTGCTGCTGGTGATCGCGCTGCATGCTGCCTTGTTTATCTGGGCGCTGTACTGGCAGCCACAGGCCATTGCCGTGGAGCCACCGCCGGCGGCGATGCTGGTCGAACTGCAACCGCTGGTCGCGGCGCCCAAGCCAACGCCGCCGGTCATCCAGCAGCCGGATCCGGAACCCGAGCCGCTACCCAAGCTGATCGAAGCGCCCAAGCCAAAGTTGGTGATCGCCCAACCCAAGCCGAAACCCAAACCGCGCCCGCCTGCGCCCAAACCACAGCCAAAACCTGTGGAAACACCTACCCCGGAAACGGCCCAGGCCAGCAACGACGCTCCTCCAGCGGCGCAGCAGCAGGCTGCGCCACGTCAGAGTGCGCCCAGTGAGGACAATCCGGCGCGCGCCCTCTGGCTGAGTAAGGTGCATGCCCACCTGAGCAGCCGCCTGCACTACCCGGATCGCGAGCGGCGCTTCAACCGGGCTGGTCATATTCAGGCAGTGACCCTGACCTTCGACGTCAATGTGCGCGGCGATATTCTGCTGGGCAAGATCAAGGCCTCCACCGCTCGTCCATCCTTTGATCGTGACGTGCTGATCCAGTTGCGCAAGGCCAGCCCGGTGCCACGGCCGCCACAGGAAGTATTGAGCAGCGGCAGCATCAGCCTGGATTTTCCAGTCAAGTTCGAACTCACCCGCTAAACCCGCCAACCCGTGCGACCTGCACGGACTGGCGCTGTAACGCCGGGCGCAAATGACGCTATTCTGCTGAGCGAATCCATCATCGGGGCGGCACCATCACCGCCTCGCCCTTGAGGACGCCGTCATGCGTTGCCTGTTTGTTGTTTTGCTCACCTGCGCCTTGCTCAGCGGCTGTGTCAGCCCACCCCGCGACCCCAACGGCACCTGGATCAACCAGGCCGCCATCGACGCCGCCGTGGACAGCGGCAACCTGCGCGAAGCCCTGCTCGCTTATGGCCCCAACCTGGAATGGCAAATCGACAGCCAACGCCGGCTGGCCAGCTTCAGCAATGGCTTCGAACGTGGCGAAGGCACCTTCGAACGCGATACGAACGGTCAGTTGCGCGTACATTTCTACGGTGACTTTCAGGAGTCGATGAGCCTCAGCGGTGATGAACTGGTTCAGGCCCAGAGCGACACCTGGCCGGAACAGCGCTTTGTCCGCGCCCCTGCGGCGCCCGGCCCGCTTGCGCCGGCGGGCAGCAGCTTTGAGCAGGCGCTCTACAGTGCCTACCTGGGCGGCACCTGGGTGATCAAGGAAGGCTTGGGTAAAGGTGGCCTGGTGCTGTTCCAGGCCGATGGCAGCGTGCAGGGCCTGCCCGGCGCAGAACGCTATGCCCTGTGCCTGGCCGGCGATTGCGCCGCCATGAGCGGCGAGTTCGACAGCCTCTGGCTGCAACTTGGCGAGCAAGGCCAGAACTGGCTGTTTGAGCGTGAAGGCAAGCAACTGCGGGTCTTTGAAGCACTGAATCGTTCGCAGATCGATGAAATGCCAAACTTCTACAAGGGCCAACAGCGCTGGCTGCTGCAACAGCGCTGAGGACGCTTACGCACCGCGCAAGATGGCGCTGTAGCCTTCACGGTAGCTGGGGTACTGCGGCTGCCAGCCCAGGGCGCGGGCGCGGGCGTTGCTGCAGCGTTTGCTGCCGGCACGGCGCACGGTCGACTCGGCCGACCAGTGGCTGACGCCCAGTTGCTCACGCAGCCAGGCCACCACCTCATGCAGCGGTGCCGGCTGATCATCGACGCCGATATAACAGTCTTGCAACGCCACGCCGCGGGCATCGGCCTGCAGCAGGTACGCCAGCAGACCGGCTGCGTCATCGGCATGGATACGGTTGCCATACAACGGCGGTTCACTGGCCACCCGATAACCCTGGCGCACCTGGCCCAGCAGCCATTCGCGTCCCGGGCCGTAGATGCCGGTTAAACGCACCACCGTGGCCGGCAGGCCACTGGCCAGGGCCACCTGCTCCGCTTCACGCATAACGCGCCCGGAATAGCCCTCGGCGTGCGCCGCTGAGGTCTCGTCCACCCACTCGCCGTGCTGCTGACCATACACACCGCTGCTGGAGACAAACAGCAGGCGCTTCGGCCGCTGGCCCTGTTGCGCCAGCCAGGCCAGCACACGGCGCAGACCGTCGACATAGGCAACCCGATAGCCGGCTTCATCGTGCGTGGTCGCAGCGGCGCAATACACCAGGTAATCCAGCGCTGCGCTCGGCCAGGCGGCCGGGCACGCATCACTGTGCAGATCACCGGCTACTGGGTGAATACCCGCAGGCAGCTGCGCCACCGAGCGGCGCAAGCCATACACCGTCCAGCCGAGCGCATTCAACTGCTGACCCAGACGACTGCCAACATCACCACAGCCAGCAATCAGCAGACGGCTCATCACAGGCCCGTCAGGCCGGCGTGCTGCACCAATTCCAGCAGAGGCTGCGGGTAAACGCCGAGCACGAAGGCCAGCAACGCGACAAACAGCAGCATCAGACCACCGGCCTGTTGCCCCCAATGCAGCGGCGCATCGTGGCGACGCAGATTCGGCTCGACCATAAACAGGGTGACCATTACCCGCAGGTAATAGAACACTCCGATGGCGCTGCCGAGCACCAGAGCACCGAGCAGCCACCATTGCTGCGATTGCACACCGGCAGCGACCACGTAGAACTTGCCGATAAACCCGGCCGTCAGCGGGATGCCGGCCAGCGACAGCATCATCACAGTGAGCACGGCAGTCAGGTACGGACGGCGCCAGAACAGCCCACGGTATTCGTACAGCGCGTCGGCATCACGGCCGCTGTAAGGCGTCGACATCAGGGTAATCACACCGAACGCGCCAAGACTGGTCAGCACATAGGTGGCCAGGTACACGCCCACCGCTTCCACCGCCAAGCCCTTGCTGGCGATCAGCGCCACCAGCAGGTAGCCGAAGTGGGCGATGGAGGAATAACCGAGCAGACGCTTGAGGTTGTTCTGCAGCAGCGCCAGCAGGTTACCAAAGAGGATCGAGGCAATTGCAATCAGCGTCAGCAGGTCATTCAGCCAGCCGCCGGCAGCCGCTGGCGATACCTGATACAGGCGCAGCAGCACGGCAAACACCGCCACTTTGCTGGCCGTAGCGAGGAAGGCGGCCACCGGCGCCGGAGCGCCTTCATAGACGTCCGGGGTCCACAGGTGGAACGGCACCAGCGACAGTTTGAACGCCAGACCGATCAGCATCATGCCCACGCCAATCTGCGCCAGCATGCTCGGCAAGCCGTCAGCGGCCAGCTTGGCACCGATACCGGCGAAGCTCAGGTTGCCCGACTCGGCATACAGCAGCGCCATGCCGAACAGCAGAAATGCCGAGCCTGCGGCGGACAGCACCATGTACTTGATGCCAGCTTCCAGCGAACGCTTGTTGAAAAAGGCATAGGCGATCATGCCGTAGGTCGGCACCGACAGCAGCTCCAGACCGATAAACAGGCCCGCCAGGTGCTGCGCACTGACCAGCACCAGACCGCCAGCGGCGGACAGCAGCATCAGCAGGTACAGCTCTTCACGGTTGCCTGGATAGCCCTTGCCGGACTCACCGCCGAGGTAGGCGTGAATCAGCGTCACACAGGCCAGGGTCGCCGCCAGCACCAGGGCCATGTAGTAGCAGGCGAACTTATCCACCAGCAGCAGCGGCGTGACCTCGATCGGCGTCACGTCCAGGGCAGGCAACAGCGACAGCAGGGCCAGGTTGAGGCCCAGCACCGAGAGGCCGAAGGTCATGGCGTGATTGCGCTTCCAGGCAATCGCCAGCATCACCAGCACGATGGTGGCGCTGGTGATCAGCAACGGCAGCAGCGCGATAAAGTGTTGAGTCGTAAATTCCACAGCGTGATGTTCCATAAGGCTACCGGGCCGAGGCAAGTTGATTGAAGGCACCGCCCAGCCATTGCTGCACGCCTTGCATGCTGGCGGCAGAGGTGTCGAGCACCGGCTGCGGGTAGACGCCGAGCAGAATCAGCAGCACAGCCAGGCCCAGCACCATGCTCAGCTCGCGCAGCTTCAGACCTGGCAAGGCAGTCTCTGCCTTGGCCGGGCCGAAATAGGCACGGTGAATCATGATCAGCGAGTAGACCGAGCCAAACACCAGGCCAGTGGCAGCCAGCACGGTGACCCACGGCGCGCTCTGGAAGCTGCCGATCAGAATCAGGAACTCGCCAACGAAGTTGCCAGTTCCCGGCAAGCCCAGGGCCGCAGCAGCGAAGAACAGGCTGATGGCCGGCAGCCAGGGCATACGCGCCCAGATACCGCCCATTTCGCGCATGTCGCGGGTGTGCAAGCGCTCATACAACTGGCCGCAAAGGATAAACAGCGCAGCAGCAGACAGGCCGTGGGCCATCATCTGCACCACCGCGCCCTGCAGGGCGATCTCGCTGGCCGAGTAGATCGCAATCAGCACAAAGCCCATGTGCGACACACTGGAGTAAGCCACCAGGCGCTTGATATCGGTCTGCGCGAACGACAGCAGCGCGCCGTAGATGATGGCGAACACGCCAAGCCACTGGGCAATCGGCGCGAACTCTGCCGAGGCATTGGGGAACAACGGCAGGGCAAAACGCATCAGGCCATAAGCGGCGGTTTTCAGCAGGATACCGGCCAGGTCCACGGAGCCGGCGGTCGGTGCCTGAGCGTGGGCATCTGGCAGCCAGGAGTGGAATGGCACCACCGGAAACTTCACCGCGAAGGCGATAAAGAAGCCCAGCATGAGGATGTACTCGGTGCCTGGTGCCAGTTCGGTTTTCAGCAGGTCGGCATAGCTGAAGGTCAGCACACCGGTCTGGTCGAAATGCACGAATACCAGACCGAGGATCGCCAGCAGCATGATCAGGCCACTGGCCTGGGTGAAGATGAAGAACTTGGTGGCGGCGCTGATGCGGGTCTTGCCATCACTGCCGCTATGACCCCAGAGCGCGATGAGGAAATACATCGGCACCAGCATCATTTCCCAGAAGAAGAAGAACAGGAACAGGTCGACCGCGAGGAACACGCCGACCACGCCGCCGAGAATCCACATCAGGTTGAGGTGGAAAAAGCCGACGCGGTTCTGGATCTCGTTCCACGAGCACAGCACCGACAGCACGCCGAGCAGACCGGTGAGGCTGATCATCAACACCGACAGGCCATCCAGCGCCAGGTGAATGCTGATGCCAAACCGCTCAATCCATGGCAGCTGGAATTCGGCCGCCCACTGCGGCGCAGCACCCGGTGCCGGGGCCAGGCTGAAGTCGCCGGTGGCCCACAGCCACAGGCCCAGACCGAACAGCAGGCCCATGGTCAGCAGGGCAATCCAGCGTGGCAGGGTGTTGCCAAAGCGCTCGCACTGCCAGCACAGCAGGCCGCCGATAAAGGGGATCAGGATTAGCCAGGGCAAAATCATCAGGCTGTTTTCCTTAATTCAGAAACAGGAGGACGGCGAGCACCAGCACGGCACCCCCGGCAATCGAAGTGGCATACCAGCGCACCTGGCCAGTCTCGCTGCTGGCCAGCAGGGCATTGCCGCCCCGTACCAGACGCGGAATCAGGCCAATGCTGCGGTCAATCGGGTCACGCCCGAGCAGCCGGCAAAGCAGCAGGTACGGCTGCACAAACAGCTTGTCGTAGAGCCAGTCGAAGCCCCAGGCCGCGAACCACCAGGCCGACAGGAAGCGCCCCGGTGCACTCTGCGCCACCGCAGTGGCGAAACTGCGCTTGCCGAGGAACAGCAGCGCGGCCAGAACGATGCCGATGATGGCGATGGCCCCGGAGACGATTTCCAGGCTGTGCTTGGCCTCACCGCCAGCATGGCCAACGCTTTGCGGCAGCACACCGGCCAGCGGCGGGCTGATCAGCGCACCGACGAAGGTCGACAGCACGATCAACGTTACCAGCGGCAACCAGTGAGCCACGCCATGGCCGGCATGGGCTTCGGTCTTCTGCTCGCCATGGAAGGCGATAAAGATCAGGCGGAAGGTGTAGATCGACGTCAGGAAGGCACCTGCCAGACCGGCATAGAGCAGCCACTGATGGCCGCTGGCAAAAGCTTCCCAGAGGATTTCATCCTTGGAGTAGAAGCCGGCGGTGATCAGCGGCAACGCTGCCAGGGCCGCACCGCCGACGATAAAGCTGGCGTAGGCAAGTGGCAGTTTCTTCCACAGGCCGCCCATCTTGAAGATGTTCTGCTCGTGGTGACAGGCGTTGATCACTGCACCGGATGCGAGGAACAGCAGGGCCTTGAAGAAGGCGTGGGTCATCAGGTGGAAGATCGCCGCGTCCCAGGCACCCACGCCGAGGGCGAGGAACATGTAGCCAATCTGGCTCATGGTCGAATAGGCCAGAATACGCTTGATGTCGGTCTGCACCAGCGCGGCGAAACCGGCCAGCACCAGCGTCACGCCACCGACAATACCCACCAGCTCGAGGATGTCCGGCGTCAGCAGGAACAGGCCGTGGGTCCGGGCGATCAGGTAAACGCCCGCCGTCACCATGGTCGCCGCGTGGATCAGTGCGGAGACTGGGGTCGGGCCGGCCATCGCATCCGCCAGCCAGGTTTGCAACGGCAATTGTGCGGACTTGCCGACCGCACCGCCGAGCAGCATCAGCGTGGCGACCCACAGCCAACTATCGCCTTCCGCGTACTTCTGCGGTGCCAGTGCCATCAGCTCCTGAATATTCAGGGTGCCCAGGTGCAGGAACAGGATGAACAGGCCGATGGCCATGAATACGTCACCGATACGGGTGACGATAAAGGCCTTCAGCGCTGCATTGCCGTTCGGCGTGTGCTTGAAGTAGAAGCCGATCAGCAGGTAGGAGCACAGCCCCACGCCTTCCCAACCGAAATACAGCAGCAGCAGGTTATCGCCCAGCACCAGCAGCAACATGCTGAAGATAAACAGGTTGGTGTAGGCGAAGAAGCGCGAGTAGCCCTCTTCACCGCGCATGTACCAGCTGGCAAACAGGTGGATCAGAAAGCCCACACCCGTCACCACGCCGAGCATGGTCACGGACAGGCCATCCAGATAGAGGGTGAAGCTCGGCGCGAAACCGGCCACGCTCATCCACTGCCACAGCACCTGAGTGAACACGCCGTTTTCCGGCGGATTGAGGTTGAACTGCACGATCACCCAGGCCGCAGTCAGGGCAGACAGGCCCACCGAGCCCACGCCGATCAGCGCCGAGAGGTTTTCCGAGAAACGTCCGCGCGAGAAGGCCAGCAGGAACCAGCCCAGCAGCGGAAATACACAGGTCAGGAATAGAAGGTTCATCCGCGCATCTCGCTGGCAGCGTCGATATCGAGGGTGTTGAAGCGGCGATACAGCTGCAACAGGATCGCCAGGCCAATACTGGCTTCAGCGGCCGCCAGGGTGATGACCAGAATGAACATCACCTGGCCGTCAGGCTGGGCCCAACGGCTACCGGCCACGATAAAGGCCAGGGCGGTGGCGTTCATCATCACTTCCAGGCTCATCAGCACAAAGAGGATGTTGCGCCGCACCATCAGGCCAATCAGGCCCAGGCTGAACAGCACGCCGGCCAGTGCCAGGCCGTGCTCCATGGGAATCGCATTCATGCGGTTGGCTCCTTGGCATCGTGACGACCGAGGTGATAGGCCGCGACCAATGCGCCGAGCAGCAGCATCGAGGCCAGCTCCACCACCAGCAGGTAAGGGCCGTACAGCGCGACGCCGACGGCCTTGGCATCAACAGTCTGCAAACCCAACGCCGCGCCACTGGGCGACTCGAACAACACATACAGCAACTGACCCAGCAGCAGCGCCGCAAGCAGCGACGGCCCGAACCAGATACCGGGCGTCAGCCACTTACGCTCCTGCTCGACCGCAGCCGGGCCGAGGTTGAGCATCATAACCACGAAGACGAACAACACCATGATCGCGCCGGCATAGACGATGATCTCCAGGGCGCCGGCAAAGGGCGCACCGAGGGCGAAGAAGGTCATCGCCACCGCCAGCAGCGAGAGGATCAGGTACAGCAGGGCATGCACCGGATTGCTCGCGGTGATGACCCTGAACGTAGACGCCACGGCAACGCCGGCGGCGAGGTAGAACGCGAATTCCATATCCCCTCCTTAGGGCAGCAGGCCTTTGACGTTGATCGGTTCAGCTTCATTCTGCGCCGCGCCTTTCGGTTTGCCGGCAATGGCCATGCCGGCAACGCGGTAGAAGTTGTAATCCGGGTTCTTGCCCGGACCGCTGATCAGCAGGTCTTCCTTCTCGTACACCAGGTCTTGGCGCTTGAACTCGCCCATCTCGAAATCCGGGGTGAGCTGGATCGCCGTGGTCGGGCAGGCTTCCTCGCATAGGCCGCAGAAGATGCAGCGCGAGAAGTTGATGCGGAAGAAATCCGGATACCAGCGGCCGTCCGGGGTTTCCGCCTTCTGCAGCGAGATGCAGCCCACCGGGCAGGCCACTGCACACAGGTTGCAGGCCACGCAGCGCTCTTCGCCGTCAGGGTCGCGGGTCAGGACGATGCGGCCACGGTAGCGCGGCGGCAGGTACACGGCTTCTTCCGGGTACTGCAGAGTGTCGCGCTTGCGGAAGCCATGGCTGAATACCATCGCCAGGCTGCGCAGTTGAGTGCCGGTACCGACCAGCACATCCCATATGTATTTGAACATTCTGTGGTTCTCCTTACTGGGCCGCGGCCAGCACGAATGCGCCGGTCACCAGCAGGTTGATCAGGGTCAGCGGCAGACAGAACTTCCAGCTGAACGCCATGACCTGGTCATACCGTGGGCGCGGAATCGAGGCGCGCAACAGGATGAAGATCATGATGAAGAAGCAGGTCTTCAGGGCGAACCAGAAGAACGGAATCTGCGGCAGAAGGCCGAACGGGCCGTGCCAGCCACCAAAGAACAGCGTCACCAGTAACGCCGACACGGTGACGATGGCGACGTATTCGCCGACGAAGAACATGCCCCATTTCATCCCGGCATATTCGATGTGGTAACCGTCAGCCAGCTCCTGCTCCGCTTCCGGCTGGTCGAACGGGTGACGGTGGGTCACGGCCACGGCAGCGATAAAGAAGGTACAGAAGCCGAAGAACTGCGGAATGATGAACCACAGATTCTCGGCCTGGTAATCGACGATATCGCGCATGTTGAACGAGCCAACCTGCGCCACCACGCCCATCAGCGCCAACGCCAGGAACACCTCGTAGGACACCGTCTGCGCCGAGGCGCGCAGCGCACCCAGCAGGGCGAACTTGTTGTTACTGGCCCAGCCAGCAAACAGCACGGCATAGACCGACAAACCGGCCATGGCGAAGAAGAACAGGATACCGATGTTCAGGTCCGCCACGCCCCAGGTCGGGGTGATCGGGATGATCGCAAAGGCGACCAGCATGGCCGAGAACGCAATCATCGGCGCCAGGATAAAGATGAACTTGTCGGCGAACGGCGGCGTCCAGTCCTCCTTGAAGAACATCTTGATCATGTCAGCCGCGATCTGAAACATGCCGAACGGCCCGACCCGGTTGGGGCCGTAGCGGTCCTGCCACCAGCCCAGCAGACGGCGCTCGACAAAGCTCAGCAGCGCACCGCAGATCACCACCACCAGCAGAATCACGATGGCCTTGAGCACCGCGATCAGCACATCCAGCACATCAGGCGTCAGCCAACTCATTGCGCGGCCTCCTCAATGCGGGTGACCACGGCACCGGCGACCTGCGCCGGGATACCTGCCAGACCGACAGGCAAACCGACGACACCGATGGCCAGCTCTTCGGTGATCTGCAACGGCAGACGCAGGGTCTGTCCGGCGACCGTCAGGCTGAGCAGCGCACCGTCATTCACACCCAGACGATCCGCTTCGACCTTGGCCAGCAGTGCATAAGTCGCGGGGATACGCTCTTGCAGCGGCGCGGCACCGGCGGAGGTTTCCTCACTGCCGAACAGGTGATGCAAGGCCACAGCCTGCATGGTGCCTGGCGCCGGGTTGAAGGCCGCCGGTGCGCTGAACCAAGGCAGCACGCTGCCTTTAGCTTCCAGCAGGCGAACGCCCGGATCACCAGCACGCAGGTGACCGCCGACCTCGTCCTGGAATTTGTTCCAGGCTTGCGGCGAGTTCCAGCCTGGCGACCAGGCGAACGGAATCTGCTGACGGTCTTCCTTGCTGCCGGCATAGCCTTCCATGGAGAAGGCAAAGGCTGAGTCTTTGTCCTGCGGCTGTCGCGGCTCATGCACGCTGATATTGGCACGCATGGCGGTACGCCCGCTGTAACGGTGCGGCTCGCGCGCCAGTTTCAGGCCCTTGATACGGAAGGACGCGTTCGGCGCCGCCTCACCGATACGAGCCAGCAGCGGGTTGCTGGCGGCTACGGCGGCGGTCACCGTATCCAGCTGGGTCCAGTCGAGCGGTTTGCCTTGAATGGTGCTGTGCAGGGCATGCAGCCAGCGCCAGCCTTCACGAATCAGGATCGAGGCGTCGTAGTAGCTTGGTTCGAACACCTGGAAGAAGCGCTGAGCGCGACCTTCGAAGCTGACCAGAGTGCCATCGCCTTCGGCGAAGCTGGCCACTGGCAGCAGCAGGTGGGCTTTTTCGCTGGTGGCGGTATGCTGATGGTCAGCGACAATCACCAACTGGGCGACCGCCAATGCGGCATCAACCTGGGCCGCATCGGCGCGGCGGTACAGATCGTTTTCCAGCACGATGACGGCATCAGCTTGGGCGGATGTCAGCGCCTGCAGTGCCGCATCAACGGACTCGCCACCCATCAGGGCCAGGCCCATGCTGTTGGCTTCCGGCACCACCAGGCTGATGGAAGCGTTCTTTTCACGATTTTTCAGCGCGCTGGCGATGTTGGCGGCAGCTTCGATCAGGCTCTTCTCGCCCAATGAGGCACCGGAGACGATCAGCGGACGCTTGGCTTCAAGCAGCGCTTCGGCAATCAATTGCACCAGCTCGGCGGCATCGGCATCCAAACCGTTTACGGCCGGGGCACTCGGGTCGATGGCATGGGCCACGGCAAAGCCGATACGCGCCAGATCGGCCGGGGCGGCATGCACGCAGGCTTCGGCGACATCATCCAGGCGGGTGGCGGTCACGCTGGCAATAAACAGCGGGTTGAGGGCGTCCTGCGCGACGTTTTGCACCGCCGCCATGTGCCAGTCCTGAATCTTCGCCGCTGCGGCGATTTCCGTGGCTTTCCCCTTGACCGCCTGGCGCAGGGCCAGGGCCAGGCGCGCGGCGGTCTGGGTCAGGTCTTCACCGAGGACGAACACCGCATCATGGTTTTCCACCTCGCGCAGGGTCGGCACCGGCAGCGGGCCGTTTTGCAGGATGTCGCGGATCAGGCGGATATTCTCCAGCTCGCCAGCAGCGATACCGGAGTAGAAATTGGCTTCACCGACCAGCTCGCGCAGGGCGAAGTTGCTTTCCAGGCTGGCGCGCGGCGAGCCAATACCGATGACGCGTTTGCCCTTGAGCAGCTCGGCGGCCTTGTCCAGTGCGGCGTCGATGCCGAGTTTCTCGCCACCGTTACTATTCAGCAGCAGCGGCTGACGCGGACGGTCACTGCGGTTGACGTAGCCGTAGCCGAAGCGGCCACGGTCGCAGAGGAAATACTGGTTCACATCACCGTTGAAGCGGTTTTCGATGCGCCGCAGTTCGCCATAACGCTCGCCCGGACTGGTGTTGCAGCCGCTGGCGCAGCCGTGGCAGATGCTCGGGGCAAACTGCATGTCCCACTTGCGGTTGTAACGCTCGGAGTGGGTCTTGTCGGTGAACACACCGGTCGGGCAGACCTCGACCAGGTTGCCGGAGAACTCGCTTTCCAGCACACCGTCTTCGACACGGCCGAAGTACACGTTGTCGTGCGCGCCATACACGCCGAGGTCGGTGCCGCCGGCGTAGTCCTTGTAGTAACGCACACAGCGGTAGCAGGCGATGCAGCGGTTCATCTCATGGGAAATGAACGGGCCGAGCTGCTGGTTCTGGTGAGTGCGCTTGGTGAAGCGATAACGGCGCTGGTTGTGGCCGGTCATCACCGTCATGTCTTGCAGGTGGCAGTGACCGCCTTCCTCGCACACCGGGCAGTCGTGCGGGTGGTTGGTCATCAGCCACTCGACAACGCTGGCGCGGAACGCCTTGGATTCTTCATCGTCGATGCTGATCCAGGTGTTGTCAGCGGCCGGCGTCATGCACGACATGACGATGCGCCCGCGGGTGTCGTTTTCATCGTTGTACTGCTTCACCGCGCACTGGCGGCAGGCACCGACGCTGCCGAGCGCCGGGTGCCAGCAGAAGTAAGGGATATCGAGACCCAGGGACAGGCAGGCCTGCAGCAGGTTGTCCGCCCCATCGACTTCGAAATCTTTGCCGTCTACGTGGATAGTGGCCATGGTTCAGGTTTCTTCTTTGCCCACCGAAGCAGGCTTGGCTAATGGAATCACGGTGTGCTGCGGGGCCAGGTCAGTGGCCGCCGCAACGCTAACTTCACGCGGGGACGAATTGCCCCGTCGATGCCGGAGCCGCCGAACTGGAAACGCCAGCCTCGAACTCCGAACGGAAATACTTGATCGCACTGCCCAGCGGCTCAACGGCACCCGGTGCATGGGCGCAGAAGGTTTTGCCGGGACCGAGGAAGTTGACCAGCCCCAGCAGGGTCTGGATGTCTTCGGCCGTGCCCTGCTTGCGCTCCAGCGCGCGGAGGATCTTCACGCTCCACGGCAGGCCATCGCGGCAGGGTGTGCACCAGCCACAGGACTCGCGGGCGAAGAACTCTTCCATATTGCGCAGCAGCGAAACCATATTGATGCTGTCGTCCACTGCCAGCGCCAGACCAGTGCCCATACGCGTACCGACCTTGCCGATACCGCCGGCATACATCAGCGCATCGAGGTGCTCGGGCAGCAGGAAGCCGGTGCCGGCACCGCCAGGCTGCCAGCATTTCAGCTTGTAGCCGTCACGCATGCCGCCGGCGTAGTCCTCGAACAGCTCGCGGGCCGGAATGCCGAACGGCAGTTCCCACAGACCAGGGTTCTTCACCTTGCCGGAGAAGCCCATCAGCTTGGTGCCGTGGTCTTCACTGCCTTCGCGGGCCAGGCTCTTGTACCAGTCCACGCCGTTGCCAACGATGGCCGGCACGTTGCACAGGGTTTCGACGTTGTTCACGCAGGTCGGCTTGCCCCACACGCCGACAGCGGCCGGGAACGGCGGCTTGGCGCGCGGGTTGGCGCGGCGGCCTTCCAGGGAGTTGATCAGCGCAGTTTCTTCACCGCAGATGTAGCGCCCGGCACCGGTGTGCACGAACAGCTCAAAATCGAAGCCGCTGCCGAGGATATTCTTGCCCAGCAGGCCGGCGGCCTTGGCTTCCTCGATGGCACGGTTGAGGTTGGCGGCAGCATCGACATACTCGCCACGCAGAAAGATGTAGCCACGATAGGCTTTCAGCGCACGCGCACTGATCAGCATGCCTTCGACCAACAGGTGCGGCAGCTGCTCCATCAGCATGCGGTCTTTCCAGGTGTTGGGCTCCATTTCATCCGCGTTGCACAGCAGGTAGCGAATGTTCATGGATTCGTCGGCGGGCATCAGGCCCCACTTCACCCCGGTGGGGAAGCCAGCACCACCACGACCTTTGAGGCCGGAATCTTTCACCGTCTGCACGATGTCGGCCTGGGCCATTTCGGCCAGGGCTTTGCGCGCGGCGGCGTAACCGTTCTTCTGCTGGTATTCCTCCAGCCACACCGGCTGGGCGTCGTCACGCAGACGCCAGGTCAGCGGATGAGTCTCTTCGCTGCGGGCAATGCGGTTAGCCGGACCGATGGAGGTCAGCGTTTTGATGCTCATACGTAGGCCTCCAGCAGTTGGGCCACGCCATCGGCATTCAGGTTGCCGAAGGTGTCGTCATCGATCATCACCGCCGGCGCCTTGTCGCAGTTGCCCAGGCAGCACACCGGCAGCAGGGTAAAACGGCCGTCGGCAGTGGTCTGCCCAGGGACAATGCCGAGTTGCTCCTTGATGCCAGCCAGCACGCCTTCATGGCCGCCGACGTAACAGGTCATGCTGTCGCACACGCGGATGATGTGACGCCCCACCGGTTGACGGAAAATCTGACTATAGAAGGTGGCTACGCCTTCGACGTCACTGGCCGGAATGCCAAGGATTTCGCCAATCGCATCGGCGGCACCGTCAGGCACCCAGCCACGGGCCTTTTGCACGATCTTCAGCGCTTCGATAGATGCCGCACGCGGGTCTTCGTAGTGGTGCATCTCATGCTCGATGGCCGAGCGTTCGCTTGCGCTGAGGGTGAAACGATCAGTCTGGATTAGCGTGCTCATCATCAGCGGTCCACGTCAGCCATAACAAAGTCGATACTGCCCAGGTACGCGATCAAGTCGGCCACCATGCTGCCGCGGATCACCGAAGGGATCTGCTGCAGGTGCGGGAAGCTCGGCGTGCGGATGCGCGTGCGGTAGCTCATGGTGCTGCCGTCGCTGGTCAGGTAGTAGCTGTTGATGCCCTTGGTCGCCTCGATCATCTGCAAGCTCTCGTTGGCCGGCATGACCGGGCCCCAGGAAACTTGCAGGAAGTGGGTGATCAGGGTTTCGATGTGCTGCAGCGTGCGCTCTTTTGGCGGCGGCGTGGTCAGCGGATGATCGGCCTTGTACGGGCCTTCCGGCATATTGCGCAGGCACTGATCGATGATCTTGATGCTCTGACGCATCTCTTCCACACGCACCATGCAGCGGTCGTAGGCATCGCCATTGGCGGCCAGCGGCACTTCAAATTCGAAGTTCTCATAACCGGAATACGGCCGCGCCTTGCGCAGGTCGAAGTCGCAACCGGTAGCGCGCAGACCAGCGCCCGTGGTGCCCCACTCCAGCGCTTCCTTGGTGTTGTATTGCGCCACACCAATGGTTCGCGCCTTGAGGATGCTGTTCTTCAGCGCGGCTTTTTCGTACTCGTCGAGGCGCTTGGGCAGCCAGTCAACGAACTCCTTGACCAGCTTGTCCCAGCCGCGCGGCAGGTCGTGGGCCACACCGCCAATGCGGTACCAGGCCGGGTGCAGGCGGAAACCAGTGATGGCTTCGATCACCTTGTAGGCCCGCTGGCGGTCGGTGAAGGTGAAGAACACCGGGGTCATCGCGCCGACGTCCTGAATGTAGGTACCGAGGAACAGCAGGTGACTGGTGATACGGAAGAACTCGGCCATCATGATGCGAATCACGTCGACCCGTTGCGGTACGGTGATGCCCGCGAGTTTTTCCACGGCCAACACGTACGGCAGGTTGTTCATCACCCCACCGAGGTAGTCGATGCGGTCGGTGTAGGGGATAAAGCTATGCCAGCTCTGGCGCTCAGCCATCTTCTCGGCACCACGGTGGTGGTAGCCGATTTCCGGTACGCAATCGACGATCTCTTCGCCGTCCAGTTGCAGGATGATGCGAAAGGCACCGTGCGCCGAAGGGTGGTTGGGGCCGAGGTTAAGGAACATGTAGTCCTCGTGCTCGCTGCCGCGTTTCATGCCCCAGTCTTCCGGCTTGAAACGCGCCGCTTCTTCTTCGTGCTGCTGTTTGGCCAGGGTCAGGCTGAACGGATCAAACTCCGTGGCGCGCGCCGGGTAATCCTTGCGCAGCGGGTGACCTTCCCAGGTCGGCGGCATCATGATGCGGCTCAGATGCGGGTGGCCATTAAAGGTGATGCCGTAGAGGTCCCATACTTCACGCTCGTACCAGTTGGCATTGGGCCAGATACCGGTGACGGTAGGGACATTGAGGTCGCTTTCTTTCAGCGCGACTTTGATCATGATGTCGCTGTTTCGCTCCAGCGACATCAGGTGATAGAACACCGTGAAGTCCGCGCCGGGCAAACCGCGCCGCTGGGTGCGCAGGCGCTCGTCGACACCATGCAGGTCATACAGCATGACGTAGGGGCGCGGCAGGTTGCGCAGGAAGGTCAGCACATTGATCAGGCGATCACGAGCCACCCACAGCACCGGCATACCGGTACGGGTGCTCTGTACAGTAAAGGCCTCGGCGCCAAAACGGGAATTCAGTTCGACGACCACATCGTGGTCGTCAGCCTTGTGCGGCGGTATGGACAGAATGCTGTCTGCAGTCATGATCTCGATCGCTATCGGTCAACGGCGTCAGTAGGCGGGCTCAACCGAGCCCAGGCTCACACTTCGTCGGGGCTGCGCAGATTGGTCACGGCGATACGCTGTTCGCGGCGCTGTTCTTTCTGCGAAGGCATGTCGGCACGGTAAACCCCCTGATCACCGACCACCCAAGACAGCGGGCGGCGCTCCTGACCAATGGACTCCTGCAGCAGCATCAAGCCTTGCAGAAATGCCTCGGGGCGCGGCGGGCAACCGGGAATATAGACGTCGACCGGGAGGAACTTGTCGACACCCTGGACCACAGAGTAGATGTCGTACATGCCGCCAGAGTTGGCGCAGGAGCCCATCGAGATCACCCACTTGGGTTCCAGCATCTGCTCGTACAGGCGCTGGATGACCGGAGCCATCTTGATAAAGCAGGTGCCGGCGATGACCATGAAGTCCGCCTGGCGTGGGGAGGCTCGAATCACTTCCGCACCAAAGCGGGCCACGTCATGTGGCGCAGTAAAGGCGGTGGTCATTTCCACATAGCAGCAGGACAGGCCGAAGTTGTACGGCCACAGGGAGTTCTTGCGCCCCCAGTTCACTGCACCATTAAGTACATCGGCAAGTTTGCCCATGTAGATGTTCTTGTGGACTTGATCCTCTAGCAGCGGGTCGGAAACAGTCTCCCGCTCGCCGACCGGATAGTGCTCATTCGGCGCATCCGGATCGATCCGAGTAAGTTTGTAATGCATTGCCAAAGCCTCATTGTTTTAGCTTCGCCTGCCGCTCGCGACGTCCCTGAGGTGCCCAATCGAGCGCCCCGATCCGCCAAAGGTAGACAAGACCTGCCAACAGAATTGCTATAAAGACTGTAGCCTCGATCAGGCCAGCCCAGCCGCTTTCGCGCACCGAAACTGCCCAAGCGAAGAGAAAGAGGGCTTCAACATCGAAGATCACGAAGAGCATCGCGACCAGATAGAATTTGGCTGACAGGCGCAGACGCGCGCTGCCGACGGGCAACATGCCGGATTCGAAAGGTTCGTTCTTGCTGCGTCCCCAGGCTTTGCTACCCAACAGACTGGACAGGCCGAGCATGAACGCAATGAGGCCGAAGACCCCGAGCAGGAAAACAGCAAAAGCCCAGTTATGGGACATGGTCGTTACCGCATCAGGCATGCCGGTACTCCTCGATAAAGGAACGGCTTCTATAATTTTGTTGTCGCAGGCAAACCCCGGATAGGGGCACCCGCCAAGTATGGCCGCAATTCTATTCTTACAGAGCACCAGTAACCAATTATTTTCTGTTCACAAAGCGACATTAACGCGTAGCCAATCGTCAAAGCCGCTTGTAAGCCCGTGCCAACGCGGCTGGTCGGCATCAATAGTTGGTTCCTATGAATACAGCCGCTATGCTTGGCTGCATCTCAATGGATAAAGACTATGACCCTCACCGAACTGCGCTACATAGTCACCCTCGCTCAGGAACAGCACTTCGGCCGTGCCGCTGAACGCTGCCATGTCAGCCAGCCGACGTT
This sequence comes from Pseudomonas sp. LjRoot71, assembly GCF_964253255.1. Lineage (NCBI taxonomy): Bacteria > Pseudomonadati > Pseudomonadota > Gammaproteobacteria > Pseudomonadales > Pseudomonadaceae > Pseudomonas > Pseudomonas sp. LjRoot71. The sequence continues at coordinate 2,443,652 of NZ_CAXURA020000001.1, read as the reverse complement.
ATCTGTGGGGGTAAAGAAGCTTGAAGATGAACTCGGCGTACTGATCTTCGAGCGCAGCAAGAGCGCAGTGCGCCTGACTCCGGTCGGCGAAGGCATCGTCACCCAGGCGCAGAAGGTTCTGGAACAGGCTCAGGGCATCCGCGAGCTGGCCCAGGCCGGCAAGAACCAGATGGCGGCGCCGCTGAAAATCGGCGCTATCTACACCGTTGGCCCCTACCTGTTCCCTCATCTGATTCCGCAGCTGCACCGCGTAGCGCCGCAGATGCCGCTGTATATCGAAGAAAACTTCACCCACGTTCTGCGCGACAAACTGCGCAACGGCGAGCTGGATGCGATCATCATCGCCCTGCCCTTCCATGAAGCCGACGTCCTGACCAAGCCCTTGTACGACGAGCCGTTCTACGCGCTGCTGCCGGCCGGCCACCCCTGGGCCGCGATGGAAACCATCGACACCAAACTGCTCAACGACAAGAGCCTGTTGCTGCTCGGTGAAGGCCACTGCTTCCGCGACCAGGTGCTGGAAGCCTGCCCGACCCTGCGCAAAGGCGGCGAAGACAGTGCCAAGCACACCACCGTGGAATCCAGCTCGCTGGAAACCATCCGCCACATGGTGGCATCCGGTCTAGGCGTGTCGATCCTGCCGTTCTCTGCGGTCGACAGCCACCACTACGCTCCCGGCGTGATCGAAGTGCGCCCGCTCAGCCCACCGGCCCCTTTCCGTACGGTCGCCATTGCCTGGCGCGCCAGCTTCCCGCGGCCAAATGCGATTGAGGTGCTGACGGACTCCATCCGCCTGTGTTCAGTGGCCAAACCACTGCCCAAGAGCAGCTAAGACAGGCCATGACCGAGCTGGCCGCGGTTTCTGTCACCGCGCTGAAAGGCGTGGGCGCCGCATTGGCCGAAAAGCTCGCCAAGGTCGGCCTGGAAACATTGCAGGACGTGCTGTTTCACCTGCCGTTGCGCTACCAGGACCGCACCCGCATCGTGCCAATCGGCGCATTGCGCCCTGGCCAGGACGCCGTGGTGGAAGGGATTGTCGCCGGCGCTGATGTGGTCATGGGCCGTCGCCGCAGCCTGCTGGTACGCCTGCAGGATGGCAGCGGCACCCTCAGCCTGCGCTTTTACCACTTCAGCCAGGCACAGAAAGAAGGCCTCAAGCGCGGCACACAGATCCGCTGCTACGGTGAAGTGCGCCCAGGCTCGTCGGGCCTGGAAATCTATCACCCGGAATACCGTGCGCTGTCCGGCAACGAGCCAATCGCGGTCGAACAGACCCTGACACCGATCTACCCGACCACCGAAGGCCTGACCCAACAGCGCCTGCGCCAGCTCAGCGAGCAGGCACTGGCGCGCCTCGGCCCGCACAGCCTGCCCGACTGGCTGCCACGTGAACTGGCCGACGACTATCAGCTCAGCCCGCTTGATCAAGCCATTCGCTATTTGCATCGGCCGCCACCGGATGCCGACCTGGAAGAACTCGCCGAAGGCCGTCATTGGGCGCAGCATCGTCTGGCGTTCGAAGAGCTGCTGACCCACCAGCTGTCCTTGCAGCGCCTGCGTGAAAGCGTCCGCGCGCAGCAGGCACCCGCCCTGCCCATTGCACGCAGCCTGCCGCAGCAATACCTGGCCAACCTCGGCTTCACCCCGACCGGCGCACAGCAGCGCGTCGGCGCGGAAATCGCCTATGACCTCAGCCAGAGCGAGCCGATGCTGCGTCTGGTGCAAGGCGACGTCGGTGCCGGCAAGACTGTGGTAGCGGCCTTTGCCGCACTGCAGGCACTGGAAGCCGGTTATCAAGTGGCGCTGATGGCGCCTACCGAAATTCTCGCCGAGCAGCATTTTCTCAATTTCAGCAAATGGCTCGCGCCGCTCGGCATGGACGTCGCCTGGCTGGCTGGCAAGCTCAAAGGCAAAGCCCGCGCCAGCGCGCTGGAGCAGATCGCCAGCGGCGTACCCATGGTGGTCGGCACCCATGCGCTGTTTCAGGAGGAAGTGCAGTTCCAGAAACTCGCCCTGGTGATCATTGATGAACAGCACCGCTTCGGCGTGCAGCAACGCCTGGCCTTGCGCCAGAAAGGGGTGGGCGGACGCATGTGCCCGCATCAGCTGATCATGACCGCCACGCCGATCCCCAGAACCCTGGCCATGAGTGCCTACGCCGATCTCGACACCTCGATTCTCGACGAGTTACCGCCCGGACGCACCCCGGTAAACACCCTGGTGATCGCCGACAGCCGCCGCCTGGAAGTGGTCGAACGGGTACGCCTGGCGTGCAACGAAGGGCGTCAGGCCTACTGGGTATGCACCCTGATTGAGGAATCCGAAGAACTGACCTGCCAAGCCGCCGAAACCACCTTCGAGGATTTGTCGGCAGCGCTTGGCGGACTCAATGTCGGCCTGATCCACGGACGCATGAAACCAGCCGAAAAAGCCGCAGTGATGGATCAGTTCAAACAGGGCCAACTGCAACTGCTGGTGGCCACCACGGTGATTGAGGTCGGCGTCGACGTGCCCAACGCCAGCCTGATGATCATCGAGAACCCCGAACGCCTGGGCCTGGCCCAGCTGCACCAGCTGCGTGGCCGCGTCGGACGTGGCAGCGCAGCCAGCCATTGTGTGCTGCTCTACCATGCACCGCTGTCACAACTCGGCCGCCAACGCCTGGCGATCATGCGCGAGACCTGCGACGGCTTCGTCATCGCCGAAAAAGACCTGGAACTACGCGGCCCCGGCGAGATGCTCGGCACCCGTCAGACCGGCTTGCTGCAATTCAAAGTTGCCGACCTGATGCGCGACGCCGACCTGCTGCCCGCTGTGCGCGACGCCGCCCAGGCCCTGCTGGAACATTGGCCGCAGCACGTCAGCCCGCTGCTTGAACGCTGGTTGCGGCATGGCCAACAATACGGGCAAGTGTGAGCCAACGCACAGTGCACCCGTCGCCTGCGCCGCATTTTACTCAGCCCGCTGTTTATACTCGTGAAATTGCTGCCTCAGCCGGATACCGCCATGACTGAACTCGCCCTTGCTCCCGACACTGCCGCGCAACCGCCTGCGGTGATTCTGCAATTGCTGGAAAAACTGGGTCTGGCCTACCAAATCCGCCGTGACCAGCCCAGCCTGCCGAGCGCGCAACGCCTGCAAGCGGTGCTGCTCGATGACGCAGTAGGGGCATTGCTGGTGCTCTATCCGCAGAATCAGTTGCTCGACCTCAACCGCCTCACCGAATTGACGGGTCGTCAGCTCACCGCCGTCAAACCGGAGCGCCTGGAACGGATGCTGGGCAAGCACAACCTGAAAGTGCTGCCGGGCCTGCCGCCCCTGACCAGCTCGCCGTGCCTGTATGACGAACGCCTGCTGCAAGTACCCAGCCTGTATATCGAATCGGGCCAACCTGGCGTACTGCTGGAACTGCACACCGAAGCGTTCAAGAACCTGCTGAGCAAGGCCAGCGCGGCGCGCTTTGGCGAACCGCTGAGCAATATCCGCCTGAACCTCGACCGCCCGGACGATGACCGCGCTGAAATCACCCAGGCAGTGCAGGCCTTTACCGCCCGACGCATCCAGCAGCGTCTGGAAGAAACCATCGAAATCCCACCGCTGCCGGAAACCGCACAGAAGATCATCAAGCTGCGCGTTGACCCGGAAGCCACAGTGGACGACATCACCGGCGTGGTGGAAACCGACCCGGCGCTGGCCGCGCAGGTGGTCAGTTGGGCGGCATCGCCCTACTACGCCGCGCCCGGCAAGATCCGCTCCGTGGAAGACGCTATCGTCCGCGTACTCGGCTTCGACCTGGTGATCAACCTGGCCCTCGGCCTGGCCCTCGGCAAAACCCTGAGCCTGCCCAAGGATCAGCCGCAGCAGGCCACACCCTACTGGCAGCAGGCGATTTATACTGCGGCCGTGATCGAAGGCCTGACCCGCGCCATCCCCCGTGCGCAACGCCCGGAAACCGGCCTGACCTACCTCGCCGGACTGCTGCACAACTTCGGCTACCTGGTCCTGGCGCACGTATTCCCGCCGCACTTCTCGCTGATCTGCCGCCACCTGGAGGTCAATCCGCACCTCTCGCACAGCTATATCGAACAGCACCTGCTGGGCATCACCCGCGAACAGATCGGCGCCTGGCTGATGCGCTACTGGGACATGCCGGAAGAACTGGCCAGCGCGCTGCGCTTCCAGCACGACCCGGAATACACCGCTGCGCACGCGGTCTACCCGAACCTGGTGTGCCTGTCGGTCAGTCTGCTGCGCAACCGTGGCATTGGTGCCGGGCCGCAAAGCGACATTCCACAGAGCCTGTTCGACAACCTTGGCATCAGCCGGGAAAAGGCCGAAGAAGCTGTAAGCAAGGTGCTAGCGGCCGAGGTCGCCCTGCGCGAACTGGCGGCGCAATTCCACCCGGCACACTGAGTCTGCTGCAACGAAAAAGGGGCCTGCGGGCCCCTTTGTCATTCCAAACCAAGCCTTACTTCTTCGGCTTCAACTGGGCACGCCGCGCGGCGAACAACTCGGGCAGAATCTGCACGCTATTGTCGAGCAACTGGGCAACCGCCGGCTGCTCGTACACGGCCGCATATTCGGCCAGTTTTTCGCTGGGCATCTGCCGGTAGGCGTAGAGCATAAAGGACTCCACCGCCTCGGCGCTGGACGTGCGCAGCGCGTCTTCCTGGGCCTTGGTCTGGCTGCTCAGCGCTTTCTCGTCGATGCTTTCGCCGCGCCCTTGCAAGGCCAGAAACGCCTGGGTCTTGCCCACTTCATAACGCAGCAGGGTGGCCAGGGTGGTGGTGTGGGCAGCGGCATCCAGACGCCTTACCAGGGCCAGGCGCTCTTCACGTGGTGGGCGCTCGCCCAGCTGCTTTCGGTAAGCTGCCAGGCCCTCGGCGCCACCCTCACCCACCGACCGTTCGGCAGCAGTAAAACCCTGCGCCAGCGGGCTTTCCAGCAGGCGTTTGGCCTGTTCCAGCTGAGCCTGGTCGAGCTTGCTGCTCAGGCGCTTGGCCAGATCCAGGCACAAGCCATCGGCAGCAAACACCTTGGCCAGCTGCGCTTGTTGTTTATCAGTCAGGCCACGCTGCACCAGCGGTGCGCTCTGTTCACAGAGCAAACGAATACCGGCCAGCTCGAATAACGGCGCAAAGGCTTCGGCTTTGGGGGGCGCGGCGTGGACAAGGGAGGCGGAAAACAGCAGGGCAATCAGCAGCAGACGCATGGGCACTCTCTCACTATGGCTTTGCCCAGCCTAGCGAATGCGGTGCGCGCCGGCCAGCCCTGGCGCGCACGGTGTGCCAATCAGGCGGCTTTTTTTGCGGCGTCTTTCTTCTTCGGCATCAGGTATTTGGTCAGGCCCTGGAACCAGATCACCAGTGCCGGGTTGCCCTGGATCTGGATGTCCTTATTCTGAATACCTTGCATAAACGCCAATTGCTTGTTTTTCGCGCTCATGGTGGCGAAGCCGTAGGCCGCATCCTTGAAGCCCAGGGCAAAGGCCGGCTCGCTGGCCGGGCCGCGCTTGCTGGTGATGCGCTGGTTCTTGACGATGAAGTGACGGGCAACCTTGCCGTCCAGGGTGTGCAGCTGAAAGACCATATCGCGGTCGACCAGTTGTTGTTGGAACGCCGGGTTTTCACGGCTGGCCTTGGCCATCAGGCGGCCCAGCATCCACAGAAGAAAACGGAATTTCATGCGCGAGGCCTCGCAAAGGAAAGGAAAAGGCGGCGCATTGTAGCGGTTTGTGGCGGGGACTACATCCGGCTGAAAGAAGGGCCGAACAGGTACTGACAGAGCAGCCCGGAGCCTTAGGCTCCGGGCCTTGAGGCTCAGTTGACCGCGTCTTTCAGGGACTTGCCCGGCTTGAAGGCAACGGTGTTGCTGGCCTTGATCTTCACCGGCTCGCCGGTCTGCGGGTTTTTGCCGGTGCGAGCACCGCGGTGACGTTGCACGAAAGTACCGAAGCCCACCAACGTAACGCTGTCCTTGCGGTTCAGTGCGTTGGTGATTTCTTCGAGTACCGCGTTTAGTACACGGTTGGCCTGATCTTTGGTCAGATCCGCCTTATCGGCGATGGCGGCGGCGAGTTCCGGTTTACGCATAAATGCCTCTTTACGGTTTTTTGTTGTTGTGTCCGGGCTGCTCTGCGTGAGCAGATACCAAGGCGCCGCAACAGCTCTAGGCTGCGGCAGACTGAGGGAGGATGGCATGCCATGGGGCCCTGCGCCAGTCTTGCCCGACAGTTAGAACGGGCAATTTTGTGGCATATCCGACAGAACAACCGCTATTCAGGCCAAAAGCGCGGGTAACAGCTTATTCAGGGCCAATTTTTCCTGCACGGCCGTACCGGTGAGGGCATAGCCGATCAGGCTGCCATCGGCGGCCAGGCAGAGCGCCTTGATGTCGCCGCCACTACCTTCCACACGCCACTCGCCTTGCAGGCCACGCGGCGGTGGCGATACCACCAGCGGGCAAACCGGGGTTTTCACTGTCACCGGCATCGGCCCGTAGCTCACCGCCGTCGAGGTACCGGCCAGGGTTTGCGCCAGCGCACGGGCGCCGGTCATCAGCGGCATGACGTAAAGCAGGTTGATGCCATCGACCTCGGCGCAATCACCCAGGGCGTAGATATTGGCGTGAGAGGTACGCAGCTGACGGTCGACCACCACCCCGCGATTGACCGCCAATCCAGCGGCAGCAGCCAGTTCGATACGCGGGCGCAGGCCGACGGCGGACAGCACCAGATCGCACTCGATCAGCGTGCCGTCGGACAGGTGCGCTTCCAGCGCATCACCTTTGTGGTTCAGGCTGGCCAGCACCGGGCCGAGGTGGAAACGCGCCCCCAACCCTTCCAGACCCGCTTGAACAGCTGCGGCGGCAGCCGGATGCAGCAAGCCGGGCATCACCTGCTCGCAGGGTGCAACCAGTTCGACCTGATAACCGCCCAGGCTCAGGTCATTGGCAAACTCACAACCGATCAGCCCGGCACCCAGCAGCAAAACGCGCTGCTTGCCGGCGGCTGCCGCACGGAAGCGTGCATAGTCTTCCAGATCATTGATCGAGAAGATCGCATCATCGGCATCGCCCTGCACCGGTACGCGAATCACCTCGGCACCCCAGGCCAGCACCAGATCACGGTACGGCACCGCTTCTTCGCCGATCCACAACTGCTTGTGGCCAGGGTCAATGCCGCTGATGCGGGTATGGGTGCGAATTTCTGCCTTGAGCTGATCGGCCATGGCACCCGGCTCGGCCATGCTCAGGCCATCGGCGTCCTTGTTCTTGGCAAAGCCGGTGGACAGCATGGGCTTGGAGTACGAGCGACCATCGTCGGCGGTGATCAGCAGCAGTGGGGTTTCGCTGTCCAGCTTGCGAAATTCACGGGCCAGGTTGTAGCCGGCCAGGCCGGTGCCGACGATGACGACAGGTGCACTCATTACTGCATTCCTCACTCAGGGCACGCGGGCGCGGCCGGGGTCAATTCTTTGGGGATAGAGGGCTCAGGCGATCTCGATCATCTCGAAATCCAGCTTGCCGACGCCACAATCAGGGCACAGCCAGTCGGCGGGAATATCTTCCCAGGCCGTACCAGGGTCGATGCCTTCCTCGGGCAGGCCGAGGGCTTCGTCATAGATAAAACCGCACACCACACACTGCCACTTACGCATAACCACCTCGCTGCTTGATTCAGCTCGTTCGGGGAATTGAGTATGGGCACTCGCCAAACAAAACGGCGACCCTTGGGTCGCCGCCTAGAGCAGCATCTACTTAGAACCAGTTTCAGATCTAGCGAGCTAGAGCGATGCAAGGCAAAAACAGGCGAGAAAGCGGAGTTTACGGCTGTAAATGAGCATTTCGAGCCTGTTTTTAACGCAGCAGCGCCGACGCGCAGCAGATCGGAGAGGGCTATTAACCGATTTCGATCATTTCAAAATCAAGCTTACCCACGCCACAGTCAGGGCACAGCCAGTCTTCCGGAACATCCTGCCACGCCGTACCGGCGGCGATGCCCTCATCAGGCCAGCCCTGGCTTTCGTCGTAAATCAGTCCACAGACTACACATTGCCACTTCTTCATAACTACCTCTGGCGGATCACACGGCTATTGCGCCGGGCAAACTACCGTATCTGCGCAGGTGCGCCAAGCCGCCGGGCGATGAATAGCGCGCCAGCAGCGCCAACCAAAGTCGGGTTGTGCACCACTGGGGATTGCTGCGCTGCACCAGCTCGGGCCCAGGCGGCATGCTAGACTCGCGCGCCTCAGTTCAAGTGAAACCTGTTCGTGCCCCACGCCGCCCTTGCCCATCCGCCGCGCTGGCTGACTGCCAGCCAACTGCACCCCGCGCCCACGGCAGCGGTGCGTGACTGGCTGTTCAATGAAGACTCGCTGACACGCCGTCTGACAGCGCTGTCGGCCAATGGCTTTAGCGTGACCCCGCTGCAGGAAGGCTGGCAGCGCCTGCGCAACGATGAATGCAGCGCACTGGGCGTGGCCAGCGGCAGCCAAGGCTGGGTGCGCGAGGTATACCTGCGCGGCCACGGCCAGCCCTGGGTATTCGCCCGCAGCGTGGCGGCGCGCAGCGTGCTGGAAGGCTCCGGCCTGGCCCTGGAGCAACTCGGCAGCCGCTCGCTGGGGGAACTGCTGTTCAGCGACCGCGCCTTCGATCGGGGTGAACTGCAGGTGTGCCGTTATCCGGCGCTCTGGCTGCCGGCCGATGCCCGCAGCGAACGCCTGTGGGCACGTCGCTCGTGCTTTAGCCGTGGCCCTCTGGGCGTGCTGGTGGCGGAAGTGTTTCTGCCAACTTTCTGGCAACACGCCGGTATCGATCCGTAGGGTGGATCGCTAAAGCGCGATCCACCCTAGCCGTCCAGCGCCCTTATAATCCGCGCAACCTGCACGGAGACGCACCATGTATACCCGCCTGCTGAAATCCCTCAACCGCTTGCACCCGCGCGCCTGGGACTTCGTCCAGTTGATGCGCCTGGAAAAACCCATCGGCATCTACCTGCTGCTGTGGCCGACGCTGTGGGCACTGTGGGTGGCGGCCAAAGGCGTGCCGAGCGTGAAAAACCTGCTGATCTTCGTCTTCGGGGTGATCCTGATGCGCGCCGCCGGCTGCGTGATCAACGATTACGCCGACCGCAACTTCGACGGCCACGTCAACCGTACCCAGGCGCGCCCGCTGGCCAGCGGCAAGGTCAAGCCGCGTGAAGCCTTGATCCTGTTCGCCGTATTGGTGGCAGCCAGCTTTATCCTCGTGCTGTTTACCAACGCCACCACCATCTGGCTGTCGTTCGGCGGCCTGGCCCTGGCTGCCTGCTACCCCTTTATGAAGCGCTACACCTTCTACCCGCAGGTGGTGCTCGGCGCGGCATTTTCCTGGGGTATGCCGATGGCCTTTACCGCCGAAACCGGCAGCCTGCCGCCGGAAGCCTGGCTGCTGTATATCGCCAACCTGTTGTGGACGGTGGCCTACGACACCTACTACGCCATGGCCGACCGCGAGGACGACCTGAAGATCGGGGTGAAATCCACCGCCATCCTGTTCGGCGACGCCGACCGCCTGATCATCGTCATCCTCCAAGGCCTGGCGCTGCTCTGCCTGCTGCTGGCGGCGGCGCGCTTCGAGCTGGGCCTGTACTTCCACCTCGGCTTGCTGGTCGCCGCTGGCTGCTTTGCCTGGGAGTTTCACAAGACCCGCAACCGCAAGCCAATGGCCTGCTTCAATGCCTTTCTGCATAACCATTGGGCTGGTCTGGCGATCTTTATCGGCCTGGTAGTGGACTACGCTCTGCGCGGCTAGAAAAAAGCTTTGCCGCGCACCTGTCATATCGCTGCAATAATTCCGTTATCTAATGCAGCCCATTACAGCGAGATGACCCGAGGCCCCACCCATGGTTGGCAAGAACATCCTGATCGTCGATGACGAAGCACCGATCCGTGAAATGATCGCCGTGGCCCTGGAAATGGCCGGCTACGAGTGCCTGGAAGCGGAAAATACCCAGCAGGCACATGCCATCATCGTCGACCGTAAACCTGATTTGATTCTGCTCGACTGGATGCTCCCCGGCACCAGCGGCATCGAACTGGCGCGCCGCCTCAAGCGCGATGAGCTGACCGGCGATATCCCGATCATCATGCTCACCGCCAAGGGCGAAGAGGACAACAAGATCCAGGGCCTGGAAGTCGGCGCCGACGACTACATCACCAAACCGTTCTCCCCGCGCGAACTGGTCGCCCGCCTGAAAGCCGTGCTGCGCCGCGCAGGACCGACCGACAGTGAAGGGCCGATCGAAGTCGGCGGCCTGCTGCTCGACCCGGTCAGCCACCGCGTGACCATCGACGGCAAACCGGCCGAGATGGGCCCTACCGAATACCGCCTGCTGCAATTCTTTATGACCCACCAGGAACGCGCATACACCCGTGGCCAGCTGCTCGATCAGGTCTGGGGCGGCAACGTGTATGTCGAGGAACGCACCGTCGACGTGCATATCCGTCGCCTGCGCAAAGCCCTCGGCGAGGTCTACGAGAATCTGGTGCAGACTGTACGCGGCACGGGTTACCGTTTCTCCACCAAGAACTGACCCCTGCTGCACCTGGCAACCATGGATTGATTGGCGGATGAGTGTGAATTGAATCAAGACTGGCGCGGCCCCCTGATACGTCGCTTGTTGCTGCTGGTCGGCGTCTGCCTGCTACTCGGGCTGATCACCGACGAATACGCCTGGGCGCTGGTGCTCGGCCTGGCCGGTTACCTCGGCTGGCACCTGCAACAACTGCTGCGCCTGCACAAATGGCTGCGTACCCGCCAGGGTGACGAAGCACCGCCCGATGGCTACGGCCTGTGGGGCGAAGTGTTCGACAACATCTACCACCTGCAACGCCGCGACCAGAAAGTCCGTGGCCGCTTACAAGCGGTGATCGACCGCGTGCAGGAATCCACGGCTGCGCTGAAAGATGCAGTGATCATGCTCGACCGCGACGGCAACCTGGAGTGGTGGAACATCGCCGCAGAAAAACTGCTGGGCCTGAAAACCCCGCAGGACAGCGGCCAGCAGATCAGCAACCTGGTGCGCGACCCGCGCTTTATCGAGTACTTCGAGAACCACAATTACAACGAGCCGCTGGAGTTGCCCTCGCCGGTCAGCGACCGCCTGCGCCTGCAATTTCATATCACCCAGTACGGCAACCGTGAGCACCTGATGCTGGTGCGCGACATCACCCGCCTGTATCAGCTGGAACAGATGCGCAAAGACTTCGTTGCCAACGTCTCCCACGAGTTGCGCACCCCGTTGACGGTGATCAGCGGCTACCTGGAAACCCTGCTGGATAATGTTGAAGACGTTAACCCACGCTGGCTGCGCGCCCTGCAACAGATGCAGCAGCAAGGCGGGCGCATGCAGAACCTGCTCAACGATCTGCTCTTGCTGGCCAAGCTGGAAGCCACCGACTACCCCTCGGATAATCAGCCGGTGGCCGTCGACCTACTCCTGCTGAGCATCAAGAACGATGCCCAGGCGCTGTCCGGCGAGCGTCATCACCGCATCAGCCTGGAGGCAGACCCGCACCTCAAGCTCAAAGGCAGCGAGGCAGAGGTACGCAGCGCCTTCTCCAACCTGGTGTTCAACGCGGTGAAATACACCCCGGACGAAGGCAATATCCAGATTCGCTGGTGGGGCGATGAACAGGGCGCGCACCTCAGCGTGCAGGACAGCGGCCTGGGCATTGAGGCCAAGCACCTGCCGCGCCTGACCGAGCGCTTCTACCGGGTCGACTCCAGCCGCGCCAGCAACACCGGTGGCACTGGCCTGGGCCTGGCCATCGTCAAGCATGTGCTGCTGCGCCACCGTGCCCGCCTGGAAATCGTCAGCAGCCTGGGTAAAGGCAGCACCTTTACCTGCCACTTCCCGACCCAACAGGTTGTCAGGCGCGGCCAGTAGCCGCGTCCTACTTGCAAAGCCGGCTGGCAACCTCCACCCTTTAGCAGTCATTCACTACCCGAACCCCCTATGGACCCCTCCACGAGTTACGTCGCCAACAGCTATTTCGCCGATTTCGGCCTTGTCCTCTTCGCCCTGTTTCTGGTGCTGCTCAACGGCTTTTTCGTCGCCGCCGAGTTCGCCATCGTCAAGCTGCGCGCCACCAAGGTGGATGCCCTGGCCGCCAAAAATGGCTGGCGCGGGCATATTCTGCGCACCGTGCACAACCAGCTGGATGCTTACCTGTCAGCCTGTCAGCTGGGCATCACCCTGGCCTCGCTGGGCCTCGGCTGGGTCGGTGAGCCGGCCTTCGCCCACCTGCTGGAACCGCTGCTTGGGGCCATCGGCATCGAATCGCCAAAGCTGGTGCATGGCATCGCCTTCTTCACCGCGTTTTTCATCATTTCCTACCTGCACATCGTGATCGGCGAGCTGGCACCCAAGTCTTGGGCGATCCGCAAACCCGAGCTGCTGTCGCTGTGGACGGCCGCGCCGCTGTACCTGTTCTACTGGGCCATGTACCCGGCGATCTTCCTGCTCAATGCCAGTGCCAATGCCATCCTGCGCATCGCTGGCCAGGGCGAACCAGGGCCGCACCATGAGCATCATTACAGCCGCGACGAACTCAAGCTGATCCTGCACTCCAGCCGCGCCAGCGACCCCAGTGATCAGGACATGCGCGTACTGGCTTCGGCCGTGGAACTGGGCGAGCTGGAAGTGGTGGACTGGGCCAACTCACGCGAGGACCTGGTGTCGCTGCCGCTGACCGCTGCACTGGATGAGGTGTTCAGCGTATTCCGCAGGCACAAGTACAGCCGTTACCCGATCTATGACGACACCAGCGGCGAATACGTTGGCGTACTGCATATCAAGGACCTGCTGCTGCACCTGTCACTGCTGGAAATGCTGCCCTCGGCGCTGAAACTGGCCGAGTTGATGCACCCGATCGAACGGGTCGGCCGGCATATGCCGCTGTCCAACCTGCTCGAGCAGTTCCGCCAAGGCGGTTCGCACTTCGCCCTGGTTGAGGAGGCCGACGGCAAGGTGATCGGCTACCTGACCATGGAAGACGTGCTGGAAGCCCTGGTCGGCGATATTCAGGATGAACACCGCAAGGCCGAACGCGGCATCCTCGCCTACCAGCCGGGAAAACTGCTGGTACGCGGCGACACGCCACTGGCCAAGGTCGAACGCCTGCTCGGTGTCGACCTCGATCACGTCGAAGCGGAAACCCTGGCCGGACTGATCTACGACACGCTCAAGCGCATGCCGGAAGAAGAGGAAGTGCTGGAAGTCGACGGCCTACGGATCATCGTGAAAAAGATGAAAGGGCCGAAGATCGTGCTGGCCAAGGTACTCAAGCTGGATTGAGCAGCTGGGGATTGCTGCTCCATTCTAGATATTGAGTAGGTGCGCACCGCGCACCCTACTTCAAACCACCTTATTCGCCGCCGACGGCAAAGTTAGGCAGGCTGTTGACCGGCTGCGAGAAGTCGAAGGGGATCGATTCCAGCGCCAGGCCGACATTGCGCTGCACCACGAAGTGCAGGTGCGGGCCGGTGCTGTTGCCGGTATTGCCGGAACGCGCCAGAAAGGCACCAGCGGCGACATGGCTACCCTCGCTGACCGCCACCGAGCCTTGCATCAGGTGCAGGTAAACGCCCATGGTGCCGTCGTCATGCAGGATGCGCACATAGTTGCCAGACGGGTTATTGCCACGGCCGCTCTGCTGGTTCTCGGTTTTCACCACCACACCGCTGCGTGCGGCGACAATCGGCGTGCCTTCCGGCATGGCAATGTCCATGGCGTAACGGCCCTTGGGAGTGAAGTGACTGTACTTGCCGTTCGCCCCCTGGGTCAGGCGGAACGGCCCTCCACGCCAGGGCAGCGGGTAGTGTTGCTGAGTCGGCAACAGGCGCGGGTCACCCATGGCATAGCGCAGCTTGGGGGTGTAGCGCATGGGTTTGCTGGCATCACGCGGGGCCAGGGTGGCCAGGCGGATATTGCTGCGCGGCGGCAGCACCCAGTTGATGGGTTTGTCGGGAACGCCGCTGACGTTGTCCAGCGCATCCAGACGTAACTCGATCTGCACCGGGGCGTGCAGGTCATTGCGTACCAACAGAGTTTCACCGGCCTCGTGCTTCTTGGTTTCCAGTTTCACCTGGTTGTCCAGGCGTTCAACCATGCGGTCGCGGAATACAAACACCTGAGCACCGGCAGTGGCCTTGTCGGTATAGGTGACCACGCCGTTGGCATCGGTGTACTTGTAAATGGTCAACGCCATTGCCTGGCCGGCAAGGGTCAACAAACTGCAGAGAAGTATCAGACGCCCTAGCATAACGACTCGGATCTTGTGATTGGTCTGTCCGGGCCGTTCAGATTAGCAGCCGTTTGGCAGCCATGCGACCCGGCGCACCAGGGTTGTGAGCCACCTCGCAGGCCGCTGCGGGCGCGGCACTCAGGCACCCGGACTGAAGTGCTTCTGCGCAGTGCCGCGGGCGATCAGCCGGGAGATGTAGTCCAGCTTCTGCGGATCCTGGTCAACGAACTTGAACGTCAACTGCAACCATTCGCTGTCCGGTTTCGGCTCGAAAGCCGCCACCGCATGCAGGTAACCGTTAAGCCGTGCAGTTTCCGCCGCTTCGCCCTGCTCCAGATCGAGCACGGCACTGTCCAGAACCTGCGGCAGGTTCTCGCTGCGTTTAACCACCACCAGCGCTTCCTTGAGGCTCAATGCCTTGATCACGCAGGCCATGTTGCTGCCCGAGGCCAGACGCAACTGGCCTTGCCCGCGTCCGGTTGGCGCCGCACTGGCAGCCGCTTTACTGGCCGCCGGCTTGCCAGCTGCGGCGGGTTTGGCCTGTGGCGCTGCGGCAGGTTTGAGCACATCCGCCTTGCCGCCAGTCAGGGCGGACAGCGAATCATTGGCAAAGGCCCCGGTGCTGAGCATCTTCGGCGGCGCGCTGGACATCAGCGCCTGCAACTTGCCAGCGCGGCTCAGGGCCTTTTTTACCTTGGTGACCAGTTGCTCATTGGAAAACGGCTTGCCGATAAAGTCGGAAACGCCGGCCTGAATCGCCTGCACGACGTTTTCCTTGTCGCCACGGCTGGTGACCATGATGAAGGGGGTGATCTTGTGGCTGTCCTGCTCGCGGCACCAGGTAAGCAGTTCCAGGCCGGACATCTCCGGCATTTCCCAGTCGCAGAGAATCAGGTCGATGCTCTGCCGACCAAGCAGTTGCTGGGCCTTGCGCCCATTCACCGCTTCTTCGATCTGGATGCCGGGGAAGTGGTCGCGCAACCCTTTTTTCACCAGATCTCGGATAAAGGTTGCGTCATCCACTACCAGCACACTGACTTTGCTCATCGGCCACTCCCTTTGTAATGGCCTTAAGCATAGTCACGGCTACTGGCCAAAGGCCAACCGAAATGCACAGATGTGGCGATTACCTGCATTTTTTGCCAGGCGGGCGACAGCCTATCACCCGCTGGCACATGCCTTAATTACCCTTGCCGGTGCCCTGTACTTCTTCCTGCATGCGGGTCAGACCGATGTGCTTCACGTCAGTGCCGCGCACCAGGTAGATCACCAGCTCGGCGATATTGCGCGCATGGTCACCGATGCGCTCCAGCGAGCGCAGGGCCCAGATGATGTTAAGCACCCGCGAGATCGAGCGTGGGTCTTCCATCATGAAGGTCACCAGCTCACGCAGAGCGGTCTTGTATTCGCGGTCGACGGTCTTGTCGTACTGCGCCACCGACAGCGCCAGATCGGCGTCGAAGCGGGCGAAAGCGTCCAGGGCTTCCTGCACCATCTTGCGCACCTGATCGCCGATATGTCGCACTTCCACGTAGCCGCGCGGCGCTTCACCTTCCTCGCACAGCAGGATCGCGCGCTTGGCGATCTTGGTGGCTTCGTCGCCAATACGCTCGAGGTCGATTACCGACTTGGAGATGCTGATGATCAAACGCAAATCGGACGCCGCCGGCTGACGGCGGGCAAGAATGCGCACGCACTCCTCGTCGATATTGCGTTCCATCTGGTTGATCTGGTCGTCGATCTCACGCACCTGCTGGGCCAGACCGGAGTCGGCGTCGATCAGCGCGGTCACTGCGTCGTTGACCTGTTTCTCGACCAGGCCGCCCATGGCCAGCAGGTGGCTGCGCACCTCTTCCAGCTCGACGTTGAATTGCTGGGAGATATGCTGGGTGAGGTTTTCTTTGTTGATCATGGTTCGCTCCGCGAATGCTGCCGGCTTGGGTGGCCATGGTGCGCACAGCGCACCCTACACGTTGAGTTTCAGCACTAAGGCCCTTGGAAAATGCTCTCTGGCGCGAAGGGCGGGCGCTGACAGTACGAGTAGTACGGCAAGCGCGCCCGACAAAGCCAGGGAGTATTTGCCATGGCCTTAGCCGTAGCGGCCGGTGATGTAGTCTTCCGTCTGCTTCTTCGCCGGGTTGGTGAACAGCGTGTCGGTATCACCGAACTCGATCAGTTTGCCCATGTACATAAACGCCGTGTAATCCGACACCCGCGCCGCCTGCTGCATGTTGTGGGTGACGATGACGATGGTGTACTTGGATTTCAGTTCGTAGATCAGCTCTTCGACCTTCAACGTGGAGATCGGGTCGAGTGCCGAGCAGGGTTCGTCGAGCAGCAGCACTTCTGGCTGCACGGCGACGGTACGGGCAATCACCAGACGCTGTTGCTGACCGCCGGACAGGCCCAGTGCCGACTCGTGCAGCCGGTCCTTGACCTCGTCCCACAGCGCCGCGCTTTTCAGCGCCCATTCTACGGCTTCATCGAGCACGCGCTTCTGGTTGATGCCCTGGATGCGCAGGCCATACACCACGTTCTCGTAGATGCTCTTGGGGAACGGGTTGGGCTTCTGGAACACCATACCGACGCGGCGACGCAGTTCGGCCACGTCTTCGCCCTTGCGGTAGATGTTGTTGCCATCGAGGTTGATCTCGCCTTCGACGCGGCAGCCATCAACCAGATCGTTCATCCGGTTGAAGGTGCGCAGCAGGGTCGACTTGCCGCAACCGGACGGGCCGATAAAGGCCGTGACGCGCTGCTTGGGGATGGTCATCTTGACGTCAAACAGCGCCTGCTTGTCGCCGTAGTACAGGTTCAGGCCCGGTACGTCGATGGCCACGCGCTCCTTGCTCATGTCCAGACCCTGGCGATCACGGCCCAGGGCCGCCATGTCGATACCGTGTGTATGTGTTTCGTGCTGCATGGGATGCTCCCTACGCTAACAATTCGTCTATGCCGCCTAGCCATGGGCTGGGCGGTGTAAAAATTAGTGATCCAGCGCTTTGTACTTCTCGCGCAGGTGGTTACGCAGGTATACCGCACTCAAGTTGAGCAACGCGATGACCAGCACCAGCAGCAACGCGGTGGCATATACCAGCGGACGAGCGGCTTCGACGTTGGGGCTCTGGAAGCCGACGTCATAGATATGGAAGCCCAGGTGCATGATTTTCTGGTCCAAGTGCAGGTACGGGTAGTTGCCATCCACCGGCAGACTCGGGGCCAGCTTGACCACACCGACCAGCATCAGTGGCGCCACTTCACCGGCGGCACGCGCCACCGCGAGGATCAGGCCGGTCATCATGGCCGGGCTGGCCATCGGCAGTACCACGCGCCAAAGGGTTTCAACCTTGGTCGCCCCCAGGGCCAGGGAACCTTCACGCACCGCACGAGGAATCCGCGCCAGGCCTTCTTCAGTGGCAACGATCACCACTGGAACGGCAAGAATCGCCAGCGTCAGCGAGGCCCACAGCAGGCCCGGCGTACCAAAGGTCGGGGCTGGTGCCGCTTCCGGGAAAAACAGACTGTCAATCGAGCCACCCAGCACATAGACGAAGAAGCCAAGGCCGAACACGCCGTAGACGATCGCCGGTACACCGGCCAGGTTGTTTACCGCGATGCGAATCACCCGGGTCAGCGGCCCCTGCTTGGCATACTCACGCAGGTAGATGGCCGCTACCACACCGAACGGGGTGACAATCACGGCCATGATCAGGGTCATCATCACGGTGCCGAAGATCGCCGGGAATATGCCACCTTCGGTGTTGGCCTCACGGGGATCATCGCTGACGAATTCCCACAGTTTGGCGAAATAGAAACCGAGCTTATCGGCTACGCCCATGGCGTTGGGCTGGAAGGCGCGGACCACCTTACCCAGGCTCAGGCTGATCTCGCGGCCATCGACGCTGCGCACGGTCACACTGTCGCGGTTGAACGCCTTGTTGAGGGCGATCAACTCAGTTTCCAGGACCTTGTATTCGGCATCCCACTGGGCACGCTCGGCGTCCAGCTCAGCCTGGGCCACTGCATCCAGCTTGCCCTGCAGCTCCAGTTTGCGGGTCTGCAGGCGAATGCGTTCAAGGCCGGCGTTGATTCGACCAATGTCCTTCTTCTCCAGGCGTACCAGCTGCGCGTGCAGCTGGTCGACACGCGTCAGGCGCTCCTGCAGGGCCGCCCAGCTGGCATCACCCTCAGCGACCAGTTCGCCGTTTTCCTTGACGTTGACCAGGTAGCCGTAGAAGTTGCCCCACTCACGGCGCTCGAAGGCCGTGAGGTTTTCCGGGGTACGCGGGTTGCTCAGCCACTCGCCCACCACCCAGGTGAAGTCCGCACCATACAGGTCACGGTTACCCACCTTGAACAGTTCGCGGGTCATGAACTCGCCGCCTTCACTATCCACCGGCAGGCCGGAAGCGGCCAGGCGCGCGCGCGGTACCTCTTCGATCTGGGTAATCTCGCCGGCCATTACCTTGGCTTCCTGACCCGGAATCCGGTAATCGGCCTCAACGATATCCGCCGGCCAGAAGTGGCCGAGGCCGCGCACGGCAATCACCATCAGCAGGCCCAGGGTCATGATCACCGCAATCGACACCGCGCCGGCGTTCATCCAGATCCAGGGCGTACCGCTCTTGAACCAGGTTTTCAGGTTGTTCTGTTTCACGGACATATACCTTCCCAAGCCTTAGAGCGAGGCGTACTTGACGCGCAGACGCTGGCGCACCAGTTCTGCCAGGGTGTTCATGACAAAGGTGAAGGTCAGCAGCACCAGCGCCGACAGGAACAGCACGCGGTAGTGCGTACCACCCACCTCGGATTCGGGCATTTCCACCGCCACGTTGGCGGCCAGGGTGCGCAGGCCTTCGAAGATGTTCATGTCCATGATCGCGGTGTTGCCGGTGGCCATCAGCACGATCATGGTTTCGCCCACGGCGCGGCCCATGCCGATCATGATCGCCGAGAAGATGCCCGGACTGGCGGTAAGGATCACCACGCGGGTCAGGGTCTGCCAAGGCGTGGCACCCAGGGCCAGAGAGCCAAAGGTCAGGCTTTTCGGCACACTGAACACGGCGTCTTCAGCAATCGAATAGATGTTCGGGATCACTGCAAAACCCATGGCCAGGCCCACGACCAGGGCGTTGCGCTGATCGAAGGGGATGCCCAGGTCATTGCTCAGCCACATGCGCATGTTGCCGTCGAACAGCCAGTTCTCCAGGTGCCCGCTCATGCTCAATGAGACATAGCCCACCAGCAGGATCACCGGGATCAGCAGGGCCGATTCCCAACCGTCCGGCACGCTCAGGCGAATCGACTCAGGCAGGCGACTCCACAGGTAACCGGCCAACAGGATGCCGATAGGGGTGAAAATCAGCAGGCTGAAGATGCCCGGCAGATGCCCCTCCACATAAGGCGCGAGGAACAGACCGGCGAAGAAGCCGAGGATCACCGTCGGCAGCGCTTCCATCAGCTCAATCACCGGCTTGACCTTACGGCGCATGGCCGGCGCCATGAAGTAGGCGGTGTAGACGGCCGCGGCAATCGCCAGCGGTGCAGCCAGGAGCATGGCGTAGAAGGCGGCCTTCAGCGTACCAAAGGTCAGCGGTGCGAGGCTCAGTTTGGGCTCGGCGTCGGTGTTGGCCGACGTGGACTGCCAGACATAGCCTGGTGCGTCGTAGTTTTCGTACCACACCTTGCCCCACAGCGAGCTCCAGGAAATTTCCGGGTGCGGATTGTCGACCACGAAGCGTTGCAGTTTGCCGTCCGCTTCCACCAGCACGCGGTTGGCGCGCGGCGACAGGGCGGCCATGGCCTGGCCCTCGGCTACTGGCTCGACCAGCAGGGTACGGTGTGCGGTGCTGTGGAAAATACCCAGGTTGCCCTTGGCATCCATCGCAATAAAGCCCTTGCGACGTTCTTCCGGGAGGATCTGCACAATCGGGTTACCGGCCATCTGGAAGCTGCGAATCGGCTTGAGCACGGCTTTGCCGTCGGCATCACGCACCATGAACCATTGCTGGATCGCACCACTGCTGTCACCAATCATCAGCGAGATACCGCCAAGCAGTGCGGTGGCGTTGGTGACTTCCAGCTTGCCATCTTCCAGCAGTTTGTAGCGGCCGTTGAGGCTCTTGCCGCGTAGGTCGAAGACATCCGCCGTGCTGCGGCCGTTGACCACATACAGCCACATCTGACGCGGGTCGATGATCAGTGCCTTGATCGGCTCGGCGATCTGCGGCAGGGCCAGGCGCTCTTCGCTGAGCGTCACTTCGCCAGTCATCAGGTTTTCTTCGCGGCCCAGGCTCAGCACATGCAGTTCGGTGCCGGTGGAGCCCGCCAGCATCAGCGTACCGCTGTTCAGGCTGAGGCCAACATGATCCAGCGCGCGGCCCTGCGGATCGAGGCTGATCGGTGCCTCACCGAAGGGGTATTCGATGCTCGGATTGATGGTCTTCACGTCGTTCGGGTAGGTGATCTTGTAGACATGCTGGAACACCAGCACCTGGCCGTTGGACAGGCCCAGGGCCACGCGGTTGCTACCCGGCTGGTCCTTGCCCAGCGCGACGATCTGGGTACCCGCGGGAATCGGCAGCTGCTGCGCATTCAGCGCCTGCATGCTCTTGGCGTCGAAGAATTGCACCTTACCGTTCTGATCCAGGCGCATGGCGACCTGATTCTGCTCTTCCAACGTCAGCAGCAGCGGTGCGCCGGTCTCACTCAGCCAGGGCGCGCTGACCGCCTTGCGGCTTTCCAGGCTGG
This sequence comes from Pseudomonas sp. LjRoot71, assembly GCF_964253255.1. NCBI lineage: Bacteria > Pseudomonadati > Pseudomonadota > Gammaproteobacteria > Pseudomonadales > Pseudomonadaceae > Pseudomonas > Pseudomonas sp. LjRoot71. Next base: position 2,422,613 of record NZ_CAXURA020000001.1, on the reverse strand, counting down.
CGCCCTGGAACATCGGCAACACCACGTAGGCCAGGTAGAAGAAGATCAGGGTGATCGCCCCGAGGACGGCCAGGCCGCCTACGGATACGGCCCAGCGGGCGAAGCGATCTTTCAGCGCACGGATACGGCGTTTGCGCTGCAGGGCTGGGGTGTTGAAGTCCAGCCCGAGGGATTTGGAGGTGGCGGTCATGGTTTCACTAGCCAAGTCATTCATAGGTAAGAGCGTCTCTGCGCAGCCATGAGCGCGCCATAGTGAGTTCTGTCGCTATACGAGGTGCCTAATCTAGCCTTCTTGTATGACAGAAAAGTTACAGCGCTTTGACAAAGCAATGCCCACCTGTCGTAAACGAAGGCGGGCATGCGAGTTACCTAGCGTCCTTGCCAGTCAGGCGATCCTTACAGACCCAGTTCCTGGATGGTTTTATCGACCACTTTCTTCGGCAGCGGGATGTAGCCGTCTTTGACTACGACTTCCTGGCCTTGCTTGGACAGCACCAGCTTGATGAACTCGGCATCCAGCGGGTTCAGCGGCTTGTTCGGCGCCTTGTTGACGTAGACGTAGAAGAAGCGCGCCAGCGGGAACTTGCCAGCCAGGGCGTTGGCTTCGTTGGCGTCAAAGGCTTCGCCGCCTTTCTTCGACAACGGCACGGTCTTCACGCTGGAGGTCTTGTAGCCAATGCCCGAGTAACCGATGGCATTGAGGGTGCTGGAGATCGACTGCACCACGGAAGCCGAACCCGGCTGCTCGTTGACGTTGGCCTTGAAGTCACCTTTACACAGGGCTTCTTCCTTGAAGTAGCCGTAGGTGCCGGACACCGAGTTGCGACCGAACAGCTGGATCGGCTTGGCCGCCCACTCACCAGTCAGGCCCACATCGCCCCAGGTTTTGATATCGGTGGCGCCACCGCACAGACGGGTGCTGGAGAAGATCGCATCAACCTGGGCGATATCCAGGCTCTTGATCGGGTTGTCTTTGTGCACGAACACCGCCAGGGCATCGATGGCCACCGGCACGGCAGTCGGCTTGTAGCCGTACTTCTCTTCGAACGCCTGGATTTCGGCATCCTTCATCGCACGGCTCATCGGGCCCATGCTGGCAGTGCCTTCGGTCAGCGCGGGTGGCGCGGTGCTCGAGCCGGCGGCCTGGATCTGGATGTTGACGTTCGGGTATTCCTTTTTGAACTCTTCAGCCCACAGGGTCATCAGGTTGGCCAGGGAGTCGGAGCCGACGCTGGACAGGTTGCCCGATACGCCGGAGGTCTTGGTGTAGCTCGGCAGAGCCGGGTCAACAGCAGCAACCGCAGTGGCGGTGGCAACGCCAGCGGCGACAAATGTCATGGCCGCCATCAAACGCTTAAGTTTCATGCCTTACTCCTGGAAAACTAGTGTTGGATTGAACGGGGCCAGTATCTGCAGGCCGTATGACGACTGTATGTAATCAATATGACAGTTAGATGAACGCCAGCAGGTTTTCTCGCCGTCATGCACCGCCCGGCAATGATCGCCAGCAAAGCGCCATGGTCGCCCTGCGACTGCCGAGTCGTTATACTCGCACCGCCCGCACTCCCGCGGGCCTGCCGGGCCAACCCGCGATCGCCGCAGAGCCAGACTCGCCGCCAGCGCCAAGCCCTGCACCGCGCCAATAAAAACAACCGCGCCGCGAGCCTATCCGATGCACGATTTCGAACAGGAAGACCCCATCCCGCAAGGCGACCTGGCTTTGCAGATCACCGCGCTGCCGCGTGAAACCAACGGATTTGGCGATATTTTCGGCGGCTGGCTGGTGTCGCAGATGGACCTGGCCGGCACCGCCATGGCCAGCAAGGTCGCCGGCGGCCGGGTAGCCACCGTGGCCATCGACCGCATGGCCTTTCTGGTGCCTGTGGCAGTCGGCGCACAGCTGTCGTTCTACACGCAGACGGTCGAAGTGGGCCGCAGCTCGATTCAGATGCTGGTCGAGGTGTGGAGCGACGATCCACTGTCCAGCGAATGGCGCAAGGTCACCGAAGCCGTATTCGTATTCGTCGCCATCGACGGCAGCGGGCGTACTCGCCCGGTGCCGGCACGGCGCTGATTGCCGATGGTGAAACGAAAACGCCGGCTATAGGCCGGCGTTTTGCTGTGCACTAAGAATCAGCTACGGATGTTGTAGATGTCTTTCTCGTTCATCTCGGCATAGTCATACAGCCGCTTGAGATAGGCCTTCTGCTGGGCCCACACCTTGCTTGCCACCGGGTCAGCAGCGGCACTGGCATCGACCACTTCGGCGGCCACTTCCTTAAGCTTGGCCAGCACCTCATCCGGTAGACGCCGCACTTCTACGCCCTCGCCCTTGAGCTGTTCCATGGCTTCCATATTGCGCGCGTTGTAGTCGTCGAGCATGTCACCGTTCACATCGCGGGCAGCAGCACGAACGATGGCCTGCAGGTCCGCCGGGAGGGTTTCCCAGGCCTTGATGTTGACGTCCAGCTCAAAGGTCACGTTCGGCTCTTGCCAGCCCGGGGTGTAGTAGTACTTGGCGGCTTTGTGCAGGCCCAGGGCCTGGTCGTTGTATGGGCCGATCCACTCGGTGGCGTCGATGGCACCGGTTTGCAGCGCAGTGAAGATCTCACCGGCCGGCATGTTGACCACGGTACCGCCCATCTTGGTCAGCACTTCGCCGCCCAGACCTGGGGTGCGCATCTTCAGGCCCTGGAAATCGGCCACGCCGTTGATTTCCTTGTTGAACCAACCGGCAGTCTGCACACCGGTCGCGCCGCAGGCCATCGGCAGCACGCCGAACGGCTTGTAGGTTTCTTCCCACAGCTGCATGCCGCCACCACGGTGCAGCCAGGCATTCATTTCCTGGGCATTGGGGCCAAACGGCAGCGCGCAGAAAAACTGCGCCGCAGGCACTTTGCCTTTCCAGTAGTAGGGCGCGCCATGGCCCATCTCTGCGGTGCCACGGGATACCGCGTCAAACACTTCCAGCGCCGGCACCAGTTCGCCCGCCGCATAGACCTTGATCTTCAGGCGACCGTTGCTCATTTCTTCAACCAGTTTGGCGAAGCGTTCGGCGCCCACGCCCACACCGGGGAAGTTCTTTGGCCAGGACGTGACCATTTTCCAGTTGAAGGTCTGAGCGCTCGCGCCCTCTTGAGGCTTGCCAGCGGTATCCGCCTCTTGCTTGCAACCGGCCAAAGCCGTGGCTGCAAGGCCGACACCGGCTGCTGCGAGAATTTGACGACGTTTCATGCAAAGCTCCTTTATTGTTGTAATGGTCTGACCACAGGATCGCCGCAGGCAGACCGAGCCTGACTACCATAGGGGTAAGTGACTCTCAAGCCTAGCGGATACAACTAAAGTTGTAGTGCCATTGCCGCACGCCAGAAGGCCTGCCTAGAATCGCCGGCCTGCCAACAAAGCCCCATAACCATAAGAAGGACTCACAATGTCCGATAAGCCCCCACGCCTGCTCGGCCTTGCTCATCTGATCGACTCGTTCAATGCCCGCTTCGGCAAAGCCTGTTCCTGGCTGACGCTGTTTTTGGTTCTGGGCACCGCTATCGTGGTGGTGCTGCGTTACGGTTTCGGCATTGGTGCCACTGCCTTGCAGGAAGCCGTGCTGTACGGCCATGCACTGGTATTTATGGGCGCTGCCGCCTGGGTTTTGCAACGCAATGGCCACGTGCGTGTCGACATCTTCTACCAGAAATTCAGCCCACGCCGGAAAGCCCTGGTCGACAGCCTCGGCACCCTGTTCTTCCTGTTGCCGGTCTGCCTGTTCCTTGGCTGGAGCAGCTGGGACTACGTCAGTAACTCCTGGTCGACTCTGGAAGGCTCCAGCGAATCGGGCGGCCTGAAGTTCGTCTACTTGCAGAAGAGCATCATCCTGGTGCTGGTCGTCAGCCTGGTTCTGCAAGGAATCTCCGATTTGATCAAATCCGCCAACATCCTCACCGGACGGCTGCAGGCTGCGGAGGTGCAACATGGCTGAGTTAATGGCAATCCTGCTGTTTATCAGCATCTGCGCGGCTTTGATGGCCGGCTATCCGGTGGCCTTCACCCTGGCAGGTGTGTCGCTGGCCTTCGCCGGCATCGGCGTGCTCACCGGCACCTTCGATGGTGGTTACCTGAGTGCCCTGCCCAACCGTCTGTTTGGCATCATGAACAACCAGACCATGCTGGCAGTGCCGTTGTTTGTGTTTATGGGGGTGATGCTGGAGAAATCCAGAGTCGCCGAAGATTTGCTGGAGTCCATGTCGCGACTGTTCGGCACGCTGCGCGGCGGTCTGGCAATTTCAGTCTGCGTGGTCGGTGCGCTGCTCGCCGCCAGTACCGGCATCGTTGGCGCCACCGTGGTGACCATGGGCTTGCTGGCTCTGCCCACCATGCTGCGCCGTGGTTACGATCCCGCCATTTCCACCGGTACCCTGGCCGCGACAGGCACCCTGGGGCAAATCATTCCGCCGTCCATCGTGCTGGTATTACTCGGTGACGTGATGTCCAGCGCCTACCAACAGGCGCAGCTGAAGATGGGCATCTTCTCGCCCAAAACCGTATCGGTCGGCGATCTGTTTGTCGGTGCGCTGCTACCCGGCCTGCTGTTGGTGGGGCTGTATATCGTCTACATCATTGGCGTGGCGATCTTCCAGCCGAAGAAACTGCCCGCACTGCCGCAGAAAGAGCTGGGCCCGATTGAATGGGGCAGGCTGATCAAGGCGCTGGTACCACCGTTGCTGCTGATCGGTGCGGTACTCGGCTCGATCCTCGCCGGTTACGCCACCCCGACTGAAGCCGCCGCACTGGGTGCGTTGGGTGCCATGCTGCTGGCCTTCTATAAAGGCAAGCTGAACTTCGGCCAGCTGCGCGAAGTGGCCTACGGAACCACCGAAATCAGCGCCATGGTGTTCCTCATCCTGATTGGTGCCTCGCTGTTCTCTCTGGTATTCCGTGGTTTCGGCGGCGAAGCCCTGATCGAGGACGTCTTTGCCCAGCTGCCTGGCGGCGTACTGGGTGCGTTCTTCCTGGTGATGCTGGTGATCTTCCTGCTCGGCTTTATCCTCGACTTTATCGAGATCACCTTCGTGGTGGTACCGATTGTCGGCCCGGTATTGCTGGCCATGGGCCTGGACCCGATCTGGCTCGGGGTGATGATCGCGCTCAACCTGCAGACTTCATTCCTGACCCCGCCGTTCGGCTTCGCGCTGTTTTACCTGCGCGGCGTCACCCCGGCCTCGGTGCCCACCAGCACCATCTACAAAGGCGTGGTGCCGTTTATCCTGCTTCAGCTCTTGCTGCTAGTGATTGCTTACCAGTTCCCTGGGCTGATCACCTGGCTACCGGAGCAGGTGTACGGCAAGTAAACCGCCGCTGTTACAGCACAACGCCCGTTACTGACGGGCGTTTTGCTTTCTGCAGTCAAGCTGCGCTCCAATAGCCACTTTAATCGCCTGTGAGCCGCACCATGGTCAGATCCGCTGTTGAACGCCTTGAACTGGACGAACTGACCTGCTGGCGCGTGCGCCATGGTGCCAATGAGCTGCTGATCAGCCAGCAGGGCGCGCAGATTCTCAGCTATCAGCAGGATGACCAGCCGCCGCTGATCTGGCTCAGCGAGCAGGCTGCCTACAAGCGTGGGCAAGGCGTACGCGGCGGTGTACCGGTGTGCTGGCCCTGGTTCGGCAACCTGCAACGCAACCCGCAAACGGTGCAGGCCATGCATCGGCAACCAGACGCTGCGCCCGCCCACGGCCTGGTGCGCAGCCTCGACTGGCAGCTACAAGGCATCGATCAGCATGATGATGGCGTCCAGCTGGAATTCGTCTACAACAGCACCACCCAACCGCTGACCGACTGGCCCCACGCGGCTGAACTGCGCCTGAGGGTTCGCCTGGATAAGCACCTGCACATCCAGCTGAACAGCCGCAACCTGGGCGACACACCGCTGGCCATCAGTCAGGCGCTGCACAGCTACTTTGCCGTCAGCGATATCCGCAACATCGCGGTCGAAGGCCTGCACGGCTGCCGTTATATCGAAACCCTGGAAGACTGGCATCAACGCCAGCAGGACGGTCTGCTGACATTTAACAGCGAAACCGACCGCATCTACCTCGATACGCCCGCACACCTGAGCATCCACGACCACGCCTGGCAGCGGCGCATCCAACTGCACAGCAGCGGCTCGAATTCGGCAGTACTGTGGAACCCCTGGATCGAAAAAGCCCAGCGCCTGTCACAGTTCGCCAGTGATGCCTGGCAGGGCATGTTGTGTATCGAACACGCCAACGTCATGGACGACATTCGCGTGCTGAACGCCGGGCAGCAGCACCAGCTCGACCTGAGCCTGTGGGCTGAGCGGGTATAAGAGAGGTCTAACTGGCGAGTAACGGCACCGGCAATGCGCTCACTGCCCCACCGCCTCCAATGCCTTCGCCAACTCGGTAGCATCGGTAAAACTACGCTGCCCCTGTAGCTGGCCCTGGCGCAGGTCGAGCCAGAGCACGCTGGCAGTGTCCGCCGGGTAGCGGGGGACGATACGGGCGTCGCGGTCGAGGAGGATGCGGTAGTTGTAGTCACGCATCTTGGGGAGGGCGAACAGGCTGGCGATCACCGTAGGCATGCGGCTGATGTCGGCAAGAAATACGGTATGGCGCTGCTCCAGATAGCCCTTGGGCTTGCCCTGCAGGGCGACGTCGACCAGTTTGGCGGCGTCCATGCTACGGGCTACCAGCAGTACTTGCAGTTGATCGTCCAGGGTGTAGGCCTGATCGTGCTGATCGAGCAGGGTCCAGGGCGCCAGACGGTCACCGGTTTCCAGGGCCATGCTGGTGGCGGAGAACAGGCATAGCAGCAGAGCGATGGCGGCTTTCATGGTGGGCACTCCGGTCTTATAAGTCATCATCGGTCACCACTCTAACCACATCTGCCTGCATGGCATATGCGGCGTCTGCCAATTCATTGTTGACCTGTTCGATCTTCAGCGTACCGCTGACCCAGAGCGGCGCGTAGATGTCTTCAAGCTCAATGCCTTTTGGGTAGCGCACCAGCACCAGTTGATTGGGTGGCGGCGGCGGCACGTGGATGCAGGCGCCGGGGTAGGGAACCAGGAAGAACAGCGTGCTATGGCCCTTGCTGTCGGTTTCCAGTGGCACCGGATAGCCGCCCAGGCGCACCGCCTTACCGTCGAAGGCCGCGACGGTTTTTGTCGAGTACATGACCGCCGGCAGGTTCTGATCCTGCTGCTTGAGGCCACCGGGGTTGTAGAAGCCGCTGTCCTGCTCGAGGCCCTGGTGACTGATCTCCGGCATGTCTTCCAGGGCCTGGCGGTCTTCCGGTGGCATCAGCTCCAGCCAATCGGTTTCCGGCAACTCGGCGCAGGCCAGGGTGCTGAGCAGCAACAGAGGTAACAACAGATAGCGCATCAATAGGCTCGCAAGGCAGCAGGATGAACGAGCATCAGCCCTTTTTGACAGCGCCGTAGATGATCAGCAGCACCACCGCGCCGATCACCGCGCCGATAAAGCCGGCGGTTTCACCGACCTGGTAGATACCCAATCCCTGGCCGCCGTAGGTAGCGGCAATGGAGCCGCCAATGCCCAGCAGGATGGTCATGATCCAGCCCATGCTGTCGTTGCCGGGTTTGATAAAGCGCGCGATCAGGCCAACGATCAGACCGATAAAAATGATGCCGATAATGCTCATGGTGCGTCACTCCGCGTGTGTTGCAGGGGCCAATACTGGCGTTAAGCAATCAGACGGAAAGCCGCCGCCAAGGTTCCCGCTGCGGCGGCCGGTGAGGCGGCCGCAGCGGTTTTTCAGCCCTTGGCGATCAGCGCTTCGACAGCCGCGATCTGTTGATCCAGAGTCGCGCGATCGGCACAGCGCAGGGTGGCATGGCCAACCTTGCGCCCGGCCTTGAAGGCCTTGCCGTAGTGGTGCAAGCGGCAGTCGGCGATGGCAATCACCTGCTCCACCGGCGGCACGCTGCCAATAAAGTTGAGCATCGCGCTCTCGCCGACCTTGGCAGTCGAACCCAGCGGCAGGCCGGCAACAGCACGCAGGTGGTTTTCGAACTGGCTGCACTCGGCGCCTTCGATGGTCCAGTGCCCGGAGTTGTGCACGCGCGGGGCGATTTCGTTGGCTTTCAGGCCACCGTCGACTTCGAAGAACTCGAAGGCCAGCACGCCAACATAGTCGAGCTGCTTGAGCACACGACCGACATAATCCTCGGCCAGCGCCTGCAACGGGTGATCGGTACTGGCAATAGACAGCGCCAGCACGCCGCTGTCGTGGCGGTTATGCACCAGCGGGTAGAAACGGGTTTCGCCATCACGGGCGCGCACCGCCACCAGCGAGACTTCGCCGGTAAACGGCACGAAGCCTTCGAGGATGCACGGCACACTGCCCAGTTCGGCAAAGGCGCCTACGACATCTTCTGGTTTGCGCAGAACCTTCTGGCCCTTGCCGTCGTAGCCCAGGGTGCGGGTCTTCATCACCGCCGGCAGGCCAATGCTGGCCACAGCGGCGTCGAGATCGGCTTGCGACTGGATATCGGCGAAATCCGGGGTCGGAATGCCGAGGTCCTTGAACATCGACTTCTCGAACCAGCGATCACGGGCGATACGCAGGGCGTTGGCCGAGGGATAGACCGGCACGAACTGCGAGAGGAAGGCCACCGTCTCAGCCGGCACGCTTTCAAACTCGAAGGTCACCAGATCGACTTCATCGGCCAGCTGGCGCAGGTGATCCTGATCGCCATAATCGGCGCGGATATGCTCGCCCAGCGCGGCGGCGCAGGCATCCGGCGCAGGGTCGAGGAAGGCGAAGTTCATCCCCAGCGGCGTACCTGCCAGGGCCAACATGCGGCCCAGCTGGCCGCCACCGATTACGCCGATCTTCATTACGCGTTCCTCGGATCCGGATTTTCCAGTACAGATTCGGTTTGCTCGGTGCGGAACGCCTTCAGCCGCTCGTGGAACTGCGGGTGCTGGTGACCAAGGATGCTCGCGGCGAGCAGCGCGGCGTTGACGGCACCGGCCTTGCCGATGGCCAGGGTGGCGACCGGAATGCCAGCCGGCATCTGCACGATCGACAGCAGCGAATCGACGCCCGACAGCACGGCCGATTGCACCGGCACGCCAAGTACCGGCAGGTGGGTCTTGGCTGCACACATGCCCGGCAGGTGCGCGGCGCCGCCAGCACCGGCGATGATCACCTGAATGCCGCGTTCTTCAGCCTGTTCGGCGTACTGGAACAGCAGGTCCGGGGTGCGGTGGGCAGACACCACCTTCACTTCGTACGGAATGCCCAGCTTGTCCAGCATCTCGGCGGTGTGGGTAAGGGTGGACCAATCGGACTTGGAGCCCATGATCACGCCAACCAGTGCGCTCATCGTCGTGCCTCTTCTCAAATTGGCGCCCGCAGGCGCGGCAAAAACCAACAAGCCACGCGGGAGGACCGGCGTGGCTTGTATGCGATTTCCAGCCGGTGCGACCGGCCAAAGGCCGCGCAGTATACCGTAAAGCCTCGCCAGGCGGGCACCCGCGCCAACCGTTTGTCGAGGCACAGGCCAAGGCTCACCTCTCCCCACCAGTGCAGCGCGCGGTAGACGTCACGAGCGGACTTCGCGCACAAATCTGTTGTAACACTCTGGCTATACTGGAGGCCCTTTCATCATTAAGGACGCCACCATGACAAGGCTGTCACTGCTACTCGCCGCTTCACTGCTCACCTTCAATGCCAGCGCCCTGGAACTGGCCAAATACCCGCAGGTATTCAATGCCGGCAAAGGCATCAGCGTCACCGTTGCGCCGAGCAGCGATGGCAAGCAGGCGCTGATCCAGGTCAGCGGGATCAACCACCCGCTGGATGAAGTGGTGCTGCTGAGCGAGGTGAACGAACGCGGCAACGATGAGCTCGACTACACCACCACCCTCAATGGCAGCGCCTACAACCTGCTGCTCAAGCGCCAGGGCTGGGGCGGCGAACAGTACCAGCTGTACCTGCCGAGCACCGATGGTTTCGAGCTGGGCTTCGACGAGAGCAAGAGCAAGGAAGCCAAGCCGGCCAATCTGCTGGCCCTGTACGAACAGCAGATGAAAAAAGGCGTTCAGGACAAACTCAGCCGCTTTGACCGTGAGCAGCGCCTGGCCGACTTCAGCGCCCAGCTGCAAAAGATCGACCAGGATGCCTCGAAAGCCTGTGATACGCCGCTGCATACCCAGGTTGACTGGCAAGCCATTGACGATGACAAGCTCAAGCGCCTGAGCGTGCCGAGCTTCTGCGGTGAAGTGGTCAACCAACTGGCCAATCTGTGTCAGAACGATGCCGACTACAAGGCAGAGGCCAAAAGCCTGAAAACCGTGGAATGCAGCTTCGCCGCGAAGCTCAAGCTGCGCGAAAACGAGGCAACCCTGACCTTCACCACCCACGAAGAAGCACCCAATCAGGGCGATTTTATCAACGCGTTCCTGCGCAATCGCTGAATTGCGCCTGCCCGCAGCGACCCGCACCGTGCAGGGTCGCTGCCAGACCGCGGCATAGTTCTTGCCTCATTACCGGCATTCTGAACAGTTGCGGTCACCCCGATGTTGCATGCCCACCTGACCACCCTGCATGTGGTTTCGCAAATCCTTGAAATCTTTGCCCACCAACCTGAACTGACCGAGCCACTGCTGGCCGGCAGCGGCATTGCGGCGGCTGATCTGGCCTGCGCCGACACCCGCATCACCCGCACTCAGGAATTGCAGGTCTGCGCCAATGCCCTGCTGCTGCGCAGTGACCTGGGCCTGGAGCTGGGCCGGCGTATGCATGTGTCGGCCTATGGCATGGTCGGTTACGCCGCCCTGTCGAGTGCCACCTTTGGTGACGCCTGGCGGCTGATGCTGCACTACCCGGCCCTGCTCGGCACCTACTTCAAACTGGATATGCAGCTCGAAGGCGACTTGGCCTGGGTCAGCGCCAGCGACTACCAGCACGCGCCGGCGCTGGAGGTGTTCAACCTGGAAATGTGCCTGGCCTCGCTCAAGCTGATCAGTGATGACCTGCTCGGCCAGCCCCTGCCCCTCAGCGCAGCGCAGTTTCGCTATGGCGAACCCGACTACAGTGCCCGCTACCAGCACAGCTTTGCCTGCCCGCTGCAATTCGAAGCGCCGCGCAATGCCTTCGCCTTCCCCGCCAGCTGGTTGCAGCAACCCTTACCCCTGGCCGATGCGGTCACCCACCGGGAAATGCTCGACCGCTGCCGCAAACAGAACGCCGAATTCACCACCCGTCAGGCCTGGCTCGGGCGCATTCGCCAGTTGCTGACTGAACAGCTGACCGCGCCGCCTGGCCTGGAACAGCTGGCGCAGCAGATGCATTGCTCACCGCGCACCCTGCGCCGGCACCTGCAGGAGCTGGGCACGCACTATCAGGAACTGCTCGACGAGCTGCGTTTCGAACGGGCGAAAACCCTGCTCGGCCAGGAAGACTGGCCGATTTGCCGGATTGCCGAATACCTCGGCTTCAGCGAAACAGCCAGTTTCCGCCACGCCTTTCAGCGCTGGAGCGGCGTGCCGCCGAGCCGTTTTCGCGCCTGAGACCTAACGGTTCGTACAGCCGTTTGCATCGTTATCGAGCAGCGTTTGTGGGCGGTGCGCATGGCGCACCCTACGAGCCGGCGCGTGCCTTTGTAGGGTGCGCCGTGCGCACCGAATCCTCAGTCCTCCACCTGCACGTTGCGGTACATCTGCAAGCGCGCGGTTTCATGCAAGCCACGACTCAGCGCCAGCAGGCGCTGAAACTCTTGCGGGTGCTGCTCGGCGACGTTATCGCGCGGCGTCAGCGAGCGCAGGTCGTGCAGGGTCGGTGAGCTGCCGTCGTGCTGCATTTGCACGAGGAAATCACGGGTCACCGCGCCAATCACCGGGAAGGTGCCTTCCTGCAACACCAGCGGCACCACGCGCTCACCTTCCGGCGTAGGCAGTTGCAAGTCGCGACCGAGGCCGCCGTTGTCGAAGGGTACACCGACCAGCCCGGCCACGGTCGGCAATAGGTCGGCCAGGCCCACGGCCGCGTCGAACTCGCGCGGCGCCAGCCATTTCGGCGCGTGGATCAGCAGCGGCACGTTGTTGCTCTCCAGCCCCAGCTGCTCGAAGGCTGGCGCCATGTGCGGGATCTGACTGATGCGGGTGTTGTGGTCGCCGAAGAAGACGAAAATGGTGTCGTCGTAGAAGCCCTGTTCCTTGGCCAACTGCATCAGGCGGCCGATATTGAAGTCCAGCAGACGCACGGCGTTGTACTGCTCGACGCTGCGCGAGCCGGCCTGCTGTACCTGTTCCAGGGGCAGGTCGAGCGCCTCGAAGCCGTCATTGTCCTTGGGGATGGTGAAGGGCCGGTGGTTGCCGGAGGTCTGCAGGTAGGCGAAGAAGGATTTGTCCTTCGGCAGAGCGCCGAGAATCTGCGAACTCTCCTTGAAGAAATCCAGGTCGGAAATGCCCCACACGTCCACCTGCGGCGACTGCCAGTGGCGTTCCTCGTAGAGCTGTACACCGTCGATGCTCTGGCGGATCAGCGCATTGATGTTGGCCCAGCCGGCGTTGCCACCGATCATGTAGAACTTCTCATAGCCGTCGAGCGCGTTGATCAGCGTGCGCTGCCGGGCGATCAGCGGGTTGCGCGTGGCGGTCTCCTGGCGCGATACATCGGGAATGCCGGTGATGCTCGCCCACACCGTCTTGGCGGTGCCGGTCACCGGCACGTAGAAGTGGCGGAAGAACCAGCTTTCCCTGACCAGACGATCCAGATTCGGCGTCGGGTTCAGCGGGTTACCGTAGGCACCCACGGCGCTGGTGCCGAGGGATTCGAGCATGACGAAAACCACATTCGGCGGGCGCTCAGCCTGGATGCGGTGCGCCTGCACGGGCTGGTGGCGGAAAAAATTCAGGCCCTGTGCATCACGCTCGCTGACGCCCAGGTAATCGGCCACCACCTCGTAATGCTCGCGCGTGACGGCTTCGTCGAAGGCGGCGGGCTCCAGCGTGAGGGTGTCGAAGAGAAACAGCGCCGGATTGATCCCGAGTGCGCCGATCTGGCTGTTGCCGCTGTAGAAGGCGTCGCTCCAGCGCAGCGGCACCGGGTTTTCCAGGTTCAGTGCACTGGCGCGACCGAGCAGACCGAAGAACACCAGCACGCCCACCACCGCCGCACCGCCGATTGCCGGCAACACGCCGACGCGTTGCGCTTGCGGTCGATCCAGGGTGACGCGCTCCAGGCGCAGCAGCGCCCAGGTCCACAGCGTTACGCCCGCCAGCCAGGCCAGGGTGATCCACAGCACCGGATAGGTCTGCCAGAGCATGCCGGCGGAGATCTGCGCATCGCCGGCAAAGCGCAACACCGTGGCGTTGAGGCGCACGCCCAGGTAGGCGTAGTGGCCAAAATCGATGATGTACAGCAGGCCCAGCGCGGCCACGGCCAACAGCAGATAGCCGCGCAGCAGCCAGCGCACCGCGCGGAAACGCGCCAGACGCAGCTTCGGCAGCGCCAGCAAGATGCCGACCGGCAGCATCAGCAGCAGGGCCAGGCGCAGGTCGAAGCGCAGGCCGATGCCGAGGGTGGGCAGCACATCCGGCTCGCTGATGCTATCGACGGCGGAAAACCCCAGCAGAAACAGCCCGCGCAGGGCGGCGAAGAGCACGAACAGCAGCGCCGTCAGACCTGCCAGGTAATGCAGGCGTCGGGATTTCAGCCAGCTCATGCGAGGCTCCTTGTCGCTCGGGTCAGCAACCCGCGCACAGCGGCGCTGAGCAACACGCCCAGGCTGTAGAGGGCCAGGTAGGGGTCAATCAGATAATCCCAGTAGTTTTCCGAGGCGTTCAGGCGCAGGGTGAAGGCCAGGGTCGCCAGCACCAACGCCAACGCGCCAAGCCAGCTGCGTTGGATGACCAGCACCAGGCTCAGCAAGCCCAGCACCAGCAACATCGGCCGCGGCTCGAAGCCCAGCTGATATGGGTCGCTGTAGCTCAACCCCAAGGCCGCTGGGTAAAGCAGCACACCCAGGCCGGCGAACAGCGCCAGGCTGGCCAGGCGATCACGGGGGGCGGCACCCGGCAAGCCAAAACGACACAGCATCGCCCAGCTCAGCAGCACCAGGCTGCTGATCGACAGGTCACCGATATAGGTGCGCAACTGCAGCGCCAGGCTGATGCCCTGCACCGGCAGCAGGCTCAGCAGCAGACTGCCCGCCAGCAGGATGCCGCGCTGCGCCGCATTGCGCGCCAGTCGAACGAAGATCAGGAAAACCAGCAGAGTGAAGGCCAGGTGCGGCAACCAGAAGTCAGTCATGTGGGCGGCGCTCCGTCAGCCAGGCTTCATTGAAGGCCAGGTGCTTGATAAACATGTCGTTCCACGAATAGACCAAGTGATACGTGCCATCGGTGTCACGGGTGAAATAGGGGTATTCGTAATCGAAGTCGCACCCCGTCGGGCTGCACATCCGGGCACTGACCTGCTCAAGAAAGCGCGCCTCCTGCTCGGGGCGGCCGCCGCTGGCGCGGAACTTCTCGCGGATCACCGTCGGGAAGTCCGCCGGCGCAATGGGTTCCCCCCAAGGGTTGGGGCTTTCATCCAGCTCACCGAGGGTGCGCCAGTTCGCCAGCTGGCTGTCGGTGGCGTAGAGGGTCAGGCGGAAGCGACCATCCTCCAGATCATTCATCGCCACCAACAGGCTGCCATCGGGACGACCGACGGCGGCCAGCGATGAGTTGGGGTTGCTCGGTTCCAGCGGTTGCGGCGTACTCCAGGTGCGGCCGCTGTCCGTCGTGTGGCTGGCCAGCACGCGATGGTACTGCTCACCGGCATAGCGCAGCAGCGCCACCGCACGCTGTTCATCCAGCGCCACCACCGTTGGCTGCAACGAGTAGCGGCCCTTGCCGATGCGGTACTTGCCCAACACCTTGCCATCCGCGCTCAGGTGCAGGTACTCGGGAAACTTGCCGAGGAACTCGTGATACACCGGCAAACCGATGCTGCCGTCGGCATGGAACACGGGGGTGGCGCGTACCAGGGTGCTGATGTTGAGGAATGGGCTGGTGACCAGTTGCCGGGGCGCCGACCAGGTGGCCCCGAAATCATCGGACACCATGGCGTTGACCGCACTGCCGGCCCAGCCGCCAATCGACACCGAGACGTAGAACAGCCACAGGCGGTTGTCCGGTGCCAGGCTGATCACCGGGTTGCCGAGTTTGCGGATGTGCTTGCCGACGGCGCGCTGGGTCGACTCGCGACTCGCGAGTACGCGCTCGGCACCCCACTGGTTGCTGCCGGCGTCGAAACGCGCGGCGCGAATCTGTACGTCGGCCGCGCCCTCGCGGCTACCGGCAAACCAGACAGCCATCAGGTCGCCACCCGGCAGGCCGGTGATCGATGCAGAGTGAACGAAGTCGTCCATGTCCGATGAGGCGAAGCGCGCCCTGAATGCCGGCGCGCTGACCGGCGCCGCTGCGGTGCTGGCAAAGGCGGCCGGCGGCTGCGCCGGTACGCGGTACCAGGCCAGGGCAAACAGCACCAACACGGCCATGAGCGATACCGGCAGGACAAACTGCCTGGTCATGGCTTGGCCACATGCGCGGTGGCGACTTCAGCCACGGGCGTGGCGTCGACCGGGTTGTAATAGATTTCAACTTTCTTGCCGTTGCCGTCGAGGCCGTAGACCTCGTAGCAATTACCCGGGGTGATGCGGAACTTGGTGATTTGCAGCCCCTGACTTTTCATCTGCTGGCGAAAGTGTGATTCGTTCATCCAGCTGGCGCGGTCAGCGCTTGGGCATTCCACATCCGCCAGCACGGGCGTGGCCAGCCACGCGCACAGCAGCGGCAACACCTGGCGTGGCAACTTGCGAGTCTGATTGAGCATGCTCTGCCCCCTTGTCGGCAATGAAGGGGCAGAGCCCCGGCGGGGCGCACCATGCGATTTGCAGGCTTAAGAAAAGCTTAAGACTCATGGCTTGTTACAGTTTGCGCGGCGCCATCAGCGCTCGGCGGCCGCCAAATTTGGCCATTTCGATCCCCTTTTGGCCGTTGCCAGCGTTCTCCATCCGGGCGTGCAGGCGAACAATGCAGACACAACAACAAGCCTGGAGCCGTTTCACATGCTCACCTTTTACAGCGACGACCATCACCTGCACCACGGCAGCTGCGAGCTGATCGACGGCCAGCTGATGCCCTGTTTCGAGAAACCGCAACGCGCCGACCATATCCTGGCGCGCGTCCAGCATCGCCAGCTCGGTGAAGTACGCCCGCCGCAGGATTTCGGCCTGGCGCCGATTGAGCGTATTCACAGCGCCGCTTATCTGGACTTCTTCAAGGGTGCCTGGGCACGCTGGCAGGCGCAGAACGGCAACGGTGACCTGCTGCCCTTCACCTGGCCGGCACGCACCCTGCGTCAGGTCATCCCGAATGATTTGCATGGCCAGCTCGGCTATTACAGCTTCGACGGCGGCGCACCGATTACCGCCGGCACCTGGCAGGCGGCTTACAGCGCCGCGCAGGTGGCGCTAAGTGCCCAGGCGGAAATCGCCAACGGCGCCCATAGCGCCTTCGCCCTGTGCCGGCCGCCAGGTCACCATGCCGCTGGCGAGCTGATGGGTGGCTACTGCTACCTGAACAACGCCGCCATCGCCGCCCAGGCCTTCCTCGATCAGGGCCACAAGAAAGTCGCCATCCTCGACGTCGACTACCACCACGGCAACGGCACTCAGGACATCTTCTACAGCCGCAATGATGTGCTGTTCGCCTCGATCCACGGCGACCCGGCCGAAGAGTTTCCGTTCTTCCTCGGCTATGCCGATGAACGCGGCGAGGGGGCCGGCGAAGGCTGCAACTTCAACTACCCGTTGCCGATGGGCAGCCCGTGGGACGTGTGGAGCGCCGCGCTGGACGACGCCTGCCAGCGGATTGCCGAATACGGTGCTGAAGTGATTGTGGTGTCGCTGGGCGTGGACACCTTCAAGGACGACCCGATTTCTCAGTTCAAGCTCGACAGCCCGGATTACCTGGCCATGGGCCAACGCATCGCTGCCCTCGGCAAGCCGACGCTGTTCGTCATGGAAGGCGGTTATGCGGTGGAAGCCATCGGCGTCAACGCCGTCAACGTACTGGAAGGTTTCGAAGCAGCTCACGTACAGGCCTAGCCAACACAACATCAATAATGATTCAGGGGTGAGACACGATGAACACGATCAAACACCTGCTCGCCGTCGCCATCTGCGGCGCCACCCTGCTGGCCACGACGGCCCAGGCGCAAACACCCGAGAAACCGCGTGAACTGCGCGTGTACAACTGGGCCGACTATATGCTGCCGTCGGTGCCCAAGGACTTTCAGGCCAAGAGCGGTATCAAGCTGACCTGGGACGTGTTCGACACCAACGAGTCGCTGGAAGCCAAGCTGCTCACCGGCAACTCCGGTTACGACCTGGTGGTGCCGACCAACACCTTCCTCGACACCCAGATCAAGGCTGGCGTGTTCCAGAAACTCGACAAGAGCAAACTGCCCAACTGGCAGCACCTCGACCCCGGCCTGCTGCAGCTGATGACCGCCAACGACCCCGGCAACCAGTACGCCGTGCCCTACATGTACGGCACCGTACTGATCGGCTTCAACCCGGACAAGGTCAAGGCCGTGCTGGGTGCCGATGCACCGGTGGACAGCTGGGACCTGATCTTCAAGGAAGAGAACATCAGCAAGCTCAAGCAGTGCGGCGTGGCCATGCTCGATTCGCCCGGCGATATCCTGCCGATTGCTCTGCACTACCTGGGCCTGGACCCCAACAGCACCAAGCCTGAGGACTACGAGAAGGCCAGCGCGCTGATGCTGAAGATTCGCCCTCACGTGGCCTACTTCCACTCGGCCAAGTACATGACCGATATCGCCAACGGCGACATCTGCGTGGCCATCGGCTACTCGGGCAGCTTCTACCAGTTCGCCAACCGCGCCAAAGAAGCCGGCAACGGCGTAGTGGTCGACTGGCGTCTGCCGAAGGAAGGCGCGCCGCTGTGGTACGACTCCTTCGCCATCCCGAAAAGCGCCCTGAACGTTGCCGAGGCCCATGAGTTCCTCAACAACCTGCTCGAACCCAAAGTGATTGCACCGGTCAGCGACTTCCTCGGCTACCCCAACCCGAACAAGGACGGCATGCCGCTGGTGGGCCCGGAAATCCGCGACAACCCAGGCCTGACCCCGACCGCCGAAGCGCAGAAGACCCTCTACGTGCTGCAACCGCTGCCGCAGAAGATCGAGCGCGTGCGTACCCGGGTGTGGAACACCATCAAGTCGGGCACCTGATCGCCCGACAGCCCCTGGGGGGCGTTCGGTTTTCCGAATGCCACGCCACTGAATAATCGCCCAGCCGAACGGCTGGGCGTTTTTCATTCTCCAAATTTTAAAATTTATTGATTAATTTCAATAACTTACACAATCATAAAAACCCTCGATGGCCTGGCATACATCCTGCTCCCTGTACTGGCAGGAATGCGATAGCTCTTCCAAGCCAGCGGTCTAGCCCAACAGCCAGCCGCCCATAAGAACAACATCGAGGAACAGATCCATGCGTATTGTCCCCCGCGTACTGAGCGCGGCCATCGCCGCCGCCCTGATCGCCAGCCCGGCCTTCGCCAGCGAACTGACCGGCACCCTGAAGAAGATCAAAGACTCCGGCACCATCACCCTGGGCCACCGCGACGCCTCCATCCCCTTCTCCTACTTCGGCGACAACCCGCAGCAGCCGGTGGGCTATTCCCATGACCTGCAGCTGAAAGTGGTTGAAGCGATCAAGCAGGAGCTGGGCCTGCCGGAACTCAAGGTGCGCTACAACCTGGTCACCTCGCAGACCCGTATCCCACTGGTGCAGAACGGCACCGTCGACCTGGAGTGCGGCTCCACCACCAACAACATCGAACGTCAGCGCCAGGTGGACTTCTCCGTCGGCATCTTCGAAGTCGGCACCCGTCTGCTGACCAAGAAAACCTCGGGGGTCAACGACTTCCCTGATCTCAAGGGCAAGAACGTGGTGACCACCGCCGGCACCACCTCCGAGCGCCTGCTGAAGATCATGAATGCCGAGAAAAAGATGGGCATGAACATCATCTCGGCCAAGGACCATGGCGAGTCCTTCCTGATGCTCGAATCCGGCCGCGCTCTGGCCTTCATGATGGACGACGCCCTGCTCTACGGCGAAATGGCCAAGGCCAAACAGCCGGCTGACTGGGTGGTGGTCGGCGAGCCGCAGTCCTTCGAAATCTACGGCTGCATGATGCGCAAAGGCGACGAAGGCTTTAAGCAGGTGGTCGACAAGGCCATCAGCGCCACCTTCGCCTCCGGTGAAGTCAACGCCATCTATGACAAGTGGTTTATGCAACCGGTGCCACCGAAGGGCCTGAACCTGAATTTCCCCATGAGCGATGAACTGAAAAAGCTCATTGCCAACCCGACTGACAAGTCTGCCGAGCAGATCTGACGGTAAACCTGCCGCCGCTTCACAAGAGCGGCGGTAGACGGGGAACCGGAAGCACCCGTCTTCCACCTTCCACCTGACTGGATCGAGGCACGTTCGCCACCCGCGAACGGGGCAGGCACGCACCTGCCCGGCCTCCTCCGACCCACGGCCTATTTCGCGACACCCGAGGGGCAACCCGCATGAACTACAACTGGGACTGGGGCATCTTCTTCAAGTCCACCGGCATCGGCAGCGAGATATACCTGGACTGGTTCGTCACCGGCCTGGGCTGGACTATCGCCATCGCCATCGTTGGCTGGATCATCGCCCTGGCGCTGGGCTCGCTGCTCGGCGTGATGCGTACCGTGCCGAACCGCTGGATCTCCGGCATCGCCACCGCCTACGTGGAAATCTTCCGCAACGTGCCGCTGCTGGTGCAGCTGTTTCTCTGGTACTTCCTGGTGCCGGACCTGCTGCCCGAGCCGCTGGAAATCTGGTTCAAGCAGGACCTCAACCCCGCCACCTCGGCCTATCTCAGCGTGGTGGTGTGCCTCGGCCTGTTCACCGCCGCGCGGGTCTGCGAGCAGGTACGCACCGGCATCCAGGCGCTGCCCAAGGGCCAGACCGCCGCGGCCTACGCCATGGGTTTGCGCCTGCCACAGATCTACAGCAACGTGCTGCTGCCGCAGGCCTACCGGATCATCATTCCGCCGCTCACCAGCGAATTCCTGAACATCTTCAAGAACTCCTCGGTGGCCTCCTTGATCGGCCTGATGGAGCTGCTGGCGCAGACCAAACAGACCGCCGAGTTCAGCGCCAACCTGTTCGAGGCCTTCACCCTGGCCACGTTGATCTACTTCACCCTGAACATGAGCCTGATGCTGCTGATGCGCCTGGTCGAGAAGAAAGTCGCCGTGCCCGGCCTGATCGCCGTGGGAGGTAAGTAATGGATTTCAGTGCAATCGTTCCGGCCCTGCCAGGCCTGTGGGATGGCATGGCCATGACCCTGCAGCTGATGGTCATGGGCGTTATTGGCGGCGTGGTACTGGGCACCGTGCTGGCGCTTATGCGTCTGTCGCACAACGTGCTGCTGGCGAAGATCGCCGCCACCTACGTCAACTACTTCCGCTCGATCCCGTTGCTGCTGGTGATCACCTGGTTCTACTTCGCGGTGCCGTTCATCCTGCGCTGGATCACCGGCGAAGACACCCCGGTGGGCGCCTTCACCTCGTGCCTGGTGGCGTTCGTGATGTTCGAAGCCGCGTACTTCTGCGAGATCGTCCGCGCAGGCATCCAGGCCATCCCCCGTGGCCAGATGGGCGCTGCGCAGGCGCTGGGGATGAACTACGGGCAGACCATGCGCCTGATCATCCTGCCGCAGGCGTTCCGCAAGATGACCCCGCTGCTGTTGCAGCAAAGCATCATCCTGTTTCAGGACACCTCACTGGTCTACACCGTCGGCCTAATGGACTTCCTCAACGCCGCCCGCTCGCGCGGCGACATCATCGGCCAGCCCCATGAATTCCTGATCTTCGCCGGTCTGGTGTACTTCCTCATCAGCTTCTCCGCCTCGTTGCTGGTCAAGCATCTGCAAAAAAGGTTAGCCGTATGATTTCCATCAAAAACGTCAACAAGTGGTACGGAAACTTCCAGGTGCTGACCGAGTGCAGCACCGAGGTGAAGAAGGGTGAAGTGGTGGTGGTGTGCGGGCCGTCCGGCTCCGGCAAGTCGACCCTGATCAAGTGCGTCAACGCCCTGGAGCCGTTTCAGAAGGGCGACATCGTGGTCGATGGCACCTCGATTGCAGACCCGAAAACCAACCTGCCCCAGCTGCGTTCACGGGTCGGCATGGTGTTCCAGCACTTCGAGCTGTTCCCGCACCTGACCATCACCGAAAACCTGACCATCGCGCAGATCAAGGTGCTCGGCCGCAGCAAGGCCGAAGCCACCGAGAAGGGCCTCAAACTGCTCGAGCGTGTCGGCCTGTCGGCGCATGCGCACAAGCATCCTGGCCAGCTCTCTGGCGGCCAGCAGCAGCGCGTGGCGATTGCCCGTGCATTGGCGATGGACCCAGTGGTGATGCTGTTCGACGAACCGACCTCGGCCCTCGACCCGGAAATGGTCAACGAGGTGCTCGACGTGATGGTGCAGCTCGCCCACGAAGGCATGACCATGATGTGCGTGACCCACGAGATGGGCTTTGCACGCAAGGTCGCCGACCGGGTGATCTTTATGGACGCCGGGCAGATCGTCGAAGACTGCGCCAAGGAAGAATTCTTCGGTGACGTCAGCCAACGCTCCGAGCGCGCCCAGCAGTTCCTCGCGAAGATTCTCCAGCACTGACTCTTAGGGTGCGCCATGCGCACCAATACCAGCGCACCACAGCCGGTGCGCACGGTGCACCCTACGCATTGAGGCCCGCGCAACTACCTAGCCAGGGAGGACTGTGATGCAATGCTCCACCGCCTTTGCTCACCGCGTGCCGCCAGCCCTGACCGTGAAACCGCGCCTTGCCCGTGTTCTGCTGCTGATCCTGTTGCTGCTCCTGCTGGTATTCGGCTGCGGTTATGCCGGCTATTACCTCAGTGAACGCAGCGGCATCCGTGACCTCGCCGAGGGCGGCGAACGCCAGCTGGAACTCAACGCCCGTGCGGTCGAAAGTGAAATCACCAAATACACCTACCTGCCCAGCCTGCTGGAGCTGGAGTACAACGTCGGCCGCCTGCTGCAAACACCCACCACCTACCGCCGGCAGCTGGTCAACGATTACCTCGAAGGCCTCAATCAGCGCAGCGGCAGCCTGGCCATCTATGTACTGGATCGCAGCGGCCGCGTGCTGGCCACCAGCAACTGGCGCGAGCCAAGCAGCTACCTCGGCGAAGACCTGTCCTTCCGTGCCTATTTTCAGGATGCCATCGAGGGCAAACCGGGGCGGTTCTACGGCATTGGCAGCACCACCGGCGAGCCCGGCTACTACCTGGCCCACGGCCTGAAAAGCGGCGAGCGGATCATCGGCGTGGCGGTGGTCAAGGTGCGCCTGGACAGCCTGGAACAGCGCTGGCAGCGCGCCCGCCTGCAAGCCTATGTCAGCGACGAGAACGGCATCATCATCCTCTCCAGCAACCCCAGTCGCCGGCTCAAGGCCGTGCATCCACTGGGGCCGAACACCCGCGAGCGCCTGGCGCGCAGCCTGCAATACCACTGGTGGGCCCTGGAAGAACTGCAACCGCTGGCCCGTCGCACCCTCGGCGACGGCCTGGAGCAAGTCAGCTTCGCCGCCGATCAGGCCGACGAGCCAGACGCCGGGCCGATCACCTACCTGGCGCAGACCCGTCCGCTGGACGATACGCCCTGGCACCTGACCCTGCTCACTCCGTTGCAGGATCAGCGCAGTGCCGCCCTCAGCCACGCCATGCTGGCCGCCGTGGCCTGCGCCCTGCTGATTTTCCTCGGCCTGGCGCTTAACCAGCGGCGCAAGGTGATCGCCACCCGCCTGGCCGCGCGCGAAGCGCTGGAGCAGGCCAACAACGAGCTGGAGCGCAAGATCGCCGAGCGCACCGCCGACCTGCAAGCCAGCAACCAGCGCCTGCAAGCCGAAGTGCGCGAACGCCAGCAGGCGGAAACCACCCTGCGCCAGGCCCAGGATGAGCTGGTGCAGGCCGGCAAACTGGCGGTGATCGGGCAGATGTCCACCAGCATCGCCCATGAGCTGAATCAACCACTGGCCGCACTGCGTACCCTGTCCGGCAACACCGTGCGCTTCCTCCAGCGCGGCGCGCTGGATGTGGCCAGCAGCAACCTGCAAACCATCGGCGAGCTGGTCGACCGTATGGGCAAGATCACCGCCAGCCTGCGCGCCTTTGCCCGGCGCAGTGGCGACCAGGGCGAAGCCAGCCTGGAGCAGGCGGTGGACGCGGCCCTGCTGCTGTTGCAGAACCATCCCGGCTATACCGCCGTGCAACTGCACCGCGACTATGCCCACGGCCCGGCCGACGTGCGCCTGGCCATCGAACAGACGCGCCTGGAGCAGATTCTGGTCAACCTGATCGCCAACGCCCTCGACGCCATGAGCGAACAAACCGAGCGCCAGCTCTGGCTGAGCGGCCAGGATGATGGCGAACGCTACCGCCTGACCGTACGCGACAACGGCCCGGGGATCGCCGCCGATGTGCGTGTGCACCTGTTCGAGCCGTTCTTCACCACCAAACCCGGCGAAAAGGGCCTCGGCCTTGGCCTGACCCTTTCCGCCAGCCTGGCCGCCGCCGCGGCCGGCAGCCTGACCGTGCAACACCCGGACAGCGGCGGTACAGCCTTCGAGCTGAACCTGGCCAAAGTCACCCCAGGAGAACCCACACCATGAGTGAGCCGCTAAGCGTCCTGATCGTCGAAGACGACCCCCACGTGCTACTCGGTTGCCAGCAGGCGCTGGCCCTGGAAGACATTCCCAGCGTCGGCGTGGGCAGCGCCGAAGAAGCCCTGCAACGCATCGATGCAGACTTCGCCGGCATCGTTATAAGCGATATACGCCTGCCCGGTATCGACGGCCTGCAATTGCTCAGCCGCCTCAAACAGCGTGACGCCAGCCTGCCGGTGGTGTTGATCACCGGCCACGGTGATATCGGCATGGCGGTGGGCGCGATGCGCGACGGCGCTTACGACTTTATGGAGAAACCCTTCTCTCCCGAGCGCCTGGTGGACGTGGCGCGCCGCGCCCTGGAACAACGCAGCCTGGCCCGCGAAGTGACGGCCCTACGCCGCCAGCTGGCCGGGCGCCAGGCACTGGAGCAGCGCATCATCGGCCGCTCGCCGGCCATGCAGCAGCTGCGCGAGCTGATCGCCAACGTCGCCGACACCGGCGCCAACGTATTGATCGAGGGCGAGACCGGCACCGGCAAGGAACTGGTCGCCCGCTGCCTGCACGACTTCAGCCGGCGCCAGGGCAAAGAGTTCGTCGCGCTGAACTGCGGCGGCCTGCCGGAGAGTCTGTTCGAGAGCGAAATCTTCGGCCACGAGGCCAACGCCTTCACCGGCGCCGGCAAGCGCCGCATCGGCAAGATCGAGCACGCCGACGGCGGCTCGCTGTTCCTCGACGAGATCGAGAGCATGCCGCTGGCCCTGCAGATCAAGCTGCTGCGCGTGCTGCAGGAACACAGCCTGGAGCGCCTCGGCTCGAACCAGCCGATCAGCGTGGACTGCCGCGTGATCGCCGCGACCAAGGCAGACCTGGCCGAGCTGGGCCAGCGCGGCGAGTTCCGCAGCGACCTGTACTACCGGCTCAACGTGGTGACCCTGGAGCTGCCGCCGCTGCGCGACCGCCGCGAAGACATTCTGCTGCTGTTCGAGCACTTCCTGCAGCTTGCCGCCCTGCGCTTCGACCGCGCCATGCCGGAACTCGACCGCACCACCGCCGCCGCCCTGCAGGCCCACGACTGGCCAGGCAACGTGCGCGAACTGCGCAACGTGTCCGAGCGCTTCGCCCTCGGCCTGCCGGTATTCAAGAAGAGCGGTGCCACCCCGGACGGCAGCGCCGCCAACTTCGCCGAGGCGGTGGAGGCCTTCGAACGCAACCTGCTCGGCGCCGCCCTGGAACGCCATGCCGGCAACCTCAGCCAGGCCGCCGTGGACCTGGGGATGGCCAAGACCACGCTGTTCGACAAGGTAAAAAAGTACGGGTTGTAGGGTGGATGGCGCTGCATCGATCCATCGAGCGCC
Organism: Pseudomonas sp. LjRoot71; assembly: GCF_964253255.1. NCBI lineage: Bacteria > Pseudomonadati > Pseudomonadota > Gammaproteobacteria > Pseudomonadales > Pseudomonadaceae > Pseudomonas > Pseudomonas sp. LjRoot71. The sequence continues at coordinate 2,397,451 of NZ_CAXURA020000001.1, read as the reverse complement.
GTGATGGTGGATGTACAAGGCGACATCCACCCTACGGTCTGGATGCACCCCCGTAGGGTGGGCTCAGGAGCGCAGCGAACAGCCCACCGCGGCACCCTCGGTGTACCGTCTGCGGGAGCGGCCGCCGCCCGTCCAACCTACGCGGCTTGCCTCTAAGGCGCCGAGAAATCCTCGCCTGCCAGGCGCTGGCTGTTGAAGCGGCTTCTGTAGGCCCCCGGCGAGATACCCACGCGCTGCTTGAACAGGCGGCGGAAGGAGCTGCCGTCCTCGTAGCCCACCTGCTGGGTGATGCGGTCGAAGTTCTCCTGCCCCCCCTCCAGCAGGTGCTTGGCCCGGTCGATGCGCAGGTTCTGCAGGTACTGCCCTGGCGTCAGGCCGGTGGCCTCCTTGAAACGGCGGATCAGGTTGCGCTGGCTGAGGGCGAAGCGCTCGGCCACCTGCTCCAGGTCGATGGGCTGGGCCAGGTGCTTCTCCAGCCAGACCTGCACCTTGAGGATGTCGCGATCTTGGTGGTTCTTGTTGAAGTGGTCGCTCATGTATGGGGTCTGCAGGCGCTCGGCACTGTCGACCAAGAGCTTCTTCGAGCACTCGGCCGCCAGCTGGGGCGAGGCGAAGCGGCGGATGATGTGCAGCAGCAGGTCGCTGCCTGTGGTCGAGCCCGCCGAGCAGAGCAGCAGGCCGTCGTCGGTCACACTGCGCTCGGCCTGTAGTCGCACCCCGGGGAAACGCCGGGTGAACTGCTCGCTGAAGATCCAGTGGGTGGTGGCGCGCTTGCCCTCCAGCAGGCCGGCCTGGGCGGTGACGAAGGTGCCGGTGCACATGCTGGCGATGTAGCTGTTGCGCCCGTGGTGGTGACGCAACCAGGCGTATACCGGCTCCAGCTCTGGCAGTACCGCGAGAATGTTGAACATGAAGCCCGGCACGATGATCAGGTCGGTCTCCTCGATCTCGGCCAGGGCCTTCTGCGGGGTCAGGCGCAGGCCTCCCGTGCAGCTGACGGGCCCGCCGTCGATGGACGCGCTCTGCACTTCGAAGGGCTCGCCGCCGGAGGCAAGCCGCTGCAGCACATTGGCGCACTCGAGGAACTCCAGGGCCGCGGAAACACTGGTGGCCGAACAGCGCTCGGCCATCAGAACCGTCACTCTCATCTCACGCCCCTTCATCCCGCGCGCGAATCTCGCACGCTTTCCGTCAATTTCGCCCATGTCGGCCCCGCGCCACGCCACCTAGCATGCGCCGCATGGGGATGATGCCCCAAGGCGAGCAAAGGAAACGCGGCGATGAAAAATACAGCCTATCGGCTATTCAAAAAACCCTTCTTCGGCCGTTTCATGCGCCCCTGGCGCTGGCCCGAGCAGATCGATCCGCAGCCCTGGCAGCGCCTGACCATCGACAGCGGCTCCGGGGCGCGCCTGTCGGCCCTGCTGGCCGAGAGTCATGCAGCCGAGGCCAAGGGGGCGATCCTGCTGGCCCACCCCATGGGCACGGCGGCCAAGGGCTTCTGGCTCAAGCAGGGCCACGCCGAGCTGCTGCGCGCGGCCGGCTACCACGTGATGCTGTTCGACCTCAATGGCTTCGGCGAGAGCGGTTCGACCACCATGGACTACCCACTGGACGTGCTGGCCGCCGGCCGAGCCCTGCAGCAGCACTACCCGCAACTGCCACTGGCGGTGCTCGGCGCCTCCATGGGCGCAGCCATGAGTCTGTGCGCCCTGGCCCAGCCAGGGCACCCGTTCAAGGCAGCGGTGCTCGAATCGGCCTTCCCCACCCTGCTGCACTTCTGGCGCCGCTACCCCATCCCCAGCCTCGGCATCCGCCTGTCGATGCTGCTCTACCCGGCCGGCGAACGGCGCCTGCGCCCGTTACATGCCGCCGAACGCCTGGTCGGCAAGCCGCCGCTGCTGATGATCTATGGCGAGGACGACGACTACACCCCGGTGGAGCATGGCCTGCAGCTGCACCTGGCCCTCAGCGGCACCACCCATACCGAGTTCTGGCGGGTGCCGGGGGCCACGCACACCCTGGCCTACACGGCTCAGCCGCAGGCCTATGCGCAGCGGGTAACCGCCTTCCTCGACACCCATCTGGCCAGCCACGCCTGAGCCCTTGCATAACCCATGACCAGAGAATCGAGCATGACCTTCGACGAAATGCTGCGCGCAGCTTGTGATACATCGCCCACCCAGATACAGATTCCGCAACGTTGGGGCCAAGGTAGGGCTACCTTCGGCGGGCTGCTGGCCGCCTGCCTGTTCACCCGGGTGCGCCCATGGGTAGAGGCCGGGCGGCCGGTGCGCTCGCTGATGCTGTCCTTCGTCGCCCCGGTGGCACCGGGCCCGCTCGACCTGCAGATCGCCGTGCTGCGCGAGGGCAAGGCGGCCACCCAGGTACAGGCCACCGCCTACCAGGACGGCCAGGCCTGCGTGACGATGCTGGCAAGCTTCGGCGGCGCCCGCACCTCGGCGGTGAACGTGGCGGCGGCGCCCGCGCCGGACTTTCCGGCCGCCGAGACGGTGTCGCCCTTCCCCTTCATCGCCGGGCTGACGCCGGACTTCACCCAGCATTTCGACTACCGCTACACCCTCGGCAAGATGCCCTTCATGGGCGGCCATGACTCGCGCATGGGCGGCTGGATCTGCCTGCGCGAGGCCGGCCCGGAGAGCGCCGGCGTGGCCGAGTTGCTGTGCCTGCTGGACGCCTGGCCACCGGCGGTGTTCAGCCTGCTCAAGACACCGGCGGCCGGCAGCTCGCTGAGCTGGACCATCGGCTTCATCGACGGCGCGGAGGACTGCAGCGGCGCGGACTGGTGGCAGTATCAGGCGGAGATCCGCCAGGCGGCCAACGGCTACAGCCATATCGACGCCAACCTGTGGGACAAGCACGGGCGCATGGCCCTGGTCAGCCGCCAGACCGTCAGCGTCTTCGCCTAACCCCGGCCGATGCAGGAGCATCGGCTGTCAGATGTCCGAGGCACTACCCTGGCCAGCCCCAGGCCCTCGGCATGGCCAAGACCAGCCTGTTCGACAAGGTCAGGAAATACGGTCTGTGAATCGGCGGTAAGCGCTGGCACGCGTGCCATGGCATGCCACACTGCAAGCTGACCCTACGCCGAGCACCCCCATGACCCCATGGCTATTACGCCGAGTTCTCTGCCTGATCTTCAGCACAGCGCTCTCGGCGGAGTTGCCGGCCGCTACGGATGCACCACCTGCCAAGGTCTACAGCGTGGCCTTCTACCAGGCTGGCCTGCTGTATTCGCAAGGCAAGGGCCTCGACCGCGATGTGATCGATGAGCTGATGAAGCGCGGCGGCTACCGCTTCGACACCTTCGAGCAGCCGAGGGCGCGGATCTGGAAAGAGCTGCAGGAGGGCACCCTGTCCATGACGGTGTCCGCCATACGCGTCGCGGAGCGCGACGCCTTCGCTTATTTCATCCCGTATCACTCGCAGAAGAACATGGCGTTGACCACACGCACCGACCTGCGAGGCCCGGCGGATCTGCTGGCCGACCCGCGCGCGCGCATCGCCGTGGTGCGCAGTTTTCGCCACGGGCCGGTCTACGACGAGCTGATCGCGCAGCTGGACGCGCAGGGCCGGGTCATCGAGGTGCCGAGCATCCACAACCTGTTTCTCATGCTGGGCGCGGGCAACCGCGTCGACGCCGTGTTTTCCCTACCGCTGTTCTACCGCAAGGAGCTGGCCGAGCTGGGACTGGAGGATCGCGTGAGGATCATGGACTGGTCGCCCCAGACCGCTCCCATTCCCCATCACCTGGCCCTGAGCAAGGCGCACTTCTCCTATCAGGACTACCAGCGCATGGCTGCGCTCATACAGGGCATGCGCGACGATGGCACCTTGCGCAGGCTGTTGTCCGCCTACCTGTCGGGTGATGAGCTGGAAAGCGCGCTGCAGTTCTGACCCGCTAGCGGCTCGCCGCGTTGCCCATCCCGGCTTCCAGCTTGCGCCACAGCAGGCGCACCGTCGCCTTGCGCGACAGCACGCAGCGGTACAGACGGATCTCCAGCGGCACCTGCCATTGTTCGCCACCGCACACCGCCAGCTCGCCGCGGGCCAGCTCGGCGGTCACCGACAGGCGCGGCACCCAGGCCACGCCGAGGCCCTGCAGGGCCATGGTCTTGAGGCTGTCGGCCATCGCCGTTTCGTACACCGTGGTCGAGCGCAGGGCACGCTGGCGCAGCAGCAGGTTGACCGAGCGCCCGAGAAAGGCCCCGGCGCTGTAGGCCAGCAGCGGCACGCTCTGGCCACTGGTCAGGTCAAACAACGGCGCACCGCTGTCACCCACCGCACACACCGGGAGCATCTCGGTGCGGCCCAGGTGCAGCGAAGGGAAGATCTCCGGGTCCATCTGCAACGCCGCATCCGGGTCGTAGTAGGCGAGGATCAGGTCACAGGCACCTTCGCGCAGGGCGTGCACCGCTTCGCCGACGTTGGTCGCCACCAGCCGCGTGTTCAGCGGCAGACCTTCACGGCGCAGGCGGGCAATCCATTCGGGGAAGAAACCCAGGGTCAGCGAATGCGCGGCGGCGATCTGCAACACCTCGCCCTGCTGGCCTTCGAGGTTGTGAAGATGGCGCACCACCTCACCCAGCTGCTCGACCATGCTCCGTGCGGTGACCAGAAACAGCTGGCCGGATTCAGTCAGCTCGATGGGCGTGCAGGCTCGGTTGACCAAGGTCAGCCCGAGCATGTTCTCCAGGCTGCGAATACGCCGACTGAATGCCGGCTGCGTGACGAAGCGTTTTTGCGCCGCCTGGGAAAAACTGCGCGTAGTGGCCAATGCAACGAAATCTTCCAGCCATTTGCTCTCAAGATTCACCGACGCTTGCCTCCAGACTTAATCGTGTTTTCAAGATAAGAATCAGGGGTTTCTCCGGCCAATCGACAACTTATCGAGCGCTTTACTGATCGGCACCCTGAAAGACAGATCCGCGTACCGGGGTCACATTAACATTATGCCGATTGTGCATGACCCAGCGTTTAACAGCATTGGCCATGATCAGGCTACAGCCCCTAATCTACGGGACATCGCGGGTAAATCCGCATTGTCACGAGAAAGTGAACATCATGTCCCCTGCTGCATCATACCGCACCGAAAAAGACCTGCTCGGCACCCTCGAAGTACCCGCTGACGCCTATTACGGCATCCAGACCCTGCGTGCCGTGCAGAACTTCCGGCTGTCGGGCGTAACGCTGTCGCACTACCCGAAACTGGTGATCGCCCTGGCCATGGTCAAACAGGCCGCCGCCGACGCCAACCGCGAGTTGGGTCACCTGTCCGCAGCCAAGCACACGGCCATCAGCACCGCTTGCGCGCGCATCATTCAGGGCGAGTTCCACGACCAGTTCGTGGTCGACATGATCCAGGGCGGTGCCGGCACTTCAACCAACATGAATGCCAACGAAGTCATCGCCAACATCGCCCTGGAAGCCATGGGCCATGAGAAAGGCGAGTACCAGTACCTGCACCCGAACAACGATGTGAACATGGCGCAATCGACCAACGATGCCTACCCGAGCGCCATCCGCGTTGGCTTGTTGCTGGGCCATGACTTTCTGCTCACCTCGCTGGACAAACTGATCCAGTCCTTCGCTGCCAAGGGCCTGGAATTCGGCCACGTACTGAAGATGGGCCGCACCCAACTGCAGGACGCCGTGCCGATGACCCTCGGCCAGGAGTTCCGCGCCTTTGCCGTGACCCTCGGCGAAGACCTGCAACACCTCAAGCTGCTCGCCCCGACCCTGCTTACCGAGGTCAACCTGGGCGGCACCGCGATTGGCACCGGGATCAATGCCGACCCAGCCTATCAGCACCTTGCCGTGAGACGCCTGGCGATCATCAGCGGGCATCCCGTTGTGCCGGCCGCCGACCTGATCGAGGCGACTTCGGACATGGGCGCGTTCGTGCTGTTCTCCGGCATGCTCAAACGTACCGCGGTCAAACTGTCGAAGATCTGCAACGACCTGCGCCTGCTCTCCAGCGGCCCGCGCACTGGCATCAACGAGATCAACCTGCCGGCCCGCCAGCCGGGCAGCTCGATCATGCCGGGCAAGGTCAATCCGGTGATTCCGGAAGCGGTCAACCAGGTGGCCTTCGAAGTGATCGGCAACGACCTGGCCCTGACCATCGCCGCCGAAGGGGGCCAGCTGCAGCTGAACGTGATGGAGCCGCTGATCGCCTACAAGATCCTCGACTCGATCCGCCTGCTGACCCGTGCCATGGACATGCTGCGCGAGCGGTGCATCGACGGCATTACCGCCAACGAAGCCCATTGCCGCCAGCTGATGGAAAACTCCATCGGCCTGATCACCGCGCTCAACCCCTACATCGGCTACGAGAACGCCACGCGCATCGCCAAGGTAGCCCTGGAAAGCGGGCGCGGGGTGCTGGAGCTGGTGCGCGAGGAGAAGCTGCTGGACGACGCCACCCTGGCCGACATCCTGCGCCCGGAAAACATGATTGCCCCACGCCTTGTTCCATTACAGGCCTAAGCCAGGAGAATTCGCATGTCACGCAATAGCGCTGTACCAACATTGACTCCGACCTTCCTGGCCGTAACCCCGCCACGCCGGATGTACCCGGGTTATCCGCTGCCACGTTACGAGCTGCCGAAGAACACGCCGCTGCGGGTCGCCCCGACAGAACAGGCTGCAACCCAGGGCGCTGCCCAGTCCCGCTAAAACATCGACCAAGAGGCCCCCCTGCCTCTGATCCTTCAAGGATGGCTTCGGCCATCCTTTTTTTGTGCCGATGTTTAGCCGGCCTACAGCTGCCAGGCGCGCCGCAGCGCCGCCAGCGCCTGAGCAATCTGTGCCTCGGGCACTGCGGCAAACCCCAGCACCAGGCCGGCGCGCTCATCCTGCAGGGTTGTGCTGTCCGGCAGCCAGTAACTGCTTAAACCGGTGATTTCCACGCCAACCTGCTCGGCGGCCGCGATCAGCTCGCGCTCACGTTGCAGGCTCTCGACCCGCACACACAGGTGCAACCCCGCGTCCACCGCCGGCAGCGGCGCGCAGCCAGGCACATGTTCAGGCCAGCCGGCCAGCAGCGCATCGCGACGACTACGGGCGGCCGTGCGCATGCGGCGGATATGCCGCTGAAAGTGCCCAGCAGCGATAAAGTCGGCCATCACTGCCTGGGTGCCGATTTCCGAATGGCGCATATCCAGCGCGCGGCGCTGGGCAAAGGCTTCGGCCAGCGCCGGCGGCAATACCAGATAGCCCAGGCGTAGCGCCGGGAAGGCGATCTTGCAGAAGGTGCCGACATACAGCACCCGACCCTGACGATCCAGCGCCGCCAGCGGGGCCAATGGCGTGCCGCTGTAGCGGTACTCGCCGTCGTAATCGTCCTCGATGATCAGGCCGTTAGTGCGCTCGGCCCACTCCAGTAATTGCAACCGCCGCGCCAGCGACAGGGTGACCCCGGTTGGGTACTGGTGCGAGGGCGTCAGGTAAACCAGACGGCAATTGTCGAGCTGCGCCAGCGCCGAAACATCCAAGCCCTCAGCATCCACCGCCACGCCGCACAGCTGCGCCCCGGCAATCGCCAGTGCATGGCCGGCGGCGCGGTAGCCGGGGTTCTCCACGGCCACTCGTGCGCCGGGCGTGACCAGCAGCTGCGCGCACAGGCTGATGGCCTGCTGCGCACCGCTGGTCACCACGATCTGCGCCGGGTCGCAGTGCAGGCCACGGCTGTTGCGCAGGTAGGCGGCGATCAACTCGCGCAGCTGCCAGTCGCCGGCCGGGTCGCCATAGCCCAGGCGCGCCGGCGATGGCTTGCGCCAGAAACGTGCGGACAGGCGCGCCCAAGTCTCGAACGGAAACAGGTCAAAGGCCGGCACGCCGACCCGGAATGCCCGTGGCGGCCCGCTGACGGGAGGGTTCAGGTGATGCTCTTGCAACAGCTCCAGCGCCGGGTTCTGCGCGCTGGCAAGTGGCTGCGCGGGAGCCGGCCGTGTCGCCGCGCTCAACTCGGCCACGTAGGTGCCCGCGCCGATGCGCCCTTCGATATAGCCCTCGGCATACAACTGATCGAAGGCGCGGGTCACGGTATTGCGCGAGATACCCAGCAGGTTCGCCAGGTCGCGGCTGGCCGGCAGGCGCGTGCGGCGTTGCAGACGACCGTCGAGGATGCGTTCGCGCAACGCCTGATACAGCTGGCGCGCCAGACCACGCTGTGGGTCGAGGTGAATGCCGGAGAGATCGACCGGCAACGGCGGAGCAGACGGAATGCTCATGCAGATTGGCTCTATCAAAGTTGCAAGAAATGGATCTTACAACAGACCAATATGCCGCCTAGCATGGCTCATCAGCTCAGGCCCCGTTTCGGAGAAGCCGCCATGTACACGCCAACCGCCTTTCGCCAGGACGACCTCGCCACCCTGCACCAGCAGATGCGTGCCACGCGCCTGCCGACGCTGGTCAGCCATGGCGCAAACGGCTTGCTCGCCAGCCACTTACCGTTGCTGCTGGAACCTGGTGAGGGCCAATACGGCACGCTGTACGGCCACTTCGCCCGGGCCAACCCGCAGTGGCGCGACCTGGCGGACGGCAGCCCGGCGCTGGTGATCTTCCAGGGCGCGGAGGCCTATATCAGCCCGTCCTGGTACGCCGCCAAGGCCGAACACGGCAAGGTGGTGCCGACCTGGAACTACATCAGCGTGCAGGCCCACGGCCGCGCCGAGGTGTTCGATGACGCCGAGCGCCTGCTGCAGCTGGTCAGCCGCCTCAGCGCGCTGCACGAGGCCGAGCGCCCGCAGCCCTGGGCGGTCAGCGATGCACCGCGCGAGTACATCGACAGCATGCTGCGCGCCATCGTCGGTTTCGCCTTGCCGATCGAGCGCCTGGACGGCAAATGGAAGCTCGGGCAGAACCGCAGCCAGGCCGACCAGACCGGTGTACGCGAGGGCCTGGCGGCCAGCCATGACCCGCGCGACCGCGAGCTGGCCGCGCGCATCAGTACTGATCACTAACCCAAGGAAGACCGCCATGAGCATCGAAATCCGCCCCGTCAGCACTGCCGATCACGCCGCCTGGTTGCCGCTGTGGCAGGGCTATCTGCACTTCTACCAGAGCGAGTTGCCCGCCGCGGTCAGCGCCATGACCTGGCAGCGCTTTCTCGACCCCAGCGAGCCCACCCATGCCGCCCTGGCCTGGCGCGACGGCCAGGCTGTGGGGTTGGTGCAGTGGATCTTCCACCGCAGCAATTGGTCGGTGGAGCACAGCTGCTACCTGCAGGATCTGTTTGTCGACAGCGATCAACGCGGCGGCGGTATCGGCCGGCTGCTGATTGAACACGTCTATGCCCAGGCCCAAACGGCCGGTGCCGCAAAGGTGCACTGGCTGACCCAGGAAACCAACTACCCTGGCCGTCAGCTCTACGACCGCATCGCCGAGCGTTCGGGCTTTATCCAATACCGCAAACAGTTCTGAGCAGGAGCCGCAGCATGCCCCAGCAACCTTTACGCGACTGGCAGCCCGCGCCCACGCCGGCCCGCGAAGCCTTGAACGGCCAGTATGTGCGCCTCGAACCACTCGACCCGGCGCGCCATGGCGACGATCTGTGGCAGGCCCTGCAAGGCCCGGACAGTGACCCGCTGCTGTGGGATTACCTGCCTTATGGCCCCTTTGGCCAGCGCGCGGACTTCGACGCCTGGCTAAGCCGCCACGCCGCCAGCCAGGACCCACTGTTCTTTGCCGTGGTCGAGCCAGGCAGTGGCCGCGCGCAAGGCCTGCTCAGCTACCTGAATATCGCCACGCAACACGGCAGTATCGAGATCGGCCATATCTGCTACGGCCGCGTGATGCAGCGCAGCGTGCAGGCCAGCGAGGTGATCTACCTCTTGGCCAGGCACGCCTTCGCCAACGGCTACCGCCGCCTGGAATGGAAGTGCAACAACGACAACGTCCGCTCCAAGCGCGCTGCCGAGCGCTTCGGCTTCAGCTACGAGGGGCTGTTCCGTCAGCATATGGTGATCAAGGGGCGTAACCGCGACACCGCCTGGTACTCGATTATCGACAGCGAATGGCCGGCCCTTGCCGCCGGCTACGAGCGCTGGCTGGCGGCAGACAACTTCAGTGCCGACGGCCAGCAGAAACAGCGCCTAGAGGACCTGCGGTAACAGCGCTGACGCTTATTCGATCTCGAACAGGCCGTTCTTTAGCGGGGCATCGGCCAGGCGCTGGCGCACGTCGTCGTCGATGCGCGGGTCATCCGGGCGGTACAGGCGCACCTGGCGGTAGGCACTGATGCGGTTGATCTCCGTGCCCAGGTATTCCCAGACCACGCGGGTGCAGGCAGGGCTGCGCCGGTCTCCACTGGAAACGCCGGTTTTCAGGCCATTGAGGCGGGTGATGCGGCTCTTGTAGCTGGGGATGAGGATGGTCTGGCTCATCTCGTTGAGGGTCAGCGACTCGTAGTCCATCAGAAACAAGCGATCCTGCAACTGGAAGGCCGCGCCCAGGTAGCGGCAACGCACCCAGTCCTCACCCTGCACATCGCTGCTGGCAGAGCGCTCCTGACGCTCCTGGCGCTCGAACAGGAAGTCGCCGTCCTCCTCCCACAGATGCACCAGCGACAGCAGCACGGTGCCCGGCACCGACATGCAGTTGGAATATTCGAAGTAGTAACCGCAGTAGCGCGACAGGTTGCCGGCATGCGCGCGCAGCGGCTTGAGCAGCTCCACCAGCGCATCGCTGCGCGCGCCCGCCACCTGGCCGGGCGTGCGCGCGCCGATCAGGTCGGCGAACTGTTCGGCCGGCAGGCTCAGCTCATAGGCCTCGACGCCGAAGAAATCGCAGATACGCTTGAGGTTGTAGGCCGTCGGTCGGCTCTGCCCGCTGAGGTATTTATTGAACTGCGCGCGATTGATCGCCAGCTTGCGGCAAACCTCGGCGATCGACCGGTAATGGCTGCACAACAGCTTGAGATTGAGCCCTAGATAGTCGGACATGGCGAATTTCCTGGTGATGCGAGCGGCGCGATTCTAGCATCAACTCGCATCAGCTCGCCGCCACCCGCGAAATTGCACGGCAACCGCCCTTGCACAACCATTCCAGGGCCGCACGGTGGCGCGGTGTCAACTCATCTAAAACAACAAGAGAGGCAACCTCATCATGCTCGATCTGCTCAACGACCTGCTCTGGAGCAAGGTCCTCATCGTCGCCCTGGTCGGGCTCGGTCTGTACTTCTCGATTCGCTCGCGTTTCGTCCAATTTCGTTACTTCGGCGACATGTTCCGTATCTTCGCCGAAGCCTTTGAGCGCCAGCCCGGCCAGCTCAGCTCATTCCAGGCACTGATGCTCTCCGTCGCCGGGCGCGTCGGCGCAGGTAACATCGCCGGTGTCGCGGTCGCCATCATGCTCGGCGGCCCGGGCGCAGTGTTCTGGATGTGGCTGGTCGCGCTGCTCGGCATGGCCACCAGCTATTTCGAATGCTCCCTGGCGCAGCTGTACAAGCGTCGCGAGGCCGACGGCACCTACCGTGGCGGCCCGGCCTTCTACATCCTGCATGGCCTGGGTCAGCGCTGGCTGGCGATCATCTTCTCGATCCTGCTGCTGGTAACCTTCGGCTTCGGCTTCAACGCCGTGCAGTCCTACACCGTGGCCACCTCGATGCATGACACCTTCGGCCTGCCGACCTACGTCAGCGGTCTGGTGCTGGTAGCAGTGATCGGCCTGATCATCTTCGGCGGCATCAAGCGCATCGCCAGCATGGCTGACGTGCTGGTGCCGATCATGGCCTTCTCCTACATCGGCATGGCGCTGGTGGTACTGGGCATGAACATCTCCGAAGTGCCGGAAACCCTGGCGCTGATCGTGCGCAGCGCGTTCGGCCTGGAGCCAGCATTCGCCGGCGGTATCGGTGCGGCCATCCTGATGGGTGTGAAGCGCGGCCTGTTCTCCAACGAAGCCGGTCTGGGCAGTGCGCCGAACGTCGCCGCCGTCGCCGAGGTCAAGCACCCGGCCGCTCAAGGCATCGTGCAGTCGCTCAGCGTGTTTATCGACACCATCCTGGTGTGCACCAGCACCGCGCTGATCATCCTGCTGTCCGGCGTGTATCAGCCAGGTAGCGAAATGGCCGGCGTAGTGCTGACCCAGACCGCTCTGGCGGCCGAAGTCGGCGAATGGGGCCGGGTGTTTGTCAGCATGGCGCTGCTGCTCTTCGTCTTCACCACCTTGGTGTACAACTACTACCTGGGCGAGAACGCGCTGAGCTTCTTCAGCAGCAAACGCTGGTTACTGCAGGTTTACCGCGTCATGGTGATTGCCCTGGTGCTGTGGGGCTCGATGCAGGACCTGTCCACCGTCTTCGGCTTCGCCGACGTGACCATGGGCCTGCTGGCGCTGGTCAACCTGACCGCCGTGTTCCTGCTGTTCAAGACCGGCCTGCGCCTGATGCGCGACTATGACAACCAGCGCAAGGCTGGCGTAGAGTCGCCAGTGTTCGACGCGAAGAACTTTGCCGACCTGGACCTCGACCCAGCTGCCTGGCCGAACGCTTCGCGCAACGCGCCGGCTAACCATGCGGAAATTGGCAATACGGTGCATCAGCGCTAAGCGCCTGCAACAGTTGTGACAAACAGGGGGCTCGGCCCCCTGTTTTTTTATCAGAACAATGGAGAACGCACATGGGTTGCCAAAAACTCCTAGTGCTCTATACCGGCGGCACCATCGGCATGCAGATGAGCGCGGCGGGCCTGGCCCCGGCATCCGGCTTCGAGGCACGCCTGCGTGCCCAGCAGGCGTTGGAAGCCCAACCACTACCGCAATGGACTTTCCGCGAACTGCTGCCGCCAATCGACAGCGCCAATATGAACCAGCACAACTGGCTGGCGATGGGCGCGGCGATTCGCGCAGGCGTTGAACAAGACGGCTGCGATGGCGTGTTGCTGCTGCATGGCACCGACACCCTGGCCTACAGCGCCGCCGCCCTGAGCTTTCTGCTGCTGGGTTTGCCGGTACCGGTAATCCTCAGCGGTTCGATGCTGCCGGCCGGAGCCGAGGGCAGCGATGCCTGGGGCAACCTGTTCGGTGCCATGCGTGCACTGCAAAGCGGCGTCACGCCGGGCGTGCACCTGTATTTCAATGGCGCACTGATGCACGGCGCGCGGGTCAGCAAACTGCGCAGCGATGCCTTCGATGCCTTCCAGGTGCTGCCGCGCCAACGCCACAGCCCACGTGCCGAGAGCATCCCGGCGAGCATCGACTACCGCCAGCCGCGCCAGCCGATCAATCTCGCCGTATTGCCGTTTTACCCCGGCATTCAGGCCAGCCATCTGCACGCCCTGCTGGGCAGCGGTGTGCAAGGCCTGCTGCTGGAATGCTACGGCAGCGGCACCGGCCCGGCGGACGACGCCGAGCTGCTCAGCGTGCTCAAGGCGGCCCATGAGCGCGGCGTGGTACTGGCCGCCATCAGCCAGTGCCCGAGCGGGCATGTCGAATTTGGCGTCTATGCGGCCGGCAGCCAACTGGCCTGCACCGGGCTGGTCTCCGCCGGCGGCATGACCCGCGAAGCGGCGCTGGGCAAGCTGTTCGCCCTGCTCGGCGCGGGCCTGAGCCAGGCTGAGGTGGAACACTGGTTTGCTCTGGATGTCTGTGGTGAACGCGCCGATTGAAGCCTGGGCCCTTACGACTAGGCTGTAAGGGCTTTACCCAGCTAAGGAGAGTGTCGCCATGCCCGTTCGCATCCCTGTCGAGATCCGCCCTGTGACTACCGCCGATCATGCGGTCTGGCTGCCGCTGTGGCAGGGCTATCAGCGCTTCTATATGACCGAGATCGCCAGCGATACCAGCGACACCACCTGGCAGCGCTTTCTCGACCCCGCCGAGCCGATGCACGCCGCGCTGGCCTGGCATAACGGCCAGGCCATCGGCCTGGTGCACTGGATCTACCACCGCTCGACCTGGACCACGGGCGACTACTGCTACCTGCAGGACCTGTTTATCGCCAAGGACATCCGCAGCAGTGGTGCCGGCCGTCAGCTGATCGAGCACGTCTACCGTGCAGCCCAGGCTCATGGCTGTTCGCGCACCTACTGGCTGACCCACGAGAGCAACAGCAAGGCCATGTTGCTGTATGAGCGTATCGCCGAGCGCTCGGGCTTTATCCAGTACCGCAAGCTGTTCTGAGAGCCTGTTTATGATCTGCTGCGCGTCGGCCCTGCTGCGTTAAAAGCCGGCTCCGCAAGCCGCTTGCGGCTAACGCGCTTTAGCGCGACCCGAAGGGCGAGTGAAGCGAGTAATGCTTATGTACAACTCGTACACTCCGCTTCCTCGCCTGCTTTTGCCTTGCATGACGCTAGCTCGCAAGATCCTAAACAGGATCTTCGCCAACTGACCTTACGGTCAGAAATTCCGCCCGACGGGCTTGCCGCAAGCAGCTTACGGCGCTATCTTCTGCGCCACGCCCGGCCATCTGCGCCGGCCGCGCACCTGGATCAGCAGACAGGGTAAACACTGAGCTGGCTAACCTGAACCCCACTTCAGAGGAGCCAACTCAATGGCTGCTACACGTATCTGGATCAAGAACCCCCTCGCCATATTCACTGCCAATAACCTCGACGCCGCCGGCGGCCTGGTGATTGAAGACGGCGTGATCATCGAATTGCTGGCCGCCGGCCAACAGCCGAGCCAACCCTGCACGCAGAGCTTCGATGCCCGCGAGCATGTGGTGCTGCCGGGGCTGATCAACACCCACCACCACTTCTATCAGACCCTCACCCGCGCCTGGGGCCCGGTGGTCAACCAACCGTTGTTTCCCTGGCTGAAAACCCTCTACCCGGTATGGGCGCGCCTGACCCCAGAGAAGCTTGCCCTGGCCAGCAAGGTGGCCCTGGCCGAACTGCTGCTGTCCGGCTGCAGCACGGCGGCGGATCACCATTACCTGTTCCCCGACGGCCTGGAAAACGCCATCGACGTGCAGGTCGAGGCCGTGCGCGAACTGGGCATGCGCGCCATGCTCACCCGCGGCTCGATGAGCCTGGGCGAAGCCGATGGCGGCCTGCCGCCGCAGCAGACGGTGCAGGAGGGTGAAGTGATCCTGGCCGACAGCCAACGCCTGATCCACGACTACCACCAGCGCGGCGACGGCGCGCAGATCCAGATTGCCCTCGCGCCCTGTTCGCCGTTCTCGGTGACCCAGGAGATCATGCGCCAGAGCGCCGAGCTGGCTGAAGAGCTGGACGTACGCCTGCACACCCACCTGGCGGAAACCCTCGACGAAGAAGATTTCTGCCTGCAACGCTTCGGCCTGCGCACCGTGGATTACCTGGACAGCGTCGGCTGGCTTGGCCCGCGCACCTGGCTGGCCCACGGCATCCACTTCAACCCGGATGAAATCGCCCGCCTGGGCGCAGCCGGCACCGGCATCTGCCATTGCCCAAGCTCGAACATGCGCCTGGCTTCGGGCATCTGCCCGACGCTCGACCTGGAAGCCGCGGGCGCGCCAATCGGCATCGGTGTAGACGGCTCGGCCTCCAACGACGGCTCGAACATGATCCTCGAAGCGCGTCAGGCACTGTATATCCAGCGCCTGCGCTACGGTGCCGAGAAGATCACCCCGGAACTGGCCCTCGGCTGGGCCAGCAAAGGCTCAGCCAAGCTGCTGGGGCGCACAGATATCGGCGAACTGGCGGTGGGCAAACAGGCCGACCTGGCCTTCTTCAAACTCGATGAGCTGCGCTTCTCCGGCAGCCACGACCCCGTTTCCGCGCTGTTGCTGTGCGGCGCTGACAAGGCCGACCGGATGATGATCGGTGGCCAGTGGCGGGTAATCGACGGACAGATCGAAGGCCTGGATGTGGCCCAGCTGATCGCCGACCACCGCCAGGCGGCGAAGGCGCTGATTGCCGGGTAAAACGCGTAGTCGGCTAATCCACGACACCCGGGGCGGGTTTACGATCTCGCGAGCTAGAGTTCACTCGCCCTTCGGGTCGCGCTAAAGCGCGTTAGCCGCAAGCGGCTTCCGAGGCTGTTTTTAACGCAGTATCACCGACGCGCAGCAGATCGTCGCGCGCTAGAACACCGACCAGCCGATCCGCTCGCTCAGCAGCTCCAGCGCCTTGATCCCGGCCAGGGAGTTGCCGGCGGCGTTCAACTCCGGCGACCACACGCACACGCTGAAACGCCCCGGCACCACGGCGACGATGCCGCCGCCAACCCCGCTCTTGCCCGGCAAGCCAACGCGATAGGCGAAGTTGCCCGCCTCGTCATACAAGCCGCTGGTGGCCATGATCGCGTTGACCTGCTTGCTCTGCCGAGCGCTGAGAATCTGCTGACCGCTGTGTTTGCAGAAGCCATCGTTGGCCAGAAAGCAGAAGGCCCGCGCCAGGTCGACGCAGCTCATGCGCAGTGCGCAATAGCTGAAGTAGCTGCGCAACACCGCTTCCACATCGTTATGAAAATTGCCGAAGGACTGCATCAGATAAGCCGCCGCCGCATTGCGCGCGCGGTGCTGGTATTCCGACTCAGCCACGCGTCGATCCACCAGCACCTCGGGGTTGCCGGCCAGGCGCCGCACGAAGTCGCGCATCGACAGCACCGGCGCGGCAAAGCGCGACTGATTGATGTCGCAGATCACCAGGGCACCGGCATTGATAAACGGATTGCGCGGCTTGCCGCGCTCGAACTCCAGCTGCACCAGCGAGTTGAACGGCTGGCCGGACGGCTCATGGCCGAGACGCTGCCAGATCGCCTCGCCGGAATGCTCGATGGCCTGCACCAGACTGAACACCTTGGAAATGCTCTGCACCGAGAACGGCGTATGCGCATCACCGGCGCAGGACAGTTCGCCGTCATTGCTGTACACCGCAATGCCCAACTGGTTGGCCGGCACATCGGCCAGCGCCGGGATGTAATCGGCCACCTTGCCCTGGCCGATCAGCGGGCGGACTTGCTCCAGAATTTCATTCAACAGCGCTTGCATGTTCAGGCCCACAGCGGCGCCCAGACGCCCGGGCTCTGTGGCTAGACGCTTGCAGCAGGGCGCTGATCACAGCCAGGCCCGGAAAACTTGTCAGGAACGCCCGTGGCACAGGCAAACCCGATCAAAACTGGGTATATTGCGCGCCGCGCAGCTGGCCAATGGCCAGATTGACGCCTGCTCGTGAATGTTCACGGATGACCATAAGGATCGACACGCATGTCCGCACTCCGCCTCAGCACCCTGTTACTCATCGCCCTAGCCTGCGCAGGCTGCTCCACCGGCGCCTGGTTCAAACTGCCGGAAAACAGCACCCTGGTGATCAACGAACGACCGGCGAAGAACAATCAGGGACTTGTGCGCAGCCGCCCATTCTCCTGGGGTTTGACCGGCGGTATTCCCTACCGGATCGAAGACAGCCAGGCCAACACCATTCGTTCGGGCAAACTGAAGAGCCGTTTCCGCGTCGCCTCGATCTTCTGGCCCCCAGTCGGCATCGCCTACTGGCCGATGGGCTTCGGTCAGCGCTGCTTCGACCTGACCGGTGAAGCGCCGCAAACCTGCACTTATCAGGACTTGGTAGAACTGCGCCAGGCCCATCGCCTGCGCCGCTAGAACTTTTCCGCGCGCAGCACTTCCACCTGGGCCAGGTAGCAGACCATGGCGTAGTTGGCGTAGTAGCGCGCCTGCAGGTGGCCGGCGATGCGTTCGGCGACATCGCGGGTGCAGATGATTTCCACGCGGATATTGCCTTCGGTGTCCCAGCCGGCGCTGCGTACACCGCGGCCACCCCGGCCACGGGCATCGGAGATGGTCCAGCCCGGCGCGCCGAGCTGTTCCAGGTCAGCCACCAACTTTTTCTCCAGCGCCGCTTCGCAAATCACGGTAAGCAGGGTGCGGATATGCGCGTCCATCTAGAGCCCCCAGGCGATCAGCTGTTCGACCAGCATCAGGTACAACGGGATGCCGACGATGATATTGAAGGGAAAGGTGATGCCCAGCGACGCCGTCAGCGACAGCGACGGATTGGCCTCGGGCAACGCCAGACGTAAAGCCGCCGGCACAGCTATGTAGGACGCCGACGCCGCCAGTGTAGCCAGCACGGCAGTGCCGCCCAGGCTCAGGCCCAGGAAGCGGCCCAGCAGCGCGCCGATCAACGCCCCGCACAACGGCATCAGCAGGGCAAAGCCGAGCAGGCGCAAACCGAACTGCCTGAGCGAGCCCAGCTGGCCGGAGGCGATCAGGCCCATTTCCAGCAGGAACAGCGCCAGCACCGGTTTGAACATGCTGGTGTAGAACGGCTCCAGCGGTTTGATCGCCTCCTTGCCGGCAATCGCACCGATGATCAGGCCGCCGAGCAGCAGCATGATGCTCTTGCCGAGAAAGATTTCCCGGCCCAGCTCGCCCCAGTCGGTGTCACGGGCAATGCCCTTGGCCAGCAGGATGCCGACCAGAATCGCCGGGATTTCCAGGATGGCAACAAACAGTGGCATGTAGCTCTCGAACTCGATGCCCTTGGCCAGCATGTAAGCCACCACCACGGCGAAGGTCCCGGCGCTGACCGAACCGTAGTGCGCGGCCACTGCGGCGGCGTTGACCCGGTCGAAGCCCAGACCACGCAGCACGCCGAAGGCCAGCAACGGCAACGTCACACCCAGGCCCAGCACCCAGGCCGCCTGGCCGAGCAACTGCCAGCTGGCTTGTTCGGCCAGCTCCACGCCGCCGTGCAGACCAATCGCCAGCAGCAGCATGATCGACAGCGTTTCATACAGCGCGGGCGGCAGCTTCAACTCGCTTTTCAGCAACCCGGCCAACAGGCCGAAGACAAAGAACAGCACCACCGGATCCAGACTCACCGCGCATTGCTCCCGTATTGAACCGCTGTTAAGACGCCTGTCGCGTCACCACCTGCTCGAATAAAAGGTCATGCCCCTACCGCGCGCGTGCTGATACCCGCAGTTTTGCCCAGTCTCCTGCTGAAAACAGCAGGCCCCTGCGCAGCGGGGCATAACCGAAAAAAAGGAGCCGTGAGGCTCCTGGGGGACTCGGGCAACAAGTACTTAAGCACTTGGCCCAAAACCCTTGCCGGCGCGACAAATGGGCCACCCCGGCGGTGTAAAAAGAAGCCCCAAAAAAGCCATTCAAATGCCTGTTCAAACAGCCGGGGCTTCCGAGGTTAACCTTCAATTTCCACCAGTACGTCACCCGGATTGACCCGGTCGCCCTTGGCCACATGCACCGCCGTCACGGTGCCGGCAATCGGCGCCTGCACTTCGGTTTCCATCTTCATCGCTTCACTGATCAGCACGGCCTGGCCGGCTTTAACGGTGTCGCCGACCTTGACCAGCACATCGACGATGTTGCCCGGCATGCTGGTGCTGACATCACCTGGCGCGCTGGCCTGCTTGCGCTTGCCTGAGCTACCCGCGACGAAATCATTCAGCGGCTCGAACACCACCTCTTCCGGCATGCCGTCGATGGACAGGTAGAAGTGGCGCTTGCCGTCGCTCTTCACGCCCACGCCGGTGATGTCGACGCGGTAGCTTTCGCCATGCACGTCCACCACAAACTCGGTCGGCACGCCTTCACCACCGGCCGGGGCCACGCCGCCGGCTTCGGGAATGGGCAGCAGCACTTCCGGGGTCAAGGTGCCGGCAGCGCGTTCCTCAAGGAACTTGCGGCCGATATCCGGGAACATGGCGTAGGTCAGTACGTCCTCTTCGGACTTGGCCAGGGCGCCAATTTCCTCACGCAGCTTGGCCATTTCCGGCTTGAGCAGATCGGCCGGACGCACTTCGATGACTTCTTCGCTGCCAATCGCCTGCTTGCGCAGCTGCTCGTTGACCTTGCCCGGCGCGGTGCCGTAACGGCCCTGCAGGTAAAGCTTCACTTCGTTGGTGATGGTCTTGTAGCGCTCGCCGGCGAGTACGTTGAACACCGCCTGGGTGCCGACAATCTGCGAGGTCGGGGTCACCAGCGGCGGGAAACCGAGGTCTTCGCGCACCCGTGGGATTTCTGCAAACACCTCATTGATGCGGTGCAAAGCGCCCTGCTCTTTGAGCTGGTTGGCCAGGTTGGACATCATCCCGCCTGGCACCTGATTGACCTGCACGCGGGTGTCCACGGCAGTGAACTCACTTTCGAACTGGTGGTACTTCTTGCGCACGGCATGGAAGTACAGGCCGATCTCCTGAATCAGCGCCAGATCCAGGCCGGTGTCGTAGGGGCTGCCCTTGAGCGCCGCGACCATCGACTCGGTGCCCGGATGGCTGGTACCCCAGGCGAAACTGGAGATGGCGGTGTCGATATGGTCGGCACCGGCCTCGATGGCCTTGAGCTGGCACATCGAGCCCATGCCCGCGGTGTCGTGGCTGTGGATAAACACCGGCAGGTCGACTTCCGCTTTCAGTGCCTTGACCAGTTCAGCCGTGGCGTACGGCGTCAGCAGGCCAGCCATGTCCTTGATCGCGATGGAGTCGATGCCCATGGCCTGCATGGCCTTGGCCTGCTTCACGAACGCCTCGACGGTGTGCACCGGGCTGGTGGTGTAGCTGAGGGTGCCCTGAGCATGCTTGCCGGCGGCTTTCACCGCCTCGATGGACACGCGCAGGTTACGCACGTCATTCATCGCATCGAAGATGCGGAACACGTCGATGCCATTCACTGCCGCCTTGGCCACAAAGGCACGCACCACGTCGTCGCTGTAGTGGCGGTAGCCGAGCAGGTTCTGTCCGCGCAGGAGCATCTGCAGGCGGGTGTTGGGCAAGCCGGCCTTGAGTTTGCGCAGGCGCTCCCACGGGTCTTCCTTGAGGAAGCGTACGCAGGCGTCGAAGGTCGCGCCGCCCCAGACTTCCAGCGACCAGTAACCGACCTGATCGAGCTTGGCGCAGATCGGCAACATGTCGTCCAGGCGCATGCGCGTGGCGATAATCGACTGGTGGGCATCGCGCAGGATGGTATCGGTGACGGTAATTTTTTTACTCATGATCTGATTCCTTCCCCTACAGGCCGGCGTGGGCAGCAATGGCGGTGGCGATGGCGATGGCCAGGTGCGACGGGTTGCGCTTGATCGAGTACTCGGTCAGCTCCGGGTGCGCCTCGACGAAACTGGTGTTGAACTGGCCGCTGCGAAACTCCGGGTTGCGCAGGATTTCCTGGTAGTAGGCAGCGGTGGTCTTCACCCCCTGCACGCGCATGTCATCCAGGGCCCGCAGGCCACGGGCCAGGGCTTCTTCCCAGGTCAGCGCCCAGACGATCAGCTTCAGGCACATGGAGTCGTAATACGGCGGAATGGTGTAACCGGTGTAGATCGCCGTGTCGGTGCGCACGCCGGGGCCACCGGGGGCGTAGTAGCGGGTGATCTTGCCGAACGAAGGCAGGAAGTTGTTCTTCGGGTCTTCGGCGTTGATGCGGAACTGCAGGGCAAAGCCGCGGTGGATGATGTCGTCCTGCTTGATCGACAGCTCCAGGCCCGAGGCGATGCGAATCTGCTCGCGGACGATGTCGATGCCGGTGATTTCTTCGGTGATGGTGTGCTCCACCTGCACCCGGGTGTTCATTTCCATGAAGTACACCTCGCCCTCGGCGAGCAGGAACTCCACGGTGCCGGCGTTCTCATAACCCACGGCTTTGGCCGCACGCACGGCCAGGTCGCCGATATAGGCGCGCTGTTCGGGGGTCAGCTGCGGGCTGGGGGCAATTTCGATAAGTTTCTGGTTACGCCGCTGGATCGAGCAGTCGCGCTCATACAGGTGCACGGTGTTGCCGAAGCTGTCGGCGAGAATCTGTGCTTCGATGTGCTTGGGGTTGACGATGCATTTTTCCAAGAACACTTCCGCGCTGCCAAAGGCCTTGGTCGCCTCGGAGATTACCCGCGGGTAGGCTGCTTCCAGCTCGGCGCGCGAGTTGCAGCGACGGATACCACGACCGCCGCCACCGCTGGTGGCCTTGAGCATCACCGGGTAACCGATGCGGTCGCCCTCGCGCAGCGCTTCAGCCAGGTCGGCAACGTTGCCTTCAGTGCCAGGGGTAACCGGTACACCGGCCTTGATCATGCTGCGCCGGGCTTCGGTCTTGTCGCCCATGCGGCGGATGACCTCAGCGCTCGGGCCGATAAATTTGACCCCGCGTTCGGCGCAGATTTCCGCCAGCTCAGCGTTTTCCGAAAGGAAGCCATAACCGGGGTGCAGTGCATCGCAACCGGTTTCCACCGCCAGGTTGACCAGCTTGCGCGGGTTCAGATAACCGGCCAGCGGCTCTTCACCGATGCTGTGAGCTTCATCCGCACGCTTGACGTGCAGTGCCTGCCGGTCGGCATCGGAATACACCGCCACCGAGCGGATGCCCATTTCGGCACAGGCCCGCACAATGCGTACGGCAATCTCACCGCGGTTGGCTATCAGGATTTTCTTGATCACGAGCCAGCATCCTCGATCACGTGAACAGGCAACCGGAAAAAACGGTCGACGTGTGACCGCAGCAGCACGAGCGGTCATGCATTTAAGCTACGCCGGCTTAGCGATTAACCAAAATCAATATTTATTGGGTTTAGTATTAGCTAAGACTTATAGTTAAACCTCAGAAGCCCAGCCATAGAGGTCATAAACGTGCGTAAGTCATTGATGCGCATGACACTTCGTCAGCTTCAGGTGTTCCGCTCGGTGTGCACCAATCTCTCCTACAGCCGCGCGGCCGAGGAAATGGCGCTGACCCAGCCCGCCGTCAGCCTGCAGATTCGCCAACTCGAGGAGCTGCTCGGCCAACCGCTGTTCGATTACGTCGGCAAGAAGCTTTACCTGACCGAAGCCGCCGAAGCCTTGCAGCTGGCCAGCGCGGATATTTTCGGTCGACTGGAGAGCCTCGACATGCAGCTGGCCGACCTGCAAGGCTCATTGCAAGGGCAACTTTCGCTGGCCGTGGAGTCCAGCGTGAAGTACTTCATACCTCACCTGTTCGCCGCCTTTCGTCGCGAATACCCGGAAGTCAACTTGCAGCTGGTGGTGACCAACCACAACCAGGCGGTCAAGCGCCTGAGCACCAATCGCGATGACTTGCTGATCATGTCGCGGGTGCCCACCGACATGAACCTGGAGTTTCTGCCTTTCCTTAATAACCCGATCATCGCCGTCGCCCCACCCGACCACCCGCTGTATCAGCACGCTCAGCTGAGCCTGCAAGACCTCACGGCCTTCCCGCTGCTGACCCGCGAACCCGGCTCCGGCACACGCCAGGCCTGCGAGGAATATTTCCACCTCAAACGGGCACACTTTGCCCACAGCCTGGAAGTCGGCTCGCTGGAAAGTCAGCGTGAAGGGGTACTCGCCGGCCTCGGCGTGGCGCTGCTGCCACGCCACGCTGTGCGCCGCGAGCTGGACATCGGCGTGTTGCGCGAACTGCCGGTGGCTGAACTACCGCTGCTGCGCAGCTGGTGCCTGGTTCACCCACGGGGCAAATACCTGTCGCCGGTGGCCCAGGCGTTCTTTGCCTTCGTGCGCGATCAACGCAGCCTGATCAACGCCCTCGCTGAGCGCTTTGCGGCGCCAGCGCCTGCTTGCCCGCCAGGTAGTTAGCTGCCACCAACTCCGGGTAATCCGCTAACTGTTGCTGTAACTGGCGCTGCTCGGCGTAGCTCTCGATGGCGCGGCGGTATTCCATACGGCGTTGATCGAGCAGCTTGCGCCGGGTTTTGCTGTCGGTGCTTTCATGCGACTGCGCGTGATCCAGATAGCCAGACATAGGGGCAACTCCCAGGCTGAATAAGGGAGTACCAGCTTCGGCTGCCTAGATGACGCTTTGATGGCCGGACGATAACGCGACGATGAAATCAGTCGTCGCTGTTTTTGTGCGCCTTGGGCGACAGGCGCAGGCTGCGCAGACTGCGCTTGACGCTCTTGAGGTGGTTGACCAGCCCCGGGCCACGGGCCATGGCCACGCCCATGGCGAGCACGTCGATCACCACCAGATGGGCGATGCGCGAGGTCAGTGGGGTGTAGATCTCGGTGTCTTCCTGCACGTCGATGGCCAGGTTGACCGTGGCCAGGTCGGCCAGCGGGGTCTGGCTCGGGCACAGGGTGATCAGCGTTGCGCCGGCTTCACGCACCAGGTTGGCGGTGATCAGTAGATCCTTGGAGCGCCCGGACTGCGAGATGCAGATGGCCACATCGGTGGGCTTCAGGGTCACCGCGCTCATCGCCTGCATGTGCGGGTCGGAATAGGCCGCCGCCGTCAGCAGCAAACGGAAAAACTTGTGCTGGGCATCCGCCGCCACCGCACCGGACGCACCGAAACCATAGAACTCCACACGCTGGGCGTTGGCGATGGCGGCGATGGCCTGTTGCAGGGCCTGGGTGTCGAGCTTCTCGCGCACCTCGATCAGGGTATGCAGGGTGGTGTCGAAGATCTTCAGGCTGAAGTCCGCCACCGAGTCGTCTTCATGAATAGCGAACTGGCCAAAGCTGGCACCGGCCGCCAGGCTTTGCGCCAGCTTGAGCTTGAGGTCCTGAAAACCGCTGCAGCCAATCGCCCGGCAGAAACGCACGATAGTCGGCTCACTGATGCCGACGCTGTGGGCCAGCTCGGCCATGGAGCTGTGCATCACCGAGGCTGGGTCGAGCAGAACGTGATCCGCCACCTTCAGTTCGGACTTGCGTAACAGGGGGCGCGACTGGGCAATGTGCTGCAACAGGTTCACAGGTTTAGGCTCGACATTTGGCTAACGAATCCATCAAGCACGCCGCATTCACAGGCATGACTCGGTTATGATCGGCGCACGACGGGTTGTAGTGACCTTGTAGTTATACTACATGGCCGCCGCCCCCGCACGGCTAACAGACCGCTTAAAAACTACCTGCGTTGCTGATGCCGCGTTAAAAACGATCTCAAAATGCTCATTTACGCCAGTAAACTGCGCTTTTTCGATCGTTTTCGCCTTGCCTCAGCTGCCTCGCCTACGTTTTTAAGCGGCCTTATAAACAGAGTCGGAGTTCCCACCTTGAGCATTCCCTGCGACATGCTGGTGTTTGGCGGCACCGGTGACCTGGCCCTGCATAAACTGCTGCCAGCGCTCTACCACCTGCATCGCGCCGGTCGTCTGCATGACGACACGCGCATCCTCGCCCTGGCCCGCAGCAACCTGGCCCGCAGTGCCTTTCAAGCCCTGGCCGAACGCCACTGCCGCGCCCAGGTAGCGCGCAGCGACTTTGCCAACGACACCTGGGCCAGCTTCGCCGCGCGCCTCGATTACTTCGCCATGGACGCCAGCCAGAGCGCCGACTTCGGCCGGCTGGGCAAACGCCTGGGCGACGACCCCGAACGCGTGCGCATCTATTACCTGGCCACTGCGCCGGATCTGTTCGAAGACATCGCCTCGCACCTGAAGATCGCCAGCCTGGCCGGCCCCAAGGCGCGCATCGTGCTGGAAAAGCCGATCGGCCACTCGCTGGAGTCGGCACAGGCGATCAACGCCGCCATCGGCGCGGTGTTCGATGAGTCGCGGGTGTTCCGCATCGACCACTACCTGGGCAAGGAGACGGTGCAGAACCTGATGGCACTGCGCTTCGCCAACGCCCTGTTCGAACCAGTGTGGCGCGCCGGGCATATCGACCACGTACAGATCAGCGTGTGCGAAACCCTCGGCGTGGAAAACCGTGGTGCCTATTACGAAAAAGCCGGGGCCATGCGCGACATGATCCAGAACCACCTGTTGCAGCTGCTCTGCCTGGTGGCGATGGAAGCGCCGGTGCGCTTCGATGCCGAGGCGGTGCGCAACGAAAAGGTGAAGATTCTCGAAGCCCTGAAACCCATCAGCGGCCTCGATGTGCAAGACAAGACCGTGCGCGGCCAATACGCCGCCGGCAAGATCGGCGGCCAGGAAGTGCCGGCCTACTACTTCGAAAAGAACGTGGACAACGACAGCGACACGGAAACCTTTGTCGCCGTGCAGGCCGAGATCGACAACTGGCGCTGGGCCGGCGTGCCGTTCTACCTGCGCACCGGCAAGCGCCTGGCGCGCAAGACCTCGGAAATCCTGATCCAGTTCAAACCGGTGCCGCACCAGCTGTTCGGCGGCGGCGAAGCCAACCGCCTGCTGATCCGCCTGCAACCGGAAGAGCGCATCAGCTTGCAACTAATGAGCAAGAGCCCCGGCAAGGGCATGCACCTGCAACCGGTGGAACTCGACCTCAACCTGGCCGACGCCTTCCACAAGCAGCGCCGCTGGGATGCCTACGAACGCCTGTTGCTGGATGTGATTGAGGGCGACTCAACGCTGTTTATGCGCCGTGACGAGGTGGAAGCGGCCTGGAACTGGGTCGACCCGATCATCAAGGGCTGGCACCAGCACTACCAGAGCCCACGCCCCTACCCGGCCGGCAGCGATGGCCCGGAGCAGGCCGGCAACCTGCTGGAGCGCCACGAACGGCAGTGGATGGAGTAGCCCAACGGTTAGGCCAGCTGTTTTTCAAACAACTCCAGCACCGCCTCCGGCAACTGCTTGCGCAGGCCCTCGCCGCTGATCAACAGCAGCAGCGGCAGCAGTTGCCGCAACGTGCTCGGCTGCAAGCCCGCACAGACGTCCGCCTGCCGCGCCAATGACAGGCCACCCAGCACCTGGGCCGCCACCGGCAGGTTGCGGTCGGCCACCGCCGCCTCGGTGAGCTTGCACAGATAACCGGTGGAGAAACTGCGCAGGCTCTCGCTGATCAGCGGCATGTCGACGATATGCCGGGCAATCTGCAGCACATGGTCAACGTCGTTGATGCCGTAGATCAGCACCTTGATCTGCTTGGCCGACAGGCACTCGGCATAGCGCGCCGCCGTGGCAAAGGCACCGTCGGCGCAGAGCTGGCGCGCCACCTCCAGGTGCAGGCTGTCCGGCAGGCTCAGGTAAGTATCGAGAATCAGCCGGGGGTCGAGGTGCACCGTCACCGCTGCGGCAAACTCGATGGGCATGGCCATAATCAGCTCGCGCAACTGCCCGGGCGGCATATGCGGCGCCAGCAACGCGGCCTTCTCGGCCCCCAGTTGCTGGACCAGGCCCAGCTTGACGCTTAACGGTGCCATGGCCTGGGACGCCAGCAGCAGGCGCAGGCCGACACTCAGGCTCGCGGGTTTGGGCATACGCAACCTCCATTCAATCCATGCAGATCGTCAGGATTGCGCGCCGCGTGGGCAAAGGCAGCCATCTTTGATTGGGTTAGACGCTCAGCACCGGCACATACAGCCAGTGCTGCCCGGCGGTTGGGAACAGAGGAAACGCCAACGGCCCGATCCGGCCGCCCAAACTATCAAAAGTCAGTTGCTGTACTGGTAGATGATCGAGTCGAACGCGCCTGATTTGTAGCCTCGCTCCAGACACTGATTGAACTGCTGCACGAACCAGCGCATTTTCAGGCTGACGGCAATGCCCAGGTACTTGCTGTCTGTTTTGAACGCTACCGGCAAGGTGGCGAACGTCGCGCCCTGCAAGTCCGGGTTGTCGCGGACAAGGCGCTGCATATCGACGCTGGAGCCCAGCAGAATCGCATCAATGCGCTCGCGCATCAGCATGGCCAGGCCGTTGCGGGTGTCGTTGAAGCCAACAATGGTCAGCGTGCCATCGGCCACCGCCGCATCAAAAACATTGCCATAGCTGGTGCCAATGCTTGCGCCAATCAACTTGTCGCGCAGGTCTGTCACCTGCTGGAAGGGAAACTCGCGACCCTGCTTGACCACCAGCACGATGCGTTCGGTAAAGATCGGCTCGGAAAAATCGAACAGGGCCAGGCGCTCGTCACTCATCGACAGCCCGATCACCCCGCCCTCGCCGCGCTGGGCCATGGTGTAGGCCCGCATCCAGGGCATCAGGCGAATGCGGTAGGGCACCTGCATTTCATCCAGGCATTGGCGGCTGATATCCACCACGATGCCTTTGGCCTCGCCATTTTCCTCGTAATACTTGGGGAAACCATCGTGCGCACCAAAGACCATAAAGGCATCGGCCAGGGCCGCCTGACTCGTCGGCAATGCCATCAGCAGAAGCAGGCCCAACACGCGCGCAACAGACATGGCAGCAACCCCAGGCAGAACAAGCAAGCCTGTTCAACTCTAGCAGGCCGTTACTTCAACTGCCCGTAGCGCCGAAAGTACAGCAGCACCACCAGCAGCGCCAGCACACCCAGGCTGCCAGCCCCGACGAACAGCGCCTGATAGCCCAGCCACGTGGCCAACAGTCCGCTGGTCGCCCCCACCAGCCCCGCCAACAGCAGCTGCACGCTGGCCTGCAGGGTAAAGTCCGCGCCCTCATGCTCGGGACGGCATTGGCGCATCATCACCGCGAACAGCGCCACCGTGGACATGCCGTCAGCGATCTGCTCGAACAATGCCACCAGATACACCAGCGCGGTCTGCCCGCCGGCATTGACCAGCCAAGCCATCGCGGCAATCCCGACGGCCTGCAAGGTGCCGAACAGCAGCAGTGCACGCAGCGCACCAATGCGCGCATACAGCAGGCCGCCCAGCAACGCCCCGCCGATTCCGGCCAGACTGCTGATCAGAGTCAGCTGACCCAACGCGGCATTGCTCCAGCCCTGATCCACCAGCATCGGCTTGATCATCGGCGAACCCAATGCATCACCCAGCTTGAAACTCAGCAGCACCGCCAGCCAGAGCAGCATGCCGGGTTGCATCAGCAATCCACGGTAATGCCGCAGCAGCAAGCCTGGCCCTGCGGGTTCGGCCTGGGCCGGCTGGAACGGCAGCTCACGCCGTTCATTGAAGCGCCAGATCGGCAGCGTCATCAGCACCAGCAGCCCCGCCACCAGCGCCAGACTGAGGTGCCAACCCAGGCTGTCCATCGCCAGCAGCAGACCACTGCCGCTGACCAGCATACCGACCTTGTAACCCCCCACCTGCAGGCTGTTGCCCAGGCCGCGCCAGCGCTCGGGCAGCAGGCGTACAGCCAAACCATCGGTGGCAATGTCCTGGGTCGAGGCAGCCAGATTGACCAGCAACAACAGACCGATCAGCAACAGGAAATGACTGTCGAACAGGCGCTCAGGATTCATCAGCGCCAGGGCCGCGATCACCCCGGTAACGCCCATCTGCAACGGCAGAATCCAGCCCCGGTGATGGCCTAGACGCGGTGATGCCAGGCGATCCACCCAGGGAGCCCAAAGCACCTTGAGCAGCCAGGGCAATGCCAGCAACTTGAACAGGCCAATCAGTGCCAGATCGACACCATGCTGGCGCAACAATACCGGCAGCGAATGGGCCAGCAACCCGGAGGGCAGACCCTGGGCACAGTACAGCGAGGCCAGCAGGATCAGCGTGGTATTGCCTGGACGTTGGGCGGAAGGCGACATCGCGAGTTCTCACAGCGAACAGGCGGCGACAGTAGCGGCTGAGCAGGCACTTGGACAAGTGCGACAACGGCCAGCCCTCGCGCAGAGGCGGGCTGGGCCGCGCGTTAAGGCGCGGGCGCAGGCAGCGGCAAAAAGGCGAAAGGCACCGGCAGTTTCAGCTGGCCATCGGCGGGGAGATTGGCGCGGGTCTGCGCCACCATGCCGCGAATATCCTGCAAACGCAGGCCCTGGGGCTGACGCGGGTCGCCGCCGAAGAAATCCTCCCAGTGGCCGAGCACCGCCAGGCGTGGCTGCACGCGTTGCAACAGCACCTGAGGATACGCCGCCGCCTGGTTCCAGGCACCGACACAGAGCACCGCCACGTCCACCCGCTTGCTGTCCGGCAGCTGCGGCGGCAGGCCCAGAGGCGGGGTGCTGGCGGCATCCTGGTAATGGATGCGGTACACCGGCCGACCCTGCTGATCCAGCAGATCCACCAGCCAGGCCAGCGTCTGCCCCTCCTTCCAGCCGAAGGTGCTGCGTGGCAACTCACTCAGGTCTTCCTGATAGTCACCGGTCAACAGCTTGATGCCAAACAGGTGCGGCGCATGCTCGCTCTTGATCGCCATGGCGCGGATGTTGCGCTCGGGTGAATAAAACCACTGGCCGGGTGTCGCGCCCACCGCCATCTGGCTTTCGGCATCGACAATGCGTGACCGGGCAATGGCGGCGGCGAGGATATGGCCCATGGTCCTGGAACCATAGACCTGAGCCTTGGGGCTGTGTTTTTGCAGAATATGTGGCACATCGAGCAGGTGATCGTAGTGCGCATGGCCAACCAGCAGCATGCTGACATCGGCGGCCGGCGGCATCAGTTGATCGATTTTCTGGGTGTCGGCGGCCACCAGCAGCGGCGGCTGGCCGAGGCTGGCGGGGTTGCTGAAGGACGGCGCGAACAGCAGTGCTTCGCCTTGCCAGCGCAACAGGTAACCGCCCACGCCCAGGTATTGCAGACTCGGCGGCGGCATGGCGCCGCCGTGCCAGAGCGGCAGGCCGGCAGGGTTCTGCACGCAGCCGGCAAGCCACAACAGGGTTAGCAGGGTCAGGCTGCGCAGCATCGTTCAATCCTCGGCAATAACGCCCAGGCTAACGTTGAGCAGCTCCCGCCGTCAGCCAACTTAGGGCGGGCAGAACAGGCGTTCAGACCTGCTCGTGCAACAGCAAAACGAACTGTTCGGCGGGCACCGGTTTGCTGATCAGGTAACCCTGGATTTCATCGCAGCGCTGGCTCTTGAGGAAGTCCATCTGCGCCTGGGTTTCTACGCCCTCGGCGACCACCTTGAGCTCCAGGCTGTGGGCCATGGCGATGATCGCCCGGGTGATGGCAGCGTCTTCGCTGCCTGGGGTGAGGTCACGGATAAAGGTCTGGTCGATCTTCACGTAATCCACCGGGAAGCGCTTGAGGTAGCTGAGCGAGGAGTAACCGGTGCCGAAGTCGTCGATCGCCAGCTTGACCCCCAGCTCGCGCAGCTGCTGGAAGGTGCTGATCACGCTTTCGACGTTATCCAGCAGCTGGCTTTCGGTCAGTTCCAGTTCGAGCAGCTGCGGCGCCAGACCGGTTTCATCGAGCACCTGGCGCACCAGGCTGAGCAGGTTGCCCTGACGCAGCTGATGCACCGAGAGGTTGACCGACACGCGAATCTGCGCGAGCCCTTGCAGCTGCCAGGCGCGTGCCTGCAAGCAAGCCTGACGCAGGACGAACTCGCCGATGGCGCCGATCAGCCCGGTTTCTTCGGCCAGGCCGATAAAGTCGCTCGGTGGCACCAGGCCCAGTTCCGGATGCCGCCAGCGCACCAGCGCCTCGGCGGCATTCAGGCTGTCGCTGGCCAGGCACAGCTTGGGTTGGTAGAACACTTCCAGCTGGCCTTCGTTGATGCCCTTGCGCAACTGGTTCTCCAGTTGCAGACGCTCCAGGGTGCAGGCCTGCAGGTTGTCGGTGAAGAACTGGAAGGTGTTGCCGCCCAGGTGCTTGGCATGTTGCATGGCCATGTTGGCCTGGCTGACCAGGGCGGAAATCTCCCGCGCGTTGTCCGGCAGCAGGCTGATACCCAGGGAGGCGCTGACCACCAGCTCATGGCCCCCCACGGTCATCGGCACGCGCAGCTTGCTGAGCAGGCGGCTGGCCAGCCGCGCCAGGCTGGAGAGGCTGCCGTAGGAGTCGATAAGGATGGCAAATTCGTCGCCGGACAGCCGCGCCAGAGTATCCGCCTCCGGCACCGCCTGGGTCAGACGGCGGCTGACCTGACGCAACAACTGATCGGCCACTTCATGGCCGAGGCTGTCGTTGAGCAGCTTGAAGCGGTCCAGGTCGATATGCAGCAAAGCGATGCTGCGGCTGCTCTGCCGGGAGCGCTGGCTGGCTTCGTGCAGGCGCTCCTTGAACAGGCTGCGGTTGGCCAGACCGGTCAGCTCGTCATAGTGCGAGAGGTAGCGCAGGCGCTCCTCGGCTTCGCGGCGCGACGACAGATCGGCAAAGAAGCCCACGATATGGCTGACGTTGCCCCGCGAATCGCGCACCACATTCAGTTGCAGCCACTGCGGGTAGAGTTCGCCGTTCTTGCGCGTTTCAATCAACTCACCACGCCAGGAGCCGGTCTTTTCCAGCTCCAGACGAATCAACTGGTACTGCCGGCGGCTGTCGCCACTGCTGATCAGGCTGATCACGCTCTTGCCGACCACTTCGTCCTGGCGATAACCGGTGACATCGCTGAAAGCCTGGTTGACCGACAGCAGGCGATAGTCCGGGTCGAGAATCACGATGCCTTCACTGGCCGCCTCAAACACCGTGGCCGCCAGTTGCTGTTGCTGTTCCAGCAGCTTGCGAGCGCTGATGTCGCGGCGCGTGCCGAGCATGCGCAGCACCCGGCCATCGGCGGCGCGCTCCACCGCGCGGCCACGGTCCTCGATCCACACCCAATGACCCAAGGCGTGCTTGATGCGGTACTCCACCTGGTAGTCATCGCTGCGGCCTTTCATATGCTCGACCAGCGCCCGGCGCAACACCGGCAGGTCATCCGGGTGCAGGCGCGGTTTGAGGTCACGCAGCATCACCTGCACTTCGTGCGGCTCCAGGCCGAAGATTTCCTTGAGCCGCGAGTGGTGCACCTCGTCGCTCTGCAAGTCCCAGTCCCACAGGCCCAGCTCGCTGGCCTCGATAGCCAGGGTCAGGCGAGCGCGGCTCTTGCTCAAGGCGTAGGTGGTTTCATCCAGCTCCAGGGTGCGCTCGGCCACGCGCATTTCCAGCTCGCCATGGGCCTGGCGCAGCTCGCGCTCGGCGCGACGGCGCTGCTCCACTTCGTGGGCCAGTTCGCTGTTGAGGCCTTCGGCCTGCTGCTTGGCGTACTCCAGATTGCTGATCAGCGCCTGATTCTGAAAGCGCTGCAGCAGGCTGCGCTGCACCAGCCGATTGACCTGCCAGGCCACCACCAGCAAGGTCAGCAACAGGATACTGCCGAGCAGGCCCCAGCCTTGTTGCAGCGGGTTATCGCTGAGCAGCAGGTAGCCCACCGAGGGCAGCAGGCAGGGCAAGGCGAAGGTCAGGAACGCAGTAAAGCTGATCGCGTAGGCCACGCTGGCCGAGAGGATCGCTGCCGCGATCAGACCATACACCACTGCCTGCAGGTAGAAGACTTGGGCCGGCACCAGGGCGATGGCGGCAAACGCCAGGGTCAATCCGGACGCCCCGGCACCCAGCAGGAACAGGTGCTGCCAATGCGCTTCGGCCTGGCGACTGGGCAAGGCTTTTTCAAACGCGCGCACCTGCACCAGGCGCAACACGGCAAGGATCACCAGCCAGATCGACCAGCTGACCAGCAGCTCCGATGGCAATGCCCCCCATAGCAGGAAAGCGCAGACCACACCGCTGAGCAGCATGAACAGGGTCGGCACCTGCGAGCCCTGATAGAGCATGCGGGTACGCTCGGCGGCGATATCGGTAGCAAACAGCTGAGCCACTTCCCGCCCGGAAGTCGGCTTGAGGCCATTTGCCTGAGCAGATGCAGTCGAAGTCATAGGCGATTTTCTTATAAGTGGTTGCCTAAACGTCGGCGCAGCATACGCGAGCTAGACGCATCGCCCAAGCTGGATGTGCTGCAATTCTCACTTCGTCTGCCTTACTTTCGATCAGTGCGCCCA
Organism: Pseudomonas sp. LjRoot71; assembly: GCF_964253255.1. Classification (NCBI taxonomy): domain Bacteria; kingdom Pseudomonadati; phylum Pseudomonadota; class Gammaproteobacteria; order Pseudomonadales; family Pseudomonadaceae; genus Pseudomonas; species Pseudomonas sp. LjRoot71. Next base: position 2,364,001 of record NZ_CAXURA020000001.1, on the reverse strand, counting down.
GCACTGGCCGGGGCTGCTCGCGTGACTGGCCAGTCGTCCAGTAAAACCCAGTGCCGAGCCGGTTTGCCCTGCCTGGCGCAGCCCCCTAGAATGCCGCGATGCAAAATGACCCCGAACTCCTGATTGCCTCTCTTAACGATGCCCAGCGCCAGGCCGTCGCCGCGCGCGTGGGCCGCCAACTGGTACTGGCCGGCGCCGGCTCCGGAAAAACCCGCGTGCTGGTACACCGCATCGCCTGGTTGATCCAGATCGAGAACGCCTCGCCGCACAGCATTCTGTCGGTGACCTTCACCAACAAGGCCGCCGCCGAAATGCGCCATCGCATCGAACAGATGCTCGGCCACAACCCGGCCGGTATGTGGGTGGGCACGTTCCACGGCCTGGCTCATCGCCTGCTGCGCGCACATTGGCAGGAAGCCGGCCTGGCGGAAAACTTCCAGATTCTTGATTCCGACGATCAGCAGCGCATCGTCAAACGGGTGATCCGCGACCTCGGCCTGGATGAGCAGCGCTGGCCGCCGAAACAGGCGCAGTGGTTTATCAACGGGCAGAAGGATGAAGGCCTGCGGCCGAAGAACATCCAGCCCGGCGGCGACCTGTTCCTTGCCACCATGCTGAAGATCTACGAAGCCTACGAAGCCGCCTGCGCCCGCGCCGGAGTCATCGACTTCTCCGAGCTGCTGCTGCGCGCCCTCGATTTGTGGCGGGACAAACCGGGCTTGCTGGAGCATTACCAGCGGCGCTTCCGGCATATCCTGGTCGACGAATTCCAGGACACCAACGCCGTGCAGTACGCCTGGCTACGCCTGCTGGCCAAGGGCGGCGACAGCCTGATGGTGGTCGGCGATGACGACCAGTCGATCTACGGCTGGCGCGGCGCGAAGATCGAGAACATCCAGCAGTTCTCCGACGATTTCAGTGATGCCGAAGTGATCCGCCTGGAGCAGAACTACCGCTCCACTGCCGGCATCCTCAAGGCCGCCAACGCGCTGATCGCCAACAACCAGGGGCGTCTGGGCAAGGAGTTGTGGACCGAAGACGGCGACGGCGAGCCGATCAACCTGTACTCGGCGTTCAACGAGCACGACGAAGCGCGCTATGTGGTCGAGTCGATCGAGGACGCCCTGCGCAAGGACGGCCTCAAACGCAGCGAAATCGCCATTCTCTATCGCTCCAACGCCCAGTCACGGGTGCTGGAAGAAGCGCTGCTGCGCGAGAAAATTCCCTACCGCATCTACGGTGGCCAGCGCTTCTTCGAACGCGCGGAAATCAAGAACGCCATGGCCTACCTGCGCCTGCTCGACGGCCGTGGCAACGACGCGGCACTGGAGCGCATCATCAATGTGCCGGCGCGCGGCATCGGCGAGAAGAGCGTCGAAACCATCCGCGAGTATGCCCGCGCCCACGATGTGTCGATGTGGGAAGCCATTCGCCTGATGGTTGCCGCCAAGGCCCTGCCGGGGCGGGCGTCTAGCGCCTTGGCCGGGTTTATCGAACTGATCGAAAACCTCGCGGCCAAAGTGCTGAGCATGCCGCTGCACTTGATGACCCAGACCGTCATCGAGCAGAGCGGGCTGATTGCCTATCACCAGGCCGAGAAAGGCGAAAAAGCCCAGGCGCGGATTGAGAACTTGGAAGAACTGGTCAGCGCCGCGCGCACCTTCGAGAACAACGAAGACGACGAGCTGACCCCGCTGCAAGCCTTCCTCACACACGCCTCGCTGGAAGCCGGCGATACCCAGGCCGCCGAAAACGAGGACAGCGTGCAGCTGATGACCCTGCACAGCGCCAAGGGCCTGGAGTTCCCGCAGGTGTTTCTGGTGGGCATGGAAGAAGGCCTGTTCCCACACAAGATGAGCCTGGAAGAACCCGGCCGCCTGGAAGAGGAACGCCGCCTGGCCTATGTCGGCATCACCCGCGCCATGAGCAAACTGGTGATCACCTACGCCGAAACCCGTCGCTTGTATGGCAACGAGACTTACAACAAGGTGTCGCGCTTCGTCCGCGAGATTCCGCCGCAACTGATTCAAGAAGTGCGCCTGTCCAATAGCGTCAGCCGGCCGTTCGGCGCGGTCAGCCGCAATATGGGCGGCAACAGCATGAGCGGCGACAGCTTGTTCGCCGGCAGCGCCGTACCGGACACCGGCTTCAGCCTCGGCCAGCGCGTGCAGCACTCACTGTTCGGTGAAGGCACCATCCTCAACTTCGAAGGCGCCGGCGCCCAAGCGCGGGTGCAGGTGAATTTCGAGAACGAGGGCAGCAAGTGGCTGATGCTCAGCTATGCCAAGCTGCAGGCGCTGTAATCGACAACCAATTCAAATAATAAGGAGCCCCCATGATCCGCCGCCCTCTGCTGCTTGCCAGCGCCCTGCTCGCCGCCATCGGCCTGAGCGGTTGCAAGGAAGAGCCTGCTGCACCGCAAGCCGCAGGGATGCCTGTCGCAGAAAGCTTCCACTGGAAGATGGTGACCGCCTGGCCGAAGAACTACCCCGGCCTGGGCACCGCCGCTGAGCGCCTGGCCGAACGGGTCAAGGCCATGAGCAACGGTCGCCTGACCATCAAGGTGTATGCCGGTGGCGAGCTGGTGCCACCGCTGGAGGTGTTCGATGCAGTATCGCGCGGCACCGCCGAGCTGGGCCACGGCGCCGCCTATTACTGGAAGGGCAAGGTGCCAGCGGCGCAGTTCTTCACTGCCGTGCCGTTCGGCCTGTCCACCAGCGAAATGAACGCCTGGCTGAGCAAGGGCGGCGGTCAGGCGCTGTGGGACGAAGCCTATGCCCCCTATGGTGTAAAACCCATGGTGGTGGGAAACACCGGCATGCAGATGGGCGGCTGGTACAACAAGGAAATCAACTCGCTGGATGACCTCAAGGGCCTGAAGATCCGCATGCCGGGCCTGGGTGGCGAAGTGCTGAGCAAACTCGGCGCCACCACCGTCAATCTGCCCGGCGGCGAAGTGTTCACCTCGCTGCAGAGCAACGCCATCGACGCCACCGACTGGGTCAGCCCTTACAACGACCTGGCTTTCGGTCTGCACAAAGCGGCCAAGTTCTACTACTACCCAGGCTGGCAGGAACCGCAGGCGGTGCTGGAGCTGCTGGTCAACCAGAAGGCCCTCGACAGCCTGCCGGCCGATCTGCAAGCAATCCTCACGGAAGCCGCGCGCGCCGCCAGCCAGGACATGCTCGACGATTACGTCTACCACAACGCCATGGCCCTGGATGAGCTGAAGAAACAAGGCACCCTGCTCAAGCGCTTCCCCGACGACGTGCTGGCCGCCATGCAGCGCGAGTCCGCCGTGGTGCTTGGTGAACTGGCCGCGCAAAGCGAGCTGAACGGGCGCATCTGGGCTTCGATGCAGGCCTTCCAGGCCCAGGTCAGCCAGATGCACAAGGTGTCGGAGCAAGAACTGTATAACTGGCGCTGATCCCCGGCGGCGTTCACCACAGACGGAACCTTCGGGTTCCGTTTGTCGTTTCAGGCAGGCCCGACTGCGCTCGCCGCCCATACTGCTTGGCGAGGTGAGCCAATGAAACGTGCAACTGTCTCCGCCGCACAGATACTCGATAGCGCCCTGCGACTGGCCGATGTTTGCGGCTGGGAACGCCTGCACCTGTTTGATGTAGCCGCTGATCTGGGCGTAGGCCTGGATGCCATCGCCACGCATTACCGCGACAAGGATCAGCTGGTCGAAGCCTGGTTCGACCGCGCCGACCAGGCCCTGCTGGCGCGTGGCACTGGCGCAGACCTGCTGACCTTAGAGCCTGCCAAACGCCTGGAAGAACTGCTGATTGCCTGGCTCGACAGCCTGGCCGCGCACCGCGCAGTCAGCGGGCAGATGCTGCTGTACAAACTCGAACCGGGGCATCTTCACCTGCAGCTGGGTGGCCTGCTCCGCATCAGCCGCACCGTGCAGTGGTGGCGCGAAGCCGCGCAGCGGGAAACCCTGCACCTGTGCCGCATCGCCGAGGAAAGCCTGCTCACCGGCGTCTACCTGCGCTGCTTTATCCACTGGCTGCGCCAACCCGAGGAAGACACCGCCGACTTCCGCGCCCTGCTACGCAGGCAGTTACGCTGTGGCCCGCTGCTGGTTCTACTGCGCCGCTGACTCAGGCGCACGGGCAAAAGCTGGAAACATTCTATGGCTAGCCAGCGCCGCTCACGCCGGGCAAGATGCCGCGCGTAGATCCAATCACCAAGAGACAGCTAACCATGCAGCGTTTCCTTAGCATCGCCCTGGCCATGTTCCTCAGCCTGGGACTGACCACCATGAGTTTTGACGCCGAAGCCAAGCGTATGGGCGGCGGCAAATCCTTCGGCTCCGCGCCAAGCCATCAGGCGCGCCAAGCGCCAGCCCAGCAAAGCGCAGCACCTGCAGCGGCCGGCCGTCAGCCTGCAGCAGCCAGCGGTGCCTCGAAGTGGTTGGGCCCATTGGCCGGTCTGGCCGCCGGTGGCTTGCTGGCCTCGATGTTTATGGGTGACGGCTTCGAAGGCCTGCAGATCATGGACATGCTGATCTTTGGCCTGATCGCTTTCCTGCTGTTCCGCTTCCTCGCCGCCCGTCGCCAGCAAGCCAGCCCGGCGACAGCCAACGGCGCGCCAATGCAGCGTGAAATGCCGGCAGCCCCGGCGTCGATCTTCGGTGGCAACAACAGCGCCGCCGCAATCAAACCGGTGATCAACGCTCCGGCCTGGTTCAACGAGCAGAGCTTTGTCAGCGCCGGTCGCGAGCACTTCCTCAGCCTGCAACAGCACTGGGATGCCAACGAGATGGACAAGATCGCCGAGTTCGTCACCCCGCAGCTGCTGGATTTCCTGCGCCGCGAACGCGCCGACCTGGGTGATGGCTTCCAGTCCACCTACGTCGACAACCTCGACGTGCAGCTGGATGGCGTCGATGACCTCAGCGACAAGACCGTCGCCACCCTGACCTTCACCGGCGTGGCCAAGACCTCGCGCTTCGACCAAGGCGAAGTGTTCAGCGAAAGCTGGCGTCTGGAGCGGGCCGTCGGCGATAACCAGCCGTGGCTGGTGGCCGGTATCCGCCAGAACGGCTGATACCTGCTGCAATAAAGAAAACCCGGGCATGTCCCGGGTTTTCTTTGTCCATCATTCAGCAAACGCATGGGCTGGCGCGCGCCTCGCCCAAGGTGCACTCTGCTGCTCAGGATAACCACCATGAGGCCTGAGCAATGATCGGATACACCACGGTTGGCACCACTGACATGGAAAAAGCCAAGTCCTTCTACACCCCCTTGCTGGCTGAACTGGGTGCCAGGGTAGTCATGGACCTGGGCCGCATTGCCTTTTATGGCATCGCCAAGGGGCAACCGATGTTTGCCGTCTGCCTGCCCTATGACAAACAAGCACCCACCCCAGGCAATGGCCAGATGATCGCCCTGCCAGGCGGCTCACGCGAAGGCGTGGACAAGCTCTACGCCAAGGCCATCGAACTGGGCGGCCACTGCGAAGGCGCACCGGGCGAACGCATTCCGGGGTTCTATGGCGCCTACTTCCGCGATCTGGATGGCAACAAGCTGGCGTTCTACCACATGGGCTGACGCCTCAACCTGGGTCGACAGCCGCACCGGGCGGCTGCCGAGCCTTGTCACTCCAGGCCTGAATTTCCTCGCTGCGCTTGCGACTATTGAGCTGGGCGCGGTCGATCATTTCGTTGTAATCGGCCAGCCAGCTGCGTGAACCCGGCAGCATATCGGCCAGATCACGCATGCCGGTCTTCAACCCCTGCATCACCTGCTGATAATCACGCTCCTGAGCCTGCAGCACCTTGCTCACCTGCGCGATGCTGTCCGGGTTTTCCGCCCGCTCGAACAGCCCGGTCAGTTGCGACGCCTGCTGACTGGCCAACAACTCTTCCTGGTTACTCAGCGTGCTCTGCTGCACCTGCAACTGCTGCTCAAGCCGTTGCACCTGCTGCTCCAGCGCCTGAATACGCGGCTCATCGCCGGCACTGAACAGGCCGTAGAGATTCAATCCCACCGACAGCAGCATCAGACTGCCCAACACCCCGCCCAGCGCCAGGAGGAACAGGCGATTGCGCTGGCCGGCGCGGGTCAGCAACTGCAGGCGCTCCTCCTCACTGAGCACACCGTCTTCGGATTCTTGCGCTTGGCTTTTCATAAAAAGACCATTTTTTGGCGTTTTAAAATTGACACACCGTTAAACTGGACGATAGCACTTTGCCAGCTTTTTGCTTAGACCCTTCTAGGGTATAAGACGCTCCCGTATTACCCGCAAAAGAGGCACACCCCGTGGAAGAAGTCATCGAACAGTTGCGCGAACTCAACGAGACGGTGCCCGTCCCACTGGAGCTGCCAGATGAAGAAACCCTAGTGGAGATTCAGGAGCAGATCCTTATCCACCTGCCCTTCGGCTTGCGTGAGTTCCTCCTGACGGTCAGCGACGTGGTTTACGGCCGACTGGAACCCGTCACCGCCAGCGATCCGCAGTCCCACACCTATCTACCGGAAGTGGCCTCATACGCCTGGGACATTGGTGTACCGCGCGAATTCGTGCCGCTGTGCGAAGACCGCGGCAACTACTACGTGGTGGAAGAAGACGGCACCGTACTGCTCTGGGAGGCAGAAACCGGCGAAATCAATGAAGACGAAAGCTGGGAATCGGTCTGGCACTGGGTGCGTGACGTCTGGCTGGAAAGCTGAGTGGCTGACTAGAGGTGGCCAACAACTGGCAAGGCATTTGGCGGCAACTGCCGCAATCACTACGCAGGCAATTGGTCGCGCTGATTCCCTTCGCGCTGTTCGGCATGATGCTGGCCATCTGTACGATCACGGTACTGTTGATAGGCGCAAGCTGGCACGTGACCGAGTGGCTACGCGAACAACCCTCCGCATACAGGGCCATGGATAACCGCACCTACACCCACTGCCTGCACAGCGCCGAGAAGCTGTACAACGCCGCAACCGACTCGGTGCGTTTGGAAAATGCGCCCGGGCTGGCCGGCGAGGACGCCTATCGCAGCTGGTCAAAGCAAGCCCGCACCTTTGCCAAACGCTGCGGACCAGACAACTGGCCGGATCAGACAGTACCCCAGCATCCCGCCGACTGGCTACCGCATCTAGGTCTACCGAAAACAGCCTGGCCTGAGCAGGTGCCGGCCAGCGACTGACGGCTCGACTCAAGGCAGATAAATCCGAAACACCCCGCCACCCAGCGGCGCGCCGTTGGCCAGTTCGATATGCCCACGCAGGCCTTGGCGTTCATGCAGTTCGGCGATGCGTCCGGCGAAGTACAGGCCCAGGCCGGTGCTGCCGGTACTGTGTTTGAGGCCGAGGACGTAGTTGGATTGCTGATCGAGCATTTCCTCGGGGTAGCCCTGGCCGTCGTCGCAGATCGCCAGCACCAGTTGCCCGTTTTCCTCCCAGGCTTTGATCAGCAGAGCACTGTGGGCGTAGCGGATGGAGTTGGTGATGATGTTGGCGACCACCGAGCCAAGCAGTTCCTGGTCGAAGAAGCCCATCAGGTCGAAGCTTTCCACCTCGCAGCGGGCGCTGATCTGCCGGCTCTGCAGCACTTCATGGTGGCGGGCCAGCTGGGCCTGAAGAAAATCCTCGACCTCGTGATAACCGGGACGCATGGGCAGTTGGTTGACGCCGAGCTTATACAGGCCGAGCAACTGCACCAGCATGCCGTTGAGCCGAGCAAATTCGTAGTCGATCACGCCCAGTTCGGCCACCGCTTGTTGCTCGGCTGGCAGCTGCGCCTGCCACTGGGCGTGGGCGCGGGTGAGCATGGCCAGGGAGTTTTTCATGTCGTGCACGGTGGAAGCGATCACCGTGGAGAAGTCCAGCCCACCGGAAATCTCACTCATTGGCCGGACGCCCGCCGTTGCAGCTGCAGATAGCGCGCATGCCGGGCATCGGTGGCCGGCATGTGACTGGCCACCTCCAGGCAGCGCCGACACTCCTCCAGCAAGGCCGGGGCTATTTCACCACCCGCCGACTGCAGCAGCGATTGCGCAGTGTTGAGGGCAATGCTGATGTTCTTCGGCTGTAGGGCAAAGGCCTGGCGGAACAGCTTGAGCGCCTCATCGAATTGCTTTTGCTGGTAGCAGCGCACGCCCTGGCGGTTGAGCTCGACGGCTTCCTTGCCGCCGGAAAGAATGTCGCTGTTGTCGGTCTGCCGGGCCACACCCTGCATCACTTGCGGATCGTCGCCATAGGCCTCGACGCAGGTTTTCAGCAGATTGTCGCTGGCCTCGCTCTGGCCCAGGGCACGCAGCTGACTGGCCACGCCGAGCGCGGCATCGGCGGCAAATAGCTGCGGCAGGCTGGCCAGCGCGGCGGCCGCCTCGGCGGCGAGTTGTGCGGCCTTTTTCGGTTCTCCGGATTTCATCAGGCTGCTGGCCATGGCCAGACGCGAACGCAGCTGCACGTTGGGGTCATTGCTGTAGGTCTTGTCCAGCTCGCCGAGGGCCTGGTTGATCTCGATCTGCAAGCGCTTGTCGAGCGCACCATCACCGGCCTGGGCGGTGATCGCCTGGGCCAGGCCGAGGTAGTTTTCCGGGCTTTTGAATTTCGAGGTGCGGCCCTGTTCCATGGCTTGCCGGTAGGCCTTGCCAGCGCTGTCATAGTCCTGGTTATCCAGGGCCAGCTTGCCCAGTTGCATCTGCCGGCGAATCGCCAGCGGCGCGAGCTTAACGGCATCTTCCAGGGCCTGCTGAGCACGCTGGCTATCGCCCTGGGCCAGCAACACGGCGGCCAGGCCGTCATACAGCGCCGGCATCATCGGAAACAGCTGCAAACCCTTTTCGTAGAGGCTCTGCGCGCGGCTCAGGTCGCCGCGCTTGTGCAGCAGGCTGGCCAACGCCACCTGTGCCCAGGGCAACGGGCGCTCGGCTAATACGCCATTGAGCAGTTGCTCCAGCTCATCCAGCCGACCCAATTCGCGCAGCGCCGTGGCCTGGTAGCGCTGGCACAGCGGCAGGTAGCGTTTGTCCTGCTGGCTGAGGGTCTTGCAGGCAGCCAGCACGGCGGTCGGGTCCTGCTTGTCGAGGCCCTGGAGAATGCCCTTGAGCGCAGTTTTGCGTTCTACCAGCTTGTCCAGCCGCTGATCGAGGCTGGCGCGGTTGAAGGGTTTGGTCAGGTAGGCATCCGGCTCATGCTCAAGCGCACTGAGCACCATGGCCTGGCTGCTTTCGGCAGTGACCATGACGAAGATGCACTGGTGGCTGATCAGCTTGCCGGCAATCAGCTCTTCCAGCACCTGCTGGCCGTTCTTGCCGCCACCCAGGTTGTAGTCGTGCAGGATGATGTCATAGCGCTTGTTGCGGCACAGGCTGATGGCCTCTTCGCCACGGTCGGCGGTGTCCACATCACGCGCGCCCATGTCCCGCAGCATGGCTTTCAGCGAGCTGCGGAAATCGGAAAAGTCATCGACGATCAAAAAACGCTTGCTGCCGTAATCCAGCATGGGAAGAAGTCCTTGTCCCGCAGTATCGGAGTCGCCTCAGTGTAGTTGTCGACCATCGCGCTGTCAGAAGCCTAACGCTGTTGGCCCTGTTCCAGATCCAGCAGGTTGAGCAGAAAGCGTGCGAAGTAGAGCAGGTCCTGCTCCATGGCCTGACGCGCACCTTTGGCATCGCCCGCCTCGATAGCGGTGAAGGCGTCTTCATGAAAGTCATTCAGCCGCAGCGACAGGTCGGCGCCGGTGAACAGGCGGTTGAAGAAGGGCCCGACCTGCAGCCACAGCGATTCGATTGAGCGCAGCAACACCGGGTTGCCGCAGGCGCTGTAGAGGTGCAGGTGAAACTGGCTGTTGGCATTCAGGTACGCCTGGATCTGCCGCTGTTCGATGGCCTGATCCATGCGCGCCACGCAGTCACGCAGTGCGGTCAGATCGGCGGGCGTCAGGCGCGGGGTGGCCAGCTCCACAGCCAGGCCTTCAAGGCCCAGGCGCACCTGGAAGATATGCTCGTAGCGCTCGCGGGTCATCGGCGGCACGCGCACCGAGCGCTGTGGCTCACCTTCCAGCGCGCCTTCGGCCACCAGACGCTGCAAAGCGGCGCGTACCGGCATCGGACTGGTGCCCCACTCGGCCGCCAGGTCACGGATTTTCAAGCGCTCGCCAGGCTGGAAGCGCCCGGCCAGGAGGCCTTCACGAATACGTTGATAAAGCTGCTCTTGCAGATTGTCGGCCATGGCTCAGCAGTGTCCTTGTGCCGGTGGCGCGGGCAGTTGGGCAAGGGTCAGCGAACAGTTACGCATGGGGATATCCTTGTTGGGGCTGGACGTAGGGTGCGCCGCGCGCACTAGGACTCAACTCGGGCTGGCAGGGGCGCGCGGCGCACCCTACAGAGCCTTGTTCTCGATCAGGCAGTTGCCGCCATCCACGACGAGTACCTCGCCGGTGATGTAGCTGGCCTCTCGGGAGGCCAGGAAGGCCACCGCCGCCGCCACTTCTTCCGGGCGACCGGCACGGCCTAGCGGAGTGTACTGCGCCGCATGCTGCTCTTCTTCGGTACTGGAACCGGTAGCAATCCAGCCCGGCGCAACGCTGTTAACGGTGATGCCCTGTTTGGCCACTTCCAGCGCCAGGCCCATGGACAGGCCGAGCATGCCGGCCTTGGCCGCACTGTAAGCCGCCTCACCCGGGTTGCTGCCACGGGTGCCGGTGGTCGAGCTGATATTGACGATGCGCCCGTAGCCGCGCGCCCGCATGCTCGGCAGCACCGCGCGGGTAAGCAGAAACGCCGTGCCGAGGTTGCGCGCGATGGACAGGTTCCAGGTGGCCAGGTCCATGTCCGCCAGTTCGGCGAAGGGTTCCGGGCTGCCTTGCATGGCCATGCCGGCGTTGTTCACCAGAACGTCGATCTGCCCCCACTGCGCCTGCGCCCAGGTGACTAATTCAGCGACCTGCTGTTCATCAGTGAGGTCGGCGGCGCGGCCACGTGCTTGAATACCTTCAGCACACAACTCGGCGACCCGTTGCTCGACTCGCGCGCTGCTGGCCGTCAGCAGCACCCGCGCACCGGCACGCCCGAGGCGGCGGGCAATCGCCAGGCCAATACCCGATTCACTGCCCGCCCCACTGATCAGCGCGACCTGTTGCTGAAAGTCCATTGCACGGCATCCTGTGATCACAAATGTGGCGATAATCTAGCAATAAAGCAGTATTAAACCAATGCTTGAGTTTTCTGTGATCACAAAATAGCATGTGCAGATATTCGAACGAGGTGTTCAACATGACTGCCAGTGGTATCAGCCCATCCGCCGTAGAAGCCTTCGCCCAGCGCGAGCGTGAACATTTTATCGCCCGCAACCCGAAATCCGTGGCCCTGGCCGAACGCGCGCGCAACTCGCTGTACGGCGGCGTGCCAATGCACTGGATGGCCGACTGGTCGACCCCGGTGCCGCTGTTCGTCGAACGGGCCAAGGGCGCGCGCTTCTATGACGTCGATGGCCATGAGTACATCGACTTCTGCCTGGGCGACACCGGCACCATGTTCGGCCACTCGCCGGACCCGATCGCCAAGGCCATTGCCGAGCAGGGCAACAACGGTCTGACCACCATGCTGCCGGGCGAAGATGCGGTGGTCTGCGGCGAGTTGCTGGCCGCGCGTTTCGGCCTGCCGTTCTGGCAGGTCACCGCCACGGCCACGGATTCGAACCGCTACGTGCTGCGCTGGGCCCGCGCGATCACCCAGCGCAAGACATTACTGGTGTTCGACGGCTGCTACCACGGCACGGTCGATGACGTGATGGTGCGCTGCATCGACGGCGAAACCGTGCCGCGCTCCGGCCTGGTCGGCCAGGCCTATGACCTGACCCAGTACAGCCGCTCGATCCCGTTCAACGACGTGGCTGCGCTGGAAGCGGCGCTGGCTAAAGGCGACGTCTGTGCCCTGCTCTGCGAACCGGCGATGACCAATATCGGCATGGTCCTGCCCGAGCCGGGATTTATGCAAAAATGTCGCGAGCTGACCCGTAAATACGGCGCGCTGCTGATCATCGACGAGACCCACACCATCTCCACCGATATGGGTGGCTGCACCCAACTGTGGAACCTCGACCCGGACTTCTTCGTGGTCGGCAAACCGATTGCCGGTGGCGTACCCTGCGGCATCTTCGGTTGCAGCGCAGAGATGGCAGGCGCCATGACCGAATCGCGCAAACGTGCCAGCGAGGGCAGCCACGGCCACGGTCACAGCGGCATGGGCACCACCCTGTCGGCCAACGCCCTGGCCATGCACTGCATGCGCGCCAACCTGGAACAGGTGATGACCCCGGCCGCCTACGCGCACATGCTGCCGCTGGCCAAGCGCCTGGCCGATGGCTTCCGCACGCTGATCGGCAAGCATGACCTGAAGTGGTCGGTGACCGAGCTGGGCGCGCGCAGCGAATTCCAGTTCTGCCCGGTGTCGCCGAAGACCGGCGCCGAGGCCGAGGCCGCCTTCCATGACGAGCTGCAGATGGCCCTGCACCTGTACCTGATCAACCGCGGCATCCTGATCACCCCATTCCACAACATGACCCTGTGCTGCCCGAGCACCACGGCAGACGATGTGGACAAGCTGATCAGCATGCTCGACCAGGCCCTGACCGAGCTGCTGGCCATCCCCGGCGCCCGCAAATAACTCATCGATCAGCCTGTGGGAGGGGCTTCAGCCGCGACAATCGCCGCTAAAGCGCCTCCCACGAAATGACGACTCACTGTGAGAATCACCATGCAATTCGCCAACCCTCAGGAAGCCCGCGACTTTCTCGCCGCCCATCCCGAAGTGCGCAGCATCGAGCTGATGCTGATCGACTCCAACGGCATCCCGCGCGGCAAGCTGCTGCACCGCGACGAGCTGCTGGCCATCTACGAGAACGGCCGGCCGCTGCCCAGCTCGATCCTGGCGCTGACCATCCAGGGCGAGGACGTGGAAGAAAGCGGCCTGGTCTGGGAAGTCGCCGACGCCGACTGCTGGACCTACCCGCTACCCGGCAGCCTGACCCTGCAACCCTGGCGCGCCACGCCCACCGGTCAGCTGCAGGTGAGCATGCACCCAAGCCAGGGCCTGCCGGCCGCCCCGGCCGACCCACGGCATGTACTGGTACGCGCCATCGACCGCCTGAAGGCCGACGGCTACCACCCGGTAATGGCGGTGGAGCTGGAGTTCTACCTGCTGGACAAGACCCGCGACGCCAACGGCCGCCCACAGCCGGCGCTGCAGATGAACGGCGTGCGCCCGCAGGCCCCGCAGGTGTACGGGGTGTACGAGCTGGAGCAGCTGCAGCCGTTCCTCGACGACCTCTACGCCGCCTGCGAGGTGCAGGGCCTGCCAGTGCGCACGGCGATTTCCGAATACGCCCCGGGCCAGGTCGAGCTGACCCTGGAGCACCGCTTCGATGCGCTGCAAGCGGTGGATGAAGGCGTGCGCTACAAGCGCCTGGTCAAGGGCGTGGCCAACAAGCATGGGTTGCAGGCCTGCTTTATGGCCAAGCCATTTGGCGATCTGGCCGGCAGCGGGATGCATATGCACGTGTCGCTGGCCGACGCCGATGGCAATAACCTGATGGCCTCGGAAGATCCGCATGGCACGCCGCTGCTCAAGCACGCCATCGGCGGTATGATGGCCACGCTCAACGATGCCCTGGCGATCTTCTGCCCCAACGCCAACTCGTTCCGCCGCTTCCAGGCCAACAGCTACGCGCCGCTGGCCAAGAGCTGGGGCGTGAACAACCGCACCGTGTCGTTCCGCGTACCGGGTGGCCCGGCCAAGAGTCGGCATGTGGAACACCGCATCTGCGGGGCCGATGCCAACCCCTACCTGGCAGCAGCGGCGATTCTTTCCGGCATCCATCACGGCATCAAAAACCAGATCGATCCGGGCGAGGAAATCATCGGCAACGGCTACGAGCAGGCCCGCGAAACCCTGCCCACCGACTGGCTGACCGCCCTGCGTACGCTGGAAAGCTCCAGTTGGGCCAAGCAGGCACTGGGTGAGGACTTCCTCAAGGTGTTCCTCGCGATCAAATGGAACGAGTTCCGTCAGTTTATGGGCGAAGTCGGTGAGCAGGACTGGCGCTGGTACCTGACCCACGCCTGACGACAACGCCGGCACAAGCTACGCTGTATTGGATCTGAGCACCCTGGAGTGGCCCATGCGCCTCTGCATTATCCTGGTCTGCTGGTTGTGCAGCGCATTTGCCCTGGCCGAGCCACTGCGGGTCGGCCTGGAAAATCACGACTACTACCCCTACTACAAGGCCGTGGAGGGGCAGCCCTACAACGGCTACTGCATCGCCCTGTTGCAGGCCTTCGCCAAACACGAAGGCCTTGAGCTGGAACTGCGTCCGCAACCGGTCAACCGTCTGTATCGCAATATGCTGGGCGAACAGAGCCTCGACCTGCTGTTCCCCGACAACCCGGCCTGGGCCCGCGAAGCCCGTGACGGCCAGCCGCTGTATTACAGCCAGGCCGTGGTGGAAATCGTCGACGCCACCCTGGTGCGCCGCGAGCAGCTCAATCAGGGGCTGGGCGCAATCAAACGGGTGGGCATCGTGCGCGGCTTCACCGCCGAGGCCTGGCAACCGCTGCTGGAACAACACACCATCGAACTGGTGGAAGTGCAGGACATCCAGAGCCTGCTGCGCATGCTTGAACGGGGCCGCCTGGATGCCATCTACGCCAACCCGCAGGTGGTGCAGCACCATATGCAACTGCTGGGTATCGACCCGCAGCAACTGCAACGTGACCCGCAATTACCGCAGATCACCACCCGCTTTCACCTGAGCAGTTACCGATACCCGCAGCTGATCAAACGCTTCGACCAGTTCCTGAGCGAGCAGGCCCCCATGCTCAGCCAGCTACACCAGCAGTTCGGCTTGCCCTGATCAGCCACGCCGGCCGGCCCTGGCACCTGCTATGGTTGCCTCACACCCCCGCACAGAGCCCGCTATGGAACCCGGAAACGCCCAGCTGTCGATGACCGTACTGATGACCCCGGACATGGCCAACTTCTCCGGCAATGTGCACGGCGGTACCCTGCTCAAATACCTCGATGAAGTCGCCTACGCCTGCGCCAGCCGTTATGCCGGTTGTTACGTGGTGACCCTGTCGGTGGACCAGGTGATCTTCCGCGAACCCATTCATGTCGGCGAACTGGTGACCTTCCTCGCCTCGGTCAATTATTCCGGGCGTACTTCGATGGAGGTCGGCATCAAGGTGATCACCGAGAACATCCGCGAGCGCTCGGTGCGCCACACCAACAGCTGCTTCTTCACCATGGTCGCGGTGGATGAACACGGCAAGCCGGCGGCGATTCCGGCCCTTGAGCCGACCACCGCAGACGCCCTGCGGCGCCAGCGTCAGGCCCTGCAACGTCGGCAGATCCGCAACGAGCTGCAACAGCGCTACCAGGCGCTGAACGAAGAAAAAAGCTGAACCCGCAGACAACAACCCCCACCAGCGGCACAATTGTGCCCCGTGCATAACACCGAGTAGGGCCATGGAAAGCCTGTATTTCTCCCCCATGCTGCTGGGCCTGAACCTGATGCTGGCGAGTGCCATTGCCTGCAGCGGGCTCTGGTATTTCTCCCGCCCCTACCGTGGCCCCGGTTTGTGGATGCTGGGCAGCTGGACCCTGATCATCGGCATCCTGCTGTTCATGGGTTTTATGGCCAGTGGCAGCAAACTGCTGAATATTCTTGGCAATGCCCTGCAACTGGCCGGCGAAGCGATCATCCTGCTCGGCGTGTTTCGCTTTCTCGGCCTGCCGCTGCCCTGGTGGACTGTCCCCGCCAGCGCCGGATTGATGAGCCTGGCCCTGAGCTGGCACTGGTGGCTCAGCCCCATCAACTCGGAATACCTCGTCGCGCTGTACGCCGCAATTGGCGGCCTTCTGCCCCTGCAAGCCTGCTGGGCGCTGTGGCGTGCGCCCAGCGAGGTGGAACTGCACGGCGTCTGCCGGTTTGTCGCCATCGCCTTGCTCGGTTATGCCATGGTCACCCTGTTGCGCGGCGTGATTGGCCTGCACGATGGCCTGCAAGGCATCGTGCACGACGATGTCACGCGCTCCGTTAGCTACCTGCTGCCCTACAACTTCGGCATTCCGCTGTGGCTTGTGGCCCTGGTCGGCCTGGTGCTGCTGACCATGCGCCGCATCCTGTCCGACAGCCAGCGTAACGCCCAGCAGGCCGCTGCCAACGCCGAGCGTTTCGAACGCCTGATGAGCGTGAGCAACGCCGGTGTGATGGTGCTCGACGGCGAACGCATCATCGACAGCAACCCCAAGCTGGAACAGCTGTTTGCGCAAACCCGTGACCAACTGCTCGGCCAACCGCTATCGCGGCTTTTCGACAGCAGCAGCCAACAGCCACTCAGCGAACTGCTGCAACAGGCTGATGGCCGTCCCCACGACCTGCTCGCCCAACGCGCTGACGGCCAGCCATTCGCCGCCGAACTGAGCATCGCGCGCCTGGCCGAAGCGCAGCAGCAGGTCGCCGAGATCCGCGATGTCAGCCAGCGCAAGGCCCTGGAAGAACAGCTGCGCCAACTCGCCACCACCGACCCGCTGACCAGCGCCCTCAATCGCCGCGCCTTCCAGCAACGCGCCGAGCATGAGCTGAGCCGCAGCCAGCGTCAGGGCACAGCGCTGTGCCTGGCGATACTCGACCTGGATCATTTCAAACGGGTCAACGACCAGCACGGCCACGCCGTCGGCGATCAGGTACTGGTGGCGTTCAGCACACTGTGCCGCCAGCAGGCGCGCAGCACCGACCTGTTCGCCCGTTTTGGCGGCGAAGAATTCGTCATCCTGCTGCCCGACAGTGACCTCAACGCCGCG
This sequence comes from Pseudomonas sp. LjRoot71, assembly GCF_964253255.1. Classification (NCBI taxonomy): domain Bacteria; kingdom Pseudomonadati; phylum Pseudomonadota; class Gammaproteobacteria; order Pseudomonadales; family Pseudomonadaceae; genus Pseudomonas; species Pseudomonas sp. LjRoot71. Next base: position 2,347,188 of record NZ_CAXURA020000001.1, on the reverse strand, counting down.
CACCAGCGCCTGGAGCGCCTGCGCAGCGACCTGCACACGCACCCCATCGACACGGTTCAGGGCCCGCTGAACATCAGCGTCAGCATCGGTCTGGCCAGCAGCCGTCCGCATGAAACCCTGGAGCAGCTGCTACAGCGCGCCGACACCCAGCTGTACCAGGCCAAAACCCAGGGCCGTAACCGCATCTGCCAGGATGCCGAATGAGTACAGGCTCAGCGGTTGTGCTCTGTTAAGCTCTGCTTCCTGCTGCCGGAGCCATTATGTTCGAGCTCTTTGATATGTTTCTGCTGATGCTATTCGCCACTGCCTGCGCCTGGCTGTGGCATGCCCATGGCTTGCGCGAACGGGCGCTGGAGCTGGTGAAGCAGCACTGCGCCAAGACCGATATCGAATTACTCGATGACAATGTCGCCCTGCGCCGGCTCGCCCTGTTGCCTGATGCACGCGGCCGCAAACGCCTGGCCCGGGTGTATGGTTTCGAATTTACGGTAACCGGCGAACAGCGGCATGAAGGCAGCATCACCCTGTTCGGCAAGCACCTGGGACGCATCGAATTGGCTGCCCATCCATTGCGTGAACCGCCACCCAGCGCTCAGGTGATCGAAATGCAGCAGTGGCGCGCACTGCATCAGGAACCGGACAACAACACCCGTCACTAGAGCCTGACACCCGCCTCGGCCAAGAACGCCAGTACCTGTTGCCACTCGACCCGGCAGCCATGGGTCATTGGCCTGCGCAGCACACGGCACTTCAACCGATGCCAGCGGCCACCCTGCTGATGAAGCCGGCAGCCCGCCAGCAACCAGTTCGGCTCGAATGCATCCCACACACCCGCCACGACCCAATGGTTGAGCCAGACCTGCGGAGCCACTTCATAGTGGTAGATATGCTGCAGCTCACGGCGGCTCAGGCCACTGGCGCGCAGCCTTACAGCGATCTGACGCAGCGCTGACTGATCCAGTTCAGTGTCCAGCCACAGCTCGGACAGCGCCAGCCAGACATCCTCGCGGCAGGCCATGGCTCAGCACTCAGTTGCGCTGCAACAGAAAGCGCGCCACACGGGCAGCACTCTCGGCCGGTTGTTCCTGCATAAAACAGTGCCCGCCGGGCACTACATGGCCACTGACATGCCCATTGCTGGCGCACCAACGGGCCACCGACTTGGCCACAAAGGGGTAACTGCGCTCACCATAAAGCACCTGGGTCGGGGTGGTGACTTTGCCCAGCGACGGCCACAGACGCTTGGGAAAAGAGCTGAAAATGTCGGCTTCGCGACTCGGCCGGCAGCACAGCTCGACGCCCTTGTCGCTGTCCTTCAGCGCATGCTGGATATAGGCGGCAAAGGCCTCTTCAGTCCAGCCGCGAAACATCCCGCGGCCATGCAGCGCGGCATGCGCAGCGGCGCGGTCCGGCCAACTGCTGCGCCGCTTGAGTGCCTTGCTGGCCAGGGTGGTGCGCCGGCTCAATCCGACCACATCGGACAACGCCATCACCCCGATCATCGCCGGGCTGAACAGCACCGGATCAAGCAGCACCGCACGCTGGAACAACGCCGGGTGACGCGCCAGGATCAGGCTAGTCAGCACCCCGCCAAAACTGTGGCCCAGCGCATAAGCCGGGGCATCGGCAAAACGCTCACGACCAGCGCTAAACGCTTCTACCGCCAGCTCGGCACTGCGGTTCCAGCCATGGAACCGTCCACCGTGATCGCTCTCGCCATGGCCCTGCACATCGCACAACCACAAGTCGAAATCCTCGGCCAACAGCGCCAGCAGCGGCGTATACACCCGCCCGCAATAGCCATTGCCATGCAGAAAGTGCAACACAGGTTTGCCCGTAGGCGGCGTATACCAGCCACGCAGGGTAAAACCGGCGCTGCTGTTGTGTGACCAGGGAAGAAGGTGCATGAGCATGCCTTGCGTGAATTCATTAAGCGGAATTATCAGCGTAACCAGAGGACTCGTCAGTTCTATCTGACTCCGGCATGCTGACCGCAAACCTATCAGGGAGGACGTCAGGGTGTTTGTTTTACTGGAATCCAGCCACGCCGGCTTTATCGAGCACCTGCAAGAACAGCTCAGCAGCGCCGGCATCAACTGCCATGTACTGGCCATGGGACGCGCCGCAGACGGCGAGCTGCACTTTGCCATTCGCCTGCCGCTTTACAGTCAGATGCGCCACGCACGTCACCTGTTGTACCGCGACAGGCTATTTGCCTTGCGCATCGACCCGGCGTTCCATCAAGAGTGGCATGCACTGCGCGAAGCCCCCAGACAGCAGGTGATGCAGTGGCTCGCCTCACCCCTCGCTTTGCGTATCAGCGCACTGGCTGTGCTGATTCTGCTATTCGGCAGCCTGGCCGAAATGATCTGGCGCTAATACACAGGCCGCAAACCCGACCTGCAAGGCAGACACCTCCTGCGCCTCGGTGAAGATCAGCTCCAGCCGCGAGTCCTTGCGCCATTCGCTGTTTTGCCAATGCAGGGCCTGGCCATTCAGGGCGTTGGCGGACAGCCAGCCGGCGTTGCTGTGCAGCACCAGCTTGGCGCGACGCCAGGGCAGGCCGCTCAGCCACTGCTGCACCCGCAGCAGATTGAACTGCTGGCTGGGGTGCCAGCGCCAACCAATGCTCCAGCCTTCGGCCTGCTGTTGCACCTGGCAGATCGGCTCGCTTGGGCTGCGCCACAGTAACGGCAACGACGCGCTGCCGGTAGGCAGGTTATCCAGCGCGCCCGCGCTATCGGCCTGGGCGCTAAAACCGGGCAAGTCTGTGAGCGGCAAGGCGCCCTGGCGGGTCCAGTAAATCGGTCGCGCGGGCAGTTGCATCTGAATGCGCGCCTGGGTCGCTTCATCCAGCCCCTCGGCCTTGTTCAACAGCAGCAGCCCGGCGTGGCCAAGCGTCGCCTGCTGGCTATCCGGCAGCGCCTCACCCGCCGCCAGGGCCTGAGCATCCAGCACCAGCAGCGGCTCCTGCACGGCCAGCACGCCAGCCCAGGGCGCAGCGCCCAGCTGCTCCAGCAGTTGCAGGGGATGACCGAGGCCGGACGGCTCGATCAGCAGGCGATGCGGTTTGGCCTTGCGCAACAGCCGACTCAGGCCGACCTGAAACGGCACGCCGTTGACGCAACACAGGCAACCACCCGCCACTTCACCGAGGGCCACGCCGTCGTCGTCCGTGGTCAGCAGCGCGGCGTCCAAACCGATCAGGCCGAATTCATTGATCAGCACCGCCCAGCGTTCATGCGCAGGGCGCTGCGCCAGCAGGTGGCGAATCAGGCTGGTCTTGCCGGCACCCAGGGGGCCGGCGATCAGGTGGGTAGGGATATTTTTCAGCATGGGCCTATGGTGCGGGTTTGCCGGCCTGGGGAGAACCCCGGTACGGGGCGCAGACTGAATAAAAGCAGCATGCTAGAGTCGCCGGCATATTTTTTGGGGGATCGGTCGATGCGTGTTTTTCTGTTGCTGAGCCTGTTCACACTGTCCGGCCTGGCCTGGGGCGAGGCCTGTGTGGTGCATAGCCAGGCCGAACGCCTGGATGTGAAGGTCTGTCAGCAGAACCGCAGCATCCCACCCAACCTGTTTCGCACTGGCTTCTGTCAGCCGCAGTTGCAGGGCCAGAAGGTCGAGGTGGAATTTGTCGAGCAGTGCCCGATGGGTGCCTTTGGCGTATGCCGCAACGCTACCGTCGGCGGCACGCCTTATCAGCAGGATGTGCACTATTACGGGGTGGCCACGGATGCCACCTACCTCAAGCCCTTCTGCGAAAAGCAGAGCAAGGGTGTGTGGATGGCGCGTTAGTCGTCATCAAAACGTAACCCTGTTTATGTTCTAGTGGCTTTGGGTACCTCACCCCTGCATGCCGGGTCACGCGCCGGCATGCTTTCTAGTGCTTAAGGCTGCTTTCTACGCAGCCTATTTTTTGCCTGAAATTCAAGCCAGCCAGTCCAGCGTCAGCAATAAGCGCCGCTCACCGGCCGGCGGTTGCGGCGAGCGGTGAATCAACCCGCCACCCTCGTTGCCCGTCCATTTTTCACCCTTGGCGAGCAGCACATGCCCGGCCTCGGCGCGCTGGATCAGACTCGAATCGCTGGGATCGGCGGCTGGGTCACCCAAGCGGCGGCGCGCCATCACGCCTTCTGCCAGCCACTCGCTGCCGACTCCGGCATAGCTGGTGATCAAGCGCACCGGCACATGATCAACGTGGAAGCGCGGGCACATGGCCTTGTCGAGAATGCGCAGGCGCAGACCGATGCGCTTGGCATCGAACAGGCAGGCGAAAGCGCTGACCAGCCAGCTGACGTCCTGCAAAAAGGCCGCCTGGCCCGGCAGGTCGCTGTAACCATCCACCAGACCGCCTAGGCTCGGCTCGCTTTCCGGGCTGACCAACTCCAGCACCATCGATTGGCTCAGTGGCTCGCCCTGGGCTAATAGAGCGTTGGCAAAATCGCTGATCTGCGGCGGTAGCTGACGCTGCCAGAGCGCCAGATTGACCTCATCACGCAGCACCTCGCCGAATACATCAATCTGCTCACTGGCGATCTGCTGCAATGGCTGGCGCAACACCTGCGCAAGCATCAGGCCGCCTCCTCATGCCAGGGGCCGAATGGATCGGGCAGCGCGCGCCAGGCCTCGACACCGAGGGCCATTTCCGCCTCGGTGAGCAGGCAGGCATCCAGTTCGGCGCTCAGCACGGCGAAGTCGATGTTCTGGCCGATAAACACCAGCTCCTGGCGGCAGTCACCGGCCTGCGCCTGCCAGTTTTTCATGATCGCCTGCAGGCCTTCGTCATCCTGCGGCCACTGCGCCTTGGGCACAAAGCGCCACCAACGCCCGGCAAAACCGTGGCGCATCAGCCCGCCAGCCTGGGACCAGCTGCCGGCGTCCTGGTACTTGCTGGCCAGCCAGAAGAAGCCCTTGCTGCGCAGCAGGCGGCCGTTACTCCATTCGCGGTTGATGAAATTGAAGAAACGCTCGGGATGCAGCGGCTTGCGCGCCCGGTAAGCGGTGGAGGCAATGCCGTATTCCTCGGTTTCCGGGACGTGTTCACCGCGCAGCTCCTTGAGCCAGCCCGGCGCCTGGGCGGCGCGCTCGAAGTCGAAACGGCCGGTGTTGAGGATCGTGTTCAGCGGCACCACGCCCATGGCCATCGGCATGATGTCGGCGTGGGTATTGAGGCCCTTGAGGATGGCCATCAACTCCTCGCGCTCGTGGCTGCTGATCAGGTCGATCTTGCTGATCAGCAGCACATCGGCGAATTCCACCTGCTCGATCAGCAGGTCAGTGATCGAGCGCTCATCCTCTTCACCGAGGGTTTCGCCTCGACTGGCCAGGCTTTCGGCCTCGTGGAAATCGCGCAGAAAGTTCACCCCATCGACCACCGTGACCATGGTGTCCAGGCGCGCGACATCGGCCAGGCTCTGGCCGTCTTCGCCACGGAAGGTGAAGGTTTCCGCCACTGGCAGCGGCTCGCTGATCCCGGTGGATTCGATCAGCAAATAGTCGAAACGGCCGTCACGGGCCAGGCGGCCGACTTCTTCCAGCAGGTCTTCGCGCAGGGTGCAGCAGATGCAGCCGTTGCTCATTTCCACGAGTTTTTCTTCGGCGCGGTTCAGGCTGACATCACGCTGAACTTCGCTGCCATCGATATTGATCTCGCTCATATCGTTGACGATCACCGCCACTTTCAAACCCTGACGGTTTTTCAGAATGGCGTTGAGCAGGGTGCTTTTACCGGCACCGAGAAAGCCGGACAGCACGGTTACGGGAAGGCGATTGGTCATGATTGCAAGCTCCATCAGGCATTGGTCTGGCGCAGGTGTTTTTCGCGTTGTTCCTGACGCTCTTTGGCTTCGATGCACAGGCTGGCGGTAGGCCGTAGCAACAGGCGTTTGAGGCCAATCGGCTCGCCGGTCTCCACGCACCAGCCGTACTCACCACGGGCCAGGCGGTCGAGGGCTTCATCGATCTTGTCGAGCAACTTCTTTTCCCGCTCCAGCAGGCGCAGTTGCCACTGGCGCTGCTCTTCGGCGCTGCCAATGTCGGCGGGGTCGCTGCTGGTTTCGCGCTCGCGCAAACCTTCGAACTCGTCGGCAATGCGCGTTTGCAGTTCGCCGCGCTGACTTAGCAGCAGGCTGCGGAAAAACTGCTGCTGCGCAGCATTCATGTAGTCATCCGCCGGCTGGGCGAGCAGTTCGGCGTGGGTAAGCGGGCTTGAGGTCATCGTCAGGATTCACTGGCTTTGCGATTTATTTGTTATAACATAACATTTAAATGCACAACCGAGCGGCAGATTTCTGATGAACGCACTGACCTTGCCGGACATAGCCGCGCAACCCACTGCCCATGAACACACCCTGAACTGGGTTGGTATGCAAGGCATTGCACTGCCGATCAACCTGGCGGGGCAACGCATCCATGCCCGCGCGGATGTCGGCGTCAGCCTGGACGACGGCAAGGCACGCGGCATTCACATGTCGCGCCTGTACCTGGCGCTGCATGCGCTGGAACACTGCGAACTGAGCCCGGCGACGCTGCGGCAGCTTCTGAATGAGTTTCTCGACAGCCACCAGGGCCTGTCACAACAGGCGTCCATTGCCCTGCGCGGCGAGGTGTTGCTCAGCCGTCCTGCACTGGTCAGCCCGCTCGCCGGTTGGAAGGCTTATCCCTTCGAAGTGCGTGCACGCCAGGATTCATGGGGGTTTCACGTGGAACTACAGGTTGAAGTGGCCTATTCCTCAACCTGCCCGTGCTCCGCTGCGCTGGCGCGCCAACTGATTCAGCAGCGCTTTATCGAGGACTTCGCCAACCAACCGCTGGACCACGCACAACTGCTGGCCTGGCTCGGCTCGCCCCAGGGCATCATCGCTACGCCGCACAGCCAGCGCAGCATCGCCACCCTGCAAGTGCGCCTGCACAGCGACAGCGCGGAATTGCCGCTGGTTGCGCTGATCGACAGCGCCGAACAGGCCCTCAGCACCGCTGTGCAGACGGCGGTAAAGCGCGCCGACGAGCAAGCCTTTGCCCTGGCCAACGGGCAAAACCTGATGTTCTGCGAAGACGCCGCACGCCGTCTGCACAGTGCCTTGCGCGAACAACCGGGTTTCAGCGCCTTTCAGCTGCGCGTGGTGCACGCGGAAAGCCTGCACGCCCACGATGCAGTAGCGGAGAGCCGTTGCAACTGGCGCTGATTTACCCCGCGCCAAGGCAGCGCTACTCTGCCGGCTTACCGGGGCAACAGGGATCACCGCATGCGCGCAACGCCACCACCGCCGACGTTCAACCTGCGCACTTACCAGGCTGATGACCTGGCAACGCTGGTTGCGCTGTTTCAGGCTTCGGTCAGTCAACTGAGCAGCGCGCACTACAACGCCGCGCAGCGCCAGGCCTGGGCACCAGCCGTTGCAGACACACCCGCATGGCAAACACGTTTATCGTCACTTGAATTACTTATCGCCGAAGATAGCCATGTTATCGCCGGCTTTATCGGCTTTAGCCTGGATGGCCATATCGACCTGCTGTACTGCGCGCCCGCTTATGCCCGCCAGGGTGTCGCCAGCACCTTGTATACGGCCGCCGAACAACGCCTGCGCGCGGCCGGCGTACGTGAGCTGTTTACCGAAGCCAGTCTGGTGGCCCAGGCATTTTTTGCCGCCCAGGGATTTTCTGTGCAGCAGGCACAGACGGTGACGCGCGGCGCTGTTATGTTGCCGCGCATGCTGATGCACAAAACCCTGGAGCCGCAATGAACACCCTGACGACGATCGTGCTGGCCGCCGTGGTTCTGTCGGCCTGCGCCCTGGCGCTGTGGAGCTGGTACAACCAGCGCAAGCTGGAAAAGCTCGATGAGCGAATCAACCGGCAGAGCGAGCTGATCGCACAGCTCGACAGCGTGCTGGAAAACCCGCAGCTCAGCGAAGCCGAGCAGCTGGAAAGAAGCGAAGCCTTGCTGGCCAAGCTGCAGGAAACCCGTAAGCCCTAGTGCTGCTGAGGCCATGATGTGTGAGAGGGGCTTTCGGCTTGAGCATCCTGCTTCGCTCTACCTCCTGCATCCATGCAGTCGTAGCTACGATCAAAGTTCGTCGCGGCTAAAGCCTCTCCCACAAAGCGCGCTACCAGCCACCGCCTCCCCCACCACCACCACCGCCGCCGGACGAGCCACCCCCGGATGAGCCGCCACCGCCTGATGAACTGCTCGACGGTGGCGATGACGCCAGTGCCGTGGCGCTGCTGAGCCCGGCCGCCAGAGCGGTGCTCATCGCCAGCGGGGTACTGAAGCTGCTGCGGCTGTGGTACCAATCGGGGTGATAGTCACGCTGCTCCGAGTCGATCAGGCCGTTGGCCAGGGCCGTGCTGAAGCGCGCACTCCACTTGTCCTCCACGCCCAGGGCCATGGCGTAAGGCAGGTGTTTTTCATACAGCGCGATGCTCATCGCCGGCGCATTGCCAGCCAGTGCCAACGCATCGCTTTCCGCCAGTTGCAGGTAGTCGCGGTAGCCTTCCAACCCGTCGAGCAATTGCCGCCCCAGCAATGTGGGGGCCGGCAGCAGGTAGAAAAACAGCAGCACCAGCAGCACATACGCACACAGCAGCACCAACGCCGGCCAGGCGCTGGCCTCGGCAAGCATCAGCAGGCCAATCGGCACCGGCAACGCGAACAACAGGCCGAAAAACCCCAGGAGAATGCTCTTGCCCCAGCTGGGTTGATGCTTGGCCAGGTACAGCACGAAAAACGCCGGCACACCAAACCCAACAGAGAACACCATACCGGCCAGGCTGGTGGCCACGTCGTCTTCACTGCGTGCATCGATCAGCAGCGTCACCAGGCAGCCGACCAGCGCCCAGATCAACCCCCAGGTCCAGATGCCGCGGTTATTGCTGAACCAGGCTTTGCCCTGCTGCTGCAGCTGGCTTTTCATGCCGGCCAGGGCATCGGCCAAGCGCGGCTCATAGTCGCTGCCCAGTTTCAGCGCGATACCTTCCTTGTTGGCCGGAAACAGACGCTTGCGCACCTCGCGATCCTCTTCGCTGAGATCGCCAGTACCTTTCCCGCGCGCCAGGCTGAAAGCCCCGCTACGGGTTTCTTCCAGATGCAGGTACTTGCGGATGGCCATATCGGTGAGCCATACACTGAACGCACGGGCGTCCTGAAAATGCCCTTTGAAACCGCGATGCCAGAGGTAGCCGGCCTGCACCGGGCTCATGCCTTGTGGTGCCTCGAACAGCGCAATGATCAGGCCTTTCTGCGGATCACGGCCGACCCGATCCCAAGCACGCAGGTAAAACATCACCAGGCCAACCAGTAGCAGCGCGCCCAGGCACAGGCCGAGGTTGTCACGCAGCAACGCGCCGCCGCGCTCGACCAGGCTAGGCCGCGCCACCAGCCCGGCCTGCCAGTCCACGGCGACCGTCAGGCCGTGGTAGGCCGGCAAGGCTTGGGTGGTGGCTAGGCGCAGATAATCGGCGCGCTGCTCAAGCACCTTATAGGCCTCGCCCTGCTCACCATCGGCCCCGGTATAGGCGGCCAGATCACCCATCCGTGCACCGGCAGGCAGTTTGACCTCCGCCGAGGCCCGCAGAATCGGGAACACCCACTGATTGCCGGTGACGTTCCAGTACAACTCATCCGAATCCGCGTGGTGCAACAACTGCCGTTCAACCCGGTAACGCAACTCGTACTGATAGCGCCCCGGTTGCAGCAGTTGGTCCGCCGAGCCCAGGTAATAGCGCACCCAGCTGCCGTTCTGCTCAACCCGCACACGCTCCGCCTGGCCATCGCGGCTCGCCCCAAGCAAGGTGATCGGGCTGCTCTGCAGCAGGCCCATGGGCAGGCTGTAGGTAACCGGCAGATCGCGATAGATACCGCGCTTGATCTGCTCCCCCTCGGCCTGCACGGTAATCCGCTCGGTCACCAGTAGGTTGCCGTCCGGCTGCACCTGCAACGTTACGTCAAAGTCCTCGATCACCTCTTCGGCGCTGGCCCACAGCGGCAACAGACACAGGCTCAACAACAGGCTGCGTAGCCATCCATGCATATCAGAACTCCATTTTTGGCGACTGAGCGTCACGCGGGTCATCCAGGCTGAAGTACTCTGCCCGGTTAAAAGCAAAGGGCCGCGCCACCAGGTTGCTCGGCACCGACTCGACCAGCACATTCAGCTCGCGCACCGCGCCGTTGTAATAACGCCGGGCCATCTGGATATGGTTCTCGACCTCGGTGAGGTTGCGCTGCAGATCGAGAAACTGACCATCGGCCTTGAGCGTCGGATAGTCCTCGATCAAGGCAAACAGCTGGCGCAACTGCGTGCCCAGGTGTGCCTCCACCGGCGCCCGCTCGCCCAGCGGCGAATCGGCCAGCTGAACGGCGCGCATACGTTCCTGCACCAGCGCCTCAAGCGTGCCTTGCTCGTACTTCATGTACTGCCGCACGCACTCGACCAGCGCCGGAATCAGACTGGCGCGGCGCTTGAGCTGCACATCGATACCGCTCCACGCCTCGGCCACCCGTGCGCGGTTGAACACCAGGCGGTTGTAGTAATAAATCGCCAACCCCGCGAGCGCCACCAGCAGCGCCGGCACCACCCAGAATCCCGCCCCTTGCATAGCCACTCCTTGAGAAAATCGGCTGAACGCCTGCGCTATCCGCCACCACTTCACACCATAGCCGGTGCCGCCCTCACCTGCTCCACCCCAGTAGCAACAAGGGCGCATCCCGGCACTGGCCTTATAACAGGCTGTGTAGGTGCAACGCTCGTCTTGGCACCTATTGCTGCCCGCCAGCGAGGGATTTTTTCATCCGTCTGGTCAGGCTTTATCGACAGGTTGTCTCCCGCTGGACGAGGCAATTAGCTATGGTTTGCCTATGGCCTGCTCGAGGTCGTTGTTCGAGATGTCGTTGATGAGAGCACTGCTGACTCTGCTGACCTGCCTGTCCTTCAGCCTTGCCGCGCCCGCATCGGCCGAGACCTTTACGGTCGGGGTCGAGCTGCAACCCTATATGCCTTATTCCGACGTACAGGACGGCCAGTACCTGGGCTATGGTCGCGACCTGCTGGACGCCTTTGCTGCATACCAGGGCCATCAGTTCATCTACCAGCCACTGCCTGTGCGGCGTCTGCTGAGTGACTTTCTCAATGATCGGGTGGCGTTCAAGTACCCGGACAACCCGCGCTGGAACGCCGATATCAAGCAGGGCCACCACCTGTATTACAGCCAGGCCGCGGCGGCTGCGGTGGATGGCGTGCTGGTCAAACCGCAGCTGCTGGGCCAGGGCAAACAGCGCTTGCGCCGGCTCGGCACCCAGCGCGGCTTCACTCCCTGGCCCTACCTGGACGATATCAAGGCCGGGCGCATGATCCTGATCCAGGCCAACCAGATCGAGTCACTGCTGGCCATGGCCATGAGCGACCGGGTCGATGGCGTCTACCTCAATCCACAGGTGGTGCGGCACCAGCTGTACAACCATGCCGCAGGTGATGCGCTGGTGTTCGACCCCAGCCTGCCCTATCAGGATGATCACTACTTCCTCTCGAGCATCCATCACCCGCAGGTGATCGAACAGTTCAGCGCCTTCCTCAACAGCCAGGCCGATCTGGTACAGACCCTCAAGGAACGCCACGGCATCGCCAACCCGCTCAACGAGCGCTGACAGCAGCTGGCAGGACTAGGGCTTTAACCCACCACAATCCGCCGCCACCCAACGCGCCTGGCTTTGCATGCTGCCGCTCTGGCCATCGAAGGTGCCATTGACCTGGGTGGTGAATTCCCGCTCGCTGACAAAGTGGGTTTGCCCTTCGCCCTGACCTTCGGGGCAACTGAAGCGAAACTTCCACAGGCTGGCACTGCGCTCGGTCACTTCATTGCGGCAGCCGGAGTTGGGGTCTTGCAGGGGGATCTGTTGGGCCTTGATCTGTGCCTCGCTCATGCACACACGCACGCCCTTGTCGCCCAGCTGCACGCCTTGCTGCGCCATCATCTGTTCCATCATCTGGCGCTGTTCGGGAGGCAGATTTTTCAGCTGTTCCAGCATCGTTTGCATGCCCGGCAACGCCTGGCCGCCGAGCTGCATGCTGTTCGAGCTGATTTCCCAGAGACCGGGTTGAAGTTCCACTGCACACGCCAGCGTGGGCAGCAGGCAAAAACTCAATAGCAGAGGATGACGACTACGGCGCATAAGCGGCTCCTGAAGGGTGAATCCCCTGCAAGCGTAGACTGCTGCATCCGTCCGTGCGCCTGATGGGTTATGCCGCGCCAGAGCAGGCGGCAGACCGTCTGCAGCTGCCGTGCGGCTCACCCATCCTACGGGGTGACGTCCTCTTGATAGATACGCAGACCGCGAGCCTGGTAGTTGGCCAGCGCGCTGGGGTGGTCGAGGCTGCAGGTGTGTACCCAGACCCTTGTGGTGCCCGGCCAGGCCCAGGCCGACTGCAATGCATGGCTCAGCAACGGGCCGCCAAAGCCCTGACCGAAAAACGCCTCGGCCAGACCAAAATAGAGAATCTCCACGGCGCCGTCGGCATCACGCAGCAGCTCGTAGTAGCCGGCAATCGCGCCCTGGTGATAGGCCACCCAGGTGCGGTGGTTGGGCTGCTCGATCAGTTCGCGCCACTGCGCGTCGGTCCAGCTGAGCTTGTCAGTCCACTGCCACGGCTCGCCAACCAACTGGTAGAGAAAGCGGTTGAGCTGAAACTGCTTGTGCTGGCACTCCACCACGTTCAACTCGACCGGCAGGGCTTTGCCAAGAATCTGCTCAGGGTGCTGCATATCCAGGTAATAGGTGATGGTGCTCATAACATCCTGCTTGTCAGTCAATCCGGTGAAATTAACCGTTACGGCAAACGAACAAAACCCCCACCGGCTTGGCCAAATGGGGGTTCTCCTCTTTTAACGCCAGGGCTTGTGGCCTTGGGAGCGGACGTGGCGTTAACCCTCGTCCTGGCCGGCATCCGCAGATGCCGGGGAGCGTTGCTCGCAGCTCCAGAGTTCCAACGCCGGCTGGGTCGCTTGTGGCGGGCCGAGCCATTCTCTCATTGAGTGGCAACGCTGGTTGAAACACAGTTGGTAATCCCCGGCTTCGGGCGTACGCCCGACTCGCAGGGGTTGCAAGGGCGGGAGCTGACGCTGGTAATGCCAGCTGCCCTCGCGCAGTTCGGCGCCGTCTGGAATCTCCATACCGGCCCCGGAACCCTTGACCCGCGCCTCGCCGAGCAACAAACCCTCGGCACTGACACGGTAATCCTCTTCCCAACGCACGTTCTCAATCGTATGTGTCCAGGCCAAGGTAAAGCTGGGCGTGGGCACTTGTGCCCATACCGCGCCGGCCAGGCCCAGACACAGCCCGATCATGCCGCCGCCATCAGCAACTGGCGGCGCGCACGCAGCATATGCTGCGCAATCACTGCAACCGCCACCAGAAAGCCGACTTCATCGGTGGTCACGTTATACAGGCCCAGCAGGTCATAGCTGAACACCGAAGCCGGAATCACCAGCGACGCACCAGCGGCGAAAATCAGCAGACGCTCCCATGCCTGCAGCGGGGCCGAGAAATAGCCCACCACGGCCATGCCCCACAACCCTACGGCAAACACTGACTTGATCAGCATGTAGAGGATCGCGCCCCAGTCGTCACCCTGCATCAACAGCGCCGGATCGTACACCGCCATAAACGGCACGACGAAGCCACACGCGGCGATTCGCACCGACCATAGGCTGATCTTCAGGCCGTTCTCCTTGGCGATCGAACCGGCGGCGAAGCAGGCCAGCGCCACCGGCGGCGTCAGATCGGCCATCAGGCCGAAGTAGAAGACAAACATGTGCGACACGATCAGCGGCACACCCAGCTCCAGCAACGCCGGCGCGGCGATGGCACTGGTGATGATGTAGTTGGGGATGGTCGGGATACCCATACCCAGCACCAGGCAGGTGAACATGGTCAGCAGCAGCGAGAGGAACAGGTTGTTCTCACCGATGGCCATGATGTAGCCGGCAAAGGTGGTGGCGATGCCAGTCAGCGAAACCACGCCGATGATCACCCCCACCAGGATGCACGCCACCGCCACCGGTACCGCATGGCGCGCGCCATCGGCCAGAGCCCAGACACAGGCGCGCAGGGTTTCACGGCCGCCCTTGACGTAGAAGCAGCCAGCAACCAGCACGCCGATCACACCGAACACCACGCCAATGCCGTACTTGAGGAAGCCGGAGCTGACCAGACCCAGGGCGATCCAGAAGGCAATCTTCAGCCACAGGTTGCTGGCGCGCATGACGATGGCCGTGCCGAGGATGACGATGGCGGTCAGGGCCAGGCCTACGGTGCCGGAGAACATCGGGGTGAAACCGGCGAACAACAGGTACACCAGCACAACCAGCGGAATCAGCAGGTACCAGCGCTCCTTGATCGCCGCGAACGGGTCGGGGCATTCCGCTTTCGGCAGTCCGGTCAGCTTGAGGCGTTGGGCCTCGAGGTGCACCGTCCAGAAGATCGAGCCGAACCACAACAAGGCCGGGATCAGCGCTGCCTTGGCGATTTCCACATACGGCACGTTGATGGTCTCGGCCATGATGAACGCCACGGCGCCCATGATCGGCGGCATGATCTGGCTGCCCATGCTGGCAGAGGCTTCTACCGCCGCAGCGAAGGTGCCCTTGTAGCCGAAACGCTTCATCAGCGGGATGGTGAACTGGCCGGTGGTGACCACGTTGGCCACACCGGAACCGGTGATAGTGCCCATCAGCGCCGAGGTCACCACCGATACCTTGGCCGGGCCGCCGGTCTTGTGACCGAACAGGCCCATGGCGAAGTCGGTGAACAGCTTGATCATCCCGGCCTGCTCAAGGAAGGCGCCAAACAGAATGAACAGGAAGATATAGGTGCCCGACACATAGGTCGGTGTGCCGTAGAAGCCTTCGGTGCCGAAGGAAAGCTGGTTGATGATCTGGTCGAAGTCATAACCGCGGTGCGCCAGGTCGCCCGGCAGGTGTTGGCCGAACAGGCCGTATGCCAGGAAGCAACCGCAGATGATCGGCAACGCCAGGCCCATGACCCGCCGCGCCGCCTCGAACACCAGCACCAGCAAGGTGATGCCGACCAGCATGTCGAAGGTGTTGAGATCGCCCGAGCGCTGGATCAGATCCGCCTCGAAGTACCACTGGTAAATCGCCGTACTCAACCCCGCCAGGCCCAAGCCCCAGGCCAGTGGCGTCCATGGCCGGCCCTGGCCACGCATGGGGAAGCACAGGTACACCATCAGCAGCACAAAGCCGACGTGCCCGGCACGCAGCACCTGGCTGGAGAACGGATGGAACGCGGCCCCGATGATCTGATAGACCGAAAACAGGATCGCGACGTAGAACACGGCCTTGGGCCACTGGCTGGGGTTACCAGTCAGACCTGGATGATCACTCATGGGTAAATTCTCGATGCAATTGGACTCACAATCGGGGAGCGGACGCTGTGTCCGCCCCCCTGCTTCCAGCCGGGTTAGTGGAGAACGCCGGCTTCCTTGTAGAAGCGCTCGGCGCCCGGGTGCAGCGGAATCGGCAGCGCCTCGGTAGCCGTCTCCAGGCTGATGTCGTTAGATGCGGAGTGAGCGGTGCGCAGACGGACTAAGTTGTCGAACATCAGCTTGGTCATCTGGTAGGCAACGTCGTCGGAGACCTGCTCGTGGCTGACCAGCAAGTTGACGATGGCCGCCGTCGGCACATCCTCATCCTGGCCGTCGTAGGTGCCGGCCGGGATGACCTTGGCCTGGTAGGCCTGGCTGTCGATCTTGGCCACGACCTCTGCAGGGATGGCGACAAAGGTAATCGGCACCATGGCGGCCAGGTCACGAATCGCCGCCATGCCCAGGCCGGACGATTGCAGTGTGGCGTCCAACTGACGGTTCTTGATCAGCTCGACCGACTCGGCATACGGCATGTACTCGACACGCCCCATGTCTGCATAGCTCAGGCCCGCGGCCTTGAAGATCGCGCGAGCGTTCAGCTCGGTGCCGGACTTCGGCGCACCCACGGAGATGCGCTTGCCCTTGAGGTCCTCCAGGGTCTTGATCCCGGATTCCTGGCTGGCAACGATCTGGATGTAGTTCGGGTAGGTGGCGGCGATGGCGCGCAGGCGGGTCAGCGGCGCCTTGAAGCCGGCGTCTTCCACGCCCTTCCAGGCATCTTCCACAGAGTCGCCCAAGGCAAAGGCGATTTCGCCACGGCCGGACTGCAGCAGGTTGAGGTTTTCCACCGAGGCCTTGGTCGCCTGTACCGAGGTCTTCGCGCCGTCGATGCCGTTGCTGTAGAGCTGCGACATGGCCACGCCAATCGGGTAATACACCCCGCTGGTGCCACCGGTGAGCACGTTGATAAAGGTCGGGGCGGCGAGTACCGCGGTACTGGCAGTCAACGCCGCGGCGGCGGCAAACAGGCTGAATTTTTGGGTCAGTCGCATGGAAGTGTCTCCGTCGTTGTTATGGCTTTATGCAGAGGTTTCAGCGTGACGTGCCTCACCCGCATGGCGAGGCCACGTCGAGAACTAACTGGCTGGCGGAAAGGAACCGAGGCTCACGCGCGGCCTGAGCCAGGCGCACAACAGGTGGGATGTAGATCGCGAGCGCGACGAGGGCGCGGCTGAGCAGTGCATGGGTCACCTCTTGTCTTTCTTATTGGATACCGGGCAATCAAATGCCTGGCTGACAAGGGCTATAGCAGATGCCGTGCCAGCGAACGAAAGCCCCGTTCTAGAGCCTTCTTGCTGGTCAGATCAGAATATTTTCGTAATTTATCAGCGGAAATCCGCTGCTGAAAATTTTCCTATAAGCGAAATTCCGCCTATTGCGCCGCACTAGCCGGAGGCAATCCAAGGTATTGATGGCGGCCATAAGAGCGTTCCCCCGGATTTCATCCCGGCTGCGGACGCTGAAGAATTTATCCCGGCGGCGTGTAGGGTGCGCCGTACGCACCGGAGGCATCACCGCCGCCGCGATGGTGCGCACAGCGCACCCGACCGAGCCAGCCTACGCAAGCTAGTCGTCGTCACGACTGCCGGCAGGACGATAGCGGCTGCGTAGCAGGCCGTGGCGCTGCATCTTCTCGTTGAGGGTGCGGCGCGGCAGCTGCAACAGGGTCATCACCTCGGCGATATTGCCCTGGCAGTGTTGCAGGGCGCGGTGCAGGCATTGCGCCTCGAAGGCTTCCATCTGCTCGCTTAGCGATTGTGCGGGCAGGCCATTGCCACTCTCCACCCCGCCATTCAAGCCCAGGGCATGGCGTTCGGCGGCGTTGATCAACTCACGCACGTTGCCCGGCCAGTCATGCTGAAGCAGCTGCGCCAGTTCACTGGGGGTCAGGCTTGGCGTCTCGCGGCCATGGCGTTGTGCGGCCTGCTGGGCGAAGTGTTCGAATAACAGCGCAATGTCCTCACGCCGCTCGCGCAGGGGCGCAATATGCAGGCTGGCGACATTCAGGCGGTAATACAGGTCCTCGCGAAAACGCCCGGCCTTGACCTCATCGAGCAGGTCCGGCTTGGCCGCGCTGATCACCCGCAGGTCAACCTGGACGCTGCGATTGGAGCCAAGCCGCTCCAGGCTTTTCTCCTGCAACACGCGCAACAATTTCACCTGCTGAGCCAGCGGCAGGCTTTCCACCTCATCGAGAAACAGCGTGCCGCCGTCGGCATGCTCGATACGGCCGATGCGCTTGCCTTGAGCGCCAGTGAACGCGCCGCTTTCATGGCCGAACAGCTCACTCTCGAACAGCTGCTCGGGAATCGCCGCGCAGTTCAGCGCGACAAACGGCTTGCCGGCACGGTTACTGAAGTCATGCAGGCAACGGGCAACGCGCTCCTTGCCGCTGCCGGTGTCGCCGCGCAGGAGAATGTTCACCGAGGTGCCGGCCAGTTCGAGAATCTGCCGACGCAGGGTTTCCATCGGCTTGGACACACCCAGCAGCTGCGCTTCGATATCGTCCTTGCGGGCGAACTGCTGGCGCAGCTGGCGGTTCTCACAGACCAGCCGGCGCTTGTCCAGGGCGCGGCGCACGCTGTCGAGCAGGCGTTCGGGGGTAAAGGGTTTTTCGATAAAGTCATAGGCACCCTGGCGCAGCGCCTGCACCGCCATCGGTACATCACCATGCCCGGTGATCAGAATCACCGGCAGGTCGCGGTCGCTCTCCAGCACGCTGTCGAGCAGTTGCAGGCCATCGGTGCCCGGCATGCGTACATCGCTGATGATGATGCCGGGGTAATCGCGGTCAACCAGCGCCAGCGCAGCCTGCGCCGTGGCGCAACTGTGCACGCTGAAACCGGACAGCTCCAGCCACTGCTGCACCGCTTCGCGGATGGCGGCTTCGTCATCGACCACTATCACCTGATCGCTCATGGCACCTCCCCGTTATAAACCGCGGCAGTGTAGCCCGGATGAATTCCTGGGGAGCAACCCTGGGTGTGACAAGCGTCAACGGCAACAGACCCTAGGGTGCCCTGCGCGCACCGGTAACCCATGGCGCATCGATGGTTGTGGTGCGCACGGCACACCCTACGGTGCGGCGGGCAGGCTCAGGGTAAATACCGCGCCGTATTCGCTATTGGTTGCGCTCAGCGTGCCACCCAGTTCCCGCACGATGCCATAGGACACCGCCAGACCCAGGCCCAAGCCCTGACCCACCGGCTTGGTGGTGAAGAAGGGCTCGAACACGTGCCCCAAGGTCTCTTCGGCAATCCCGCCCCCGCTGTCCTCGACCATCAGACGACACTCATCGCCCAGCCTCACGATGCGCACGTCGAGGACCCGCCGCTCACTGCCGACCATCGCATCCAGGGCGTTGTTGAGCAGGTTGAGCAGCACCTGTTCCAGGCGGATGGCATCCCCCAACACCCGTGCCTCGGTGTCGATCTCGCTGTGCAGTTGCACCTGTTCGCTGCGCAGGCGCGGTGCCAGTAATTGCAGCGCCTGCTCCAGCACATCACTCAGACGCAGGCGCTCACTGAGGCCCGCCGGACTTTTGCGGGCAAAGGTTTTCAGGTGGCCGGTGAGCCCGGCGATGCGTTGCAGCAAGCCATCGATACGCTGCAAACCCTCACGCACATCGTCCTGCCGACCACTGTCGAGCAACAGCCGCAGGCTGCCCAATTGCATCTGCATGGCAGTCAGCGGCTGGTTGATTTCATGCGCCATGGCCGCCGACATCTGACCCAGTGCCGCCATCTTCGCCGCATGCACCAGGCCTTCCTGAGCCTCACGCAGCTCGGCGGTACGCAGCGCCACTTCACGCTCCAGACGTTCGCGAATGCTCGCCTGCAAGCGTTGCGTCTTGCGCCGCTGGGCCAGGTAGAGCAGCAAAAAGGCCAGGGTCATCCATACCCCGGCAGCGGCCAGGCGGTAGCTGCGCACGCTGTCGACCAGGGTTATCGGCTCATGCAACAGGTGCAGGGTCCAGCCTTCGTCACCTAGAGCCTGACGCTGCCAGAGATAGTCACGCGGGCCGTCCGGCCCCTCGACCCGACGCCACTGGCTGTCGCTGTCGATCTGCCGACGTAGCGTACTGGGCAACGGTTGCAGCGCCTGTTCGGCGTATTTGCGCACCTCCACCAGCTCGGCGCGGGCCTGCTCATCCAAACGCTCAAGAGTCAGAAACCGCCAGGCCGGACGGTTGCTGAGAATCACCACCGAGTAACTGTCGGCCACCAGCAGCACGCCAGGCTGGCCGGCCCATTCACGCTGCAACTCTTCCAGCTCCAGCTTGACCACCAGCACGCCAAGCACCACGCCGTGGTCATCGCGCACCGCATGGGAGAGGAAATAACCAGGAATGCCGGTGGTCACGCCCACCGCAAAATAACGCCCGGAGGACTGGCGCACGGCATCCTGAAAATACGGGCGGAAGGCGTAGTTATTGCCGACGAAACTGCTCCAGTCGCGCCAGTTACTCGCCACCAGGGTTTCGCCACGGTCGTTGAGCAGGTACAGCACGTTGGAGCCAGCAGCGCTGTTGAGCTGCTCCAGGCGCTCGTTGAGTTTGCTGCGCAACAGGCTGTCATCCGGTGCACGCAGCAGCGACTTGATATCGCTGTCCAGCGCCAGCACCTCGGGCACCGAACGGAAGCGCTCGACCAGGGTGTGGATCGATTGCGCATACAGCTGCAACTGCCCGCGCGCCTCCAGGCTGCGCTCCTGCCAGGCACGCTGCTCGGCATAGCGCCCGGCCAGCCAGATGCTCGCCAGCAGGCCGAACAGAATCAGCAGGACGATCAGCGCAACGCGGTAACGCAGCAACAAGGCAGGCATGCACGACTCGCAATGGGGTAGAGCCGGCATGGTAAGACAAAATGCGCCGAGGAACCGTTACAGGTGCACCTCGCTGCGCTTGATGCCAAGCTGACGCAGCTCCTCGATCAGGCGGTTGAGGTCGGCGAAGGACTCCACCTGCTCCTGTTCATCCACGAGAAAGTAACTGGTGCCCACGCCCTTCTTGAACAGCACGATCCACTCCCGGGGATTAGCCGGATTGGCGATCACGTGGGTATCGAATGACACGCCGGCAGCGTATTTATCACGTACATCTTGCCGCTTCATGCCCTGTTCTCCTGCTGTGTGCCAACGCTCAGGCGGGCAACGCCCGCCCAGAGCAGACCTGGCTTACTCCACCGTGACGCTTTTGGCCAGGTTGCGCGGCTGGTCGACGTCGGTGCCCTTGAGCACGGCGACGTAGTAGGACAGCAGCTGCAACGGGATGGTGTAGAGGATCGGCGCCAAGGCGTCGTGGATATGCGGCATGTTCACCACATGGGTGCCTTCGCCGTTGCTCATGCCGGCCTGCTCGTCGGCAAACACCAGCAGCTCGCCGCCACGGGCGCGTACTTCCTGCAGGTTGGATTTGAGCTTTTCCAGCAGCTCGTTGTTGGGTGCCACGGTGACCACCGGCATATCACTGTCCACCAGCGCCAACGGGCCGTGCTTGAGCTCGCCGGCCGGGTAGGCTTCGGCGTGGATATAGGAGATTTCCTTGAGTTTGAGCGCACCTTCCATCGCCACCGGGTACTGTGCGCCACGGCCGAGGAACAGGCTGTGGTGTTTCTCGGCGAACAGCTCGGAAACCTTCTCCACCACGCTGTCCATGGCCAGGGCTTCACCGAGGCGGGTCGGCAGGCGGCGCAGTTCATCCACCAGTTCGGCTTGCAGGGCTTTGTCGAGGGTGCCACGCACCTGGCCGAGGGACAGGGTCAGCAGCATCAGCGCGACCAGTTGGGTGGTAAAGGCCTTGGTCGAGGCCACGCCGATTTCCGGGCCGGCCTGGGTCAGCAGGGTCAGGTCGGATTCACGCACCAGTGAGCTGATGCCAACGTTGCAGATCGCCAGACTGGCCAGGTAACCACCTTGGCCAGGTGCATGCTCCTTGGCATTGCGCAGCGCAGCCAGGGTGTCGGCGGTTTCGCCGGACTGGGAGATGCTGACGAACAGGGTGTCCGGTTGCACCACCACCTTGCGGTAGCGGAACTCGCTGGCCACTTCGATCTGGCAAGGGATGCCAGCCAGACCTTCGAGCCAGTAACGGGCGACCATGCCGGCGTGGTAACTGGTGCCGCAGGCAACGATCTGTACGTTGCGCACCTTGGCGAACAGCTCGGCGGCCTGTGGGCCGAAGGCCTGCACCAGAACGTGGTCGCTGCCCAGACGGCCTTCCAGGGTGCGTTGCACGACCTTGGGCTGCTCGTGGATTTCCTTGAGCATAAAGTGGCGGTACTCGCCTTTGTCGGCGGCTTCCGCACCTTCGTGGTATTGCACGCTCTCGCGTACCACCGGCTGGCCGGATACATCCCAGATCTGCACGCTGTTGCGCTGGATTTCGGCGATATCGCCTTCTTCCAAGTACATAAAGCGGTCGGTGACCTGACGCAGAGCCAGCTGGTCGGAGGCGAGGAAGTTCTCACCCAGGCCCAGGCCGATCACCAGCGGGCTGCCGCTGCGAGCAGCGAGGAGGCGATCTGGTTGCTTGGCGCTGATCACCGCCAGGCCGTAGGCACCGTGCAATTCCTTGACCGCCTCTTTCAGTGCTGCGGTCAGGTCCGGCTGAGTTTTCAACTTGTGGTCGAGCAGGTGCACAATCACTTCGGTGTCGGTATCGGAGCTGAACACGTAACCCAGCCCCTTGAGCTGGGCACGCAGTTCTTCGTGGTTCTCGATAATGCCGTTATGCACCACTGCCAGATCATGGCCAGAGAAGTGTGGGTGGGCATTGCGCTCGCTTGGCGCACCGTGGGTGGCCCAACGGGTGTGCGCGATACCCAGACGACCGGCCAACGGCTCGGCACTTAGCGCGCTTTCCAGCTCGCTGACCTTGCCCACGCGGCGGCGACGGTCGAGGTCGCCTTTATCCGTCAGCAACGCCACACCAGCGCTGTCATAGCCGCGGTATTCCAGGCGCTTGAGGCCTTCAACCAGCACGGCGGTGATATTGCGTTCGGCGACTGCGCCTACGATGCCACACATAATCTTCTCCTTAAGCTTCAACAGCCGCGCAGATCAGCTTGATGCCGCGCTCGGTTAATTGTTCACGGGCCTCGGGGCTGAGGCGCTCGTCAGTTATCAGGGTATGGATGCTGCTCCAGGGCAGCTCCAGGTTGGGAATCTTGCGGCCGATCTTGTCGCTCTCGACCATCACCACCACTTCGCGGGCCACCTCGGCCATCACCCGGCTCAGGCCGAGCAGTTCATTGAAAGTGGTGGTGCCACGGTTCAGGTCGATGCCATCGGCACCGATAAACAGTTGATCGAAGTCGTAGGAGCGCAGCACCTGCTCGGCGACCTGGCCCTGGAACGACTCGGAGTGCGGGTCCCAGGTGCCGCCAGTCATCAGCAACACCGGTTCATGCTCCAGCTCGCTGATAGCCCGCGCCACGTTCATCGAATTGGTCATCACCACCAGGCCGGGTTTATGGCCGAGCTGCGGGATCATCGCCGCCGTGGTGGTGCCGCTGTCGATAATGATCCGCGCATGTTCGCGGATACGCGCCACACCCGCGCGGGCGATGGCCTGCTTGTACTGGGAAATCGGCTGGAGGTCGCTGATCAGCTCCTGCGGCATGGGCACCGCACCGCCGTAGCGACGCAGCAGCAGGCCGTTCTTCTCCAGGGCGGCGAGGTCTTTGCGAATGGTCACTTCGGAGGTGGCGAACGCTTTCGACAACTCATCCACACTCACCTCACCTTGCTCGGCGAGCAGGGCAAGAATGGTGTGACGGCGTTGCGGAGTGTTGCGTTTCGACATGCTAAGTTTCGATTCGAAAGATAATGGCGCGAATCAAAACCTAATGAAGCTTTTCCGTCAACCCTGAAAACGACAAAAGGCGGCCGGGGCCACCTTTTATCCTTGTGCTCAGCGCACGTTACGCAGTGCTTACTTGTTGATTTTTACCGGGCGCTTCCAGCCTTCGATATTGCGCTGCTTGGCACGGCCGACCGCCAGGGTGTTGGCCGGCACATCACCGGTAATCACCGAACCGGCACCGGTGGTGGCACGCTCGCCCAAGGTCACCGGGGCGACCAGGGCGCTGTTGGAGCCGATAAACACGTCCTCACCGAGCACGGTCTTGAACTTGTTGGCACCGTCGTAATTACAGGTAATGGTGCCGGCGCCAATATTGGTGCGCGCGCCGATTTCGGCGTCGCCCAGGTAAGACAGATGGCCAGCCTTTGCACCCTCACCCATTTTGGCGTTCTTCAATTCGACAAAGTTACCCACATGGGCCTTAGCCCCCAGCACCGAGCCCGGACGCAGACGAGCGAACGGGCCGCAATCGGCACCCTCGCCCACTTCGGCCCCTTCCAGATGGCTGTTGGCTTTGATGATCGCGCCTTTACGCAGGATTGAGTCCTTGATCACGCAGTTGGGACCGATCTGCACGTCATCTTCGATCACCACGCGACCTTCAAGGATCACGTTGATATCGATGGTGATATCGCGGCCAACACTGACCTCACCACGTACATCGAAACGATAAGGATCAAGCAGGGTGACCCCCTGGGCCATCAAGCGCTTGGCGAAGCGCTGCTGGTAATGGCCCTCCAGCTGCGACAGCTGGATGCGGTCGTTGGCACCCAACACTTCCATCTCGTCAGCCGCCTGCTCGGTGGCCACCACCAGACCGTCAGCCACCGCCATGGCAATCACGTCTGTCAGGTAATACTCGCCCTGGGCGTTGCTGTTGGACAAACGACCCAGCCAATCACCCAGGCATTTGCCCGGTACGGCGAGGATGCCGGTATTGCCTTCGCGGATCTGCCGCTGCGTTTCGTTGGCGTCCTTGTGCTCGACGATGGCCTTCACCACGCCCTGCTCATCGCGAACGATACGGCCATAGCCGGTTGGGTCATTCAGGTTGACCGTCAACAGCCCGAGTTGCTGGTCATTCACCTGTTGCAACAAACGCTGCAGGGTTTCCACTTCGATTAGCGGCACGTCGCCATAGAGAATCAGCACACGCTCGGCACTCAACGCCGGCAGCGCCTGAGCCACGGCATGACCGGTGCCTAGCTGTTCGGCCTGGATCACAAAATTCAGGTCATCCGCTGCCAAGCGCTCACGTACCCGCTCCGCGCCATGGCCGATCACCACATGGATGCCCTGTGGTTTGAGCTGACGAGCAGTGTCGATCACATGCCCAAGCATGGGTTTGCCGGCAACCGGATGCAGGACTTTCGGCAGGGCCGAACGCATACGGGTGCCTTGGCCGGCGGCGAGGATAACGATATCGAGGGACATAAGAACGGATTCCAGGCAGACGAAGGCGGGCTAAATCCCTAGCCCGACCCACTGAAAAGGTAAAAACAGCAGGCAAAGAAAAAGGGTAGCCAAGGCTACCCTTTTACTCGTTTGCGATGAAGCGTCGGAATTAACCGCCGAACTTCTTGCGCAACTGCTGAACGGTACGCAGCTGAGCCGCGACCTCAGCCAGATGAGCAGCAGCGGAACCGTAGTCGAACTCCGCGCCTTTCTCATTCAAGGCTTTCTCGGCAGCCCGAAGGGCTTCCTGAGCAGCAGCTTCATCGATATCGGCAGCACGCTGCACGGTATCGGCGAGAACTTTCACCACACTCGGCTGAACTTCGAGGAAGCCGCCGGAGATGTAGAACACCTCGGCTTCGCCACCCAGCTTGACCAGACGAATCGGACCCGGTTTGAGGTCGGTGATCAGCGGCGCGTGGCCTGGAGCGATACCGAGATCACCCAGGTTGCCGTGCGCAATCACCATCTCGACCAGACCGGAGAAGATCTCGCCTTCTGCGCTGACGATGTCGCAATGGACTGTCATAGCCATGTCTAACCTCACGTATCGATCTGCCTACACACTACTACGCGTATCGGCAGACCGTAAGCGCCCGTTGCCGGGCGCACGGGTGATTACAGTTTCTTCGCTTTCTCGACAGCTTCTTCGATGCTGCCAACCATGTAGAACGCCTGCTCTGGCAGGTGATCGTAGTCACCTTTCAGAATGCCGCTGAAACCGGCAATGGTGTCCTTCAGGGAAACGTACTTGCCTGGCGAACCGGTGAAGACTTCGGCCACGAAGAACGGCTGGGACAGGAAGCGCTGGATCTTACGAGCACGGGATACCAGTTGCTTGTCTGCTTCGGACAGTTCGTCCATACCCAGAATCGCGATGATGTCCTTCAGCTCTTTGTAGCGCTGCAGTACGTACTGCACGCCGCGAGCGGTGTCGTAGTGCTCCTGGCCGATAACCATCGGGTCCAGCTGGCGCGACGTCGAGTCGAGTGGATCGACCGCTGGGTAGATACCCAGGGAAGCGATGTCACGGGACAGTACAACGGTGGCGTCCAAGTGGGCGAAGGTGGTCGCCGGGCTTGGGTCGGTCAAGTCGTCCGCAGGTACATATACGGCCTGGATCGAGGTGATCGAACCGGTCTTGGTCGAAGTAATACGCTCTTGCAGAACGCCCATTTCTTCGGCCAGGGTCGGCTGGTAACCCACCGCGGAAGGCATACGGCCCAGCAGTGCGGATACTTCGGTACCGGCCAGGGTGTAACGGTAGATGTTGTCCACGAAGAACAGAACATCACGGCCTTCGTCACGGAACTTCTCGGCCATGGTCAGGCCGGTCAGTGCTACGCGCAGACGGTTGCCTGGTGGCTCGTTCATCTGACCGTAAACCAGGGCTACCTTGTCGAGAACGTTGGAATCCTTCATCTCGTGGTAGAAGTCGTTACCCTCACGAGTACGCTCACCCACACCGGCGAATACGGAATAACCGCTGTGCTCGATGGCGATGTTACGGATCAGTTCCATCATGTTTACGGTTTTGCCTACACCGGCACCACCGAACAGACCGACTTTACCGCCCTTGGCGAACGGGCAAACCAGGTCGATAACCTTGATGCCGGTTTCCAGCAGCTCGTTGGAGCCAGCTTGCTCGGCGTAGGACGGAGCGGCACGGTGAATGCCCCAACGCTCTTCTTCGCCAATCGGGCCAGCTTCGTCGATCGGGTTGCCCAGCACGTCCATGATACGGCCCAGGGTTTTCACCCCAACCGGTACCTGGATACCTGCGCCAGTGCTACCGACGTTCAGGCCACGTTTCAGGCCTTCGGTCGAACCCATCGCAATGGTACGTACCACACCGTCGCCCAGCTGCTGCTGAACTTCCAGGGTGGTTTCGGCGCCGTCTACTTTCAGCGCTTCATAAACACTCGGCACTTGATCACGCGGGAATTCCACGTCGATAACGGCGCCGATGATTTGAACGATACGTCCGCTACTCATCTTTGGTTCCTCTGAATATTTGAACCGTGCTTAAACCGCGGCAGCGCCGCCGACGATTTCCGAAATTTCCTGGGTGATCGCTGCCTGACGTGCCTTGTTGTAAACCAACTGCAGGTCTTTGATCAGATCGCCAGCGTTGTCGGTGGCGTTCTTCATCGCGATCATCCGGGCCGCTTGTTCAGCCGCATTGTTCTCAACCACCGCCTGATACACCTGCGACTCCACGTAACGCACCATCAAGCCGTCGAGCAGCTGTTTGGCGTCGGGTTCGTACAGGTAATCCCAGTGATGCTTGAGATCCTGATCCGGATCAGCCACCAGCGGAATCAACTGCTCCACTGTCGGCTTTTGCGTCATGGTATTGATGAACTTGTTCGAGACCACGGACAAACGATCGATGCGACCATCGAGGTAGGCATCGAGCATTACCTTGACGCTACCAATCAGATCATTGATCGATGGTTCTTCGCCCAGGTGGCTGATCGCAGCAACGATGTTGCCACCAAAGTTGCGGAAGAATGCCGCACCCTTGCTGCCAACCACGCAGAGATCGATCTCCACGCCTTGCTCGCGATTGCTCGCCATGTCCTTGACCAGAGCCTTGAACAGGTTGGTGTTCAGACCACCACACAGACCACGGTCCGAGCTCACCACGACATAACCAACGCGTTTGACTTCGCGCTCGATCATGAACGGGTGACGGTATTCCGGGTTGGCGTTGGCCAGATGACCAATAACCTGGCGGATACGCTCCGCATAGGGACGGCTAGCAGCCATGCGCATTTGTGCCTTGCGCATTTTGCTGACCGCCACCTTTTCCATGGCGCTGGTGATCTTCTGCGTGCTTTTGATGCTCGCAATCTTGCTGCGAATCTCTTTTGCGCCTGCCATTTGACACCTATCGGGTTAGCAAGCGGGGACCTCGCGGCCCCCGCTGCGGCTTACCAGGTTTGGGTGGCCTTGAACTTCTCGATACCGGCTTTCAGGCCAGCGTCGATTTCGTCGTTAAAGTCACCCTTCTCGTTGATCTTCGCCAGCAGTGCGGCGTGATCCCGGTTGAAGTAAGCAATCAGGGCCTGCTCGAATGCACCAATCTTGGCGACTTCGATATCGACCAGGAAACCACGCTCGGCGGCATACAGCGACAGCGACATGTCAGCAATCGACATCGGCGCATATTGCTTCTGCTTCATCAGCTCGGTAACGCGCTGACCGTGCTCAAGCTGCTTGCGGGTGGCTTCGTCCAGGTCAGAAGCGAACTGGGCGAATGCCGCCAGTTCACGGTACTGAGCCAGAGCGGTACGGATACCACCGGAGAGCTTCTTGATGATCTTGGTCTGTGCAGCACCACCCACGCGGGATACCGAAATACCGGCGTTGACCGCAGGACGGATACCCGAGTTGAACATGGCCGATTCCAGGAAGATCTGACCGTCGGTGATCGAAATCACGTTGGTCGGAACGAACGCGGAAACGTCGCCCGCCTGGGTTTCGATGATCGGCAGAGCGGTCAGGGAACCGGTTTTGCCAGTCACAGCGCCATTGGTGAACTTCTCAACGTACTCTTCGGAAACACGGGAAGCGCGCTCCAGCAGACGGCTGTGGAGATAGAACACGTCACCTGGGTAGGCTTCACGGCCTGGCGGACGGCGCAGCAGCAGGGAAATCTGGCGGTAGGCCACTGCTTGCTTGGACAAATCGTCATACACGATCAGCGCGTCTTCACCGCGGTCGCGGAAGTATTCGCCCATGGTGCAACCGGCGTACGGTGCAATGAACTGCAGTGCAGCGGATTCGGAAGCGGAAGCCGCGACCACGATGGTGTTAGCCAGCGCGCCGTTTTCTTCCAGCTTGCGTACCACGTTGGCGATGGTCGATTGCTTCTGACCAACAGCTACGTAGACGCACTTAATGCCGCTGTTTTTCTGGTTGATGATGGCGTCGATGGCCAGGGCGGTTTTACCGATCTGACGGTCACCGATGATCAGCTCACGCTGGCCACGGCCAACCGGGATCATGGCGTCAACCGACTTGTAACCGGTCTGTACCGGCTGGTCGACCGACTTACGCCAGATCACGCCCGGCGCAACCTTTTCAACAGCGTCAGTAGCGACGTTGTTCAGCGGGCCTTTGCC
Organism: Pseudomonas sp. LjRoot71; assembly: GCF_964253255.1. Taxonomy (NCBI): domain Bacteria; kingdom Pseudomonadati; phylum Pseudomonadota; class Gammaproteobacteria; order Pseudomonadales; family Pseudomonadaceae; genus Pseudomonas; species Pseudomonas sp. LjRoot71. The sequence continues at coordinate 2,318,299 of NZ_CAXURA020000001.1, read as the reverse complement.
GTCAATTGGGTTACCCAGGGCATCAACCACGCGACCCAGCAGTTCCGGACCAACCGGAACTTCGAGGATGCGGCCGGTGCACTTGGCGCTCATGCCTTCGGCGAGGGTGGTATAAGCACCCAGCACTACGGCACCCACGGAGTCTTGCTCCAGGTTCAGTGCCATACCGTAGACACTGCCCGGGAACTCGATCATTTCGCCGTACATCACATCGGCGAGACCGTGAATGCGCACGATACCGTCGGAGACGGACACGATGGTGCCTTCGTTACGGGCTTGAGAGGCGACATCGAGTTTCTCGATACGCCCCTTGATGATTTCACTAATTTCGGAAGGATTGAGTTGCTGCATAGCTCTGCTGCCCCTTCAAACTCAAGATTTCAATGCTTCGGCCAGCTTCGCGATTTTGCCGCGAACTGAGCCATCGATAACCAGGTCGCCGGCGCGGATCACAACACCACCGATGAGGGTGGCATCTTCCGCGGCGTGCAGACGCACTTCTCGGCCGAGCCGTGCACTGAGAACCTTGGCGAGTTTGTCTTGCTGTTCATCGCTCAATGCGAAGGCACTGGTAACGTCCACGTCGATCGACTTCTCCTGCTCGGCCTTGTACAGGTCGAACAGTTCAACGATCTGTGGCAACAGGGCCAGACGATCGTTTTCAGCAACGATGTGGATGAAATTGCGTACCTGGGCGTCGAACTTGTCACCACACACCTCGACAAAGGTGGTGGCCTTGTCTGTACACGTCAAACGCGGAGCCTTGAGCACGCGCTGCATGGTGTCGTCTTGCGACACCGCTGCAGCCAGGCCGAGCATGGCTGACCAATTGGCCAGTTGCTGGTGGGCCTGGGCGTACTCGAAAGCAGCCTTAGCGTAAGGTCGGGCCAGCGTGGTCAGTTCTGCCATGATCGCGCCCCTCGCTTAAATTTCGGCTGCCAGTTTGGAAACCAGCTCCGCATGCGCGTTTTGGTCGATAGATGCGCCCAGGATCTTCTCGGCACCGCTAACGGCCAGGCTACCCAGTTGGGCACGCAGCGCGTCTTTGACACCGTTGATTTCCTGCTCGATCTCGGCCTGAGCCTGAGCCTTCACACGGTCAGCTTCGACGCGGGCCTGTTCACGGGCTTCGTCGACGATCTGGGTACCGCGTTTCTTGGCTTGCTCAATGATCTCGGCTGCCTGGCTTTTGGCTTCGCGCAGTTGCTGACCCACTTTCTCTTGGGCCAACTCCAGGTCACGAGCCGCACGGCTAGCAGCATCCAGGCCATCTGCGATCTTCTTCTGACGTTCTTGCAAAGCCGTAATGACCGGAGGCCACACGTACTTCATGCAGAACAGCACGAAGATGAAGAAGGCAACGGACTGGCCAATCAGGGTTGCATTAATGTTCACGCCAACACCTCGCTCGTTCGTTGTCCATCAAACCAATTCACTCGAAAACGAGTGGATTAGCCTGCGATTTGACCAACGAAGGGGTTCGCGAAGGTGAAGAACAGTGCGATACCAACACCGATCATGGTCACGGCGTCGAGCAGACCAGCGACGATGAACATTTTCACTTGCAGCATCGGAACCATTTCCGGCTGACGCGCAGCGCCTTCCAGGAACTTGCCGCCCAGCAGGCCGAAACCAATGGCGGTACCCAGGGCACCCAGGCCAATCAGCAGTGCAACAGCGATAGCGGTCAGACCAACTACAGTTTCCATCTTTCCTCCCGACTTTTTATGTCGTATTGGTTAAGGTTTTCTAAGGTAAAGCAGTAAAGCAAATCGGTACTTCTGGTTGCCCTTGCGGGCGTCCACTGCGAGCGCCAAGGCGCTCTTAGTGGTTGTCTTCGTGCGCCATCGACAGGTAGACGATGGTCAGCATCATGAAGATGAACGCCTGCAGCACGATGATCAGGATGTGGAACACCGCCCACGCCCACTGCAGGGCAACACCCAGCGCGCCGAGCAGCAGACCGCCGCCGAACATGATCGCGATGAGGATGAAGATCAGCTCGCCGGCATACAGGTTGCCGAACAGTCGCAGCGCCAGAGAGATCGGCTTGGCGATCAGGGTTACGAACTCAAGCAGGAAGTTGACCGGAATCAGCAGCGCCTGAACCACAATGTTCTTGCTGCCGAACGGGTGCAGGGTCAGCTCACCGATGAAACCGCCAATGCCTTTGACCTTGATGCTGTAGTACAGAATCAGGGCGAATACTGACAGGGCCAGACCCAGGGTGGCGTTCGGGTCAGTGGTCGGCACGACACGGAAGTACAGGTGCGGATCGCCAGCCAGTTTGGCAGCCAGCATCGGCAGCCAGTCCACCGGCACCAGATCCATGAAGTTCATCAGGAAGACCCAGACGAAAATGGTCAGGGCCAACGGGGCGATCAGGGCGTTGCGGCCGTGGAAGGTATCCTTGACGCTGCCGTCAACGAACTCGACCAATACTTCGACGAAGTTCTGCAGTTTGCCCGGTTGCCCGGACGTGGCGCGCTTGGCGGCGGCACGGAACAGCAGGATGAAGAACAGGCCCAGCACGACGGACACCGCCAGGGTGTCTACGTGAAATGCCCAGAAGCCCATTTCCTGAGCTTCTTTAGCGTTGTGGGCGAAACTCCAGCCGTTGACCGGATGCTGACCATAGGTCAGGTTGGTCAAGTGGTGCTGGATATAACCCGAAGCGGTTTCTGCTGCTGCCATATATCCCTCGAGCGCTAAGGTCTTAAAAGTCTTGTTTTCATCAGCAGGGGCGAAAACCAATTGACCAACTGGGTCAGAAAGAACACACCAAATACCGCCAGCGGTTCCAGAGGTTTCACACCTGCAAAGGTCAGTGCAAACAGCACTGCCGTTAAAACCAGTTTGCCCGCCTCACCGGCATAAAAAGACCGGACGATGGCTTGAGCAGCCCGCGCTCCACTGAAACGGAACGCCTTGTGGGCAAAGTACAAATTCGGCAGCCAGGCAATCAGGCCACCACACAATCCCGAGTAACCGGCTACTGCGCCTTGCCACTGCCATAACACCAGGGCCAGTAACAACAGAACCAGAAGTTGCACCAGCAGTACCGGGAAAACAGCAAGACGATGGAAGGGCAGGCGATTCGGCGTGCGAACGTCCATCTTGTTTTCCTGAAAGCTGAACTCGGGCGTCGGCACCTTGAAATCAATAACTTGGCATACTTTGTGCCGACGAAATGCGCGCAGAGTATAGGGGGGCTTCCCCCCCCATTCAACTGCCGGGTAGTGATTTCCGACTAGTCGCTACATGCGCAATTGTTTCAGCGAATGTGGGCCAGTACACCCTGCAACTCATCCAGCGAACTGTAGCTGATGACCAACTGACCTTTGCCCTTCTGACCATGCTTGATCTGCACCGGCGAGCCCAGGCGCTCGGCCAGGCGCTGTTCCAGACGGGTGATGTCCGGGTCGGTTTTAGCCACTGCCGCAGGCTTGTCTTTGCTGTTCAGCCACTGCCTAACCAGGGCTTCGGTCTGACGTACCGTGAGGCCTCGTGCGACAACGTGTCGCGCACCTTCAGTCTGCTGTTCGGCAGGTAATCCGAGCAGGGCGCGGGCATGGCCCATTTCCAGATCCCCATGGGACAGCAGAGTCTTGATCTCTTCCGGCAGGGCGATCAGGCGCAGCAGGTTGCTGATGGTGACCCGCGACTTACCCACAGCATCGGCGACCTGCTGCTGGGTCAGCTCGAACTCCTGCTGCAGGCGCTGCAAGGCCACCGCTTCTTCGATGGGATTTAGGTCTTCGCGCTGGATGTTCTCGATCAACGCCATGGCGATGGCGGCTTCATCCGGCAGTTCGCGAACCATGGCCGGAATCCTGTCCAGGCCGGCCTGCTGACTGGCACGCCAGCGGCGTTCACCGGCAACAATCTCAAAACGCTCGCCGCCAATCGGACGGATCACGATAGGCTGCATCACGCCATGCACCCTGATCGAGGCGGCCAGCTCTTCCAGGGCTGTGGCATCCATGTCACGGCGCGGCTGATATTTGCCGCGCTGGATCAGATCCAGAGGCACGTGCTGCAGTTCACGGCTGTCGACCTGCGCGGCTTCTTCCTGCAACGCGCTGACGCTGCTGCCACCCAGCAGGGCATCCAGACCGCGTCCCAGTCCTCTTTTTTTCACAGCCATGGGTATTTCCTTATGCGGTTGCAGTGTGGGCGCTAGCACGCTGTCGGCGCACCACTTCGCCGGCCAGGGCCAGGTAGGCAAGAGCACCACGGGATTGCTTGTCATACACCAACGCCGGCATGCCGAAGCTGGGTGCTTCGGCCAGGCGCACGTTACGCGGGATTACGGCGTCGTACAGCTTGTCGCCAAAATGCTGCTTGAGCTGGGCGCTGACATCGTTGGTCAGGCTGATGCGCGGGTCATACATGGTGCGCAGCAGGCCTTCGATCTTCAGGTTAGGGTTGAGCAGTTCGGCGATGCGCTGAATGCTGTTGACCAGATCACTCAAGCCTTCCAGTGCGTAGTACTCGCACTGCATGGGGATGATCACCCCGTCGGCGGCCACCAGGGCGTTGACCGTGAGCATCGACAGCGCCGGCGGGCAGTCGATGAGGATGTAATCGTAATTCTCGCGGATCGGCGCCAGGGCATAACGCAGGCGGCTTTCCTTCATCTTCATTTCCAGCAGCGAGACTTCCGCGGCGGTCAGGTCGCGGTTGGCCGGCAGTAGCTGGTAGCCGCCATGCTCGGAAAACTGCATGGCATCGACCAGGTTGCATTCGCCGATCAGCACGTCGTAGATCGAGTGCTCCAGCGCATGCTTATCCACACCACTGCCCATGGTCGCGTTGCCCTGGGGATCGAGGTCAATCAGCAGCACGCGGCGCTTGGTCGCCACCAGCGAGGCAGCCAGATTGATGCAGGTGGTGGTTTTGCCCACACCGCCTTTCTGGTTAGCGATTGCGAATACCTTAGCCATGCTGCGTTCCCCCTAGACCGAGCGACGCAGTATCAACAGATGGCGCTGACCTTGGCAACCGGGAACCTTGAGGATATGGGTGCTGCTGAGACGGAAGTCCGCCGGCAGGGCCTGCAGCTCGTCATCCGGGTGCACACCTTTCATCGCCAGCCACTCGGTAGCGCCGTCGCCTAGGTGGCGAGTCCAGTTGGAAAAGTCTTCCAGGGAGCTAAACGCCCGGGAGCAGATGCCGGCAAATGGCACGTCGGGTCGGAACTCTTCGACCCGGCTGTGGATAACTTGCAGGTTGGCCAGTTTCAGCTCCAGCTTCACCTGAGTGAGGAAGCGGGTCTTCTTGCCGTTGGAATCCAGCAGAGTGAACTGTCGCTCCGGGAACAGAATGGCCAGGGGAATGCCCGGCATGCCGCCGCCACTGCCGACGTCCAGCCAGCTGTCACCGCGCTCGGCGACAAAAGGCACCACCGACAGGCTGTCGAGCAGGTGACGCGAAACCATTTCATCCGGGTCACGCACCGCAGTGAGGTTGTAGGCCTTGTTCCACTTGATCAGCAGGGCCAGGTAGGCGAGCAACTGCTCATGCTGCTCGGCGCTGAGTTCGACACCCAGTTCGCGAGCGCCCTGGCTCAGTTCTTCGGCGTGACGGGCAGTAACCAGAGACATCAGGCGCTGTGCTCCAACTGCTGACCGGCAGTGCGCTTTTTCAGGTGGATCAGCAGCAGGGAAATCGCCGCCGGGGTGACGCCGGGAATCCGCGAGGCCTGGCCGAGGGTTTCCGGGCGGCTGTTGCCGAGCTTGTGCTGGATTTCCTTGGACAGCCCGGAAATCGCCGCGTAATCGATATCGGCCGGCAGTTTGGTGTTTTCACTGGCACGCAGGCGGGCAATTTCATCCTGCTGGCGGTCGATATAACCGGCGTACTTGGTCTTGATCTCGACCTGCTCGGCCACTTGCGGATCCTGCGCACCGCCGCCAGTGATGGCGACCAGCCCGGCGTAATCGATTTCCGGGCGCGAGAGCAGGTTGAGCAGGTTGTATTCGTGGGTCAGCGGTGTGCCGAATTGCTCGGCAATCGCATCGCCCTGGGGTGTACCCGGGCGCACCCAGGTGCTTTTCAGGCGTTGTTCTTCCTGAATGATGCCTTCGCGCTTGGCTTCGAAGGCGGCCCAGCGCACATCATCGACCAGGCCCAGCTCGCGGCCTTTCTCGGTCAGGCGCAGGTCGGCGTTGTCTTCACGCAGGATCAGCCGGTATTCGGCGCGCGAAGTGAACATGCGGTACGGCTCCTGGGTGCCGAGGGTAATCAGGTCGTCGACCAATACGCCGATATAGGCCTCATCACGGCGCGGACACCAGCTGTCCTTGCCCTGCGCACGCAGCGCGGCGTTGCAACCGGCGAGCAAACCCTGGGCACCGGCTTCTTCGTAGCCGGTGGTGCCGTTGATCTGCCCGGCGAAGAACAACCCGGCAATCACCTTGGTTTCCAGGCTGTATTTCAAGTCGCGCGGGTCAAAGTAGTCGTACTCGATGGCATAGCCCGGGCGGACGATATGCGCGTTCTCCATGCCGCGGATGCTGCGCACGATCTGCAGTTGCACATCGAATGGCAGCGAGGTGGAAATGCCGTTTGGGTACAGCTCGTGGGTATTCAGGCCTTCGGGCTCGATAAACACCTGATGGCTGTCCTTGTCGGCGAAGCGGTGGATCTTGTCTTCGATCGACGGGCAGTAGCGCGGGCCGACGCCTTCGATCACCCCGGAGTACATCGGCGAACGATCCAGGTTGGCCGCGATGATTTCGTGGGTGCGCGCGTTGGTGTGGGTGATCCAGCAACTGATCTGGCGTGGCTGCTGCTCGGCACGACCGAGGAAGGACATCAGCGGCGTTGGCGTATCGCCCGGCTGTTCGGTCATTACCGAGAAATCGACCGAACGACCATCGATGCGCGGCGGCGTGCCGGTTTTCAGACGACCAACACGCAGCGGCAATTCACGCAGTCGGTGAGCCAGGGCAATCGAAGGCGGATCACCGGCGCGACCGCCGGAGTAGTTCTGCAAGCCTATGTGGATAAGTCCACCGAGGAAGGTACCGGTGGTCAACACCACGGAATCTGCGAGGAAACGCAGGCCCATCTGGGTGACGACACCTTTGACTTCGTCGTTTTCGACGATCAGGTCATCAGCGGCTTGTTGAAATATCCACAGGTTGGCCTGGTTTTCCAGAGTTTCCCGAATTGCTGCCTTGTACAGCACGCGATCAGCCTGGGCGCGGGTGGCGCGCACCGCTGGGCCCTTGCGGCTGTTCAGTACACGGAACTGGATACCACCTTTGTCGGTGGCTTCAGCCATGGCACCGCCGAGGGCATCGATTTCCTTGACCAGATGGCTTTTGCCAATGCCACCGATGGCTGGGTTGCAGCTCATCTGCCCGAGGGTTTCCACGTTATGGGTCAGCAGCAGGGTTTTTACCCCCATACGCGCTGCCGCCAGTGCGGCTTCGGTACCGGCATGACCACCGCCGATGACGATCACCTGAAAACGGGAAGGGAAATCCACCACGCACCTCGTGCCTGTTGAGAATTGGGGGGCTTTTGGGATGAAAAGCGGGAAAGGCGGCAAGTATAGGGATTTAGCCGGTGTGAAAGAAGCCTTTTGCACAAAAAATAGCCAGCTGTGTCGTGCCCTGTGCAATTCGCCCGGTTAATAAAGAATAAAAGAGAGAATTTTTATAAAGCTTTGTTTATATGTTTATTACTTAGCAACGGCATTTCTGTGGATAGATGGCTAGAGATCAATAGATTCAGTACTTACAGAGTTTTAAAAGGCTGTGCTGATCCTGCCTGTTGCCTGTTCAGTTGCCGTACGCAAGCTGTGGATGAAACAGGTAGTTATCCACAGAGGGGTTTATCCTCCGCTTTATCACCGGGTTATCGGCAGGGCTCAGGTCGGGTTTTCCACAGGGCTTAGCCGAGTCAATCAGGGTATCGGTGAATACCTTTCGGCCACGCGGGTGCCTACCTGATGGGCATGAAAAGGGCTTTCAGGAAACAGGGCGGGTTAGCTGCAGAGAGGCAATAGTGAAGGCACAGAAGAGGGATGCGTCGTAGCCCACCATGAATAGGTGGGCCGAATGATGGGGATCGCTACGCTCAACCCATCCTACTTGCCGATGCAGAAGCTGGAGAAGATCCGCCCCAGCAGGTCATCGGAGCTGAACGCCCCGGTGATTTCTCCCAAAGCCTGCTGAGCCATGCGCAGGTCTTCGGCGAGCAGCTCGCCAGCGCCTGCCAGGGTGAGCTGAGCATGGCCGTGGTCGAGGTGGGTAGCGGCCTGACGCAGGGCCTCAAGATGGCGGCGGCGTGCGCTAAAGCTGCTTTCCGAGGTTTGCTCATAACCCATGCAGGCCTTCAGGTGTTCCCTGAGCAGGTCCAGGCCCTCGCTGGATTTTGCCGAGAGGCTGATGGTGACATGGCCGTCATTACACACTTCCAGCACCACCGACTCGCCGGACAGGTCGGCCTTGTTGCGAATCAGCGTGACCTTGCTCGGGTCCGGCCGCAGATCGAGAAACTCCGGCCACAGGGCAAAGGGGTCGTCGGCTTCCGGTGCCGTAGCATCAACAACCAAAAGAATGCGGTCAGCTTCGCTAATGGCTTTCAGCGCGCGCTCCACGCCAATCTTTTCCACCTGATCGTCGGTGTCACGCAGGCCGGCGGTGTCCACCACATGCAGCGGCATGCCGTCGATGTGGATATGTTCACGCAGCACGTCGCGGGTGGTGCCGGCGATCTCGGTAACGATGGCCGCCTCGCGCCCGGCCAGGGCATTGAGCAGGCTGGACTTGCCGGCATTGGGTCGGCCGGCGATCACCACGGTCATGCCATCGCGCAGCAGTGCGCCCTGGCCAGCTTCACGCAGCACACCGGCGAGGTCGGCACGCACACCATCGAGCAGACCAAGCACATGGCCATCGGCGAGAAAGTCGATTTCCTCTTCGGGGAAGTCGATAGCGGCTTCCACATAAATACGCAGGCTTATCAGCCGCTCGGTCAAACCATGCACGCGACGGGAGAACTCGCCCTGCAGGGAACGCAAGGCATTGCGCGCGGCTTGCTCGGAACTGGCTTCGATCAGGTCGGCAATCGCCTCGGCCTGAGCCAGGTCGAGTTTGTCATTGAGAAACGCACGCTCACTGAACTCGCCGGGTCTTGCCAGACGTGCGCCGAGTTGTACACAGCGGCGCAGGAGCAGATCGAGTACCACTGGGCCGCCATGGCCCTGCAGTTCCAGCACATCTTCGCCGGTGAAGGAGTTAGGCCCGGGAAAGTACAGCGCCAGGCCTTCGTCGATTACGTGCTTGGCATCGGCGAAGAACGGCCCGTAGTGGGCATAGCGCGGTTGCAGTTCGCGCTGACAGATCGCCTGCGCCAACTGACTGGCCAATGGCCCGGACACCCGCACGATGCCAACGCCTCCACGGCCCTGGGCGGTGGCAACGGCAGCAATGGTTTCGGCGACGGTTTGCATGCGGCACTCCTGGATAGGGCATAGCAAAACGCCCCTGAAAAGGGGCGTTTGTTACAGCTTAGAAGCCTGTACAACTCAGGCGTTGGCAGCCTTGGTTGCAGCTTCGATCTTGCGCGTAATGTACCACTGCTGAGCGATCGACAAGACGTTGTTGACCACCCAGTACAGCACCAGACCGGCAGGGAACCAGAGGAAGAAGAAGGTGAAGATGATTGGCATCATTTTCAGCACCTTGGCTTGCATCGGGTCCGGCGGTGTCGGGTTGAGCTGCTGCTGGATAAACATGGTCGCGCCCATGATGATCGGCAGGATGAAGAACGGATCCTTGATCGACAGGTCGGTAATCCACAGCAGCCATGGCGCCTGACGCATTTCTACCGATTCCAGCAACACCCAGTACAGGGCGAGGAATACCGGCATCTGCACCAGAATCGGCAGGCAGCCGCCCAGCGGGTTGATCTTCTCTTTCTTGTACAGCTCCATCATCGCCTGGGACATCTTCTGGCGATCGTCACCGAACTGCTCTTTCAACTGAGCGAGCTTCGGGGCAACGGCACGCATGCGCGCCATCGACTTGTAGCTGGCAGCGGACAGCGGGAAGAAAATCAGTTTGATGATCAGCGTCAGGACGATGATCGACCAGCCCCAGTTGCCGAGCAGATTGTGGATAACTTCCAGCAGCCAGAAGATCGGCTGGGCCAGGAACCACAGAATGCCGTAGTCGACAGTCAGCTCAAGACCTGGAGACAGCGTCTTCAGATGGCCTTGTAGCTTCGGGCCGGCATACAGAACTGCACTGGTTTCACCCTGAGCGCCGGCAGCAACCTGAATGGCCGGGCCGGTAAAGCCGACGATGTAATTGCCTTGGCTGTCTTTGCGGGTTTGTACTTGGTTAGTGCTGTCTTTGCTTGGAATCCAGGCAGTGACGAAGTAATGCTGTAGCCAGGCAACCCAGCCTCCTTGAACGGTTTCTTTGAAGGCTTGCTTGTCGATGTCTTTCATCGACACTTTTTTGTACGGCTCTTCGGTAGTCCAGAGTGCGCCACCGAGGTAGGTCGCGGTGCCTGTTGCGGTGGTGGAGGACGGATCGTCGCTGCCATCACGCTTGAGCTGGGCAAACATGTTGCCGCTCCAGGCTTGACCGCTCTGGTTATCGATCAGGTAGCTGACGGTCACCTGATAGGAAGAAGGATCAACGCAGCCAGGTTTCTTCTGCTGCTGTTCCTTGGTCGAACATTCCGGGTTCAGACCGCGCTTGAAGGTGAAGCGCTTGATGTAGTTGACGCCGTCTTCGCTGAGCTTGAGGTCAACCTGCAGCTGATCCTGACCTTCGGCGAGGCTGTAGTTTTTCTGCTCACTGCTCCACAGCGCGCGGCCACTGGATTTGTCCGGCGCATTGCTGCCGATCAGCCCACTCTGTGCCAGGTAGGTGCGTTCGCCACCGTTGTCGAACAACTGGAACGGCACATCTGGGCGATCCTGACGACGCGGGTATTGCGGCAGACGCAGTTGCACCACATCACCACCGCGCGGATCGATGACCAGATCCAGCACATCGGTTTTCACCCGGATCAGTTCATCGCTGAGTGCTGCTGGAGCAGTACTGATGGCGCTGGGCTCAACCGCAGCAACAGAGCTCGGAATATCGTCGCTACCAGCTGAGGTTGAAGTCGCGGCAGGAGTATCCGGCAAACCAGGCACGGTGCTGCTGGTCGCGGCAATTTCTGTCGGCAGGGCAGCTTGACCGTAGTCCTGGTTCCACTGGAGAACCATCATATAGGACACGATTGCCAGGGCGACGATCAGGATCGAGCGTTGAATATCCATGATTATTCGGCCATCGAAGAGGAACGGGAGGTTTTCGCGCAGGGAACCGGGTCGTAGCCACCGGGATTCCACGGGTGACAGCGGCCAAGCCGACGCAGAGTCAGCCAGCCACCGCGCATGACGCCATGATGTTCAATGGCTTCAAGCGCGTAGCAAGAACAGCTTGGGTAGAAACGACAGTGGCTGGCCATCAAGGGGCTGATGGCGTAGCGGTAGAACTGGATGGGAAGCAAAGCCAGTTTACGCATGGGGACTGTCGTTCACCCCGGGTGTTGCGACGGCTGCCGTGCTTGGCTTGCTGCGTTCGAGGCGTTTCCAGAGTTTGCCAAACTGGCGGGCCAGTTCGAGGTTTTCCAGATCACCAAGACCTTTACGCGCAACCACCACGATGTCCCATCCGACCAGATTGTCCTGGTTTAGGCGGAACGATTCGCGGATCTGGCGTTTCAGGCGATTGCGCTCAACCGAGAGCTTGACGCTCTTCTTGCCGATCACCAGGCCCAGACGGGGGTGATCAAGCTCATTGTTGCGCGCCAGCAGCAGGACATTTTTGCCCGGAGCTTTGCCGCTAGGGGAGTCGAAGACTGCCTTGAATTGCCGGGGAGTTAGCAGTCGCTTTTCCCGGCTGAAGTCTCGACTCACCACAAGACCGAAATTTAGACGGCGAGACGCTTACGGCCCTTGGCGCGGCGACGCGACAGGACAGCACGGCCGTTCTTGGTGGCCATACGAGCACGGAAACCGTGGGTGCGAGCGCGTTTGATAGTGCTGGGTTGGAAAGTACGTTTCATGGTGCGGTACCTGGGTGGTCGACTACGGGCCGGAATGGCCCCCGTTTTAAGAGACCGGCAATTCTAGAGAAACCGGAGGGTCAGGTCAATTTCCAACCAGGCTTTTCCTGAATAAAGAAATATAAAGAAGAGAATATTTAAAGATGTTTAGTAGCGTTAGTAGCTATTAGCTGCGGCAGTGGTTGTGCATAAGTACCTGAAGGCCTCGGCTGTAAAGGTTTTCGGCCAAGGGTAAGTCTGTCAAAAAGAGGTGCTGCAACTGTGTGGAAGCGGCGCACAAGCTGAGGATGGAATGCGATTTTACCCACAGCAGGCTTGTCCACCGGTTTTTCCTAGGGTTTATCCCATGAGCTTAGGGGCGGTTATCCACAGCCTTCGGTGAGTTTGTCGGATAACCGCTAAGCACGAATAACACCTTGATTTTCCTTGCTCATAAGTATGCTTACATGTGGATAACTCAGGCCTCGGCAGCTACAATGACGGCTGTTTTTTGCCTTGCGCCTTTCGATTTTAGGGGATGTCCGTGTCTGTGGAACTTTGGCAACAGTGCGTCGAGCTTCTGCGCGATGAGCTGCCTGCTCAGCAATTCAACACCTGGATCCGCCCACTGCAGGTCGAAGCCGAAGGCGATCAGCTTCGCGTGTACGCGCCGAATCGTTTTGTTCTTGATTGGGTCAATGAGAAATACCTCAGTCGCCTGCTCGAGTTGCTTACAGAGCGCACCAATGGCCTGGTTCCAGACCTCTCCTTATTAATAGGCAGTAAACGCAGCAGTGCTCCGCGTGTAGCGGGGCCTGTGCCTGCTCCGGCAGTAGCTTCGGCGGATACGCCGACTCAGCCTGCCAGTGCGGCGGCGAATGGTGCTGGCAGTGAGCCTTCGCGGGCGAGTTTTGATCCCATGGCCGGTGCAGCCAGCCAGCAGGCGCCTGCACGGACCGAGCGCTCGGTACAGGTTGAAGGCGGTCTGAAACACACCAGCTACCTGAACCGCACCTTTACCTTCGATAACTTTGTTGAAGGTAAATCCAACCAGCTGGCCCGCGCAGCAGCCTGGCAGGTGGCCGATAACCCCAAGCATGGTTACAACCCGCTGTTCCTATATGGAGGCGTTGGCCTGGGTAAAACCCACTTGATGCACGCGGTGGGTAACCATCTGCTGGCGAAGAACCCGAACGCCAAAGTGGTGTACCTGCATTCCGAGCGGTTTGTGGCGGACATGGTCAAGGCATTGCAGCTGAACGCGATCAACGAATTCAAGCGCTTCTACCGCTCGGTGGATGCACTGCTGATCGATGACATTCAATTCTTCGCCAAGAAAGAGCGCTCGCAGGAAGAGTTTTTCCACACCTTCAACGCCTTGCTTGAAGGTGGCCAGCAGGTGATTCTCACCAGCGACCGCTACCCGAAAGAAATCGAAGGCCTGGAAGAGCGTCTCAAGTCACGTTTCGGTTGGGGCCTGACGGTAGCCGTCGAGCCGCCTGAACTGGAAACCCGCGTGGCGATTCTGATGAAGAAAGCCGACCAGGCCAAAGTCGATCTTCCGCATGACGCGGCGTTCTTTATTGCCCAGCGCATTCGCTCCAACGTGCGTGAGCTGGAAGGCGCGTTGAAGCGTGTAATCGCCCACTCGCACTTCATGGGCCGCGACATTACCATCGAGCTGATCCGCGAATCGCTCAAGGACCTGCTGGCCCTGCAGGACAAGTTGGTCAGTATCGACAATATCCAGCGCACGGTGGCCGAGTATTACAAGATCAAGATTTCTGATCTGCTGTCCAAGCGCCGCTCACGTTCGGTGGCGCGCCCGCGTCAGGTGGCCATGGCCTTGTCGAAAGAGCTGACCAACCACAGCCTGCCGGAAATTGGTGATGCCTTTGGCGGGCGCGATCACACGACGGTATTGCACGCGTGTCGTAAGATTGCTGAACTAAAGGAATCCGACGCGGACATCCGCGAGGACTACAAGAATTTGCTGCGTACGCTGACTACCTAACTACGCAACTCCACTAGGCAAGGGACTAGACCATGCATTTCACCATTCAACGCGAAGCCTTGTTGAAACCTCTGCAACTGGTCGCCGGCGTCGTGGAACGCCGTCAGACCTTGCCGGTTCTTTCTAACGTGCTGCTGGTGGTCGAAGGCCAGCAGCTGTCGCTAACCGGTACCGACCTGGAAGTCGAACTGGTCGGTCGCGTCACTTTGGAAGAGCCTGCGCAACCGGGTGAGATCACCGTACCGGCGCGCAAGCTGATGGATATCTGTAAAAGCCTGCCGACTGACGCCCTGATCGATATCCGTATCGATGAGCAGAAGTTGCTGGTTAAAGCCGGCCGTAGCCGCTTCAGCCTGTCGACCCTGCCCGCCAATGATTTCCCTACGGTTGAAGAAGGTCCTGGCTCGCTGACCTTCAGCCTGGTTCAGAGCAGGCTGCGTCGCTTGATCGAGCGCACCAGCTTTGCCATGGCGCAGCAAGATGTCCGTTACTACCTCAACGGCATGCTGCTGGAAGTGCAGACTGGCATCCTCCGCGCGGTGGCTACCGACGGTCACCGTCTGGCCATGTGCTCGATGGAAGCGGCGATCGAACAGGTCGAACGCCATCAGGTCATCGTACCGCGCAAAGGCATTCTCGAACTGGCCCGTCTGCTCACTGAGCAGGACGGCAGCGTCAGCATCGTTCTCGGTCAGCACCATATCCGTGCCACCACTGGTGAGTTCACCTTCACCTCGAAACTGGTCGACGGTAAGTTCCCGGATTACGAACGTGTACTGCCACGTGGTGGCGACAAGCTGGTAATCGCCGACCGTCAGGGCCTGCGTGAAGCATTCAGCCGCACCGCGATTCTGTCCAACGAGAAATACCGTGGTATTCGCCTGCAACTGGAATCCGGCTTGCTGAAAATTCAAGCTAACAACCCGGAGCAGGAAGAGGCTGAAGAAGAAATTGCTGTGGATTACAACGGCAGCGCCTTGGAAATTGGTTTCAACGTCAGCTACCTGCTCGACGTACTTAGCGTAATGACCACCGACCAGGTGCGTCTGCTTCTCTCCGATGCCAACAGCAGTGCCCTGGTACAGGAAGCAGGCAACGATGATTCATCCTATGTTGTTATGCCGATGCGCCTGTAACCACTGAATGTCCCTTACTCGCTTTACCGTCACCGCGGTGCGTAACTTGCACCCGGTGACCCTCTCCCCTTCCCCGCGTATCAATATCCTCTCCGGTGCCAACGGCAGCGGTAAAACCAGCCTGCTCGAAGCCATTCACCTGTTGGGATTAGCCCGTTCGTTTCGCAGCACACGTTTGCTTCCGGTTATTCAGTATGAGCAGGCGGCCTGCACTATTTTTGGTCAGGTGCAGTTAGCGGATGGCCGGCAAAGTAACTTGGGGATTTCACGGGATCGTCAGGGCGAATTTCAGATTCGCATCGACGGGCAAAATGCGCGCAGCGCAGCGCAGCTTGCCGAGACACTGCCGTTGCAGTTGATCAATCCAGACAGCTTCCGTTTGCTCGAAGGCGCACCGAAGATCCGCAGGCAGTTTCTCGACTGGGGAGTGTTCCACGTGGAACCTCGCTTTCTCCCAGCCTGGCAGCGCTTGCAGAAGGCCCTGCGTCAGCGGAACTCATGGCTGCGGCATGGTACACTTGACGCCGCTTCGCAGGCGGCCTGGGACCGAGAGTTATGCCTGGCCAGTGACGAAATTGACGGTTATCGACGCACCTATATTCAGGCCTTGAAACCGGTTTTCGAGCGCACCCTGAATGAGCTGGTTGAGCTGGAGGGTCTGACCCTCAGTTACTTCCGCGGGTGGGATAAGGAGCGCGAGCTGAATGCAGTGCTGGCTTCTACTCTTCCCCGCGATCAGCAACTGGGCCATACCCAGGCTGGCCCGCAGCGCGCGGATTTAAGGTTGCGCCTGGGGGCGCACAATGCCGCCGAGATACTTTCGCGCGGGCAGCAGAAGTTGGTTGTATGTGCCCTGCGCATTGCCCAGGGACATTTAGTGAATCAGGCCAAGCACGGCCAATGTATCTATCTGGTGGATGACCTGCCGTCAGAACTGGATGAACAGCATCGTCGTGCGCTGTGCCGATTGTTGGAAGACTTGCACTGCCAGGTGTTTATCACCTGTGTAGACCATGAATTGTTGAGGGAAGGCTGGCGCACGGATACGCCAGTTGCCATGTTCCACGTGGAACATGGTGGCATTACCCAGACCCACGACCACCGGGAGTGAAGGCATGAGCGAAAACCAAACGTACGACTCCAATAACATTAAGGTCCTCAAGGGCCTGGATGCCGTACGCAAGCGGCCTGGTATGTACATCGGCGATACCGACGATGGCAGCGGTCTGCACCACATGGTGTTCGAGGTGGTCGATAACTCGATTGACGAAGCTCTGGCCGGTCATTGCAGTGAAATCACCATCACCATCCACCCGGATGAATCGATCAGCGTGCGCGACAATGGCCGCGGTATTCCGGTGGATATTCACAAGGAAGAAGGCGTTTCCGCCGCTGAAGTGATCATGACCGTCCTACACGCAGGCGGTAAGTTCGACGACAACAGCTATAAGGTTTCCGGCGGTCTGCACGGTGTGGGTGTTTCCGTGGTTAACGCGCTGTCCAAGGAACTGGTTCTGACCATCCGCCGCAGTGGCAAAATCTGGGAACAAACCTATGTGCATGGCGTGCCCACAGCACCCATTGCCACAGTAGGCGACAGTGACACCACCGGTACGCAGATCCACTTCAAACCCTCCGAAGAGACCTTCGCCAATATCCATTTCAGCTGGGATATTCTGGCCAAGCGTCTGCGCGAACTGTCGTTCCTCAACTCCGGCGTCGGCATCTTGCTAAAGGATGAACGCAGCGGCAAGGAAGAACTGTTCAAGTATGAAGGCGGGCTGCGTGCCTTCGTTGAGTACCTCAACCAGAACAAGACAGCGGTTAACCAGGTGTTCCACTTCACCGTGCAGCGTGATGACGGTGTAGGTGTCGAGGTTGCCTTGCAGTGGAACGACAGCTTCAACGAGAACCTGTTGTGCTTCACCAACAACATTCCCCAGCGCGATGGCGGTACTCACCTGGCCGGCTTCCGTTCGGCGCTGACGCGTAACCTGAATGCCTATATCGAGCAGGAAGGTCTGGCCAAAAAGCACAAGATCGCCACCACGGGTGACGATGCCCGTGAAGGCCTGACGGCGATCATCTCGGTAAAAGTACCGGATCCGAAGTTCAGCTCGCAGACCAAGGACAAGCTGGTTTCCAGCGAAGTGAAAACCGCAGTCGAGCAGGAGATGGGCAAGTACTTCTCCGACTTCCTGCTGGAAAACCCCAACGAAGCCAAGGCGGTAGTCGGCAAGATGATCGACGCTGCCCGTGCCCGTGAAGCGGCGCGCAAGGCGCGTGAAATGACTCGCCGTAAAGGTGCACTGGATATCGCCGGCCTACCCGGCAAACTGGCCGACTGCCAAGAGAAAGACCCTGCCCTTTCTGAACTCTATATCGTGGAAGGGGACTCCGCGGGCGGCTCTGCCAAGCAGGGCCGTAACCGCAAGACCCAGGCGATCCTGCCGCTCAAGGGCAAGATCCTCAACGTCGAGAAAGCGCGTTTCGACAAGATGATTTCCTCCCAGGAAGTCGGCACCCTGATCACTGCCCTGGGCTGTGGTATCGGCCGCGATGAGTACAACATCGACAAGCTGCGCTACCACAACATCATCATCATGACTGACGCCGACGTCGACGGTTCGCACATCCGTACCCTGCTGCTGACCTTCTTTTTCCGTCAGCTGCCGGAGCTGGTTGAGCGCGGTTACATCTATATCGCCCAGCCGCCGCTGTACAAGGTCAAGAAGGGCAAGCAGGAGCAGTACATCAAGGACGACGAGGCCATGGATGAATACATGACGCAGTCGGCCCTGGAAGAGGCCAGCTTGCACGTCAATGAAGGGGCGCCGGGCCTGTCCGGTGAGTCGCTGGAGCGCTTGGTCAATGACTACCGCCTGGTGATGAAAACCCTCAAGCGTCTGTCGCGTCTGTACCCGATCGAACTGACCGAGCACTTCGTCTACATCCCGCGGGTGGAAACCGAGCAACTGGCGAACAAAGAGGCCATGCAGCAATGGCTCGCCCTGCTCGACGGCCGCCTCAAGGGCATGGAGAAATCCGGCCTGGTGTACAAGACCAGCCTGCACGAAGACCAGGAGCGTCATCTCTGGTTGCCGCAGGTCGAACTGGTGTCCCATGGCGTCTCCAGCTACATCATCTTCAACCGCGACTTCTTCGCCAGTAACGACTACAAAACCGTTACCAGCCTGGGCGATCAGCTCAACAGCCTGCTGGAAGAAGGTGCCTATGTGCAGCGTGGCGAGCGCAAGAAACCGGTCAGCACCTTCAAGGATGCCCTGGCCTGGCTCATGGCCGAAAGTACCAAGCGACACAGCATCCAGCGCTATAAAGGCCTGGGCGAGATGAACCCCGACCAGCTCTGGGAAACCACCATGGACCCGGAAGTACGCCGTATGCTCAAGGTGCGGATCGAGGACGCGATCGCCGCCGATCAGATCTTCAACACCCTGATGGGCGATGCCGTAGAGCCACGTCGCGACTTTATCGAGACCAACGCCCTGGCTGTATCCAACCTGGATTTCTGATTTTTTGTCGATGGGCAGATTAATTGGCATGGTTTTGCGAGTTATTGGCATGCCCAAATCAGAAACTACCCCGGCCTAGCGCCGGGGTTTTTCTTTGTAGATCAGGGTTTTGGACATAGCCACACAATCCCGCATAGGTGTGCTGTGTAGTGAAGCTACAAGGAAGAGGCGAAAAATCTCGTTTTGGCGTGGACGAATTCTGGGAGATTCGGCGGGGTGGATGGGTCGCCTCAATTCATGCCAATCAAAATAGCATCGCCCATCAGCAGTCATTCTGACGGGCAGTGCGATACGACACGCTTGCGGCTTCATTAAAACGAACCGCATGCTGATGTACCTGCCACCCTGCCACCCTGCCACCCTGCCACCCTGCCACCCTGCCACCCTGCCACCCTGCCACCCTGCTGTAGGTGGGCAAAGTTATTTGCCACTTCGGCCAAAGTTAAGTAAGCGTCCGGGTAAGTCACCGTAAGCTCCTGACATCATCCGGTTCTAGCGTCCCGCGTGAGATCCCTACCGGCCCGGCCACCATCTGTCAGGTAGGCTTCCACCATTCCCTTCCGTAATTTTTTATTGACACCCCAAAAGCCTCTCAGTACCGTCCTTCCTCCCTCCTGTCAGGCTACCTCTGCCGTGAACCGCCCAGGCGTTAACTCGCGAAGCGGTCATACAAGTTGCCGCCACTTATACGGTCGCTATCTAGTAGCGCGCCTCATTTCCGATATCAAGTGTTAAGGATGATTCTATGATCATTCGTCAGGCTACTAACGCCGACCATCCGCAACTGCTCAACATTTGGCTGCGCTCCGTTCGCGCCACACATCACTTCCTGCAAGAATCCGATATTGAGGCATTGCTCCCTCAGCTCCGCGATATTTACCTACCCGCTGTTGAATTATGGGTTGCGGTAGATGCCGAGGACTGCCCGCTAGGGTTCATCGGGCTCAATGAAAACCACGTAGAGATGCTCTTCATCGAACCAGATCTGCGAGGGAAAGGGATTGGCCGCGCACTGCTGGATCATGCCCGCAGTTCGCGCAGTCAGATGAGTGTTGATGTGAACGAACAGAACCCCGAAGCGGTAGGGTTCTATTTACATTACGGGTTTGTTCAAACAGGTCGTTCTCCGCTGGATGGCGAGGGCCGCCCCTTCCCCTTGCTGCACCTGAGCCTGCCCGGCTAGCGCTGTAGTAGTGAATCGCTCCTAAGCTTCTGCTTCGGGGCGATTCATTATTCAGCAGGACGGCATCCATTGATTCGGTAGCAATTGCCCGATCTCACTGGCTCGCTGTGTCGGCAACCGTGTCAGCACATCTTTGAGATAGGCATACGGATCATGTCCATTCATACGCGCCGACTGGATCAGGCTCATGATCGCCGCTGCTCTTTTGCCGCTACGTAGCGATCCGGCAAACAACCAGTTCGAGCGCCCCAGTGCCCATGGCCGGATCTGGTTCTCGACCTGGTTGTTATCGATGGGTACGGCTCCATCTTCCAGGTAGCGCGTCAGCGCTACCCAGCGTTTGAGGCTGTAATCCAAGGCTTTCGCCGTTGCTGATCCATTGGGCACAAGATCACGCTGGGCCAGCATCCAGTCATGCAGCGCGCCGAGTATCGGTGATGCCTTTTCCTGCCGTATTCGCCAGCGTTCTTCATCGCTCATGTCCCGTGCTTGCCGTTCGATTTCGTACAAGCCGCCAATCGCGTGCAATGCCTGTTCAGCCAGTTGGCTTTTGTTCGCCGCATGAAGATCGAAGAACTTGCGACGGGCGTGGGCCATGCAGCCAATTTCGGTGATGCCCTGCTCGAAACTGGCCTTGTAGCCTGCGAAGTCGTCGCAGACTAGCTTGCCATTCCACTGGCCCAGAAAGTTGCGCGCATGTTCGCCGGCACGACTGGGGCTGAAGTCGTACACCACCGCTTTTAGATCGGCAAAGGGCGTGGTGCTGTAGGCCCAGACATAAGCCCGATGGGTTTTCTTCTCGCCCGGGGCGAGCATTTGCACTGGCGTTTCATCTGCGTGGATCACGCGTTGGGCCAACACGGCTTCGCGCAGGGCATCGACCAGCGGCTGGAGCTGCACGCCGGTTTGTCCGACCCACTGCGCCAGTGTCGAACGCGCGATGGCCAGGCCGGCACGGCCAAAGATTTTCTCTTGCCGGTACAGTGGCAAGTGGTCGGCGAATTTGGCCACCATCACGTGAGCCAGGAGGCCGGCGGTGGGGATGCCCTTGTCGATCACCTGGGCCGGCACGGGGGCCTGGATAAGTGTTTCGCACTGACGACAGGCCCATTTGCCACGCACGTGCTGTTCGACGGTGAACACGCCCGGCGTGTAATCCAGCTTTTCGCTGATGTCTTCGCCAATACGTTGCAGCTGGCAGCCGCAGGTACACTGGGTGTTCTCCGGCTCATGACGGATCACGGTGCGCGGAAATTGCGCTGGCAGCGCTGTGCGCTTGGGCTGTTGGCGGGGCTCGGCTGGAACAGGCGGAGGATTAACAGCTTTCAACTCCGCCTCAATAGCGGCGATGTCGGTGTCGAGCAGGTCATCAAGCAGGCTGCCCTGATCAGGGCTTAGCTGCTCGCTGCGCTTGGCGAACTTGTGCCGTTTGAACCAGGCGATTTCGTGGGTGAGCTGCTCGATGACTGTTTGATCGCGGTGGATCTTTTTGCCCATCGCATCGACTTGTGTGAGCAACTGCGCGGCCAGTGCGCGCAGCTGGTCAGGTGTCAGTTGGTCGAGATTGGGCGAGGAAGTCATGCCGCTGATTGTGCCAGAACAGCCGGTCAGCGGAGATAAACCGATGGGCTAATGGCAGGTGCTACAGCACTGTGATCGCGCCGGCTGCGCCGACCCGCTGCCAGGGCAACCCCAGTACCAAAGCCTGAAGTTGCTCGGTGTCGAGTTCGACTTCCGAGCCGTGCCGGATGCCTGGCCAGTGAAACTTGCCCTGATTCAATCGCCGCGCTGCCAGCCAGATACCCACGCCGTCATGCACCAGTACCTTCATTCGGTTGGCGCGGCGGTTGGCGAAGAGATAAGCGCAGTGCGGCTTCGCCGCACCGAACACCGCGATCACGCGGGCCAGCGCGGTTTCAGTGCCAGCACGCATGTCCATCGGCTCGGTGGCGAGCCAGATGGTATCGATGCGGATCACTGGGCAAGCCCACGGACAAAGCGGGCGCATCCCTCAGGATCGGAAGCTGGCCATTTCACCGTGACCGATTCCTTGCCAAGCGGTAGCTCGATAATCACCGCTGCTTCAGTCGGTCGTTTGGGCGTCACCCTCACCGGAACGAACCCCGGCAACGCAGCGGGCAGTTGATCTCGGTAAAGCGGTAACCACTTGCGAATGACGTTGGCGTTGATGCCGTGGCGAATGGCAACGCTGGAGACGGTTGCACCGGGTTGCAGGCATTCCTGAACAACCTGGGCTTTGAACGGTTTAGGGTAAGAGCTTCGTTGGTGCATGGGAATCCCGGCGATAAGGGCTATCGCGTCCGCCTAAAAATACGCGGACACCATCGCCCTTAAAGCTGGAGTTCGGAAGGTGAGTTCGCCGGACGCTTACAAAGTTAAGCGGTTCGGCCAAAGTAATCTGCCAGTAGTTTGAAAGTAGAAGCCCCTGCTGACGCGAGTCCGCAGGGGCTTTTTGTTAAGGTTGGAGCAGCTACGGGCTGGCGTTCCAGTCGGCCAAGAAGGCTTCAGTCAGGCGGTGCTTGGTTTTGTGCTCCTCAACGATCCCGGCAGATTTCATCTTGCTGAAGGTTGAGTTCATCGAGGCTTTGTTAGCTTTGTTGCCTGGTATACGCCTGGTTCTCAATGCATCGATAACCCATTGGCTGCGAATGCGGGGTCGTTGATCGTTCAACATGTCCACAACCAAGAACGTCATGTAGCCCTTGCTGATGCCCCATTTTTTGGCAAACGCATCGGGTAGATCTTTGGTCTGCTGGGTAGTGATGTCCAGCCCAAACCATGCAACGTAGTCATCAGCATGGAACGCAGTGCCTTCGTGCAGCAGCTTCGCTACTTTGGCTTTCAGGCCATCATTCAGTGCAGGGTGAGTGACTTGCTGTATCGCATTCTCAAGATCGCCCCCTGCCTGCTTCAATAGGCCGGGCTGTAGGCCATCCAGCAATGAAGCCCAAAGCGCGTACAAGTCTGCAAAAGCAGACCAGCCCTGCTCGATAACGCCTGGAAATTTGTATCGAAGATCACCCACTCGACGATCTTCGGGTGGAAGGGAACTCATGCCGACCAAGGTAGCCCGAGCGCCATCCACTAGGATGTTGAGCGGGGTTATGTTCCGATGGGTGAACCCCAGTCTGTGTAGATAGCCAAGCCCCGCGAGTAATTGCTCCAGCCAGTGCCGGAACTCGTCGGCGCTGATAGACGCTTGGTCAAACAGCGTCTCACCACTCGCCCATGCTCGACTGATGAAGTAAGCATCGCTGTTAGGAATTCGAGCAAGATCGAATACCCGCTCCAGTGCGGGATGATAAATCTGAGCGAGCCGATGATATTGATCAGCCACCAGCTCCCAAACTTCATCTGCATCGTCATAGATTTGAACCGCGCAATCGAAGCGACCAGCGACGTGGCGAGACCTCCAGATGCTTGAGAAAGCATCCTCATCAACCTGCTCGACCAATTCATAACGATTGTCGAGAACTGCTCCTGGCTCAGCCTCAAAAGGAGCGCCTGATGACGCAAGTACCGTTGAAGCTCGCTCGCTCATAAGGTTCGCTATCAACTGTGATAGGCGCTCTGAGGTCTCCTGCCCTTCTGCATCGTTGATTCCGGAGATTTCCCAATGAAGCGTGTCGACCAAGGGTTTAAACAGCGAGGTGATGAGGTCGATATCGTCGCCAGCGCTATGGTTGTTCAGGACATCGATAAAGCAAACCTCACCCGCATCAGTGAGATAAATTGAATTAACGGAAACCCTGCCCAGGGTGGCTCCACGGCGATGGATGCCTTGGATTGCTGTTAAGGCAGAAATAAGCGTCGACCTGGCTGACTCATCGGAATACTTCGAGAGATCAACCAGCGAGAGAGGTTTGCCCTTGGGCATGCTGATAGGGAGCACCATCAGCTCGCCGTCATCAATCAGCGGCGCGCTGTAGGTCACGCCGGTTAAGCCAGCCAACTCTTGTAGTAACCGAAACTCGTCACGCAGTTGCGCTTGCAGCTGTTCGCGCCGCTCCTGGCTCTCGCAATTGGGGCGGTTCACGATTTTCAGCATCCACTTGGAGTTCCAGTTCTCCAGGCGATACTCGGCCATCCATAGCTCAAGGCCATTCTGATCAAGCAGGCACTGTGTTTTTTGGTATTGCTGGAATCTATTGTTTTCGGCTATCTGCTGACGCAATTGCCCGAGAGTGGCGAGTACAAGTTCACGCTGCGCATCGATCAGCTCGTACGCTTTGGTGGCTGTCAGACCCTCAGCGCTGGTCAACGCCTTGGTGATCCCGACTGGCGTCCACACTTGTAGGGAGGGCTCATCTTTAATGAGCGAGATGCTATGACCTTTGTCGCCGGTCACAAGCACCACTCCCTGACACCACGGCGCGTACAAACCGATTCCAGCGCGGTTACGGATACGGCCTGCAAGCACACGGGAGTTCTGGTTGGCCTTGCGCAAAGCGTTATCAACAGGGCGACCATCCAGTAGCCAAACGTCCTTCCCCGCCTCTAGCGTCCCGCTGTAGCCCTTCACGTCGATCAAATACACGCCCCAGTCACCGACGACTACTGCATCGATTTCCATTGCCTGACCGGTTTCTGTCAGCAGCTCGATATTGGTTAGCAGCCAATAGTGATCTGGGAGGGCGTTTTTCAGCAGTGAAAATGCCCATTCTTCTGCGGCGTTGACTGCTTTGGCGAAAGGGACGTGCTTTGCCATGACTTACTCCTTGTCCTTACTACCAAAACCATCCGGTAAAATGGCGAGTGAATTTTATGAGAGAGACACCGTGAAACTGCTGAGTACCTACGACGATCATGACGATGCCAAAGAAGCCGCTGAAAAGCTGGTTGGCGAGAAGCGCTTGGCCAGCGAGCGAGATGCCACCGTGGTGATCTACAACCTGTTTGGAATTCCCAGCTGGGGAAATTTTCACCGGCTGGGGATGTACAACTTGGTCGAGTTGAAGGGGCTGCTGGATCGAAAAGCCTCTTGGCAGGCTGAAGACGCCAAGCGCCATCAGGAGATCCTGGCCACTCTCAATGCAGTGGCCAAGAACTACTCTCTAGAGCTTCCCTCTCACTGGTTGTGAGTTAGACACTTAGTAACTGATCTAGCAGTCCTTCACCAATCGGTTCCGAGTGAGCCGCAGATTTATTGTGGTGGATGATCACGTCATCAACGCCCGCAGGTTCGCCCTTCACTACATCCCAGCACCAAGTTCCGAAACCACTGAATCGCCCCTAGTTTCGTAGACACCTCCAGGCCTCATAATACGGCCCATTAGGAGGTGCCATGAGTAACCCGCGTTATCCCGAAGAATTCAAAATCGAAGCAGTCAAGCAGGTGACCGAACGGGGTCTGCCGGTGGCTGAGGTAGCTGCTCGCTTGGGCATGTCGACACACAGTCTGTATGCCTGGGTGAAGCGCTACAGCAAGCCCCAAAAGCAGCGGGCACAAGAAGACGATCAACACGCTGAGTTACGTCGCCTGCGTGCTGAACTCAAGCGCGTGACCGAAGAGCGAGACATCCTAAAAAAGGCCGCCGCGTACTTTGCCAAGGAGTGCGGCTGAAGTACGCCTTCATCAGTCAGCTATCCGCAGACTATTCGGTTCGCCGTCTGTGCCTGACCCTGAAAGTACATGCCAGCGGTTACTACGCCTGGCTGTCTGAGCCGAAGTCGGCACGAGCTAAGGATGATCAGCGTCTGCTGGGTTTGATCAAGCACTCCTGGTTAGAAAGCGGTGGCGTCTATGGTTACCGCAAAATCCATGACGACCTGCGTGAGCTGGGAGAACAGTGCGGCAGGCATCGCGTTGCTCGATTAATGCGCCAGGAAGGACTGCGCTCGCAGACAGGGTATCGGCGTCGACCGGGCCGTTATGGTGGTAAGCCTCCAGTGGCCTCTCCGAATCATCTTGAGCGTCGATTCAATGTCACCGAACCCAACAAGGTCTGGGTTACGGACATAACCTACATCCGCACCTATGAGGGCTGGTTGTATTTGGCGGTGGTGCTCGACCTGTTTTCGCGGCAGGTAATTGGCTGGTCAATGAAGCCGCAGATGACCAGCGACCTGGCTATTGATGCATTGCTGATGGCGGTTTGGCGGCGTAAGCCCAAGCTGGAAGTAATGATTCACTCAGATCAGGGTAGCCAGTTCAGCAGCGGCGACTGGCAGAGTTTCCTGAAAGCCAACAACTTGCTTGGCAGCATGAGCCGACGTGGCAACTGCCATGACAATGCGGTAGCGGAAAGCTTTTTCCAGCTGCTGAAACGGGAGCGGGTCAGGCGAAAGATCTATAGCACTAGGCAGGATGCTCGCGCTGATGTGTTCGACTACATCGAGATGTTTTACAACCCAAAACGCCGACATGGTTTCAACAACCAGCTGTCACCGGTAGAGTTTGAGAAGCGACATTTACTGAGCCTGGAAAGTGTCTAGGAAATCCGGGGCGATTCAAACAGCCGTGTTGTCTGTAGGGGACAGTATGATGACGCATTACCTCAATGGCGAATTGGAGCGCGCCTATCTCGCGGCCAATGAGGTTGTGACAGACAGTCCGCTGCTGTTGAAGTATCGCGATCTGATCATCAGCGAATACCAGGACGCGAAGGAGTTTGATGATTTGCTGGATTTTCTTCGCTGAGCGCTTGGTTGTGGAATCCACACACTGAGACTGGCTCCGTCATCACACACGGAGCCAATCATGCACACCATTCAAGCCATTCTCTCCAGTTGTCCGCATCAGGTCAGTGCTTGTCATCAGGCGAAAGCACTCGATATCGATCAAGCCCTGCATGCCGGTATTCCCTTCACTGCCTTGGGCGGCAAGCGCGTGCGTTGTCGTGAGGGATTGCTCCGCTTCAAGCTCGGCAGTGACTGGCGCCTGATTTACCAAGTGGTGGCTAACGGTTATGTGCCCTGTGCGCTGGTCAGTCGCCAGTGTTTTGAACGTGAGTTGAAGCGAAGGCGGGTCATCAAGGCCTGCAACCTTCAATCACAGGAGAAACAAGCATGAATGCCATCGCATTGCTGAATCAGCCTTTGCTTACGGCTAATGGCCTAGACGTGAACGTCAGTCGTCTGGATTTCAAGCGCCTGAAGCATAAGTACACCGAGTCTTCGGAGGCTGAAATGTCGGCGGCGGAGTGGGACTTTGCTGAGCAGGAGTACCGCCGCTTTCTGACTCTGAAGTGCTTCTATCCCTCGGTAGCCTTGGTGCCCAGCAAAATGGTGGATGCCATTTGGCACGCCCACATTCTGGATACCCGCGCCTATCGTGAGGATTGCCAGCAGGTCTTTGGTCGCTTCATTGATCACTACCCCTACTTTGGCATCTACGGCAAGGACGACTATCAGGAGTTGAAGAGCGCCTTTGCCCAAACCGTGGCGCTGTATGAGAAGCACTTTGGTGCGTATCCGGGCGGCGGCAGTGAGACTCAAGCCATGCGCTGCAAGGATCACGCGTGCCACGTGGAGTCCAAGTGTGCATGCCGTGTTGAGGGTGCATGCAAAGACGATGTAGCGGCCTATTAATTCTGGAGGTGGATATGAGTAAGCAGCCTAAAAGCCCTTCCGGCCAAACACCCAAACCAGCTCCTCGCCCCGTCGTCCCCAATTTGCCCAGTACCACGGGTAACAAATCGGGAGGTGGTCGCGGTAACTACCCACCAGCGAAGTCGAAATAACTGAATAGGGCTAACAGGCTCATCAATGGGCCTGTTAGCCCCAGCACGGGATGCACTCCTTCCGGAGTCTGTCTGGCCTGATTTCCATCTGGATCGATCACCTCTTAGTACAGAGGTGATTCATATGGTTGGGGAATATATTTAAAAATTGCTTCGATGACCTTAAACCTAGTTTAGATTTGTCGGCTGAATCGGTGGAGATTCGTTACTGTGTGATCTCGAATCTAGGTTATCGAATTAGCTAAAATAGTAAAAATGTTGAGAAACCCGGGGAGCCCCAGGTTTCAAATGATGAATTCGAGGTATCGGAACCCACAAAATCAGTATTGAAGCACTCCGGCGTGTGCTTCTAAATAGTCATCCCAGCTCTGAAGGCTGCCATCATCAGACTCTATATCCAATCGAGTGCAAACACGAGTGCAGCAATCACTGCGGCTTCCCGAGCAAGTATTAGTATACTGAGTTGCGTCGAAGCTATCTTCAACTACTTTGAATTTCAGGCTCTGTTTTGCGTTCATTTTAATTC
The DNA here is from genome assembly GCF_964253255.1 of Pseudomonas sp. LjRoot71. Classification (NCBI taxonomy): domain Bacteria; kingdom Pseudomonadati; phylum Pseudomonadota; class Gammaproteobacteria; order Pseudomonadales; family Pseudomonadaceae; genus Pseudomonas; species Pseudomonas sp. LjRoot71. The sequence goes on along the minus strand of NZ_CAXURA020000001.1, from coordinate 2,290,138 downwards.
CTTGTAAAAAATGAAGAATAAAAATCTTAAGAATAATAATATCTGGCCGAATACATGTCAAGTTCAGGAGGAAGTTAATACATGAAGGTAAATTTTCTTGGGGTTAAGACCAATAACTTAAAGAATATAAACGTCAGTATTTCGGCGAATAAAATAACTGCAATTACTGGTGTAAGCGGTGGCGGTAAGTCTTCTCTTGCGTACGAAACGATTTATAAGAAATGTAGAAATGAGTTTTTACTAATAGATGAGGGAGGGTATGAAGAGGCATCTTACATAATCGATAAATCTGAGAATCTAATGCCCGCTGTTGCCATACAACAGAAAAATCTAAACTCAAATCCTAAGTCAACCATTTATTCGTTTTTATCTCTCTATGAGTATCTGGTGGCAGCAAAAGATACAGCACTGCCGAGTAATTTACTTAAATTGAATAAGCCTGGGAATGAATGCCCAGAGTGTTTGGGGTCTAGGATGTCGGCAAAACTAGATCAAGTGAAGGTGGTGGAAGAAGAGAAGCGTCTCGCAGATAACCCATTTAACTGTTGGCAGGGATCTGGAAAAAATAAATATACTGCTTTGATAATTAAAATGTGTGAATCTAATGGCATAGACACAGAGAAGAAATTCTGTCAGCTAAGTAAAGCTGAGCAAGATATTCTACTTAATGGTGAGAGTGACAATAAGTTCTTGGTCTCATACCTGATAAATGGGAAGAGAAGGAGTAGGAGCGAGAAGTATATAGGGGCACTTCGTGAGCTTAAATATCTGTTATCGTCCAATAAGATTTCAGAGTATTCGCATGCAGAGAAATACTGCTCTCTTACGGAATGTAGTCATTGTCAGGGAAGTGGATTAAATAGGTTGTTATATGAGGGTGCCGCTTTTTTAGGGGTGAGTTTTTTTGATTTTCTTACAAAACCAATTAATAGCATTTTAGTTGGTCTGGATTGGACTAGCTATGGAGCGCCGCTTCTTGCCTTGCGGAGAGTGCTAGAGGCTTCCTCTTTGCTGGGAATAGGCTATCTGAGCCTATCCAGACCAATACCATCATTGTCTGGTGGAGAATTGCAAAAGCTTAAATTCGGCAAGGTTTTGGGCTCGCAAATAAGTAATGTTATTTTTGTAATAGATGAAATATCTTCTCAAGTAAGCATGGTTGACCATGTAAATATATTCAATGCAATGCGAGAGGTGTGCTCCCGAGGTAATACCATAATATTAGTCGAGCATTGCCGTTATTTTATAGAGAAAGCTGACGCTGTAATAAATATTGGCCCTGGTGCTGGTAAATATGGCGGGCAACTGATTGATTATGTTGCGCCGAAATATGCCCCTTTACCATTAATGAGCCTTGATGGATGCTCCTATTTTGTTACCCCTCGGATTTGGAAAAATAACGTCAAAGGCGTTTCTGTCGAAATTCCATTGAATAGGTTAACCGGTATTTATGGTGTCTCCGGATCTGGTAAGTCATCTTTTGCAAAGGGGTTTGCCGCAAGTGATAAAAAGGTAATTCATGTAACTCAAGATACGCTCAGGGGTAACACACGCTCTACCGTTTCGACATATATGGATCTTTCAGATTACGTTGCTGATATATATTCGGAAATATCAGGGCAAAGTAGAGATTATTTTTTAGCGCAATCTGGCAAAGCTAACGTGTGTAAGACTTGTGATGGATCATCAACGATTGAGTACGCGCGCGGATTTGAAGGTGTTGTAAAAATAGAGTGCCCCGACTGTGATGGAAATAGGTTCTCTAATTTGATGGATGAATTTAGGATGGAAGGTTTGAATATTAGTGAATTTTATAGGGCGTCGCTTATAGAAATTGAAAAAATAATACCTCTAAAACTAAAAAGAAAGATTCATATGTTGATATCTTTAGGCCTTGGGCACCTTTCTTTAGGAAGAAAAATAGCCTCGCTATCCGGCGGTGAGTCGAAGAGACTGAAGATGGCTAAGTATTTCTCCGCTCCCAAAAAGGATACGATCCTAATTGTTGACGAGCCCGGGGCTGGATTGGATGAGGCTACAGCGCTAAAAGTGTTAAATTTTATCAAGTCGTTTTCTGGAATATTTAAGTCGATATTGCTTATTGACCATAAGGAAATTGTACTTAGTTCTTGCGATTATTGTATTTGCTTTGGCCCAAAGGCAGGGGAGCAAGGTGGTGAGATTATGTATGCTGGAAGTTATAAGGCGATAAGCGACATTTGGCAGGATAAATAATGATGATTGACTACTCGAATGCTTTCCTAAAAGTAAGAGATAGCATAGATATCTATGTTGCCGATAAAGATAACGAGCTCGTGTGTGTGCAATTCTATTTTATCAACACAAGGCGAAAAATAAGTATTGAGATAGACTCTCGCTTCTGCGGTGTTTTGGCTGCGATGGATGGTCGTCGTTGTCTGTCAGAAATATTGTGCGAGAACAAGCTTATTTATAATGACGAAGCTGGGGAGATAATTCAGTATCTGCTGGATTCGAAGGTTATAAAGAATGAAGTTGGGGATAGTGTGGAAGATGGTGGTGAGCGTTACTCCCGGCAGATAAATTTCTTTGATGACTGGATAGAGTCTTTGGATGGGCAGCTTGCGCAGCAGAAAATATTTGACGCTGAATGTGTTGTTTTTGGTGTTGGTGCGGTTGGAGCAAATATTGCTATACATTTAGTTAGGGCGGGTGTTGGGAGATTGGTTTTAGTAGATTACAAGAAGGTTAGTGAGAGTTCTAGGGAGAGGCACTCTTTTTTCTCAAAAGATATGGTTGGTGAGTATAAAGTCGATGCACTTAAGCGCTACTTAAGCTCAATAAATGAAGCGTGTGAGATTACAGCTATCAATCAAAGAGTTTTGCCGAGTACTGACTTGAAGGGGCTTATTCCTGAAGCCGCAGGATTTGTTATAAATACAGCGGATGAGCCCTATATCGGACATATATCAATAAAGCTTGGTCGATACCTTTGGGAAAAGGGAATTCCTATGTATGTGGCAGGAGGTTTCGATGCGCACTTAATGAGCACTGGAGATTTTTTTGTCCCGGGCGAAAGTGTTTGTGTTGATTGTTGTAGTGGACACTTTACTTCTGCGCTTAAAAATTGGAAGCCAAGTTACAAAGTCCACGAGTCTCAAGTGCAGAAGAGTCGAGTTATTGGCGGGGCTGGGGGTGTCCAGCCCATGTCTTCATTTAGCGCTAGTTATGCCTCCATGTTGATATTGAACTATTTGGCTGGTGGGGCAGCATATAGAAATATAATCAATAAGAGAGGTGAGTTTTCACAGGGTGGCGCGAAGATAACTTGGGTTGATATTCAGGGGCGGGAGGGATGTGATGCCTGTGCGTAAAAAGGTCTATAGGTTAAGAAGTGCTGTGGCTTTGGTATTTAACGCCGGTGTGTTGGAGTTATTTGACTCTAATGAACGAATTTCCCTGAGAATAGAAATATCTTACCCGTTAATTATACCTCTGCTTCAGGAATTTGATGGGGTACGAAGCGTAAGTGAGTTTGCTTCTTTATATCCGGGTAATGAATCGGGGGATCTTGATTACCTTATCGAGTTTCTTAATCAGAAATTCATACTTATTGAGGTGGACTCTAAGTATGATGAGGGCGATTACGAAGTTCGGCCCAGACTCTATAATCAGTTGGAAGGATATTTCAAAGCAACATCTGAAGTAAAAGAGGCGCTATTTAAATTAGATTGCTCTCATGTAGTCGTGGTTGGTGTTGGGGGTGTTGGTAGTTGGATTATTCAATCGCTGGCTTCAGTCGGTGTTAAGAATATTACAATATTGGATGATGATTTAGTAGAGTTGTCAAATATCCATAGGCAAGACTTCTTCAGGCCTGCTGATGTGGGTAGGTTGAAAGCAAGTGTGGTTGCGAATAGTGTTCTTGAGCGGTATGGCGTCAGTTGTACTGTTATTCCACAGAAAATGATTGATATAGAGTCACTGGCCGGTTTGGGTTTTGATCCGAGTTTGATTGTTAATTGCGCCGACTGGCCAAGCGTTGATGTTACATCGGAGCTGATATCAAGATATTGTATTCCGAAGGGAATACCTCATGTAATAGGTGGTGGGTATAATTTGCATCTGACACTGATTGGTCAGGCTGTTTTGCCCGGAAGGTCTGCTTGCTTTAAATGCTTTGAGATTTATTTTAATAGAGAGAATTACCGAGAGCTGTTTGGTGTAAAAAAACTCCATAGGGACTCAAGAAAAATAGGAAGTTTTGGCCCGGCCTGTTCACTATCAGCCTCTGTGACAGCTCTAGAATGTTTGAAAATTTTATTGGGCGTGCCGTTAGAAAAAATTAGTATTATAAATAAAAGGCTAGAATTTAATTTTTCATCTTTTGATTTTTCTGCCACGGAAATTCCGAGCGGCATTTTTTGTGGGGAGTGTGGATGGGAAGGGCTGTAGCTGAAATTCAAAAGCTGTGGTAGTGCAGTCTAGATAAAGTATTAACCTGACACCGGCCTTGCGCCGGTGCTATTTGTGTAGCTTCACTTGCGTTTTTATAGGCTCAGCCAGCCGGTCAATAAAAAACTTTAATAATGTTCTGCCCGACTCTGATGTGCAGTAGGGCAGGATAACGTTTTGAAATTCTCGGTTACACTATACTTTTATCTAGCATATTTACATGCCGGCGCGATGGTCTGCTGCCGTCAATGATTCTTGTATGCTTAAGGCTCTGCACTGTCCAGTAAGCCATATGACTTTGGCGCTCGACTTTTCGACAGATTGCTAGCTAGAATCTGTCGTAGGCGCCCGCCCAACTTGCACACGAGTTAAAAAAGGCTTCGCATTCCTTCGATTCATTATCTCTCTAGCTGAGAAACCCTTCCAAGCCTGGATGTTCGGGGCTTAAACGTGTGCCGTTTGCTCCGTACGTCAGGCGATGAGGATTGGTTTCATGGCTATCAAAGAACTCGTCTACGACACCAAGCAACAGCTTGAGTCTGCTACTCAGCGATCAATTCGCCACTCGCATGTCTATGAGCTATTTGCAGCGAGCTTCGGGTTCAATACCCGCGCTTCGTTGGATGCGGCGCATATCATGGCCGTAATGGAGCGCCCGCAAGAGCTTGTAGCTTCCTCCTTAGCAACGCTTCACCGTCGATTAGCCGAGTTGGGTTATGAAGCGGTTGCTGACTCGGTTGGTGCGGCCTTGCTAAGCATGATTGCTGATCAGCGTCTGGGGGTTACCTCTGTTGAGTCCGTTATAGATGCCCTGCAACAGGATCATTGGGCATATCCAGAAGAGTGGTATGAGGTTGATGAGGACGAGGATGAGGCCTTGGACTCTGAGTCAGCAGGCAATCCGTCACCATCACTCAACCCCGAAAAAATCGCACTCTTGGTTGATGGCCTGAACGGCGTCGCGTCGAGAGGTAGCGCGGCAGCTCACTACGCTTTGGCGCTTATTTATAGAGGTGACGACCTCAGCGAGGAGGAGGGCTCGTCCTATTGGTACTCGCTGATGGAGCAAGGCCATGATCTTGATGGGGTACAGCTCGAATGGGCGACTGCCTATAAGACTCAACTGCTTAATGCCGAGCGAGAAGCACTTCATCTAAATGAGGCTGCACGTTTGGGATGGGCTGATGCCAGGTTAGATATTGCTCTTGAGAAGGCACAACGTGCTGAGCATCGAGGCGACCACGGGCAAGCTGAGCATTGGTACAAGGAGGCCGCAGGTTTAGGCCATGTGGAGGCGATGCGCTCTTTGGCTTGGTTGGCTGAGGGAACCGGCGATGCTGATTCAGCAAGTTATTGGAATCATCAGGCCGCTCTGCATGGTGACGTCGATGCGATGCGTGATCTGATCGATGAAGATGACCGGGGCAAGCTATTCCAGAGCTGGGTCTGGGTTTACCTTGCCGAGCTTCTGGGAACTGACCTGCGCAAGAGTACGCTGCGGGCATACCACGATAGTGGTCTGTATGCAGGCCAGGAGTACGACGATGACCAAGGTGGGCCACTTTACGTCGCAGGGGACGAGGGTGTTCAGCTTGAATCGTTGAGCGCTTTAGATGATTCGAGAGCCAGGGATACAGCTCAAGAGCTTTTTAGCCGTATCAGCCACCCATAGTCAGCAGCCTGGGCATGCTTCAAGCTTTCGCAGCGTGCGGCTGCCCCAACTTTGAGGTGTAGGTTCAAGGGAAAGATAGCCCTGAAACCCGCGACGGACGGGACTTCCATCAATTTACCGTCCTCTCTAAGCTGAGCTTCATTGACAAGGTGTCAATCCATACCGACCCGCGCCAGGTGGCGGTTACCTTGGTTTGTAGTGCTCTCCTGTGGGGGGGCTTACGGAAAATGCCATTTAATGCGGTCATTTTGACGGAAAATGCCACTTTATGTGGCTCGATCATGCCAATAATGGTGCCCATTGTTTTTCGTAAGTTATTGATTTAATTAGATTATCAAAAGCTTGCGAATGCCAGGTTTGTCGCCCGTCGACATTTTTTGTCGACGGGCAGGTTAATTGTCATGATTGTGCGAGTTATTGTCATGACAATTTCTGTCACTACCCCGGCCTAGCGCCGGGGTTTTTCTTTATGGATCAGTGGTTTAGGTAAATCCTCGTAATGACCAGTAAGCGGCTTATGTAGTGAAGCTACAGGGAAACCCGGAAAATCTCGTTTTCGAGGGTGCCCGTCAGCCACCGTCCGCTCATCGGAGGGTCGCTGCGGGTTGCCAGACGTGGCCGATGCTGCAAGCCTGCTAACGGATGTCATTACAGCTGCGGGGGTGTGGATATGGCTTTCATCAATATTCGTGTCGATGACCAACTCAAAGCCCGCGCTTACCGTGAGTTGGAAAAGCTCGGCGTCAGCCCTTCCGAACTGATGCACCAAGTCTTGAATTATGTGGCCGAGCACGGTGAGCTGCCATTTGCTCCAGCGTCGCTGGCCAAGGATGAGAGCGCGCTAAGCGCTGCGATTCGTGAACGTTTGGCCGCTCCCCAGCGGGTGAAGGTAGCGCTGGATGAGTTGTAGCCTTGAACTCGATGCCCAGTCACTGAAGAAGTCGCATGCCAGGGGCCGGCCGGCGGCAGGTCAAGCAAAACCTCGCGGATCTATCGGCAGGCAGGCGCCTGGTGAGTCTGCAATGGTCTCGCCTTCTCGCCTTCTCGCCTTTTTACCCTGTTGCCTGTTTATGCCAGGGCTGTTCGAACCTGGTTGCGTCCGGCTTTCTTGGCGTCATAGAGCGCTTCGTCGGCGCGTGTCAGCGGATGGGTCAGGTCAAGTTGGCTGTCCGGGATAAAGCCGTAGACACCGGCGCTGAAGCTCAAGGGGATCTCGTGCTCATCAATGCGCACCGGGTTTTCCGCGAGCGACTGGCGCAGCTGGTCGATTAGCAGGGCGGCTCCGGCAGCATCGGTGCCGGGCAACAGCAGGAGAAACTCTTCACCGCCGTAGCGACCAATGCTGTCGTTGCGCCGCAGACGCTGTTGCACATGCTGCACGCAGTGGCGCAGCGCCGCGTCGCCGATCAGGTGTCCGTACTTGTCATTGACCTGTTTGAAATGGTCGATATCCAGCATGGCGATGGACAGCGATGTGCGCTGGCGGTATGCGCGGTCCAGTTCGTCGGCGAGTTTGTGCAGGATGGCCAGACGATTGGCGATGCCAGTCAGGGTGTCATACAGGGCGGTTTTCTGCAGATCCGCCTCGATGCGCTCACGCGAGAGCAGTACCAGCCCCAGGGACAACATGATTACCGTGGCCGTGCCGATGCCGACCGATATGCTCTGCTTGAGACTGCTGACGTCGTAGTGCATTTCCGTGGCACCGCCGCCGACTATCACCACTATGCGGATGCCGATGCCGATCAGGCTGATGCTGGCACCAATCATTAGCAGCAGGTGCGCCCTGCCCTTCGGCAGGGCAAAGCGCTGGGCGAAGTGTACGATCAGCATGCATTGGCTGATAAGCACCAGGCAGGCCGCCAGCTGGCGGGGTTCCTGGGTATCGATCAGCAGGGCCAGGAGCACGGCCATGCAGGCCGGGAGGGCGAAGATCAGGCGCCAAGGCGGTTGTTGGCCATGAATCAGCGGAATGCTCAGGGTGTAGAACGCTAGGGCCAGCGACAGCAGCGTGTTGGCCAGCCCGTAAGTCAGCCACAGCGGGGCATGGCCAAATAGCGTGTAGGCGACATAGGCCAGGGCATAGCAGAGCATGCCCAGGCCGGCGGTGAGCATGCCGTCGCGGCGGTTGAACTGTCCGACGAGGATCAGGCAACCGCTCATGATGACTGCAACCAGTGCGACGGAACCGAACAGCGTTTGAGTATGCGCGATCATCCTTGGTCTTCTTGGTTTAATGGGGCGCATCTATAGTTTAGTTTGAGCGGCCCGGCCGGGTCATTATGCCTCATGTCATATTCACGGCACATATAGCGGATGTGACGGATTCATGGCGATTGGCGGCAGAAGATGATTGGCCAGTGGTGGCAGTTGTGCTGCGTTCACCTGCCATGGCTAATCCCCGGACTGCCGGCCGGGCACGCCGCTTAGATCAACAACGCAATGGAGAAGCGTGATGCAACTGAGGGTCTGCCTGTTACTCGGTTGTCTGTTGTGGGGCGCGCCGGCCATTGCTCAGCAATGGCAATTCGCCACGGAAGAATTCCCGCCGTTTACCTTTTCGCGCGGAGGCAAGCCCCCTGCCGGGGCCGTGACGGAGATGGTGCAGGCGGCCTGCGCGCATCTGCGCGAGCAGTGCCGCATTGATGTCATGCCCTGGGGACGGGCCCTGCGGATGGGTGAGGAAGGCCTGGTAGACGGCATTTTCACGGTGATCCGGGCGCCCGAGCGCGAGCAGGCCTTCTATATCAGCCGCATGCTGGTGGAGTCGCGCTACGACATCTACGGGCCGCTCAACAGTACCCAACGCAATCTGCAGGCGGCGGATCTCGGTGGCCGCCGGGTCGGTGTCTACGGGCCTTCGGGAACGCTGCTGGTTTTGCAGCGGGCATTGCGCGGCGTAGCGGATGTGCAGATCGAGACGGTGGCCAACAATCAGCGTCTGTTGCTGATGCTGGAGGTCGGGCGTTTTGGCCGGGATGGGGTTGTGGTGCTCAACCGCGACGTGGCGCGCCACCTGATCACTTGGGATCAGCTGCGCAATGTGCGTCAGCTCGGCCAGCTGGAAAGTGTTGCCTATGGCGTCGGCTTTTCGCGCAAGAAGGTCAGCTTCGAGCAGTTTCAGGCGTTTGACCGGGCCCTCGGCGAACTGGCCGCTCAGGGTGTGCTGGAGCAGATCGCCAGACGCTATGGCGTATCAGTGGTGCAGGCCGCCCAGTAACGCACGAAGTAGGAAAAGAGCGCTGCGGCGAAGCAGGCCGGTTGAGCAGGCCTTCCACCGCGCGATCAGGACGCACAGCCAAGCCCGGCGTTCAACTAAAAGCCAATGAGTTGAATAAGTTGCTCTGGGAGAAGGCGGCCCGGAGGAATTTCCCCCGCAGCCGCAGCCGTCGTGACGATCAGATAGCTTCGGAGGTTTCTGCTAGCGCGCTTTGCATGGGCACGCCGGAAATCTGTTGCTGAGTCTGCTGCACCCAGGCAAAGGCGCGCTCGTTGAGCTCGGCGATCGCGCGGGGGCCGCTGCCTTCGGCGTGCATTAGCGGGCCGATCACCACCTGGATGGTGCCGGGGGTTTTGCGCCAGCCCTGCTTGGGCCAGAACTCGCCGGCGTTATGGGCGATCGGCAGTACCGGCAGGCCGGAGTTGACGGCCAGCGCCGTGCCGCCGCGGGAGAATTTGCCCATCTGCCCTGGCGGAATACGCGTACCTTCCGGAAAGATCAGCACCCAGGCGCCCTGCTCGATGCGTTCGGCACCCTGCTTGGCCAGTTGCTTGAGCGCCGCTTTGGGGTTGCTGCGGTCAATGGCGATGGGTTTGAGCATGGCCATGGCCCAGCCAAAGAACGGTACGTAGAGCAGCTCACGTTTGACCACTTGGCTCAGCGGCTCGAAGAAGCCGGAAAGGAAGAAGGTTTCCCAGGTGCTCTGGTGCTTGGCCAGGATCACGCAGGGCTGCTCCGGGATGTTCTCCAGGCCCCTGATCTCGTAACGGATGCCGACCACCACCTTGGCCAGCCAAACGGCGCAGCGGCACCAGTTCTGAATGACGAAACGATAGCGGGCGCGGAAGGGCAGGAAGGGTGCAACGAAGACGCTGAGAATGCACCAGAAGAACGAACTGGAAGAGAGCAGCAGGTAGAAGAAGAAAGTTCTGATGGTCTGCACTGTCGACATGGGAGCCTTTACCGTCGCAGGCAGAGCCTGCTTTATATGTGGAGTAGCTGAGCGGCGACTGCCGCCAGATCATCGAATACCAGGGTGCCTGCTGGCAATGGCTTGGTCAGCGTGCGTTCACCCTTGCCGGTCTTTACCAAAACAGGCTGACAGTCGACGGCCTGCGCTGCGCTCAGGTCACCGCTGCTGTCGCCAACAAACCACACGCCTTTGAGTGCTACGCCATAGTACGCCGCGATCTGTTCGAGCATGCCGGGTTTCGGCTTGCGGCAGTTGCAGCCTTCATCCGGGCCATGCGGGCAGTAGACCACCAGGCCCAGCTCACCGCCCTGCTCCGCTACCAGCTCACGCAAGCGGGCATGCATGGCGTCCAGGGTGGCGAGGTCATAATAGCCACGGGCGATGCCCGACTGGTTGGTGGCCACGGCAACGGTCCAGCCGGCTTGCGACAGGCGCGCGATGGCCTCCACTGCGCCAGGCAGCGGCAGCCATTCGTCGAGGCTTTTGATATAGGCGTCGGAGTCGTAATTGATCACGCCGTCGCGGTCGAGAATCAGCAGTTTCATGGAGGTGACTTGAGGCTCAGTAGGATGGGTTAGCCGCAAGGCGGCGTAACCCATCGTATTCAGGTGATGGGTATCGCCATGCTCCACCCATCCTACGATCGACTTAACCCAATACCGAGATATCCGCGACGCCGAGGAACAGGCCGCGCAGCTTGGCCAGCAGCGCGTAGCGGTTGGCCCGTACGGCAGGGTCTTCGGCGTTGACCAGTACGGCCACGAAGAAGGCGTCCACCGGCTCGCGCAGGTTAGCCAGCTGGCTCAGCGCCAGGTTGTACTGGCGTGCGGCAGCCAGCGGTTGTACCGCGTGCTCGGCCTGCTGAATGGCGGCGTTGAGGGCAAACTCGCTGGGGTTGTCGAAGTGATGGGCTTCGACACTGGCGGCGATCTGGCCTTCGGCCTTGCTCAGCAGGTTGGATACGCGCTTGTTGGCAGCCGCCAGGGCTTCGGCTTCGGGCAGCTTGCGGAACGCCTGCACAGCTTGCACGCGCTGATCGAAGTCCAGTGGCGAGGTCGGGCTGACCGAACGCACGGCCTGGTACACGGCCACGTCGACGCCTTCGTCTTCATAACGCGCACGCAGGCGGTCGAAGATAAAGTCCTGCACCTGTGGGGCTAGGCCGTCGGCTTTGACCTTGTCAGCGAACTGGGCGATGGCAAAGGCGATAGCCTCGGCCAGGTCCAGATCCAGCTGCTTCTCGATCAGGATGCGCAGCACGCCCAGCGCGGCACGACGCAGGGCATACGGGTCCTTGCTGCCGGTGGGTAGCATGCCGATGCCGAAGATGCCGACCAGGGTGTCCAGCTTGTCGGCCAGGGCCACGGCGGCACCGGTGAGGGTGCTCGGCAGCTCGGCGCCGGCACCGCGCGGCATGTACTGCTCGTTCAGCGCCAGGGCGACGTCTTCGGCTTCGCCGTCGTGCTTGGCGTAGTAGTAACCGGCGATGCCCTGCATTTCCGGGAATTCGCCGACCATTTCACTGGCCAGGTCGCACTTGCAGAGGATGCCGGCACGCGCCGCGCGGGTGGCGTCGCCGCCGATGCGCTGGGCGATAAAGCCGGCCAGGGCCGAGACGCGCTGGGCCTTGTCGTAGACCGAACCGAGCTGGGCCTGGAACACCACGTTGGCCAGGCGCTGGTTGAAGCTTTCCAGCTTCTGCTTCTTGTCCTGCTTGAAGAAGAACTCGGCATCGGTCAGGCGTGGGCGCACGACCTTCTCGTTGCCAGAAATGATCTGCGCCGGGTCTTTGCTCTCGACGTTGGCCACGGTGATAAAGCGCGGCAGCAACTTGCCGTTGCCATCGAGCAGGCAGAAGTACTTCTGGTTGTCCTGCATGGTGGTGATCAGCGCTTCCTGCGGCACTTCGAGGAAGCGTTCTTCGAAGGAGCAGACCAGCGGCACCGGCCATTCGACCAGGGCGCTGACTTCATCCAGCAGCGCAGGTGGCACGATGGCCGTGCCCTGCTGTTCGGCGGCGAGCTGGTCAACGCGTGCGGCGATCTGTGTGCGGCGCTCGGCGAAGTCGGCAATCACATAGGCGCTGCGCAGGTCTTCGGCGTAGTTGGCTGGTGCGCTGATACGCACGTCATGGTTGGCGTGGAAGCGGTGACCACGGGAAACCCGGCCGGCTTGCTGGGCGAGGATTTCGCAGTCGATCACCTCGTCACCGAACAGCATCACCAGCCACTGGCTTGGGCGGACGAATTCGGTTTTGCGCGCGCCCCAGCGCATACGCTTGGGAATCGGCAACTCGTTCAACGAAGTTTCGACGATGGCCGGCAGCAGACCGGCAGCGGCCTGGCCCGGAATGCTCTGGCTGAACTTGAGCTTTGGCCCGCTCTGGTCGATCTGACCCAGCTCGACGCCGCACTTCTTGGCAAAGCCCAGCGCGGCCTGAGTCGGGTTGCCGTCCTTGTCGAACGCAGCCTGTACGGGCGGGCCGTCGAGATTGACGGTGCGGTCCGGTTGCTGGGTTGCGAGTTGCTCCACCAGCACGGCCAGACGACGCGGTGCCGCGTAGTAGCGCACGTTGCTGTAGCCAAGGCCTGCAGCCTTGAGGCCTTTCTCGATGCCGGCCAGGAAGGCTTCACCGAGGGTTTTCAGGGCTTTGGGTGGCAGCTCTTCGGTGCCCAGTTCTACCAGGAAATCGTGCGCACTCATTCTGCAGCCTCCAGCTTGGCCAATACTTCATCACGCAGGTCGGGGGTGGCGAGCGGGAAGCCGAGTTTGCGCCGCGCTTGCAGGTAGCTCTGCGCCACCGAACGGGCCAGCGCACGCACGCGCAGGATGTATTGCTGACGTGCAGTCACCGAGATGGCTCGGCGCGCATCCAGCAGGTTGAAGGTGTGCGAAGCCTTGAGCACCATCTCGTAGGTCGGCAGCGGCAGCTCCAACTCGATCAGGCGGTTGGCTTCCGACTCGTAGAAGTCGAACAGCTCGAACAGCTTGTCGACGTTGGCGTGCTCGAAGTTGTAGGTCGACTGCTCCACTTCGTTCTGGTGGAACACATCGCCATAGGTGACCTTGCCGAACTGGCCGTCGGTCCACACCAGGTCATACACCGAATCGACGCCCTGCAGGTACATGGCCAGGCGCTCAAGGCCGTAGGTGATCTCGCCGGTCACCGGGTAGCACTCGATACCACCGACCTGCTGGAAGTAGGTGAACTGGGTGACTTCCATGCCGTTGAGCCAGATTTCCCAACCCAGGCCCCAGGCGCCGAGGGTCGGCGATTCCCAGTTGTCTTCAACGAAGCGGATGTCGTGCACCAGCGGGTCAATGCCGATGGCTTTCAGCGAGCCGAGGTACAGCTCCTGGAAGTTCTCCGGGTTCGGTTTCAGCACCACCTGGAACTGGTAATAGTGCTGCAGGCGGTTGGGGTTTTCGCCATAACGGCCGTCGGCCGGACGACGGGAAGGCTGCACGTAGGCGGCGTTCCAGGTCTCGGGGCCGATGGCACGGAGAAACGTGGCGGTGTGGAAGGTGCCCGCGCCAACTTCCATATCGTAGGGCTGCAACACCACACAGCCCTGCTCGGCCCAGTACTGTTGCAGGGCGAGGATCAAGTCTTGGAAGGTGCGCACGGCAGGCGTAGTCTGGCTCACAAATTTCACCCGTACTTTGGCGGCTTCAGAAAGTCCGCGAGTATACCGAAGCTCAGGAAAACCCGCATGCCACGCTGCTTTTGGTGTTCTGACGATCCGCTGTATCAGGCGTACCACGATGAAGAATGGGGGGTACCGCAACGTGACCCGAAGGTGCTGTTTGAATTGCTCCTGCTCGAGGGCTTTCAGGCGGGCCTGTCATGGATCACCGTGCTGAAGAAGCGCGAACACTACCGCAAGGTGCTGTTCGGTTTCGATGTGCAGCGTTTGGCGGTACTCAGCGACGAGTACATCGAAGACACCCTGATGCAGGATCCCGGCATCATCCGCAACCGCCTCAAGCTCCAGGCTGTGCGCAAGAACGCTCAGGCCTGGCTCAAGCTGGAGGACCCGGTGGCGTTGCTCTGGTCGTTTGTTGGCGGCGCGCCGAAGATCAACCATTTCAGCGAACGCGGCCAGGTGCCGGCGGTGACAGCGGAAGCCGAAGCAATGAGCAAGGCGCTGAAGAAGGCCGGTTTCACCTTTGTCGGCCCGACCATCTGTTACGCCTATATGCAGGCCAGCGGCATGGTCATGGATCACACCACCGACTGTGACCGCTACGCGCAACTCAACGCCCGCTAGCGCAGGCGGTTACAATGGGCGCCTTTTGATCGGCTGGAGTTGCCTGTGGAAAAGTTCAAAGGTGCCCTGGTGGTGGGGTTTCTGCGCCTGTTTGCCCTGCTGCCATGGCGAGCGGTGCAGGCGGTGGGCGCGGCGATTGGCTGGCTGATGTGGAAGCTGCCGAACCGTTCCCGTGAAGTGACCCGGATCAACCTGGCCGGTTGTTTTGCCCACCTGCCGGCGGATCAGCGTGAACGTCTGGTGGGCGAAAGCCTGCGGGATATCGGCAAGACCCTGACCGAAAGCGCCTGCGCCTGGATTTGGCCCGCCAACAAGACCCTCGGTCTGATCAAGCAGGTTGAGGGCATGCACGTGCTGCAAGATGCCCTGAACAGCGGCAAGGGCGTGGTGTTGATCAGCAGCCACCTGGGGAACTGGGAAGTGCTGCTGCAGTACGTCTGCTCGCTGTGCCAACCGATCATTCTCTACCGGCCGATCAAGCTCAAGGCCGTCGATGAGCTGCTGGTCAAACAGCGTGTGCAATTGGGCAACAGCCTGGCGCCTTCGACCAAGGAAGGCATTCTCAGCCTGATCAAACAGGTGCGCAAAGGCGGTGTCGCGGGGATTGCCGCCGACCCGGAGCCAAGCCTCTCCAGCGGTGTATTCGTGCCCTTCTTCGGGGTACCGGCGCTGACCAGCAAATTTGTGCCGTCGCTGGTCAAGGATCGCAAGGCTGAAGCGGTATTTATGCACGCCCTGAGGCTGGACGATGACAGTGGTTACCGTGTGGTTATCGAAGCGGCGCCAGACGCGCTCTACGGCGAAGATATCGAGGCGGCGGTAGCTGCGCTCAATCAGGGCATCGAAAAGCAGGTGCGGCAGGCGCCCAGCCAATATATGTGGAACATGAAGCGCTTCAAGAAGCGTCCGGATGGCGAAGCCAAGTGGTATTGAGACGGTCGTAGAGCGGACTCAAGTTGCAGGTGGGGTCGGCTCTCGACTAGTCTGCCAAGAACAACTCGAACGGACGACGCATGAGCAATAGTCGAAAGAATGTCCGCACCCCCCTCAAGGTACGCCTGCGCATCGACCACCCGGTGCACGGCGAGCTGATGGTCACCACCCGGGATATTTCCGAATGCGGTGTGTATGTGCTGATGGATCAGGCACAAAACACGCTGGCCATGGGCGAGCAGGTACAGGGCCAGGTACAGGGTTTGCCGATGGAGGCACCGATCCTCACCCTGGAAGTGGTGCGCGTTGAGCCGTTGGGCGTTGGCCTGCGCTTTATCCAGAACGACTAGTCGGCGGGCTTCTGGGCGAGTTTGTCCAGCCGTTTGAGAAACACCGCAATCTCTTTGCCGGCCTGCTTGTCGCCCTTCTGTTCTGCCGCCTGCAAGCCCTGCATCCAGGCTGTTCGCGCCTGATCCTGCAAGCCCTGCTTGTTCAGCGCCTGGCCCAGTAGCTTCCAGGCAGCGGAATACTGCGGATCGAACTGCACGCAGTGCTGCAAGTGCTCAGTCGCGCGCTCCAGCTCACCGGCATCCAGATAGCCCTTGCCCAGGCCGAAGCGCAGCAGGGCGTTGTCCATCCCCTTGGCCAGCATCTTCTCCAGGGCTTCAGTGCTCATCGAATATTCCCTTTACCGTTTAGAACCTGTTTCGGAGCTCGCGAGCTAGAGCGAGACAAGGCAGAAATGGCCGAGGGCGCGGAGTTTACTGGCTGTAAATGAGCAGCCCGAGGCCATTTCTAACGCAGTATCGCCGACGCGCAGCAGATCCGAGACTGGTTCTTAGAAGAAGGTCAGGCCGACCTGGAATAGCCGCTCGGCGTCACGGATGTATTTCTTGTCGACCAGAAACAGGATCACATGGTCGCCGGATTCGATCACCGTGACGTCGTGGGCGATCAGCACCTCTTCGTCGCGGATGATCGCGCCGATGGTGGTGCCCGGCGGCAGGGCGATGTCCTTGATGGCGCGACCGACCACCTTGCTCGATCGGGCATCACCGTGGGCGATGGCCTCGATGGCTTCGGCTGCGCCACGGCGCAGGGAGTGCACGCTTTCGATATCGCCACGGCGCACGTGGGTCAGCAGGGTGCCGATGGTGGCCAACTGCGGGCTGATGGCGATGTCGATCTCGCCGCCCTGCACCAGGTCGACGTAGGCCGGGTTGTTGATCAGGGTCATCACCTTGCGCGCGCCGAGGCGCTTGGCCAGCAACGAGGACATGATGTTGGCCTCGTCGTCGTTGGTCAGCGAGAGGAAGATGTCGGCGTCGCTGATGTTCTCTTCCACCAGCAGGTCGCGGTCCGAGGCACTGCCTTGCAACACGATGGTGCTGTCGAGGGTTTCCGAGAGGTAGCGGCAGCGCGCCGGGTTCATCTCGATGATCTTCACCTGATAGCGGCTTTCAATGGCTTCGGCCAGGCGTTCGCCGATATGCCCGCCACCGGCGATCACCACCTTCTTGTAGCTGTCTTCCATGCGGCGCATTTCGCTCATCACCGCACGGATGTGCGCCTTGGCCGCGATAAAGAACACTTCGTCATCGGCTTCGATCACCGTGTCGCCCTGCGGCATGATCGCCCGGTTGCGACGGAAGATCGCTGCGACACGGGTGTCGACATTCGGCATATGTTCGCGCAGCTGACGCAGCTGCTGCCCGACCAGCGGGCCGCCGTAGTAAGCGCGCACCGCTACCAACTGCGCCTTGCCTTCGGCGAAGTCGATGACCTGCAAGGCACCGGGATATTCGATCAGGCGTTTGATGTAGTTGGTCACCACCTGCTCGGGGCTGATCAGCACGTCGACCGGAATCGACTCGTTGCTGAACAGGCCGCTGCGGGTCAGGTAGGCCGCCTCACGCACCCGGGCGATCTTGGTTGGCGTATGGAACAGGCTGTAGGCCACCTGGCAGGCGATCATGTTGATTTCATCGCTGTTGGTCACCGCCACCAGCATGTCGGCGTCGTCCGCGCCGGCCTGGCGCAGCACCGTGGGGAACGAGCCACGGCCTTGCACGGTGCGGATATCCAGGCGGTCGCCGAGGTCACGCAGGCGGTCACCGTCGGTGTCGACCACGGTGATGTCGTTGGCTTCGCTGGCCAGGTGTTCCGCCAGGGTGCCACCGACCTGGCCGGCACCGAGAATGATGATCTTCACAGGATCGCTCCGTTAGCCGCGGGGAGTCGCGGCGACTTTGATCAGCTTGGCATAGTAAAAGCCGTCGTGGCCGTCTACTTGCGGGAAGAGCTGGCGACCGTGGTGCGTTTGCACACCGAACGGGCCGCCGATATCCAGCTCGCGAGCACCGGGGGTGCGGGCGAGGAACGCGGCGATGTTGTCACTGTTCTCTGCGGGCATCACCGAGCACGTGGCGTAGAGCAGGATGCCGCCGACCTCCAGGGTCTGCCACAGACTGTCCAGCAGTTCGCCTTGCAGCTGCGCGAGGGCGGGAATGTCATCGGCCTGGCGGGTCAGTTTGATATCCGGGTGACGGCGGATCACCCCGGTGGCTGAGCACGGCGCGTCGAGCAGAATGCGCTGGAACGGTTTGCCGTCCCACCAGGCAGCCAAGTCGCGGCCATCGGCGGCGAACAGTTCGGCATGCAAGCCAAGGCGCCGGAGGTTTTCGCGTACGCGCACCAGGCGTTTTTCTTCCAGATCCACCGCCACTGCGCCGCTCAACCCTGGTTCGGCTTCGAGCAGGTGGCAGGTCTTGCCGCCGGGCGCGGCGCAGGCGTCCAGCACGCGCTGGCCGGGCGCCAGATCGAGTAGTGCGGCGGCCAGTTGCGCGGCTTCGTCCTGCACGCTAACACGCCCTTCGGCAAAGCCCGGCAGGGTGGTCACGTCGCAGGCTTGCAGCAGGCGAATGCCATCACGGCTGAAGGTGCAAGGCTCGGCGTCAAAGCCGACCCGGCGCAGCTCGGCCAAGTAGTCATCGCGGCTGCCGAGACGGCGGTTGACCCGCAAAATCAGCGGTGGATGAGCATTGTTGGCGGCACAGATGCTTTCCCAGTGTTCCGGCCACTGGGCTTTCAGGGCCTTCTGCAGCCAGCGCGGGTGGGCGGTATGCAGCACCGGATCACGGTCGAGGCTGGCGACAATGCTTTCGCCGTCGCGCTGGGCATTGCGCAGCACGGCATTGAGCAGGCCTTTGAGCGAAGGTTTCTTCAGCTTGTCGACACAGGCCACCGTTTCACCGATGGCAGCGTGGGCGGGAATGCGGCTGTAGAACAGCTGGTACAGGCCGATCAGCAGCAGCGCCTCGACATCCCGGTCGGCCGCTTTAAAGGGTTTTTGCAGGAGCTTCTCGGCGATCAGCGCCAGGCGTGGTTGCCAGCGTGCAGTGCCAAAGGCCAGGTCCTGGGCCAGGCCACGGTCACGCGGCTCGACCTTGTCCAGCAGGGGCGGCAGGCTGCTGCCCAGCGAAGCCTTGCCAGCCAGCACGCTGGCCAGGGCGCGTGCGGCGGCCAGACGTGGGTTCATGCGCCCAGCACCAGGCCGGTGGCGAACTGCTCGCGGCGACTGTTGTACAGGTCGCTGAAGGCCAGCGCCTTGCCGCCGGGCAATTGCAGGCGGGTCAGGCGCAGCGCGCCTTCGCCGCAGGCCACGGTCAGGCCGGACTTATCGGCAGCCAAAATGCTGCCTGGAGTGCCACTGCCCTCACCCAACTCGGCGGCATGTACTTTCAGGGCGTCACCAGCGAGGGTGCTATGGCAGATCGGCCAGGGGTTAAAGGCGCGTACCAGGCGCTCCAGTTCGACGGCCGGTCGGCTCCAGTCCAGGCGCGCTTCATCTTTGTTCAGCTTATGCGCGTAGGTGGCCAGGCTGTCGTCCTGCACCTCGCCCTTGAGCGTGCCGTCGGCCAGGCCGGCAATGGCCTGAATCACGGCCTGAGGGCCAAGGCTGGCGAGGCGGTCGTGCAGGCTGCCGCCGGTGTCTCCGGTTGAGATGGGTGTGTTGACCTTGAGCAGCATCGGCCCGGTGTCCAGGCCGGCTTCCATCTGCATCACGGTAACGCCGGAATCAGCATCGCCGGCTTCGACCGCGCGCTGGATCGGCGCAGCACCACGCCAGCGTGGCAGCAGCGAGGCGTGACTGTTGATACAGCCCAGGCGCGGAATATCCAGCACCACCTGCGGCAGGATCAGGCCGTAAGCCACCACCACCATCAGGTCGGGCTTGAGCGCCGCCAGCTCGGCTTGTGCGGCAGGGTCGCGCAGGGTCTGCGGCTGGTAAACCGGGATGTCATGCTGCAGAGCGAGCTGCTTGACCGGGCTGGGCGTAAGTTTCTGCCCACGCCCGGCCGGGCGGTCCGGCTGGCTGTATACGGCGATGATCTGGTGTGGGCTGTCGAGCAGCGCTTTGAGGTGCTCGGCGGCGAATTCCGGGGTGCCGGCAAACACGATACGCAGTGCTTCAGTCATGGGGGCTCGCTAAAGAAAAAGGCTTGCCGCAGCAAGCCTTTGTAATGATGTGGCTCAAGCCTGCTGGCGGTGCTGCTTTTCCAGCTTCTTCTTGATCCGGTCGCGTTTGAGCGTAGACAGGTAATCGACGAACAGCTTGCCGTTGAGATGATCGCATTCGTGCTGTATGCATACGGCAAGCAGGCCTTCGGCGATCAGCTCATAGGGCTGGCCATCACGATCTAGGGCCTTGATCTTGACCCTCTGCGGGCGGTCGACGTTTTCGTAGAAGCCCGGTACCGACAGACAGCCTTCCTGGTACTGATCCATTTCCTCGGTCAGCGGCTCGAACTCGGGGTTGATAAACACCCGTGGCTCGGACTTGTCCTCGGACAGGTCCATCACCACCACGCGCTTGTGCACGTTGACCTGCGTCGCAGCCAGGCCAATGCCCGGTGCGTCGTACATGGTTTCAAACATGTCATCGATCAGTTGACGCAAGGCGTCGTCGACTACGTCCACCGGCTTGGCGATGGTGCGCAGGCGCGGATCGGGAAATTCGAGGATATTCAGGATCGCCATATGCGTTTGTGATGCACTTGTGGAATAAAGTCAAAATCCGCTGCTAAGATGATGAGCAGCATTGAAAAACGGCTTCACGCCGCAGCACGACTGGGTTTCGTCGCGGCGCTAGGGCGCTCCACGTGAAGACACATAATAAAGGGATTCACCGCATGAGGAAATCACTACTCGCCCTGCTGCTGCTTGCCGCAAGCGGCTTGGCCCAGGCCGAAGTGCAACTCAAGGACGGTCACCCAGACCGTTACACCGTGGTCAAAGGCGACACCCTCTGGGATATCTCCGGAAAATTTCTCAGTCAGCCGTGGAAGTGGCCAGAAATCTGGCACGCCAACCCGCAGGTGGAAAACCCTCATCTGATCTATCCGGGCGACCAACTGAGCCTGGTGTACATCGACGGCCAGCCGCGCCTGATGCTCAACCGTGGTGAGTCGCGCGGCACCATCAAGCTGTCGCCGCAGATTCGCAGCACGCCGATGGCTGAAGCCATTCCGGCAATTCCGCTGGAGGCGATCAACAGCTTCCTGCTGGTCAACCGCATTGTCGATACCCCCGAGCAGTTCCAGGGCGCGCCTTATATCGTGGCCGGCAATGCCGAGCGGGTGGTCAGCGGTGCGGGTGATCGCGTGTATGCCCGTGGCAAATTCGACCAGGCCGCGCCGGCCTATGGCATCTTCCGCCAGGGCAAAACCTATATCGATCCGGATACCCAGGAGTTCCTCGGGATCAACGCCGATGATATCGGCTCCGGTGAGATCGTTGCCGAAGAAGGTGATGTCGGCACCATGGTGCTGACCCGTTCGACTCAGGAAGTGCGCCTTGGCGACCGCCTGTTCGCCACTGAAGAGCGTCCGATCAACTCGACCTTTATGCCGAGCGAGCCAGCTGGTGAGGTCAATGGTGTGATCCTCGATGTGCCGCGCGGCGTGACCCAGATCGGTCAGTTCGACGTGGTGACCATCAACAGGGGTGCCCGTGATGGCTTGAAGGAAGGCAACGTACTGGCCATCTACAAAACCGGCGAAACCGTGCGTGACCGCGTAACCGGCGAGTCGGTGAAGATTCCGGATGAGCGTGCAGGCCTGCTGATGGTCTTCCGCACCTACGACAAGCTCAGCTATGGCCTGGTGCTGGGGGCCTCGCGCTCGTTGGCGATCCTGGACAAAGTGCGTAACCCGTAACACCGAGAAGCCCCGCAGATGCGGGGTTTTTTATGGCGTGTCATGCCTGGCCGCCGCCCTGCGGGCCGTCGCGTCGCGACGTTAAAAATTGCTCCCAGCAATTTTTTATTGCTGTCTTACTTTCCTGCCGCCTGTGCGGCGCGACCGATCAAGGATGATCTGTATGTCGCACTCTGCCGTCTCCCCCGCTGAACTGGAAGCCCGCCTGCGTCTGCACTGCCTGCCGGAGCTTGGTCCACGGCGCTTCCGTAAACTCCTCCGTGCCTTCGACAGTGCATCTGCCGCACTCAGTGCGCCGGCCAGTGCCTGGCGCTCACTGGGCTTACCACAGGTGTGCAGCGACGCACGCCGCTGCGCCGAGGTACGTGAACGCGCGGCGCAGAGCCTGGCCTGGCTGGATAACGACACACACCACCTGCTGATGTGGGATGAGGCAACGTATCCCGGTTTGCTTGCCGAGCTGGTGGATGCCCCACCGCTGTTGTTCATTGCCGGTGAGCCGACGTTGCTTGAGCAACCGCAGCTGGCCATGGTGGGGAGCCGACGTGCTTCGCGGCCGGGGCTCGATACCGCACACAGCTTTGCCCGCAGCTTGGCCGGCGGTGGTTTTGTGATTACCAGCGGTCTGGCCCTGGGCATTGATGGTGCTGCCCACCAGGGCGCACTGGATGCCAATGGTAAGACGGTGGCGGTGCTTGGCACCGGTTTGCAGTGCCTGTATCCGGCGCGGCATAAGCAACTCGCAGCCGATATCGTCGCCCGGGGTGGCGCGCTGGTGTCCGAGTTGCCGCTGGACTGTCCGCCGCAGGCGAGTAACTTTCCCCGGCGCAACAGGATTATCAGCGGTCTTTCCGTGGGCGTGCTGGTGGTGGAGGCCAGCCCATCCAGTGGTTCACTGATCACTGCACGGTTGGCTGCCGAACAGGGCCGTGAGGTGTATGCGATTCCGGGTTCGATCCACCATCCTGGTGCGCGTGGGTGCCATCAGCTGATTCGCGAAGGCGCCACTCTGGTGGAAAGCATCGAAGATATTCTACAGGCCCTGCGTGGCTGGCAAGCGCAGCCGCCGGTAGCTGTTGTGGCCGGGCCGACACCGGCCGATCACCCATTGCTGGTGCTGCTACATGCCGCACCGCATAGCAGTGAAGCGCTGGTGGCGGCCAGTGGCTGGTCGCTGGCCGAGGTATTGGCCGCGCTGACCGAGCTGGAGTTGGAGGGCCAGGTAGCCTGTGAAGCGGGTCGTTGGGTGGGCCGCGCGCTTTAGCTTGGATACACTGCCCGCCAGGCGTTCAGTGGAGAGCAGTACATGGTCAGCAACTGGCAGATACAACAGGCCGCACGGGTGGTGCGTCACGGCGGCGTGATCGCTTATCCGACCGAGGCAGTATGGGGGGTGGGCTGTGACCCCTGGAATGACGAGGCGGTTGAGCGCCTGCTGGCGTTGAAGGAGCGTCCCGTGCACAAGGGATTGATTCTGGTGGCCGCCGATATCGAACAGTTCGACTTCCTCCTCGACGATCTGCCGGAAATCTGGCTGGCGCGCCTGGCGGGAAGCTGGCCCGGTCCCAATACCTGGCTGGTGCCCCACCAGAATCGTCTGCCCGAGTGGATCAGCGGCCAGCACAGCAGTGTGGCTCTGCGCGTCAGTGATCACCCGCAAGTGCGTGCGTTGTGCCGTCTGACCGGGCCGTTGGTATCGACGTCGGCCAACCCGGCAGGCCGTCCGTCTGCGCGGTCGCGTCTGCGGGTCGAGCAATATTTTCCGGGTCAGCTGGATATGGTGCTGGGTGGGGCGTTGGGCGGCCGCAAGAACCCGAGCCTGATTCGCGACCTGATCAGTGGGGATGTGATTCGTCCGTCCTGAAGCAGTACAAGCTCGCGGCTAAAGCCCCTCCCGCAGATACCCCCCAGCTGTGGGAGGGGCTTCAGCCGCGACGGTTTAGCAGACGGTCTACGGCAGCAGAATGGTCGAGCCGGTGGTTTGCCGTGCACTCAGGGCGGTTTGCGCCAGGGCGGCGTCTTTGAGCGCATAGCGGTTGCTGATCTCCACTTGCAACTGGCCGCTGGCAATCATGGCGAACAGTTCGTCCGCCATGCTTTGCAGCCGGGAAGGCGTGTCGGCGTAGCTGGCCAGGGTCGGACGGGTGACGAATAGCGAGCCCTTTTGCGCGAGGATGCCCAGGTTGACGCCGGTGACCGTGCCCGACGCATTGCCGAAGCTGACCAGCAGGCCGCGCGGTGCCACGCAGTCCAGCGAGGTTTCCCAGGTGTCCTGGCCGACGCCGTCGTAGACCACCGGGCACTTCTTGCCATCGGTCAGCTCCAGCACGCGCTGGACGACATTTTCATGGCTGTAATCAATGGTCGCCCAGGCGCCCTGCGCTTTGGCCTGCGCGGCTTTTTCCGCTGAGCTGACCGTACCGATCAGTTTGACCCCAAGTGCCCTCGACCACTGGCAGGCGAAAGAGCCAACACCCCCGGCAGCGGCATGGAACAGGATGGTTTCGCCGCCTTGCAGCGGAAAGGTCTGGCGCAACAGGTACTGCACAGTCAGCCCCTTGAGCATCACAGCGGCCGCCTGCTCGAAGCTGATCGCATCTGGCAGCTTGACCAGCTTCTCGGCCGGCAGCACATGCAGTTGGCTGTATGCACCCAGCGGTCCGGTGGCATAGGCAACGCGGTCGCCGACCTGAAAGCCGCTGACTGCCGAGCCCATTGCCTCGACGATCCCCGCACCCTCGGTGCCCAGGCTAGACGGCAGGGTTGGCGGCGTATACAGACCGCTGCGGAAATAGGTGTCGATAAAGTTCAGGCCGATGGCCTGGTTCTGCACCCGTACTTCATTCGGGCCTGGGGCGGCGGGGTTGTAGTCGGTGTATTCAAGGACGTCCGGGCCGCCGTGACGACTGAACTGGATACGCTTGGCCATTTTCAAAGTCTTCCGCGATTAAATGCTCGGATGATGCCCGCACGGGCACAAAGGTGCCGTTATCCAATCGTCTGCATTGACCGCCGTCAACTGCGGCCTTGGGGTGGCAGATGGTATGCTGGCCACCCATTTTTCCCCGCGGCCACGTGCCGCCTGGCCTTACCCGTTTTCAAGGTGCCGCCGTGAGTGACCGTACTGAGGCCGTCAAAGCCTACCTGCTGGATCTGCAAGACCGTATCTGCTCTGCCCTGCAAACCGAAGATGGCGGCGCTGAGTTCTTTGAGGATGCCTGGCAGCGTCCGGCCGGCGGTGGCGGCCGCACGCGGGTGATGGAGAACGGCGCGCTGATCGAAAAGGGCGGCGTGAATTTCTCCCACGTATTCGGCGACAGCCTGCCGCCTTCAGCCAGTGCGCATCGGCCGGAACTGGCCGGGCGTGGTTTTGAGGCCCTCGGCGTGTCGCTGGTGATCCACCCGGAAAACCCTTACGTGCCGACCTCCCACGCCAACGTGCGGTTCTTCAGCGCGGAGAAGGAAGGCGAGGAGCCGGTGTGGTGGTTTGGCGGTGGCTTCGACCTGACGCCCTACTACGGCAATGAAGAAGACTGCCGGCACTGGCATCAGGTCGCCCATGACGCCTGTGCACCGTTCGGTGCCGAGGTCTACCCGAAGTTCAAGGCGTGGTGTGATCGCTACTTCCACCTCAAGCACCGGGGCGAGCCGCGCGGTATTGGCGGGCTGTTCTTCGATGACCTGAACCAGTGGGATTTCGACACCAGCTTCGCCTTTATGCGCGCCATCGGTGACGCCTATATCCAGGCCTATCTGCCCATCGTGCAGCGTCGCAAGCTGACCCCATACGGCGAGCGCGAGCGTGAGTTCCAGGCCTTCCGTCGAGGCCGTTATGTCGAGTTCAACCTGGTGTTCGACCGTGGCACGCTGTTCGGCCTGCAATCGGGCGGGCGTACCGAATCGATCCTGATGTCGCTGCCGCCACACGTGCGCTGGGGCTACGACTGGAAGCCGCAGCCGGGCAGCGAAGAGGCGCGCCTGACCGAGTACTTCCTCACGGATCGTGACTGGTTGGCGTAAGCGTAGGGTGCGCCATGCGCACCACTCTGCAATTCAATCCGGTGCGCACGGCGCACCCTACACGTACAAAGCCGGCAACTGTTTTCAAGGATCATTCATGGATCGCTACTGCGTCTTCGGTAACCCCATTGGTCACAGCAAATCGCCGCTGATTCATCGCTTGTTCGCCGAGCAGACCGGCCAGGTGCTCGACTATCAGGCACGCCTGGCACCGCTGGACGACTTCCCCGCGAATGCACGCGCCTTCTTCGCCGAAGGCCTGGGCGGCAACGTCACTGTGCCGTTCAAGGAAGAGGCCTTTCGCCTTTGCGACGAACTTACCGAGCGCGCGCGCCGGGCCGGCGCGGTGAATACCGTGAAGAAACTTGCCGATGGCAGCCTGCTCGGTGACAACACCGACGGCGCCGGCCTGGTACGTGATCTGACGGTGAATGCCGGTGTAAGCCTCAAGGGCAAACGCATCCTGCTGCTTGGCGCGGGTGGCGCGGTGCGTGGGGTGCTGGAGCCGTTGCTGGCCGAGCAACCGGCGGCGCTGGTGATTGCCAACCGTACGGTGGAGAAGGCCGAGCAACTGGCCCGCGAATTTGCCGACCTGGGCCCCGTGGTGGCCAGCGGTTATGACTGGATCGACGCGCCGGTGGATCTGATCATCAACGGCACTTCGGCCAGCCTGGCTGGTGAGTTGCCGCCGATTGCCCCCAGTCTGATCCAGCCGGGGCATACCCTGTGCTACGACATGATGTACGGCAAGGAATTGACCGCCTTTAACCGCTGGGCTGCCGAGCACGGTGCGGCACGTACCCTGGATGGCCTGGGCATGCTGGTCGAGCAGGCCGCCGAAGCTTTCTTCCTCTGGCGCGGCGTGCGCCCGGCCAGCGCGCCGGTATTGGCCGAACTGCGCCGCCTGCTGGCTGAGGGTTGAAACCGTGGGGTTGAGCGCGGATGACCTGGCGCAGATCAGCGCGCTGACCCTGCGCCACTATCAGGACTGCGCCGAAGACTTTCGTGAAGGCACTCGCGACCACGATGTCAGCCAGAATATTGCCGCCCTGCTCACGCATATTCAGGCCACTGCGCCCTACCAGATTCTCGATTTTGGCTGCGGCCCGGGGCGCGATCTGCGCACGTTCAGCGCCATGGGCCACAGTGCTGTTGGTTTGGACGGCTGCGTGCGCTTTATCGAAATGGCCCGCGCCGACAGTGGCTGCGAGGCCTGGCAGCAGAATTTTCTTGCCCTCGACCTGCCGCCTGAACGCTTCGATGGCGTGTTCGCCAATGCTTCACTGTTTCATATCCCCCGCCAGGAACTGCCGCGGGTACTCAAGCAACTGCATGCCACTCTCAAGCCGGGCGGCGTGCTGTTCAGCTCCAACCCCCGTGGCGATAACCAGGAAGGTTGGAATGGTGAGCGCTACGGCGCCTATCACGACCTGGCCAACTGGCGCGTGTTGCTCAATGCGGCCGGCTTCAGCGAGCTGCAGCACTACTATCGTCCAGCCGGCTTACCGCGTGACCAGCAGCCCTGGCTGGCCAGCGTCTGGCGTAGCCGCAGTTAAAAACTTGACTTGCGAGTCTGATTCTTCAAGGATGCCCATCTCCCCCATTGGATGATCGCAGTGCATTTGCCTAGCTCGTATGAACGATTTATTCGCTGTATCTTTTTGTATATAGCGATATGGGTTCATAAGCTGACAATGGACTGCAAAGGAGTTCTGGATGAAGACAGTTTTTTCCCGACACTTAGTCAGCCTGTTCGCCGCCGTTGCATTCAGCAGCCACGCCCTGGCTGAGCAGGTTCAGGTGGCGGTGGCCGCCAACTTCACTGCGCCGTTGCAGGCGATTGCCAGCGAGTTTGAGAAGGATACCGGGCACAGCGTGGTTGCCTCCTTCGGGGCCACTGGCCAACTGTATGCGCAGATTCAGAACGGTGCGCCGTTCGAGGTGTTTTTAAGTGCCGATGAAAGCACCCCGGCCAAGCTCGACAACGACGGCTTGGGTGTCAGCGACTCGCGTTTTACCTATGCAATTGGCAGCCTGGTGCTGTGGTCAGCCAAGCCGGGTTACCTGGATGGCAGTGATGCGGTGCTCAAGGCCAATCAGTACAAACACCTGGCGATCGCCAACCCGAAAGCTGCGCCCTACGGCCTGGCGGCCACCGAAGTGCTGGACAAGCTGGGCCTGAGTGCGGCGGTCAAGGACAAACTGGTCGAAGGGCAGAACATCACCCAGGCGCATCAGTTTATTGCCACCGGCAACGCCGAGCTGGGCTTTGTCGCGCTGTCGCAGGTGTACAAGGACGGCCAACTCAGCAGTGGCTCGGCCTGGATGGTACCGGCGCAGATGCACACGCCGATCAAGCAGGATGCGCTGATCCTCAAGAGGGGCGAACATAACCCGGCCGCTGTAGCCCTGACCGAGTACCTGAAAGGTGAAAAGGCGGCCAAGATCATCAAGTCCTACGGTTATCAGCTCTAAGCTGTCGTAGCCCGGAGTGCATCCGGGCTGCATCTGTCATTGAAAGGTTTGTGCAATGCCACTGAGCAAAGCTGATTTCGCTGCGGTCCTGCTGACGCTTGAGCTGGCATCGCTGACCACCTTGTTGCTGCTGTTGATCGGTACACCGATTGCCTGGTGGCTGGCGCGCACGGGTTCGCGCTGGAAGCAGCCGATTGGTGCGATCGTCGCGCTGCCGCTGGTGCTGCCGCCGACGGTGATTGGTTTCTACTTGCTGGTGAGCATGGGCCCGCATGGTTTTATCGGCCAACTGACCCAGAGCCTCGGCCTCGGCACCCTGACGTTTACCTTTACCGGGCTGGTGATCGGCTCAGTGTTCTATTCCCTGCCCTTTGTCGTGCAGCCGCTGCAGAACGCTTTCGAGGCGATTGGCCGTACCCCGCTGGAGGCGGCGGCGACGCTGCGCGCCGGGCCTTGGGATGCGTTCTTCACGGTGGTGCTGCCGCTGGCCAAGCCGGGCTTTATCACGGCTTCGATTCTCGGTTTTGCCCATACCGTGGGCGAGTTCGGCGTGGTGCTGATGATTGGCGGCAATATCCCCGGCAAGACCCAAGTGGCGTCAGTGCAGATCTACAACCATGTGGAAACCATGGAGTACGCCCAGGCTCACTGGCTTGCGGGCGGTATGGTGCTGTTTTCCTTTATCGTGCTGCTGGCGCTCTACTCTGGTCGAAGCAGCGGGCGCAGCAGCACGCGGGTGTGGCAATGATCTGGCCATTGGCGCGGCGCAATCCGGCGATTCGTACAGTCGCCGGGGCGGGTGAAATCCAGGCGCGTTTCAAGGTGGAGCATGCCGGTTTCACCCTGGATGTTGAGCTGAACCTGCCCGGTCGCGGCGTCAGCGCGCTGTTCGGCCATTCTGGCTCGGGCAAGACCAGCTGCCTGCGCTGTTTTGCCGGGCTGGATCAGCCGAGCGCAGGCTACCTGCAAGTCAACGGTGAGCTGTGGCAGGACAGCGCCCAGGGCATCTTCGTCCCAGCGCATCAACGCGCCGTAGGTTACGTGTTTCAGGATGCCAATCTGTTTGCCCACCTCACCGTGCGGCGCAATCTGCAGTACGGGCTGAAGCGCATCCCCACCGCGCAGCGGCGGATTGCCCTGGAGCAGGCGGTTGAATTGCTCGGCATTGAGCATCTGCTGGAGCGCTTGCCAGGCAAGTTGTCCGGCGGCGAACAGCAGCGCGTAGGCATTGCCCGCGCCCTGCTGACCAGCCCGCGCCTGCTGTTGCTGGATGAGCCGCTGGCATCCCTCGATCTCAAGCGCAAGCAGGAGGTGCTGCCCTATCTGGAGCGCCTGCATCAGGAGCTGGAGATTCCAATTGTCTACGTCAGCCACTCGCCGGATGAGGTGGCGCGCCTGGCCGATCATCTGGTGTTGCTGGAGGACGGCAAGGTCAGCGCCAGTGGCCCATTAAAGGAAACCCTGCTGCGCGCCGACCTGCCGTTTGTCTTCGAGGACGATGCGGAGGCGGTGGTTGATGGCGTAGTTACCGCCCATGACCATGCCTACGGGCTGCTCTACCTGCAATTGCCGGATAGCCAGATCAACCTGCGCTTGCCCCACGGGCCGCTGCCGCTAGGCCAGTCGGTGCGGATCAAGGTCAAGGCACGCGATGTCAGCCTGAGCCTGCAACAGGCCGAGGACAGCAGCGTGCTTAACCTCTTGCCAGCGCGAGTAGTGGACTGGATCAACGTTGCCGAGCAGGCTCACGTGCTGGTACGTGTGCAGGTGGGCGGCGAGCAACTGATCGCCCGCATCACCCGTTACTCCTTCGACCGCCTGCAGATCCAGCGCGAGCAGTCTCTCTGGGCACAGGTCAAGTCGGTGTCGTTACTGAGCACTCACTGATGCCGGGGCAAACTCTCCGCCGACAAGCTGCGAGCGCTTCAGCCCCAGCCACTCCAGCTCGATAAACACCAGCACCACAACAGCCTGGACGAGCACGAAGGCGTAGCCCAGCGCGTTCGGTGTGAACCAGCCGCTGAGCAGCACCAGCAGGCTGAGCACCACCCATAGCGCATTCAGGCCGATCACCGTGTAGACCGCTGCCCGCGCCATGCTTTCACGGCGCGATAGCCAGAGCAGAAAGGCCACCAGCGAAATCAGCACCACGCCAACGCCGAAGAGGAATTCACCCGGCAGGGCCAACAGACTGCTGAGCCAGTCAGCCAGCAGCAGGAGTTGCGCCGTGGTGATCACGCCGACCAGGCCATCGGCGAGCAGGGCACGGCGCAGTAACAGCGAAGGTTGCAAGGTGGTCATGGCGAAGTCTCCGTAAAGAACCGTCGAAATAGCGGCTTGCACTTAGATTTCGCCGATCTGTGCGTTACGTCGATTACCTCGCAGGTAATGGCCGCCATGACGTGGCTGGTCTATCGTCGATGCCCATGAACAGTCAAATCCAGCCCGTCGGGGCTCTGCTGCGCCAGTGGCGCCAGCATCGTCGTCTTAGCCAGCTCGACCTCGCTTGCGAGGCTGAAATTTCCACGCGCCACCTGAGCTTTGTTGAAACCGGGCGCGCCCAGCCCAGCCGCGAGATGCTGCTGTTGCTCGCCGAGCAGCTGGACATTCCGCTGCGCGAACGCAATCGCCTGCTCAGCGCTGCCGGCTATGCGCCGCTGTTCACTCAGCATGCGCTGTCCGAGCCAGCCATGGCGGCCGCGCGCAGCGCCATCGACCTGCTGCTCAAGGCCCACGAGCCCTACCCGGCACTGACCATCGACCGTCACTGGAACCTGCTGGCGGCCAACAGTGCCCTCGCGCCCTTTCTGCAGGGCATTGCGCCTGAACTGCTGATGCCGCCGATCAATGTCATGCGCCTGAGCCTGCACCCGCAAGGGCTGGCACCGCGTATCGTCAACCTGGGCGCCTGGCGCGCCTACCTGTTGGCGCGGTTGCAGCGCGATTTTCAGGCCAGCGGCGATGCTCAGTTGCACGCGCTGTGCGATGAGCTGAACGCCTATCCAGGACCGGCGGCGCCCGCGCATTTCGACAGCGACACGGTGCTGATGCCGTTGCAGTTTGCCAGCGAGCAGGGCGTGGTCAGCCTGATCGGTACCACCACGGTGTTTGGCACCGCCAACGACATCACCCTGGCGGAACTGGCGCTGGAAACCTTCTTTCCGGCCGATGCCTTCAGCGCGCAGTACCTGCGTGACTTGGCCGAATCGACGCATCTTTCCGACGAAATCACTCTTTAGGCTGCTTTTATCCCCTATTCAGTGCAGTACCCTGTTGCGCGCGTTTGTATAAGCTGACCTCGTTCAGCACTGCTCACAAAAATAATAAGGAGCACACCACGTATGCGTTCTATAACGCTGTCTCGCTCGCTATTGCTCGCGGTTATCGGGTTGTTCGCCGGCCTCTCGCCGCTGACCTTTGCCCAGGCCGTTACCCCCCAGGAACAGGTTCAGGTGCAGGCCAGCCGGGTTACCAGCAGCCTGATGCTGTTACGCGGTGAGGGTTTCCAAAAGAAACACCAGGACGCCCTGGAAACTGACCTGCAGGCCCTGGCCGCCGCCGTGCAGAGCCTGCCGCAAAGCAGCGATGCCCTGCGCAGTGCCCATCAGGAACTGGTGGTGCAGATTCGCCGTGGCGTGGCCTTTGGCCCGAGTGAAGATGACATGCCCTGGCGCTACCCCGAGGACCTCAGCAAAGCCCTGCTCGGCGTGCTCGAGGAAACCCGCAAGCTGGCCGGGCCGGCTGACAGCGAACTGTCCGCCAAGCTCGAATACCTCTCGGTGCAGTACCTCAGCCGTGCCTACTTCGGCAATTTCGAAACCGCCCGCGAGCAGCCCGACACCTACCTCGGTCAGGATGAACGCAAGATTGTGCCGTCGGTGGATGAGCAACTGGCCGCGCTGGATGGCAAGGCCGACCCACAGGTGGGCAAGTTGAAAACCCGCTGGGATTACCTCAAGGCCGCGCTGGTCGACCTCAATAGCCAGAGCAGCGCCCTGCAAAGCGCTTCGGGTCGACCCTTTGCGCCGATCACCGTGTATCGCCATACCCGCTCACTGACCACGCAATGGATGGCGATGTACTGAGGTCTGTCATGGGTCTGCTGCGCGTCGGCGATACTGCGTTAAAAATGGCCTCGGGCTGCTCATTTGGAGTCGTAAACTCCGCGCCCTCGGCCATTTTGACCTGCCGAAGGCTGTTACTAACGTAGCGCCTTGTCTCGCTCTAGCTCGCGAGACCCGGATCGGTTCTAGGAGGCCGCTGATGGCGGCCTAGTAGTTTCAAGCAGTGGCTTTTTTCTCACGAATACAGGTCGGGCCGGCGCGTTCGACGATGGCCTGCTCTACCTCTTTGCGCAGGCCCAGCAGGAAGGCCGCTTCGGCAGCGACGAACAGCGGGCCGATGACTAGGCCCATCACGTCATCGACAAACGCCGGCTTGCGTCCTTCGTAGTAATGGCCGACAAACTGAATAATCCAGCCGATCACAAACAGGCCGATGCCGCCGCTCAGCCACACCGCCGTCGATTGCACGGCCAGGCCCGCCGCAGCCCACAGGCTGAGCACCAGCAGCAGCGCCATCAGCAGGCCGAAACGTAGGTCCAGGCGCAGGTAGAACACGCCCGCCGCCACGGCCACCAGCAGTGCGGGGGACAGCCACAGGCCGAGCAGCTCGAAGCCCGGGCGTGACAGCAGCACCGCCACCGCCACAACGATCAGTGGAATACCGATAAAGTGGCTGAGAATATTGCGTTGGTCGCGGTGATAGGCCGCGTATTGAGCCAGATGATCAACCAGGGTTTTCATTATTATTTTCCTCATGCAAGACAGGTGGCCAGCATGAACCCACGCCCACGCAGCGCTCTGTCAGCTAGCCGACAAACCGCCTGGAGCTGTCGATGAACAGCGGCCACCACTATCAGGCACGTCTGCGTCAGGGACACTGGTTCAGCGCCCTGCCCGCTGCATTACAGGAGGCGCTGCTGGCCGCCGCCCAGGTGCAGCAACTGGCGCCCGGTCAGGTGCTGTTTCGTCGAGGCGACAAACCCTGTGGCCTGTATGCAGTGGTCGAGGGTGGCATGCGCATTGGTGCGGTCAGTGCCACCGGCAAGGAAGCGCTGCTGACCCTGGTCGAGCCGCCCTACTGGTTTGGCGAAATCTCCCTGTTCGATGGCCAACCACGCACCCACGATGCCTTTGCCGAAGGCCCTGCGACTTTGCTGCTGGTGCCGCAGGCGCGGCTGCTGGCGCTGCTCGAACAGCAACCGCAGTACTGGCGTGATTTCGCCCTGTTGATGAGCCACAAACTGCGCCTGGCGTTTATCGCCCTGGAAGAAATGAGCCTGCTGCCCGCTGCCCCACGGCTGGCCCGGCGGTTGCTGCTGATCGCGGAAAACTATGGCGAGGGCGAGCCGCGCCGGGTGCTGCACCTGCCGCAGGAGCAGCTGGCGCTGATGCTGGCGATCTCCCGGCAGACCACCAACCAGATCCTCAAGGAGCTGGAGGCTCAGGGCATCCTGCGGCTGACCTATGGCGAGATCGAACTCCTTGATCTGCCGCGCCTGCGTCAGGCGGCGCAGTAGGCGGCTGCAAAGACTGAACCTCTGCCGCACAATGGCGCTCTATAACCGACCCTATTTGCGTAGAGCCCGCCGCCCTGATGCCGACCGCCACCGCTGTTGCCCACGCTGACCTGCCCCTGGTGCTGGCCGGCCCGCTGCTGCGCCGCATGGAAGCGCAGTGCCTGGTGCTCTGGCTGGTTGGCAGCCGCCCCTTATCGCTGACCCTGCAGTTGAGCCATGGCGACATGCCCGAGCCACAACGGCTGCCGCTGGCTGGCGACAGCTGCCAGGTTATCCAGATGGGCGAGCAGGCGTTTATCCACCTGATTGATCTGAAACTTGACGCGCCGCTGCCCTGCGATGTGCAGATCGACTACGACCTGCTGATTGAACAGCCGGATCAGTCTGAAATGGGCATCGCCGACTGGGCGCCGCACTTGCTGTACGACGGCGCGACCCAGGCCAATTTCGTCCTGCGCGCGCGGCTGGATCATCTGCTGCACGGCTCTTGC
Organism: Pseudomonas sp. LjRoot71; assembly: GCF_964253255.1. Classification (NCBI taxonomy): domain Bacteria; kingdom Pseudomonadati; phylum Pseudomonadota; class Gammaproteobacteria; order Pseudomonadales; family Pseudomonadaceae; genus Pseudomonas; species Pseudomonas sp. LjRoot71. The sequence continues at coordinate 2,255,850 of NZ_CAXURA020000001.1, read as the reverse complement.
CGCAAGCCGCATCATCCGGCGGCCGATGGCCTACTCTGCGCAGATCGTCTGCTGGCCGAAGCGCCTGCCGCCGAGCAGCGCCCGGCCTTGCTGCTGATGAGTGGCGATCAGATCTACGCCGATGATGTCAGCGGGCCGCTGCTGCGGGCGATTCATCAGGTGATCGAACGCCTGGGTTTGTTTGGCGAGCACCTTGAAGGTGCGGTGGTCGCTGACAGCACGGCGCTGTACCAGCATCCCGCCAGCTACTACCAGCGCGCCGAGCTGCTGCCAGCGCTGAAGAGCAACGAAACCCTGCGCGAGCGGTTTTTCGGTGGTGTGGAAAAACCGGTGTTCACCACCAACAGCGCCGATAACCACCTGGTGACCTGTGCCGAAGTGTTGGCCATGTACCTGCTGGTCTGGTCGCCGACGCCATGGACCTTGCTGGATGCCGAGATGCCGGCGCTGAGCGCCGAGGAAGTGCCGCGTTATCAGGCCGAGCGTGAGCGCATCGAAGTCTTTCGCGGTGGGCTGGGCCAGGTCGCCCGCGCCCTCGCCCATTTGCCGACGCTGATGATCTTCGATGATCACGACATCACCGATGACTGGAACCTCTCCGCTCAGTGGGAAGAGACCGCCTACGGCCACCCGTTTTCCAAACGCATCATCGGCAATGCGTTGATCGCCTACCTGCTGTGCCAGGGCTGGGGCAATAACCCGGATGTGTTTGCTGAGCCGCTGCAGATGATCCGCGCGATGACCGAGGGCCGCGATGCTGCCAACCATATGGACAGCCAGCCGCAGGATGCGCTGATCGACAGCCTGCTGAGCTTTCATCAGTGGCAATTCGTCCTGCCGAGCAGCCCGGCGCTGGTGGTGCTCGACACCCGCACCCGACGCTGGCGCAGCGAGCGCAACCTCAAGCGGCCGTCCGGTCTGCTGGATTGGGAAGCGCTGTGCGAGTTTCAGCAGGCGCTGCTGGATCAGCCGTCGGCGATCATCGTTTCGCCGGCGCCGATGTTCGGCGTCAAGCTGATCGAGACCATCCAGAAGGTCTTCAGCTGGGCCGGCCATCCGCTGATGGTCGACGCGGAAAACTGGATGGCCCACCGGGGCGCCGCGCAGGTGATGCTGAACATCTTCCGCCACTCGCGCACGCCGGGTAACTACGTGATTCTCTCCGGCGATGTGCATTACTCGTTTGTCTACGAGGTGTTGATTCGCCAGCGCAAGCGCGGGCCGAAGCTTTGGCAGATCACCAGCAGCGGCCTGAAAAACGAATTCCCGCCGCGCCTGCTCGACTGGTTCGACCGCCTCAACCGCTGGCTCTACGCGCCCTGGTCACCGCTCAACTGGCTGACCACGCGCCGGCGCATGCAGGTCAAACCGCGCATCCCCTCGCGCAGCAAGGCCGGCGAACGCCTGTGGAATGGCGCGGGGCTCGGTCAGGTTTTCTTCAACGAGCAAGGCCAGCCGAGCGCGATCTACCAGCTGAATGCCGATGGCTCGCCCGCAGTGGCGTTTGTCGATGATCGTGACGAGGCGCTGGCCACCCAGACGGCGCGCAACCGCTCAGAAGCTGCGTCTTAGCGCAGCTTTTCCAGCATCTGGTAGTACCACATGCCGGCAGCCAGCATCGGGTTGCCGAACACGTCGCCCAGCGGCACCTTGATGTGCTTGCAGGCGGCGAAGGTGTCGTAGTGGCCCATGGTGCCGGTTAGGGCGTTGGCCATGATCTCGCCCATGATGTGGGTGGTGGCGATGCCGTGACCGGAGTAGCCCTGGCAGTACCAGACGTTGTCCGAGAGCTTGCCCAGTTGCGGGATGCGGTTGATCACGATGCCCATGGCGCAGCTCCACTGGAAGTCGATATCGACGCCCTTGAGCTGCGGGAAGGTCTGTTCGATACCGGGGCGTAGCTCGCCGGCGATATCCCGCGAGTCGCGCCCGGAGTAGTTGCAGCCACCGCCGAACAGCAGGCGGCCATCGGCGGTCAGGCGGTAGTAATCGAGGACGAAGCGGCAGTCATACACGGCCAGGTCCTGCGGGTTGATCTGCTTGGCCAGCTCACCCAGCGGCGCGGTGGTGACGATGCCGCCCATGGCCGGGAAGATCATGCCCTTGAGCTTTTTCGGCTCCAGCTTGTGGTACACGTCGCCGGCCAGCAGCACCTGCTTGGCGTTGATCCGGCCTTGGGCGGTGACCACTGCCGGCTTGGCGCCATGCACAATCTCCAGCACTTTGGAGTGCTCGAATATCAGCGCGCCGAGGCTGGCGGCGGCCTTGGCTTCACCGATGCACAGGTTCAGCGGGTGCAGGTGCATGTTGCGGGTGTTCTTCAGTGCGCCGCTGTACAGGTCGCTGGCCAGGTGGCTGCGCACGCCGGCGCGGTCGAGCAGGGTCACGTCAGCGCCCATGCCGCGACGCTGTGCTTCGGCGTAGGTGGCTTCCAGCTCCTGCATGTGTGTGGGCTTCATCGCCGCGTGCAGGTGACCGTGCTTGAGGTCGCACTGAATGCCGTACTTCTCTACGCGATTCTTGATGATCTCGTGTCCGCGCCAGCGCAGGTGCCAGATAAAGTCTTCGACTTCCTCGCCGAGGGTGTTGCGCATCTGCTTGGTCATTGCCGCATCGCCCGACAGGCTGCCAGTGACCTGCCCGCCATTGCGCCCGGTGGCGCCCCAGCCAATCTTGTTGGCTTCGACTATGGCCACCTTGAGGCCGCGCTCGGCCAGCTCCACGGCAGACGCCACGCCGGTAAAACCGCCGCCGATGATCACCACATCGACGCTGACCTCGCCTTGCAGGGTCGGGTAATCGGTTTCTTCATTAAGGGTGGCGCTGTAGTAGGACGGGCAACGTACGGCGGCGGGCGTTACGGGTTTGAGGGCGGCATTCATAAGCAGCTTCCTGGTAGATGACGGGAATGGACAGAGGGTCAGGGCTGAGCGGTCCAGTCATCCGGCGGGCGCGCGTGGCGGCAATGCCACAACGCCCAGAACGCCAGGGTTTGTGGCAGCGTGACCCGGTCACGCGGAGCGGCTGCGTGCAAAAGGGCGAGAGAGAACACAAGAGAAAGGTGCATGACCGCCAGATTCACACGGGGCCATGCGTTGGTTAAATGCTGTTTTTTACATGCTTGGTTAACACTGGGCTAAACATTACGCGGGTGACTTATGCACCGCGCAACTGTGCCATCACCCGCTCGGCGTTTTCGGTGCAGGGCATGCCCTCGGGCTTGCTTTCGATGCTGGCGATGATGGTCAGCAGCTGCGCCTTGTTCTGCGCCAGGCGTTGCTGCATGGCCTCGATCTCGCCGACCTTGCGCTTCAGGCTTGCCAGCAATTCAGTGTGCGGCAGGCCCTGTGAGTCGCCTTGCGGCAGCAGGCGGCGGATTTCGTCGAGGCTGAAGCCGGCCTGCTGCGCACAGCTGATAATGCCCAAGGTCTGCACCGCTTGTTCCGGGTAGTGGCGGTAGCCATTGGCCTGGCGCTGGGCGCTGATCAGCCCGCTGGCCTCATAAAAACGGATGCGCGACGCCGCCAGCCCCGTACGGCTGGCCAGTTCACCGATTTTCATCATCTGTGCTCCGGGCTATTGACCTTAAAGTTGACTTTAACCTTAGTCTTGCTCCATCTGCCACCCCCGGAGCAAGTCATGACTGCCTTCCAACCGCTGCAACTGCCCAACGGCACCACCCTGTTCAACCGCATCGCCAAAGCGTCGATGGAGGAAAACCTGGCCGACGCCAGCCAGGGTCCGTCCGCCGAATTGCTGCGCCTGTACCAGGCCTGGGCCGAAGGCGGTGCCGGTTTGCTGTTGACCGGCAACGTGATGGTCGACCGTCGCGCCATGACCGGTCCCGGCGGCGTGGTGCTGGAAGATGAACGCCAATTGGACAAGTTTCGCGAGTGGGCGCGGATTGGTCGTGCTCGCGGTGCGCAGTTGTGGATGCAGATCAATCACCCTGGCCGGCAGATGCAGGCCAACCTTGGTCAGCAAACGGTCGCCCCGTCGGCTGTGGCGCTGGAGTTGGGTGGCCTGTCGAAGATGTTCCCCGTGCCCAGAGCGCTGGAGGAAGCCGACATCCAGGACCTTGTTCAGCGTTTCGCGCGCACCGCGCAGCTGGCCGAACAGGCCGGTTTTACCGGGGTGCAGATCCACGCCGCGCACGGTTATCTGCTTAGCCAGTTTCTCTCGCCGATCAGCAACAAGCGCACCGACCGCTGGGGCGGCACGCTGGAAAACCGCGCACGGCTGCTGCTCGAGGTGGTCAAGGCGGTGCGTGCTGTGGTCGCGCCGAGCTTCTGCGTGGCGGTCAAACTCAACTCGGCTGACTTCCAGCGTGGCGGTTTCGATGCGGCCGATGCCAAGCGCGTGGTGCAGCTGCTCAATGGGCAGGCGGTGGATCTGGTCGAACTGTCCGGTGGCAGCTATGAAGCACCCGCCATGCAGGGCGATGCCCGCGACGGTCGCACCTTGGCGCGTGAAGCCTACTTCCTGGAATTTGCTGGTGAGATCGCCGCTGTGGCGACGATGCCAGTCATGGTCACTGGCGGCATTCGCCGTTTACCGGTGGTCGAGCAGGTACTGGCCAGCGGTGTGGCCATGGCCGGGATTGCCACGGCCCTGGCGATTGAACCGGCCTTGCCCAAGCAGTGGCAGGCCGGGCAGCCGAGCAGCGCCGAGCTGCCAGCGATCCGTTGGAAGAACAAGGCGTTTGCCTCCCTGGCCTATATGGCGGTGGTGAAATTCCAGATGCGCCAGCTCAGCCGGGGTCGCCGCCCCAACCCACAGGTATCGCCTTTGCGCGCGCTGCTGCTGGAGCAGCTGAAAAGCGCCCGCCGCACCCGTCAGTACAAACGTCTAATGGCGGCTCAGGGTTCGGGTTTGTAGCCCAGGCGCAGGCCGCCCCAGTGGCGGCCCTGCACGGTGATTGGCACCGACAGGTCGTGCATCAGCTCGCCGGTGTCACGCATGTAGGTCTGTAGCAGCAGCGGCTTCTGGTGGCTACCGCAGCGGATGCCGGTGCGGTCGTTGAACAGGCGCTTGCTGCGGCTCTTCACGCTGTCGATGGCGCGGTCACCGCAGGGCGGGTGGTTGAACGCAGCGTTGTGGGTCGGCACATAGCCTTCGGCGGTGCAGGCGATGGCGAATACCAGGCCTTCGTGCTGGCTCAGCAGCGGCTCCTGAATGGCCGGCAGCACCTGATCGGCATAGCTGTCGAAGCGGGTCTTGTACTTGGCCGGGAAACTGCCGGAAATCGGCTGGTAGTGGCGGTCGAACAGGTCGCTGGTGCTGATCCGGCCGCTGTGCAGGTCCGCTTCGAATTGCGCGGCAATCTGCGCGGCGGCGTTGCGGGCGAGGTCATAGATGCGCTGGTGATAGTCATCCAGGCCCACTTCGGCGAGCTGTTCGCTGACGCTTTCGGCCTGAGCGACCAAACGCTCGGCCGCGCTGCTGAGCTGACGGGTCTGCCCTTCACTGTCGCCGACATCGCCGCGCAACTGGCTGACCGCCACCGACAGCTCGGCCAGGCGCTCGTGGTTATGGCGGGTGCCGCTGTCGATCTGGCTGACCTGGTTCTCCACGTCCACCGCCAGTGCGGCAATGCCCTGCAACTGCTCGCCGGTGTGCTCGACCTGCTGCGCGGCCTGGGTCAGTTGCTCGGCCTGCTGTTGCATATGGCTGACCACCGCCGCGCTCTGCTGGCGGATATCGCTGACGATCTGCCCGACTTCCTCGGTGGCGCTGCTGGTGCGCCCGGCGAGGTTGCGCACCTCATCGGCGACCACCGCAAAACCGCGCCCCAGGTCACCGGCGCGGGCCGCTTCGATAGCCGCATTGAGCGCCAGCAGGTTGGTCTGGCTGGCAATCGACTGGATCACCTGGGTGACTTTCTCGATCTGTTCGGTGCGGCTGCTGAGGCCGTCGATCAGCTCGCGGCTGGTGGCGGTCTGCGCGCTCAGGTGCTGCATGGCATCGATCGCCTGACGCAGTTCCTGCTGCCCGCTGCTGCTGTTCTGCCGCACGGTCTGCGCGGCCTGCAGGGTCTGTTCGGCGCGCTGGGCGTTGTCCTGTTCGGTGTGGGTGATGGCCTCGGCGGCCTGGTTGATCTGCTCGGTGGCACTTAGCTGCGAGTGCAGTTTGCCGGCCAGTTGCTGCGCGGCGTGGGCCACTTCGGCTGCGGCCAGGGCGTTGTGGCAGGTCTGTTGGGACAGGCTCTGGCTGAGGTTGCTGAAGGCGTCGTTGGCGGCGTCGCTCTGCGCCGGCAGTTCTTCATGCTGGCGCTGCCAGGGGCCCAGCCAGGGCCACAGGGCCAGCAGCAGAAAGGACGGAATGCTGATAAACCAGGGCACTTGTATTTGCTGATAGGCCGCCATCAACCCGGCCAGCCCGATGGCATGCAGCAGGCAGGCCTTGGGGTAGGAAATAAACGCAGAGCGCATGACAAACCTCATTATTTTTATTCTGGTCGAGCCAACACCAGAAACTGCCAGTGGCGCGCCGCTGCTGTATGGGCGGGCCATGCCTGCTGGAACCTGCGTGCGTGCAGCCGGATATACCTGCTCAGGCAATCGGCCGCTGTCGGCGAATCTATAGACCATAGCGGGTGTCGCTCCCTGCGGCCAACCTTTGGTGGGAGGTTGATTCGAGCACCCATGGCGGTTCGCGGCCATGGCACTTTGGTCGCAGGTGGGTTAATCCCTAAGGGCCTGTTTCGCGCACTGCCTTAATGCTGTGCAGTAGACCCTAACGCGCCGTCAAAGGCGATGGCGCTGGATAAAACCGCGGTCGAGAAAATCCTTCCAGCGGCCATAGAACTGGCCACCGGCACTGTGCCCATGCCAGTCCAGCAGCGCGCCGCCATCGCCGGTGGCCAGCAGCGCCAGGCTTTGTCGTTGCGGGTGGTAGCGTTTGAGCGGCAGGCCACGCAACGCGGCGTTGAGGTTGGCCGCCAGCACCGGGCCCTGGCGCACGGCATAGACACCGCTCTTGCGCGCGCCGGGCAAGCTGGCGCAGTCGCCGGCGGCAAATATCGTCGGGTGGGTGTAGCTCTGCAGCGTCGGCGCGATCAAGACAAAGCCCTGCTCATCGCAGCCCAGACCGCTGTGTGCAGGCCAGGCAAAGGCCTTTGCCCCACTGGCCAGCAACAAGCGTTGACCGCGCCAGACCGGTTCGTCACCGCTGAGCAGGCAGTCGCCTTCGATACGGCTGATCGGGCAATCCTCACGCACCCACACGCCGCGTTGGCGCAGATGGCCGAGGGCGCGCAAGCGCACGCCAGCCGACAAACCATCGAGCAGGTGGCCGGCGCAGAACAGCGCCAGCTGCGGCACCTGCCCGGCCAAGGCCAGCGCCAGCTCAACCCCCGCCGCGCCGCCGCCGAGAATCGCCAGGGGCTGTGGTGCGGCCTGCCAGCGTTGCCAACGGGCAAGAAACTCGGCAAAGGGTTTGACCGCCAGCGTCTGCATGGCGTCGCCTTGCTGGGGCGGTGCGCCAACCTGCGCGCCGATATTCAGCGACAGCCAGCTGGCATTCAGGGTTTGGCCATTGGCCAGTTGCACCTGTTGCTGGGCGGCGGACAGGCTTTCCACCGGGCTGATGATCAGCTCGACCTTGGCCGCGCGGCACAGCGCCTGCAGTTCGATCTGGCAATCCGCCGCGCTGTGTCGCCCAGCCAGCAGCCCCGGCAGCATGCCCGAGTACCAGGCCACCGGCCCGGCGCTGAGTAATGCGATACGCCCCGGTGGTCGTTCGATCAACGCCCAGCGCCGCAGCACACCAAGGTGGGCATGGCCGGCGCCGAGCAGCAGGAGGTCGTAGTGATGGTTCAAACGCAGGCACCCATGGCTCAAAACGATGTGCCGTTATGCTACGGGCTTGTGCTGTCGTCTGTCAGGGGATGCTGTAGCAGCGGGGTAGCGAAATAGCTGTCGGCGGATTCGCCGGTGTTGTCGCTGTCGGCGGCAAACACCACGCCGAGAATTCTGCGCGGTGCGCTGCCAAAGGCGGCGATGGCATCGGCGTTCAGGTCGCGGGACTCGCTGAGCCATTGCCCCAATGGTGCTTCGGGACCACGCAGCACCTGCATTTCCACTGTCTCGGTGTAGGCGCTGCGCGCGTGGGTGCCGGGTGCGGCGCGATTGTCCCAAACATAGCTGAGGGTCGCCGCTGGCAGGTTGGGGTCAAAGAAGGTGCGCGCCAGGCGCAGCTTTTGTCGGGTGACAAAGCTCAGCGAATCCAGCGGGTAATCCAGCAGCACATAAACCCGCGCGGCGTAGTCGTCGCCTTCGCGGGTGGCGAAGCGCGCCTGCTTCAGCGTCTGCTCGGTGCGCCATTGCCAGCTCAGTTGCCAGGGCTGATCGCCGGGCAGGTCCAGCGGATGCAGCAGGCCACCGGCTGCGGCATCGGCCTGAATGCGTAACACCGGCCTCCCGTCCTGCTCGACCAGCGTGCGCGCAGACGGTTTGAGTTTGGGAATATCCGCCAGGCGCCAGTGTGCGGACCATTCGCCGCTGGGCGGACCCGCCGTCCAGGGCGTCAGTTGGTTTTCGGCCTGGGCCAGCGGCATCAGCACCAGCAGGGCCAGCAGTAACCCGCGCATCAGCTGCGGCGCCAGGTATGGACGCGCTCGACTAACCGCAGCAGGCCTTGCGGGGCATGGGCGCGTTTCCATTCACCGGCCGCGTATTTGTTGGCCTCGGCCATGGTCGGGTAGGTATGAATGGTGCCGAGAATCTTGTTCAGACCCAGGCCATGCTTCATCGCCAGCACGTATTCGGCGAGCAGTTCCCCGGCGTGTTCACCGACGATGGTTACACCGAGAATCTGGTCCTTGTCCGGCACGGTGAGCACTTTGACAAAGCCGTGGGCGGCTTCATCGGCGATGGCTCGGTCGAGGTCGTCGATACCGTAACGGGTCACCTCGTAGGCGATGTTCTGCGCCTTGGCTTCGCCTTCGGAGAGGCCGACGCGGGCGACTTCGGGGTCGGTAAAGGTGCAGGCGGGAATCACCCGGTAATCCACTTTAAAGCGCTTGAAACCTGAGAAGAGCGCATTGACCGCGGCATACCAAGCCTGGTGCGCCGCGACATGGGTGAACTGGTACGGCCCGGTGACATCGCCCACCGCGTAGATATTGGGGAAGCGTGTGGCCAGGTACTCGTCGGTTTCCAGGGTGCCGTTGGGTCGTACGGTGAGGCCCAGCTCCTCGACGCCATAACCCGTGACATTGGCCACCCGGCCGAGGGCCAGCAGCACACAATCGAAGGCGATGGTTACTTCCTCGCCCGTATCCAGACGGCGGGCAACCATCCGCTGTTCGCCATCCACCAGCTCGAAGCGTTCGGCGCGGTGTTGCAGGCGCACATCCACGCCGTCGGCACGCAGGCTATTGAGCACCAACTCGCTGGCGTCGGCATCCTCGCGCGGCAGCAGGCGTTCGGCCAGCTCCACCTGAATCACCTGGCTGCCGAGGCGCTGGAAGGCCTGGGCCAGCTCGCAGCCAATCGGCCCGCCGCCGAGCACCAGCAGCCAGCGTGGTTGTTCGCGTAGGTTCCAGATCGTATCCGAGGTATAGGCCTGCACCTGCTCCAGGCCGGGGATGTTCGGCACCAGCGGCCGCGCACCGGCGGCGATGATCAGGTTGCGGCTGGTCAGGGTCTGACCGTTCACCTCCACCGCCCAGGGCGAGAGGATTTTCGCCTCGCCCTGGATCACCTCGACGCCCAGACCGGTGTAGCGCTCCACCGAATCATGCGGTTCGATATCGGCAATCACCCGCTGGATGCGCTGCATCACGGCCGGGAAATCCACCGTGCCCTGCACGCCGGTAAAGCCTAGCGCCGGGCCTTTTTTCAGCTCATTGGCCAACTTGGCCGAACGCAGCAGCGCCTTGGACGGCACGCAGCCGGTGTTCAAACAGTCGCCGCCCATCTGGTGTTTTTCGATCAGGCTGACCTTGGCCTTCACCGCCGCTGCGATATAGGCGCTGACCAGGCCGCCAGCCCCCGCGCCGATTACTAGCAAGTTGCGGTCGAAGGTTTTCGGTTTGTGCCAACCGGCATACACCCGCCGCGCCTGAATCAGGCCGAGCAGCTTGCGCGCGATCAGCGGGAACACCCCGAGCAGCACAAAGGCACCGAGCAGCCCCGGCGAGAGGATGTCCGCCAGGGAGTCCAGCTGGCCGAGTTCACGTCCGGCATTCACATACACCAGGGTGCCGGGCAGCATGCCGAGCTGGCTGACCCACCAGTAGGTGCGCACCGGCAGGCGGGTCAGGCCCATGGCCAGGTTGATCAGAAAGAACGGAAACAGCGGCACCAGGCGCAGGGCGAACAGGTAGAACGCCCCTTCCCGCTCCACGCCCTTGTCGATGCCAGCCAGGCGCTGGCCAAAGCGGCTCTGCACCCAGTCGCGCAGCAGAAAACGGCTGCTGAGCATGGCCAGGGTCGCGCCCAGCGTTGAGGCGAAGGACACCAGCACAAAGCCTTCGAGCAAACCGAACAGCGCGCCGGCCAGCAAGGTCATCAAAGCCGCGCCGGGCAGCGACAGCGCCGTGACTGCGACATAGGCGAGAAAGAACAGCCCCGCCGCCAGCCAGGGCTGCGCGGCTACCTGAGCATTTAGCGCCGCCTGCTGGGCCTTGAGCGCCTCCAGGTTGAGGTACTGGCCAATGTCGAAGACCAAGAAGCTGCCCAGCAGCGCGAGGATCAGGCCCATCAGGGCCAGTTTGCGGCTATTCATCAGTCAGCGCCTCCAGGGCGCACAGGCTTTGGCACAGGCTGAAACCGGCCAGCAGGGCGTGTTCAGGGCGATCATTTAGTTGGCCGAGCACCCGTGCACGGTAGGACAGCGCCGCCGGGCTAGAGGCAGGCCACTGGCGGTCGAAGTCGGCGAGAAAAGCAGAGTGGTCGTAATTCAATGGCAGCGCTTCGATATACAGGCCATCGCGCTGGCAGCGGTACAACGCGGCCGGGTGCGGTGTGCTGGCGATGCGGCTGAGCAGGCCATAGCGACCGCCGGCAAAGTTCGGCAGCCCGGCTGCGCCATTGTTGATCAGCGTGCCGTGCTCAAGGTCTAACGCCACCGCCGAGCAGGTATGGCTGGTGGTCAACACCTGAACGTTGTTCGCGACGAACCAGCTATCCAGTTGCTGCTGACGCGCCGGCGCGCTGAGCGATTCTCGCGAGCAGCTCCAGCCGGCCAGGGACTGCTCGTCGCCATGGCTGATCGCCACGCGCTGGCCAGCTACACTGACCAGCGCCGTGCTCGGCCGTGCGGCCAGGTTGGCGGCCATGCCCGGCAAGCCCTGTACGGTTCGGCTCAATGCCTGCTGAAGGGCATTGGAACGCTCGACCACCGCGTCATCCACTTCCATCGGATACGCGCAGCCACAGCCGGCGCCGCTGTCATCCGCGCGGCCCAGCTCGGTTTCGACATTGCCGCGCAGCGCCAGGTGGACGCTGAGGCCCTGCTCGATCTGCTGGAACAGCTCGGGGTCACGGTCGAACCAGTGGGCATCGCCGTTAAATACCACGCGCGCCGTGGGCTCGGCGGCCACGCGCCGTTGGACGGCCGCCAGAGCCTGGCGATTGCCGTACAGGCCGCCGACTACATAGAGCACGTTGCAGTCGAACAGCGGCTCACCGCGAAAGGCGTCCTGCGTCAGGCGATAGTCCAGTGGGCAGTCGCGGCCGGCGCGCATCAGGCCTCAGCCCCAACAGCAATAGGGTGCGCCGTGCGCACCAATTGCGCAGGCAGATTATTGGTGCGCACAGCGCACCCTACGAGGCCAAGGCGCATCAGGCAGTCCTCCGTAGCCAGCCGGGGAGCAGGTAGCCGAGCACGCACAACCCGAGGCCATAAAGGTTGGTGCCTAGCAGCAGCGCGTATTTGCCGTCGCCGATGGCCCAGCTCTGCGGAATCCAGTTCAGGGTCAGGGCCACGCCGAGGCCCAGGCCGGTCCAGAAGCTCAGGTGAAAGCCCAGCCGCGTCGGCGTGGTCAGGCCGTGCAGAACGAAAATCGGCGCCAGGCCGATGACCATGGTGCCGCTGATGGTGGTGGCCTTGAGGATGTCGGTGCCGGCGATCATCGGCAGGTTACCGAGGATGGCGAATACCACCATCACCGTCATGCCCACGCCAATGGCCTTCTGCCCGAAATCGCGGCCGGCCAGCATCGGCAGCTCGCGTCCGCACAGTTTGGCCATGCTGGAAAAGGCCGAGTCGAGGGTCGAGCCGGCGGCCGAAACCATCACCAGCGTCATCAGCAGCAGCGCACCAATGCTCAGGCTCTTGGCCAGTGCAGCCGGCACGTTGTCAGACGCGGCGATACCCACCAGCTGTGCATGCACGCCGATCAGGCTGAACGCGAAGATGGCGATAAAGCCCAGCACCCCGGCGACGATAAACGAGCGGCGCATGGTTTTTTCATCGCTGATAAAGCCACGATCGGTCAGCACCGGGTCATGGAAGCCATAGCTGAAGGCCTGTAGACCGGCGACCAGCAACAGGTCGACCCCGGCGTTCAGCGCCCAGTGGCTGGTGCTGGCCAGTTCGGTTGGTGAATGCTGCGGCAGCACCAGGGTCAGCATCCAGACCATGGCGATAACGAAGATCGCAGTCTGCGCGGTGTCGGTAAGGATCGAGCTGCGTAACCCACCGCGCAAGCTGTAGCCCAGGGTTACAGCGGTAAACAGCAGGGCCGCGGCAATAAACTCGGTGCTGCCGGCCTCGCCGTAATAGCCGCCGACCACGGCGGTGTTGCTCCACACCTCGTTGAACAGGCGAATCAGGATCGCCGCTGAGAACGCCAGCGCCGCGCCACGGCCGTAATGGCTGCTCAAGAAGCTGACCAGGCCGGTAGCCGCATAGCGCCGGCGCAGGCGGTAGATGACAAAGCCGGTGAGTGGAATCGCCAGCCAGTAGGTGGCATACGCCAAGCCGCCGACCAGCCCGTAGCTGGCCCCCAGGTTGGCCGCATTGGTCACCGATTTGGCGAAGATCCAGCTGATAAAAATGCTCGCAGTGAGCAGCCAGGGCGGCGTGCTACGGCCCTGGCTGTCTTCGCCATTGAAGAAGCTGCCGAGGGTTACCGCGCGTGGCGACAAGGCCAGCATCAGCGCGCCGTAGACCAACAGAAAACCCCAGAACAGCAGCCCGGTCAGACTGGTGGGTTGCATGGACCTATCCTTAGTGTGTGGTTATGCAATTGCGTAGGGTGCGCCGTGCGCACCAAGGGTTTATCACCTGCGTTGGTGCGCACAGCGCACCCTACGGGGTTAGTCATTTAGCGCCCCGCCGCAGCTGGAGCCCTGGCCGGCGGTGCAGGCGTAGCAATGATCGCGGGTGACGATGGGATTGCCGGCCAGCGTCGCACCGAGCAGGTCACGCAGGTGCGGCCGATCACGGCCTATTACTTCAGGCAGCTGCAACGGCAGATTGAGCATCTGGTTGAAATCGCAATCGTACAGGTAGCCCTGCCAGTCGACGCTGACCAGGCTGCGGCACATCAAGGGTTCGAGGTTTTCCGGGCGGTAGCTGTCACGCAGCAACTGCATATAGCCGTTGAACTGACCCTTGCTGACCAGCGTGCTGCCAAAGCGCGCAATGGGCTGGTTGGTGATGGTCAGCAGGTGATTGAAGACGATGCCGAAATCCTCGGCCAGATGGCGCTTGTAATCGGTCTCAAGCGCCGCTTGCGGTGGCGGCAGGCTTGGGCCCTGCGGGTTGTACACCAGGTTGAGGATCAGACCGCTGCCCGGCTGGCCATAGCCCAGCGCATTGAGCTGTTGCAGGCCTTTGATGCTGGCGTCGAACACGCCATCGCCGCGTTGCTTGTCGACGTTATCGCGTGAGTAACAAGGCAAGGATGCACTGATTTCCACACCTTGGTCGGCGAGAAACTGTGCGAGGTCCTCAAAGCCCGGCTCGCTGAGGATGGTCAGGTTGCAGCGGTCGATCACCCGCAAGCCTTCGCGGCGGGCGTGCATAACAATCTCGCGAAAACGTGGGTGCATTTCCGGCGCACCGCCGGTTAGGTCAAGGGTGTGCACGGGGTGGGCGTCGATCACCTGATGCAGCAGGGCCAGGCTTTCGTCGGTCATGGCCTCGGTGCGGGTCGGTCCGGCATTCACATGGCAATGCAGGCAGCGCTGGTTGCAGCGGTAGGTCAGGTTGATCTGCAGCGCTTCCAACTGGCCCCGGCGGATGGCCGGAAACGCCAGTTGGTCGAGCAGGGGCAGCATGGCGTGCACGGTGAACTCCTTATACGGGCGCGTCTGTGGGCGCGACGGGCTGAGGGTTATCAGCCTCGGTGTAGCCACTATAGAGAGTGGTCAGGGGTTTTTGTTACGCGAGCGGGTGGAAGAATCTGCTGCAATTAGTTATACAAATCTTATACAGATAATGCAGAATCGACCAATTATTAATCCGTTCATAGGAGCTGACCATGCTTGTGCGCCTTACCTATGCCAGCCGTGCCAGCCACAGCGTGTCTGCCGAGCTGATCCGCGAGATTCTCGACAGCTCGCAGCGTAACAACCCTGGCAAGGGCCTCACCGGCATCCTTTGTTGTAACGCGGATATTTTTTTGCAGGCGTTGGAAGGTCCACGTGCCGAAGTGAATGCGTTGTACAACCGCCTGGCGGATGACAGCCGGCACAAGGACCTGACCATCCTCGACTACGCGGAGATCGGCGCGCGGCGTTACAGCAACTGGAGCATGGGCTGGGCCGGCGCCAAACAGGCCAATCGTGAGTTGTTCCTGAAATATTCGGCCAGCGACCGTTTTGATCCCTTCAGCATGAGCGCCGAGCAAATCAATGGCCTGCTGCTGGAGCTGAGTGAGACCGTCAGCGCAATCAAATCGCCAGTTCTCAGCTAGAATTCCTCAGCGTCAACTCGCCAAGCCGGCGAGCTGTGTTCACCCTGAGCCTTGGCGCACCTCGTAGTTTATTGAGGCGCCAGGATGCTTCGTCGGTTCAACCTTCCCTTCTTGCTCATGCTGCTCAGCCTAGGTTTGGGCAGTGGCGCCGTGCATGCGGCGCTGCCGATGATGACGCTGAAGGCCGAGCAACTGGTCCAGCCGGTCGAAGTGCCTGCCAGCCTGGTACTGGAAGACCCCAGCGGCAACCTGACGGCCGGCGAAGTGCAGCAGCTGATCGAGCAGCAGGGCCAACTGGTGCGTGGGGTGCCGCGCATAGGCTATTCGGCCAGCGCCTGGTGGGTGGCCTTCCGCCTCGATGCGCCGGTAGCCGAACGCCTGGATCTGATTATCGACCGGCCTTTTCTCGACGACATCGAGGTCTGGCTGTATGACCGGGAAAACCTCATAGCGCCCTTCTACAGCGGCGATCACCGACCCTTCCTGCAACGCGGCGAACCGACGCCGCATTTCATGCTCAGCCTGCCGCGCCTGGGCCAGGGCCCGCACACGTTATTACTGCGGGTGCAGAGTGGCTCGGCGATCAGCGTGCCGATGCAGCTGGTGGGTGCCGAGCAGAGCCCGCTGCTACTGGCCGAACACTGGATGCGCAGCGGACTGCTGTTGGGTGCGCTGCTCAGCCTGACGCTGTTCTTCCTGGTCAAGTTCAGCACCCTGCGTGAGTCGCAGCTGGTGTGGTTCTGCCTGACCGTGGCCAGCGTGGCGCTGTACAACGCCAGCCTGCACGGCATCACCAGCCTGCTGGGCCTGCAGTGGAACTGGCTGTCGGCCCAACTGGCCAACCTGGCCAACCCCGGCATGCTGATTTTCAGCAGTCTGTTTCTGGCCAGTGCTTTGCAGCTGCGCCTGGGCCGCGTGCGTTACCTGCGCAATGCGCTGTTTGTCGCGACCCTGCTGGTGTGTGGCTGGACCATCGTCAGCTACGGCCACTACCGCTCCTATCAGACGCTGAACGTGCTGATCCTGCTCACCGGGGCGTTCCAGCTGCTGCTGCTGATCCTCGGCGTGTGGCAGCGCCGGCCTTATGCCATCGGTTACCTGCTGTGCTGGAGCTCGGCGTTGCTGCTGATGTTGCTGGTGCCGCTGGGGCGCAGCGGGGTGATTCCACTGCCGCCGGGTTTCAATTACATGCACGCCTACCTGCCGGTGCTGAGCATGCTGCTGTTTGGCGGCATCCTCGACAAACAACTGGAGCAGATCCGCCGCGCCTTGCTGCAGAGTAAGGCCCAGGCGCTGGGTAACCTGGAACAGTACCAGGCGCTGTTCAGCAGCAGTGGCGAGGGGATTTTCCGGTGCACCCGCAGTGGCACGCTGATCGAAGCCAACCCGAGTTTTGCTGCCCTGCTCGGCCTCGGCCAGGCCGCTCCGGAACTGTCCATGCAGCAGCTGCTCGGTGCCGAGCAATGGGCGGCGCAGGTGGCGCAACTGCACAATGAGCAACCGGCGATCAGCCAGGAATGCCAGATGCAGGGCCTCGATGGGCAGAGCCACTGGGTTTACCTGTCACTGCACCTGCGTCCGACCCAGGACTGCATTGAAGGCATTGTGGTCGACCTCAGCGAGCGCCGTGCCCTGGAAGAACGCCTGCAATACCTGGCCGCGCATGACTCGCTGACCGGTTTGCTCAATCGCCGCGAGCTGGAGCGCCTGCTGCGTGAAAGCCTCAAGGGCGAAGGTACGCGGCGTTTCAGTCACTTGCTGAGCCTGGACCTGGATCAGTTCAAGCAGGTCAACGACCTCTGCGGTCATTCGGCGGGCGACCAACTGCTGCGCCAGCTGTCCAGCCACCTGCGCCATCACCTGCCCCGGCATGCCGAGCTGGCACGTATCGGCGGTGATGAGTTCGCCGTGCTGCTGCGTGAGATCAACACCGACGTGGCCATGGAGCATGCGGAAACCCTGCGCCATTGTGTCGAGCAATTCGTCTTCAGCTGGCAGGGCCGGCCGTTTCGTGTGCAGGTCAGTATCGGCCTGCTGGAACTCGGCAGCGGCGTCAGCGACTGGGAAACCGCGCTGAACTGGGCCGACAGCGCCAGTCAGCTGGCCAAGCACCTGGGGCGCAACCGCGTGCAGCAGTTCAATCCGGACGACGGTGTGCTGCTGGAGCATCAGCGTCAGCTGCAATGGATCACCCGCCTGCGCGAGGCCATCGACCTTGGTCATTTCGAGCTGTTCTATCAGCCGGTCATGGCCTTGCAGGGTAACGATGATGGCCTGCGTTATGAGGTGTTGCTGCGTTACCACGACCCGCACAGTGGCGAGTGGATCAGCCCCGGGCAGTTCCTCGGGGCGGCGGAGCGCTATGGTTTTCTCGGCGCCATCGACCGCTGGGTGGTGATGCGCCTGCTGCAATGGCTGGCGGACAACCCACGGCATGTGCAGCAACTGGCTCAGGTCAACTTCAACCTCACCGCCAGTTCGCTGCTCAATGCGCACTTCCATGAAATGCTCCACGGCGAACTGCTGCGGCACAACCTGCCAGCGCACAAGCTGTGCATCGAAGTGACCGAGATGGTCGCACTGGGCGAGCTGGGAGTGTCTGCGCAGTGGATCAAGCAGTTGCGCAGCCTGGGCCTGAAAGTGGCGCTAGATGACTTCGGCAGCGGCTTTGCCTCCTACGCCTACCTGCGCCATCTGCCGCTGGATATCGTCAAGATCGACGGCAGTTTTATTCGCGGTATCGAGAGTGACCCGATCAACCAGGCCATGGTCGGCTCGATGCAGCAGATCGCCAGCCAGCTGGGCCTGAGCACCGTGGCCGAGTTTGTCGAAAGCCCGCAGACGCTTGAGTGCGTACGCAAGCTGGGCCTCGACTATGCCCAGGGCTACTGCATCGGCCATCCACAACCGCTGACCCAGCTCAGCGACAGCGCTCAGGGCGACGTGCAGATGCAGTTGGTGCTCGAGCGTCGCTGACAGCATTCACCTTGCAGCGATGCCGGCCACACCAATGCTACTGGCGAGCAGGTTGCTGACCGTCGCACCTGAAAATGATCATCTCCGAGCGCGTGCAGCTGGTGCCCACGGCGGTGCTTACGGCATCGAGCATCGGTACCGCGCGGACAATGGTGTATTGGCCTGCACCACAAATCCCGGCAACGGTTTGCAGGGCGTCGCTTCTGGCGGAGCCACTCAGGGCGCCGGCGTTGCAATAGGAGACATGGCCTGTGGGTTTGGCCGTTTTACCCGCCTGGCTAAAGTATTCCGGCAACTCGGATGGCGTCAGCATCGTGGCAATAGCGCCGTCTGCGGTCATCCCCGCCTGTTCAGCCGGTGTGTACAGGTGGACATTCTGGCTGCTGGCGCAGCCGGCAAGGGCGAAGGTTGCCAGTGCAACAGCAAGGCTTTGTCGTGTCATGTTTATGTCCTGTTTTGTTGATGAATGAAGTCATGCGCAATAACGGCTTCAAGTGATCCGCGTCGGGTAAGCAGGGTGGATAAACCCTTTTCCCAGCGCTGAGCTATTTCGCGCATTGCTGAAGTTGCTGAATAACAGGTGCGGCATCGGTCCACGCCAGGGTCATGACCGGTTTACCGTCGAGGGATAAGGTGAAGCGCTGCTGGTCCCGCATGCCGTCCAGCGCTGCGCTCAGGCCAGGTACGGCAAACGCAATCGCGCCGATCGTTCTTTCATGGCGGTAGTTGAATACCTGTACGGTCTGCGCCGGTTCATCGTCCTGTTGCAGGGTGAGCCTGATTTTCTTGACGTTTTTCGGTGTCGGCAGGCCGGTGCCGTAAAAGATCAGCCAGGCATCTGGCTTGGGCTGTTGAAAGCCGAGAATGCTGACAACTCCTCCGCTCTTGCCATTGTCCGCTTGGCTGAGTTTGGCAAAAGTCGCCACGCAAAGCGTGCCCTCCGGTGTATCGCTGGACGTGGAGTACCAGACGCCTCGAGCGAGTTCCTGCGCCATGGCCGCATCGCGCTGATCTTTTTCGGCCTGGAGTCTGTGCATCTCGGCCACTTCTTCGCGGCTCATGGGAATCACCGGCGCGCGGTTCTTAGGCCCCAGTGAATCCAGGTATTCGTTCTTCTCGCGAATCCAGTCGTCCATGCTGTATTGATACGGCGGGCTGCAACCGTTGCCGTCGTACTGCATACCAATCGGGCAGGCCACCGTCGTGAGCGGCAGGGCGAGTGCGAACAGGATGGCGTGCGCTTGCAATGGCAGCCTTTGTTTCATGGCATCAACCTGTCTATGGGCGACCGCGCCATTCCCGGCCGAGGCTGGCCGGGAACTCTCGCGCAATCAGCAGCGTCCGGCGGCTTGCAGCAGGGCATTGCAGGTGCTGCCTGAATTACTGCTGCGTTGTCCGTTAGCGGCTGGCGTGCCGGCCATTGGTGTGCAGATAGCGTCCGAATGTGGCGTCATGCCAAAGCTCATGGCCTTCTGGAAGCCGGTGGCCGAGTACATGTAGCAGCGGTAGGTGCCGCCGTCTCGGGTGTTGACGTTGTAGTTGATGCGTCCACCGGTTTCCTCGGTGCGCTCGGTGATGCTGAATTGCCCGACGGGGTGGCCGATGGCCTGGGAGGTGCGTTGTTCCAGACCACTCTGGTTGATGGTGGCGGCGCAGCCGGATAGCAGCAGTGCAGCGGTCAGGGCGGTGATTGAGCGAAGGTACATGGCAAGCTCCAGGTTTTTTGTGGGTGCAACAGAGGGGCGGACCAGCAGGTCCGGGCGGTGAAAGTTGTCAGTCAGGGCAAGCTAGGCGGCGTTGATCAGGCCGCTAACGGTGGGGCATTGGGCTTGCGCGCCACGATAAACACCCGCCAGTCTTTGCCTTTGCTGCCATGGCGCTCGACGGCCAGGATTTGCAGGCCCTGCGCGGTCATGGCCGCCTGCAACTGGCGAGCATCGAAACACAGCACAGGCGGCGCTTTGCCGATGGCGCGCAGCAGCGGCAGGGCCAGCTTGGGGATCAGCGGGTTCATCTCATTCAGGCACGGTGTTTTCGAGATCAGCAAGCCGCCTGGTTTCAAGGCACTGATGGCTGCACTTAGCGCCTGCGGCAGGTCCGTCACGAGGTGCAGCAGGTTGAATGCCAGCACGGCATCGTAGGTGCCCTGCTCGGCTACGGGAGCCTCGGCGTCGGCCAGCTGGAATTGCAGCTGAGGTATGGGCTGGCGGGCGAGCTTCTCGCCGGCGATGGCAATCATCTGTTCGGCGACATCGGTGGCCACCAGCCGCCGTGTAGCGGGCGCCAGGCGCAGGGCGGTAGTGCCCGTGCCACAGCCGATTTCCAGCACGTCATGCTCCGTAGACAGCAAGGCTTGCACGCGCTGCAGCGTCCGCTCGTAACCGGCCAGATCGGCAATCGGATCCTTGGCGTATTGACCGGCAATGCGGTTCCAGAAGCGCGCTTTGTCGGCGATGGCTGCCGGTGTTGCAGCGTCAGCGCGGTGGTTGCTGGCAGCGGTGATCGGTGAGTGCATGGGGCGCGTCCTGTGCATGGAGGTAAGGCGAAAGCCAACACAGTGCGGATGCTATCCTTGCGCATCATCACGGGGTATTGCGATAAATTGCAGACAACATATGCATTTACGTATGGATAAGGTCGACTGGAACCAGTTGCGCGCCTTTCTCGAGACGGCAGAAACCGGCTCGCTGTCGGCGGCCGCGCGCAAACTCGGCCAGTCGCAACCCACCCTCAGTCGCCAGGTCGCCGCCCTGGAGCTGGCGCTGGGCGTGACCCTGTTTGAGCGGGTTGGCAAAACCATGGCGCTGACCAGCACAGGGCAGGAGTTGCTGGCGCATGCCCGGGTCATGGGCGCGGCGGCACATGAGCTGGGCCTGGCCGCGACCGGGCGCTCGGAAGCGGTGACGGGTGTGGTGTCAGTGGCCACCAGCGATGCCGTGGCGGCGTACCTGATGCCGAAGATTCTCCTGCAGATCCGCCAGGCAGCCCCCGGCATTCAGGTCGAGGTGGTCGCTTCGGACGGTGTCAGCGACCTGCTGCGCCGCGAGGCCGACATTGCCATCCGCCATTTGCGGCCCGAGCAACCGGAGCTGATCGGTCGTTTGGTGCGGCACAGCTCCGCCGGTTTTTATGCCTCAGAACGCTGGGTGCGCGAGCATGGCCTGCCGCGTACCGCCGAGGAGGCGCTGCACCATGACTTTATCGGTCTGGACCGCGCCGGCCATTACCTGCAGCACTTGCGCGCCGCGGGCCTGCTGCTGAGCGATACGAATTTTCGCAGCTACGCAGATAACTCCGTGACCTACTGGGAAATGGTCCGCCAGGGCCTGGGCATTGGCGCCATCATGGAAGAAATCGCGCGGGAAACCCCAGGCATGGTGCGCGTGCTGGAGGACGTTGAGCCCTTTCAACTGCCGATCTGGCTGGTCACCCACCGCGAGCTACGCACGGCTCGGCGCATTCGTATCGTCTTTGACCTGCTGGCCGAGATCCTGGCCTGAGTAGTACTCGCGGCGGCAGCGCTCAGGCTGGGGGAGCCAGTGGCATGCGCTCCAGCAGATTTAGGTCCAGGCGCAGCATGCGCACACAGCGCTCATCACGCAGCTCTTTCGGCGACTGGTTACTGCGCAGGCGCAGGATCATGCACACCAGATTGAGCACCAGTGCTTCGCGGCTAAACACGCCGCTGCCCAGGTTGTAGAACGCCGCGATCAGCTCGCGCAGGCCAAATGGCAGGCGCCAGCGAATGCGCAGTGCCGAACCGAAGCTGGCGGCGCGTTGCTGGAAACGCTGCTGAATATCCTCATCGCGCAGGGTGCCGCCAGCGTCCTGCCAATCCTGCAGGCTGCGCAGCAAGGCCAGTTCACCAATGTTGTGCAGCAGGCCAGCGGTGAAGCACAGCTCAGCGTCCAGTTGCAGCTCACTGGCCAGCCAGTGCGCCAGCTCGGCGCTGCGTTGGGCGTTGTCCCAGGCACTGCTGGCCAGCTCGGCCAGGCGTGGGTCGCTGAGTCGTGCATTGCGCTGCACGGCCATGCCCAATACCAGATTCAGCGTGCGCGCGAGGCCCAGGCGCGGCAGGGCCTGGTTGAGCGTCTGGCAGGGCATGCCCTGGTGCTGTGCGGCGCTGTTGGCTGCAGCGATCAGGCGGGCGGTAATCTGCGGGTCACGGGCAAATACGTCTTCCAGTTCGCGCAGGTCGGTGTCGTCACCGTTCAGGCACTGGCTGACGGAATCCCTGACTGACTCCAGCAGCGGCGCGCCCTGGCCCTCTTCACGCACGGCATTGAGGTAATCATCCAGGCTATTGACCAGCAGCGGTGCGCTGGCGTCTGGGGCCGAAGCCGACGGATTGCCGAGGATGCCGAGCAGACGCTGACGCAGTTGTTCGGCATTGAAGGGTTTGGCCAGGTAGGCGGTGGGTGCCAGCGGCCGTGCGGCGCGCACGCTGTTGGCGTCCAGGCGACCGCTGATCAGGATAAACGGCAGGGCCGGCGTGCGCGGGTGGCGGCGCAGCTGACGCAGCAGTTCCAGGCCATCAATGCCGGGCAGGTCACCATCGGCGATCACCAGGCTAGGCAGGCGGCGCTTGCACTTGGCCAATGCGGCTTCGCCATCGGTAACCTGCAGGATGCGTGCATCCGGCCGCACATCGCGTACCAGTTGCACGAGCAGGTCAGCAGTCCAGGGTTCTGCTTCGGCGATCAGAATCTCCGGAGCCTTGGCCGGGGCAGTCATGGAAACCTCAGGAAAAGCGTAATGGCAAAATAATGGCGTCATCGTGATGACGGCGCGCAGTCTACGCAGCAACTCGTTAATAACCAGCGCAGCCCGACGAACTGTTGAGCATTTCGTCAGGTTTTGCATCATAGCCGAATAGGCCGTACTAGAGCGGCTTGTTTGTCCTACAAAGGGCCTTTGCAAGGGGTTTTGGCAAGATAGCGTGCAATAAAAAACCCGCCGAAGCGGGTTTTTTATTGCACCGGTCTATCAGGCCAGTTCGTCAAAGCATTCGGCGACGATGGCGAGGCCCTTTTCCAGTTGCGCGTCAGGAATGGTGACGGGCATCAGGAAGCGGATCACGTTGTAGTAGGTGCCGCACGACAGCAGGATCAGGCCTTTTTCGCGAGCGCGAGCAACGATCTTGCCGACCAGGGCAGCTGCCGGCGTGCGCTTCTCGTCCGTCTCGAACAGTTCGATGGCAATCATCGAGCCCAGGCCGCGTACGTCGCCAATCACCTTGTGTTTGGTCTGGATCGCACGCAAACCGGCCTTGACCTTCTCGCCCAGGGCTTGCGAGCGCTCCAGCAGTTTCTCTTCGTCGAATACCTTGAGTACGGCCAGGGCTGCCGCGCAGGCAATCGGGCTACCGGCATAGGTGCCGCCCAGGCCGCCAGGTGCGATCACGTCCATGATCTCGGCTTTGCCGCACACGCCGGAGATCGGGAAGCCGCCGCCAACGGATTTGGCGAAAGTGGTCAGGTCTGGCACCACACCCAGTTGCTCGGTGGCGAAGAAGGTGCCGGTACGGCCTGCGCCGGTTTGCACTTCGTCAGCGATCAGCAGGATGCCGTGCTCGTCGCACAGGGCGCGCAGACGCTGCATAAAGGCCGGGGAGTTGGTGTAGAAACCGCCTTCACCCTGTACCGGCTCGATGATGATCGCGGCGATGTCCTGCGGCTGCGCATCGTTCTTGAAAATGCGCTCGATGCTGGCGATGGACTCGTCCTCGCTCACGCCATGCAGTTCGCACGGCGACTGGGCGCGGTACACGCCGGCCGGCATCAGGCCCATGCCAGCGGAGTACGGTACAACCTTGCCGGTCAGGCTCAGGGTCATCATGGTGCGGCCGTGATAGGCCCCGGTGAAGGCGATCACGCCGGCACGGCCAGTGGCTGCGCGGGCAATCTTCACGGCGTTTTCAACGGCTTCGGAGCCGGAGGTGACCAGCAGGGTCTTTTTGGCAAAGTTGCCCGGTACGCGCTTGGCGATTTCTTCGCACAGCTCGACGTAGGGCTCATAGGCCAGCACCTGGAAGCAGGTGTGCGACAGCTTGGTCAGTTGCTCTTGCACCGCCGCGACCACTTTCGGGTGCAGGTGGCCGGTGTTCAGCACGGCGATGCCGCCGGCGAAGTCGATGTACTCGCGGCCTTCGACGTCCCACACGCTGGCGTTTTCCGCGCGCTCGGCAAAAATCGGGTGGATCTGGCCCACGCCGCGCGGAACGGCAGCGGTGCGGCGTTGCATCAGGGATTCGTTGGTCTTGCTCATGATGTCCTCATTCGCCGGTCAATCTCGGCGTGGTTCAAGGATGTGTCACCGGTGCGGCTTGGCAGTATTCGATGATCGACTGCCACAGTACGCCCGGGCACAGCTATGTCCATATAAACGCAGAAGGCGCAGCGCTCTCGTGCGCCTCTGCGGGGTTACTTCGCCGGGTTAGATGCCCAGGCAGAGGTATTTGATTTCCAGGTAATCCTCAATGCCGTACTTCGAGCCTTCACGGCCGAGGCCCGAGGCTTTCACGCCGCCGAACGGCGCGACTTCATTGGAGATCAACCCGGTGTTGACGCCGACCATACCGTATTCCAGGGCTTCCGCCACACGGAACACGCGACCCAGGTCACGGGCATAGAAATACGAGGCCAGGCCGAACTCGGTGTCGTTGGACATGGCGATCACTTCGGCCTCGTCCTTGAAGCGGAACAGCGGCGCCAGCGGGCCGAAGGTTTCTTCCTTGGCCACCGCAGCGTTCTTCGGCACGTCGACCAGAATGGTCGGCTCGAAGAAGCTGCCACCCAGGGCGTGCGGCTTGCCGCCGGCGAGCAGGCGCGCACCTTTGCTCACGGCGTCCTCGATGTGTTCCTGAACCTTGGCCATGGCCTTTTCGTCGATCAGCGGGCCAGTGGTGGTGCCTTCATCCAGACCGTTGCCGATCTGCAGCTTGGCCACGGCGGCGGCCAGCTTCTCGGCGAAGGCGTCGTACACGCCGTCCTGAATGTATAGGCGGTTGGCGCAGACGCAGGTCTGACCGTTGTTGCGATATTTGGAAATCAGCGCGCCTTCGACGGCTTTATCCAGGTCGGCGTCGTCGAACACGATAAACGGCGCGTTGCCGCCCAGTTCCAGCGAGACCTTCTTGATGTCCTTGGCGCATTCGGCCATCAGCTGGCGACCGATTTCGGTCGAGCCGGTAAAACTCAGCTTGCGCACGATCGGGTTGCTGGTCAGCTCGCCGCCGACTTCGCCGGCACTGCCGGTGACCACGCTCAATACGCCTTTCGGGATGCCGGCGCGGTGCGCCAGTTCAACCAGGGCCAGGGCGGAGAACGGCGTCTGCGAGGCCGGTTTGATTACCATGGTGCAACCGGCGGCCAGAGCCGGGCCGGCTTTACGGGTGATCATCG
Organism: Pseudomonas sp. LjRoot71; assembly: GCF_964253255.1. NCBI lineage: Bacteria > Pseudomonadati > Pseudomonadota > Gammaproteobacteria > Pseudomonadales > Pseudomonadaceae > Pseudomonas > Pseudomonas sp. LjRoot71. The sequence continues at coordinate 2,230,599 of NZ_CAXURA020000001.1, read as the reverse complement.
CCGCCGGGAAGTTCCACGGGGTAATGGCGGCAGTCACGCCAATCGGCTGCTTGATCACGATCAGACGCTTGTCCGGCTGGTGGCCTGGAATCACATCGCCATACACGCGCTTGGCTTCTTCGGCGAACCACTCGATAAAGGACGCTGCATAGGCGATCTCGCCTTTGGCTTCGGCCAGCGGCTTGCCTTGTTCCAGGGTCATCAGGCGGCCGAGGTCGTCCTGGTTCTCCATCAGCAGTTCGAACCAGCGGCGCAGCTTGCCCGCGCGTTCCTTGGCGGTCAGGGCACGCCAGGCCGGCAGGGCACGGTCGGCGGCCTCGATGGCGCGACGGGTTTCCGCAGCGCCCATCTTCGGCACGCTGCCAATGATTTCGCCGGTGGCCGGGTTGTTGACCTTGATGGTCTGGCCGCTGTCGGCGTCCAGCCAGGTACCGTCGATATAAGCCTGCTGACGGAACAGCTGGGTGTCTTTCAGTTGCATGGCAGTCTCCTAAATTCCGACACCCTGGCATCGGTACTTGTCATCGAATGCACCGCATGGCGGTACACCTGGGCTTTATCCGTTGGCTCAGGCTGTCAATCGGCGGGGGAAGTGCGAGCCGCATAGGATTTTCAGCAAGAGCGTTTGAAATCTCAAACGAATCCTAGGGTCAAGAGGGGTAAAGGGCAAGAGCCTGTTCGAAAAAATTAACGCAATAATGCGTTTATTCAAGGGCCTTATAGGCATAGACCGCTGCAGCGAGGGCTGCGTGCAGAATCGCGAACAAGGCAGCAGCATGGACGCCTGCCAGCGACATGCGTATGATTGCGCCCGCGCTGCACCAGTAGCTCAGCTGGATAGAGTACTGCCCTCCGAAGGCAGGGGTCGTGGGTTCGAATCCCGCCTGGTGCGCCATCTACCTGTTTACAGCTGTCCATGGCTGTCTACAAAATACCCCAAGAAGCCCGCCCTGTGCGGGCTTTCTTGTATCTGGCTGTATCCAGCTGTCTACCCCTATGCCTTCCCTTCGTGTATGCCAGCTTGTATGCTGGTGAAAAATTCGAACCGAGGGCATACAGGCATGAAGCGCAGCGAGATTAAACGCCGCCCACTGGCGGATACCACCCTGGCTGGCCTGGAGCCAGAAATCGCGGCCTACAGGGAGCAGGATGGCCAGGGCCTGTACTTCCGGGTGAAGCCCAACGGCGGCAAGTCCTGGGAGCTGCGTTATAAGAAGCCGGATGGCAAGTGGTCATGGCTCGGCCTCGGCAGTTACCCAGAGGTGAGCGGTGCAGGTGCCAGGCAGAAGGCCGCCGAGCTGCGCGCCGATGCCGCCGACGGCATCAACCCACTGACCGCCAAGCATGCCCGTAAGGCTTCCGAGCTGGAGGCCGCCAACAGCACCTTCGAGGCACTAGCGCGAGAGTGGATTGAGATACGCCGCTCCGGCTGGGCATCTAGTACGGCGACACGCACCATCGGCGCCCTGGAGCTGCATGTGCTCCCGGTGTTCGGCAAGCGCTTGTATGCCAGCATCCTCCCGATTGAGTGGATGGAGTTTCTACGGGGCATGGAACAACAGGGCATCATCGAGCAGATGAGCCGGGTGCGCCGATCCTGCAAAGAGATTTATGACCTTGCCCGCGTTACCGGGCGCGCCGTGCATAACCCCCTTGAAGGGCTTAACCGCTTTCTGCAGTCCAAGCCGGCAGAGAACTACGCCCATGTCACCGCCAAGGAGCTGCCCACCCTGTTGCGGGCTATCAGTGCTTACCCCCACGCCCACGATCTGCGCCTAGGCCTGCGGCTGCTGATGTTGACCGGCGTGCGCCCCAGTGAACTACGCGAAGCTCGATGGGATGAGTTCGACCGCAAGGCAGGATTGTGGCTGATACCTGCCGAGCGGATGAAGAAGCGCCGCCCGCATACCGTGCCTCTCTCTCGCCAGGTACTCGATGCCCTGGAGCAGCTACAAAAAATGACCGGGGCTTATCCTCTGCTATTCCCAGGCCGCAATGACCGCACCAAGCCGCGTAGCAATATGGCGTTCAATATGGCTCTACGACGCATGGGTTATGCCGGCCGCCAGACCGGCCACGGCTTCCGTCATATCGCGTCCACTACTCTGCGCGAGAACGGTTTCGCTAAGGATCATGTAGAGGCTCAGCTCTCCCACGTCGAAGATGGGGTGTCTGGTGTTTACAACAAGGCCATCTACCTGGAGCAACGCCGAACCATGATGCAATGGTATGCCGATCATCTAGACGAGCTGGAACGGGACAACGTGGTGGAGTTCAAGCAAGGCCAAAATCGCTAAGCAGCAATGCGGTTTTGAAGTGTTTCTAAAATGAGCTACCTGGCTATTACAGGGCAGTGTCCAAATCGTTTGCTTTAGCTCCGGAGCGGCATCGCTCAGCAAGACCGACGTATTCAAAAGCATCGGTCGGGATTGGGCAGTCGCGAAGGGCTGGAGTTGGCCGACTGCGGCCCACCACAACAGGCAGAAATCGGCCAAAAGCAGACCTTCACCATTGATAATTTAGAAGCGGCGCTGGTTTACCACAGTGAGGCAGCCCCAAAGCTGTAAGTCCGCACGAACATATTCAGCGGTAGTGCATCAGCCAAGGCATTCAATTAACTGCTGTACACAATCCTCAATCGACAGGCTTGAAGTCATCAAGGTCAAGGCTGGTTGCAGCGGCGGCTCATACGGGGAGGTAATACCTGTAAAATCTGCAATTTCCCCTGCCCTGGCGCGTTGGTAGAGCCCTTTTACATCTCGCGCTTCACACACCTGCAGCGAGCAGTCGAGATAGACCTCAGAAAAGTCGTCCGGGCCAACGACCTCTCGAACCATGGCGCGATCCAGATAGGTAGGGGAAATAAACGCCGCGATGCAAATCATCCCGGTCTCGGCAAACAACTTGGCCACCTCGGCTGCACGGCGCAGATTTTCATGGCGTGCGGCCGGCGTAAAGCCCAAGTCAGCGCACAACCCGCTTCGCAGATTGTCGCCATCGAGTACGACGCAACGTCGCCCCAACTGATACAGCCGTGCCTCCAGGGCGTAAGCCAGGGTGGACTTACCCGCGCCCGAAAGGCCGGTCAGCCAGAGCACCTGGCCGCGCTGGGCGTTTAGCGACTCGCGTTGCTCACGACTGACCAGCCCTTTCTGGCGGTTGTCGGGTTTAGCACTACCGCTCACCGAACGACTCACTCAAGGTTTTGCGTAAGGGCTTGAGTAAATAATCCATCACCGTACGCTCGCCGGTGCGGATATCGACCTGTGCTGTCATGCCTGGCAGTACATCCAACACCCGGCCCGTGGTTGAGGTCACAGGATAGGTAGCTGGCTTGATCCGCACACGGTAATAGATATCCATGCCGCGGCTGGTTTCTTCCTTCAGGCTATCGGCACTGACAAACGCTACCTCGCCTTTAACTCCACCAAAAATGGTGTAGTCAAAGGTGTCGAAACGAACAGTTGCCTCCAGACCCGGTACGACGCGAGCAATGTCGGCGGTGCTCACCTTGGCCTCAATCATCAAGTCATCGTCGACCGGGATGATCTGCATCAACTCCTCACCCGCCCTGAGCACACCGCCAACGGTGGTGACACGGATATTCTTGACGATGCCCGGCACCATGGCGGTAAACACGCTATCCTGTTGTTCCTGTTTGCGCAGGGTCAGAGTTTGAGCGCTCTGGGATATATCATCTTCGGCCTTGGCTAGCTCCAGGCGGGCATCCTCAAGAAACTTGTTACGCCGGTTAACCAAGCGCGCCTCTGCTTCATTGAGCCCACGCTGCACACGCAACAGCTCAGAGCCACTGGCGTCACCGTTCGCGTAAAGCTGCTCAACCAGTCGTAACTCTTTCTGCGCCAGGGAAACCGCCACGCGCATGGTGCGCAGTTCTTCCTCAAGGCCCAGTTGGCGCTGTTTGAATAATGCCTCTTCGACACGTGCTGTTTCCGGGGAACGCTCAAGAAGATCTGCCTGAAAGGTGAGCCGTCGCTCACCAATAACCTCAGCCCTCAGCCGGGTGGCCCTAGCCTGCAAACCAAACAACCGGGCTTCTACTTCACCGACCGACGCCCCAAGACGGGTTTGCTCCAGCCTAGCGAGTAGCTGGCCCGGAGCCACTCTGTCGCCTTCCTTGACCAGCAGTTGCTCCAGTACGCCGCCATCAACCGACTGGATAATTTGCACCCGGCTGCTGGCAATCACCTCACCCGTAGCACGCGCCACCTCATCAATACGAAACAGCGACGCCCAGATAGCGAAGGTGGCAACAGCGATCAGTACGGCCATCAATAACCAGCCCTGACGACCACGATGAGAATTCTGTAGTTTGCTGACACGCGCTTGGTTGCGCGCGTCATCGTCCTGAGAGAAACGATCAGACCACATCGAGCGTCCCTCCTTTACCCATACGCGACGAGGCAACGGGACGGGCGAGCATCTGCGCCAGCACCTTGTCTGGCGTGCCGTCTTTTGTCACCTGCCCCTGCTGCATAACGATCACCCGCGTTGCCAGACGCATTGCGGCCATCGGGCGATGGGTCGCAACAATCAAAATATCTTCAGGCCGGACGGCCTCTTGCAGAGCCGCCCACACACGCTGTTCGGATTCACCGTCAAGCGCCGCAGTCGGCTCATCCAGCAGCCATATACGGGGCTGGTTGATCAAAACCCGGGCCAGCGCCACAAGCTGCCTCTGACCACCCGACAAGCCCTCGCCTCCTTCGCTGATCGACAAGTCCATGCCCTGAGGGCTGGATGCCGCAATGGCATCGATGCCCAGCTCACGGGTGATTTGTAACAAACGTGAGTCGCTGCTCGCGCCGGTCAATGCCAAGTTACTGCGCAAGCTGCCTTTGAACAGCTGCACGACCTGCGGCAGATAGCCCACCTGACTGGCCACCAACTGAGGGTCGATTTCCCACAGGTCGGCATCCCCCAAGCGCACTCGCCCCTCAGCAGGTCGATATAGACCCGCCAGGATTTTTAGTAGAGTCGACTTGCCACACCCTACCGGCCCCACCAGCAACACACGCTCACCGGACTTAAACTGCAGGCCTTCGATATCGACCTGGCAAACTGGTGAATCTGGATAAACAAATCGCACGCGATCAAGCGCCACCTCGCTGGGCAACTCATCGGGTAACAGCAGGTGCTGGTCCGACCGGCGATCACGCTCCAGAGACATTACCTGATGCACCATCTGCAGCGCCTGCCGAACGTGCTGCCACTGGGCGAGGTACTGAACACTTTGCGCAATGGGCGCAATCACTCGACCACCCAGAATGCTGCACGCGATTAGCCCGCCCATCGTCAGCAAGCCCGCCTCGATCTGCCACACCCCCACGACCACTGCAGCAACATAGGCCAAGGTCGACAGGCTGCTGGTGCTCACACTTGAAAAACTGCTGATCGCACGTTGCTGGATGCTGTAGCCATCGATGCTGGCGGTCACGCTTTGCCACTCCTGAGCAAAGCGCCAGCCGGCGTTATTGGCGCGAATGGACTCGGCACCACGGATGGTGTCGACCAACAAACCCTGCCGCTCATTGCTGCGTAGCATTTGCTGCTTAAGCAATGCGCGCAAACGCCATTGCGTGACATAGCCCAATAACAAGGCCACCGGCAGTAACAACGCATACACCCAACCGACCGCGCCACCAATGATGGCGATGAACGCCAGAAACAGCAGCGCGAAGGGCAAATCCACCAACGCGAATACCACGCCCGAGCTGAAGAACTGCCGCACGGTATCCAACCCACCCACCTGCGCGGCCAAGGTACCTAAGCTGCGCGGCTGCTGATCCAGACGCACATGCAGCAAATGCTCGAAAACCTGCTGCGAAACCCGCTTGTCCACCGCACAGGACAGGCTGTCCAAAATTCGCGCACGGGTGGTTTTCAGCAGCCAGTCGAGCAGGATGATCATCGCCATCCCCGTGACCAATGTGGTGAGGGTCGCGTATGCCAGTGTGGGCACCACGCGGTCGTACACCTGCATGGCAAAAATTGACGTGCCAACCGCCAGTAGATTCACCAGCACCGTGGCAACCATGACCTTCCACAGCCAACCGCGCTCACGAAACAGCTCACGCCAAACCAAACGCGTCGCCAGGTTGCCCGAGAACGCTCGGCCGGCATCGGCGCTTCTGCTTGTCGGGGCACGCAGCCAGACCACCAGCGCATCCTGCAGCTCGGCTTCATGGACTTCACGCCGCTCGCCTGCCGCGTTGATCAACGTCAAAGCATCGGGCGCTTCACGTACCGCTAAAAACCAGCTTCCATCCGTGCATACAAGGGCAGGTAAGCGGCGCAGATCTAGACGGCGCCAAGCCAACTGCACCGGCGCAAGGTTTTTCAGGCCTGCCTGCACCAGCACCTGCCTCAGCCAGTCGGCGGGTTTGAGCGCAACAGCCCCATGACCCACCTGCGTACAGGCCTGCTGTAACGCAGCGCCATCAAAGGGAACCTGCAAAGACGCCAACAACTGTTTAACCAACGCAAGCGCAATACCCGGCTGCTCCGGTGCGCCGTTTTGACCATCCATGTGCTTACAGCTCCTCGGTATTTAAGGCGACTAGAGCATCCAGCCCGCCTGTCAGCGCCGCCAATTGCAGCGAATAGATCACCCAATCGCTTTGCGCTTGCACCAGCTGCAATTGCTGCTCGCTGAGTTCTCGCTGGATATTCAGCACATCCAGCCAGCTCTTGGTCCCAGCCGCATATTGACGCTGGTAAGACCCAAGGACAGCCTCCAGTTCGGTCAAAGAATCGCCCTGCACCTGAATCAACTCAGCCTGCAACTCACGATTGCGCTGCAACCGACGCACACTGCGCTCAAGCTCGTTAACGGCATAGGTCAGGTCGTCCTCTGCTGCACTCTGTTGCGCAACCGCAGCGCCTGTTCGGCCACGGGTCGCAAAACCCATACCCTCCAGCGTACCTTCAAACACCACACTGACACGGGTGTCATCACGGTAAGAAGGCTGGTCATGATCCTGTTCAGCTTGCAGATAAACCGTTGGCATAGAGGCGGTTTTGGCTTGGTCCACACCGGCTTTGGCTCGCTCGATCTCCTGCTTCTTGAAGCGCACTTCAGCACTGCCCTGTAGGGCCGCTTGGCGTAATGTCTCGCCCTCGCTGACCTGCAATAAACCGGAAGCCACTGGCTGCTTGGCCGCCACGGGCACTTGGGTCAGGGCTAGCAAATCACTCTCGGCAATCTCCAGTTCACCTGCGTAACGCTCAACCCGGGCCTTGGATTGCGACAGGCGCGTGGCCGCTAGGCGCACATCCGCCGTCGACGCCAGTTGGCCTTGCTCGCGTCGGCTGATTTGATCAAACAGTGACTGATGGGCAGCCAGGCTGGCCTCGACCACCTGTAAACGCTGACGACTGCCTAACACGCTGGCGTAGGCAACGGCCGTCTGCTCCAGCAGTTGGCGCTGTACCCGCAGCAGGTCGACGCGCTCGACGTCGGTGTCGGCATCAGCAAACGCAATGCTGTTATCGATCCGCCCAAATGCCCACACCGGCTGACGCGCCCGCAGGGTCATGGGAGTGGACAGATCGTCACCGGTGGTGGCGTCTCGGTTGTCCCCCGAATACTGCTGAGCCTGCGCCGTCAGGCTGGGGTATCGCTGGGCACGCGCAGCATCGGCCGAGTATTCACGAGCTTTGATCTGCGACTGCTTGCCGCTAATTGCCGGGTGCAGGGTCAGTGCGGCCTGCAAGGCGGTCTGCAAACCATCGGCCTGCTGTGCATTGACGGGCAACGCCAGCACACCTAAACACAGGGCCAATGCGCTACGCCGTCCAAGGCGGGGCAAGGAAATCACCATGCAAACTCTCCATCCATTTCTTGTTCGGGATCCGGCACGCTCGCGTGCGGTTTTTTAGGTTTCAAGGCAGCGGCTTTTTCCGGCTCACCGGATAATTCATACGCCCGCGCCAGGTCGTCACGCCATTGAGCATTCCACGGGCACTGCTCATGGGCTTTGAGCATCAAGGCGATGCCCTCACTCACATGGCCTTTGCGCAGGTAAACCAGGCCCAGCATAAAAGTGGCGGCCGCATGCTCCGGCAGATAATGCAACAGCTGTTTGAAGTGATATTCGGCGTCATCCAGCTTTTCTTCACGGTAAAACGCCACGCCGGTTTCCAGCAGGCCAGGCACCGGCAACGTAGCCATATCGGTGATCGGCTGCCATTCGATGCGCGCATTGGTGCCGCGTATCAGGGGCGCAAGGTAGGCCTCATAACGCGCCCATTTGGCCATGGAGGTTTTGTACAGCGGCTGGCGCACCTGCCACACGCTGGCGGTTTTCACCGGCCGTTGCAGCTCACTAAAATTGAGCACCTGCGGCTCCCACGCCACACCGACATACTCCAGCATGCGCCGCGCCTCGCGCTCTGGGTCGGCCAGTACATCCTCGTAGCGTACCTCCAGAATCTCCCCAGGGAACACCTGGTTCCAGTGGTGCATCAGCAGGTTATGGTCGGCCAGTTGCTCGCCAATCCAGCCCAGGTCGTAGGCAAAGCCCATGCCGCCGTGCTTGGCCGCGTAGTCGGTGAAGTAGTTGGAAATGGCGATATCACGCGGGTCACGGCGCACCGAGATGATTCGTGCGTTGGGAAACAGCAGCTTGATCAGGCCGATGTTCTCGAAGTTATGCGGCAGCTTGTCCACCACATGCAGCGCCTCGGGGGCGTATTCCTGCAGCTCCTTGAGCACATTGTCGGTAATACCCGCCACCACCTTGGCACTGAGGTCGTCCACACAATCAGGGTAATGCCGGCCCGAGCCTACGTGGCGCTCCCAGCGCTCCAGCCCGGCGATCACACTGGGGATCACGCCCAGCTCGCCAGCACCGTGAATCTGGCTGTGGCCCGCCAAGATCTGCTCGATTAGCGTGGTGCCGGAGCGCGGCATGCCCAGCACGAACACGGGTAGCGTCGAGCTGTTGCCCACACCTGGGCGGTGCTCGTACAAATCACAGCTGAACGCATGGCGAATACGCGCACAACGCTGGCGGTGTGCGCGGGCGTCATAGTGCAGCAACGTGCAGCTGGCGGCATTGGCCTCGTCAGCCAACGCAAAAGCTTTGGTGTAGTCCTTACGCTTTTCCCAGGCGGCGGCCAGTTGCAACAGCAGCCCCGGTTTAACTGGGCCTTCCAAGCCGGGTAGGCGGGCTAGTGCCTCCAAGCTTTGCAAGGTGGCGTCGTCCGGGAAACGCCGCGCATTGATCAACGCGATATGACCGCGCGCCGGATCCAACACTTTGACCTGCTCGAACAGTACCACGGCCTCATCGATACGCCCCAGTTGCATACATAACTGGCCCACCCCCTGCAAGGCGACTAGAGACTTTGGATAGGCGAGCAATACGTCGCGGTAGCGCGCTTCAGCCTCGGCATACTGCTGCTCTTGAGCCTCAACACCGGCCAATGCCACCTGTGCCTGAGCCTGCCAAAGGGCGATCTGTGCAGCATCCCCCCCCTTACCCTCCACCAGCGCCTGGGCCTCTTCCACGACCTGCATGACCACTTCACGCGCCAGCGACATATGTGCCTGAGTCGCGACATCCACCAATTTCAGACGCAGTGCCAGAGTTGACTGCCCGCGCTGGCCAGCCAGAAGGATGGCGCGCTGTAGCAAAGCGATTGCCTGGGAACTACGCCCTTGCAGGCTTGCCAGCTCGGCCAGTTGCTGATAGAGACCCATCTGTTCGGGGTACTGGCGCAAGCCACGACGCAGGGTGTCCTCGGCCAGAGCATGATGGCTGCGCTCGGCTAGTCGTTGAGCGTAACCGGACAACAGACCGCAGTAATCTTCCTCATCCAGAGAGTCTAGCTGTTTGTCCAACCAGGCTTCGGCGGCAGCATGCTGCTCACTGGCCAGCCATAGCTCCAAACGCAGGCCACGCAGTTGCTGGCTTTGCCGCGCCGCCTGCTGCTCTGGCCATTCTTCCTGCTCACAGCCCCAGAAATCTTCCGCCTGCTCCAGCAATCGCTCGCACTGTTGCGTGGCACCTTCCCGTAAATAGAGACGCAGTAGTTGCTGATACACAAGAACATTGGGTTGCAGTACCAGACTACGTTCATACAACTGCCTTGCCGTTTCTATCTGTTGGCTGCGGAGATGGCAGGTAGCCAAACGTGCCAGCAGCAGTGCGTGATCAGGGGCCTCGTATAAGGCGGTCTCGAGCAGCATCTGAGCCGCATCAAAGTCGCCCAGCAGCAATTGCACGGCGGCCAGATCGACACGGGCATCGACATACAGCCCCGTGTGGTCGAGCGCGCCCACACAGCGACGGGCCGCATCTAAATCGCCCAGCTGGGCATAAGCCAGCGCCAGCAATACTTGTTCAGAGGAATTTTGTGGGGCGAAGCAGGCCTCCTGCAGCAGCTCGGATTGCTGTTGCAAGGCCAGGCGGCGCAGTAAGGACAGAGAGTTCATCGGAACAGCGTGATCCAGAAGTTTTCCGCCCCTATTAGAAGTAGAAGGGCGGTGACACGGAGAAAAAAACTGGATTAGGCCAGTCCCTGAGAGGTCAGAATACCGTTAGGCATTTCAAGCAGATGCACATCACCAAAGGCTTTGCCCGCATTAACGTTGGTCCAGGTTCCATTCCACAAATTCCCTCCGCCATAAATAGCCCCCGGTACTTCATTGATGGACCAGGCGATGCCCCGATAGACAGTGCCCTTGCCGTAGATAGTCATACCTAAGAACGACGACATTGTATAAACCCCGAAGTATTCCTGTGTGTTCTGACCATTGCGACCGCCATCCACTCGTCCAACAGTCCGCCACACGCCTCCACTCTTCGCCATGACCCCCTCTCCGGTTCCTACAAAAACGACCTTGTCATCAGCACCCAAGTTGCCAGCTCCAGACCACATGTTCCAAGTGCCTGGACCATCACCAGCAGTGCTCATTTCGGCTTCCCTGCTCTCCACACGGATAAAGATGGTGTAGCTAGTATCCGCATCGAAAGTGCGGTTACTGTGGCTGGAGCTCACCCCCTGCACCAGGTCAAAGACCACAATGCTGCTATCGGCCACCGGTCCCGATGTATCGATAACAATGGCCTCGTTCGCTCCCAAGGAGCCCGCCGTACCGGGCGAGGGTAGGGTCAGAGTGGCGTTATTGCCGGCAGCGTCGCGAATCGTGCCGCCATTCAGGCTGAGTGCAGTGGTGCTCAGGTAGTCGAGGTCGGCGCTGGTGTCATCCGCCTGCACCGTGTAGGTGAAGGTCAGGGTGTTGGTGCCGGTGCCGGTGCTGTAGTTGACCACGCGGTCGGTGGTGCCGGTTTCCAGCGTCAGCTGCGGCGTGCCAGTGACCGTCACCGCCTCGCTGAAGGCGACCTGGATGCTGATTACATCGTCCACGGCATAGGTGCCGGCTGCGGTGGTACTGCTGACACCGCTGACAATGGGCGCGGTGGTGTCGACCAGATAGCTGCCGTTGTCGGCCACCAGGGCGTGAGTCAGCACCGCGTCGTTCCCAGTTGCGTCGCGCAGCGTACCGCTGTTGGTCTCCAGAGCGTTGGCTGCTATCGAGATACCGTTGGCATCAGTCTGACTGGCCAAAATGGTGTACTGAAATACCAGCGACGTAGTGCCCGTGCCAGAGACGTAATCCGCGTAGACCGTACTGCTGCCAATTGTCAGCGCCAGGCGTGGCGTACCTCCGGCGGTATTTACTAGCGTCGCCTCATTCATCCCCACGGTTACGCTGACTACATCCCCGGCATTCAAGGTGTTGCTCTGCACACCCGTGGCGCTGGTGATGGCGACGCTGCTGACCGCAGGCCCGGTTTCATCCACATCACTGATGCTCAGTGAAACGGCCTGCTCAGTGGCATTTCCCGCTGCATCGGTAGCCACCACGGTAAAGCTGTAGCTGGCTTTACTTTCAAAGTCCGGGTTAGCGAGCAACATGACCTCACCACTGCCGGCATTGATATTAAACAGTGCAGCATCCGCCCCGGCCTTCAAGCTGTAGTTCACCGCTGTGGTATCGCTTGATGTGGCGATATACACCATCTGACCAGCACCGCTGTTTTCGTCAATAGCCGTGGCGCTGTCGCCGGAGCTGAACGCTGGTGGAGTGCCGTCGATGGTGACTGTGGTGGCGGCCGCTGCGGACAGGTTGCCGGCCGCATCGACGCTGTACAGCGAGTAGGTGCCATCGACCAGATCGGTGGTGTCCATCGAGGTATTGCTGCTGGCTGCGCTGACAACGACCGAAGTCCACAGCGTATTGTCCGCACCCGTGATACTGGCCACGTCGGTCACAAGAACTGAATTGTTGACCAGATAAGCGGTGCCCGTTTCGGTGCTTTGCGCCGTAACAGCCTGGCCTGGCTGGATGGTGGTGGGCATGCTGATTGAGCCGTCAGCCTCGAAGCGCTGCACGAAAATGCTGGTGTCACCACCGGGAAAGCCACCGGGAAAGCCACCGATAGAGCGATCGGTATCGTAACCACGCCAGGTAACGGCAAAAGCGCCGTCACTACCAACTGCACTGACCTGGGCAGCGTAGTCGTCGCCGATGATCATGCTATCGGCGTTGAGCATGACAGGGCTACCCATGGCACTTCCACTGCTGTCGAAGCGCTGTACCAGGATGCGTATGTTACCGTTACCGCCGACCTCTTGAGCCCCCCAAATTACAACGAAGGCGCCCTCATTGCCCAACGAGGTGACCTGGGGATCAAAGCTGTTGTTATTGGACACGCCATCAGCTTCAAGCATGAAAGGGCTGCCCTGAAGAGATCCAGTATTGTCGAAGCGCTGCACGAAAACGCTGAAGCCACCATTGATGTCAGCCCCTGCCCACGTAACCACAAAGGCCCCGTCAGAGCCAACTGACGTGATCTGCGGAGCGGCGTCATAGCCGTTGGTGACACCTGCGGGTTCAAGCAATACCGGGCCACCCTGAGCAACGCCGTTCTCGTCAAAGCGCTGGACAAAGATGCTGGAGTCGTTATCCGTATCATCACCACACCAGACAACGGCCAAGGCACCTTGGTCGCCCAATGCAGTGATTTGCGCTTGGTAGTCCTGGCCATTGGTTTTACCAATAGGCTCAAGCTTGACGGGGCCATTCTGTGCAACACCATTACTATCAAAACGCTGCACGTAGACACTGGCGTCACCATCAACGTCTTGAGCATGCCATGTAACCGCAAAGGCGCCATCATTTCCAAGTGCGGCGATTTGGGGCAAATCATCGTAGCCGTTGGTAACCCCCTGCGCCTCGATAGGGATGGGACTGCCCTGTGCCACGCCATTGAGATCAAAAGGTTGCACAAAAATACTGTAATCCCCGCCAGCGTCCTGGCCAGCCCAGACAACGGCAAAGGCTCCATTGTTGCCCAGTGCGGTGACTTGGGCCGCGTAATCACCACCGCTGGTCACGCCAGCAGGTTGAAGCAGAATGGGGTTGCCCTGGGCAGCCCCAACGGTATCGAAACGCTGCACGAAGATGCTGCTGGCACTAGCATCAGAGCCTGCCCAAACAACCACAAAGGCACCCTGATTACCTAGAGCAGTGATCTGAGGATTGCCATCAAAGCCGTTTGTTATGCCATCCGGTTCAAGCAGGATAGGGCTGCCCTGTGCACTTCCAGCTGCGTCGAAGCGCTGTACAAAAATACTGTCGTCATCATCCGCATCTCGGCCGAACCAGGTGACAACAAAGGCACCATCGCTACCTATAGCCGTGATCTGGGGCGCATCGTCATTGCCGTTGGTTACACCATCCGGCTCGAACAGCGTGGGTGATCGCGTCGTAACCACACGCGCAGTAGGCGCAGTCGTGTCCACCAGATAGCTGGCGTTATCCGCCACTGCAACATGCTCTAGATTGGCCGCATTGCCCGCGGCATCCTGCAGGCTGCCGCCATTGGCTTGCAGCGCGTTGGCATCAAGGCTGATGCCTGTGGTGTCGGTCTGACCCGCCTGGATTGTGTACTGGAACACCAGCGCAGTGCTGCCGCTGCCCGACACGTAGTCGGCGTACACCGTGCTGCCACCGATATTCAAGGCCACACGCGGCGCACCGCCGGTGGCGTCGACCAGGGTGGCCTCATCCATGGACACAGTGACGCTGACCACGTCACCGGCATTCAGGCTGTTGTTCTGAGCACCACTTGCCGCACTGATGGCAATGCTGCTGACTGCCGGGGCGATCTCATCGGCAATGTCGTTGATCGCCAGAGTGACCACTTTCTCACTGGCGTTATTGGCCGCATCAGTGGCCACCACGGTGAAGCTGTAACTGGATTTGGTTTCGTAGTCCGGGCTGTCGGTCAGGGTGACCTCGCCGGTAGCGGCATTGATGCTGAACAGTGCCGAATCGCCACCGGGTTTCAAGCTATAGCTGGTGACGCCGCTGACCACATCGGCGGTATCGGTGCTAGTGACCGTGTACACCACCTGCCCGGCGCCACTGTTTTCGTTGATGGCAGTGGCAGTAGCGGTCGAGGTAATAGTCGGCGCCGTGTCATCTAGGTTGTTGATATCCAACGTGACAGCCTGCTCGCTGGTATTGCCGGCAGCATCGGTGGCGATCACGGTAAAGGCATAGCCGGTTTTACTTTCGTAATTCGGGTTACCCGTCAGGGTGACTTCGCCGGTGCTGGTGTTGATGCTCAACAGCGCGTGATCATCAACGGCTTTGAGGCTGTAAGTGACGCCGCCTACATCAGTCGCCGCTGCCATGTAGACGGGCTGCCCAGCCCCGATATTTTCATCGATAGCCGCGGCCGTAGCCCCCGAGCTAAAGCTAGGTGCAGCTGTATCCACCAGGTAGCTGGCGTTGTCGGTCACTGCTACATGGTCAAGATCGGCCGCATTGCCTGCTGCATCACGCAGGGTGCCACCATTGGCCTGCAGGGCATTGGCATCAAGGCTGATGCCGTTGGCGTCAGTCTGACCAGCTTGGATGGTGTATTGGAACACCAGCGCAGTGCTGCCGCTGCCCGACACGTAGTCGGCGTACACAGTGCTGCCGCCGATATTTAGGGCCACACGCGGCGTTCCGCCCGTGGTGTCGACCAGGGTGGCTTCATCCATATTCACCGTAACGCTGACCACGTCGTCGGCATTCAGGCTGTCGTTCTGGGCGCTGCTTGCCGCGCTGATTGCAATGCTGCTGACAGTCGGTGCGACTTCATCAGCAATGTCGTTGATTGCCAGAGTAACCGCTTTCTCACTGGCGTTATTGGCCGCATCAGTGGCCACCACGGTGAAGCTGTAACTGGATTTGGTTTCGTAGTCCGGGCTGTCGGTCAGGGTGACCTCGCCGGTAGCGGCATTGATGCTGAACAGTGCCGAATCGCCACCGGGTTTCAAGCTATAGCTGGTGACGCCGCTGACCACATCGGCGGTATCGGTGCTAGTGACCGTGTACACCACCTGCCCGGCGCCACTGTTTTCGTTGATGGCAGTGGCAGTAGCGGTCGAGGTAATAGTCGGCGCCGTGTCATCTAGGTTGTTGATATCCAACGTGACAGCCTGCTCGCTGGTATTGCCGGCAGCATCGGTGGCGATCACGGTAAAGGCATAGCCGGTTTTACTTTCGTAATTCGGGTTACCCGTCAGGGTGACTTCGCCGGTGCTGGTGTTGATGCTCAACAGCGCGTGATCATCAACGGCTTTGAGGCTGTAAGTGACGCCGCCTACATCAGTCGCCGCTGCCATGTAGACGGGCTGCCCAGCCCCGATATTTTCATCGATAGCCGCGGCCGTAGCCCCCGAGCTAAAGCTAGGTGCAGCTGTATCCACCAGGTAGCTGGCGTTGTCGGTCACTGCTACATGGTCAAGATCGGCCGCATTGCCTGCTGCATCACGCAGGGTGCCACCATTGGCCTGCAGGGCATTGGCATCAAGGCTGATGCCGTTGGCGTCAGTCTGACCAGCTTGGATGGTGTATTGGAACACCAGCGCAGTGCTGCCGCTGCCCGACACGTAGTCGGCGTACACAGTGCTGCCGCCGATATTTAGGGCCACACGCGGCGTTCCGCCCGTGGTGTCGACCAGGGTGGCTTCATCCATATTCACCGTAACGCTGACCACGTCGTCGGCATTCAGGCTGTCGTTCTGGGCGCTGCTTGCCGCGCTGATTGCAATGCTGCTGACAGTCGGTGCGACTTCATCAGCAATGTCGTTGATTGCCAGAGTAACCGCTTTCTCACTGGCGTTATTGGCCGCATCAGTGGCCACCACGGTGAAGCTGTAACTGGATTTGGTTTCGTAGTCCGGGCTGTCGGTCAGGGTGACCTCGCCGGTAGCGGCATTGATGCTGAACAGTGCCGAATCGCCACCGGGTTTCAAGCTATAGCTGGTGACGCCGCTGACCACATCGGCGGTATCGGTGCTAGTGACCGTGTACACCACCTGCCCGGCGCCACTGTTTTCGTTGATGGCAGTGGCAGTAGCGGTCGAGGTAATAGTCGGCGCCGTGTCATCTAGGTTGTTGATATCCAACGTGACAGCCTGCTCGCTGGTATTGCCGGCAGCATCGGTGGCGATCACGGTAAAGGCATAGCCGGTTTTACTTTCGTAATTCGGGTTACCCGTCAGGGTGACTTCGCCGGTGCTGGTGTTGATGCTCAACAGCGCGTGATCATCAACGGCTTTGAGGCTGTAAGTGACGCCGCCTACATCAGTCGCCGCTGCCATGTAGACGGGCTGCCCAGCCCCGATATTTTCATCGATAGCCGCGGCCGTAGCCCCCGAGCTAAAGCTAGGTGCAGCTGTATCCACCAGGTAGCTGGCGTTGTCGGTCACTGCTACATGGTCAAGATCGGCCGCATTGCCTGCTGCATCACGCAGGGTGCCACCATTGGCCTGCAGGGCATTGGCATCAAGGCTGATGCCGTTGGCGTCAGTCTGACCAGCTTGGATGGTGTATTGGAACACCAGCGCAGTGCTGCCGCTGCCCGACACGTAGTCGGCGTACACAGTGCTGCCGCCGATATTTAGGGCCACACGCGGCGTTCCGCCCGTGGTGTCGACCAGGGTGGCTTCATCCATATTCACCGTAACGCTGACCACGTCGTCGGCATTCAGGCTGTCGTTCTGGGCGCTGCTTGCCGCGCTGATTGCAATGCTGCTGACAGTCGGTGCGACTTCATCAGCAATGTCGTTGATTGCCAGAGTAACCGCTTTCTCACTGGCGTTATTGGCCGCATCAGTGGCCACCACGGTGAAGCTGTAACTGGATTTGGTTTCGTAGTCCGGGCTGTCGGTCAGGGTGACCTCGCCGGTAGCGGCATTGATGCTGAACAGTGCCGAATCGCCACCGGGTTTCAAGCTATAGCTGGTGACGCCGCTGACCACATCGGCGGTATCGGTGCTAGTGACCGTGTACACCACCTGCCCGGCGCCACTGTTTTCGTTGATGGCAGTGGCAGTAGCGGTCGAGGTAATAGTCGGCGCCGTGTCATCTAGGTTGTTGATATCCAACGTGACAGCCTGCTCGCTGGTATTGCCGGCAGCATCGGTGGCGATCACGGTAAAGGCATAGCCGGTTTTACTTTCGTAATTCGGGTTACCCGTCAGGGTGACTTCGCCGGTGCTGGTGTTGATGCTCAACAGCGCGTGATCATCAACGGCTTTGAGGCTGTAAGTGACGCCGCCTACATCAGTCGCCGCTGCCATGTAGACGGGCTGCCCAGCCCCGATATTTTCATCGATAGCCGCGGCCGTAGCCCCCGAGCTAAAGCTAGGTGCAGCTGTATCCACCAGGTAGCTGGCGTTGTCGGTCACTGCTACATGGTCAAGATCGGCCGCATTGCCTGCTGCATCACGCAGGGTGCCACCATTGGCCTGCAGGGCATTGGCATCAAGGCTGATGCCGTTGGCGTCAGTCTGACCAGCTTGGATGGTGTATTGGAACACCAGCGCAGTGCTGCCGCTGCCCGACACGTAGTCGGCGTACACAGTGCTGCCGCCGATATTTAGGGCCACACGCGGCGTTCCGCCCGTGGTGTCGACCAGGGTGGCTTCATCCATATTCACCGTAACGCTGACCACGTCGTCGGCATTCAGGCTGTCGTTCTGGGCGCTGCTTGCCGCGCTGATTGCAATGCTGCTGACAGTCGGTGCGATCTCATCGGCAATGTCGTTGATTGCCAGAGTGACCACTTTCTCACTGGCGTTATTGGCCGCATCAGTGGCCACCACGGTGAAGCTGTAACTGGATTTGGTTTCGTAGTCCGGGCTGTCGGTCAGGGTGACCTCGCCGGTAGCGGCATTGATGCTGAACAGTGCCGAATCGCCACCGGGTTTCAAGCTATAGCTGGTGACGCCGCTGACCACATCGGCGGTATCGGTGCTAGTGACCGTGTACACCACCTGCCCGGCGCCACTGTTTTCGTTGATGGCAGTGGCAGTAGCGGTCGAGGTAATAGTCGGCGCCGTGTCATCTAAGTTGTTGATATCCAACGTGACAGCCTGCTCGCTGGTATTGCCGGCAGCATCGGTGGCGATCACGGTGAAGGCATAGCCGGTTTTACTTTCGTAATTCGGGTTACCCGTCAGGGTGACTTCGCCGGTGCTGGTGTTGATGCTCAGCAACGCATGATCGCCAATAGCTTTCAGGCTGTAGGTCACGCTGCTGGCTGAATCGCTTGCCACTGCCGTATAAACGGCTTGTCCGACGCCGCTGTTTTCGTCAATGGCTGTGGCTGTGGTGCCAGAAGTGAAGTCAGGCGCGTAAGTATCAACCACCCCCGCAACGGCTCCCGTCAGGTCTTGGCCTGTTTGCGCCGACGTAAACTCCCCACCTTGTACCACGATGCCTTGAGCACTTTCTGTCAACGTTGCGGTGCCATTGCTGACATCCAATCCTGCTAGCAGGTCGTTGATGGTCTGCTGGCTATCGCCACCATTCTGGGCATCGGCTCCAGATAACGCTGCCAGTACAGCGCCGTATATTTCGCCCGAACTCAGGCCGTCATCGCTGTCAAAACTGCCACCGTTGGTTGGCACAACGGCGGTGCCGTGCAAGCTAGGCAAACCAAAAAGATCAGCTATGGCTTCGTTGATGCTATCGACCATCGACGCAGTAGGAACACCACCGGCAGCTGCATCCTGCACCTTGTGATAAGCCAAGGTGCTGAGGACGTTGAGATTGACGGTTACCGTGGAGTTGGGTTGCGACACCACCTCCATCGCAAACAGTTCAGCATTGAGGTCTTTACCAACCTCAGTAGCTTCATCCAGGTAGTCCGCGCTCGATCCATCGTTTACAACACGCGCAATGACCACACCAAGATAGCTTCCAACGGGAATAGAAAAGGTTCCGTCCGCATTGACCTGAGCCTCTCCTAACAGGGTCACGCCGTCAGCTTGGTAGACCTCCACGCGAAGATCGTTACCCGCCACCACGGGGCCGCCCACGATGGTTCCGTTAACTGTGTTGAGTACATTTGCAGGGGGCGCGTCACCGCCACCGCCACCGCCACCACCGCCTCCTCCGCCACCTGCGGCCAGCCCCAGGCCAACCAGGCCTAGGCCGCCTAGCACAAGGTTCATCGGCGTGAAGAGATCACTATCAGAACCGCCACGCCAAATGATTTCTTCACCATTGGCGGCAGTGTCGATTGCTGGCGTTTCACCCGTAACAGAGGTGCCGGCCAGCGTGGCGCCGTCTAACTCGGCTTGTGGGATAAACGCAGTTTCTGGCTCATCGTAAAACTCGGTGATTTCGACCAATACGCCGTCATCGTCTGACTCTACGACCAGCGAGCTGCCTTTTCGCTTGACCTGCAGCCCCTCTGGCGACTTGCCAGTTGAGGTATCTATCAACGCATACTGCGCACCCGAACGGGCAGGTACAGACGACACCTCGGCAAGAGGAATGTGCCGCATCGAACCATCAGAAAGGCGCTCCACTAGTTGCAAGGACTGTTTAACGACCATTTCAGATGTCATGCAGAGCTCCCTACCTGCCCATGCGGGCAATGAATGTTGTATTCCAGATATTCGCCCGATTTCCCACGGGCAATGTGCCAGCACGTTACCAGACAAATTGCTACAGAGAATAGTGCAGAGGTAGTAAGCACTCTCGTATTGGGCGAAAGCTATACGTATAGCCCTGCAAGTTAATCGCCACTTTTCTTGAAGTCACTCGATGACCGCTATTGGCCGACTCCAGCCAGTCGCGACTGACTACTCCCGGCCAAAAGTGGTCCTTCGTTGACTGCAAAATGAGAGCCGATTCATCCCGAGGGCTGGTTCATTCCTGCACAGGCAGAGCTCTATCCGCACGCCTTTGGCATTTATGATTTTCCATGCGAAACCGAAGGAGCCAACGAAGCTGCTGGAAATGACTCGGCCCGATGCAGTTCGGATACTGTTGGATCTCACAACCAACATCCGTTGGTATATATAGAAAGGGGGCCATAAACTGGACCGGGAACTTAACCCAATCGGTACACAAACTGTACTCATAACGGCAATCCTTGACCCTTCTTTTGCTGTGGCGCGTACAGATAATGTACTCATCGTAGTACACAAGCTGTACCGGGTTTTTTGTTGTTTTCCATACTCAATTTGAGCAATGGCGTGGGCGTAGACGCAATTTCCAGGTTCTTTCCAGGGCAGTCATCAACTGGCCTCCAAGCCAGCGCATAGAGTGCACAACGTCCGCCTGGATTGATGAATACCCCCTCTCGGGTGCGTATTATCAGACCGTGCCTCTGGAGTTCGACCAGCGCTTTAGCTAGTGATGTTTTGCTACCCACACCCCACCTCACAGCTTGCGTGTGGGATGCAGATAGATCGCCATTATTGGCCCCACGGTACTGGCGCGCTAATCCCAGTAGAACTTTTAATGCAGTACCACTCAACTCGGCAAATGCGGGGTAGTCGTGCAATGCATTGGGAATCGCAATGAACCCGCCACGGTCTGTTCGCCCCTTGGACTTCAACCTACTCCGAGCCATGCTTACCGCGCCTAGCTTTTGCGCTATGAAAAACACTTATGACGGCGCTAGGGAGAGGCATCTATCGACCCTCGCGCTTTTCGATTCGGCTCTCAATCCAAGCTAGTACCTCGCTCAGCACGAATCCCACAGGCGCTCCGCGTGAGTTGCTGTCGCTCAGTGGAACGGGGCGGGGGAAGGTTTTATCAGTGCTCAGTTTTTTATAAATTGTTGAGCGCTTTAGTGTCGTGAGTACTTCAACCTCACGGATGCGGATAATGCGCAGATCTGTATTCATATAATTTACCCGGCGTTAAAATAACTTGATATGGACTGCTGTACGCAGACCGATTCAACGCTTGGCGGCACGGGGAAGCAAATGAGATTTTCCTATCTTTTGTTTTACTATCAGAATTGTGGCGCAATATTTTATTTGTATTTTTTACTGTTTTAGGGGTTTTCCTTATAGGGAAAAACAATTATCCATATTGTGCTGATTTGATGCACTGTTAACTGTGATGCGATTTGGCAGGCTAGCATGCTTCGCGGTGATTCTAATGACCCGTTACTGCATAAATATCTGCGGCAAAAACATATGCTTTTGTATATATAAAGGCATAACAATTTTCCCAGCCAAATAACGAGCGACCACCAATGCGCTGCGACTGTTTCTTCGCAACTCTCATGGTGGATGCATTCAAATTAATAGATGCTCGGTTGCGATTTAAATACTCATCAATGAATATTTTCAGCCTGGCGGGTAGGGAGAACTCACGAATTGGCAAGCCCATCAAACTGCATATTTAGTACGCCGCCAAGTAGTGGTTGGCATGATCTCAATTTGTGAGTCAACGCGCCGTGCACCGGCTCGTCGTGTCGGCACGACCCGAGCGAACGGAGCGCAAGGTCGGCGCAGCCGCTTGGCGTTGACGCGCGTACTGAATAGACACCCTGTCACACCTCCCCGGGCCACTCCAGTGGCCCGGGGAGGTGCCGCCCGGCGAGGGGAAATCAGGTGAGTAAAACAGCTCGTTCACCCCATTTTTGGTGGCCAGAATGGCGGCCAAAAATGGGGGGGCAATCACTATTTCTGCGGTAATTGCGCCTGTCGGAGCGCAGCGTAGATAGAGGCGCAATCTGGGTAAGCAGGAGAATTTATGAGGCGGCCAGATAAGAACTCAGACAGCTCAACAAATAACGCTGTGATTCCCGTAGCGCCGTCAGACCGGGGAGCACTCCGAGCAATCGCCAAGCCGATCCTAGATCGCTATAGCGGGCTTGCTGACTCCACCCGGGCTGAGTATCGACGCATTATGCTGCGCCTCGATGGTGCCCACTGGCACGATTACGCGACCGCCAAACAGCTACGCAATACGGGTGCTTTGAGGGCTGCATGGCGTGTATCTATGGCGCATTGGTTGGCCGAGACATTACGCGAATCAGAGCACGCCCCCACAGCCGAAACTCGCACAGCCGCACGAGCACTGGCGAGGAACTATGCCGCTCAACTCATGGCTGAGGAGCGATACGCTCTCCCCAAAAAGAAACGGGAAAACTCAAAGGCTAAACGGCGTTCTCTAGCCGGGTTGCCCAGCAATTGGCGCAACCAGTTATTAGAGGCCATTCCATCTAAACATCAACTGCATTGCGCAATAATGGTGCTTACCGGCGCCAGGCCTGATGAGTTAGGAAAGCCGATTGAGCTACGAGCTCTGCCGGACAGTAGCCTGGAGATATTAATTCAGGGTGCCAAGGTCAGCCATAACACTGATGCAGGCCAAGCATGGCGATGTTTAACCCTGCGAGGAGGGCTTGCCGAGAAACTTCGTCAAGCGGTTGTGAGTAAAGGCGGGCAAATTTCAGTGGCGCCCAAACAGGGACTTGGCCTGCAAAAAGCCATTGCTGCAGCGGCGCAGAGACTGGGATTTCAGAGCGTTAGTGCATACAGCCTGAGACATGCATTTGCAGCGGACCTAAAAGCGCAAAAATTTGACCCTGACGCAATTTCTCTAGCGTTAGGCCATGTCAGTCGTGCAAGCAAAAGTCGGTACGGTTCTGCACGAAATGGTCGCGCGGGGAGAACCATTTTGTTGGCAGTCGAGGCGGATAGAGCTCTGCGCGGCGAGGTGCGAGACCCGAAGGTACTTTTTGCCGATCAGCCGCCTTTTGTAAAAACTAAACTTCGATAATTCCTCGGCGTGGCGTTGGCGGCGCATGGAGATTTAGCCTCATCCGAAACTCGGATGATCAGCCAGCCCCTACTGAGCCCGAGCAAATCCATGACCACCACCAAGACCGCGGCATGAGCCGCTGATGAGGTTACCTCCCATGACCCAACGCCTACTACCCGTCATCGACCTCAGCTACGGCGAGCAGGAAGTGCTGCAGCGCGTCCTGTCCGAGCCGCGAAAAATCGCCGACGCCCTGGCACCAGACGACGCCCGCGAGCATTCGCGGATCATCGGCGTGCTGGAGGAAGTCGCCCAGGCTTTCGCGGAGGTCTTTTTCCAGATGGTGGAAAACCTGCCCGAGCCTGAGCTCGAGCAGACTCAACAAGACCAAGGTATGAGCAGATGACCCCTGGTCTCCTCCAGCACCTCGACCAGGCGGATTCTGGCCTGTTCATCCACGCCCCGGAGGGCATCTGCCAGCGCCTGGCCGAGGTGCTGGGGGAGGCGGGAAAGCCTCTCGCCGTCCTGATCGAAACTGAAGACAACAAGCTTGCTATCGAGCAGCTGGCCGACCAACTGGCCGTTCCACCAGGACACACCATCGCCGCGACCCTGGAAGCTGCTAGCCGCCTGACCGGTGAGCAGATCTACATCCTGATCGATCACGCCGAGCGTCTCGAAAATGCCGAACTGACCTACGCCCTCAAAGCCGCCCGCGACGCCCTGGCCAGCTCCGAGCTTTCCGGCCTGAGACTGGCCCTTTTCAGCACCGACCGCGCCGCCCTGGAGCGCATGACGCGCCTGCAGGCCGCCGCCTTCCTATTTGCTCCGATCCTCGACTTGGAGTGCGCAGTCAGAGACGGCTTTCGCCAAGCCCTGGCCCGCGGCAAGGCCAAGCGAGCCGAGCTAGGTGTCGACGACAAGGATCTGACCGAGTTTGTCCGCCTCCAGGTCGAGAAAGGCCACTGGCCCGACGGCGATCTGCTGGAGGCCTTCCGCGCGTGGCGTGACCAGAAAAATACGTCGAACGCCGATCCGGGCTGCAGGCCGTGATCCTCTTCCTCGATATCGACGGGGTGCTGCACCCAGACCCTCCCCAAACCGATCAGCGCCTGCGCTAGCTGCCGCGGCTGGTCGAGATCCTGCGCGACTTCCCCCAGGCCGAGGTGGTGATCAGCTCGCTATGGCGCGAAACGCTCTCGTTCGACGAGCTGCGCGACCTATTCCCGGTCGATCTGCGCGAGTGGATTATCGGCGTGACGCCGATCGCCGAACGAATTGACGGCTGGCTACCCGCCCGCCGCGAGGGTGAGATCCTTGAATGGTTAGAGGCTGCAGGCCGGATCGACGAACCCTGGCTCGCCCTGGACGACCAGGGCTGGCAGTTCAACCAGCACAGGGATCGGCTGATTGAATGCGTCTTTTATGATGGACTGGATGATCGCATCGAGGCGCTGCTGCGCGCGAGACTGGCGGCCGGGAGATGAAAGACGTCGAATGTCTGATCCGGATTTTCCTGCTTACAGATCAACACCTTTGACTTTGAACATCGGACGCATACCGTCTATGAGTGCTACTGCCAGATCGCCCTCGACATCATAATCACCACCGAAGCGCGGGCCAGCAGAGGAACCAACACGGTAACCGTTGGACTCGCTCCAGTGTATGGCTATGACTGGGGTGCTATCCAAGACAGCACATACCGGCCAGGCACTCTTGTCGCTGACACCATTGGTGGGGTTGCAACCCGTCCAGGCTGCTTTCTCGCCATCGATGAACACGCTGACTATCTGTATGCCCTGGTCATTCTTCACTTCCAGCTTCCACTCCGACTGAGCGCCTTTCGGCTTAACCAGGTGCTTGTTCAAGTAGTCGGTAGCAACCGGCTCCCACTTGATTGATCTGGCTGGAGGAGAGCATGTCCGGGTGATCGCAACCCACCAAAGTCAGAGCCAGGCCCAGAACCGCCATCATTTTGTTGATCATCTTCATCTCAGGGCTTCTTTCCTTAGTCTGTGAATAACTCGTTGAAGACCGATCAGGCGTATGTCACGAAATTATCAATTTCATAATACTCGTAACATGCCTCAGCTTTGCCCGGGCTCCGGTACCTCAGCGAAGCTGGCCTATCTGATGGCCATAAGGATCATTCAGCAGCTCGCATTGTGTATGCCAGACTGTATGCCTATGACAATTCGAATAATTTATTTCCATATAAATCAATTGCTTGTATTTCTGGTTAGAGGCACGCCTGGGCCACATACTGGTTTCCATATGCACTGGAAACACCCTGAAAGCCCGCCTAGTGCGGGCTTTCTTGTTTTGTCTGTCTACTTCTATTCAAGTATGCCCGTTTGTATGCCAACGGAACTTTGAAAAAGTGTGGCGCCTCTCGAGATAAAGCATCAACGCCAATCTTTCGTCTCGATGAAAATTACAGCTGAGGCTGCAGGGGCAACCTGCGCGAAATACATTCGGCCAGGTTGAAGAGTTTATGCTCTGTTAGCCGCAGTCCTTTTAAGCAGGAATACTTCAGCAATGATCGACCTCCACTCCCCCTCCGACCTTGAACTCTTGCGTGAATCCATCGATCTCGAATGCAAGCTCGCGGCGGGGCGTGACGGTCAGGGTGCATTGCCGGAGGATTTCTGGCTGACCTATAGCGCTTTTGCCAATACCCAGGGCGGCGTGGTGTTACTCGGGGTGCGGGAGAAGAAAGGTCAGTTCCAGGTAGAAGGCATCGTCAACCCAGCCAAAGTGCGAAAGGAGCTGTTCGACAATCTCAATAACCGCAAGCAGGTTAGTGCCAACCTGCTGAGCGATGGCAACGTGCGCGAGGTCGAACTGGGCGGCCGCACTCTGCTGTTGGTGGATGTGCCTCGCGCCAATCGTAAACAGCGCCCGGTGTATCTGACGACCAATCCCTTCGGCCATATCTATCGCCGACTGAATGACGGTGACCGCCATGTATCCGATGAAGATGTAAAGCGGATGCTTGCCGAACAGGTGGAAGACAGTCGTGATGACCGTATTCTCAAGGGTTACCATCTTGACGACCTGTGTGGCGAGACCCTGCGTGCCTACCGTCAGGTATTTGCCAACCGTGATCCTGTGCATCCGTGGAACACGCTGGAGGATCAGGAGTTCTTGCGTCAGATTGGCGGCTGGCGTCGTGATCGTGAGAACGATACTGCAGGCCTTACTCTGGCGGGGTTGCTGATGTTCGGTTGGATGAGCACTATCCAGGAGGCGTTGCCCAACTACATGCTCGACTATCAGGAGCGACCGGAAGCACGTACCGAATTGCGTTGGGTGGATCGCGTCACCTTGGACGGCAAATGGTCGGGCAATCTGTTCGACTTCTACCGCAAGGTCTACCTCAAGCTCACGGCTGATCTGAAGGTGCCATTCAAGCTTGAGAAAGGCGAGCGTCAGGACGAGACGCCGGTACATGTAGCACTGCGCGAGGCGCTGGCCAATGTGCTGGTGCATGCGGACTATTCTGATCGCGCCTCGGTGCTGGTTGTCAAACGTCCGGACATGTTCGGGTTTCGTAATCCAGGGTTAATGCGCGTGCCACCTGAGGTGGCTATTCGCGGTGGTGAGCATGACTGCCGCAATCGCACACTGCACAAGATGTTCCGCTTCGTTGGTGTGGGTGAGCAGGCAGGTTCGGGGATTCCGAAAATTTATGCGGGCTGGAAAGACCGGCACTGGCGCACTCCTGCACTGTTCGAGCGTGCTGAGCCTTACAACCAGACATTGCTCGAGCTGCGTATGGTCGATCTGTTGCCGGCAGAAGTGCTCGCCGCTCTTCGATTGCAGTTCGGTATGGCCTTCGATCAGCTGTCCCACGATGAGCGTCTGACACTGGCAGCCGCTGCTTCCGAGCGGACCGTCAGCCATGCACGAATAATGGAAATGACAGGCATACAGTCGCTTGAGGCGTCCCGATTGCTGCAAGGGTTGGTGCGAACGGGGTTTCTGGAAAGCCACAATCCCGGTCGTGGTGCCGTTTATTGTTTGCCTGGTGCAGGTTTACCAACGCCGGAAGATGTGTTTGGCGGTGGCTCCGAATATCTGTCGGAGAGCTCCGAATATTTGACCGACAGCTCCGGACATTTGCTAGTTAGCTCCGGACATTTGGCCGGAAGCTCCGGACATTTGCTGGTCAGCTCCGGACATTTGCCAGAGAGCGGTGACAAAAGCTGTCAGCGCGATAGCCAGGGCCGCAGGCTTACAGAAAAATTGGATGCGCCTCTGATCGATGATCTTGCGCTGTTGAATGAGGACTTTCGTAGAGCCCTTGTCGAGAGTGCCTTGTTGGCTCGGGCTTATCGCAAGCTGGATGCCGATGAAATGCAGCGCGCGATCGTTGATGTCTGTCATGGTCATTACATAACTGGAACCTGTCTGGCCGAGTTGTTGAGCCGCAATGCTGACTCCCTGCGCAAACAGCACTTAAAGCAGTTGGTTCAAACCGGCCGTTTGCAACTGGCCTTCCCCACAACGCCCACGCATCAGATGCAGGCCTACAGAACAACGGAAAGTGAATAAGTCAGCAGTAAGCGATTTCTAGTTTTTGCTGTCGCACTCAATGCTCTTTCTGCACTGGCTGTAAGGGCTGGGAGTTGATCAAGTCGCCGTTGTATCGCGAGCACCATGGTCAGAGCCAAGACTTATTAACTCGGACGGTTTTTCCAAACCCAAGCGCTTGGCCAGGCGGATCAGGTTGGCGCGGTCGATGCCCAGCTCGCGGGCGGCGGCGGCCCATTTGTGTTGGTGGCGGTCGAGGGTCTGACTGATCAGCTGTTTCTGGTAGGCGTCGACGGCTTCGCGCAGGGGCAGGGCGTTGGCCTGTATGACCGGGTTGCTTGCCGGAGGCTGCGGCTCGGCGGCTTGCTGCTGCGGAAGGTCGAAGTGGGGGCTGTCGATGCTGAGGATGCGCGGGCGTTCGCTGCAGCTGGCCAGTGCCTTGAGCGCAGCGCGACCGATCAGGTGTTCGAGTTCGCGCACGTTGCCCGGCCAGCTGTACGCCAGCAGGCTGGTCTGGGCGTCGCTGGTCAGGCGCAGGCTGCGCAGCCCCAGGCGGGCGCGGTTTTCTTCGAGAAAGTAGCCGGCCAGCAGCAATATATCGCGGCCGCGCTCGCGCAGGGCCGGGACTTTCAGGGGATAAACGCTGAGGCGATGGTAGAGGTCGGCGCGAAAGCGCCCGGCGCGCACCTCCTCGGCCAGGTCGCGGTTGCTGGCGGCCAGCACGCGTACGTTGACCCGCTGTTCCTGGTCGGCGCCCACCCGTTGCAGCTGGCCGCTTTGCAGCACGCGCAGCAGCTTGGCTTGCGCGGGCAGCGGTAGTTCGCCGATTTCATCGAGAAACAGGCTGCCGCCGTCGGCCAGTTCGAACTTGCCACGGCGCTCGTTGTGCGCGCCAGTAAAGGCCCCGCGTACATGGCCGAACAATTCGCTTTCCACCAGGCTGTCGGGCAGTGCTGCGCAGTTGAGGCTGATCAGTGGTTTGGCCGCGCGTGGCGAGGCGGCGTGCAGGGCTTCGGCGACCAGCTCCTTGCCAACCCCGGTTTCACCGCTGATCAGCACGCTCAGCTCGCTGTTGCCGACCAGCGCAATCTCAGCTGCCAGGCGCTTGTGCACGGCGCTCTGGCCGATCAGTTCACGCGGGCGTTGCTGGCCGGCGGCCTGTTTGTAAGCCTCGGCCAACTGGTGCTGATCTTCGGCGTGTTGCAACAGCGCATTGATCCGTTCACTGGCCATCACGGTGGCGGCGGCCAGGCTGGCAAAGGCGTGCAGGTTGTCCAGATCAACCCGGCCGAAGCTCGCCGGATCGAGCGAGTCGAGGGTCAGCAGGCCCCAGGGCTGGTCCTGCACATACAGCGGGCAGCCCAGGCAGTCATGTACCGGCAGGTGGCCGCGATGGCCTTCGACCAGGCCGTCATAAGGGTCGGGCATTTCGCAGTCGGTGGCGAAGCGTGTCGGCCCGCGTTGTGCCAGCAGTGCCTGTAGGCGCGGCTGTTCGCTGAGTTTGAAGCGTCGGCCAAGGGTGTCGGCGCTCAGCCCTTCGACCGCCAGTGGGATCAGCACGTCGCCGTCGAGTTTAAGCAGCGCCACGGCGTCGCATGGCAGCAGTTGCCGCAGTGCCTGCAACAGGCGGCGATAGCGTTCGGCCTCCGGCAGTTCGCGGGACAGGTCGGCGACCAGGGGAATTAGTGCGGTAAGCAGTGGGTTTGCTGTCATAAGGACACGGTGGTTGTCATAAAGACTCAAATTCAACGCTGTCATAAAGACACGTATATTTCTAAGTATGTGATTTATATGAATAAATAAATTGGCACGCTTCCTGTAGTAGTCAGGGTGATATGAACCGAACCGCTGCGCAAGTGCAGCGTGTCGCCTGACGAGGAAGCCTGGATGTTGACCCCCGCACAAACTGCCCTGATCAAAGCCACCGTACCGCTGCTGGAAAGTGGTGGTGAAGCCCTGACTCGGCACTTCTATCAGATGATGCTCAGCGAGTACCCCGAGGTGCGCGCGTTGTTCAACCAGGCGCATCAGGCCAGTGGTGGCCAGCAACGTGCGCTGGCCAATGCGGTGCTGATGTATGCCCGGCATATCGACCGGCTTGATGCGCTGGGGCCTCTGGTCGGGCAGATCGTCAACAAGCATGTGTCGCTGCAGATCCTGCCCGAGCATTACCCGATTGTTGGCAGCTGCCTGCTGCGGGCGATTCGTGAAGTGCTGGGTGAAGAGATCGCCACCGATGCGGTGATCGAGGCCTGGGCCTTGGCTTACGGGCAGTTGGCGGACATCCTGATCGGTGCTGAAGAGGCGGCCTACAGCGCCAACGCCACTGCCGAGGGTGGTTGGCGCGGGGCGCGCAGTTTCCGTTTGAGCCGCAAGGTGCAGGAGAGCGAAGAGATTGTTTCGCTGTACCTGGTACCGGCCGATGGCGGTGCGCTGGTGGCCTTCCAGCCTGGCCAATATATCGGCATGCGCCTGCTGCTGGACGGCGGCGAGCAGCGCCGCAACTACTCGCTGTCGGCCCTGGGCAATGGCCGCGAGTACCGCATCAGCGTCAAGCGTGAGGTGGGCGGCAAGGTGTCCAATTACCTGCATGACCAGTTGCAGGTTGGCGATAGCCTGGAGCTGTTCGCTCCGGCCGGGGATTTTGTCCTGCGTGACTCAAACAAGCCGCTGGTGCTGATCAGCGCAGGCGTTGGCATCACCCCGGCCCTGAGCATGCTTGAAGCCGCACGTGACAGTGGCCGCGAGATCCACTTTATCCACTGCGCGCGACATGCTGGGGTGCATGCCTTCCGCGACTGGGTTGAGGCGCAGCGCAGCGAGCGTCCGCAACTACGCCATTACGTGTGCTACAGCGAACCGCGTGCGGGCGATGAGGCGGATGGCGAGGGCTTTCTCAGCCTGGAGCAGCTGGATCAATGGTTGCCTGAGCAGCGTGATCTGGATGCCTACTTCCTGGGCCCCAAGCCGTTTATGGCGCAGGTCAAACGGCATCTGCACAGCCTCGGGGTGCCGGCGGCGCAGAGTCATTACGAGTTCTTTGGTCCGGCCAGCGCGCTGGATAGTTAAACAGGGGCTTAGCAGCCTGGGAGGTGATTATGTTGGCGTATCTGTCCTGCCCCTTGCGGGCGCTGCAACTGGCCAATCGCATGTTGCTGGTTGGCGTGCTGCTGTTGCTCGGCGGTCTGCTTGGGGCTTACGGCCTGGAGGCGCAGTTGAGCATGGGCAGCCTGGTCACGGCGCATTCGTTGACCATCATCGGCCCCGGTCTGCTCAAGCTTGGTTATGTGCTGCGCCTGGCCGCGCAGCAGCATCTGCGTAAACAACAGGAGCCTTGCTGTGTTACTGCGTGATAGGCAGCGTGAGCTGAGCATTGCGCCGCTGTGGCGGCTGGGGTTTCGTCCGTTTTTTCTCGGCGGGGCGTTGTTTGCCCTGTTGGCAATTGGCCTGTGGGCGGCGGTGCTGTTGGGCTATCTGCCAGGTTGGCAGCCGTCGGGCGGCAGTCTGGCCTGGCACCGGCATGAGCTGCCGTTCGGTTTTGCCGGGGCGATCATTGCCGGCTTTCTGCTGACCGCCGTGCAGAACTGGACGGGCCGGCCGGGGCTGAGTGGTTGGCCGCTGGCGGGGTTGTTCGCGCTCTGGCTGCTGGCGCGGCTGGCCTGGCTGGTTGGGGTGCCACTGCCTGTGCTGCTGGTCTTGCAATTGCCGTTGTTGCCGCTGCTGGCACTGGTGCTTGGGCGACAGTTGTGGGTCGTGCGGCAATGGCGCAATTACCCGCTGGTGGTTGTGGTGCTGCTGATGGCGGCCTGTGAGTGGTTGCTGCTGTATGGCCTGTGGCGTGGCGATGATGAATTGCAACGGCGCGGGGCGCTGGCCGGCTTGTGGCTGATCGCCGCGCTGGTGAGCATTATCGGCGGGCGGGTGATTCCGTTTTTCACCCAGCGCGGCCTCAACCAGCTTGCGCCTGCTAGCCCAAGACCGCGGCTGGATGTGCTGGTGCTCGTGCTGTCTCTGAGTCTGGCGCTGCTGTTTGCCAGTGGCCTGGCCTTGCAGCCATCGATATGGATGTTGCCGCTGTTGCTGGCCCTGGCTGCGCTGCACGGTTTGCGTCTGTGGCACTGGTACAACGTCGGGATCTGGCGCGTGCCGCTGCTCTGGTCATTGCACCTGGCCTACGCCTGGCTGCCGCTGGCGCTGCTGGCTCTGGCGGCCTGGCATGCGGGCTGGTTGAGCAATGCCAGCCTGGCCTATCACGCGCTGGCGCTGGGTACGGTCGGCGGGGCGATTCTGGCGATGCTCGCGCGGGTCAGCCTGGGCCATACCGGGCGGCCGTTGCAGCCACCTGCGGTGATGGGCTGGGCGTTTGCCTGCCTGCAACTGGCCGTTGTGGCGCGGGTGCTGCTGGTGCCGTTTGCCCCGGCCAGCGGACTGGGTTTGTCCAGCCTGTTGTGGATCGCGGCCTTTGCCCTGTTCGTGCGCCACTATGCGGTGATGTTCTGCACAGCGCGGGTGGATGGGCAGCCGGGCTAACGTTTTGCCGGTGGCAGGGGCTTTAACCGCGAAGGGCTGAAGGCGCTGAACGCATCGCGGCTAAAGCCCCTCCCACGCATAGCTGATTCGACCGGCAGTGCGGTGCTTTTGCATCGGGCTCAGAGTACGCCCGCCTCGCGCAGCGCGCTGATCTGTTCAGCACTCAACCCCAGATGGCGGCTCAGCACTTGCTCGGTATGTTCGCCGAGCAGCGGTGGCGCGTTGCGGTACTCCACCGGGGTTTCCGATAGGCGCAGCGGGCTGGCCACTTGCGGGGTGGTGCTGCCCAGGCTGTTGGGCAGGTCGATACGTAGGCCACGCGCCTGTACCTGTGGGTCGGCGAATACCTGGGCCAGGTCGTTGATCGGCCCGCAGGGTACGCCGGCGGCTTCCAGCAGCGTCACCCATTCGGCGGTGGTCTTGAACACCGTGGCCTGGCGCAGCAGGGGGATCAGCTCGGCGCGATGCGCGACGCGGGCCTTGTTGCTGGCAAAACGCGGGTCGTCGGCTAGTGCCACGCAGCCTGCGACCTCGCACAGTTTGCGGAACTGGCCGTCGTTGCCCACGGCGATAATGAAGTTGCCATCGGCCGAGGGGAAATCCTGGTAGGGCACGATATTCGGGTGGGCGTTGCCCAGGCGTTTGGGCGAGATACCGGTGTTCAGGTAGTTCATCGCCTGGTTGGCCAGGCAGGCCACCTGCACGTCGAGCAGCGCTACATCGATATGCTGGCCGAGACCGGACTGTTCACGCTGGTTGAGCGCGGCCAACACGCCGACTGTGGCGTACAGACCGGTGAGAATGTCGGTGAGGGCGACGCCAACTTTCACCGGGCCAGCACCCTCCTCGCCGTCGGGCTTGCCGGTCAGGCTCATCAGCCCGCCGAGGCCCTGGATCATAAAGTCGTAGCCGGCGCGTTTGGCGTAGGGGCCATCCTGACCGAAGCCGGTGATCGAGCAATAGATCAGCCGTGGATTGATGGCTTTCAGTGATGCGTAGTCGAGGCCGTAGGCGCTCAGGCCGCCGACCTTGAAGTTTTCCAGCAGCACGTCGCACTGCGCGACCAACTCACGAACCAGCCGCTGACCTTCGGGCTGGGTGAAATCCAGGGTCACTGATTGCTTGTTGCGGTTGGCGCTCTGGAAATAGGCTGCCTCGCGCGAGTCGTTGCCCTCGGCGTCCTTCACGTAGGGCGGGCCCCAGTGACGGGTATCGTCGCCTGTGCCGGGGCGCTCGACCTTGATCACCTCGGCACCCAGGTCACCGAGAATCTGCCCGGCCCAGGGCCCGGCCAGTACGCGGGACAGATCGAGAACGCGGATATGCGACAGTGCGCCGGGCATGGGAAACCTCACGGAAGAGAAACGTAGGATGGGTTGAGCGTAGCGATACCCATCGAGTCGAGTGATGGGTTACGCCGCTGCGCGGCTAACCCATCCTACGAAGCGTGTCAGAAGAACGCTTGAAGGCCGGTCTGCGCACGACCCAAGATCAGCGCGTGGACGTCGTGGGTGCCTTCATAGGTGTTGACCACTTCCAGGTTGACCAGGTGGCGGGCCACACCGTACTCGTCACTGATGCCGTTGCCGCCGAGCATGTCGCGGGCCATACGGGCGATGTCCAGAGACTTGCCGCAGCTGTTGCGCTTCATCATCGAGGTGATTTCCACCGCAGCGGTGCCTTCGTCCTTCATCCGGCCCAGGCGCAGGCAGCCTTGCAGGGCCATGGTGATCTCGGTCTGCATGTCGGCGAGCTTTTTCTGGATCAGTTGGGTCTGCGCCAATGGGCGACCAAACTGTTTGCGATCCAGGGTGTACTGCCGCGCGGTGTGCCAGCAGAACTCGGCCGCACCCAGCGCGCCCCAGCTGATGCCGTAGCGGGCGGAGTTGAGGCAGGTGAACGGGCCTTTCAGACCGCGCACGTCAGGGAAGGCGTTTTCTTCCGGGCAGAATACGTTGTCCATGACGATTTCACCGGTGATCGACGCACGCAGGCCGACCTTGCCGTGAATCGCCGGGGTGCTCAGGCCCTGCCAGCCTTTTTCCAGGACAAAGCCGCGGATTTCGCCGGCGTCATCCTTGGCCCAGACCACAAACACGTCAGCGATTGGCGAGTTGGTGATCCACATCTTCGCGCCGGTCAGGCGGTAACCGCCGTCGACCTTCTTCGCGCGGGTGATCATCGAGCCTGGGTCGGAGCCATGGTCCGGCTCCGTCAGGCCGAAGCAGCCGATATATTCGCCGCTGGCCAGCTTGGGCAGGTACTTCTGCTTGGTCGCTTCGTTGCCGAATTCGAAGATCGGCACCATGACCAGGGAGGACTGCACGCTCATCATCGAGCGGTAGCCGGAGTCGATGCGCTCCACTTCACGGGCAATCAGGCCGTAGCACACGTAGTTCAGGCCGCTGCCGCCGTATTCGGCGGGGATGGTGGCGCCGAGCAGGCCAGTGTCGCCCATCTCACGGAAGATTTTCGGGTCCGTCTGCTCATGGCGGAAGGCTTCCAGTACGCGCGGGGCCAGCTTGTCGGCGGCGAACTGCTGGGCGCTGTCGCGCACCATGCGTTCTTCTTCGGTCAGTTGCTGGTCGAGCAGCAGCGGGTCGATCCAGTTAAAGCTTGCCTTGGCCATGTGGGAAACCTCGAATCAGGACAATAAAGGTGCGGGGATAATCACCCGCGAAGCGTGGGATTGATCCTAGGCGGCTTCTGGCAGGCAGGCAAACGAGTAATGTGCACGCAATTGTGCGTATTGCTCACTTCGAGATAGGCTTATTTGGCAGTTTTTGCTCAATAAAGTGAGGGTGATGCACAATTGCGCCGCAAGATTCCCAGCACCGCCGCGCTGATCGCTTTCGAGTCGGCGGCGCGTCACCAGAGTTTTACCAAGGCCGCCGAGGAGCTGGCGCTGACCCAGGGTGCGGTCTGCCGGCAGATCGCCGGGCTGGAGGCCTTCCTTAATATTGAGCTGTTTCGCCGCTCAAGGCGTGGGGTAAAGCTGACCGAGGCCGGTCAGTCCTATGCGCGGCGGGTGGCCGGCCAGCTCGATGCAGTAGAGCGCGACACCCTGGCGGTGATGGGCCAGCAAGGCGCGATGAGCATCGAGTTGGCGGTGGTGCCGACCTTCGGCACACAGTGGTTGCTGCCCAGATTGAAGGACTTTCAGCGTTTGCACCCGCAGATCACGGTCAACCTGACCAACCGCACCCGGCCCTTTCTGTTTGCCGACACTGAGTTCGACGCAGCGGTGTACTTCGGCGATGGCGACTGGTCCGGTACCCAAGCGCACCTGCTGATGCGCGAAAACCCGATGCCGGTGTGCAGCCCGGCGCTGCTTGGTGGGCAGACGCAATTGAGCGCCGAGCAGATCGCCAGCCTGCCGCTGTTGCAGCAGACCACACGGCCCTATGCCTGGCGCCAGTGGTTCAACGCCCAGGGCCTGAACAGCCCGCGGGATATGAGCGGGCCGCGCTATGAGCTGTTCTCCATGCTGGCCCAGGCGGCCATGCATGAGATGGGTGTGGCGCTGATTCCGCCGTTTCTGATCCGCCGCGAACTGGATGAGGGGCGGCTGGTGATTGCCGCGCCGCTGAGCCTATCGAGCGACAAGGCGTATTACCTGATGATCCCCGAACGCAAACTGGAATCGGCAGCGCTGTTGCTGTTGCGCGACTGGCTGGTGCGTGAGGCCCATGCCTATGCCCTGGCCCATGGCTTGAAATAGACAACAGCCTGTCAGGTTGTTGGCGAAAAAGGCCGTCAACGCTTCGGCGGCAATCCGTCGGAAATTGCTTTACCTCGCCATACAGGCCGCCTAGAGTGCGCGCCAGATCAATGTTGACCCCGTAGTCAGCTATCTCAGTGGCTACACTTGTACACTCCACAGTACGTCCAAGGTGTTGCATTTTTTGCACACAAAAACGTCTGTAGCCCTCTGAAACAGTGGCTCTACCGATTTATCGGGCACATCGCCGTTGATCTGATGGCGCTGTATTTGCGCCAAGAATGTATTAACCCCACTTTGTATCGGCCGATTGGCTATAAGCCTTGTTCCACAAGGCTTTGCGGGTTTTTGCCGGTTGCAAGGTCATGCAGTGACTTGTAGTTATCGCAAGGTTTTACTTCATAACGCCTTGAAGGCTATGCCCTTCGCCTGCAAAATGCCGCGCCCCGCTTGTGTCTGTGTTGTCTGCAGGTTGGGATTGTGCTGATCCTCCCCATTGCCCGCGTGCCACCCGCAGTGCGCCGGTTCACTAAAAAGATCACGCAGGAGAATTGAAGTGCACATCGGTGTTCCTCTCGAAACCCATGCTGGTGAGACGCGCGTTGCCGCAACTCCCGAAACCATCAAGAAGCTGATCGGCCAGGGCCATCAGGTGACTGTACAGACCGGTGCTGGCGTGAGCGCGAGCATTCCGGACAGCGCCTATGAAGCTGTCGGTGCCGCCATTGGCAACGATTCAGCAGCCTTCGGTGCCGATCTGGTGCTGAAAGTGGTCGCCCCGACTGATGCCGAGCTGGCTCACATGAAAGCCGGTGCCGTGCTGGTTGGCATGCTCAACCCGTTCAGCAACGAGACCATCGCGCGCATCAACGCCCGTGGCGTTACCGCCTTTGCCCTGGAAGCTGCACCGCGTACTTCCCGCGCGCAGAGCCTGGACGTGCTGAGTTCGCAAGCCAACATCGCCGGCTATAAAGCCGTGCTGCTGGCCGCGCACCACTATCCGCGCTTTATGCCGATGCTGATGACTGCTGCCGGTACCGTGAAGGCCGCGCGTATTCTGATTCTCGGTGCCGGTGTCGCCGGTCTGCAAGCCATCGCCACGGCCAAGCGCCTGGGTGCGGTGATCGAGGCTTCGGACGTGCGTCCGGCCGTGAAGGAGCAGATCGAGTCGCTCGGCGCCAAGTTCGTCGACGTGCCGTTCGAGACCGATGAAGAGCGTGAGTGCGCCCAGGGCGTGGGTGGTTATGCCCGTCCGATGCCGGCTTCGTGGATGGAGCGTCAGGCCAAGGCGGTGCATGAACGCGCCAAGCAGGCTGACATCGTCATCACCACCGCACTGATTCCGGGTCGCAAGGCGCCGACTCTGCTGCATGAGGCGACAGTCGCCGAAATGAAGCCGGGCTCGGTGATCATCGACCTGGCGGCGGCGCAAGGCGGCAACTGCCCGCTGACTGAAGCCGAGCAGGTCGTGGTCAAGCATGGCGTGACCATCGTCGGCCACAGCAACCTGGCGGCCATGGTGCCGGCGGATGCTTCGGCACTGTACGCACGCAACCTGCTGGACTTCCTCAAGCTGGTCATCGACGGCGAAGGCAAGTTCCACCTCAACCTTGAAGACGACATCGTCGCCGCGTGCCTGATGTGCCGCGATGGCAACGTCGTGCGCACTAACGGCTAAGGGGAGCACCACTCATGGATATGATTTCCGACGGCATCTACAACCTGATCATCTTCGCGCTGGCCATCTACGTGGGTTACCACGTGGTATGGAACGTGACCCCGGCTCTGCACACCCCGCTGATGGCCGTGACCAACGCGATTTCCGCGATCGTCATCGTCGGCGCCATGCTGGCTGCCGCCCTGACCGTGACCCCGCTGGGCAAGGCCATGGGCACCCTGGCTGTGGCTCTGGCTGCGGTCAACGTGTTCGGTGGCTTCCTGGTCACCCGACGCATGCTGGAAATGTTCAAGAAGAAAGCGCCTAAAGCCGCTGCAGTGGAGAAACATTGATGAGCATGAATCTGATCACTGTTCTCTACCTCGTCGCCTCGATCTGCTTTATCCAGGCGCTCAAGGGCCTGTCGCACCCGACCACGTCGCGTCGCGGCAACCTATTCGGCATGATCGGTATGGGCATTGCGGTGCTCACCACCGTTGGCCTGATCTACAAGCTGGGCGCTGAACTCGCTACCCAAGGCATCGGCTATGTCATCGTCGGCCTGCTGGTCGGCGGCACTGCCGGCTCGATCATGGCCAAGCGCGTCGAAATGACCAAGATGCCGGAACTGGTCGCCTTCATGCACAGCATGATCGGCCTGGCTGCGGTATTCATTGCCATTGCCGCTGTGGTTGAGCCGCAATCGCTGGGCATTGTGGCTGCACTGGGCGACGCCATTCCGGTGGCCAACCGTGTTGAGCTGTTCCTCGGCTCGGCCATCGGCGCAATCACCTTCTCCGGTTCGGTCATCGCCTTCGGCAAGCTGTCGGGCAAGTACAAGTTCCGCCTGTTCCAGGGCGCGCCTGTGCAGTTCAAGGGGCAGCACATGCTGAACCTGGTATTTGGTCTGGCCATCATCGGCCTGGGCATTTACTACAGCGTGACGGGCGACGTACGTGCCTTCGCGGCGCTGACCGTGCTGGCGTTCATCATCGGCGTGCTGATCATCATCCCGATCGGTGGCGCGGACATGCCGGTGGTGGTGTCGATGCTCAACAGCTACTCGGGTTGGGCGGCGGCCGGTATCGGTTTCTCGCTGAACAACTCGATGCTGATCATCGCCGGTTCCCTGGTGGGTTCGAGCGGCGCGATCCTCTCGTACATCATGTGCAAGGCGATGAACCGTTCGTTCTTCAACGTGATCCTCGGTGGTTTCGGTGGTGCGGCTGAAGAAGCCGGCCCTGCGGGTGCCAAGGAAGCTCGCCCGGTGAAATCCGGTTCGAGCGACGACGCGGCCTTCCTGCTGACCAACGCCGACACCGTGATCATCGTTCCGGGCTACGGCCTGGCGGTTGCCCGTGCCCAGCACGCACTGATGGAGCTGGCCGAGAAGCTGACCCATCGCGGCGTGACCGTGAAGTACGCGATCCACCCGGTTGCCGGTCGTATGCCTGGGCACATGAACGTCCTGCTGGCCGAGGCTGAAGTGCCTTACGAGCAGGTGTTCGAGATGGAAGACATCAACTCCGAGTTCGGCCAGGCCGACGTGGTGCTGGTGCTGGGCGCCAACGACGTGGTCAACCCGGCCGCGAAGAACGATCCGAAGTCGCCGATCGCCGGCATGCCGATCCTCGAGGCCTACAAAGCCAAGACCGTGATCGTCAACAAGCGCTCGATGGCCAGCGGCTACGCCGGCCTGGACAACGAACTGTTCTACCTGGACAAGACCATGATGGTCTTCGGCGACGCCAAGAAAGTCATCGAAGACATGGTTAAAGCAGTCGACTAAAACTCACTGCTGCGCTGTCGAAAAGCCCGGCCTTGTGCCGGGCTTTTTTGTGCCTGTGGTACTTGCGCAGGGTGTTGTGACGATGCGGATATTGGGCCGGCCTGGCGGCCATACACTTTCTGTCTAGGTGATCAGAAAAGCCGGTTTTTCGGTTAAAAATCTGAAAAACAGGTCAACTGTAATAGAAGTGCAATTTGAAACTGTACCTATATAAATTCACTGCGCTGAAAGGTTTAAGCAGAACTTTAAACTGCAATATGCACTTATGCAGTGCTAAAGCACTTATGGCCAGTACAGTTGAGTGCAAAACCAACAAGACAGTTACAAAGCAAACTATCTATTTGTGCTGCAATTTCGTCCAGCTGTGGCTACTGCGCAGTGGGGGCAACGGCAATAATTCTCCCATCGCAACACACCACTGACCCGCCACAAGCGGAAGGATGATCACCATGGAACGTACCCTCAGTTCCGACCTGTTTTTCGACCACAGCCAAGCCACCGGCTCCAGCGCTTTGCCGCTGCGTATCTTCACCACTGCTCTGCAATGGCAGCGCCGCATCATCAGCCGCCGCCAACTGGCTCGCCTTGACGCCCGCCTGCTTGCCGATGCTGGCATCAGCGAAGCCCAGCGTCATGCCGAACTGAGCAAGCCCTTCTGGCGTTAAGCGCCACCAGGCACCGACTTCTGCTCCTCCCTTAATGGGATTTTTGAAAGCTCCAGCGCCCTGCGTGTTGGGGCTTTCTTTTTATCTGCCGGCGTTTAATTCCGGCGCAGGCCGTGGCCTGAACAGTCTGCCGAGCTTGAGGCCAGTACAGTTTGGTCAGAACCTGAACTGCACCATAACAATGCCGCGATGCTGTCTCTGCCCGCTTTATCTGGCGACGCGCACCATAGGCTGCCCTCTCCCGTCTCTGACAAGGAAATGCGCCATGGAACGTACGCTTAAACGCCAACCGCCTTCGACCGTGCAGGTGACTCGCCCATTCTGGTTACGCGCCTATGCTGCGCTGTGCAGTTGGCAGCGTAACCAGCGCACGCGCAAGCAACTGGCCTGCCTGGACAGCCGCCAGCTGGCCGATGCCGGGATCAGCGAAGCCCAGCGCCAGATTGAATTGGACAAACCCTTCTGGCGTTGAGTGCAGGCAACCATCCGCCCTGGCTGAGGTCTACACTCAACCCAGCCTGTCTGCTGGGTTTTTCAGGAGGTTGCACATGAACACGATCCGTACACTCAGTCTGGCCACACTGCTGGCGTTGGCCGGCACCGCCAGCGCCACCAGCTTTGTGGTGACCACCGATGCCGTCGTCGGCTCGCTCGGCGCTACTTCGGAAGCGACGTCGAGGGTCTCCTCGACTTTTGGTGATGACAAGGTGGTGCTGGCTGCCCGTGATGATGCCGCCGCCTTTGTTGCCAGCCAGGGCAGCATCCGTGGCGTGCAGCTGGAAGCTGCGTTGCAGCATATGCGTCAGCAGACCCCAGGGTTGCCGGGCGATGACATGCAACTGGCGAGCGCCATACTCAGCCTGTGACCGATGCGGTGTGTGCCTGAACGGCGGCATGGAACTGCGCGTTAGAATGCCCGTCCAAGGCAACCCGTCATGGGTTGATGGCTGATTCTGGAGATTCCTATGCACCCTGTCTTGCTCAGTGCCGTAGCCGCCGTTGCCCTGCTCAGTGCGACGGCCCAGGCACAAACCCTGGTTGCGACCAGCAATATCATCGTGCGTGCGTTGGATCGCACCCTCGATTTCACCTCGGATACCACCACGTCCATCCGCGACATGAAAGTGGTGCGTGCTGCCCGCGATGACGCTGCCAGCTTTGTCGCCAGCGCTGGCAAGATCCGTGGTGCGCAGCTGGAAGCCGCTATCGGCACCCTCCGCAGTCAAGTGCCTGAGGCGCAAGGCGCTTCCGACCTGGTATTGGCTGAAGCCATTCTCGCCCTGTGAGTCGGCCACGGGCCTGGCTGCTGATGCTGGCGTTATTGGCCAGCAGCTGCAGCCAGGCAGAATTGCGCCTGCAGTTGCACGACGAAGGGCTTAGCCCTGGCGAGCAACAGGCCAGTCAGCAGCTGCTGCAGGAAGCGCTACAGGCCCTGCCACCGCAGTTCAGGCAACAGCTTGATCGGCGCGTCAGTGTGCGCTGGGGCGACCTGCCGGCCGAGGTGTATGGGCGTGCCGGACGTTACAGCGGGATCGAATTAAATACCGCGTTGTTGCCCGCCCTCAGCGATGGCAGCAGCGCCACCCGCCAGACGTCCTGGCCCCATGGCAGCGAACGCCGCGAACTGCTGGCGACGGTGCTGCACGAGCTCACTCACCTGTATGACCGCGCCCAACTCTGGCCGCAGGCCGAGCGGCAGCTGCAACGCCAGTGCCGTCAGCGCGAGCAGAGTTTGGGCGCGGTTGGTTTGCCCGAGCATTGCCGCGGCCAGACGGCGCGGCGCTTCACCCTGAGCGATGATCCGCAACTGCTCGACCTGGCCGGCTGGCCACAGCAGGTCGGCCGGCGTGGTGCGCGCGAGCACGACAATCATCAGGTCGCGCGCAGTCCTGACAGCTACGAGCTGAGTAATCCGCGCGAGTTTCTCGCGGTGAATATGGAGTACTTCCTTCTCGACCCCAGCTACGCCTGTCGACGGCCGTTGTTGGCGCGTTATCTGAGTGCGCATTTCGCCTGGACGCCCAGCAACCAGGAGCCTTGTGCAGAGGGGCTGGCCTACCTGAATGCCGGGCGCGATTTTGCCCGCCAGCCACTGGGCCGCATTGATCCGCAGCGGGTCTATCAGGTGGATTACCTGCTGGCCGAGGCCAACAACGAGCTGGCCAGCCGCTGGGGGCACAGCATGCTGCGTCTGGTGATCTGTGCGCCCGACCGGCCATTGGGGCCTGATTGCCGGCTGGATCTGCAAGAGCACCTGGTGCTCTCTTACCGGGCTTTTGTTGGCGACGTGCAGCTGTCCAGCTGGGATGGTCTGACCGGTGCCTACCCTTCGCGGTTGTTCGTGTTGCCACTGGAGCAGGTGATCGAGGAATACACCAAGGTGGAGCTGCGTAGCCTGGCCTCGGTGCCGCTCAAGCTGGAGCGCGCGCAGCTGGAGCAACTGGTGACCCGCGCCGCTGAGCAGCACTGGAGCTATGACGGCGATTACTGGTTCCTTTCCAACAACTGCGCGGTGGAAACCCTCAAATTGTTGCGTAGCGGCAGCCAGCACCCGCGCTTGCAGGCCCTCGACAGCATCATGCCCAACGGCCTGCTCGATACCCTGGTGGCCCGTGGTCTGGCCGACCGCAGCGTACTGGCGGATGACGCCGAAGCGTTGCGCCTGGGCTATCGCTTCGACTCGTTCCGTGAGCGTTACCAGGCCATGTTTAGCGTGCTGCAGGCGCAGCTGCCGATTGAACAGACGCAAGTCGAGGACTGGCTGGGCGTATCGGCGGAGCAGCGTCAGCCCTGGTTTGCTCGCGCCGATCTGCGCACCAGTGCGGCTCTGCTGCTGCTCGAGCAGGCGGCACTGCGTCGGCAACTGCTATTGGCCCAGGATGAGCTAAAACGCCGCTACCTGATGGGGCGTGAGGACGTTGATCCCACGGTAAACAAGGCCGGTGGCGCGTTGCAGCACATCCTCGCCAGCAGCGGCTTTCTCAGCCGCCCGGCGGAATTGCTGGAAGGCGGCTATGGCTTGCCCCAGCGTGCCGAATGGCAGCGTCTGGAGCGCGAAAGCCAGGCGCGGCAACAGCAACTGCGCCAGCTCAGTGACGACCTCGATCAGGAAGTACGTCGCCTGCTGGAGCCGGCGCGCCTGGCCGAATTGCAGGCCATTGAAGCCAACCTGACGCAACTCGGCGAACACCTGCGCGCGCTGCATAAGGCGGGTGGTGGCTTGATGTTGCCGTAGCCTGGATTGCATTCGGGCTAACCAGAGCATGAAGCCTGCACTTCCTACGGGATATGTTCCTGCTGTTCGTGCGGCAAATGTTCGTCCAGGTGCAGCCAGGGCAGGCGACTCTGCACCCAGATATGTCGATCCGCCGGGGCCAATTCGGGCTGGTCGAGGGTGGCGATGGTGATATCCAGGCTGTGCGGGCTGAGGCGGGTGAACAGCGTCAGCTGCGCCCCGCAGGTTGGGCAGAAGCTGCGTGTGCACGTGGCTGACGAGGCATATTCGCGGGGTGTGCCGGCCAGCCAGCGAAAGCTCGCCAGCGGTACGGTGATCCAGGTGGTGACGATGCCACCGCTGCTGCGCCGACAAGTCGAGCAATGGCAGTGGGCGATGTCCTGCAACGGTGCGGTGAATTCATAGCGCAAGCCTCCGCACAGGCAGCCGCCTTGATGGTTTTCGCTCATTAGCTTTTCTCGACGAGATGGTCAGGTAAAACAGCCTAATACCAGTATCGAACTTGCGTCACCCTACGCGGCTGACCAAGATGGGCGCTTGCTGTTATTAGGGGTTGTCGTGATCGAACTGCTGCTGGCCTTGTGGCCATTGTTTGCCCTGATCGTTGCGGGCTATTACCTGCGCCGCTGGGCGTTCCCCAATGAAGCGTTCTGGCCAGGGGCCGAGCGGCTTAATTATTTTGTGCTGTTCCCGGCGCTGCTGTTCAGCAGCCTGGCGAATGCGCCGCTGGATAACCCGGCGTTGCCGCGCCTGGGGCTGGCCGTGCTGCTGGCGCTGGGCATTGCCTGGCTGGCGCTGTTGCTGGTGCGCCGGGTGCGCGGTTGGCCAGCGGGGCGTTTTGGTGCCTTCAGCCAGGGCATTCTGCGCTTCAACACTTACCTCGGGCTGGCGGCGGTGGGCAGCCTGTTCGGCCAGGAAGGCCTGACCCTGGCGGCCATCATGCTCGCCCTGATGGTGCCGACGGTGAATGTGCTGTCCGTCTGGTCGCTGACCGCCGAGCGTGGCGTCAGCGCGCGCAGCCTGTTGCTGCCGATCCTGAAGAATCCATTGATCCTTGCCTGCCTGGGCGGCGCGCTGGTCAACCTCAGTGGCCTTGGTCTGCCGGGCGGCAGTGACCGTTTGCTCAGCCTGCTAGCCGCCGCCAGCCTGCCGTTGGGTCTGCTCTGTGTTGGGGCCGCGCTGAAACCTGAGCAGTTGGGCGGCGAGATTCCGGCCCTGGGGTGGAACAGCCTGCTGCGTCTGTTGGGCATGCCGATGCTGGCTTGGGCGGTGGCCTATGGTC
The DNA here is from genome assembly GCF_964253255.1 of Pseudomonas sp. LjRoot71. Lineage (NCBI taxonomy): Bacteria > Pseudomonadati > Pseudomonadota > Gammaproteobacteria > Pseudomonadales > Pseudomonadaceae > Pseudomonas > Pseudomonas sp. LjRoot71. Next base: position 2,186,065 of record NZ_CAXURA020000001.1, on the reverse strand, counting down.
TGCACCTGCCGGCGATGGAGAGCACTGTGCTGGTGCTGTTCTTTGCCCTGCCAACTGCGCCAACGGCCTATGTCTTGACCCGCCAGCTGGGCGGCGATAGCCAGTTGATGGCCGGTATCATTACCCTGCAAACCCTGCTGGCGGCGGCCAGTTTGCCGCTGTTGCTACTGTTGGTGGCGGGTTGATTCCTCTCCCTGGTTAAGCCTGGGCGGACGGTCGGCGCTTGGTGATGCACACAAATTACTGTATTTATATACAGTAATTTGTGGAGTCAGCTTATGTCCATTTCTCTGCCACCGCGCGGTCGCGGTACCGCCAGTAATCCGCATAACCGCTTTGCGCCACAGCGCATTATCGCCACTGACGATGGCTGGTTGCAGGAGGTGCCGCCCAGCCGGGCGACCGAGGTGCGTTGCGAAACCGCGAAAAGCATCATCACCCGCAATCAGTCGCCCGACCTGCCCTTCGACCGTTCACTCAATCCCTACCGCGGCTGTGAACATGGCTGCATTTATTGCTACGCCAGGCCCAGCCACGCGTATTGGGATTTGTCGCCGGGGCTGGACTTCGAAACCAAGTTGATCGCCAAGACCAACGCTGTGGCCTTGCTTGAGCAACAGCTGAGCAAGCCCGGCTATGTCTGTGCGCCGATCAACCTGGGTTCCAACACCGATCCCTATCAACCGATCGAGCGCCAGCACCTGCTGACCCGCAACAGCCTCAAGGTGCTGCTCGACTACCGCCACCCGGTCACTATCGTCACCAAGGGTTCGCTGATCCTGCGTGACCTCGACTTGCTCGCCGAGCTGGCGCAGCAGCGTCTGGTGGCGGTCATGATCAGCCTGACCACTCTGGACGACGAGCTCAAACGCATCATGGAACCGCGCGCCGCTGCGCCGGCGGCACGTCTGCGGGCGATCCGCGTGCTGCGTGATAACCGCATTCCGGTCGGTGTGCTGTGCTCGCCGATGATCCCGATGATCAATGACATGGAGCTGGAGCATCTGTTGGCCGCAGCCAAGGAGGCCGGCGCACAGAGTGCCAACTACATGCTGCTGCGCCTGCCGCGCGAAGTGGCGCCACTGTTCGAGGAGTGGTTGCAGGCGCACTACCCGCAGCGCGCCGAGCATGTGCTCAGTCTGATCCGCCAGAGCCGTGGCGGCGCGTTGTATGACAGCCGCTTCGGTGAGCGCTTTCGCGGTGAGGGTGCCTTTGCCGAGTTGCTGGCGCAACGCTTCGCCCTGGCCAGTAAGCGCCTGGGCCTGCATCGGCGCGAGGGCTTTAACCTCGACTGCTCACGGTTCTGCCCGCCGGGTGGCCAGCTGGCACTGCTCTGAACAATCGGCAAAGTGTGGTGGTTGCTGCCCGTGTCAGTGGCGGTAACATTTACCATGTGACTCGCCAGCGGGCTTGGCTGTCGCTTTAGCAGATTTTTTCAGGTCCAGAGGTCGCAAACATGCCATACAAGCATCAGTTGATCCCGTTGCAGGGGCGCACCGGCAGTGAGAGTGCTGAAGAAGCACTGCAGAGCATCGTCGACGGTTTCAAACGCTTTCGCAGTGAGGTGTTTCCGCAACAGGAAGAGCTGTTCAAGAAGCTCGCCACTGCACAGAACCCGCGCGCGATGTTTATCACCTGCGCCGACTCGCGGGTGGTGCCGGAGCTGATTACCCAGAGCTCGCCAGGCGACCTGTTCGTCAACCGTAACGTCGGCAACGTGGTGCCGGCCTACGGACAGATGATGGGCGGCGTGTCCACCGCCATCGAGTACGCGGTGCTGGCGCTGGGCGTGCAACACATCATCGTCTGTGGCCACTCTGACTGTGGTGCGATGAAGGCCGTGCTGGCCCCTGAGACCCTGGAGAGCATGCCGACGGTGAAGGCCTGGCTGCGTCACAGCGAAGTGGCGCTCAAGGTGGTCGAGGCAAACTGCGGCTGTGAAGGTCATGACAGGCTGGGCATTCTCACTGAGGAGAACGTGGTGGCCCAGCTCAATCACCTGTGTACTCACCCGTCGGTTGCGGCACGCGTGGCCAGCGGCCAGCTGTTTATCCACGGCTGGGTGTATGACATCGAAACCAGCGAGATCAAGGCCTACGACGCGGAGAAGGGCGAGTTCCGCCTGATCGGTGAGGGCCCACTGCCGATGGCCACTCCCCGCGCGCGCTATCTGCCGAGCAGCTAGTCAGCAACCGCGCGAGGGGTTAAGGCGTGCTAACCCACCGCGCGGGTTTCACCCAGTTGCAGCTCAACCCCGAGCTGCCGCGACAGGCATGGCCAGCGTTGCCAGGCCGCCTCGGTCTGTGGGCTGTGCAGGCGCTCGCGATAGGCCTGCACCGAATCCTGGGCAAAGCTGGCATCGTCGAGCATGCCATCAACGGCGTGATGCACTGCTTCATCCAGCTGATTGGCAAAGGGTTCGCCGATCAACTGGTGGGCGATCAGATTGGCCACCGTGGTATCCAGTGGAATCAGTGGCGCGCCCAAGTGGGTGATGTAGCGGTCATTCACCTCTTCAACCAGGCGGTGAGCCAGGTAAGCCTCATCCAGCAACCCTTCCAACCCTTCATGCCCGGCCATCAGTGCCGGTGGCTGCAAAAAGAACTGCTCGGCCACCTTGAGCACCGGTTTGATTTGCGCCTCGATCCCGGCTTCGCGGGCCACCTGCTGGGCTGCCTGCAGCAGCTCCGGCACCTGTTCGATATAAGCGCTGACAAAGCGCTGCAGCACGCCGTCAGTGTCACTGTTGGGCAGGCGAATGGACGGGTGTAACTGATCCAGATGGTTGCGCATCTGTTCGGCCAACTGACCTGTGCTGGCTTCGTGTTGTTGCGCGCGCTGGATCAGTTGCTGCAATGCGGCGATGTTCATGACGGCTCCTGAATTAAGGACATGGGCGAGAACCTTAGCTGGCTCAGCGCATCTGCTAAGACCCGATTGTCATAATTATTAAACAGTTATACGAGTCGGCTATATAAGCCATCGCAGATTTCCGTCGATCCCACGGCTGCCGCGGCTTTCAGCATGGGCTTTGTGGCCTTCACCTCATTTCGGCTTTCGCGTTGCCAGGTGCAAGTCCGTGTCTATACTCGAATTCGAAAGGCAGTACCTGATAACTCCGAATCAGCTGCGGCACGGACAGTTTTCACAAGCATTTTCACCGTGAAGATGTGTGATGGCTTAGCCACTGACCGATTCGGCGGGATAACAAGAACAATTAAGGGGAACCCGCAATGATGCGACATCCACGAGTCTGGATGGGCCTCCTGTTGTGGTTGGTATTCAGCTCGGCGCACGCCAGCTGGGGCGTCAACATGACGCCAGGTGCCACCGAGGTCAGCCGCTCCGTATTTGACTTGCACATGACCATCTTCTGGATCTGCGTCGTGATCGGCGTGCTCGTCTTCGGCGCGATGTTCTGGTCGATGCTCGTCCACCGCCGCTCGACAGGCCAAGAGCCGGCACACTTCCACGAAAGCACCACGGTCGAGATTCTCTGGACAGTCGTTCCGTTGATCATCCTGGTGCTGATGGCCATACCAGCCACCAAGACCCTGATCGAAATCTACGACTCCAGCGAGTCGGAGCTGGATATTCAGGTCACCGGCTACCAGTGGAAGTGGCACTACAAATACCTGGGTGAAGACGTCGAGTTCTTCAGCAACCTGGCGACCCCCAAAGATCAGATCAATAACAAGGCCAGCAAAGGCGAGCACTACCTGCTGGAGGTCGACGAGCCATTGGTGGTGCCGGTCGGCACCAAGGTGCGCTTTCTGATCACTGCCGCCGATGTCATCCACTCCTGGTGGGTGCCGGCACTGGCGGTGAAGAAGGATGCCATCCCCGGTTTCGTCAACGAATCCTGGACGCGCATCGACGAGCCCGGCATCTACCGTGGCCAGTGCACCGAACTGTGCGGCAAGGATCACGGCTTTATGCCGGTGGTGGTCGAAGCCAAATCAAAAGAGGACTACGCCGCCTGGCTCGCCGAGCGCAAGCAGAAGGCCGCCGCGGAGAAGGAGCTGACCAGCAAGGAATGGACGCTTGAAGAGCTGATGGCCCGCGGTGAGAAGTCCTATCAGACCAACTGCGCCTCCTGTCACCAGCCGACTGGCGAAGGCCTGCCGCCGATGTTCCCGGCGCTCAAGGGTTCGGCCATCGCCACCGGGCCGGCTGCCGGGCATATCGGCATCGTGGTCAACGGCAAGCCGGGCACCTCCATGGCCGCCTTCGGCAAGCAACTGTCGGAAGTCGATATCGCCGCCATCATCACCTACGAACGCAATGCCTGGGGCAATGCGGTAGGCGACATGGTCACGCCGAAAGACATCCTCGCGTTCAAACAGGCTCAGGAGTAAGGACATGAGTGCAGTGATCGATCCGGGCCACGCTGGCCACGGTCATGCCGGACATGACCATCACCACGGCCCGGCCAAAGGCCTGATGCGCTGGGTGTTGACCACCAACCATAAAGACATCGGCACGATGTACCTGTGGTTCAGCTTCGCCATGTTCCTGCTGGGCGGCAGCATGGCCATGGTGATTCGTGCCGAGCTGTTCCAGCCGGGCCTGCAGATCGTGCAGCCGGAATTCTTCAACCAGATGACCACCATGCATGGCCTGATCATGGTCTTCGGCGCGGTAATGCCAGCCTTCGTCGGCCTGGCCAACTGGATGATTCCGCTGATGATCGGCGCGCCGGACATGGCCCTGCCGCGGATGAACAACTTCAGCTTCTGGTTGCTGCCGGCGGCCTTTGGCATGTTGGTCAGCACGTTGTTCATGGAGGGCGGCGGGCCGAACTTCGGCTGGACCTTCTATGCGCCGCTGTCGACCACCTACGCGCCGGAGTCGGTGACCTTCTTCATCTTCGCCGTGCACCTGATGGGTATCAGCTCGATCATGGGGGCGATCAACGTGGTCGCCACCATCCTCAACCTGCGTGCCCCTGGCATGACCCTGATGAAGATGCCGCTGTTCGTCTGGACCTGGCTGATCACCGCCTTCCTGCTGATCGCGGTGATGCCGGTTCTGGCCGGTTGCGTGACCATGATGCTGATGGACATCCACTTCGGCACCAGCTTCTTTAGCGCAGCCGGTGGCGGTGACCCGGTGCTGTTCCAGCACGTGTTCTGGTTCTTCGGCCATCCCGAGGTGTACATCATGATCCTGCCGGCCTTCGGCGCGGTCAGTGCAATCATCCCGGCCTTCGCGCGCAAACCGCTGTTCGGCTACACCTCGATGGTCTATGCGACGGCGAGCATCGCGTTCCTGTCGTTTATCGTCTGGGCGCACCACATGTTCACCGTCGGCATTCCGCTGACCGGTGAACTGTTCTTCATGTACGCCACCATGCTGATTGCCGTGCCCACTGGGGTGAAGGTATTCAATTGGGCCAGCACCATGTGGCGCGGCTCGATGACCTTCGAAACGCCCATGCTGTTTTCGGTGGCCTTCGTCATCCTGTTCACCATCGGCGGTTTCTCCGGGTTGATGTTGGCCATCGCCCCGGCGGACTTCCAGTACCACGACACCTACTTCGTGGTGGCGCATTTCCACTATGTGCTGGTGCCCGGCGCGATCTTCGGCATCTTCGCCTCGGCTTACTACTGGCTGCCGAAGTGGACCGGGCACATGTACGACGAAACCCTCGGCAAGCTGCATTTCTGGATGAGTTTCGTCGGCATGAACCTGGCGTTCTTCCCGATGCACTTTGTCGGCCTGGCCGGCATGCCGCGGCGTATCCCTGACTACAACATGATGTTCGCCAACTTCAACATGGTGTCGAGCATCGGCGCCTTCATGTTCGGCGCAACCCAGTTGCTGTTCCTGTTTATCGTCATCAAGTGCATTCGTGGCGGTAAACCAGCACCGGCAAAACCCTGGGATGGTGCCGAAGGGCTGGAGTGGTCGGTGCCGTCCCCCGCGCCTTACCACACCTTTAGCACACCGCCGGACGTGAAATAAGGAGCGCGGCCATGAGCGAAGCCCTGTCGACCCGCCGTCTGGTTATCCGCCTGTGTCTGGTGGTGGTGGCCATGTTCGGCTTCGGCTTCGCCCTAGTGCCGATCTATGACGTGATGTGCCAGGCCTTCGGCATCAACGGCAAAACCGCCGGTGCCTATCAGGCGGGCAGCCAGACGGTGGATGAAGATCGTCAGGTGCGGGTGCAGTTTCTCGCCACCAATGCTGCCGAGATGGTCTGGGAGTTCGGCCCTCAGGCGGATGAAGTGGTGGTGCATCCGGGCGACAGCACGCAAATGCTGTTTATTGCTCACAACCCCACTGACAAGCCGATGACTGCCCAGGCGATTCCTAGCGTGGCACCGTCCAAGGCTGCGGCTTATTTCCATAAGACCGAATGCTTTTGCTTTACCCAGCAGGTTCTGCAACCCGGCGAGCGCATCGAGATGCCGGTGCAATTTATCGTCGATCGAGACTTACCGGCAGATGTTCGCCACCTGACCCTGGCCTACACCTTGTTTGACGTTACCGCGCGCATCCCGCCGGTGGCACAGGCGACCCTCACCCGGGCGGCTCCATAAGGAGAACAATAAATGTCGAGTCATGAAAGCCACGAAAACTATTACGTCCCGGCCCAGAGCAAATGGCCGATCATCGCCACGTTGGGCATGCTGTTTTCGGTGTACGGCGTGGGTACCTGGTTCAACGATCTGAAGGCGGATCGCGCCGACTCCAATGGCCCGCTGATCTTCTTTATCGGCGGTCTGTTTCTCGCCTACATGCTGTTCGGCTGGTTCGGCAACGTGATCAAGGAAAGTCGCGGTGGCCTCTACAGCCCGCAGATGGATCGCTCGTTCCGCTGGGGCATGAGCTGGTTCATCTTCTCCGAGGTGATGTTCTTTGCGGCGTTCTTTGGTGTGTTGTTCTACGTGCGCACCTGGGCCGGGCCCTGGCTTGGTGGCGAGGGCGACAAGGGTATCGCCAACATGCTCTGGCCGGGTTTCGAGTACAGCTGGCCGATGCTCAACACCCCTGATCCAAAACTCTATCCGGCGCCCAGTGGGGTGATTGGTGCCTGGGGGCTGCCGCTGATCAATACCATTTTGCTGGTGACCTCCAGCTTCACCCTGACGTTTGCCCACCATGCGCTGCGCAAGAATCACCGTAAACCGCTAACTCTGTGGCTGGCGCTGACCGTGCTGCTTGGTATCGCCTTTCTGGTGCTGCAGGTCGAGGAATATATCCATGCCTACACCGAACTGGGCTTGACCCTCGGCTCAGGTATCTACGGCGCCACCTTCTTTATGCTCACCGGCTTTCACGGTGCCCACGTGACTTTGGGGGCCCTGATGCTGAGCATCATGCTGATTCGGGTGATCCGTGGCCATTTCAGCCCCGAGCAACATTTCGGTTTCGAAGCGGCGGCCTGGTACTGGCACTTTGTCGATGTGGTGTGGATTGGCCTGTTTGTCTTCGTTTACGTGCTGTGAGGTGTTTACCAGGTGACGTGGGAAACCAGCTGGCCGCTGTAGAAGCCCCAGGTCACCAGCGCAATGGTCAGGGCCGTCAGCGTAACGCGCAGGGTCAGGGCGTTGACCACCCGTGAGGTGCGGCCTTCGTCCTTGACCAGAAAGAACAGACCACTGAACAGGCTGACCAGAGTCGCCAGCAATAACAGGATGATCGCGGCTTTGAGCATGCGTGACTCCCAAGCGGAACTTCGGGGGAAGGGAAATGCGCTTCAGCTGCAGTATAGCCAGCTTATTCAGGGCTCCGGGGAGGTTGCTATGAGCGCCTTCCGTCCTGGCTGGCTGCCCAGCGTACTGGTGCTGCTGCTGTTTCCCTGCCTGATCGTCCTGGGTTTCTGGCAGCTGGCTCGGGCCGAAGAAAAGCGTGAGCTACTGGCCGCCCATCAAGCCCAACAGTTGGCTGCACCGATCAGCATTGATGAGCTGGAGCGGTATCCCGATCCGGCTTACCAGCGTGTGCAGTTGCAGGGCTATTTTGATGCACGGCATACCCTGCTGCTGGACAACCGCACCCGCGACGGCAAAGTCGGGGTGGAAGTGCTGCAACCCTTCTACGATCAGGCCAGCGGCCTCTGGCTGCTGCTCAATCGCGGCTGGCTGCCCTGGCCGGATCGGCGTATTACCCCCACTTTCGCCACTCCAGATACGCCGTTGCGCCTGCAGGCCACTGTGTATGTGCCGCCAGGGGAGGCCTTTCAGCTACAGAATACGCCGCCAGCTGGAGATTGGCCGCGTGTGGTCAGCGAGGTCAAGCCCGAAGCCCTGTGGCAGCAATTGGGGCGTGGCGGGCTGAGTTACGAAGTACGTCTGCTACCTGGCCCGGCGTCATTCCAGGGCGACTGGCCAGTGGTGGCCATGAGCCCGGACAAACACCTGGGCTATGCCGTGCAATGGTTCGCCCTGGCGGCGGCGTTGCTCGGCCTGTTTATCTATCTCGGTCTATCTAATGCGCGGGAGACTCGCCATGAACCCAGCCATCGCCCTGCCTGAAGTGTCGCCCAGCCAGCGTCGCCGTGGGCGGCTGCAACTGATCCTGATTCTGGCCGTGGTGATTGGCCCGATGCTTCTGGCCAGCGCCATGTATCAGTGGCGTTTCTGGGTGCCGGAAACCCGCAGCTATCACGGTGAACTGATCGGCACCGGGCAGACCCGTGCTGACCTCGGCGTGCTCGGTGCCGACGAGCAGCGTTGGCAACTGCTAGTCACTGTGCCGGATGCCTGCGATAGCGCCTGCAAGGAACTGGTGTTTCTCGCCCGTCAGGTGCATATCGGCCTCAACCGCGATGTCGGCCGCGCCGCGCATGGTCTGGCGACTGCTCAGCCACTGAGCGATGACTACGACGCCCAGCTGCACCGTGAATACCCGCAACTGGCGCGCTACCAGCTGCAACTGGATGCCTATGGCAAGACCGCCGGCAAGGCCGAAGGCGCGCAGCTGTGGATCGTCGACCCGCACGGCAATCTGGTGTTGCGTTATGACGCCACCAGCAAGGGCAAGGCGATTCTCAATGACCTGCGACATCTGCTGAAAATCTCCCAGATCGGCTAATGCCAAAAACGGCTAAGGACTGATGATGAGCAAGCCCGGTTACCGTTTTGCCCTGTTCGCCACGCTGCTGGCGGTCGTGGTGGTGCTGCTCGGTGCCTACACCCGCCTGACCCACGCGGGCCTCGGTTGCCCGGACTGGCCTGGTTGCTACGGTTTTATTGGCGTACCGATGAGCGAGCACAAGCAGACCCTGGCCGAAGCGCGTTTTCCCGAAGCACCAGTGGAAGTGGCCAAGGGCTGGTACGAGATGATTCACCGCTACTTCGCCGGCAGCCTTGGCCTGGTGATTCTCGGTTTGGCTGTGCAGGCGTTGCGTCGGCGCAACGAGTCGGCTCAGCCCCTGAAACTGCCCCTGTTGTTACTCGGTCTGGTGATCCTGCAGGCGGCTTTCGGCATGTGGACGGTCACCCTTAAGCTTTGGCCGCAGGTGGTGACGGCCCATCTGCTGGGCGGCTTTGCCACCCTCAGCCTGCTGTTTCTTTTAACCCTGCGCCTATCCGGTAAGGTGGCCGCCTTGGCCAATTTACCCGCACGACTGCGTAGCCTGGCCGCGCTCGGCCTGCTGCTGGTGATCGGGCAGATCGCCCTTGGCGGCTGGGTCAGCAGCAACTATGCCGCCGTTGCCTGTGTTGACCTGCCCACCTGTCATGGCGAATGGTGGCCGGCGATGGACTTCGCCAACGGCTTTCACCTGACCCAACATATCGGCCCTAATTATCTCGGTGGCCAACTCGACAGCGATGCGCGCACCGCCATCCATATGACTCACCGTATCGGTGCGCTGCTGGTGACCCTGGTGCTGCTGCTCCTGGCCTGGCAACTGCAACGCAATGGTCTGGCGCGTCTGGCCGGTTTGCTGGTGCTGGCCCTGGCGGTGCAAATCAGTCTGGGTATCAGCAACGTGGTGTTTCATCTGCCGTTGCTGGTGGCGGTGGCGCATAACCTCGGCGGCGCGGCTCTGCTGCTGACCCTGGTACTGATCAATTACCGACTGCGCAGCCCTGCATGGCTGACATCCCCCGCAACAGACGCGCCCGCCGGCTTCGCCGCGTTGCCCGGCAAATAACCAGAACAATCGAGGAGAGACCTTATGGCTACTCTAGTGCGCGAACAGCAAGCCCACGCCAGTTGGCGCGATTATCTGGAACTGACCAAGCCGCGGGTGGTGGTGCTGATGCTGATCACCTCCCTGGTCGGCATGTTTCTCGCCACCCGTGCGGGTGTGGCCTGGGAAGTGCTGATCTTCGGCAACCTGGGTATCGGCCTGTGTGCCGGCGCGGCGGCGGCGGTCAACCATGTGGTGGATCGGCGCATCGACTCGATCATGGCGCGCACCCACAAGCGTCCGGTCACCGCCGGGCGCCTGTCGCCGGTGGCGGCGCTGGGCTTTGCTCTGTTACTGGCGGTGGCCGGCATGGCCTTGCTGCTGACCTTTACCAACGAGCTGGCCGCCTGGCTGACCCTGGCCTCCTTGCTCGGCTACGCGGTGCTCTACACCGGCTTTCTCAAGCGCGCCACGCCACAGAATATTGTTATCGGCGGCCTGGCCGGCGCAGCACCACCGCTGCTTGGCTGGGTCGCAGTCACCGGGCATATCAGCGCCGAACCGCTGCTGCTGGTGCTGATCATCTTCGCCTGGACGCCGCCGCATTTCTGGGCCCTGGCCATCCACCGCAAGGAGGAATACGCCAAGGCCGATATCCCTATGCTGCCGGTGACCCATGGCGAGCACTACACCAAGGTGCATATCCTGCTCTACACCCTGGTGATGTTTGCCGTGACCCTGTTGCCTTACGCCATTCATATGAGCGGGCTGCTCTATCTTGCCTGCGCTGTGGTTCTGGGCGGGCGTTTTCTGTACTGGGCGGTGGTGTTGTACCGTGACAGCAAACCGCATGCGGCGATCAACACCTTCAAGTACAGCATCTGGTATCTTTTCGCGCTGTTTATCGCCCTGCTGGTCGACCACTATCTGCTGTTAAACCTGTAATCGTTGGTGCCATGACCCGAACCCAGATCACCGTTTTTGTTCTCGTTGCCATCGTTGCCCTGGTGCTGGGCCTGACCGTCAACAAGGTGCTGACCAGCAAGGGCCAGGGTGATCCCACCGTGCTGCTGGATGCCGGCATTGTGCTGCTGCCACAGAGCCGCAGCCTGCCGGAGTTGAGCCTGACCAACCAGGATGGTCAGACCGTGGCGGTTGATCAGCTCAAGGACCAGTGGAGCCTGCTGTTCTTCGGTTACACCTTCTGCCCGGATATCTGCCCGGCCACCCTCGCCCAGTTGCGCCAGCTGCAAGGCCAGCTACCGCCAGAAACGCTGGCCAAGCTGCGGATCGTGCTGGTTACGGTGGATCCGCACCGTGATACGCCGGAGCAGTTGAAGAAGTACCTGGATTATTTCGATGCCGGTTTTATCGGTCTGACTGGCGAAGAGGCGACCATCCAGAAGCTGGCCAACGGTGTCAGCATTCCGTTTATCCCAGCCGATACCAGCAAGGAAAACTACACCGTCGATCACAGCGGCAACCTGGTGTTGATCGGCCCTGACGGCAAGCAGCGCGGTTTTATCCGCGCGCCGATCAACAACACCAAGCTGGCCGCGCAGCTGCCCGGCCTACTCGATCGCCCATAACGCGCTATTTGGCAAATAGCTGGCTGATGTCCTTGAACGCCTTGAACTCCAAGGCGTTGCCGCACGGGTCGAGCAGGAACAGCGTGGCCTGTTCGCCCACCTGGCCGGCGAAGCGCACATAGGGCTCGATCACGAATTGCGTGCCCTTGGCCTGTAGCCGCGCCGCCAGTGTTTGCCAATCCTCCCAGCCCAATACCACACCGAAATGCGGCACTGGTACGTCGTGGCCGTCCACCGGGTTGCTGTGCGCGGCTTCCTGGTAAGCCATCTTCGGCGCCTGGTGAATCACCAACTGGTGACCGAAGAAATCGAAATCCACCCAGTGGTCGCTGCTGCGGCCCTCCGCGCAGCCGAACACCTCACCATAGAAATGCCGTGCGGCAGCCAGGTCGTAGACGGGAATAGCCAGGTGAAAGGGTGCGAGAGCCATGCTGAAATTCCTTGAACGGGTGGTCTGCCAGATTCTCAGCAACAGCGATTCTGATTAAAAGCGAATATCCTTGCTTGCAAGCACAAACAAAATTGATCAGTCGAGGCGTCGATGCTGCGCGAATTGAAAACCTTTGTGGCGGTGGCGCGGCATGGCACCTTCGCGGCGGCGGGTCAGCAGGTCGGCCTGACTCAGTCGGCAGTCAGCGCGCAGATGCGTGTGCTGGAGCAGGGGCTGGGCGTCCGCCTGTTCGAGCGCAGTGGACGCTCGGCGGTGCTGAATGCTGCCGGTCGGCATGCCTTGCCATTGGCGGAGCAGATGCTCGGGCTGTATGCGCAGATGGCCCTGCCGACCAGTGCGGCCGAGTGGCAGGGCGAGCTCAAGGTCGGCGCGATTGCCACCTTGCAGACGGGTTTGCTGCCCGAAGCGCTGCCGCGTTTTCGCGCGGCGGCCCCACGGGTGGAGCTGAAGCTGGTGCCCGGCGTGTCGCTGAACCTGCTGAGTCAGATCGATGCTGGCGAGCTGGATCTGGCGCTGCTGATCAAGCCGCCATTTGAACTGCCCAAGGAGCTGCTGCAGATCAGCCTGGCACGCGAACCCTTTGTGCTGATCACCCCGCTCGGCGTGACGGCGGATGATCCGTTGCAGATCCTCGCCGAGCAGCCGTTCGTGCGTTACGACCGGCGCTCGTTTGGCGGGCGACGGGTCAACCAGTTCCTCCGCGAGCAGCGCCTGACGGTGCAGGAAGCGTTGGAGCTGGATGAGCTGGAGGCCATCGTGCGGATGGTCGAGTGCGGGCTTGGTGTGTCGCTGATTCCGCGCGCCGGTCTGTGGCTGCAACGACCGACGCAGTTGCGGGTGATTGAGCTGGGCGAGCTGACCTTCCACCGTGAGCTGGTGGCGATATTGCGCCGTGCTCAACGCCAGCCCGCTCTTGACTGCCTGCTGGAGTGCCTGCGCGAAGCCGCCCTAAACGACAAACCCCGCACAGGGCGGGGTTTGGCAGAGGGGGCAGATAACGCGGCGTCTTAGAACGCCGGAACTACAGCGCCCTGATACTTCTCAGCGATAAAGGCTTTCACTTCGGCGCTGTTCAGCGCCTTGGCCAGTTTCTGCAGGGCCGCGTTGTCCTTGTTGTCGGCACGCGCGACCAGGATGTTGACGTACGGCGAGTCGTTACCTTCGATGATCAGCGCATCCTTGGTCGGGTTGAGCTTGGCTTCCAGGGCGTAGTTGGTGTTGATCAGCGCCAGGTTGACCTGGGTCAGCACGCGCGGCAGAGTAGCCGCTTCCAGCTCACGCACCTTGATGGTTTTCGGGTTTTCGACGATGTCTTTTGGCGTGGCGAGGATGCCGGCTTCCGGCTTCAGGGTGATAAGCCCGGCCTTTTGCAGCAGCAACAGGGCACGCCCGCCGTTGGTGGCGTCGTTAGGGATCACCACGTTGGCGCCTTGTGGCAGCTCATTCAGGCTTTTGTGTTTGCTGGAGTAGGCACCGAAGGGCTCGACGTGCACACCGGCGACGCTGACCAGCTCGGTGCCACGGCTCTTGTTGAACTCATCCAGATACGGCTGGTGTTGGAAGAAGTTGGCGTCCAGGCGCTTTTCGGCGACCTGCACGTTGGGTTGCACGTAGTCGGTGAACACTTTGATGTTCAGTTCAACGCCTTCTTTGGCCAGGGCCGGCTTAACGAACTCGAGGATTTCTGCGTGCGGTACGGCGGTGGCGGCGACGCTCAGGCTGTCGGCCTGTACGGAGAACGCGGCCAGGGCAGCGACTGCGGCGATCAGTTTTTTCATGACTAACTCCTTGTGGGATCGGGGTTGGCGACGGGTAGTCGCCGGCGGTTTATTTGCGGGAAAAATGCACCACCAGCTTGTCGCCGACGGTTTGTAGAATCTGTACCAGCACCAGCAGCAGGATCACCGTCACGGCCATCACGTCCGGCTGATAACGCTGATAGCCATAACGCACGGCGAGGTCGCCGAGGCCGCCGCCGCCGATCAGGCCGCTCATGGCGGTGTAGGACACCAGGGTAATCGCGGTTACGGTGATCGCCGCGATGATGCCGGGCAGCGCCTCGGGCAGCAGCGCGTTGACCACGATCTGCCGGGTGGTGGCACCCATGGCCTGGGTCGCTTCGATAATGCCGCGGTCGACTTCACGCAGTGCGGTTTCCACCAGGCGCGCGAAGAACGGTGTGGCTCCCACCACCAGCGGCGGGATGGCCCCGGCGACGCCCAGTGAGGTGCCGGTGACGATCACCGTGAAGGGGATCATCACGATCAGCAAGATCACGAACGGCACCGAGCGCAGGATATTCACCAGCAGCGACAGGAAGCCGTAGAAGGCCTTTTGTTCGAACATCTGTCGGGGGCTGGTGAGAAACAGCAGCACGCCCAGCGGCAGGCCGAGCAGCACGGTAAACAGCATGGAGCCGCCGAGCATGCTCAGGGTGTCCAGGCTGGCGTAACCGATTTCCGCCCAATCAACGTTGGGCAGTAGACGAGTCAGTAGGGCTTCCATTAGCGCAGCACCTCCAGATGCACGTCGGCGGCTTTGAAGCGCGCCAGCGCGGCGTCCAGATCGCCGCCAGTCAGGGCCAGGGTCAACTGGCCGTAGGGGGTGTCCTTGATGCGGTCGATACGCCCGGCGAGGATGCTGTAATCCACCCCGGTCTCACGTGCCACGGTGCCCAGCAGCGGCGCATAGGTGGCTTCGCCCTGGAAGGTCAGGCGCAGGATGCGGCCCTGTACATGGGCAAAATCGTCACGCTGTTCGTGCTCGTCGACCTGCTCGGCTTCCTGCACGAAGCGCTTGGTGGTGGCGTGTTGCGGGTGCAGAAACACCTCGGCCACCGGGCCGGATTCGACGATCACGCCAGCATCCATGACGGCCACGCGGTCACACACGCGGCGGATTACATCCATCTCATGGGTGATCAGTACGATGGTCAGGTTCAGCTCGCGGTTGATCTCGGCTAGCAGCTGCAACACCGAGGCCGTGGTCTGCGGGTCGAGGGCGCTGGTGGCCTCGTCGCACAGCAGAATTTTCGGTTCGGTGGCCAGGGCGCGGGCAATGCCAACGCGCTGTTTCTGTCCGCCGGAGAGCTGCGCCGGGTACTTGTTGGCGTGGTCCTGCAGGCCGACCCGTGCCAGCAACTCGGCAACGCGGGCATTGATCGCGCTGCGCGGCAGCTCACCGGCCAGCTTCAGCGGTAGGGCAACGTTATCGGCGACGGTCTTGGAGGACAGCAGGTTGAAGTGCTGGAAGATCATCCCGACCTGCTGGCGGAAGCGCCGCAGACCTGTGGCGTCGAGCGCCGTGACGTCTTCACCGTCGATCTCGATGTGCCCACCGGAAGGCTCTTCCAGACGGTTGATCAGGCGCAGCAGGGTGCTTTTGCCGGCACCGGAATGACCGATGATGCCAAACACTTCGCCGCGGGCGATGTGCAGGTCGGTCGGCTGCAAGGCGGGGATATTCTGGCCACTGACGCGGTACGCCTTGTGGACCTGATGGAAGTTGATCACGCGTTAAACCTTTTGGGTTTCAAAGTTGCCGGGTAGGCAGAAACGGCCGCCTAGTCTACCCGTCACTGTTTAGGCCGCAAAAATCTTTGTAGGCCTATGGTTATAGCTAAATTGCATTAAATGCTGAACTGCCTTGGGCAGTGTAGTCAGCGCCAATGCAAACGACCGGGCAAGCCCGGTCGTTGTAAAACCCAAGTGCTATCAGCGCTTGGGCGTGAGCACCAACTGCGGCACCTGGGCCGGTTTGATCACCTGGCTGATGCGCGGGCTGAAGCTCGGGTCCAGGCGTTTGATCCGTGCATTGAGTAGGGAGGCGACCCAGGGGAAATCCTTGGCCTCGCGGACTTCGATGCGCACCGCACAGCGGAAGGTCACGATATCTGCTGCAACACCGTCCAGCAGGCTGCGCAGGCGTTCGTTGTCCTGATTGTCGAGCATCGGCATGCCAATCACGCTGCTGGCAGCGGCTGGGTCGATCATGCGCGCCTGCGGTTTGGCTGGCGCGGGAGCCGCCGGTACTTCCACGGCGGGGGTATTGGGCAACTGAGTGGCCTGGATGGCAGCGGCCTGACGCTCCGCCGCCAGACGCAGTTGCCGCGCCTGCTCCAGGCGTGCGGCTTCAGCCTGGGCGGCGGCCTGCTCGGCGGCACGGCGCTGCTGTGCGGCGGCGGCCAGTTCGGCTTCACGGGCCTGGGCGATGGCGCCATCCAGGCCGGTGGTCAGTGCCGGTGCCTGCGGCATCAGGCTGCGGGCACGGCTCAGAGCCTTGGTGGCGTTATCCAGATCCCCGCTTTGCAGGGCTTTCTGGCCCTGTTGCAGGTGCGCTTCGGCGAGTTGGCGCTGGTATTGCTCCAGGCGGGTGTCGCCGGCGGCGCGCTGCTGCAAACTGCCCAGCTGGCTTTCGGCGCTGCTCAGGTCACCACTGGCCAGGCTCTGATCGAGCTGGCGGAAGGCGCTGACCAGATCATCCACCGGCAGGTTGGCCGGTTGCGGCGCGCTCTGGCAGGCGGCCAGCAGCAGAACCAGGCTGAGGGCAAATCCACGGAAAACGAACGATTTCATGACTGCGCGTCTCGAATTGTGCAAAAAACGCGCAAGTTTACACTGTGACCGAAGGCATCACCAATCTTTCAGGCGGTGCGCCGTGGCAGGGCAAAGCTCAGCAGAAACAACGCGGCAGCGCTGACCACGATGGACGGTCCGGCTGGCGTGTCCTGAAACCATGAGAGGCTGAGCCCGCCGCACACCGCGACGATGCCCAGCAGGCTGGCGCCGAAGGCCATTTGCTCCGGGGTGCGCGCATGGCGCTGGGCGGCGGCGGCCGGAATGATCAGCAGGGAGGTGATCAGCAGCACGCCGACGATCTTCATTGCCACGGCGATCACCACCGCGATCAACAGCATCAGGCTCAAGCGAATCGCCGCTACGGGCAGGCCTTCGACCTTGGCCAGCTCTTCATGCACGGTAATCGCCAGCAACGGCCGCCACAGCAGGGCCAGCAGCACCAGCACCAGGGCGCTGCCGCCGATGATCCAGGCGAGATCAGTGGGGCCGACCGCCAGCAGATCGCCGAACAGATAGCCCATCAGGTCGATGCGCACATCCTGCATAAAGCTCAGTACTACCAGGCCCAGCGACAAGGTGCTGTGGGCGAGGATCCCGAGCAGGGTGTCGGAGGCCAGCGGCTGGCGGCTTTGCAGGGTGACCAGCAATACCGCCAGGAGTACGCAGCCCACGGTTACCGCCAGGGTCGGGCTGACGTCGAGCATCAGGCCGAGGGCCACGCCGAGCAACGCAGCATGCGACAGGGTGTCGCCGAAATAGGCCATGCGCCGCCACACCACAAAGGAACCCAGGGGGCCGGCGACCAACGCCAGGGCCAGGCCGGCGAGCAGGGCGTTGAGCAGAAAATCAGCCATGCTTGCAGTTATCTCCGTGAATATGCGGTTTTACCGGGCCTTTGATACTCAGGCCGGCAGGCGTTTCAGTGACCACCGCACCGTGCAGGTCGTGCTCATGGTCATGGTGGTGGGTGTAGACGGCCAGGCTCTTGGCGTCTTCGCCGAACAGCTCGACAAAGGCCGGATCGAAACTGACCTGCTCAGGATGGCCAGAGCAACAGACATGGCGATTGAGGCAGACCACCTGATCGGTGGTGCTCATCACCAGGTGCAGGTCATGCGAGACCATCAGCACGCCGCAGCCATGGCGGTCGCGCAGCTGGGTGATCAGGCGGTACAACTCGGCCTGGCCGGCCACGTCGACGCCCTGCACCGGCTCATCCAGCACCAGCAGTTCCGGCTTGCGCAGCAGGGCGCGGGCCAGCAGTACACGTTGCAACTCGCCGCCGGAGATGCTTTGCAGCGGGCTATCGATCACCTGTTCCGCGCCCACTTCGGCCAGTGCTGCCTGCACATCCGCGCGGGTTACGCCCGGCACCAGGCGCAAAAAACGCAGCACCGAGAGCGGTAGCGTGGCATCCACATGTAGCTTTTGCGGCATGTAGCCGACGCGCAGTTTGGGCTTGCGCCAGACGCTGCCGCTGTCCGGTTTAAGCAGGCCGAGTACGGCGCGCACCAGGGTGGTTTTACCGGCGCCGTTGGGGCCGATCAGGGTGACGATTTCCCCCGGTTTTACGCTGAGCTGCACATCTTGCAGCACATGCTGCCCGGCGAAGGTCACACCCACCCCGGCGAGACTGATCAGGGCATCGCTCATGTGGGCTCCTGGCAGCCTGCGCACAGGCCGACCACTTCCACCGTTTGGCTTTCCACGGCAAAACCGACCCCGGCCGCGCTGCTGATAATCGCGTCGCTAATCGTTGCCTGCTCCAGCTCGATGGCGGCATTGCAGCTTCGGCAGATCAAGAACTGGCCCTGGTGGGCGTGTTCCGGGTGGCTGCAGCCGACAAAGGCGTTGAGCGAGGCGATACGGTGAACCAGGCCGTTTTCCAGGAGGAAATCCAGGGCACGGTAGACCGTGGGTGGCGCGGCACGGCGGCCGTCTTCATCGCTCAGCACGCCAAGAATGTCATAAGCCCCCAGCGGCTTGTGGCTGGCCCAGACCAGTTCCAGCACGCGTTTGCGCAAGGCGGTCAGGCGCAAACCTTGGCGCGCGCATATGGCTTCGGCCTCGGCCAGGGCATGGCTGACGCAGTGGGAGTGGTCGTGGGGGCGTGAGGCCAGCGGAGCTTGAGTCATGGGCAACGACGAATAAGGTGAGAGACGTTATTATATTACCCGTTCCTTCCCGTTTGAGTGCTCCCCGTGTTGCGTCTTTTTCCGGCTTTGTGCCTTCTCTTGATCACTTTTCCCCTGAGTTTTGCAGTCCAGGCCGATGTGCGCGTGCTGACCAGCATCAAGCCGCTGCAGCTGATTGCCGCTGCCGTGCAGGACGGTGTTGGTCAGCCGGAGGTGCTGCTGCCGCCAGGCGCATCGCCGCATCACTATGCGCTGCGCCCTTCCGATGTGCGCCGGGTGCGCGATGCCGACCTGTTGTATTGGGTTGGTGCGGACCTGGAAAGCTTTCTGCCCCGCGTGCTGGCCGGCCGCGATAAACCGAGTGTGGCGGTGCAGGATGTTTCGGGTATGTCCCTGCGTCATTTTGGCGACAGCGATGCGCAACACGCCGAGCATCAGGATGGTCACGCCGATCACGCGCATGCAGCTGACCAGCATGACCACGCCCACCGCCCTGGCAGCCTGGATGCACATCTTTGGTTGCTGCCGGCCAATGCCCGGTTGATTGCCAGCAAGATTGCCACCGACCTGGCGCAAGCCGACCCGGCCAATGCCGCGCGTTATCAGGCCAATGCCAAGGCTTTTGGCGAGCGTCTGGATGCTTTGGATCAGCGCCTGAAAAGTCGCCTGAACGGCCTGACTGGCAAGCCCTACTTCGTCTTCCACGAAGCCTACGACTACTTCGAGGCCGCCTATGGCCTCAAGCACGCCGGGGTATTCAGTGTGCTCGGTGAAGTTCAGCCAGGCGCCCAACATGTGGCGGCCATGCGTGAGCGCTTGCAGCAGGCAGGGCCGAGCTGCGTATTCAGCGAGCCGCCATTACGCCCGCGGCTGGCGCAAACTCTGACTGCCGGCCTGCCAGTCACCCTGGCCGAGTTGGACGCCATGGGCGGTACCTTGCCGGTGGATGCAAAGGGTTACGAAGCTCTGTTGGAGAATATGGCGGGCGAATTGGCCGGGTGTCTCGAGGCGCTGTAATCAGCTCCCGTATCTAGAAGGCGAACGGCAGCGCCAACTCTACCTGCTGGCGCTGGGCCAGGCGGCGCTGGAATTCTGCCGGGTCGTGAATCAGCACTTCCTGGCCGGCGAAGGATTCGGCGGCGATCAGGCGCGACAGCCAGAAGCGTACGCAAGCAATACGCAGCATGGCCGGCCACAGTTCGGCTTCTGCCGCAGTAAATGCCCGTAAACCGGCGTAGGCACCAAGCAGCGCCTGCGCGCGCTTGCTGTCCAGGCTGCCGTCATCCCGTGAGCACCAGTCGTTCAGGGCAATCGCCAAGTCATAGAGCATCGGCCCCGAACAGGCGTTGTAGAAGTCGATCACCCCGGCCAAGTGGTTACCGTCGAACAGCACGTTGTCGCGGAACAGATCGGCATGCAGATTGGCCTGTGGCAAGGCGAGGATGCGCGGCTTGAGCGTGTGGATCTCCGCCAGTGCATCGCGCAGCAGTGGCAAGTGTTCATCAGGCAACTTCAGGGCCAGGCTTGGCCCTTCGGCGAGCATCCAGTCCAGGCCCCGATCACTCTTGCGCGGCAGCGGCTGATTGCGCGTGGCCAGGTGAATGCGCGCCAGCAGCGCGCCGACTTCCTGACAGTGATGCGCATTGGCTTCATGCACATGCTTGCCGGCCAGGCGCGGCTGCAACAATGCCGGCTTTTCCGCCAGGCTGCGCAGCGCTTCGCCGCTGGCGGTGCGCAGGGCATAAGGCACCGGCAGGCCAGCGTCATGCAGCACGTCGAGCAGTTCGATAAAGAAGGGTAAATCGGCGCTTGGGCCACGCTCGATCAGGGTCAGAACGAATTCGCCCTGTTCCAGGCTGACGAAGAAATTACTGTTCTCGCTGCCCGCAGCGATGCCCTGGAAGTCGCGCAAGCGACCCAGGCCATAGGGGGCGAGAAACACCTCGAGCTCATGGCGCTCAAGCGGGGTGAATACCGACATAGGTTAGAAACGCCTTACCACTTAAAGATTTCCCACTGCGGGATCAGCATGTCTGGCTGATCGGAGCGGATAAAGTTGCCTTCGCTACCATCGGCACGTACCAGGAAGTAGGGCTTACCCTTTTTCGGGGTGATCTTGATCGCATAGAGGAAGCCATTCTGCCGATACTCGGTGATGGTGCGGTCACCGTCCTGGCGGATGGTGACATCCGGGTCGGCCGAAACCGGATCTTCGGCGTGGGCGACCAGGGTGGTGAATGCCAGCAGACTGGCCAGCAACAGGCGATTGAGTGTGCGCATGGTAACCTTGTCCTTTTATCGTCTACGGTGCGGCCATTCTACCGCTGCCCCCGCCGAAAAGGTTGATCCTGCTCATGAGCCAAGCCCCTCTCGTTCTGGTTGACGGTTCGTCTTACCTTTACCGTGCCTTCCACGCCCTGCCGCCGCTGACCACCTCCAAGGGCTTGCCCACCGGTGCGGTGAAGGGCGTGCTGAACATGCTCAAGAGCCTGCGCAAGCAGTACCCGAAAAGCCCGTTTGCCGTGGTGTTCGACGCCAAGGGCGGTACCTTCCGCGATGAAATGTTCGCCGAGTACAAGGCCAATCGCCCGTCCATGCCCGATGAGTTGCGCGTTCAGGTCGAGCCGCTACACGCCAGCGTCAGGGCCATGGGCTACCCGCTGCTGTGCGTCGAGGGCGTCGAGGCCGATGATGTGATCGGCACCCTGGCCCGCCAATGCGCCGCCGAGGGGCGCGATGTGGTGATTTCCACCGGCGACAAGGACATGGCCCAGTTGGTTTGCCCGCACGTTACGCTGGTCAACACCATGACCGGTAGCGTTTACGACATCGATGGCGTGAAAGCGAAATTCGGTGTCGGTCCTGAGCTGATCATCGACTACCTGGCGCTGATGGGTGACAAGGTCGACAACATTCCCGGCGTGCCGGGCGTGGGTGAGAAGACCGCGCTGGGCCTGCTGGTCGGCGTCGGCGGCGGCCTCGATGTGCTCTACGCCAACCTCGATAAAGTCCCGGAACTGCCGATTCGTGGCGCCAAGACCCTGCCGGCCAAACTCGCCGAGCACAAGGACATGGCTTACCTGTCCTACGCCCTGGCGACCATCAAACTGGATGTGCCGCTGAATATCGCCATCGACTCGCTGCACCCGGGCGAGATGGATGTGCCGGCCCTGATGGAGCTGTACGCCGAGCTGGAATTCAAGACCTGGCGCGATGAGTTGCTGCGCAGCAACCCGGCGCCTGCGGTCAAAGTTGCGGCCGCAGCGCCTGCCGATGACCTGTTTTCACTGGCGCCTAGCGCCAGTGCGGCACCTGTCGTGGCACCAGCCGCTGACGCGGCGGCAATCGAAGCGCCCGCTGCCGAGCTGCCCGCACCGGCCGCCTTGGGCGATTACGTGTGCATTCTGGAGCAAGCGCAGTTCGAGCAATGGCTGGAGAAGCTGCGCAACGCCGAGCTGATTGCCTTCGACACCGAGACCACGGGTCTGGATGCGCAACAGGCGCAGTTGGTTGGCCTGTCGTTTGCGGTCAAGGCCGGAGAAGCGGCCTATATCCCGGTGGCTCATAGCTACATGGGCGTGCCGACCCAGCTTGACCGCGATGCGGTGCTCAAGGCGCTGAAACCGATTCTGGAAGACCCGAATAAGGCCAAGGTCGGTCAGCACGCCAAATACGATATGAATATCCTCGCCAATGCCTCGACGCCGATTGCGGTGCAGGGCGTGGCGTTCGACACCATGCTCGAATCCTACGTGCTGGACTCCACCGCCACCCGTCACGACATGGACAGCCTGGCGCTCAAGTACCTGGATCACAGCAACATCCGCTTCGAGGACATCGCCGGTAAAGGCGCCAAGCAGCTGACCTTCGATCAGATCGACCTGGCCCAGGCTGCGCCTTATGCCGCTGAAGATGCTGACGTGACCCTGCGTCTGCACCAGCATCTGTGGGCCAAGCTCGAAGCCGAGCCGAGCCTGGCCAAGGTGCTGCACGAGATTGAAATGCCGCTGGTGCCGGTGCTGGCGCGTATCGAGCGTCAGGGCGCGCTGGTCGACGCCAACTTGTTGGGTCTGCAAAGCAACGAACTGGGCGAAAAGCTGGTGGCACTGGAGCGCCAGGCTTTCGAAATTGCCGGTGAGGAGTTCAATCTGGCCTCGCCCAAGCAGCTGGGCGTGATTCTCTACGAAAAACTCGGCCTGCCGGTGCTCAGCAAGACCGCCAAGGGCCAGGCCTCGACGGCTGAAGCGGTATTGGCCGAACTGGCCGAGCAGGATTTCGAGTTGCCCAAGGTGCTGATGCAGTACCGCAGCTTAAGCAAGCTGAAAAGCACCTACACCGACCGCCTGCCGGAGCAGATCAACCCGCGTACCGGGCGCATCCACACCAGCTATCATCAGGCTGTAGCCGCGACCGGGCGTTTGTCGTCCACCGACCCGAACCTGCAGAACATCCCGATCCGCACCGCCGAAGGTCGACGTATTCGCCAGGCCTTTGTCGCACCCAAGGGCTACAAGCTGCTGGCGGCGGACTATTCGCAGATCGAGCTGCGCATCATGGCCCACCTGGCCAAGGATGAAAGCCTGCTGGAGGCCTTCCGTAATGGTCGTGATGTGCACAAGGCCACGGCGGCCGAAGTCTTTGGAGTGCCGCTGGATGAGGTCACGGCTGATCAGCGGCGCAGCGCCAAGGCGATCAACTTCGGCCTGATCTATGGCATGAGCGCCTTCGGCCTGGCCAAACAGATTGGTTGCGACCGCAAGCAAGCGCAGGCGTATATCGATGTGTATTTCGCCCGTTACCCCGGTGTGCTGGCCTATATGGAGCGCACCCGCGAGCAGGCGTCCGAACAAGGCTTTGTCGAGACACTGTTCGGCCGTCGCCTGTACCTGCCGGATATCCACGCGAAGAACCAGGCGCTGCGCAAAGGCGCCGAGCGCACCGCGATCAACGCGCCGATGCAGGGCACGGCGGCGGACATCATCAAGCGGGCGATGGTCCGGGTCGACAACTGGCTAAGCGAATCCGGCCTGGATGCGAAGGTCATCCTGCAGGTACACGACGAACTGGTGCTGGAAGTGCGTGAGGATCTGGTCGCGCAGGTCAGTGAGCAGATCAAGCTGCTGATGGGCGATGCCGCCGCGCTGGATGTGCCGCTGTTGGTGGAAGTTGGCGTGGGCGATAACTGGGATGAGGCGCACTGACGCTGGTGTGGTGCGGCTGAGCGCCTGCTGTAGCGGGCGTTTCAGGTTTTTGGGTATCGATCTTGTCGTTTTTATAGCTAATCGATTCAAAAACTCGGCTGAACTTTATTCTTGCCTGGCCAGTCAGAGTTTACGAATGGCCCGCAAAGCCCTTCGATGCTCCTTGTTGTGTTAAGTGTTGGCAGATTCTGGACCCCGCCCTAGCGGTTCAGACGTTAAACCCCGAACTTCCCTCCCCCATAAGAAGTTTCGGGGTTTTTTTTATGCTGCGATTGTTCACCGCGCCGTGAGGTAGCTGCCGCCCGCCTCACCAACCCGCCATCGCCTGACTCAGGCTTCGTTGTCCGGTTCGTCTTCCAGGGCGAACTCACCGAGTTGCATCCATTCGGCCAGCACTTCCTGAGCCTCTTCGATGCCAATGCGTTTGGGCGCGGAGAACAGCTGGATACTGACGCGATCACCCCAGCGCTTGCGAATGTCCTGCTGCACCTTGAGCAGGGCATTCTTCGCTGCGCCAAAAGCCAGCTTGTCGGCCTTGGTCAGCAGGATGTGCATGGGCATTTCGCTGGCCACTGACCAGTCGAGCATGAGGATATCGAACTCAGTCAGCGGCTTGCGGATGTCCATCATCAGCATCAACCCGCGCAGGCATTCACGGCTGCCGAGGTAGGCTTCCAGGTGCTTCTGCCAGTGCAGTTTCAGCGGAATTGGCACCTTGGCGTAGCCATAACCCGGCAGGTCGACCAGGCGGCGCTCTTCGTCCAGCTTGAAGAAGTTGAGCAACTGGGTGCGCCCTGGAGTCTTCGAGGTGCGCGCCAGGCTGGCGTGGGTCAGGGTATTCAGGGCACTGGATTTACCCGCGTTGGAGCGGCCGGCAAAGGCCACTTCATGGCCGAAATCCTCCGGGCACTGGTCAACCTTGGCCGCGCTGATAAGGAACGTAGCCTGTTGGCACAGGCCGATAATGGGGTTCTTGGCTTGCATCTGGGTATCCGTGAGGGCGAGCGTAGGGTGACATTACAGGCGCGATGCCCTTGCGACATTTGCGCGCAGCCTGCCTGTCGGCGTGTAGCGCGGCAAGCTGCGTCGTTTCCGTTTCAATGACGCCAGTATATAATGGCGCAGATTTTGTGTGCGCTTTCTCCCTGCTGTTGGATAAGTGTTCACGGGAACGATTTAGATCATCTGCCCATAGAAAGCAGTACGTTCCCCTCCCTGATGAGGTTGATCTGATGAAAAAATTGCTGATTGCAGCCAGTGCATTGATGCTGTCGTTGAGTGCTCAGGCTGCACAGGACCCGGAAGCCGTCTACGCTCGCGCGTGTGGTGTGTGCCATAACGGGCAGATTCCCATCGCTCCCAAGCGTGGTGACAAGGCTGCCTGGGAACCGCGTCTGGCCAAGGGCACCGATGCCCTGGTACAGAGTGTCACCAATGGTCTGAATGCCATGCCGCCCCGCGGGTTGTGCATGGACTGCACCGCCGAGGATTACCAAGCCGTCATCAAGTTGATGACCGAGTAAGCCCGGCGCATAAACTCTTTCTCTTAGCCGTAAATTGGATTAGCTGATGAACAAAGTACTCGTGAGTCTGCTGTTGACCCTGGGCCTCACTGGCTTCGCACATGCTGCAGGCAATGCTGAAGCTGGCCAGGGTAAGGTGGTTGTGTGTGGTGCGTGCCATGGTGCCGATGGCAACAGTGCTGCACCGAACTTCCCGAAACTGGCTGGGCAAGGCGAGCGCTACTTGCTCAAGCAGCTGAAAGACATAAAATCCGGTGCCCGTCCAATCGTGGAAATGACCGGTTTGCTGGATAACCTCAGCGACCAGGATCTGCAGGACATCGCCGCTTACTTTTCCAGCCAGCAGATGAGTGTTGGCGCCGCCGACCCGAAACTGGTTGTGCGTGGTGGCGAGCTGTTCCGTGGCGGCAAACTGGCTGAAGGCATGCCGGCCTGCACCGGCTGCCATTCGCCGAATGGCGCTGGCCTGGACGCTGCCGGTTACCCGCAACTGGGCGGACAGCACGCGACCTACATTGCCAAGCAGCTGACCGATTTCCGCGAAGGCAACCGTACCAACGATGGCGACAGCATGATCATGCGCTCCATCGCGGCCAAGCTGAGCAACAAGGATATCGAAGCTGTTTCCAGCTTTATCCAGGGTCTGCACTGATCCACGCCAGCGATATGCAGTAATGAAAAAGGGTGGCTCAGGCCGCCCTTTTTCGTTCTGTGCATCGCTACCTTGGGGCAACAGCCCCTACAATGTGCGGAACCCCAGATTGCCTCGCGGGTCGAACCTCGGTTCGTCATCACGCACCGTCCATAGCCAAGGAGTAACGCATGCGTAACCTGATCCTCAGTGCCACTCTCGTCGCCACCAGCCTGTTTGGCCTGAGTGCCCATGCCGAGCCGATTGAAGCGGGCAAGCAGTATGTAGAACTGAACAACCCAGTGGCCGTGTCCAAGCCGGGCAAGATCGAAGTGGTCGAGCTGTTCTGGTACGGCTGTGGCCACTGCTACAAGTTCGAAGCCACCATCAACCCGTGGATCGACACCCTGCCGGAAGATGTCAACTTCGTGCGCATCCCGGCCATGTTTGGTGGCATGTGGAACTTGCATGGCCAGATGTTCATCACCCTTGAAGCGATGAAAGCCGAGCACAAGGTGCATGCGGCGATCTTCGATGCCATCCATGTGCAGGGCAAGAAGCTGGCCACCCCGGAAGAAATGGCCGACTTCCTCGCTGGCGAAGGCATCGACAAGGACGCTTTCCTCAAGACCTACAACTCCTTCGGCGTGAAGAGCCAGCTGGAGAAGGCCAAGAAACTGGCCATGGCCTACCAGATCACCGGTGTGCCGGTGATGATCGTCAACGGCAAATACCGTTTCGACATCAGCAGCTCGGGCGGCCCGCAGCAAACCCTGCAAGTGGCCGATCACCTGATCGCCAAAGAACGCGCCGCGCAGTAATCGGCGTGCGCGGATAACGCGTCATGCTCAGGCGCTGGCCGGCCAGGCGGGCGATCGATCTGTGTGATCCACAGGTCAATTCCCGCTGTGCGCCGGCCGCAGACTGGCCCATCAGTGGCAGCCTGCGCCTGCTCAGTTTCAATATCCAGGTGGGTATCAGTACCCAGCGTTATCACCATTACCTGACGCGCAGCTGGCAGCATCTGTTGCCGCATGCCGGGCGCAGCGGCAATCTGCAACGGATTGGCGAGCTGCTCGGTGATTTCGATCTGGTGGCTTTGCAGGAAGTCGATGGCGGCAGCCTGCGTTCCGGCTACGTCAATCAGGTCGAGCACCTGGCCCATCTCGGGGCCTTTCCCTACTGGTATCAGCAACTCAACCGTAACCTCGGCCGTTTGGCCCAGCACAGCAATGGCGTACTCAGCCGCCTGCGCCCCAGCCTGCTGGAAGATCATCCGTTGCCCGGCCCGCCGGGGCGGGGGGCAATGTTGCTGCGCCTCGGTGATGGGCCGGACGCGATTGCCGTGGTGATGATGCACCTGGCCCTGGGTGCACGCACCCGCACCCGGCAGTTGGCCTATATCCGCGAGCTGCTCAGCGATTACCGGCATCGGGTGCTGATGGGCGATATGAACACCCATGCCAACGACCTGCTGGAGCATTCGCCCCTGCGCGACCTGGGCTTGTGGGCGCCGCAGGTTGAGGCCACCTTTCCCAGCTGGCAGCCGCAGCGCTGCCTGGATCACATCCTGCTCAGCGCAGAACTGTCCCTGGAGCGCTGTGAGGTCTTGCCATTGCCGATCTCCGATCATCTGCCAGTTGCGGTGCAAATTCGTTTGCCCACTTCACTCTGTGGGCCTGCACCACCTATGCTGGTTGAGCTGTAGGTGATGGGCAGGTTATCGCCCGCCTGCAGTGTGATGACCCGGCAACAGACCTCGAACACTGGATGGCGATGATGACCGACGATGCCCAGCGCTGGAAAAGCAAGTACCTGGAAAGCCTGGAACAGCAGGAAAAACTTGAGCGCCGCTGGGAGGCACGCCTGGACTTGCTGCGTCGCGGCCTGGTGCGCAGCTCGCTGGCGGCGGAAGGCAGCGACAAGTCGGTCGATCAATGCATGCAGGAGCTGCGCGATACCCTGCGCCGCGATGACATCGACAGCGGCCTTGCCGCACTGATCCCACGCCTGGAAAAGGCCGTGCTGGATTCGGAAAAACGCCGCCAGGACCGCATCGAGCAGAATATTTCCGGCGTCACCAACCTGACCAGCCAACTGTTGGCCCTGGAGCCGCCGCGTGAAGTGCGCAAGGCGCTCAAGCAGTTCGCCAAGCGCATCGAAGAGCGTGCCAGCCAGCCGCGTGAGCTGCCGGCATTGCTCAGCGAACTGAGCAGCTTGCAACAGCAGGCGCTGGCCGCCTTTGATGGTGATGCAGCAACGGCCCGCCCCGGTCTGTTGCAGCGTCTGTTTGGTGGCAAGGGAACTGACGCCGCCGCGACCGTGGCCGAGCAACCGACGGATGCTCCCGCTCCGGTGCCAATGGCCGCAGCCGCCGAGCCTGTGCAGGCGCTTGCAGCTGAAACGGTGGCCAGTGTGGCAGCCGTGCCTGCTGTACCGGCACCTGTGGAGACTGCTGAGGTGCGGGCTGTGGAGGCACCTGCCGCAGAGCATGCATCGCCATCGCCAGCGGCTCCTGCCACCTCGCCCACCGTTGCCGAAATGCCCGCTGCACCGCTTGCCGAAGGTGACCCGGCGTATGCCCTGCCGGAGATTCCCGAACCCGGCTACAGCGCGGTGGCGCCGCATATTGGTGAGAGTCTGACCAGCCTACTCGACGAACTGGAACTGCCGGTGCGCCACAAGCCGCAGGGTGAGGCCCTGCGCCAACGGGTGATGGGCGGCTTGAACTGGTATGAGCTGGTGGCCGTGCTGGATGATCTGGCGGTGCTGATTCTGGCCGTGACCGACAGTGGCCAGCGCGAGTTTGCCAGCTACCTGAAACAGCTCAACGAGCGCCTAGCCTCGTTTCTGAGCACCCTCACCGAAGCCCATGAGGGCTACAGCGAATCGGTGGAGAGTGCGCGTACCTTCAATCAGGAGTTGCGTGAGCAGGTTAGCGGCCTGCAAGCCAGCGTGCAGGAGGCGGTGGATCTGCACAGCCTCAAGCAGTCACTGGAAGCGCGCCTGGATGGTTTGCTCAACACCGTCAGTGAGCATCAGAAGCACCGCGATGGCCGCGAAGAAGAGGTGGCGCAGCGCCTGCAGAGCCTGACTCAGAAAGTCGCTGACATGGAGCAAGAGGCGCAGAGTTTCCGTGATCATCTGGAAGAGCAGCGGCAGAAGGCGCTG
Organism: Pseudomonas sp. LjRoot71; assembly: GCF_964253255.1. NCBI lineage: Bacteria > Pseudomonadati > Pseudomonadota > Gammaproteobacteria > Pseudomonadales > Pseudomonadaceae > Pseudomonas > Pseudomonas sp. LjRoot71. Next base: position 2,156,700 of record NZ_CAXURA020000001.1, on the reverse strand, counting down.
ATCGACCCGCTGACCGGCTTGCCCAACCGTGCCGGTTGGGGTGAGCGCCTGGAGCTGGAGATGGCGCGCTGGAAGCGTTACGGCGGCGAGCTGGCGCTGGCCGTGCTGGACATCGACCACTTCAAGCGGATCAACGACGGCTATGGTCACCTGGCCGGCGACAAGGTGCTGAAGATCATTGCCGGCGAGCTGGCCAAGCGCCTGCGCAAGACCGACTTCATTGCCCGCTTTGGTGGTGAAGAGTTTGTGTTGCTGATCCCCTCGACCCCGCTGGAGGGCGGGCGGCAACTGTTGCAGACCCTGCTCGATGGGGTTGAGCAGTGTCCTTTTCACTTCCGGGGCGAGCGGGTGACCATCACCCTGTCGGCCGGGCTGACGAGCTTTGTCAGTGGTGAAAGCAGCGAGAAGGTTTTCGAGCGCGCCGACCAGGCGCTGTACCGCGCCAAGAGCGGCGGACGCAACCGCGTCGAGCTGGGCTGATCTGGCCCCGCGCGCGGCATTGCACGGCGCGGGCGGGCGGGGTCAGGCGACCGCGTGCAGATAGGGCTTCCAGCTCTCCGGAATAGTGCCCAGCTGTGGGTAGCCGAGGCTGCGCAGGTGGCCGCCGGCGAGCAGGAAGGGCGTGTGCCGAAGCGCTTGCGGTACATCACGCAGCTCCGGTAGCCAAAGGCTCACATAGTGCGCATCGGGGTCGTATTCACGGGCCTGGCGCAGGGCATTGAACACGCGGTTATGCCGTGGGTCGTTGCCCACTCCGGCAAGGTAGGCCCAGTTGCCCCAGTTGCTGGCCGGGTCATAGTCGATCAGGTGTTCCTCGAACCAGGCCGCGCCATGGCGCCAGTCTTGTCGCAGGTCGTTGATCAGGTAGCTGGCTACCACCTGGCGGCCGCGGTTGGACATAAAACCGGTGGCAGCCAGTTCGCGCATATTTGCGTCGATCAGCGGCATGCCGGTACGCCCGCGCGACCAGTCCTGAAAACGCTGGTCCAGCTGTTGCGGCGCGCGTTCGGTGGCTTTCAGCCCGCCAGCCTTGAACAGCGCGCTGCCATGCCGCGCCAGGGTCCAGCGGAAGAAGTCGCGCCAGAGCATCTCGACCCACAGCCAGTGGGTCGAGTCGTTGCGCTTGTACTGCGCCTCATGGCGGCGCAGTTCGGCGATAACCCGGCGTGCCGAAAGGCTGCCATTGGCCAGCCAGGGCGAAAATTTCGAGGAGTACTCGCTGCCGATCATGCCGTTGCGGGTGTCCTTGTACTGCCGCACGCCCTGGGTTTTCCACAGGTAATCACGCAGGCGGCCGAGGGCTGCCGGCTCGCCACCGGAGAAGGGAAAGGCGCTGGCGGCAACACTCAGCGGCTCACCCAGGCCCAGTTGCGACAGCGTGGGCAGCGGCTGCATCAGCGCCAGCGCGCCATCAGGGAGAAGCGGTAGGCGATCCGGCGCGTGGCGTGGCTGGAACACTTGCAGACGTTCTTCGATCAGGCTGCGGAAGCGGCTGAATACGTGAGGCAGTTGCTCAAGGGCGAAGGGCAGCTCTTCGCGGTGCAACAGGTTATTGGCTGGCGCCTGTTGCAGAGGCACCTGACCGAGGCGCTTTGCGACACGGGCCACCTGGGCCCGTTCATCCGGGGCGATTTCCTCCAGGGTCAGCACCTGATCCAGGTTGAACTGGGCAACCAGCTGGGGGATGACCTGTTCTGCGCTGCCAATCACCAGCAGCAGGTGTGAACCGCGTTGGCGCAGTTCGCCTTCCAGCGCCAGCAGGCTTTCCAGCAAAAAGCGCGCACGGTGTACGCCCATGCGGCGCATGCCAAACTCGTTGAGTTGCAGCTGCTCAGGGTCCAGCACATACACCGGCAGCAGGCACTCGGCACTCAGGCCGGCTTGCAGCGCGGGGTGGTCATCAAGGCGTAGATCCTGTTTGAACCACAATAATGCGCGCATGATGCTGATCTCCTAATCAATACAAAAGCTGTACAGAATATCCGTATTTGTACAGATTTTAGTCTAGCAGCGTCCATCATGGCTTGCCCAGGCAATAGACCAGCGTGGCCCTTCTGCCTGATCAAAGGCGTTTTCTGCTGGCATAAGCACTAAACTCTGCCGATCTGTAGAGGAGTGCTTCATGGAAATCTTCGGCATCGCCGCGTTGATCTTTCTGGTCACCGACCCGTTCGGCAATATCGCCATCTTTATCGCCGCGCTGAAAAATGTGCCGGCCAACCGCCGCCTGTGGGTGGCTGGGCGCGAGCTGTTGTTCGCCCTGGCCCTGTTGCTGCTGTTCCTCACCTTCGGTGACAAAGTGCTCAGCGCCCTGGGCCTGTCGCGTGAGGCCACCGCGATTGCCGGTGGGATCATCCTGTTCGTGATCGCCATGCGTCTGATCTTCCCCAGCCCGCAAGGCGTATTGGGGGATGTGCCGGATGGCGAACCGATGCTGGTGCCGCTGGCCACTCCGGCGGTGGCCGGGCCGTCCGCCCTGGCAGTGCTGATGACTCTGCGCAATACCCACGAAGGACCGCTGTGGGAGCTCTACGCCGCCGTGTTGCTGGCCTGGGCGGCGACCGCCTTTATTCTGTTGCAGGCCTCGTTTCTACAGCGCTTCCTCGGGCCTCGCGGGTTGACCGCAGTGGAGCGATTGATGGGCATGCTGTTGATCATGCTCAGCGTCGACATGCTGCTGGATAACCTGCAAAGCGTGTTGCATATCGCCCCATGAGAACGATCTTACTGAGTGCTCTGTTGCTGCTGCTGGCCGGCTGCGGTCATGGTTTGCGCATTGATGACAGCCATACCGCCAGCGGGCAGAACAGCCGCGTGCAGTACATCGTGCTGCACTATACCTCCGCCGACCTGGCGCGCTCGCTGCAACTGCTGACCGAGACGGAAGTGAGCAGCCACTACCTGATTGGCGAGGCACCGCCGACCATCTACCGCCTGGTCGATGAAAACCGCCGTGCCTGGCATGCCGGCGACAGCCAGTGGCAGGGTCGCACCTGGCTCAATGGCACCACGATTGGTATCGAACTGGTTAACCAGGGCTTTACGGATGGCCCGGACGGGCGTCATTGGCAGCCGTTTGCGCCGGCACAGATCGAAGCGCTGATCGTGCTGCTCAAGGACATCATGCAACGCCATCAGCTGTCGCCCGGCAGCATCCTGGCACACAGCGATATTGCGCCGCAGCGCAAGGTTGATCCCGGCCCGTTGTTCCCCTGGCAGCAACTGGCCGAAGCGGGGCTCGTACCTTGGCCGGATGCCGCCGCCGTGGCGCGCCAGCAGGCGCTGTTCAGTGCCAGCCTGCCCAGTGTGCAGTGGTTTCAAGAGCAATTGATGCGACAGGGCTACGCGGTGCCGCTGCATGGCGAGCTGGATCAGGCCACGCGCAATGTCATCGCGGCCTTTCAGATGAAATACCGCCCGGCACGTTATGACGGCGAACCGGATGCCCAGACGGCGGCGCTGCTGGTGGTACTGGCCGCAACGCGCTAAACCGGGGCTCGCAGCGTTGGTGATAAACGACCGCCGAAACAGCTATGTTTCGGCGGTTTTTTATGTGTGCATGTTCGTTTCTAGACTGTGCATTCGTGAATCGTTCTGTCGATGCTCTTTTGTCTGAAAATGTATACAAAGTTGTAGCCAAGAGGTTTTTGGTTTGTCTACATTAGCCGGACAAGAACAACAGCGAGTAACTCAGCATGACGATTTCACCTGTTACGCCGTCGTCCGCGCAGCGCCCGGAAGACGAAAACCTCGGTATCGGTGCCAACCTCGCCTATGGCCTGCAGCATGTGCTGACCATGTATGGCGGTATCGTCGCGGTGCCCCTGATCGTTGGCCAGGCGGCGGGCTTGTCGCCAGCGGATATCGGCCTGCTGATCGCCGCTTCGCTGTTTGCCGGCGGCCTGGCGACCTTGCTGCAAACCCTCGGCCTGCCGTTCTTCGGCTCGCAGCTGCCGCTGGTTCAGGGTGTGTCCTTTGCCGGTGTGGCGACCATGATTGCGATCATCGGCAGCGATGGTGCTGGCGGTCTACCGGCGGTGTTCGGCGCGGTAATCGCGGCGTCGCTGATCGGTTTGCTGATCACCCCGGTGTTCTCACGCATCACCAAATTCTTCCCGCCGCTGGTCAATGGCATCGTCATCACCATCATCGGTCTGACCCTGATGCCGGTGGCGGCGCGCTGGGCCATGGGCGGCAACAGTGCCGCGGCGGATTTCGGCAGCATGGCCAATATCGGCCTGGCCGCGCTGACACTGGTCACCGTGCTGCTGTTGAGCAAATTGGGCAGTTCGAGCATTTCGCGCCTGTCGATCCTGCTGGCCATGGTCATTGGTACCCTGGTGGCCGTGGCTTTGGGTATGGCGGATTTCTCCAAGGTGACTGAAGGGCCGATGGTGGCGCTGCCCAGCCCGTTCCACTTCGGCATGCCGACCTTCCATGTTGCGGCCATCATCTCGATGCTGATCGTGATCATCGTCACCCTGGTGGAAACCTCGGCGGACATCCTGGCGGTGGGTGACATCATCGAAACCAAGGTCGACTCCAAGCGCCTGGGCAACGGCCTGCGTGCGGACATGATCTCCAGCGTGTTTGCGCCGATCTTCGGCTCCTTCACCCAGAGTGCCTTTGCCCAGAACGTCGGCCTGGTGGCCGTGACCGGGGTGAAGAGCCGTTATGTGGTGGCTTCGGCCGGGCTGATTCTGGTGACCCTCGGCCTGCTGCCGGTGATGGGCCGTCTGGTCGCTGCCGTGCCCACGGCGGTGCTCGGCGGTGCCGGTGTGGTGCTGTTCGGCACCGTGGCGGCCAGCGGTATCCGTACCCTGTCCAAGGTCGATTACCGCAACAACATGAACCTGATCATCGTCGCCACTTCGATTGGTTTCGGCATGATCCCGATTGCTGCGCCAACCTTCTATCACCACTTCCCGGCCTGGTTCGAAACCATTTTCCATTCGGGCATCAGCTCGGCGGCGATCATGGCGATTGTGCTCAACCTGGCCTTCAACCACTTCAAGGCCGGCAACTCGGATCAGCAATCGGTCTTCGTGGCGGGCCACGAGCGCACCCTGCGCTACCAGGATATTGCCGCATTGAATGATGGTGACTACTTCAAGGGCGGCAAGCTGTTCGACGCAGAGGGCAAGGAAGTGCCCTTGATCAAGGACGCAGCCGGGCACTAGCCCGGCTGAGCAGACGCTGGGTGCTCGGTGTTGGCGATCAGCCGTGAGTCCGCCAGGGCGGCTGTGCGGTGTTCGGTCGCCGCACGGTACTCCGGGTCGGCGAGCATGCTGAGAAAGGCGGCCTTGGACGGGTAACGCACCAGCAGCAGTTCATCCCATTGCTCGTCAGCGGGCGCGATCAACACCGCTTGTGCGCGGGCCATGACCTGCACCTCGCCGCCCACGCCACGGACCTTGCGCAGCGCTGTTTGGCTGTAGCGCGCATAGGCTTCACGGCCGCTGCACGGTGCGTGGCTGCTGCCGCTGGCATAGCTGGCCTGGGCTTGAAAACGCAGCAGGTTGAGCATCAGCAGCGGTGTGTCATCCGCCACTTGGGCGGTGAATGCAGCCAGTTGGGCAGGGCTGGGGTTGATGCTGGGCATGGCGGCGCTCCTTGTGAGTGGAGCGTTCAGTGTCGGCATGCAGGGGCCAGCAGGCAATCGCCATAAGCCTGGCTGATGCCCCGGAATGCCTTACACCGGCAATGCCACATAAAACTGCGCGCCCTGACCGGCCCGTGAGTGCACGCCGATCTGCCCGCCATGCAATTGCACGATTTCCTTGCACAGGGCGAGGCCAAGGCCGGCACCGCCCTTCTTGCGGCTGACCTGGACGAAGGGCTCGAAGATGCGGGTTTGCTGGCGATAGGCAATGCCCTCGCCGTTGTCTTCCACACTGAGTACCACCCGATCGTCTTGCTGCCGTGCCTGCAGGCGGATCTGCCCGCCAGGGTGGCTGTGGCGCAGGGCGTTGCCGATCAGGTTGTCGAGCACCCGTTCGATCTGCAACGGATCGATCTGCACGTCCGGCAGCTCGCCGTGCACCTCGCAGGCCAGGCTGATCTGTAATTCGGCCGCCTGGGCACTGAAGCGCTGCTGGGTTTGCAGCAGCAGCGGTTCGAGGGCACAGTTGGACAGTTCCAGGGTTTGCAGGCCGTTCTGGTAGCGGGAGAAGTTCAGCAGGTCGTTGATCAGCCGCAGCAGGCGGTGCATTTCCTCATCCACGGTGCTGAGCAGGTCGGCCTCGCGGGATTCGGCGGGGAACTGCACGCGCTCCTGCAACAGCGAGAACGCCATCAGCATGCCCGTCACCGGCGTGCGCAGCTCATGCGAGGCGCGTAGCACGAACTCGCTGCGTACGCGTTCGAAGGCGCGCTGCTCGGTCACGTCGCGCAGCACCATCACTGCGCACATCAGCCGGCCTTCACTGTGGCTGACGCCCGACAGGCTGTAGGCAAGCAGGCGTTTCTCACCGTCGACCTGCACCTGCACATCCTCCAGCAGCTCATCCGGGCTTTCGCCCTGCAGCACCTTATGCAGCTGCTCGGCCAGGTCGGCGCGTTGCAGCGCCACATCCAGTGTCTGGCCCAACTGTGCATCGCTCCAGCCCAGCTGGCGCTGTGCCACCGGGTTGAAATGCTCGACCCGGCCGGCGCAGTCGAAGATCAGCAGGCCGTCGTCAATGCTGTCGAGCACCGCTTGCAGGCGCTGTTGCTCGGCCTGCAGGGCGGCCACATCGCTGCTCTTGAACTCGCGCAGGGCCTCGGCCATCAGGCCGAAGCGCTGGCTCAGGGCAGACATTTCCGCCACCGGGGTCAGCGGCAGGGTGACCTGAAAATCGCCCTGGCCGATCTGGTCGGCGGCCCGGGCCAATGCCTCGATCGGACGGCCGAAGCGCTGGGCGATGCTATGCGCGGTGACAAAGCCGATCACCAACACGGCCAGGCCGATCAGCCCAAGCAGCCCGGCGATCAGCCAAGCGCGTTCACGTGCGCGTGCTTCTTCCTGCTCCACGGCGCTGACGTAACGCATCTGCACGGCGTTGATCCGGTCGCGCAAGGCCTCAATGGCGCGGCCGAAACTGTCGTTGCTGAGCAGCTCGCGGCGCACGGTCAAGGGCTTGGCCAGCAGGTCATCGAAGTTGCCATAGGCACGCTCGACTTCGGCAATCGCCTGGCGATCACTGTCATCGGTGGCGCTTTGTGCTGCGCGTTGCAGCCAGTCTTTGAACTGCCGATCAGAAGCCTTCAGGGCCTCGCGGTCGAGGTCTTCGGCCAGCAGCAGAATCACTTGTTTGCCCAGCTCCTGGCGCAGGCCGAGGCTGGCATCGATGATCTCCAGGTTGCGGGTCATCGCCTGGCTCTGCACCTGGGTCAGCTGCAGCACACTGAATATGCCCAGCAACAGCCCAACCAGGGCCACAGTGAGCAGTGCGCTGCTGCTGATAAACAGCCGGCTGCGCAGGTTCACAGGCTGAGCTGCTTGCGTTTGCGGTACAGGGTTGAGGCGTCGATGCCGAGGGTTTTTGCTGCCTGATCAAGGCTTTCACTGTTGGCCATGACCGCGCTGATATGGGCTTTTTCCAGGGCCTCCAGGCTCAGCTGATCGCCGATCTGCGGCGCACTGGGGCTGGCTTGCGGGCTCAGGCCGAGGTGGCTGACCTGCACCAGTTCCTCGCTGCAGATGATGCTGGCGCGCTCAATCACGTTGCGCAGCTCGCGGATATTGCCCGGCCAGGCGTAGGTCAGCAGGGCCTCGCGCGCTTCCTCGCTGAAGTTACGGGCGGGGCGTGCGTACTCGACGACAAAGCGCGCGAGAAAGCGCTCGGCCAGGTCGAGGATATCCTCGCGGCGCTCGCGCAGCGGTGGCAGGGTCAGGGTGATGACGTTCAGGCGATACAGCAGGTCTTCGCGAAAGCGCCCCTGTCGGACCATGTCATCGAGGTTGAGGTTGGTCGCTGCAAGAATCCGCACATCGGCCTGACGGGTCACGGGGTCGCCGATGCGTTCGTATTGTTTGTCCTGAATAAAGCGCAACAGCTTGGGCTGCAGGGCCAGCGGGAAGTCGCCGATTTCGTCGAGGAACAGGCTGCCGCCATCGGCCTGATTGACCCGCCCCAGGGTGCTTTCGCTGGCGCCGGTAAAGGCGCCGCGGTTATGCCCGAACAGCTCGCTTTCCATCAACTCGGCGCTCAGCGAGGGGCAGTTGATGGTGATGCAGGATTTCTTCGCGCGTTTGCTCCAGCGGTGAATGGCTTGCGCCAGCTCACCCTTGCCGGTGCCGGACTCGCCGAGAATCAGAATGTTGGCGTCGGTGTCGGCCACCTGCTTGGCTGTTTGCAGCACCGCCATCAGAGCCGGGCTCTGTGAGTCGAGACCATCGCCGGGCTTGCGAACATAGCCTTCCAGGCGCTCCAGGCGTTCGGCCAGCTGGCGCGCTTCCAGCTGTTTGGCGGCGGCCAGGCGCAGCTGCTCGGGGCTGCACGGCTTGACCAGATAGTCCGCCGCACCGGCCTGGATGGCATCCACGGCAGTGTCGACTGCCGAGTGCGCGGTGACGATCACCACGCGCATCCAGGGCGCCTGCAGGCGCATTTGCGCCAGTACTTCCAGGCCGTCATCCGCACCCAGGCGCAGGTCGAGAAAGCACAGATCGAACACCTGACGCAGCAACAGTGCATCAGCCTGGGCCGCGCTGTTGGCCGTACTGACCTGATAACCCTGGTCTTCCAGGCAGTAGCGAAAGGTGCGCAGGATCGCCGGCTCGTCATCGATCAGCAGGATGCGTCCCAGGCTGTGTTCCTCGGTGCGTGTGTGCATGTTCTTCTCCTTGAGCCATTCAGCGGTAGCCGTGCTGAGGGTTAGTCCACGATGCGTCGTGCAAGTTGCACGGCGGTTCAAGGCGGATCATGCAAGCTGCATGTTCAAGGCGTTTCTGTTTATTTGTTAAGTTATTGATATATATGAATTTAATATGATTTAAAAAGCTGGCATGGCACTTGCGATCTATCAGTAACGGCGGCGACAAACGGCTGCCTGATCGTTATCCATTGGAGGAACTGCCATGCATCAATTGAAAACTCTGGCCCTGGCCACTGCGACCGCCGGCCTGATCGGCCTGGCCCCTTTCGCGGCCTATGCAGCGCAAAGTGATACCAGCCGTGAGCTGATCGAGGCACGCCAGGAAGGCTCGATCTGGACCGCCTTTGCCCTTAACCGCCATCTCAACCCCTTCACTATCGATGTGGATGTGGAGAACGGCAGCGCCAAGCTCACCGGCAAGGTGGAAACCGATGTTGAGCGCGACCTGGCCGAGCAGATTGCACTGGGTATCGAAGGGGTGAAGAAGGTCGACAACCAGCTGACCCTCGACCCGGCCTTCGAAGCCAAGGCCAGCAGTGAGCCAAGCCTGTCGCAGCGCTTTGACGATGCCACCTTGGCCGCCACGGTGAAATCCAAGCTGCTGTGGAACAGCAACACCGAAGGCCTGGATATCAAGGTTAGCGCCGCCAATGGCACGGTCAGCCTGACCGGTAGCGCGCAGAGCGCCGAGGCCAAGGAACTGGCTGGGCGTCTGGCTGCCAACACCGACGGCGTGCGTGAGGTTAACAACCTGCTCAGCGTCAGCTCCACCAACAGCACCGCGGCCAAGGTACAGAACGCCGCCGATGACACCGCTGCGGCGATCAGCGATGCGTGGATCACCAGCAAGGTGAAATCCAGCTTTATCTACAGCCGCAACCTCGACGGTCTGAATATCTCGGTCGATACCCGCAACGGCATGGTCAGCCTCAGCGGCAGCGTGCTGAGCAACGCCGAGAAGCAGTTGGCGATTGAAACCGCCCGCAATATCCGTGGCGTGCGCGGCGTTGATGCCGATGCCCTGCGCGTCGCCAGCTAGAGCCATCCGGGCCGTGACCCTAATGGTTGTGGCCTGTTGTCTGAGGCAGCCCTATCACCTGGGCCGCCACTACAACTCACAGGAGATCCATCATGACGAACACCACTGAGCAACTCAACGAACTGATCGAAATCACCCGTGACGGCCAGCGCTTCTACCAGCACGCCCACGATGAAGTGAAGGATGTGCGCCTGCAGGTGCTGTTCCGCGACATGTCACAGAGCAAAAGCGAGCTGATTCGCGCCTTGTCGGTGAAAGTGGCCGCCAACCAGGACAAACCCGCCAGCGGCGGCACCTTCGTCGGCAAGTTGCGTCAGGTTTACGCCGACACCAAGGCGACTCTGGTCAGTGACACCGAAGCCACCTACGTGGCGCAGCTGGAAGAGGCCGAAGACCGCATCCTGCATGCCTTCGAGGATGCCCTGGAAAGCGCCGAGCCCGATGTACAGGCTCTACTGACCGCAGAAATGCCGAAAGTACGCGCCAACCATGACCGCATGCGGACCCTGAAACAGTCCATGCAGTAAGCCCGGTCCGGTGTGGTTTGCGCCACACCGGGTCTTACCGCGCCGCCGCGCACACCTGAGTAAATAAGGAGTATCGCCATGCTGAGTTGGGCCATTACCTTTCTGATTATCGCCATCATCGCTGCTGTTCTGGGCTTCGGTGGTATCGCCGGCACCGCCACGGGTATCGCGAAAATTCTCTTCGTGGTGTTCCTGGTGATGTTTGTCGTCTCGTTCATCATGGGCCGTCGCCCACGTGGATAGAGGAGCTGCCATGACCATCAAGACGCTGCTTGCAGCCCTGTTACTGGGCGGCAGTGCGGCGGCTTTGGCCGCGAACACCGACGGCCAATTCCGCCTCAACGAACTGCTCACCAGTGACCCGGCCTATCAACAAAGCTGGCAGCAACTGGTGCAAGAGGAAAGCCGTTTGCCGGAGTGGGTGATCAACCTCAATGGTGTCGCCCCGCCCATGCAGGCACTGGACGACGACGGCGACAAGTACCTGGTCGGCCAGCTGTGTGAAGCGCACAACTGCTTCAATCAGCGCCTCTACGTGGCCTTCAGCTGGGACAAGGACGACGCCTACGCCCTCTATGTGCAACTGCCCGACGGCCTGCCGACGGACAGGGCACCCAGCCAGCACGCCACCCTGCGCTGGCTTGGCGAACCGGACGAAGCCACCCGGCAACTGCTCGAAGAGCAGCTGAAAAGCGACCCCAACTGGTATTAGTGCCGGGCACGGAATGCTCTGTTGTGGGAGGGGCTTTAGCCGCGACGCTTGGCGCCGCCAAGCTCAATCGCGGCTAAAGCCCCTCCTACACCAACTGGCAATGCTCGGACCTATCACCAACTGCTCCCACGCTCTGCGTGGCAACGACGAACAGACTCTCTCCACCACCTTTGGATAAGCCGCGCTATCATCCCGCCCATTGATCCGGGGGAGAGACGGCATGCTCAATTGGCTGTGGCTGGGGTTTTTCGTGGTGGCGGCAGTTGCCGGTCTGTCGCGTTGGCTGATCGGTGACGACCCGGCGGTGTTCGCCGCCATGGTTGAAAGCCTGTTTGCCATGGCCAAATTGTCGGTCGAGGTCATGGTACTGCTGTTCGGCACGCTGACCCTCTGGCTCGGCTTACTGCGCATCGCCGAGAAAGCCGGCCTGGTCGATGCACTGGCGCGGATGCTCGGCCCGCTGTTTGCGCGGCTGATGCCGGAAGTACCGCGCGGCCACCCGGCCCTCGGCCTGATCACCATGAACTTCGCCGCCAACGGCCTGGGTCTGGACAACGCCGCCACGCCGATTGGCCTCAAAGCCATGCGCGCGCTGCAAACCCTCAACCCCAGCAGCACCACGGCGAGTAACGCGCAGATCCTGTTTCTGGTGCTTAACGCCTCCTCGTTGACCCTGCTGCCGGTGAGCATCTTTATGTACCGCGCCCAGCAGGGTGCGCCGGACCCGACCCTGGTGTTCCTGCCGATCCTGCTGGCCACCAGCGCCTCGACCCTGGTCGGTTTGCTGTCGGTGGCGCTGATGCAGCGCCTGCGTCTGTGGGACCCAGTAGTGCTGGCTTACCTGATCCCCGGCGCGCTGCTGCTCGGCAGCTTTATGGCCCTGTTGGCGACCATGTCCGCTACGGCGCTGGCGGCGCTGTCATCGCTGACCGGCAACCTCACGTTGTTCGGTATCGTCCTGCTGTTTCTGCTGCTCGGCGCGCTGAAAAAGGTGGCGGTGTACGAAGAGTTCGTCGAAGGCGCGAAAGAAGGCTTCGACGTGGCCAAAAGCCTGCTGCCCTATCTGGTGGCGATGCTTTGCGCGATTGGCGTGCTGCGCGCCTCCGGTGCGCTGGAGTTCGGCCTGGATGGCATTCGCTGGTTGGTCGAGGTGCTCGGCTGGGATACGCGTTTTGTCGAGGCGCTGCCCACCGCATTGGTCAAGCCGTTCTCCGGCAGCGCCGCGCGCGCCATGCTGATCGAAACCATGCAGACCCATGGCGTCGACAGCTTCCCGGCGTTGGCGGCGGCAACCATCCAGGGCAGTACGGAAACCACCTTCTATGTGCTGGCGGTGTACTTCGGCGCAGTCGGTATCCAGCGTGTGCGGCATGCCGTGGGCTGCGCGCTGCTGGCCGAATTGGCTGGGGTGGTGGCGGCGATCTTCGTCTGCTACTGGTTCTTCGGGTAGGCGTTCGGCAACGATCTGCTGTGCGTCGGCCCTGTACCGGTAATGACGCGTTTAGCTCCCCTCTCCCACGTGTGGGAGAGGGGCTGGGGGAGAGGGTGAGTCAACCCAAGCCCTCTCCCTACCCCTCTCCCGTAAACGGGAGAGGCAATAAAAAGCACTCGGCGTGAATGCCGTTACTCCACCACCTTAAAGCGCAGCACCCCGATCATCTGCCCTGCTTCAGTCAGTACCTGCACCTGCCAGCGGCCGACGGCGTCGGCGGGGAAGTTCTGCTTGTGGGTCCAGGCGCGATAGCCTTCCTTGCGCCCGCCGTGGATATCCAGGGCGATGCGTTCGACTTCGCCGCCATCGCGGCGCCAGACGTGATAAATCCGCTCGTTCAGCCCGCGCGGTGCGTTGATCGCGGTGTAGGCGAACAGGCCCTGGCTGCGCAGTTGCGCCACGCTCAATTCCTTGATGCTCTCGCCCGGCGCGCGCTTCTGGTTATCGAATTCACTGGTCACCGCCACCTCGGTCAACCACAACGTCGCCGGTGGCACCCAGGTGCGCGCCAGCCAGCCGCCGGCACCTATCGCTAAAGTCATACCGACCAGCAACAGGCCGCGCCACCAGCGCTGCACGGTGATGATCGCGAACAGCGAGGGAAACGACAGCAGCACCGCTGCCGCCAGAGCCAGCTGGTAACTCTGCGGCGTGGTCAGCTTGAAGATGATCGGCAGCGCCGTGAGCAGCACCGCGAACAGCGCCAGGGTGTGATAGGCGAGAAACAGCCAGCGCTTGGGTGCCAGCCACTTGTAGTACAGCGGGTCAATGATCGAAATCAGCGCCGCGCAAGCCAGCAGACCGCTAAACAGCAGTTGGCCACTGTTCCAGGTGGTGGTGATAAAGAAGAACGGCAGAACAAAGAACAGGCTCTCCTGGTGGATCATTTGCGTGGCATAGCGCAGCAGCGGCGGTGGCAGCTCGAAGCCGAACCACTGGGCGATGCGTTCGCGCAGGATGTTTTCCAGAATCAGCCACAACCAGCTGACCAGCATCACCAGCGCCAACACCCGCGCCAGCTCGGCCTGACGCTCGACCAGCAGAAAGCTCGCCAGGCCCGAGGCAAAACCGAAGATCGCCACCATTCCCGGATTGCGTTGAATCAGGGCGATCAGTTTGAACACCTGTTGTTTCACAGCTTGCATGGGACGCTCGCTTACTCCGACCACACGGCCAGACGATTGCCGCTTGGATCGCGAAACTCGAAGCGTCGCCCGCCGGGAAAACTGAAGATCGCCTGGGTGATCTGCCCGCCGGCAGCGGTCACCTGGGTGCACACGGCCTCCAGATCCGAGGCGTAGATCACCACCAGCGGCCCGCTACCCGCTGCGCTGTCAGTGGTAAAGCCGCCCGTCATGCGCCCATCGGTAAAGCTGCTGTAGTGCGGGCCATAGTCGGTAAAGCGCCAGCCGAAAACCTGTTCATAGAACTGCTTGAGCAGCGGCAGGTCGACGGCGGCGAACTCGATGTAGTCGATACGCAGGTTCTGTTCGGCTTGGCTCATGGCGGCATACCTGGGCAATGGCGGGGCGCAGAGCATAACGCGCCCAGCCGGCCAGGGCACACGCATCTGTTGTCGCCTTTGGCCATGCTGTTTGGCCAGCCTTGCCACTGTCGCCCCATAGCCCACCGGATAGCCTGCAATGGGTAAACACATTCGCTGAAAACGCAGCGCCCGTGCCATGTGGCCGCGCTGCGTTATGGAGAGCTACATGCGCGTCTTGATCACAGGTGCAGCCGGTTATATCGGCCAGCAGCTGCTTAACCAACTGGCCATTCAACACCCGCAGTGGCAGTTGATTGCCGCCGATATTCGCCCGCAGAACCGCGCGGGGATGAAGCTGAATATCGAACCGGTGCTGCTCGATATCAGCCAGCCGGCTGCCGTGGAAGATTGCGTTGTCACCTGGCAGCCCAGTGCGATTATTCACCTGGCCTCTGTCGTCACACCGCCGCCAGGCATGAGCGAAGAACAGCTGCATGCCATCGATGTCGGCGGCACCCAATCGTTGATCCAGGCGGCTGCGGCCCATGGCGTCGAACAGTTGATCGTTACCAGCTCCGGCGCTGCCTATGGCTATGACCCGCAGAATGCCGACTGGCTGGATGAAGACCAGCCGCTGCGCGGCCATGCGCAGTTCGCCTACGCCAAACACAAGCGTGAAGTGGAGCTGCTGCTGGCCGAAGCACGGGTGCAGTATCCGCACCTCAAGCAGTTGGTGCTGCGCCCCGGCACCATCCTCGGCAAACAGGTGAACAACCAGATCACCGAGCTGTTCAAGAAACGTGCGGTGCTGGGTATTCGCGGCAGCGACAGCCGCTTCGTATTTATCTGGGATCAGGATGTGGTGGATATCATCTGCCGCGGCCTGCGCCAGCAAAGCGCCGGCATCTTCAACCTGGCCGGTGATGGCGCGCTGTCACTCAAGGAAATCGCCGAATTGCTGGGCAAACCCTACCGCGCGCTGCCGGCCTGGCTGATCCGCGCCGCGTTGCGCGTACTCAAACCCCTGGGCCTCAGCCCCTATGGCCCCGAACAGGTAGATTTTCTGCGCTATCGCCCGGTGCTGAGCAACCGCCGGCTCAAGCAGGACTTCGGCTTTAGCCCACGCTACAGCTCACGCGAGGCGT
Source organism: Pseudomonas sp. LjRoot71 (assembly GCF_964253255.1). Lineage (NCBI taxonomy): Bacteria > Pseudomonadati > Pseudomonadota > Gammaproteobacteria > Pseudomonadales > Pseudomonadaceae > Pseudomonas > Pseudomonas sp. LjRoot71. The sequence continues at coordinate 2,141,440 of NZ_CAXURA020000001.1, read as the reverse complement.
TTCTGGCGTTTTTGCGGGCGCAGGGGATTTAGCCTGCTATCACTGCGCCTTCTGCTGTGCGCGGTATTCACCCGGCGTTAACCCGGTCCACTGGCGAAACGCGCGGAAGAACACGCTGGGTTCCGAGTAACCGAGCAGCAGAGCGATTTCGGCAGCGGGCAGGTCGCCATTTTTCAGGTGTTGTTCGGCCAGTTGCTGGCGCGTGTCACTGAGCAGCTGCTGGTAGTTGCAGCCTTCCTCGGCCAGGCGCCGTTGCAGGGTGCGCTCACTGAGGTGCAGACGCCGCGCCAGTTCGCCGCGATCCGGCTCGCCGCGCGCCAATTGCTCGCCCAGCAGGGCCACCACCCGCGCACTCAGGCCTTCGCTGGGCAGGCGTGCGAGCAGGGCTTCGGCATGCTGGCGCAGCAGGTTCTGTAACGGTGGATTGGCCTGGATCAGCGGCGCACTGGCCATCGAGCTGGGCAGTACGATGCCGTAATCGCTGGCGGAAAACTGCAGGGGGCAGGCGAAGGTGTGGATGTAGCTGTCGAGTAGTGCGGGCTGCTCATGGACGAACTGCGCACGCAGCAGCCGCCAGTTGTCCAGCAGCGGATGGAGCATCTGCACCCAGCAGGCCATCAGCGCCAGCACGCGGGTACGGGTGGCGGGTAACTCGGGGTGCAGGGGGTGATACAGCAGCTGCAACTCGTCGCCCTGCTCACGCAGTTGCACCTCGCCGCCTTCACCCACCAGACGTTGATAGCGCAGCCCTGCGGCCAGCGCATCGCCCAGGGTCGGGCTACTCTGCAACAGGTAACCGAGCACGCTGAACGGGCCGGGAGCAAGGTTGCAGCCCAGGGCCAGGCCAGGCTCGCTATGCTCGATGCGGCTGAGGTGTTGCCACAGTTGTTCTTGCGTGGCGAAGGGCACGCGCGCGTCGGGGTCGCTGAGCTGGCTGTCGCTCAGCCCGCAGGTGCTCATCAGTTGAGTGCGATCAATACCCAGACGGCTCGCAGCATGCAGCACGGCGAGGGTGATGCTGGCGCTGACCGAGGTGTGTTGTGAATCAAGTGTGTGTTTAGCCATGGCCTGATTCTGCCCAAAGCCGTGCCCCGGCGGTAGCGTTAAGACGTCTAGGGGCTCTGCGGCTGTCGATGGTGCTGGCGCGTTCAACCCGAGGAGGAGTAATCCGATGAGCCGCAAGACACTGGCGTGGGCGTTGTGGGCTATTGCCTGGAGCCTGTTTTCGGCTGCCAGCGCACAGGCTGAGGATCGTTTCGCGCGCATTGCCACCGGCGGGCAGACCGGCGTGTACTACGTAGCGGGGCAATCGATCTGCCGCTTCCTCAATCGCGGGGCGGTCGAGCATGGTATTACCTGTGCGGCCCCGGCCAGCGGTGGCGGTGTGGCCAACGTCAAAGGGATGCGCAGCGGCGAGTTCAATTTCGCCATCATGCAAGCGGATCACCAATACAAAGCCCTGCATGGACTGGCCCCGTTCGCCCAGGATGGTGCCATGGCCGACTTGCGGGCCGTGCTCTCGTTGCAAAGCGAGGTGTTTACCGTGCTGGCACGGCGCGATGCTGCGATTGCCGAGTTCGACGACCTCAAGGGCAAGCGCGTGAACATCGGCAACCCCGGTTCTGGCCAGCGCGACACCCTGGAAGAAATCATGCAGGCCAAAGGTTGGTCGCGCTCAATCTTCGCCCTGACTGCCGAACTCAAGGCCGCCGACCAGGCCGCTGCACTGGGAGAGGGCAATATCGACGCCATGACCTATTTTGTTGGCCATCCCAACGGCGCCATTCAGGAGGCCACCACCACCCTTGATGCTGTACTGGTGCCGATAGCCGAACCGCAAATCAAGCGTTTGCTGGCTGCAAAGCCGTACTACAACCGTGCCGAAATCCCCGGCGGCATCTACCGTGGCAATCCCGCCGCCACTGCCTCGATCGGCGGCAAAGCGGTACTGTCGACCTCGGCCGCGACCAGTGCAGACGTGGTCTATCAACTGGTCAAGGCGGTTTTCGATAACCTCGAACGCTTCAAACGCCTGCATCCCGCCTTTTCCGAATTGAACGAAACCGAGATGATCCAGGCCGGCCTCAGCGCCCCGTTGCACGAAGGGGCCTTACGTTACTACCGCGAGCGTGGGTGGTTATAGGGCTGACATTTCAAGGGCCTGATGCCGCTGAAGTCGGCAACAACTCCGGCTTCTCCCTCTGCAATTTGCTCTGCAACATTTCCAACTGTTCCAGCGCGGCGCGGGCTTCATCGAGTTCGCTTTGGCTGCGTTCGCCGGATTGCGCGGCTTGTTCGATGCGCTCGCGGATGGCGGGGATCTGCTGCACGCCACTGGCGTATGCCATGATCTGGTCGCGGGTTTGTTGGTCTTCGAAGGCGCTGTACTGCGCCGGGTCAGCCAATTGGTCGGTGGAGGCAGGCTGGCGCGGTTTGAGTTGGCCCAGAGCCGGGCTGCGCGGGTCGCCTTGATCGGCCATTAGCTGGATCAGCATTTGCGCTTCTTGGGCATTCAGTTGCGGTTCGTTGGGTGGTTCTTCCACCAGTTGTTCTGCTGGCGCTGGGGTTGCAGCGGGCTGCTGTGTCGGCAGCGCGGCGGGCAGCTCAGGTAAGCGAATGGCGGCGCTAGGTGGCGTTGCCGTCTGGGGCGCAACGGCTGGCGCGATGTCGGCCTGGGGCGTGCGCACGACGACGATGGTCACCGCCGTGATCACCCCAAGCAGGCCTATGCCGAGCCATGCCTTCATAGTCCTTCTACCTTGGCGTTGGCCAGCAGGGCGTCGACGCGGGCCTGGAAGGCTTTAGTCAGCTGTTCCTTGGCGACGGCCTGGTTGACCTCATAACGCACGCTGGGATCGCTCAGTGGCAGCTGCCGATCCTTTCGGCTGCGCACCTGGACGATCTCAAAGGCGCCGTCGATCAGCATCGGTTGGGAGATGCTGCCGGCCTTCTGCAGCAGGGCGGTCTTGTGCAGAAAATCCAGCTGCGCATCCTGCGGGCGAATCAGGCCGAGGTCGCCGGGCGGTGTTTGATTTTTGTTTTCGGCCAGTGAGTAACGGCGCACGGCTTCATCGAAGCTCAAGCCCTTTTGCAGTTCGGCATACGCCCGGTCGGCACTGGCTTGATCGGCCAGGCGGATATGGCTGGCCTGTACCTGAGCAACGTTCAGATAGAGCTGCAGGTTGCGCTGGTAATAGGCCTCGGCATCCGCATCGCTGACCTGGCGGGCGCGCTCGCGCAGGCTGGCGGTTTCATGGTGGAAGTCGTTGTGCAGACCGAGTTGGTGCAGGTACTTGTGACGAATGAGCTTGTCGCGCACCAGTTGGCGGATGCCGGCTTGTTCGTCCGTGCTGAAGCCTTTCTCTCCAAGCTGATACCAGAGGTAGTCGCGCAGCGCCTGCTGACGCACCTGTTCGGCCAGGTACACCAGGTTGCCCTGCTGTAGCTCCACTCGACCTTGTACGTTGTCGCCTTGATACAGCTCCAGCAGGTTCAGACGTTGTTCGGTCTGCTCAGGGAACTGCCAACTGATCAGTTGCACCTGCGCGGCGTCGGCCTGCTGTTGGGGGCTCAGTTGCAGGCTATCGAGCACCACGCCCTGAGTTGGCGCGGTCAGCACCTGGCGCAGGCGTGCACTGCTCAGTGCCTGTGGCTGGCGCAGAAAGGGTCGTACGTCGTGATCGAACTGGCGGCCGTAGACCTGTTCGATCAGGTTGGCGGCTTCGCGCTCGACCAGCGCCTCCAGATCGCTGCTGTACTTGCTGCTCAGTTCGGCTTCCACCTCGCGCGCCAGCAGGTGATTTTCCGCCAGGCCTGTGCGCAGCAGGCGCAGGTCGGTATTGAATTTGACCCGGGTCATGGCCTGCTCCAGCAGGCCTATGCTCTTGCCGGGCAGGCGTTCGCCATTGATGCGCATGTCCTGGCTGCCCAGAGCTGACAGGCAGATGCCGGTCAGCCCCAGTACCAGCAAACTGCGCTGGATAAGCCCGCGCACCTTAGCGGCCACCCTGGCCGTAGAAGGTGTTGGCACCCTTGGTCAGCACACTGACGGTGAGGGCGATGGACTCCGGAATCAGCTCCTTGGCCACTCGCAAGCGGGTGGCGTAGCTGGTGTCATACAGCGGTTCAGGGCGTTGATAGGCGACCTGCGCGGTCTGAGTCAGCAGGTCACGGATCGGCTTCTGCGGGTCGTAACTGCCCACCCGGTTGGCCACGGCGGCGATATTGTTCAGGCCTTCCTTGAAGTAGTGATCGTCCACCCAGCCTTCCCAGCCGGAGTGACCGTTGCCCGAGGTGACCCAGGCGTGGTGCGGCTGCGCCACATCACCGGTGGTGTGCAGTGCGTAACCTATGGTTTGCAGCGAAGGGGCGTTCTTGTACTGATCGAACCAGTACTTGGCCAGGTTATCGATGGGCTGGAAGGCCGCCGTCTGGAAGTCGCCGTAGTGTGTTTGCCAGTTGGAATAAGTGCCCTGGCGATAGTGCGCTTCGGTGGTGTCGAAGTCGCTCTTCTTCAGCTCGCGGTTGTACAGGTACACCATGGCGTACCAGTCAACGTCGCCGCTCCAGCTGCCATCTACCTTGCGGTAGCGGTAGTCGTAACCGCCGTGGTCGTTGCCGTGGGCGTCGCCCTGGCGGGCCATGTTGATGAAGTGCCAGTACGAGGTGTAGTTGACCAGCGAAGCGGCGGCGCCATACACCGGCGCATGCTCGTAGCCGACCCACCAGCCACCCAGGCGGGTGTCCTGGAAATCATCAACGTCGTAGGCTGCCTGGCCGAGGATTTCCCCCGCGCGGGCTTCGCTGCCGGCTGCGCCGACGTAGAACTGATAGGCACGTTTCATCTCGGGCGTGGCATGGGCCGAGTTGAGGAAGGCCAGGGCGTCCTTGACGATATTCTTGTGCGTGGGTTGCGACCAGGCGCTGGCGTGGCTGGCGCTGAAGGCCAGGCCTAGACCAACGACCAGGGAGGTGAGGTTTTTCATAGGGAAGGCGCTCTTTTGTTGTTGGAGTTGAGCAGTATTAGCGGTCATTGATGGCAGAACTGTTGCAATGCCGCATGCCAACTTAAAGCGGATGCGCCGTGTTGTCTCAACCCAACCAAGGTTGGGTGGTATAGACCAATTCGTCTGCAGTGTTACTCCGCGCCGTTGTCTTCATGGTGCAGGGCGCCTGTCTCGCTGCTTTCCAGCACCACATAGGCGCTGGCGCAGAACAGTGAGTTGAGGCGCTTCATATCGGCAATCAGCTCCATATGCAGGGCGCTGGTTTCGATGCTCTGCACCACCTGATGGTGCAGGCGGCTGACATGGGCGTGGGCCAGGCGGCGTTCCTGGGCGCGGAAGCGGCGTTTCTCGCGTAGCAGCTGGCGCGCGCTTTCCTTGCCGGCGGAGAGGAATACCGACAGGCCCAAACGCAGGTTGGCCAGCAATTGGCCGTGCAGGGCAGTGAGTTCCTCCAGGCCGCTGTCTGAAAACGAATGGCGCTGCGCGGTTTTCTGATCCTGCACCTTACCGAGCATGCGTTCGATGATGTCGCCGGCCTGCTCCAGGTTGACCGCCAGCTCGATGATCTCCGCCCAGCGCCGGCTGTCTTGTTCGCTCAACACTTCGCGCGGCACCTGAGCCAGGTAGAGTTTGACCGCGCTGTAAAGCGCATCGACATCGTCATCCAGGCGGCGCAGCTCTTTGCCCAGGGCGGTTTGCCCGCCGCGCAAAACTTCCAGCAGGTGGCTGAGCATGGTTTCGATCAGGTCACCGATGCGCAGGGTTTCGCGCACCGCATTGGCCAGCGCCAGGCTCGGTGTGGCCAGCGCGGTGGGGTCGAGATGGCGCGGGCGGGCGACGCCGTTTTCATCCGGACGATCCGGCAGCAGCCAGTTGCAGAAGCGCGCCATCAGCCCGACTGTGGGCAGCATCAGCACGCAGCGCAGGCCGTTGTAGAGCAGGTGAAAGCCGATCACCAGCTCCTCGGGGCGCCAATTCAGGCTGTCCAGCCAGTTGGCCAGCGGATCGAGCAGCGGCATCACCAGTAGCAGGCCGATCAGCTTGTACAGCAGGCTGCCCAGGGCCACGCGTCGCCCGGCTGGGGTTTGCAGGCTGCTGGTGAGAAAGGCCAGCACGCCGCTGCCGATATTGGCGCCAATTACAAGGCCGATGGCCACGGGCAGGCTGATCAGGCCGGCACCGGTCAGGGTGGCGGTGAGCAGCACGGCGGCCAGGCTGGAATAGGAAATCAGCGCGAACAGCGCGCCGACCAAGGCATCCAGCAGCAGGTCGCCGGTCAGTGAGGCGAACAGCACGCGGATGCCCTGCTCCTGGGTGATAGGCGTAGCGGCGGCAACAATCAATTCGAGGGCCAGCAGCATCAGGCCCAGGCCGATGGCCACGCGACCAAGCTGGCCGGCGCGGGTTTGTTTGCGCGAGAGAAAGAACACCACCCCGAGAAAGATCAGCAGCGGGCTCAGCCAGCTCAGGTCGAGGGTCAGCACGCGGGCCATCAGCGCCGTGCCGACGTCCGCCCCCAACATGATTGCCAGCGCCGGAGTCAGCGCCATCAGCCCCTGGGCAACGAACGAGGTGACCAGCAGCGCGGTGGCGTTGCTGCTCTGCACCAGCGCGGTCACGCCGATGCCGGCAGCAAAGGCCAGTGGGCGCTTGCTGACGTTATGGCTAAGCACCTTGCGCAGATGCGAGCCATACACCCGCAGGATGCCGGTACGGACGATATGGGTGCCCCAGATCAGCAAGGCGACGGCAGACAGAAGATTCAGCAGGGTGAGCATGGTGCTGCTCCCTGGCGCGCCCGCCTGGTTGCAGCGTGACGCGTGGTTTTACTTGTTATAGGGGATCGCACAACGACCCTGTCTTTAGCTTTAGCTTTAGCTTTAGCTTTAGCTTTAGCTTTAGCTTTAGCTGTGGTTAGCGCTGCGCGCAATCCCGCCAGCTTGATTGACCTGATAACCTTGGCCGCTACTGAACGGATGCGATTCTGCCGATGCTCACGCTCTACCACGCACCAGACCTGGAAACCCTTGGCGAGCTGGCCACCACCCTGCTCGCCACGCCGATGCGCGATCCCTTTGCGCCGGCACTGGTGGTGGTGCCGAGTCAGGGCATGGGCCGTTGGCTGACCCTGGAACTGGCGCGCAAGCAGGGCATTGCCATGCAGCTGGAGGTGCAGTTGCCAGCCAAGTTCGTCTGGGACCTCTCGCGCCTGTGTCTGGGGCAACTGCCCGAGCAATCGGCGTTCAGCCCCAGCAGCCTGAGCTGGCGTCTGTATGACTGGCTGTGCGAACCCGCCCATCTGGCTGAAGCGCCGCGTCTGGCGCATTACCTGGATGGTGGCGATGAGCGTCGAAGGCTGTCATTGGCAGTGAAGATCGCTGACGTATTCGACCAATACCTGCTGTATCGCGACGACTGGCTGGCCGCCTGGGAACGCAACGAACTGCTCGATCTCGGCCCGGACGAAGCCTGGCAAGCGTTGCTCTGGCGCGAGCTGACCAAAGACGGCCATCCACACCGCGCGCGTTTGCTGGAAGAACTGCTCACCCGCCTGTATGACGCCGCGCCCATCGCCGGGCTGCCCGAGCGCGTGCTGGTGTTTGGCATCAGCTCGCTGCCGCCGCACCATATGCGTGTATTGGAAGGCCTGGCGCGGCATACCCAGGTAATTGTTTTCGCCCTCAACCCGTGCCGCGAAGCCTGGGGCGAGATTCGTGATATTCGTGAGTTGGCCAGGCAGCCTGAACTCAGTCCGGACGATTGGTATCTGGATGTCGGCCACCCGTTATTGGCGAGCCTGGGCAAGCAGGGCCGCGACTTTTTCGACAGCCTGTTCAGCCTGGCATCCAGCGAGGGCAGTCAGGAAATCGGCCTGTATTCCGAAGACGCGGATCTGCACGACGCCAGCCTGTTGCAGGCGCTGCAGAACGACATCCTGCGCCTGCGCACCCGCACGGCCGATGAGCGCCTGCTGCTGCGCGAAGACGACCGCTCGCTGGAGTTGCACGTCGCCCACTCGCCGCTGCGCGAAGTGGAAATCCTGCATGACCAACTGCTCGCTCGCTTTGCCGCCGAACCCGCACTGACGCCCGATCAAGTCGTGGTGCTAACCCCGGATATCGAGCGTTACGCGCCTTATATCGAAGCGGTGTTTGCCCCGCGCGAAGGCGTGCCGCGGATTCCCTTCAGCCTGGCCGACCGTAGCCTGCGTGCGGAAATTCCGCTGATCGAAGCCTTCCTCAACCTGCTGGCACTGCCGGACAGCCGCTTTGCCGCCGAGGAAATCCTCGCCTGGCTGGAGCAGCCGGCCATCGCCCGCCGCGTTGGCATCGAGGCGGAAGATCTGCCGCTGCTGCGCGACTGGCTGCGCGACGCCGGCGTGCGCTGGGGCCGCGATGAAACGCACCGCGAGCAACTGGGTCTGCCGGCCGATGCCGCGTTTACCTGGCGGCAAGGTCTGGATCGTCTGCTGCTGGGCTTTGCTGCGCCGCCGCAGTTGGCCGGCCTGGCCGCGCCGCTGTTGGGCGACAGTTGGCCGCTGGATGCGCTGGAAGGCGGCCGCGCACAACTGCTCGGGCGCTTGGCCGGTTTTGTCGAGCGTCTGGCCGCTCTCGCGCAGAGCCTGCAACGGCCACGTGCCCTGGGCGAATGGGCCGAATCCCTGCAAGGGCTGATTGACCAGCTATTCGATGAGCGCGAAGCCGGCGAGACCCTGTTGCTGCTGTCCAAGGCCTGCGCCGCGCTCAAGGAGCAGGGCGACGCCTCAGGGGTTGAGCGGCCAATTGAGCTGGCGCTGATCCGTCAGCAACTGACCGCCGCCCTGGAGCAAGGCAGCGCCGCCTCCGGCTTTCTCACCGGCGCGGTGACCTTCTGCACCATGGTGCCGATGCGCAGCCTGCCGTTTCGCCTGGTCTGCCTGCTCGGCCTGGATGACGGTGCCTTGCCGCGCCGCACCCCGGCAGCGGGCTTTGACCTGATCAGTCAGAAACCCCGCCGTGGCGACCGCGCACGCCGTCTGGATGACCGTTACCTGCTGCTGGAAACCCTGCTTTCGGCCCGTGGCGGCTTGTACCTGAGCTATGTCGGCCGCGACCCGCGCAGCAACGCCGAGCTGCCGCCTTCGGTGTTGGTCAGCGAGCTGCTCGATGTGGTCGATCTCACTGCTGTTTGTGGGAGGGGCTTTAGCCGCGACGAGCAGACCGCCCAGGAAAGAGCCAGCGTCCATATCACCCATCAGCACCCCTTGCAGCCCTTCGCCCCTGGCAACTTCGCCGGCAACCGTCATGCCGGCTTTGCCGCGCCCTGGTTCCACGCTGCGCAGCGCTTGAGTCAGGCGGTGCAAACCCCTGCGCCCTTTGCCAGTTTATTGGAGACGCCGGATCAAGATTGGCTGAACATCGAACCGAGCCAGCTGATTCACTGCTTTAAGCACCCGGCGCGCTACCTGCTGGAACAACGCCTCGGCCTGCGCCTGGCGCAGAGCGAGGAAACCCTGGCCGGCGACGAGCCGTTCAGGGTCGAGTGGACCAGTCAGCATGGCCTGCGCCAGTTGGCCTTGCAGGCCATCGAGAACGGCTGGAGCGAACGCCAGGAGCGCGCCGTGGCCGCTGCTTCCGGCTGGCTGCCAGTGGGCGAGCTGGGCCAGGCGCATTGGGGGCAGATTCGCGGGCCGATCCGTGCCTTTGCTCCGACCCTGTTCGACGAACGCCCGGAGGACGCCCCGCAACCGCTGCTGGTGGATATCGAACTGGCCGGCGTACGCATCCACGGCTGGCTCGATGGCGTTACCAGCGCCGGCCTGTTCGACTATCACCTACGCGATCTCGGCGCCTGGGAGCTGGCGCCGTTCTGGTTGCGCCATCTGCTGCTCAACTGCGCCGCCACCCCTGGCATCAGCCGCGACAGCCGCCTGCTCTCGCCGAAAAGCGAATGGCGTCTGGGCCCGCTGGCCAATGCCCGCGAACTGCTGCTGCCCTGGCTGGAGGCCTACCAACGCGCGCTGTGCGAGCCGTTGCCGCTGTTCGCCAAATGCAGCCATGGCTTTGCCCGCAAATGGCGTAGCCCCGGCAAGAAGGAACCGCTTGACGCCGCGCGCAGCGAAGCGCGGGTGATGTGGCAAGGCAACGACTATATGACCGGCGAAGGCCAGGACTCCTGGAATGCCCTGGCCTTCCGCGACCGCGAGCCGCTGGGCGAGCGCTTTGAAACGCTCGCCGAACAACTCTACGGCCCGGCGCTGGACGCCCTGCAAGGCAGTGACGAGGACGAAGCATGAGCAGCGCCAGCCTTGACCTGTTGCAGGACAGTTTCAGCGGTCGCTCGTTGATTGAGGCCAGCGCTGGCACCGGTAAAACCTGGACCCTGACCGCGCTGTACGCGCGCCTGTTGCTGGAGAAGCAGCTCAGCGTCAGCCAGATTCTGGTGGTGACCTTTACCACTGCCGCCACCGCCGAGTTGCGCGAGCGCATCCGCAAGCGTCTGGCCGAGTTGCTGGCGGTGTATGAACAAGGGCCGGGCAGCGACGACCTGCTCAATCGCCTGCATGCCCAGTACCCGGATGCAGCCAGCCACCGGCGTTTGCTGCTGGCGGTGCATGGTTTCGACGAGGCGGCGATCTTCACCATCCACGGCTTCTGCCAGCGCGCCTTGCAGGACGCTGCGTTTGAAGCGGGTGGTGATTTTGACAACGAACTGACCCATGACGACCGCGAAATTATCGACGCCCTGCTCGCCGATCTCTGGCGCCATGAGCTGGCCAGCGCCGAGCCGGAATGGGCGGCGTTTCTGGTGCAGCAGAAAATCACCCCGCAGGTGCTGCGTCAGCGTTTGCGTAATCACCTGGGCAAGCCCTATCTGCGCATCGAGCCACAACCGGGTACGCGCAGTGAGATGAGCGCCCTGCGCGCCGCCTGGCAGCAGGCGCAGCGCCTCTGGCTGAGTGAAAGTGTCGGCTGGCTGGCGCAACTTAAGGCCTTTGACGGCTTTAAGAGCAATATGTGCAACGCGGCCAAGCTAAGCGTTTGGCAGGCCGAACTGGACGGTTATTTCAGCGATGCCGCCGCGCTGTTCAGCAAGACCGAAGCGCACCGCCGGCTGGCCCGCGAAGGGCTGAGCAAGGCCAGCAAGAAGGGCTGCGAAGCGCCGGCCAATCCGCTGGCCGCTGCGTTGCAGGAGCTCTGTGATGCGCTCGATGCCGCACAACCCGAGGCCGAGCAGCGGCTGATCGACCTGCAGGTGCGCCTGATCCATCAGCTCAACGAGCAACTGCCCGCGCGCAAGGCGGCGCAACGCCTGCTGGCCTTCGATGACCTGCTTAACAAACTGCAGCAGGCCTTGCAGAGCGAAGGCGGCGAGCACCTGGCCAGCACCCTGCGCACGCAATACCCGGTGGCGCTGATCGACGAGTTTCAGGACACCGACCCGGTGCAGTACCGGGTGTTTCACCGCATTTATCAGGATGCCGGCGACCTGTGTTTTGTCGGCGACCCGAAACAGGCCATCTACGCCTTCCGGGGCGCGGATCTGGCGACCTACCTCAAGGCCCGCAGCGAAGCCGCGCGGCAATACAGCCTGGCCACCAACCACCGTTCCACGCCCGAGCTGATCGCCGCGTTGAATCAGCTGTTCGACCGGCCCATGCCCTTTGCCGAGAAAGGCCTGGATTACCAGCAGGTCGGGGCCAGCAACAAAGCGCGGGCACAACTGGTGTTGCCGCATGTTGAGGATGAAACCGACGCACCGCTGGCGTTGGTCTGGCTGGATAACGATTACCTGGGCAAGGGTGAAGCGGGCACTTTGGTGGCGCGGGATACGGCCCGGCGCATTGCGGCGGTGCTTAGCGCCAGTAGCCGTGGCGAGGCGTATTTTGAGCAAGACGGCACGCGCACACCGTTCAAGGGCGGGGATATTGCCGTGCTGGTCGCCAGTCACCGTCAGGCTGGCGAAGTGGCTGCCGAGCTGGCCGCCCGTGGCGTGCCCAGTGTGCGGCGCGGCAAGGAGAACGTCTGGCACAGCGAGGAGGCCGATGAACTGTCCGCCGTGCTCGCCGCCTATGCCGAGCCGGGCCGCGAGGGCGCGTTGCGTTATGCCCTGGCCAGTCGTCTGCTGGGCCGTAGCGCCGCTGATCTTGCTGCCTGCAGCGAGGATGCCCAAGCCTGGGACCGCGAGCGCGAAGCCGCCGAGCGCTACCACCAACTCTGGCAGCAACAGGGTTTTATGCGCGCTTTCCGCGCCTGGCTGGATGAGCAACAGGTGGCCCAGCGCCTGCTGGCCCTGGTTGATGGCGAGCGCCGTCTGACCAACCTGCTGCACCTGGCCGAACTGTTGCAAACCGAAAGCATGCAACGCCCCGGTCTGGAGCAATTACTCGCCTGGTTCAACGCCCAGCGCAGCGCCGAGGCCCACGGCGAAGATGCCTTGCTGCGCCTGGAAAGCGATGCCGAGCGGGTGCAGATTGTCACCATCCACACCTCCAAGGGTCTGGAATACCCGCTGGTGTTCTGCCCCTACCTGTGGGACGGCGCGCTGCTGCGCCAGCATGAGGACATCAGCTGCCACGCTGACGACGGCACGCCGCTGCTGGACCTGGGCAGCGAACAGCTCGACACCCATCGTGCGCGCGCGCGTCACGAACGCTTCGCCGAAAAACTGCGCCTGACTTACGTTGCCCTGACCCGCGCGCGCGATCGCTTGTGGCTGCACTGGGGGCCGGTGGACTGCAAACCGAAAAAGGACGGCACCCTCGGCGACAGCGGCCTGCACAGCAGCGCCCTGGCCTGGCTGCTACATGGCCGCGAGCTGCCGGGTGAGGATGCCCTGAGCGAGCTGGCGGGCCATCTGCAAAGCCTTAGCCCGCAAGGGCTGCGGGGCGAACTCGAACAGCTGATCGCCAGCAGTCAGGGCCAGATGACCCTCCAGCCGCTGCGTGACAGCGAGGCCAGCGCCGCCGGCGAGCAACGCGCTCCAGCTCCGCAGCAACTCGCCAGCCTGCAACGCAGCCTGCACAGCGCCTGGCGCATTGGCAGCTTTTCGGGGTTGGCGGCAGGCATGCATATGGAAGCGCCGGACCGCGACGGCCTGGTGCTACCGGACGCCAGCGAGCCGGGCACGGGCTTTTTCGCCTTCCCCCGTGGCGCGCGGGCCGGTACCTGTCTGCACGCCATCCTCGAAGACTGGGCGCGCGGCAAAGGCGCGCTGGCTGAGCTGGTCGAACCGGGGCTGAGCGGCCACGGCATCAGCAATGACTGGCAGGCGGTGGCGCTGGCTCACCTGCAACAGGTTGTCGATACCGATCTGGATGGCAATGGTCTGACCCTCGCCGGCTTGAATCCAACCCGCCGTTTGCCCGAGCTGGGCTTTACCTTCCCTCTGGCCGGTCTGGATGTGCAGCGCCTGCGCGCCATTCTTTGCGACCCGGCCCATGGTCTGGCCGAACCCATGCGCGAGGCGGCGGCGCGGCTCGAATTCGACAGCCTCAAGGGCTTTCTCAAGGGCTTTATCGACCTGACCTTTGAGCACGACGGGCGCTGGTATATCGCCGACTACAAGTCCAACTGGCTCGGCCCGGACGCCAGTTACTACGGCGGTGAGCGCCTGCTGCAAGCCCTGGCGGCCGAACATTACTACCTGCAGTACCTGATCTACCTGGTGGCGCTGCGGCGCTTTCTGCGTCAGCGCCTGGATGACTTTCAGAATGAGCAACTGGGCGGCGCGTATTACTTGTTTCTACGCGGCATGCCGAGCGCCGGGGTGTATTTCTCACGACCCAGTGATGAGCTGTTGGATGCGCTGGATACCTTATTTGCGGAGGGGCGCTGATGCTGCTTTTTAGCCTGAATGCAATCCAGGGACGGGCTTCGCGCCGTATGGCCAATCTCCCGGATGGCATTCGGGCTACGGGATTTATGCCCGTAGGGTGCGCCGCGCGCGCCATGCCCCTTATTCTCGGTGCGCACAGCGCACCCTACGGGGGTATCGCATGACCTTCTCCGATCTACCCCTTGGCCCGCTGGAGCGCGCGCTGGTCGATAGCCTGCAGCGCCTTGATCCGCAGGCGTCACCGGTGGTGTTGGCCTCGGCGGCATTGCTGTGCATGGCCTTGGACAAGGGTGATGTGTGTTTGCCGTTGGCGCGCTTCGCCGGACAGCGGCCCTGGCCAGAGCATGAACTGCGCTTGCCGGCGCTCAGCGACTGGCAGGCGCAGCTTGAAGCCTCACCACTGGTTGGCGGCGACGGTGATTTCACCCCGCTGACTCTCGAACACGGCCGCCTCTATCTCGCGCGTTATCAGGCCTATGAGCGGCAGTTGGCCGAGCAGCTGTTGCAACGCGCCGCCGATTTGCCCGAGGTGGATGAAGCCCAGCTCAGTGAAAGCCTGACCCGGCTATTTGCCTTTAACCAACAGCAACCCGACTGGCAGCGCCTGGCTGCCGCACAAGCGGTGCGGCGCAAACTGGCGGTGATCTCCGGCGGCCCCGGCACCGGCAAAACCACCACTGTGGTGCGTCTGCTCGCCGCGTTATTAGAGCAACCAGGCTGTGAAAATCTGGCCATTGGCCTGGCCGCGCCCACCGGTAAAGCGGCGGCACGCATGGCCGAGGCGATACGCAATGCCAAAGCCCAGCTGCCGGTCAGCGAGGCGATCAAAGCCGCACTGCCGGATGAGGCGCGCACCCTGCACCGCCTGCTCGGCAGCCGGGGCGACAGCCCGCAGGTGCGGCATCACGCGGCCAACCCGCTGGCGCTGGACGTGCTGGTGGTGGACGAAGCCTCGATGGTCGACCTGGCGCTGATGGCCAAACTGCTCGATGCCCTGCCGCCCACTGCGCGGCTGATCCTGCTCGGCGACAAGGATCAGCTCTGCGCCGTAGAAGCCGGCGCAGTGTTTGCCGAACTCTGCGAGGGCCGTGGCTTTGATGCTGAGGCGGCGAACGAGCTGCAACGCATCACCGGCCAGCAGGTGCCGGTCAGCCAACCCAGCTCGCAACTCGGCGACGCCGTGGTGCTGCTGACCCACAGCCACCGTTTTGCCGGCGACAGCGGCATCGGTGAACTGGCGCGGCGCATTAACGGCGGCGATGCCAGCGGCACGCTCAATCTGCTCAAGGAGGACCGCTCCGACCTGGCCTGGAATGCCGCGCCAACACCCAATGATCTGCTGGAGCGTCTGGATCAGGGCTATGCGCCCTATATCCGCGCCGCCAACAGCGCCGACCCCGCCGCAGCCTTCGCTGCCTTCAACAGCTTCCGCGCACTCTGCGCCCAGCGCGAAGGCACCTGGGGCGTGGCCGGCATCAACGAAGCTCTGGAAGCGCGGATCAAGCGCCGCAGCCAAGTGTCTGCACGCGAGCGCTGGTATGTCGGGCGGCCGATCATGGTGCGGCAGAACGACTACGCCCTCGGCCTGTTCAACGGCGATATCGGCATTTGTCTGCACACTGAATACGGCCTGCGGGTGTTTTTCGAAGGCGAGGACGGCTACCGCCCCTTCGCCCCGGCCCGCCTGCCCAGCCACGACAGCGCTTTCGCCATGACCGTGCATAAAAGCCAGGGCTCGGAGTTCAGTGAGGTACTGCTGGTGCTGCCCGAACTGCCCAGCCCCTTGCTCAGCCGCAGCCTGTTCTACACCGGCATCACCCGCGCCAAACACAAGGTGGAAATCTGGGCATTGCCCGCGCGCCTGGGCGAAGCGGTCGCCACCCGCGCCGAGCGCGCGGCGGGGTTGGCTGAGCGGTTGGCCGCTGCGTCTGCGGCTGTACATGCCGATGCTCCCCATACGACCAATGGTCAGTTAGGTTTATTTGACTAGTTATGCGCATCCTGCCGCCTACACTGGGAGTCAGGATCATGGCTGCTTTGTATTGCGCTGCCGCGCTAAGGTCAGGTTGATGCCTGCACGTACACTCACTTCTCTCTTCCTGGGCCTGCTGCTCTGCACCAGCGTGCTGGCTGAGCCTGTGCGGCTGGTCACTGGTGATGACTACGCCCCCTTTACCGGCAAGGCGCTGCCGGCTGGCGGTATGTTGACTCAGGTGGTGCGTGGGGCCTTTCAGCACGCTCAGCTCCCCAGCAGTCTGGATTGGCAGCCCTGGAACCGTGGCTATCTGAAGACCCTGCGCGGTGATTACGACGCCACCTTTCCCTATGTGCGCACCCCGCAGCGTGAAGAGCTTTTCCTCTATTCGGAGCCGCTGTTTACGGCAGAGCAGCATATTTTCAGCCGTGCGGGTGAGGTGATTGAACTGACCGATGTGCCCAGCATGCAGGGGCGGCGTTTGTGCTACCCGCTGGGCTGGCAGCCGCCGCCGGTGATTCAGCAGTTGCTCGATGCCGGTCAACTGGCTCGGCATTCCCCGGCGGGGCTGAATGAGTGCGCACTTTTATTGCAGATGGGGCGTGATGACTTCTTTATCTCCGATCGTCGCCTGGGGGAAACCGCGTTGCGCCTGACGGGCGTGCCGGTCGAGCAGTTTCGCCGTTCTGAGAGTGCGATCAGCCGCAGTACCCTGCATTTGATCGTGCCGCGTCGCCACCCGCAGGCGGCGGTGATCATCGCGCAGTTCAATCAGGGTCTGGCGCTACTGCGCGCCAACGGTGACTACCAGCGCCTGCTGGAGCGCTCCCTGCAACAGGTTGAACAGACTACGCCCTGAGCCGGCGCACCTGCTGTTCGCTGTAGGCAGTAGTCAGCGGCTGGGCCAGTTGCAACTGCCCGGCCAATGCCAGTTCACGGGTGCGCCAATGCAGGAAGGCGTCGGTGGGGAAGAAGCCTTTGCTTTGAGCCATCACCTCGGCCATGACTCGCGCCAACGGCTGCCATTGCTCGGTGCAGTACTGCAACAAGGGATCATCGACCAGCGCATGTTCATGGTGTTTGAAACGCCCGGCGTGCCAGACGCGGATGGCGGCGTTGTGCTGTTGCGCCTGTTGCCAGTGCGCCGCCAGTTCGCTACGCCGTGATGCGCCGAGCAGTTGTCGTTGCGCATACAGTCCTTGCAGTTGCTGCGGCTGGCACAGCGAGACGGCGCGGCGTGGCGGCAGCTGCGGGTTGCCGCAGGCGACTTCCCATAATTCAATGGTTGAGCCGGCCAGAGCCTGGGCCACGCGGGCCAGCAGCAACTGCTCGGAACAACTGTCGCCGTGCCAGACCGTCACGCTGCGCTGGCCGCTGCTCAGGGTGCTTAGCCAGCGGGCATCGGCTTGCAGCTGCGCGTCGAAATCCGGCACGGGTTGCATCGATTGTGGCCAGACGCCCTGCCAGTAAGCGCTGCGGACGGCGCACGGCGGGTTATCGATATCCTGCAACGGGCCTACGGCGAGGTCGTCACGCATCACCCGCAAGGTGCAGCTCGCGGTGTCTTCACCCAGAACGAAACGCACGCCTTCGACAGCGGCATCACCGCAGACCAGATGCCACATATACCCTCCTTGGCGGCTTGTTTATTCGGTTGGTTTTTTTAACTTGGGGTTGGGGAAGAACTGCACCGCTTGCACCTTGGGATCAGCTGCCTTGGGTTTCAGGGCGCTGATATTGACCCGTGTCGGCAGTTCGCGCGGTACCGAGTTGCCGCGTTCATCCAGGGTATCGGCGTAGCCGCAGCCAACGCACTCGCGGTGCGGCACGCCGTCGACATTCCACATCTGGATCTTGTCCATTTCGCTGCACGCCGGGCAGACCGCGCCGGCGATAAAGCGTTTGGCGGTGGTCTCTGTCATGCGGCCTCCTGGCTCAGGCCGAGGTGGCGCAGCAGGGCGTCGATCGACGGCTCGCGGCCACGGAAATCGACGAACAGCACCATCGGTGCCTGGGAGCCGCCGCGCGCCAGGATTGCCTCGCGGAAGGCTTGCCCGGTGGTGCTGTTGAACACGCCTTCTTCCTCGAACTTGGAGAAGGCATCGGCGCTCAGTACTTCGGCCCACTTGTAGCTGTAGTAACCGGCCGCGTAACCACCGGCGAAGATGTGCGCGAAGCTGTTGGGGAAGCGGTTGTAGGCCGGCGGACGCAACACCGAGACTTCCTGACGGATGCCTTCGAGCACGTCCAGCACGCTGCGGCCATCGCCGTGGGTGGCGTGCAGTTCGAAGTCGAACAGGCTGAACTCGATCTGCCGCACCATCATCAAGCCGGACTGGAAGTTCTTCGCCGCCAGCATCTTGTCCAGCAGGTCCTGTGGCAGCGGCTCGCCGGTCTCGTAGTGGCCGGAAATCAGCGCCAGGCCTTCCGGCTCCCAGCACCAGTTCTCCATAAACTGGCTCGGCAGCTCCACGGCGTCCCAGGCCACACCGTTGATCCCGGATGCGCCGGCGTGTTCGACGCGGGTCAGCAGGTGATGCAGGCCGTGGCCGAATTCGTGGAACAGGGTGGTGACTTCATCGTGGGTCAGCAGCGCCGGCTTGCCGCCGACGGCTGGGGTGAAGTTGCACACCAGATTGGCCACCGGGCTGATCAACGTGCCATCAGCCGTACGGCGTTTGTCGCGCGCACCGTCCATCCAGGCGCCGCCGCGCTTGTTGGCGCGGGCGTAGAGGTCGAAGAAGAAGCGCCCGACGTGCTGGCCGTTCTCGGTGATTTCAAACAGGCGCACATCCGGGTGCCAGGTGTCGAAGCCAGTCAATTCCTTGATCTGGATGCCGTAGAGCTTTTCGACGATGGCGAACAGGCCGGTCAGCACCTTGTCGGTGGGGAAGTAGGCGCGCAGGGTTTCCTGGGAAGTGCTGTAGCGCTGTTCGCGCAGTTTCTCGCTGTAGTAGCCGACGTCCCAGCTTTGCAGCTCGTTGCAGCCCTGCTCACTGGCGAAGGCTTGCAGCTCGCGCAGGTCCTGCTCGGCAAAGGGCTTGCCGCGCACGCCCAGATCGCGCAGGAAACTCAGCACCTGCTCGGTGCTCTCGGCCATCTTGCTCGCCAGGCTCAGCTCGGCGTAGTTGCCGAAGCCCAGCAGCTTGGCCAGCTCCTGACGCAGGGCGAGGATTTCGCTCATCACCGGGCCGTTGTCGTTCTTGCCGGCATTCGGCCCCTGATCGGAGGCGCGGGTGCAGTAGGCGGCATACACCTCCTCGCGCAGCGCGCGGTCGTTGGCGTAGGTCATCACCGCGAAGTAGCTGGGGAACTCCAGGCTGATCAACCAGCCATCCAGGCCCTTGGCCTCGGCGGCTTGTTTCATCTGCGCCTTGGCCGAATCGGTCAGGCCGTCCAGCGCCGCTTCGTCGCTGACGTGCTTGGTCCAGGCCTGGGTGGCATCCAGCAGCTGGTTGGAGAACTTGCTGGCCAGCTCGGAGAGCTTCATCTGGATCTCGCCATAGCGCTTCTGCTGCTCGACCGGCAGGTCGATACCGGATAGACGGAAGTCGCGCAGGGCGTGTTCGAGGATGGTCTTTTGCGCCACATCGAAACCGGCTGCTGCCGGGCTTTCAGCCAGCTTCTGATAGGCCTGAAACAGTGGCTGGTTCTGGCCGATTTCGGTCCAGTACTCAGACAGCTTGGGCAGGCAGGCTTCGTAGGCGGCGCGCAGTTCGGCGCTGTTGCATACGGCGTTCAGGTGGCTGACCGGGCTCCAGGCCTGACCGAGGCGCGCGCCCAGCTCGTCCAGGGCCAGCACCAGGCCGTCCCAGCTTGGGTCAGCGGCCTGTTGTTCCAGCAGGCGGCTCATGGCGGCGCGGTTGTCGGCCAGAATCTGCTCGATGGCCGGCTCGACATGCTCGGGTTTGATCAGGCTGTAGGATGGCAGATCGAAGTCTTGAAGAAGCGGGTTGCTGGCGGACACGGCAGGCACCTTTCTGATACGCGAAGTCATAAGCAGGTTATGGGGTCGCAGGCGACGTTTCACAACCGCAATGCCCTGCATGTTAATTACAATCGGGGCAAACCGCAGCCTAAGAGGTTTCTATCGTGGCGATTCGTACATACCAAGGCATCACGCCCAGCTTGGGCGCACGGGTGTTTATCGACAGCAGCTCCGTGGTCATCGGTGATGTGCAACTGGGCGAAGACAGCTCGGTATGGCCATTCGCCCTGATCCGTGGCGACATGCACCGTATCCGCATTGGCGCGCGCAGCAGCGTGCAGGACGGTAGTGTGCTGCATATCACCCACGCCGGGCCGTTCAATCCGGATGGTTTTCCGCTGATCATTGGCGACGACGTGACAATCGGCCACAAGGTGACCTTGCACGGTTGCACCCTGGGCAACCGCATTCTGGTCGGCATGGGTAGCATTGTGATGGACGGCGCGGTGGTGCAGGACGAGGTGGTGATCGGCGCGGGCTCGCTGGTACCTCCGGGCAAGGTGCTGGAAAGCGGTTACCTGTACGTCGGCAGCCCAGTGAAACAGAGCCGTGCCCTGACTGATAAAGAGCGTAATTTCTTCACCTACAGCGCTGCCAACTACGTGCGGTTGAAAGACCAACACCTGCTGGAAGGCTATGCCGGCTGATGAGCGAACCTGTTATGCATTACCAGAACATCCTGTTTGACCTCGATGGCACCCTGACCGATCCGCGCGAAGGCATTACCCGTTCGGTGCAGCATGCGCTGGCCAGGCTGGGCATCGATGAGCCTGACTTGCAGGCACTTGAGCACTTTATCGGCCCGCCGCTGCTGCAGTGTTTTATGCAGACCTATCAGTTCGACGAGGCTACAGCCTGGCAGGCGGTGAACCATTACCGCGAGCGCTTCCGCGAGGTCGGGTTGTATGAAAACCAGCTGTTCGACGGTGTGAACGAGCTGTTGCAGTTGCTGCAGAACCAGCAGCGCACGCTATACATCGCCACCAGCAAGCCGACAGTGTTTGCCGAGCAGATTGCTAAGCACTTTGGTTTCGCGAAGCACTTCAAGGTGATCTACGGCAGCGAACTGGACGGCACGCGTACCGACAAGGTTGAGCTGATTGCCCATCTGCTGGCGCAGGAGCAATTACCGGTGCAGAGCACGCTGATGATTGGCGATCGCAAGCACGATCTGATCGGCGCGCGGCGCAATGGCCTTGATGCAGCCGCGGTGGGCTATGGCTTTGGCAGCCTGGCTGAATTACAGGCCGAGGCGCCGACCTATCACTTCCATAGCCTGGCCGAGCTGCACCAGGCGTTTGTGCGCTAGGTGTCGGGCTGCCTGGACCAGGCAGCACGCTGGCAGGGATCAGCCGTTTTTCTGGTAGATGATCTTTTTGGTGCCGCCGTCGCAGCTGCCGACCACCATGTTGGGGTCTTGGGCGTCTGCGTTGGGCACGATTTCCAGGGTGTAGCTGGCAACACCGGCGGCCTGGATTTTCACTTCAATCTCCGCGCGCAGCTCTGCGCAGGGCTTGGGGGCAGCCAAAACGCTGGTGCTGAGTAGGCCGAGCAGCACGGCCAGGGTGAGTTTGTTCATTGCATCGCTCCTTTTGCGTGAACAGAAATAACGAAAGTTGGACTGGGCTTCGGGTACGTAAGTTCTAAGTGCCTGCAGATAGTCCGATCAGCGCCTGCTGCCGTTCGGCGGCAGGCAGTCTGCCCAACGCCTCGACCTGCTGGTAGAAGCGTGGCCAGTCGCGACCAGCCTGTTCGAACAGTGCGGCGAAGGCCGGCACCCATTGATCATAGAGGCCAAACGGCAGCAGCTTGGCGTTATTCATCGGCGCGTTGATCCAGTCATCGTAACGGCCAAGGCCGCCCCACTCGCGTTCGCGCAACGCGCGGTATTCGGCACGCAACCGGGCGAACTCGGCCTGCTTGCCGCTGCGCATCTGCGCAGGTTGTAGATCGCTGTCGTAAAGCTTCTGCAGGCGCGCCCTGCTGGCCAGCACCAGAGCGGCAAACTGCTCGCGTTGTTGTTCGCCTTGCGAGTCGCTGGGTGGTAGACCCTGTTTGGCGCGCCATTGGCGCAGGCCCTCGCGCTCGACAAAGCTGGCGAAGGATTCGTTGAACGCGGTGTCGTCGGCCACATACAGCTGCTGGTGCGCCAGCTCGTGGAAAATCACCGCCACCAGGCGCTCATCGCTCCAGCGCAGCATGGTGTTGAGAATCGGGTCATCGAACCAGCCCAAGGTGGAATAGGCCTCGACCCCGCCCAGGTAGGTATCCAGACCCTGTTGTTTCAGCAATGCTGCCGCGCCCCGTGCCCGCCCCTGGCTGTAGAAGCCGCGATAGGCCACACAGCCGGCGATGGGGAAGCAGTGTAGCTCCGGCGACAGGGAAAACTCCGGGGTGGCAAACACATTCCACACCACGAACGGCCGCTGAATATCGGCATACAGGCGATAGCTGCCGTTGTCGGGCAGTGCCAACTGAGCGCTGGCGAAATCCCGCGCCTGTTGAGCGAGTGCCAGGCGTTGTTTGAGCTCGGGGTCGGCCGTCGGGCTCTCCAGCAACTCGGCAATCGGCTCGCGTGCCTGCAGCAATTGCAGTTGGCCGCCGGCCAGGTGGCTGTAGTAATCCAAAGTGCTGCAACCGCTCAGCAGCAGGGCGGCGGCCAGCGGAACCCAGCGCCACGGCAGGGCGTCGAACATGGGGTCGGTACCTGTGACGATTCAGGCTAGCCACGCTAGCGCATCGGCGCTGCTGTCTCCAGCACAGGATCGGCGTAGGCTAACGGTTATTGCGATTTGTGGAGGTGTCCCATGCGTTACCTGGCTTTATACAGTGCAGTGCTGGCGCTCGCTGCCTGTGCTTCGCCCGTGCCGCCGGCGGATCCGAGTCAGGCCTGGGTTGAGCTGCGCAGCAATGCTGGCACTCTGTTGATGGCGGATCGCCTCGACGGTCAGCGGCTGAACGATGGTCGTTACTTCCAAGTGCCGGTGGGTGCCCATGAATTGCAGGCGCGTTTGCAGTTTGAAGTGAACAGTGGCGGTGGTCAGGATGGCATCAGCGAGCCCCGGCAGATGACCTGCGATATCCGTGTGCGCTATGCCGATTTTGCTGCCGGGCAGCGCTACCGTTTGGAAGCACGCCCGTTGCAGATGAAGGCACAGGCCTGGCTGTATGACGAGCAGCGCAATGTGCTGGCGCGCGGCCAGGTGTTGCGCTGCGGTACGTTCTGATCGGCCTGGTTAGTCGCGTAATTGTGCCAGCAGCTCGAAGGCGTGCAGACGGTCGGCGAAGTCGTACAGGTCGCAGGTGAAGATCAGTTCATCGGCGCCAGTCTGTTCCAGCAACAGCTCCAAGCGCGTGCGCACCTTGTCCGGGCCGCCGATCATCGCCATGCCGAGGAAGCTGCTCACGGCCTCTTTCTCATGCGGTAACCACAGGCCCTGCATGCTCGCCACCGGCGGTTTCTGCACCAGGCTCTGGCCACGAATCAGCGCGAGAATGCGCTGGTAGGCCGAGGTGGCCAGGTATTCGGCCTGTTCATCCGTGTCGGCAGCGATCAATGGCACGCCGAGCATCACATAGGGCTTGTCGAGCACCGCCGAGGGTTTGAAGTGGTTGCGGTAGACGCGAATCGCTTCATGCATATAGCGCGGCGCGAAATGCGAGGCGAAGGCATAGGGCAGGCCCTTCTCGCCGGCCAGCTGAGCGCTGAACAGGCTGGAGCCGAGTAGCCAGATCGGCACATTGGTGTCGCTGCCGGGCATGGCGATTACCCGCTGATCCGCTGTGCGCGGGCCGAGGTAGCGTTGTAACTCCTCAACATCTGCCGGGAAGTCATCGGCGCTGCCAATTCGGTCGCGGCGCAGCGCCTGGGCGGTGAAGTGATCCGCTCCCGGTGCGCGGCCCAGGCCCAATTCAATGCGCCCAGGATAGAGCGTGGCCAGGGTGCCGAACTGCTCGGCAATTACCAGCGGTGCGTGATTGGGCAGCATCACCCCGCCAGAGCCCAGGCGAATCTTCGACGTACCGGCGGCCAGATACCCCAGTAGCACGGCAGTGGCCGAGCTGGCGATGCCGTCCATGTTGTGGTGTTCGGCCACCCAGAAACGTTCGAAGCCCAGACGCTCGACATGCTGCGCCAGCGCCAGGGAGTTGTGCAGGGCCTGGGCGGCGTTGCCGTCATCGCGAATCGGGGCGAGGTCCAGGGTGGAGAATTTGCTCTGTGCAAGTGCGCTCATCGGGCCGCCTGTGGGTTATCCGTGTGTTGGGGCGCCACAAAGCGCCAATACCTGAGTTAGATAGTGGGGCTTGTTCTGCGGATTCCAAGGGGGGCGGTGCGTGGTGTGGAAAGTGCTGCGGCCATGTGAGGCATGACCGCATGCATATGGACTCAGCTATTGCTCAGGTGGAAGCCGATTTTCAGGGTGACCTGATAGTGGCCGACCTTGCCATTCACGATATGCCCGCGGGTTTCCACCACCTCGAACCAGTCCATATTGCGTACCGACTTGGCGCATTCGGCCAGGGCATTTTCGATGGCATCCTCGATGCTGACTTTCGAGGAGCCGACGATTTCGATTTTCTTGTAGGTGTGATGATCGGACATGGGCGTTCTCCGCAGGTTGATGATTCAACGCTAGTTGAGTTGCCACGGTTCTGCCTGCCGATTCAGCCTTGCAACTCTTGACGTAGCCAGGCTGCCAACAGCTGTGCGCGTTTATCCAGGCGCCGCGCCGGCACCCACAGAGCCAGGCGTGCCGAGGTTTCGACAAAACCCCAAGGCGCGACCAAGCGACCGCCGGCCAGGTCGTCGGCCACCAGTTGTTGCGGCGCGATGGCGACGCCCAGGCCGGCTGCCGCGGCTTCCAGCAGGTAATACAGATGCTCGAAACCCTGGCCGAGCTTCAGCACGCTGGCATCCAGCCCATTGCTGGCGGCCCAGCTGGGCCAGGCCTGCGGGCGCGAGCTGGTGTGCAGCAAAGGTTCGCCGAGCAGGGCGGCGGCGGTGGCCTGATGCAACGCGGCGAAGTGTGTGTAACGCGGGCTGAGCACCGGGCCGATGCGCTCGGCAGCCAGTTCGAACACCTGCATATCCGCCGGCCATGGCGGTTCGGCGAACCACAGGGTGGCGTCCACGCCGCTGCGCCGTGGGTCCAGCTCGCCTTCGCTGGCGGACAGCTGCAGGCGCAGCTCCGGCAGCTCGCGGTTGAGGCGATCCAGGCGCGGGATAAACCAGCGCGCCAGCAGGCTGCCCGGGCAGGCCAGGACAAACGGCGCATCGGCCTGACCCTGTTGCAGCTCGGCGCAGGTGCTGCGCAGGCGGTTGAACAGTTCGGCGCTGACATCGCGCAGACGAATGCCAGCATCTGTGAGTTTAAGGCCACGGCCTTCCTTGCTGAACAAGGCTACGCCAAGGTGTTCTTCCAAGCTGCGCACCTGGCGGCTGACCGCGCCATGAGTAACGTGCAGTTCGCTGGCCGCCTGGCTGACGCTGTTCAAACGGGCGGCTGCTTCAAAGGTGCGCAAGGCGTTAAGCGGTGGAAGGTCGTGGCTCATCTGTGAGTTTTCCTGACAGGTTGCGGCGATCTTATCGCTTTTGCCGCGCGCGCCACAGCTTTATCCTGTGTTCATTGCTGTAGAGGCGGGCATCGCTGCCCGCCAAACGCGCCCGAATTTTCTGAGGAGAACGCCATGACTTCCTTCCGCGCTGGCCCTGACGCCAACGGCCTGTTCGGCTCGTTCGGTGGCCAATATGTTGCCGAAACCCTGATGCCGCTGATCCACGACCTGGCCGATGAGTACGAGAAAGCCAAGCTCGATCCCGAGTTCCAGAAGGAACTGGCCTACTTCCAGCGTGATTTCGTCGGCCGTCCGAGCCCGCTGTATTTCGCCGAGCGCCTGACCGAGATGTGCGGCGGCGCGAAGATCTACTTCAAGCGTGAAGAGCTCAATCACACCGGCGCGCACAAGATCAACAACTGCATCGGTCAGGCCTTGCTGGCCAAGCGCATGGGCAAGAAACGCATCATCGCCGAGACCGGCGCCGGCATGCACGGCGTGGCCACCGCCACCGTGGCGGCGCGCTTCGGCATGGAATGTGTGATCTTTATGGGCACCACCGACATCGATCGCCAGCAGGCCAACGTGTTCCGCATGAAGCTGCTAGGCGCCACCGTGATTCCGGTCGTCGCTGGTACCGGCACGCTCAAGGATGCGATGAACGAAGCGCTGCGCGACTGGGTGACCAACGTGCACAACACCTTCTACATGATCGGCACCGTGGCTGGCCCGCACCCGTACCCGGCGATGGTGCGCGACTTCCAGGCGGTGATTGGCAAGGAAACCCGCGAGCAGATCCTCGCCCAGGAAGGCCGTCTGCCCGACAGCCTGGTGGCCTGCATCGGTGGCGGCTCCAACGCCATCGGCCTGTTCCACCCCTTCCTCGACGATAAAGACGTACAGATCGTTGGCGTTGAAGCGGCCGGTTACGGCATCGAAACCGGCAAGCACGCGGCCAGCTTGAATGGCGGCGTACCGGGTGTGCTGCACGGTAACCGCACCTTCCTGCTGCAGAACGACGATGGCCAGATCATCGACGCCCACTCGATTTCCGCGGGCCTGGATTACCCCGGCATCGGCCCTGAACACGCCTGGTTGCACGACGTTGGCCGGGTTGAATACACCTCGGTGACCGACGACGAAGCCCTGGCTGCGTTCCACACCTGCTGCCGTCAGGAGGGCATCATTCCGGCCCTGGAAAGTGCCCATGCCCTGGCCGAAGCCTTCAAACGCGCGCCCACTCTGCCCAAGGAGCACCTGATGGTGATCAACCTGTCCGGGCGTGGCGACAAGGACATGCAGACCGTTATGCACCACATGGAAAACACTGTGCAGGAGAACCACTGATGAGCCGCCTGCAAACCCGCTTTGCCGAGCTGAAACAGCAGAACCGCGCCGCCCTGGTGACCTTCGTCACTGCCGGCGACCCGAACTACGACGCCTCCCTGGCGATCCTCAAGGGCCTGCCGGCAGCAGGCGCTGATGTGATCGAGTTGGGCATGCCTTTTACCGACCCGATGGCCGATGGCCCGGCGATCCAGCTGGCGAATATCCGCGCGCTGGAAGGCGGTCAGGACCTGGCGAAAACCCTGCAGATGGTCCGCGCATTCCGCGAAGGCGAGCAGGTTACGCCGCTGGTGCTGATGGGCTACTTCAACCCGATCCACAAGTACGGCGTGGCGCGCTTTATTGCCGAGGCCAAAGAGGCCGGCGTCGATGGCCTGATTGTCGTCGATCTGCCGCCCGAGCATAACGCTGACCTGTGTGATCCCGCCCAGGCGGAGGGCCTGGACTTTATCCGCCTGACCACCCCGACCACCGACGACAAGCGTTTGCCCAAGGTGCTCAACGGCAGCTCCGGTTTCGTCTACTACGTCTCGGTCGCCGGTGTGACCGGTGCCGGCTCGGCCACCCTGAATCACGTCGAGCAGGCTGTCACCCGTCTGCGCCGCCACACCGATCTGCCGCTGTGCATCGGCTTCGGCATCCGCACCCCGGAGCATGCGGCGACCATCGCCCGTCTGGCGGAGGGCGTGGTAGTTGGCTCTGCATTGATCGACCAGATCGCCAACGCCGCCAGCAGCGAACAGGCGGTGGATGGCGTGCTCAGCCTGTGCGCCGCCCTGGCTGAAGGCGTACGCAGCGCGCGTTGAGGCGCGCTGCTCCAAGGCAAGCGATTTACCTTGATTGCGTAGGAGCCAGCTTGCTGGCGATGCTTTTGATCCGCGGATCGCCAGCAAGCTGGCTCCTACAGGTTATCTCTTCCTTGACGGAAGTCAGTGGTAGCCCGGATACAGTCTGGGCGCATTTATTGTCAGTAAAACCCTTCCCGGATTTTATCCGGGCCACCGGTTCGGTGTAGGGTGGGCGGCGAAACGTCATCCACCCATGCTTCCTTGCTCCGAGTCTCGCCATGTCACGTCCACCTGTTGCCCGCAAACCCCGCGCCAGTAGCCAGAGCCGTATCGCCGGTATTCTCGCCGCTGCTCGTGAGCTGCTGGCCGAGCAGGGAGTGGCGGGCCTGTCGATCTACAGCGTGGCTGAGCGCGCGCAGATTCCGCCGTCCTCGGTGTACCACTTCTTCGCCAGCGTGCCGGCCTTGCTGGAAGGGTTGACGGCGGATATCCACAGTGCGTTTCGCGCCTGTTTGCAGGAGCCGATTGAACATGCCCAGCTGCGCGACTGGCGTGACCTGTCGCGTTTAGTCGAGCAGCGCATGCTGGCGATCTACGCCGCTGATGCCGCCGCGCGTCAGCTGATTCTGGCGCAGCACGGCCTTGCCGAGGTGACCCAGGCGGATCGGCAGCACGACATCGAGCTGGGTCAATTGATGCAGCAGCTGTTCGACCGCCACTTCCCCTTGCCGCAGCTGCCAGAGGATGTCGATGTGTTCGCCCTGGCCATGGAACTGGGCGACCGCGTGTATGCCCGTTCGGTGCAACTGCACGGCGAAATCACCCCGCGCATGGCCGAGGAAGGCATGCGCGTGTTTGATGCCTATCTGGGTTTGTACCTGCCGCCGTATCTGCCGAAGCGCAGCCTGTAGGAGCGGCCCATGGTCGCTATTGGCCATGCCTGCCAAAAGCATCGCGGGCATGGCCCGCTCCTACGGCCGCATCACTCAGAGCGCCTTTTCAAACACCTGCGAGTTGCGCTGGTAGTTGTACAGCGAGGCGCGCGCAGCCGGCAGGCGGTCGACGCTGCTGGGCTCGAAGCCGCGTTCGCGGAACCAGTGGGCGGTGCGCGTGGTGAGCACGAACAGGGTTTTCAGGCCCTGGGCGCGGGCGCGTTCCTCGATGCGTTCGAGCAGCTCGTCGCCACGGCCGCCATGGCGGTAGGCCGGGTTGACCGCGAGGCAGGCCAGTTCGCCGAAATCCGAGTCGGCAATCTGGTACAGCGCGGCGCAGGCGATGATCAGCCCTTCGCGCTCTACGATGCTGAACTGTTCGATTTCGCGCTCCAGCACCTCGCGTGAGCGGCGCACCAGAATGCCCTGGTCTTCCAGCGGGGTGATCAGTTCGATTAGCCCGCCGACATCCTCGATGGTCGCTTCGCGCAGCGATTCGAACTGCTCCTGGGCCACCAGGGTGCCGTTGCCGGTGCGGGTGAACAGCTCGCTGAGCAGTGCGCCATCTTCTGCATAACTGACGATATGGCTGCGCCGTACTCCGGCCTTGCAGGCCTCGGCGGCGGCATCCAGCAGCTCCGCCTGGTAGCTGCTGCCCAGGCGTTGCAGGTGCGCCGGCACTTGCTGTGGGCGCAGCTCGCGCACCAGCTTGCCAGCCTCGTCGAGCAGGCCGCATTCAGCGCCGAACAGCAGCAGCTTGTCGGCGTCGAGGTCAATGGCGGCGCGGGTGGCGACGTCCTCGCAGGCCAGGTTGAAGATCTCCCCGGTGGGCGAATAGCCCAACGGCGACAGCAGCACGATGCTGCGCTCATCCAGCTGGCGGTTGATACCCTTGCGGTCGATGCGCCGCACTTCGCCGGTATGGTGGTAGTCAACGCCATCGAGCACGCCAATTGGCCGCGCGGTGACGAAGTTGCCGCTGGTGATGCGCAGACGCGAGCCCTGCATCGGCGAGCGCGCCATGTCCATCGACAGGCGCGCTTCGATGGCGATGCGCAGCTGGCCAACGGCGTCAATCACACATTCCAGGGTCGGGCTGTCGGTGATCCGCAGGTCACGGTGAAAGCGCGGCGTCAGGCCGTTGTTGGCCAGGCGCGCTTCGATCTGCGGGCGCGAGCCATGCACCAGCACCAGGCGCACGCCGAGGCTGTGCAGCAGCACCAGGTCGTGAACGATATTGCCGAAATTCGGGTGGGCAACACCCTCGCCCGGCAGCATCACCACAAAGGTACAGTCACGGTGGGCATTGATATAGGGCGAAGCGTGGCGGAGCCAATTGACGTGGTCGTGCATTGCTTGAAAAACCTGTGTCGAATACGGAACGCATGGAGTGGCGCGGGCGCGCCAGACGAGGCAGCCGGGAGCGGTTTTATCGTCGCAGTTGGGGCAGCTTCACGCGTTCTCTCCTCCGGATCATCAATCTTGCATCGGAACCTATTTACGATATTGCGAGCTAGAGCCATGCAAGGCAAAAAAAGGCGAGGAAGCGGAGTGTACGAGTTGTACATGAGCATTCCGAGCCTGTTTTTAACGCAGCAGGGCCGACGCGCAGCAGATCGTAAACAGGTTCTCAGGTTTTCAGGCAGTAATGCTCAATCAGCTGTTGCAGCAGACGCACTGTAGGCTGCAAACGTGACATATCCAGGTATTCGCCGGGCTGGTGGGCGCAGTCGATATCACCGGGGCCGAGCACCAGGGTTTCGCAGCCGAGCTGCTGAAGATAAGGCGCTTCGGTGCCAAATGCCACTGCGGCGGCTGTATGCCCGGTAAGGCGTTCGGCCAGGCGCACCAGTTCGGCGTCGGCGGCCTGCTCGAATGGTGGCACGCTGGGGAACAGTGGGGCGAAGTCGATTTTTACCTGATGCTGCTCGGCCAGCGGTTGCAGTTTCTGCCGAATGGCTGCGCGCAGTGCTTCTGGTTGCATGCCGGGCAGCGGGCGCAGGTCGAATTCCAGCGAGCACTGACCACAGATGCGGTTGGGGTTGTCGCCGCCGTGGATACAGCCGAAATTCAGGGTCGGTTGCGGCACGCTGAACTGCGGGTTGTTGAATTCGCGCTGCCACTGCGCGCGCAGGCCGCGCAGCTCCAACATCGCGTCTTGCATGGCTTCCAGGGCACTGTGGCCCAGGCGCGGATCGGAGGAGTGGCCGCTCTGCCCGAGAATGTCGATGCGCTCCATCATCACGCCCTTGTGCAGGCGGATCGGCTTGAGACCGGTCGGCTCGCCGATCACTGCAGCCCGGCCCAGTGGCCGTCCGGCATCGGCCAGGGCGCGGGCGCCGGACATCGAGCTTTCTTCATCGCAGGTGGCGAGGATCAGCAGCGGTTGCTGGAAGCGCTGCTCCAGCAGCGGCTGTACGGCTTCGATGATCAGGGCAAAGAAACCCTTCATGTCGCAGCTGCCGAGGCCGACCCAGCGGCCATCGACTTCGGTGAGTTTCAGCGGATCGGTCTGCCACAGCGCGGCGTCGAACGGCACGGTGTCACTGTGCCCTGCCAGCACCAGGCCGCCGGGGCCGTTGCCGTAGCTGGCGAGCAGGTTGAATTTGCCGGGGGAAACTTCCTGCGTTTCGCAGGCGAAACCGAGGTCGCCGAGCCAGCTCGACAGCAGCTCGATGACTGCGCGGTTGGACTGGTCCCAGTGCGGCTGGGTGCAGCTCACGGAAGGAGCTGCGATCAGTGCCGCGAATTGGTCTTTGAAAGAAGGCAGTGGCATCGGCGGTCTCCGCAGGCGATGGCCCATCATAGAGGCATCGCAGCGGATCAGGGAACCGCCAGGCGTGCCGCCGTCAGGTCGGCACGCCTGCACCGGGGATCAGGTGAAGATGCCGCGCAGGGTCAAGAAGAAGATGATCGACAGCACCGCGCCCACAGGCAGGGTGACGATCCAGGACAGGAAGATCTTGCCGATCATGCCCAGGTTCAGCGCGCCGATGCCGCGTGCCAGGCCGACGCCGAGAATCGCGCCGACCAGGGTGTGCGTGGTGGACACCGGCAGGCCCAGGCCGGAGGCGCTGACCACGGTGGTGGCGGCAGCCAGTTCGGCGGCAAAGCCACGGCTCGGGGTCAGTTCGGTGATTTCCTTGCCGATGGTGGCGATCACCTTGTAACCGTAGGTGGCCAGGCCGACGACGATGCCGATGGCACCCAGCAGCAAAATCCAGCCCGGCACGGTGGCCTTGGCGCCCACAGCGATGTCACCGCCTGACTGGATAACCTCAACAATCGCGGCCAGCGGGCCGACAGCGTTGGCCACATCGTTGGAACCATGGGCGAAGGCCATGGCACAGGCGGTGAAGATCATCAGGATGGCAAACACCTTCTCCACGCTGGAGAAGTGGAAGGCCTTGTCGGCTTCCTCGTCGACATGCACGCGGCTAAGCAGGGCGATACCGAGCAGCATGACGGCCACGCCGATACCCACCGAAAGCAGGAAACCTTCGCCTTGGCTGAGGTTCAGCCCGACATGCTTGAGGCCCTTGGTCATGGTCATCAGGGAGATCATGAAACCGGTGATGAACATGTACATCGGCACAAAACGCTTGGCGTTCTTGAATGGATTGTCGGTGTCGATGATCAGTTTCTGCACGCTGGTGAACAGACAGAAAGAGATGATCCCGGCCAGCATTGGAGTGACCACCCAGCTCGCGACGATTGGGCCAACGCCGCTCCAGTGCACGGCATCAACCGAAACCCCGACGGCGGCAAAGCCGATCACGGCGCCGACGATGGAGTGCGTGGTGGACACCGGCCAGCCGCGGGTGGAGGCAATCATCAGCCAGGTGCCGGCTGCCAGCAGCGCCGACATCATGCCCAGCACCATCAGCTCGGGGCTGATCAAGTTGGCATCGACGATACCGCTCTTGATGGTTTCGGTGACTTCGCCGCCGGCCAGGTAGGCCCCGCAGAATTCGAAGACCATGGCGATCAGGATCGCCTGTTTGATGGTCAGGGCCTTGGAGCCCACCGAGGTGCCCATGGCGTTGGCGACATCGTTGGCACCCACGCCCCAGGCCATGAAAAAGCCAAAGAGACAGGCAAGCAGCAGCAATACGAGGCCGTAGTCCGCGATCAGAGACATAAATAATTAATCCGTAGATTCCAGAAAGGACACTGGCGCTTAGCGCGCCAGCAGTTGTTCCAGTCGGTTGCCGACACGTTCGGCGCGGTCGGCTACGTCGCCGATCCATTCGATGATCTTGTAGAGGAACATCACATCGACAGGAGGAAGGTCCTTCTCCAGTTTGAACAGTGCACGACGCACTTCGATTTGTATTTTGTCGGTGTCGCGCTCGATCTGTTCGAGCTCCATGACCATGGATTCAACCAGTACTGCCTCGCGGCCACCAAAACCGGTTTCCAGCAGTTCGTCGAGTTCGTTCATGGCTTTCAGCGCTTGTGCGCTGGCATCCACGGTGCGTTGTACAAAGGTGCGAATCAGTGGCTGCAGTG
Source organism: Pseudomonas sp. LjRoot71 (assembly GCF_964253255.1). Lineage (NCBI taxonomy): Bacteria > Pseudomonadati > Pseudomonadota > Gammaproteobacteria > Pseudomonadales > Pseudomonadaceae > Pseudomonas > Pseudomonas sp. LjRoot71. Next base: position 2,108,519 of record NZ_CAXURA020000001.1, on the reverse strand, counting down.
CCTGCGGAATGGCCATTTCACGGCCGAGCATAAGCCCGGCGATGTCCTTGGCGCGGTTGGCAACTTTGTCCTGTACACTCAGCAGCTCTAGCAGATCCGAGCGCGGCACAGGCAGAAACAGGCTCTTGGGCAGGTGCAGGCGCACGCTTTTCTTGAGCTTGTCGGCCTCGTGCTCCAGGCTCGCCATTTCCTGTTGTATCTGTTCCACCTTGGCCCAGTCTTCCACCATCACGGCTTCGAAGAAGGGCACCAGATTCGCTGCGCACTCGTGAGCTTTGGCGAAATGCTTCTGCATCGGCCCAATGGGTGAGCGGCCGAACAGGCTGGCAAATGGGTTAGCTGGCATAGGGTGAACCCTGGGTTAAGAAGGCGGCAAGTATACGGATCACTCCCCGGGCTCGCCAGCGCAGGTAATTGGGCTGTCACAATTTCATAGTAGGCGTTGAATCCCACCATCATGAACAAAGAAACCGAAATCAAACTGCGGGTCAGCCGGGAAACCCTGGCGGCTCTGCGCGATCACCCGTTGCTGAAGAAACGCAACAAGAGTGGTTGGGAGCAGCGCGAACTGTTCAATCAATATTTTGATACACCTTCGCGCGATCTGGCAGCGGCCAAAGTGGCCCTGCGTCTGCGCCGTGATGGCGAGCAGGTTATCCAGACCCTGAAAACCCGTGGGCAAAGCGTCGCCGGTCTGTCCGAGCGCAACGAGTGGGACTGGTACCTGAGCAAGACCAAGCTGGACCTGAAGAAACTCGACGACAGCTGCTGGCCGGCGGCCCTGGCTGAGTTGGACAAGAAGCAGCTGGTGCCGATCTTCACCACCGATTTTGTCCGTGAGAAGGCAGAAATCGCCTGGGGTCGTGGTAAGGCCAAGGTGGTGATCGAGGCGGCGCTGGATCTGGGCAAAGTGCTTGCCGGTGAAGGCGAAGAGGAAATCTGCGAGCTGGAGCTGGAGCTGCGTCAGGGTGACCCGGATGCGTTGCTGGAGCTGGCTGCCGAGCTGGCGGCTGATCTGGCGCTGATGCCTTGCGATATCAGCAAGGCCGAGCGCGGCTATCGGTTGTTCGACTCGGCCAGTTACAGCCTGAGTCTGCCTGCGCCGCAACTGACCCGACAGATCAGCCTGGATGACAGCGTGGCGGCCCTGGCCTGGCACCTGCTGGGCAGCAGCCAGCGGCTGGCCGAGCAGTACCGTTTCAATGGCCACTGGCGTTTGCTGGTTGAGTGGCTGGAGCAGTTGGTCGGTTTACGTGCGCTGCTTGGCAGCCTCGGTCAGGCCGCGCCACGTGCCAGCAGCCATGCCTTGCGTGAACTGCTGGATGCCGTGCTACTGGAATGGCGCCCGCGCGTGCTGGCGGGCCAGGGCAACGACAGTCTGCGCAAGAATGCGCCGGCACTGTTCGCGGCCGAGCTGCAGGGCAATCGTTGGGGGCTGTTCTCGCTGATGCTGTCACGCTGGTTGCTGGCGCGCAGCTGGACGGTAGAACGCAACAACCGTGGCAACCGGCAGGGCGCCGCACCGCTGGGCAACTGGCTGCCGACGCTGATTGCCGAGGAAGGCGCGGCGTTGCAGCTGCGGCGTTATCAGCAGCAGCCGGAAGACCTCGCCGAACAGCTCCCGCGTATCGAGCGTTTGTTGGTCTGGCTGCGTCTGGCCCGTGAGGTGCTGGAGGTGGAGGAGGTTGACCGTCTGTACGGTGAGCTGAACAAGCTGGCTGGGCTGGCCCAGCAGGCCCTCGATGCTGAAGTGCTGGCTGCGCGCAAGGCGCAGCTGCTGGCTATCGGTTCGCTGAAAGCCTGGCGTCAGCTGGTCAAGTAACGGCCGCTGCGCTGTAGGCTTGATGCAGGAGCCCGGATTGAATCCGGGCTCCTCGCCCATCACTCAACTGCCATCCCGAAAACGTGTCCACACGGCATCGCGGGTTGCGCTGTGCTTTTCTGGCAGGGTTTCCAGCGGGTGCAGGCGGCGTTTGGTGTCGCGGTCCGGGTAGAGGCCTGGCTGGTTGCGCAGGGTTTCGGCGGTGATCAGGGCGGCGACCTTGGGCTGCATCAGGTAGTCGATAAAGCGGTGGGCCAGGTCCACACGCTTGGCGCTGCTGGGAATCACCAGGTTGTCGATAAACAGAATCGAACCTTCGTCCGGCACCACGAAGCGCACCGGCTGGCCAGCATCGGCGGCGGCCAGGGCATCGCCGACCCAGGCCATGGCCACGCACAGCTTGCCCTGGTTGAGGTCTTCGATATAACGCTCACTGTCGACGTAACGCAGGTTCGGCCGCAGGCCATCCAGCACCCGGCTGGAGCGCTCGATGCGGCTCGGCGCACTGCGCGCCAGGCTGCGGCCCTGGTAGTTGAGCAGCAGGGTCAGGGTTTCATCGGGGGCGTCCAGCACACTCATGCCACAGTTGGCCAGGCGTGCACTCTGGGTGGCGTCGAACAGCAGACTCCAGCTATTGGGCAGTGGGCCGCCAAAGGCCGCTTCGGCCTGTGGCGTGTTGATGGCCAGGCCCACCGCGCCCCACAGATAAGGCACGGCATGCTGGTTGGCCGGATCAAGGGCAACCAGGGTGCTGAGCAGTTGTTTATCCAGGTGCTTGCGATTGGGCAGCAGGGCGAAGTCCAGTGGCTGGATGCTGCCGCTCTTGATCATGGTGGGCAGGGTGTCGTGTGACGGTACGGCCACATCGATGGCTTCACCGCTGGCCAGTAGCGTCTGCAGCTCTTCGGCTGTGCTGTAGGTGTGGTACTCCACGCGAATACCGGTTTGTGCTTCGAAGTCCTTCAGCACCTGTGGGGCGATGTAGTCGTTCCAGTTGTAGACCCGGATCACCTCCTCGGCGCTGGCCAGCAGCGGTGTCAGGGCAAGCAGCAGTGAGGCAAGCAGGCGAGGCATGGGGTTCTCCACGGTAGGTGAATGGCGTGCCAGCAAAAAATCGGGTCGAACGCTACCCGTGGTCGCGGTTCAGGCGATTGCCGGGCAGGGTGTGCGCAATGCGCGGGTACGGGGCCAGGGGCCATAAAAAAACGCCGGCTCAAAGGCCGGCGTTGGGTGTCGCATCAAACCGTGTGCAGGTACCAGTTGTACTCGAGGTCGGAAATCGAGTTTTCGAACTCGGCCAGCTCGCTCTCCTTACAGGCGACGAAGATATCGATGTATTTCGGGTCGATATACCGCGCCAGCACTTCGTTGTCGTCCAGCTCGCGCAGGGCGTCACGCAGGTTGTTCGGCAGGCTTTGCTCGTTCTGCTCGTAGGAGTTGCCTTCCACCGGTGCGCTTGGCTCGATCTTGTTGGTCAGGCCATGGTGCACGCCGGCCAGTACGGCCGACATCAGCAGGTAAGGGTTGGCGTCAGCGCCGGCTACACGGTGCTCGATGCGTACGGCATCGGCGGTGTCATTCGGCACGCGCAGCGCGACGGTGCGGTTGTCGATGCCCCAGCACGGCGAGTTCGGTACGTAGTACTGCGCACCGAAGCGGCGGTAGGAGTTGACGTTCGGGCAGAGGAAGGCCATCGACGCAGGCATGGTTTCCAGTACGCCGCCGATGGCATGGCGCAGCGCATCATTCTGCTCCGGGTCATCGCAGGCGAAGATGTTGTTGCCCTGCTTGTCGAGGATCGAGATGTGCACGTGCAGTCCGTTACCCGCCTGGTTGGGGTACGGCTTGGCCATGAAGGTGGTGTCCATCTCATGGTCGTAGGCAATGTTCTTGATCAGGCGCTTGAGCAGCAGCGCGTGGTCGCAGGCCTTGATCGGGTCGGCGACGTGGTGCAGGTTGACTTCGAATTGCGCCGGGGCGCTTTCCTTAACGATGGCGTCAGCCGGGATGCCCTGCTCCTTAGCCCCTTCAAGAATGTCCTGCAGGCACTCGGCGTATTCGTCGAGGTCATCAATCAGGTACACCTGGGTCGACTGTGGGCGCTTGCCCGACAGCGGCGACAGCGGTGGTTGTGGACGGCCGTTCACGTTGGCCTGGTCGATCAGGTAGAACTCGATTTCAAAGGCGGCACAGATGGTAAGGCCCAGTTCGTCGAACTTCGCAACCACCTGGCGCAACACTTCCCGTGGGTCAGCGAAGAACGGCTCGCCTTCCATTTCATGCATGGTCATCAGCAGTTGCGCGGTAGGGCGCTTTTGCCAGGGCTCATTGCTCAGGGTGTTGGGGATGGGAAAGCAGACCCGGTCAGCGTCGCCGATATCCAGACCCAGGCCGGTGCTTTCCACCGTCGAGCCGTTGATGTCCAGAGCGAATAGAGAAGCCGGGAGATTAATGCCGCGTTCGTAAACCTTATGCAGGCTCGCACGCTCGATACGCTTGCCGCGCACCACACCATTCATATCTGCGATCAGAAGGTCGACGAACAGGACCTCAGGATGTTTCTTAAGGAACGCGTTCGCTTCGTTAAGCTGAACGGCACGCGGGGGTACCGACATGATGCAACACCTTTTTTGTTAAAAATATCAATCATGCAATTGCACAGGTGTGAGTCAATCTTAAACACCATGTGCTGTCAAGAGAGGCGCATTTTGCCCCAAAAGGGGGCTTGGTGGCCAATTTTAGGGCATTGCAGGGCATTGCGGCCCTGCTGAAACCCTTGTCTGCCGGGGTGCTCAGTCGGGTGTGTTCAATTTTTTACATGACTATTGTGAAAAAAAATGAACAAGGCTAAGCTCGGTCGAAACCCATAACAGCAATAAAACGGGTGTCTCATGTCGCGCCAGCCGATTATCGGCGTTAGTGCCTGCACCAAGCAGCTCGGGCACAACATCTATCACACCGCAGGTGATAAATACCTGCAGGCCATCGTTAGCGTTGTCGGCGGCATGCCGGTGATCATTCCAGCGTTGGGCGAGCAGATCGACCAGCAATACCTGCTGCAGCACATCGACGGCCTGGTGTTTCCAGGTTCGCCGTCAAACGTCGAACCTCATCATTACAGCGGCCCCGCCAGCGATACCGGCACCCTGCATGATGCGGCCCGCGACAGCACAACCCTTCCTCTGATTAAAGCAGCAATTGCCCTGGGCATTCCGGTGCTCGGTATTTGCCGCGGCTTTCAGGAGATGAACGTGGCCTTTGGCGGTGCCCTGCACCAGAAGGTGCACGAAGTCGACGGCTACATGGATCACCGTGAGCCCGAAGACACCCCCGTAGAACAACAATATGGCCTGCGTCACGCGCTGCATGTGCAGCCAGGTGGGCTGCTCGCCGGCATCGGCTTGCCGGACGAGATTCAGGTCAATTCCATTCATGGCCAGGGCGTTCAGCGTCTGGCGCCGGGCCTTCGCGTAGAAGCACTGGCGCCTGACGGGTTGATCGAAGCTTTCTCCGTTGAAGGTGCCAAAAGCTTTGCCTTGGGGGTGCAATGGCACCCCGAATGGCAGGTACGATCCAACCCGAATTATCTCGCCATCTTCCAGGCCTTTGGTGAGGCTTGCAGGAAGAAGGCGGGGCAACGCTGAGCCGACTATATATAGGTCGGCTCTCACCAACCCTGAGGTCTCTATGAGTACCAAACTAGACCAGCTTTCGAGCTGGCTGAAAGAACGCAAAATCACCGAAGTTGAATGCCTGATCAGCGATCTTACCGGCATTGCCCGTGGCAAGATCTCGCCGACCAACAAGTTCCTTGACGAGAAGGGCATGCGCCTCCCCGAGAGTGTGCTGCTGCAGACCGTAACCGGCGACTACGTCGAGGACGACATCTATTACGACCTGCTCGACGAGGCGGACATCGATATGTTCTGCCGCCCGGACGAGAACGCTGTGTTCCTCGTGCCTTGGGCTATCGAGCCGACTGCGATGGTGATTCACGACACCTTCGACAAGCAGGGCAACCCGATCGAGCTGTCGCCGCGCAACATCCTTAAGAATGTGCTCAAGCTCTATGCGGACAAGGGCTGGAAGCCAATCGTCGCGCCGGAAATGGAGTTCTACCTGACCAAACGCAACAGCGACCCGGACTTCCCGCTGGTGGCGCCGATTGGCCGTTCCGGGCGTCCGGAAACCGGTCGCCAGTCGTTCTCCATCGACGCGGCCAACGAATTCGATCCGCTGTTCGAGGACATGTACGACTGGTGCGAGCTGCAAGGCTTGGACCTCGACACGCTGATTCACGAAGAAGGCCCGGCGCAGATGGAAATCAACTTCCGTCACGGCGATGCCCTGCACCTGGCCGACCAGATTCTGGTGTTCAAACGCACCATGCGTGAAGCCGCGCTCAAGCACGACGTGGCCGCCACCTTTATGGCCAAGCCGATCACCGATCAGCCGGGCAGCGCGATGCACATTCACCAGAGCGTGGTGGACATCAAGACCGGCAAGAACCTGTTCTCCAATGCCGACGGCAGCATGAGCGAACTGTTCATGCAGCACATTGGTGGCCTGCAGAAGTACATCCCCGAGCTGCTGCCGCTGTTCGCCCCCAACGTCAACTCGTTCCGCCGCTTCCTGCCGGATACCTCGGCACCGGTGAACGTCGAGTGGGGCGAAGAGAACCGCACCGTGGGCCTGCGTGTGCCGGAAGCCACGCCGCAGAATCGCCGCGTGGAAAACCGCCTGGCTGGTGCCGATGCCAACCCGTACCTGGTGCTGGCGGCGACCCTGCTGTGCGGCTACATGGGCATGGTCGGCGACGTCAAACCGAGCGCGCCGGTCAAGGGCCGTGGCTATGAGCGTCGCAACCTGCGCCTGCCAGTGACCATCGAGAGCGCACTGGAGCGTATGGAAGCCTGCAAGGACGCCGAGAAGTACCTCGGTGAGAAGTTCATCCGTGGCTACGTGGCGGTAAAACGCGCCGAGCACGAGAACTACAAGCGGGTGATCAGCTCCTGGGAGCGTGAGTTCCTGCTGCTGTCGGTGTAACAGCCAGGCCGCTGGCGCGGGTGATCCCTGCGCCAGCGGCCGCGATGAGCCTGCTCGCAGGCTCCAAGAATTTTAGCGGGCTGCAGTGCGCAGCCCGGGTAATCCAAGGTGTTGTTATGAACAGTCAAGTGACCAACCCGAAAACCCGCGAGTGGCAGGCCATGAGCCGCGAACACCACCTCGCGCCGTTCAGCGACTTCAAGCAGCTGGCGGAAAACGGGCCGCGCATTATCACCAAGGCCGACGGGGTGTACCTGTGGGACAGCGAAGGCCACAAGATCCTCGATGCCATGGCCGGGCTCTGGTGTGTTGCCGTCGGGTATGGTCGCAAGGAGCTGGCCGACGCCGCGGCAAAACAGATGCAGGAACTGCCCTACTACAACATGTTCTTCCAGACGGCCACGCCGCCGGCGCTGGAACTGGCCAAGGCGATTTCCGAGCTGACCCCAGCCGGCATGAACCATGTGTTCTTCACCGGTTCCGGCTCTGAAGGCAATGACACCATGCTGCGCATGGTGCGCCATTACTGGGCAGTCAAAGGCCAGCCGAACAAGAAGGTGATCATCAGCCGCCTCAACGGCTACCACGGCTCCACCGTGGCCGGTGCCAGCCTGGGTGGCATGACCTATATGCATGAGCAGGGCGATCTGCCGATTCCGGGCATCGTGCACATCCCGCAGCCTTACTGGTTCGGTGAGGGTGGCGACATGAGCCCGGACGAGTTCGGTATCTGGGCCGCCGATCAGCTGGAAGCGAAGATTCTCGAAGTCGGCGAGGAGAACGTCGCCGCCTTTATTGCCGAGCCGATTCAGGGCGCAGGCGGGGTGATCATCCCGCCGGACAGCTACTGGCCGCGCATCCGCGAAATCCTCGCCAAGTACGACATTCTGTTTGTCGCCGATGAAGTGATCTGCGGGTTCGGCCGCACTGGTGAATGGTTCGGCAGCGATTACTTCGGTAATACGCCGCACATGATGACCATCGCCAAGGGTTTGACCAGCGGCTACATCCCCATGGGCGGGCTGATTGTGCGCGACGATATCGTCGAGGTGCTCAACCAGGGCGGTGACTTCAACCACGGCTTCACCTATTCCGGGCACCCGGTCGCGGCGGCTGTGGCCCTGGAAAACCTGCGCATTCTGCGTGAAGAAAAAATTGTTGAGCGGGTCAAGGCAGAAACGGCACCGTACTTGCAAAAGCGTTTGCGTGAGCTGGCTGATCATCCGCTGGTCGGTGAGGTGCGCGGCGTTGGCATGTTGGGCGCCATTGAACTGGTTCAGGACAAGGCCAGCCGCAAGCGTTTCGCCGGGGATATCGGCGTCGGCATGATTTGCCGCGGCCACTGCTTTAATAATGGTCTGATCATGCGGGCCGTGGGCGACACCATGATCATTTCGCCGCCGCTGGTGATCAGCCATGCGCAGATCGACGAACTGCTGGAAAAGGCCCGTAAATGCCTCGACCTGACTGCCGCAGAGGTGCTGGTTTAAGGTTCAATAGCCTTTGGTTTCAGATGCTTACGTCTGAAAGTTGTCAACGGGTGGTGACCTTGCCAGACTGCGCCAATGCGTAAGTCAGGCTCACCGGAAGGTGCTGCAGATGACGCGCATCTTCCGGAAACGACTACAACAACAGGAGCTGTACGCATGAAAAAATTCGGCAAAACCCTTCTCGCGTTGTCCCTTGCTGGGGCTGTGGTGAGTGCCGCGCACGCGGATGACAAGGTCCTGCACGTTTACAACTGGTCCGACTACATCGCAGAAGACACCCTCGACAACTTCCAGAAGGAAACCGGCATCAAGGTCGTCTACGACGTCTTTGACAGCAACGAAACCCTGGAAGCCAAACTGCTGGCCGGCAGCTCCGGTTACGACATCGTGGTGCCGTCCAACCCGTTCCTGGCCAAGCAGATCAAGGCTGGCGTATTCCAGAAACTGGACAAGTCCAAGCTGCCGAACTGGGAAAACCTCGACAAAGGCTTGCTGAAAGCCCTGGACCCGAGCGATCCGGGTAGCCAGTACTCGATCCCTTACATGTGGGGCACCATCGGTCTCGGCTATAACGTCGACAAGGTCAAGGCTGCGCTGGGCGACGTACCGGTCAACAGCTGGGACATCGTCTTCAAGCCGGAAAACATCGCCAAGCTGAAAGACTGCGGCGTGACCTTCCTCGATTCGCCAACCGAAATCCTGCCAGCGGCGCTCAACTACCTGGGCTTCAAACCAGACAGCACCGATGCTGGCGAGCTGAAGAAGGCTGAAGAGCTGTTCCTGTCGATCCGCAAGTCGGTCTCCTACTTCCACAGCTCCAAGTACATCGGCGACCTGGCCAACGGCAACATCTGCCTGGCGGTTGGCTACTCGGGCGACCTGTACCAGTCCAAGTCCCGTGCTGAAGAAGCCAAGAATGGCGTGAATGTTTCCTACAGCATCCCGAAAGAAGGTGCTGGCAGCTTCTTCGACATGCTGGCCATTCCAGCCGATGCGAAAAACGTCGAGGCCGCTCACGTGTTCCTCAACTACCTGCTGAAGCCGGAAGTCATCGCCAACATCAGCAACTACACGCAGTTCCCCAACGGCAACGCCGCGGCCACCCCGCTGGTTGACGAAGCACTGCGTAACGACCCGGGCATCTACCCGGACGCCGCGACCATGGCCAAGATCTACACCTTCCCGGACCTGCCGGCCAACGCGCAACGCGCGATGACCCGCAGCTGGACCAAGATCAAATCGGGTCGCTAATGCCTTAGCCGTACTGGATGGGGCGGGTTCGCCTGCCCCATCGCTCAACAACAATAAGGAAGCTCCTATGCGTCGTACCCCTCTTCTGGCGGGCCTGTTGGCCGCCGCCGTCAGCATCAGCGCCGTGCAAGCCGCCGAGCCTGTGGTCAAGGTCTACAACTGGTCTGACTATGTTGGCGAAACCACCCTGGCCGACTTCCAGAAGGCGACCGGGATCAAAGCCCTGTACGACGTGTTCGACTCCAATGAAACCCTGGAAGGCAAACTGCTGGCGGGCCGTTCCGGCTACGACATCGTGGTGCCGTCCAACCATTTCCTCGGCAAGCAGATCAAGGCGGGCGCGTTCCAGAAGCTCGATCGCAGTCAGCTGTCGAACTGGGACAACCTTGACCCGCAGCTGCTCAAGCAGCTGGAAGTCAACGACCCGGGTAACCAGTATTCGGTGCCGTACCTGTGGGGCACCAACGGTATTGGCTACAACGTGGCCAAGATCAAGGAAGTGCTCGGCGTTGAGCAAATCGACTCCTGGGCTGTGGTCTTCGAGCCGGAAAACATGCAGAAGCTCGCCAGCTGTGGCGTGAGCTTCCTCGACTCGGCTGATGAAATGATTCCGGCCGTGCTCAATTACCTGGGCCTCGACCCCAACACCCAGAGTGCGGCGGATTACGCCAAGGCCGAAGCCAAGCTGCTGGCGGTGCGTCCTTACGTGACCTACTTCCACAGTTCCAAGTACATCGGTGATCTGGCCAACGGCGATATCTGTGTGGCCGTTGGTTTCTCCGGCGACATCCTGCAGGCCGCCGACCGTGCCGAAGACGCGGGCAAAGGCATCGAGATCGCCTACAGCATCCCCAAAGAAGGCGCCAACCTGTGGTTCGACATGCTCGCCATCCCGGCGGATGCCAGCAACCCGAAAGAGGCCCATGCCTTTATCAACTATCTGCTTGATCCGGCGGCCATCGCCGGGGTCAGCGATTACGTCGGCTATGCCAACCCGAATATCAAGGCGGGCGAGTTGATGGATCAGGAAGTACGCAACGACGAGTCGGTGTACCCGCCACAAGCGGTGCTGGACAAGTTGTTCATCTCGGCGGAGTTGCCGGTCAAGGTGCAACGTTTGATGACCCGCAGCTGGACCAAGGTCAAGTCGGGTAAATAAATTCAAAGCGCCCGGCCAGCGGGGTCGGGCGCTACTTTTGCGGGAGTTTTGGTAATGGCAGTTGCTTCCAGTGCCTACAAAAAGGTTCTCGAAGGCGATCAGCAACCGAAAGAGGTGCTGGTCAAGATCGAGCGCGTCACCAAGAAGTTCGACGAGACTGTGGCCGTCGAAGATGTCTCTCTGACCATCAACAAAGGCGAGATCTTTGCCCTGCTCGGTGGTTCCGGCTCGGGTAAATCGACCCTGCTGCGTATGCTCGCCGGTTTCGAGCGACCGACCGAGGGCCGCATTTTCCTCGACGGTCAGGATATCACCGACCTGCCGCCCTACGAGCGGCCGATCAACATGATGTTCCAGTCCTACGCCCTGTTCCCGCACATGAGCGTGGCCGAGAACATCGCCTTCGGCCTCAAGCAGGACAAGATGCCCAAGGCGGAAATCGACGCCCGCGTCGAAGAGATGCTCAAACTGGTGCACATGACCCAGTACGCCAAGCGCAAGCCGCACCAGCTGTCCGGTGGCCAGCGTCAGCGTGTGGCTCTGGCCCGTTCGTTGGCCAAGCGTCCCAAGCTGCTGCTGCTCGACGAGCCGATGGGTGCTCTGGACAAGAAGCTGCGTTCGCAGATGCAGCTTGAGCTTGTCGAGATCATCGAGCGGGTCGGCGTAACCTGCGTCATGGTGACCCACGACCAGGAAGAGGCCATGACCATGGCCCAGCGCATCGCCATCATGCACCTGGGCTGGATCGCCCAGATCGGCAGCCCGGTGGACATCTACGAAACGCCGACCAGCCGTCTGGTCTGCGAGTTCATCGGCAACGTCAACCTGTTCGACGGCAAGATCACCAGCGACGAAGCGGACCACGCGGTGATCAGTTGCCCGCAGCTGGACAAGCCGATCTATATCGGTCACGGCGTCAGTACCCGTGCCGAAGAGAAAAAAGTCAGCTACGCCCTGCGTCCGGAAAAGCTGCTGATGGCCACCGCGCTGCCGAGCGACCATGAGCATCCGGAATACAACTGGAGCAATGGCCACGTGCACGACATCGCCTACCTCGGCGGTCACTCGGTGTACCACGTCAAACTCACCTCCGGGCAGATCGTCCAGTGCTTCATCGCCAACGCCGAGCGGCGCGGCAAGCGCCCAACTTGGGATGATCCGGTGGTGGTCTACTGGGAAGACGACAGCGGCGTGGTACTGCAATCATGAACATCGTCCGGAGTATCAGCCGTCGTCTGCCCAAGGGCCGGCACCTGGTAATCGGGGTGCCGTTCCTGTGGTTGTTTCTGTTCTTCATGTTGCCGTTCTTCATCGTCCTGAAGATCAGCTTTGCCGAAGCCGATGTGGCCATCCCGCCGTACACCGACGTGTACAGCTGGGCGGAAAACAAGCTCACGCTGATCATCAACCTGGGTAACTACATCTTCCTCAGTGAGGATGCGCTGTACCTGGCGGCCTACCTGGGCTCGTTGAAGATCGCTGCGGTCAGTACCTTGCTCTGCCTGCTGATCGGCTTCCCCATGGCCTACGCCATTGCTCGCGCCGATAAGGACAAGCAGATGGTGCTGTTGCTGCTGATCATGATGCCGACCTGGACGGCGATCCTGATCCGCGTATATGCCTGGATGGGCATCCTCAGCAACAACGGCCTGCTCAATGCTTTCCTGATGTGGCTGGGGGTGATCAGCGAACCGCTGCAGATCCTCAACACCAACCTGGCGGTGTATATCGGTATCGTTTACTCGTACCTGCCGTTCATGGTGCTGCCGCTGTTCGCCAACCTGGTCAAGCATGACCAGAGCCTGCTGGAAGCAGCCGCGGACCTGGGTTCGAGCACCTTGAACAGCTTCTGGAAGATCACCGTGCCGCTGGCCAAGAACGGCATCATCGCCGGTTGCATGCTGGTGTTTATCCCGGTGGTGGGTGAGTTCGTGATCCCTGAACTGCTCGGCGGTCCGGAGACCCTGATGATCGGCAAGGTGCTGTGGCAGGAGTTCTTCAACAACCGCGACTGGCCGGTGGCGTCCGCCCTGGCGGTGGTGATGCTGGCGATCCTGATCATCCCGATCATTCTGTTTAACCGTAACCAGGCTAAAGAGATGGAGGGCCGGGCATGAAGCGTTTCAGTTTCTCCACCTTTATGCTCTGGGCCGGTCTGGCGTTTATCTACCTGCCGATGCTGATTCTGGTCATCTACTCGTTCAACGCCTCGCGGCTGGTGACGGTGTGGGGCGGCTGGTCGGTGAAGTGGTACGTCGGCCTGCTCGACAATACCCAGCTGATGAACTCAGTGATGCGCTCGCTGGAAATCGCCTGCTACACCGCGATTGCCGCCGTGGCGCTGGGCACCATGGCCGCCTTTGTGCTGACCCGCGTGACCCGCTTCAAGGGCCGCACGCTGTTCGGTGGCCTGGTTACCGCACCGCTGGTAATGCCCGAGGTGATCACCGGTCTGTCGCTGCTGCTGCTGTTCGTGGCCATGGCGCAACTGATCGGCTGGCCTGCCGAGCGTGGCATCCTGACCATCTGGATCGCCCACACCACCTTCTGTTCCGCCTATGTGGCGGTGGTGGTGTCGTCGCGTCTGCGTGAGCTGGATATGTCCATCGAGGAAGCGGCCATGGACCTGGGTGCCAAGCCGTGGAAGGTGTTCTTCCTGATCACCATCCCGATGATCGCGCCTTCGCTGGCAGCCGGCGGCATGATGTCCTTCGCCCTGTCGCTGGACGACCTGGTACTCGCCAGCTTCGTATCCGGGCCAGGTTCGACCACCCTGCCGATGGAAGTCTTCTCTGCCGTGCGTCTGGGCGTGAAGCCGGAAATCAACGCCGTGGCCAGCCTGATCCTGCTGGCGGTGTCCTTCGCCACCTTCCTGGTGTGGTTCTTCGCCCACCGTGCCGAAGAGAAGCGCAAGAAGGCCCTGCAACAGGCCATGGACGAAACCACGGGAGTCGCCCAGGCGCAGGCCTGAGTGGTTCTCCCGGACAATACACAAGGGCCACATTCGTGGCCCTTGTGCTGTCTAAGGCAATACTGGCCGGTCATCCGCCCTGCGGTTGCGCCGGCTGCCGATCTTGGTTAAAACCTGTGCTATACCTCGCCCGGATTGCCTGCCATGCCTGACCCGATGATTACCGATAGCGCGGTGTACAAGACCCTGTTGGAGTCGACCAAGGCCATCCCCTGGAAGATCGACTGGGCCAGCATGACTTTCGCCTATATTGGCCCGCAGATCGAGACGCTGCTTGGCTGGCCGCAAGCCAGCTGGATCAGCGCCAACGACTGGGCCGAGCGCATGCACCCCGAGGACCGCGACACGGTCGTGGGCTTCTGTGTCTCGCAGTCCCAGGCCGGTACCGACCATGAGGCCGATTACCGTGCTCTGACCCGCGACGGCCGCTACGTGTGGATCCGCGATGTGGTGCACGTGCTGCGCAATGAGGCGGGTGAAGTCGAGTCGCTGATCGGCTTTATGTTCGACATCAGCGAGCGCAAGCAGACCGAGCAGCAGCTGCTGCAATTGCAGCAACAACTGGAAGAGTTGTCCTACCTCGACGGCCTCACCGGCGTGGCCAACCGGCGCATGTTCGACAACCGCCTGCAGGTGGAGTGGAGTAACGCCCAGCGCACGGGCCAGCCGCTGTCACTGATCCTGCTGGATATTGATTACTTCAAGGAATACAACGACCACTACGGCCATATCCAGGGCGATGATTGCCTGAAAAGCGTCGGCCAGGCCCTGAGTGGCGCAGCCGTGCGCCCGCGTGACCTGATGGCCCGCTATGGCGGTGAGGAATTTGTGCTGCTGCTGCCGGAAACCGATGCCCAGGCCGCCGCGCAGGTCGCCGAGCGCTGCCGCCAGCTGATCTGCGAGCAGAACATCCAGCACGCCCATTCCCAGGTCGGCCCATTGCTGACCTTAAGCCTGGGCGTCGGCACCCTTGTCCCCGGCCCGCTTGACCAGCCCCAGGCCTTTATCGAAACGGTCGACCGCCTGCTCTACAAGGCCAAACACCAGGGCCGTAACCAGGCTGTACTGGCTACTGCGCCCTAGTACTACGCGCAGGGCACGAACTGCGCAACATGTGTGGGAGTGGCATTGCGCATCAGTGGGAAGATGAACTTGCCAAAGTAGTTCGCGGAGTTGCTGGTGACCTGGATACAGGTTTCACTGGCTGGCGGAAGGTGCGCCTGCAGGGTATAGGCGGGGCTGCCCCAGGATGACACTGCGAAGGTATGGTGACCCGAAGGTACTTCAAAGGTAACCGTGCGGCTTATCTTCATCTGTGAGAGCAGCACTTTATCGTTATCGCTGAAGTCGAAACCACCTTCGCCCAGCTTGGCCTTGTTCTTGGCGATCACCACGACCGTCGCTGTTCCAAGCGTTTCGACGGACTGAGTAGTGGGCTCGGTTTGGCGCAGCTTGTCATTCTGGCAACCTGCCAACAGCAGCAGGCTGATGGCCAGAAGCATTTTTTTGTTCATGCATTCATCCATGAAGAGCGATAACGATAATGGCTGGTGGCCGCTATTGGCCGCCTAGCGCTTGATCCGCAACGCCAGCAGGAAGAGCAGCGTTGCACTGATCACCACAATGTCCATGATGATCGCCGCCGCAGCTTTATTGAGAAATGCCTGGCCGTACACCAGCACCAGGGTAACGAAAATCGCCTTGCTCGAGGCTGCGAGGGCGGCGCAGAAGGCGCGGTGTTTTTCGCTCAGCGCGCCATAAATCAGCATGACGCCCATCAGGCCAACCAGTGCCGACCAGCTACGAATCACCAGAGATTCCAGCGGTCCGGCAAAGGTGGCGCCAAACATCGATTCAAGCGCGGCCTGCGGTGCGAACAGGCCGTAAAACATGCTGGCGGTGAGCACGCCGGATACCAGCATCAGCCATTTGAAGTGCCTTAATACAACGTTCATACGTTCCCTCGTGCGTTGTGGTTGTGTAGTGGTGTTGCTCAGCCTAGGTCGTGCTGTCAGCCCGCGGGCCGTTGTTTAAACCAGGTAACCGCACCATGTTGCAGCCTGCGTGCAGGCTCAGTTCGAGCCTGCAAGGTTGAGTCGACACTTTATCTGATCAAGCCGATACGGCGCTCGCGTTGGCCCGCGCCGCGTGCAGCTTCTTGTAGCTCTCAATCAGGCGCAGATGGCGATCCAGCCCTTCCAGCTGCATATTGGTTGGCGTCAGACCGTAGAAGCGCACGCTGCCATCCAGCGAGCCGAGCACTGCGTCCATGCGCTCATTGCCAAACATACGGCGGAAGTTCGGCTCGAAGTCGCTCATCTCCAACTCATCGTCCAACTGCACTTCCAACGCCGCGTTCAACGCCTGATAGAACAGGCCGCGCTCGACGGTGTTGTCGTTGTACTGCAGGAACATTTCCACAAGTTCTTTGGCGTCGTCGTACTTCTTCAGGGCGAGGTGGATCAGCAGCTTCAGCTCCAGAATGGTCAGCTGGCCCCACACCGTGTTGTCGTCGAACTCGACGCCGATCAGCGTGGTGATGTCGGTGTAATCGTCGACATCGCTGTTTTCCAGGTTGCGCAGCAGAGATTTCAGGCCGCGATCATTCAGGCTGTGCAGGTTGAGGATGTCCGCGCGGAACAGCAGCGCCTTGTTGGTGTTATCCCAGATCAGGTCCTCAACCGGATAAATCTCCGAATAGCCCGGTACCAGGATGCGGCAGGCAGTGGCGCCCAGGTGCTCGTACACCGCCATATAGGCTTCTTTGCCCAGCGCTTCGAGGATGCCGAACAGCGTTGCGGCTTCCTGCTCGTTCGAATCTTCGCCCTGACCGGAGAAGTCCCATTCAACGAATTCGTAATCGGCTTTAGCACTGAAGAAGCGCCACGACACCACACCGCTGGAGTCGATGAAATGCTCTACGAAGTTATTCGGCTCCATCAGCGCCTGGCTTTCAAAGGTTGGCGGTGGCAAATCATTCAAACCCTCGAAACTGCGGCCTTGCAGCAACTCGGTCAAGCTGCGTTCCAGCGCCACTTCAAAGCTTGGGTGCGCGCCGAACGAGGCGAAAACGCCGCCAGTGCGCGGGTTCATCAGGGTCACGCACATCACCGGGAATTCGCCGCCCAGCGAGGCGTCCTTCACCAGCACCGGAAAGCCCTGGGCTTCCAGGCCCTGGATGCCGGCAACGATGCCCGGGTACTTGGCCAGCACCTCGGCTGGCACGTCCGGCAGGCACAGCTCGCCTTCGAGGATTTCGCGTTTGACTGCCCGCTCGAAGATTTCCGACAGGCACTGCACCTGCGCCTCGGCCAGGGTATTGCCGGCACTCATGCCATTACTGAGGTAGAGGTTTTCGATCAGGTTGGACGGGAAGTACACCACCTCGCCATCGGACTGACGTACAAACGGCAGCGAGCAGATGCCGCGCAGGGTGTTGCCGGAGTTGGTGTCATAGAGGTGCGAGCCGCGCAGTTCGTCGTCCGGGTTGTAAATCGCCAGGCAATAGTCGTCGAGAATCTCTGCCGGCAGCGCATCCTTGGGTCCCGGTTTGAACCAGCGCTCGTCCGGGTAATGCACGAACGCCGCATTGGCGATCTCCTCGCCCCAGAACTGATCGTTGTAGAAGAAGTTGCAGTTCAGCCGCTCGATAAACTCGCCCAGCGCCGAGGCCAGCGCGCTCTCCTTGGTTGCGCCCTTGCCGTTGGTAAAACACATCGGCGACTGCGCATCGCGGATATGCAGCGACCAGACGTTGGGCACGATATTGCGCCACGAGGCGATCTCAATCTTCATGCCGAGCTTGGCCATGATGCCCGACATATTGGCGATGGTTTCTTCCAGCGGCAGGTCCTTGCCGGGAATGTAGGTGCTAGTTCCCGCCACAGGCATCAGCAAGGCCTGGGCGTCGGCATCCAGGTTGTCGACTTCTTCGATGATGAACTCGGGGCCTTGCTGCACCACCTTCTTCACGGTGCAGCGGTCGATGGAGCGCAGAATGCCCAGGCGATCCTTCTCGGAGATATCCGCCGGCAATTCGACCTGGATCTTGAAGATCTGCGCGTAGCGGTTCTCCGGGTCAACGATGTTGTTCTGCGACAGGCGGATGTTGTCGGTAGGGATATTGCGCGTGTCGCAATACAGCTTCACAAAGTACGCCGCACACAGCGCCGAAGAGGCCAGGAAGTAATCAAACGGCCCCGGCGCCGAGCCATCGCCCTTGTAACGGATGGGCTGGTCAGCCACCACCGTGAAGTCATCGAACTTGGCTTCAAGTCGGAGGTTGTCGAGAAACTTGACCTTGATTTCCATGCGGGATTACCAGAATACGGGCTAAACGAATGGCGGCCATTATCCGGGTTTTCAGTGGGAAGTGGTGGTGGCTGCGGCCTGTGCTGCTGACCGGTCAGGCATGCAGCCCCTTATGCTTCGCCATGGGGAGGGATTAAACCGATCATGTAGCGGCTGCATTTGGCTGAGCAGGTGGTTCGCTCACTTGAACACATGGCTCATTTCGGCATGTAACAGTTGCTTAGCACCGGTTGTAATGGGAGCACCGTGTGCAGCAATAAGGGCATCGAAATCGAGTGCTGCAAGAGCTTCAAAATCCGATTGCAGTGTTTTGCCCTTCGGTGTCACGCGTTTCAACCAAGGGCCACCAATATTCATACCTATTTTGAAGCCTAATAATTTGAACACGAATTTTGTAAACCAAGAAAAATAGCGCCAGTCAGCATGGTACTGAATGCTGTCAGTGGTGATTAATAGTTTATGTTCTTTAACAAGCAGTGCCGCTTCAGGAAAAAGCGCAGATTCAAAAATGAAAAATTCAGAATTATTGATAGGGCCTGTAGTTTTTGCGGTGATGATTGTTGCAATGAGGAATATAACGTTTGGTTAAGGGGCGGGCTTTAGCCCGTCCCAGTGAGCGAAGCGAACGATTTGAACCAGTTGTTAGCCGACATTTAGGACGGCCTTTGCTAGTGAGATAGTTAGCTCTCGAAGTCGCGCAATTACTATGACCATGTCGTTAGCAGATGCACAGATGGGGCGCGGATAACCAGGATTTTTTTCTGATAGTCCTGAGTTCTTTAATGTTTCGTTGGAAAGTATTGCAAAAGTAGCTCTGTATTCCTGTTGCGGATGCTGAATAATAATGTCTGTTTCAACTGAGCCGCCTGATTGAATAATTATATTTAATGAAACCCATTCTGGTAGGCCGCCGACTTTGAAAACTGTGCCCGGCCCGCGAAGTTTAGACAGAATGATTATTCCTTCCGCTGCCGCGAGAATTTCCTTAAAAGGAGTTTTCTTACTGCCAGAGCCAGGAATATGTGGGTAGTTGTTGCATAGCTCGTAGTAAGCACTACACAGGCTAACGTTATTTGCTGCTTCGAGTAGACTCAGATCATAATTCATGGTGGCTAACGTTTGGTTAAGGGGCGGGCTTTAGCCCGTCCCAGTGAGCGAAGCGAGCGGTTTGAACCAGTTGTTAGGGGAGATAGCACAAATGCTTAACGGCTTCTAATATTTGAAACGCATTTTCTCTTTGTTTGGTTCTGTATTCATGCCATTCCTTCGACGTACTCTCATTTACTCCAAGTCCTTCTGCTGCGTCATAGTCGCAGGCTGTGGATTGGCCTTCTAGTTCTGATACTAGGTACGTGTAAAATTCGATTATTTCTTCAGATTTTTTGGGGCCGAATATTCTAGATTTAAAGAATATAGTTTTTCTATGAGACTCGAGAAGGAGTAATTCTTCTTGGGTGACTAGGAATTGTTCTGGTAAAGAGGGGTTGTAAGACCAGGTACATGTTTTTCTATTCAAGTACGCCCAGATTTCAACTAATGCTTTTAAAACTTCCTGCCTGATCTCAAATGATGCGGCCACTACAGATGCATTGGCTGCCTTGCTAGCATTTTCGGTTGCAACTGCGGCGCGCTTAGTGGCTTGGTATGTATAGAAAGCAGCAATTGCAGACGCTATACCGGGAATTGTGCCAAATATCCATGTGGACATACTTCGTATTTCACTTTCGCCAGATAGTAAATAAGATAAGGCGAACATCAAAAACACTGAGCCGATAAGCGTGAAAAGTATCATGCTTACCCATCCTGCTTTTTCTATCTGGCGCAACGCATGATCTCCATTGATTTTCCCTAACGTTTGGTTAAGGGGCCGGCTTTAGCCGGTCCCGAGTGAGCGCAGCGAACGACTTGAACCATTTGTTAGGTTCTTTGCCAGACAATTTTTACTAGGCTAGGAAGCGCCCAAGCCATTAGAAGCAGAACAATAATCGCAGGGATTACGGGCCCTGTAAGCTTGCACATTAAGGACAGCGCCCAGCTTAGGGTTGCCCCTTTACTATGCACTAAAAAATCCGAGCATTCAGATGCTTGCGATAATTTATATGCTACTGGTAGAGCTGCCAAGCAAAGCCCAATTACAAGTATGCGTAAAAGAATTGCTTTAATTTTTGACTTTATAGGAAGCCAGATTTTTAGTGTATTTTGGCGTTTGCTTCCGTAAAAAATGTACATGAGTACATAGCCTGCGAGCATTATGCAGTTGAAAATTATTAATGGCTTTTGACTTGCTTCGGTATTGTCACTCAGTAATGCAAGGTTCACGAAGGCTGTGAATATGGATACGAGTATGAAAACAACCCAATTCATGATGTGAACCTAACGCCCCGCTAAACGGCGAGCGATAGCGAGTCCGGTGGAGGCCGCGCTTTTTGCGGCCGGAACGAGTTTGAGCGGTTTGTTAGCTCTGGGAGTCATCGAAGAGATCTTCTATTCTTTGAGATATAGTGTCATAAATAAGCTCTTTGCCATTTTCATCCATGACACTCATTGGCTCATCCGGTAGATTTACGGCCTGAAACTCGCAAAGATTTTTTTCACGAAGAAATCTACAAGGTTTCAGTATCACGGGGATGATCCGTGTACCTTTGCTTTCCGCAGCATGAAGCAAGGGAGGAAGTTCATTATCAATAATGAAATCAGACGCAAGAAAGTCCGCACTGATCATTAAAATAGCAACCCGAGATTCTTTGAGTGCACTTTCGATTTCTTTTTTCCATTTATCCCCAGCCTGTAATCTGGTATCAGCCCAAGCATCGATAAGGCCTTGCTTTTGAAGTGGGCGAAGATGAACCATAAGCCTATCAAGATACGACTTATCTCTATGGCTATAACTTATGAAAATTTTGTTCCCTTTACTTTTTGGAGAATCATCTTGCGACATGGGAATTTCGTCATTAGAAACCTGCAAAAAGTCTAGTAATTGTGCCATTCTCTGTGGTGATGGGCGACGCTTGCCGTGCAATATAGATGCAAGCATACTTCTCGACATTTCCAGCTCTTCACATACTTCACTTATTGAGAGCTCTCGTTCGTGCATTCTGTCTCGGAGTAATTCAGAGAGCTTTTCAGCGTCAATACGCTTCCATGTTTCTTTGGAGATACCTTCAAATGTCATAAATTAATCTCGAATTCGGATAAAGAGCTAACGTTTGGTTAAGGGGCGGGCTTTAGCCCGTCCCAGTGAGCGCAGCGAACGGTTTGAACCATTTGTTAGCGGTGATACCACGTGGCATTTTTGATTTTTCCTGCCGGCGTATATTTTTTAAGAAGCTCAGCCATTTCTGCTAAATTTTCATATCCCTCAAAGCGTAGGTTGCTAAAAGACTTTGTCGTTAGTAGCAAAGATTTAACATTACCTTTAATGCTCTGAATTCTAAGGCTTTCTATATCCGATAGCGGCATGCTCACAACCGCGCCCTTGTGCGATATATCGATTTTCTCTTGTGCTTCAAGAATTTCTACGACTGGATAAGAATTGTCATTGTTTTTGATATTTTGATATGCGTGCAATAAATACTTAGCAAGAAAAAATGTTCCTACTGCAGCGATAACCTTGTTTGATAATTCACTGCTACTAATGAACATTAATATAAAGCCTGCTATAAATATGGCTATAAGGGCTGAGAAGAATATAATTTTTCGCTTTTCTTGGCTTTTGTGTTGTTCAGATACTATAAATTTCATTTTCTACCGCTAACGATTAAGCTAAGGGGCCGGCTTTAGCCGGTCCCAGCGAACGAAGTGAGCGATTTGAGCGCATTGTTAGAGGATTACTCTGCGCTTGCTTTTGTGATGTTAAATTCAAAGCCACTTACACCCCATGCAAAAATTAATTTTGCAGCCAAGGCACCAGAGAGGAAAATAGCAAAAAAATTTGCCAGGATAATTAGCAATATTGATATCTTTCCGAAATTCATAAGAAACATACCGAGTGGTAGGTTTACAAAAAGCAATGGGATTATGCTGAATAAAATAGTAAGCCCAAAAAGCTTTAGAACAAATTTTGCTGCGAAACTTAAGGTTGCCTCTGGGCGGTGTGTAGATTGTGCTTTTTCCATGGCTGACTTCCTTGTTGGGAAAATTCTCTAACTATAATTAGACGA
The DNA here is from genome assembly GCF_964253255.1 of Pseudomonas sp. LjRoot71. Lineage (NCBI taxonomy): Bacteria > Pseudomonadati > Pseudomonadota > Gammaproteobacteria > Pseudomonadales > Pseudomonadaceae > Pseudomonas > Pseudomonas sp. LjRoot71. The sequence goes on along the minus strand of NZ_CAXURA020000001.1, from coordinate 2,086,309 downwards.
CATATCCATATCTGCACACTATTGCCATCGCTGGCAATAAGTATTAACCCGGCAATCAAATACACCAAATCATGCCGCGTAGGCGATACGTGGATGCCGGAAATAAGAACGGATTCTTTGGGGGTGTAATTGCAATCGTCTCATGACCGAGCGAACACGCCCTTCCAGTTCGTCCTGATTACGCGCTGGCAAGCCCGTACGGACCTGATGTTTCAAATCACAATTCAAATACTCGTCAGGATTCAACTCCGGGGCGTATGCCGGCAAGAAGAACAGTTCGATTTGCTCTTTGCGGTCGGCGACCCAGGCGCTCACCTTTTTGCTGTGGTGTACGCGCAGGTTGTCGAGAATCAAGAACACTTTGCGGCCCTGCGCATCGCGAATCAGGCGACCCAGGAAGCGAATCAGCACTGGGGCTGTCAGCGTTTCCCGATACAGCATGAAGCGCAGTTTGCCCCGATTGGTCACAGTGGAAATCATGTTGGTGGAAAAGCGACTGCCGCTGACCTGGCGCACTGGCGTTTCGCCAATAGGGGCGTAGCTGCGGCCAGCCTGGCTGTCACTGCGCATACCGGTTTCGTCGCCCCACTGAATCTCACCATTCTCGGCCTTGGCCCGCTGTGCGATGCGTGGATATTCATTATCCAGCCAGCGCTGAACCACTTCAGGTTTCTGCTGATAAGCCCGATGCAGTGGTCGCTGCGGGGTGTAGCCCCAACGCTTGAGGTATTCACCAACCGTTCGAACCGGCATGAGAAAACCACAGCGCTGGCGGATCAGTTCTCGCACGGCATCACGCGTCCAGAGTGCAAAGCCGAGCTTGAGTTGGTCGGGCATCTTATCGGTCATCAAGGTGCGCACCAGCACTTCCTGGCTGGGGCTCAAACTGCGGCGATCACCCTGGCGCACACCGCGCTGGCCGCCGGCAATGGCAGCCTTTTCGCCTTTGTGTTCTGCGACCTGCGCCCAGTGAGCGATGGTGCGGGGGTGAACACCAACCGCTTCGCCAATAGCCTTGTAGGTGTAACCCTGCTCACGCATGCGCAGGGCCGTGGCGCGCTTTTCACGCTGTTCTTGGGGGCTGAGTTTGCGGGCATCTGTTTTCATGGAGACAGATTATCCGATATGCCCTATTTATTTGCCAGGTTAATATCCAAATCTGGCTATCTCGTATCCATATCTGACCATCAGCTATTGATGATCCGTTCTTGCAGCCCAAGCTCTACTGCTGCTTTGTAGCTCAGCAACCATGCCTTTTCTTCAGGCTGCCACTTACCGCCCGCCTGCTTTACCGCCAGTTGCATGTCCTTTTCGTGAAAACCGACGCGCACGAATACTAACGCCGTTGCTTGTTTGGGCGTTTGGGCACGTGTTTTCAGTGGTTTGTGTTTGCGTTCGACGATCAGTTCGACGGTGGTGTAGCTGATCTGTTGTTCGGCGTCGTGACGGTAGCGTACGGCAATCAGGTCGTCGCCGTAGCGTTCGACAAAGCGTTTGGTGCCGTTTTTACCTGGTTTGAGGCTTTTTACAACGTCCATATCGTGCCCCATGGGTGGCAGTGTCCTGCTGGCAGTCTGCCTGTATCCGTTGGGGGGCTCAAGTGAGCGAGGACGGATACGCTTCGCGTTGTCCACCCTACAGCGCTGGCGAGGGGCATTGCGCCCCTCGCGTGGTTTTGGCTTAGTCGGCTGAGGTGTTCAGACTCTGCAACAGCCGGTAGTAGAAGCCACTGGCATTGGCCAAGGTATCGATCGCCACGCGCTCGTTGGTGCCGTGCATGCGCGGCAGGTCTTCGCGCTCCATCAGCAGTGGGCTGAAGCGGAAGACGTTGTCGGTGAGCGGCTCGTAGTAACGCGAGTCGGTGCCGCCGACGGTGAGGTTGGGGCTGACCAGGGTGTTGCTGAAGCTCTGGCGGATAACTTCGGCGAACTGCTGGTAGGCCTCGCCCCTGACATCGGATACCGCCGAGGGCTCGCGCCCGCCGGGCATGACTTTGACCTGAATCTGCTCATCGGCTACGGCATTGCGCACGTGGGCGGCTACGCTGTCGATGCTGTCGCGCGGATGGATGCGCAGGTTGAGGGTGGCGCGGGCGCTGGGCGGCAGGACGTTTTCCTTGATTCCGGCGCGCAACAGGGTGGGCGACAGCGAGGTTTGCAGCTGCGCGGCACCGGCTGGCGAGGCGGCCAGTTGTTGTTCCACCAGCGGGCCAAACAGCCAGAGGTTGGCGAAGATCAGTCGGTAGCCGAAAGATTGCGCCGGGGTAAAGCTGGCCAGCAGGTCGCCAGTGGGGCCGTCGAAACCACGCTGGAAGGGTGCGTCGCCGACCCGTTGCAGGGCCTGGCTCAAGCGGCCGATGGCGGTTTCAGCAAAGGCGGGCGGCTGCGAGGAGTGGCCACCCTGGGCGCTGGCGGTGAGGGTCAGGCTGACGTAGCCCTTTTCTGCGATACCGACCACGGCGACATCCTGGCTGACGCCGGGGATCTGTCCGCGCACCACAAAGCCGCCTTCATCGCTGACCCAGGCCAGGCGTTTGCCCTGTTCCTGCAACTGCGCGGCGATGCGCCGGTTGCCCTGGTGCCCGCCGATTTCTTCATCGTGCCCGAAGGCCAGCAGCACATCGCGTTGTGGCTGGAAGCCCTGGGCGATCAGGGTTTCCACCGCTTCAAGAATCGCCACCATCGAGCCCTTGCTGTCGATGGCGCCACGGCCCCAGACAAAGCCATCGGCAATCGCCCCGGAGAACGGCGGGTGAGTCCACAGTTCTTCGGTGCCGGGTGCGACGGGCACCACGTCCTGGTGCGCCATCAGCAGAACCGCAGGCAATTGGCTGTCCTTGCCCGGCCAGCGCAGCAGGATGCTTGGGCTGCCGGTGGCGAGCGGTTCGGTGTTGGCAGTGATCTGTGGGTAGCGCTGCGCCAGCCACTCACGCAGGCCAGCGAAGGCGGCGTTGCTGGCCGCCAGTTGGCTGGCCGGTGCGCCGACCTGATGCGACAGGGTCGGCAGGCGAATGGCTGCCGCCAGGCTCTCGGCAGCGCGCTGGCCATCCAGCCCTTCAGGCAGGCTAACCGGCTCGCTGTTGAAGGCGGCCGCCGGCAGCAGCAGGGTGCGGCCGACCACCACGGCCACCAGGCCGAGCAGGATGATCAGTAAAAGCAGTAACAGACGTTTCATCGCCGTTCTCCTTGGCTTATGGGTGCAGGATCAGCTGGCTGCGGCTGTTGGCTTTGATCGCCTCGGCATCCAGGTGCATCGGCACGTACTCACCTCGAATATAGCGTTCGGCCTGGTCCTTGTAGTGCTGATCAAACAGCACGCCGCTCTGGCCCACCGGGTTGATGCCCAGGGCGCTGCCGGCATCGGCCAGGTCGATCAGGCGGCGGGTCGAGGGGCCGTACACCACCGACCAGGGCGCCGGGCCGACCGGTTGCGAGAGGTTGTTCGGCGTTTCATGGCCGCCCGGTGCGGCAAACGCACCGACATTGAACAGTTTATCCAGCGGCTTCTGCTGGCCCAGCGGGTGGCTGTGGGTGAGGGTGTGGGCGCTGCCCCAGGCCCATTTCGCGCTGTCGTCACCGAGGGTGCTGCGCAGATGGGCGAGGCTGGCCTGCCAGGCGGCCTTGACGGTGTCGGCGCGGCTTTCCACGGCATCGCTGCCGCGCTTGTCCCACCAGGGCGAGCTGGCATCGGCGGCCAGACGCGGCAGAGCGCTGTCGAGCACGCGGGTTTGCAGCAGGTTGGCGAAGAAGGCGTCGCTCAGCTCGTCGGCCATGGCTTCACGTGCCAGTTGGTAAACCAGCTGGTTGAACAACGGAGCCGCGGTGCTATCGACCTGATGCTGGCCATCCCAGCTCAGCAGCTGCTCGACCAGCGCCTGCTCTTCGCTGCCAGTGGCGGCAGCCCGCAGATCAGCTGCCAGCGGCGCGAGCAGGCGTTGCGGGTAGCCGGTACCGGGCTCCAGTTGCAGCGCCTGGCTGTTGTGCACGTCCCACTTCACGCTGTCGTCGCGCAGGCGTTCGTCCAGGCGCTGGCCGCGATCGGCCAGATTGTAGTAGCCCGGCACTTCCATGCCAGTCGGCGACACGGGCTGGTAGTTGGCGGAGAGGATATAGCCGCGCGCGGGGTTCTCTTCCTGCGGGTTGGCGCTGAACGGGTAGTAACCGTCTTTGTCCGCCTCGCCGTTGCTGCCGTCGAGGATAAAGCTCGGGTTGACCCCGGCCGGGCGGCGCGGCAGTTTCGCCGCCGCCCACCAGCCGATATCGCCCGTGGCATTGGCCCACACCACGTTCAGCCCCGGCGCTTCGATGTGCTCGGCGGCGACGCGGGCTTGCTCCAGCGTGGCGGCGCGGTTGAGCTGATAGAAGCCATCGAGGATCGGATTGTCGGTTTCCAGGAAGGCCCACCACATGGCAATCGGCGTGCTGCCGACGGTTTCACCCAGGGCGCTGTTAATGATCGGACCGTGCGGTGAGCGGCGGATGGTCAGGCGTACCGGCTCGGCATCCTTGACGCTGATCAGCTCTTCGCGGCTTTGCAGCTCGACCCACTGACCGCGATACCAGACCTGATTGGGGTTGTCCGGGTTGGTTTTCTCGGCGATCAGGTCCAGATCGTCGTTCTGGAACATGGTGATGCTCCAGGCGAATTCGCGGTTATGCCCCAGCGACGCCACCGGGTTGAGCGCCTGGTGATGGCCGTACAGGCTGAAGCCGGGGTAACTCAGGTTGGCCTCGTACCACACCGACGGCACGGCGAAGCGGATATGCGGGTCGCCTGCCAGCAGCGGCTTGCCACTGGCGGTGCGGCTGCCGGAGATCGCCCAGGCGTTGCTGCCCTCGAACTGCGGCAGGCCGGCATCCAGCAGCGCGGCATGGCTCAGCTCGGCGATGGCGTTGAGGTCCTGCCAGTCGCCAGCGGCGAGGTGCGGGCCGACCACGCCCTGCGGGTGCCAGTCGAGGTCAAAGGCCTTGAGGTAATCGGCGCCCAGCTGATCGCGGATATGCGTCAGCACCGGCTCGGTGCGGAAGGCGGCAGCAAAGCTGTAGGCCATATAGCCGGCGACGCTGAGGGTATCGGCGACGCTGAAAGGACGTTTTTCGATGCCCAGCACATCGAACTCGATCGGTGCCGGGTGGCTGGCCTGATATTGGTTCACGCCATCCAGATAAGCCTGCAGCGCTTTGCTGGCCGGTGCATTCATGTCCATCTTCGCGGCGTAGCGGTCGGCGTGTTCGCGGATGCCCAGGGTGCGGAACAGGCGGTCGGTGTCTACCAGCTTGCTGCCGAGCACTTCGGCCAGCTCGCCACGGGCCAGGCGGCGCAGGATTTCCATCTGGAATAGGCGATCCTGAGCATGCACATAGCCCAGCGCGCGGTACATGTCGGCCTCGTTCTGCGCCTGGATATGCGGCACGCCGCGCTCGTCGTAATCCACCGTGACTGCGGCCTGCAGGTGACTCAGTTGCAGCTCGCCGTCGCGCTGCGGCTGCTTGCTATCGATGTACCAGTAAGCGCCGGCGGCAGAGGCCGCGACGATCAGGGCCAGGGCAGTCAGGGTGCGTTTCATGGGGTTTTCCTTGTTATAGGTTTTATCAGCCCGGCCATTGTGCGCACTGCCGGCTGTGCAGGCATTGACCTAATACAGCAAGAGTGAAAGTCTTTGGTCAATCCAAGAGGCCGCTATGCCACACGATCCGCACAACAGCATTGCCAGCGCGTTGACCCATTCTTCAACTTTGCGCCGCCTACTCTACGAAGCCTTGGCGGGGTTAGGGCTGGACCCCACCGACACCTATCGCCAGGCCTATCAGGGCGTAGTGCTGGCGCCGCCGCTGCTCAATGCCCGCGAGGACCACGACAATGCGCCGCGCTTCTGGCAGGCGCTGGCGGGCATCAGCGGTGATCCTGACATCGGTCTGCACCTGGGTGAAACCATGCAACCACGGCCGATGGATGTGGTGGGTTACCTGCTGCTGGCCAGTCGCGACCTGGGCCAGGCGCTGGAGAGTTTTGTGCGCTTTCAGCACATCCTCTCCGGTGGTTTTGCCGCGCGGCTGGAGCTGGAGGGCGAGCAGGCGCGCCTGATCTTCGACCTTAATTACCGTGGCGTCGGCTCGTTGCGCCAGCAGATGGAGTGCCTGGCGCTGCTGGTGCAGAAGATGCTCGCCAGCATCAATAACGACGGCAGTTTTCGTCTGTCCGGGCTGGATTTTCGCCACCCCACGCCGCGCCGCCTGAGCGAGCATCGGCGGTTGTTCGGCCTGCTGCCGCGTTTTGCCCAGGCGCATGACGCGCTGATCTTCCCGCGGGCCTGGCTCAGCCGGCCGTCGCGCAGTGCCAACCCGCGGCTTTTCGCGGTGCTTTGGGCGCAGGCGGAAGTGGAGCTGGCGGAGCTGGAGGAAAACCAGCTGCTCAACCGCGTGCGCTACTGGCTGGAGGTCAACCTCGGCGTGCAGTTGTGCGACCTGCCCAGTTGCGCCACCTCGCTGGGTTACAGCGTCAGCGGCTTACAGCGGGCGCTGGCCGAACAGCAACAGAGCTTTCGCCAGCTGCATGATGAAGTGCGCCGCCTGCGTGCGCAGACTCTGCTCGACAGCGGCCTGGCCATCCGTGAAGTGGCCCGCGCCTGCGGCTTTGCCGAGCTGTCGCCGTTTTACCGGGCGTTCCGCCGCTGGCAGGGTGCGACGCCGCAGACTTACCGCACTAACGGCTGACGCGGAAGCGCCGGCTCAGGTCGCTCAGTCGCTCGGCCAATTGACTGAGTTGCTGACCATCATGACTGAGCGCCTGGGCATCACTGAGGTTTTCTTCAGCCACCTGTTGCACGCTGGTCAGGTGCTGGCTGACCTCCGCGCTGACGGCCGCCTGCTGGTGGGTGGCAGCGGCAATCAGCTCGTTCATCTGCGTGATCGAACTGATGTCTTGCGCCACGGCGCCGAGCAGGTCGGCAGTTGCCTGACTGTCCTGCACGCAACTGCGCACGCTGTCGCGGCTCTGCTGCATGGCTTCGGCTGCCTGGCGGCTGCCTTGTTGCAAGCGGCTGATGATCTGCTGAATTTCAGCGGTGGACAGGGCGGTCTTCTGCGCCAGGTTACGCACCTCGTCGGCGACCACAGCAAAGCCACGGCCCTGATCACCGGCGCGGGCAGCTTCGATGGCGGCGTTGAGGGCCAGCAGGTTGGTCTGTTCGGCAATCGAACGGATCACTTCCAGCACCTTACCGATCTGTTCAGATTGGTTGGCCAACGCCTGTACTTCACCTTCGGTGACGTCGATCTGAGCGGCCAGCTTGCCGATCTCGCTGCGTACGTGATTGACCGAACGGCTGCCTTCCGCGGCTTGCTGGTTGGCCGTTTGCGCGGCACTGGCAGCCCCATCGGCATGCCCGGCCACTTCATCAATGGCGCTGCTCATCTGCTGCATGGCTGAGCTCATGTAGACGATTTCACCCTGCTGGCGATCGGCGCCACTGCGCAGATGACCGGTGGCCTGCGCCAGGTTGTCGCCCATCGTTTGCAGGCCCTGGGTGTCTTTGATCACTTCGCCCACCAGCTCATCCAGGGTGTCGAGGAAACGGTTAAAGCGCTTGCTGACCTTGCCCTCAGCATTGCTGCGGTAGCTCAGGTCAATGGCGTCGTCGTTTTCGGTGAGCTGCTCGGCGGTCTGCATCAGCGCAGCGCCTTCGACGGCTTCGGCATGGGTTTGCAGGGCCAGATAAATCAGGATCGCGCTTTCCAGTATCACGTAGAACGCATGCAGGAAGATGATCGGCCAGCTGCCTTGCGCCACCACCGTGACGCTGAACCCTTGGGTTTGCAGGGCATAGAAGCCCAGGTGGTGAACTGCAATCACTGCAGCCGCTACCACGATCGGCAGCCAGTCGCGGTAATACACCAGAAACGCCAGCAACACGAAAATACCGAAGTGCATTTCCAGCATGCCGCCCGCCTGGTTGATGTGCAGGGCCGACATCACCATAAACGCCGCGCCAATCGCACAACGCAGCAGGCGTCGGCCAGCAATCAGCTGCTGCAGCACGCTCATCACAACAGCCGTCCCGCCCCCGACCAGCAGGGCCTGACCCCAGGTGCCATGCCAGGCTGCCAGGCCGAGCGAGTAAAGGAACATCAGCCAGAGTACTGCCAGCATGATGCGATCCGCTTTGCGGTAATGCAGTTCAAGAGGGGAAAGGCGGCTAGACATGGCGAAAGACCCGCAAAGTGGTGTGGCTATGCTGATGAAGTATGGCAGCCGTCCATGGATACGCAGAGCTTTTATGTGGCGATAAGTTGTACATGATATGCTATTTGTACAATTTTATTCGACAAAGTTGCAGCGCTCAGCATCATCCGCCGGTAGTCAGCTGGCACCGTGCCGGCCCTAGACTGATCTAGCCTTGTAGCAAGATGGGAGGCGTGGTTATGAGGCGAGCGATAATCGGTGGGGGGCTGGCACTGCTGGGCCTGCCCTGCCTGGCGGCGCCGCCGGTGCAGATCTGCCTGGGCGATAGCAACGAGTGGCCACCCTACACCTATTGGCAGCGAGTCGATGGCGAGGTGGATCGCAACCGCCTGACTGGCTCGGCTAGCACCCTGGTGCTGACGGAGCTGGAGCACCTGGGTTTGCAGTATGAGGTGCACTATATGCCCTGGGCGCGGGTGCAGCAGGAGTTGGCTGATTTTGCCGAGAAGGGCCGCTGCGAGCTGACCTGGGATGCCAGCTACAACGCCGAGCGCGCGGCCTATGCGCATTACAGTGCGCCGCTGTATGAAACGCGCCTGGGGCTGTTTTACTCCGCCGAGCGTTTTGCCGACGTGCCGTTACCGGCGCTGTTGCAAAACCTGCAGGCCTTCCGGGTGTGCGGGGTGATTGGCTACAACTACCAGCCCTATGGCGTGGGTGAGGCGATCAAGCGTTTCCCCGGCATCCAGCAGAACCTGGAGATGCTGCAGCGCCAGCGCTGCGACTTTTTCCCCAGTGAGATTGAGCCGCTATATGGCGGCCTGGCGCTGGGCATCTACCAGGGGCATGAGCAGTTGCGTCATCTGCCGCTGACGGCCAGCAAGGCGTTCTTCCTGTTGGTCAGCAAGGGCTCGCCGCGTGGCGATCAACTGATCACGCAGTTTGATCAGCAGCTCAGGCAGTTGCAGGCCAGTGGTGAGGCGCAGCAGATCTTTCAGCGGTTTACCCCGGATGGGTTGAGGTAATCAGTGGCGCTGCCAGTCGCAGAAACAGCCCACCGCCAGGGTGTTGCTGGCGTTGACCGGGCGATTGGCGACCAAGGCGTCGAGAATCGGCTCGATAAAACTGTTGCTGGAGGTACAGGTAGCGCCTTCGCTGTAGGGGCCGAAGTAGGCCAGCTGGCCCGTGCGGTCCCAGATCGCCACCGCCGGGCTGGCCGGGATCTGCGCGCTGCCGGGCAGCGATGGCAGTGCTTGCAGGGCGTTCAATGTGCTGGGTAACTGGCCGCTGCTGCCAGGTTTTTGCACGGCATAAAAGCGCACACCTTGGGCGCTGAAACGTTCGATCAGTTCTGCCAGGTGCTGCTGGTTGCCGACATTGCACGGGCAGGCCGGATCCCAGAAGTGCACCAGGCGGATCGGCCCCGGCCCGGCCAGTTCATCCGGCAGGCGCAGTTGCTCGCCATAGAACAGCGCGGTCTGCTCGCTGAAGCTGCGCAGGTAGCGCGCTTCATACCACCAGTAGGCGGCCAGCATCGCGGCTGCCCAGAGCAGAATCAGCAGGCTGGCGAACAGGGTCTTGCGCGTGGGTCGAGTCATGATGAGTTTTCGCTGAACAGGCGCGCAGCTTGCCATGACTGGCGCGACAGCAGAATATCCGCAGCCTGATGACGCCGGCCCGGATGCTCGGCCAACCGCTGTATAAATGATGGAAAGCCAATGCTAGAGCCGTTCCAGCCGGAAAACCTGCTTGCCAGTCTGCGACCCTTGGCCGCAGCCGTTGAACTGTCTGTGGGCGAACAGGCCTACCGGCAGTTTTACGGTTTCGATGACACCTGGGCGGCGCGCAGCCGTATGGGCACGCTGCAGGCGGCCGGCTATCAGATCGCCGTACAAGCCTGGTGGCCCGAGCAGCCGCGCGCCACGCTGGTGCTGTTGCATGGTTATTACGATCACGTGGGCCTGTATCGCCATGTGATTGAGTGGGCGCTGGGCATGGGCTTTGCGGTGCTGGCTTTCGACCTGCCAGGGCACGGCCTGTCCAGCGGTGCACGCGCCAGCATCGGTTCATTCAGCGAGTATCAAGAGGTATTGCGTGCAGTTCTGGCCGAGGCTGCAGCTCTGGAATTGCCGCAGCCCTGGCACCTGTGCGGGCAAAGTACCGGAGGGGCGATCCTGATCGATTACCTGCTGACGGGTAATCCAGGCGCAGCAATTGGCGAAACCATCCTGCTGGCGCCGCTGGTGCGGCCCCGGGCGTGGGGTTGGTCGCAGTTCAGTTACCGGATCATGAAGCGTTTTGTCAGCGAGATTCCCCGGCGTTTCAGCGTCAATTCCAGCGATGCCGAGTTTATCGACTTCGTTCATCACCAGGACCCGTTACAGCCACGCAACCTGCCAACCGCCTGGGTGGGTGCGCTCAGCCAGTGGGTGCCGCATATCGAAGCCGCGCCGCGTAGTAAGCGCAGCCCGTTGATCATTCAGGGGGAAGCCGACATGACGGTGGCCTGGCGCTACAACCTGCGGGTGCTGCAGAACAAGTTCGCCGCGCCGCAGATTCTGCGTCTGCCCGAGGCACGACACCACCTGGCCAACGAAGCGCCGGCCTCCTTGCGCCAGCGCTATTTCGAGTTTCTCAGCCAGCGCTTGAGCTAATCAGATCCCGCGCGGTGCCGGGGTCAGTGCGGCGCTGCTCTGGCCAACCGCCAGACCGCTGCGAATCGCCGCCAGGGCGGCCTGGTAGTAAGCCTTGCCAGCATCTGACTGGGCGAAACTGACGAACTCTTCCAGCTCCGGATCGCTCAGCTCGCGGTAGACGTGCAGCAGGGTGTTATCCAGATCCGCGCCGATCTGCTCCATCAACCGCTGGCGCTGGCCATTGAGCATGGCCTGGGCGCTATCACCGCCCAGCAGGCCGGGGAGCATCTGGCTGAGGCTGTCGGCGGCGACACCGGCCAGCGCCAGGCTGACCTCGGCACCGGCTTCCCGCGCCGGCAGCGCCTGGGCCAGATGGCGAATCAGCAGGCGGCGGGTGGCGCTGGCTTCACTGCGTGGCAAGCCGTTGGCATAGCGCGCCAGTTGATCGCTGCGGGTAGCGAGCAGCTCGGCATCGACAATCTTGCGCCCCAGTGGTGACTGGAAGAACTGCAGCGCGCTGGCTGGGTTGCCGAGGTTATCGCGCAGGCCTTGTTGCGCACGTTGATCCACTGCTGCAGCGGCAAAGCGCTGGTTGCTGTTGTTGACCAGCGCCTGATGCACCGCTGGCGGCAGGCTGCTGCGGTAGCGTTCCTGAGCAGCTTGCAGGGCGTCGCTGAAGTGCATGCGCTGCTGCGGCCAGCCGGCCGCCTGATACAGCTGCAGGTAATCGTCAGCCAGGGCGGGCAGGCTGAGCAGCAGGGTCAGTACAACGGAAAGGGCGCGCATAGGGACTCCATTCAGGGGCAGCTATTTTCTGCGGCATGCTGGCGCTTGTCGAGGCTCGGCAGGGCGCTGGTAGAATCGCCGGCATGACGACCGATACCCACACTGCCCTTCTGACTCGCATCGTTGACGACCTGGCCGAACAGGGGTGGTCGCTACAGCCGCAGTTTATTGCCCCTTCTCTGACCCTCGAACTGGCCGAAGAGTGCCGTAAACGTGCCGCACAAGGTGCATTGGCGCCCGCCGGCGTCGGCCGCGGCGCGCAGCAACAGGTACGTGAAGGGGTGCGCGGTGACCATATTCAGTGGCTGGAAGCGGGGCAGGCCGAGGCCTGTGATCAGTACCTGCAGGTATTTGATCAGCTGCGGCTGGCGCTGAACCAGGGCTTGTACCTGGGGCTGGAGGATTTCGAGGGACACTTCGCCCTGTATCCGCCGGGGGCGTTCTATCAGAAGCACGTGGACTGTTTTCGCGACGATGATCGTCGCGCGGTGTCTGCGGTGTTTTATCTCAATGAGGATTGGCAGGCTGAACAGGGCGGCGCGCTGCGTCTGTATCTGCCGAATGGTGAGACCCGTGATGTATTGCCGCAGGCGGGCAGTCTGCTGGTGTTTCTATCCGCCGACATGCCCCATGAGGTCTTGCCGGCCAGCCGTGATCGACTGTCGCTGACCGGCTGGTTTCGCCGCCGGGGCAATGGGCCGTTCTAGTCAAGATTGGCTCACGATCTCGCGAGCTAGAGCCATGCAAGGCAAAAACAGGCGAGATACGTAGCGTAGCGGAGTAACAGCCGTAGGCTGGCTCGCAGGGTGAGCGCAGCGAATCAAGCGGAGTTTACTGGTGTAAATGAGCATTCCGAGCCTGTTTTTAACGCCGCAGGGCTGACGCGCAGCAGATTGTGAGGAGGTTCTTAGTGGCCCCAGACTTTGAATGTCCCGCGCAGATCAGTGATGTCGCGCATCTCGATGCTGCCTAAGCGGCTTTCACCGACGTACATATCGGCGGCGAGGCGTACGCGAATGCGCTGCGCCGGGATGCCGCTAGCCACCAACTGTTCGTTGATGGTGGTGAGGTCGGGCAGGGTCAGTTGCAGTTGCTGCTGGCCGCTGCCATTGATTACCACATCGATCTTCAGCGTGGGCAGGTTGACGCCGAAGATCGGCAGGGTCAGGCCCAGTTGCGCGGCACCGAAGGCGAAGCTGCCGCCAGAGCCGTTCGGGCAACTAGCGGGGGTGATGCAGCCATTGTCGATTTTCACGTTGCGCAGTGACGCACTGCCGCCATCGTCATTCCAGCTGATCCGGTTGATCGTCGCCAGCACGTCGGCACGGATGCTGATGCCGGCCTGACCGCTGATCTCGCTCAGGCTCTGGTTGTCCATCGGCAGCAGGGCCGCCTGGCTCGGCAGGCTACAGGCCACAAGGCTGGCGGCGAGTGACAGGGCAAGGGTGCGAAGTGGGCGGTGCATGTGTGTGTCCTCGACTAGAGTGCCGAGAGTCTGTGCCGGGCCTGACGCGCGCGCCATCGGGGCGCGTTGCTTCCCGCCGAAGGATAGGCCGGCACCGCGCGTGAAGTGGCTGTCCTGCGTGATGTGCTAGGCAATTTGCTGGGTGGCCCGTCCCTTTGATCGGCGGCCAGGCCAGGCGGTAACCTGGCGGTGTTACGGCAAGTGACCAGTGAGTGTGAGTGATGCAGAAGATTCTGGTGAGCCGCTGCCTATTGGGCCAACGCGTACGTTATGACGGCGGTGCCCACGGCCCGTTCAGCCTGCTGGAGCGTTGGCAGCAGGAAGGCCGCATTGTGCCGCTGTGCCCGGAAGTGGCTGGCGGCCTGTCGACGCCGCGTGCGCCGGCGGAAATTGCCGGTGGCCAGGGTGCTCAGGTGCTCGATGGACGGCTGCCGGTACTGACGGTGGAAGGTGAGGATGTCACCACGGCTTTTGTTGATGGTGCTCAGCAGGCTCTGGCCCTGGTGGCGCAGCATGGCATCCGTATCGCTTTACTCAAGGCGCGCAGCCCCTCGTGCGGCAATCGGGAGACCTATGACGGCAGCTTCAGTGGCACCCGCGTCGCTGGCGAAGGGGTGACGGCTGCGGCCTTGCGGCGTGCCGGGGTGCAGGTGTTTAGCGAAGAAGAGCTAACGGCCGCCGAGGCCGCGCTACGCGAATTAGAAGCCTGATCCGCCTGTGGGAGGGCTTTCGGCTCTGGCATCTTGCTTCGCACTACCTCCTGCATCCATACAGTCGTAGCTGCGATAGCTGTTTTAAAAGTCGCCGCTAAAGCGCCTCCCACAGGGGCTGCATGGCCATAAAAAAGGGAGGCCGTAGCCTCCCTTTTTCGTACGCGGCAGCGCTTAGAACAAGACGCGGCTACGGATGGTGCCTTTAACGTGTTGCAGTTTCTCCAGCGCCAGGTCGGAGTACTCGGCATCGACGTCGATGACCACGTAGCCAACCTTGTCGTTGGTCTGCAGGAACTGGCCGGAGATGTTGATGCCGTTTTCGGCGAACACGTTGTTGATCTCGCTCATCACGCCTGGGATGTTGGCGTGGATGTGCAGCAGGCGGTGCTTGCCTGGGTGCGCCGGCAGGGCCACTTCGGGGAAGTTGACCGAGGACACCGAAGTACCGTTGTCGCTGTACTTGACCAGCTTCTCGGCCACTTCCAGACCGATGTTGGCCTGGGCTTCGGCGGTGGAACCACCGATGTGCGGGGTCAGGATCACGCGATCCAGGCCACGCAGCGGGCTTTCGAACTCTTCGTCGTTGGACTTCGGCTCGACGGGGAACACGTCAATGGCAGCGCCGATCAGGTGCTCGTCTTTGATCGCGGCAGCCAGGTGCTCCAGCTCGACCACAGTACCGCGTGCGGCGTTGATCAGGATGCCGCCCTTCTTCATCGCGCGGATTTCCTTCTCGCCGATCATCCACTGGGTGGATGGCAGCTCAGGCACGTGCAGCGACACGATGTCGCACAGACCCAGCAGGTCATGCAGCTTGGCGATCTGCGTGGCATTGCCCAGCGGCAGCTTGGTCACGGTGTCGTAGAAGAACACCTGCATGCCCATGGCCTCAGCCAGGACCGAGAGCTGGGTGCCGATCGAGCCATAACCGACGATACCCAGCTTCTTGCCGCGGATTTCGAAGGAGTTGGCCGCCGATTTGATCCAGCCACCACGGTGGCAGGAAGCGTTCTTCTCGGGGATGCCGCGCAGCAGCAGGATGGCTTGAGCCAGTACCAGTTCGGCTACCGAGCGGGTGTTGGAATAGGGGGCATTGAATACGGCGATACCGCGCTCGCGGGCGGCGTCGAGGTCAACTTGGTTGGTGCCGATGCAGAAGCAGCCCACGGCCACCAGGCGTTTGGCGCAGTCAAAGACTTCGGCGGTCAGCTGGGTGCGCGAACGGATACCGATAAAGTGCGCGTCGGCGATCTTTTCTTTCAGTTCGTCGTCGGAGAGTGCGCCCTTGAGGTACTCGATGTTGGTGTAACCAGCGGCCTTCAGGGTGTCCACTGCATTCTGGTGGACGCCTTCAAGAAGAAGGAACTTGATCTTGCTCTTGTCGAGAGAGGTCTTGCTCATCGGAGTACCTGTTGTCCCACAAATAGTGTCAGGGAAGAGGCCGAGCGCCGCCGGCCGCAGCCCGCAGATCGGCGCGGGGGCACGATTCACGGGGTGCGTATGCTAGCATACGAGCCCCGCGAAACACCTACCCTGGCAGATGAAGCGTGCTCAGGGTGACCATGAATCGTTTGAGAGTTCCGTAGATGACCAACCCTGCGCTGATCGAAGAGCTGAAGACCCTGGTTGAGCCCGGCAAAGTGCTCACCGATGCCGATTCCCTCAACGCCTACGGCAAGGACTGGACCAAGCACTTCGCCCCAGCGCCGCTGGCGATTGCCTTCCCCAAGAGCATCGAGCAGGTCCAGGCCATCGTTCGTTGGGCCAATCAGCACAAGGTCGCGCTGGTGCCCTCCGGTGGCCGTACCGGGCTGTCCGCCGGCGCCGTGGCAGCAAATGGTGAAGTAGTTGTGGCCTTCGACTACATGAACCAGATTCTCGACTTCAACGAATTCGACCGCACCGCCGTGTGTCAGTCGGGTGTGGTGACCAAGCAGCTGCAGATGTTCGCTGAGGACAAGGGCCTGTACTACCCGGTGGACTTCGCTTCGGCCGGTTCCAGCCAGATCGGCGGCAATATCGGCACCAATGCCGGCGGTATCAAGGTGATTCGCTACGGCATGACCCGCAACTGGGTGGCCGGGCTCAAGGTCGTCACCGGCACCGGCGAGCTGCTGGAGCTGAACAAGGACCTGATCAAGAACGCCACCGGCTACGACATGCGCCAGCTGTTTATCGGCGCCGAAGGCACCCTGGGCTTTGTCGTCGAGGCCACCATGCGCCTGGACCGCGCGCCGAAGAACCTCACCGCGATGGTGCTCGGCACCCCGGACTTCGACTCGATCATGCCGGTGCTGCATGCCTTCCAGAACAAGCTGGATCTGACGGCCTTCGAGTTTTTCTCCGACAAGGCCCTGGCCAAGATCATGGCCCGTGGTGATGTGCCTCCGGCGTTTGAAACCGACTGCCCGTTCTATGCCCTGCTGGAATTCGAAGCTACCACCGAGGAAGTCGCCGAAGCGGCCCTGGCCACCTTCGAGCATTGCGTCGAGCAGGGCTGGGTGCTGGATGGCGTGATGAGCCAGAGCGAGCAGCAGTTGCAGAACCTGTGGAAGCTGCGCGAGTACATCTCGGAAACCATCAGCCACTGGACGCCGTACAAGAACGATATCTCGGTTACCGTCTCCAAGGTGCCGGCCTTCCTCCACGACATCGACCGCATCGTCGGCGAACACTACCCGGACTTCGAGATCGTCTGGTTCGGCCATATCGGCGACGGCAACCTGCACCTGAATATCCTCAAACCCGAGAATCTGTCCAAGGACGAGTTCTTCGCCAAGTGCGCCACCGTCAACAAGTGGGTGTTCGAGACCGTGCAGAAGTACAACGGCTCGATCAGCGCCGAACACGGCGTTGGCATGACCAAGCGCGATTACCTGACCTACAGCCGCTCGGAAGCCGAGATTGGCTATATGAAAGCGATTAAGGCGGTGTTCGACCCGAATGGCATCATGAACCCAGGTAAGATCTTTCCGCTTTGATTGACCTTGATCATCTGTAGCTCTGGATAAGCCTTGGCTACGAGATCGTGCTTTGGTCGCAACGACGGCCGGCCCTAAAGCGGGCATGATCGTAGGGCGGGTGTAACCCGCCATTATCAGGTGGCGGGTTGCACCCGCCCTACACGGCACGCTCCCATAAAGAGCAGCGCAACGCATTCCCATAAGGAGTTGCCCATGAGCTACCAGCATCAGTATATCGATGGCACCCATATCCACTTCCCCATGGGCAAGGTGGTGT
Source organism: Pseudomonas sp. LjRoot71 (assembly GCF_964253255.1). NCBI lineage: Bacteria > Pseudomonadati > Pseudomonadota > Gammaproteobacteria > Pseudomonadales > Pseudomonadaceae > Pseudomonas > Pseudomonas sp. LjRoot71. The sequence continues at coordinate 2,069,288 of NZ_CAXURA020000001.1, read as the reverse complement.
GCATTGGTCGTAACTACGCCGAGCACGCCAAGGAACTGAACAACCCGGTGCCGAGCGAGCCACTGCTGTTTATCAAGCCGGGCAGCTGCGTGGTGCCGCTGGATGAGGGTTTTAGCCTGGTTGAAGGGCGTGGAGATGTGCATTACGAGGCGGAAATCGCCGTGCTGATCGGCAAGCCGCTGTCGCGTACGCCGAATGCCGAAGAAGTGCGCGATGCCATTTCCGGCTTCGCCCCGGCGTTGGACCTGACCTTGCGCGACCTGCAGGCCACGCTCAAGGCCAAGGGTTACCCCTGGGAAACCGCCAAATCCTTCGACGGTGCCTGCGTGCTGGCGCCGTTCGTACCGGGTGATGCGGTGGAAAACCTGGGCGATATCGGCATTCGTCTGAGCATCAACGGCGAGCTGCGTCAGGATGGCAACAGCCGTGACATGCTCAACCCGATCCTGCCGATGATCCAGCACATCGCCGGACATTTCAGCCTGCAGCCGGGCGATGTGATCCTCACCGGTACGCCCGCCGGCGTTGGCCCGCTGCACAAGGGCGATGAGCTGGTGCTGGAACTGGTCGGGCATAGCCGCTTCGCCAGCCGCGCCCTTTAATCCGCAGCCTGTAAGAGAGGCATCTGGAGGTGCCTCTGGCCTGGCGGTTTAACAGAAACTTAAGCGTTGCTCTCTAGTCTGATAGCCATCGTTCTTATGGGTTGTGTGCGATGTCGATCTGGATTGCCCGGCTGGTGCGCCTGCGCTGGCTGATTGTGCTGCTGTGCCTGTCGCTGATTGGCGTCCTGATGGTGAACTATCGCCATTGGGATGACCGTCTGTCCTTCTGGGCGGAGCAACGTCAGGTGAGTGCTGCCGAGCAGCAGCAGAGCATTTGGCTGCCGGGTTATCGCGCCGTATTGCAAGGCAAGCCGCTACAAGGCCTGGAAGAGGACGAGGTGTCCGGGCTGACCTACAGCGCCGAGAGCGACACCCTGTTTACCGTAACCGGGAAATACCCGCAGCTGATCGAGCTGACCCTGGATGGCCAGGTGCTGCGGCGTATCGATCTGCATGGCTTTGCCAACCCGGAAGGGGTGGAAATGCTTTCCGACGGTCGTCTGGCGATCATCGATGAGCGCCGCCGCACCTTGACCACCTTCAAATTGGGCGCGTTGACCCGCAGCCTGGAGTTTGACGAGCTGGCATCCTTCGATTTGGGTTTTGCCGATGCGGGTAACAAGGGCTTCGAGGGTATTGCCTGGGATTCGCGCAATGAGCGCGTGCTGTTGGGTAAGGAGCGTGGCCCGCTGGGCCTCTTCAGCCTGCCGTTTCCTGGTGAGGATGGCGCCGCCGGAACCCTTGAACCGCTGAGTTCCGGGCATCTATTTCTGCGTGATATCTCCTCGCTGACCTACGACGCCCGCACCGGCCATGCCCTGGTGCTGTCAGATGAGTCGCGGCTGCTGCTGGAGATTGACGAGCAGGGTGAGCCGGTCAGTTTTATCAGCCTGGCGCGCGGTATGAACGGCCTGCATCAGGGCATCGGCCAGGCCGAAGGCGTGACCATGGACGCGGTCGGCAATATCTATATCGTCAGTGAGCCCAACCTGTTCTACGTGTTGCGCAAGGAGCCGGTGACCCCATCACCGACGCCTGTGGATTAAGTTTGGCTTAAGCGCCGATTAAGCCTGGCTTCAGCTACGCCCATTAGGCTAACCCCATCAACTTACTGATAGAGGGTTACCCGATGAAACGTCTGACTTTGGCTCTGCTGCTGACTCCGCTGTTTTCCACCGCTGTTCTGGCCGCCGGTTACACCGGCCCAGGCGCAACTGTTCAGGTCACCACCGTGGCGGCGGCGCTGGATGCGGCCGATGACACGCCGGTGGTGCTGCAGGGGCAGATCGTCAAGCGTCTGCAGGATGAGCTCTATGAGTTCAAGGACGCCAGCGGCACCATCAACGTCGAGATCGACGATGAGCATTGGCCAGCCCAGGCCATTTCCGAAACCGCCACGGTGAAGATCACTGGCGAAGTTGATCGCGACCTGATGAGCCGCGAGATCGATGTCGAGTACCTCGAACTGGTCAACTGATTGTCCTGACTGGTTTATTGCGCCAGTCCGCAGCGAGTCTGCGGGCTGGCGTTTTCGTGTTGTCCTGTAGTCGCCGAGAGTTAGTCGATATGCGTATTCACCTGACCTTGAAGCACCTGCTGTTGTCCATCCTGTTGCTTGTGCTGTTGTTGCTGGGGCTGCTGGCTCAGGAGTACCGCCTGTTTGGGCGTGCCTGGTTCAACGTGCAACAGTGGCAACATGCGGCCAAATGGCAGGAGGGCTCCATCTGGCTCTCTGACTATCAGGTTGAAATCGAGGCCAAGCCGATTGCTGGCTTGGATGATGATGTCTCGGCACTGACCTTCGATCCGGATCGCAACAGCCTGTTTACCGTCACCAACGACAAGCCACAGCTGATTGAACTGTCGCTGGAGGGTGAGATTCTCCGGCGCATCGAGCTGAAAGGCTTTGGCGATGCCGAAGCGGTCGAGTACATCAGCCCCGGCCTCTATGTGATCACCGATGAGCGGCGTCAGCGGCTGATCAAGGTACGGGTGGATGATACGACCACCGCCCTGCATGCCGATCAGGCTCAGCAGTTGTCCCTGAGCATTGGTCTGAATGGCAACAAGGGCTTTGAAGGGCTGGCCTATGACTCGGCGGGTCAGCGCCTGTTTGTCGCCAAGGAGCGCGACCCGCTGCGCATTTACGAGATTCATGGCTTCCCCCAGCGCGACCCGCAGCAGCCGTTTGCCGTGCACGTGGTGGATGATCATCAACGTGACGCCGGGCTGTTCGTGCGCGACTTGTCTAGCCTGCAATTCGATGAGCGCACCGGCCACCTGCTGGCGCTGTCCGATGAGTCACGCCTGGTGCTGGAGCTGAATGTCGACGGTCAGCCGATCAGCAGCCTGTCGCTGCTTGGTGGGCGCAACGGCCTCAAGCGCAGCGTGCCGCAGGGCGAAGGCATCGCCATGGATGATCAGGGCACGCTGTATCTGGTCAGTGAGCCGAACCTGTTTTACCGCTTCAGGAAATCTGAGACAGAGGCTGCCGACTGATTGTCGAAGGCCGCAGCAGGCGCGCAGTTTTCCATTCGAAGCCCAGGGTCAGGCCGATGGCGGCGCAGGCCAGACCGCCAGCCAGCCCCCACCATACGCCTTCTGCGCCCCAGCCCAGCGGGAAGGCCAGGATCCAGGCCAGCGGCGCGCCAACGGCCCAGTAGCAGCCGAGGCCGACCCAGAAGGTGGTCTTGGCGTCCTTGAGGCCGCGAATTGCGCCCATGGCGATGGTCTGGATGCCATCGAAGAACTCGAACCAGGCGGCAATCGCCAGTAACGCCACCGCCAGGCTCACCACCTCGGCATAGGCGCTGTCGCTGTGGTCGAGGAACAGCCCGACCACCCAGTGCGGTGCCAGCCAGAACAAACAGGCGAAGCCGAGCATGCACAGCGCCCCCAGGCCCAGGCCCAGGCGCCCGGCCTGGCGCGCCTGCAGCAGGCGGCCGGCACCGAAGTGCTGGCCGATGCGAAAGGTCACCGCGTAGGAAATCCCCACTGGCACCATAAAAGCCACATACACCGACATGATCGCGATCTGGTGCGCCGCCAGCTGGGTGCTGCCCAGAGCGCCCATGCACAGCGCGGCAAAGGCAAACAGCCCGGACTCCACCGCGTAGGTGCCGCCAATCGGCAGGCCCAGGCGCAGCAACTCTTTCAGCTCGGCCCAGACGGGTCGCCACAGACCGCGCCACAGTGGATAAGGGCTGTAGGCGCTGTGGTGCAACACATGCCAGGCCAGCAGCAGTGCCATGACATTCATCACCACGGCAGTAACCAGACCGATTCCGGCTAGGCCCAGCGGCGGCAGACCGAACCAGCCCTTGATCAGTGCATAGTTGAGGATGAAGTTGGCCAGTGCACCGCCAATGCTGATGGCCATCACCGGACCGGGGCGGCCGATGGCGCTGGTAAAGCCGCGCAGCGCCATAAAACTCATATAGCCGGGCAGGGCAAACACCAGGGTGGAGAGAAACTGCATACCACCGCTGACGTTTTCCGGCTTCTGGCCGAAATGCAGCAGCAGCGGGCCAAGGTTCCATAACGCCAGGCCGGCCAGCAATGCCAGGCCCCAGCCGAGCCAGAGGCCGTTCTGCGTCAGCCGGGTGACGCCGGCCGCATCCTGTGCACCATGACGGATCGCCACCAAGTTGCCGACCGAGGCAATCACCCCAACACAGAAGATCGACACAAACGAATAGCTGGCCGCGCCCAGCCCGCCGGCAGCCAAGGTCGCGGGGCCGAGCAGGCCCATCATCACGGTGTCGGTAAACACCATCAGTACATGTGCCAGCTGTGCGGCAATCAATGGTCCAGCGAGTTTCAGGATGGCGCTCAGTTCGCCGCGAAGCGGATGCTGCATGATGAGTTCTACTCAGTCAGAAGGCTTGCTCGGGTGATCCGCGCAGGCAGAGAATGTGCCTATTCTCATAAGCCAGCCGTGGCAGCACAAAAGGATAATAGCGATGACAGGCATGACTATTACTCATGGGTTGCGGGCATGAGTTCGCGTTTGCCGCCGCTCTATGCCCTGCGCGCCTTCGAAGCGGCGGCGCGGCACAGCTCTTTTACCCGCGCCGCTGAAGAGCTGGCGATTACCCAGAGCGCGGTCAGCCGGCATGTGCGCACCCTGGAAGAGCACTTCGCCTGTCGCCTGTTCGAGCGCCGCGGTCGCAGCCTGCAGCTCAGTGAAACCGCGCGCCTGCTACTGCCGGGCTTGCGTGATGGTTTCGAGGCGCTGGAGCGCGCCTGCAACACCCTGCGTGTTGACGACACGGTGCTGCGCCTGAAGGCGCCCTCAACCCTGACCATGCGCTGGTTGCTTGCGCGCCTGTCGCGTTATCGCCTGAGCAGCGCCAGCGAGGTGCAGCTGACCAGTGCCTGGATGGATGTGGACAAGGTGGACTTCCTGCACGAGCCATTTGACTGCGCGGTATTGCTGAGTCAGGGCGATTTCCCAGAGGAATGGGAAAGCACCGAGCTGTTTGCCGAGTGGCTGATTCCGGTCTGCGCGCCTGAAGCCTTGAGCGAAGAGCCCTGGGATCTGTCGCGTCTGCAGGCCGCCGAACTGCTGCACCCGACCCCGGATCGCCGTGACTGGCGGCAGTGGTTGCAGGCCATGGGCCTGGCGGATCAGGTGCCGCTCAAGGGCGGCCAGGTGTTCGATACTCTGGAGTTGGGCATGGTGGCGGCGGCGCGTGGCTACGGCGTATCGATCGGCGATCTGGTGATGGTTGCCGAGGATGTCGCCCAGGGTCGGCTTGGCCTGCCTTGGCCTTGTGCGGTGCCCAGTGGTTGCAGCTACTACCTGGTATGGCCCAGGGCCCGCCGAGGTCAGGAGCGTTTTCGGCGGTTGCGTGATTATCTGGTGGCGGACGTGGCCGCGATGCAGTTGCCACAGGTTGAGCGGGCGCTGGGCTACAGCCGTTAGGTATCACAGACAGTGCGCGTAAAAAATATTGGACTGCCTTTCGCTGCGTATTTGATAAAAATCATTTAATAGCAATGTTTTATATCGATACGTCAGCCCTGGAAAGCCCTGCGGGCGGTCTGATTCTTTAACAATTTGCGCTGAATTGTTTGACATATTTTACGGCTTTGGCAGACTGGCCCCAGGGTTTCGAGCGCCACGCAGGTGCTGTGAGCACGGCTGTATGTGCCTGTGCAGGCGGTGTGGTGGGCGAACCAGCGGTAAAACAGGAAGCGTATGACGGCCGTCAACCTTCCTGCACAGCAACGGCAGGTCACGCCTGCCCCAAGGTGATGTATGTCCAACAACAATACGAAACAGCGCCCCGGCGCGCGTAAACCGGTTGTCCTGATGTCCATGGGCGCTCAAGAGCGCAAAGGGCATGCCTATCAAGTCATGACGCACAAATACATAACCCCTCTGGTCGAACTGTCGGGCTGTGTGCCGCTACTGGCACCTAGCTGCTGCGGTGCCGACGACATCGACCAGTACCTGTCGATGGTCGATGGCGTGTACCTGACCGGGGCCGGCAGCAACATCGACCCGGCGCTCTACGGGCAGAAAAACCTGACTCCGAGCAAGGGTCAGGATAAAGATCGCGATCTGTTCGATATCCCGCTGATTCGCGCGGCGCTGGCCCGTGGCTTGCCGCTGTTCGCCATCTGCCGTGGCATGCAGGAAATCAACGTGGCGCTGGGCGGCAATATTCACCAGAAAGTCTATGAAGTGCCCGGCATGAATGATCACCGCGAAGACACCAGCGCGCCGGTGGACGTGCAGTACGCCGACAGCCACAGCGTGCGTCCGGTGCCTGGCAGCTGGTTTGCCGAGCTGATGGGCGAGGCCGAGTTCCCGGTCAACTCGTTGCACGGCCAGGCACTGGATCAGCTGGGCGAAGGCATCGAGGCGCTGGCCCATGCCGAAGATGGCCTGGTTGAGGCGATTCATCTGCCAGCCGCCGAGCAATTCACCCTGGCAGTGCAGTGGCACCCGGAGTGGCAGGCGGCGCAGAACCCGCATTCGGTGAAGATCTTCAAGGCGTTCGGCGATGCGTGTCGTGAGCAGCTCGCCCGTCGCGAGCAGTAAGCGTTCCAGCTGCATATAAAAAAGCCCCGCATGCGGGGCTTTTTTATGGGCGTTACTCAGGTGCTGCTGGGGCGGTACTGCAAGGCTTCCGCCAGGTGGCTGCGGTTGATCTGCGCCGCCCTGTCCAGATCCGCCAGGGTGCGCGCCACTTTCAGCACCCGGTGCGCTGCCCGCAGGCTCAGGCCCAAGCGCTCGCAGGCATTCTCCAGCCACGGGCGGTCTTCGCCTTGCAGGCTGCAATGCTGTTGCACGCCATTGAGATCGAGGTGGGCATTGGCGCAGCCCTGGCGAGCCAGTTGCTGCTGGCGTGCTTGCATCACCTGCTCGGCCAGTTCGGCGCTGCTTGGCCCAGGTTTGGCGTCGGTGCTCAGTCGGGTGGTTTCCCGTGGCACGCTGAGGTGCAAGTCGATGCGGTCGAGCAGCGGGCCGGAAAGTTTGCCACGGTAGCGCTGGATCTGCTCGCTACTACAGCGACAGCGCCCGGAGGGATCGCCCAGGTGCCCACAAGGGCACGGATTCATCGCCGCCACGAGCTGAAAGCGCGCAGGGAAGCGCACCTTGTCCCGGGCGCGGGCAATTACGATCTGCCCGCTTTCCAACGGCTCACGCAGTACCTCCAGCACTTTTCGGTCGAACTCGGGCAGCTCATCCAGAAACAAGACGCCCTGGTGCGCCAGGGTGATTTCGCCAGGTTGTGGGCGGCTGCCACCGCCAACCAATGCGGGCCCGGAAGCGCTATGGTGTGGCGTGCGAAAAGGTCTTTGCGGCCAAGCACTTAGCGGGGCGTGGCTGGCCACCGAGTGGATCGCTGCGACCTCCAGTGCCTCCTGTTCATTTAGCGGTGGCAGCAGGCCGGGCAGGCGGCTGGCCAGCAGGGTTTTGCCGGTGCCGGGCGGGCCGGTAAACAACAGATTGTGCGAACCGGCGGCTGCCACCAGCAGGGCACGCTTGGCGGCGATCTGTCCCTGCACTTCGGCGAGGTCTGGGTAGGGCTGAACTTGGCGCAGCAGGCCCTGGGCCTGGTAGGGCGCAAGCGGCGTCTGGCCGTTCAGGTGCGCCGCCACTTCCAGCAGGTGTTCGACGGCAATTACCGTCAACCCCGAGGCCAGGCTGGCTTCCTCGGCATTGGCCTTGGGCACCAGCAAGGTGCGTCCAGCTGCACGTGCGGCCAGTGCGGCGGGCAGTACACCTTGAACCGGGCGCACGGCGCCGGACAGCGCCAGTTCGCCCAGGCACTCCAGTTGTTCCAGCGCACTGGCCGGCACCTGCCCGCTGGCGGCGAGAATGCCCAGTGCAATCGCCAGGTCAAAACGCCCACCATCTTTAGGCAGATCGGCCGGGGCCAGGTTCAAGGTAATGCGTCTGGGGGGGAATTCGAACGCGCAATTGAGGATGGCGCTGCGCACGCGATCCTTGCTTTCCTTGACTGCGGTTTCTGGCAGGCCGACCAGTGCCAGCGAGGGCAGGCCGTTGGCCAGGTGGGCTTCGACGGTGACGGCGGGCGCTTCAACCCCCACCTGGGCACGGCTGTGGACTATAGCCAGGGACATCGATCACTCCTTGATCGGTGGATGCATCCGCTCTTGGGCTTACTCGCTGGTTGTGCTGGCGTCTGCGTGACGTGCTTCCATTTCCGCAACCTTGGCTTCCAGCGCTTCCAGGCGTGCGCGGGTGCGCGCCAATACGACCATCTGGCTGTCGAACTCGTCGCGGCTGACCAGGTCGAGTTTGCTGAAGGCGCTTTGCAGCAGCACCTTGAATTGCGCTTCGAATTCGCTGCGTGGCAGCGGCGCATCACCGTTGAACAGGCGCGAGGCGTGGCTGGTCAGGGCATCTAGTAGAGCTTTGGGTGGCAGCATGGTGAGGTTCCGTTTACAGGTGGCGGCAGTGTAGCACGCGCCGTTTGTGGGCCTGGCGGGTGCAACTGACGCAGGTTGTGGCCGTGACTGCACGGTTTTCGCGCGCCCTGCGCCGAGTGTGTGCACTGTTGTTGTGCGTGGTGTGTCAGCAGATTTCTGCCTGATACCCGCATTTTCCGAGTAACTGCATGAAATAAATCGGTTTTCGTCAATCTGGCAAGCTTTCTGCTTTGTCTCTCGTGACGCATGCACCGATGCAGTTCCGGCGCGTTAGATGAAGCGGGGGAGTGCTTCGTCGGGAGCGATTGGTGAGCATCGGTGCTGCTGGGTCAGGGCTGCGATGCATTACAAAAGCCAGGCACTGCGCTTAGACTTGATCCGGGTTCGTAATTCCTGGGGCAAGTCCACCTTACACGGGAGAGAGTTACATGAAGTTAGTCACTGCCATCATCAAGCCGTTCAAGCTAGACGACGTCCGTGAGTCACTGTCGGAGATCGGCGTGCAGGGCATCACTGTTACTGAAGTCAAAGGCTTCGGTCGTCAGAAAGGTCATACCGAGCTGTATCGCGGTGCTGAATACGTGGTCGATTTTTTGCCAAAAGTGAAAATCGATGTGGCTATCGCAGACGATCAACTCGATCGTGTGATCGAGGCCATTACCAAGGCTGCCAATACCGGCAAGATCGGTGACGGCAAGATTTTCGTTGTAAACCTGGAACAGGCCATTCGCATCCGTACCGGCGAAACCGGCACCGACGCAGTTTAAGCCTCAGAACCCAACACGCCCCAGGAGAAAACAATATGACTCTGCGCAAAATCGCAGGGCTAGGAGCCCTTTTGTCCCTCGTTACCCCTGGCCTGGCCATGGCTGACGAGGTTGTCCTCAACTCTGGCGACACCGCCTGGATGCTCACGGCCACTGCGCTGGTGCTGTTCATGACCATCCCAGGCCTGGCGCTGTTCTATGGCGGCATGGTCCGTTCCAAGAATATTCTCTCGGTGATGATGCAGTGCTTTGCCATCACTGGACTCATGAGCATCCTCTGGTTTGTCTACGGCTATAGCCTGGCTTTCGACACGACCGGTATGGAGAAGGGTGTCACTAACTTCAACTCTTTCGTCGGTAGCCTGAACAATGTGTTTCTGGGCAACCTGACCAAAGAGAGCATGATCGGTGCTTTCCCTGAAAGCGTGTTTATCACCTTCCAGATGACCTTCGCGATTATCACTCCGGCGCTGATCGTGGGTGCCTTTGCCGAGCGTATGAAGTTCTCCGCCATGCTGATCTTCATGGCTATCTGGTTCACTGTGGTCTATGCCCCGATGTGCCATATGGTCTGGGCCGGTGACGGTGCGTTCCTGTGGGATGAAGGCGTGATCGACTTCGCGGGCGGCACCGTGGTGCATATCAACGCCGGTATCGCGGGTCTGGTGGCGTGTCTGGTACTGGGCAAGCGTAAAGGCTACCCAACCACCCCAATGGCCCCACACAACCTGGGCTACACCCTGATTGGTGCTGCCATGCTGTGGGTCGGCTGGTTCGGCTTCAACGCTGGCTCTGCTGCAGCCGCCAACGAAACTGCTGGTATGGCCATGCTGGTTACTCAGATCGCCACTGCTGCTGCTGCACTGGGCTGGATGTTTGCCGAGTGGATCACGCACGGTAAGCCAAGTGCGCTGGGTATCGCGTCGGGTGTGGTTGCCGGCCTGGTCGCCATTACGCCTGCGGCGGGTGCTGTAGGTCCGGTGGGTGCACTGGTCATCGGTTTGGCTGCTGGTGTGATCTGCTTCTTCTGCGCCACCAGCCTGAAGCGCAAGCTGGGCTACGACGACTCCCTCGACGTGTTCGGCGTGCACTGTGTCGGCGGCATCGTCGGCGCGATCCTGGTGGGTGCCTTCGGTGCTCCGGCCCTGGGCGGCTTCGCCGAGATCGAGAGCATCGCTGGTCAGCTGTGGGTTCAGACTGAGAGCGTACTGTTCACCATCGTCTACACCGGCATCCTGACCTTCGTCATTCTCAAGGTGTTGGATGTGGTCATGGGCCTGCGTGTTACCGAAGAGTCCGAGGCTGTTGGCCTTGACCTCTCCGAGCACAACGAGCGTGGCTACAATCTGTAAGCGCTGTTGATGTAGAAAACGCCCGGTTCTCCGGGCGTTTTTCTGTCCGCGCCAATGACGGCGTACGGTGTAACGGTACAACGGAGTACGTGATGGAAAGTACAGCATTAATTCCCTTGCAGTATGCGCTGGATACCTTCTTTCTGCTGGTCTGTGGCGCCTTGGTCATGTGGATGGCCGCGGGGTTTGCCATGCTCGAGTCGGGCTTGGTGCGGGCCAAGAATACGACGGAGATTCTCACCAAGAACATCGTGTTGTATGCCTTGGCCGGGGTGATGTACTTGTTGGTGGGTTACCACCTGATGTACAGCGGCAATGCGGGTGGTGTGTTGCCCAGTTTCGGTTTTCTGATTGGCGATGAGCATGCTGTGGAGCTCGTGACAGCGGGTGGTGAGGGGGCCCCTTATTACGCCAAGCGGGCGGACTTCTTTTTCCAGCTGGTGTTTGCAGCTACATGCATGTCAATTGTTTCCGGGGCGGTAGCTGAGCGTATGCGGCTCTGGGCCTTTCTGGCGTTTGCCGTGGTCATGTGCGGGGTGATTTACCCGGTAGAAGGGTATTGGACCTGGGGTGGCGGCTTTCTCAAAGAGGCCGGCTTCAAGGACTTCGCCGGATCCGGCATTGTGCATTTGGCCGGCGCCACGGCCGCGCTGACAGGGGTCATCCTGCTCGGCGCACGTAAAGGCAAGTACGGCCCCAAGGGACAGATCAATGCCTTTCCGGGGGCAAATCTGCCGCTGGCGACACTGGGCACGCTGATCCTCTGGTTTGGGTGGTTTGGCTTCAATGGGGGTTCGCAATTGAAGGTCAGCAGTATTGAGGATGCCAGCGCTGTTGCTCAGGTATTCGTCAATACCAACCTGGCAGCTGCCGGTGGCCTTCTCGCGGCGTTGATCGTGGCCCGTATCCTGTTCGGCAAGGCGGATCTGACCATGATTCTCAACGGGGCGCTTGCGGGTCTGGTTGCCATCACGGCTGAGCCGCTTGCACCAACCGCCATGCAGGCGCTGTTGATTGGTGGTGTCGGGGGGGTGCTGGTGGTGTTTGCGATTTTGTGGCTGGAAAAGCTCGGGCTGGATGACCCGGTAGGTGCAATTTCGGTGCACGGTGTTTCGGGTATCTGGGGGCTTCTGGCCGTTTGCCTGACCAACAGTGACGCGAGCCTGGGCGCTCAGTTGATGGGCATCGTATGCATCTTCGGCTGGGTTTTTGTCGCGAGTTTAGCGGTCTGGTCCGTCATCAAGCTGGTGATCGGCCTGCGTGTCAGCGAAGAAGCAGAGTACGAAGGTGTGGATATCGCCGAGTGCGGTATGGAAGCCTACCCGGAATTCACCAAGCGCTGATTTTCCTGGCTTCATACAAGGGTGCCTGCGGGCGCCCTTTGTTTTTTATGGTGGGCAACAATCCATACACCCTTTGCAGCTATCGTGCAAAACAGGCTTTGGTGCGGTTGTGATGCACTGGCAACAGCCCCTAGAATGCGCGCCGTTGAGCGCAGATCGCCGATGCGCAGCGCTTGGCCACAGCCAGACCCCTGGAATTTTTATCAGCGACGTTAGAAAGCTGACGCAGCTGGGCTATAACTACTCTGCTTTTCGCAAGTCATGAGGTTGGAACATGAGCGACGAAGATCTGGAACACGACGAATTAGAAGGCGCTGACGAAGACGAAGGCGAAGAACTGGCTGCCGCTGACGATGGCGACAGCAGCGATGATGGCGACGGTGACGACGAAGCCGTACCGGCCAGCAAAGGCAAAAAAGCCAAAGCTGCTGTCGACGTCGAAGAACTGCCGAGCATCGAAGCCAAGCAGAAAGAGCGTGATGCGCTGGCCCGCGCCATGGAAGAGTTCCTCTCCCGTGGCGGCAAGGTGCAGGAGGTTGAGGCCAATGTGGTCGCCGACCCCCCCAAGAAGCCGGACAGCAAATACGGCAGCCGCCCCATCTGAGTCGCTGACGTAAACACAAAGCCCGCAGGTTGATGACCTGCGGGCTTTTTTATGTCGCGAGTTTTGGGGCTATTACGCCCAGCTGTGCAGCAGTACCGGCAGCTCGGCCAGGCTGCGGATTTCCGCATCCGGGCGGTTGTCGGCGATCCAGGCCTTGCCTTGTGGGTTGAACCAGATCGCGCGCAGGCCGGCCGCTTGCGCCCCGGCAATGTCATCGGAGGGGTGATCACCGATATGTACGGCATGTTCTGCGGCGATACCGGCGCGCTTTAGCGCTTCGCTGAACGGCTTTGGGTCAGGCTTGCCGACGCCCAGATCTTCGGCGCAGAGGGCGAACTGGAAGTAGTCGGCCAGGCCCAGGCGACGCACATCGGCATTGCCGTTGGTAATCACCCCAAGCTGAAAGCGATTGGCCAGTGCTTCAAGGGTGGGATGCACTTCGGCGAACAGTTCGACCTGATGGCGTGCGGCGAGAAACACCTGAAAACCAGCCTCGGCCAGCACCTGCGCTTCGCCGTGCGGGTAGCCGGCGTTTTCCAGGGCATGAAAAAGGATGCGCCGGCGCAGCTCGCTGAGGCGATGCTTGAGCATCGGCTCGGCGGCCAGCAAGGTGGCGCGAATCGACCACAGGTGCTCCACCGGCACGCCGCCGAGCCGTGGTGCGTGCAGGGCCAGCCAGTTACGCAGCGCCGCTTCGGCGTCCTGCATCACCGGCGTGACATCCCACAGGGTGTCGTCGAGGTCGAAGGTGATCAGCTGAATACTCATTCTGCGCTGCCTTTGCGTTTGGCCCTTGGGTGAGCCTGATCATAAACGTTGGCCAGGTGCTGGAAATCCAGGTGGGTATAGACCTGGGTGGTGGCGATGTCGGCGTGGCCGAGCAACTCCTGCACTGCGCGCAGGTCCTGGGACGACTCCAGCATATGGCTGGCGAAGCTGTGGCGCAGCATGTGCGGGTGCAGGTGCTGGCCCAGTTCGCGCACACCGGCCTGGCGCACCCGCAATTGCACCGCACGCGGGCCAATGCGACGGCCTTGCTGGCTGATAAAGACGGCGCCATCGGCTGGGTTGGCCAGCGCACGCAACGGCAGCCACTGCTCCATTGCTTCACGTGCCATGCGGCCGATGGGCAGTTCACGGGTCTTGTTGCCTTTACCGGTCACCCGTACCAGCCCGGCGGGCAGGTCGAGGCCGTCCAGATTAAGGCTGACCAGTTCGGACAGGCGCAGCCCGGAGGAATAGAACAGCTCCAGCATGGCCTGGTCGCGGCGGGCGATAAAGTCGTCTTCCAGGGCACCGTCGAGCAATTGTGCGGTGCGGTCGGCGTCGAGGGTTTTTGGCAGCCGCCGTTCGCCCTTGGGCGGCATCAGGCCGCTGGCCGGATCACTCTCGCAGTGGCCTTCACGAATCAGGTAACGATAGAGGCCGCGGGTGGCCGAGAGCAGGCGGGCCAGGCTGCGGCTGGACTGGCCCTGCATATGCAGGCGGCCGATCAGTCGGCGCAGGCGTGGGGTGTCGAGTGCCGCCCAGCGGTCGATCTGCTCCTGGGCGCAGAAGGCCAGCAGCTTGGCCAGGTCATGGCTGTAACCGATCAAGGTGTGGGAAGAGAGCTGGCGCTCACTGCGCAGGTGTTCGAGGTAGGCGTCCAGGAGGTCTTGCATGGAAGCTCCCAGCGGAGCGCGGTGCAATATCGATTGCTAGCGCACCGAGCGCAGTGGTGTGGCAAAGCCCGGTACGACGCGCGCCAGCACTTCGGCGATATAACCGAGGAACAGCGTGCCCAGTGAGCTTTTGTAATGCTGCGGGTCGGCGCTGCCAATCGCTAGCACGCCATGCAGGCCTTGGTGGCTGATGCTGACCACCGCGGCCGAGCCCACCTGAGCGCCGTCTTCGTTGCCAAACAGGAAGTTCAGCTCATGTTCGCGCAGCACGCCGCAGATGGTTTTGCCGCCGGCCAACAGACCGCCAATGGCCTGATGCGCTTCGGCACTGCTGACCGAGCGGCCAACCGGCAGTGGAACGTCGCAAAACAGGATCAGGCTGACGAAGGGCACCTGAAACTCGCGGCGCAGGCTGTCTTCGACGCAGCTGACCACTTCTTCCAGGCTATTGGCATCGAGCAGGTCGAGCACCAGGCGGCGGGTCTTGTCGAACAGGCGGTCGTTGTCGCGGGCCACGTCCATCAGTTGTGAGAGGCGGTGGCGCATCTCGATATTGCGTTCACGCAGCAGTTTCACCTGGCGCTCGACCAGCGACACGGTATCGCCGCGCTGGTGCGGAATGCGCAGCTCGGGGATCAACTCGTCGTGGTCGATAAAGAATTCCGGATGCAGGCGCAGGTAAGCGGCAACCGTTTCCGAATCCAGTGGCTTGGGTGAATCCTGCTGGTCTGTCATACGCGCTGCTCAGTCATAAACGAACCTGTCCTTCGTACACCCGTACGGCGGGTCCGGTCATCATAACGGGCTGCCCCGGGCCTGCCCACTCGATGCTCAGTTTGCCACCTGGTAGTTCGATCTGCAGCGGGGAGTCCATCCAGCCCTGGCTGATCGCCGCCACGGCCGCTGCGCAGGCACCGGTACCGCAGGCCTGGGTTTCCCCGGCGCCGCGCTCCCAGACGCGCAGTTTGGCGTGTTTGCGGTCGAGCACCTGGAGGAAGCCGACATTCACCCGTTGCGGGAAGCGCGGGTGGTGTTCGAGCTTCGGCCCGAGGCTGTGCACCGGAGCGTTATCGACGCTGTCGACGCGCAGCACGGCATGCGGGTTGCCCATGGACACGGCAGCCAGCTCAACGGTCTGGCCATCGACCTCGACTGGGTAGCTGAGTGCCTGCTGTTCGGCCTGGAAGGGGATCTGCGCCGGGCTCAGGCGCGGCGCGCCCATGTTGACGCTGATCTGCCCGTCGTTGCGCACGTCCAGCTCGATGATGCCGCCCTTGGTTTCCACGCGGATCTGTTTCTTCACCGTCAGGCGCTTGTCCAGCACGAAACGGGCGAAGCAGCGTGCGCCATTGCCGCACTGCTCCACTTCCGAGCCGTCGGCATTGAAGATGCGGTAGCGGAAGTCCACGTCCGGGTTGCTCGGCGGCTCGACAATCAGCAACTGATCGAAGCCCACGCCGGTGTGGCGGTCGCCCCAGGCTTTGGCGTTTTTCGGCTGGATATGCGCGTGCTGGCTGACCAGGTCGAGGACCATAAAGTCATTGCCGAGGCCGTGCATCTTGGTAAAGCGCAATAGCATCAGACTTACTCCGGCAGGCGGCTTTCGCCCTCAAAGAGTTCGCTGAGCGTCTCGCGGCGACGCACTTCGAAGGTCTGTTCGCCATCCACCATCACCTCGGCGGCGCGGCCGCGGGTGTTGTAGTTGGAGCTCATGACAAAACCGTAGG
This sequence comes from Pseudomonas sp. LjRoot71, assembly GCF_964253255.1. NCBI lineage: Bacteria > Pseudomonadati > Pseudomonadota > Gammaproteobacteria > Pseudomonadales > Pseudomonadaceae > Pseudomonas > Pseudomonas sp. LjRoot71. The sequence continues at coordinate 2,053,321 of NZ_CAXURA020000001.1, read as the reverse complement.
CACCGGCCGAGCGCACGGCCAGCAAGTCACCTTCGGCCAGCGCCAGGTCGCGGTCCTTGGCGAGGAAGTCGCCGGTCTCGCAGATCGGCCCGACGATGTCGTAGTTGCGCGTCGCGCCATCGCGCGGCTGCACGGCCACCACGTCCATCCAGGCCTGGTACAGGGCCGGGCGGATCAGGTCGTTCATCGCCGCATCGACGATGGCGAAATCCTTGTGCTCGGTGTGCTTGAGGTATTCCACCTGAGTCAGCAGCACGCCGGCGTTGGCGACGATGTAGCGACCCGGTTCAAATACCAGGGCCAGGTCACGCCCGGCCAGGCGTTCACGCACGGCGGCGATGTACTCGCCGGCCAGTGGCGGCTGTTCATCGCGGTACTGCACGCCGAGACCGCCCCCCAGATCCAGGTGCTTGATGCGGATGCCGCGTGTGGCCAAACGGTCAACCAGTACCAGCAGGCGATCCAGGGCATCGAGAAACGGCGCCAGGGCCGTCAGCTGCGAGCCGATATGGCAATCGACCCCAACGATCTGCAGGTTCGGCAACTCGGCGGCGCGGGCATACACCGCTTCAGCCTGCTCGATGTCGATACCAAACTTGTTTTCTTTCAGACCGGTGGAAATGTACGGGTGGGTGCCGGCATCGACGTCCGGGTTCACTCGTAGCGAAATCGCCGCCGTCTTGCCCAGCTCGGCAGCCACCACTTGCAGGCGTTCCAGCTCTTCGGTGGATTCGACGTTGAAGCAGTGCACGCCGACTTCCAGAGCGCGGCGCATGTCATCGCGGCTTTTGCCGACGCCGGAGAAGACAATCTTGCTTGCTTCGCCACCCGCTGCCAGAACACGCTCCAGCTCACCGCGGGAAACGATATCGAAGCCGGCGCCGAGGCGCGCCAGGACATTCAGAACGCCGATGTTGGAATTGGCCTTGACGGCAAAGCACACTAGATGCGGCATGCCCTGCAGGGCATCGGCATAGGCGCGGTACTGCGCCTCGATGTGCGCACGCGAGTAAACGTAGGTCGGCGTACCGAAGCGTTGGGCGATGGCGGACAAGGCCACGCCTTCCGCGAACAGCTGACCGTCGCGGTAGTTGAAGGCGTTCATAGCTGGCCCTTATTCGGTTTGCGCAGGCGCTGGCTGACTTTCTTCCGGCAGGTACAGCGGGCCTTTCTGGCCGCAGCCCGCGAGCAGGGTGCTGACAGCAAGCATCGCGATAAAGGCAGTAAACAACCGCTTCATGGTGAAATCCTTGTAATAAAGCATGATTGCGCCGGAGTATACCGACCCCCCGACGCCTTGCCTATGCGCCAGGGTTCCCGTCTGGCGGGGCTTTGCCTGTATCTTTGGCGAGATCTTTGCACCTACCACCCGCGTTCAGGAGCCTGGATGGACACCCCTGTAGTGGTCAACAGTTCGGTTTCAGTCGCTTACCTGCAAGGGTTGCTCGACTACCTCGCTCGTCGGGGCCTCGATACCCATGCGCTGCTTGAGCGCGTGCAGCTCAGCCCGCAGATTCTGGCTCAGCGCGACCAGCGTGTGGCCGCCAGTACTTACCTGGAGCTGCTCGGCCATGGCGTGCAGCTGACGGGCGATGAGCAGTTGGGGCTGCACCTGGGTGAAGCCGTACGGCCGGGTTACTACGGGGTGCTGGGCTACCTGATCATGAGCTGCGCGACCCTCGCGGATGCGCTGCATCGCCAGGCGCGCTATGCGGCACTGGTGGGGAACCTGGGGTCGATTGATCTGGCTGACGAGCCGCCGCGCGAAGGGCAGGAGCCGCAGGTGGCGCACAGCTGCCTGCCATTTTTACCGTTGCACAAGCGACAGCTCTGTGAAGAAACCCTGGCCGGCTGGGTAACCTTCGGCCACTGGATCACCGGCCTGGATATTCCGCCGACCGAAGTGCGCTTTCAGCATGCGGGACCTGCTGATACCTCGGAATATCAGCGCATCTTCCGTTGCCCGGTATTGTTCGGTCAGGCCGATAACGCCCTGGTATTTCCCAAACGTCTGCTCGCCACGCCGCTCGGTCAGGCCGATGCCCAGGTGCGGGTGATGCTCGATGCCTATGCTGATCGCCTGCTTGGGGAAATCCAGCAGGGCAGCAGCGTGCTTGATCGTGCGCGACTGGAGTTGTCCCGACAGTTGCCGGAAGCGGGCGCTGATTTGCAGCAAATCGCCGCGCGTTTGGCGCTCAGTCCGCGTACCCTGCAGCGGCGTTTGCGCGAGGCCGGGTTATCCTTCAACCAGTTGGTGGATGAAACCCGCCAGCAACTGGTGCTGAATTACCTGCGCGACCCGGCGCTGGAACTGGCGGAAATCGCCTTTCTGGTCGGTTTCAGTGAGCCCGGTTCGCTGGCCCGCGCGTTTCGCCGTTGGACGGGGCAAAGCCCCGGCGAATATCGCCGCCATCTGGCGCTATGAAAGCTACTGCGCTCGGTTATGCCGTGTTGCAAGCAGGCTCGGAAAGCCACTTGTGGCTAACGCGCTTTAGCGCGGCCCGAAGGGCGAGTGAAGCGAGTTATGCTCATGTACAGAAGTACACTCCACTTCCTTGCCTACTTGCGCCTTGCCTAACCTTCGCTCGTCACGCTTTCATAGCGCCAGATATCCAAGGACTTTGTTAGCAGTCGCTGAATTTTTTGAGGTAATCCGTAATGAGTTTGACCGAAGCCCGCTTTCACGATCTGGTCGATGCCACCCAGCAGGCGGTGGAAGATATTTTCGATGACAGCGACCTGGACCTGGATCTGGAAAATTCCGGCGGAGTGCTGACCGTGCGTTTTGAGAACGGCAGCCAGCTGATCTTCAGTCGCCAGGAACCGTTGCGCCAACTCTGGCTGGCCGCGCGCTCCGGTGGTTTCCACTTTGATTACGACCAGGCCAGCGAACGCTGGATCTGCGACAGTAGCGACGAGCAGTTGGGCGAAATGCTGGCGCGTATCACCCTGGAACAATCCGGTGCCGACCTTGAGTTCGAAGAGCTCTGAGCCGGCCGGCGTGCAGGTTGTCTCGCCCTGCCGTCGTCAGTGTTGTCTGGATGATCAGGATACCTGCCTGGGCTGTGGCCGCACGCTGCAGGAAATTCTCGACTGGAGCAAAGCCGACGCGCCGCGCCAGCGCGCGATCTGCGCGGCGGCCGAGGCACGCCTGCAGCAGCGTAAAGGCATGCCTTGACCGGGCGGTCTTGTTTATTTGAGTGGCTGTGGTACGGTCAGCTCACGACTTGCCAAACCCCATCTTCGTGATGGGGTTTTGCTTTTTTCAGCATCCGTAAAGGGGATATACCCGCACCATGACCAGCACACCTTCGCTCACCATCACCCGTCTTGATCTGCAGCGTCTGGAGCACCTGCTCGACAGCCTGGATGAATTCGGCCCCGGCGCTGCGGCCTTGCAGGCTGAACTCGATCGCGCCGAAGTGGTTGGCCATGACGAAGTGCCCGCCGGCGTAGTGACCATGAACTCGCGGGTGCATTGCCGTGAGGAGAGCAGCGGCAAGGACTACCACCTGACCCTGGTGTACCCACAGGATGCCGGCGGTGAAGGCTGCGTGTCCGTACTGGCGCCGGTTGGCACCGCCCTGCTGGGCTTGTCTGTGGGCCAGCATATCGACTGGACCGGGCCGAATGGCAAAGTGCTCAAACTGACCCTGCTGGCGGTGGAATATCAACCAGAGGCGGCGGGCGAGTACAGCCGCGCCTGATGCTGAGCGTCAGGCCTTCTGCAGGGCCTGATTCAGTGCCGCTTCCAGGCGGCTCTTGTAGCGCAGGTAATGCACGCTCTGCATATGCCCTTCGCCGAGCACCGCCGACAGGTCGAGGTCGGTGATGTAGCAGGGGTAGCGCGCGCCATCGCGGCGTTGCGCGAGGATGTGCTGGGCCACGGCGGCGAACAGGTCGCCGGCGTATTCCAGTTCGGAAAACTCGCGGTGGTTGCAGTACAGGGTGACATGCGAGCGCTTGTGCCCGGGTGTACCGGCGGGTCGCCGCTGGCCGAGGTCAAGGCGCTCGCCGGGGGCCATGCGGTGGCCATCCGCCGGCTCGACGATGGCCTGCACGTCATAGAACGGATGGCTGATCGGTGACAGTGGCGGTGGCCGCCGTTCCAGGCGCTGGGCGCGCAGCGGCGCATCCGGCAGCACCTGGTAATACAGCACGTCCAGCGGCTGGTGCGCTGGCAGGTTATCCAGCGGCAGCAGGGCGTTACGCCGGTACAGCACGGATTGCAGAAAGCGTTGCAACGGGGTCAGCAGGCTCTGTTCATCGCGATAGGGCATCTGCTGACGCCACAGCGCATTGTGCTCATCGAGCACGCTCAGCTCGGCCAGAGCGCTGGCCTCGTTCAGCCGGTAGAACACCTGAATACACTGCGGCCGGCCGAGTGGCAGGATCAGCGCCAGGTCTTCACCTTCCAGGGCGCTGCGATCCAGATGCAGCTCACTGTAACCGGGCAGTTCCTCACCCAGGTGATCGATCAGCGTGGGCAGGTCTTTCAGGCTGGTATGGCTGACATTGCCGGGTTTCAGCTCGAGCAGGTGATAGTGCTGCTTGATCTGCAACAGGTAGCGGTTGGCCTGTTCACTGCTGAAGCTGCCGAGGGTTTCGCGGAACAGCTCCTCGACCCGCTCGGCAATCGCCGTGGCACGGTTGCGGCAGAAACAACGCACCCGCAGGTTGGGTTTGCGACCTGTGGCCGGTAGGGCGTTGAGGAAGTCGCGCAGGCAGTCGAGCAGTGCATGCGGGCCGTCATAGCGGGTCACCAGCAGCTCGTTCCAGCTGTTCAGGGTGACCTGGTCGATGGTCAGAATCAGGTTCTCGCGCACCCCGGAATAGCCCAATGCATCGGTGCGCTCGGTGGTCATGTGCATGTTCATCTGACTGAATTGCTTGAGCGGGTCGACACCGACGTTGACCAGCAGCAGCACCTCGCTGGGCACGCTGGCGCTGAGCAGGGCGGCTTCATCGACCGCAGGCAAGGGCAGCGGCACCACCTGCTGCAGGCTGCTGAGCAGGTTGGACAGCTCGAATTCGGTGAGGTCGCTGCTGCCTGGGTGCAGCGACAACCGCGTGCTGTTGTCGATCACGCCATTGCGCTGGCACCAGGCGAGCAGTTCGACCAGTTCGCGCGAGCGTTTGAGCGGCGAAAAATCTTCCAAATCCTGGGCGCTGACACTGCCGTTATAAAGCGCCCAGAGGTTTTCATTGGGTTCGTCCGGGTTGGGACTCTGGGCCAGGGTCAGGGTGTCTTCAGCCAGATCCGGGGCGATGCCTGGGTTGATGAATTCGATCTTGCCGGCCTTGCGCTCGAAGGCGGCATACAGGCGGCGGCCGAGAATGCCCAGGTCACGGCTGTTGAGCGAGCTGCCGGCGTGTTCGCTGCGGGCGAACTCGGAGAGAAAGCGATAGCTGTAGGTCAGTTCGTTGACCAGCATGCGCCGCTCGGCACTGACCTGGCGCACTTTCCACTGGCTGCGGCTGTCGAGCATCGCCAGCTGGCGGCTGTCCCAGTTCCAGTCGCGGGTCAGGCGCTCGAGCAGCAGGCGCTGCCAGCTTTTACGGTTATTGCGCGGCGGGCGGCTGAGCTTCTTGTCGACCTTGAGGTACAGGCAGCGGCGGATCAGCTCCAGGCGCTCGTGCTCGCCACGACCGACTAGGTATTCCTCCAGGCGGCGGTACACCACGATATAGGGGTCGAGTTCATCGACATCCAGGCGGTTGGCGAATACCGCCTGCTTGAAGCGCAACGACAGGCATTCGACCTTGGGGTGTTCGCTGGCGTAGACCTCGGTCAGCAGCAGCTTGAGCACCGATTTGTAGGGCGACTCGATGCCCTTGAACAACTGCCACATGCCGGCGCCGATAAATTCCTCCGGCGGGATGCGCGCCAGGTGGCCGAGGTCGAGCACGTCCTCGGCGCGGATAAAGCGTTTGGAGAGCAGCTCGTTGGTGTAGTGCTGGTAGCGTTTTTCCTCATACACCGGCACCAGCCACCACAGCGGCGTGCGCCCGCCAAGCCAGATCGCGGTGCGGTAGAACTCATCGAGCAGCAGGTAATGCTGGGTGGTGCCGCAGTCATCCGAGGTCAGCTGGGCCTCGCGCTCGCCGAGGGTGAAGCGTGCGGGGTCGATCAGAAAGAAATGCGCTTCTGCGCCCAGGGTCGCCGCCCAGTTTTCCAGCAGTTCGCACTTCTTGCTCAGCTCGTGCAGCTGCTGTTGGCTGAGATCGCTGGCATGACACACCCACAGGTCCATGTCGCTCTGCTCGGCCTGGGCCACGGTGCCCAGGCTGCCCATCAGAAACAGCCCGTGAATCGGCAGCGCCTGTTTGCCGCGATAGGGCTTGTAGGCGAACGAGCGGGTCAGCCGCTGCACTTCGGCAAGCAGCTCGTCATCCGGCTCGAAGCCGCTGAGGCCGGCCGGGGTCAGCCCGGAGACATAGCCCGGCAGCAGCGGATGATTGACATGGAACAGCAGCGGTAACAGCTTGAGCACCAGCTGCTGGCGTGTTGACAGCGCCTGCATGGCACGTTGCAGACGGCTCTGATTGAGTTTGAGGAAGCGCGCGCGCAGCTGGGTCAGTACCTTGCGATCGATACCGTCTTCAATGTCCGGGCGAATTTCCTGAGTGCGCGTCATGCTCATGCTCGCTGGGAAGGTGAGGCAAGCCTACCAGTTGCCCCGGTTCTTGGAACCTGTTGATCAGCGCGCGCAGCCCCTTGGATACATGCCAGGGCCGGCAGCATTCAGGTGGGCGTCATGGGCATGACGCGGGGTTGAATGCTGCCGCCAGGGCGCTGTGGCTATGGAAAACGGCGGACAGTTCTGTGCGGTATCTGCTGCTATATCGCCCGGCATGGGCCTGACTGAAGGGCAGGGTTTAAGTCAGCAAAGCGCTCTTGGGCGCGAGGATGGTCAACAGGCCTTGGGCGTGTTCGGCGGCATCAATCCCCAGGCTGGTCAGGTAACCACCGTCGGACTGACTGATCAGGCCTTTCTCATGCAGCCGGGTAATCGCCCCCTGAGCCTTGAACGAGGCGTTGTTGTGCACCTTGAGCCCTTCCTGATGGTTGCTCAGGTTGTACAGGGCGAGGATTTCCAGTTCGTCGATCAGGTCGGAAGTAAAGGCTTTCATAGTGACTCCGTCTTGTTGTTATGGCCTGTTCAGCAGTGTAGTGGTGTGTGCCGCCGCTTGCCGAGCCGGTAGCTGCCAGCGCTGGATAATTTTCTGATAGGTGCCGTCGCCTCTGATCTGCCGCATGCCCTGATCGAAGCGTTGTAGCAGTGCCGTAGCCTGCGGATGATGGCGCGAGAACGTCAGGTACAGCTGCGGCTGGTGCACGGTGGCCAGAGCGACGAATTGCTCGGCCAATTCCGGGTTCTGTTCGATCAATGCTTGGGTGGTGCCGCGAAAGGCCACCACATAATCGACGCGGTCGCGCTGCAGCATAAGAAAACCATTGAGATCGCGCCGCACCGGCACGCGCAGGATGTCCTGGCGGTGGTCGAAGGGTTCACCGTAGGTGTAGCCGATGGTCACCGCCACGCGCTTGCCGGCCAGGGCATTGAGGTCTGTCAGGGGTGCTGCGCCGTTACGGGCCCAGAGCAGGATGTCGTCGCTGAACAGCATTTCCTCGGGCAGCAGAAATTGTTCTTCGATGCGTGAGTCGGGGGTGGTGTTGAAACAGGCCGCCAGCGCGCCGGAGCGGGCCAGCTCCATGCAGCGTGAATAGGGGTAGGCGGCGAGTTCGATCGGGGTTTCGCTGCTGGCGAAGGCCGCGCGCACGATATCTGCCGACATGCCTACGATCTGTTCATCACGCCAGGCGGTGTAGGGGTACCAGTCATCCTCGGCGCCGATGCGCGGGGTGTCAGCACGCGCCAACCCGGCGCCAGCCAGAGCGCAGAGCAGGGTGAGCAGAAGGCCGACTGGCTCGAACGAACGCGTCATCGGTGCTGCGCCTTGTGGGTCAGATTGTCAGACAGTAGCAATCTGCTTGCCAGGATGAACAGTGCCCTGGGTCAAGTACGGCTCAGTTTTCTTCCGGCAGCTCTGGCAGGGCGCGCAGGCCTTGTTCGTAGCGGGCCAGGTCAAAGGGGCGGTCATCGCGTAGCATGGCGTCGATTTCATCCGCCAGCACCAGGGCCATCAGCTCGATGATCTCCTCGCGCTCGTAACCGACCAGCGTCAGCTTGTTCAGCACTGCCTGGACAAAGGCGGGTTCGCCGGCTTCCAGCTGGTTTTCGATGGCCTGGGTCAGGGTGTCCTGGGCGAAATCTTCGTCGTCTTGCTCGCTCATATGTTTCTCCAAAAGGGCTAGCCCTGAGCAAAGTCCAGCAGGGCCTGGCCGGTCAGACGGTAGGTCGTCCATTCGTCTTGCGGTTTGGCACCGAAGGCTTCATAGAATTCGATGGCAGGCGTGTTCCAGTCCAGCACGGCCCACTCGAAGCGGCCACAGCCCTTGGCTACTGCCAGTTGCGCCAGGTGACGCAGCAGGGCTTTGCCCGCGCCGACGCCGCGTGTCTCCGGGCTGATATAGAGGTCTTCCAAGTACAGCCCGTGTTTGCCCAGCCAGGTCGAGTAATTGAAGAAGTACACGGCGTAGCCAATCGGCTGGCCGCCATACTCGCAGATCAGCGCTTGGGTACTGCTGTCAGGCCCGAACAGGCTCGCTTCGATCCCGGCGGCGTCGGTTTTCACCTCATGCTCGGCTTTCTCGTAGATCGCCAGATCGGTGATAAAACGCAGAATCAGAGCGGCATCTGCGGCGGTGGCGGGGCGGATAGTCAGAGGCATAAAACGGGTTCCTAGCATGCCGGGAAGGTGGTCAGGAAGTGCTCGACGGCCTGGCGCGAGTCAAGTCGTATATAGCGCCGGGATGCAGGGGTTGTGCGCATTTCGTCGCCATAGCGTTGCCGATAGAGCGCATGGCGTTGCCAGGCCCAGACCAAAATGGATTTTTCCGGGGTGAGTTTGAACAGGTTGCCCCAACGCTCGCGGTTGCCATTCCACAGCGCTTGGCGCAGCACCAGGCGTTTTAAGGTGCGTGGGATCAGTTGGCGCATTACTGCGGCTCTGGGCAGGTCTAGCCAGATCACCATATCCGAGCGCTCCAGTACATGTGGGCGCACGGCCGAATAGCTACCTTCCACGACCCAGTCGTCACCTTGCAGGGCTTCGCTTACGACCTGTTTGAACTGCTCGGTCGGCAACTGTTGCCAGTTGGGCTGGTGATACAGCGCGTCCAGCTCAACATGGCGATAGCCCAATTGCTGTGCCAAGCGGCGGGCAAGGGTGGTCTTGCCCGCACCGGAGCATCCGACCACTGAAATACGCCGTCCTGGCGAATGGACCGACATATCAGCGTGCGGCAAGCAGCTCGCGGCCGCGCACGACAGCAGCGCGCACCTGATTGGGTGCGGTGCCGCCAATATGGTCACGGGCGTTGACTGAGCCTTCAAGGGTCAGCACGGCGAACACGTCCTGCTCGATCTGGTCGCTGAACTGGCGCAGTTCGTCCAGGCTCATTTCGGCCAGGTCCTTGCCGGACTCGACGCCGTACTTCACCGCATGGCCGACGATTTCGTGGCAATCACGGAATGGCAGGCCTTTGCGTACCAGGTAGTCGGCCAGGTCGGTGGCGGTGGAGAAACCGCGCAGCGCCGCCTCACGCATGATGGCGTGCTTGGGTTTGATCGCCGGGATCATGTCGGCAAAGGCGCGCAGCGAGTCGCGCAGGGTGTCGGCGGCGTCGAACAGCGGTTCTTTGTCTTCCTGATTGTCCTTGTTGTAGGCCAGCGGTTGGCCTTTCATCAGGGTCAGCAGGCCCATCAGTGCGCCGAACACACGACCGCTCTTGCCGCGTACCAGCTCCGGTACGTCGGGGTTTTTCTTCTGCGGCATGATCGAGGAGCCGGTGCAGAAACGATCCGGCAGATCGATGAACTGGAACTGCGCTGAAGTCCACAGCACCAGCTCTTCGGAAAAGCGTGACAAGTGCATCATCGCCAAGGATGCAGCGGCGCAGAATTCGATAGCGAAGTCGCGATCGGACACACCATCCAGTGAGTTGCCGCCAACGGCGTCGAAACCCAGCAGTTGTGCGGTTATTTCGCGCTGAATCGGGTAAGTCGTACCGGCCAGCGCCGCGCTGCCCAGCGGCATGCGGTTGGTGCGCTTGCGGCAATCGACCAGGCGCTCGTAGTCGCGGCTGAGCATTTCGAACCAAGCCAGCAAATGATGGCCAAAGGTCACCGGTTGCGCGGTTTGCAGGTGGGTAAAGCCGGGCATGATGGTCGCCGCTTCACGCTCAGCCTGCTCCAGCAGACCCTGCTGCAGGCGAGTGATCTCGGCCAGGATCAGGTCTATCTCGTCACGCAGCCACAGGCGGATATCGGTGGCCACCTGATCGTTACGCGAGCGGCCGGTGTGCAGTTTCTTGCCGGTGATGCCAATGCGGTCGGTCAGGCGCGCTTCGATGTTCATGTGCACGTCTTCCAGGTCGACGCGCCAGTCGAACTGGCCGGCTTCGATCTCGCCCTGAATCTGCGTCAGTCCGGCAATGATGCTGTCGCGCTCGGCGTCAGTCAGCACGCCAACCTTGGCCAGCATGCTGGCGTGGGCGATGGAGCCCATGATGTCGTGGCGGTACAGGCGCTTGTCGAATTCGACGGAGGCGGTAAAGCGGGCAACAAAGGCATCGACGGGTTCGCTGAAGCGGCCGCCCCAGGATTGGTTGGTTTTTTCAGTGCTCATGGGCTTCGCTCGGCTGGTGCGCTAAAACGGGCTGGCCGCGCTGGGGCGGCCGGCAAGACGGAAAAGTGCGCCGATAATAACAGGCTGACAGGCAAATTCGCCGCGTCGGTTTGTCGGTGGCGCCAGCTCGGCTGCAGGAGGACAATGTTGCGCCGTTCACAGTTTTCTCGCGGTGGGCGCATTTCGGTGCTTTATTTTGCCCGGTCGCAGCTGTCTATCTTGCTGCTGGCGCGGCTCACGCGGAAACTGCGTTGATGAAAATAAAAAGCCTGTTATCAGAAAAACAACCGCCACTGGTCGATGACTTTTTCGTGCCCGAGCTTTGCCAGCCAGAAGCCTTGCTGAGCATGGTGCTGCTGGCCGAGTTGCTGGTGCTGGTGCTGGTGTTGTCCGAGCCCATGCTGCCGGGTTTTGACTGGGTGCGCCTGGCGCTGACTTCGCTGTTCGTGCAATGGATCGTACTGCTCTCGGCCGCGGTGCTGTGCCGCCTGCGCCCGCTGATGGCACGCATGCCGGCGGCCACGGCCGGCACCTTGTGCTGCGCGATTGTGGTCACCCTCAGCCTGCTGTGCACCGCCGTGGCGGATTACTACGAGCTGGGCGGGCCGTTACCACGGGCTGGCGAAGTCAATCTGTACCTGCGCCATGCCTTGATCAGCCTGATCATGTCGGCGTTGCTGCTGCGTTATTTCTACCTGCAGAGTCAGTGGCGCAAACAGGAGCAGGCTGAATTGCGTGCCCGTCTTGAGTCATTGCAGGCGCGTATCCGCCCGCACTTTCTGTTCAACAGCTTGAACAGTATCGCCAGCCTGGTGGTGGTTGACCCGTACAAGGCCGAGCAGGCGGTGCTGGATTTGTCCGACCTGTTCCGCGCCAGCCTGGCCAAGCCCGGCAATCTGGTGCCCTGGCGCGAGGAGCTGGAGCTGGCGCAACGATATTTATCGATTGAGCGCTATCGGCTCGGCGAGCGTCTACAGTTGCAGTGGGAGATTGTCGATGTGCCGGACGATCTGCCGATTCCACAACTGACGCTGCAACCCTTACTGGAAAACGCCCTGATCTACGGCATTGCGCCACGCATCGAGGGCGGCCTGGTGCGGGTCGAGGCGAGTTATCACGAGGGGGTATTCCAGCTGTGCGTGAGCAACCCATACGAACAACTAGGCGAGGAGCCGCCGTCGCGCGGCACGCATCAAGCGCTGAGCAATATCGACGCGCGGCTGGTGGCACTTTTCGGGCCGCGGGCCAGTCTCAGCGTAGAGCGCCGTGACGGACGCCACTTCACTTGTCTACGCTATCCTTGTGCGAGACCCAAGCAGGAAGCCCGTGCATTATGAATGTCCTGATTGTCGATGATGAACCCTTGGCCCGTGAGCGCCTGAGCCGTATGGTGGGCGATCTTGATGGCTATCGCGTGCTTGAACCCGCAGCCAGCAACGGCGAGGAGGCCCTGAGCCTGATCGACAGCTTGAAGCCGGACGTGGTGTTGCTGGATATCCGCATGCCGGGCCTGGACGGCCTGCAAGTAGCCGCCAAGCTGTGTGAGCGTGAAGCGCCTCCGGCTGTGATCTTCTGTACTGCGCATGACGAATTTGCCCTGGAAGCCTTCCAGGTCAGCGCCGTGGGCTATCTGGTCAAACCGGTGCGGGCGGAAAGCCTCAGCGAAGCGCTAAAAAAAGCCGAGCGGCCCAATCGTGTGCAACTGGCGGCGTTGACTCGCCCTGCGGCAGACAGCGGCGGTGGCCCGCGCAGCCATATCAGTGCACGCACCCGCAAAGGCATCGAGCTGATTCCGCTGGATCAGGTGATCTACTTTATTGCTGACCACAAGTACGTGACCTTGCGCCATGCCGGCGGCGAAGTGCTGCTGGATGAGCCGTTGAAAGCTTTGGAAGACGAGTTTGGTGATCGCTTTGTGCGCATTCACCGCAATGCACTGGTCGCTCGCGAGCGTATCGAACGCCTGCAACGTACGCCGCTCGGGCATTTTCAGCTGTTTCTCAAGGGCATGAACGAGGAAGCGCTGATAGTCAGCCGTCGGCATGTGGCCGGGGTGCGTAAGCTGATGCACAACCTCTAGCGTTCTGGCTGGATCTGCTGCGCGTCGGCGATCCTGCGTTGGAAACAGGCTCGGAATGCTCATTTACAACAGTAAACTCCGCTTCCTCGCCTGTTTCCGCCTTGTCTCACTCTAGCTCGCAAGATCCGATACTGGTTGCTAAGGAGCTTTAGCAGCTAGGGTTGCAGGCCTGATCCGGGCCAGCCTGTTATTATCCCCGGCAGTTCGTTTTCTGGAATTGCCCATGTCTCGCGAAATCCGCATTGCCACCCGTAAAAGTGCCCTGGCCCTGTGGCAGGCCGAACACGTCAAAGCCCGTCTGGAACAGGCGCACCCTGGCCTCAAGGTCAGCCTGGTGCCAATGGTCAGTCGTGGCGACAAGCTACTGGACGCACCGCTGGCGAAGATTGGCGGCAAGGGCCTGTTCGTCAAGGAGCTGGAAACTGCGCTGCTGGAGAATCAGGCCGACATCGCCGTGCATTCGATGAAGGATGTACCGATGGACTTCCCCGAAGGCCTGGGCCTGTACTGCATCTGCGAGCGCGAAGACCCGCGCGATGCTTTCGTTTCCAATACCTACGCCAGCCTCGACGCGTTGCCGGCCGGCAGTGTGGTCGGCACCTCCAGCCTGCGCCGTCAGGCCCAGCTGTTGGCGCGCCGCCCGGATCTGAAAATCCAGTTCCTGCGTGGCAACGTCAATACCCGTTTGGCCAAGCTGGATGCCGGCGAGTACGACGCCATCATCCTCGCCGCTGCCGGGCTGATTCGCCTGGGCTTTGCAGAGCGTATTCGTTCTTCGATCAGTGCTGAAGACAGCCTGCCGGCCGGTGGTCAGGGCGCGGTGGGTATCGAATGCCGCACGGCTGACAGTGAAATTCACGCCCTGCTGGCGCCGCTGCATCACCGCGATACCGCGCTGCGGGTAACCGCCGAGCGTGCGCTGAACAAACACCTGAACGGCGGCTGCCAGGTGCCAATCGCCTGCTATGCCGTGCTGGAAGGCGAACAACTTTGGCTGCGCGGCCTGGTTGGTCAACCCGACGGTTCGCAATTGCTGCGCGCCGAACAGCGTGCGCCCGTGGCGGCTGCCGAGCAGCTGGGCGTACAGGTCGCCGAAGCGCTGCTGGCGCAAGGTGCGGCGGCCATTCTACAAGCGGTCTATGGCGAGGCTGCTGGCGAGTGAATGGTTGGCGGCTGCTGCTGACCCGTCCGGCTGAAGAGTCGAGCGCGTTGGCCGCCACCCTGGCCCAGCAGGGCATCTTCAGCAGTAGCCTGCCGCTGTTGGCCATTGAGGCGTTGCCCGAGACAGCCGAACAACGCAGTACGCTGGCTCGCTTGCCGCAGTACAGCGCAGTGATCGTGGTCAGCAAGCCGGCAGCGCGTTTGGCGCTGGCTCGCCTGAGCGCTGCGCAGATCGCCATACCCGAGACACAGCCCTGGTTCAGCGTCGGTGCCGCCACGGCGCAGGTTCTGCGTGAGCGGCACCCGTGCGTGCATTACCCCGAGCTGGGCGATGACAGTGAAGCCCTGTTGGCTCTGCCACAGTTTCAGCGGGCACTGGCCGTTGAGATGCCGCGGGTGTTGATCCTGCGCGGCGAGGGTGGCCGAGAGTTACTGGCCGAGCGCTTGCGCGGCCAAGGCGTGCAGGTGGACTATCTGCCACTGTATCGCCGGGTGCTGCCGGATTACCCGCCGGCTAGCCTGATTGAGCGGGTTCGGGCTGAACGCCTGAACGCCCTGGTGGTCAGCAGTGGGCAGGGCTTTGTGCATCTGCACGAGCTGGCGGGCAACGACTGGCCCGAATTGGCCCGGCTACCCTTGTTTGTACCCAGCCCGCGTGTTGCCGAGATGGCCCGTGCGGCGGGTGCCCACTCTGTTGTGGATTGTCGCGGTGCGAGTGCCGCGGCGTTGCTGGCAGCGTTGCAGGCGCAACCTGTCGCCGATCTCTGACGCGAAGGATGGATACGTGAGCGAAGCAACTACTCCGAAAGACCAAGACCCACAAGAGCACGCGCAGACGCTGAAGCAAAGCGCGGCAGAGCTGCCGAGCACGCCGCCACCTGCGCCGAGCAAGCCGGCTGGGCGCGGTAACGGTCTGGCGCTGCTGGCCTTGTTGGTGGCCGCTGCCGGTGCTGGGGCCGGTGGCTGGGGCGTGTGGCAGTTGCAGATGCTGGAGGCCCGCGAGCAACAGCAGCAGAGCCAGCAGCAAAGCCAGTTGCAGGGTGCTCGCGACCAGGCGCAGAACTTGGCGCAGACGGCTGAAACGCTGCAACAGCGTCTTGATCAACTGCCCACTGTCGAAGAATTGGAAAGCCGGCGTCGTCTGCTCGCCCAATTACAGGGCGATCAGCAAGTGCTCAATCAGCGCCTGGAAACCGTGCTCGGTGCCAGTCGTCAGGATTGGCGCCTGGCCGAGGCTGAGCACCTGCTGCGCCTGGCCAGTTTGCGCCTGTCCGCGTTGCAGGACATCAACAGCGCCACTGCGCTGGTGCAAGCCGCCGATGAAATCCTTCACGAACAAGATGATCCCGCGGCATTTGCCGCCCGTGAGCAACTGGCCAAGAGCCTGGAAGCGTTGCGTTCGACCCTCAACCCTGATCGTACCGGGCTGTTCCTGCAACTCGGTGCCTTGCGCGAGCAGGTGGCCCAACTCAATGCCCTGGCACCGAGCTTCAGTGGCGAGGGTGGCGTGCTCAGCGAGCTGGCCGATGCTGGGGTGGTCGAGCAGCAGTGGTGGCAGCGGGGTTTGCAGACCTTGTCGGAGTACTTCCGTATCGACTTCAACGCCGACCGCAATATCCGTCCCTTGTTAACGGGGCAGAGTCTGACTCAGGTACGCCTGGCCCTCAGTCTGGCGCTGGAGCAGGCGCAGTGGGGGGCTTTGCACGGTCAGGTGGCGGTGTATCAGCAGGCCCTGCAACAGGCCCGCGAGGTGCTGGATGCGCACTTTGATGTCGACAACCCCAATAGCCGCGCTTTGCGCGCGCGGATTGACGAGCTGGCGCAGCAACCGATTGCCGTGACGCCACCGGATCTGAGTCCGGCGTTAAATGCCGTACAGGCTTACCTGCAAGCCAAGCAGGCCGCGCGTTTGCAGCAGAGTGGCGAAGCGCCACCTGCGGCAGCGGCCAATGATGATGTCGAGGCGCAATTGCAGGAGGCCCTGCAATGAAGCGCCTGTATTGGTTGCTGCTGATCCTGGCGCTGGTTGCCGGCGTCGCCAGCCTGATGCTGTTCGGCCTGCCACTGCCCGAGCACAAGGGTTATGTGCTGATTGCCTTCGAGGGCTTCCGTTATGAGTCCAGCCTGTGGGCGTTTGTCGCGCTGGTTCTGGTGCTTTGGTTGCTGGTGTATCTGCTGCGCTGGAGCCTGAGAGCCTTGGTAACGTCAGGCAGCTTGCTCAACCCCTGGTCAAGCCTGCACAGTCGCCGGCGCGTGCGTCTGGCCTCCGAGCAGGGCTTTCTCGACCTGGCAGAGGGTCGCTGGGCACGTGCGCTGCGTCATCTGAAGCAGGCCGCCAGCAGCTCACCGCAGCCACTCAGCTATTACCTGGGTGCGGCGCGGGCAGCCAACCAGCTGGGGCATTACGAGGACAGCGACGGGCTGCTCGAACAGGCCCTCAACCGTCAACCGCAGGCAGAGCTGGCGATTGCTCTGCAGCACGCCGAATTGCAACTGGCGCGCGGGCAGGCCGAGGCCGCGCTGGATACCCTGCAGGCCATGCGTGCACGGCACCCCCATCATCATCTGGTGCTGCGCCAGTTGCAGCAGCTCTACCTGCAGTCGGCGGACTGGTCGGCCCTGCTCGGCCTGCTGCCGGATCTGCGTAAGGAAAAAGCCCTGGGCAATGCCGAATTGAGCGAGCTGGAGCGCCAGGCCTGGCGCGGTCGCTTGCTCCAGGCGGGGCATGCGGCCGGGGATTCGCAGGCAGCTCTGGCGGCGTTGCAACAAACCTGGCAAGCCATGTCGGCGGCGCAGCATCAGCAGCCGGAGTTGCTGGCGGTGTATGCCGAGCAATTGCGTCAGCTGGGGGCTGAAGGCGAAGCGGAAGAACTGCTGCGCCAGTACCTCAAGCAGCACTACGACGTTGCGCTGGTGCGCCTCTATGGCTTGTTGCACGGGCGTGACCTGAACAAGCAACTGCAAACGGCTGAGGGCTGGTTGAAGCAGCATCCGCAGGATGCCGGGTTGCTACTGACCCTGGGCCGCCTGTGCCTGCACAGCCAGCTGTGGGGCAAGGCCAGGGATTACCTGGAAAGCAGCCTGACCTTCCAGCGCCACCCGGAAACCTGCAGCGAGTTGGCTCGCCTGCTGGCGCAGCTGGGCGAGCTGGAGCGCAGCAACAGCCTGTATCAGGAGGGCTTGCGTTTGCTGGATGCGCGCCTGTGTCCGGTGGCCCTGCCGGCGGTAAATGCAGTCAACCAATGAGGTGTCTATGCGAAGGCTGTTGCTGTTGTGTCTGCTGAGCGTATTGGCCGGGTGTGCCGGCCCACAGGTAAGTGATTATGCCCGTGAGCAGCCGAATCTCGAGTTGAGTGACTACTTCAACGGCGAGCTTGAGGCTTGGGGGATGTTTCAGAACCGTTCCGGGGAGGTGGTCAAGCGCTTCCATGTGGCCATGACGGGCACCTGGGACGGTGATGTGGGCGTGCTCGATGAGCGCTTCACCTACAGCGACGGCAGCACCGAGCGACGCGTCTGGACATTGCGCAAACAGGCCGACGGCAGCTGGCGTGGCACCGCAGATGATGTGGTTGGCGAGGCGATCGGCCAGGTGGCCGGCAATGCCCTGAACTGGCGTTATCAGCTGCGGCTGAAGGTCGATGACTCGACCTATGTGGTTGATTTTGATGACTGGATGTTCCTGATGGACGGCCAGGTCATGCTCAATCGGGCGCGCATGTCCAAGTGGGGCATTGATCTTGGCCAGGTTACCCTGAGTTTTTACAAGCCCGCAGCGGCAGACAAGGCGGACTGATCACCGGTTAAACGCTTGTATGAAATTTTCTCCCGGGTTGCCTTGAAGGCTAAAGCCTGCGGGAATAATCTGGCTCGCGAGTACCGCCGGAAAGTTGCCGTTTCACGGTTGTCTTCCCAGACCTTGCTGCGACTGACAAAAAAATGTCTCGGCAGGCGAAGAACACTAATAGCAATAGGGAAGTAGAGGTCATCATGCTCGAGAGTTGTCAGAACGCCCAAGAACGCTGGGGTGGGGTTCACCTGCTGATTGACCGCTGGCTGCAAGAGCGCAAGGAGCTGGTGCAGGCCTACGCCGCCATCAATGGCCCGGCGCAGGCGCCGAGTGCCAATGCCGAAGCCCTTCAACACTTCTGCGAAATTCTCGTCGACTATGTGTCCGCCGGGCACTTCGAGGTCTATGAGCAACTGACCAGCGAAGCCAAGGCATTTGGTGACCAGCGTGGTCTGGAACTGGCCAAGCAGATCTACCCGCGCATCGAGGTGATCACTGAAGTGGCGCTGGCGTTCAATGACCGTTGCGACAACGGCGACTGCCACGACTCCGTGTCCCTGCTCGATGAACTGAAACGTCTGGGCCAGTTGCTGCACGAGCGTTTCGAGCTGGAGGACTGCCTGATCGAAGTCCTGCACAACGCCCATCAGGAGCAGGCAGCCCCCGCCCTCTGATGTGCTGACTGATTACTCCTTGGTGTCGAGCAGTTCCAGCTCGAACACCAGGGGTGAGTAAGGCGGAATCAGATCCCCTGCACCTTCCTCGCCATAGGCCTGGGCTGACGGAATCACCAGACGCCATTGCGCCCCTACCGGCATGTCCTGCACGGCACTGCGCCAACCGGCAATCACGCTGTCGAGACGAAACCACTGCGCGGTCTGGCTTTCATCAAACTGGCTGCCATCAGCCAGGTAACCGATATAGCGCACCTGAATGCGGTCTTTCGGGCCAGGTTTGCGGCCACTACCAGCGCGCAGTTCCTGGACCAGCACACCATTCTTCAACACGCGAATACCAGCCTTGGCTTTCTCGCCAGCGAGAAAGCGTTTTTCCGCTGCCTTGGCTTTTTCGATGCGTTCCGGTGCGGCAGCCAGGTGCGCTTCATGTTCGGCCAGCAGGCGTTCGATACGTTTTTCATCCAATGCCAGGGGCTCGTTACGGTAGGCCTGACGCAGCCCATCGAGCAGTGCCTGCAATTGCAGATCAGGCACCTCGTCGCGCAGCCGCTCACCCAGTTTTACACCCAGGCTGTAGGCCAGGTCGTGCGAGTGGTCATCGGCCTGAGCCAATGGGGCGAGCAGGCAGATTAGAAGCAGGGTCAAACGGGGCATGGGTGTTCTCCGGCCGAGGGTGGCCCGATTATGCCAGCCAAGTGCTCAAGCTCAAGGCTTGAGGTGGCAAGGCGAGCAAAAGGAGGTCTAGTATGAGCGCCAACTTCATCCGCCAGGAGGCGCGTCATGTCGGCTACAAAGAATGCAAAGAAGAAGTCAGTGAGTACACCGCTGCACCTGTTGCAGCAACTTTCCAGCAGCCTGCTTGAGCACCTGGAGGACGCCTGCACGCGCGCCCTGGTCGATGCCGAACAACTGCTCGCCAAGCTGGAGAAGCAGCGCGGCAAAGCTCAGGAAAAACTGCACAAGGCACGCAGCAAGATGCAGGACGCGGCCGTCGCCGGCAAAGCCAAGGCGCAGGCCAAAGCCAAGGACGCCGTGGCTGAGTTGGAGCAACTGCTCGACACCCTGAAGGATCGGCAGAGCGAGACCCGCAGCTATATCGCCGGGCTCAAGCGTGATGCACAAGAGAGCCTGAAACTGGCCCAGGGCGTGGGCAAGGTCAAGGAAGCCGTGAGCAAGGCCCTGGACAGCCGTGCGGCCAAGGCAACCCAGGTCAAACCGGTCAGCAAACCTGCTGTAGCCAAGGCTCCGGCCAAACCCGCTGCCCGCAAGCCAGCCCCCAAAGCTGCCGCCAAAAGCCCTGCGCCAGCTGCCAAGGCTCCAGCCAAAGCACCGGCCAAGCCGGCAGCGAAGAAACCCGCAGCAGCCAGCAGCAAACCTGTTGCCAGCAAACCGGCTGCTCAGCCAGCGGCCAAGGCCGTAAGCAAGCCCGTGGCGAAAAAGGCTCCAGCAGCCAAACCGGCCAGCAAGCCGGTAGCTAAGCCAGCGGCCAAACCTGTTGCGAAGCCTGCAGCGAAGCCTGCAGCGAAGCCAGCAGCGAAAAAACCAGCAGCCAAGCCCGCCGCCAAACCGGCAGCAGCCAAACCTGCCGTGGCCAAGCCAGCAGTAGCTGAGGTTGTTGCTGCGCCGGCTGCCGGCACCCCAGCCAGCGCCGTTTAAGCGCTGAGTTGTTCCGCCGCGATGCGCAGCCTGTGCAGTGCATCGCGGTCGGCCCGTTCGGGAGCCAGACTTTCCAGCCAGCTCAGTGAGGCGTTCGTCTCTGCGAGCGACCAGTGCTGACTGCACGCCGCCAGGCGTTCGAGTTGTTCGCGTTCTGCCGTCAGCTCCAGCTGTTTAACCTGTTCGCGTAACTGCGCCAGGGCGTTATCGCTTTGTGCAGCTTCGCGCCAGGTTTGTCGCAGTTGGCGCAATGGCACCACCACCTGTTGCTGCCAGGGTTGTGCCAGATTGCGCAGCGCCTCGGCGCGCTCGCGGCTACAGCCGATTTGCCGGCTTTCCAGCCAGGCCGCACAAAGCAGCAGGCAAACGTCGGCCCCCTGCGCCTGTACATGCAGGCAGCTGGCTTCGACGCCGGGTTGTTGGTACAGGGCTTGGGCAAACCGCCACAGGTCAGTAGGCATGGTGCTTTCCGGGCTTATCAAAAAGGACTCTGGTAGACTCCGCCGCCATTATGATCCGACTCCAAAACCTGACTTTACAGCGTGGCCCTCAGCGTCTGCTAGAAGACGCCGAGATGACCCTGCACCCCGGCCACAAAGCCGGTCTGATCGGCGCCAATGGCGCCGGCAAATCCAGCCTGTTTGCCCTGTTGCGTGGCGAGCTGAGTGCCGACGCGGGCGACTGCCTGATCCCTGGCGATTGGCGCGTTGCGCACATGCGCCAGGAGATCGAGGCGGTCGAGCGTCAGGCGGTCGATTATGTGCTCGATGGCGACGTGCGTCTGCGCCGTGTGCAGGCCGAATTGGCGGTAGCCGAAGCCGCGCATGACGGTGCTGCCGTGGCCCGTCTGCACACCGAGCTGGATACCCTCGATGGCTACTCGGCTGATGCCCGCGCGCGCAAGCTGCTGGCCGGCCTGGGCTTTGACAGCGCACAGATGGACCGCCGCGTTGGCGATTTCTCCGGTGGCTGGCGCATGCGCCTGAACCTGGCCCAGGCGCTGATGTGCCCGTCCGACCTGCTGTTGCTCGATGAACCGACCAACCACCTCGATCTGGACGCCATCCTCTGGTTGGAAAGCTGGCTGAAAGGTTACCCCGGTACGTTGTTGCTTATCTCTCATGACCGCGACTTCCTGGATGCCGTAGTGGACCACGTTGCCCACCTCGATCAGCAGAAACTGACCCTCTATCGCGGCGGCTATTCGGCCTTCGAGCGCACCCGTGCCGAGCGTCTGGCGCAGCAGCAGCAGGCGTACGAGAAGCAGCAGGCGCAGCGCGCGCACATGGAAAAGTACATCGCCCGCTTCAAGGCCCAGGCCACCAAAGCACGCCAGGCGCAGAGCCGGATCAAGGCCCTGGAGCGCATGGAGGAGCTGTCGGCGGCGCATGTCGATTCGCCCTTCGACTTCAGCTTCCGCGAGGCCGACAAGATCTCCAGCCCGCTGCTCAGTCTGAGCGAAGGCCGCCTGGGTTACGGCGACAAGGTGGTGCTGGAGAAGGTCAAACTGAGCCTCGCCCCCGGCGCGCGTCTGGGCCTGCTCGGGCCGAACGGCGCAGGCAAATCGACGCTGATCAAGAATCTGTCGAACGAGCTGCAACCCATCAGCGGTCATCTGCAACGTGGCGAGAATCTGGTGGTCGGCTACTTTGCCCAGCATCAGCTCGATGCCCTGGATGACCACGCCAGCCCGCTGCTGCACTTCCAGCGTCTAGCACCCACGGAGCGCGAGCAGACTCTGCGCGACTTCCTCGGCGGTTTTGACTTCCGTGGGCCGCGTTGCGACGAGCCGGTGCAGAACTTCTCCGGTGGCGAGAAAGCCCGTCTGGCCCTGGCGCTGATCGCCTGGGGCAAACCCAACCTGCTGCTGCTCGATGAACCGACCAACCACCTTGATCTGGAAATGCGCCTGGCCCTGACCATGGCGTTGCAGGAATTTTCCGGCGCAGTGGTGGTGGTGTCTCACGACCGCCACCTGCTCAAGAGCACCACCGACGAATTTCTCCTGGTCGCCGATGGCCAGGTGCAGCCGTTTGACGGTGACCTGGAAGATTATGCGCGCTGGCTGGTGGATTACCGCGCGCGGCAGGCACCGGCCAGCAGCAGCGACAGCAACCCGGACAAAACCGACAAGCGTGTGCAGCGCCAGGCGGCTGCAGCACTGCGCCAGCAACTGGCCCCGCACAAGCGTGAGGCCGACAAGCTGGAAAAGGAACTGGGCCAGGTGCAGGAGAAACTCGCTGCCGTGGAACTGCGTCTGGGCGACAGCGGCATCTATGAAGCAGCGCGCAAGGATGACCTGCGCATTGCTCTGGCCGACCAAGCCGGCTTGAAAAGCCGCGAAGCCGATCTGGAGGAGCGCTGGTTGCTGGCACTGGAAACCCTGGAAGCCCTGCAGGCAGAACTGGAGGCCGCCAGTTGAACATGACCCTGCCAACTCTTGAGTGGTTGATGACCTGGAGCGAGCCGCTGCTGCGCACCGGCCAGGTGATTCTGATTCTGCTGCTGGCCTGGCTGCTGCAGCGCATCCTCACGCGCGGCATTACCCGCCTGGGCAACCGTTACCCGCAGTTGCCGGCTGAGCTGTTGATGCCGCTGCGGGGCCTGCTGCGCTGGCTGGTGCTGGGCAGCGCCTTCATGCTGGTGCTCGAGCGCCTGGGCGTTTCCGCGCAGGTGCTGTGGGGCGCGCTGACTGGCTTTGTGGCCGTTGCGGCGATTGCCTTCTTCGCCATCTGGAGCGTGTTGTCGAACATGTTCTGCGCGCTGCTGATCTTCGCCATGGGCCCGTTTCGTATCGGCGACTGCATCGAAGTGCTGGAAAGCGCCGACAAGCCGGGGGTGCGTGGCCGGGTGGTGGCGATCAACCTGTTCTATACCACCCTGGAAGATCTCAGTGGTGATGCGCCCGGTGCCTGGGTGCAGATTCCCAATAGCCTGTTTTTCCAAAAAGCCGTGCGCCGTTGGCGCAATGGCGAACTCCCCACACCGCGAAACAAAGAGGTTTAAGCATTTATGGAATGGTTGGCCAGCCCGGAACTCTGGGTCGCTTTTCTGACATTGACCGCCTTGGAAATTGTCCTCGGCATCGACAACATCATCTTTATCTCGATCCTGGTCAGCCGTCTGCCCAAGCATCAGCAACCGAAAGCGCGCTTCTTCGGCCTGGCTCTGGCCATGGGCACGCGGATTCTGCTGCTGCTGTCGATCAGCTGGGTAATGCGCCTGACGGCCGACCTGTTCCATGTGTTCGAGCAAGGTGTTTCCGGACGTGACCTGATCCTGTTCTTCGGTGGACTGTTCCTGTTGTGGAAGAGCACCGCGGAGATCTTCCACAGCCTGGAAGGCGAAGAAGAAACCCAAGCCGTCGGCGGTAAGACCTATGGCTTTATGGGCATCATCGTGCAGATCGCGATCATCGACATCGTGTTCTCCCTGGATTCGGTGATCACCGCTGTCGGCTTGGTCGACAACGTGCCGGTGATGGTCGCGGCCATCGTGATCTCGGTATTTGTGATGATGCTGTCGGCTGGCACCATCAGCGACTTCATCGACAAGCACCCGAGCCTGAAAATCCTCGCCCTGTCGTTCCTCATCGTGGTGGGTACTGTACTGATCGCCGAAGCTTTCGAGGTGCATGTGCCGAAGGGTTATGTGTACTTTGCCATGGCCTTCTCGCTGGCGGTGGAAGCCGTCAACATCCGCATGCGCACAGCCCGTGCTCGGGCCCGCAAGGAAGAAGAGCCGGATGCGGTGCAGCTGCGTAAAGATCTGCCGAACTGATCGACAGGCTGGGCGCGGTAACTGACAAGGGGTAGGCTAGTGGCCTACCCCTTTTTTATTCCGCTGACTGTAATGGAGAAGTGCCATGGCACTGGAAACCTGGCTTGCGTTCTTTGTGGCCTGTTGGGTCATCAGCCTGTCGCCGGGTGCCGGGGCGATTGCCTCGATGTCGGCCGGGCTGCAATACGGCTTCCTGCGTGGTTACTGGAATGCCCTGGGCCTGCAACTGGGTCTGGCCTTGCAGATCGCCATCGTGGCGGCGGGTGTCGGGGCGATTCTGGCGGCTTCGGAATTGGCCTTCAGCCTGATCAAGTGGTTTGGCGTGGTCTATCTGGTGTACCTCGGCTATCGCCAGTGGCAGGCGTTGCCCAGCGAGATGAGCGCGCAGACCGAGCGGCCCATCGGTCGCCCGCTGACTCTGGTGCTGCGCGGTTTTCTGGTCAACTTCAGCAACCCCAAGGCGATTGTGTTCATGCTCGCGGTGCTGCCGCAGTTCATCAATCCACAGGCGCCACTGCTGATGCAGTACCTGGTGATGGGCGTGACCATGATCTGCGTCGACCTGATCGTCATGGCCGGTTACACCGGTTTGGCTGCTCGGGTGCTGGGCGCGCTGCGTTCGCCGCGTCAGCAGAAGCTGATGAACCGCACCTTTGGCGCACTGTTTATCGGCGCGGCGGCGTTGCTGGCCAGCGTGCGCCGCGCGCCGGTCTGATCTTGGCCGGTATCGCTACCAGGGAATCGGCTGGCCATCCCAGCCCCAGAAGGTGCCGGTCTGTGCCGGGCCGTGCTGCTCAATCTGCGCCAGCAGGCATTCCGCTGAATAGTGAGGAGTAAACAGCTTGTCGGCGGGCACATTGGCCTGAAAGGGTTTCGACAGGGCAGTGTCGGTGGTGCCAGGGTGCAGGCTGAGCACGCAGCTGTTGGGGTTGAGCCGGCTCAGTTCGATGCTCGCGGTATGCAGCAGTTGGTTTAGCGCAGCCTTGCTGGCGCGGTAGCTGTACCAGCCGCCGAGGCGGTTGTCGCCAATCGAGCCGACCCGCGCCGACAGCGCCGCCACCGTGCAGGGGTGCCGGCCACGCAGCAGCGGCAGCAGGTGCTTGAGCAGCAGGATCGGCGCAAAGCTGTTGCGCTGAAAGGTCGCCAACAACCCCTCAAGGCTGATCTGGTTCAGGCCTTTCTCGGCTTTCGCGTCACCATCTTGCAGCACGCCCACCGTACACAGCAGCAGATGCAGGTGCGGAATGCTCGCGCGCAGTTGAGTGGCCAACGTTGCCAGTGCCTGTTCATCGCACACATTCACATCAAGGCAGCGCAGGCGTTGGCCGTAGTGTGCTTGCAGCTCCAGCAGGCCATGCGCCTGGCTGGCGTGGCGGGCGATAGCCCATACCTCAGCCACCTCCGCGCGCGCCAGCAGCTGCGTTGTCATGGCCAGGCCGATCCCGCGGCTGGCGCCGCAGACCACTGCATGGGCCGGTTCTTCCAGGCGTTGCCAGAAACTCATCGGGTCACTCCTGTCGGCTTGCGACAATCCGTCGCGGGCCATGGTCGATCAGTGGTTGAGGAAAATCATTAGGAGGGTAACAATCGAATGTCATCCATTCGTATTTGGGATTTACTCCTATATGACTTCCGTATTGCGTTACTTCAGTTGGTTGCTGGTGCCCGTGCTGGCCCTGTGCAGCCTGACTGTCATGGCCGAGCCCCTTGAGGGCGCGGCGCAAGCTCTGCATCTGCTCGGTTACCTGGGCGCTGACTACCCTGCCACTGTGGCCAATGGTCAGGTGATCGACTCCGGCGAGTACCGTGAGCAGCTTGAGTTTCTGACTGTACTGCAAGGGCTGATCGTTGCGCTGCCAGCGCGTAATGAGCAAGCCGAGCTGGAGCAGGGCGTGGCCAGCCTGCGCCAGCGCATCGAGCAGCGTGTCGAGGGCAGCCAGGTCGCGCAGCAGGCGCGGCAGTTGGCCGCGACCCTGGCCACGGCCTACGGCGTTAGCCAGACCCCGGCCATCACCCCTGACCCTAGCCGTGGCGCGCCGCTGTTCGCCCAGCATTGCAGCGTCTGTCATGGCGCCAGCGGTGCGGGTGACGGGCCGGCGGGCATCGGCCTGGAGCCGCCGCCGGCCAACCTGCGCGATCTGACGCGACTCAATCGCCTGAGCCTGTATGACCTGTTCAACACCATTGGCCTGGGCATCGACGGCACGGATATGGCGGCCTTTGCCGACCAGCTGGATGAGCGCCAGCGCTGGGATCTGGCCAGTTATATCGCTGGTTTCAGTGCCGAACCGGTTGCGGCAGGTGAGCCGTTCAGCCTGGCCGCGCTGGCCGGCACGACCCCGGATGAAGTGACGGCCGCGCAGGGCGAGGCGGCGGCTGTGCGCTTTCGCGCCCAGCGTGCTCAGCCGCCGGTGCAGCAGCGCGGCCCGTTGCAATTGATCGAACACACCCGCATGACCCTGGAGCAGAGCCTGGCGGCTTACCGTGCCGGTGAGCACGAGCAGGCCTATGACCTGTCCGTCGGCGCTTATCTGGAGGGCTTCGAGCTGGTCGAAAGTGCCCTGGATAACCTCGATTCGGTGCAGCGCAAGACCACCGAGCGTGCCCTGATGGCTTACCGCCAGGCGCTGCAGGATAGTTTGTCGGTGCCGCAGGCGGCGCAGCGACTGGAGCAGGCCAAGGCCGAGCTGGCGACGTCTGCCGCCTTGCTCGATGGCGATGGTCTGTCGAGTTCGCTGAGCTTCTTCTCCAGCCTGCTGATTCTGTTGCGCGAAGGGTTAGAAGCGATTCTGGTGTTGGCGGCGATTCTGGCTTTTCTACGCAACACCGGTCAGCAGCAGGCGGTGCGCAGCGTGCACATCGGTTGGGGCCTGGCGCTGCTGGCTGGGGTGGCCACCTGGGCACTGGCGGCGTACCTGATCGATGTCAGCGGTGCGCAGCGTGAGTTGCTGGAAGGTGTGACGGCGTTGTTTGCCAGCGTGATGGTGCTCTGGCTCGGGGTATGGATGCATGACCGCCGGCATGCGGCGGCCTGGCAGGATTACATCAAGAGCAGTTTGGTCGGTGGCGGTGGGCGTTTCGGCTTTGCTGTGCTGGCGTTCTTCTCGGTGTACCGCGAGCTGTTCGAGGTCATCCTGTTCTATGAAACCCTCTGGCTGCAGGCCGGCCCGCAAGGCCACGGCATGGTGCTGGCCGGTGCAGCGGCGGCGCTGGTGCTGCTGCTTGGGTTGGCCTGGGTGATCCTGCGCGGCTCACGCAAACTGCCGCTGGCAACCTTCTTCGGTGCCAATGCCGTGCTGCTCTGTGTGCTTTCGGTGGTGTTTGCCGGCCACGGTGTAGCGGCGTTGCAGGAAGCCGGGGTGCTCGGTACACAACCGGTGGCCTTCTTCGAGTTCGACTGGCTGGGCATTCATGATGACGCCTACAGCCTGGCGGCGCAGGCCACGGCGCTGGCGGCCATCGCCCTGCTGTATGGGCGCAGCTGGCTGGGCGAGCGGCGCCGTCTGGCTCAGGCTTGATGCACCGCTGTTGCCGGCATGGCTTACCATGCCGGCTTTGTTGTGTCTGGAGAGTACCGGGTGATGCGAGTCTGGATTGATGCCGATGCCTGCCCCAAGGCAGCCAAGGATCAGGTGGTGAAGTTCGCCCTGAAGCGGCGTTTCGAGGTGCTGCTGGTGGCCGGTCAGGCACAGATCAAACCGGCTTACAGCTGCGTACGGCTGATCGTGGTGCCCAGTGGCCCGGATGCGGCGGATGACTACCTGGTGGAGTATGCGATGCCAGGTGAACTGGTGATTTGCAGTGACGTGCCGCTGGCTGACCGCCTGATAAAGAAGGGCGTGGCCGCCCTTGATCCGCGTGGTCGCGAGTTCGACGAACGCAACATGGGCGACAAGCTGGCAGTACGTAACCTGTTTACCGAGCTGCGCGAGCTGGGCCAGGTTGGTGGCGGTCAACCGCCGTATGGTGAGCGCGATAAACAGGCGTTCGCCAATTCACTTGACCGTATCCTCACCCGCTTGCAGCGCAGTTAGATTCTAGCCACACAGGTAAGTGCCAGTGCCTACAGCCACCAAGGTGCCGTCGTCGCTGTGCAGTTCGCTGCGCACCACCGCCACCTTGTTGCCGGTGCGCAGCAGCACGGCGCTGGCAGTAAAGCGCTGGCCACGGCCGGGGCGCAGGTAGTCGATACGCAGGTCGATGGTGCCGAGTTTGGACAGCCGCGCCATGCGCTCGGCGCTGGACAGGTGCTGGTGCTTGTCGAACGCGCCGATCAGCGCCATGGCCCCGCCACAGACGTCCAGCAGCGAAGAAATCACCCCGCCATGCAGAATGCCGTGGACGAAGTTGCCAATCAGCTCGGGCTTCATCGGCAGGTGCATGGTCACGCGCTGGGTGCTCAGTTCATCCAGCTCGATACCGAGCATCTGATTGAAAGGAATGCGCTGAAAGAAGTTGCTGACCGCCTGTTGCAGTTCAGCGGTGAGCTCAAACGGTGGGTTGCTCATGGAGATCGTGCCTAGGCGAAGGGATGTTCAAGCTGCCGCACTCTGGCTGATCTGGCCAGTGGCGCGGCTGGAGTGCCGCGCGCATTGGCGTGATTGGCTTGCTATCAACCTGATCGGTGGCTGATCAAGTTACAGACTCAGGCCGGGTGGCTGAGCTCTAGCACCCGATCCACCAGCTTGTTGATCCCGGCGGCTGCCTCGCTGATCGATTGGGCGAGCATATAAGCCGGGGTGGTTACCAGCTTGCGCTCGGCGTCTTCGACAATCTCGCTGACTTCGCACTCGTGGTGTTCGGCACCCATCTGCACCACGGCCGCAGCGGTTTCGTGGTCCTTGCCGATGGTGCAGATCACGCCGCTGCCGAAGATCTTCGCGGCCAGCGCCGGGGCGATGCACATCAGCCCCACCGGTTTGCCAGCACTGACGAAGGCTTGGGTGGCACTCAGTACATCCGCCTGCACCGTGCAGTTGGCGCCGCTGATGGCGAAGTCGGAAAGGTTCTTCGCCACACCGAAACCGCCCGGCAGGATCACTGCATCGAAGTCGCCAACGTGCAGTTCCTTGACGTCCTTGATCTGGCCGCGGGCAATCCGTGCGGACTCGACCAGTACGTTACGTGTGTCGTCCATTTCGTCGCCACTGTAATGATCGACCACGTGCAGCTGCGGCACGTTGGGGGCAAAGCACTGCACCTGAGCGCCACGCTGATCGAGGCGCAGCAGGGTCAGCACACTCTCATGGATTTCCGCGCCGTCGTAGACGCCACAGCCGGAAAGAATCACCGCGACTTTCTTGTTCATCAAGTTCTCCTGAATTGCCAGCTGTACCGGATTGAGTCGTGTTTTATGAGCGTAAGCCACGACCTTGCGAGCTAGAGCACTGCAAGGCGCAACGTTAGTAACAGCCTACGGCTGTTCAAAACGGCGAGGAAGCGGAGTGTACTTTTGTACATGAGCAGTACTCGTTTCACTCGCCCTTCGGGCCACACTAAAGCGCGTTAGCCGCAAGCGGCTTGCCGAGCCTGTTTTTAACGCCGCAGGGCCGACGCGCAGCAGGTCGTAACAGTTCTAGCTGTCGCCATATGCCACCCAGGTTGGCATGACGCGCCGCGAGGCGCTTGCAGCGCTGGGCTAGGATTCATTCAGCAATCCTAGCCGTTAGCCGCGTGCTGCGATATGGCCTATGCCACAGGTGAAACCATGAATTACATCCTCTACGCCGTGCCGTTCTTCTTTGCCCTGATCGCCCTTGAGCTATTGCTCGACCGCTGGCGCGGGGTCAGCACCTACCGTTTCTCCGATGCGCTCAACAGCCTCAGTGCCGGCGTGCTGTCGACCACCGTGGGCCTGCTGACCAAGGCTGTCGGGCTGCTCACCTACACCCTGGCCTGGCAGCACTTTGGTGCGTTCGAGTTATCTGCCAGCAGCCTGTGGGTCTGGCTGTTCGCCTTTGTCTTCTACGACTTCTGTTATTACTGGAATCACCGTCTGGGCCATGAACGCAATGTGCTGTGGGCGGCGCACTCGGTGCACCACCAGAGTGAGGACTACAACCTCTCCACAGCGCTGCGGCAGACCAGCACCGGCTTTATCTTCGGCTGGATCTTCTATCTACCGATGGCGCTGATCGGTGTGCCGCCACTGGTGTTTCTGACCGTGGCCGCGTTGAACCTGCTGTACCAGTTCTGGGTGCACACCCGGCACATTCCCAAACTGGGCTGGTTCGAGTGGTTCTTTATCACCCCGTCCAACCACCGGGTGCACCATGCGCAGAATGCTGTGTATATGGATCGCAATTACGGTGGTGTGTTCATTCTCTGGGATCGGTTGTTCGGCACCTTTCAGGAGGAACTGGACGAAGAGCCGGTGATCTTTGGCGTGACCACGCCGCTGGCCAGCTGGAACCCGCTGTGGGCCAACGCGCAGTTTTATGTGGCGCTGTGGCGTGATGCGGTGCGGGCCGAGTCCTGGTGGGACAAGCTGCGCATCTGGTTTATGCGCACCGGCTGGCGTCCTGTCGATGTTGCGGCCAAGTACCCGCAGAGCAAGCCGGATCTCAGCCAGTTCGTCAAATTCGACGTGCCGCTGAGCCTGGCGCAGAAGCTCTATGCCGGTGTGCAGTTCAGCCTCTATGTGGTGGCCGGCACCGTGCTGCTGGGCATGGGCGACACTTTGAGTCTGGCGCAGGCGCTGTTGGGCATCGTCTGGATGGCCGTGGGGCTGACGATCATCGGCAGCTGGCTGGAAAACCGGCCGACGGCCAAGCGTCTGGAGATACTGCGTCTGCTGCTCAACCTGCCGGCGGCCTGGCTGGCCCTGCAGCTTGGCCTGCTGACCGCTCAGCCACTGCTTTGGGCGTTGCTGCTGGGTTACAGCCTGCTGAGCCTGGGCGCACGGTTCTGGACCCCGCGCGGGCAGGATGCCGTGCCCGCCTAGGTGCTATGCCGTGCTGTACCAACAACGATGGACAGGCGCAGGCCTGTCCATCGTTGTGCGTTTCAGCCGGCTCAAAACCTCGGTATGGCCGTGTTATGGCATATCCGCAGGCGGGCAGCGGCGCTATGCTTGCTGGGCTTGCGGCAAGCGGTCGCAGCGCTGTCGTGTGTTGTCATACTTTGGTCATAATGACCGCTTATAACTGTCACACTCGCCCGTTGCTACGGGCTTCGGAGCCTGCCGTGAGCTTTACCCCCGCCAATCGCCTGTTTCCCGCCACTCGCCTGCGTCGCAACCGCCGCGATGATTTTTCCCGGCGCCTGGTGCGGGAAAACCGCCTGAGTGTCGATGACCTGATCCTGCCGGTGTTCGTCCTCGACGGCGAAAACCGCCGCGAAGCGATTGCCTCGATGCCAGGCGTCGAGCGCCTGTCCATCGACCTGCTGCTCAAGGAAGCCGAGCACTGGGTGGCGCTGGGCATTCCGGCGCTGGCGCTGTTTCCGGTGACGCCGCTGGAGAAGAAATCCCTGCTGGCTGAAGAAGCCTGGAACCCGGACGGCATTGCCCAGCGCGCCATCCGTGCCCTGCGTGCGAAATTCCCTGAGCTGGGGGTGATCAGTGACGTGGCGCTGGACCCGTTCACCACTCACGGCCAGGATGGCATCCTCGATGAAAGCGGCTACGTGCAGAACGACATCACCGTCGATGCCCTGGTCAAGCAGGCGCTGTCGCACGCCGAAGCCGGTGCTCAGGTGGTCGCACCGTCGGACATGATGGACGGCCGCGTACAGGCGATTCGTGAGGCGCTGGAGCTGGCCGATCACAGCAATGTGCGGATCATGGCCTACTCGGCCAAGTACGCCAGCGCGTACTACGGCCCGTTCCGCGACGCAGTGGGTTCAGCGGCCAACCTGGGCAAGGCCAACAAGGCCAGCTACCAGATGGACCCGGCCAATGGCGACGAAGCGCTGCATGAAGTGGCCGCCGATCTGGCCGAAGGCGCCGATATGGTCATGGTCAAGCCGGGCATGCCTTACCTGGACATCCTCTGGCGGGTCAAAACGGAATTCAAGGTGCCGACCTTTGTCTATCAGGTCAGTGGTGAGTACGCCATGCACATGGCGGCGATCCAGAATGGCTGGTTGGGCGAAGCTGTGATTCTTGAATCGCTGACGGCTTTCAAACGTGCGGGTGCCGATGGCATCCTGACTTATTTCGCCGTGCGTGCGGCAGAACTGCTGAAGCAGGGGCAGTAAGGCCCCACAGGAACTCCAGATGAACACCGAAGGACTCAGTAACAGCGAATTGCACGACGCCCAACCGGTCGTCGAGGACGCCGCCGTGGTCGAGGCGCCGCCTGCCGAAGCCCCCGCTCCGGTTGCCCCGGCCCCTGTGGTGATCCACAACCTGGATGACAGCAGCCTGTATATCCACCGCGAGCTGTCGCAGCTGCAATTCAATATCCGCGTGCTGGAACAGGCGCTGGATGAGTCCTATCCGCTGCTCGAGCGCCTGAAGTTCCTGCTGATCTTCTCCAGCAACCTCGACGAGTTCTTTGAGATCCGCGTCGCCGGCCTGAAGAAACAGATCAACTTCGCCCGTGAGCAGGCCGGCGCCGACGGCCTGCAACCGCACCAGGCGCTGGCGCGGATTAGCGAGCTGGTGCACGAGCAGGTTGAACGGCAGTACGCGATCCTCAATGACACGCTGTTCCCGGCACTGGCCAAGCACAACGTCAATTTCATCCGCCGCCGTTACTGGACCACCAAGCTCAAGGCCTGGGTACGCCGCTATTTCCGCGACGAAATCGCGCCGATCATCACCCCCATCGGCCTCGACCCGACGCACCCGTTCCCGCTGCTGGTGAACAAGAGCCTGAACTTTATCGTCGAGCTGGAAGGCGTCGATGCTTTCGGTCGCGATTCTGGTCTGGCCATCATCCCAGCGCCGCGTCTGCTGCCGCGGATCATCAAGGTGCCGGAAGAAGTCGGCGGGCCTGGCGACAACTATGTGTTCCTCTCGTCGATGATCCACGCGCACGCCGATGACCTGTTCCAGGGTATGAAGGTCAAGGGCTGCTACCAGTTCCGTCTGACCCGTAACGCCGACCTGTCGGTGGACACCGAAGACGTTGAAGACCTGGCCCGCGCTCTGCGCGGCGAGTTGTTCAGCCGCCGTTATGGCGACGCGGTGCGCCTGGAAGTGGTTGATACCTGCCCGCGGCCGTTGCTGGATTACCTGCTCAAGCAGTTCAGCCTGAGCGAAAGCGAGCTGTACCGGGTCAATGGGCCGGTCAACCTGACGCGCCTGTTCAGCATCACCGGCCTGGAAAGCCATCCGGAGCTGCAGTACACGCCGTTCACTCCGGTGATCCCCAAGCTGCTGCAGAACGCCGAGAACATTTTCAGCGTGGTCAGCAAGCAGGACATCCTCCTGCTGCACCCGTTCGAGTCCTTCACCCCGGTGGTCGACCTGCTGCGCCAGGCCGCGAAAGATCCGCACGTGTTGGCGATCAAGCAGACGCTTTACCGCTCCGGGGCCAACTCGGAGATCGTCGATGCACTGGTCGAAGCCGCACGTAACGGCAAGGAAGTCACTGCGGTGATCGAGCTGCGCGCGCGCTTCGATGAAGAGTCCAACCTGCAACTGGCCAGCCGCTTGCAAGCGGCCGGTGCCGTGGTGATCTACGGTGTGGTCGGCTTCAAGACCCACTCGAAGATGATGCTGATCCTGCGTCGCGAGAATGGCGAAATCCGCCGCTACGCGCACCTGGGTACCGGTAACTACCACGCCGGCAACGCGCGTCTGTACACCGACTACAGTCTGCTGACTGCCGACGTCGCGCTCGGTGAAGACGTATCCAAGCTGTTCAGCCAACTGATCGGCATGGGCAAGACCCTGCGCATGAAGAAGTTGCTGCACGCGCCGTTCACCCTGAAGAAGACTCTGCTCGACCTGATTGCCAAGGAAACCGCTGCCGCGGCCGAAGGCAAGCCGGCGCAGATTATCGCCAAGTTCAACTCGCTGACGGATCCGAAGATCATCCGCGCGTTGTACAAGGCCAGCCAGACCGGGGTGAAGATCGATCTGGTGGTGCGCGGCATGTGCTGCCTGCGCCCGGGTATTGCCGGGGTTTCGCATAATATCCAGGTGCGTTCGATCATCGGCCGCTTCCTTGAGCACACCCGGGTCTACTACTTCCTCAATGGCGGCGACGAGCTGATCTACCTGTCCAGCGCGGACTGGATGGAGCGCAATCTCGATAAACGCGTGGAGACCTGCTTCCCGGTGGAAGGCAAGAAACTCATCATGCGCGTGAAAAAGGAGCTGGAAAGCTATCTGACCGACAACACTCAGGCTTGGGTGTTGCAGCCGGACGGCCGCTACCTGCGTACCAGCCCGAGCGGTAACCAGAACCCGCGCAGTGCGCAGGCCGGTCTGCTGGAGAAGCTGACTGCGCCGTTGATCACCGCCCGCTAAGCAAGGCTGCGGATAACCCTCTCCCGCGTACGGGGGAGGGTGCGTCGGGTGGGAAGGGTTAGCTTACGACCAGTTCGATCGCGATGCGCTTGAGCCACTCGGCTTCCTGGGTGAAGTCGGCCTGGGTCAGTGGGTTGTTCTCCAGCCAGCCTGCGGGAAACTGAATCTCCAGACGCTGTTCAGCCGCCTTGAGCTGCACGTTGGGCATTTCCTGAGTGCCACGGATGTGGTGGAACAGGATGGCAAAACGCAGCAGTACGCACAGGCGGATCAGCTTGATGCCTTCGGCGCCGAACTCGGCAAATTTGTCCTTGGGGATATTGCGTCGGTGGCCGCGCACCAAAAGCGCGAGCATCTGCTGATCCTGGCGCGAGAAGCCGGACAGATCCGAGTGCTCGACCAGGTAAGCGCCATGCTTGTGGTACTGGTAGTGGGCGATGTCCAGGCCTACTTCATGCACCTTGGCCGCCCAGCTGAGCAGCTCGCGGTGCCAGTCATCTTCCAGTTGCCAATCTTTGGCCACCTTCTCCAGCGCCGAGAGCGCCTTGCTTTCGACACGCGCGGCCTGCTCCAGGTCGACGTGATAGCGCTCCATCAGCGAAGTCAGGGTGCGTTCACGCACGTCTTCATGCTGATGGCGGCCCAGCAGGTCATACAGCACGCCTTCGCGCAGTGCACCCTCGGAATGGCTCATGCGCTGGATATCACAGGCATCGAAGATGGCTTCAAGAATCGCCAGCCCGGCAGGGAAAATGCCCCGGCGATCAGGCTTGATGCCGTCGAGGTCGAGCTTTTCCGCCTCGCCGATCTTGAACATCTTGCGCTTGAGCCAGGCCAGGCCCTGGGTGTTGACCTCGCCCGAGCCCAGCCCGGCAGCCTGAATGGCTAAACCAATGGCCTTGATGGTGCCGGACGCGCCAACGGCATCTTCCCAGCCCAGGCGTCGCAGGGCGTGCTCGATGCCCATGATTTCCAGGCGTGCGGCGGTGTAGGCCTGGGCATAGCGCGCTGGGGTGATCTTGCCGTCCTTGAAGAACCGTTGAGTGAAGCTCACGCAGCCCATCTGCAGGCTTTCGCGCAGCAGCGGTTCGAAACGCTGGCCGATGATGAATTCGGTGCTGCCGCCACCGATGTCGGTGACCAGGCGTTTGCCGGGGGTATCGGAAATGCTGTGCGACACGCCGAGGTAGATCAGTCGCGCTTCTTCACGGCCGGATATGACTTCCACAGGATGGCCGAGAATTTCCTCGGCACGGCGAATAAATTCGCTGCGGTTACGTGCTTCACGCAGGGCGTTGGTGCCCACCACGCGCACGGCGCCTTCCGGCAGGCTGGCGGTCAGCTGGGCGAAGCGGCGCAGGCAGTCAAGGCCACGCTGCATGGCCTCTTCACTGAGCAATCGCTGTTCATCGATGCCGGCTGCCAGCTGCACCTTATCGCCGAGGCGCTCGAGGATGCGGATCTCGCCATGGTCGGCTTTGGCCAGCACCATATGGAAGCTGTTGGAGCCCAGGTCGATAGCTGCAATCAAGGGAAAAGACTCGGCAGGGGTATGCGGCATGACAGAACCATCTCAATGCGTAACCGCGTCATCGTGCCACGATAGCCTAGCCCCGCCAACGCATACTGATGTCGCAGGCCTGTTACCTGGTCGCTATTGCCGGGCGCATACAGCAGCGGCGCAGAGCTTGCCGGCTGTCTGAATAAATTGTGACAGCGGCGCAGGCGCGACCGTTTTGCAGGCATGCCATAGATAAGCTCAATTGCTGCTGCCTTCCTGTGTAGGGAAAGCCGGGCTATGATGTCGGCCATCTTTTGCTTCCGAACACGGAGACTTTCCATGAGCGAATTCATCACCAACGTCAGCGATGCCAGCTTCGACCAGGATGTTCTGCAGGCCGAAGGGCCGGTGCTGGTCGACTACTGGGCTGAGTGGTGCGGCCCGTGCAAAATGATCGCGCCGGTGCTCGATGAGATCGCCCAGACCTATCAGGGCAAACTGAAAGTCTGCAAGCTGAACATCGACGAAAACCAGGATACCCCGCCGAAATTCGGTGTGCGTGGCATCCCGACCCTGATGCTGTTCAAGAACGGCAACGTTGAAGCCACCAAGGTTGGCGCGCTGTCCAAGTCGCAGCTGGCGGCCTTCCTCGACAGCAATATCTAAGTCGTATCGTGCGCTAAAAGCCCCGCCAATCGCGGGGCTTTTTTCTGTCCGGGCGCTAGACGTATGAATAAAGCCGGTGTTACATTCGGCCTCGCTGCATTTCCTATGCAGCCCCCTGCAAGCCGTCGCCGACGCATTCCTATTCGAATCTTTCGATATACAAGCAGGCGATCAAGTCGCCTTCCCAGCGGCACGGCCTCCCAAGCTGAACAGCTTATTTCCCCTCCTTCATGATTACGTCATTCCTATGAATCTGACCGAACTCAAGCAAAAGCCGATCACCGAACTGCTGGAACTCGCCGAACAGCTGGGCCTGGAAAACATGGCCCGTTCGCGCAAGCAGGACGTCATTTTCTCGCTGTTGAAAAAACACGCAAAAAGCGGTGAGGAAATCTCCGGTGATGGCGTGCTGGAGATTCTCCAGGACGGTTTCGGCTTTCTCCGCTCTGCGGATGCCTCGTACCTCGCTGGCCCCGATGACATCTACGTCTCGCCGAGCCAGATCCGCCGCTTCAACCTGCGTACCGGCGACACCATCGTTGGCAAGATCCGCCCGCCGAAAGAAGGCGAGCGTTACTTCGCCCTGCTCAAGGTCGACACGATCAACTACGACCGTCCGGAAAACGCCAAGAACAAGATTCTGTTCGAAAACCTGACGCCGCTGTTCCCCAACAAGCGCCTGGTCATGGAAGCCGGTAACGGCTCCACCGAGGACATCACCGGCCGGGTGATCGACCTCTGCGCACCGATTGGCAAGGGCCAGCGCGGCCTGATCGTCGCACCGCCAAAAGCCGGTAAGACCATCATGTTGCAGAACATCGCGGCGAACATCGCGCGTAACAACCCCGAGTGCCACCTGATCGTCCTGCTGATCGACGAGCGCCCGGAAGAAGTGACCGAAATGCAGCGCACCGTGCGCGGCGAAGTGGTCGCCTCGACCTTCGACGAGCCGCCGACCCGTCACGTGCAGGTTGCTGAAATGGTCATCGAGAAGGCCAAGCGCCTGGTCGAGCACAAGAAGGATGTGGTCATTCTGCTCGACTCCATCACCCGTCTGGCGCGCGCCTACAACACCGTGATCCCAAGCTCCGGCAAGGTGCTCACCGGTGGTGTTGACGCCCACGCCCTGGAGAAGCCGAAACGCTTCTTCGGCGCTGCGCGTAACATTGAAGAAGGCGGCTCGCTGACCATCATCGCCACCGCGCTGGTGGAAACCGGCTCGAAGATGGATGAAGTGATCTACGAAGAGTTCAAAGGCACCGGCAACATGGAGCTGCCGCTGGACCGTCGTATTGCCGAGAAGCGTGTGTTCCCCGCGATCAACATCAACCGCGCCGGTACTCGTCGCGAAGAGTTGCTGACTGCCGATGACGAACTGCAGCGCATGTGGATTCTGCGCAAGCTGCTGCACCCGATGGATGAGATTGCCGCCATCGAATTCCTCACCGACAAGCTGAAAGCGACCAAGACCAACGACGAGTTCTTCCAGTCGATGAAGCGTAAGTAAGAGGATCTACTGCGCATCGGTGATGCTGCGTTAAAAACAGACTCAGAATGCTCATGTACAAAAGTACACTCCGCTTCTTCGCCTGTTTTTGCCTTGCCTGACCTTCGCTCGCTACGATCCTAAACATACGCACCTACAAAAGCCGGGTAAGCCCGGCTTTTGTGTTCCTGGGTATTGGCTTTCCCTTCTGAAAGCCTGACTTCGGCGCTAAACTTTGCGGCCGACTCTTGCCTGTCCGACACGAGGCTTCAGCATGCAGTATCGCGACCTGCGCGACTTTATCCGTGAACTGGAAAAGCGTGGCGAACTCAAGCGCATCCAGACCCCGGTATCGCCGGTTCTGGACATGACCGAAATCTGCGACCGCACCCTGCGCAAGGGCGGCCCGGCGCTGCTGTTCGAAAAGCCCACTGGCTTCGATGTGCCGGTGCTCGGCAACCTGTTTGGCACGCCCAAGCGCGTGGCGCTGGGCATGGGCGCCGAAGAGGTGTCCGAGTTGCGCGAGATCGGTAAGTTACTGGCCTTTCTCAAGGAGCCTGAGCCACCCAAGGGTCTCAAGGATGCCTGGAGCAAGCTGCCGATCTTCAAGAAGGTCATTGCCATGGCGCCCAAGGTGGTCAAGGACGCGCCCTGCCAGGAAGTGATCGAGGAAGGCGAGGACGTCGACCTGAGCAAGCTGCCGGTGCAGACCTGCTGGCCGGGCGATGTGGCACCGCTGATCACTTGGGGCCTGACCATTACCAAAGGCCCGAACAAAGAACGCCAGAACCTCGGTATCTACCGCCAGCAGGTGATTGGTCGCAACAAGGTGATCATGCGCTGGCTCAGCCACCGTGGCGGTGCGCTGGACTACCGTGAGTGGTGCCAGAAGCACCCGGACAAGCCCTACCCGGTTTGCGTCGCGCTGGGTGCCGATCCGGCGACCATTCTCGGCGCCGTAACACCAGTGCCCGATACCCTGTCCGAATACGCCTTCGCCGGTTTGCTGCGTGGTCATCGCACCGAGCTGATCAAAGCCCGTGGCAGTGACCTGCAGGTGCCGGCCAGCGCTGAAATCGTCCTCGAGGGCGTGATCCATCCGGGCGAAACCGCGCC
The DNA here is from genome assembly GCF_964253255.1 of Pseudomonas sp. LjRoot71. Lineage (NCBI taxonomy): Bacteria > Pseudomonadati > Pseudomonadota > Gammaproteobacteria > Pseudomonadales > Pseudomonadaceae > Pseudomonas > Pseudomonas sp. LjRoot71. The sequence goes on along the minus strand of NZ_CAXURA020000001.1, from coordinate 2,014,230 downwards.
GGAAGGCCCCTACGGCGACCACACCGGCTACTACAACGAGGTCGACACCTTCCCGGTGTTCACCGTCGAGCGCATCACCCGTCGGCGTGATCCGATCTACCACAGCACCTACACCGGACGGCCGCCGGATGAGCCAGCGATCCTCGGCGTGGCGCTGAACGAGGTGTTCGTGCCGATCCTGCAGAAGCAGTTCCCGGAGATCACCGACTTCTATCTGCCGCCGGAAGGCTGTTCCTACCGCATGGCGGTGGTGACCATGAAGAAACAGTACCCCGGCCACGCCAAGCGCGTAATGCTCGGTGTGTGGTCGTTCCTGCGACAGTTCATGTACACCAAGTTCGTTATCGTCACCGACGACGATATCAACGCACGGGACTGGAATGACGTGATCTGGGCGATTACCACGCGCATGGACCCCAAGCGCGACACGGTGATGATCGACAACACGCCGATCGACTACCTCGACTTCGCTTCGCCGATTTCCGGTCTGGGCTCGAAGATGGGGCTGGACGCCACCCACAAATGGCCGGGTGAGACCACCCGCGAGTGGGGCCGGACTATCGTTCAGGATGACGCGGTCAAGCAGCGCGTCGATGCGCTGTGGTCTGAGCTGGGAATCGATTGATGAAAGTCACCCTGAACCCTTCGGGTGCTGTGCTGGACGTGCAGCCGCGCGAGCGCATTCTCGATGCGGCGCGGCGGTTGGGCTACGACTGCCCGCAGAGTTGTCGCAATGGCAACTGCCATATCTGTGCGGCGCTGCTGGTTGAAGGCCGTGTGCAGCAGGGCGGGGTCGAGCTGAGTCAGGGCGAGCTGTTCACCTGCTTGGCTGAGCCGCTGCAGGACTGTGTGCTGCACTGGGACGGCGTGCTTGCACCGGGCGAGCTGCCGGTGCGTGAACTGGCCTGCCAGGTCGTCAGCTGTGACGAGCAGGGTGGCGATGTGTTCCGTTTGCGCCTGCAAGCGCCGGCTGGCAAAGCGCCGCGTTACCACGCCGGGCAATACCTGCTGCTACAACGTGATGGCGACGATTACGCGGCCTTCTCCCTGGCCTCTGCCCCGCATCGTGGGCGTGAGCTGGAGTTGCATGTACTGGCCCGCGATGAGGCCACGGTGGCGCTGATTGCCCAGCTGCGCCGCAGCGGCTTGGTGCGGGTAAAGCTGCCGTTTGGCGATACTCACTTGGCCGAGCTGCCGAATGGCCCGCTGGTGCTGATCGCTGCCGGTACCGGCATGGCGCAGATGCACAGCCTGATCGAACACTGCCGCGCCGCCGGCTTTGCCCATCCGGTGCACCTGTACTGGGGCGCACGTCGTCCGGACGACTTCTACGAGCTGGAGCACTGGGCACAGTGGCAACAGGTGCCCAACCTGTTCCTGCATCAGGTGGTCAGTGATCAGTGCGGTTGGCAGGGGCGTTGTGGTCTGTTGCATGAGGCGGTGCGCGAAGACTTCGCCGACCTCAAATCGCTGCACGTCTACGCCAGTGGTTCACCGGCCATGGTTTACGCCACGCTCGATGCGCTGGTGGAGGCCGGGATGGATGCTCATCAGATGCGTGCGGATGTATTCGCCTACGCGCCGCGTGGCTGAGTCCCTCGCATAAAAAAGGCCGCCTGATGGGCGGCCTTTTGCTGCGTGTTGGGTTTAGCGCACGCTGACGACGACTTTGCCCACTGCCTTGCGCTGGCCGAGGGTGTTGATCGCCTCGCCCGCCTGGGCCAGCGGGAAGGTTTGCGACACCAGCGGCTTGAGCTTGCCTTCGGCGTGCCAGGCAAACAGCTGCTGGAAGTTGGCGGCGTTGTCCTGCGGCTGACGCTGGGCGAACGCGCCCCAGAATACGCCGACTACGGCCGCGCCCTTGAGCAGGGTCAGGTTGACCGGCAGTTCGGGGATGCGTCCGCTGGCAAAGCCCACCACCAGCAGACGGCCATTCCAGGCGATGGAGCGGATGGCCGCGTCGAACAGGTCGCCGCCCACCGGGTCATAGATCACGTCGGCGCCCTGGCCACTGGTCAGGCGCTTCACTTCGTCCTTCAGGCTGCTTTCGCTGTAGTTGATCAGTTCGTCAGCGCCTGCGGCCTTGGCCACTTCGAGTTTCTCCGCGCTGCTGGCTGCGGCGATCACCTTGGCGCCCATGGCTTTGCCGATTTCCACAGCCGCCAGGCCGACACCACCGGATGCGCCGAGCACCAGCAGGGTTTCCCCCGGTTGCAGGTTGGCGCGCTGTTTGAGGGCATGCATCGAGGTGCCGTAGGTCATGCCGAAGGCGGCGGCGCTGGCAAAATCCATGCTCGCCGGGATTGGCATAACGTTGTAGCCGGGCACTGCCACTTCTTCGGCAAAGCTGCCCCAGCCGGTCAGGGCCATCACCCGGTCGCCGACCTTCAGGTGGCTGACTTTTTCACCGACGGCGGTGACCACGCCGGCTGCTTCGCCACCCGGCGAGAACGGGAAGGGCGGTTTGAACTGATACTTGCCTTCGATAATCAGGGTGTCGGGGAAGTTGACCCCGGCCGAATGGACTTCGAGCAGCACTTCGTTCTTCTTCGCTTCGGGGCTGGCGATTTCTTCCAGTACCAGGGTTTCGGCGGGGCCGAAGGCTTTGCACAGCACGGCTTTCATCGGGCTTTTCCTCTGCGGTTGATGGCCATGCAGTGTAGGTGTGAGGGCGCCACGGTCAACGAGCATGGCTGTGCCTGATAGCCATGCATAAGCCTGGGGCTTGGGCCGCTGCCTGAGTGTGGCTATGCTAGAGACTGAACTCTTGAGGAATACACGCCTGTGAAAGCCTGGATCGCATTGCTGTTGGCCCTGTCCCTGCCCCTGACGGCGCAGGCTTCGGAAGACAAGGAAGCCAAGGAGGGGGCGGCCCCCGTGGTGTCCTATGTCACGCTGGTGCCGGCACTGGTGGGTAACTTCGGTGAGGGCCCCAAGCTCAAGTTCTATAAGGCGGACCTGTCCCTGCGGGTCACCGGCGCGGACGTAGAAGCCAAGGTCAAACACCATGAGCCGCTGATCCGTAATCAGCTGGTCATGCTGTTCTCGCAGCAAACCGAGCAGGCCATGGCCGCGCCCGGTGCCCGTGAAACGCTACGCGCCGAGGCCCTTAAACAGGTGCAGGAAATCCTCACCCAGGAAGAAGGCAAGCCGCTGGTGGAAGATTTACTGTTCAACAATCTGATTATTCAGTGAGTCTGCGTTGCGCTGTTTCAGCGCAACGCGAGAACGGCAGCCCATTCCTCAGCCCCAACCGGCATTACCGACAGGCGACTGCCTTTCTGCACCAGCGGCAGTTCCAGCAGGGCGCTCTGGGCTTTCAACTGGGCCAGCGGGATAACTCGTTTGAAGGCCTCGACAAAAGCCACATCGATAGCGCTCCAGGGATTCTTGGCGGCGCTGGCCTTGGCGTCGAAGTAATGGCTGTCAGGCTCCAGGGCCGTTGGGTCGGGGTAGTGCGCCGAGACGATGCGGGCGATCCCGGCAATGCCCGGTTCCGGGCAGCTGGAATGGTAGAAAAAGAACAGATCGCCCGGCTGCATGCTGCGCACGAAGTTACGCGCCTGGTAATTGCGCACCCCATCCCAGCGTGCTTGCTCCAGCCGTTGCAGGTCGTGGATGGATAATTCGTCGGGTTCTGACTTCATTAGCCAATAAGGCATGAACTTTGCTCCTGTGGGTCAGTCCGTTAACGGGCATGGGCTTGCCGCAAACTCTCCGTCACGCTGGGTTTTACCTGTTTGACGGTGCGGATGGCCGCCGTTGCTGGATCTATAACAATAATGGCTGCGGGAACACCGCGCGCTATGCCTTGAAGGGGGAGGCATTGAATGAAACGTAAACCAGATGTGTTGTGGGTATTGGTGATTCTATTCAGCCTGGGCGTGGTAACCACGGGTTACACCCAGAGCCTGTGGGAACGCCAGCCTGCGCCGGTGGTGCAGCTCAAAGCGGCAGGCTAAACCGGTTATGTACCGCAGGGAGCGCGGTACCGCTTCACTCCGTCAATACCACGCCTTGTCCGTCACAGTGCCTTGCAAGGGCACGTCCCAACTGGCCATGCTCAGTCGTTCGACCTGCTGACACTCATGCGCCAGGCCCAATAACGTCGGTTTGTGCCAATTTTTGCGCAGTGCGCGGTAGGCCAGGCTGCGGTCATAAAACCCTCCGCCCATGCCCAGGCGCGCGCCGTGGCGGTCAAAACCGACCAGGGGCAATAAAACCAGATCCAGTGTCCAGACCTTGCGCTGCTGCTTGCGGTTGCGTCGTGGCTCGTCAATGCCGAAGCGGTTTTTCTGCAAGCGTTCGCCAGGGCGAATACGCTGAAACACCATCTTGCTGCGTGGCCAGGGGCTGAGCACCGGCAGGTAGGTCGCCTTGCCGCGCTGCTGCGCCGCACGCAGCAGTGGACGCGGATCGATCTCGCCATCATTGGGCAGGTACAGGGCAATCTGCGTCGCGCGGCGAAACAGCGGGTGCTGGGCGAGTTGCCGGTACAGCCCGCGTGCAGCACAGCGTTGAGCCTGCCGGCCGAGTGCGCGGCGCTTTGCACGCAGGTGCCTGCGCAGTTGCGCGCGACTCAGTGCAGAGGTATCGGTCATGGGTTTGAGCAGGCGCTGTTGCCACGGCTGGGCAACAGGCTGGAAAGGATGACTCCCCGACGTGCCGCTGTCGGTTTAGCCCTTGAACCCGAAAGTTCAAGGTGGAGGTTGCAGGAGGCGTTAAGGCTTTCCGTCAGGCGGACATGCACACCGGCCTCAACATGCAACCCCCGGGTTTGTGCGTATCGGCTCAGGGACATCACCAACTGGCGCACACTCCAGGGAGCTGTGGCCAGTATACCCGAAAGCGTCTGCGCGTAATCAGCTGCCTTGCTCATCGGCATCCCGTGCCAGAGCGCTGTCGACCCGGTTGAGCAGGCTGCGTACCTGTTCGCGGTTGGCGCCGGCCTGCTGATCAAGGTGTTGCTGTTTGTGTAGCAGGTCGTGGGTGATGTTCAGGGCAGCCATCACGGCAACGCGGTCGGCACCGATGACTTTTCCGCTTGAGCGAATCTCGCGCATCTTGCCGTCCAGGTAACGTGCGGCGCTTTCTAGATTGCTGCGTTCATCGCTCGGGCAGGCGATGCAATATTCTTTGTCCAGAATCTGGACGGTCAAGGTATTCGACTGGGTCATTAATCCTGCTCCAGGGCTTTGAGGCGCGAAATCATGGATTCGACCTTGTGCCGGGCCATTTCGTTCTTTTCAATTAAGTGCGCGCGTTCTTCGCGCCAGGCCTTTTCGCTCGTCAGAAGCTGTCGGTTTTGCGCTTTGAGCTGCTCGACGCGCTGGATAAGCAGGTCCAGCTTGGTCGTGAGGGCATGCAGATCGGCGTCTTCCATGGGTTCTCTACTCGCGGGTATATGAGCGGGACGGACAAGCGGAAAATAGCGTTTTTCAGTCGTCTTCGACAGTGCCGGGCAGTGCACGACGCTGTTGTTCGGTAGCGTGGCCAGTGTGGGGCAGATTGCGCTGCCAGAGGTTGATGCGCTTCACCCACCGTTCAACTCATGCGCGCTCCGTCGAGCACCTTGAATAGTCTTGGCGCGCTTGCCGGTGCTAGGATACAGGGCCTCCATTCTAGTGATTGCGCAGCGTTGCGCCTAGTTATCTATGCCTACCTCGAACTCCCCGTATTCTGCTTTTGCCGCCCTGCTTGCCAGCAGCGGCCACACCGTTTCCCCGGCCGAGTTGCATGGCCTGTTGCTCGGTCGCAGCTGCGCTGGCGCCGGCTTTGACATCGACCCCTGGCTGGTGGATGCCGCCGAGCTGCTCGGCGCTGCCCCCGAAGACACCGTGCGCCAGGCGCTGATCGGCCTGCAGGAAATGGTCAAGAGCGAGCTGTCCAGCAATGATGTGACCGTGGTGCTGTTGCTGCCCAGCGACGATGCGCCGCTTAGCGAGCGGGCCGTGGCGCTGGGACAATGGTGTCAGGGCTTCCTCGGCGGCTTCGGCCTGACGGCGGGTGACAGCGCTTTGAGCGCCGAAGCCATGGAAGTGCTGCAGGACCTCTCGGCGATTTCCCAGGTGCAGAACGCCCTGGACGAGTCCGATGATGGCGAGAATGACTACATGGAAGTGATGGAATACCTGCGTGTGGCGCCATTGCTGCTGTTCAGCGAGTGCGCCAAGCCAGTGGCTGCCGCGGCAAAACCGTCGCTGCATTGATCTTCCTGTAACCGCAACCGGACTTAATCTGCCCATGATCAGCATCCCCAAGTCGGAATACGCCCGTCGGCGCAAGGCGCTGATGGCGCAGATGGAACCCAACAGCATCGCGATTCTGCCGGCGGCGCCGGTGTATATCCGCAACCGCGATGTCGAGCACATCTACCGCCAGGACAGCGACTTCCAGTACCTCTCCGGCTTTCCCGAACCGGAGGCGGTGATTGCGCTGATTCCCGGGCGCGAGCATGGCGAGTACGTGCTGTTCTGCCGTGAGCGCGATCCGCTGCGCGAATTGTGGGACGGCCTGCGCGCCGGCCAGGATGGCGCGATCAGCCAGTATGGTGCGGATGATGCGTTCCCGATTGGCGATATCGACGACATCCTGCCGGGGCTGATCGAGGGGCGTGACCGGGTTTATTCCTCCATGGGCACCAATCACGAGTTCGACCGCCAGTTGATGGAGTGGATCAACGTGATCCGCTCCAAGGCGCGCCAGGGCGCGACGCCACCGAACGAATTCATCACCCTCGAACACCTGCTGCATGATCTGCGTCTGTACAAGTCGGCAGCTGAGGTCAAGGTGATGAAAGAGGCCGCCGAGATCAGTGCGCGCGCTCATGTGCGGGCCATGCAGGCCAGCCGTGCCGGCCTGTTCGAGTACCACCTGGAAGCTGAGCTGGATTACGAGTTCCGCAAGGGTGGGGCGAAGATGCCGGCCTACGGTTCTATCGTCGCGGCGGGCAAGAACGCCTGCATCCTGCATTACCGCGAGAATGACGCGCCGCTGAAAGACGGCGATCTGGTGCTGATCGACGCCGGTTGTGAGATCGACTGCTACGCCAGCGACATCACCCGCACTTTCCCGGTTAGCGGCAAGTTTTCGCCAGAACAGAAAGCGATCTACGAGCTGGTGCTGGCGGCGCAGGAGGCGGCTTTCAAGGAAATTGCCCCCGGTAAACACTGGAACCAAGCCCACGAGGCCACTGTGCAGGTCATCACTGCCGGGTTGGTGGAACTGGGCCTGCTCAGTGGCGATGTTGACGAGCTGATCGCGACTGAGGCCTACAAACCCTTCTATATGCACCGCGCCGGCCACTGGCTGGGCATGGATGTGCATGATGTCGGCGAGTACAAGGTTGGCGGCGAATGGCGCGAGCTGGAAGTCGGCATGGCCATGACCGTCGAGCCGGGCATCTATATCGCCGTGGACAATCAGGACGTGGCGAAGAAGTGGCGCGGTATTGGCGTGCGCATCGAAGACGACGTGGTGGTGACCAAGAGCGGCTGCGAGATTCTCACTGGCGGCGTACCGAAAACCGTCGCCGAGATTGAAGCGCTGATGGCTGCCGCCCGCAGCGTGGCGGCCTAGCGCATGTCACGCGTCGACATTGCGATTATCGGCGGTGGCCTGGTCGGCGCGAGCCTGGCCGTGGCCTTGCAGGCGGAGGCCAAGCAGCGCGGCTGGCGCATTTGCCTGATTGAACCCTTCACTCCGGGTAGCGGTTATCAGCCCAGCTACGACGCGCGCTCCACCGCCCTGTCGTTCGGTTCCCAGCAGATTTACCAGCGCCTCGGCCTGTGGCCGCAGATCAGCCAGCGCGCCGAGCCGATCAAACAGATTCATGTCTCCGACCGTGGTCGCTTTGCTGCCGCACGCCTGAGCGCCGAGGAAGAAGGCGTGCCGGCGCTGGGTTACGTGGTGGAAAACGCCTGGCTCGGTGAGTGCCTATGGCAGGCGCTGGATCAACAGGTGGTGAGCTGGCGCAGCCCGGCCCAGGTCACGCGCATGCAGGCCCTGGCCGATGGCTACCGCCTGACCCTGGATGACGGCAGTGAGCTGGAATGCAGCCTGGCGATTCTCGCCGAAGGCGGCCGCTCCGGGCTGCGCGAGCAACTGGGCATCGCCGTCAGCCACACGCCTTATGGCCAGAGCGCGCTGATCGCCAACGTCAGCCCGCAAGAGGCGCATAACGGCTTGGCCTTTGAGCGCTTTACCGAAGAAGGGCCGATGGCCCTGCTGCCGCTGGCGGATAACCGCTGCGCGCTGGTCTGGACCCGTGCCACGCAGGAAGCCGAACGCCTGTCGACGCTGGACGATGCGGCGTTTCTCGCCGAGTTGCAGCAGGCCTTCGGTTATCGCCTGGGCAGTTTGCGGCAGGTCGGTACGCGGCACCTGTATCCGCTGGCGCTGACGGCTGCCAAGGAGCAGGTGCGTCAGCATCTGGTGGTGCTCGGCAACGCCGCGCACAGCCTGCATCCGATTGCCGGGCAGGGCTACAACCTGTCGCTGCGCGACACCCTGGTGCTGGCCGAAACCCTGCTGGCCAGCAACGCGCCCTTGGGCGATCTGACCACCCTGCAGCGCTACTTGAGCAGTCAGCAGATGGATCAACAGTTGACGGTGGGTTTTTCCGACCAGGTCACCCGCCTGTTCAGTACTGGTCAGCCGTTGCTGGCGGCCGGCCGCAACCTCGGCCTGCTCGGCCTCGATCTATTACCCCCGGCGAAACGCTGGTTCGCCCGCCAAGCCATGGGCCTTGGCACCCGTTCGGAGCATTGACTCATGTCGGCAAACAAACTGGCGCGCAAGGCGCGGCTGCTGCGCTGGGCGATGAACCTGTATCCGCCCTACCTGGGCGCCGGCGTGCGGGTGCGGCAGATCAGCGCGGACTTCCGTCAGGTGCAGGTGAAAATGGGCCTGGGCTGGTATAACCGCAACTATGTCGGCACCCAGTTTGGCGGAAGCCTGTATTCGATGACTGACCCGTTTTTCATGCTGATGATCATGGAAAACCTCGGGAGCGATTTTATTGTCTGGGACAAGGCCGCGCGCATCGACTTTATCGCCCCCGGTAAAGGCCCGGTGTACGCCGATTTCAGCATTGATGAACACCTGCTCGACGACATCCGTCAGCACACGGCAAATGGCGATAAGTACCACCCTGAGCTGCATGTGGAAGTGCGTGATGGCAGCGGCACGCTAGTGGCACGGGTGCACAAGACTCTTTATGTGCGGCTGAAACCGCGCGCTCGGCAGGCAGCTTGAACAAGGAATATGTGATGCAAGCGGATCTGATCATCGTAGGTGCTGGCATGGTGGGCAGCGCCCTGGCGCTGGCCTTGCAGGATCAGGGGCTGGACATCATCCTGCTGGATGGCAGCCCGCTGAGTGTCAAACCCTTCGACGCCGGTTCGGCGTTTGAGCCGCGCGTCAGTGCGTTATCGGTGGCCAGCCAGCGCATTCTTGAGCGTCTGGGTGTGTGGGACGGCATCGCCGCACGGCGCGCCTGCCCTTATGCCGAGATGCAGGTATGGGATGGCTCGGGCACCGGGCAGATCCATTTCAGCGCCGCCAGTGTGCACGCCGAAGCGCTCGGCCATATCGTCGAGAACCGCGTGGTGCAGGATGCCCTGCTTGAGCGCCTGCACGACAGCCCGATTGGCCTGTTGCCTGGGGCGCGTCTTGAGCAGCTGCGCCGCTCCGGTGATGGCTGGTTGCTCAGCCTGAGCGATGGCCGCGAGCTGCGTGCGCCGCTGATTATTGCCGCCGACGGCGCCAACTCAGCGGTACGCCGTCTGGCCGGTTGCGCCACCCGCGAATGGGATTACCTGCATCACGCCATCGTTACCAGCGTGCGTTGCAGCAAGCCGCACCAGGCCACTGCCTGGCAGCGCTTTACCGATGACGGTCCGCTGGCTTTCCTGCCGCTGACTGGCCCTGAAGGTGAGCACTGGTGTTCGATTGTCTGGTCGGTGACGCCCACCGAGGCCGAGCGACTGATGGCCCTGGATGATGCCGGTTTCCAGCGTGCGCTGGGCTTTGCCTTCGAGCATCGCCTGGGTGAGGTTTTGCAGGCCGATCCGCGCGTCTGCATTCCGCTGCGCCAACGCCACGCCAAGCGCTATGTCGAAGACGGCCTGGCGCTGATCGGTGATGCTGCGCACAGCATCCATCCGCTGGCCGGGCAGGGCGTCAATCTGGGCTTTCTCGATGTCGCCGTACTGGCCGAGGTGCTGTTGCATGCCGCGCAGCGCGGCGAACAGCTGAGTGATGTGAAGGTGCTCAGCCGTTACGAGCGTCGGCGCATGCCGCACAACCTGGCGATGATGGCAGCGATGGAAGGTTTCGAGCGGCTGTTCCAGGCCGATCCGTTGCCCGTGCGCTGGTTGCGCAACGTCGGTCTCGATTTTGTCGACGGGCAGGCTGAGGCCAAGGCGCTGTTTGTGCGTCAGGCGCTGGGTCTGGCGGGCGACTTGCCTGACTTGGCGCGGGTCTGAGTCGAGCTGTTTTTGCCGGTGCGCTGGCGCACTGTCCTGCGCTAAAAAAAGCCCGGCGCTAAGGCCGGGCTAAGGTGTTTGCGTTGCAATACTCGGGGCTGCGTTACATGCCGAGGAACTCCGGCAGGCCCAGCGAGATGAACGGCACGTACGTGACCAGTATCAGGAACGCCAGCATCACCAGCAGCCACGGCGATACGGCGCGTACGACCCGTGTCAGTGGCATTCCCGTAACCGCCGAGGTGACGAACAGGTTGAGCCCTGTTGGCGGCGTGATCAGACCGATTTCCATGTTCACCACCATGATGATGCCCAGGTGGATCGGGTCGATGCCCAGTTGCATGGCGATCGGGAACAGGATCGGCGCCAGGATCAGGATGATCGCCGACGGCTCCATAAAGGTGCCGGCGACCAGCAGGACGATGTTCACCACGATCAGGAACTCGATGGGGCTGAAGCCCTGATCGACGACCCAGGCGGTGATCGATTGCGGGATCTGCTCGGTGGTCAGCACGTGGGCGAACAGCATGGCGTTGGCGATGATGAACATCAGCACCACGCTCAGCTTACCGGCCTCGACGATCACCTTCGGGCACTGGCGGAAGGTCATGTCCTTGTGCACGAAGATCGCCACGAAGGCGGCATACACGGACGCCATGGCCGCGGCTTCGGTCGGGGTGAACATGCCGGAGTAGATGCCGCCGAGGATGATCACGATCAGCAGCAGGCCCCAGATCGCACGGCGACCAGTGCGCAGCACTTCGGCGAACGAGGCGCGCGGCATCGACGGCATGTCCTTGATGTGGGCGATGATGTAGATGGTCACCATCAGGAACACACCCAGCAGCAGGCCTGGAACCACACCGGCCATAAACAGCTTGCCCACCGAAGTTTCGGTCGCGGTGGCGTAGACCACCATGACGATGGACGGCGGGATCAGGATGCCCAGGGTACCGGCGTTACAGACGATACCGGCGGCGAAATCCTGCTTGTAGCCGGAGCGCACCATACCGGCGATCACGATGGAGCCGACGGCTGCCACAGTAGCCGGCGAGGAACCGCTCAGCGCCGCGAACAGCATGCACGCCATGATCGCGGAAATGGCCAGGCCGCCCTTGATGTGGCCGACGCAGGCGTTGGCGAAATCGATCAGGCGGTGGGCCACGCCTCCGGTGGTCATGAAAGCGCCCGCCAGCAGGAAGAACGGGATCGCCATCAGGGTGTAGTGTTCGCTGGTTTCGAACAGTTTGATGGCCAGCGAACGCACGGAGTCGTTACTGAACATCAGGATGGTCATGGCCCCGGACAGACCCAGGGAAATCGCCACCGGAATGCCGATGAACATCAGCACGAACAGGGCGATGAACAGGAACGCAATGGTCATCGTTTGATCTCCTCGGCCTTGGTTTCTTCCGCGAGCTTGACGGCGTCTTCGGCTTCGCCGTGGCCGCCCAGGCCCAGTTGTTCGTTACGCAGGATGCGCACGAAAACCTGAAGGAAGCGCAGGAACATGAGGCTGAAACCGATGGGCACGATCATCACGATCTGCCACTGGCTGACACCGAAGCGGTCGAGGTCTTCCGCGCCGGTACCGATGCTGTAGAGCACGGCAACCCACTGCTCGCTGGAGTAGGCCATCAGCACGCAGTACGCCAGGCAGATGCCGACGGCGATCAGGGCGACCATCTTCTGCAGCGGTTTGGAGAAATTGCGTACCAGCATATCGACGCCGATGTGGGCGCCAATACGCACGCCCCAGGCCAGGCCGATGAAGATCAGCCAGCCAAACATGGCTTTGGTCAGGGCAATGCTCCAGGTCATTTCCTGGGAGATGAAAAGAATGCCGTCACCGATGGCGAACAGGGCGCCTTCAGCAAAGGGGAGTGAATCTGCGAGCGAATAGAAAGCAGCGTAGAGGTTGTTGACCAACACATAGATGAAGGTCACCAGGGTCATGCCTGCGAGCAGGAATGCCACCAGAATTTCCTCTAGCTGGTTCCAGACACGTTCGACGGCGTGCATAGGAAGTTCTCCGTCAGTCGGGCGGGCGACGAATGGGACAAGAATAGGGCGCGGGACGCTCTGGCGGCGTCCCGCGCGGGGGCGCAGCTATCAGTTGGTTTCGTTGGCGCGCTCGGCGGCCTTGATCAGGTCGGCACCGATCTCACCCTCGAACTTCTTCCAGACAGGACGCATGGCATCGCGCCACTCGTTACGCTGCTCCGGGGTCAGGTTGACGATTTCGGTGGTGCCGGCTTCCAGAATGCGCTTCTTGTCGTTCTGGTTCAGGCTCTCGGCCTGCTTGTTCACTTCGACGGAAACCTCGGCGAGGATGGCTTCCAGCTCGCTGCGGATGTCAGCCGGCAGGCCGCTCCAGAACGTGGTGTTGGTGATCACCATGTAGTCCAGTACGCCGTGGTCGGACTCGGTGATGAACTTCTGCACTTCGTGCATCTTCTGGCTGTAAATGTTCGAGTACGGGTTTTCCGCACCGTTGACCACACCCGTCTGCAGGCCTTGGTAAACCTCGGCGAAGCTCATCTTGCGCGGCGCCGCGCGCAGGGCCTTGAACTGCTCGTCCAGTACGGCGGAAGCCTGTACGCGGAATTTCAGGCCGCGCGCGTCTTTCGGCTCGACCAGTTTCTTGTTGGCCGACAGCTGCTTCATGCCGTTATGCCAGTAACCCAGGCCGGTGATGCCCTTGTCTTCCATGGATTTGAGCAGCGCCTGACCTTCCGGGCTCTGCTGGAAGCGGTCGACGGCATGGATGTCGTTGAACAGGAAGGGCAGGTCGAAGATCTGGATCTGCTTGGTGTAATGCTCAAATTTAGCCAGGGACGGCGCGATGAGTTGTACGTCACCCAGCAGCAGGGCTTCCATTTCCTTGCCATCACCGAACAGCGAGGAGTTCGGGTAGACCTGTACGTTTACCTTGCCGGCCAGGCGCTCATCGACGAGCTTTTTGAACAGCAGGGCACCTTGGCCTTTGGGGGTGTGCTCCGCGACGACGTGAGCGAACTTGATGTTGATAGGCTCTGCGGCGTTAGCCCAGCCGGCGGCAGTCAAAGACAGGGCACAGACCAGTGCCTTGGCGGTCAGTTTGAACATGGTGTCTTCCTCTTATTTTTGTAATGCGCATGCGCTATGCGCTGCCAGTGCGGCGAACATGCAAGATCCAGATAGCGGCCTGTCGCTCAGTGACGGGCCCCGTTGGATGCATGAGGGATTGAATCGCCTGTAGCGGCTAGAGCAACCGTCATGCCAGGGCCCGGCATGACGGTTGAGAGGTAGGGCTGGTGGGGGCTGGAGCGGATTGCCAAGGCTTTTTCACGCGTTGGCGGATACAGGCTTTGGGCGGAATTCCGCCGGTCAGTCAGGGCTGTCTGGCGAGCTTCCGCCAGCGTCGGCGAAACTCAGGCCGTGCTTGCGTAATTTGTCGTGCAGGGTCTTGCGCGGCACCCCGAGGGCTTCGGCCAGGCTGCGCAGTGAGCTGTGCGAACGGCTCAGTTCGGCACTGATCAGGCTGCGTTCGAAGGCCTCCACCTGGGCGTTCAGACCTCCGCTGTTGCCATCTTCATCGGGGATCGGCGCTGCGCTCTGGGCTTGCAGGTCGAGATCCAGTTCCAGGCCCAGGGCAAAGCGCTCGGCGGCGTTCTGCAACTCCCGCACATTGCCCGGCCAGGGGTGGCGCAGCAGGGCTGCACGCTGGCCTGGTTGCAGGCTGCGTTCGGCCAGGCCATGGCGGCGGCTGGCGGCTTCGGCAAAGTGCTGGAACAGCAGCAGGGCATCTTCGCCGCGCTCGCGCAGCGCGGGGATGCGCAGCGGTGCGACGTTGAGGCGGTAATACAGATCGGCGCGGAAGCGGCCCTGGTCGGCGGCCTGACGGAGGTCTTCCTTGGTCGCGGCGATCACCCGGATATCCAGCGGGATCAACTGGTTAGCGCCAAGGCGCTCGACCACCCGCTCCTGCAACAGGCGCAGCAGCTTGACCTGGACGTCGAGGGTCATGCTTTCGATTTCATCGAGAAACAGGGTGCCGCCGTTGGCGAATTCGAACTTGCCGATGCGGCGTTTCTGCGCGCCGGTAAAGGCGCCCTGCTCGTGACCGAACAGCTCGCTTTCCACCACCGATTCCGCCAGGGCGCCGGCGTTGATGGCCACGAATGGGCCGTTGCGCCGGCTGGACAGGTCGTGCAGGGCGCGCGCCACCACTTCCTTGCCAGCACCGGTTTCGCCAAGGATCAGCACGTCGCTGTTGATCCCGGCCAGCGCCCCGATCTGTTCACGCAGGCGCTGCATGGCGTTGGACTGCCCGACTAAACGCGCCGACAAGGTGTGTCGGTCGGCCAGGGCCAGGCGCAGGCTGCGGTTATCCAGGACCAGGCGGCGCACTTCCAGGGCCCGACGTACGCTGCTTTGCAGGTCGTCGCTGGCGAAGGGTTTTTCCAGAAAGTCGTAAGCCCCAGCGCGCATGGCCTGTACGGCCAGGGGCACATCGCCGTGGCCGGTGATCAACAGCACCGGCAATTCCGGGTCCTGTGCTTGCAGCTGTTCAAGCAGTTGCAGGCCGTCGATACCGGGCATGCGGATGTCGCTGACCACCACGCCGGGCCAGTCGCGCTCGATGCGCGCGGCCACACCGTGGGCATCGGCCAGGGTGCTGACTTTCAAGCCGGCCAGGTCGAGCGTCTGGCTCAGCGCCTGACGCAGGTGCGGGTCGTCATCGATCAACAGCACCTGGGTGCGGGAATCGATCATGCTCATACGACAAAATCCTCTGGCGACTGGGGTTTGATGCCCTGATCCGCCGCGCGCAGGCGCAGGGTCAGCTGCGCGCCGCCGTCGGGGTGGTTGGCGAACAGCAGTTCACCGCCCAGGGCGCGCATCAGGGTATCGCAGATGGCCAGGCCAAGGCCGAGGCCCTGCGCGCTGGTCTTGGTGGTGAAGAAGGGTTCGCGGGCGCGTTGCAGCGCCTCCTGGCTGAAGCCGGGGCCGTTATCGCGCAGGTGCAGGTCAACCCCGCTGGCGGTGACTTCCGCGCTCAGCCACAGGCGGCGCGGCTGTGGTACTTCACTCAGGGCGTCGAGGGCATTGGCCAGCAGGTTGCCGAGTACCTGGCGCAGACGGGTTTCCCCGGCCTGAACCCACAGGGTGGCGTCCGGCAGGTCGCGGATCAGCTCGACCTGCATGGCCTGGCGGCGCTTGGCCAGCAGCGCCAGGGCGTCATCGATGGCCGGTTGCAGGGCCACGCTTTCCGGGGCGTGGCGGTCGCGGCGGGCAAAGGCGCGCAGGTGGGCGATGATTGAGGCCATGCGCTCGGTGAGCTGGCTGATCAGCTTGAGGTTGCCGCGGGCGTCTTCGTTGCGCTGATGGTCGAGCAGTATGCCGGCGTTGTCGGCATAGCTGCGGATGGCGGCCAGGGGCTGGTTGAGTTCGTGGCTGATGCTGGCACTCATGGTGCCGAGGGCCGAGAGTTTGCTGGCCTGCACCAGTTCATCCTGGGCTTGCACCAGTTCCTGCTGGGCCTGTTCGCGCTCCAGCACTTCCTGCTTCAGTCGGCTGTTGAGGCGCTCCAGGTCGAGGGTGCGTTCCAGTACGCGCTGCTCCAGCTGCTGGCGCGCCCGGGTGTCGAGGGCGATGCGTTCCAGGTAGTGACGGCGACGCTGCATGAGCAGGCCGAGCAGCAGCATCAGCAGCAGCAGGATGCCACCGCCTGCGACCAGGGCGGTGCGTACCGGGCGGTCGAGCAGGCTGCGTGGCGCGAGAATGCTCACGGTCCAGCCGGTTTCCTTGAGTTCGCGGTCCTGGCGAATCCAGTTCTGTGCATCCAGCTTGATCGGCGGCGGCGCCTGGGTCGGGTAGGGCAGGTTGGCGGCAATCGCGGCGCGTTCGGCGGTGTCCAGCGGGCGACTGGCGGTAAACCGCCACTGGCTGTTGGACGTGAGGATCACCACGCCGTTGCTGTCGGTGACCAGCAACTGTTCGGGAGTGTTGCCCCACAGGGTTTCGGTGTGATCGAAATCGACCTTGACCACCAGTGCCCCGAGGTTGCGCTCACCGTCACGCACGGCGGCGGCGAAGTAGTAGCCGCGCTTGCCTGAGGTGGTGCCGAGGCCAAAGAAACGCCCGGCACGCCCGGCAATGGCTTCGCGAAAATAGGGGCGGAAGGCGAAATTGCGCTCGACAAAGGAGTCGCTCTGTTCCCAGTTGGAGGCGGCCAGGGTCTTGCCGTTGGTGTCCATCAGGTAGATCACGTCGGCCCCGGTCTGCTCGCGCACCCGGTCGAGCAGGCGGTTGGCGTTATCCAGCGCACCGGGTTCGTCGGGTTGTTGCAACGCCAAGCGCAGGGCTGGCAGGTCGCCGAGAATTGGCGGCAGCACTTCATAGCGGCGCAGGATGCCGAGCAGGTTGGCTACATACAGGTCGAGGGTCTGGCGGTTCTGCTCGATCAGCACGCCGCTGTAGTAACGCTCAGCCAGTTGCTGCAAGGGCCACAGCAGGGGCGTCAGCAGCAGCGCCAGAACGGCCAGGCTGCGCCAGCGTGGGCGGCGGGGATGCGGGTGATCGGTGGGCATGCGTGTACTCGCTAGAAGTCCTGAATGGCGCTTATGCAATAAGCGGGCAAGCTCGTCGATACGGCCAATACTGTGAGAAGTCTGGCATCAATCTGGAGTAACGGTACCGAACAGCGTGTGCTGACCCGCGCGATCTGGCCCAGCTTGGCCGGCTTGCAGCAGCAGATTCAGGGCTTAGCTGCGAGCCAGGCACTGCTCCAGAGCGGTTTGCCAATTCGGCAGCTGGATCTGCCAGTCCTGCTGTAGGCGGTCGCAGGCCAGGCGTGAGTTGAGCGGGCGCTGCGCCGGGGTTGGGTAGGCGCTGCTGGTAATCGGCTGTAGCGTCGCGACAGATTTACCCTGGCTGCGCAGGTGCGCGGCAATCGCGCTGGCAAAACCGAACCAGCTGGTTTCGCCTTGTGCGCTCAGGTGATACACGCCCCACGGGCCGGCCTGACCGCTGCGCCATTGCTCGATCAATTGCGCGGTGGTTTGCGCAATAGTGCCCGCCCAGGTTGGCGCGCCGACCTGGTCGTCCACCACGGAAAGGCTTTCGCGTTCCTGCAGCAGGCGTTGCATGGTCAGCAGAAAGTTTTTGCCGTGCTGCGAATAGACCCAGCTGGTGCGCAGAATCAGGTGCATGCCGCCCACGGCCTGAATCGCCTGCTCGCCTGCCAGTTTGCTGCGGCCATAAACACTGAGCGGATGGGTGGCGTCGCTTTCGCGGTAGGGCGCGATGTGGTTGCCATCGAACACATAGTCGGTGGAGTAGTGGATCAGCGGAGCGCCCAGCTCAGCGGCGGCTTCAGCGAGGATGCCGGGTGAGGTGGCGTTGATTGCGAAGGCCAAATCCGGCTCACTTTCGGCCTGATCCACGGCGGTGTGCGCGGCGGCATTGATGATCAACTCGGGGCGCAGATTTTGTACGTGCTGGCGGATCAGTTCGGGCTGAGCCAGATCCAGCTGTTCGCGGCCGAGTACCGTCAACTCGCCTGCGCCTTGCAGGGCGCGCTGCAGTTCCTGGCTGACCTGGCCGTGCTGGCCGAGCAGAAGCATTCTCATGGGAAGACCTGCGCATCGGCAAAGCTGAGCCCGGCCTGATCCTTGGCGGATAACTGCGGCGCGCCATCCAGCGGCCAGTCGATGGCCAGGGTCGGATCATTCCAGCGGATGCAGCGCTCGTGCTCCGGCGCATAGTAATCGGTGGTCTTGTAGAGAAATTCGGCGAACTCGCTAAGTACCACAAAACCATGAGCAAAGCCTGCCGGCACCCACAGCTGGCGCTTGTTCTCGGCGGACAATAAGGTGCCTACCCATTTACCGAAAGTTGGTGAGCTGCGGCGCAGGTCCACGGCCACGTCAAAGACTTCACCGGCGCTAACCCGTACCAGCTTGCCCTGCGCCTGTTGCACCTGGTAATGCAGCCCGCGTAATACGCCGCGCTGCGAGCGCGAATGGTTGTCCTGAACGAATTCACACTGCAGGCCGGTGGCCTCGGCAAATGCGCGGGCATTGAAGCTTTCGAAGAAAAAACCGCGTTCATCGCCGAACACCTTGGGTTCGAGAATGAGCACGCCGGGCAGCTTGGTGCTGATCGCCTGCATGTTTATTCCTCGGTCAGTTTGAACAGGTAGTGGCCGTAGCCGGTTTTACCGAAGGCCTTGGCCTGTGCCAGCAGTCTTTGACGATCTATCCAGCCCTGCTGATAGGCGATTTCTTCCAGACAGGCGACTTTCAGACCCTGGCGCTGCTCGATGGTCTGCACATATTGCGAGGCATCCAGCAGGCTGTCGTGGGTGCCGGTGTCGAGCCAGGCAAAGCCACGACCGAAGCGTTCGACACGCAGATCGCCACGTTGCAGGTAGGCATTGTTGACGTCGGTGATTTCCAGCTCGCCGCGTGCCGATGGTTTGACCGCCTTGGCGATCCTGATCACGTCGTTGTCATAGAAATACAGGCCGGTCACCGCGTAGCTGGATTTCGGCATGGCCGGTTTTTCCTCGATGGAAATGGCCTTGCCCTGAGCGTCGAACTCGATCACGCCGAAGCGCTGTGGATCACTGACCCAGTAGCCAAACACCGTCGCCCCGGAAGGCTCGGCGGCGGCGCGCAGGAGTTTCTCGGTGAAGTGCTGGCCGTGGAAGATATTGTCGCCAAGGATCAGGCACACCGAGTCCACACCGATAAAGTCTTCACCGAGAATAAAGGCCTGGGCCAGACCATCTGGCGAGGGCTGCTCGCAGTATTCGAAGTGCACGCCGAACTGGCTGCCATCGCCAAGCATCTTGCGAAAATTCGGCAGGTCCTGCGGGGTGGAAATGATCAGGATTTCGCGAATGCCGGCGAGCATAAGCACCGAGATCGGGTAGTAGATCATCGGTTTGTCGTAAATCGGCAGCAGTTGCTTGGACACGCCCAGGG
This sequence comes from Pseudomonas sp. LjRoot71, assembly GCF_964253255.1. NCBI lineage: Bacteria > Pseudomonadati > Pseudomonadota > Gammaproteobacteria > Pseudomonadales > Pseudomonadaceae > Pseudomonas > Pseudomonas sp. LjRoot71. The sequence continues at coordinate 1,994,768 of NZ_CAXURA020000001.1, read as the reverse complement.
TAATCGGGTGCAGGCGGCTGCCGGAGCCGCCGGCGAGAATGATGCCTTTCATTGTGCTGCTCCTTGAAGTGTGCCGAGGCGTTCGCGTTGGTAGCTGCCATCCTGCACGCGGCGGCACCAGTCGAGGTTGTCTAGGTACCAGTGCACGGTCTTGCGCAGGCCGCTGGCGAAGGTTTCCTCGGGTTTCCAGCCCAGCTCACGCTCGATCTTGCTGGCATCAATGGCGTAGCGCAGGTCATGGCCAGGGCGGTCGCTGACGAAACTGATCTGCTCCTTGTATGAGCCACTCTGGCGGGGGGCCAGTTCGTCCAATAGCGCGCAGATACTTTCCACCACATGCAGGTTCTTCTGCTCGTTGTGCCCACCGATATTGTAGGTTTCGCCGACCTTGCCTTCGCTCACCACCTTTAATAGTGCGCGGGCATGGTCTTCCACATACAGCCAGTCGCGTACCTGCTGACCATTGCCGTAAACCGGGAGTGGTTTGCCATCCAGGGCGTTGAGAATCACCAGTGGGATGAGCTTTTCCGGGAAGTGGTAAGGGCCGTAATTGTTCGAGCAGTTGGTCAGCAATACCGGCAAGCCATAGGTGCGCTGCCAGGCGCGCACCAGATGATCGGACGCGGCCTTGCTCGCCGAATAGGGCGAGCTGGGGGCGTAGGGCGTGCGCTCGGTGAACAGCTCATCCGCGCCATGCAGGTCGCCATACACCTCGTCAGTGGAGATATGGTGAAAGCGAAATGCAGCCTTGCGTGCCGGGTCCAGCTGCGACCAGTAGCTGCGAGTGGCCTCAAGCAGTGCGTAGGTGCCGACGATATTGGTCTGGATAAATGCCGCCGGGCCGTCGATGGAGCGGTCGACATGCGACTCGGCCGCCAGGTGCATGATCGCATCCGGCTGAAATTCAACCAGTGCCTGGCTGACGGCCGTGCTGTCGGCAATATCCGCCTGTACAAAGCGATAGCGCGGGTTATCGGCAACGCTGGCCAGCGACTCGAGATTGCCGGCATAGGTCAGCTTGTCGAGGTTGAGCACCTGATGCTCGGTGTGATTCAGCAGGTGGCGAATCAGCGCCGAACCGATAAAGCCGGCGCCGCCGGTGATAAGGATACGCACAGGCCTATACCTTCCGTTGCTCAGGTGGTCGTTGAACAGTGCGGGCAGTGTTACAAGCCGCGTCAGGAGGAGCAAGCCGCAGTTTTTCGCGGCAAAAAAAAGCCCCGCATCGCTGCGGGGCTTTCTTTATATGGTGCCGGCACCAGGAATCGAACCCGGGACCTACTGATTACAAGTCAGTTGCTCTACCAGCTGAGCTATACCGGCCTTTGAGGGTCGCCATTATATCCATTCGTTTGGCTGAGTAAAGCCATCTGCGCGCAGTTCTGTGCGGACCTTGTTATCAGCAGCACTATGCTTATGCACATACGCAGTGCATTTGGTACGGGCGTGCGCAAACTTTGTGCGCTGGTTCGCTGTATTTACTAAGGGTATGTTTTTAAAGGAAATATTTTTAGGTTAAAAAATGTTCAGTGGCTTTGTGGCGTGTATTGGCGGGCGTTTGCGCGCTTTGCTCAGAATCTGTCAACAGAGTTATCCACAGATGCTGTGGGCAACTTGTGCTGGCGTTCGGCCAGTAACAGCAGGTTGCGCGGGCTCTGTTCGGTTGAGCAGAAGGTGCCCAGACGCGCGATGTAGCCCTGCTCCTGAAGAAACAAGGCGCGATCCAGCAGCAGCCAGAGCTCCAGTGGGCGGCGGAACAATCCGCGCAACAGTTCCAGGTTGCGTACTTCGGCCAGGCGTTGCCAGCCTTGTTGCTCCAGGCGCGGCCAGTCATCTCGGGTGGGCTCAGGTAGCTGTTTCAGAGCGGCGAGGTCGCGGCAGTAATCAACAAAAGGTTTTTCCAGCCAGGCGACTGGCAGAGAAGGTGTGGGTAGGTATTCGTCGACACTGCGTAGCTGCCGTTGCATCAGGTCGAAGGCCAGGCGGCGGGCCATGGATTGATCACGTTGGCGGCGTACCCGGGCACCGGCGGTGACGGTTTCGCTCAGGGGTAGACCCAGGTCGTTGATGGATAGATGTAATGCAGAAGCCTGGGCGCGGACCGACATGGCTTGGTAGTGCGTGCCGCTGATGCGGTTGTAGCAGCAGGGGGCGACAGCCAGTTGCTGGCAGCCGACCTGGCTGGCCAGTTGCAGCAGGCGCATATGCAGCTCGCCGCAGGCATGCAGGGCGACGGGGCTGTGCTCGGGCTGCAAGCAGGTGCTGGCATCGTCAGCCAATACATCCTGTTCGATATGTACGGCATGGATGCTGAGTTTCTGGCTGAGCCGCTGGCCGCTGCTGACCAGCTGTGGGTTGTACTCCAGGCAAGTCAGGCTGCTTCCGTCGTGGGCCAGTCGGCGCCCGAGGTGGCCCTTGCCGGCGCACCAATCCAGCCAGTGCTGCGGTGCATGCTCAAAGCGCAGGCTGCGGGCGAAGGCATCGATCTGCTGCCACTTGCGCCCTGGCACATCGTGGCTAAAGCGTGCGGGTAGAGCGGTGCCAGGTTGCTGCGGCAATTCGCCGATCTGGCTCAGGTTGTGGGCTTGATCGGCCAGTTGCGGGAATGGCGCAGGTGCCGCTAACCGATGCGGCTGGTTATGCGCCGCTTCCGCATGTTCCAGGCTTTGTGCCCTTAGCCAGGTGGCCAGCTCCGGGTATTCAGCCTCCCACGGCAGGCCGGTGTGATGCACGAACGGCCGTGGTCGCCAGAGCGCCTGGTGCTCGACAAGAAAACGGTCGAGTGCGTTGAAGCGCTGCTGCAGGTCAGCGTCTTGCAGGATTGCGGGGGTTGATGAGGCTGGCATGAGCAATACCACCCAAGGGCCTAGGCCCTCGGGTCATCAGCGGCCCTGGCAGGCGTCGACGCGCAGCCAGCGCTCCAGCAGCTTGAAAGCGCGTACCAGCAGGAACGCAATCAGCAGGTAGAACATCCCGGCGGCAAAGAAGATTTCCACCGGCAGGTAGGTCCGCGCAATGATCGTGCGGGCCATCCCCGTCAGCTCCAGCAGGGTCACGGTGCTGGCCAGGGCGCTGGCCTTGAGCATCAGGATCACTTCGTTGCTGTAGGCGGGCAGGCCGATGCGCGCGGCGCGCGGCAGAATGATGTAGAGCATCGCCTGGGCGCGCGACATGCCCAGCGCTCGGGCTGCTTCGATCTCGCCCGGTGGCACGGCCTGGATCGCACCACGCAGAATCTCGGCAATATAGGCCGCCGTGTGCAGGGTCATGGTCAGAACGGCGCACCAGTAAGGGTCACGCAGGTAGGGCCAGAGTGGGCCTTGGCGTACCGCATCGAACTGCGCCAGGCCGTAATAGACCAGAAACAGCTGCACCAACAGCGGCGTGCCACGAAAGAAGAAGATGTAGCCGTAAGGCAGCGCGCGTACATACCAATGCTTGGACGCGCGGGCGATGCCCATTGGCAGGGCCAAGATCAGCCCGGCGATAACCGCGATGGCCACCAGCTCGAGGGTCAGCAAGGCGCCCTCTGACAGGCGTGGCAGCCACTTGAGGATCACTTCCCAGTTCATGAGGTGCTCCTGATAAAGCCACGGCTGGCGCGTTTTTCGAGGAAGTGCATGCCAATCATCGCGAGGATGGTCAGGCCCAGGTAAATAAAGGCCGCCACCAGATAGAAGGTGAAGGGTTCCTTGCTGGCGGTCACGGCGATTTGCGAGCGGCGCATGATCTCTTCCAGGCCAATTACTGAGACCAGCGCGGTGTCCTTCATCAGAATCATGAACAGGTTACCCAAGCCAGGCAGGGCGATGCGCCACATTTGCGGCAGGATCAGCCGCCAGAAGATTCGCGGCTTAGACATGCCCAAGGCTTGGCCGGCCTCACGGTGGCCTTTAGGGATGGCCAGAATCGCGCCACGAAACACCTCGGTGGCGTAGGCACCGAAGCAGATGCCGAGGGCAATGGTGCCGGCGGCAAAGGCGTTCAATTCAAGGCTTTCTACGCCCAGCAGGTCGGCCAGGTTGCGCATCAGTTGCACGGTGCCGAAATAGATCAGCAACACCCAGAGCAGTTCGGGGATGCCGCGCACGATGGTCGAATAGGTGCCGCCAAGCCATTGCAGTGGCTTGTACGGCGAAGTCTTGGCGAGGGCGCCGAGCAAACCGAGCACCAGACCCAGGCACAGCGCACTGAGCGCCAGCTTGATGGTCATCAGGGTGCCAGCAGCCAGGGCCGGGCCGAATCCGTAGAGATCGAAATTCATAGGGGCTCAGAAGCCTGCGTCGCCCGGGCGGGCGACGCAGTGCCGGCAGCTTAGTAGATGCTGAACGGGAAGTACTTGTCGTTGATCTTCTTGTAGGTGCCGTCGGCCACGATCTCGGCCAGGGCCGCGTTCAGCTTGTCACGCAGGGCGTCGCCCTTGCGCACGGCAATGCCGATCTTGTCGTTGTCGAAGACCGGGTCGCCCTTGAATTCGAAGCCTTTGCCGGCATCGCTCTTCAGCCATTCCCAGTTGACGAAGGTGTCAGCCAGTACACCGTCCAGGCGGCCCGACGACAGGTCAAGGTAGGCGTTTTCCTGGGTGTCGTAGAGCTTGATATCGACCACGCCATTGAGGTTGTCTTCCAGCCAGGTGCCGGCGATGGTCGCACGTTGCGCGCCGATCACTTTGCCTTTCAGGCTGGCTTTGTCAGTTTTGAAGTCACCGCCTTTTGGCGCGATGAACTGCAGTTTGTTGGTGTAGTAGGGATTGGTGAAGTCAACGGCTGCCTGGCGCTCTTCGGTGATCGACATGGAGGCGATCAGGAAATCGAATTTCTTCGCGTTCAGCGCGGGGATGATGCCGTCCCAGTCAGAGGTGACCACTTCGCACTCGACTTTCATTTTGGCGCACAAGGCTTGGCCAATCTCCACGTCAAAGCCGCCGACCTGGCCGCTGGCGTCGATCAGGTTGAAGGGTGGGTAAGCACCCTCGGTGCCCAGTTTCAGTTTGTCAGCAGCGACGGCGCTGGTGCCGAAGGCCAGAGTGGCGGCCGCGGCCAGCAGGATCTTCTTATAGTTCTGCATGCGTAGTTGCTCCGTGTTTTCAGTGATTGCTGGACATGAATTGTTTGCAGCGCGCCGAGTTCGGGTTGTCGAACACCTGCTCCGGGGAGCCCTGCTCTTCAACCAGGCCCTGATGCAGGAACACCACCTCACTGGAGACCTGACGGGCAAAGCCCATCTCATGGGTAACCAGCAACATGGTGCGACCCTCTTCGGCGAGTGCGCGGATCACATTAAGCACTTCTTGTACCATCTCCGGGTCGAGAGCCGAAGTTGGCTCATCGAACAGGATGACTTTCGGCTGCATGGCCAGGGTGCGGGCAATCGCCGCGCGCTGCTGCTGGCCGCCGGAAAGCTGATTGGGATAAACGTGGCGCTTGTCGGCAATGCCGACCTTGGCCAGCAGCGCTTCGGCCATCTCGATGGCTTCGGCCTTGCTCTTGCCGAGCACACGGCGGGGCGCCTCGATGATGTTGTCGAGCACGCTCATGTGCGGCCACAGATTGAAATTCTGGAATACAAAGCCGATCTCGCTGCGCAGGCGATTGATCTGGCGATTGTCGGCGGCGACAAGGTCGCCATTCTTCGCGGCTTTGAGCTTGAGCTCCTCGCCGGCGACAATGATCTGCCCCTTGTGCGGGTTTTCCAGCAGATTGATGCAGCGCAGGAAGGTCGATTTACCAGAGCCGGATGAACCGAGGATGGAGATCACATCGCCGTCGCGAGCAGTAAGAGAGATGCCCTTGAGCACTTCAAGGTCGCCGTAGCGTTTATGCAGGTCGCGTATTTCCAGCGCGGGCGTGGCCTCGGCCATGGAGTGTCCTCTTATTCTTCGGGTGCGCTCAGGCGTTGCGTGGCCTTCCTGGCGAGGCGTCAAGCTAGCATAGCGTTTCGCTGACCGCCAAGCCGTTTACCTGGCGTGCCTGGTTGCTGGGGGTACAGGTGTCGCCTGGCTGCAGTTGGCTGTCGCGCGTGCACAATTTCTGCGGCGTTTACCGGGCTTATTAAGTTGCTGTGCGCAGAATTTCAGGCATTAAAAAACCCCAAGGAATTTAACTTCGCTTGGGGTTTCTCGATATTCATGGTGCCCAGGGACGGAATCGAACCGCCGACACGGGGATTTTCAATCCCCTGCTCTACCGACTGAGCTACCTGGGCCAACGGGGCGCTATTAGACGGATTTGAAGGGTGGGTGTCAAGCGTGGGTTTGAAAAATATTTAAATATTTCGGGCGCTTAGGTTCGAGTGCCGGGAAAAGGCCGGCGGCCTTGGGTGGCCCGGATGCAATCCGGGGAGGGGTTCGTAGGGGTGGTGGGGCTGCTTAGTCCCATGCTCGCGAATGGGCCATGCTCAGCAACGTTATCGCGGGCATGGCCCGCTCCTACAGGTGCGACGCACCTGTTACGCGCTTGGTGGCACGTAACCTTCAGCCTGTGCGTATTCCTCGCCGGAGAGGAATTTGTCCATCTCGGCTTGGAGGAATTTGCGGTCTTCGGCATTCATCATGTTCAGGCGGCGTTCGTTGATCAGCAGGGTCTGGTGCTTCTGCCATTCGTCCCAGGCTTGCTTGGAGACGTTGTTGAAGATGTCTTCACCTTTGGCGCCTGGGTACGGTGGGCGCTCCAGACCGGGGAGTTCCTGTTTGTGTTTGCGGCACTGTACGGTGCGGGTCATGGTGTTTCTCCAGTATTTGCTGCGAGTGCATCGGCCGCGCGCTTCAGCAGTTTTTTCACGGGGGCGGCAAGGCCCAGGCGCGGCGGGGTGGCGAGGTTATACCAGAGCCAGTCGGCCTCGGCCACGGCGGCTGGCGCAGCATCGACGTGCACCAGCCAGGGCTCGATGGCCAGTTGGAAGTGGCTGAAGGTGTGAGTCAGACCGCTCAGCTCGCGTTGTTCGCCGAGCTGCAGGTCATGCTGGCTGGCCAGTGCGGCGATGGCCGTTGACTCATCCAGCTCTGGCAGGCTCCACAAGCCGCCCCATAGACCACTGGATGGGCGGCGGTAGAGCAGCACCTCGCCATTGCGGTTGGTGAAGATCGGCATCAGCGTGCGCTTTTGCGGCAGCGCCTTGCGCGGTTTGGGGATCGGGTAGCGGATTTCCAGGCCGAGCAAGTGCGCCTGGCAGCCGCTTTTCAGCGGGCAGAGCAGGCAGCTCGGTTTGCTGCGGGTGCACAGGGTGGCGCCCAGATCCATCATCGCCTGGGTGTAATGGTTGACCCGGGCGTTCGGGGTATAGCGCTCGGCTACATCCCACAGCTGCTTGGCCACTTTTGGCTCGCCCGGATAGCCTTCCTGCGCCACGTAGCGCGCCAGTACGCGTTTGACGTTGCCGTCGAGGATTGGCGCTCGCAGGCCCATGCTCAGGCTGGCAATGGCCCCGGCCGTAGAGCGGCCGATGCCTGGGAGTTCGGTGAGCTGTTCGACATCGCGGGGGAATTCGCCGGCATATTCGCGGACAACAATCTGCGCGGTTTTCTGCAGGTTGCGTGCGCGGGTGTAGTAACCGAGGCCCGTCCACAGGTGCAGTACTTCATCCTCCGGTGCGGCGGCCAGGTCATTGACCGTCGGCAAGGCCGCCATAAATCGATCGAAATAGCCGAGCACGGTGCTGACCTGGGTCTGCTGCAGCATGATCTCCGAGACCCACACGCGGTAAGGCGTGATGCCCTGTTGCCAGGGCAGGTCCTTGCGTCCGTGGTTGTCGTACCAGCTCAGTACTGCGGCGGAAAACTGCTCGGGGCTCATCGGTTGAACAGGCCCTTGAGCGCGTCTTTCAGCTCGGGGCTGACTTTATCGCCGAGTTTTTCTTCGATCTTCTCGTTGAGCTTGTTGCCGGCCAGTTTGGCGGCGACCTTGCCCAGGCCGTCCTGATCCAGGCGGCAGGCCTTGCCGCCCATTTCCAGCGGGCCACGGCAGCGCACCGGCCATTCGATGCCGACATAGCGCTCGTTGACCTGGCAGGCCGGGTCGGGCATTTCGCGCTGATCACCGGTGATGGTGATGCCGACGCGGTAGTCGAGGCCGAGGATGCGCAGGTCCAGATCGCCATTGCCGCTGACGGCCAGCCCAGGAATGCGCGCCTTGAGGTCGGGGTTGTGGGCCACACCGTTGCGCAGGGTCAGGCTGCCTTGCAGGGTCTCGAAGGGGGTGTCCTTACCGCGTGGGTCGCTGCTCAGGGATTTGCGGTTGAGGGTGGCGATGCCGCGGCACAGCTGTTGTTCCAGGTTGGCGTCGACCAGCACGCCGTCGTTAAGCAGGAAGCTAGCATCGCCCGTCAGCCCATCGACCCAGGCGCGCTGGCTGTTGCCGCTGGTGGTCAGGTTGGCCTTGAGATCCAGCAGGCCTTTGACCGGTGAAGGCTGGTCAGGCTTTTTCAGGAACGGTTCGACTGGGATGCTGCTGAGGTTCTTTTGCACGCTGAGCAGTGGGATGGCTGGGCGCACATCGATGCTGGCCTGGGCGTCGAAGCTGCCGGTGCCGATCGTGCCGCGCACATCCTGCAGGGTCAGCAAGCCGCCTTTGCTCTGCGCCTTGGCGCTGAAGTTATTGATCACCTGCTGCTGAGCAGTGAGCTGATCCAGGCCGAGGTTGAGTTGCATGTCGAGCTTACGCAATGTCTCTATGGGCAGCACTTCGCTGCTGCTCCAGGCTTGCTGGGTCGGTGCGTCGGGTAGTGGTGTGCTGCCACTCTGCCCGGCGCTGGCGACGCTGGCTTTGACCTCGGCTTTGCGGGAGGCGCCCGCGTCCTTGGCGTCCTTGGACGGTGCCGGTAGGTAACGGTCGAGGTTCAGTTGGTCGCCTTTGAGTTGCACGCGCAGGGCTTGCTTGGCGAAATCGGCAATCGCCAGCTGGCCGCTGAAGTGGCTGTCATCCAGGGTCAGTTTGAGGTCTTCGAAGGTCAGGCTGTTGTTGCTGCCGCTGAGGCGGGTGACCAGCTCAAACTGACTGAGAGTCTTGTCATCGGCCATCGGCGGCAGCTTCTGGCCGATGGTGGCGAGGAATTCGCGCAGGTTCAGCGGTGCGATGGACAGGCCGCCGCTGAGTTTGGGCTGCGTGTTGAGGTCGCGGACTTTCAGTTCGCCCAAGGCGCGCAACTGGTTGCCGGAGAACTTCAGGCCGTTCCACTCGGCGACCTGGGCGGCCAGGTCAACCAGCAGCTGGCCCTGGGCGGAGTAGGTCAGGGTTTGGCCGTCGAAGGGTTCGCCGGAGACTTCACCGGAGAACTTGGCGTCTTCCAGTTGGTAGCGTTTCAAGGCGCGGTCGAAACGCAGCTCGCCCAGCAGTTCGCTGCGGGCGCGCATGACCGGTTTGTTGAGGCCGAAGAAGGCGCTGAGCTTGATCGGAATGCCGGCGCCTTCGCGGATCGCGCCGGTGGTCAGCTGGATGCTTTCGGCGCTGAATTGCTGGCCTTTCTGCGCGTCGTGGTAGTCGATGCGTGCGCTGTTGACGATCAGGCTGTCGATATCCAGTTTCAGCGGCTGGCTGCTGCTGGCGGTTGCATCGTTGCTGTTTTGGCTCGGTTCGCTGTCGTTAGCGGCAGGTGGCGTTGCGCTGGGCGCGGTGCTGGCATTGGCCGGTTTGCCGACATCCTCCCAGTTGCTGTGGCCCTTTTCATCGCGTTGCAGGTTGAGGTTGAGGCCGTCGATGCGGATGTCGCTCATTTGCACTTCTTTACGCAGCAGCGGCAGTACGCGCACCGACAGGCCGAGCAGACGCAGGTCGGCGAAGGGTTTGTCCGGCGTGCTGACGCTCGCGAGGGTGGCGTCGGTCAGCTCCAGGCCGAGCCAAGGGAACAGGCTCCAGCCGATATCGCCCTTGAGGGTCAGCTCCAGGTTGGCCTTGTCACGGGCCAGCTGGCGGATTTCGTCTTTGTAATCGTTGGGATCGAACAGGTGGGTGAGGGCAAAGCCCAGCGCCACGATGATCAGCAAGAGGCCGAGAAAAAACAGGCCGAGGATTTTGCCGAGCGCTTTCATGTGCGAATCCTTGTCTCGAAACTGGATGGTGAAGAGCTACAATTCAAGCCGGCGAGTATAGCGCCAGCGCTTTTACCTGGGCCGCAGACAGTCCCGTTTACCGGGTGATTTTGCAAGCGGCTTTTGCAGGCATTGGGCGCTACATGGCGCCTGCTGGGGCGGTTATGGCGGCGGCGCCGGACGGTTTGGTCTGGGCGTTTGGATCGGCAAGTCGGCGGCCGGTTCCCTGCGGCAGGTGAGTTTCCCCGGGCGCTGCAAGCGCTTGTATCGGTTGGCCGCTAACCGATAGTGCGTGCCTCTGATCGCCGCCGGTAGCCGCCCAGGCGGATGCCCGCCTATAATGCTTGCCTTTTTCCGTGGGCAATTTCTGGAGCTGGTGATGGCCGAACGTACGGCATCCGTCGAGCGCAATACCCTGGAGACCCAGATCAAGGTCTCGATCAACCTGGATGGCACCGGCAAGGCCAAGTTCGATATTGGCGTGCCGTTCCTTGAGCACATGCTCGATCAGATCGCCCGTCACGGCCTGATCGACCTGGACATCCAGTGCAAGGGCGACCTGCATATCGACGACCACCACACCGTGGAAGACGTCGGTATCACCCTCGGCCAGGCCTTCACCAAGGCCATCGGCGACAAGAAGGGCATGACTCGTTACGGCCACTCCTATGTGCCGCTCGACGAAGCGCTGTCGCGCGTGGTGATCGACTTCTCCGGTCGTCCTGGCCTGCAGATGCACGTGCCGTTCACCCGCGCGGTGGTTGGCGGCTTCGACGTGGATCTGTTCCAGGAATTCTTCCAGGGCTTCGTCAACCACGCCCTGGTCAGCCTGCACATCGACAACCTGCGTGGGACCAACACCCACCACCAGATCGAGACGGTGTTCAAGGCCTTCGGCCGCGCCCTGCGCATGGCTGTCGAGCTGGACCCGCGCATGGCCGGGCAGATGCCGTCGACCAAGGGCTGCCTGTAAATGCAGACAGTTGCAGTAATCGACTACGGCATGGGCAACCTGCACTCGGTGGCCAAGGCCCTCGAGCACGTGGGCGCTGGCAAGGTGCTGGTGACCAGCGATGCTCAGGTGATCCGCGAAGCCGACCGGGTGGTATTCCCCGGCGTCGGCGCGATCCGCGACTGCATGGCCGAGATCAAACGCCTGGGCTTCGACAGCCTGGTGCGTGAAGTCAGCGCGGATCGGCCGTTTCTCGGCATTTGCGTGGGCATGCAGGCGCTGCTGGAGCACAGCGAAGAGAACGATGGCGTCGACTGCATCGGTCTGTTCCCTGGCCAGGTGCGTTTTTTCGGCAAGGACATGGTCGAAGACGGCGAGCCACTGAAGGTGCCGCACATGGGCTGGAATGAAGTCGCGCAGTCGGTCAAACACCCGCTGTGGCACAACATCCCGGATCTGGCGCGCTTCTACTTCGTGCATAGCTATTACATTGAGGCCGGCAACCCCAAGCAGGTGGTCGGTCGCGGTCATTACGGCAAGGATTTCGCTGCCGCCTTGGCCGAAGGTTCGCGCTTTGCCGTGCAGTTCCACCCGGAAAAGAGCCATACCCATGGCCTGCAGTTGCTGCAGAACTTCGCCGCCTGGGATGGCCGCTGGTAAATGAGCCGAGCCAAGCCAAAACCACCGATCATGACCTTGAATGTCGAGCAGGAGCGTGAAGCCTGTCTGGCACTCAAGCGCTTTATGGCCGAACGCTTCGAGCTGGAACTGGGCAGTTTCGAGGCCGCTGAGGTGCTCGAACTGTTTGCCCGCGAGATTGCGCCGCACTACTACAATCGGGCGATTTTCGATGTGCAGACTCACCTGAAAGAACGGTTCGAGAGCATCGAAAGCGACCTCTGGGCACTCGAAAAGAGCTGATCCACCGAATTCACACGACTTGAGCAGGTTCAACCGATGCTGATTATCCCCGCTATCGATCTGAAAGACGGCGCCTGCGTGCGTCTGCGCCAGGGCCGCATGGAAGACTCCACGGTGTTTTCCGATGATCCGGTGAGCATGGCCGCCAAGTGGGTCGAGGGCGGTTGCCGCCGTCTGCACCTGGTTGACCTCAACGGCGCCTTCGAGGGCCAGCCGGTGAACGGTGAAGTGGTCACCGCCATCGCCAAGCGCTACCCGACCCTGCCGATCCAGATTGGCGGCGGCATCCGTACCCTGGAAACCATCGAGCACTACTTGCGCGCTGGCGTCAGCTACGTGATCATCGGTACCAAGGCGGTAAAAGATCCGCAGTTCGTCACCGATGCCTGCAAAGCCTTCCCCGGCAAGGTGATCGTCGGTCTGGACGCCAAAGATGGCTTCGTCGCCACCGACGGCTGGGCTGAAGTCAGCACCGTGCAGGCCACCGACCTGGCCAAGCGTTTCGAGGCTGATGGCGTGTCGGCCATCGTTTATACCGACATCGCCAAAGACGGCATGATGCAGGGCTGCAACGTCGAGGCCACCGCTGCCCTGGCCGCTGCCAGCCGCATTCCGGTGATCGCCTCCGGCGGCATCCACAACCTGGGTGATATCGAGAAGCTGCTGCTGGCGCGTTCGCCCGGCATCATCGGTGCCATCACCGGTCGCGCCATCTACGAAGGAACCCTGGATGTGGCCGAAGCACAGAGCTTCTGCGACAACTTCAAGGGCTGAAAGTCGAGGTAGGGTGCGCCGCGCGCACCTGTGAAGGGTTACCGGTGCGCACGGCGCACCCTACGAGAGAAGCCGATATGGCACTGGCTAAACGCATTATCCCCTGCCTCGACGTGGACAACGGCCGTGTGGTCAAGGGCGTGCAGTTCGAGAACATCCGCGATGCCGGCGACCCGGTGGAGATTGCCCGCCGCTATGACGAGCAGGGCGCTGACGAGATTACCTTTCTCGATATCACCGCCAGCGTCGACGGCCGCGACACCACGCTGCACACCGTCGAGCGCATGGCCAGCCAGGTGTTTATCCCGCTGACCGTCGGTGGCGGCGTACGCACCGTGCAGGACATCCGCAACTTGCTGAATGCCGGTGCGGATAAGGTGTCGATCAACACCGCCGCAGTGTTCACCCCGGAGTTTGTCGGCGAGGCCGCGTCGCGCTTCGGTTCGCAGTGCATCGTCGTCGCCATTGATGCGAAGAAAGTCTCCAAGCCGGGTGAAGCCCCGCGTTGGGAAATCTTCACCCACGGCGGGCGCAAGCCGACGGGTCTGGATGCGGTGCTCTGGGCCAAGAAGATGGAAGACCTCGGTGCCGGTGAAATCCTCCTGACCAGCATGGATCAGGACGGCGTGAAGAGCGGCTACGACCTCGGCGTGACCCGCGCCATCAGTGAAATGGTCGGCATCCCGGTGATCGCCTCCGGCGGCGTCGGCAACCTGCAACACCTGGCCGACGGCATCATCGAAGGCAAGGCTGCTGCCGTACTGGCGGCGAGCATCTTCCACTTCGGCGAATACACCGTGCCGGAAGCCAAGGCCTACATGGCCGCTCGCGGTATCGTCGTTCGCTAAACCTCGCTGGCCGGCAGCCCTGCTGGCCACTGCTGCGGGCGAGTCGACAGCAAAATGTCGATCCGCCCGCTAAAATCAGCTTGTCCGCGCCTGGGGTCGATGCTGTCGGCATGCCTTTCGGCCGTTTCTCATTCCTTTAGTGGTCTTGCCCATACACGGAGTTCTTATGTCCGCTATCCGGCTATTCATTGCGCTATGGCTGTTGTCGGCCGTCAGCCTGGTGCGTGCGGAGCCTCTGGTTCTGCTTACTGAAAACCTGCCGCCGTTCAGCATGGCGGCCAGTGGTGGCAATTTTGCCAAGGATGCTGATGTGCAGGGCATCAGCAGTGATACGGTGCGTGCGCTGTGCAGCAAGGCGCAGCAGGAGTGTCAGCTGATCCTGCGGTTCCCTTGGGACCGGCTGTATAAACAGGCGCTCGACAGCAAAGGCTATGGCCTGTTCTCCACCATCCGCACACCGGAGCGCGAAGCGCTGTTCAAGTGGGTTGGGCCGATTGCAGTCAGCGACTGGGTGTTGCTGGCCAAGGCTGATAGCACGATTACCCTCGACAGCCTGGAGCAAGTCGGGACTTATCGCATCGGTGGCTACCGCAATGACGCAATTTCGCAGTTCCTGATTGACCGTGGTGTGACGGTACAGACCAGCCTGCAGGACAAGGAGAACCTCAACAAGCTGGAGAAGGGTGTGATCGACCTGTGGGCCACTGATGATGTGGGCGGGCGCTATATGGCCAAGCAGTCGAGCCTGGGGGCGTTGAAGGTGGTGCACCGTTTCAACAGTGCCGACCTGTATCTGGCGCTGAACAAGGAAACCCCGGACGAACTGGTGCAGAAGTTGCAAAAAGCCCTTGATGAGATGCGCGCTCAAGGTGAGTTGGGCACGATCAAGAACGGTTACCTGTAAGCGCAGTACGGCCCATTCCTGGTGGTAAGCACAGGCTGGGCTAAGCCTGTAGTGCTGAGTATGCTTGTATGCTCAGCCCAACTATCGATGTGAGACATCATGCTCAAACAACTGCTAATCGCCCTTGCCGGCACTGTTATGGTGCTTGCGGGCAGTGCCCGGGCCGAAGTCGACCCGAATTACCGCGTGGTGCTGCTGACCGAGAACTTCCCGCCATACAACATGGCGATCAACGGCAAGAACTTCGCCCAGGAAGACAACATCGACGGCATCGCCGTGGACATCGTGCGTGAGATGTTCAAGCGTGCCGGCATTCAATACAGCATGACCCTGCGCTTCCCCTGGGACCGCATCTACAAGCTGGCGCTGGAAAAACCAGGCTACGGGGTGTTCGTCACTGCGCGCCTGCCAGAGCGCGAGGCGCTGTTCAAATGGGTTGGCCCGATTGGCCCGGATGACTGGGTGCTGCTCGGCAAGGCCGACAGCAGCATTACCCTGAACAACCTGGACGAAGCCAAGCAGTACAAGGTCGGTGCCTACAAAGGCGATGCGATTGCCGAGCACTTGGTGGAAAAAGGCCTGGAGCCGATCACTGCCCTGCGCGACACGGAGAACGCCAAGAAGCTGATGGCCGGGCAGATCGACCTGTGGGCCACCGGCGACCCTGCCGGGCGTTACCTGGCCAAGCAGGAAGGCATCTCCGGGTTGAAGACCATCCTGCGTTTTGACAGTGCCGAGTTGTACCTGGCACTGAACAAGGATGTGCCGGATGAGGTTGTACAGAAGCTGCAAGCTGAGCTGGACAAGATGCGCAGCGAAGGCTTTGTCGACGACATCCTCAATAACTACCTGTAACAGCAGGCAGTTGTAACACGCAATACCAGCGAGCTGGCCACAAGCTGGCTCGCGGCCATGGATGGTTGACGCCGCGTACCATACGTCGCCGGGCACCCGCCCGAGCAAGGATGCCGCTAGCCATAATCACAATTCATGCGAGCGGAATGACCTATGTTGAAAACCCTGAAAGCCGGCCTGTTGTTCGGGCTTGTTCTGAGTGCCTGTGCAGCCCGTGCAGAGCTTCCAGCCGATTACAAAGTGGTGTTGCTGACCGAGAACTTCCCGCCATTCAACATGGCGGTGGATGACAAGAACTTTGCCCGTGACGACGGTATCGACGGCATCAGCGCCGAGATCGTGCGGGCGATGTTCAAGCGTGCCGGCATCAACTACACCCTGACTTTGCGTTTCCCCTGGGACCGCCTGTATCGCCTTACCCTGGACAAGCCCAATTACGGCCTGTTTTCCACCACTTTCACGCCCGAGCGCCAGCCGCTGTTCAAGTGGGTGGGGCCTCTGGCGAAAACCGGTTGGGTGCTCTTGGCTGCGCCGGGTAATAACCTGAGCGTCGCCAGCCTCAAGGATGCCGCGCAGTATCAGATCGGTGCCTACAAGAACGATGCCGTCAGTCAGCATCTGGAAAGCCAGGGCCTAACTCCAACCAATGCCCTGCGTGATCAGGAAAACATCAAGAAACTGCTCAGCGGCAAGATCGACCTGTGGGCCACCACCGATCCGGTAGGGCGCTACCTGGCCAAGCAGGAAGGTGTCAGTGGCCTGAATACCGCGCTGCGTTTCAATGAGGCCGAGCTTTATCTGGCGCTGAACAAGGACACCCCGGATGAGGTGGTGCAGCGTCTGCAGAAGGCGCTGGATGAACTGCGCGCCGAAGGCTTTATCGATGAGATGACCAATAACTACCTGTAGTTGCAGGCGTTATTAAAAAGCCCGGCCTTGAGCGATCAAGGTCGGGCTTTTTCTTGGCCGCAGCTTCGCGGGCATGGCCCGCTTCTACAGGGCGTGAGGATCAGTCGCCGCGGGTGACGCTCAGGCCTTTGAGCAGGTTGAGTGCCTGGCTCAGTTGGTAGTCATCATCTTGTGGGCGGGCCGGGGCGCTGGTTTTGTTCTTGCTCGGTTTGTCGGCACCGCCGTTGCCATTGCCCAGGTGACCTTGCAGGTCGGCCTCCTTGATGCCGCTTTCATCCTTCTCGCGGGTCAGTTTGGCGCGCGCCACTTCGATGTCCGGCACGATGCCCTGCGCCTGGATCGAGCGGCCGTTGGGGGTGAAGTACAGCGCAGTGGTGAGTTTCAGCGCACGGTCGTTGTTCAGCGGCAGCACGGTCTGCACGGAGCCTTTGCCGAAGCTGTCGGTGCCCATCAGCACACCACGTTTATGGTCTTGCAGGGCGCCTGCGACAATTTCCGACGCCGAGGCGCTGCCGCCATTGATCAGCACCACCAGTGGTACGCCTTCGCTGGCGTCGGCCGGGTCGGCATTGAAACGCAGCTCGGAGTTGGCGATACGCCCCTCGGTGTAAACGATCAGGCCTTTCTTGAGGAAATGGTCGGTCACTTCCACGGCGGCCTGGAGCACGCCGCCGGGGTTGTTACGCAGGTCGAGGACAATACCGCGCAGCTTCTTGCCGTTGTCCTTGCGCAGCTTGGCCAGGGCCTTGCCGACTTCTTCGCCGCTGTTGACCTGGAACTGGGTGATGCGGATGTAGCCGTAGCCATCATCCAGCAGCTGGCTCTTCACGCTCTTGACCTTGATCACCGCGCGGGTCAGTTCAACATCGAAGGGCTTACCGCCTTCGCGTACCAGGGTCAGCTCGATGTCGCTGCCGGCTTTGCCGCGCATCTTTTCCACGGCTTCCATCAGCGACAGGCCCTTGGTTGGTTGGCCGTCGATCTTGACGATCAGGTCGCCTGGTTGGATGCCCGCAGCGGAGGCCGGGGTGTCATCAATGGGTGAGACCACCTTGAGGAAACCGTCTTCAGTGCCCAGTTCAATGCCCAGGCCGCCGAATTCGCCGCTGGTGCTTTCCTGCAGGTCGCGGAAGGCTTCCGGTTCCAGGTAGGCCGAGTGCGGATCAAGGTTGCTGAGCATGCCCTTGATCGCGTTTTCCAGCAGAGTCTTGTCGCTGACCGGCTCGACATAGGCGGATTTGATGCGATCCATCACCTCGGCAAAGGTACGCAGGTCATCCAGCGGCAGGGGCGCGCTGTCGCTGGCCGTGGCAGGGGCAGCAGCCGGCGCGGCCAGGGCGGCAGTGCTGCCCAGCAGGGTGACGGCCAGCGCGAGGGCGGTAAGGCGGAACAGATGCGGCATGTCGAACTCCTGTGAAGCGCGGGCTTATCCCTGCGCGCGGCACCATTGGGCGGGGTCGGTCGGGCGGCCCTGCTGGCGAATTGCAAAATACAGCGCGGGGGTGTCCTGGCCGCCACTGGTGCCAACGGTGGCAATGGCTTCGCCAGCCTTGACCACGTCACCGGCATCCTTGAGCAGGCTCTGGTTGTGCCCATAGAGGCTCAGGTAGCCGTTGCCATGGTCGAGAATGACCAGAAGCCCGGCACCGCGCAACCAGTCGGCGAATACCACGCGACCGCCATGCACAGCGTGCACCTGGCTGCCGGCAGCGGCGCCTATCAGCACACCGTCCCATTTGGTCCGAGCATCCCCGCCACGCGGGGTTCCATAGCGCGCTACCAGGCGACCGTTGACCGGCCAGGGCAATTGCCCGCGTGCCTTGGCGAACGGGCCGCCAAAGCTGGCCCCGGCGCTGACCAATGGACCGCTGTTGTTCGCTTTGGTGCCACTGCGCGGCTGTTCGCGCTCGGCCAGCAGTGCTTGCTGGCGTGCCGCTTCCGCTTCGCGGGCCTGGCGGGCGAGGGTTTCTTCGATGGTTTTCAGGACACGGGCCAGGTTGGCCTGTTCCTGCTCGCGGGCCTTGAGCTTCTGGTCGCGAGCGGAAAATTCCTTGTTCAGTTTGGCCAGGGCCAACTGGCGCTCTTTGCGCACACTGGCGAGCTGCTCGCGACGGCCATCCAGGGCGCTTTTCTGCTCCAGTAGCTGGTTCTGCTGATTGGCGATGTCCATTTCGACATTGGCCAGCTGGCGCAGGGTCTCGTTGAACGTGGCCAACTGCTCCATGCGCGCTTCGCTGAGGTAGTCGTAGTAGGTCAGGGTGCGCGAGAATTTTTCCGGGTTCTGTTGGTTGAGCAGCAGCTTGACGTACTCCTGGCGGCCGCTCTGGTAGGCGGCACGGGCCTGGATACCGATCAGGCGTTGTTGTTCAAGGCGCGCGCCCTCGAGTTTTTTTTTCTCGCCATCGAGTCGCTGAATCTCGTCTTCGCTCTTTTTCAGGTCCTGCTGCAGGCCTTTGACCTGCTTTTCCAGCTGGCCCATTTCGCTTTCGGTCTTTT
Source organism: Pseudomonas sp. LjRoot71 (assembly GCF_964253255.1). NCBI lineage: Bacteria > Pseudomonadati > Pseudomonadota > Gammaproteobacteria > Pseudomonadales > Pseudomonadaceae > Pseudomonas > Pseudomonas sp. LjRoot71. Next base: position 1,976,088 of record NZ_CAXURA020000001.1, on the reverse strand, counting down.
TCAGTGCCTGTTGCACGCCGGATTTCTCCTGCTGCAGCTTTTCCAGCAGTTGTTTCAGCTCGGCGACGTCAGCGCGCGCGGCATCCAGCTGCTTCTGCGCATCGGTCTTTTCGTCGGCGATGGCGGGCGTCAGCAGGAGGGTCAGGAAAACAAGGGTGAGGGCACGAAACATGGGGCTGGCAGCACCTGAATTAAGAACCTGCCTAGTATGCCTAAAAAATGGCCGGGAGCCATTTTTAACGTCGCACAGCGACGGCCCGTAGGGTGGCCGCCATGGATGGCGTGGCTATAAAAAATGGCCGGGAGCCATTTTTAACGTCACCTAATGACGGCCCGCAGGCCAGGCCTTGCGCCTGGCTGCGGACAGTTGCTCAGGTCAGCTCGACGATACTGGTGCCGGTCATTTCCGCGGGCACCGGCAGGCCCATCAGGGTCAGCAGGGTCGGGGCCACGTCAGCCAGCACACCGCCGGCACGGATGGTCGCCGGGCGCTTGCCAACATAGATGAACGGCACCGGCTCGCAGGTGTGCGCGGTGTGCGCCTGGCCGGTGCTTTCATCTTCCATCTGCTCGACGTTGCCGTGATCGGCGGTGATCAGCGCTTCGCCGCCGACTTTTTCCAGTGCGGCAACGATACGGCCGACGCAGGCGTCCAGGCATTCCACCGCCGCCACGGCCGCGGAAAACACGCCGGTATGGCCGACCATGTCGCCGTTGGCGTAATTGACGATGATCACGTCGTAACGCTGGTTTTCGATGGCGTCGACGATTCTGTCGGTGACTTCTGGGGCGCTCATCTGCGGCTGCAGGTCGTAGGTGGCGACATTCGGTGACGGAATCAGGATGCGTTCTTCGCCCGCAAAAGGCTCTTCACGGCCGCCGGAGAAGAAAAAGGTGACGTGGGCGTACTTCTCGGTTTCGGCGATGCGCAGCTGGGTCTTGCCGTTGTTGGCCAGGTACTCGCCAAGCACGTTGGTCAGGGCTTCCGGCGTGTAGGCGCTGGGCGTGGGGATGCTCGCGGCGTACTGGGTGAGCATGACGAAACCGGCCAGTTGCGGCACGCGTGAGCGCTCGAACTCCTTGAAACCCGGCTCGACAAAAGCGCGGGTCAGTTCGCGGGCGCGATCGGCGCGGAAGTTCATGAAAATCACGGCGTCGCCATCGTCCATCTGCACTGGCTCGCCAATGGTGGTGGCTTTGACGAACTCGTCGCTCTCGCCACGGGCATAAGCGGCTTCCAGGCCGGCAACGGCGCTGGCGGCGTTGAACTGGCCATTGCCGTTGACGATCAGCTCATAGGCTTGCTGCACGCGATCCCAGCGGTTGTCGCGATCCATCGCAAAGTAGCGCCCGGTAATACTGGCGATGCGGCCTTTGCCGAGGCGGGTGAAGGTGGCGTTGAGCAGCTCGATGGACGGCTGCGCACTTTTTGGCGGGGTGTCGCGGCCATCGAGGAAGGCATGCAGGTAGATTTTCTCGGCGCCCCGTTGTGCGGCCAGTTCGGCCATGGCCACCAGATGGTCCTGGTGGCTGTGTACGCCGCCGTCGGAGAGCAGGCCGAGGATATGCACGGCCTTGCCGGCGCCCACTGCCTTGTCTACTGCCGAGGTGATGGTCGGGTTGCTGAAGAACTCGCCATCGCGAATGGCTTTGGTCACCCGGGTGAAGTCCTGGTACACCACGCGGCCGGCACCGAGGTTCATATGGCCGACCTCGGAGTTGCCCATCTGGCCGTCCGGCAGGCCGACATCCATGCCCGACCCCGAAATCAAGCCATGCGGCTGGGTGGCGCGCAGGTGGTCGTAGACCGGCGTGTTGGCGGCCATGATGGCGTTGGATTCGGGGCTGTCACTGTGGCCGAAGCCATCGAGGATGATCAGTACCAGGGGTTTGGGCGTGGCGCTCATAAAGCTGGCTCGCTCTGGGTCGATGGGCGGGAAACAAGGCCGGGCATTTTACGGCCAAGTGTGGCAAACGTCACCGCCAGGCGGGGTTTGGCCGACCTGTGTGGCTGTGTATACTGGCCGGCATTTTACCGTCCCGGAACCGCATAATGCTTGCCAACTTGATTGAATTTGCCACTACCCACTATGTGCTGAGCGGATTGTTCGTGACTCTGCTGGCGCTGCTGATCTTCACCGAAGTGCGCAAAGGTGGGCAGAGCCTGAGCAGCCGCGAGCTGACGGCACTGGTCAACAGTGAGCAGGGCGTGGTGCTGGACATTCGCGGGCAGAAGGACTTTTCCGCTGGGCATATCGTCGGTGCCCTGAATATCCCGTTCGAAAAATTCGCCGCACGCCTGGTCGAGCTGGAGAAGCACAAGGCCAAGACCATCATCGTGGTCGATGCCATGGGCCAGCACAGCGGCGGTATCTGCCGTGACCTGAAAAAGGCTGGCTTCACCGCCGCCAAACTGTCCGGCGGGATTGCCAGCTGGCGTGGCGACAACCTGCCGCTGGTGAAGTGAGATGCAACCGGTCGTCATTTACTCCAGTGACTGGTGCCCTTACTGCATCCGTGCCAAGCAACTGCTGACTCACAAAGGTGTGACCTTCAATGAGATTAAGGTTGATGGCCAGCCGGATGCCCGCGCGGAAATGACCCGCAAGGCGGGGCGCACCTCGGTGCCGCAGATCTGGATCGGTGATCGCCATGTCGGCGGTTGCGATGACCTCTACGCCCTGGAGCGCGCCGGTAAACTCGACGCGTTGCTCAAGGCTTAATCCCCTGTTTATTCAGTACCTAACGATAAGAAGGCTTTGCCATGACAGAACAAGCTAGCAACGGCGCCGCTCAGGGCGAACAGAACCCGCAATTCTCCCTGCAACGTATCTATGTACGTGACCTGTCCTTCGAAGCGCCGAAGAGCCCGGAAATCTTCCGTCAGGAGTGGGCGCCGAGCGTCGCGATGGACCTCAACACCCGTCAGAAAGCCTTGGACGGTGATTTCCATGAAGTGGTGCTGACCCTCTCGGTTACCGTGAAAACCGGCGAAGAAACCGCCTTTATCGCTGAAGTGCAGCAGGCCGGTATCTTCCTGATCAAGGGCCTGGATGCCGCCTCCATGAGCCACACTCTGGGTGCGTTCTGCCCGAACATCCTCTTCCCGTATGCCCGTGAGACCCTGGACAGCCTGGTGGTTCGTGGCTCGTTCCCGGCCCTGATGCTGGCTCCGGTGAACTTCGATGCCCTCTACGCGCAGGAGCTGCAGCGCATGCAGCAAGCCGCGCAGGCGGAAGTGGCGCACTGAGTTGCACGTCACTGAAGACTAAAAAAGCGCCTACGGGCGCTTTTTTATTACCTTTTGTGTGAGCGTGGCGCTCAATCCATGGCGAAGTCGAGCTGGCGCCAGGCTTCGTACACCACTACGGCGACGGCATTGGACAGGTTCAGGCTGCGATTGCCCGGACGCATGGGCATGCGCAGGCGTTGAGCATCGGCGATCTGGTCTAGGATTTCCTGAGGCAAACCGCGGCTTTCCGGGCCGAAGAGCAACATGTCGCCCCGGCGAAACTGCATTTGTGCGTAGTTGTGACTAGCTTTAGTGGTGAATGCCAGGATTCTGTCGCAGCCGGTTTGTGTTATACAGTCCGCCAACGATTGATGGCGTTTTAATGTCGCGTACTCGTGATAGTCCAGCCCGGCGCGGCGTAAGCGCTTGTCGTCTAGGTCGAAACCCAGGGGTTCGATCAGGTGCAGATGGCAGCCGGTGTTAGCGCACAAGCGAATGATGTTGCCGGTATTCGGGGGGATTTCCGGCTGAAACAACACGACATGGAACATTGATCAGGCTCAGGGCTAGGGCTCGGAAGCTATTCTACAGTGTGTCGCAGGTAGGTGTTGCCTGCGCTGCAATGGGTGGGGGAATGCGCAGTTGGCGTGGTTTGCGAAAAGAAAAATAAAAGCCGCCAATGGTTTGCTGGGTATCGAAACCAGTCCTGAAGGTATTGCTCTGGCGCGTGTGCTGCGCGAGCCGGGTCAGCCTCCGCGCCTGCTGGAGTGCCAGTTCCATGAGGCCGCCAGTGCCGAACAGCCGGCGTTGCTCAAACGCCTGGTCAATCAACTGGGCCTTGCCGGCATGCCGGTCAACCTGCTGTTACACCCCGCCACTTATCAGATGCTCCTGCTCGACAGCCCCGATGTGCCGGCCACTGAATTGCGCGACGCCATGCGCTGGCGGGTCAAGGAACTGATCAGTGAGCCGATCGACAGCGTTGTCGTCGATGCTTTCAACCTGCCTGACGATGCCTACCGTGGGCGTTCGCGCATGGCCTACTGCGCGGTCCTGAACAAGGCGCGAATGCTGGCCTGGAGCGCGATGTGCGACGAGGCTGGCCTGCGCCTGGGCAGCATTGATGTCACCGAAATGGCATTCCGTAACCTTGGCCTGTTGGCCGGCAGCGAAGGCATGAGCCTGGCGCTGCTGCGCCTGCGTTCCAGCGAAGGGCTGATTGCCGTGCAGCATGGCGCTGACCTGTATATGGCGCGGCGTATCGAACAGGGGCTGGACCAGGCGGATCAGGAATTCTCGGCGATGACCCTGGAGATCCAGCGCTCCCTCGATTACTACGAAAGCCAGCTGGGCAAGGGTTATATCAACCGGCTGCTGCTGTTGCCGATGAAACGCAATGGTGCGGCGGCCCTGCAGGCGCTCTCCAGCGGCCTGGCGGTCAAGTTGCAGACGTTGGATTTGCGTGAACTGTTTCCGGGTCAGGCCAGCGCCGAGCTGTCCGAGCAGGAACAGGCCTATTGCATGGGCGCCGTCGGTGCAGCCCTGCGGCAGGAGGCCGGCTGATGCAGAACCTCAACCTGTTCCAGGTCGAACGCACACAGCAGAGCGGGCCGCAACGGGCACAGATGCTGCTCGGTCTTGGCCTCTTGCTGTTGCTGTGTCTGGGGCATGCCAGTTGGCTGGCGTGGCAGCTGCATCAGGGCGCGCAGCGTCTGGCTCAGGTGCAGGCGCAGGCGCAGCAGGAAGAGGCCGATCTGGCGACGGCGCGGGGCAGTTTTGTCGAGCCGACGCTGGATGAGCGTTTGCCCGAAGAGCTGACGGCTCGCGAACGGGATAACCGTGAATTGCAGCGGCTGATTGCCTACCTGCAACTGCTTGGCAGTCAGCGCAGTGCGGGCTTTGTCGCCCCGCTGACGGCTCTGACCGAGCAGCACCCGCAAAGCGGCCTGTGGCTGAGCGGCATCAGCCTGCGTGAAGGCGGTCGGCAGATACGCCTGCAAGGGCGCAGCCAGGATCAGGAGCTGTTGCCGCAGTACTTGCAGCGCCTGGGACAGAGTGCGGTCTTCAGTGGCCGTGAATTCGCCCGTTTCGATGTGCAGCGTGGCGATGATCAGCTGCTGCACTTCGACCTCTCGTCCCAGCTGAAGGATAAGGAGGCCGGCAATGAATAAGTGGTTGCAGCGCTGGCAAGGCATGGCCCCGCGGGAGCGCTGGCTGGCCTATGGCGTGGGCCTGGGCCTGCTCTTCGTGCTTTATGTGCTGCTGATCGGTGACCCCCTCAGCGTGCGTCTGGCCAAGCAGCAGAGCAGCTGGCAACTGGCTGAGGCGCAGCGGCTGGAAGCGGCGAGCGCGCGGGAGGAACTCAAGCGGCGCGCCGATGCTGATCCTAATCGGCAATACCGCGACGCGTTGCTGGCTGCCGCGACCAGTCGCGACGCGCTGATCCTGCAGATTGATCAGCACACCGATGAGCTGGTGACCCCACAAAAAATGCAGACGGTGTTGCAGGAACTGTTGCGTAAACAGCCGCAACTTCGGGTGCTGGGGATGAGCAGCTTCAGCGAGCCGGTGCAGCTGGCCAGCGCCGAACCTGTTGCGGGTGCCGCAGCGAGCGCTGAGAAACCCAGCCCAGCCGCCGTGACCCTCTACCGTCATGGCCTGGAGTTGCAGCTGGAGGGCGGCTACTTCGACCTGCTGAGCTACTTGCAGGCGGTGAAAGCCAGTGGCTGGCAGCTGAACTGGGACAGCCTGGATTATCAGGTTGGTGAGGCGGGGCCGGGTAAGGCCAGCATCCGCCTGAAACTCTATACCTTGAGTCGGCATGCGGGGTGGGTCGGTGTCTAGAGTCCTGTTTCTCAGCCTGTTGCTCAGTGGCGCGGCGCTGGCCGGCAATCCGGGCATCGACCCGACCCAGCCACCCCGCGAACTACAGCCCGCCGTTGCCGCCAGCGGCGACCGCCCGCTGGTGCTGCAGGCCATTGTGCGCGGTGCTCAGGGCAGCCGCGCAATCATTGCCGGGCAAAGCCTGCGGGTCGGCGAGCGCTATGCCGATGCCCGGGTGCTGGCCATCCATGCGCAATCCGTATTGATCGAACGCCAGGGCCAGCAACAGCTGCTGCGCCTGGCTGAACCCGTTATGCAACCGAGCCGATGATGCCCATGATCAGATTTTTGCCCAGTGTCTGCCTGTTGAGCCTGAGCTGCCTGCTTGTGGCCTGCCAAACCTTCAAGGATGGCGACGCGCAACTCTATGAGCAAAGCAGCAAGTTGCTGGACGACAGCCTCAAGCAGGCCCAGGCAACGCCCAAGGTGATGCCGCCACTGGCCGTGCAGGCGGCGCTGATCCCGCCGCTGGGCAGTGGCTTCAGCAGCGGCCCGCGGTTTGACGTAGCGGCCAAGGACATGCCGGCGCGTGACTTCTTCCTCAGCCTGATGGACGGTGCCGGGCAGAACCTGGTGGTGCATCCGGACGTCACCGGTACCATCACTTTCAGCCTACGCCGGGTCACCCTCGATGAAGTGCTGGCGGCCGTGCGTGACAGTTATGGCTATGACTTCCGCCGTACCAGCTATGGCTATCAGATCCTGCCCAACCAGGTGATTACCCGCAGCTACGACATCAACTACCTCAACCTGCAGCGCATCGGTCAGACCGATACGCGGGTCAGCTCCGGACAGGTGGAAAGCACCAGCAACAATAATTCCGGCAACAGCAGCGCCAATAACACGGGGGGCGGCAACAGCAACACCGTGACCACGCTGAACGCCAGCCAGGTCAGCACCTCCAGCAATGTCGATTTCTGGAATGAAGTGCGCCAGGTGGTCGAGATGATCGTGGCTGGCGACAGCAACAGCAGCGTGATGATCAACCCGCAGGCCAGTCTGCTGGTGGTGCGCGCACACAGCGCCGCCCAGGAAAACGTCGCGCGGTTCCTTGAGCAGGCCCAGCTCAACCTGCAACGCCAGGTGATTCTGGAAACCAAGATTCTTGAAGTGCAGCTGTCCGATGGCTTCCAGGCCGGCATCAGCTGGGATCAGCTTGGCGGCGATGTCAGCAGTTCCCTGGCCGGTGCAGCGTTGAGTGGCCCAACTGGGGTTGACGGGGTATTTGGTGTGGCCCTGACCCTGGGAGATTTCACCGGCTTGATCGAACTGCTGGAAACCCAGGGCGAAGTACGCGTGCTGTCCAGCCCGCGGATTTCCACGCTGAATAACCAGAAAGCGGTGATCAAGGTTGGTACGGACGAGTTCTTCGTCACCAATGTGTCGTCCACCGGCTCCACTGCCACCGTGGGTGGGGTTACTGAACCGACCCAGGACATCACCCTGACGCCATTCTTCTCCGGTATTTCCCTGGATGTAACCCCGCAGATCGACCAGAACGACACCGTGACCCTGCATGTGCGGCCGACCGTCAGCCGCGTGCGTGATCAGAACAAGACCATCGCCCTGGGCCAGGACAATGTGTTCAACCTGCCGCTCGCCCTCTCCACCACGCGTCAGTCCGACTCCATCGTGCGTGCCCGCAGTGGCCAGGTGGTGGTGATCGGCGGCCTGCTGCAGAACAACAACGAAAACACCGATGCGAGCATTCCCTGGGCCAGCACCCTGCCGATTGTCGGCAACCTGTTCAAGCAACAGCGCAAGGCGCTGCAGCAGAGCGAGCTGGTGATTCTCATGCGGCCACAGGTGGTCAGTGATGAGGTCTGGCTGAACGAGCTGCGCAAAAGTGCACAAACCTTCAAGGAGCTGAGATAGGCCGATGTATGAAGCCTTCTTTGGTCTGCACGAAAAACCCTTCGCGCTGACCCCGAACACCGGTTTCCTGGTGCAGCTGGCGCCCTATCAGGCATGCCTCAACCTGCTGCGCGTGGCACTCGGTGAGGGCGAAGGCTTTATCAAAGTCACCGGCGAAGTGGGCACCGGTAAAACCTTGCTCTGCCGTACGCTGCTCAATGAACTGGATGATGCTCGGTATCAGCTGGCTTACCTGCCCAACCCAGGCATGAGCCCGGTGGGTTTGCGCCAGGCCCTGGCGCGTGAGCTGGGCATTGCAGGGATCGAAGATCTGGATACCCAGGCCGTACTCGATGCCCTGCACCGACGCCTGATCGAGCTGGCCGCGGCCGGCAAGAGCACGGTGCTGCTGATCGACGAAGCCCAGGCGCTGCCGACCGCCACCCTCGAGGCCCTGCGCCTGCTGACCAACCTGGAAACCGAGCAGGCCAAGCTGCTGCAAGTGGTGCTATTTGGCCAGCCTGAGCTGGATGCAACCCTGGCCCGCCCGGAGTTTCGTCAGCTGCGCCAGCGCATCACCTTTTCCTACCAGCTGCGCGCGCTGGACGAGAAAGACACCAGCCGTTACCTGAATGAACGCCTGGCTGTCGCCGGTTATCGCGGCGAGCCGCTGTTTGATACAGCTGCCGTGCGCCGTCTGGTGCAGGGTAGCGGGGGGATCCCACGGCTGTTGAACATCCTCGCGCACAAGGCGCTGATGGTTGCCTTTGGTGAAGGTATGCGTCAGGTGCGGGTCAGCCATGTCAAACGTGCACAACTGGATACCGAAGGGGCGCAACCGTTTCTGCGCCGTCGTTCACCCTGGCTGGGTTGGTGTGTGGCGGCCGGGGCCCTGTCGATTGTCCTGGTGCTGGGTGCCTGGCCCTGGCTGGAGCACTGGCGGGAGTGGCTGCCATGAGCCTGGTCAACGACATGCTGCGCGATCTGGAAACCCGCCGCGCTGCGCCCAATGAGCGCTTGCAGCTGGATGGCCTGTACGCCGTGGATGAAGCCGCCGCCGCACGGCGCGACCGCTATGAGCGCATTCGCCGTGGCTCCATCTGGCTGATGGCGGTGATCCTGATCGGTGTGCTGGTCGGCCTGATGATCGGCCGTGTGGTCAAGGGTGTGCCGGATCTGGCAACCGTCACCCGCCCTGTGGCACCTGCGCCGGTTGTGCAACTGCCGGTACAGGTGCTTGATGTTCTGCCGCAACATGATGCCCGTGGGCTGGTGTTGCAGCTGCTGCTGGATCGCAGCGTGACCTACCAGCGCAGCGAGGAAAGCGGTGCCGTCAGCCTGCGCCTGAAGGACAGCCAGCTGGTCGGTGAGCCGCAACAGAGCCGTGTGCAGCGTGAGGGGCGCAGCCTGTCCTGGCGCGTAGAGAACAAAGGTGCGGATGTGCAGATTCTGCTGGTCGGTCTGGGTGACAGCCTGGATGTCCGCGACCGCCTGGAGGCGGCCGGTGATCGCTGGATGCTCTGGGTGGAAGTGCCAATGAATACGGCGGTCGCGGTAGACGATGAGCCGCTGGTGCTGGATAACCTGCCGCCTGCCGAGGCTGCGCCAGCACAGGTCGAGGCACCTATGCCGGCCTGGGTCAACGCACCGTTGCCTGCCGCCGCACCACCTGCGGCCGCTCAGCCGGCGCCAGCGGCCAGCGCCCCGCAAGTGAAGATTGCCACGCATCAGCCCGACTCTTTGGCGCTGGCGCGGCAGGCCATGCAGGACGGTGACAACGCCCGGGCGATCAGCCTGCTGGAAAACCTGCAAAAGACCCGTGGGCGGGATCCGGAAGTGTTGCGCTGGCTGGCCCGTGCCTATCTGGCTGCTGGCGATCAGCAGCGCCTGCTCACCTGGCTGCCGGCGCAGCTGGCGCAACTGCCCGATGACAGCGAACTGCGTCTGCTGCTGGCACGCGCGCAGCTACAGGCGGGTGATAACGAGGGCGCGGTGGCGACCCTGGAACAGAACCCGCCACGCCTGGAGCAGGAACCCACGTATTTTGCCCTGCTGGCGGCCAGCTACCAGCAGACCGGGCAATGGCAGAACAGCGTCGAGTTGTACCGCCGCATGGTTGCCCTGCGCCCCAGCCAGTCAACCTGGCAACTGGGCCTGGCGATTGCTCTGGAGCAGCTTGACCAATCGGCCGAAGCAGGCCGCCATTACCGTCTGGCCCTACAGGGGCTGGGCCTGGACGACAGCGCCCGGCGCTTTGCCAGTGAACGCGCCAAGACGCTGGGAGGCCGTTGATGCCTGAAAGTGATATTCGTCAGCGCAAGGTGCGCTTGGGTGACCTGCTGATCCAGGCCGGTCTGCTCAGCGATGCACAGCTGCAACTGGCCCTGCAGGACCAGAAACGCACTGGCTCCAAGCTGGGGCGCACGGTGGTCGACATGGGCTTCGTCGATGAGGTGCGTCTGCTCACCGCCTTGTCCGAGCAGATGAAGATTCCGTTTATCGACCTCAAGCATTTCAAGTTCGATCAGGAACTGGTGCAGCGCCTGCCGGAGGCCATGGCCCGCAGGTTCCGCGCGCTGGTGCTGTCACGCGAAGGCGATGGCCTGCTGGTGGGCATGTCCGACCCGCTCGATCTGTTTGCTCTGGACGAGATGGACCGCATCCTCAAAGTCCGCGTGCGCCCGGCGGTGGTGCGCGAGGCGGAGCTGCTGGCGACGCTGGATACGGTGTACCGCCGCACCAGTGAGATCGCCTCGATTGCCGGCGAGCTGGAAGGTGAGCTCAAGGACAGCGACTTCGACCTGTCCAAACTCGGTGCCGATAGCAACACCGAAGCCCCTGTGGTGCGCCTGCTGCAAACCTTGTTTGAAGACGCTGTGCAGATGAAAGCCTCGGACATTCACATCGAACCCGACGAAGGCGTGGTGCGCATTCGTCAGCGTATCGACGGCGTGCTCAGCGAGCAGGTGATGAAAGAGGCGCGGGTGGCTTCGGCTCTGGTGATGCGTCTGAAAATCATGTCCGGGCTGGATATTTCCGAGAAGCGCCTGCCCCAGGACGGTCGCTTCAATATTCGGGTCAAGGGCCACAACATCGATGTGCGGGTCTCGACCATGCCGGTGCAGTACGGCGAGTCGGTGGTCATGCGTCTGCTCGACCAGACTGGCGGCGTTTCCACTCTGGAAGCCAGCGGCATGCCGCCGGACATGCTGGTGCGCTTTCGCCGCCTGCTGCAACGTCCGTTCGGCCTGGTGCTGGTCACCGGGCCTACCGGCTCCGGTAAGACCACCACGCTGTATGCCGGTCTGGCCGAGCTGAACAGCCCGGAGAAGAAGATCATCACCGTGGAAGACCCGGTGGAATACCGCCTGCCACGCATCAACCAGGTGCAGGTCAACGCCAAGATCGACCTGAGCTTTGCCCGCGTGTTGCGCGCCGCGTTGCGTCAGGACCCGGACATCGTGCTGATCGGTGAGATGCGTGACCAGGAAACCGCCGAAATCGGTCTGCGCGCTGCACTCACTGGTCACTTGGTGCTGTCGACCCTGCACACCAACGACGCCCTGACCTCGGCCATGCGCCTGATCGACATGGGCGCCGAGCCGTTTCTCGTCGCCACCTCGCTGAATGCCGTGCTGGCTCAGCGTCTGGTTCGGCGGGTGTGCGAGAACTGCATGCAGGAGCACACCCCGGATGCCCGTCAGCTGGTTTGGCTGGAAAGCCTCTACAAGGCTCCGTTGCTCGGGCGCAGCTTCAAGCGCGGGGCGGGTTGTCACCAATGCCATAACACCGGCTATGCCGGCCGGGTGGGCGTTTACGAACTGCTGGAAATGGACGACGGCATGATCGCTGCGCTGCGCCGTAACGATCCCCAGGGCTTTGCCGAGGCCGCGCAGGCCAGCGCCAATTACCGGCCACTGGCCGCTTGCGCGCTGGATTACGCCCTGGCTGGAGTGACCAGCGTGGAAGAGGTGCTGAAAGTCTGTGCCACCCTCACCGATGAAGGGGTCGTCTGATGCCTAGGGCTAGCGCCTGGTACCGGGAGGCTGTGCGGTGAGTCAGTTTCACTTCACAGGCCGCGATGCCCAGGGCAGCAAGGTCAGCGGCAGCCGCGAAGCCGGCTCGGCGGACAGCCTGGCCAGCGAACTGCTGGCTGAACGCATTACCCCGCTGACCATCGAGGAGCAAGCCCAGGTCAGCGACAACGACGTATTCGCCCAGCTCAAGGAAAGCCTGCGGCGCAAACATGTCGACCTGGAAGAGCTGATTATCTTCTGCCGGCAGATGTACAGCCTGAGCAAAGCCGGTGTGCCGATCATCCGTGCGATTGGCGGCCTGGCCGAATCCAGCCGCAACCTCTACCTGCGTGAAGTGCTGCAGGCGGTGCGCAGTGATCTGGAAGGCGGGCAGGGCATGGCCGTGGCGCTCAACGCCCACCCCAAAGTATTCAACACCCTGTTTGTCAGCATGATCAGCGTCGGGGAAAACACCGGCCAGCTTGATCAGGCCTTCCGCCAGTTGTCGGTGTATCTGGAGCTGGAGCGCGAAACCCGCAAACGCATCAAACAGGCCACCCGTTACCCGCTGTTCGTGTTGTCCGCCATGGCGGTGGCGTTGGTGGTGATCAACCTGTTCGTGATTCCGGCCTTTGCCAAGGTATTTGCCCAGTTCAAGGCCGACTTGCCCTGGGCCACGCAGTTACTGATCGGCACCTCGCAGTTCTTTCAGGATTTCTGGTGGCTGCTGGCTTTGCTGTTTGGCGGTGGCCTGTATGGCTTTTTCAGATGGATCGAAACCGATGCCGGTGCCCTCAAGTGGGACCGCATCAAGCTGCGTTTGCCGATTGTCGGCGGCATCTTCGAACGCATCGCTTTAGCACGGTTTACCCGTACTTTCGCAATGATGTACCGCGCTGGTGTACCACTGCTGCAGACCCTGTCGATCAACAGCGCCAGCGTCGGCAACCGGCATATCGGCCAGGCGATCCTGGCCATGCGTGAAGGCATTGAGCGCGGCGAGGCGTTGACCCGTACTGCCTCTGCCAGCGGCCTGTTTACCCCGTTGGTGTTGCAAATGATGGCCGTGGGTGAAGAAACCGGCGCACTGGACGACCTGTTTGTCGAGGTAGCGGATTTCTACGAGCAGGAAGTGGATTACGACCTCAAGCAGCTGGCCGATGCCATCGAGCCTATTCTGATTGTGGCCATGGGCGTATTGGTGCTGATTCTCGCCCTGGGTGTATTCCTGCCGATGTGGGAGCTGGCTTCGGCGGCCAAGGGTGGCCGTTGAGCGGTGAATACCAGCTGCAAGGGCGCGTGCGCCTGGCGCGGCGGCTCGGCTGGATGCTGACCGGCCTGATGCTGCTGGCGGTGCTGTTGGCCCTGGCCTGGCAGATCGTCCAGGTCAGTGAACGCCGTGCGCAGCAGGCCACCCGTGAGCATCTGGCCAGCAGTCTGGCGAGCCTCACGGCCGAGCAACTGGCGCAGGACCGTTTGCTGACGCGCGGCATGCTGGTCGGTAATCCGTTCCTGTTGTTGCGCTGGCAACAGGACAACTACTGCGGCGAGCTGGTGCGTGGTGACACGCCCACCCGTGGCTGCTGGTACTGGTTGGCTGAGCCCGGTTGGGTGCTGTACCGCTGGCGCTTCAGTGACGGATGGGCAAAAGACTCGACCGAGCTGCAGGCCTACCGGGTGCAGGCGGTTTTTCAGGCTACAGCGACAGGTGCACACTGGCAGGGCAGAGGTCTGGCCCTTGAACTTCAGGCAGTACCCCAGGCGCAGATCGTCGCGCAGGGGTTGATTGAGTAGGAGAGCGCCATGCAACACAACCGGGGTTTCACCCTGATCGAACTGGTGGTGGTCATCGTCATCCTCGGCGTGCTCGCTGCGGTGGCCTTGCCGCGCTTTATCAACGTCACCAAGGATGCCCACGAAGCCGCCGTGCGCGGTGCCGGTGGCGCGCTGGCCTCGGCCGTGCTGCTGGTGCGCGCGCAGTGGGAGGTCAACCGCAGCAATGGCAACGACACCACGCCCAATACTGACGTTGTCGGTTTCGGAGATGGCACGGTGGACGTGAATGCCCAGGGCTGGCCCATTGGCACGGCTGACGTACTCAACTGCGTGCAGCTGTGGAATGCCATCCTGCAAGGCTCGGCACCGCGCGTCGGCACCACCTCGACCCCGGCTAACCCGGCGGACTATATCGCCTCGTCGGCTGGCGCAGTCTGTACCTACACCTACCAACTGGATGATCTCAACGACAGCATCGTCTATGACTCCAGCAACGGTACCGTGACCACCAACTTTGATCGCACCACCCCTTAACCCCTAGCTGTGTAATGAGGACGTACTGATGAAAAAGCAACAAAGCGGTTTTACCCTGATCGAGCTGATCATGGTGATTGTAATTCTGGGCATTCTGGCGGCGTTTGCATTGCCGCGGTTTGCCAACCTGGGTCAGGATGCCCGTATCGCCACTCTCAATGGTGCGTTTGGTGCAGTACGATCGGCCAGTGCGATTACTCACTCACAAGCGTTGGCTCGCGCCGGAGCCGTCACGCTGGAAGGCGTAACAATCGATATGATTCATCAATATCCCCAAGCTAACGCAACAGGGATCATTGCGGCTGCACAGCTTAGCTCTGAGTTCACAAATACCGGCGGCGGTGCCGCTGCCGGTGACTCAATCACTGTTCAGGTTGGCAGTGCCCCAACCCCGGCTAACTGCTCATTCACCTATGCCGCGCCTACAGCAGCTAATAACTCGCCGGTAATTGGCGGTGTAAATGGAACGGTCGTTACGACCGGCTGCTAATCGTTATGCAGCGCGGCTTTACTCTGGTCGAGTTGCTGATGGTCATTGTGATCATCGGCATTCTCGCTGCCGTGGTAGGGCCGCGTTTCTTTGATCGGCAGGTGTTCGATGAGCGCCTGTTTTTCGAAGAGAGTCTGGCTGCGGTGCGTTACGGGCAGAAGCTGGCAGTGGCCAGCGGCTGCCCAATTCGCACTCAGATCAATAACGCGGGCTATGCGCTGACCTATGCGCAGGCCTGTGGCCCGTTGGCCGCTGGTAGTGCAGTGGCCAACCCGTCGGGTGGTAACTATGCCGCCAGCAAGCCGGAGAGCGTGGCGATGACGACTGCTCTGGATATCACTTTCAATTCCCTGGGCGGCGCTGTCGGTGCGGCTAACACTGCCAATCTGGGCAACGGTGCCTTTGTTCTGAACGTCAACCCGGTTACCGGCTTTATCGGGACCACACCGTGAGCGGGCGAGAGTTCATGCAGGGTGGCCGCTGGTCTCGGCAGCGCGGGATGACGCTGGTCGAGCTGGTGATCACAATTGTGGTGATCGGCATTGCCGCCGCCGCCATGTTTTCAGCCATGGCCAGTATTACCGGGCGCTCGGCCGATCCGATGCTGCGTCAGCAGAGTCTGGCCTTGGCCGAGGCCTATCTGGAAGCCATCAGTGCTCGTGCTTATGCCGACTTACCGGCTGCTGCACAGGCCGCGCAAGCGGCACAGGACATCAATGGCAATGCGATTTTGCCGGGTTATCAGGTGGCTGTCGGCGTCGATACCACGGTGACGCTGAATGGAACACCGGCAACCCGCATACGCGTTACGGTCAGTGATCCGAGCGGGCAAACCCTAAGCCTCGACGGCTTCAGGACCAACTACAACTGATGCGCCGGCCAGCCTGCACTCTGTCAGCGGCCCGCGCGCCTGTGCCGGTTGCTTATACCGGCCATGGCTTTACCCTGGTCGAGCTGGTGATGGTGATCGCCCTCTCGGGGTTGGTGGCCGTAATGATTAGCACGGTGATGTCGCGGCCGATGCAGGGCTTTGTCGACCAGAGTCGCCGCGCCGAACTGGTCGATCTGGCCGCCACGGCGGTCAATCGCATGGCCCGCGACGTGCGTCTGGCAGTGCCCAACTCGGTGCGCATCAACGGCGGAGCGCTGGAGTTGTTGCGGGCACCGTCGGGTGGGCGTTATCGCGCCAATCTGGCGGGCGGTGTGCTCCAGGATCCGCCGGTGTGCGTTGCTTCGCCCTGCGCCATTCCCTTTGCCGGGCCGCTATTGCTGCCGCCCAATGAATTGGTATTACCGGCTGACTTGTGGATGGTGATCTACAACGTTGGCAGTGCCGGGGCTGGCAACAACGTCTGGACACCGGCAGCCGGCGCACCCTCGGTGATCAGCCCACGGCTCAGCATCAGCGTGCAGGGCTCTGAGCTGCGCCTGACGGGGGCCGCTATTAATGGCTTTCGCTTCCGTTATGCCTCACCGCAGCATCGTTTCTTCCTTGCCGATCAGGTGGTGGGCTATCGCTGCGCCAATGGTCGGTTATGGCGTGGCGAATTCAATACGCTGGCTGCCAACTATGACTACAGCGCTGCGGCGATCGTGGTCGATCAGGTGGATTGCGCCAACAGCAGTTTTACCTACACGCCGGGCACCAATATTCGCAGCGGCCTGGTGACGATTCGGCTGACGCTGAGTGCCAATGGCGAAACCATCAGCCTCTTGCAGCAGGTTCATGTCGACAATGCGCCCTGAACGAAATGAGGCCGGCTTTGGCCTGGTAGCGGCAATGTTTCTGATCATCATCGTGGCGTTGGTGATCGCCGCGATGGCGCGCCTGGCGGTGACCCAGAATGCAACCACCAGCCTGGCCATCCAGCAGGCGCGGGCCTACCAGGCGGCGCGCGCGGGGATTGAGTACGGCATTGTCCGGGTGTTGGGGGCTAATCCGAACACTTGTGATGAAGACTTCGAACTTGACACTTTCACAGTTGAGATGACATGCACTGAGACTGTGACGCCCATTGAGGAAGAAGGTAGATCAAGTGTGCGCTTCTTCGAAATCACGGCCCAGGCCGAGCATGGCCAGCCGGGTAACCCGGACTATGCCTATCGGGAGATAACCTCGGTGGTGGAGCGCCCATGAATATGTCCCTGCGTTGCCTAGTCGCCGGGCTGCTGCTGTTGAGTGGCAATGCGCTGGCGGTCAACTACACCCTGCCAGGTGCCACATTTGCGCCTTGCCAGGGCACCTGGACGGCTGGCAGTAACACCTGTAGTGGCCAGATCAGCTTTGCTAGCGGCGATACCCTGACCAGCAGCAGTGCCATTACCCTGGTGGCTAATGCTGGTTTTTCGTTGAGCGGCAACGTTATCGGTTCTAGCGCCAATCCGATCACCTTGCAGGCGTCTCACGGTGCTATCGCAACTGTCGGCTCTTCTGCCAGCACCCTGCATGGCTCGGTGATCAACAGCAGCGGTGCGATCACGCTAAGCAATATCACCATCAATGGCTCGATCCAGACCCAGAGCGGCACTGTCACGCTGACTTCGTCCAGTGTGTCCGGTGCGATCACCGGTACGGGTACAGGTAACCTGACGAGCACCAATGTAGGCGGCAACGTACGCTTTGATAATGGCATCACGGTAAACGGCGGAACCCTGTCCGGAACAGTGCAGAGCAATGGCACCGCTTCCCTGAGCAATACAACGGTACAGGGGGCAGTGAGTGCGACCAATGGTGTGACTACCAGCAACGCCAATCTCAACGGCTCGGTTACCGCCACCAATGGCACCCTGTCTTTTACCGGTGGCACCATCAACGGCAATATCAACGGTACCTGTTGCAAGATCACCATCAGCGGAGCAACGGTCGTTGGCAATATCAGCAACGTCAACAATGAAATAGAGATCAACAACAGCACGGTCACGGGCACCATCAACAACAGCAACCACAGGGTCAACTTCAGCAATAGCACCATTTATGGCAGTGTCACAGCGGCGAGTTGGCACACCATTACTGGTCCGAACAGCAAGGTTTACGGCAGTTGCTCGCCCGCTGTCACCTCGCCGGCCAGTCTGTGTGATAGCAGCCCGATCTCTAGCTGTTTTACCGACAGCTTCGACCGCGCCAGCCTGGGCACCGACAACTGGGCGGTGACCAGCCGTAACGGCAGTTTTGGTGTGCCCAGAACAGTGGGTAACCGCATGCGCCTGACGGATAACACCGGCAATGTGGCCACGGGGGCCACTCTGCAGCGTCTGTTGCCGGCCACTGGAAACTTTGTTCAGGTGCAGTTCAAGTACTACGCCTATAACGGCAACGGTGCCGATGGTGTGGCGGTGATTTTTTCCGATGCCTCGATCACGCCGCAGCCGGGCGGTTATGGCGGTTCACTCGGCTATGCGCAGTTGAACGGCACCAGTGGCTTTGCCGGTGGCTGGCTGGGGATTGCCCTGGATGAATACGGCAACTTCTCCAATCCGACGGAAACACGTATTGGCGGCCCCGGTTTACGCCAGGACTCGGTGTCCATTCGTGGCTCCGGCAGCGGCACCTCGAACTACCGGTCCCTGGCGGGCACGGCAGCCAATCTCAATCCGGGTGTTGATGTCTCTGGCGCCACACCCGGGCCAGGGCATATCTACCGGATCACGCTGGACAGCCGCACGACGGGCAGCACACTGGTGTCGGTCGAGCGCAATACTGGCTCCGGTTTCAGCACCCTGATCGCACCCTTCAATGCCATGGCGAACGTTAACCAGACGGCTTTGCCCAGCGACTTCTTCGTGTCATTGACCGGCTCCACTGGCGGTTCGAACAATATCCACGAGCTGGATGACTTTCAGGTCTGCGCAACGCGGATCAATCCGATTGGCCAGCAGATTGACCACTTCGAATTTAGCTATGCCGGCCAGGCACTGACCTGTAATCCCCAGGCCGTGACGGTAAGGGCTTGCCTGAATGCCAGTTGCAGCAGCCTGTATACCGACCCGGTGAGCGTAACCTTGTCACCTGCAACGGGCTGGAGTGCGGTATTTCCTGCCACCTTGAGCGGTGGCAATGTGCTCAACTTCAGTGGTGGTACTGCGGCGGCTCGGCTGCAGCGCACGACAGTGGGTAACCTCAGTATTGGTGTCAGTAATTCAT
This sequence comes from Pseudomonas sp. LjRoot71, assembly GCF_964253255.1. Taxonomy (NCBI): domain Bacteria; kingdom Pseudomonadati; phylum Pseudomonadota; class Gammaproteobacteria; order Pseudomonadales; family Pseudomonadaceae; genus Pseudomonas; species Pseudomonas sp. LjRoot71. Next base: position 1,957,162 of record NZ_CAXURA020000001.1, on the reverse strand, counting down.
CACCGGCTACTAAGCCACTGAGTGTTCCGGTGTGTTCGACGGCCAACTGCACAATCAGTTATGCAGACAGCGGTTTTCTGTTGGATGTACCCAATATGCTGGCGGCCAAGCCCACTGATGCCAGCATTACAGCGGTACGCAAGGCTGATAATGCCGCGTTGTGTGTACCGGCTTTTGCCAATGTCACACGCACCATTGGCTTTACAGCGGCCTATGTCGAGCCCAATAGCGGCACTCAGCCGGTGGTGGTCAATGGCAGCAACATCTCGGCGGCAGTAACCAACCTGTCGCTGAGTTTCGACGGCAATGGTCGGGCACCGTTGACCGTACGCTACAACGACGCGGGGCAGAGAAGCCTGAGTGCCAGTTATTCAGGTAGCGCGGGCACAGGTGACAGTGGCTTGCAGATGAATGGGACGGATTTGTTTGTCAGCAAGCCCTATGGCCTTTGTTTGCAGACTGCCAGCACCCTGGCCGCCAACACCAACTGCAATGACGCCAGTTGTGCTTTGTTCCCCGGTGGTATTCGCGCTGGCGACAATTTCCCGCTGACCATCCGCGCAGTGGGCTGGGAGGCCGACGGCGAGGCGCTGACAGCAGCGCAGCTGTGCAGTGGGAATATCACCACCCCCAACTTCCGCCTCAATGGCATCGCTCTGGGGAGTACGGTGGTGGCTCCGACTGGGGGCGAAAATGGTGTGGTAGCACCAGCCACGTACAGCCATGCGTTGGGCAATTCGACTATTGCAAACCGCTCGGTTTCCGAGGTCGGTGTCTTTACCATCACGGCCACCCCTCCGGCAGGCGGCTATCTGGATGGGGAAACAGTCAGCGGCGGAACCAGCGCGTTGGTCGGGCGTTTTATTCCTGCTTACCTGGGGACAGGCGGCAGCGCCAGCCTGACCCCCAGCTGTGGTAGTGCGTTCAGCTATCAGGGGCAGCCAATCAATTTTGCCAGTGGCCAGGAACCCCTGCTGACGGTCACCGGCTATAACCGCCAAGGTGCAGTGACACGCAACTATGATCGTGGGGCCTTCTGGCGGCGGTTGGGCGCGCCGGCACGCGATGGATATATCTCAGTGATTGCTGATCGGCCGACCCTTAACAGTCGCTTGGGCCTGAAACCGGAAAGCAGCGCTACCCCAACGGCGCTCGACGCTATTGTCGGTGATGGTTCCAGAGCTTATCGCTGGATCGGTGAGCAACTGGTTTACAACCCTGGGTTGCTGCCAGGTAGTGACGATCTGCCGGTGGCTGCAAACGTTCGACAGGGATTTTCGGCTGCAGCGCTGACCGATCTGGATGGTGCGTGTTATCTCGCCGGGGGATCGTCCTGCGCATCCTATAGTTTCGACTTTGGCGGTAGTGATATTCGTCTGGGGCGTCTGCGTATAGGCAATGCTCATGGTCCGGAACTACAGGCTTTGAGCTTGCCTGTCAGTCTGGAGAGTTGGCAGAACGTAGCTGGTGGTAGTTTTCAGACCGAGGGGTTGGATAATTGCACGGTACTTGGGAGTGTGGGGCTTAGCGGATTCAGCGGTAACTTGGCTGACGGAGAAACTGGCGCGACAATGACCGGGCCTGCTGCTGGTGTTGGGGTTGTACAACTGAGTGCCCCTGGAGTTGGCAATGATGGCTCCGTGCAGGTTGGCTTCCCGAACGCGCCGGCCTGGCTGCACTACCCCTGGGATGGTAGTGCCCGGCAGGCGGCTGTTGGCCTCGCCACCTTCGGTATCTATAAAGGTGCTGCGCCGCTGATCTTCCGTCGCGAGGTGTATCGCTAGCCGGGACGGAAAACAAAAAGGCCACCTGCTTAGGTGGCCTTTTTGTCTGCGGTGTAAAAGAGGGGAATCCCCGGCCTGCCTGTACCAAGGTCCCCAAAACTGGGATTGCTTGAGTCTATGCAGGCTGTGTGCCAGTTTTATTACGTTGGCTGTAGGCCACGTAAATACTGGCTTTCAGGCATATAGCGGTGGCGTTTGGGGTGTCGATAGCGCGGCGGGTGAACCGCAGCTGTGCACCGGGACGGTTGTGGTGCATTGCTCTGGCGCATTTTATGGGTGGGGTGTCCACCGTAGGGTGCGCTGCGCGCACCTGATGAGGTTTATCGCCAGCACCTGCGGTGCGCATAGCGCACCCTACCCAGAGGTTCTGCTGTATAGGGATACAAAAACGCCGCTTTATCTTCACGACAAAGCGGCGTCTTCCTTGGCTGAGCGAGATACGCCTGTTGGAGCCGTCTCGTTCTATTCAGGCAGAGTGGTTCAGTCGTCGCCATCCTCGTCATCGGCGCTGTCGACGTTCATCCCCAGTTCCTTGATCTTGCGCGTCAGGGTGTTGCGACCCCAGCCCAGCAGCACGGCGGCATCGCGGCGGCGGCCAGCAGTGTGCTTGAGCGCGGTTTCGATCATGATCCGCTCGAAGGCCGGCACGGCAGAGTCCAGCAGGCTGGACTGGCCACGCCCCAGGGCCTGGTCGGCCCATTGGCGCAGCGCCTGTTCCCAGTTGCTCACCGGTGCACTTTCCTGCGGCTGGCTGAGCAGCTCCGGCGGGAGGTCGTCAACATGCACTTCACGGCCAGACGCCATCACGGTGATCCAGCGGCAGGTGTTCTCCAGCTGGCGCACGTTGCCCGGCCAAGGCAGTTGTTGCAGGTAGTCTTCGGTTTCGCTTTTCAGCAGCTTGGGCTCGACCGCCAGTTCCAGCGCGGCGCGGCTGAGGAAGTGCCGGGCCAGGGTGGGGATGTCTTCACGGCGATCCGACAGGCGCGGGATGTGGATGCGGATCACGTTGAGGCGGTGGAACAGGTCTTCACGGAACTTACCGGCTTGCACCAGGCTTTCCAGGTTCTGGTGGGTGGCGGCGATGATCCGCACATCGACCTTTACCGGGGTATGCCCGCCGACCCGGTAGAACTCGCCATCCGCCAGTACGCGCAGCAAGCGGGTCTGGGTGTCGGCCGGCATATCGCCGATCTCGTCGAGGAACAGGGTGCCGCCGTCGGCCTGTTCGAAACGACCACGGCGCTGGTTGGCCGCGCCAGTAAAGGCGCCTTTTTCATGGCCGAACAGCTCGGACTCCATGAGATCTTTCGGAATCGCCGCCATGTTCAGCGCGATAAACGGCGAGGCCGCACGCGGGCTGTGGCGGTGCAGGGCATGGGCGACCAGTTCTTTACCGGTACCGGATTCGCCGTTGATCAGCACGGTGATGTTGGAGTGCGACAGACGGCCGATGGCGCGAAACACTTCTTGCATCGCCGGTGCTTCGCCGATGATTTCCGGGGTGCGCGGCTGCTCGACGGGGGCGGCCAGGCTTTGCTGCTCCTGGGCGTGCTGGTTGGCGCGCTTGACCAGGGACACGGCTTCATCAACGTCGAACGGTTTGGGCAGGTATTCGAAGGCGCCGCCCTGGTAGGAGGCCACGGCGCTGTCCAGATCGGAATGCGCGGTCATGATGATCACTGGCAGGCGCGGGTACAGCTCGCGGATACGTGCCAGCAGATCGAGGCCACTGGCGCCGGGCATGCGAATGTCGGAGATGATGACATCGGGTTGCTGGCGGCTCAGACGGGCGAGTACACCGTCGGCACTGTCGAAGCTCTGGGTGGTCATGCCTTCCTGTTGCAGGGCCTTTTCCAGTACCCAGCGGATGGAGCGGTCGTCATCGACAATCCAGACGGTTTCACTGCGGCTCATGACGGCGTTACTCCTTGTTCCAGCGGCAGGAAGATCGAGAACACGGTGTGGCCAGGGTGGCTCTCGCACTCGATCAGGCCTTGATGCTGACTGATGATGTTCTGGGTAATGGCCAGGCCCAGGCCGGTGCCGTCGGCACGCCCGCTGACCATGGGATAGAAGATGGTTTCCTGCAGCTCGGGCGGAATGCCGGGGCCGTTGTCGATGATCTCGATCTTGGTCACTAGGCGATGGCGGCAATGGCCAATGGTGAACTGGCGCAGGGTGCGGGTGCGCAGGGTGATGCGGCCCAGGCGCAGATCGCTCTGCGCAGCCAGCGCCTGCATGGCGTTGCGCACGATATTCAGCACGGCCTGGATCATCTGTTCACGGTCGATCAGCACGTCCGGAATGCTCGGGTCGTAATCGCGCACCAAAATGATGCTGCCCTGGCTTTCCGCTTCCACCAGGCTGCCGACTCGCTCCAGCACTTCGTGCACGTTGGTCAGCGCCAGGGAGGGCAGCTTGTTCGAGCCGAGCATACGGTCGACCAAGTTACGCAGGCGGTCGGCCTCCTCGATGATCACGTTGGTGTAATCCTTGAGGCTTTCTTCGGGCAGCTCGCGAGCCAGCAGTTGCGCCGCGCCACGGATGCCACCCAATGGATTCTTGATCTCGTGAGCCAGGCCGCGCACCAGCATCTTGGTGGTTTCCTGCTTGGACAGTTGCGCCTCTTCCTTGGTGATGCGCAGCAGACGGTCGCGCGGGTGCACTTCCAGCAGCAGCAGGGTCTCGCCACGGTTAAGCACCGGGGTGACGGCGTAGTCGACAGTCAGGGTCTGGCCGCTGATTGAGGTCAGTACGGCTTCACGCTTGTTGAACGGATGAGCGTGTTCGACGGCTTGGCGCAGCGCGCTGAGCGCTTCGCTGGATTCGGTAAACAGCTCGCTGATGAATTGCCCGTGACTGCGTTGACCACTGACGGCCAGGAGCATCTCCGCTGCCGGGTTCATGTACTCAAGACGCAGGTCGTCGTTGAGCAGCAGCGTGGCAGTGGTCAGGTTGTCCAGCAGCAGGCGGTGCAGCGCGTCATTGATGATCATATGGAATGTCGCAGGCCCTTGGGTTCCGGCAATGCCGCTGGAAAATGCAAGAAGCAAACCAAAGCCCCGAAAAGAAGCGTGTCTAGCCGTGGAATGCTGCGAGTAGGCTGCTTTTCAGCGCAGTAGAGCGCCTTGCTGCGACCCAAAACAGGGAGAGTATAGAAATGCGTGGCACCTATCGCACCTTATTGGTGCATTGATGGTTTTGCCTCCGTCCGGATGCATGGACTGAGGCAGCGATAGGCGCTAGAGAAAGGCTACATCCCAATGTGTAGGGTGCGCTGTGCGCACCGCGATACACGGAATGGGCGGGGTGTGTTCCGGCAGGCGGGCAACACGACGCACCCTACGAGCCTGGGAACCTCACGCTCGGTGTTGAGAGCAACAGATGCTGCACGCTATTGGGCAGGCCTAGAGAAAAGGCACGAAGGGAATGTCTTTCTTTTCCGGTGGCTTGTCCTTGAGTGGACACTCCGGGCGTACGCCGTAGTCGGCCTTCTTGCAAGGGGTGACCATGCGTTTCTGCGCCAGGGAAATGCGCAGCATGTGGAATGGCTGGCTGGGCGTGCGTTCGATGATGCGGCCTTGTTGGTCGATGATTTCCACCGCCAGCTGATGGGTGCCGCGGTCGATATTTTCCAGCGGGAACACCGGGCTGCTACCCACTTCGCCGACCTGTGCGCCGTCCAGCAGCAGGCGGTAGCTGTGCTGTGGGTAGAGGTTGGGCTCGCTGTTGACGCTGACGATCAGGTTGCCGGCGCTGTCGCGGATGGTGGCATCCGGTTGCGGCACCAGGATACGCAGCAAGCTGTAGCGCAGCCCCGGCTCTGGTGGTGCAACCATGACCGGTGCCGCCGATACCGGCTGAGGCGACATGGCGTTGCTCGGTGCCAGCTCAACGCGTTCGGCATTGCCGGACTTGGGCTTGTCGGTAAACACCCGGTTACCGTCGGCATCAATGTAGGTATAGACCTGCGCCAGGGTGGGCAGAGCGAGCAGCAGGAGGCCGCAGAACAGCAGAGTTCGCATAGGTCAGGTGGCTGGCTTTGGTTTGGGCTTAGGTGGCGGTGGTGGCGGTCGCAGTGCCGGGCTGCTGGTATTCACCCGCTGCACGGTGAAGGTCACCGTGGGGCTCTGCTGGATGGGCTTGCCTGCACTCAGCACTTCCACTGCCAGGCTGTGTTCGCCGCGGTCGGCGTTGCTCACCTGCAGGCGTGGCGCATTGCTGAGTTGGCCATGGGGTTTGCCGTCCAGCAGTAAACGCAGCAGGTGGTTGCTGGCCAGGCGCGGTTCAATCGCCACATCGACAGTGAAGGTGCCGTTATTGGCGCGCAGTGCTTCCTCGCTGGGCAAACCGGTGAGTTGCAGGTTGCTGTAGGGGGCTGCCGCCGTGCCGCTGTCGGCCGGTGTGCTGGGCGCTGGGGTGGCGGGTACGGCCATGGTCACGCTATTGGTTTTGGGCAGCTCGACGTTCTGCGTCGCCTGGCCCTCCGGCGGTTGGTCGGTGAATACCGTATTACCGTTGGCGTCGGTGTATTTGTAGATCTGCGCGCTGGCCGGCAAGGCCAGACTCAGCAGCAGGCAGATAAGTAGAGGGCGCATGCCTGACTCTCCTTAATAATGTGCCCTAAGCCTTGCACTGGTGGCGTGCGCTGGCAAGCGCCAAGCAGCGACATTGTGATACGGGAGGTGAAAGCGTGATTGTTCCGTAGGGGGCGCGCAGCACAACCTGCGGGTGCAGGCCGATAGTGCGCAGCTATAAAAAAGCCCCGCCAGGCAGGGCCGGGCAGGGCTTTCGAACGCGCCGCAGGGCGGCGCGAGTCTGGCTTAGACGCTGTAGTACAGGTCGTATTCCAGCGGGTGTACGAAGGTGCGTACTTTGATTTCTTCTTCGGATTTCAGCTCGATGTAGGCATCGATGAAGTCGTCGGAGAACACGCCGCCTTTGGTCAGGAACGCACGGCCTTTGTCCAGCTCTTCCAGGGCTTCTTTCAGGCTGCCGCACACTTGCGGGATCAGCTTGCCTTCTTCTGGCGGCAGGTCGTACAGGTTCTTGTCGGCAGCATCGCCAGGGTGAATCTTGTTCTGGATACCGTCGATACCGGCCATCAGCAGTGCAGCGAAGGCCAGGTACGGGTTAGCAGCCGGATCCGGGAAGCGTGCTTCGATACGGCGGGCTTTCGGGCTGGAAACGTATGGGATACGGATCGAAGCCGAACGGTTACGCGCCGAGTAAGCCAGCATTACTGGAGCTTCGAAACCTGGAACCAGACGCTTGTAGGAGTTGGTCGACGGGTTGGTGAAGCCGTTCAGGGCCTTACCATGCTTGATGATGCCGCCGATGAAGTACAGGGCGGTATCGGACAGGCCGGCATAGCCTTCGCCGGAGAAGGTGTTCTTGCCATCTTTGGAGATGGACATGTGTACGTGCATACCCGAACCGTTGTCGCCGTACAGCGGCTTCGGCATGAAGGTGGCGGTTTTGCCGTAGGCATCGGCCACGTTGTGTACGCAGTACTTCAGGGTCTGAACTTCGTCAGCCTTGGCAACCAGGGTGTTGAACTTCACGCCGATTTCGTTCTGACCGGCAGTCGCCACTTCGTGGTGGTGAACTTCGATGACCAGGCCCATTTCTTCCATGGCATTACACATGGCAGTACGGATTTCGTGGTCGTGGTCGCACGGCGGAACCGGGAAGTAACCGCCTTTGACGGCTGGGCGGTGGCCCTTGTTGCCGCCTTCGACGTCCTGGTCAGTCATCCAGGAGCCTTGCTCGGAATAGATTTTGAACATCGAGCCGGAGATGTCGGACTTGAACTTCACCTGGTCGAAGATGAAGAACTCAGGCTCCGGGCCAACGAATACGGTGTCGCCGATGCCGGTGGTTTTCAGGAACTCTTCAGCGCGCTTGGCGATCGAGCGTGGGTCACGATCGTAGCCTTGCATGGTGCTCGGCTCGATGATGTCACAGACGATGATCAGGGTCGGCTCTTCGGTGAACGGATCCAGTACGGCGGTTTCGTCAACCGGCAGCAGGATCATGTCGGAGGCTTCGATGCCTTTCCAGCCATGGATGGAGGAGCCGTCGAACATTTTGCCGACTTCGAAGAATTCGTCGTCCAGCGCATCGCGTGCCGGCATGGTCACGTGGTGCTGTTTGCCCTTGGTGTCGGTGAAGCGCAGGTCAACCCACTTCACGTCGTGTTCTTTAATCAGTTGAATCGACTTCGACATGCTGTCCTCCAGGTGGATAAGGCTCGAATCGTGAGCCCTCAATAGTACGGTACGGCCGCCGGCATACTCCGCCAGGGCATCCTGCCTCACAAGGGAGCAAATTGCATGCCAGTGCACAGGAATGGGTGTAAGCCCTGAAACTCAGGGCTGGCGGGGGCTGCGCAGCGCTGCTCAGGAAATATTTGCACCGTTATAGGGCGCGCAATTTGTGGTTCGCTCTTTAATGGTGCGTGTTTTTGTGTTGTGAGGATTTTTGATCAAAGCTTGAGCAATTTCCGCTATAATCCGCGCCCCTGTTTTTTGGCGGCCTCGGCACGCAGCTTTTTCATGAAACTGATCGTTAAAGTCTTCCCGGAAATCACCATTAAAAGTCGGCCGGTGCGTAAGCACTTTATCCGGCAGCTGGCGAAGAATATTCGTTCGGTTTTGCGTGAGTTCGATCCGCAGCTGCAGGTCAGCGGTGTGTGGGACAACCTGGAAGTCGAAACCCAGATCAGTGAACCGAAAACCCTGCAGGCGATGGTCGAGCGTCTGAGCTGCACGCCAGGCATCACCCATTTTTTGCAGGTCGATGAATACCCGCTGGGTGATTTCGACGATGTGCTGGAAAAGTGCAAGCTGCACTTCGCCGATCAGCTGCCGGGCAAGATCTTCGCCGTACGCTGCAAGCGCGCTGGCAAACACGCCTTCAGCTCCATGGATGTCGAACGCTATGTCGGCAGTCAACTGCGTCAGCAGTGCGGTGCGGCCGGCATCTCACTGAAAGACCCGGACGTGGTGGTGCGCATGGAAATCCGCGACCAGCGTCTGTTTGTCATTCATCACCAGCACGAAGGCCTGGGCGGTTACCCGCTGGGTTCGCTGGAACAGACCCTGGTGCTGATGAGCGGTGGCTTCGATTCCACCGTGGCGGCCTATCAGATGATGCGCCGCGGTCTGGTGACCCACTTCTGCTTCTTCAACCTTGGCGGTCGTGCCCACGAGCTGGGCGTGATGGAAGTGGCGCACTATTTGTGGGAGAAGTTCGGCAGTTCGCAGCGCGTGCTGTTTATCAGCGTGCCGTTCGAGGAAGTGCTCGGCGAGATTCTCGGCAAGGTCGACAACAGCCAGATGGGCGTGATCCTCAAGCGCATGATGCTGCGCGCCGCCACCCGCATGGCCGAGCAACTGCAGCTCAATGCCCTGGTGACGGGTGAGGCGATTTCCCAGGTGTCCAGCCAGACCCTGCCCAACCTCTCGGTGATCGACTCGGCCACCGACATGCTGGTGCTACGCCCGCTGATCGCCAGCCACAAGCAGGACATCATCGACACCGCTACGCAGATCGGCACCGCCGAGTTCGCCAAACACATGCCCGAATACTGCGGCGTGATTTCGGTGAACCCGACCACGCGCGCCAAGAAAGACCGCATCGAACATGAAGAGCGGCAGTTCGACATGGCCATCCTCGAGCGCGCACTGCAACGCGCCACCCTGCTGCCGATCGACAAGGTGATCGACGAGCTGGGCAAGGACGTCAAGGTTGAGGAAGTCAGCGAAGCCCTGGCCGGGCACGTGATCATCGACATCCGCCACCCGGATAACGCCGAAGAGCAGCCGCTGGAGCTGCCCGGTATCGAAGTACAAGCGTTGCCGTTCTATGCCCTGAACAGCCGCTTCAAGGAGCTGGATGCCGCGCGCCAATACCTGCTGTATTGCGACAAAGGCATCATGAGCCGTTTGCATGCCCACCACCTGCTCAGCGAGGGGCATGCCAATGTGCGCGTTTATCGTCCGACATAAAACGCCCGGGTTGAATGGCGGCAGTATTCGCCATCGCCCTCCCGACCAACGGGCCAGCTGACACCGCGTTTCTTAATACTCGCCGCCTAGACTAAGCGGCAAACCGAATCCTCTGATCGAGATACACACGTGATCGAAAATCTACGCAACATCGCCATCATTGCCCACGTTGACCATGGTAAGACCACCCTGGTAGACGCCCTTCTTCGTCAGTCCGGTACCTTGGACCGCAGCGAGCTCAACGACGAGCGCGTGATGGACAGCAACGACCAGGAAAAAGAGCGCGGCATTACCATTCTGGCGAAAAACACCGCCATCAAATGGAGCGGTTACAACATCAACATCGTCGACACCCCCGGTCACGCCGACTTCGGCGGCGAGGTTGAGCGTGTAATGTCGATGGTTGACTCGGTGCTGCTGGTGGTTGATGCCCAGGATGGCCCGATGCCACAAACCCGCTTCGTAACCAAGAAAGCGTTCGAAGCCGGTCTGCGTCCGATCGTGGTAATCAACAAGATCGACCGTCCGGGCGCGCGTCCGGACTGGGTGATGGATCAGATCTTCGACCTGTTCGACAACCTCGGCGCCACCGAAGAGCAGCTGGACTTCCAAGTCGTCTACGCCTCGGCCCTGAACGGTATTGCCGGTTTGGACCACACGGACATGGCCGAAGATATGACCCCGCTGTACCAGGCCATCGTTGACCACGTACCGGCTCCAGCGGTTGACGTTGACGGCCCGTTCCAGATGCAAATCTCGGCACTGGACTACAACAGCTTCCTCGGCATTATCGGCGTGGGTCGTATTGCTCGCGGCAAGGTCAAGCCGAACACGCCGGTTACTGCCATCGATGTCGATGGCAAGAAGCGTAACGGCCGTATCCTCAAGCTGATGGGCCACCACGGTCTGCGTCGTGTGGACGTTGAAGAAGCCACCGCCGGTGACATCGTCTGCGTCAGCGGTATGGATGAACTGTTCATCTCCGACACCCTGTGTGACCAGAACCACGTCGAAGCGATGAAGCCGCTGACCGTTGACGAGCCGACCGTTTCCATGACCTTCCAGGTCAACGACTCGCCGTTCTGCGGCAAGGAAGGCAAGTTCGTCACCAGCCGCAACATCAAAGAGCGTCTGGACAAAGAGCTGCTGTACAACGTGGCCCTGCGCGTTGAAGAAGGCGACAGCGCCGACAAGTTCAAGGTCTCCGGCCGTGGTGAGCTGCACCTCTCGGTACTGATCGAAACCATGCGTCGCGAAGGCTTCGAAATGGGCGTCGGCCGTCCGGAAGTGATCATCCGTGAGGTCAATGGCGTCAAGCAGGAACCGTACGAGAACGTCACCATCGACATCCCGGAAGAATCCCAGGGCAAGGTCATGGAAGAAATGGGGCTGCGTAAAGGCGACCTGAGCAACATGGTGCCGGACGGCAAAGGTCGCGTACGCCTGGAATACAACATCCCGGCCCGTGGTCTGATCGGCTTCCGTAACGCCTTCCTGACCCTGACCAACGGTGCAGGCATCCTGACCTCGATCTTCGACCGTTACGACGCGATGAAGTCGGGCCACATGTCCGGTCGCCAGAACGGCGTACTGGTGTCGATCGATACCGGCAAGGCACTGACCTACTCCCTGGAAACCCTGCAGGCGCGCGGCAAGCTGTTCGTCGAGCACGGTCAGGAAATCTACAACGGTCAGATCATCGGCCTGAACAGCCGCGACAACGACCTGGGCGTGAACCCGACCAAGGGCAAGAAGCTCGACAACATGCGTGCTTCCGGTAAGGACGAAACCATCGCCCTGGTGCCGCCAGTGCGCTTCACCCTGGAGCAGGCCCTGGAGTTCATCCAGGACGACGAACTGTGTGAAGTGACGCCGAAGTCGATCCGTCTGCGTAAGAAGATCCTCGACGAAGGCGAGCGCACCCGCGCTGCCAAAAAAGCCAACAAGGCTTGATGCATAGCGTCTAGCCTAGCGCTTTAAATAAAAAGCCCCGCCAGAGCGATCTGGCGGGGCTTTTTGTTGGCGGATGCTCTACTGGACGCGTGGTGAATTTGCGCGCAGGGTTTGACGAGTTTTTCACAGGCTGTCTGGCATAACAGGCGCAATTATCTTGGGTGCCATGAGGTTGCTATGTCTGCAGTGTTGACCGGGGCGGGGCGTCAGCGGGTCGATTGGGCTGGCCTGGGTTGGGCGTTTGGGTTTTTCTGGTACTTCTCCGGCGTGACGCAGTTGTTGATCCAGCTGACGGGGACGGCGGGCTTTGCCGGTTTTCGTCAGGCGTTGCTGGTCAGTGCGTTCTGGCTGATTCCTCTGCTGCTCTGGCCAGCGCGTGCGCGGCAGTTGGCGGCGGTAATCGGCGCGGTGCTGTGGCTGTGCTCGCTGGGGAGTTTTGGTTATTTCCTGATTTATGGGCAGGAGTTCTCCCAGAGCGTCATTTTCATCATGTTCGAATCGAACGTGGCGGAAAGCCGCGAGTACCTGGTGCAGTACTTTGCCTGGTGGATGCTGCCGGCGTTTCTGGCCTACGGCCTGGGCGGCTGGCTGTTGTGGCGCAAGGTGCGGCCGGTCTACCTGTCGCGGCCAGGCGCTTGGCTGGCGGCTGCTCTGGCGCTGTTTGTGTCGTTGGGTTATCCGGCGATTCGCCAGTTCAGCAAGCATGAGAGCTGGCAAGGCGGGCTGGATAACTTCGCCGAGCGCATCGAGGCTGCCACGCCCTGGCAGCTGGTGGTGGGCTACAAGAACTACCGCGAGCAGTTGGCCAACATGCAGGCGTTGCTGGCTGAAAACGCCAGCATTCCGCCGCTGAGCAACCTGCAGGATGCCCATGCCGGCCAGCCGGCCACGCTGGTGCTGGTGATTGGTGAGTCGACCAACCGGCAGCGCATGAGCCTGTACGGCTACCCACGGCAAACCACGCCGGAGCTGGATCAGCTGCGTGATCAGTTGCAGGTGTTCGATTCGGTGGTGACGCCGCGGCCATACACCATCGAGGCCCTGCAGCAAGTACTGACTTTTGCCGATCAGGAAAACCCCGAGCTATTTCTGACCACTCCGTCACTGGTCAACCTGATGGAGCAGGCCGGGTACAAGACCTACTGGATCACCAACCAGCAGACCATGACCAAGCGCAACACCATGCTCACGACCTTTTCCAAGCAGGCCGATGAGCAGTTCTACCTGAACAACAACCGTGAGCAGAATGCCCGCCAGTACGACGGCGATGTGCTGGAGCCCTTTGCCAAGGTGCTGGCCGACCCGGCGCCGCGCAAGTTTGTGGTGGTGCACCTGCTCGGTACGCACATGAGCTACCAGTACCGCTATCCGCCGGAGTACGAGCGCTTCAATGACCGTACCGGGGTGCCGGCGCATGTCACCGATGACCAGCTGCCGACCTACAACAGCTACGACAATGCCGTGCTGTACAACGACCATGTGGTGGCCAGCCTGATCAAGCGCCTGGCTGGGCAGGAGCCGAATGGCTTTTTGCTGTACCTGGCGGATCATGGCGAGGCGGTGTTCGATGCGCCCAAGGGCGATATCCTGGGGCGCAACGAGGCTGCGCCAACCAGCCCGATGTACACCGTGCCGTTTATCCTGTGGAACTCGCCCAAGTGGCAGGCGCAGCAGGCGCGAGACTTCAGCGGCACGCTGTCACGGCCTTACAGCACCTCGCACTTCATCCACACCTGGGCGGATCTGGCGGGCCTGAGTTTTGATAGGTACGAGGCGCATAAAAGCCTGGTGAGCAATGAGTTCCGGCCGCTGCCGTTATTGATTGGTAACCCGGAAAAACCGAAGAGCCTGATCGATTTCAGCCTGATCAAACCCAAAGCCAGTGCGGGTGAGCTGGCACAGCGTGAGAAGCAACAGGCGGCCACCGAGTTGTAAGGTGGATGGCAAAAGCCCCCGTCAGGCGGACTGACAGGGGCTTTTTATTGGCTGCAATACTTGCAGGGCTTAGATGCCACTCTTGACCTTGCTCCAGATGCGCGTGCGCACGCGGTCGATCTTCAGCGGCATGGCTTCCAGGGCGTAAAGGTTGCCCATCGCTTCTTGCGGCGGGTAGACGGTGGCATCGGCTTTCAGTGCGGGGTCAACCAGGGTATCGGCGGCGCTGTTGCCGTTGGCGTACTGCACATGGTTGGTGATCTGCGCGATCACTTCGGGTTGCAGCAGGTAGTTCATAAAGGCGTAGGCGGCCTTATCGTTGTTGCTGTCGGCGGGCATGGTGACCATGTCAAACCAGATCGGTGTGCCTTCCTTGGGGATCACGTAGTTGATGCGAATGCCGTTGTTCGCCTCGGTGGCGCGGTTGCCGGCCTGCATGATGTCGCCGGAGAAGCCCACGGCCATGCAGATGTCGCCATTGGCCAGGTCGCCGACGTATTTGGATGAGTGGAAATAGCGCACGTTCTGGCGCATCTCCAGCAGCAGCGCTTCGGCCTTTTTGTAGTCCTCAAGGTTCTGGCTGTGGTGCGGCAGCCCCAGGTAGTGCAAGGCAATCGGCAGCAGCTCCGGGCCGTTGTCGAGAATCGCCACGCCGCACTGGCTGAGCTTAGCCAGGTATTCGGGCTTGAAGATCAGGTCCCAGGAGTCGAGCGGCACGTCGTCGCCGAGCACTTCACGCACCTTGGCCACGTTGTAGCCGATGCCGGTGCTGCCCCACAGGTAGGGGAAGCCATACTGGTTGCCGGGGTCGTTGGTTTCCAGGGCTTTCATCAGAATCGGGTTGAGATTGTTCCAGCCGGGCAGGCGGCTCTTGTCGAGTTTCTTCAGCGCGCCGCCCTGGATCTGCCGGGCCATGTAGTGGTTGGACGGGAACACCACGTCATAGCCCGAGCGTCCGGCCATCAGTTTGGCATCGAGGGTTTCATTGCTGTCGTAGACGTCGTAGTGGCTGCTGATGCCGCTGCTTTGCTCGAACTGCTTGAGGGTGTCCGGGGCGATGTAGTCGGTCCAGTTATAGATGCGCACGGTTTCTGCGGCCTGGCTGACGCTGCTGAGCAGCAGCAGAGGAAGCAATTTCTTCAGCATGGGAGTACCTCATCGTTTTTATCGGTGTTGTCGAAGTGGCAGTAGCAAGTGAATGGCGTTGGCCTGCGCTGGGCCGGGCTATTTGAGCAGGACGAAGCTCTTGCGCACGGTCTCGGTGATGTCCCACACGCCGAAGGTGTTGGCCGGCAGTAGCAGGGCGTCGCCGGCCTGGATCTGCATGGGCTCGCCGCCATCGGGCGTGAAGGTGCAGCGCCCGGCGATAAAGTGGCAGAACTCCTGCTGGGCGATCTGCCGGCGCCAACGCCCGGGCGTGCATTCCCAGATGCCGGCAGCGACGCCGTCGGCATGCTCGATGCCATGGCTGCTGGTGATCGCCACCGGCTCGCCGAGCGGTACGGCCACTGGCGTGGCATCGCTCAGGGGCAGGTGGGCGGTGTTCTTGAAGTGTTCGATGCTCATGAAATGCTCCGTTAACGCATGAATTTTTCCATGGTGCCGGCCAGGCTGATGGCTAGCTTGCGCCGCCAGGGCGCGCTGTCTGGGTTGGCCAGCACGCGGTCTTCGTGCACAAAGCTCTGGATGATCGCGTTGTAGCCAAGCCAGCGCAGGGGTTCCGGCTCCCAGCGCGGCAGGCGCTTGAGCGGCTGGTCGCCGAGCACCCAGGGCTGGCGGGTCAGTTCGCTGTGCTGGTTGAGAATCAGGTCGGCCAGGGTGCGCCCGCCGAGGTTGCTGGCGCCCACGCCCTCACCGCCGTACCCGCCGGACAGGGCGATGCCGTTGCTGCGGTCCACCAGCATGTGCGGGCGAAAGCGCCGTGCCATGCCCAGGTTGCCGCCCCAGGCGTGGGTGATGCGCACCTGTTTGAGCTGCGGGAAGAGTTCGCCGAACAGGTAGCGGCGCAGGTCGCGCTCGTTCTCGCTGAGGTTGAAATCGGTGCGCAGGCGGCCGCCAAAGCGGTAACCACCTCGGGCACCGAATACCAGGCGGTCGTCGGCGCTGCGCTGGCCGTAGGTCACCTGGCGGCTGTTCTCGCTGAAGGCCTGGCCGCGCTCCAGGCCGATGTCGGCCCAGACTTCCTTGGGCAGCGGCTCGGTGGCCACCAGCAGACTCTGTACCGGCAGTTGATGCTTGCCCAGCGGCGGCAGGCTAGCGGCATAGCCTTCCACGGCGGGGACGATCCAGTCCGCGCGCACGCTGCCAGTGGCGGTGCGCACCAGGCCGGTTTGCCAGTCGGTCACCCGGCTCTGTTCATACAGCTCGACGCCCATGGCGGCCACGCAGCGCGCCAGGCCGCGCACCAGCTTTGCTGGCTGGATGGTCGCGCAGTGCGGGGTGTAGATGGCACCGAAGGCGTTGGCCAGTTGCAACTGTTTGCCCAGGTCGAAGGGTGTCAGCCAGCGGTAGTCGGTTACGTCCAGGCCCAGGGCACGCAGTTCGGCCAACTGGTTTTGCAGGCTGTGCAATTGCTCGGGATAGCGCGCGGCGCAATACAGCACACCGCCTTTGCGGTAGTCGCAGGCGATCTGTTCACGCTGCAGCACGCTGGCCACTTCATCGGGAATGCCGTGCAGCAGGGCCTGGGCGCTGTGCCGCTGTGCATTGGGCAGGTTGGCGAGCAGGCGCTCCTGGCCGAGCAGATTGCCCATCAGCCAGCCGCCGTTGCGTCCGGACGCGCCGAAGCCGGCAATCTCGCCTTCGAGGATGACGATGCGCAGCTGCGGGGCCTGACGTTTGAGGTAGTAGGCGGTCCACAGGCCGGTGTAGCCCGCGCCGATGATGGCCACATCGGCGTGCAGGTCTTCGGTCAGCGCGGGGCGGGCGGTCAGCGGTTCGGTCAGCTGATCCATCCACAGGCTGAGGGAGCGCCATGGGCTCATCGTCGATCTCCGGCAGTCAATCATTAGGCGATGCGCAGAGACTAGGAGGTCGATCAGGGCTTGTCTTGTGTGCGGGCCCGCAAGGAAATTTGTTTGAGGTAAGCCTTGGGTGACAATCCGGTATGCCGGCGGAAGCAGCTGTAGAACGCCGAGAGCGAATTGAAGCCAGCGGCGAAGGCCAGTTCATCGATGCGCTGCAAGTCGTTGCCGGCCTCCAAGTGCGCAAGCAGGTGCTGCAAGCGCTTGTGGTTGATGTAGCGGTAGAAGCTCTGTGAATCGCCCCTAGTTTCGTAGACACCTCCAGGCCTCATAATGCGGCCCATTAGGAGGTGCCATGAGTAACCCGCGTTATCCCGAAGAATTCAAAATCGAAGCAGTCAAGCAGGTGACCGAACGGGGTCTGCCGGTGGCTGAGGTAGCTGCTCGCTTGGGCATGTCGACACACAGTCTGTATGCCTGGGTGAAGCGCTACAGCAAGCCCCAAAAGCAGCGGGCACAAGAAGACGATCAACACGCTGAGTTACGTCGCCTGCGTGCTGAACTCAAGCGCGTGACCGAAGAGCGAGACATCCTAAAAAAGGCCGCCGCGTACTTTGCCAAGGAGTGCGGCTGAAGTACGCCTTCATCAGTCAGCTATCCGCAGACTATTCGGTTCGCCGTCTGTGCCTGACCCTGAAAGTACATGCCAGCGGTTACTACGCCTGGCTGTCTGAGCCGAAGTCGGCACGAGCTAAGGATGATCAGCGTCTGCTGGGTTTGATCAAGCACTCCTGGTTAGAAAGCGGTGGCGTCTATGGTTACCGCAAAATCCATGACGACCTGCGTGAGCTGGGAGAACAGTGCGGCAGGCATCGCGTTGCTCGATTAATGCGCCAGGAAGGACTGCGCTCGCAGACAGGGTATCGGCGTCGACCGGGCCGTTATGGTGGTAAGCCTCCAGTGGCCTCTCCGAATCATCTTGAGCGTCGATTCAATGTCACCGAACCCAACAAGGTCTGGGTTACGGACATAACCTACATCCGCACCTATGAGGGCTGGTTGTATTTGGCGGTGGTGCTCGACCTGTTTTCGCGGCAGGTAATTGGCTGGTCAATGAAGCCGCAGATGACCAGCGACCTGGCTATTGATGCATTGCTGATGGCGGTTTGGCGGCGTAAGCCCAAGCTGGAAGTAATGATTCACTCAGATCAGGGTAGCCAGTTCAGCAGCGGCGACTGGCAGAGTTTCCTGAAAGCCAACAACTTGCTTGGCAGCATGAGCCGACGTGGCAACTGCCATGACAATGCGGTAGCGGAAAGCTTTTTCCAGCTGCTGAAACGGGAGCGGGTCAGGCGAAAGATCTATAGCACTAGGCAGGATGCTCGCGCTGATGTGTTCGACTACATCGAGATGTTTTACAACCCAAAACGCCGACATGGTTTCAACAACCAGCTGTCACCGGTAGAGTTTGAGAAGCGACATTTACTGAGCCTGGAAAGTGTCTAGGAAATCCGGGGCGATTCACTGGCCGAGTACCTGGTTGAGTAGATGTGAGATCTGGTTGCGGCTGTAGCCGGTGGCGGTTGCCACCTGCGGCAGGCTCAGTTGCGGGTCGAGGTAGGCCTGGGCGCGTTGCATATAGTCTTCCAGGTCCTGCGCCAACAGTCCCAGTTGGCGGGCACTAAGACCGAGGCGACTGAGGGCGGGGCGGGAGTCACTGGCGGCGGATAGCTCGTGCTCTTCACGCATCAACGTGGCGTATTCATGGATGCGCCAGATCAGCCCGTCACGCACGGTGATCGCCTCGCCCGTGCGAAACGCCAGCAGGCCATTACTGCCCTGCAGGCTGATGCGGTACTGAATAAATGCGGTGTGGCCGTCGATGCGGATGCGATCAGTATGTTCCAGCGCTTCGCCGGGCTGGCGCGGCAGGTTGTGGCGCACGTACTCGCGCAGTTCGGCAAAGCCCATGCAGCGCTGCTGGAAGAAGTCGTGGTACTGGATGTCCGGGTGATACAGCGCCATTACCGCGTCGAGGTCGCGGTCTTTCCAGCTGTAGTGATAGCGCATCACCGTGGCGCGGGTGCGTTCGGTCTGCTGCGCATCATCGGGGAAGTCAGGGCTGTGCATGGCGCCAGCTTGCCCGAGGCGTGGCGGCAGCTCAATCCTGGGATTCAGCTCTTCAGCTCTTCAGCTCTTCAGCTCTTCGGCTTGTAGGCGCAGTAGCCTGGACGTGGGCCGATCTTCGGGTGATTGCGGCAGGTGTCCGGGCGCTTCTCGTAGATGGTGCACAGGCGGGTTTTGCGGTCGAGGTAGTAGCAGTCGTTGTTGCTCATGCGGGTCAGGGTGAAGATGCCCGACTTTTGATGGAAGCGTTCGACGATGCCCTCCTTCTGCAAGCGCTTGGCGATGTTCTTCAGCGGCTCGCTGCGTTCGAATTCATCGACCACGCCGATGCGAATCAGGTCATTCAGCCGCGCCTCGACCGGCAACGTGCAGCAGCTGGACATGCAGCTGTGGCACATGTCAGCGGTGTATTTGGCCCAGGTTTCCAGGCGATCAAGTTCGGCGGCGGCAATCAGGTTGATTTTCATCGGCGCTGGCAGGAATCAGTTGTGCGGCGCGCGATGATAGCGGCCCTGGCGCATTTGTGAACGATAATCTGCCGGCTGGTCGTGCCGTGTGCCACTGATAAGGGGCGGTTTAAGGGTGGCTAGGTCAGAGCGGCCGGCTGTTTACGCCGCTGCGCCAGGCTGCTGATCACGCCCGGCAGTTTCTTTCTGTGCTGTGATGCGTGCGGCATTCGTCTCTCTGGGTATGCGACGGGCGGGCTCCTATACTGCTGCCAGTTTGCGCCCGTGTCGGGCATGGGGATGTTCGCGGTTTTCAGCTTAGGGATGCATGCATGCAATGGATTTTCATGCTGGTCGGTTTGCTGCTTGGGGCCTTGGCGGATGAGACGCTGACGGCCTCACTGCTCGGTGCGCTGATAGGTCTGGGTGTGGGCCAGGCGCTCAAATTGCAGGGGTTGGAGCGCGAGAACGCGGCGCTGACGGCCCAGCTCAAGGCCTTTTCGCTGCGTTTCGAACAAGGCACCACGGCGCTGTATGAACGCCTGCTCAAGCTGGAACAGGGCGCCACATCAGCCCCCGAGGCGCCGCCTGAGGCGGAACCGCTCAGCACTGTTGCCGAACCCGAACCTGAGCCGATTGCCGCTGCCCAGGCGGCCGAACCCGAACTGGACTGGACCCTGGATTTTGTTCTGCCCGAGTCCGAGTCGGCACCTGCTGCGGCCATGCAGGCTACTGAGCCGCCGGCTGCTGAGCCGATAACGCCGCGCCCGACAACGCCGAAAAAACCGCCAGAGCCGCGTCAGCCCAGTGTCTTCGAGTTGGGCTTTAAGGCTGCCAAAGCATGGCTGCTGGGCGGCAATACGGTGTTGCGCGTCGGTGTGGTGCTGTTGTTTCTCGGCCTGGCCTTCCTGCTGCGCTACGCCACCGAAGGCGTGGTGGTGCCGGTTGAGTTGCGCTATGCCGGGGTGGCAGCCAGTGCCGTGGCGTTGCTGGGCCTGGGTTGGTGGCTACGGCTGCGTAACCCGAACTATGCCTTGATGCTGCAAGGCACCGGGATCGCCGTGCTCTACCTGACAGTGTTCGCCGCGATGCGCCTGCATCCGCTGCTCGACCCCGGTATGGCGCTGGGTCTGTTGGTGCTGGTGACGGTGTTCTCGGCGATTCTGGCGGTCAAGCAGAATGCCCTGGGCCTGGCGGCTGCAGCGGCGTTGGGCGGTTTCGCCGCGCCGATCCTGACCAGCACCGGCAGCGGTAACCATGTAGCGCTGTTCAGCTATTTCGCCCTGCTCAATGCCGGGGTTTTTGCCATCGCCTGGTTCAAGGCCTGGCGGCTGCTCAACCTGATCGGTTTTGTCGGCACCTTCGGCATCGGCTTTGCCTGGGGCATCCGCTCCTATAAGCCGGAGTTGCTGTGGAGCACCGAGCCGTTCCTGATTCTGTTCTTCCTGATGTATGTGGCCATCGGTCTGCTGTTTGCCCGGCGCAAGCTGCGTGAGGCCCTGGATGCGCCCGAGAACCCTGATGAATTGCTGCGCTGGGCGGCACGCAAAGGCGACTACATCGACGCCACCGTGCTGTTCGGCCCGCCGCTGGTGGGCTTTGGTTTGCAGTTTGCGCTGGTGCAGCACATCGAGTTTGCCGCAGCGTTCAGTGCGCTGGCGCTGGGCTTGTTCTACCTGGTGCTGGCGCGGCTGTTGGTCGGTCGCACGGGTGATCGCGCGGCGTTGCTGGTGGAAACCTGCCTGGCGCTGGGTGTGGTGTTCGGCAGTCTGGCGATTCCCTTGGGCCTGGATGCGCGCTGGACTTCGGCCGCCTGGGCGGTGGAAGGCGCGGGCATCTTCTGGCTCGGCCTGCGCCAGCAACGCAGTCTGGCACGGGCATTCGCCCTGCTGCTGCAAGTGGGGGCGGCGCTGGCGTTCGTCATCGGCTTGCGTGGCGGTGAACTGACCCTGCTGGACGGCGCGCCGCTGGGTGCGTTGATGCTCGGCGTGGCCTTGCTGTTCAGTTACTGGCAGCTACGCCAGAACACCGAGCTGGCCAGCCGTTGGGAGGTGCGCGGGCTGCCGGTGTTGGCCTGCGTCGGGTTGGCCTTCCTCTATCTGATTGCGCCACTGCTGTTTGCCGCCCAGGGCACGGCGATCAGCTGGGCGTTGGCCGGCTTGCTGACCCTGTGGCTGGGTTTGCGTATTCAGGCGCGCAGCTTTCTGTTCAGCGCCTTTGCCGTGCAATTACTCGGCGGTGTGGTGTTTATGCTGGACATGGCCGGCAATGCAGCCATTGGCATGGGTGGCTTCTCTGCCGGCTGGCAAGGCTTGTTGACCTCATCCTTGATCGGTTTTGGCCTGATCGCCGGCATGCTGCTGGCGGCGCGCGACCCGCAGGTGGGTAACGACCGTCGCCTGCTGCGCGGTCTGTCCGTGGTGCTGCTGGTCGGGCTGGTGTTCCTTAACCTGGCGGTGCTGTTCGTCCTGCCCTGGGCCACGGCCAGTGCGGTGTGGGGCGGCAGCGGCCTGCTGATCATCTGGCTCAGCCTGCACTTGCAGCAGCGCGCCAGCTTTGTATTCGGTCTGCTGTTGCAGGTGCTGGCAGGGCTGGTGTTCCTTGCAGTCAGCCCGCTGCTGTTCGGCCAGCTGTCGGTCGAGGGTATTCGGCCACTGGCTCACGTGGATTTCTGGACGCCGCTGGTGCTGGGGGTCGCCGCGCTGGTCGGTGCCTGGCGTTTGCAGCACCTGGCGCGACGCGAGGCGCCGAACGTCCTGGGTAATGTCAGTTTGCTTGGCCTGGCGCAGTTGCTGCTGGTGTGGGGTGCGGCCTGGTGGGCAGTGGCGCTGAGCAGCGAAGTGCTGCGCTTTGTTGCGCCTGAATGGCAGGCAAGTGCCTTGCTCGCGGTGTTGGCGGCCAGCATCGCCCTGGCGGCATTTCTCGCCCCGCGTACACGCTGGGCCGAACTGGCGCTGCTGTGCTGCCTGCTGACGCCGCTGGCCGGCGTGGTGCTGCTGCACGCCTGGCACCTGCACTATCACCCGGCTGCGCAGTTCGGCTGGCTGGCCTGGACGCTGCTGTTTGCCGTGCACTTCTGGGCGCTGCGGCGTCTGGCACCCCAGTTGCCGGCAGGCGCGCTGAGCGCGGCTCATGTACTGGGCTGTTGGTTGTTGCTGGGCGTGCTTGCACTGGAGCTGCGCTATCTGCTGCTGGCCCTTTCAGAGCATTACAACGCCTGGCGCTGGCTGGGTTGGGCGCTGCTGCCGAGTGCCTATCTGTGGCTGATGGCATTGCCGCGTCGCTGGCCTTGGCCGGTGGCGGCCTATCCGCGGGAATACCGCTTGCTGGCGGCGGCCCCGCTGGCGCTGTTGATGCTCGGCTGGTTCTGGCTGGCCAACGTCGCCAGCGCTGGGGATGCCGAGCCGCTGGCCTACCTGCCGCTGCTCAACCCGTTGGAGCTGGGCCTGCTGTTTGCTCTGGGGGCGGTGTTCGCCTGGGCGCGCATGGGCCTGGCCGAGTTGGGCGTCGAGAGCGTGCGCAGCCAGTGGCTGACCCAGGCCGTGGCGGGCGCTTCGCTGTTCGCCCTGCTGACTGCCATGGTCATGCGCACCGCCCATCATTGGGGTGGCGTGCCCTATCAGCTGGATGCGTTGCTCGATTCGATGCTGGTGCAGGCTGGGCTGTCGATTGCCTGGACGCTGATTGCCCTGCCGTTGATGGTATTTGGTAACCGCCGTGGGCAGCGTGAGTTGTGGCTGATCGGTGCGGCATTGATCGCGCTGGTGGTGGCCAAACTGTTCTTTGTTGAACTGGGTAATCGCGGTGGCCTGGAGCGCATCGTGTCGTTTATTGGCGTGGGTGTATTGCTGTTGGTGGTGGGCTATTTCGCCCCGCTGCCGGCACGCAAGGCGGATGCGGATCAGCCGCAGGAGCAAGCATGATCAGTCGTTTTATCCCTGGCGCATGCTGCGCTGCGTTTCTCGGCCTGCTGTGCAGCGCGTCAGTCCTGGCGCAGGAGCAGCCGGGCGACTATGCCGTGCAATTACCGCTGAGCCTGAGCGGGGAAGGCCCCTGGTATCGCCTGGATGTACCGATGGCGCTGCATTTCGCTGCGCGTTATGGCGATTTGCGCGACCTGCGTGTGTTTAACGGCGAAGGCCAGGCCCTGGCTTATGCCCTGGTGGCGGGGCAGGGTGAGTCACGCGACAGCCAGCAGGAACAGGCAGTGAAGTGGTTTCCGCTGTACGCCGAACAGGGCGACAGCAGCGCCACGCCAAGCCTGCGGGTACAGCGCAGTACCAGTGGCACACTGATCGAGCTGCGCGATGAGAGTGATAGCGCTGCTCAACCGGCCTTGCTGCGCGGCTGGCTGCTGGATGCCAGCGCATCGGATGAGCCGTTGGTGCGCTTGCAGCTTGACTGGGAAGGTGGCCAGGAGGGTTTTCAGCGTTTCAGCATCGAGGCCAGTGATGACCTGCAAGACTGGCAACCCTGGGGCAGCGGTCAGCTGGCGCGCTTGTCATTTGGCAATGAGCGTGTCGAGCAGCGTCAGGTCGAGCTGCCGGGGCGCAAGGCGCGCTACCTGCGGCTGCTCTGGCAAAGTCCGCAACAGGCACCGCAGCTGACGGCCGCAAGTCTGCGCAGTCAGCGCAGCGACCGCGTGCCTGCACCGCTGGTGTGGTCGCAGCCGCTGGCGGCGACGCGCAGCCCGGATGGCGAATACCAGTGGCAACTGCCCCTGGCCTTGCCGCTGGAGCGGCTCAAGGTTGAGCTGACGCAGGCCAACAGCCTGGCACCGATCCGCGTCAGTGGCCGTGCTGACAGCAAGGGTAACTGGCAGTCGCTGGCACAGGGGCTGCTCTATCGGTTACCGGAAAATAGCGCGGAAATCCGTCAGGACGAGCTGTCATTGCCCGGTTGGGCGGTGCAGCAATTGCGTCTGCAAGTGGATGAGCGGGGCGGTGGTCTGGGCAGTGAGCCGCCGCAGCTTACGGTGGCGGTGCGCGCTACCCAGCTGGTATTTCTTCAACGTGGTAGCCCACCCTATCGCTTGGCCTTGGGGCGTGCGGGCGCTGAGTCGACCGCGCTGCCGTTGACGACGCTGATCCCCGGTTATCAGCCGCAGCGTCTGCAACAGTTGGGTACTGCCGAGGCGAAGTTGCCGGCTGACAGCATCAAGCAACAGGAGCAGGCCGCCGCCAGCGACAGCAATTGGAAACGCTGGGGCTTGTGGCTGGTTTTGCTGGTGGGCGTTGGCTTGCTGGCACTGATGGCGGTCAGTCTGCTGCGCCGGCCGGGCGCTGAATAGCAGCGCTCAGGCGAAATAAAGGCCAGCTGCCTAACGATTTTTGCAGTATGGTTGGCACCTTCAACTGCTTAACGTTTGAGGTCAGGAAGGCCCTTGCGTATCCCTATTACGACCCCTGTTGGGGCGGTTTCTGTGCGTTTACCCGGCCACTGTGCTCGGTGCGTGCAGTCATTTTCTGTGGCAGTACCCGTCCGATGAATGCCTGCGGTAATTCTGCCTGGGCGTTGAGCGGCCCCGTGACCCTGACGTGTGTGGTCTGTCTCGGTGTGCTGCTGCTGGCCCGTTGGGTGACCCGGCAGCGCTATTTTCCCGGGCGCGAGAGCTTTATCGTGCTGCACCTGGCCAGCCTCTGGTGGATGGCGGCAGCGAGCCTGGAAATGGCCGCGCAGGGGGCGCAGTGCAAGGTGTTCTGGGCGACCATGGCCTGGCCGGGGATTCTGGTGGTGCCGACCTTCTGGGCGGTGTTCCTCTGGCAATACGTCAACAGCGTGCGTCAGCCGCTGCCGCTGCGTAGCACCCTGGGCTTGAGCGTGATACCGCTGCTGATCTGGCTGATGGCGCTGAGCAACCCCTGGCACGGCCTGTTCTATGGCGAAGGTACGGCGCCGCTGAGCGATGCGCCGGGCGCGCCGATTCGCTATGAACATGGCCCGCTGTTCTATGCCGCAGCGGCTTATATCTATCTGTTTATGATGTTCTGCATGGGCGTGGTGCTGCGTGCTGCTATCGTCAGCTATGGCGTGCATCGGCGGCATTACCTGGCTTTTGTCTTCGTCACGGCGGTGCCTTGGGTCGCCAATATCAGTTACGTGGTGTTCGGCTGGATGCTGTTCGGCTTCGACCCAACGCCGTTCAGTTTCGCCTTTACCCTGGTGGCGTTTGCCTGGCTGATCGTCGGCGTGCGCCTGTTCGACCTGCTGCCGGTGGCCCGCCATCTGCTGCTGGATGCGCTGATCGATCCGGTGCTGGTGGTCGATGCACAATTGCGCGTGATTGAAGCCAACCCGGCGGCCTTGAAGCTCGCCAGCCTGCGCAGTGGCTGGCAAGGGCGACCGCTGGCGGACTGGCCGATTCTCGGTCCCGACCTGCAGCAACTGCTCAGCGAGCAGGGTGCCAGTGAGCAGGAGTGCCTGCTGACCCTGGCCAACTCGGCACGCTACTTTGAAGTGCGCATCCGCGCCATCGAGCGGGTGACCCATCGCGGCACCCTGGTGCTCGGGCAGATGCTGTATTTGCGTGATGTCACCCAGCGCCACCTCAGTGAGCTGAAGTTGGCCGAGGCCCTGGCCCTCAGTGAGGAGCGCCTGCGTACCATCACCAGCCTGCATGAGCAGTTGCAGGAGCAGGCGCTGTGTGACCCGCTCACCGGGTTGTACAACCGCCGTTATCTCGATGAGTTCTTCGCCCGTGAGCTGGCCGTG
Organism: Pseudomonas sp. LjRoot71; assembly: GCF_964253255.1. Lineage (NCBI taxonomy): Bacteria > Pseudomonadati > Pseudomonadota > Gammaproteobacteria > Pseudomonadales > Pseudomonadaceae > Pseudomonas > Pseudomonas sp. LjRoot71. The sequence continues at coordinate 1,931,231 of NZ_CAXURA020000001.1, read as the reverse complement.
GCGCAGCGTGAACGCACGCCCATCGCGCTGGCGCTGATCGACCTGGATCACTTCAAGCAGCTCAACGACGAGCACGGCCATCTGGAAGGCGACGATGTACTCAAGGGTGTGGCTCAGCACCTGCTGGAGAACCTGCGCAGCTCGGATGCGGTGTTCCGTATTGGCGGCGAAGAGTTTCTGCTGATTCTGCCGCGCGCCGATGCCCCTGAGGCGCGTAGCCGTCTGGAGAATATTTGCCGCGACCTGGCGGCACACCCGCTGCCCACCCGTGGCGGGGCGCGCTACGTCACCCTGTCGGCTGGCCTGGCGCTGTGGCCCGAGCAGGGGCTGGTGCTGGATGAGTTGTTGCAGGCCGCCGATGCCGCGCTCTACCGGGCCAAGCATGAAGGGCGTAATCGGGTTTGCAGTCTGGCCTGAGGCCACGTACAGGTCGCTGCGTGTCGGGCCTGCTGCGTTAGCAACCGATGCTTGGTGACTGGGCAGTATCCTTCCATCCAGTGCTAAGGCGCTTTTTCTGCCAAAGGGGTAAACTGCGCGCGATTTTTCTTCCTTCCCGGAGCCATCCATGTCCCGCGTTACCCTCAGCCGCTATCTGATCGAGCAGACCCGCAGCCACAACACCCCGGCCGATCTGCGTTTCCTTATCGAAGTGGTCGCACGCGCCTGCAAGGAAATCAGCCATCAGGTGTCCAAGGGCGCACTGGGCGGCGTGCTGGGTAGCATGGGCACCGAGAATGTGCAGGGCGAAGTGCAGAAGAAGCTCGACGTGATCTCCAACGAGATCCTGCTGGAGGCCAACGAGTGGGGTGGTCACCTGGCCGGTATGGCGTCCGAGGAAATGGACAACGCCTACCAGATCCCTGGCAAGTACCCGAAGGGTGCCTACCTGCTGGTATTCGACCCGCTGGACGGCTCCAGCAACATCGATGTCAACGTTTCGGTTGGCACCATCTTCTCGGTGCTGCGCTGCCCGGATCGTAACGGTGCCGAAGGCGACCTGGGTGAGGAAGCCTTCCTTCAGCCGGGCACCCAGCAGGTGGCGGCCGGTTACGCCATCTACGGCCCGCAGACCATGCTGATGCTGACCCTTGGCGAAGGCGTCAAAGGTTTCACCCTGGACCGCGAACTGGGCAGTTTCGTGCTCACCCACGACGACATCAAGGTGCCGGAAGCGACCAAGGAATTCGCCATCAACATGTCCAACCAGCGCCACTGGGAAGCACCAGTGCAGCGTTATGTGTCCGAGCTGCTGGCTGGCGAGGAAGGCCCGTTGGGCAAGAACTACAACATGCGCTGGATTGCCTCGATGGTCGCCGACGTGCATCGCATCCTCACCCGTGGTGGCGTATTCATGTACCCACGCGACAGCCGCGAGCCAGGCAAGGCCGGCAAGCTGCGCCTGATGTACGAGGCCAACCCGATGTCGATGATCATCGAGCAGGCCGGCGGCGTGGCCACCAACGGCACCCAGCGCATTCTCGACATCCAGCCGGAAAGCCTGCACCAGCGCGTGCCGGTGTTCCTCGGCTCGAAAGAAGAAGTGCTGCGTATCAGCGCTTACCACCGCGAGTAACCGATGCAGCCCTGGCAGCCGCTGCTTGACTGGTGGTTCGGTGCCGCCGATGCGACGGCCGCCGAGGTGGCGGCCAGCCGCAGCGCCCTGTGGTTCGGCAAGCAGGACAGTCAGGATAGCCAGGCCCGCGAGCGGTTTGGTGAGCAGGTCGAGCAGGCCCTGGCTGGCCAATTGAGTGCCTGGCAGGCTGACCCCGTAGGCTGGCTAGCCAACCTGCTGTTGCTCGATCAGCTGCCGCGCATGATTTTTCGTGATACGCCGCGCGCCTTTGCCGGCGACCTGCTGGCGCGCCCGCTGGCTTTGCATGGTCTGGCGCAAGGCTGGGATCAGGCATTGCCGCCGATCCAGCGGGTGTTTGCCTATCTGGTGCTGGAGCATGCCGAAGACCTGCAGCTGTAGGATCAGGCTGTGCAGCGCTTTCAAGTGTTGCATGCGCAGGCCGCAGAGGCCGAGCGCGAGCTGTTTGCCGGCTATCTGGACTATGCCGAGCGCCATCAGCAGGTAATTGCCCGCTTTGGTCGGTTTCCCCATCGCAATCAGATCCTTGCGCGCACCTCCAGCGCCGAGGAAATGCGTTTTCTGCTGGAACCTGGCTCGCGTTTCTAGCGTCCAAGCAGGCATGCTCGGTATCGCTATGCCAAGCTGGTCTTGGTCATTTTCTCAGGAGTATTCCCATGTCTCTGCGTGTCGCCGCACTACTCGCCGGTTGCCTGCTGTTGGCTGCCTGCAACAAGGTCAATCAGGACAACTACGCCCAGCTCAAGCCCGGCATGAGCAAGGATGAAGTCGAGCGCCTGCTCGGCGGTCCGAGCGAATGTGCCGGTGCGCTGGGTATGAGCAGCTGTACCTGGGGTGATGAACAGCGCTTTATCAGCGTGCAGTACGCGGGCGACAAAGTACTGATGTTTTCCGGCAAGGGGCTGAAATGATGCGCCTGTTTATCGTGTTGGGCGCTGTGCTGGCTTTGGCCGGCTGCGCCAATTCCGGTACCGGTGTGGTGCCGCCGCAGACCGTGGAAAAGGTCGACCTGCAGCGCTATCAGGGCACGTGGTACGAAGTGGCCCGTTTACCGATGTTTTTCCAGCGCAACTGCGCTCAATCCGAGGCGCACTACGCGCTGCAGGATGACGGCGCGGTGGGGGTGACCAACCGCTGCCGGACCTTCGATGGCGAGGTGCAGGAGGTCAAGGGGCAGGCCGTGCCGCAGGTACCAGGACAAACCAGCAAGCTCTGGGTGAGTTTCGACAATTGGGCCAGCGCCCTGCTGCCGGGGTTGACCAAGGGCGACTACTGGGTGCTCTACCTGGATGAGGGCTACCAGACCGTGCTGGTTGGGCATCCCAACCGCAAATACCTCTGGCTGTTGGCGCGCGATCAGGAGATCAGCCCGCAACGCCGCGACACCCTGCTGGAAGAGGCGCGTAAGCGCGGATACGACACCAGTAAGCTGATCTGGCGGCGTACTGATGCCGAGATGGCTTTGCAGCGTTAAGCGCCTATTTCTTGGCTTTTGGGCTCTGCAGGCGGATATGCACGTGGGTATCCGCCGTGCCGTGCTCGAACTGGCTGTCGCGCGGTGAGGGTTTGCCGTTGACCAGCGGCGGATTGGCTGAGAAACCTACCGGCTCCAGCGGGATGCCGCGCCGTCCCTGGTCGAGCTGGCCGTTGCCATTGCTGTCCTGGTACAGCTGGATGGCGTAGCGTCCGGGCGGTGGGTCGGCCAGGCGCAGCTGGGCGTCGTCACTGTGCTGTTGGCGCAGTGGCTGTTCGGGCCAGCGTTTCTGCTCGCCGCTCACCAGCGCCGCATGTAGGGTTCCCGTGGCTTGTATGCCCTCTACTGTGACCAGGATGTCGCCGGCCTGGGCCGGCGAACCGACCAGTAGCAGCAAAAGGCCGGTCTGGTAGCCGGCCTTCTTTACGGTTTGAAGAATTCTCTGTGGCATAATCCGGGCATTTCGCAGGAAGTGGCTGGCGATGCGTCAGGTCTTGATCGTTCATTTTTCGCAAACCGGCCAGCTAGACAGGTTGGCGCAGTCCGTTTGTGCACCGCTGCAGCAGCAGGCGGATATTCAGCTGGATTTTCTGCCGCTGCAACCTGCGCAACCTTACCCGTTTCCCTGGCCGTTTCTCGATTTTTTCCGGATTTTTCCGGAAATCGTACTGATGCGCCCGCAGCCGTTGTTGCCCCTGGCGGTGGATGCAAGCAAGCGTTATGACCTGGTGATCCTGGCGTATCAGGTGTGGTTCCTTTCGCCGTCACAGCCTATGACTGCTTTCCTTGCCTCCCCCGAGGCGGCGCAGTTGCTCAACGGCACGCCCGTGGTGACCCTGATCGGTTGCCGCAACATGTGGCTGATGGCCCAGGAGAAGGTCAAGAAACGGCTCACTGAATTGGGCGCGCGGTTGGTGGACAATATCGCCCTGACCGATGCCTGCGGCACGGCGGCGAGTTTTCTGGCGACACCCTTGTGGCTGTTTACTGGGCGGCAGAAGCCCTACAGCTGGGTGCCGCGCGCGGGTATTGATGAGGCGCAGATCACTGCCGCCAGCCGTTTTGGTGTGGCCATGGCGCAGCGCTTGACGGCAGATAACCTGCCGATCGAGCAGCCGATGCTGACTGGGCTGGGCGCAGTGCGCATCGATGAGAAGTTGATCGCCAGCGAGAAGGTCGGCAATCGCAGCTTCCAGTTGTGGAGCCGTTTGCTGGCTGCACTGGGGCCGCAGCAGAGTCGGCGGCGTGCGGCCGGATTGGTGGTGTACATTGTTTTTCTGTTGTGCCTGATCGTCACCGTGGTGCCGCTCAGTGCTGTGCTTAAAAAACTGCTGGCCCCTCTGTTCAAGGAGCGAACGCAGCGTGAAAAGGCCTACTTTGCCGGCCCGTCTGGCGAGTGAAGTGACCCGAGGAAGCCCCGTGGTACAACCTGTATTTATCAACCGTGTCAGCGCCTTCCTGCCCTTTGAGGCGGTCGACAACGAGCAGATGGAAGCGCGTCTGGGTCTGGTCGGCGGCAAGCCGTCGCGGGCGCGCAAGCTGATTCTGCGTAGCAACGGCATTCAGCAGCGGCACTATGTGATCGACCCGCAGACGGGTGAGCCGGCGCTGAACAATGCGCAGATCAGCGCAGCGGCAATTCGCGGCCTGTTTGGCAACGGCCTGGAGTTGCGCGAGCTGGATTGCCTGGTGGCCAGCAGTGCATCGCCTGATCAGACCATGCCCGGTCATGCGGTGATGGTGCAGGGCGAGCTGGGTAACCCGCCGTGCGAGGTGGTGACTACTGCCGGTATCTGCCTGTGCGGCATGACGGCGTTGAAATACGCCTGGCTGAGCGTGGCCAGTGGTGAGAGCCGTAACGCGGTGGCCTGTGGTTCGGAAGTCGCCTCGACGCTGATGCACGCGAGCAATTTCAACGCCGAATACGAAAGCCGCCTCGACGAGCTGGAAACCCACCCGGAGATCGCCTTCGAGAAAGACTTTCTGCGCTGGATGCTCTCCGACGGTGCCGGTGCCGTGCTGCTACAGGGGCAGCCGAACCGTACGGGGCTGAGCCTGCGTATCGACTGGATCGACATTTTCTCCTTTGCCGATCAGATGCCGGCGTGCATGTACGCCGGCGCGGAAATGGTCGATGGCCAGCTGCAGGGCTGGAGCCGCTATGACGGCGGCGAGCGCAACCGCCGCTCGCTGATGGCGATCAAGCAGGACGTCAAACTGCTCAACGACAACATCGTCAAATACACCGTCGAAGAGACCCTGGCGCGGATCATGGTGCGCCGTGAGTTGCACGCCGATGCGGTCGACTATTTCCTTCCGCACTATTCCTCGGAGTTCTTCCGCGAGCGTCTGGCCGTTGGTCTGGCCAATGCAGGCTTGCCGATCCCGCAGGAGCGCTGGTTCACCAACCTGACCAGCAAGGGCAACACCGGGGCGGCTTCGATCTTTATCATGCTTGATGAGTTGTTCAAGTCCGGCAGCCTGCGCAGCGGTCAGCGTCTGCTCTGCTATGTGCCGGAAAGCGGGCGTTTCTCCAGCGCCTTTATGCATCTGACAGTGGTTGGCCAGGACGGTGATAGCGCATGAAGCTCGATGAGGTTCCCCAGGATCACAGCTCCACCTACGGTGGGCATAGCAAGCTGGTCTACGCGGTGGATGCCAGTGGTCATTATCAGGGCGCGCAGAGTGATGGCTGGGAGCCGGAAGCTTTCGCCACCCAACTGGCCGTGGCCGAGTTGCAGGAGCAGGAAGCCGAGGCTGAGGCGGGCTGGCAGCGCGGTGAACTGTCGCCGCTGAAGTGCCTGATGTACCGCTACCGCCTGGATGAGCCGGCGCTGGCGCAGATTACCGGGCTGTGGCAGTGGCGCATTCGTCGGCATTTCCGTCCGGCGATTTACAAGAAGCTGTCGACGGCCATTCTGGCTCGCTATGCCGAGGCCTTCGGCCTGCCTGTCGCGCAATTGATCACTTACCAGAAGGACTTGGCATGAGCCGTTTTCAGCATCAACAGAGTGCCCACTGCGAAAGCGGGGTGATGGCCAGTCTGTTGACCCATGCCGGGCTGCCGATGAGCGAGCCGATGGCCTTCGGCCTGGCGTCGGGCCTGGCATTTGCCTACCTGCCGATCGTCAAGCTCAGCGGCATGCCGTTGATTGCCTACCGCATGCCGCCCAAGCACCTGATCAAGACCCTGAGCAAGCGTCTGGGGGCGAAGCTGCACACACGCACCTTCAGTGACCCCGAGAGGGGCCGCCGGGAACTGGACGCCGCGCTGGACAGCGGGCGCCTGGCCGGGTTGCAAAGTTCGGTGTTCTGGTTGCCGTATTTTCCGCCAGAGATGCGTTTTCACTTCAACGCACACAACCTGCTGGCGTATGGCCGCGAGGGCAATGAGTACCTGATCAGCGACCCGGTGTTTGAAGAGCCGGTGCGCTGCGCCGCCGAAGACTTGCAGAAAGCGCGTTTTGCCAAGGGCGCGCTGGCCGCCAAGGGGCTGATGTACTGGCTCGATGATGTGCCGCTGGAGCAGGACTGGAACACGCTGATCCGCCAGAGCGTACTGTCCACCACGCGGATTCTCGATGGCATGCCGCTGCCGTGGATCGGCATTCGCGGCATTCAGCATCTGGCGGGGCAGATCGACAAGCTCGACCCGACGCAGAGCAAATACAACCGCCTGTACCTGACCCATATCGTGCGTATGCAGGAAGAGATCGGCACCGGTGGTGCGGGCTTCCGCTTTATGTATGCGAGCTTTTTGCAGGAGGCTGGCGAGAAACTGGGTGACAACAACCTGCAAGAAGCCTCGGCGCAACTGACCGCTATCGGCGACCACTGGCGGCAGTTTGCCTCGGCCTGCGTGCGCGCCAGCCGCAACAAGGGCGATACGCCAAACTTCGCTCCCATCGCCGACAGCCTGCGCAGCATCGCCTTGCAAGAGCGCGGCTTGATGAAAGAACTGGCGGCCTGGAGCAAGCGCAAGGGCTGATCCCTAGCCGTAGGGTGCGCTGTGCGCACAGCCGTGCGCGCGGCGCACCCTACAGCTTGATTCGCTGTACCACGGTGCCTGCGCTCAGTTCGCTAAAGCTGTTGGCGTAGGCAGCGGTTATCGCACCTTCCAGCAGCAGCGCCTGCACACAGAAATCGCCACGCTCGTCGCATACCAGCAACAGCGCCTGCTCGATCAGGCCATCGCGCAGGTCCAGGTTGGCCAAGGCCTGTAACTGCGCCCAGACCTGTTCCCCGGCACCGATAAACAGGTTCGGCCCATCGATGCCCAGTTGCTGGGCGATATGAAAGCCAGCAGCGTTGCTTACGCTGTTCACAAACTCGAAGGGCTTGGGTTGCTTGTGCTGCACGCACACCGCCTCCAGCAGCGCGCCCATGGTGGCCCGTGCCGGGTGCGCCGAGGCCAGGTACAGGCCACAGTTACTGCGCACCTGGTTTTTCAGCGGTGCGGCGGCGAGCAGGCATTGCAGGATCAGGCGGTCGATGCGCCGCGGTGGGCTGTCCAGCCACTGGCTCAGCGCGGCCTTCAGCTGCTTGTCGCAGGTGGCTGCAAGGCCGTGAATTTCACTGGCGGCGATCACTGGCATGCTGTTTCTCCCGCCATGCAGCCTTGCAGAACCAGGCTGGCGTTATTGCCGCCAAAGCCGAAAAAGTTGGTCAGCAGCAGGCTGTCGGCCGCCAGGGTCTGGGGTTCTGCGCTGAATGGCAGCATGGCCTGGCTGGCGTAGCTCACGCCGGGTAGCGGGCCGCTTTGCAGGGCCTTGAGCAGCAGCAGGCTTTCACTCAGGCCGCAGGCGCCCAGGGTATGCCCGAGCCAGGGCTTGAGCAGGCTCAGGGCAGGCATGCGTTCGCCGTACAGCAGGTGCATGCCGTTGCGTTCGGCCTCATCGTTGGCGCTGGTGGCGGTGCCGTGCAGTTTCACCAGGTCAATCTGTTCGGCGTCGCAATCGGCGCTGCGCAGGGCCTGTTGCATGACCCAATGGATATGGCTGCCATCTTCACGGGTGGTGGTCAGGCTGCTGGTGTCGCAGGCGCTGAAACCACCGAGCAGGCGCGCCAGTGGTGCATTACCCGGCTCGCGGCTGAGCAGTACGGCGGCATAGGCTTCGCCCAGCACCAGGCCGTCGCGCGCGGGGTGAAACGGGCGGTACTGGCCGCTGGGGCTGGTCAGCATCAGCGCGCCGAACCCCTGCATGGCGATGGCACTGGGTGTTTCGAAACTAAGCACCAGGGCGTGGGCGTATTCGCCGGCATTGAGCAGGCGCGCGGCGTAGAGCAGGCCGTTGGCAGCGCTGGTGCAGGCGGTGTTCAGGGTGAACGCGGCGGCAAAGCCCCAGCGCTGGCGCAGCTGGCTGGCGAGCAGATCCAGCGGGGTCGAGTCTTCCGGACGGAAACCCTGCTGTTGTCGGGTCAGCTTTTCCAGCTCGAGAATATCCAGGCTGGTGCTGGCGACGATCAGCAGGCAGTCGTCCGGCACCTTTGCGCCAAGGGTTTCACTTAACAGGCGATCCAGGCGCTCACTGAGGTTTTCGCCGGTTTTGCCGGCGTACAGGTAACTGCGCGGCTCAGCCACTTCATGCAGCACAAAGGGCTCGCCCTGTGGCGGCTGGGCGTTTTGCAGGGCCTGGGCGGCACTCGGCAGGTCATCGCCGAGGGCGCATTGCAGGGCGGCGCGTTGCAGGTAAACCGGCGTCACTGCTGCTGCCTGATATAGGCGGCGATGCTGGCGATAGTGCCGAGGATGCGCCGGCCGTCTTTCGCGCCTTCGATTCGCACACCGTAGTGCTGTTGCAGCGCCAGGGACACTTGCAGGGCGTCGAGGCTGTCCATGGCGATGCGGCTCTTGGCGCCGAACAGCGGTTCGTCATCGCTGATGCTCTGCCAGTCGATGTCGTCTTCCTTGTCGCACTCGCGGATCAGCAGTTGTTTGAGTTGTTGTTCTAGTAGTGAGTGGTCCATTGCGTGCGCTGTACTCGTCGGGTGAACAGAAGCAGCCCAGCCATGCCGCACAGCGCTGCAAACAGCAGCAGGCGTGCGCAGTAGGGGGCGATGTCGGCCAGTGAGCCGTGGCCCACCAGCAGGGTGAGAAAGGCATCCAGTGCCCAGCTCATCGGGGAAACTTCGGCCAGCTGGGCCATCGCGGTCGGCATGACGCTTTTCGGTACCATGATGCCGCCAATCGCGGCCAGCAGGATGTTGATACCGCCACCGAGCAGCAGCGCCTGTTCGCTGCTGCGCGCCAATGCGGCAAGCAACAGGCCCAGGCTGCTGGTGGACAGGGCCACGCTGATGGCTAGCAGTGGATAGGCGGCGGCACTGCCCGGCAGGCTGAGGGCTGGCAGGCCGAGCAGCGGCAGCCCGTAGATGCCAATGCCGAGTAGCAGGACGAACTGCAACAGGTTGATGGCGAAGTACGGCAGCAGCTTGCTCAACACCAAGGTGCCGAGGTTTAGCCCCAGGCAGCGCAGGCGCAGCAGGGTGCCGCTCTGTTGCTCACGCTGAAAACCCCCGGCCATGGGCAGCACGACGAAGAACATGCCGAAGATCAGCCAGGCCGGCACGCTCAGCTGGGTGGCATTGGCGCGGCCGCTGAGGTCGCCGCTGGCCAGTTGTTCCTGCTCGTCGATCTGGCTCTGGGTGCGCTGCTGCACCAGTTTCAGGCGTTCGGCGCGGCTGAGTTCGGCGTCGATCACGCCGCTGTCTTCCAGGTAGGCCAGCAGGCGGGTCTGCGCCAGGGCGATGCTCACCGCGCTGTGCAGGCGCTGGCGCGAGAGTTTGTCGAACTGCGCCGGAAAGCTCAGGCTTGGCCCTTGGTGCGGGCTGTCCAGCAGGGTGGCCGCGAAGTCCGCCGGCAGGCGCACCTGGGCCAGGTGCTCGTCGCTATTGGTGAGCAGCGTGCTGTCCGCCAGTTGCGCCTGCAAGGCATCGTGGAAAAACTGGCTGGCGTCGTCCTGCGGCGCTTCGATCATCAGGCGCAGTGCCGGCGGCTTGTCCTGCATATAGCTGGACATGGCCCCGGCCATCAACAGCAGAAACAGGGTTGGCATGATAAACAGCACCGCCAGCGCGTGCGGGTCGCGCAGCAGCAACAGCACTTCCTTGCGCACCAGTGCCCAGAGCCTCATAGCCGGCCTCCGTTCAAGCGCAGGTAGAGCTGTTCCAGTGATGGACGACCAAAGCGCAGCAGGTTGGGCAGCCCATCCTGAGCGGCGACAAATTCGGTGATGGCCAGCAGTTGCTGGCCATTCAGGGCGGCAATTCGTAACCCCTTGGGCAGGCTTTCAGCGCTCAAGTGCAGCTCGGCCAGTAGCTCGCTAAGTCCGGTCGGTGCGGCGTCCGGCCATTCCAGCAGCAGGCCGTGGTCGTCGCCGAGCAGCTGACGTTTATCCAGGTCCAGGCGTACCTGGCCTTCGTGCAGCAGCAGAATGCGCTGGGCGACCCGCTCGATTTCTTCCAGATAATGGCTGGTGTAGATCACCGCCTTGCCCTCGGCGGTCAGCTGTTCCACGGCAGCCAGCAAGTGCTGTCGATTGGCGGCATCGACGCCCACGGTGGCCTCGTCGAACAGATAGATGTCGGCCGGTTGCAGCAGGCCGATGGCGACATTCAGGCGGCGCTGTTCGCCTCCGGAGAGTTGCTCACTGCGCCGCGTCAGCTTGTCGTCCAGGGCGCAGATGGTGATGCACTGCTGCAGACGCTGGCGGCGTTCGGCACCGCGCAGGCGATACAGGTCGGCAAACAGTTCGAGGTTTTCGCGCACCTTGAGCCCGGCATAGAACGCCAGTTGTTGCGGCACCAGACCCAGGCGCGGCTTGCCGCTCCAGCGCAGCGTGCCCTGCTGTAACGGCAACACGCCACTGAGCAGCGACAGCAGGGTGGTCTTGCCGGCACCGTTGCTGCCCAGCAGGCCCAGGCATTCGCCGGCTTGTACGTGCAGGTCGATGCCTTGCAGCGCCGCGCGGCTGCTGCCTGGGTAGCGATGGCTGAGGTTGACGAGTTCAAGCATGAATTAGCACCAGCAGCAGTTTGCCGTCGAGCAGCAGGTGCTCTTCGCTGTGGATGCTGAAGGCATACAGCGCCCCGGCCGGGCTAAGTGCTTCCTGCTGGGCGCTGACCTGCAATGTGCCACTGCGCTGAGCGGGCTCGTGGTGTACGTGCAGCTGTGAGAGCTTGCCGACCAGGGCCATTTCAATGGCATTGCTGTCGCCGTATAAGGCACCATGCGCGGCGCACAATTGCGCGGCGGCTTCAAACAGCAGGCAAGGCGAGGCGTCGGGGCCAAACATCTCCAGGTAACGCCAGGCGCTCAGGCCCTGGATGCTCAGTGGGTCGTGCGCCAACAGGCCGTCCAGCCAGAGAGCTGGGCCTTGGTGAGGCAGCAGGCTGTGCAGTTGCGTGCGATCCATTGCGGGCGGCCGAGTGAAAGACGCCGCAGTGTAACAGAGGGCCTGCAAGTCGCGCAGCGCCTGGCTTTGACGGATAGCAGACAGAGTGGGGAGGTGCTATGGCGTGGGTGCAGGCAGTGGCTTTTGGGCTGGGGACGCTGATTCTGCTGGCGCTGTCCTGGCAGGCGTTGCGACGGCCGAAGTCCCATGGCTTTTATCGGTTCTTTGCCTGGGAGGCGATTCTCGGGTTGTTGGTGCTCAATGGCCCACTGTGGTTTGTCGACCGCTTTGCCGCCCACCAACTGGCGTCCTGGGCGCTGCTGTTTGCCTCGCTGCTGGTGCTGTTTCCCGGGCTTTATCAATTGCGCTGCATGGGCCGCCCGAATGAACAGCGTCAGGATGCCGAGCTGTTTGCCTTTGAACGCACCTCGCAGCTGGTCACCAGTGGCATCTACAGCCATATCCGCCACCCGCTGTACGCCTCGCTGCTGCTGCTGGCCTGGGGCGTGGCCTGCAAACAACCCAATGGCCTGAGCTGGAACCTGGCGCTGCTGGCCAGTCTGGCGTTGTGGTTGACTGCCAAATGCGATGAAACCGAGTGCCTGGCGCAGTTTGGTGAGGCATATCGGGACTATATGCAGCGCAGCAAGATGTTTATTCCCTGGATATTTTGAGTCCTTGCTACTGCGCGTTTGCGATACGGCGTGAAAAGCAGAGTCAGCGTAGGTAGACGCCGCGTTGCTGCGAGTTGATCAGCTGGGTCTGATCGTTTATTCCCAGCTCAGTCGTGCCAGCTTCCACTCATCACCTTCCAGCCACCATTCCAGTTTTACCCCGTAGTGGCGCGCGCTGTCGGGGATCAGGCCTTCGGCGCCGGTAAGGCCGACCTGGGCGTCGGTATGGCCTTTCTCGCGGTAGGTGGTATCGAGGTAGCTGCTTTTGCTCATGGCCAGCACCTTGATGTTCTTATGGCGCATAAACAGCAGCAACATGGTGCGCTGCGCCCACTCGCGATCGAACTCACCCTGTGCAGAGAACTGTGGATGCAGCTGGTCGAGTACCGCGCTGGTGCTTTTTGCTTCCAGGTTGTCCTGCAACTGTTGCACTGCCGTTTCCAGGGCCGCCTGTGGGTCATCTTTGGCGCCGCAACCGGTGAGCAGGGTACAAAACATCAGGAAAGCCAAGGCAAATATCCGGGTTGGCATGCTCAACTCCTGTTTCATGGTTATGATGCCCGGCAGAGTGTTGGCCGGGAGTGGAAGGCCGTCAACGCTACGCATCTATTCAGGAGCATGCCATGCAGACCTTGTATCCGGAGATTAAACCCTACGCCCGTCATGAGCTGGCGGTGCAGGCACCGCACGTGCTGTATGTCGACGAAAGCGGTTCGCCGGATGGTTTGCCCGTGGTGTTTATCCATGGTGGCCCGGGTGCTGGCTGCGACGCCGCCAGTCGGCGCTATTTTGATCCCAACCTCTATCGCATCGTCACCTTCGACCAGCGCGGTTGCGGTCGTTCCACGCCCCACGCCAGCCTGGAGCACAACACCACCCAGGCGCTGATCGCCGACATGGAGCAGATTCGCGAGCACCTCGGTATCGACAAATGGGTACTGTTCGGCGGCTCCTGGGGTTCGACCCTGGCCCTGGCTTACGCCCAGGCCCATCCGCAGCGGGTGCATGGGCTGATTCTGCGCGGCATCTTCCTCTGCCGCCCGCAGGAAATTCAGTGGTTTTACCAGGAAGGTGCCAGCCGCCTGTTCCCCGATTACTGGGAAGACTACCTCGCGCCGATTCCGGCGGATGAGCGGGGTGACCTGGTGCAGGCCTTCTACAAGCGCCTGACCGGCCCGGATCAGATTGCCCAGATGCATGCCGCCAAAGCCTGGTCGACCTGGGAAGGCCGTACCGCCACCCTGCGTCCCAATCCGCAGGTGGTCGACCGTTTCAGTGATGCGCACCGCGCGCTGTCGATTGCCCGCATCGAGTGCCATTACTTCGTCAACAATGCCTTCCTCGAAACCGATCAGCTGCTGCGCGATATGCCGAAGATCGCTCATCTGCCGGGCGTGATCGTGCATGGCCGCTATGACGTGATCTGCCCGCTGGATAACGCCTGGGCGCTGCATCAGGCCTGGCCGAACAGCGAGCTGCAGATCATCCGTGATGCCGGTCACTCGGCGGCCGAGAGCGGCATTACCGATGCCCTGGTGCGGGCGGCCGATGAACTGGCGCGGCGCTTGCTCAACCTGGCCCCGGACGAAGCATGAAGGCACTGATTCAGCGGGTGCGTTGCGCTCGCGTAGAGGTGGCTGGTGAGGTGGTGGGGGCGATTGATCAGGGCCTGCTGGTGCTGGTTGGTGTCGAGCCGCAGGACACGCCGGCCAGTGTCGAGAAAATCCTCCACAAGCTTCTCAATTACCGGGTATTCAGCGATGCCGCCGGCAAGATGAATCTGTCGCTCAGCGATGTCGGCGGTGGGTTGTTGCTGGTGTCGCAATTCACCCTGGCCGCCGATACCAAGGGCGGCCTGCGCCCCAGTTTTTCCAGTGCCGCACCGCCGGCGCTGGGCGCGGAGCTGTTCGACCTGCTGGTGACCCAGGCCCGCGCCAGGCATCCACAGGTCGCCACCGGGCAATTCGGCGCCGATATGCAGGTGCATCTGGTTAACGACGGGCCGGTGACCTTTCTTCTAGAGAGCTAGCGGGCCAGTGCTTCGGCGACAAAATCCAGCCGGTCCTGGCCGAAGTGCATTTCGCTGTCGACGAAGAAGGCCGGTGCGCCAAATACTCCACGTTTGACTGCTTCCTCGGTGTTGGCCTTGAGCCGCTCCTTGACTGCCTCATCGTTGACCAGACGTTCGAACTCGGCCGGGTCGAAACCGGCGGCACTGAGCACTTCGGCGACCACGTCGGGTTTGCCGAGATTCTTCTGCTGGACCCACAGCGCCTCGAAAATGGTGTGCACGTAGCGTGCGAAACGCTCGCTGTCGAGATAGCCAGCCGCGCCGCGCATCAGGGTCAGGGTGTTGATCGGGAAGTTCGGGTTAAACGTCATGGCCACGCCATAGCGTTTGGCGAAGCGCGCCAGGTCCTTGAGCATCCAGGCGCCCTTGCTCGGGATCATCACCGGTGACTGGTTGCCGGTGGCCTTGAATACGCCGCCGAGCAGCATCGGCCGCCAGGCGATCTGCGCGCCGGCTTGCTCGGCGATGCGCGGTAACTGGGTCCAGGCCAGATAACTGGCTGGGCTGCCGAAGTCGAAAAAGAACTCAACGGTCTTGTTCATACTGTGTCCTGTGGTCAGGTTATGGTGGATGGATGAAGTGCCATCCACCCTACGAGTTGGCGAGCGATCCTTAAAACGTTTCGCTCCAGGGGCGCAGGTCCAGCTCATGCACCCAGCAATCGCGCGGCTGGCAATGGATCTGCCAGTAGGTGTCGGCGATGTGTTCAGGGTTGAGAATGCCGTCATGATCCTTGAGCTGGTACAGCTGCGGAAAGGTGTCGCGGATAAACGCAGTATCGATGGCCCCGTCGATGATCGGGTGGGCCACATGGATGCCCTTGGGGCCGAGTTCGCGAGCCATGCTCTGGGCCAGGGCGCGCAGGGCAAACTTGGCGCTGGCGAAGGCGGCGAAGTTGGCTCGGCCACGCAAGGAAGCGGTGGCGCCAGTAAAGATGATGGTGCCCTTACCGCGTGGCAGCATCACTTTGGCGGCTTCGCGTCCGGTGAGAAAACCGGCCAGTGCTGCCATCTCCCAGACCTTGCGGTAAACCCGCTCGGTGGTCTCGGTAATGGAAAACTGCACGTTGGCGCCAATGTTGAACACCACCGCATGCAGCGGGCCGACCTCGCGCTCGATGGTGGCGAACAGCTCGACGACCTGTTCTTCGACCCGTGCATCACAGCCAAAGGCGCGGGCGGTACCGCCGGAAGCTTCGATATCGGCGACCAGCGGGGCGAGCTTGTCGGCGTTGCGCCGTGCCACACAAGCCACATAACCCTCGCGGGCGAAGCGTTTGGCGATGGCGCCGCCGGTGGCATCCCCCGCACCGACTACCAGAATTGCTTTGCGTTCGGTCATTGCAGTCTCCGTTAGTTCTATTTTGGAACTTACGTTGATAGTCGGTTCCATTTTGGAACCTGTCAAGCTATCGTGAGGCATTGTCTCTGGAGAGTGCCTTATGCGCTGGGAAGAACTTGAACAGCAGCCCTGTTCTCTTGCCCGCACGTTGTCGGTGGTGGGGGATCGCTGGACCCTGCTGGTGCTGCGCGAGAGTTTTCTCGGCATCCGCCGTTTCGACGAGTTCGAGAAACGCCTGGGCATCACCCGCCATGTGCTGGCCGAGCGTCTGAAGAAACTGGTTGAAGCGGGTGTGTTGGACAAGGTGGCCTATCAGCAGCGGCCATTGCGCGAGGAATATTGCCTGAGCGCCAAGGGCCGTGATCTGTACCCGGCCATCATGGCTCTGGTGCACTGGGGGGATTGCCATATGAGCGGTGCCGAGGGCGCGCCGATCCGGCATATCCACCGCAGCTGTGGCCAGCCGATGCACGGCGTGCTGGTGTGCTCGGATTGCGGCGAGCCGTTAGAACCAAGGGCTGTTCAGTTGCAGGAAGCGCCTGAGTTCAAGGGCCAACTGCTGCCGGCGCATTGGCACGAAAAGCAGGCTTTGTAGGGGGGGATGGGAACAGCGCTATCCACCCTGCGGGTCTGTAGGAGCATGCCATGCGTGCGAGCAGTTTCGAGCTAGCGCTTTTCGCGGGCATGGCCCGCTCCTACGACGCAGATTGCCGGGTTAAAACAGCCGCGCCAGCAAGGCGGTGAGCGCTGTTTCCACTCGCAAAATCCGCACGCCCAGCTGCACCGGTTGCAGGCCGGCTTCGGCGAGCTTTTCCACCTCATAAGGAATCCAGCCACCCTCTGGGCCGATGGCCAGCGTCACAGCCTGTGTGACCGCCCTTGGGCAGGCCGGGTAGTCGCCGGGATGGCCGATCAGGCCGAGGGTGCCGGCAGCAATCGCAGGTAGCTGGTCTTCGACAAAAGGCTTGAAGCGTTTCTCGATGATCACCTCGGGCAGCACGGTATCGCGGGCCTGCTCCAGGCCGAGGATCAACTGCTCGCGAATGGCTGCAGGTTCGAGAAACGGCGTTTGCCAGAAGCTTTTTTCCACGCGGTAGCTGTTGAGCAGCACCAGGCGGGCCACCCCCATGCTGCTGACCGTTTGCAACACGCGCCGCAGCATCTTCGGGCGGGGCAGGGCCAGCAACAGAGTAATTGGCAGTTTTTCCGGGGCAGGCTGATCAAGCAATACGCTCAGTTCGGCGTACTGTTCATCCAGGTGCAGCAGTTGGCCGCTGCCCATCAGGCCATTCAGACGGCCGACGCGCAGGCTGTCGCCAGCTTCGGCGCGGTGTACCTCAAGCAGGTGCTTGAGGCGACGGCCGCTCAGCCGTACGCGATCCTCGGCGATAAAGTCGCCGTCCTCCAGCAGCAGCAGGTTCACGGTTGTGGCGCGGGCGGCTGGTCGTTGCTGGCGCTGCTGTTGTCCTCGGCGGCTTGCTCTTCGCGTTCGGCGTTGCGCTGCACCAGGCTGCCGCACAGCAGGCCGACTTCGAACAACATCCACATGGGTACGGCCAGCAGGGTTTGCGAGAACACATCCGGTGGGGTCAGGAGCATGCCGACCACAAAACAGCCGACGATCACATAGGGGCGGCTTTTGCGCAGGGTGTCGACATCGACGATGCCGACCCAGATCAGCAGAAAGGTGGCAATCGGGATTTCAAAGGCCACGCCAAAGGCGAAGAACAGGGTAAGGACAAAGTCCAGGTATTGACCGATGTCGGTCATCATCGCCACGCCTTCCGGGGTCACGCTGGCGAAGAAGCCGAACATGATCGGGAACACCACGAAATAGGCGAAGGCCATGCCGGCGTAGAACAGCAGGATGCTGGAAACCAGCAGCGGCACGGCAATGCGCTTCTCGTGCTTGTACAAGCCAGGTGCGATAAAGCCCCAGATCTGATGCAGAACGATCGGCATCGAGAGGAACAGGGCGACCATCATGGTCAGCTTGAACGGGGTGAGGAACGGTGAGGCCACGCCTGTGGCGATCATCGTGGCACCTTCCGGCAGGTAAGCGCGCAGCGGGGCGGCCACCAGCGAGTAGATGTCCTGGGAGAAATAGAACAACCCGGCGAACAGCAGCAGCACGGCGCCGACGATCCGCAGCAGGCGCGTGCGCAGTTCAGTCAGATGGGAAATCAGGGGCATTTCCTGATCGCTGTCCGGTCGTTGGCTCATGGCTGCGGGCTTTTATCCTGGCTGGTGCTGGTGCTGGTGCTGGTGCTGGTGTCAGTGGCGTGGGTCGGCTCGGCTGGCGTTGGCGTTGGCGTTGGCGTTGGCGTTTCGGTGCTGGTGCTGATGGATGCGTTAAGGCTTTCCTTCATCGCCTTCATTTCCCGCTCAAGCTCAAGGATCTGCTCGTTATGCAGCTGACGGCGGATTTCATCCGCGCCGATCTCGCGCTCGACCTCGGCCTTGATCGCGCTGAAGCTGCGCTTGATCCGGCCGATCCACAGGCCAGCCGTGCGCACAGCACCTGGCAGGCGATCCGGGCCGAGCACCACGAGGGCCACGATGCCGACCAGCAGCAGTTCGCTAAAGCCGATATCGAACATGGCTTAGTCTTTTTTCGCCGGTTCTTCGACCTTGCGCGCCTGAGCGTCAATGGTCTGGCCCTTGGGTTCTTCCACGGCAGCGTTGGGCTTTTCGGCGTCGGCGTTGTCCATCGACTTGCGGAAGCCCTTGATGGCGTCGCCCAGATCCGAGCCCAGGCCCTTGAGGCGCTTGGTGCCGAACAGCATGACCACAATCAGCAGGATGATCAGGAGTTGCCAGATGCTAATGCCACCGAATCCCATAACGCGTACTCCGTAACTAAGTGGTTGATCAGTTTTGTGTGCGTGCGGCTTTTTCCGCATGCCCGGACAGGCCAAAGCGGCGGTCCAGTTCGTCCAGTACCGCCTGTGGATGCTGGCCGAGGGCGGCGAGCATGACCAGGCTGTGGAACCACAGGTCGGCGGTTTCGTAGATCACATCGCTGCAGTCGCCACTGACGGCAGCATCCTTGGCGGCGAGAATGGTTTCCACCGATTCCTCACCGACCTTTTCCAGAATCTTGTTCAGGCCCTTGTGGTACAGGCTGGCAACATAGGAGCTGTCGGCGGCCGCGCCTTTGCGCGACTCCAGCACTTCGGCCAGGCGGCTCAGGGTATCAGTCATGCCCGTGTCACTCATGGTTGTGTCCTGCGGCATAGATGGCGTGCGGGTCTTTGAGCACCGCGTCGACGGTCTTCCACTCGGCGTTGTCGTACACCCGGTAGAAGCAGCTTTCGCGGCCGGTGTGGCAGGCGATGCCGCCCAGTTGCTCGACCATCAGGATGATCACGTCGGCGTCGCAATCCAGGCGCAGCTCGTGCAGTTTCTGCACATGGCCGGATTCCTCGCCTTTGCGCCACAGCTTGCCACGCGAGCGTGACCAGTAGATGGCGCGCTGCTCGGTGGCGGTCAGGGCCAGGGCTTCACGGTTCATCCAGGCCATCATCAGCACGCGGCCGGTTTTGTGGTCCTGGGCGATGGCCGGCACCAGGCCGTCGCTGTTCCAGTTGATTTCGTCGAGCCAGTCAGTCATTGCCCTATCCGCCCATCTCGGGCTGCTTGATTCAGAAAGCTAGTGTGCCAGCGCGCACCCGGTGTGGCTATCGGCGCAGCACCAGATAGATGCCGCCGGCGAGCATCAGCCAGCTCGGCCAGGCGATCAGGCTCAGCACCAGGCCCTGAGTGGCGGCACCGCCGATCAGCGCGGCACCGAGCAGACGGGCCGGCCATTGGCGGCTTGGGGCAGGCTGTTCATGGCGGCTGGTCGGTTGCTGGTTGAGGCGCTCCAGGGTTTCGCGGGCGATCTGCGACAGGTGCGGCACCTGCTCGGCCTGCAGTTGCAGGTTGCGCAGCAGCTGTAGCGGGCTGATGCGCTCACGCATCCAGCGCTCGAGGAACGGCTGTGCGGTGCTCCACAGGTCCAGGTCCGGGTACAGCTGGCGGCCCAGCCCTTCGATATTCAGCAGGGTTTTCTGCAGCAGCACCAGTTGTGGCTGTACTTCCATATTGAAGCGCCGGGCGGTCTGGAACAGGCGCAGCAGCACCTGGCCGAAGGATATGTCCTTCAGCGGCTTCTCGAAGATGGGCTCACAAACCGTGCGGATCGCCGCCTCGAAATCATTGACCTGGGTTTCGGCCGGCACCCAGCCGGAGTCGATGTGCAACTGCGCCACGCGGCGGTAGTCGCGCTTGAAGAAGGCGATCAGGTTGCGCGCCAGGTAGTCCTGGTCTTCGGCGGTGAGGCTGCCGATGATGCCGCAGTCGATGGCGATGTACTGCGGGTTCCACGGCGTGCGCGTGCTGACGAAGATATTGCCGGGGTGCATGTCGGCGTGGAAGAAACTGTCGCGGAATACCTGGGTAAAGAAGATCTCCACGCCGCGCTCGGCCAGCAGTTTCATGTCAGTGCGCTGATCGGCCAGGGTTTCCAGATCGGTGACCTGAATGCCGTAGATGCGCTCCATCACCAGCACTTTCGGCCGGCAATAATCCCAATACACCTGCGGTACGTAGAGCAGGGGCGAGCCTTCGAAGTTGCGCCGCAGCTGGCTGGCGTTGGCGGCTTCGCGCAGCAGGTCGAGTTCATCGACGATGGTTTTCTGGTAGTCGCTGACCACTTCCACCGGGCGCAGACGGCGGGCATCGGCGGAGGCGCGTTCGGCCAGCTTGGCCAGTAGAAACAGCCAGGCGATGTCCTGTTCGATCACCGGTTTCAGGCCGGGACGGATTACCTTGACCACCACCTCTTCACCGCTTTTCAGCTGCGCGGCATGCACCTGGGCGACGGAAGCCGAGGCCAGTGGCTGGGTGTCAAAGCGGGCAAAGACGTCAGCGACCTTGGCGCCCAGCTGCGACTCGATGCGCGCCAGTGCCTGGGCGGGGTCGAAGGGCGGTACCTGATCCTGCAACTTGGCCAGTTCATCCGCGATGTCCGGCGGCAGCAGATCGCGGCGGGTGGAGAGCAGTTGGCCGAACTTGATAAAAATCGGCCCCAGCTCTTCCAGTGCCAGGCGCAGGCGAGCGCCACGCGACAGTTGCAGCGCACGACGCGGCAGCCAGCGCCAGGGCAGCGCATAGCGCAGCATGCGCGCCCAGAAGGGCAGCGGCAGGTTGAACAGCAGGTCGTCCAGTTTATAGCGGATAACCACGCGCTGGATGCGCAGCAGACGGCGAATGGCAAGCAGCTTCATGCGATGGGCTTATGGCGTTGGGCGATGCGCTCGATGCGCGCGTCGAGTCGGTCGAGAGACAGCTTCAGCTGATCCAGTTCGGCGAAGCGCGCATCGGCTTCGCGCTGGCCAACCAGGCTGCGGGATTCTTCGCTGAGGTAGTCGGCCAGGTTCAGGCGCAGGCTGTCGAGGGCCTGAGTGGTCCAGCTCACCCGGCTGCGCAGATGGCCACCGAGCAGTTGGCTGCCGACCGGACCAAGCCAGCGTGACAGCTCGTACTCCCAGTCCAGTTCGAGGTCCTGAAGAATCCCGGCCAGTTCCAGCAGGGCAGCGCTGTCGCCATCCAGGCTGACTTCCGGACTGTGCAGAATGCTGGTTTTGTCCTTGCTGGTCGCCAGGCGCAGCAGGCTGGCGGCTGGAGCGCGCAGCTGACAGTCCGCTTCGCCAGCCCACTGCGCGGCCAATTGCAGGCCGCTGGCGCTGGGCAGGATAAACAGCTGCAGGTTCGGCGCGGCACATTCCACGGCAATCACTTTGCCGCTGAGGTGAGCCAGGCGTGGCAGCGCGGTGCTGTCCATCGCCAGTACGCGATTGAGGCCGAGCTCGACTCCGGCCAGCAGCCCGGTGAGAAGCATCAGGGCTTGATGCCGCGATGCAGGGCGACAATGCCGCCGGTCATGTTGTGGAAGGTTACGCGCTCGAAGCCGGCCTCGACCATCATCGCTTTGAGGGTGTCCTGATCCGGGTGCATGCGGATCGACTCGGCCAGGTAGCGGTAGCTCTCGGCGTCATTGGTGATCAGCTTGCCGGCCAGCGGCATGAACTTGAACGAGTAGGCGTCGTAGAACTTCGACAGCAGCGGGCTGGAGGGCTTGGAGAACTCCAGGATCAGCAGGCGTCCGCCGGGTTTGAGGACGCGCAGCATCGAACGGATGGCGTCTTCCTTGTGGGTCACGTTGCGCAGGCCGAAGGCGATGGTCACCACGTCGAAGTGGTTGTCCGGGAATGGCAGTTTTTCCGCATCGGCCTGAACGAAGCTGACGTTGCCAGCCACGCCCTTGTCGAGCAGTCGGTCGCGACCGACCTTGAGCATCGATTCGTTGATATCGGCCAGCACCACCTCGCCAGTCGGGCCGACCAGGCTGGAAAACTTGCGGGTCAGATCACCCGTGCCGCCAGCGATATCCAGCACCCGATTGCCCGTGCGTACGCCGGATAGCTCGATGGTGAAGCGCTTCCACAGGCGGTGCATGCCGCCGGACAGCACGTCGTTCATCAGGTCGTATTTGGCGGCGACCGAGTGAAACACCTCGGCGACTTTTTCCGCCTTCTGGCTTTCCGGCACGCTCTGGAAACCAAAATGCGTGGTGGGTTCGCTGTCGCTGCTATTGCGCGGGTCGTTCATCTTGCCCTTTCCTAAAACAGAGAGGCTGCATCCAAAGTGGCGGTCATTCTAAACCCAAAAAGCCCCGCTGGGTTTGGGCGCTGCGCGGCAAACAGCAAAGTTGTCTGCGCGAGCTGCTTGCAGCTTGCGGCCTGCAGCCTTGCTATAGTCGCAGCGACTTAAGGTCGCAGTTAACGGGCGAGGAGAAATGCCATGGCCAAGATCACCATTGAACGTCCCCATTCCCTGGGCCGCGAAGTCGCCCGCGAGAAAGCCGAGCAATTGGCCGAGCGCCTGGCGCGTGAATACGACGTGCGTTACCGCTGGAACGGCGACAGCCTGGAGTTCAAGCGCAGCGGCGCTGATGGCCGTATTGATGTGCATGACGACAGCGTACGCGTGCAGCTCAGCCTGGGCCTGCTGCTGTCAGCGATGAGCAGCAGCATCAAGCGCGAAATCGAAGAGGTGCTGGACAAGAATCTGCAGGGCTGATGTTTCGTCCGTGTGCAGCAAGCTGCCAGCATAGCGATGCGTAGGGCGCGCGGCGTATACCTGATGCTCCTGCATCTGCGTCTTGGTGCGCATGGCGCACCCTACCGTGGGCTTTCCCTATCGGCTGGCGGCCACCCTGCGGGCCGTCGCTGCGCGAGGTTAAAAATTGCTCCCGGCAATTTTTTCTACGCTTAGTATGCGGTTTCTAATTTTCATCGATACCGTGCACCTAAGCCTACATTCCGTGGGCGTTTCCTCGAAACACTTAGAGTGAGGTGCACCATGTCGAAAGTTGCCGTTAAAAAGAAAGCCGTCGTTGAAGAAACCAGCAGCGTGCTGAGCGACGCCAAAGTCTACGCCCGTAAAATCTGGTTGGCGGGTCTGGGTGCTTACGCCAAAGCCGGTCAAGAAGGTTCCGAGTACTTCAAAGAACTCGTGAAGAGCGGCGAAGGCGTTGAAAAACAAGGCAAAAAACTGGTCAACGAACAAGTTGAGGCGGCTAACAGCCAGATCGACAGCGTCAAAACCACTGTCACCAGCAATGTCAGCAGCGTGAAAAACAAGGTTGAAGTGCAACTCGACAAGATCGAAAAAGCCTTCGACAACCGTGTTGCCAGCGCCCTGAACCGCATTGGCATTCCGTCCAAGCAGGATGTTGAAGCGCTCTCTGCTAAGCTGGATGAGCTGAGCGCGTTGCTCGAGCACGTCGCGCGTACCAAGTAAGGAGAGCAGGATGGCTGTCAAAAAGAAAACCGAAAAGCAAACCACTTCCTGGATCGGCGAAGTAGAAAAATATTCGCGTCAAATCTGGCTGGCTGGTTTGGGTGCCTACTCCAAGGTCAGCAAGGACGGCAACAAGCTGTTCGATACGCTGGTCAAGGATGGCGAAAAAGCTGAGAAGCAAGCCAAGAGCGAAGTCGACAAGCAAGTTGGCGCTGTGAAGTCCACTGTGGGTTCGAAAGTGGACACTGCCAAATCGAAAGTCGATGAAGTCAAAGACAAAGCAATTGGCAAGTGGGGCGAGCTGGAAGAAGCCTTCGACAAGCGTTTGAACAATGCCATTTCGCGTCTCGGTGTACCGAGCCGCAATGAAGTGAAAGCGCTCAACGCTAAAGTGGAAAGCCTGACCAAGCAGATCGAGCAACTGACCGGTGTCTCGGTCAAATCGGTCAAGCCTGCGGTCAAGAAAGTAGCCGCCAAACCTGCTGCTAAACCCGCTGCCAAGCCGGCCGCCAAAGCTGCCGCCAAGCCAGCTGCAAAACCGGCTGCCAAACCAGCAGCTAAACCGGCCGCCAAGGCTGCAGCCAAACCAGCGGCTAAACCCGCTGCCAAAGCTGCCGCTAAGCCTGCTGCTAAACCAGCCGCGAAACCGGCTGCCAAGCCAGCAGCTAAGCCGGCCGCCAAGGCTCCGGCCAAGCCAGCAGCTGCCAAACCGGCTGCTGCTCCGGTAGCCGCTGCTGCACCTGCTCCGGCCGCTGCACCTGCTGCACCCGTGATACCTGCTACCCAGTCGTAAGACGCGCAGCAGTCAACGCAAACGCCCGGCCTAGTGCCGGGCGTTTGCGTTTGTCTGGGTCAGTCTTCCAGGTAGCGCTGGGCCAGGTGTTCAGCCGCGTAGCGCGACTCTTCGGCCAGGTGCGGGGCTACCAGCATCATCACCTGGTACACCACCAGGCGGCTTTCACCTTCGCGGCCGATGATGCGTTGATAGTCCAGTGAAAACAGCAGGGTCAGGGTGATCTGCTCGACCAGTTGGCCCAGTGACTGCGTATCGCTGCGTAACTGGCCATCGATCTGCAGTTGTGCGAGTAGCTCGGCCAGCGCGCGTTTGAGGTTGTTCAGCCAGTGGCGCATACCGCGCTCCAGCTTCGGCAGACGACTGGTCAGGTTGGACAGATCCTGGAACAGGAAGCGGTAATGCGCCAGACGTTCGACGATCAGGTGCAGGAACAGCCAGTAATCTTCCACATCCAGCTGCGCATCCTCTGGGGGCGAGAGCAGCGGCGCGAGTTCCGCCTGAAAGCGCTCGAACAGGCCGAGGATCAGCGGCTCCTTGCCGTGGAAGTGGTAGTACAGATTGCCCGGACTGATGCCCAGTTCGTTGGCTATTTCCAGGGTGGAAACATTGGGTTCGCCCTTCTGATTGAACAGCAGGCGGGCGCATTCGAGGATTCTGTCGCGGGTTTTCATCCGGTCTTCTTATTCTGGCCGCGGGAGTGGTGAAGATACCTGGCCGCAACAGGTTGCGGCCAGTTTGATCATGCGAGTACTTCAGCGTACGTGCACGTAGGTGCCGGGTGCGGCTTCCATCGCGGGATGGTTCTGGTTGCCCAAGGCCAGCAGGGTGTCTTTCTGCTCGCCTGAGCGCTCCTGCATCCATTTCAGCCATACCGGCCACCAGCTGCCTTGCACGTGCTCGGCATCGTGGTACCAGGCGCGCGGATCGCCGCTGAGCTTGGGGTTCTCCAGGTAATTGGATTTCGGATTACCTGGTGGGTTGAGGATGCTCTGAATGTGCCCACTGTTGGACAGAATAAAGCGCCGCTCACCGCCCAGCAGCAGGGTCGAGCGATACACCGCGTCCCAAGGCGTGATGTGGTCGTTGATCCCGGCGACGCTGAAGCTGTCGACCGTGACCTTCTGCAGATCCACCGGCGTGCCACAGACTTCCAGGCCGCGCGGGTGGGTCAGCGGGTTGTGCTTGAAGAAGTCGATCAGGTCGCCATGCAGGGCGGCCGGCAGGCGAGTGTTGTCGTTATTCCAGTAAAGGATGTCGAAGGCCGGCGGTTGTTTGCCGAGCAGGTAGTTGTTGATCCAGTAATTCCAGATCAGGTCGTTGGGGCGCATCCAGGCGAACACCCGCGCCATGTCGCGGCCATCCAGCACGCCTTGCTGGTAGGAGCGACGTTTGGCGGCCTCGAGGGTCAGTTCGTCGGCAAACAGCATGGCCGGGCTGTCGATCTGGCTGTCCAGCAGGCTGACCATGTAGGTGGCGCTGGCCACCTTGCGCAGTTGGCGTTTGGCTTGCAGATGGCCTTGCAGGGCGGCGATGGTCAGGCCACCGGCACAGGCGCCGAGCAGGTTGGCGTCTTTGCTGCCGGTTATATCGCGGCAGGCGTCGATGGCCGATTCCAGCGCTTCGACATAGCTCGACAGGCCCCATTCACGGTGCCGAGGATCGGGGTTGCGCCAGCTGATGACGAAGGTTTGCAGACCGTTTTTCAGCGCGTACTGGACGAAGCTCTTCTCGCTGGAGAGGTCGAAGATATAGAACTTGTTGATTTGCGGCGGCACGATCAGCAGCGGCTTGGCGTACTGCTTTTCACTCATCGGCTTGTACTGGATCAGCTCCAGCAGCTCGTTGCGAAACACCACTGCGCCGCTGGTGGTGGCCAGGTTACGGCCGACTTCGAAAGCGTGCTTGCTGACTTGGCTGGGCATGCCGTCGTTATTCAGCAGATCGTCGAGCAGGTGACTGGCGCCCTTGAGCAGACTGCTGCCGCCACTGTTGAACAGTTCCTTGATCACCTGCGGGTTGAGCAGGGTGTTGCTGGGCGCCAGGGCATCGCCGAGCAAGGTGGCGACAAAGCGTGCGCGGGCACGGTCATCAGCATCCAGGTTGCTTTCGTCGATCCAGCTGTTCAGCTGTTTCTGGCAGGCCAGGTAGGCTTGCAGGCCACGGCTGTAGAGCGGGTTGCCACGCCAGGTGGGATCGGCGAAGCGCGGGTCCTGCGGGTTGACCTTGAACGGCTTGTCGCCGAGTAGCACACGCCCCAGTTGGCCGCCCAGGGCCAGCGCATGACGG
This sequence comes from Pseudomonas sp. LjRoot71, assembly GCF_964253255.1. Taxonomy (NCBI): domain Bacteria; kingdom Pseudomonadati; phylum Pseudomonadota; class Gammaproteobacteria; order Pseudomonadales; family Pseudomonadaceae; genus Pseudomonas; species Pseudomonas sp. LjRoot71. The sequence continues at coordinate 1,904,757 of NZ_CAXURA020000001.1, read as the reverse complement.
GCGCTGTGGATGGGTTGCTTGACCCCTTGCAGGGCCAGACTGCGCAGAGTGGAGAACAGATCGCGGCCGCGTAGACCAACCACTGCGTTCTGGGCATTCATCACGCTGCTGCGTACGGGCAGGGCGCGTTTGGCGGATTGGTCTCGCATGGGGCAACACTCCGTCGTCAAACCGTGAGACTTCAAGGTTGATGGATAAGCAGCAAGGCTTATACCAACGCGCGCGCAAGGTGCGTTCCAGACTGCCGCGCGCTAAGTCTCAGGTAATACAACGTGCCCGGAAACGGGTCAAGCACTGTGCTGCCGGCACAGCCTCAGTGCGTGCGATCAAATGTCCTGCCCAGAGGCGGTGCGTTTAGCCGTTGCTGCGTGCCGCCGTGGGTTGCGGATGCATCACGGCGCGTTGCCGTTCCTCTTCGAGGAATTTCATGATGATCGGCGCCACGGCCTCGGCGCGGGTCACCAGAAACAGGTGGCCATCATCGATCACGTGTAATTCCGAGTTGGGGATCCGCCAGGCCAGCAGACGCATGTTGACCAGCGGGATCAGCGGGTCGTCGTCGCCGGCCATGACCAGCGTCGGTTGGCGAATCTTGTGCAGCCAGTGGATGCTGGTCCAACCCAAGCCGGCAAACAGCTGCCAGTAGTAGCCCATCTTGCCGCCCGAACGGACTTTACTGGCATGCGCCAGGGCCAGTTTCGGGTCGCGGCGGAAGGCGCCGCCGTAGATTTCCGGGGCGATCTGTACGCCATAGGATGGCTGCACATAGCGCCGTGGACTGGCCATGCACCAGAGCACCTTGGGTTTGCCGGGAATCATCACCGCGCCAGCCGAGGTGGCGGCGAGGATCAGTTTCTTGCAGCGCTCCGGATAATCGTGGGCGAACTGCTGGGCCAGCGCCCCGCCCCAGGACACGCCAATGGCATTGACCTGACCGTAGTCGAGGTAGTCGAGCATGCGTGCCGCCAGCTTGGCCAGACCCGGGAAGCGATACGGTGTGCTGGGTGTAGACGAGCCGCCGACACCAGGGACGTCGAAGGCGATGACTTCCAGGCCCGGATCGAGTGCGCGCACGAACGGCATGACCAGTTCCAGGTTGGCACCGATGCCGTTGAAGATCAGCAGCGGGGTCATCTTGCCGTTGCCGGGGCGAACGGCAGTACGGATGGTCTGGCCGTCCAGTTCGATGGTGCGGAATGTGAAAGGTAGCGACATGCGCAGAAGCCCTATCAGTTAAAACGCTGGATCAAACCCTCCGGGTCTTTTCCAGAAACGCCAGGGCGGAGCCTGGTTCGCCGCGCCGGGTCACATGACCTGGCGGGCGAGCGACACCTCCAGTGTCGCGGGCAGTGATGCGCAGTGCGCAGGGCTCAACGTTCGTGAACGTAGGTGCCAGGCGCTGCTTCGCCGGCCGGGTATTTCTTGTTGCCGAGCTGGGTCGGAGCCTTTTTGTTGGCGCCGGAACGTTCGGCCAGCCAGATTTGCCAATGCAGCCACCAGGAGTCGGCGTGCTTGGTGGAGCTGGCTTGCCAGGTTTTCGGGTCAGCGTGCAGCTCGGTGTTGGTCATGTAGCGTGCTTTCGGGTTGCCCGGCGGGTTGAGAATGCTCTGGATATGCCCGCTGTTGGACAGCACGAACTCGACGTTGCCGCCAAACAGCTTGGCCGACTTGTAGCACGACTCCCACGGGGTGATGTGGTCGGTGGTGCCGGCCACGCAGTAGAGGTCGCTGGTAACCTGCTTGAGGTCGATCGGCGTGCCGCAGACTTCCAGGGCATTGGCGCGGATCAGCGGGTTGGACTTGAACATCTCGATAAACTCGCCATGCAGCGCAGCCGGCAGGCGGGTGGTGTCGTTGTTCCAGTAGAGAATGTCGAACACCGGCGGCTCGTTGCCGAGCAGGTAGTTGTTGACCCAGTAGTTCCAGATCAGGTCGTTGGGGCGCATCCAGGCGAAGACTTTCGCCATGTCGCTGCCTTCCAGCACACCGGCCTGGTAGGAACGGCGTTTGGCCAGCTCCAGGCTCTTCTCGTCGGCGAACAGCGCCACGTCGGTTTCCAGGCGGTTATCCAGCACGCTGACCAGCAGGGTCAGGGCATGCACCTTCTTCTCACCCAGCGCGGCGTAGTGGCCCAGCAGCGAGGTGGTGGTCAGGCCGCCGGAGCAGGCGCCGAGCATGTTGATGTCTTTGCTGCCGGTGACGGCGGTGACCACATCGATGGCTTCTTTCAGCGCTTCGATATAGGTCGACAGGCCCCACTCGCGGTGCGCCTTGGTCGGGTTGCGCCAGCTCACCACGAAGGTCTGCACGCCGTTGCGCAGCAGGAAACGCGCCACGCTCTTTTCCGGCGACAGGTCGAAGACGTAGAACTTGTTGATCTGTGGCGGTACTACCAGCAGCGGGCGCTCGTGCACCTGCTCGGTGATCGGCTTGTACTGGATCAGTTCCAGCAGGTCGTTGCGGAAGATCACCGCACCGTCGCTGGTGGCGAGGTTCTTGCCGACCTCGAAGGCATTCATGTTGACCTGGCTGGGCATGCCGCCGTTGTGGACGATGTCCTTGGCCAGGTGCGACATGCCGTCGAGCAGGCTCTTGCCACCGGTTTCGAAGAAGCGTTTTACGGCCGCCGGGTTGGCCATGCTGTTGGTCGGGGCCATGGCTTCGGTCATCAGGTTGATCACGAAGTGACCACGGCTGGCGTCCTGCTCGGACAGGTTGCTGTGCTCGACCCAGTCATGCAGCTCCTTGCGCCAGGCCAGGTAGGTCTGCAGGTAACGGCGGTACAGCGGATTTTGGCTCCAGGCCGGGTCGGCAAAGCGCCGGTCGCCTTCGGCGGGGGTGAGGTCGGATTGGCCGAGCATCACGTTCTTCAGCTCCAGGCTGAAGTGGGCAAGGTGTTTGGCGCTGTGCAGCGGCTGTTTGAGGGCTTGCTTGAGCACGATGCGCGCGGAGCTGAGCAGGTCTTTACCACGGATGCCGATTACCGGGTTAAGCCCCAGGGTGTTCTCGGAGGCCTGGTTTTTCAGGTCATCATTATTCTTATCTGTCATCTACAACGCTCCATTGTCCTGAGACGAAATACCGGTATACGGCTGTGCACGGCGACACAGGGCTAAAACCTGCTCCAAGTCTGCTGCGCGTCGGTCTTGCTGCGTTAAAACCAGACTCGGAATGCTCATGTACAAACGTACACTCCGCTTCCTCGCCTGTTTTTGCCTTGCATGACTCTAGCTCGCGAGACTTTGAGCAGGTTCCATGAACCAGGTATTGCCCGGATTACCAAGGGCGGATCGCTCCGCAATCTTCCCTGCAACTGGCCTGGCCAGAAACAGGAAAATTTCCAACTACTTGGTTACCCGAGTTTGTGAATTTGTGCAAGCTGGCCGCGATCTTGGCCGAATGCGCGACAAGTATGCAGAGAAGGATTAGAAAATGCGCTCTAACCGGCCAGGAACAACGGCCTAGAGGGGTTGCTGCACTGCGGCAGATTGTCGCCCGGCAGGTTTGTCCTGGGGAAAAAGCCGAGGCTGCATGGGGCTGTACCTGACAGGCCGCACGTGGAGTGTCAGAGCAGCAGGCGCACCACGCTCTCGCTGGGGTCGCGGGATTTGCCGGCGGCGGCCAGAGCGGCCAGGTAATCGTTCCACAGCTCGTTTTGCCGGATGGCCAGCTGTTCCAGGTAGTCCCAGCTGAACAGGCCGCTGTCGTGGCCGTCGTCGAAGGTCAGCTTGAGCGCGTAATTGCCAGCGGGTTCGATTTTGCTCAGGCCAATGCCGAGCTTGCCGGTTTGCAGAATGGGCTTGCCATGGCCCTGCACCTCGGCCGAGGGCGAATGCACACGCAGGAACTCGGCGGGCAGGGTGTAGCGCTCGTCCGCCCCGTAATGCAGCTCCAGGGTTTTCGAGGCTTTGTGCAGTTTTATCGCGGTTGGGATGCGCATGGACGGGTTCCGCAGGGAATGTAGGAGCGAGCTTGCTCACGATCATGCCAAATCGCTAGCAAACCGGCTCCTGCAGGCTGCTGTTAAAAACTGTTTACGATCTTGCGAGCTAGAGCCATGCAAGGCGCTACGTTAGTAACAGCCTTCGGCTGGTCAAAACGGCGAGGAAGCGGAGTGTACGAGTTGTACATGAGCATTACTCGTTTCACTCGCCCCTTCGGGACCGCACTAAGGTGCGTTAGCCGCAAGCGGCTTTCCGAGCCTGTTTTTAACGCAGCAGGGCCGACGCGCAGCTGATCGTAGGCAGGTTTTTAGAGGATATAACGTGACAGATCTTCGTCCTGCGCCAGCTCGCCGAGGTGGCTGTTGACGTAGGCAGCGTCGATCACGATGGGCGTGCCGTTCTGCTGGCCAGCCAGGTCACCGGCGCTGAAGGAGACTTCTTCCAGCAGGCGTTCGAGCAGGGTGTGCAGGCGGCGTGCGCCAATGTTCTCGGTCTTCTCGTTGACCTGCCAGGCAATCTCGGCGATGCGCTTGATGCCGTCCTGGGCGAACTGGATGCCCAGGCCTTCGGTGTGCAGCAGCGCGGCGTATTGCTCGGTGAGCGAGGCGTGCGGTTCGCTGAGGATGCGCTCGAAGTCCTGCGGGGTCAGGGCTTTCAGCTCAACGCGAATCGGCAGGCGGCCTTGCAGCTCGGGCACCAGGTCGCTCGGCTTGCTGAGGTGGAAGGCACCGGAAGCGATAAACAGGATGTGGTCGGTTTTCACCATGCCCAGCTTGGTGTTGACCGTGCAGCCTTCGATCAGCGGCAGCAGGTCGCGCTGCACGCCTTCACGGGACACATCGGCACCGCCGACATTGCCGCGCTTGGCCACCTTGTCGATCTCGTCGATAAACACGATGCCATTCTGCTCCACGGCTTCCAGTGCCTGGGCCTTGAGTTCTTCCTCGTTGACCAGGCGCGCGGCTTCTTCATCGCGCACCATCTTCAGGGCTTCCTTGACCTTGAGCTTGCGGCTCTTCTTCTTGCCCTTGCCGATGTTGGAAAACAGGCTTTGCAGCTGGTTGGTCATCTCTTCCATGCCCGGCGGGGTCATGATTTCGATGCCGGCCGGCGCATCGGCCACTTCGATCTCGATGTCCTTGTCGTCCAGCTGCCCCTCACGCAGGCGTTTGCGGAACAGCTGGCGGGTGTTGGAGTCGCTGGCCGGGGCGGCCTCTTCATTGAAACCGGTGCGGGCTGGCGGCAGCAGGGCATCGAGGATGCGCTCTTCGGCAGCGTCCTCGGCACGGTGGCGAACCTTGATCATCTCCTGCTCGCGCAGCATCTTGATCGCGGCATCGGCCAGATCGCGGATGATCGACTCGACATCGCGGCCGACATAGCCGACTTCGGTGAACTTGGTTGCTTCCACCTTGATAAACGGGGCATTGGCCAGCTTGGCCAGGCGACGGGCGATTTCGGTTTTACCGACCCCGGTGGGGCCGATCATCAGGATGTTCTTCGGCGTCACTTCCTGGCGCAGCTCGGCGGGCAGCTGCATGCGCCGCCAGCGGTTGCGCAGGGCAATGGCCACGGCGCGCTTGGCGTCGTCCTGGCCGATGATGTGGCGGTTGAGTTCGGAAACGATCTCGCGGGGCGTCATGGACATGCGGGGGTACTCCAGAGGAGAGCGCGCTTATTCAGCGCAGTCTTCTTCCTCGATAGTTAAATTCTGGTTGGTGAATACGCAGATAGAGCCGGCAATGTTCAGCGCGGTTTCGGTGATTTCGCGGGCGCTCAAGTCGGTTTTCTGCAGCAGGGCCATGGCGGCGGCCTGGGCGAAGCCGCCGCCGGAGCCCATGGCGATCAGGCCGTGTTCGGGCTCAACCACGTCACCGTTGCCGGTAATGATCAGCGAGGCGTCCTTGTTGGCGACTGCCAGCATGGCTTCCAGGCGGCTCAGCGAACGATCGGTGCGCCAATCCTTGGCCAGCTCGACGGCGGCGCGGATCAGATGACCCTGGTGTTTTTCCAGTTGGCCTTCGAAGCGTTCGAACAGGGTAAAGGCGTCGGCAGTGGCACCGGCAAAACCAGCCAGCACCTGGCCGTGGTACAGGCGACGGACTTTTTTCGCATTGCCTTTCATCACGGTATTGCCGAGGGACACCTGGCCGTCGCCGCCCATGACGACTTTGCCGTTGCGGCGCACTGAAACGATGGTGGTCAAGGGGAGAGTCTCCACGCAGCGGGGCGAAAGTGCCCAATGCCGAATGAAGTGGGGGCTGTGCGCGCCGGCTTCAAGCCCTACGGTAGCCAGTGTCCGACAAATAGTCGGCAGAGGCTGCCGCAGGGCCCGCCAGGCCTGGGTTTTATTGCACCTGGCGCTGCTGTAACAACAGATTGCTGAAGCCGCTGCCGGCCAGGGACTTCTGCGCCTGGCCGAGCTGTTCGCGGGTGGCGAACGGGCCGACCAGTACGCGGTGCCAGGTTTCCTCGCGCACCGTGCCGGATTCCACCTGCACGTTCTGCCCGAGCAGGATGATCTGCGCGCGCAGGGCGTCGGCATCGTCCTTGCGGCGGAACGAGCCCGCCTGGAGGAAGAACTGCGAGCTAACCGGGCCTTTGGCGACCACCGGCGGCGGTGGCGGCACCTGGCCGTTGAGTGCGGCTTCGGCGCGGGCGGCGTCGATCTTCGCGGCTTCTTCCGGGCTGACCGGCTTCTGCTCAGGCACGGCCGGCGGTTGTTCGATGGCCTGCGGCGGCAGGATCACTTCCGACTCCGGCAGCAGGGTGTAGAAGTCGTACTTGGGTTTGGCCGGCTCGTTGCTGGCGGGCTTGTTGGCCGGCGATTTGGCGGCCTGGTTGGCGCGCGCCTGTTCGACCTTGCTGCGTTTGATCTCGTCGCGGCCGGGCTCCAGGCTGAACAGAAACACCATAAAGCCGCCGATCACCAGCCCGCAGACCAGCCAGAACCAGCCCGGCACCGGCTTTTTCGCCGGAGCCTGGTAGCGGCTGGCGCCGCGCTTGGCGGCGGGCTTCTTCTTGGCAGCCACTTACATGCGCTCCAGGGTTTCCAGGCCGAGCAGCTGCAGGCCCTGCTTGAGAGTACGGCCGGTGAGGGCCGCCAGGCGCAGGCGGCTGTTGCGCACGCCTTCGTCTTCGGCGGCGAGGATCGGGCAGTTTTCGTAGAAGCTGGAGAACAGCCCGGCCAGGTCATACAGGTAGGCGCAGAGCAGGTGCGGCTCGCCCTTGTCGGCCACGCCGCCGAGCACTTCGGCGAACTGTGCGAGTTTGCCGGCCAGGTCGATTTCCTGAGCGGCCTGCAGGTCCAGCTGGCCATCCAGTTGGTCGAAGCCCTTGCCCACTTTGCGCAGCACGCTGGCGACGCGGGTGTAGGCGTACAGCAGGTACGGTGCGGTGTTACCTTCGAAGCTCAGCATCAGCTCGAAGTTGAAGCGGTAATCGCTGGTGCGATGCTTGGACAGGTCGGCGTATTTCACCGCGCTGATGCCCACGGCGCGGGCGATCTGGCGCAGCTCGGCTTCATCCAGCTCGGGGTTTTTGCCTTTGACCAGGGTGTAGGCACGCTCTTCGGCTTCATCGAGCAGGTCGACCAGCTTGACGGTGCCGCCGTCGCGGGTCTTGAACGGGCGGCCGTCGGCGCCGTTCATGGTGCCGAAGCCCATGTGTTCCATCTGCAGGCTGGCCGGGACGAAACCGGCCAGGCGCGCAGCGGCGAAGACCATCTGGAAGTGCAGGGCCTGGCGCTGGTCGACGAAGTACAGCACGCGGTCGGCTTTCAATACGTTGGCCCGGTAGCGGGTAGCGGCCAGGTCGGTGGTGGCATACAGGTAGCCGCCACCGGCCTTTTGTACGATCAGCGGCAGCGGGTTGCCTTCGGCATTCTTGAACTCGTCCATGAACACGCATTGCGCGCCATTGTCTTCGGTGAGCAGGCCCTTGGCCTTGAGGTCGGCGACCACATTGGCCAGGTCGTCGTTGTAGGCGCTCTCGCCCTTGACGTCGGCCATGCTCAGTTTCACCCCGAGGCGGTCATACAGCGCCTGGCAGTGGCTCAGGGAGATATCGTTGAAACGGTGCCACAGGCGCAGGCACTCGGCTTCGCCGGCTTGCAGTTGCACCACCAGTTCACGGGCGCGCTCGGCGAATTCCGGGGAATCATCGAAGCGTTTTTTTGCCGCGCGGTAGAAGCCTTCCAGGTCGGCCAGCTCGCTTTCGGCAGCGGCCGGGTTTTCCTGCATATAGGCCAGCAGCATGCCGAACTGGGTGCCCCAGTCGCCCACGTGGTTCTGCCGGATCACGTCGTCGCCGAGGAATTCCAGCACCCGCGCCACGCCGTCACCGATGATGGTCGAGCGCAGGTGGCCGACGTGCATCTCTTTGGCCAGGTTGGGGGCAGACAGGTCGACCACCACGCGCTGCGCCGGGCCGGCCTTGCGTACGCCCAGCTTGGCATCGGCCAGCAGCGCATCCAGGCGCGCGGCCAGGGCCTGGGTGTTCTGGAAGAAGTTGAGAAAGCCCGGGCCGGCGATCTCGACCTTGCTGATACCGGCGTCGGCCGGCAGCGCGGCGATCAGCTTTTCCGCCAGGTCACGCGGCTTCATGCCGGCCGGCTTGGCCAGCATCATGGCGATGTTGCTGGCGAAATCGCCGTTGGCCTTGTCCTTGGTGTTCTCCACCTGAATGGCCGGAGTCAGGCCCTCCGGCAGCACGCCGTCGGCAGTGAGGCGGGTCAGGGCTTGCTGGATCAGGTGGCGAATGCTGTCTTTCATGGTCTGCTCGGTCGGCCGATGGCGGCGGCGCACAATGGCGCTGGTTGAAAACTGCGCATTATCGACGTGCTTCGCCTGCAGCATCAAGCCGCCTGTGGTTTTGCCGGGCTAAAGGCCGGCGCAATGGGTGGTCGATCACGTCGTGCCGTGCCTGTATGTGACAACGCCGCAGCGGCGCAAGCCCTGCGGCGTTGAGGTACGCGTGCCGCTTTAGGCTGAGCGTTGCGCGGTGCCGCGTACGGCCGCATTACCGGCGACGAAATACGGCGCGCTGCTGCGTGGCAGTGGGGCGCGGCCGCGGATTTTGTCGGCGATCTTCTCGGCCATCATGATGGTCGGCGCATTCAGGTTGCCGGTGACGATCATCGGCATGATCGAGGCATCCACCACGCGCAGCCCCTGTACGCCGTGCACCCGGCCCTGGCCATCGACCACTGCCATATCGTCTTCACCCATCTTGCAGGAACACGACGGGTGGTAGGCGGTTTCCGCATGTTCGCGGATAAAGGCGTCCAGTTCGGCGTAGCTCTGTAGCTCTGCCCCCGGACTGATTTCGCGGCCGCGATACGGGTCCAACGCCGCCTGCGCCATGATTTCTCGGGTGATGCGGATGCCGTCGCGGAACTCGCGCCAATCCTGCTCGTGCGCCATGTAGTTGAACAGGATGCTCGGGTGCTGGCGTGGGTCTTTGGATTTGATCTGAATGCGGCCACGGCTCGGCGAGCGCATGGAGCCCATGTGCGCCTGGAAACCGTGCTCCTTCACCGCGTTGCTGCCGTTGTAGTTAATTGCCACCGGCAGGAAGTGATACTGGATATTCGGCCATTCGAACTCAGCGCTGGATCGAATAAAACCGCCGGCCTCGAACTGGTTGCTGGCACCGATGCCTTTGCCGAGGAACAGCCAGTTGGCGCCGATCATCGGCTGGTTCCACCATTGCAGCGCCGGGTACAGCGACACCGGCTGCTTGCAGGCGTATTGCAGGTACACCTCCAGGTGGTCCTGCAGGTTCTGGCCGACGCCGGGCAGGTCATGCACCAGCGGGATATCCAGTTCACGCAGCAGCGCCGCCGGGCCGACGCCGGAGCGTTGCAGCACCTGCGGCGAGGCAATCGCGCCGCTGCACAGCAGCACTTCGCGGCGCGCATTGACGGTGATTGGCGTGTCGTTGTCGCCCAGCAGATAGGCCACACCAATGGCGCGCTTGCCGCTGAACAGGATGCGGTCAGTGAGGGCGTGAGTAACGATGGTCAGGTTCGGCCGCTGGCGGGCTTGATCGAGGTAGCCGCGTGCGGTGCTGGAGCGCCGGCCCTTGGGCGTGACGGTACGGTCCATCGGGCCGAAGCCTTCCTGCTGGTAGCCGTTGAGGTCGTCGGTACGCGGGTAACCGGCCTGCACGCCGGCTTCGATCATGGCGTGGAACAGCGGGTTATTGCCGTTTTTCGGCGTAGTCACGCTCACCGGGCCGTCGCTGCCGTGATAGGCATTGGCGCCGATATCGCGGGTTTCCGCCTTGCGGAAATACGGCAGGCAATCCAGGTAGCTCCAGTCCTCCAGGCCCTTTGCTTCGGCCCAGCCGTCGTAGTCCATGGCGTTGCCGCGGATGTAGCACATGCCGTTGATCAGGGATGAGCCGCCCAGGCCTTTGCCGCGCCCGCATTCCATACGGCGGTTGTTCATATGCGGTTCGGGGTCGGTCAGGTAGGCCCAGTTGTAGCGCCGGCCTTGCAGCGGAAAGGCCAGGGCAGCGGGCATCTGGGTGCGGAAATCCAGGCGGTAATCCGGGCCGCCGGCTTCCAGCAGCAGCACGCTGACGTCAGCGTCCTCGGTCAGACGGGTGGCCAGCACGTTACCGGCCGAGCCGGCACCGATGATGATGTAGTCGAATTCCTGGGGCATAAAAGCTCCTTTAGCCCGGATGCAATCCGGGAAAACGCGGTGACTGTTCCCGGATTGCATCCGGGCTACGGGGCTGCGCAAGTTTGTAGGAGCGGGCCATGCCCGCGAAGCGCTATCGCGGGCATGGCCCGCTCTACAGGTAAAGGCTCAGAACACCGAGGTGTAGCCGCCCAGCTCGACCTGTACCGACTTGATCCGGGTGTAGTGCGCCAGGGTGGTCAGGCCGTTTTCGCGACCGACGCCGGATTGCTTGTAGCCGCCCACCGGCATTTCCGCCGGCGACTCGCCCCAGGTGTTGATCCAGCAGATGCCGGCTTCCAGCTTGTGGATCACCCGGTGCGCGCGGTTCAGGTCGCGGGTGACCACGCCGGCAGCCAGGCCGTATTCGGTGGCGTTGGCACGGCGGATCACTTCCTCTTCGCTGTCGTAGATCAGAATGCTCATCACCGGGCCGAAGATTTCTTCACGGACGATGGTCATGTCGTCCTTGCAGTCGGTGAACACCGTCGGCGCGACATAGGCGCCTTTGGCGTAGTCGCCCTCGGTCACGCGGTTGCCGCCGATCAGCAGGCGCGCGCCTTCGCTGCGGCCTTTGTCGATATAGCCGAGCACGCTGTCCATATGCGCCGCGCTGACCAGCGGGCCGAAGTTGGTTGCCTCGGCAAGTGGATCGCCGAGGCGAATGCGCTTGACCCGCTCCAGCACCTTGGCCTCGAAGCGTGCCTGCAGCATGCGCGGCACGAACACGCGGGTGCCGTTGGTGCAGACCTGGCCGGAGCTGTAGAAGTTGGCCATGACTGCGATGTCGGCAGCGCGGTCGAGGTCGGCGTCTTCGAAGATGATCAGCGGCGACTTGCCGCCCAGCTCCATGGTCACTTCCTTGAGCGACGAGCTGGAGGCGCTGGCCATGACCTTCTTGCCGGTCACGGTGCCGCCGGTAAAGGAAATTTTCTCGATGCCTGGGTGCTCGGTCAGCCACTGGCCCACTTCACGGCCGCTGCCGGTCAGCACGTTGAACACGCCATCGGGCAGGCCGGCGGCGGTGTAAATCTCGGCGAGTTTCAGCGCGGTCAGCGAGGTGACTTCGCTGGGCTTGAAGATCATCGCGTTACCGGCGGCCAGGGCCGGAGCGGATTTCCACAGGGCAATCTGGATCGGGTAGTTCCACGCGCCGATGCCGGCGACCACGCCCAGCGGCTCGCGGCGGGTGTAGACGAAACTGGTCTCGCGCAGCGGGATCTGCTCGCCCTCGATGGCTGGAATCAACCCGGCGTAGTACTCCAGCACGTCCGCGCCGGTAACGATATCGACATAGCGGGTTTCGCTCAGCGGCTTGCCGGTGTCGAGGCTTTCCAGCTCGGCCAGCTCATCGTTGCGCTCGCGCAGAATATCCACCGCCTTGCGCAGGATGCGCGAGCGCTGCATGGCGGTCATCGCTGCCCACACCTTCTGCCCTTCGCTGGCGCTGGCCACGGCCAATTCCACGTCCGCCTGACTGGCGCGTTGCACCTTGGCCAGCACTTCACCGTTGGCCGGGTTGATGCTCTCAAACGTCTGGCCACTGCTGGCCGCTACATAACGGCCACCGATATAAAGCTGCTGTTCGTCGAAGCGGGGCATGGCGCGTTCCTCGTGGGCGGTGGGCGACGCGAGCCGCCTGGCGCAAGTCGTCGGTGTAGGCAATATAGACGCAAGGCTAAATTATCTTAATTGAACGATCAATCAACAAAAACGACAGTGCGCAACCAAACACGACACGCAGGGCGTGTAGGCGGCGGTATTGGGGTTGTTTGAGGCTGTGCGCCAATCAAGTGCTCGCCAGCCGTGTTGGCCGGGTCTGTGGGGTATGTAGGAGCAGTGGGGACACCTAGTCATTGGCCGCGATGTTATTCGAGTTACCGCGAATCGCGGGCAAGCCCGCTCCTACAAAAGCTGAGCATTCCTACGGCAGTCCACTCGGCTAGCGCCTCGGCGGAAGGTGTGCGAGGTTTACTGCGCCTTGCCCAATTGCAGATCAAGGTATTCGTAAGCGATCTCAATCGCCTGGCGGGTGTCGAAGCCTTCGCCGGACAGCGCGCCGCGCAGCCATAGGCCATCGATCAACGCCGCCAGGCCACGGGCCGCACTGCGCGCCTGATCCTGCGGCAACACCCGGCGGAATTGCCCGCACAGGTTGGAATACAGACGGTGATCGTTGACCCGCTGCAAACGCCGCAGCGCCGGCTGGTGCATGCTGGTGGCCCAGAACGCCAGCCAGGTTTTCATCGCCGGGCCGTTGACCTGGCTGTCATCGAAGTTGCCTTCAATCATCGCCCGCAGGTGCTCGCGCGGCTGATCCGGCGGCAGGCTGGCGCGGCGTTCGCGCACGGCATCGCTGAGCGCCTGCATCAGATGGCGCATGGTGGCGTCGAGCAGGCCGTTCTTGTCGCGGAAATAGTGGCTGATGATGCCGTTGGATACCCCGGCGATCCGCGCGATATAGGCGATGCTGGCATCGCTCATGCCGACCTGATCCACCGCTTCGAGGGTCGCCGCGATCAATTGCGAGCGGCGGATCGGTTGCATTCCAACCTTGGGCATCGGCTTCTCCGTCGATAGGGGGCGTCCCCGGAATGCGCGCAGTCTAGGCCGGTTATTGTTGAGCGATCAATCAAACATGGCGTTTCAGGGATGACCTGTCGGTCAGGGATATGCCCCGCTGCCGGGCGCTTTATGGCTGCTTTTTCGCCTGATGCGCGGTGCTGTGCTCGGCCGTTGCGCCGGAGCGGGCAATCAGCTCGGTGGGCGGCACGCTAAAGCGAAAATCACAATACGCCGCGCCGCCGGCGAGGGTTTGCCTGCGTTGCAGCGTCACGCCCCAATCGCTGGCCATGCGGTAATCCAGGCTGCACGCGGCAAAGTGGGTCAGCTCCGGCGCACCCTGCTCGCGCAGGTAACTGGCCAACGGGCACACCTGCACATCAAAGGCCACGCCCGCGACGGCGGGCAGGGTGGTGCGGCGAAACGGGCGGGTAAACACCAGGTTGAACAGCGCATCGAGCAGCCACTGGATGCGTGTTTGCAGACGGCGGCTGCGCAGGCGCGACAGCTTGAACGCCAGGGCGCTGGCCGGGGCGAAGATCTGCCAGTTGATCTGCTCGATCCACTCACCGGCTTGTTGCTGGCCTATGCCGTGCTCCTGCAAGGCGCGGTACAGCGCGTAATCCCACTGCATATAACGCAGCAGCAGATTCACCCCCGGCGAATGGCGCACTCGCGTGCGTTGCAATTCACGCTGTATGTCCAGGGTTCTGACCCACACCGCCGCCGCTGTAGCCGCTGGCAAACACCCACCCAGCTGCGCCCGCGCGGCCTGGCGAAAGGCCATCGACGGCAGATAAACCCGCAGCAGGGCGAGGGGCTTCATTGGCTTTCTTTGGCTCTGGCGATGGCCGCATTTAGCGCGGCCTTGGCCTGCGGGCTGTTCTTCCAGCAGGTGCTACCGAGCATGGCGGCGACCATCTCGGCGATATCCTCGGCCCGGTATGTGGCCAATTGCGCCAGAGAGTCGATGCCCAGTTCCTCGAAGCGCTTGATCACCGTGGGGCCAACACCCTTGATGGCGAGCAGGCTAAGGCGTTCGGTTGGGTTAAAAGCCATGCTGTGAAGTCCTGTCCGGTTATAGGCGTTAGCGTGGGTCAACATCGGCGATCAGCGCGAGCAAATCGGTCACGCCGATATCCTGACCGGCCTGGAACAACAATGTGCTGGCCTGGCCGCGATGGTGAGTCTGGTGATTGAAGAAGTGCAGCATCAGGCTGGCATAGGGGCGCTGCGCCGGTACGCCCTTCATATTGCCGTAGGCCAGCACATATTCCAGGTCCGCTTCGGTCAGCGCTGCGACCCAGTTACTGATATGCCCATCCAGTCTGCTGCGCAACGTCTGCAACTGCGCGAAGGTGTCGAACAACAGCTGATCCAGCGCCGTCGGCCGCTGTAAATCGCTGATCGCCGCGCGCAGCTCTGTGCAGGCCGGGTGCTCGGCAAAGCGCTTGAGCCAGATGATATCGGCCACCGCAATATGGTTGAGCGTGGCGAGGGTGGACGGGAAAAACGCCCCGCGATCCTCTCTCAGCGCCTGCGGCGACAGCTGATCGGCGGCCGCGTAGAGCTTGTCATTTATCCACGCGTTATAGCGGGCTATTAACTGAAAGTGGGCAAGCTGGGACATGGCGTTTAACTCGGCAATCAAGGTTCAGTCAGGCATCAAAAACCGGGCGGAAGAAGGTGCGCTCGTAGCTGATGATGCACTGAGTCTCTTCTGCATATTTGAACGCCGCCAGGCACTCGGCATCGGCAAAGGATTTCAGCCGGTACTGCTCGTACTCCGCCAGGCTGGGGAAGCTGAACATCGCCAGGCCGATATTGTTGGCACCCTCGGACGGCAGAAAATAACCGTGGTGCGTGCCGCCAAACTTCGCCACCAGGGCAATCCACAGCTTGCCGTAATGCTCGAATTCCTTGAGTTTGCGCGGGTCGAGTACGTAGCGGATGTGGCAGGTGATCATGGTCTGTTCTCGCATTTGTTAACGGCAGAGGTAGGAAAGTGCACTCAGCTCTCAGGGGTAATGGTGGCTTCCGGGTTGGTTTCGGCAGCCAGCTTTAACCGGTCGGCTTTGCTGATATAGGTGGATTTTTTCTTGGGCGCTAATTTGGCGTTGGCCTTTTTGGCGTGCGCTTCGAGTAGCTGTTTGATTTTCTTGCGGCGGTTCATTGTTTAGCCCGGTTATGCACTAGGGAGAATGGACTCGTTTGAGTTGTTATCTTTCGGCTGAAATCGTGGTCTGTCCCCTAATATTTATTCGGAGTAATACACGGCTTAAGTTTAAGTTCCGTTTTTTGAACGACTCAAAAATTCAACATCGTTATCACGTAGAGCGAAAACCCAACGCCCCATGCCGCCTGCTTCACCTGCAGCAAATGGCTTAATTTTCCCATGGATATCGACTTCCCATATCCGGAGAACCAGGTCGCGATTATCACCCTCCGGCCAGTAATCGCGGATAATTGCTACTTGTTCGGTTCCGATCCAGTTTTTTTGCCAGATATTTTCAAGTTCAAAAAAACTGGTAAGAATATTATCTCCAACTGTGTTCCACATTTGATTGAGCCTAACGTTTGGTTAAGGGGCCGGATTTAGCCTGTACCAGTGAGCGGCGCGAACGGTTTGAACCATTTGTTAGCCTTAATACCCGAGGCCACCCAGGTAGGCAGGAATTTCTGTAAGCGATTTGATCCGCTCTTTTTCCTTCCCTGTCAGATGCCTGCAGATATATGGGAATACCTGCAGAAGAAATTCTTTCATTGATTCATAGGCTTCATCTGAGTATGTATCGCCAGAACGCAATTCATTCATAATGGTCATGATCCACTTGATGAAAATCGTCGGCATTAAAACGTCGGAAATGTCTTCCCAGCCATCAATCAATGTCTTGTCTTTTTGCCTCATGTATTGGGTAAGCACATCATCGCACCGCCCACGGCAAACCCAGAAAACATGCTCGAAGTGCTTGGCACCATTGACTCTGTGATGACTCATTTTCTGCCAGATGGTTATGATTCCATGATCATCTTGCTCAAAGAGTTCTTTGTGACAGACCTTACATTGGAGGCTTGGTTTTTCTGCAAAGATTTTTGCTGGCTGAGGGTTCTCCGTCTTCCAGACGGATAAGGATTTGGGGAAAAATCTTTCCGCTATCTCAAGGCCCCTTGCTGAATGTAAAAGATGACCTTCTATTTTTTCACGATCAAATATTTGATATTCAATCTTGCCTTTTAACCCTTCCAGATTCCCGGCCAGACCAGCGCTTGCGATTGTTGAATAAAAACCTATAAAGCCTTGGCATTCATTGGCTTCTACGCGATCTCTGATGTTTGCATCATCACCTGGGTTTACAGAATTACCGCTGAATGCTTTATGTTTGCAACTAACCAGCCAGCGGATTATTGTTTCTCCGCCAACACCAGTTCTGCTTTCTTCGACAACTAGATCAACGCCGCCATCGGCCCCTCGATCTGGATCAGTAATAATTTTATATCCGACGAATTTCAGAAAATCTCTTGCGAATAGCTCAAAAGTATCTTGTAGTCCGCTCGCAATATGCGCTTCAGGTATTTCTTTGAAGTCCAATATAGACACGGTCTGCTGTACTCCGGTGTAGGGCTAACTATCAATTATGCGACACACAAATGTCGCGCTTTCCTGTCGTATAACGCCACCCTATCTGCTGCATCCTGTTTATGTCCCACGCTCAATGTCGCGAAGGTACAGAAAGCTGCGGGGGGAGGCGACAGTTTGGCTAAACCCAACCCTATCCACCCCCATCTCCCCCTGTCTAGAACATTCTCCTTTCACCATTTAGCGCCCACAAAAAAGCGGGCCGTAGCCCGCTTTATATAGAGAGTGCAGCCTTGGCTTATTTAAGCCACTCGGCGACGCGCTCTGGGTTTTTGCTGATCCAGGCTTTGGCGGCGTCTTCCGGTTTGGCGCCTTCGCGGATGGCGAGCATAACGGAGCCGACTTCTTCGCCGCTCCAGGAGAATTTCTTCAGGAAGGCCGCCGCTTCTGGGGCTTTGCTGGCGAGGCTGGGGTTGGCCACGGTGTCGACGTGTTCGTCATCGCCGAAGACTTTTTTCGGGTCTTCGAGGAAGCGCAGTTTCCATTTTGCGAACATCCAGTGCGGGATCCAGCCGGTGACGACAATCGGCTTCTGGGCTTTTTCGGCGCGGGTCAGGGCGGTGGCCATGGCTGGGCCGGAGCTTGGCATCAGTTTGATGTCGGTGAGGGCGTATTCCTTGATCGCGTCTTCGGCGCGGCGCATCACGCCGGCGCCAGCGTCGATGCCGGTGATTTTGCCGTCGAAGTCCTTGGCGTAGGTTTGCAGGTCGGCGATGGTTTTGGCTTGCACGTAGTCCGGCACGATCAGGCCGATTTTCGCGCCGGCATAGTTGGTGCCGAGCACTTCTACCTTGTCTTTGAGTTTTTCAAAGTATTCGCCGTGGGTGGCGGGCAGCCAGGCGGAGAGGGTGGCGTCGAGGTCGCCGCGCGCTACGCCTTGCCACATGATGGCGGGCTCTACGGGCTTGAGTGCCACGTTGTAGCCAAGTTTGCTTTGCAGGATTTCCCCGGCGACATGGGTGGCGGCGACGCTGTCGTCCCAGCCGTTGACGTAGCCGATGTTCAGGGTGGGTTTTTCCGCCGCCATGGCGCTGCTCATGCCGAGGGCCAGGGCGGCGACGCCGAGGCTTTGCAGGCAGAGGTTCTTCAGGTTTCGCATAGGGTGTGCTCCGTCAGTGAGAGTGGCAGTTCAGTGAGTTACTGGCGCGTTCTTCTTGCGGGCCTAGCTGGGTCGTGCGGTGTTGCCTGTTAAATCGCGGCTGCAACTAACCAGGCGATGGCCGTGTGGCATCGCGGGCTGAGTTGCTAAATAGATGAATCAGCTAACCGCGCCGCCCGCAGGTAACTGCGGCGGCGCGGGGCTTGGCTTAGAGGCCGAGGTGTTTTTTCACCGCTGCAACGCCGTCCTGGCCGTCGTAGGTGGTGACGCCGGCCAGCCACTTGTCGAGGATTGCCGGGTTGGCTTTGATCCACTCTTTGGCGACTTCGGTCGGGTTCTGTTTATCCAGGACCTTTTCCATCAGCTGGCTTTCGATTTCCACGGTGAACTGCAGGTTGTTCAGCAGTTTGCCGACGTTGGCGCAGCGCGCTTCGTAATCTGGTGGCACGACGGTGTAGACCTTGGCGGCGCCGAAGTCGGGGCCGAACACGTCATCGCCGCCTTCCAGGTAGGTGATGTCGAATTGGGTGTTCATCGGGTGCGGTGCCCAGCCGAGGAACACGGCGGGTTCGTTCTTCTTCACGGCACGTTGCAGCTGTACCAGCATGCCGGCTTCGCTGGACTCGACCATTTTGAAGTCGCCGAGGCCGAACTGGTTGCTCTTGATCATGCCGTCGATCAGCAGGTTGCCGTCGTTGCCGGGCTCGATGCCGAAGATCTTGCCACCCAGCTGGTCCTTGAACTTGGCGATGTCGGCAAAGCTTTTCAGCCCGGCTTCTGCGGCGTAGGTCGGGACGGCGAGGGTGTATTTGGCGCCTTCAAGGTTGGCCTTGGGCAGCACTTTGACGCCGCCATCCTTGGTGAAGGGCTCAATCACCGGGTCCATCGAGGGGGCCCAGTAGCCGAGGAAGACGTCGATCTGGCCTTTTTGTACGCCGGTAAAGGCGATAGGCACGGAGGCCATGATTTTGCGGGTCTGGTAGCCCAGGCCTTCGCTGAGGGTCATGGCCACGCCGGTGGTGGCGGCGATGTCGGCCCAGCCGATTTCGGCGAAGCGCACCATCTTGCAACTCTCCGGCTCTTGCGCCCAGGCGCTTTGCAACATGGCCACGGAGAGCAGGCCGACACCTGCGAGCTGTTTAATCGTTTTCATCTGCGACTCCCTGTGATGGCAAAAGCTAAGGCTTACTGACGTTGAAGTTTGCCGCTGAACCAGCCGAACACGCTGCGGCGCTTGGCGGTTTGCGGGGTCCCGAAACTTTCCGTGATGCGGTCGAGAATGATCGCCAGCAGCACCACGGCCATGCCGCTTTCAAAGCCCAGGCCGATGTCCAGGCGCTGGATACTCGCCAGTACGTCGTTGCCCAGGCCGCCTGCGCCGACCATCGAGGCGATGATCACCATCGACAGGGCCATCATGATGGTCTGGTTGACCCCGGCCATGATCGACGGCATGGCGTTGGGCAGCTGGACTTTGAACAGTAGCTGACGCGGGGTGCAGCCGAAGGATTGGCCGGCTTCGATGATCTCTTTATTCACCTGGCGGATGCCCAGGTTGGTCAGGCGCACTGCCGGTGGCATGGCGAAGATCACCGTGGCGATGATCCCCGGCACACGGCCGAGGCCGAAGAGCATGGCGGCGGGAATCAGATAAACGAACGCCGGCATGGTCTGCATAAAGTCGAGAATCGGCCGGATGATGGTCGCCACCCGTTCGCTGCGCGCGGCCCAGATGCCCAGCGGTACGCCGAGCAAGAGGCTGATCAGGGTGGCGGAGAAGGTCAGGCCGAGGGTGACCACGGTCTGCTCCCAGAAGCCGGTCATGACGATCAGGATAAAGGCCACGGCGGTGAAGATGGCGAACTTGTAGCTGATGCGCCACAGGCCGAGGCCGACGAAGATGGCGATCAGCAGCCAGGCCGGCGGCAGCATCAGCAGCCATTCGATGCCTTCGGAGAAGCCGTTGACCACCGCGCCGATGCTGTCGAAGCCATCGCTGTAGTTGTCCAGCAGGTGTTGCACCACGTCGTTGACCCAGCTGCCCAGGTCGAGTTTTTTCTCACTCATGGAACTCTCCCTGCAGGCGGGTCAGCAGCCGGCCTTTACTGATGGCGCCGCTGTAACGGCCATTGCTGTCGACCACCGGGATCGGCCCTTCGTTGTCCACCAGGCGTTCAATCACCTGGTCCAGCGGTAGATCCTCGGGAACCGGTTTGATCGATTTCAGGACGCTGCTGTCGAGGCCGCAGGTGGTGCCGCCTTCGACCAGCAGGGCGATCTTCTCTAGGCTGATGGAGCCCTGGAAGGTGTTTTGTTCGTCGACGATAAAGGCGTAGTGCTTGTCCAGTGCCTGCAATTCCTGGCAGACCTTCTGCGCGTCCGGCGCTTTGCCGTTGTGCACGTAGAGCGGCACGCTGTCGGCCATCAGCTGGCCGGCGGTGAGGTAGCGGTTGGTGTCGACGGTGTTGAAGAAGTTGCGCACGTAATCGTTGGCGGGGTTGTCGATCAGCTCTTGCGGAGTGCCGACCTGAACCAGTTTGCCGCCTTCCATGATGCCGATGCGGGTGCCGATGCGCATGGCTTCTTCGATGTCGTGGGAGACGAAGATGATGGTGCGGCGGTCGGTCTTTTGCAGCTCCAGCAGCACGTCCTGCATCTCGCGGCGCTTGAGCGGGTCGAGGGCAGAAAACGCCTCGTCCATGATGATCATTGACGGGTCGACCGCCAGGGCGCGGGCCAGGCCGACGCGCTGTTGCATGCCGCCGGACAGCTCATGCGGCATCTTGTGCGCAAAGGTGTCCAGGCCGACCTGCTTGAGTACCTGCATGGCGCGCGCTTCGCGCTCCTTCTTGCTCTTGCCGGCTACTTCGAGGCCGAAGGCGGCGTTGTCCAGCACGCTGCGCGAGGGCATCAGGGCGAAGGACTGGAAGACCATGCTCATGTCGCGGCGGCGCAGATCAATCAGTTGCGCCTTGGGCAGCTTGGCGACGTTCTGCCCGTCGATGTAGACGTTGCCGGCACTGGGTTCAACCAGGCGGTTGATCAGGCGGATCAGGGTGGATTTGCCGGAGCCGGAGAGGCCCATCAGCACGAAAATTTCACCTTCCTCGACGCTGAAGGACACGTCGCTGACGCCAATAACCGCGCCTTTCTCCGCAAGGATTCGTTCCTTGCTCCATCCCTCTTTGAGGAGGTCGATGGCTTCCTGTGGCTCTGCGCCGAACACCTTGTAGAGGTTTTCGACGACGATTTTTCCAGACTGCATGGGATGATTCCCCTTCAGTAGACATCCAGATCAGTGCTGCGGAACCGGGCCTACGCCAGCTGGCGTACGTACGGTGATGCCGACTGTTCTTGCCTGTGTGGGTTTACTGGGTTCCGGGGTCGGGGACGTGTCTTGCCGCGCAACGCATTCAGGGTGCTCAGGCACAACCGCTGCAACGCTCCAGTTGCCTTGCGGGCAATGGACGCTACGGGGGTGTACTGTCGAATCAACCTTGCTGTGCCGTACTGCAAACCGCGTTCCAAACCCTCTGGCAGTGTTACGAAGCCCCATCCTTGGGTTTTACACACCTCGATCCGAGGTGCGCGTACATCCGAAATTTCTTGTTGGGCTGGTGCCCATTTGGGACAAGCCAGCGCTTATAAATTCTTCGGTCCGGGGCTGTGGGCTCCCGGTCTGTCGACCCTGCTAAGGCGACAGCGACGAAATCGGCTGACTCAACGATATAGTCTTCGGCCTGTCGCAATTGTCGGTTTGCGACCCTGACGTGTTGCGCGGCGACAGACTCTTTAAAAACCATAACAGACTTTTTTGCCCCTTGGCCAAGGCTGCAAGCCACGCCGGGCGTGGTTTACAGTCCTTGAGTCGGCCACAGGCACGATGACCAGCGGGCTGCGGTGATATCGAAAAAAACTCGAAATTAGTCATTCGCCGACAGGCTCACGGGTGCTTTGAGCGGTTGCCCGTTGCGCTGTTTTACGCCTTGCAGCCAACTGCTCAGAGCCTGCGGATTGGCCTTCAACCAGGCTTTGGCCTCGCGTCGTGGGTTGGTGTTTTTGTTGAGGATCGCGCCCATCAGGTAGCTCTCCATCTCCAGGCTGAAACGCAGGTTTTGCAGCAGCCGGGTCACGTTCGGGCACTGCTCGCCAAGACCGGCACGCACATTGGTGTACACCGTGGCGCCGCCATAGTTGGGGCCAAAGAATTCATCACCGCCATCCAGGTAACGCAGCTGCAACTGGTTGTTCATCGGGTGCGGTGCCCAGCCGAGAAACACCACCCACTGCTTGAGGTGCTCGGCGCGTTTGACCTGTGCCAGCATGCCGTTCTCGCTGGACTCCACCAGGCTGAAACCGGCCAGGCCGAACGCGTTCTTGTCGATCATCTGCTGGATCAGTTTGTTGCCGTCATTGCCGGGTTCGATGCCGTACACCTTTCCGCCAAGTTCCTTGCTGAAGCGCGCAAGATCGGCGAAGTTCTTTACGCCGCCGTCGTAAGCGGCCTGGTTCACCGCCAGGGTGTATTTGGCTCCGATGAGGTTGGCGCCGAGGGTCTTTACCGAGCCGTTGGCGGTGTAGGGCTTGATGTCGTTTTCCATGCTCGGCATCCAGTTGCCGAGAAATACATCGACCTTGCCGTCCTGCATGGCCTTGTAGGTGTCCGGCACGGACAGGCGTTTGACCTGGGTGCGGTAGCCGAGGTCGCTGAGTACCTGGCGGGTGACGGCGGTGGTCACGGTGATGTCGGTCCAGCCGACATCGGCGAAGCGAATCACGTCGCATTGCGCCGGCTCCACGGCCTGGGCCAGCAGTGGGGTGGTGCAGAAGGTGGCGGCGAGCAGCCAGCGTTTTTTGCGTGTCATCAAGCCTCTCCCGGTTGCAGTGACAGGGCGCGCTTGGTCAGGCACGCAGTCGGGCCACGGCTGGCAGGCGAATACGGCTGGCCGATCCATGGGCGCGGCGATCATGCCGACAGATTTCCGGTGCTGCCTATGCGTCGCGTCGCAACTGGAATGCTGCTGTCGTGAATGGCTGTGGCGACGGTGAGCGTGTGAAGCCGTAGCCCGGATGCAATCCGGGGGGCGAAACCGCGCCATCTGTAGGAGCTGTCCATGACCGCGATGTTTTCTGGCCGCGTGCGAATCGCGGGCATGGCCCGCTCCTACAGGGGATTGCTGCATGGAACAGGTATCGAGGCATGGTCATAGATTGCCCCGGATTGCATCCGGCCTACAGGACGCCACGCACAGGCGATCCGCTATGTGGGCAAGCCGCTGACGGATTTAGGCATGGGCAAGTCGGTGTGGGGCGACTGCGCGCCAGCGAAATCCTGATCATGGCCTGCACGTAGCATCAGTGCAGGAGAGTGTCGTGGCTATCAGCGTGTTTGACTTGTTCAAGATCGGCATCGGGCCGTCCAGTTCGCATACCGTCGGGCCGATGCGCGCGGCGGCGCTGTTTAGCGGCGCATTGGCCGAGCGGCACTTGCTGGAACGCACGGCACGTTTGCAGGTACGCCTGTACGGTTCGCTGTCGGCCACCGGTGTTGGCCACGGCAGCGACCGCGCGGTGATCATGGGGCTGATGGGCGAATGGCCGGATCAGGTCGACCCGAGCAGCATTGAGCCACGCATCGCTGAGCTGTTGGCCAGCGGTCAGTTGCAGCTTGGCGGGCGTGTCAGCATCGCCTTCGACTGGGCGCGCGACATGCTGTTGCTCGAAGAGAACCTGCCGTATCACCCCAACGCCATGACCCTCAGTGCCTTTGCCGCCGATGGCAGCCTGCTGCACGAAAACACCTATTACTCGGTGGGTGGTGGCTTTGTCGTGGATGCCGAGCAGGCCGCCAGCGGTCAGCTGGATCAGGACCACACCGTGCTGCCCTATGACTTCGACAGCGCCGAGCAGTTGTTGCAGCTGTGCCAGCGCAATGGCCTGCGCGTCTCCGAACTGATGATGGCCAACGAGAAGGCCTGGCGCAGTGAGGCGGAGATTCGCAGCGGGCTGATGCGCCTGTGGCAGGCGATGCGTGAATGTGTCGAGCACGGTCTGCGCCACGAAGGCATTCTGCCCGGCGGGCTGAATGTGAAACGCCGCGCTGCCAAGCTGCACCGCAGCCTGCAGGAAATGAGCAAACCCAACGTGATCGGCTCCACCCTCAGCGGCATGGAGTGGGTCAACCTGTTCGCCCTGGCGGTGAATGAGGAAAACGCCGCCGGCGGACGCATGGTCACCGCGCCGACCAATGGCGCAGCGGGGATCATCCCGGCGGTGCTGCATTATTACGTGCGCTTCAGCCCGGCGGTCAGTGAAGCCAATGTGGTGGATTACCTGCTGGCCGCCGCCGCCATCGGCATTCTGTGCAAGAAGAACGCATCCATCTCCGGCGCCGAGGTCGGTTGTCAGGGTGAGGTCGGTTCTGCCTGCGCCATGGCGGCGGCCGGGCTGGCGGAGATTCTCGGGGCGACGCCGGGGCAGGTGGAAAACGCCGCCGAGATCGGCCTGGAACACAACCTCGGCCTGACCTGTGATCCGGTCGGTGGCCTGGTGCAGGTGCCCTGCATCGAGCGCAATGCGATTGCCGCGGTGAAGGCGATCAATGCCGCGCAGATGGCTTTGCGTGGCGACGGCGAACACTTTATTTCGCTGGATCGGGTGATCCGCACCATGCGTGATACCGGCGCGGACATGCATGACAAGTACAAGGAAACCTCGCGCGGCGGACTGGCCGTCAGCGCCGTTGAGTGCTGAGGTCTTTCTGTAGGGTGCGCCGCGCGCGCCGCCGCTGACAACTATCATCGGTGCGCACGGCGCACCCTACGGTTGGTCGGTTTTAGGGAACAAATACCGGGCGTGCCGAGCGGTGTGCCCGATTGTGGTGCGGGAGATTTGCTGGCTCGGACAAGGCGGTGCAAGGCCGCAAAATACGGGCTGACCGTTGGTCCGTTACCGCGCTGTTTTTACCCTGCGTAGCGGGGTGACAAAGCCCCTGCCCGGCAGTGCTACCGAAATGCTCAAACGCCCGTGAGTCGGGCGCTTGCGGTCGTAATCAGAATGCTTCTGTCGCTCCTGCCAACGCCTAGTGGCACTAGCCCTGGGAAATAGCCAATATTTTTAATTGAACGCTCAATCAATTTAGGCACGGCCTTTGCGTTAGTTGGCCTGTCAGTCTGGTGCCGTGCAGTCCCAGAACCATAAGAAGAGCCACCGTATAGAGGGGCTCACTACCGTGCTTTGCTTCGCGTGAGGGTTCACCTGATGTCACAGTTCACTCAAGGGGCACAACCCCAGAGCCGTGCTCCGCAATCCATCGGCTTTCTCCTGCTCGACAACTTCACCCTGATTTCCCTGGCCTCGGCGGTCGAACCGCTGCGCATGGCCAACCAGCTGTCCGGCAAGGAGTTGTACCGCTGGCACACCCTCACCCAGAGCGGCCTGCCGGTATGCGCCAGCGATGGCCTGCAGATCACCCCGGACGCCAGCCTGGTGACTGCGCCGCGCCTGGATGCGGTGGTGGTCTGCGGCGGTGTGGACATTCAGCACAGCGTCACCCGCGAGCATGTGCAGTGGCTGCAAAGCCAGGCGCGCCATGGCGCGCAACTGGGCGCGGTGTGCACCGGCAGCTGGGCGCTGGCCAAGGCTGGGTTGCTCGATGGTTTCGATTGCAGCGTGCACTGGGAATGCCTGGCCTCGATGCAGGAAGCCTTCCCCCGCGCGGGCGTCAGCACTCGCCTGTTCTCGATTGATCGCAACCGTCACACCAGCTCCGGTGGCACCGCGCCGATGGATATGATGCTGCACGTGATCGGCCGCGAGCATGGCCGCGAACTGGCGGCGGCGATTTCCGAAATGTTTATCTACGAGCGCATCCGCAACGAGCAGGATCATCAGCGCGTGCCGCTCAAGCATATGCTCGGCACCAACCAGCCGAAACTGCAGGAAATCGTCGCGCTGATGGAGGCCAACCTGGAAGAGCCGATCGATCTCGACCAGCTGGCGTTGTACGTGGACGTTTCGCGGCGTCAGCTGGAGCGCCTGTTTCAGAAGTACCTGCACTGCTCGCCGTCGCGCTACTACCTCAAGCTGCGGCTTATTCGCGCGCGCCAGCTGCTCAAGCAGACCAGCATGTCGATTATCGAAGTGGCCTCGGTCTGCGGTTTTGTCTCCACGCCGCACTTCTCCAAGTGCTACCGCGAATACTTCGGCATCCCGCCGCGGGACGAACGCGCGGGCCAGCAGAACGGCAATGTGGTGGCGCTGCTGCCAATGCCGGAAGACCTGATGCGCCCATCGCCATCCTCGGCCATGGCGGCGCTGACCCGCGCGCAGGGCGAGTCGACCTTCGCCAGCGTTCGTTTGTAACGCAGGCTAAAACGCCGCACTCGCTATGGTAGGTGAGTGCGGCGTTTTGCTGTGTGTCGTGTTGTCTGGGGTGGCCTCAGTACTCGATCGTCACATCACCCTGGGGCACGCTGCAGCACGACAGGATATAACCCTCGGCCACGTCTTCGTCGGTGATGCCGCCGTTGTGTTCCATGCTCACTTCGCCTGCTGTCTTCATCACCTTGCAGGTGCCGCAGATGCCCATGCCGCAGGCCTTGGGGATATGCAGGCCGAGCTTGGCGGCGGCGGCATGCACGGTTTCGCCGGGGGCCACGCGGATGCTCTTGCCGGTGTTGGTAAAGGCCACCTGGTGCAGGTCGGCGGCATCCACCGCGCCGGCCTCGGCGGCCTGTTCGGCATGTTCCAGGGCATCGGCGCGGGCTTCCGGCGGCGTGGCACCGAAGGATTCCTCGTGGTAGCGCTGCATGTCGAAGCCGTTGGCTTCCAGCAGGCGTTTGACAGCGCTCATATAGGGCGTCGGGCCGCAGCAGAAGATCTCCCGCTCCATGAAATCCGGCGCGATCAGCTCGAGCATCTTCTGGTTCAGGTAGCCGCGGTAGCCGGCCCAGGTCTCGCCGATCTCGTACTTCTCGCAGATCAGGTGCAGCTTGAAGTTGTCGATGCGCGAGGCCATATGGCGCAGCTCGCGGTGATAGATGATGTCCTTGGGCGTGCGCGCGCTGTGCACGAAGACCATATCGACATTGCCGTTGGTGTCGAAGAACCAGCGCGACATGGACATCACCGGGGTGATGCCGACACCGCCGCTGAGGAACAGCACCTTGTCCGCCGGAAAGTCGATGGCGTTGAACAGCCCTACGGGGCCGTGCACCGGCAGCACGTCGCCCTCTTTCAGGTTGTCGTGCAGCCAGTTGGAGACCTTGCCGCCGGGCACCCGCTTGATGGTCAGCGAGAAGCTGTAGGGCACCGAGGGCGAGCTGGAAATGGTGTAGGAGCGCATGATCGGCTGGCCGTCGATCTCCAGCTCCAGGGTGACGAACTGCCCCGGCTTGAAGAAGAACACCATCGGTTGGTCGGCCATAAAACAGAAGGTGCGCACATCCCAGGTTTCCTGGATGGCTTTGACGCAGCGCACCAGGTGGCGGCCGTTGCTCCAGGTCTGAGTGGTCACGGGATTGAGGAAGGGGTTCGACATGGTCGTTCTCTCGCGCACGGCGGCCTATTCGCGGCCTGTTGGCAGTGATTGTGCGCATCGCCCGCGGCGCTCATTTATCTGCCAGCGACATTTACATGCTTATCGCGACCTGCCGCGCAGGCCTTGGTTTGCCGCGTCGGAAACGGATGTGGCCATGTCGCCCATAGACAAGGTTTCGCCCCCGCGCAGCGCCACACTCGCAGCCAGCCGAAGCAAAAGGTCACGAGCGAATTCTCCGTTTATACAGACGCCATCGGCAGGCGCAGAGCGGGGCAATGACGCCACCTTGCGTGATACCGACTAGCCACTTTTCCGCAGGCCGCTGCTGCGACCCGCCATGAGGACTTACCGATGGACTGCACCCATACACCACTGAGCACCCTGGGCCTGGGCGATCCGCTGGAGCCCGCGCGCAAGGCCACCGCCGAGATGCTGCAGAAGCGCGAGCGCACCTTTTCGCTGCCGCAGCCGTTCTACAGCGATGAGCGCCTGTTCAAGATCGACATGCAGGAGATCTTCCACAAGGAATGGCTGATCGCTGGCATGACCTGCGAGATCCCGGCCAAGGGCAACTTCCTCACCCTGCAGATCGGCGACAACCCGATCATGGTGATCCGTGGTGCCGATGGCGTGGTGCATGCCTTTCATAACGTCTGCCGCCATCGCGGCTCGCGCCTGTGCACCAGTGACAAGGGCAAGGTGGCCAAGCTTGTGTGCCCCTATCACCAGTGGACCTACGAACTGGACGGTCGGCTGCTGTTTGCCGGTACCGAAATGGGCGCGGATTTCGACCTCAAGGACTACAGCCTGAAGCCGGTCAACTGCAAGGTGGCGGGCGGCTATATCTTTATCTCCCTGGCCGAGAACCCGCCGGCCATCGACGACTTCCTCAGCACCCTGGCCCATTACATGGAGCCCTACGAAATGGAAAACACCAAGGTGGCGGTGCAAACCACCTTGATGGAGAAAGCCAACTGGAAGCTGGTGATCGAGAACAACCGCGAGTGCTACCACTGCAACGGTTCGCACCCGGAACTGCTGAATACCCTGCTGGAGTGGGACGACGTCACCGACCCGCGCGCCACCCAGGCGTTCAAGGACCAGGTCAGCGAATGCACCACCCGCTGGGACCGCGACAAGATTCCTTACGCCCACGCCAGCTTCGGCCTGCGTAACCGCATCGTGCGCATGCCGCTGCTCAAGGGCACGGTGTCGATGACCATGGACGGCAAGCCAGGCTGCAACAAGCTGATGGGCCGCATCACCGACCCGGATCTGGGCTCGATGCGCATCCTGCATCTGCCGCATTCGTGGAACCACTGCATGGGCGATCACCTGATCGTCTTCACCGTGTGGCCGATCAGTGCCCAGGAAACCATGGTCACCACCAAGTGGCTGGTGCACAAGGATGCGGTGGAAGGCGTGGATTACGACGTGGCCCGCCTGCGTCAGGTATGGGACGCCACCAACGACCAGGATCGGCGCCTGGCCGAAGAGAACCAGCGCGGCATCAACTCCACCGCCTACCAGCCCGGCCCGTACTCGAAAACCTACGAGTTTGGCGTGGTCAACTTTATCGACTGGTACAGCGAGCGCGTGCTGAGCAACCTCGGCGCGGCACCAGCCCCTTACTTGCGCCAGGTCGGCGCGGAGTAACGCTTATGTCTCTTGGCCTGGGGTTGCTGCTCGGCCTGACCGCTTACGGTCTGCTGGCCGCCCGTCGCAGGCCAATCACCGCCGTAACACACTGAGACCCTCCTCAAGGGTCACCTTGGCCTCTGCCGGATACCTCCGGGCAGGGGCTTTTTTTATTGCGGTACCTAGCGGTTTGTGGGCTGCCACAGGCTTTGTCTGAGACATATCCGCCTGCGACCCGGCTTTGACGCTTTCGGCAATACCCCGGTCGTTTTTGCACCGGGTCGCTCGGCCCCCCAGGGATATGCTCAGTCCAAAGCGCCAACAACGGGTTTGGCGACACAGCTAAAAAGGGGACGCCTGATGAGCCCAGCCGAATTGCACGCCGACAGCATCGTTATTGACGGGCTGATCATCGCCAAGTGGAACCGTGAACTGTTCGAAGACATGCGCAAGGGCGGCCTGACGGCGGCCAACTGCACCGTGTCGGTGTGGGAAGGCTTTCAGGCCACGGTGAACAATATCGCCGCCAGCCAGAAGCTGATCCGCGACAACAGCGACCTGGTAATGCCGGTGCGAACCACCGCCGATATCCGTAAGGCCAAGGAGCAGGGCAAGACCGGCATCCTCTTCGGCTTCCAGAACGCTCATGCCTTCGAGGACCAGCTTGGCTATGTCGAGGTGTTCAAGCAGCTCGGCGTGGGCATCGTGCAGATGTGCTACAACACCCAGAACCTGGTCGGCACCGGCTGCTACGAGCGCGACGGCGGGCTGTCCGGCTTCGGTCGTGAGATAGTTGCCGAGATGAACCGCGTCGGCATCATGTGCGACCTCTCCCATGTGGGCTCGAAGACCTCGGAAGAGGTCATCCTCGAATCGAAAAAACCGGTCACCTATTCCCATTGCCTGCCGTCGGGGCTGAAAGAGCACCCGCGCAATAAGTCCGATGCCGAGCTGAAATTTATCGCCGATCACGGCGGCTTTGTCGGCGTGACCATGTTCGCGCCGTTCCTGGCCAAGGGCATCGACTCGACCATCGACGACTACGCCGAAGCCATCGAGTACGTGATGAATATCGTTGGCGAAGACGCCATCGGCATCGGTACCGACTTCACCCAGGGCCATGGCCAGGACTTCTTCGAATACCTGACCCACGACAAGGGCTACGCCCGCCGCCTGACCAGCTTCGGCAAGATCATCAACCCGCTGGGCATCCGCACCGTCGGCGAATTCCCCAACCTCACCGAGACCCTGCTCAAACGCGGCCATTCCGAACGCGTGGTGCGCAAGATCATGGGCGAGAACTGGGTACGGGTTCTGAAAGACGTCTGGGGCGAATAACGCTTTACGCCCACACGATCCTCTGTGGGAGGGGCTTTAGCCGCGACGCCCTTAATGATGCTGCCCCTGCGGGGCAGGTCGCGGCTAAAGCCCCTCCCACCAATCAAACAAGATTCTGGAGCACTGAACACATGGCCACCCACGCACCCGAAATGCCTATCCAGGTCGACGACGAAACCGGCGTCTGGACCACCGACGCGCTGCCGATGCTCTATGTGCCGCGGCATTTCTTCGTCAACAACCATATCGGTATCGAAGAGGTACTGGGCGCTGAAGCCTATGCCGAGATTCTCTACAAGGCCGGCTACAAGTCCGCCTGGCACTGGTGCGAGAAAGAGGCCGAATGCCACGGTCTGTCGGGCGTGGCGGTGTTCGAGCACTACATGAAGCGCCTGTCGCAACGCGGCTGGGGGCTGTTCGAGATCGACGCCATCGACCTGGCCGCCGGCACCGCCTCGGTGAAGCTCAAACACTCGGCCTTTGTCTACGTCTACGGCAAGTGCGGGCGCAAGGTCGACTACATGTTCACCGGCTGGTTTGCCGGCGCCATGGATCAGATTCTCCAGGCCCAGGGCAGCCCATTGCGCACCGTGGCCGAGCAGGTCTATGGCGGCTCCGAAGAGGGCCACGACGATGGCCTGTTTGTGGTGAAGCCACGCTAGAAAAATACCGTGCGTGGGAGGCGCTTCAGCGGCGAGGCTGTCGCGGCTAAAGCCCCTCCCACAGTGAAACGCCAGTGAGGGTGCCGTAATGGCTTTTGAAGCAATGTTCCAGCCGATCCAGATCGGCAAGCTGACCATCCGCAACCGCATCGTGTCCACCGCGCACGCCGAGGTCATGGCCACCGACGGCGGCATGACCACGGAGCGTTACGTCAAGTACTACGAAGAGAAGGCCAAGGGCGGCGTCGGTCTGGCCATCTGCGGCGGCTCGTCGGTGGTCTCCATCGACAGCCCGCACAGCTGGTGGAGCTCGGTGAACCTGTCCACCGACCGCATCATCCCGCACTTTCAGAACTTGGCCGACGCCATGCACAAGCATGGCGCCAAGATCATGATCCAGATTACCCACATGGGCCGCCGCTCACGCTGGGATGGCTTCGACTGGCCGACCCTGATGTCGCCGTCCGGTATCCGCGAACCGGTACACCGTGCTACCTGCAAGACCATCGAGCCGGAGGAAATGTGGCGCGTCATCGGAGACTTCGCCAAGGCAGCGGCTCGGGCCAAAGCCGGCGGCCTGGACGGCGTAGAGCTGTCGGCCGTGCACCAGCACATGATCGACCAGTTCTGGTCGCCTCGGGTGAACAAGCGCACTGACGAATGGGGCGGCACCTTTGAAGGTCGGATGAAGTTCGGCCTGGAAGTGATCAAGGCGGTGCGCGTCGAGGTGGGGCCCGATTTCTGCGTGGGCCTGCGTATCTCCGGTGATGAGTTCCACCCGGACGGCCTCTCTCACGAGGACATGAAGCAGATCGCCGCGTATTACGATGCCACCGGCCTGATCGACTTTATCGGCGTGGTCGGTTCTGGTGCCGACACCCACAACACCCTGGCCAACGTCATTCCGAACATGAGCTACCCGCCGGAGCCGTTCCTGCACCTGGCAGCCGGGATCAAGGAAGTGGTCAAGGTGCCGGTGTTGCACGCGCAGAACATCAAGGACCCGAACCAGGCCACGCGCATTCTCGAAGGCGGCTATGTCGATATGGTCGGCATGACCCGCGCGCATATCGCCGACCCGCATCTGATCGCCAAGATCAAGATGGGCCAGGTCGACCAGATCAAACAGTGCGTCGGTGCCAACTACTGCATCGACCGCCAGTACCAGGGCCTGGATGTGCTGTGCATCCAGAACGCTGCGACCAGCCGCGAATATATGGGCCTGCCGCATATCATCGAAAAAACCAGCGGGCCGAAGCGCAAGGTGGTGATTGTTGGCGGTGGCCCGGCGGGGATGGAAGCGGCGCGTGTGGCTGCCGAGCGCGGCCACGATGTGACCCTGTTCGAGAAGAAAGACAGCCTCGGCGGGCAAATCACCTTGGCCGCCAAGGCACCGCAGCGCGACCAGATGGCCGGCATCACCCGCTGGTTCCAGCTGGAACTGGCACGCCTGAACATCGACCTGCGCCTGGGCACCGGTGCGGACGAGGCCAGCATCATGGACCTGCGCCCGGATATCGTGGTGCTGGCCAACGGCGGCCATCCGTTTATTGAGCAGAACGAGCACTGGGGCGCGGCCGAAGGCCTGGTGGTCAGCAGTTGGGACATCCTCGACGGCAAAGTGGCGCCGGGCAATAACGTGCTGGTGTACGACACCATTTGCGAATTCAGCGGTATGTCGGTGGCCGACTTTATCGCCGAGAAGGGCGCCAAGGTGGAGATCGTCACCGACGACATCAAGCCGGGTGTGGCCATGGGCGGCACCACGTTCCCGACGTACTACCGCAGCCTGTACCCGAAAGAAGTGATCATGACCGGCGACATGATGCTGGAGAAGGTCTACCGCGAAGGCGACAAGCTGGTGGCGGTGCTGGAGAACGAATACACCGGCGCGAAAGAAGAGCGCGTGGTCGATCAGGTGGTGGTGGAAAACGGCGTGCGCCCTGACGAGCGCCTGTACTACGCCCTCAAGGAAGGCTCGCGCAACAAGGGCCAGATCGACGTGGAGGCGCTGTTTGCGATCAAGCCGCAGCCGTGTTTATCCGAGACGGGCGACGGTTATCTGCTGTTCCGCATCGGCGACTGCGTGGCTCAGCGCAACACCCACGCGGCGATCTACGACGCGCTGCGGCTGTGCAAGGACTTCTGATCTAAACGCTGAACCGGTGTGGGAGGGGCTTTAGCCGCGACAAGGCTAAAAGCATCGCGGCTAAAGCCCCTCCCACCAGCCCCACCTTTGGGATTGAGGATGTCCTCGATGTTAAACACCCTACTCCCCATCCTGCTCTTCGCTGCCCTGGCCCTTGCGGTTATCGGCGCGGTGAAGCGCTTTCTGATGTGGCGCCGTGGCCGTCCGGCTCAGGTCGACTGGCTGGGCGGACTGCTGGCCATGCCACGCCGTTATATGGTCGATCTGCACCATGTGGTGGCGCGCGATAAATACATCGCCAACACCCACGTCGCTACTGCGGGCGGCTTTGTTCTGGCGGCCGTGCTGGCAATTCTGGTACACGGCTTTGGCCTGCAGAGTCGTATCCTCGGCTTCGCCTTGCTGGCGGCGACCGCGCTGATGTTTGTCGGCGCGCTGTTTGTTGCCAAGCGCCGCCTTGATCCACCGTCACGGCTATCGAAAGGTCCGTGGATGCGTTTGCCGAAGAGCCTGCTGATGTTTGCCAGCAGCTTCTTTATCGCCACTTTGCCGGTGGCCGGCATCCTGCCGGAAGGCTTTGGTGGCTGGGTGCTGGCGCTGCTGCTGACTGTCGGTGTGGCGTGGGGTGTGTCCGAGTTGTTCTTCGGCATGACCTGGGGCGGGCCGATGAAGCACGCCTTTGCCGGTGCTCTGCACCTGGCCTGGCATCGCCGCAGTGAGCGCTTCGGTGGCGGTCGCTCGACCGGCCTCAAAGCGCTGAATCTGGATGATCCGAAAGCCCCGCTGGGCGTGGAAAAACCCACGGATTTCACCTGGAACCAATTGCTCGGTTTCGACGCCTGCGTGCAGTGCGGCAAGTGCGAGGCAGCCTGCCCGTCCTTCGCCGCGGGCCAGCCACTGAACCCGAAAAAACTGATTCAGGATATGGTGGTTGGCCTGGCCGGTGGCAGCGATGCCAAGTTCGCTGGTAGTCCGTATCCGGGTAAACCGGTGGGCGAACACAGCGGCGGCCCGCACCTGCCGATCGTCAACCTGAACGGCAAGGCGCTGGTTGATGCCGAGACCCTATGGTCGTGTACCACCTGCCGCGCCTGCGTCGAGGAGTGCCCGATGATGATCGA
Source organism: Pseudomonas sp. LjRoot71 (assembly GCF_964253255.1). Classification (NCBI taxonomy): domain Bacteria; kingdom Pseudomonadati; phylum Pseudomonadota; class Gammaproteobacteria; order Pseudomonadales; family Pseudomonadaceae; genus Pseudomonas; species Pseudomonas sp. LjRoot71. Next base: position 1,870,377 of record NZ_CAXURA020000001.1, on the reverse strand, counting down.
GCACGTCGACGCCATCGTCGATATGCGCCGCCATCTGACCCTGGAAAAAGGCGCGACGCCGAACAAGGGTGCCGAGGTGCTGGACAACCTGATCGCCACCGATAACCCCGGCGGTTTCAACCCTGGTGGCCGGTTGAACTGGGCAGCCGATTTGAACCTGTCGCTGATGAGCGACAAGCAAAATGTGGATGTGCTGTTCTGGGTCGGTGACGGCGCTTTTGATATGCGCAACCAGCGCACCCTGCGTGCCTTTGTCAAAGTGCTCAAGGCCGCCAACGTCGACTTCGCCGTGCTCGGTCTGGAAGAGCGCGACAGCGGCGACGTGGCGCGGCGTCTGGGTGATGAAGCAACCTTCCAGCTGCTGGCCAAACGCAATATCGCGACCCTGGCCAAGTATCAGTTCAAACGCATCGTCACCTGCGACCCGCACAGCTTCCATGTGCTGAAAAACGAATACGGCGAGTTGGGCGGCCGCTACCAGGTGCTGCACCACAGCACCTATATGGATGAGCTGATCAGTGGGAAAAAACTCAACCTGGGCCAACACAAAGGTGGCTCGGTCACCTATCACGACCCGTGCTACCTGGGCCGCTACAACGGTGAATATGAGGCCCCACGCGCTGTGCTGAACGCCATCGGCATTGAAGTGAAAGAGATGCAGCGCTCCGGCTTCCGCTCCCGTTGCTGCGGCGGTGGCGGCGGTGCGCCGATCACCGATATCCCCGGCAAGCAGCGCATCCCCGATATGCGCATGGTTGATATCAAGGAAACCGCCGCCGAGCTGGTCGCCGTGGGTTGCCCGCAGTGCACCGCGATGCTCGAAGGCGTGGTCGGCCCGCGCCCGGAGGTCAAGGATATTGCCGAGCTGGTGGCCGATGTATTGATCGAGCAATCCGCCCCGGTAACGGCAGCGCCTAAAACAGTCGTGGAGGTCGCGTAATGTATGGCATCAGTGCTTGCCTCCCCTCTCCCGCGTGCGGGAGAGGGGCAGGGGGAGAGGGTTGCACTCACCACGCCGGTGTCGCCTGCTTCCCCCTAGCCCTCTCCCCCGAAGGGGCGAGGGGACTGATTGTGTCAGCTCAGGAGTTGCGTCTATGAGCGACCTGATCCGCCGTGACCCACGGGCTGAGTGGATCGCCCGCAATCGCCTGCACCCCTTGCATGCTGCATTGCAGACGGCTGTGGCCAGTTGGCTCAGCCCTGCCGGTGTGCTGCGCAAGAACCCGCATGCGGTGGGCTTTATCGGCCCTAATGGCCTTAAACGCATCGACCGCTCCGGCGCACAGCAAGGCGGCGCGGCCAAGCGCTCGACGGCCAGTGCCGTGGTGCAATTGCCGCTGCATGTAATCGAGCAACCGGCGTTCTATATCGCCGTGGTGCCGGATATGCTCGGCGGCCGTCTGAGCGCGCATGACAAGGATCTGCTCGGCCTGGCGCACAAGCTCGCCGGCAGCGACGGCGCGGTGGTGGCGGTGATCTTTGGCGAGCACAAGGAAAGCGCTTTCGACCGCAACGGCGTGGACCGCCTGCTGCAGTTCGCCAGTGACGATTTCGACGGCTACGCCCCGGAAGCGCGGGTGTTGGCTCTCGGTGCGCTGGAACGGCAACTGTCGCCGCGCCACTGGTTGCTGCCGGATAGCCGCAGCGGTGGCGGTGAATTGGGCCGCCGCCTGGCCGCCAAACTCGGCGAGCGCCCGGCCACGCGGGTCTGGCAGGTGGCCGATGGCTTGGCCAGCGGGCGTGCCGGTGCTGGACGAGAAGACCTGGTGCAAGCCGCGCCACGCCTGATTCTGGCAGCGGTGGAGTGCGCCGAACCGGTCAGCGAAACCCGTCATGAAGTACGGCCGCTGGCGCTCAGTGAGGCGCTGGTCAGCCACTTGCCACGGATTCAGGATTTGGGCGCGGTAGCGGTTGATCCGGCGCAGATCCCCATGGCCGAGGCCGAATTTATTCTCTCCGGCGGCAACGGCGTGAAGGATTGGGCGCTGTTCCATCAGGCCGCTGCGGCGCTGGGCGCGACCGAAGGTGCGTCGCGGGTGGCAGTGGACGATGGCTTTATGGGCCGCGAGCGCCAGGTCGGCGCATCGGGCATCTGGGTCACGGCGCGGGTGTATGTGGCCGTGGGGATTTCCGGGGCGATCCAGCACCTGCAAGGCATCGGTGCCTGTGACAAGGTGGTGGCGATCAACCTCGACCCGACCTGCGACATGATCAAACGCGCTGACCTCTCGGTGATCGGCGAATCCGCCGCGATTTTGCAGGCGTTGATCGAGCGCGTTGCTGCCCACCGCCAGGGAGGCGCCCGCGATGCTGCCTAAAACGGGGTTCGCAAAATCCTGTGGGAGGGGCTTTAGCCGCGAACGGCTTTCGCGGCTAAAGTCCCTCCCACGGGTATATCCAGTCCAGCGGCGTAGCCCGGATGAAATCCGGGGTCACCACCATCTTTCCCGGATTGCATCCGGGCTACGGGGGATGCATGACTGAGTTGAATATCGTCGCGCTGGTTTCAGTCGGGGCGCATCCTACGTCTGGCCGCCCACGCCGCGCCGAGCAGGATGCCCGCGCCGTCGAGCTGGGCCTGCGCCTGGCTGGTGAGCGGTTGCAGGTGTTGCATGCCGGCGATCCGCAGCAGGAGGCGCTGCGCGCTTACCTGGGTATGGGCCTTAATCAGGTCAAAGTTCTCGAACAACCGGTGCACAGCGATGCGCTGCCGGTGCTGGCCGGCTACCTGAGCGATTCCAGCGCGCAGCTGGTGTTGACCGGCAGTCAGGCGGAAACCGGCGAAGGCTCCGGCATGTTGCCTTACCTGCTGGCGGAGCAACTCGGCTGGCCGCTGGTGGTCGGGCTGGCGGCGGTGGAGCAGGTCAGCAATGGTGTGGCCCAGGTGCTGCAAGCCTTGCCGCGCGGCCAGCGCCGGCGCTTGCAGGTGCGACTGCCGTTTGTTGCCAGCGTGGATAACGCTGCGCCCGTCGCCCGCCAAAGCGCCTTCGGCCCGGCTCGCCGTGGCCTGCTGACGGCTGAAGAGGTGGAACTGGTCGCCGACCCGCTGTTTGCCAGCGCCCAGCTGCAACCGGCCAAGCCCCGGCCCAAACGCCTCAAGGTGATCAAAGCCAAGACCGGCGCGGAACGGATGAAGGCGGCTACGGCCAAGGCATCCGGCGGCGGTGGGCAGGTGCTCAAGGATGTATCGCCACAGGCCGGTGCCGAGGCTATCTTCAAGTTGCTGTTGGAAGAAGGCGTGCTGCGCTAAGAGCCTGTTCACGATCTGCTGCGTTAAAAACAGGCTCGGCAAGCCGCTGGCGGCTAACGCGCTTTAGCGCGGCCCGCAGGGCAGGCGAAGCGAGTAATGCTCATGTACAAAAGTACATTCCGCTTCCTCGCCGCTTTGACCAGCCGAAGGCTGTTACTAACGTAGCGCCTTGCATGACTCTAGCTCGCGAAATCGTGAGCAGGCTCTAACGTTCTACCATTGGAGGAATTGACCATGATGCACGCCGATCTGATCGATCAGGAGGATCTACGCGAACGCCTGGTGGCGCTGGGGCTGTCGATTCCACCCGGCGTTACCGCCGAGCAGGCCTGCGAGCATGCCGTCAGCGGCCTGAGTCCGGAGCGCGCGCTGGCCCTGCGGCGACTGGTGGAGGAATTATTGGGTGGCAGCGCGACGCTGCTGCCGAATGTGCGCGAGGCCATCTCGCGCACCTTGCTGCCGGCGTTGGTGCCCCGTCCTTCGTGAGTCTCTCGGTCACGTAGGAGCCAGCTTGCTGGCGATGCTTTCGGCAGGCTCCTACATGGGAAACGGTTTACCTGCTCCGGTATTGCTTTAGCCCGCCGCCATTGCCGCACGAATATCCCCTGCCAGCTGGCGCACCCGCGCTTCGTCGGTGTCCCAGGAGCACATAAAGCGTGCGCCGCCGGCTCCGATAAAGGTGTAGAAGCGCCAGCCCTGGCCGCGCAGGATTTCCAGCGCCGGTTCCGACATCTGCAAGAACACGCCGTTGGCCTGCACCGGGAACATCAGGCTGACCCCCGGAATATCACTGACCAACTCGGCGAGCAGCTGTGCGCAGCGGTTGGCGTGACGGGCGTATTTCAGCCAGGCATCGTTCTGCAGGATGCCGACCCAGGGCGCGGACAGGTAGCGCATCTTCGAGGCCAGTTGGCCGGCCTGCTTGCAGCGGTAGTCGAAATCTTCGGCCAGGTCCTTGTTGAAAAACAGGATCGCCTCACCCACCGCCATGCCGTTTTTGGTGCCACCAAAACACAGCACGTCCACACCGGCTTTCCAGGTCAGGTCGGCCGGGCTGCAGCCGAGAGAAGCGCAGGCGTTGGAGAAGCGCGCGCCGTCCATGTGCAGGTGCAGGCCCAGTTCGCCGCACACCGCGCTGATCGCCCGCACTTCATCGGGACTGTAAACGGTGCCGACTTCCGTGGCCTGGGTCAGGGTGACCACGCGCGGCTTGGGGTAGTGGATGTCCTGGCGCTTGAGGGCGATGTCGCGGATCGCTTCGGGCGTCAGCTTGCCGTTCTCGGTCTTGGCCAGCAGCAGCTTGGAGCCGTTGGAGAAGAACTCCGGCGCGCCGCACTCGTCGGTTTCGACGTGGGCGGTCTCCGAGCAGATCACGCTGTGGTAGCTCTGGCACAGCGACGCCAGGGCCAGGGAGTTGGCCGCCGTGCCGTTGAAGGCGAAAAACACTTCGCAGTCGGTTTCAAACAGGCGGCGGAAATGGTCGGCGGCGCGCGCGGTCCATTCGTCATCGCCATAGGCGCGCTGGTGGCCCTGATTGGCTTCGGCCATGGCTGCCCAGGCTTCCGGGCAGATACCGGAGTAGTTGTCGCTGGCGAATTGTTGCGAGAGATCAGGCATGGGAGCTTCCTTGTGGGCGCTAACGCTAAGCCGTTTGGGATGCTTCTACTGTATCCGCGGTCACGCCTGCGTGCAGATACGGGGGCGACATCCTCTGCCATACAGGCGAAGCCGCAGCGCGCTGTCGCCTATAAGGCCTGCGCAATTGCGACGCGTGCATGTCGCAAACGCAATCCCCCGTGGCGTGCATAGGCATCTGACCGATCAGGGCCAGTCATACCATCGGCTTACAAGGGCTCAGCCCGCTTCCGACACAGATGCGTCACACCCCGGTGCCGCAGGAGATCAGTGATGTTCAGCAAGAACGACCAGATTCAAGGCTACGACGACGAATTGCTCAGCGCCATCAACGCCGAGGAGCGCCGTCAGGAGCACCATATCGAGCTGATCGCCTCGGAAAACTACACCAGCCAGCGGGTTATGGAAGCGCAGGGCAGCGGCCTGACCAACAAGTACGCCGAAGGCTATCCGGGCAAGCGTTACTACGGCGGTTGCGAGCATGTAGACGTGGTCGAGCAGCTGGCCATCGACCGTGCCAAGAAACTGTTCGGCGCCGATTACGCCAACGTGCAGCCGCATTCCGGTTCGTCCGCCAACAGCGCGGTGTACCTGGCGCTGATCAATGCCGGCGACACCATCCTCGGCATGAGCCTGGCCCACGGCGGCCACCTGACCCACGGCGCCAAGGTGTCGTCTTCGGGCAAGCTGTACAACGCCGTGCAGTACGGCATCGACACTGCCACCGGGCTGATCGATTACGACGAAGTCGAGCGCCTGGCCGTCGAGCACAAGCCGAAGATGATCGTCGCCGGTTTTTCCGCCTACTCGAAGACGCTGGATTTTCCGCGTTTCCGCGCCATCGCCGACAAGGTCGGGGCGCTGCTGTTTGTCGACATGGCCCACGTCGCCGGCCTGGTCGCCGCAGGTCTGTACCCCAACCCGATTCCCTTTGCCGATGTGGTTACCACCACCACCCACAAGACCCTGCGCGGCCCGCGTGGTGGCTTGATCCTGGCCAAGGCCAATCCTGATATCGAGAAGAAGCTCAACGCGGCAGTCTTCCCTGGTGCCCAGGGCGGCCCGTTGATGCATGTGGTTGCGGCCAAGGCGGTGTGCTTCAAGGAAGCCATGGAGCCGGGCTTCAAGGACTACCAAGCGCAGGTGATCAAGAACGCCCAGGCCATGGCCAAGGTGTTTATCGAGCGCGGCTACGACGTGGTCTCCGGCGGTACCGACAACCACCTGTTCCTGGTCAGCCTGATCCGTCAGGGCCTGACCGGTAAAGACGCCGATGCCGCCCTGGGCCGTGCCGGCATCACGGTGAACAAGAACGCCGTGCCGAATGACCCGCAGTCGCCGTTTGTCACCTCGGGCCTGCGTATCGGCACCCCGGCGATCACCACGCGCGGTTTCAAGGAAGCGCAGAGCATCGAGCTGGCCGGTTGGATCTGCAACATCCTCGACCACCTCGGCGATGCCGATGTGGAAGCGCAGGTGGCGACCTTGGCGGCAGGGCTATGCGCCGATTACCCCGTATATCGCTGAACGCAATGACCCTGTAGGAGCGGGCCATGCCCGCGATTCCACGGGGTTCGCGGGCATGGCCCGCTCCTACGGTTAGGCTTTTTCGTATCAGGAGTACCCACTGATGCAACGTTATTCCGGCTTCGGCCTGTTCAAGCACGCGTTCAGCCACCACGAAAACTGGCAGCGTATGTGGCGCAACCCGACACCCAAGCCGGTGTACGACGTGATCATCGTCGGCGGTGGCGGTCACGGTCTGGCCACGGCCTATTACCTGGCCAAAGAGTTCGGCGTGAAGAACGTCGCGGTGATCGAGAAGGGCTGGCTGGGCGGCGGCAACACCGCGCGCAACACCACCATCGTGCGCTCCAACTACCTGTGGGATGAGTCGGCGCACCTCTACGAGCATGCGATGAAGCTGTGGGAAGGCCTGTCCCAGGACCTCAACTACAACGTCATGTTCAGCCAGCGCGGCGTCTACAACCTGTGCCACACCCTGCAGGACATGCGCGACTCCGAGCGCCGCGTCAGCGCCAACCGTCTCAATGGGGTGGACGGCGAACTGCTGGATGCCAAGCAGGTGGCCGAAGAGATTCCCTATCTGGATTGCAGCAAGAACACCCGTTACCCGGTGATGGGCTCTACCGTGCAGCGTCGCGGTGGCGTGGCCCGTCACGATGCCGTGGCCTGGGGCTATGCCCGCGCCGCCGACGCCCTGGGCGTGGACCTGATTCAGCAGACCGAAGTCACCGGCTTTCGCAAGGAAAACGGCGTGTGCATCGGCGTGGAAACCAACAAGGGCTTTATCGGCGGCAAGCGCGTGGGCGTGGTCACCGCCGGTAACTCCGGGCATATGGCGGGCCTGGCCGGCTTCCGTCTGCCGCTGGAGTCCCATCCACTGCAGGCGCTGGTGTCCGAGCCGATCAAGCCGATCATCGACAGCGTGATCATGTCCAACGCCGTGCATGGCTATATCAGCCAGTCGGACAAAGGCGACCTGGTCATCGGTGCCGGCATCGACGGCTACAACGGCTACGGCCAGCGCGGCTCCTACGGCACTATCGAACACACCCTGCAAGCCATCGTCGAGATGTTCCCGGTGCTCTCGCGGGTACGCATGAACCGTCAGTGGGGCGGCATTGTCGACACCTCGCCGGACGCCTGCCCGATCATTTCCAAGACCCCGGTGCCGAACCTGTTCTTCAACTGCGGCTGGGGCACCGGCGGCTTCAAGGCCACGCCGGGTTCGGGCCACGTATTCGCGGCGAGCCTGGCCAAAGGCGAAATGCATCCGCTGGCCAAACCGTTTGCGATGGACCGTTTCCATACCGGCGCATTGATCGACGAGCACGGCGCTGCTGCCGTGGCTCACTAAGAGGGCTTTCCCATGTTGCATATCTTCTGCCCTCACTGCGGCGAACTGCGCTCCGAAGAGGAATTCCACGCCAAGGGCCAGGCGCATATTCCGCGCCCGCTGGACCCGGCTGCCTGCACCGATGCCGAGTGGGGCGAGTACCTGTTCTTCCGCGATAACCCGCGCGGCATCCACCATGAGTTGTGGGTGCATTCGGCCGGTTGCCGCAAGTACTTCAACGCCACCCGTCACACGGTGACTTACGAAATTCTCGAAACCTACAAGATCGGCGAGAAGCCCAGCGTCACCGCTGCCGGCACTGCCGAGAAAAAGGCCATCGACCAAGGAGTAACGGCATGAGCCAGGTCAATCGTCTTGCTACAGGCGGCCGCGTTGATCGCAGCCAGCCGCTGACATTCAGCTTCAACGGGCAGAGCTACCAGGGCTTTGCCGGCGACACCCTGGCGGCCGCCTTGCTGGCCAATGGCGTGGATATTGTCGGCCGCAGCTTCAAGTATTCGCGGCCGCGCGGCATCGTTGCGGCGGGTGCCGAAGAGCCGAACGCCGTGCTGCAAATCGGCAGCACCGAAGCGGCACAGATCCCCAACGTGCGCGCCACCCAGCAGGCGCTATATGCCGGCCTGGTGGCCAGCAGCACCAACGGCTGGCCGAGCGTAAACACCGACCTGATGGGCATTCTCGGCAAGGTTGGCGGCAAGATGATGCCACCGGGGTTCTACTACAAAACCTTTATGTACCCGCAGAACCTCTGGCTGACCTACGAGAAATACATCCGCAAGGCCGCAGGTCTTGGCCGCGCGCCGACCGCCGTGGACCCGGACAGCTACGACTACATGAACCAGCACTGCGACGTGCTGGTAGTCGGTGCCGGCCCGGCTGGCCTGGCGGCTGCCCTGGCCGCTGCACGCAGCGGTGCCCGGGTGATTCTCGCCGATGAGCAGGAAGAGTTTGGCGGCAGCCTGCTCAGCACCCGCGAAACCCTCGACGGCAAACCGGCCGCCGACTGGGCCGCGCAGGTGATTGCCGAATTGTCCGGCATGCCTGAAGTCACCCTGTTGCCGCGTTCCACGGTCAACGGCTACCACGACCACAACTTCCTCACCATTCACCAGCGCCTGACCGATCACCTCGGTGAAGTCGCACCACTCGGTATGGTGCGCCAGCGCATGCACCGCGTGCGGGCCACGCGTGTGGTGCTGGCCACGGGTGCTCACGAGCGGCCGCTGGTGTACGCCAACAACGACGTGCCGGGCAATATGCTCGCCGATGCGGTGTCCACCTATGTGCGCCGTTATGGCGTGGCACCGGGCAAAAAACTGGTGCTGTCGACCAACAACGACTACGCCTACCGCGTGGTACTCGACTGGCTGGATGCCGGCCTGCAAGTGGTGGCGGTGGCCGATGCCCGCAGCAACCCGCGCGGCAGCTGGGTGGAAGAAGCGCGCAAGCGTGGCGTGCGCATCCTCACCGGCAGCGCCGTGGTGGAAGCGGCTGGCAGCAAGCGCGTCACTGCGGCGCGTGTCTGTGCCATCGATGTACACAGCCACAAAGTCAACAGTCCCGGCGAGGTGCTGGATTGCGACCTGATCGTCAGCTCCGGCGGTTACAGCCCGGTGGTGCACCTGGCCTCGCACCTGGGCGGCAAGCCGACCTGGCGGGAAGATATTCTGGCCTTTGTGCCGGGTGAGGGCGGCTTCCAGAAGCGCCTGTGCGCGGGTGCGCTGAATGGCGTGTTCGGTTTGGGCGATGCCCTGGCCGATGGTTTCGAGGCCGGTGTGTCGGCCGCTGCCGAAGCCGGCTTCAAGGCGGTGTCCGCCAGCCTGCCGCAGGTCGCGCCACGACTGGAAGAAGCGGCTCTGGCGTTGTTCCAGGTGCCGCACGACAAACCGACGGCGCGTGCGCCCAAGCAGTTTGTTGACCTGCAGAACGACGTCACCGCCGCCGGTATCGAACTGGCCACCCGTGAAGGCTTCGAATCGGTCGAGCACGTCAAGCGCTACACCGCGCTGGGCTTTGGTACCGATCAGGGCAAGCTGGGCAATATCAACGGCCTGGCCATTGCTGCCCGTTCGCTGGGCATCAGCATCCCGCAGATGGGCACCACCATGTTCCGCCCGAACTACACGCCGGTGACCTTCGGCGCGGTGGCCGGCCGTCACTGTGGCGCACTGTTCGAGCCCAAACGTTACACCGCCATGCAAAGCTGGCACCTGCAGAACGGTGCCGAGTTCGAGGATGTGGGCCAGTGGAAACGCCCGTGGTACTTCCCCAAAGCCGGTGAAGACCTGCACGCCGCCGTGGCCCGCGAGTGCCTGGCCGTGCGCAATGCGGTGGGTATTCTGGATGCCTCGACCCTCGGCAAGATCGACATCCAAGGCCCGGATGCCCGCGAGTTTCTCAACCGCGTGTACAGCAACGCCTGGACCAAGCTGGATGTGGGCAAGGCGCGCTACGGCCTGATGTGCAAGGAAGACGGCATGGTCTTCGACGACGGCGTGACCGCCTGCCTGGCCGACAACCACTTCCTGATGACCACCACCACCGGCGGTGCCGCGCGGGTGATGGAATGGCTGGAGATTTACCACCAGACCGAGTGGCCGGAGCTGAAGGTGTACTTCACCTCGGTTACCGACCACTGGGCGACCATGACCCTGTCCGGCCCCAACAGCCGCAAGCTGCTGGCCGAGGTCACCGACATCGACCTGGACAAGGACGGCTTCCCCTTTATGACCTGGAAGGAAGGCCTGGTGGGCGGTGTGCCGGCGCGGGTGTTCCGCATCTCCTTCACCGGTGAGCTGAGCTACGAAGTCAACGTGCAGGCCGACTACGCCCTGGGTGTGTGGGAAAAAATCATCGCAGCCGGCAAGAAACATGGCCTGACGCCTTACGGCACCGAGACCATGCACGTGCTGCGCGCCGAGAAGGGTTTCATCATCGTCGGTCAGGACACCGACGGCTCGGTGACCCCGGACGACCTCAACATGGGCTGGTGTGTTGGCCGTACCAAACCCTTCTCGTGGATCGGCTGGCGCGGCATGAACCGCGAAGACAGCCTGCGCGAAGACCGCAAGCAGTTGGTCGGGCTGAAACCCGTCGACCCCAACAAAGTGCTGCCGGAAGGTGCGCAACTGGTGTTCGACCCGAAACAGACCATCCCGATGCAGATGGTCGGCCACGTCACCTCCAGCTACATGAGCGCGGCGTTGGGTTATTCCTTCGCCATGGGCGTGGTCAAGGGTGGCCTCAAGCGCCTCGGCGAGCGGGTGTTCGCACCGCTGGCCGATGGCAGCCTGATCGAAGCCGAAATCGTCAGTTCCGTGTTCTATGACCCGAAAGGGGATCGCCAGAATGTCTAATTCGATCAACGTTTATCAGCAACGCCCGGCTGCGGCCCATGCCGAGTCGCCCTTGTTTCACGCCGGCCTTGAACAGCTGGCGGGTAAAGGGGCGGGCAGCGCCGGCGTGACCATGCGCGAGAAGAAGCTGCTCGGCCACCTGACCCTGCGCGGCGACGCCAAGGATCCGGCGTTTGCCGGTGGTGTGCACAAGGCCCTGGGCCTGGAGCTGCCGGTGGCACTGACCCTGGTAGCGGCTGGCGACACCTCGCTGCAATGGCTGGCGCCGGATGAATGGCTGCTGATTGTGCCGGGCGGCAGCGAGTTCGCGGTCGAGCAGACGCTGCGTGAAGCGTTGGACGGCCAGCACATTTCGATCGTCAACGTCAGCGGCGGGCAAACCCTGCTGGAACTGAGCGGGCCGAAGGTGCGTGAAGTGCTGATGAAGTCCACCAGCTATGACGTGCACCCGAGCAACTTCCCGGTGGGCAAGGCGGTGGGCACCCACTTCGCCAAGTCGCAACTGGTGATCCGCCACACCGCCGAAGACACTTGGGAACTGCTGATCCGCCGCAGCTTCTCCGATTACTTTTGGCTGTGGCTGCAAGACGCCAGCGCCGAATACGGCCTGGCGATCAAGGCCTGAGGCTGACACGAACGGCTCCCTCTCCCCGCTGGGGAGAGGGTTGGGGAGAGGGGAAGGGCTGAACGCGTTGAACCGGCGGCCCTCTCCCCCGGCCCCTCTCCCATAAATGAGAGAGGGGTGCAAAGCAGCGGAGTTTGTTCTGGAGTTTGTTATGAGCCGCACCCCCGATACCTGGATTCTTACCGCCCACTGCCCGAGCGTGCTCGGCACGGTGGATGCGGTGACGCGCTTTCTGTTCGAGCAGCGCTGCTACGTCACCGAGCACCATTCCTTCGATGATCGTCTGTCGGCGCGGTTCTTTATCCGTGTGGAGTTCCGTCAGCCGGATGACTTCGACGAGCAGGCCTTTCGCGCCGGTCTGAACGATCGCCTGAGCGCCTTCGGCATGCAGGTCGAACTGACCCCGCCGGGCTACCGGGCCAAGGTGGTGCTGATGGTCAGCAAGGCCGACCACTGCCTGAATGACCTGCTCTATCGCCAGCGTATTGGCCATCTGGCCATGGATGTGGTGGCGGTGGTGTCCAACCACCCTGATCTGGAACCGCTGGCACGCTGGCACGACATCCCCTACTACCACTTCCCCCTCGATCCGAAAGACAAGCCGGCGCAGGAGCGCAAGGTGCTGCAGGTGATCGAGGACACGGGCGCTGAACTGGTGGTGCTTGCCCGTTATATGCAGGTGCTGTCGCCCGAGCTGTGCCGCCAGCTGGACGGCTGGGCGATCAATATCCACCACTCGCTGCTGCCCGGATTCAAGGGCGCCAAGCCCTATCACCAGGCCTACGAGAAGGGCGTCAAGCTGGTCGGCGCCACTGCCCACTACATCAACAACGACCTCGATGAAGGGCCGATCATTACCCAGGGCGTAGAGCCGGTAGACCACGCCCACTACCCCGAAGACCTGATCGCCAAGGGCCGCGATATCGAATGCCAGACCCTGGCCAAGGCCATCGGCTATCACCTGGAGCGTCGCGTCTTCCTCAATGACGGTCGCACCGTGGTGCTGCACGCCTGATAAGTGGCGTGCGAGCCACCTCGTAGGGTGCGCCGCGCGCACCCGCAATCCAGGTATCGGTGCGCACGGCGCACCCTACACGTAGCCCGGATGCAGTCCGGAATGCTTTTGGTTACCGCCCTGCCAGCGTTTATCGGCGGTACCCACAACAGACACAAGCTCCAGTACAAGGCCGCGCGACCGTTGGCTGCGCCTTTGTATTCACAACAAGAAAGGAGAAATACGTATGTCTGGTAATCGTGGCGTCGTCTATCTCGGCGCTGGCAAGGTCGAAGTGCAGAAAATCGACTATCCGAAAATGCAGGACCCGCGCGGTCGCAAGATCGAGCACGGGGTCATCCTGCGAGTGGTCTCCACCAATATCTGTGGCTCCGACCAGCATATGGTGCGCGGCCGCACGACAGCGCAAGTGGGCCTGGTGCTGGGGCACGAGATCACCGGTGAGGTGATCGAGAAGGGCAGTGACGTGGAACACCTGAAAATCGGTGATCTGGTTTCGGTGCCGTTCAACGTCGCCTGTGGCCGCTGCCGCAGCTGCAAAGAGCAACACACCGGCGTCTGCCTGACGGTCAACCCGGCGCGTGCCGGCGGTGCCTACGGCTATGTCGACATGGGCGACTGGACCGGCGGCCAGGCCGAGTACGTGCTGGTACCGTACGCCGACTTCAACCTGCTGAAACTGCCGGACCGCGACAAGGCCATGGAGAAGATCCGCGACCTGACCTGCCTGTCCGACATCCTGCCGACCGGCTATCACGGCGCGGTAACGGCCGGCGTCGGTCCCGGCAGCAGCGTGTATATCGCCGGGGCTGGCCCTGTAGGCCTGGCAGCTGCTGCGTCTGCGCGTTTGCTAGGCGCTGCGGTGGTGATCGTGGGTGACGTCAACCCGGTGCGTTTGGCGCATGCCAAAGCCCAGGGCTTCGAGATTGCCGACCTGTCCCAGGACACCCCACTGCACGAGCAGATCGCCGCGTTGCTGGGCGAGCCGGAAGTCGATTGTGCAGTCGATGCGGTGGGCTTCGAAGCCCGTGGTCATGGCCACTCCGGCGCGCAACATGAAGCACCGGCCACCGTGCTCAACTCGCTGATGGGTGTGGTGCGGGTGGCCGGCAAGATCGGTATTCCCGGCCTGTATGTCACCGAAGATCCGGGTGCGGTGGATGCGGCGGCGAAGATCGGCTCTCTGAGCATCCGCTTCGGCCTCGGCTGGGCCAAGTCGCACAGCTTCCACACTGGCCAGACCCCGGTGATGAAGTACAACCGGGCGCTGATGCAGGCGATCATGTGGGACCGCATCAATATCGCCGAAGTGGTTGGCGTGCAGGTGATCAGCCTGGACGACGCGCCGCGTGGTTACGGCGAGTTCGATGCCGGTGTACCGAAGAAATTCGTTATCGATCCGCACAAGCTGTTCAGCGCCGCGTAAGCCGGAGGCTAATCGCAACCTGGTAGGGCGGACATGGCGAAGGCTTGTCCGCGATGTCCGCCCTAGCCCTCAAGCTCGGTACGAATCTGCGCAATCCGTGCATCCTTGTCTTCCCAGAGTGTGGTCACCCAGTGCTGCACAAACTGGCGGAACACCGGGTCGTTCTCGTAATCACCCTGCCACAGTGCCGGGTCCAGCTCGCGGGTCTGGATATCGACGATCACCTTGTCCACCTGTCCGCTGATCAGTGCCCAGAAACCGGGAATGCGCGCGCCGGGGTACACCAGGGTCACGTCCAGCACTTTATCCAGCTGTTCACCCAGCGCCGCCAGCACAAAGGCCACGCCGCCGGCCTTGGGTTTGAGCAGGTACCGGAAGGGCGAGCCCTGTTGCGCCTGCTTGGCCGGGGTAAAGCGGGTGCCTTCGAGGTAGTTGACCACGGTCACCGGCAGGTCCTTGAACTTCTCGCAGGCCTGTTTGGTGATGGCCAGATCCTGGCCTTTGAGCTGCGGGTGCTTGGCCAGAAACGCCTTGGAGTAGCGCTTCATAAAGGGGTAATCCAGCGCCCAGAAGGCCAGGCCGAGGAAGGGCACCCAGATCAGTTCCTGTTTGAGGAAGAATTTGAAGTACGGTGTCTTGCGGTTGAAGGCCTGTACCAGCGCCGGAATGTCGACCCACGACTGGTGATTGCTGATCACCAGATAGGAGGTGCTCGGGTGCAGGTCGGCGTTGCCGCGAATGTCCCAGCGCACCGGCAGCAGGCTGGCGAAAATCAGCTTGTTGATCTCCGCCCAGCTTTCCGCCACCCACATCACTCCGCGCGAGCTGGCGGTTTTCAGGGCCTTGCCTGGCAGGACGAACTTGCCGAGGGCGATCAGCAGCAACGGGCCGATCAGAATCAGCGTGTTGAGCAACAGCAGAACGATGACGCTGAGACCGGTTAAAAGACGGCGCATGGCAGCTCCTTGTGGTGCGCGAATGCGGCAATGATAAGCAGTCGTGACAAGGCTTCCAAGCCGTTTGGCCGGCTGCGATGTCCTATTGCCATTAGCTTGGCGGCAGGCAGACAATACAAGCTGTAAGGTCATCTATGCTGATGACAGCTCTGCGTTTTTTGTCCTCTTTTGAGTGCAATCCATGTTGAAGTGCATTGCTGTGGCCGACGTGCGTGTCGGTATGTTTATCCACGAGTTCTGTGGCGCATGGATGGACCACCCCTTCTGGAAATCCAAGTTTCTCCTCAAGAATGAAAAAGACCTGCAGCGGATTCAGGCCAGCAGCATCGGCGAGTTATGGATCGATGTCAGCAAGGGCCTGGATGTTGAGGTCGGCGCTGTCAGCATAAGCCCCGAAGAGGCGGCGGCCGAGGCCGAGGCCAACCTGCTGGCGGCGGTGCAGAGCCCACCGGTCAGCCTGGCGGTGTCGATGGAAGAGGAAGTGACGCGCGCCGCCAAACTCTGCGCCCGCTCCAAGGAAGCCGTCATCAGCATGTTCACCGATGCGCGCATGGGGCAGGCGTTGCAGTTCGAGCAGGCCGGCGAGCTGGTCGAGGAAATTTCCGATTCGGTGCTGCGCCACCCCAACGCCCTGATCAGCCTGGCGCGGCTGAAAAATGCCGACGAGTACACCTATATGCATTCGGTGGCCGTTTGCGCCCTGATGATTGCCCTGGCACGCCAGTTGGGCCTCAACGAAGGTCAGGTGCGTGAGGCCGGGCTGGCCGGGTTGCTGCATGACATCGGCAAGATGGCCATCCCCAATGCCGTTCTGAACAAACCGGGCAAGCTCACCGACAGTGAGTTCGCCACGGTGCGTGATCACCCCGAAGCCGGCTCGCGCATGTTGATTGAAAGCAAGCAGGTCAGTGCGCTGGTGCTGGATGTGTGCCTGCATCACCACGAAAAGATGGACGGCAGCGGCTATCCGCATCGTCTGGAAGGTGAGCAGATCAGCTTGTATGCGCGCATGGGCGCGGTATGCGACGTGTATGACGCGATTACCTCCAACCGGCCCTACAAACAGGGTTGGGACCCGGCCGAGTCGATCCGCAAGATGGCCGAGTGGAAGGGCCATTTCGACCCTGTGGTGTTCCAGGCCTTTGTCAAAACCGTGGGCATCTACCCGGTCGGTTCACTGGTGCGCCTGGAAAGCGGGCGGATTGGCGTGGTCATCGAGCAGCAGGCCAAGTCCCTACTGGCCCCCAGGGTCAAGGTGTTCTTCTCGGCCAAGTCCAAGACCCCGATCCCGCAGGAAGTTCTCGACCTCAGCAAGCTGCTCGGTCGTGACAAGATTGTCAGCCGTGAATCCGCTGAAGAGTGGGGCTTTCGCAATCTCGACGAGCTCTGGACCGGGCTTTGACTTCGCGTTGATCCTGCTCTGTATGGGCAGCCGCCGTTCAGGCGTACTGCCGCTCCTCGGGTCCTGCTAGCGGCTGTTGCCCGCAGCCTCATCTATGCTCATAGCCAGTACCGTTGGCAAGCGCGCTGCTTGGGCGTGCTTCTTGCTTCAAGTTTTGCTTTGGTACGCCCCGCAGCGGGTGTGCCCCACAGGTTGAGGTGTGTATGACTGGAGTACTCAAACCGGGTGTGCGGCTGCTTGAACGATTCAGCTTCGCGCGCAAGTTTCAGCTGGTATTTATTCTGTTCGCCCTGCCGCTAGGGTTTTCCTTGTGGGTAATCAGCAGCAATTATCTGGATCGACTCACGTCCATCGACCATGAGCTGGAAGGTCTCAGCACCCTGCAAGGCATGGCCGGGGTGCAGCAGGCGTTGATTGAACAGCGCACCTTGCTGTCGCGCTGGAAGGGCACCGAGAAAGCGGCCGAAGGCCTGCTGCGTGAGCGCGGGGATGAGCTGGGCAACGCCTTGCAGGCGCTTGACTCACCGCTCAAATCGTCGTTGTTTGGCACCCAGGCGCGTCAGCATCTGCAGAACCTGCTGGCCGGCAAGGAGCAACTGAGTGGTGAGGTGCTGGGTAAACTTGCCCTGCCGGATGCCCTCGAACGTTACCAGAAGAACCTGCTGAGCCTGCTCGCCCTGCGTGAGCAGGTGGCCACCGACAGCGGCCTGATCCTCGATCCGCAGCTCGACACCTACCTGATGATGGAGCAGTTGACCTACACCCTGCCGCGCCTGCTCGAACAGTTGGGCAGCTTTGCCAGTCAGGGTTATGGCGCGGTGGTGTCGCAGCATTTCACCTTGCAGAGCCGGGTGGCGATTCGCGATCTACGGCGCAGCCTGGATGAGTCGCGCAGCCAGCTGCTCAAGGCGCAATCGACCCTGGGGCTTGAAGCCCCGCGCGCCATGCGCCAGTTGCAAGGGCCCTATGATGAGGCACTGCAAGGCTACGAAGCCTTTCTGGCGGGCATTGATCGCGACATGTTCGAGGCCAGCCCGATGAGCCTGACCCCGGAGCAGTTCGTGCAACGCGTGGCGCAGCTGGAAGGGCAACTGCTTGGCTTGCAGAGCGCGCTGTATCAGCAATTCGCCGCCAGTCTGGGTGAGTACCGGCAGCATGCGCTGCAGGCGATGATCCAGTCGATTGGCGTGTTCAGTCTGCTGACCCTGCTGGCGCTGTATGTGCTGTTCTGCCTCAACGCCTCGATCCGCCGTAGTACTGCCGGCATTATTCAGGCCGCCGAAGGCCTGCGCGATGGAGACCTGCGCGTGCGCATGCAGGTGCATGGGGCGGACGATCTGGCCAATATCGCCCAGGCCCTGAATACCGCCGTCGGGCAATTGCGTGACTCCATGCAGGGGGTCAACCAGCAGAGCCAGCAATTGGGCGGTACGGTGCAACTGCTTAATGGCGAGGCCCGCAATGCTCTGGAGTCGGTGGAGCAGCAGCAGGCGCAGATGAGCCAGATTGCTGCGGCCGCCACCGAAATGGCCGCTACCGCGCAGAGCGTGGCACAGAGCTGTGAGCAGGCCGCCATGGAGGCCAGCCAGACCCGCGAGATTGCCAACCAGAGCAACCAGCGCAGCGCGCGCACCAGCCAGAGCATGCGCCAGCTCAGCAGCCGCCTGGGCGACAGCGCCACCACCTTGCAGCAACTGCGCAGCCAGACCGAACAGATCACCCGGGTGGTGGACGTGATCAAGGGCATCGCCGAGCAGACCAACCTGCTCGCACTGAACGCCGCCATCGAAGCAGCACGTGCCGGTGATCAGGGCCGCGGTTTTGCCGTGGTTGCCGATGAGGTGCGTTCGTTGTCGCAACGCACGCAGAACTCCACGGCGGAAATTGCCGAGACCGTGGCCAACCTGCACCGCGTGGTCGGCCAGTCGGTGACGCAGATGGAAGACGCCGTACGCCAGGCCGAGGGTGATGTTGGCAGTGTGCTGGCCATGGGTGAAGACCTCAACGCCATTGTCGAATCGGTGCAGTTGGTGACTGATCGCCTGGCACAGATCGCCACTGCCGCCGAGCAACAGGCCGCCACGGCCGATGAAGTCAGCGGCAATATCCAACAGGTCGATCAGGCCGCCAGCGCTTTGCTTGAGGGCGCGCAAGCGGTGAGCAATGCCGCCGAACAGCTGCGTCAGGGCAGTCAGGTGCTGGAGCAGAACACCGCACGTTTCAAGCTGGATTGAATATTCCCTGTAGCCGGGTGTAATCCTGGCGTGTGCAGTTTTGACAAAGCCGCGCTGGATTTCATTCGGGCTACGTCTGATACCTGTAGGAGCGGACCATGTCCGCGATGCATTGATCCGTCCAGGCGTCGCTCGCGGGCGTGGCCCCGCCGCCCTCTCGCCCTTGACGCTGCGAGCGGCCTGCCGCAGGCTCCTCGCCGAGTTGCCACGAGCAGGACGCCCATGCCGCATATTCTGATTGTCGAAGACGAAGCCGCGATTGCCGACACGCTGATCTTTGCCCTGCAAAGCGAAGGCTTTACCACCACCTGGCTAAGCCTGGCCGAGCAGGCTCTGGCCGAACAGCAGAGCAATCCGGCCGACTTGCTGATTCTTGATGTCGGCCTGCCGGATATCAGCGGCTTCGAAGCCTGCAAGCGGCTGCGGCGCTTTTCCGAGGTGCCGGTGATCTTCCTGACCGCACGCAGTGAGGAGATTGATCGTGTGGTGGGTCTGGAAATCGGTGCCGATGATTACGTCGTCAAACCCTTCAGCCCGCGTGAAGTGGCCGCGCGGGTCAAGGCGATTCTCAAACGCATGGCTCCGCGTGAAATTGCTGCTGTGACGGCGGCTCAGGGGCCTTTTCAGGTAGACAGCGAGCGGGTGCAGATTCACTACCACGGCCAATTGCTCAGCCTGACCCGTCACGAGTTCCGTTTGCTGCACAGCCTGCTGGCACAGCCGGAGCGGGTGTTCTCCCGCGAACAGTTACTCGATGGCCTCGGCGTGGCGGCGGATGTCGGCTATGAGCGCACCATCGACAGCCATATCAAAAGCCTGCGCGCCAAGCTGCGTCAGGTAGCCGCCGAGGCTGAGCCTATCCAGACCCATCGCGGCCTCGGTTACAGCTATTCGCCGAGGCACGCCTGATGCCACTGGGGATTCGCATCTTTCTGGTGTACTTCCTGTTCGTTGGCCTGGCCGGCTGGTTTGTGCTGAGCACGGTGATGGACGAAATCCGCCCCGGCGTGCGCCAGAGCACTGAAGAAACCCTGGTCGATACCGCCAACCTGCTGGCAGAAATTCTGCGTGATGAGGTCAAGGCCGGCCGCCTGCAACAGAGCCGCTGGTCGCAGGTGCTGCAAGCCTATGGCCAGCGCCAGCCGCAGGCGCAGATCTGGGGCGTGGAGAAAACCCAGGTCAACCACCGCATTTATGTCACCGACGCCAAAGGCATTGTGTTGCTCGATTCCAGCGGCGCGGCGGTGGGCCAGGACTATTCACGCTGGAACGATGTGCTGCGCACTCTGCGCGGCGAGTACGGGGCGCGCTCGACCAAGGAAGACCCGAATGATCCGGATTCCTCGGTGATGTACGTGGCCGCGCCGATCATGGACGGCGCGCAGATCATCGGTGTGGTCTCGGTGGCCAAGCCCAACCGTACTTTGCAGCCCTATATCGAACGGTCTGAGCAACGCCTGGCCTGGCTTGGTGGCGGTCTGATCGTGCTCGGTCTGTTGATCGGTGCGCTGCTGTCCTGGTGGCTCAGCGCGGCCTTACGCAAGCTGACCCGCTACGCCCAGGCCGTCAGCGCCGGGCAGCGCGCCGAATTGCCCAGCGTGCGCGGAGGCGAACTGGCGCAGTTGGCCGAGGCCGTTGAACGCATGCGCACCGAGCTGGAAGGCAAGGCCTATGTCGAGCGCTATGTACACACCCTGACCCACGAACTGAAAAGCCCCCTAGCAGCAATTCGCGGCGCGGCGGAACTGCTCGACAGCGAGATGCCGGCAGCACAGCGGCAGCGCTTCGTGGCCAATATCGAGCAGGAAAGCGCGCGCATGCAGCAACTGATCGAGCGCCTGCTGCACCTGGCTCAGGTTGAACAGCGCCAGGGCCTGGAGGAACAGGTCGCGGTGCCGCTGCAAGCACTGATCACGTCGCTTTTACAGGCGCAGATGGCGCGAATAGAAGCCGCTGCTGTGCAGGTCGAGAATAGGATTGAAGCCAGCCTTGCGCTCCGTGGTGAGCGTTTTCTGTTGCGTCAGGCGCTGGCCAACCTGCTCGACAATGCCCTGGACTTCACCCCGGCTCAGGGCTTGCTGCGCTTCACGGCCGAGCGCGTCGACGAGCAGATTGAGCTGCGCCTGTTCAACCAGGGTGAGCCGATACCGGATTACGCCCTGGCGCGTTTGAGTGAGCGCTTCTACTCTCTGCCGCGCCCCGGCAGTGGACGCAAGAGCACCGGTTTGGGGCTGAATTTTGTCGAGGAGGTGGTGCAGCTGCATGGCGGCGCACTGCACATCGGCAATGTCAGCGGCGGCGTAGAGGTGCGCCTGCGTCTGCCGGTGGCAACCTGTGATTAGTGGCACATCTTGGCCTGCTCCTTGCTGAGCCCTGTGCGTAAGCAAGGTTGCGCAACCGCCAGGCAGATGCTCTGATCCCTGTTGTCGGGTTGGCTATCCTCATAGCAACAGCCAGCGTGCGACCTTTACTGCCAACAAGACCAGAATGGAGTCACTGCATGAAAACCGTAGCCGAGATACTCAGGGCCAAGCCACATGCCGCGATCTACAGCGTCAGCCCGGACACCACGGTGCTCGACGCAGTCAAATTGCTGGCTGAGAAAGGCATCGGTGCGCTGGTGGTACTGGAAAAGGGCCGCCTGGTCGGCATCGTCAGCGAGCGTGACTACGCGCGCAAGATCGAGCTGCTGCAACGCTCGGCATTCAGTACCCAGATCAGCGAAATTATGACCGCAGATGTCCTGACCGTCGGGCCACGCGACACCTCGCAGCACTGCATGCAACTGATGACTGACCGCCACCTGCGCCACCTGCCGGTAATCGCCGAAGGCGAACTGATCGGCCTGCTGTCGATCGGTGACCTGGTCAAACACACCATCGCCGAGCAGGCCAGCCTGATCCAGCAACTGGAACAGTACATTCGCGGTGAGTAGCTAGACTGTGGGCGCTGTGCTGTTCTTGCCCAGCGCCCTTAGCACCAGATAGAGCAGTGGCCCGACCGACACGAAAATCGCCGTCAGGGCGAAGAACTGCAGTAGGTAGGTCAGCGATTTGCCCCGCGCTTTGCCGTCGCGGTACATCCACACACAGGCCAGCGCCGCGAGGATATATAGATCGATCACCACCTGAGCGGTGTCAGCACTGGACATCAGTTGCAGGCCGAATTGCAGCAGCGATTGTTCGGCATGCAGCATCACATAGAGGGTGTAGGCGCTAAAGGCCAGCAGGGTGATCAGGGGAAGTGCGAGCTTGTTCATGCGTCATCCTTGGTGCTCGGTCTATCGAGGTGGATTGCTGTCTCGTCTGCCCGGCACGCAGGCCATGGCGGCTGCGGCGTTTTCCAGCAGGCAGGTGTAATGAGCTTGGCCGGCGCAGCGGGTAAAGGCGGTGACCACAGGTAACTGCTGCTGTAGGTAAGCAGACATGGCAATCGGCGCCCAGTTGTCGGCCTCGCCATGCCACAGGTTGACCGCAGCCGTGACGTCACGCAGCTCGGCAGCCCAAGGCTCGACATACAGGCGGATATCCCGTGCATAGTTGCCGATGCCGTGCTGGAAACAGTCGCGCTGGATCGCTTTCAGCCAGTCTAGTGTGCCGCTCTGGCGCAGCAGCTCGCGGTCATTACCGCCCGCGCCCGCGAACAGCAGGTTGAGCAACAGGCGCGGACTGACCTTTGCCAGCAGCGCCTGATAGCCGGCAAAGGCGCGAAAGAGCGTTGGAGAATGCTGCGCCCAGGCAAAGGTATAACGCCCTGCGCCCATTCCGACGCGGTTGCTGGCCACCTCCCAGGGGGCCGCGGCTGAGAGCAGGTGAACGGCGGCCACCTGTTCGCCCAGGCGTGCGGCAACGCGTAAGGTCAGACAGGCACCGATGGAGAACCCGAGCAGGTGAATCGGCTGCCCTGCTGCGTGCTGCGTGACCTGTTGCGCCAGCTGTTGCAGGTAGTCCTCGCTGTCGAGTTCGCCCGGTAGGTTGCGCGCCACCACCAGCAGCTTGATGCCCTGCGCCAAGGCCGCCTGATGCAGCATGGCGGCCTCAACCGCAGCGCCCGGCACACCATGGAAATAGAACAGCGGGCGCCCCTCGGGACTGCCGTATACCCTGGGGATCATGCGCGGGCCTCTACCACCAGCCGTTATCGTTGAGCAGCATCTTCTTGTAGTAATCGATATTGGCGCGGGTGGCGAATACCGCGCTGATGCCATAGCCCAGTGCATTGGCTATGCGGCTGTAGCCGAGATAGTCGAGGCCGATGCCCAGCAGGATGACCACGGCAGCACAGACGACAAACAGTGCCAGGCCCTTTTTCCACATGCCTTTGATGGCGTAGTAGATCGGCCCGAAGAAGAACGCCAGAAAGTTGAAGCTGAAGGCCTTGCGTCGCTCGGCGGCGGGCAGCTCCTTGAACCGCGGCATTTTCACGCCGCCGGCATGGTGAATGGCGCTGAAGCGCTCCTTCCATTTGTCGGAGATGGGCAGGGCGGCGATCTGTGCATCGGACACCAGCGCCTGTGGGTCGCTGACGCTGGCTTGCGGGGTGGCATAGGGGTTGGTTTCTGGCATGGCCGTTCATCCATAAAGTGGCGATCAACGGCACGCTACGCATTTCCCCTGTGGCTGTCCATGGGCCGGTGGGCCGCCTGCACAGAGTCTCCACAGAGTCTTCACTTCGGCTCCATAAAGCCACCACCTGGGCTGCCCAGACTCTGCCTACCTAAACCGTAGCGGAGAGTTGCACCATGAGCCGTATCCTGGGTTTCAAGCTGGGCGCGATTGCCCTGCTGATTTTGTTATTACTGATTCCACTGTCGATGATCGGCGGGCTGGTGAGCGAGCGGCAGTATCAGCGTGCCGAGGTGCTGCAGGACATCGCGCGCAGTTCCAGCTACCGCCAGCAGCTCACCGGGCCGATTCTGGTGATGCCTTACACCAAGGTGTGGAACCAGTGGAAAACGCACGCCAAGACCGGCGAGCGTTACCTGGAAGAGCAGAAGAGCCGTGGCCGCCTGTACTTCCTGCCGGAGCGCTTTGTGCTCAATGGCGCGGTCAGCACAGAGGAGCGTGCGCGCGGCATCTACAAGGCGCTGTTGTACCGCAGCGACAATCAGATCAGCGGTGCCTTCAAGTTGCCGGCGCGCCTGGGGTTGGGTGATGAACTGGGCCTGTATCAGTTCGACCGGCCGTTTCTCTCGGTGGGTATCAGCGATATCCGCGGCATCAGCAATGACCTGCAGCTGCGCTTCAACGGTATGAACCTGAGCTTTGCCCCCGGTAGCGCCGAGGAGCGTTTCGGTGCCGGTGTGCATGCGCCGCTGCCGCTGCTGGATACCCAGGGCGGGCAAACCCTGGAGTTTGCCTTCGACCTGAAACTGCAGGGCACCGAGCAGCTCAGTATCACTCCGGTAGGCCGTGACAGCCGGGTTGAGCTGACCTCCGGCTGGCCGCACCCGAGCTTTGTCGGCGAGTACTTGCCGAGCAGCCGTGAAGTGTCAGACAAGGGCTTCAAGGCGCACTGGCAGACCAGCTTCTTCGCCACCAACCTGGAAGAGGCGCTGGATGACTGCGTACGCGGCGACAGCTGCAATGCGCTGACGGCGCGCAACTTTGGCGTGAGCTTTGTCGACCCGGTGGACCAGTACCTGAAGACCGAGCGGGCGATCAAATATGCGCTGCTGTTTATCGGCCTGACCTTCGCTGCGTTCTTCCTCTTTGAAGTGCTCAAACGCATGGCCGTGCACCCGGTGCAGTACGCCCTGGTGGGCATGTCGCTGGCGCTGTTCTACCTGTTGCTGCTGTCGCTGTCCGAGCACCTGAGTTTTGCCCTGGCCTATGGCATTGCGGCGACCGCCTGTGTGCTGCTGATCGGCTTCTACGTCAGTTACGTGCTGCACAGTGCGCTGCGCGGTGCGGGTTTCGGTGCCTTGCTGGCACTGCTCTACGGCATGTTGTTCGGCCTGCTCGGGGCCGAGGATTACGCCTTGCTGATGGGCTCGGTACTGGTGTTCGGCGTGCTCGCCGGGGTGATGGTGCTGACCCGCAAACTCGATTGGTACGGCGTTGGCCGTCTGCCACTGAACAACCCAGCCAGCGGTCTTTGACCCGCCAGGGCGCAGGTCAGTCCTGCGCCCTGAATACCTGTGTAGGAGTTGAACATGATGCGTTTACTGATGCAGTTCTCGGCCTGTTTCGCCCTGGGCCTGGTGGTGGCGTTTATGGTGCTGCTGGGGTTGATGTTCTGTGGCCAGTTCGACCTGATCAAGGGCCTGCAACTGACAGGTCAGCCCCTGGCGCACATGAGCCTGGTGTTGCTGCCGGATGTGTTCTGGGACGGTCTGACGGGGCAAGCCAATGCCACACAAAATCAGGCCGTGCAGTCGTTCCTCAGCCTGTGCACGGCGCTCGGGCAGATCGGCCTGCTACTGGCCGTGGGCTTCTTCCGCTTGTGGTATGCGCGATGAGCGGGCATGTCGGTTTGCGCGAAGACGCCCGCGTTGGGCACCTGCTGGCGCAGCAGATTGCCCAGCTGTTCCCTGTGCCAGCATTCGTGGCTGCACAGTGGCCGAGTCGCGCCGAGCAACCACAGTGCGCCCATGCCGGCGGGCCAACGGCCACTGCGTGCCAGAGCTCGGGCGTGCGAGGGCACCGATGAAAAAGTGGCTAATCGGGTGCTGTGCCGGGATGGCTGGCCTGGTGTTGCTCGGTGAACTGCTGCTGGGGTGGATCAAGACGTATGAAGACGCCTTCTTCCTCAGCTTTGTGCCTGATGCGCTGCAGGTCAGTTCGGTTGCCTATCAGCTGGAAGAGTCCTGGGGCTTTGGCCCAGGCGGTAATGAAGCGGGGATCCGGCTTTATCCGCTGACGGCCAAGGTTGCTGAGCAGATCGCTGCAGGCGGTGTCAGTTTCCTCAACACCATGCCGCCCAATCAGCAGCAGGATGAGCGGCGCTGGCGTGGGTATTACAGCGATTGGCAGGAGACGCCGATCCGATCAAGTGAGCATTGGCAGCCCAAACCGGCGACGGGAAGGTTGGATATTTACGATTACGTCTGCGCGTATGGCTTTTGTATCGATATCGAGCCTGAAGTGGTGAAGCAGGTGGACGCCATCCTAAATCGTCCGGGGAGTTACTACGCATACGGCCGCATCGGCGTACTTATAGTGTGTCCGGCCGAGCAGGTGGTTATCTATGCGTTCAATGGCTGAGACCGACCCAGCAATGAGCTGAGCGCTGTGCAGCGTGAATAAAAAAGGGCAGCCCGAGGGCTGCCCTTGTGCTTGCTGTATCAGGTATCAGTGAGCCGCTGCACCACTGGCACCCAGACCGGTTTGCGAACGGACGAACTGCGGCAGGAAGCGTGCACGTTCTTCGTCGGCGGCCGTCGATTTGTCGGTGATCGAGAAGAACCAGATACCGACGAAGGCCACGGTGATGGAGAACAGCGCCGGGTACTCGTACGGGAAGATCGCCTGCGCGTTACCCAGTACCGAAACCCAGACGGTTGGGCCGAGGATCATCAGGGTCACCGCGGTGATCAGACCCAGCCAGCCGCCGATCATGGCGCCACGGGTGGTCAGGTTCTTCCAGTACATGGAGAGGAACAGCACCGGGAAGTTGCAGCTCGCCGCGATGGAGAAGGCCAGGCCAACCATGAACGCGATGTTCTGCTTCTCGAAGGCAATGCCCAGCACGATGGCCAGCACGCCCAGGCACAGGGTGGTGATCTTCGAAACGCGCAGCTCATCCTTCTCGTTGGCTTTGCCCTTCTTGTACACACTGGCGTACAGGTCGTGCGACACGGCAGAAGCGCCTGCCAGGGTCAGACCAGCAACCACCGCGAGGATGGTGGCGAAGGCCACGGCCGAGATAAAGCCGAGGAAGATGCTACCGCCCACGGCATTGGCCAGGTGCACCGCCGCCATGTTGTTGCCACCGATCAGGCCACCCGCTGCATCGCGGAAGTCCGGGTTGGTGCCGACCAGCAGGATCGCGCCGAAGCCGATGATGAAGGTCAGGATGTAGAAGTAACCGATAAAGCCAGTCGCGTAGAACACCGACTTGCGGGCTTCCTTGGCGTTGCTCACGGTGAAGAAGCGCATGAGGATGTGCGGCAGGCCCGCGGTACCGAACATCAGCGCCAGGCCGAGGGAGATCGCCGAAATCGGGTCTTTCACCAGGCCGCCGGGGCTCATGATCGCCTCACCCTTCTCGTGCACCTTGATGGCTTCGGAGAACAGCATGGAGAAGTCGAAGTTGACGTGCTTCATCACCATCAGCGCCATGAACGAGGCACCGGACAGCAGAATCACCGCCTTGATGATCTGTACCCAAGTGGTCGCCAGCATGCCGCCGAACAGCACGTACAGCACCATCAGTACGCCGACCAGGATCACCGCAACGTGGTAGTCCAGGCCGAACAGCAGCTGGATCAGCTTGCCGGCACCGACCATCTGCGCGATCAGGTAGAAGGCCACCACCACCAGCGAGCCGCTGGCGGACAGGGTGCGGATTTCCATCTGCTTGAGGCGATAGGAAGCCACGTCGGCGAAGGTGTATTTACCCAGGTTGCGCAGGCGCTCGGCGATCAGGAACAGGATCACCGGCCAGCCGACCAGGAAGCCGATCGAGTAGATCAGGCCGTCGTAGCCGCTGGTGAACACCAGGGCGGAAATACCCAGGAAGGACGCCGCCGACATGTAGTCACCGGCAATCGCCAGACCGTTCTGGAAACCGGTGATGCTGCCGCCCGCGGTGTAGAAGTCGGAGGTGGAGGTGTTGCGCTTGGACGCCCAGTAGGTGATGTACAGGGTGCCGCCCACGAAGGCCAGGAACATCATGATGGCCGAGGTGTTCATCGGCTGACGCTGCACCTCGCCTTCAAGGGCGCCAGCCGCCCAGAGGGCCGAGCTGGTGAGCAGCAGAACTGCGAAAGTCAGGAGACGGGCGATCATTTCTGCACCTCATCGAGTACGGCCTGGTTGAGGGTGTCGAACTCACCGTTGGCACGGAACACGTAGATCCCGGTCAGCACGAAGGCGGAGAGAATCAGCCCGACGCCCATAGGGATACCCCAGGTGATCGGTGATTCGGGACTGATGCGTGCGCCGAGTACCTGCGGCTCGAAGGCGATCAGCAGGATGAAGGCCACGTACAGGCTCAGCATGATGGCGGACAGTGTCCAAGCGAAACGATCTCGCTTGGACACCAGGTCCTGGAAGTGCGGATTCGCCTGAATCCGCGCGTAGGTTTCGTCGTGCATTGTTGTTGTCCTCCGACGTTGGGGTGTGAGCCTAGAGTAGGCTCACCCAAGCGGAGTGACAGACGACCTTAGTCGTAACCAGCGGGGTTCTAGACCAAGGTCGTAGCCCTTTGATTACGGGTTCTGGACGCACCGCGAACGTGCTGCGAGCCGCAGCAACGGCCAGCCGCCGAGTGCGGCGGGCAAGCCCAGGCCGAGCCAGGCCACGGCGTCCCAGCCACCATCACCCAGTAACGCACTGAGCAGGCCGATGGCGCTGAGCAGGCCGATCAGCAGGGGCAGGGCGAAGGTCGATTGACGCCAGTTCATGCGGTGGCCTCCGCGCGCTCACGCTGTGTCGGTGGAGAGCGCCGACGCGCCCACCAGAGGTACAGGCCGCTGCCCAGAACAATGATGGTCAGCACATCCAGCACCGCCCAGAGCACCTTCATCGGCATGCCGCCGTAGTCGCCAAAGTGCAGCGGCTGCGACATCGACAGCGCATCCATATACCAGGGCCGTTGGCCGATGGCGGTGACGTGCAGGGTGCGCGCATCGATCAGCACCGGCGTCCACAGGTGCGCGGTCAGGTGAGTGTTGCCCTTCATGAAGACGCTGTAATGGTGCTCGCTGGAAAAACGCGTGCCGGGAAAGGCGATAAAGTCCGGCCGCATCTCCGGTGTGGCCTGCGCGGCAATCGTCAGCACCTGATTGACCGGCGCGCGCTCGGTCAGCGGCGGGGCATCGCGGTAGGGCGCGACCATCGCCGCCAGGGCTTCGGTGCGCCAGGCGCTGATCAGCAGGTCGGCGCAGGCGCTGATCACCCCGGTGACGCCGACCACCAGGGCCCAGGTCAGGGTGACGATACCGATCAGGTTGTGCAGGTCGAGCCAGCGTGTGCGGGTGGCTTTCGTATGGCGCACTTCAGCGAATTTCAGCCGGCGCATAAATGGCGCGTAGAGCACCACGCCGGAGATGATCGCCACCACGAACAGCAGACCCATAAACGCCAGCAACAGCTTGCCGGGCAGGCCGGCGAACATGTCCACGTGCAAACGCAGAATGACCATCAGCAGGCCGCCGTTGGCTGCTGGCATCTCGACGGCTTCGCCGCTGCGGGCATCGAGCATAAAGGTGTGCGAAGAGTTCGGTTCGGTGCCAGCCGTGGCGGCGGTGATCGCCACCACGCCGTTGGGCTCATCGTCCTCGAAACCGAAGTACTGCACTACTTCGCCCGGCCGGTGCCGCTCGGCGGCCTCGACCAGTTGCTGCAGGCTCAGGTGCGCTGTATCGGCTGGCAGCTCGCGTAATTCCGGGGCCTCACCGAGCAGGTGTTCCAGTTCGTGGTGGAAGATCAGCGGCAGCCCGGTGAAGGCCAGCATCAGCAGAAATAAAGTGCAGATCAGGCTGGTCCAGGTGTGCATGGCAGACCAGCGGCGGATGGTGGTGCTTTTCATAGGCTTTTCCAAAAGCCGAAGGCCGCCCATGGGGCGGCCTCGATGGCGCGCGGGTTACGACTCAGTGGGTTACCACGTGTAAGTGGCGCTGGCGACTACGCTGCGTTGGTCGCCGTAATAGCAGTAGTAGCTGTCGCAGGTGGAGAGGTAGTCCTTGTTCAACAGGTTGCTTGCGTTGAGCGCCAGCGATGCGCCGCTGAGGCTGTTGTCCAGGCGGCCGAGGTCGTAGTGCACGGCGGCATCGAACACGGTGTAGGACTTGGCGAAGCCAAGCTCGGAGTTGGCTTGGTCACCGAAGGTATTGCCGGTGTAGCGAGCGCCAGCGGCGATGCCGAAACCGTCGAGTACGCCGTTGTGCCAGGTGTAGTCGGCCCACAGCGAGGCCTGGCGATTGGGCATCAGCTGCAGGCGCTTGCCCTTGAACTCACCGTCTTGCACTTCAGACTTCGCCTGCGTGTAGGAGGCGACCACCTTCAGGTTGTCGGTGACGTTGCCCACGGCTTCCAGTTCCAGGCCCTTGACCTTCACTTCGCCGGTCTGGCTGGTGACGGCTACGCCCCCGATGCGGTTGGTGACCGACACGTTCTGTTGGGTCAGGTCGTAGACGGCCGCGCTCAGCAGGATGTCGCTGCCGGTTGGCTGGTATTTCACGCCCAGTTCCCACTGTTTGCCTTCGGTCGGTTTGTACGAGTCGGTCGGCGAGGCAGTGGCGTTGCTGGTCGGCTGGAACGACTCGGCGTACGACAGGTAGGGGGTGAAGCCCGACTCGAATACGTAGCTGAGGGCCGCGTTGCCACTGAAGGCCTTGTCGCGCTCGGTGTTGGTGGCGTCGTTCTTGTTGAGGAAGGTGGTGCCGGTGTGCACCCAGTCCTCGCGCCCGCCGAGGGTCAGGCGCCACTGGTCGAGGGCCATCTGATCCTGGACGTAGAGGCCAGTCTGGTGGGACTTCTGGTTGTAGTCGTAGAACGCCAGGGCGCGCGACGGGCGGGTGATCGGCTGGCCGTAGACCGGGTTGTTGACGTTGATGGCCGGCGCGGTACCGAAGACTGACATGTAGTTGGTGTCGATGCGCTGGTGGTCGAGGCCGAGCAGCAGGGTGTGGTTGATTTCGCCAGTGGCGAAGTCGGCCTGGAAGTTGTTGTCCACCGCGAACTGGCTGATGTCTTCCTCAGTGTTGGTGGTGCCGCGGCCGATGTTGCCGTCGTTGTCCATCAGGGTCCAGGGGTAGGAGCCAACGGTGACGGTCTGGAACGACAGGTCGGACTTGGTGTAGCGCAGGTTCTGGCGGAACTGCCAGACGTCGTTGAACCGATGCTCGAAGGCGTAGCCCAGCGCGTAGTAAGTGCGGTCGTAGTAGTCGTAGTCAGGATCGCCCAGGTTCTTGTGGTGGGAGATCTTGCCAAACGGCATGTCGATCTTGGTGCCCTGGATTGGCAGGAACTGGCTGGTGGTGCCGGTATCGTCGCGGGTGAATTGCGACAGCAGGGTCAGGCGGGTATCGGGGTCGATATTCCAGGTCAGGCTGGGTGCGATGTTGTAGCGCTTGTTGTCGACCTTATCGATCTGGGTGCCGCTGTCGCGTACCACGCCGCTCAGGCCATAGAGGAACTGGCCCTGCTCGTCGAGCGTGCCGGTGCTGGCGAAGTTGATCTGGCGATGGTTGTCGCTGCCGTACTGCACTTCGAGTTCATGGGCGGTCGTGTCGTTCGGGCGACGGCTGACCATATCCAGCAGGCCGCCGGGCGGAGTCTGGCCATAGACCGACGACGCCGGGCCGCGCAGCAGGGCCAGGCGGTCGAGGTTCCAGGTTTCCGGTTTCGGGTTGGCGTACACGCCACGGGGCAGCGGCAGGCCGTCGAGGAAGTGGGTCGGCTCGAAGCCGCGTACGCGCATCCAGTCGTAGCGGGTGTCGCTGCCGAAGCTGCTGGAGACGATGCCCGGCATGTATTTCACCGCGTCATCGAGGCTGTGCACGCCACGGTCCTGCATCTGTTCGCGGGTGGCCACCGAGATCGAGCGCGGGGCCTCGGCCAGGGCTGTGTCAGTTTTGCTGCCAGCGGCGGTGCGTGAGGCCAGGTAGCCGGACGCAGGGCCCCAGGCGCTTTCCGTCTGCTGCGAGGCGGTAACGGTGATATCCGGCAGGGCTACAGTCGCCTGGGGTGCGGGGATCAGGCTGTAGACGCCAGCGCTGCCGTGCTGCAGTTGCAGGCCGCTGCCGCGCAGCGCCTGGTGCAGGGCTTCGAGGGCGTCGTAGTCACCGTGCACCGGGGCCGATTGCTTGCCTACGGTCAGCGCCGGGTCGATGCTCAGGACGATGCCGGCCTGGCTGGCGATCTGAGTCAGGGTGCTGGCCAAGGGCGCGGCGGGCAGCTGGTAGGTGTCCGCCAGAGCGGGTGTGCAGACGCTGGCAAGGCTGATGGCAGCGGCCAGCAGACCGGGGCGGAACAGGGGCAGGGTACGGGTCATTACGAAACTCTCCTAAGCGGGAATAAATCTCAATGACCTGATGCCGAAGCAGAATTGAAAAGTGACAGGGCTGTTTGAAATTATTTTCTAGCGAGATTTAACGGTGCTGCTGTCGATTCCTAACCGGGCGCCGGTTCTTTGTGGGAGGGGCTTTAGCCGCGACACTGCAATGTCGCGGCTAAAGCCCCTCCTACATCAGCCCCTGTCCGTCTGTTTTTAGGCGGCCGCTTACTGAACCGCAGGCACCACGCGCGCCCACCAGTTGCCGACTCGTTCGATACGCACTGGCAGGCTCGGCGGTAGCGCAGCCAGGGCTTTGTCACTGTCGTACAGGGGGAAGCTGCCGCTGATGCGCAAGTCGGCCAGGCGCGGGTCGAGGCCCAGGTAGCCGCTGCGGTATTCGCCCAGGGCGTCGAGCAGGTCTTCCAGGCGCAGGTTCTCGGCCACCAGCATGCCGTGGCTCCAGGCCGCTGCGCTGAGCGGTGCGGCATGGACGCGGTCGAGTTGCTGGCGCTGCATCAGCACCTGCTCGCCGGCCTGGATGATGCGTTCGCTGGCGCCGTCGAGCGGGTGCGCGGCCACTGCCGACTGCAACACGGTCAGGCGCGTGCTGTCGCCCTCGCGACGCACCAGGAAACGTGTGCCCAGGGCGCGCAGGCTGCCTTGCTCGGTGAGCACGACAAATGGCCGTGGGTCGCCATGGGCGGTTTCCACCAGGATTTCACCGCTGTGCAGGCGCACGGCGCGCTGCGTGTCGCTGAATTCGATATCCATGGCGCTGCGGCTGTTCAGGCGAATCCGGCTGTGATCGTGCAACTGCAATTCGCGCTGCTCACCCCGGCCGGTGCGGACATCGGCCAGGTAATCGTCGAGTGGGCGCTGCTGGCCGAGCAGGCCCAGCAACAAGGCACTGCTCAGCAACAGGCCGAGCGCGCTGCCAGCGAGACGCCGGCGGCGGGTGCTGCGCGCACTGTGCAACAAAGCCTGGCGCGCC
The DNA here is from genome assembly GCF_964253255.1 of Pseudomonas sp. LjRoot71. Taxonomy (NCBI): domain Bacteria; kingdom Pseudomonadati; phylum Pseudomonadota; class Gammaproteobacteria; order Pseudomonadales; family Pseudomonadaceae; genus Pseudomonas; species Pseudomonas sp. LjRoot71. Next base: position 1,837,442 of record NZ_CAXURA020000001.1, on the reverse strand, counting down.
GGTGCTGCGGCCGCCGAAGCCAGGCGGATATCCAGGCCATTGAGCTGCTGCCAGACCCGCGCATGCTCGGGATGCGCCGCCAACCATGCGGCGAACGCATGCTGTTGTTCAGCGCTGACGCTGCCGGAGTCCAGGCGCAGTTGCCATTCGATGGCCGCGTCCAGCACCCGTGCCGATACCGCACTCATTGCGGTGCTCCGTACAGGGCGATGTAGCACTGACGCAGGCCCTGAGCCAGATATTGACGTACGCGGGACACGGAAACACCGAGGCGTTCGGCGATTTCCGCGTGGCCCATGCCGTCCAGACGGTTATGCAGAAAGGCCGCGCGGGCGTTGCTCGAGAGCTGGCCGAGCAGGCGGTCGATCTCGCGCAGCGCATCCAGGGCCAGCGCCTGTTCTTCGGCGCTGGGTTGTATGGCCTGCGGCAGTTGGCCGAGTTCGTCCAGGTAGGCGCGTTCCAGCGCGCTGCGGCGGAAGTGATCGATCAGTAGGCCCCGGGCGATGGTGGTCAGCAGCGCACGGGGCTCGCGCGCCTGATCCAGGTCGCTGCGGCCGAGCAGGCGGACAAAGGTGTCCTGGCTGAGGTCTTCGGCGCGCTCCGGGCTGTACAGGCTTTTGCGCAGCCAGCCGAGCAGCCAGTCACGGTGATCGCGATAGAGCAGGCTGACCAACTGCAGGTGGGTAGAGTCGCCAGCCGCCACGCGAACCTCGAGAGAGTAGATAAGAAACAAATCGAGAACTATTCGCATATGATGGCAGGGCAGCCCTGCCTCCCGCAATCCACCGTTGTGCTGCCGCGATGGGTGGTCGCCACCTGGCCTGGCATAGATGCAGATCAATAGCCGCCGGCCGCTGCCGCGCTAGAGTGCCCGACCCTGTTGGCTGAGCGACCTGATCATGGCCCCCACACCGCGTTATCCCGAGCTGCTCTCGCCGGCCGGCACCTTGAAGAACATGCGTTACGCCTTCGCCTATGGCGCGGACGCGGTGTACGCCGGGCAGCCGCGCTACAGCCTGCGGGTGCGCAATAACGAGTTCGATCACGCCAATCTTGAGGCGGGCATCCGCGAGGCGCATGCCCAGGGCAAGCAGTTCTATGTGGTGGTCAACATCGCGCCGCATAACGCCAAGCTGAAGACCTTTCTGCGTGATCTGCTGCCAGTGGTGCTGATGGGCCCGGATGCGCTGATCATGTCCGACCCGGGGTTGATCATGCTGGTACGCGAACATTTCCCGCAGCTGCCGATTCATCTCTCGGTACAGGCCAATGCAGTGAATTGGGCCAGCGTGCAGTTCTGGAAGCAGCAGGGGCTGAGCCGGGTCATCCTGTCGCGCGAGCTGTCGCTGGAGGAAATCGGCGAAATCCGCCATGAAGTGCCGGGTATGGAGCTGGAAGTCTTCGTCCATGGCGCGTTGTGCATGGCCTATTCCGGGCGCTGCCTGCTGTCGGGCTATATCAACAAGCGCGACCCCAACCAGGGCAGCTGTACCAATGCCTGTCGCTGGCAGTACCAGGCCCAGCCTGCTGGCGAGAACGAGCTGGGTGAGGTGGTGCAACTCGTCGAACCGACCCTGGGGCTGGGCGCACCGACCGAGCAGCTGTTCCTGCTGGAAGACGCCAGCCGCCCCGGCGAGCAGATGGCCGCCTTCGAGGACGAGCACGGCACCTACATCATGAACTCCAAGGACCTGCGTGCGGTGCAGCACGTGGAGCGCCTGGTGCAGATGGGTGTGCACTCGCTGAAGATCGAAGGGCGCACCAAGTCCCACTACTACGTGGCGCGCACCGCCCAGGTGTACCGCAAGGCCATCGATGATGCCGTCGCCGGCAGACCCTTCGATAAAAGCCTGATGGGCACCCTGGAGTCTCTGGCCCATCGCGGTTACACCGAGGGCTTTCTACGCCGTCATGTGCATGACGAATACCAGAACTATGAACGCGGCAGCTCGATCTCCGAGCAGCAGCAGTTTGTCGGTGAGTTGACCGGTGAGCGGCGTGGCGAGTTGGCCGAAGTGCGGGTGAAAAACCGCTTTGCCGTCGGCGATGGCCTGGAGCTTATGACGCCCCAGGGCAACCTGCGCTTTACCCTGGCGCAACTGGAAAACCGCCCGGGCCAGGCGACAAGCGTTGCGCCGGGGGATGGGCATATTGTCTATCTGCCGGTGCCGGCTGATGTGTCGCTGGAATACGCCTTGCTGATGCGCGATCTGTAGCTGCGTTGGTAGGGTGGGCGGTGCGCGCAGCACACCCTACCCGGAGTTCCAGATCAAGATGTAGGGTGCGCCGTGCGCACCTAAGTTATGGATGCACTCAGCCGTGGGCTACAGCGAATGCGCGTGCTGCCGCCGGCGGTAACCATTGAGCTGCTGCTCCAGTGCCTGCAGGCTGTCGAGCTGCTGGCTGCGCGCCTTGCTGAACAGGATCAGCGCCAGCTCGGCGGTGACCAGGGCGTCGGCGCTGGCGTGGTGACGTTGCTGCACGTGCAGGCCGAAATAGCGGGTCCAGTCATCCAGGCCGCCGTGGCGGATGTCGGCCTGCGGGCAGAGCATCGGTGCCAGTTCGGCGACGTCGAAGAAACGGTGTTGCAGGCGATAGCCAAGGGTCTGCTTCAGTGCACGGGCCAGCATGCGTTGGTCGAACCCGGCATGAAAGGCCAGCAGCGGGCTGTCACCGAGAAACTCCATAAAAGCCAGTAAGCCCTCGGCCGGCTCGATGCCGTTGGCAATCGCACTGGGGGCGATGCCGTGGATCAGCGTGCTGGCGCTGACCTGATGATCCGGGCGTTGCAGGGTGCATTCGAACTGCTGGCTGAGGTTGATGCCGCCGTGTTCGATCACCACGGCGCCAATCGACAGCACCTGGTCGCGTTTCATATCCAGGCCGCTGGTTTCCAGGTCCAGCACCACCAGGCGTTGCTCGCGCAGTGGCTGTGCATTGAGGGCGGCGGCAGGCAGCAGCTGGCGGCGGCGTTCCAGCTGCTGGTGAGTCAGGGCCGGGCCACGGCCGGTAAACCAGGTGAACTTGCTCATAACTGATACCTGAGCGCCAGGCTGCTTTGTAACCGCTGCGCCTGGCGGAAGGATTCGCGCAGGATGCGCCGGTCAAGGTGGTTGAGGTGATCAGGGTCGACCCGGTTGGAGTAGGGCTGGCCACTGCGTGCCTGCAACTGATGCTGCTGCATGCGCGCTTGTTGAATGTAATGGTAGGCCTCTTCGTAGGCCGCACCATCCTGGGCATCAATCACCTCCTGCTTGATCAGTGCGCGTAGCCGTTCCAGGGTGCCCACGGCGGCGACGCCGTGGGCCAGGGCCAGCAGGCGCGCGCCGTCGACGAAAGGTGTCAGGCCCTGCACCTTGAGGTCCAGGGTGTCCTTTTCGGCACCCTTGCGGGCCACCACGAAATCGCGGAACACGCCCACCGGCGGGCGTTGGCGCAGGGCGTTCTCGGCCATCATGCGCTGGAACAGGCTATTACCGGCCACCTGCAACAACAGCCCCTGACGCAGTTGCTCGCAACCCTGTGGGTCGCCCCACACTGCGCGCAGGTCGAAATAGATACTGGAAGCCAGCAGGTTTTCCGGCGTGGCGTCCTGAACGAAGCTGCTGAACCGTCGTGCCCACTCCTGGCGCGACAGGCACAGCTCGGGGTTACCGGCCATGATATTGCCCTTGCACAGGCTGAAATCGCATTGCGCCAGGCGCAGGTTGATCTCCTGGGCCAGCGGCAGCAGGCGCGCGCGGATGGCCGCGGCTTCACTGGCATCGCGCGCATCGAAGAGGATGCCGTTGTCCTGGTCGGTGTGCAGGGTCTGCTCGCTGCGTCCTTCGCTGCCGAACACCAGCCAGGTGAAGGGCACACCCGGGTCGCCGAGGTCTTCCAGGGTCAGTTCGATCACCCGGCACACGGTGTGGTCGTTGAGCAGGGTGATCAGCTGGGTGATCTGCGTCGAGCTGGCGCCGTGGGCCAGCATGCTGTCGACCAGTTGCCGCACATCGCTGCGCAGCGCCGCCAGGGTTTCCACACGGCCGGCATGGCGGATGGTACGCGCCAGGTGCACCAGGTCGACACGTTGCAGGCTGAACAGGTCGCGCTCGGAAATCACCCCGCAAAGCCGCTCATGTTCAACCAGGCAGATGTGGGCGATATGCCGCTCGGTCATGGCAATCGCCGCATCGAAGGCGCTGGCATCCGGCGGCAGATGGAAGGGCGCCTGGGTCATCAGACGGTCGATGGGCTGCGCCAGATCGACGCCATCGGCCACCACGCGGCGCAGGTCGCGCAGGGTAAAGATGCCCAGCGGTTTCAGGGTGGGGTCAATGATGACGATGCTGCCGACCTGCTGCTCATGCATCAGCTTGACCGCATCGCGCAGTGGCATGTCCGGTGCGCAACTGATCGGGCTGCGCATGGCCAACTGGCCAAGGCGGGTGTCCAGCGAATACTGCGCGCCGAGGGTTTCCACCGCGCGCATCTGCACCTGCTGGTTGACCTGATCGAGCAGGCTGCTGACCCCGCGCAGGGCGAAGTCGCGCAGCGGGTTGGACAGCGAGAACAGCTTGATAAACGCGCTTTTGTGCAGCAGCAGGCAGAAGGTGTCCTCGGCCGCCAGGTGCTCGGTACGGGTGGCGCGCTCGCCGATCAGCGCAGCCAGCGGGAAGCACTCGCCGCTGGTGATTTCGAAGGTGGTCTCCGTGCCGCGTCGCGCCGAATGCGGGCGTTCGCCATGCACGCGGCCCTGCTTGACGATAAAGAAGTGCTCAACCGGACCGTCGGTCGGCTTGATGATGGTTTCACCTTCGCCATAAAACCGCAGCTGGCAGTTCTCCACCAGATAAGCCAGGTGGGCGGTGTCCATCTGATTGAACGGCGGGAATTTCTGCAGAAATTCCATGGTGCCATGGATGTTCTGCAGCACGGCCGTTTTGCCTGCCTGGGCGAATGCGTCCGCTGTGCTCATGGGCGGTCTCACAGTTTTCTGAGTATCCATGGTCGGTGGGCGCTGCCGCATACGCCATTGGACGTAAGTCTAGAAGCGCCGTGTGTGCGATCCGTCAAAAAAACTTTCCTTTTTGGATCAACCGCTTAGGAGGTTACCGCAATGGCAGATGGCGTTTCGTCAGTAAAGCGTCAGAAAAATGGTTTTCCTGTGGCATAATGTGCGCAGATGTCAAAAAAATGTCTTTGCGCAGCCTTGAGCCTGTGCCTTGTTGTAACCAAGCCAATACAGGTACGTAGTCCGTGACCTTAGATGTAAAGACCAGCCGCGTAGTGGTAAGCGCGACTCGCCGCTTGATCTGTGAAAAAACCAGCCTGTTGTGTTCCGCCTTGTTGTTCAGCGCCTGGGTGCAGGGCCAGCCGGCCTATGACGCCTTGCTTGAGCGTGCGCGCAACGGTGACTACCCGCCGGCCTTGAGCTTTCTGCGCGCGCAGCAGGCCAACTGGCAATCGCCGCGTTACCTGAATGATCACCTGCTGATTGCCGGTTGGGCCGGTGAGGACGCAGAAGTGGTCGCGCTGTATGAGCAGCAGGCAACCGCACAGATGCTGTCGGCCGATGCCCTGGCCGTTGTCGCGCGTGCTTACCGCAACCTGCGCCAGTGGCCGGCCGCCCTGGCGGTTTATCGGCAGGGATTGGGGCGCTTTGCCGAGCACCAGGGGCTGTTGCTCGGCCAGGTTATGACCCTGGCCGATGCCGGGCAGCACGCTGCGGCGATTGCTCAGGGCCAGGCGCTGGTGAATCAGGCCGCGCAGGATGCCGAACGCCGCCTGGTGCTCGGCTATGCCTACCTGAGCGCGGGTCAGCGCTATGCCGCGCTGCATGAAATCGACCGCGCCCATGACCTGGCTCCGGGCCGCGCCGATGTGGCGCGCGAGTACCTGCTGAGCCTGCAACGTGCCGGTTTGCCACAGCAGGCCCTGGACCTGAACCAGCGCTGTTCATGCCTGCTGAACGCGGCTCAGGTGCGTCAGTTGCAGGGCGATGTGCTCGCCGAGCAGGTGCGTCTGGCGGACATGGCCACACGCAGCGAAGGTGAGCGTTTTCAGATCACCGATCGCGCCCTGACCGAGGCTGAACAGTTATTGCAGCGTTGGGCCGGGCAGCCTGAAGCCGAGGCGGACAGCCGGCGCGTGCGCATCGACCGCCTGGGCGCTTTGCATGCACGGGTGCGGATGAGCGAGGTGCTGGCGCAGTACCAGCAGTTGCAGGCCGAGCAGGTCAGCCTGCCGAGCTATGCGCTGCGTTGGGTGGCCTCCGCCATGCTCTATCTGCGTCAGCCCGAGCAGGCCGCCGAACTCTACCGTCAGGTCCTGGCCGGTGAAGACGACAAGCACCCGGAGTGGCTGGAAGATCAGCGCAGTCTGTTTTACGCCCTGGTGGAAAGCGAACAGCTGGACGCCGCGCAGGTACAGGCCGAGCAATTGGCTGCGCAGCAGCCGCCACGCCTGTACCTGCTCGGCAACCCAGAGCCGGAACCCAATGCACGCTGGCTGGAAGCTCAGGCGTTGCAGGCCACTGCCTACCTGCAGGTGAATGACACACCCGCCGCTGAGCAGGCCTATGCGCAACTGGCCGACAATGCGCCGAACAACAGTGCCCTGCGCACAGCGCGCGCCGGCCTGTATCTGGCGCGCGGCTGGCCGCGGCGCGCCGAAGATGAGTTGAAAGTGGTGGAAAGCACCGCCCCGCGCAACCTTGCCCTGGAGGTCGAACAAGGCCTGGCCGCGCTGGAGTTGCAGGAATGGCGACAGCTGGATCTGCTCGCCGATGACGTGATCCAGCGCTACCCGGAAAGCTTGCAGGCGCAGCGTTTGCAGCGTTTGCGCCAGGTGCATCATATGGCTGAGCTGCAAGTTTCCGGCTATCGCGGCCTGGGCTCGGGCAGCAGTGTCTCCGGCGGTAATGACCTGGGTATCGACACCACCCTGTACAGCGCGCCCTTGCAGGATGACTGGCGACTGTTTGTCGGCGGCGGTTATGCCACCGGTGATTTCGAGGAAGGGCGCGGCCAGCACCGCTGGCTGCGCACCGGTGCCGAATGGCGGGTGCGCAACCACACCGTCGAAGCCGAGCTGTCGCGTCATGACTTCGGCCATGGCAGCCCGCTGGGTTTGCGCCTGAGCGGCAGCCACGATATCGACGACCACTGGCAGTACGGCTGGTCGGCGCAGCATCTGTCCAGCGATACGCCGTTGCGTGCGTTGAATGCCGATATCACGGCCGACAGCCTGAGTGGCTACCTGCGCTGGCGTGGTGATGAGCGACGCGAGTGGCGTGCGTCGGTCAATACCGCGCATTTCAGTGATGGCAACAACCGCTATGGCCTGCTGCTTGATGGTGCTCAGCGCTTCTATACCGCTCCCACCTGGCAGGCCGATCTGGGCCTGGAGCTGGGCGTAAGCGGCAACAGCGGCTCGGATGAAGTGCCGTACTTCAATCCCGAGGCCGAGTTCAGCGTGCTGCCCAGCATAAAGCTGTCGCACACCCTGTATCGGCGTTACCAGACGGTCTGGAGTCAGCAGGCCGAACTGGGCGCGGGCAGTAACAGCCAGCGCGGCTACGGCACCGATGCCGTCGGTCTGATCAGTTACGGCCAGCGCCTGCGTTTCGCCGACCGCTTCGACGGCGGCCTGGCCATCTCCGCCCTGAGCCGCGCCTACGACGGTGAGCGCGAGCAGGAAGTGCGCGTGCTGTTCGACGTCAATTACCGCTTTTAAGGATTTCCCCCATGGGCTTTTTTTCCCGCTGCGGCCTGCTCGGGCTGGTCGCTTTGTTGCTCGGTGCTTGCGCCGTTTCCGCTCCGCCCTTCACTCCGCCGCAGCAGCGTATGCAGGCGGTAGGTGAAAGCCCGTGGCCGCAGGGCAAGGTGCTGGCGCTGGCCTATCACGACATTGAAGATGCCGATGCCAGCCAGGCCTATATGTCGGTGCGCACCGCCAACCTGATTGAACAGCTGGCTTGGCTCAAGGCCAACGGTTACCAGGCGGTGTCGGTGGATCAACTGCTGGCGGCCCGTCAGGGTGGCCCGGCGCTGCCGGATAAGGCCGTGCTGTTGAGTTTCGATGACGGTTACAGCAGCTTTTACACCCGCGTTCTGCCGATCCTCAAAGCCTATCAGTGGCCTGCCGTACTGGCGCCGGTGGGCGTCTGGATGGACACGCCGGCCGATCGCCCGGTGGATTTCGGCGGCCTGCCAGTGGCCCGTGAGCGTTTTGTAACCTGGGCGCAAATCCATGAAATCGCCGCCAGCGGGTTGGTGGAGATTGCTGCGCACACGGATGCTTTGCACTACGGCGCCTTGGCCAACCCCCAGGGCAATGTGCAGCCGGCCGCAGTGACCCGTTTGTACGACCCGCAGCAGAAGCGCTATGAGAGCGACGCCGAGTACAGCGCGCGCATCGGCCAGGATGTGGCGCGCATCAGCGCCAAGATCGAGGCTGCCAGCGGCCGCGCGCCGCGCGTCTGGGTCTGACCTTATGGTGCGGCCAGCGGCACGGCGTTGAAGATCGTCGGTGACAACGGCTACGAGCTGGCGCTGACCCTGGAAGATGGCCTGAGCGCCTTCGCCAGCCTGCAAGAGGGGCCGCGTTTTCTGCTCAATGGCGACCCGGACACCAGCCGCTTTGCCGCCGCTATCAGCTCGGTGGAAGAAGCAGAGCTGATGCGCGTAGCGCATGTTGACCTGGATTATGTCTACGACGCCGACCCGCAGCAGATGGATGCCAACCTCGGCAAGCTGGTGCAGCGGATTGCCGACCTGCGCATTACCACGGTGTTTTTGCAGGCCTATGCCGACCCCGAGGGCGATGGCCTGGTCAAGTCGCTGTACTTCCCCAACCGTCACCTGCCGGTGCGTGCCGACCTGTTCAATCGCGTGGCCTGGCAACTGCGCACCCGCGCCAAGGTCGAGGTGTTCGCCTGGATGCCGGTGCTCAGCTTTGACCTGGCTGCCAGCCTGCCACGGGTGCAGCGCTGGTCGGCGGATGGCGCGCCCGCAGTGGATGCCGGGCAGTATCGCCGCCTGTCGCCGTTCGATCCCACAGTGCGCCAGCAGATTGGCGAGATCTACGAAGACCTGGCGCGGCACGCCAACTTCTTCGGCGTGCTCTACCACGATGATGCGCTGCTGTCGGACTTCGAAGATGCCGGCCCTGCTGCCCTGGCAGCCTATCGAGCTGCCGGTCTGCCCGGTGATATCGCGGCATTGCGTGGCGATGAGGACACCCTGCAACGTTGGACGCGCTTCAAGAGCCGTTACCTGATCGACTTTACCAACGAGCTGACGGCCAAGGTCCGCGCCATTCGTGGGCCGCAGGTGAAAACGGCGCGCAACATGTACGCCCAGCCGATCATCAACCCCTACAGCGAAACCTGGTTCGCGCAGAACCTCGACGACTTCCTCGCCAGTTACGACTGGACCGCGCCGATGGCCATGCCCTTTATGGAGGGCGTCGAGCAGGCGCAGGCCGATGCCTGGCTTGACAACCTGGTGCAGCAGATTGCCCAGCGCCCCGGCGCGTTGCAGCGCACGGTGTTCGAGTTGCAGGCGCGGGACTGGCGGGCCGACAGCAGTGGGCCGATCGACAGCCAACTGCTCGCTCAGTGGATGCGCCGCCTGCAATGGAATGGCGTGCGCAATTACGGCTACTACCCCGACGACTTCATCAATGACCAGCCGCGCGTGCAGAGCATTCGTCCGGCGTTCTCCAATGCCTGGTATCCGTTGCCATGATTGACCGTATCTATGCCCTGCTGATTCTCCTGCTGGTGCTCGGCGCGCCGGTGGGCGTGGCGCTGAGCCTGACCGGGGATGTATTGCTGGACTTCGTATTTTTCTACCCGCTGTTTATGTCGGCGCTGTGGATCACCGGTGGCTGCTATTTCTGGCTGCACTGGGAGCGCCACTGGCCCTGGTCCAATCACGGTGATGTATTGCCGCCGGAGCTGGCCGGGACGCCGCTGATCTCGATTCTGGTGCCCTGCTTCAATGAGGGCGAGCACGCGCTGGAAACCATTGGCGCGGCCCTGGCGCAGCGCTATCCGGCGATTGAAGTGATCGCCATCAACGACGGCTCGCGCGATAACACCGGTGCGGTGCTCGACCAACTGGCCGCCCGTGAGCCGCGCCTGCGTGTGCTGCACCTGGCGCAGAACCAGGGCAAGGCGGTGGCCCTGCGCATGGGCGCACTGGCGGCGCGCAGCGAGTACCTGGTGTGCATCGACGGCGATGCCCTGCTGGATCAGGATGCTGCGGCCTATCTGGTGGCACCGCTGATCGATAACCCACGGGTGGGCGCGGTGACTGGCAACCCGCGTATTCGCACGCGCTCGACCCTGGTCGGGCGCATCCAGGTGGGTGAGTTCTCTTCGATCATCGGCCTGATCAAGCGCACCCAGCGGGTCTACGGCCGGGTGTTTACCGTGTCCGGGGTCATCGCTGCGTTTCGCCGCAGTGCGCTGGATCGCATCGGCTACTGGAGCGCCGACATGATCACCGAAGACATCGACGTCAGCTGGAAGCTGCAACTCGATCACTGGTCGATCTTTTACGAACCACGTGCGCTGTGCTGGATTCTGATGCCGGAAACCCTGCGCGGGTTGTGGAAGCAACGCCTGCGCTGGGCCCAGGGCGGCGCCGAAGTGCTGCTGAAAAACGTCGGCAGCATCTGGGTCTGGCGCTTTCGCTACATGTGGCCGCTGCTGATCGAGTTCTGCCTGTCGGCCATCTGGGCCTTTACCTTCGCCCTGTCGATTCTGCTGTGGCTGGCCGGCCAGGTCGTCGAGCTACCCGCCAACCTGCAAGTCACCAGCATGATGCCGCCGGCCTTTACCGGCTTGGTGCTGGCTTGCGTGTGCCTGGCGCAGTTCAGCCTCAGCCTGCTGGTCGAGCGGCGTTATGAGCAAGGTCTGGCGCGGGCGCTGTTCTGGATCATCTGGTACCCGCTGGCGTTCTGGATGCTCACCCTGTTTACCACCCTGGTCAGCTTTCCCAAAGTCATGCTCAAACGCCGCCAGCAACGCGCGCGCTGGGTCAGCCCGGATCGCGGCATCAAACGGAGTACCCCATGAGCCTGCTGATTCGTACGCAACAACATTGGCTGCCACGCAGCATTGATGCCTTGCTGACCCTGGTCGCCTGGCTGGGCCTGGGCTATCTGGTGGTGCAGGGGGTGGCTGCGGTGATCGCCGACGATCAGCAGGGCCCAAGGCTGTCGCTGGGCACGGAATTTCTGCTGACCCTGGACACCCTGCTGATCTATTTGCTGGTGGCGCTGCTGATCGGCGCCGTGCTCTTGGTCTGGGCCAAGTACAACGAACAGCGCGCCAGCGGCTACGAGCGCCGCGAGCGCATGCCGGATGTGTGTGAGGTGGGCCTGTCGGCGAATTTCCAGGTGTCGCTGGCGATTCTCGACTGCCTGCAGAACCAGCAGGTGCTGATCTTGCACAACCATGAGCATGGCGCGCTGGCGGCCATTGAGTTTCTCGGAACCGCCTTGCGTCTGCCTGCGCATGCCGCCGAGCAGGCTTTGCAGGATGCCGAGTCCAGCGCGGCTGTAGCTGTTGGCGAATTGCTGCGCAACTAGCTGCACGAGGCGTTCACTCACTACGACTAAAGTCATAGGCTGGGCTAGAGTGAAATGCACATAAGCAGTGGAGTTGTGCATGCGCATTGCAATCGGCATGGCGTTGTACCTGAGTGGCATCGCGTTGGCTGCCGAACCACTGGCTACCGCGATGGCGGAATTACAGCCCAGTTCACTCAGTCGTGATGCACAGCAAGCCGAGTTGCAATGGTTTATCGATGCCGCCCGCCCGTTTCAGGGCATGCAGATTCGGGTGATCGCCGAGCGCATCGACACACACTGGTATGAAGCCAATGTATTGGCTCCGCTGTTCAGTCAGCTCACCGGTATCCAGGTGATCCATGAGGTCAGTGGTGAGGACGACGTGGTCAACAAGCTGCGTGCCCAGCAGCAGACCGGTTTGTCGTTGTATGACGCCTACATCAGTGACAGCGACCTGCTCGGCCAGCATTTTCGCGATGGCCAGGTGCTGGAACTCTCCGCATTCATGCAGGGCGAAGGCGCGGCGATAACCCTGCCCAGCCTGGATCTGGCTGATTTTATCGGCCTGCCTTTTGTCACTGCGCCGGACGGCAAGCTCTACCAGCTGCCTGACCAGCAGTTCGCCAATCTCTATTGGTATCGCCAGGACTGGTTCGCCCGGCCCGAGCTGCGTCAGGCTTTCCGTGAGCGTTATGGCTATGAGCTGGACGTGCCGCAGAACTGGTCGGCCTATGAGGACATTGCGGCGTTCTTCAGCGAGCAGGTGCGCGAAATCGATGGCCAGCAGGTGTATGGTCATATGGATTACGGGGCGTTAGATCCGTCCCTGGGCTGGCGTCTGTCCGATGCCTGGCTGGGGATGGCCGGGGCTGCCGATCTGGGCTTGCCCAATGGCTTGCCGGTGGACGACTGGGGCATCCGCGTTGAAGGCTGTCGCCCTGCTGGGGCCAGCATGAGCCGTGGTGGTGCGTTGGACAGTCCGGCGGCGGTCTATGCCTTGCGGCAATACATCCATTGGCTGAAACGCTATGCGCCGCCCGAGGCGCAGCAGATGACCTTCAACCAGGCCGGCAATGTCGCGGCGGAGGGCCAGATTGCCCAGCAGATCTTCTGGTACACCGCCTTCACCGCCGACTACACCCGGCCGGGCAGTGCCATGGTGGATGCCGACGGCAAGCCAAAATGGCGGGTCGCGCCTTCGCCGCGCGGGGCCTATTGGCGGGCAGGCATGAAGTCCGGCTATCAGGATGTCGGTGCCTGGACCCTGCTCAAGGCCACGCCGCTGAAACAGCGGCAGGCTGCCTGGCTGTATGCGCAGTTCGTGGTGTCCAAGTCGGTTTCCCTGCGCAAGACCCTGGTTGGGTTGACGCCCATCCGCCGCTCCGATCTTGAGTCGCCCGCGTTGCTCGATGCGGCGCCGAAGCTCGGCGGCCTGGTGGAGTTTTATCGCAGCCCGGCCGCACAGCGCTGGGCCCCGACCGGAGCCAATGTGCCGGATTATAGCGGCATGGCCAATCACTGGTGGCGTCAGCTGTATCCGGCGGTCAGTGGTCAGCTCAGCGCCAGTCAGGCCATGGGCAACTTGGCGGCAGCCCTGGATCGGCACTTACAACAACTCGGCCAGCGTCAACAGCATGCCTGCGCCCCACAGATGAACCCTCAAGGTGATCCGGCCGAGTGGTTGAGCAAACCCGGCGCACCCTGGCCGGCGCTGGCCGACGAGCGCCCAGCGGGCCGTACGTTGCCTTATCAGGAGGCGCTGCGTGCCTGGGATTAGAACGTTGATCATCGCCCTGTGGTTTCTCAGCCTGCCGTTGTATGCGCAGGTGCAGCTATTTGCCTGGGAGCGGCCGCCTCTGGTCACTCAAGGGGCAGATGGGCAAGGCGCGGGCTTGGTACCGGAGTTGGCGACGGAGCTGTTTCGCCGTGCCGAGAGCAGCTATCAATTGCGTTTCATGCCCCTGCAGCGGGCGTTGCGCCAGGTGCAAATGCAGCCCAATAGCTGTGCGCTGCTGGTGGAGCGGCAACAGGAGCGTGAGCCGAGTTATGTGTGGGTCGGGCCGATGCTGATCTCCCGGCTAGGCCTGTATGCCCAGGCGGCGGATGAGTTGCAGTTGTTCAGCCTGCAGCAGGCCCGAGGGCTGAACATCCTCAGCCACCAGGGCTCTGGAGCCGGTGAGTACCTGCAAGGGGCCGGCTTGCAGGTGATCTATTCGAATAACGAAGCCCTCAACCTGAGCATGCTGCAACGCCAGCGTGCGCGCCTGTGGGCCACCAGCGCGGCGGTGGCGCGGGCGCGTGCAGTCGATCCACCGCTGCGCGAGGTGCTGCCGTTTCTGACACTGATGGAAGATATCGCCTGCCACCCACAACTTGACCCGGTGCTGCTGCAGCGCCTGCAAATAGAGTTGCAGAAGATGTATGTCGAAGGTTGGGTGCAGGCCCTGTACCAGCGTTATGAACTCAGTCTTTACTGAGGCTTACAGGGAACGCGACCCATAAAATAAAAAACCGCCCAGGTGGGCGGTTTTTTATACCTGAGCAGACCTCAAGGCAGAGTGAACAACACCTTGACCGAGTCATTCACCGCAGCCGCATCGACGTAGCCGATGGCGTCTGCTTCGGCAGCGACCTTGGCGACTACTTCGGCGTCACCGGGCACGCTTGGCAGGGGTTGGCCCTTGCCAGTAAACACTAGGCCAGACCAATAGGACTTCAGCTGTGACTCGTTCTTGTTGGTCACGGCACTGTAGAACTTGTCCTTGGTGGCGGACCAGTCCTTGTGGTCAACACCCTTCATGGATTTGTCCTTGCCCAGAAAGATGTTGCCGACTTCGGCCTGGCTCGGGGCCTTGGCCGCACCTAGATTGACGATCACCGCGACTTCAGCCTGGGCCAGCGCGCTCACGCTGAGGCACATGGCGGCGCAGAGCGTTTGAATGGAATGCTTCATCAATGCTCTCCTCAGAATACGAAGTCGACGCCGACGCTGATGATGTCACCGTCAAAGTTGCGGGCTGGGCTGCCGAGGGCACCGTTGGAGCTGTCAGACAGGGCGTTGTCGAAGGCTTCCTGGGCGCTACGGATGAATACGCCGTCATAGCCGCCGGAGGTGTCGACGCGCTTGTATTCGCTTTTCAGCACCACGTTGGGCAGCAGGTTGTAGTTCAGCCCCAGGGTCCAGGAGTTCTGCCGGCCGTCATCGTCATCCAGTTGCGCGTAGGTGACATGGGCGAGGAATTCGCCGAAGCGCCGCCCGCCCATCAGGTAGAAGGCATCGATGGTGCCGCTGTTGTCCGCTTCGATGCTGCGCGAGGTCCACTCGTTGCTGGTGAGCCAGGTGCCGTTGTCGTACTGGTAGCCGATGGAGATGAACTTGCCCTTCTGCCTGTCGTACGCCCGGAAGCTCTGATTTATAAGTGTGCCGCCCAGAGCCGCTGGAAGGCGAACAACATCTTCGATCTTGGCGCTGATATCGGCTTCGACGTAGCCCACGCGCAGGGTGCCGAAGTCGTTGCTGGCCAGGCTGACGTTGGCCCCGAAGATTTTCCTGTAGTCGATGTCGTGCATGTCATCGAAGGCGAAGATGTCGCGATTCTTGGCCTGGCCACCGGCCACCTGGAAGGTCACCGAGCCATAGGACAGCGGTACGGTATACACCGCATCCACGCCTTCGTAGTTGGACAGCTGAACCTGGCTGTAGACCTCGTCAGGCAGGCGCAGCCACGGGTAGCTGAAGCCTACGTCGATGCTTTCCGAATACATGTACACCGGGGTGCGCAGACGGCCGACGCGCAGCATCAGGTTGTCGGTGGTCTGCCAGGACAGGTACAGCCACTCGATATTGGCCTGCCAGTCATCCTGCGCCGGCTTGGCAGTGACTTGTGCGGTGATACCCAGGGTGTCGGTCAGGCCGTACTGGATCTGTGCGCCAAACTTGGACAGTTGATCGCCGCGCCAGGAGTCGGTGGTTTGACCGGTAATGCCGTAGCTGCGGCCATCGTCTTCACCCCCAAGGTGGGTGATGCCGACCGTGCCGAACGTGTTGAAGCGGTGTTCGCCTTGCTCCAGCGCGAAGGCTGGGGCAGTGGCCAGGCAGATGGCCAAGGGAAGCAGACGGACTTTAAACATGCAGTGATGCTCCTGTGTTCAGGTTAAACGCGGAATTGGGCGGTCGCCGCGCGCAGATGATCCCCTGTGCTGACCAACTGTTCGCCGAGACGAGCGGTGGCTTCTGCACCTTGAGCGGTTGCTTGTGCGTCCTGCTGCAACACTTGTGTGTCTTGCTGGATGGAACTGGAGAGGCCGATTTGCTCCTGGGTGAACTGGGCGATGCCGGCATTCAACTGGTTGATATGGCCGACAGCCCCGGCAATGGCTTCGAGAATCTGCGTGGCTTGCACCGAGCGCTCAATGCTCGCCTGGGCTTTCTCGCCGTTGGCAGTCATGACGCTGAGCACGCCGTTGGCGCTGTTTTGCAGGCGCAGGATGATGTTCTGGATTTCTGCGGTGGAGGCTGCGGTTTTCGAAGCCAGGTTGCGCACCTCATCGGCCACCACTGCAAAGCCACGGCCCTGCTCGCCGGCTCGGGCCGCTTCAATGGCGGCGTTGAGTGCCAGCAGGTTGGTCTGCTCGGCGATGCTGCGGATCACCGTGAGCACCGAGCCGACCTGTTGGGTTTCCTCTTCCAACTGCTCCATGGCACTGACGGCGCCCATTACGCTGCTGCCCAGGTCGCTGATGCTGGCTGACAAGCTGCCAATGTTCTTGCGTGCCTGATCGGCCTGCTGCGAAGCCGCGCCGGCTTCTTCGGAAGCTTGTTGCGAGCGGTGTGCGACCTCCTGAATGCTGTTGGTCATGGTCAGGATGTCACGGCTGATCGAATCGGTATGGCCTTGCTGGGAGCGGGCGTTTTCTTCGGCACCCTGGGTCAGTCGGTAGAGTTCCTGCGACATGCCGGCCAGCGGGCTGGCTGCATCGATGATCTGCCTGATGGTGCCCTGCAACTTGTCGATAAAGCTGTTGAACAGCTGAATCATTTCGCCGATTTCATCATTCGAGTCGACATTTACCCGGCGGGTCAGGTCGCCATCTCCGCGCGCGATGGCTTGTAATGAGGTGATCACTCCGCGCACGTTGGCCATGGTGCCGCGGATTACCAGCACCGAGGCAATGCTGATCAGCAGTACCAGAATGGCCGACAGAGCAAAGCCGACGCGGGTGGTGGTGGCATTGTCCGTGCGGGTTTGCGCTAGAGTTTCCTGGAAGTCCTGATAGGCATGGGTGCGGAACGCATCACCGAGTTTCTGCGCTTCACCCAGGTCGCTGGCCATACGCCCCAGATTGGGTGCCAGGTCTTCAAAGCTGGCGCTGCCTTTGATCAGCTGTTCCGAGGCGGGCAGGGCATTGTCGGCATAGCGCTGGATTGCGTTGCGCCAGGCATCCAGTTCCTGGCGGCGGCTGGTCTGGGTCACCAGGTTCTGCAGGTTCTGCTGCATGCTGGCAATGTCGGCCAGCACCTTGCGTGCTTCGTCGAGGGTTTCCAGCTCACCAGCGGCCACGGCGCTATTGAGCAGGCCGGGCAGGCGCGAGTACTGGAAGATCACCGCATCGGCTTTTTCCAGGGTCGGGAAGCTGTTGGTTTCCAGCGTGACCAGGCGCACATCGTTGTTCGCCAGTTGCAGCGAGGTGTAGCCCACATACAGCAGCAGACCCAGCAGCGCGATGGCAGGCAACAGCAAGAATTTCAGCGTCAGCGAGAGATTTTTCAACATGGCAGAGGTACCCAAAGAGGGGCGCGGAGTATACCGAGTTCACATAGTGGCGTAATGCCGCTATTCGGTCATTTTTCGGTCATATTTAGTGTTATGGCCTGTTATGTTTTCGGCGGACCTGCCTATTCCTATAGCCAATAAAGCGGGCTTGCGCTTTAAATTGTTGGACAAACTGTAAGGCGCTTGCCTGATGCAGGTCATGATCTCTGCGCGTTGCTAGCGCGGGCCAATAAAAAACCGCCCCGAGGGGCGGTTTTTCAACACGGCAACTGCTGCGGGTTACAGGCCGTTGGCGGCTTTGAACTCGCGGCGGCGGCGGTGCAGGACTGGCTCGGTGTAGCCGTTCGGCTGCTTGGCACCTTCGACCACCAGTTCCAGGGCAGCCTGGAAGGCGATGTTGCTGTCGAAGTTCGGTGCCAGCGGACGGTACAGTGGGTCAGCGGCGTTCTGACGGTCAACTACCGGCGCCATGCGCTTGAGGCTGGCAACGATCTGCTCCTCAGTGGCGATGCCATGACGCAGCCAGTTAGCCAGCAGCTGGCTGGAGATGCGCAGGGTGGCGCGGTCTTCCATCAGGCCGACGTCGTTGATGTCCGGCACCTTGGAGCAGCCGACGCCCTGGTCGATCCAGCGCACCACGTAACCGAGGATGCCCTGGGCGTTGTTGTCCAGTTCGTTCTGGATCTCCTCGGCCGACCAGTTGGTGTCCTTGGCCAGCGGGATGCTCAGGATGTCGTCCAGCGAGGCGCGCTCGCGCTTGGCCAGTTCGGCCTGACGGGCGAACACGTCGACCTTGTGGTAGTGCAGCGCGTGCAGGGTGGCGGCGGTCGGCGACGGTACCCAGGCGGTGTTGGCACCGGCCAGCGGGTGCATGACTTTCTGCTCGACCATCGCAGCCATCAGGTCGGGCATGGCCCACATGCCTTTGCCGATCTGCGCACGACCTTGCAGGCCAGTGTTCAGGCCGATATCGACGTTCCAGTTTTCGTAGGCGCTGATCCACTTCTCGGCTTTCATGGCAGCCTTACGCACGACGGCGCCGGCTTCCATGGAGGTGTGGATTTCGTCACCGGTACGGTCGAGGAAGCCGGTGTTGATAAACACCACGCGCTCGCTGGCGGCCTTGATGCAGGCTTTCAGGTTGACGGTGGTGCGGCGCTCTTCGTCCATGATGCCGACTTTCAGGGTGTTGCGCGCCAGACCGAGGACGTCTTCAACGCGGCCGAAGATTTCGGTGGTGAAGGCGACTTCTTCCGGGCCGTGCATTTTCGGTTTAACGATATAGACCGAACCGGTGCGGGTGTTCTTGCGGCTGGTGTTGCCATTCAGGTTGTGCACCGCGATCAGGCTGGTGAACAGGGCGTCCTGAATGCCTTCCGGAATCTCGTTGCCAGCGGCGTCGAGGATAGCCGGGTTGGTCATCAGGTGACCGACGTTACGCACGAACAGCAGGCTGCGGCCGTGCAGGGTCAGCTCGGAGCCGTCAGCCTTGGTGTAGACGCGATCCGGGTTCATGGTGCGGGTGAAGGTCTGGCCGCCTTTGGCGACTTCTTCCGCCAGGTCGCCCTTCATCAGGCCGAGCCAGTTCTTGTAGATCACCACTTTATCGTCGGCATCGACGGCGGCAACCGAGTCTTCGCAGTCCATGATGGTGGTCAGGGCCGCTTCCATCAGCACGTCTTTGACGCCTGCGGCGTCGGTGCTGCCGATCGGGCTGGAGGCGTCGATCTGGATTTCGAAGTGCAGGCCGTTGTGCTTGAGCAGTACGGCGTGCGGCGCGCTGGCGTCACCTTGGAAGGCGATGAACTGAGCGGCGTTTTTCAGGCCGGTGCTGCTGCCGTTCTGCAGGGCTACAACCAGTTGGCCAGCGACGACTGTATAACCAGTGGAGTCAACGTGGGAGGCACCTTCCAGCGGGGCGGCTTCATCGAGGAAGGCGCGGGCGAAGGCGATCACCTTGTCACCACGGACCTTGTTGTAGCCACGGCCTTTCTCGGCGCCGTCTGCTTCGCTGATCACGTCAGTGCCGTATAGCGCGTCGTACAGCGAACCCCAGCGAGCGTTGGAGGCGTTCAGGGCGAAACGCGCGTTCATCACCGGTACTACCAGCTGCGGGCCGGCCAGGCGGGCGATTTCTTCGTCGACGTTCTGCGTGGTGGCCTGGAAATCTGCCGGCTCCGGCAGCAGGTAACCGATTTCTTCGAGGAAGGCTTTGTAGGCTGCCGCGTCATGGGCCTGGCCTGCACGGGCCTGGTGCCAGCCGTCGATCTGCGCCTGAATCGCATCGCGTTTGGCGAGCAGCGCACGGTTTTTCGGGGCCAGGTCATTGATGACCGCTTCGGCACCTGCCCAGAACTTGTCGGCAGCAATGCCGGTACCGGGGATGGCTTCGTTATTCACGAAGTCGAACAGCACTTTGGCAACCTGCAGGCTGCCTACTTGAACGCGTTCAGTCATCACTTGCCTCACTCTGCTCAGCTCTACTCAATAGCCGCGTCGTACATGGAAAATCAGTCATGTAGTCCGAGGCGCGGCATACTACATCAAGATCCCGGGAAAATCAGTGGGTGCGCGTCGCTCTGCGACCAAGAAGTGCTTTGCAGTCACTATATGCGGCTTTTTGTCGCGATATTTTTTGAATATTGTTTCATATAAACAGAAAAACAGTACACAGTTTATTGCCCCGATTTCCCGTTAGCTGAGCCACCGAGCGCCTGCCTATACTGCTGCGACGTCGTTATGGAGCGTGAGACCCATGCATATACAGACAGCTACGGCTGCCGACCTGCCGCCGCTGAGCGAGTTGTTTGGCGCTTACCTGGCGTTTTATGAAGTGGCCAAACCGCAGGCGCAGGTAGAAGCGTTTCTCGCTGCACGCCTGCAACAGGGTGACTCGGTCATTCTGCTGGCTCGTGATGCCCAGGGTGTTGCGCTGGGTTTTGTCCAGCTCTATGCCTTTTCCTCCTCACTGGCGCTGCAGCCGGCTTGGCTACTCAGTGACCTCTACGTCAGCCCACAGGCACGCCGCCAGGGCGTTGGCGAGGCGCTGATGAACGCTGCGCGTGCGCATGCCGAGGCCAGCGGTGCCTGTGGTTTGCAGTTGGAGACGGCAAAGAGCAATCTGCCAGGCCAAGCCCTCTACGAACGCCTGGGTTATGTGCGTGATGAGGTGTTTTATACCTACTGGCTGGCGCTGAAGTGAGCCGCGGATAAGGAGTTGCACATGGATCATCTGGTATTGACGGTTATTGCCGAGGATCAGCCGGGGCTGGTCGAGCGCATTGCCCAGTGCATCAGCGAGCACGGCGGTAATTGGCTGGAGAGCCGCATGTCGCGCATGGCCGGGCAGTTCGCCGGGATTCTGCGGGTCGATGTACCGCTGGCTGCACACGCTGGGCTGGTCACGGCGCTGGAGGGCCTGCAGGCGCAGGGCATTCGTGTGCAGATCGCCGCTGGCGGCAATCAGCTCGCTGGCAGCTGGCGGGCGATTCGCCTGGAACTGGTGGGCAATGATCGCGCGGGCATCGTGCGTGACATCACCCGTCTGCTCAGCAGCCACGGGGTCAACGTCGAGAGCCTTAATACCGAAGTGGTGCCAGCGCCCATGAGTGGCGAGCTGCTGTTCCAGGCGCAGGCCCTGTTGGGCGTGCCGCAGAGCCTGACGCTGGAGCAGTTGCAGACGCAGCTGGAAACCCTGGCCGATGACCTGATGGTGGAGCTGAAGCTACACGTGGAGGACTAGCGCCGCCGTTTATCCACGGTCTATGTGGATAACTCTGTGCGTAGCATGAGGAGCCCTGGAGCACTGCCTAGTGTCCCGGGGCTTTTTGTTAAGTGCTTATTTTTTAAGCACTTAACCGCTGGTTGTGCACAAAGGCCGGGGGTGCTTCTGTGGATAAGCCGGGGGCAACTGGCTGCACGCCGGTGGCCTTGGGTGCTCCAGGCTGTTGGTTGCTTTTTAATCAGGTTGGCGTTTGCGCAGGCTAAGCCAGGCATCAACGCTGTAGATCGCTAGCCCCGCCCAGATGCAGATAAAGGCCAGCAGTTTGCTCGGATCGAAATGCTCACCGAACAGGAAGACGGCCTGCAGCAGCACCAGCGTGGGTGCCAGGTACTGCAGAAAACCCAGGGTGGTATAGGGCAAGTGGCGGGCGGCGGCGTTGAAGCACACCAGCGGTACCAGGGTGATCGGGCCGGCGGCGATCAGCCAGAGCGCTTCCGGCGTACTCCAGAAATCAGCCTGGGTGCTCATCGCCGCAGGGTGCAGCAGCAACCAGCCCAAGGCCAGCGGTAGCAGCAGCCAGGTTTCCACCACCAGGCCAGGCAGTGCGGCCACCGGCGCCTGTTTGCGGATAATTCCGTAGAAGCCAAAGGTCAGTGCCAATACCAGCGATACCCAGGGAATGCTGCCGACCTGCCACAGCTGTTGCAGCACGCCCAGTGCGGCCAGGGCTACGGCCAGCCACTGCAGGCGGCGCAGGCGCTCGCCGAGAATCAACATGCCCAGCAGCACGTTGACCAGCGGGTTGATGTAGTAGCCCAGGCTGGCTTCGAGCATGCGCTCGTTATTTACCGCCCACACATACACCAGCCAGTTACTGGCGATCAGTACGCCACTCAGGGCCAGCACGGCGAAGCGTTTGGGGTTATTCAGCAGCTCGCGCAGCCAGCCGGGATGCTTCCACACCAGCAGCAACAGTGCGCCGAACAGCGCCGACCAGAGTGCGCGGTGGACGATGATTTCCAGCGCCGGCACGCTCTGGATGGCTTTGAAGTAGAGCGGGAACAGGCCCCAGATGATGTAGGCGGTCAGGCCGAGAATATACCCGCGGCGCGGGTTGGCGGTGGCCATGCAGGGTCCTTGTTTGGGCGGCTGGCTAATGAGCGGTGATTCTAGACGGCACGACCTGAGGTTGTCCGGATAGGCAGGTTTTTCTTCAAGCCAAAACCCCACTTGCCTGTAACAAAGACGTTACGGGCGTTGAGCGAACTGTAGTGGTCAGCCCGCTAGCCCGATTACGTTCGGGCTCCGTAGTGGGGGCAGCGTTAGAACAGCTTTAGCGGCTCTTCATCCAGCGCGGACAGTTGCTCGCGCAGGATCAGGATCTGCTCGCCCCAGTAGCGTTCGCTGCCAAACCAGGGAAAGCTCATGGGGAAGGCCGGGTCATCCCAGCGCCGCGCCAGCCAGGCGCTGTAATGCATCAGGCGCAGGGCGCGCAGACCCTCAATCAGCGGCAGTTCGCGCGGGTTGAAGTCGTGAAACTCCTGATAACCGTCCATCAACTCCGACAACTGGCCAAGGCGCTCATGACGTTCGCCGGCGAGCATCATCCACAAATCCTGAACGGCCGGGCCCATGCGACAGTCGTCAAGGTCGACCATATGGAAGGTGTCGTCGCGGCACAGCAGGTTGCCGGGGTGGCAATCGCCATGCAGGCGGATGGCCTGCACCGGGTGGGCGGCGAACAGCGCATCCAAGCGCCCTAGCAGGTCACGCGCCACTGATTCATAGGCCGGCAGCAGGCTGCGCGGAATAAAATTGCCGTCCAGCAGGGTGGCCAGTGAGGCATGGCCGAAGTTGCTCACGTGCAAGGCTTCACGGTGGGCAAACGGCTTGAGTGAGCCGACTGCGTGCAGGCGGCCAAGCAGTTGACCGAGGCGATACAGTTGGTCGAGGTTGCCGGGCTCCGGTGCGCGGCCGCCACGGCGTGGAAACAGGGCGAAGCGAAAGCCGGCATAGCTGAACAGGGTTTCGCCATCGCGAGCCAGGGGGGCGACCACCGGCACTTCACATTCGGCCAGCTCGAAGCTGAAGCTGTGCTCTTCGCGGATGGCCGCATCGGTCCAGCGATCCGGGCGGTAGAACTTGGCGATCAGCGGTGTCTCGTCCTCGATGCCTACCTGGTAGACACGGTTTTCATAGCTGTTCAGCGCCAATACGCGTGCGTCGCTGAGGTAACCGAGGCTCTCCACGGCATCCAGCACCAGATCGGGCGTGAGTGCGGCAAATGGATGGGACATGGTCGGCTCCGGAGCAATTGGCTGCAAAGTGTACTCCTTAACGGTCGTTGGCCGCTCAATCACCCGGCTTCGGCGTGCGCGCCAGGCAGTACACATCGACCCGCGCGGCACCGGCTTTTTTCAATAGCCGCGCCAGGCTTTCGGCGGTAGCGCCGGTGGTCAGCACATCATCAACCAGCGCCACATGCCGGCTACTGACTGCGCTGTCTGGCGCCAGAGCAAAGGCCTTGCGCAGGTTGCGCTTGCGCGTGGCGGCATCCAGTTGCTGCTGTGCGGGGGTGTCGATCACCCGCTCTAGCCAGTGAGCCTGCACCGGCAGTTGCAGGTTGGCGCTCAGCCATTCAGTGAGCAGGCCGGCCTGGTTGAAGCCGCGCTGGCGTTGACGTTTGTCGGCCAGTGGCACAGGCAGCAGCAGATCAGGGCGCGGCAGCCCTTCATCGAAGGCATGTTGCAGATGCTGTGACAAAAGCTCACCGAGCAGACGTCCCAATGGCCACTTGGCCTGATGCTTGAAACGGGTAATCAGGCTGTCGATGGGGAAGGCGTAGCGCCAGGGCGCTTCGACCCGGGTAAAGCTGGGTGGTTTTTGCAGACAGGCTCCGCACACCAGGCCGTGGCCAGGCAACGGCAGGGCGCAAACCTGGCAATGCCCGCCGAGCCAGGGTAGTTCGGCCTCGCAGCAGCTGCAGATCGTCTGGCCGTTGTCTGTGTGTTCATCGCACAGCAAACAGGTTTGTTTGCTTTTTAACCAGTTGTAAACCTGCTGTTTTGAGTTGGGTTGACAGCGCATACGCCTTCCATAACTATGCCGAACATCCGTGTCGTGCTTGCTGACTTTAGCAAGCCACTGCCAATAACAAGGAATATCCGATGAGCGCTACCACCGCCGCCAACCTGCGTCACGACTGGACCCTCGCCGAGGTCAAGGCGCTCTTCGAGCAACCGTTCAATGACCTGCTGTTCCAGGCGCAGACCGTGCACCGCGCGCATTTCGACCAGAACCGTGTGCAGGTCTCGACCCTGCTGTCGATCAAGACCGGTGCCTGCCCGGAAGACTGCAAGTACTGCCCACAGTCCGGCCACTACAACACCGGCCTGGACAAGCAGAAACTGATGGAAGTGCAAAAGGTGCTGGAGGCCGCCGCTGAGGCCAAGGCTATCGGCTCCACCCGCTTCTGCATGGGTGCGGCGTGGAAGCACCCGTCGGCCAAGGACATGCCGTATGTGCTGAAGATGGTTGAAGGTGTCAAAGCCCTGGGCCTGGAAACCTGCATGACCCTGGGCAAACTGGATAAAGAGCAGACCCAGGCTCTGGCCGCAGCGGGCCTCGACTACTACAACCACAACCTCGACACCTCGCCGGAGTTCTACGGCAATATCATCACCACCCGCACTTACGGCGAGCGCCTGGAAACCCTGGCTTATGTGCGTGAGTCAGGCATGAAAATCTGCTCGGGCGGTATCCTCGGCATGGGCGAGTCGCTGGACGACCGCGCCGGCCTGTTGATTCAGCTGGCCAACCTGCCGGAGCACCCGGAGTCGGTGCCGATCAACATGCTGGTCAAGGTCGAAGGCACGCCGTTGGCAGGCGAGAAGGACGTCGACCCGTTCGACTTTATCCGCATGCTGGCCGTGGCGCGGATCATGATGCCGCAGTCGCATGTGCGCCTGTCCGCCGGTCGTGAGGCGATGAACGAGCAGATGCAGGCCCTGGCGTTCTTTGCCGGCGCCAACTCGATTTTCTACGGTGAGAAGCTGCTGACCACCAAGAACCCGCAGGCCGACAAGGATATGCAGCTGTTCGCTCGCCTCGGCATCAAGCCTGAGGAGCGTGAAGAGCACGCCGATGAAGTGCACCAGGCAGCGATCGAGCAGGCCCTGGTCGAACAGCGCGATTCCAAGCTGTTCTATAACGCCGCTTCGGCCTGAGTCGCTCTTTAGATGTAGGAGCCAGTTTGCTGGCGCTTGGTCGAACCGACTGATCGCCTGCAAGCCGGCTCCTACAAGGTATTGCGTATGCCTTTTGATCTCTCCGCTCGTCTCGCCGAGCGTCGCGCCGCCAACCTCTACCGTCAACGACCCTTGCTCGAATCGCCGCAAGGGCCCTTGGTGCAGGTCGATGGTCGGCAGTTGCTGGCCTTCTGCTCCAATGACTACCTCGGCCTGGCCAACCACCCCAAAGTGATCGAAGCCTGGCGCGCTGGGGCAGCGAAATGGGGCGTGGGCGGCGGCGCCTCGCATCTGGTGATCGGCCACAGCACGCCACACCACCAGCTCGAAGAAGCGTTGGCCGAGTTCACCGGTCGTCCCCGTGCGCTGCTGTTTTCCACCGGCTATATGGCCAACCTCGGTGCGGTTGCTGCGCTGGTCGGGCAGGGCGATAGCGTGCTGGAAGATCGCCTTAACCATGCCTCCCTGCTGGATGCGGGTTTGCTCAGTGGTGCGCGTTTTTCCCGCTACCTGCACAACGATGGCGTCAGCCTGGCCAATCGCCTGCGCAAGGTGAGCGGCAATACCCTGATCGTCACCGACGGCGTGTTCAGCATGGACGGCGACCTGGCCGATCTGCCGTCGCTGTGTGCCGAAGCGCGCCGCACCAATGCCTGGGTGATGGTCGATGATGCCCATGGTTTTGGCCCGCTGGGCGCCACCGGCGGTGGCATTGTTGAGCACTTCGGCCTGGGCCTGGACGATGTGCAGGTGCTGGTCGGTACCCTGGGTAAGGCCTTCGGCACGGCCGGTGCGTTTGTCGCCGGCAGTGACGATCTGATTGAAGCCCTGGTGCAGTTCGCCCGGCCCTATATCTACACCACCAGCCAGCCGCCGGCGCTGGCCTGTGCCACCCTGCAAAGCCTGGAGCTGCTGCGCAGCGAGCACTGGCGGCGCGAGCACCTGAATGCCCTGATCAAGCGCTTTCGCGACGGCGCGCAGGCCATCGGCCTGGAGCTGATGGACAGCGCCACGCCGATTCAGCCGATCCTGGTTGGCGACAGTGCGCGCGCCGTGCAGTTGTCGCAGCTGCTGCGTGAGCGCGGTCTGCTGGTGACGGCGATTCGTCCGCCGACCGTGCCGGCGGGGAGCGCGCGCTTGCGCGTCACCTTGTCCGCCGCGCACAGCCTGGAGCAGTTGGAGCTGCTGCTGGAGGCGCTGGCTGAATGCTGGCCGCTGCTAACGGGCGAGGCGGCCGTGCATGCGTGATCGACTGATTCTGCTGCCCGGCTGGGGGCTGGGCACTGCGCCGTTGCAGCCGCTGGCCGAGGCCTTGCGCGGCCTTGATCCGCGTCTGCATGTCGAGATCGAGCCACTGCCGTTGCTGGAATCCAGTGACCCGGCCGAGTGGCTGGATGAACTCGACGCGAACTTGCCACCGGATGCCTGGCTTGGCGGCTGGTCGCTCGGCGGTATGCTCGCTGCTGAGCTGGCGGCGCGTCGGGGCGAGCGCTGCAGTGGTCTGCTGACCCTGGCCAGTAACTTGCGTTTTGTGGCGCAGCCAGACTGGTCTGCTGCTATGTCGCCTGAAACCTTTAGAGCTTTCCGTCAGGGCTGCGTCACCGATACGGCTGCCACCCTGAAGCGTTTCTCCTTGCTCTGTGCCCAGGGCGCGTCGGATGTTCGGGGCTTGTCACGGCAGTTGCTTGGTGCAGCGCCGTCGACACAACCTGCAGCGCTATTAGCGGGGCTGGATGTGCTGGCGAACCTCGATACGCGTGCGGCGTTACAGGCGTTTGTCGGGCCGCAGTTGCACCTGTTCGCCGGTCAGGATGCCCTGGTTCCGGCGAGCGCTGCGCAGGCCTTGCTGGCGTTGTTGCCAGATGTCGAGATCGGCCTGATTGATAACGCCAGCCACGCCTTTGCCCTGGAGCGCCCGCATGAAATCGCGGCGGCGATTCAGGCCTTTCTGCATGAGGCCGGTGATGACTGATCTGGCCCATGACCCATTTGGCGGCCTGCCGGATAAACGTCAGGTGGCGGCGTCGTTCTCCCGCGCGGCGCAGAGCTACGACAGCGTGGCGGCTTTGCAGCGCAACGTGGGTCAGCAGTTGCTGGCGCAGTTGCCGGCAGCGATTCGCCCGGCGCGTTGGCTTGATCTGGGCTGTGGCACCGGCTATTTCAGTCGTGCGCTGGGCGAGCGTTTTCCCACCAGCCAGGGCGTGGCTGTGGATATCGCCGAAGGCATGCTGCAGCACGCTCGGCCGCTGGGTGGCGCGCAGCAGTTTATTGCCGGCGATGCCGAGCGCCTGCCGTTGCGTGATGCGGCTTGCGACCTGCTGTTTTCCAGCCTGGCGCTGCAATGGTGCGCGGATTTTTCCGCAGTGCTCAGTGAGGCCGCACGGGTGCTGCGCCCTGGTGGTGTGCTGGCGTTTAGCAGCTTGTGTGTCGGCACCCTGCAGGAGCTGCGCGACAGCTGGCAGGCGGTGGATGGCTTTATTCACGTCAACCGTTTCCGCCGTTTCGAAGATTACCAGCGCCTGTGCGCTGGCAGCGGGCTGGCGCTGCTCAGCCTGCAAACCACCCCTGAGACACTTTATTACCCCGATGTACGCAGCCTGACCCATGAGCTGAAAGCCCTCGGCGCGCACAACCTCAATCCTGGCCGGCCCGGCGGTTTGACTGGACGGGCGCGCATGCTGGCGCTGCTCAATGCCTATGAGCAGTTCCGTCAGCCGCAAGGCCTGCCCGCGACTTATCAGGTGGTCTACGGCGTATTGCGCAAGGGTTGAGATAAGCGCGGCCTGCCCTGAGTGACCGTAGAGCGTCGTCAATACTCCTCACCAGAGATCGTTATGAGCCAAGCATTTTTCGTGACCGGCACCGACACCGAAATCGGCAAAACCACCATCGCAGCGGGGCTGCTGCACGCCGCACGAATGGCCGGGCTGTCGACTGCTGCGGCTAAACCGGTGGCATCCGGTTGTGTGCGCACAGCGGATGGCCTGCGCAATGATGATGCCCTGGCATTGCTCGGCGAATGCACCCTGGCGCTGCGCTATGACGAGGTCAATCCGCTGGCCTTCGAACCGGCAATTGCCCCGCATCTGGCGGCGCGCGAGGCGGGTGTGTTGCTGGATGTTGCCGCGTTGCAGGGGTCGGTACAGGCGATTCTGGACAGGCAGGCGGACTTTACCCTGGTCGAAGGGGCGGGCGGTTGGCGGGTGCCGCTGGCTGGTCAGGAGGCCCTGTCGGACCTGGCGATTGCCTTGCAGTTGCCGGTGATTCTGGTGGTCGGCGTGCGTCTAGGCTGCATCAATCAGGCGCTGCTCACCGCTGAGGCGATCCAGCGTGATGGCCTGACGCTGGCGGGCTGGGTGGCTAATCTGGTTGACCCGCACACTTCGCGCCTTGAAGACAACCTGGCGACCCTGGCAGAACGGCTGCCTGCGCCCTGTCTGGGCTATGTCCCGCGCCTGGCCGAAGCCACACCGTCTGCGGTTTCCGGCTATCTCAATCGCGATCTATTACACCGCGCGCTATAAGCAGGCCAAGTGCCATAGCCTTTTGCTTGTACGTTTTTCGAGCAACTTCTGCTTCAATTGAAGTTGTTAGTGGTTTGCCATAGTGGGAGCTTGGGCATGGAAATTTCAGGAAGCGCCTTCAACTCGGGCATCAGCACCATCCAGTCCGGCCAGCGTCGGGTCGATCAGGCCGCAGCGGACATCGCCAGCAATGCGGTGGCCCCGCCGCAACAGCCGACTTCCACGCCGCCGGCCAACCAGGTCAACCCCGCCGTGAGCGCGGCCGAGCAGAGCCGCCCGGATCTGGCGGAAAGCCTGGTTGCCCTGCGCCAGGGGCAGAATGAAGCGGAAGCAGGTGCCAAGGTGGTGAAAACCGCCGATGAAGTGCTCGGTACCCTGATCGATACAACGGCCTGAGTCGCCCGCCCCGAGCGTACTCATGCCTGGCCATGAGGCGGCCATCCAGGGGCGAGGAGTCATTGCATGCAGATTGGCGGCGCAACGTCTTATCCTGCGCCTGCAGCCACGTTACTGCCGGCTCGCACTCTTGCGTCCAATATTTCCCCTGATGTATCCCCGGACATTACCCGCGCGGCTCAGTCGCCGGTAACCGCCGCCCAACCTCTGGCTGATGAGCAATCAGCTTCGGCGCGTGAAGAAGCGGATAAACCTTCCGACGCCTCGACCACTTCTGAAAATGCGAAAAGCCGCGAAGGCGAACCCAGTCCGCAACAGCAGCGCCTTGAGCAGCTGGAAATCGCCCAGCTTGTCAGCCGTGATCAGGAAGTGCGCACCCACGAGCAGGCGCATGCCGCGGTCGGTGGCCGCTATGCCGGTGCACCGAGTTACACCTACGAACGCGGCCCAGACGGCAAGCGCTATGCCGTGGGCGGTGAGGTGGGCATCGACACCAGTCCGATTCCGAATGACCCGGAAGCCACCCTGCGCAAGATGGAAGTTGTCATCCGTGCCGCACTTGCGCCTGCTGAGCCCTCTGCTCAGGATCGGCAGGTCGCCGCACAAGCACAATTGCAGATGGCCGAGGCCCGTATCGAGCTGGCGCAACAGCAACGCAGCGAAGCGCAGGCGGCCAGTGAGGCACGCAGCGAACAACGCCAGGCAGATGAGGAGGCGACTGCCGAAGAAGACAAATCCGCCGCGCCAGTGCAGCAGGATCGGCCGCCACCACCTAGTCTTGATCTGTACAAGCAGCTCAGTGGTTTGCAGGAGCCCGCTCCGGTTGTCGACCTGGTGGCGTGAACGGCGCTTGGGGTGCTTGACATTAAATAGGCATAAACGTATGTTTCAAACGCTTGTTTGATTAGCTCGCCTGCCAAGGGGTTGTCGAGCGCCGGGATTGCTCCCGAAAACGACCGAATATCCGGTCACCTACACACTAAGAATCCACCGCAGAGGTTAACCGCTATGCCTGATTACAAGGCCCCCTTGCGTGATATCCGTTTCGTACGCGACGAACTGCTCGGCTACGAAGCGCATTATCAGAGCCTGCCTGGCTGCCAGGACGCTACTCCGGACATGGTCAGCGCCATTCTTGAAGAAGGTGCCAAGTTCTGTGAGCAAGTGCTGTCGCCACTGAACCGTGTAGGTGACCTCGAAGGCTGTACCTGGTCCCCGGAAGGCGTGAAAACCCCTACCGGCTTCAAAGAAGCCTACAAGCAGTTCGTTGAAGGCGGCTGGCCGAGCCTGGCCCATGACGTTGATCACGGTGGCCAAGGCCTGCCGGAGTCTCTGGGTCTGGCGATCAGCGAAATGGTTGGCACCTCGAACTGGTCGTGGGGCATGTACCCAGGCTTGTCGCACGGCGCGATGAACACCATCTCCGAGCACGGCACCGACGAGCAGAAGCACACCTACCTGACCAAGCTGGTATCCGGCGAGTGGACTGGCACCATGTGCCTGACCGAGCCGCATTGTGGTACCGACCTGGGCATGCTGCGCACCAAGGCCGAGCCGCAGGCTGACGGTTCTTACAAAGTGTCCGGCACCAAGATCTTCATCTCCGCTGGCGAACACGACATGGTCGATAACATCGTCCACATCGTGCTGGCTCGCCTGCCTGACGCGCCGCAAGGCACCAAAGGTATCTCGCTGTTCATCGTGCCGAAATTCAACGTCAATGCTGACGGCACTGTGGGCGCGCGCAACGCCGTTTCCTGTGGCTCGATCGAGCACAAGATGGGCATCCACGGCAACGCTACCTGCGTGATGAACTTTGACGGCGCAACCGGTTATCTGATCGGCCCAGCCAACAAAGGTCTGAACTGCATGTTCACCTTCATGAACACGGCGCGTCTGGGCACTGCTCTGCAGGGTCTGGCCCACGCCGAAGCCGGTTTCCAGGGCGGCCTGAAGTACGCTCGTGAGCGTCTGCAGATGCGTTCCCTGACTGGCCCGAAAGCACCGGAAAAAGCCGCTGACCCAATCATCGTTCACCCGGACGTGCGCCGCATGCTGCTGACCCAGAAGGCTTTCGCCGAGGGTAACCGTGCGATGGTGTACTTCACTGCCAAGCAGGTCGACATCGTCAAGTACAGCCAGGATGAAGCCGAGAAGAAAGCCGCAGACTCCCTGCTGGCCTTCCTGACGCCGATTGCCAAAGCGTTCATGACCGAAGTGGGCTTCGAAGCAGCCAACCACGGCGTACAGATCTATGGCGGCCACGGCTTTATCGCCGAGTGGGGCATGGAGCAGAACGTTCGCGACAGCCGTATCTCCATGCTGTACGAAGGCACCACCGGCATCCAGGCACTCGACCTGCTGGGCCGTAAAGTGCTGCAGACTCAAGGCGAAGCGCTGAAAGGCTTCACCAAGATCGTGCACAAGTTCTGCCAGGCCAACGAAGGCAACGACGCTGTCAAAGCGCTGGTTGCACCGCTGGCCAAACTGAACAAAGAGTGGGGCGACCTGACCATGAAAGTGGGCATGGCCGCGATGAAGGACCGCGAAGAAGTCGGTGCCGCCTCGGTGGATTACCTGATGTACTCCGGTTACGTCTGCCTGGCCTACTTCTGGGCTGACATGGCGCGCCTGGCTGCCGAGAAGATCGCTGCTGGTACTGACGACGCAGCCTTCTACAAGGCCAAGCTGCAGACCGCCAACTTCTACTTCGCACGTATCCTGCCGCGTACCCGTGCGCACGTTGAAGCCATGCTGTCTGGCGCCAACAACCTGATGGACATGGCCGAAGAAGACTTCGCGCTGGGCTACTAAGCCGCCGTCCTCTTCAGGTCAAAGAAACCGCCGCCCCTTGGGGCGGCGGTTTTTTTATGCCTGTCACCTAGGCAGCGCGCAGCACAGGCCCGCAGTGTGTCGATTTGCCGGTCAGGTTCCGTGCGAATTTCTGCTGTTACAGGCAAACTGCGCGGCGTTGTCCACTTTTTGCCGTCGTGTGGGGCTCGCCTTGTCGCGTTTTGCTGCTGAGCGCTTCAGTCATTTTCTGCCTTCGCTGC
This sequence comes from Pseudomonas sp. LjRoot71, assembly GCF_964253255.1. Taxonomy (NCBI): domain Bacteria; kingdom Pseudomonadati; phylum Pseudomonadota; class Gammaproteobacteria; order Pseudomonadales; family Pseudomonadaceae; genus Pseudomonas; species Pseudomonas sp. LjRoot71. Next base: position 1,805,156 of record NZ_CAXURA020000001.1, on the reverse strand, counting down.
TGCTTCTGCTTGGCGGGGTGTTGCTGGCGCGGCTGGCGGTACTGAACGGGTTTTTCACCTCGCTGTTCAACGTATTGCCGACGCTTTTGCTGTTACTCGGCGGGGCGTTCTGTCTGGTCTATGGCCGTCAGCGTGAGGTGTTTCTGCTATTGACGCTGTACCTCGGCTACTTTCTGCTCGATACCCAGGTCGATCACTTCCGTGCCACTGGCCAGGTACGCAGTGATACGGCGCTGATCTTTCACCTGTGCAGCCTGCTGCTGCCTCTGCTTTACAGCCTGTATGCGGCCTGGCGGGAGCGTACCCACCTGTTGCAGGACATAGTCGCCCGTGCGGCGGTGCTGCTGGTTGTGGGGGCGGTGAGCGTGGGGCTGGCGCAGCGCTTTCCCGAGGCGTTGTTGCACTGGTTGTCGCAGGTGCGTTGGCCGGCGTTGCAGTTCGACGGGTTGGCGCTGATACAGCTGGCTTATCCGGTGTTTATCCTCGGGCTGATTGTGCTGCTGGTGCAGTACCTGCGTGCGCCACGTCCGCTGCATGCGGCGCAGTTACTCGGTCTGGGCGGGCTGCTGTGGATGCTGCCCAACACCTTCATCCTGCCCAATGCGCTGAATGTGATCAGCAGCCAGATCATGCTGATGCTGGTGGCGGCTCTGGCGCATGAGGCCTATCAGATGGCCTTTCGCGATGAGTTGACCGGCCTGCCGGGCCGGCGTGCGCTGAATGAGCGGTTGCAGCGCCTGGGCCGCAGTTATGTGATCGCCATGGCCGACGTTGATCATTTCAAGAAATTCAACGACACCCACGGTCACGATGTCGGCGATCAGGTGCTGCGTCTGGTCGCCAGCCAACTGCGCAAGATCGGCGGGGGCGGCAAGGCCTACCGCTATGGTGGCGAGGAGTTCACCCTGGTGTTTCCCGGCAAGACGGTGGAAGAGTGCCTGCCGCATCTCGAGCAGGTGCGCCAGGCCATCGAGCACTACCGCCTGCAGTTGCGTGATCAGCAGCAGCGTCCTCAGAACGACAAGCAGGGGCGTCAACGGCGGGCGGGCAAGGCAGCGTCGCAGGTGGCGGTGACCATCAGCATGGATGTGGCCGAGCGTGGCGTGGAGCAGGCCAGCCCGGATGAGGTGATCAAGGCCGCTGATCAGGCGCTGTACAGCGCGAAAAGTGCCGGGCGCAATTGCATTCGCAGCCACGGTCAGCGGCGCGGTGCGGTCAAGCTGGAGCCGAGCATCGGTCAGTGAGGCGGCGCGCTTATGGCGCTGTATTCAGCAGTTCGACGGTCGTTGTTGGCGCGGCCTGCTACGCCGTAGCGTGGTGGGCTGAAGCGACCCCATGAATCTGCTGGAGCCTCACCATGCCTGACTACAAAGCCCCGCTGCGCGACATGCGTTTTCTGATTGATGATGTCTTCGACTTCCATGGCAGTTACGCCGCCCTGGGGGCCACTGATGCCAGCCCGGACATGGTCAGCGCGATTCTCGAAGAGGGCGCGAAGTTCTGTGAGCAGGTGCTGGCGCCGCTGAACCGTAGCGGTGACGAAGAAGAGTGCCAATTCAACAATGGCCACGTGACCACGCCCAAAGGCTTCAAGGAAGCCTTCGCCCAGTATGTCGAAGGCGGTTGGAATGGCCTGGCGGCTGACCCGGCCTATGGTGGTCAGGGCCTGCCGCACTCGCTGGGGCTGATGGTCAGCGAGATGGTCGGCGCCAGCAACACCTCCTGGGGCATGTACCCCGGTCTGACCCACGGCGCCATGTCGGCGATTCACGCTCACGGCAGTGAGGCGCAGAAGCAGACCTACCTGAGCAAACTCACCGAAGGCCGCTGGACCGGCACCATGTGCCTGACCGAAGCCCACTGCGGAACCGACCTCGGCCTGATCAAGACCCGCGCCGTGCCGCAGGCCGATGGCAGCTATGCCGTGACCGGCAGCAAGATCTTTATCTCCGCCGGTGAGCACGATATGAGTGAAAACATCGTCCACTTGGTGCTGGCCAAGTTGCCTGACGCGCCGGCCGGCACCAAGGGTATCTCGCTGTTTATCGTGCCCAAATTCCTGCCGGATGCGGCCGGTGAAGCGGGCGCACGCAATGGCGTGAGCTGCGGTTCGATTGAACACAAGATGGGCATCAAAGCTTCGGCCACCTGTGTGATGAACTTCGACAGCGCCACCGGTTACCTGATCGGCGAGGCCAACAAAGGTCTCAACTGCATGTTCACCATGATGAACCATGCTCGCCTTGGCACCGGCATGCAGGGCCTGTGCTTGGGTGAAACCAGCTACCAGGGCGCACTCAAGTACGCTAACGAGCGCCTGCAGATGCGTGCCCTCAGTGGGCCGAAGGCGCCGGAAAAGGCCGCCGACCCGATCATCGTGCACCCCGACGTGCGGCGCATGCTGCTGACCATGAAGGCCTTCAACGAAGGTAACCGTGCGTTGGCTTACTTCACCGCGCAGTTGCTCGATCAGGCTCACCGCGCCGACAGCAGCGAGCAACGTGAGGCGGCCGAGAACCTGCTGGCCTTCCTTACCCCGATCTGCAAGGCCTTTATGACCGAGACGGGCCTGGAAGTGACCAACCATGGCATGCAGGTGTTCGGCGGCCACGGTTTTATCCGCGAGTGGGGCATGGAGCAGTTGGTGCGTGACTGCCGGATTGCCCTGATCTACGAAGGCACCAACGGTATCCAGGCCCTCGACCTGCTCGGGCGCAAGGTGCTGGGCAGCCAGGGCAAACTGCTGCGCGGCTTCACCAAGATCGTTCACACCTTCTGTGTGGCCCAGGCCGAACATCCGCAGCTCAAGGGCTATGTCGCGCAACTGGCTGCACTCAACCAGCAATGGGGTGAGTTGACTCAGAGTATCGGTATGGCAGCGATGAAAAACCCTGACGAAGTAGGCGCCGCATCGATGGATTACCTGATGTATTCCGGCTACGTCACCCTGGCCTATTTCTGGTTGCGCATGGCGCTGGTGGCGCAGGCCAAACTGGCGGAAGGTGAGGGGGATGCGGCGTTCCACCAGACCAAGCTGGCCACCTGTGAGTTCTACTTCAAGCGCCTGTTGCCGCGTACTGCTGCACACCTGGCGGCTGCACAAGCAGGCAGTGCCTGCATGATGGAGTTGCCGGCGGAAAACTTCGCCCTCTGACGGACGGCCAAACCGCGCAAAAGCCCGCCTTCTGGCGGGTTTTTGCCTGCTGGGGCCGGCCAAACGGTTTGTGTCTTGCTGGTCACGACGCGACCCTATGTGTCTGAAATGTTGTTCGGTTAGACTTCAGGCACTTCCGTATACCTGTTGGTTTGTTCGAGGATTTGCCCCATGGCTGACTACAAAGCTCCCCTGCGCGATATGCGCTTCGTGCTCAATGAAGTGTTCGAAGTATCCAAGCTGTGGGCCCAGTTGCCGGGCCTGGCAGACGTGGTGGACGAAGACACCGCCGCTGCGATTCTCGAAGAAGCCGGCAAGGTCACCGCAGGCACCATCGCGCCACTCAATCGTAGCGGCGACGAAGAGGGCTGCTCCTGGACCGACGGCGCGGTGAAAACCCCGGCCGGCTTCCCCGATGCCTACAAAACCTACGCCGAAGGCGGCTGGGTTGGCGTGGGTGGTGACCCGGTGTTCGGCGGCATGGGCATGCCCAAGGTGATCTCGGCTCAGGTCGAGGAAATGGTCAACTCGGCCAACCTGTCGTTCGGTCTGTACCCGATGCTGACTGCCGGTGCCTGCCTGTCGATCAACGCCCACGCCAGCGAAGAGCTGAAAGAAAAATACCTGCCGAACATGTACTCCGGTGTCTGGGCCGGCTCCATGTGCCTGACCGAGCCGCATGCCGGCACCGACCTGGGCATCATTCGCACCAAGGCCGAGCCGCAAGCCGATGGCAGCTTCAAGATCAGCGGCACCAAGATCTTTATCACCGGCGGTGAGCACGACCTGACCGAGAACATCATCCACCTGGTGCTGGCCAAGCTGCCGGACGCACCGGCTGGCCCGAAAGGCATCTCGCTGTTCCTGGTGCCGAAAGTCATGGTCAATGCCGACGGTTCGCTGGGTGAGAAGAACTCGCTGTCCTGCGGCTCCATCGAGCACAAGATGGGCATCAAGGCTTCGGCCACCTGCGTGATGAACTTCGACGGCGCCACCGGCTGGATCGTCGATGCGCCGAACAAGGGCCTCGCCGCCATGTTCACCATGATGAACTACGAGCGTCTGGGCGTCGGTATCCAGGGCCTGTCCCTGGGCGAGCGCAGCTACCAGAACGCCGTGGAATACGCCCGCGACCGTATCCAGAGCCGTGCGCCGACCGGCCCGGTGGCGAAAGACAAAGCCGCCGACCCGATCATCGTGCACCCGGACGTACGCCGCATGCTGCTGACCATGAAAGCGCTGAACGAAGGCGGCCGTGCCTTCTCCAGCTACGTGGCCATGCAGCTGGACACCGCCAAGTACAGCGAGGACGCTACCACCCGCAAGCGCGCCGAAGAGCTGGTTGCCCTGCTGACCCCGGTTGCCAAAGCCTTCCTCACCGACATGGCGCTGGAAACCACCGTGCACGGCCAGCAGATCTTTGGTGGCCACGGCTTTATCCGTGAGTGGGGTCAGGAGCAGCTGATCCGCGACTGTCGCATCACCCAGATCTACGAAGGCACCAACGGCATCCAGGCGCTCGACCTGGTCGGCCGTAAAGTGGTCGGCAGCGGCGGTGCGTTCTACAAGCACTTCGCCGAAGAGATCAAAGCCTTCACCGACAGCGCTGACGCCTCGCTGGCCGAGTTCGTCAACCCGCTGAAAGATGCCATCGCCAACCTGGAACTGATGACCAGCGACCTGCTGGAACGCGCCAAGGCCAATCCGAACGAAGTCGGTGCCGCCTCGGTCGAGTACCTGCAGGTGTTCGGTTACACCGCCTACGCCTACATGTGGGCACTGATGGCGCGTACCGCACTGGCCAAGCAGGATCAGGATGAGTTCTACGTGAGCAAGCTGGGCACCGCGCGCTTCTTCTTCGCCCGCCTGCTGCCGCGTATCCACTCGCTGACTGCGTCGGTCAAGGCCGGTAGCGAGTCGCTGTACCTGCTGGACGCCGCGCAGTTCTAAACGCTGTCTCGCGACAACAAAACCCCGGCCTTGTGCCGGGGTTTTGCGTTTTGGCCTGTTGAGCAGGTGCTTCAGGCGGTTTGCAGTGCTGGGAGTTTGGTCTGTATTTGTATAGTCATTTATCGATTAAAAGTTGATTATGTAGGTTTTTAGGTTTATTTGTATATACAAATAAAGCGGAAACCTACCCATGCCTTGTACATCTTCCATTCAGTTGTGGCGTGATCTTGTGCTGTTTGATGGCGAGCAGACATACCCGCAGCCTATGGCCTTGTGGGTGCAGGATGGACGCATCGCTGGCCTGTGCGCGGAGGCCGAGTTCAACGCGGTGACCTTGGCTAACGCGGTTGAGGTTGGGCGGGGCGGCGTGATGACGCCAGGTCTGGTGGATTGCCACACGCATCTGGTCTATGCCGGCAACCGTGCCGGTGAGTTCGAGCAGCGCCTTGAGGGTGTCAGCTATGCCGAGATCGCTAAGGCTGGCGGCGGTATTCTCAGCACCGTGCGCGCCACCCGTGTGGCCAGCGAAGACGCGCTGCTGGCGCAGAGCCTGCCGCGTGTGCAGGCTCTGCTGGACGACGGCGTGACCACCCTGGAAATCAAATCCGGCTACGGTCTGACTGTCGACGATGAACTGAAGATGCTGCGCGTGGCCCGTCGCCTGAGTGAGTTGTTGCCGGTGCGTATCACCACCACCTTGCTAGGCGCTCACGCCCTGCCTCCGGAGTTTGCCGGCGACAGCGACGGCTATATGGCCCTGGTGTGCAACGAGATGATCCCGGCCGCCGTTGCCGAAGGCCTGGCCGATGCGGTGGATGTGTTCTGTGAGCACATCGCCTTTAGCCCGGCGCAGTGCGAATTGGTGTTCCAGGCCGCGCAGCGTCACGGCCTGCCGATCAAGGCGCATGCCGAGCAGCTATCCAATCAGGGTGCTAGCGCGCTGGCCGCGCGCTATCAGGGCCTGTCGGCCGACCATATCGAGTTTCTCGACGAGGCCGGTGTGCAGGCCATGGCTGCTGCCGGCACCGTGGCCACCCTGTTGCCGGGGGCCTTTTATACCCTGCGTGAAACCCAGTTACCGCCCATCGCGTTGCTGCGTCAGTACAACGTGCCGATGGCCCTGGCCAGCGATGCCAATCCCGGCACCTCGCCGATCTGCTTCCCCACCCTGACCCTTAACCTGGCTTGCACTTTGTTTCGTCTGACCCCGCGCGAAGCCCTGGCCGGTATGACCGCCCATGCCGCCCGCGCTCTGGGCTTGTCCGAGCTGGGCCGTATCGCCGTTGGCGCGCCCGCCGATCTGTGCCTGTGGGGCGTACAACAACCCGCCGAGCTGGCTTATGCCGTGCAGCCGGGGCGGCTGCGTCAGCGCATCTTCAACGGCGTTATTAGCTACAGCAAAGAGGCCAACAGCCATGCACGCTGATCGCAACTCCATGGATCTATGGCAGGGTCGTATCGACCCCGAGCCGGACAGTCCGCGCTGGCACCAATGCATTCAGACGCTGAGCATGGACAGCCAGCCCGGCGTCGTCTTGCTCGGCTTTGCCAGCGATGAAGGCGTGCGGCGCAACCAGGGGCGCGTCGGCGCGGTTAATGGTCCGCTGGCTATCCGCAAGGCGCTGGCCAATCTGGCTTGGCACCGCTCTGATCCGGCCTATGACGCCGGTGATGTGCTGTGCGCCGATGGCGATCTGGAAGGCGCGCAAGCGCGTCTCGGGCGCAACGTCTGCGCGCTGCTGGATGCCGGGCATCTGCCGGTCGTTCTAGGTGGTGGTCATGAAGTGGCCTTCGGCAGTTGGCAGGGTATTGCCGAGCACTTGGCTGGCGACATACCTCGTATAGGCATTATCAATTTCGACGCGCACTTCGACCTGCGCGACCCAGCCCATGCCCGCTCCTCGGGTACGCCCTTCGCGCAAATCGCCGAGCAATGCGCCGCCCGCGGCTGGCCGTTCGCCTATGCCTGCCTCGGGGTCAGCCGCGCCAGCAATACCCGCGCTCTGTTCCAGCGCGCCGCCGAACTGAACGTGCTGGTGCGTGAAGACCGTGAGATCCGCGAAGGCAGCCTGGCAGCCATCAGCGCTGAGTTGCAGGCCTTTATCGCCAGCTGCGATGCGATCTACCTGACCATCGATATCGACGTGCTGCCGGCTTGCGAAGCGCCCGGCGTCAGCGCCCCGGCTGCGCGTGGCGTGCCGCTGGCGCTGCTTGAACCATTGCTGGAGACGGTGCGCGACAGCGGCAAATTGCGCCTGGCCGACCTCGCCGAACTCAACCCCGACTACGACATCGACGCGCGCACCGCCAAGGTTGCCGCGCGTTTGATTCATCTGCTGACGTTTACGCACTGAGCCCAAGAACAGGAGCCCGACATGAGCCTTTTCCGTGACAGCGAAGTTCGCGCCGCCCGTGGTACGCAACTGACCGCCAAGAGCTGGCTGACCGAAGCGCCGCTGCGCATGCTGATGAACAACCTTGACCCGGACGTGGCCGAGAATCCCAAGGAGCTGGTGGTTTACGGTGGCATCGGCCGTGCTGCACGCAACTGGGAGTGCTACGACAAGATCGTCGAAGTGCTGACCCGCCTGGAAGACAACCAGACCCTGCTGATTCAGTCCGGCAAGCCGGTCGGCGTGTTCGAGACCCACAAGGACGCGCCGCGCGTGCTGCTGGCCAACTCCAACCTGGTGCCGCACTGGGCCACCTGGGAGCACTTCAACGAACTGGATGCCAAGGGCCTGGCCATGTACGGCCAGATGACCGCCGGCAGCTGGATCTACATCGGTAGTCAGGGCATCGTCCAGGGCACTTATGAAACCTTCGTCGAGGCCGGTCGCCAGCACTACGGCGGCAACCTCAAAGGCCGCTGGGTACTGACCGCCGGCCTTGGTGGCATGGGCGGCGCGCAGCCACTGGCGGCGACTCTGGCCGGGGCCTGTTCGCTGAATATCGAGTGTCAGCAGTCGCGTATCGATTTCCGTTTGAAGACCCGTTATGTCGACGAGCAGGCCACTGACCTGGACGATGCTCTGGCGCGCATCGACAAATACACCGGCGAAGGCAAGGCGGTGTCCATTGCCCTCTGCGGCAATGCCGCCGAAATCCTGCCGGAGCTGGTGCGCCGTGGCGTGCGTCCGGATATGGTCACCGACCAGACCAGCGCCCACGACCCGCGCCACGGCTACCTGCCGATTGGCTGGAGCTGGGACGAGTACGTCGCTCGCGGAAAAACCGAGGAGACCGTGGTGGTCAAGGCCGCCAAGCAGTCCATGGCCGTGCACGTGCGCGCCATGCTGGCCTTCCAGCAGATGGGCGTGCCGACGTTCGATTACGGCAACAATATCCGCCAGATGGCCCTGCAAGAAGGCGTTGAGAATGCCTTCGACTTCCCGGGCTTCGTTCCGGCCTATATCCGGCCGCTGTTCTGCCGGGGCATCGGCCCGTTCCGCTGGGTGGCGCTGTCCGGTGACCCGGAAGACATCTACAAGACTGACGCCAAGGTTAAAGAGCTGATCCCGGACGACGCCCACCTGCACAACTGGCTGGATATGGCTCGCGAGCGCATCAGCTTCCAGGGCTTGCCGGCGCGGATCTGCTGGGTCGGCCTGAAGGACCGTGCGCGCCTGGCTCAGGCGTTCAACGACATGGTCGCCAGTGGCGAGCTGAAAGCGCCGATCGTGATCGGCCGCGACCACCTGGATAGCGGCTCGGTGGCCAGTCCCAACCGGGAAACCGAGGCCATGCAGGACGGCTCCGATGCCGTATCCGACTGGCCGTTGCTCAACGCCCTGCTGAATACTGCCGGCGGCGCGACCTGGGTGTCGCTGCACCATGGCGGCGGCGTCGGCATGGGCTATTCGCAGCACGCCGGGGTGGTCATAGTGGCCGACGGTACGCCGGATGCCCGCGCTCGTTTGGACCGAGTGCTGCGTAATGACCCGGGCACGGGGGTGATGCGTCACGCCGACGCCGGTTATCCGATCGCTGTCGATTGCGCCCGCGAGCAGAACCTCGATCTGCCGATGATTGCTGCTACCCAAGGAGCCCATGCATGAGCCCGTTCTCCCTGCACCCCGGCCAGTTGACCCTGGCCCAACTGCGCGCCGCCTACCAGGCCCCCGTGCGCGTGACCCTCGCGTCGATGGCCTATCCGGCCATCGACGCGAGTGTCGCCTGCGTCAACGGCATCATCGCCGAGGGCCGTACCGCCTATGGCATCAACACCGGTTTCGGCCTGCTGGCCTCGACCCGTATCGCCACCGCGGATCTGGAGAAGTTGCAGCGCTCGCTGGTGTTGTCGCATGCCGCCGGCATCGGCGCGCCACTGGATGACGCCATGGTGCGGTTGATCATGTTGCTCAAGGTCAACAGCCTGGCACGCGGTTTCTCCGGCATCCGTCGGCAGGTGATCGAGGCGCTGATTGCGCTGATCAATGCCGAGGTCTATCCGCATATCCCGCTCAAGGGTTCAGTCGGCGCGTCCGGCGACCTGGCACCGCTGGCGCATATGTCGCTGGTGCTGCTGGGTGAAAGCCAGGCGCGTTATCGCGGGCAATGGCTGCCTGCGGCCGAGGCATTGGCCATCGCCGGCCTCGAACCCATGACCTTGGCCGCCAAGGAGGGCCTGGCCCTGCTCAACGGTACTCAGGTGTCCACCGCCTATGCCTTGCGTGGGCTGTTCGAGGCCGAAGACCTGTTCGCCGCAGCGACCGTCTGCGGTGGCCTGACCGTGGAGGCTGCGCTGGGCTCGCGCGCGCCCTTTGATGCACGTATTCATGCAGCACGTGGTCAGCGTGGGCAGATCGATGCGGCGGCGGTCTATCGTTATCTGCTCGGTGATAGCAGCGAAGTAGGACGCTCCCATCAGGCCTGCGACAAGGTGCAGGACCCGTACTCGTTGCGTTGCCAGCCACAGGTCATGGGCGCGTGCCTGACCCAACTGCGTCAGGCCGCCGAGGTGCTGGCGGTGGAAGCCAATGCGGTGTCGGATAACCCGCTGGTGTTCGCCGCCGAGGGCGAGGTGATTTCCGGCGGCAACTTCCACGCCGAGCCGGTGGCCATGGCCGCCGACAACATCGCCCTGGCCATCGCCGAAATCGCAGCGTTAAGCGAACGGCGCATCTCGCTGATGATGGATAAGCACATGTCGCAGCTGCCGCCATTTCTGGTGGCCAATGGCGGGGTCAATTCCGGTTTTATGATCGCCCAGGTCACGGCTGCCGCCCTGGCCAGTGAGAACAAGGCGCTGGCTCATCCGCACAGCGTCGACAGTCTGCCGACCTCGGCCAACCAGGAAGATCACGTATCCATGGCCCCGGCTGCCGGCAAGCGCCTGTGGGAAATGGCCGCCAACACCCGCGGCGTGCTGGCCATCGAATGGCTGGGCGCCTGCCAGGGCCTGGATTTCCGCGAAGGACTGAAAAGCTCGCCGCTACTTGAGCAGGCGCGTCAGGCACTGCGCGCGCAGGTGCCGTATTACGTGGAAGACCGCTTCTTCGCCCCGGATATCGAGGCTGCCAATGACCTGCTGGTTGGGCGCGTGCTGACTCCGCTGCTGCCGAGAGGGGTATTGCCGTCGCTGGCGTAGCCGAACCGTTGGTAGGGCGGATAACGCGAAGCCTGCCCACCCTACGTTGCGGCTTGTTGACGCGTTATTATCCGCGCACCGGGACTACCCCAAGGAGCCGTTGTGAGCAGTACAACCCCGCGCTACAAGGCGATTGAAGCGTTTCTGCTGGAGCGCATCCACAGCGGCGCTTATCCGGTTAATCACCAGATTCCGCCGGAAGAGCAGCTGGCGCGGGATTTCGGGGTCAGCCGGATGACGGCCAATAAGGCCATTCGCGATCTGGTACAGAAGGGCTACCTGCTGCGCCAGGCCGGGCTGGGTACCTTCGTCACCGACCGCAAGGCCGAATCCTCGCTGCATGAAGTGCTGAATATCGCCAATGAAGTACGCGGCCGTGGGCATGTCTACAGCAACGACATCATTCGTTGTGAGGCGCTGGCAGCGGATGATGAGGTGGCGTTGCGGCTGGGTCTGCGGCTGGGCGCTGAGGTGTTTCACAGCATTCTGGTGCACCGCGAGGATGGCGTACCTATCCAGCTGGAAGACCGCTTCGTCAACCCGCGCTGGGTGCCGCATTACCTGGACAGTGATTTTGCCCGGCAGACGCCCAACGAGGTGCTGGTCGAGAGCTGCCCGATTTCCGATGTCGAGCATGTGGTCGAGGCCGTGCAGGTCGATGCGCAGGTGGCCGGTTGGCTGGCCATTGAGCCAACTGCGCCGTGCCTGAGTGTGATTCGTCGAACCTGGTCGGATGAACACCTGGTCAGCTACGCCCGGCTGATCCATCCGGGCGATCGCTATAAGCTGCGTTCATCGCACAAGCCACGCCGCTCATAGCCTGTTAAGGCCTGCTGCCGCGTCGGCCCTGCGGCGTTAAAAACAGGCTCGGCAAGCCGCTTGCGGCTAACGCGCTTCAGCGCGACCCGAAGGGCGAGTGAAGCGAGTAATGCTCATGTACAACTCGTACACTCCGCGTGATTCGCTGCGCTCACCCTGCGGGCCAGCCTGTGGCTGTTACTCCGCTGCGCTGCGTTTCTCGCCTGTTTTTGTCTTGCATGTCTCTAGCTCGCTAGACCTTAAACAGGCTCTGCATGAAATCGATCAGTTCTTGATCTGCTGCTCGGCCAGTTCGGGGTTGTCGATAAAGCGGTTACGGGTACCTTGCAGGCTGGCAATTTTGTCGTTGCGCGCCTTTTCCTCGGCATCCGGCGGGTCCATCTGGTGCCACTTCTTGTACATCTGCACCTGGCCGACGATGGGCAGGCCGTATTCGACGTGCATATAGAAGATCGCCCGAGCGATATTGCCTTTGGCTTCGTCGCGGGGCTCGACCAGCTGGAAGCTGGTTTTCAGGTCACAGCCGATGTCGGCAAACTTGCTTGGCACGCTGTCATCCAGCTCGCCGAACTGCGCGTTGCGGCGCACCAGTTCGACGCGAGTCATCGCGGGGTAGAGGTTGTGCAGGTCGGAGGCGATGTACACGAAGCGCGGGTTCATGATCCCGCACTGGCGGTCGGTCACACAGCGCAGCGCGCTTTTCAGCTGCTTGCTGCTGTAGATCGGGCTGGCTTTGAGCTGACCGTTCTCTTCGTTGAACGCCTTGCCGCAATACAGCGTTGAACCGCCCTGGCCATAAACCTGGCTCCAGAACAGTTGCACGGCGGCTTTGGGATCGGAAAGCTGGTTTTGCCCATTGGCGGATGCAAGTGGGCTGATGCTGGCTGTCAGACAGCCGATGGCAAGAAGCAATGAGCGCATGTATGGCCCCAGTGACCACCGTTGACGGGGTCTGTTGTTTTTGTAGGACGGGATCGAGTCTAACAAGACCTGCGTCACAAAATAAAGCCAAGCGTTTGCTCGGTTTCTCGCGGTGTAAGCCATGGCTTACATCGCGTACTGCAGATCGCCACTATGCCGAATGCCGGGCGATGGCTAATCTGCTGCTCATGGACGTCGCGCAGGAAGCGCACTTTAGCAACAGGGATACGCGGAACAGCTGCCAGGATGGCAAGCAGATCAAGGATGTCAGCAAAAAGTCTGCAAAGGCCCCGCAATAGCGGGGTTTTCTTTTTTGTGCTCAGCGCATCCATTCGCTTCACCCCTTCGGGGCTTGCGCGCAAAAACGCTCCCGACGTTTTTGTGGCTTGCCATCCATGGCAGCGACTCTTCGGGCCATCGCTGTGCTTCACCCTTTAGGCCATTTCTGACCGTCATCAACCTGCACTGTCTCTGCGGTGTACGGACTCAGCGTGAAAGTACGCTGAACACCGCGCTCGCCCGAGCAATACGCACCGACTCGACGACAAAATAACAATTGGCAAACGCCAGGCTTTTGCCGACTTTCTGCACATCGGTGGTGATGCTGATCCAGTCGCCGAGTTTGGCAGTACCGGCGTAGTCGATGGTCAGGCTGCTGGTGACCAGCGGGGTTGGCGGTTCTTCGGCGAAGGCGCTGTTATAGCCCAGGGCCACATCGGCCAGGCTGCTGAGTACGCCGCCATGTACCAGGCCGCGGGCATTGCAGTGTTTGGCCTCGGCGCGCAAACCGATGACCAGGCCCGCGTCGATGCGCTGGTTGTAGATCGGTCCGAGCAGATCAAGAAAGGCGCTGCTGCGAAACAGCGGGGTAAAGCCTGCGGGGATCATGCTCATCAGTCATACTTCTCTGGCCTGGAGTTGTTCAGGCTGCCTTGCGTTGCGCCTGCAACTCAGCAAACCAGTTCAGCGCTTCATCCCACAGCGACTGTGCGGCCGGGCGAAAGTAGCCCATATGGCCAATCGCGCCGATCTGCTCGGCCGCGTCGATGGTGCGCGCCTGGTAGGGCGCCTTGCTGTAGGCCGCCATAAACGCATCGCGCGAGGCGGGTGGGGCCCACAGGTCGTCCAGTGCATTGGCGGCAATGATCGGTGTGCGAACCTCGGCAAAGCGCTCGGCCAGGCCTGGCATCTGCGGATCTTCGAAGAAGTAGCGTGGATAGCCGCACCAGCGCTTCCACTGCTTGTACACGCCCAGCGGTAAATCCTCGCCCATACCCAGCTTGCTCCAGGCCAGGTAGCCCTTGTAACGGGTCATCAGCGGGCCGATCAGGCGCCACATGGTCAGTACGCGCAGTTGTTCGGCCTTGGGCATCCAGCCGTGCCAGCCGGCACCGGTGCCGAAGGTGTAGAAGCCCTGAACCTGATCATGATTGGGCAGCAGGCCAAAGGCATGCCCGCCAAAGGAGTGGCCGACCATATACAGCGGCCGCTGCGGATGACGGTGCTGATCGACGGCCGCTGCCAGATCGAGGTGTGCCCAATCCAGGTAGTCCATCTCGAAGCCGCGCAGGCTGGCCGGTTTCGACTGGCCGATGCCACGGTAATCGAGGGTCAGGGTGCTGTAGCCGCGCTGCGCCGCGTATTCGGAAAAGCGCCGGTAGAAACCCTGCGGCACGCCGGTGGCGCCGGCAATCAGCAACTGTGCCCGTGGTTCGGGAGCGTGATAGAGCGTGGTCGTCAGCGGATAGCCATCGAGGGCTGGCAGGGCGATGCTTTCACTGAGGATGGTAGGCGAATCGAGGCTCATGAACGGGCTCCTTGCGCGAGCGGCGTACGGGTCAGGTTGAACAGGGCGGCGGCGGCGCGTTTGAGCGGTTCGCTGCTGCCGGCTACGCGGGCTTGCAGCAGCCCACCTTCATACAGTGCGACAAACAGGGCGGCGAGGTTGTCCGCCTGTTCGTCGCTATGGCCGTGGGCCTGTAGTTGACGACTGAGGGCCTGACGCACGGCGTTGAAGCTGCGCTGCAGGGCGGCACGAATCTCGACATCGTCCGGGCCGCTTTCCAGGGCAATGGTGGCCAGCGGACAACCGCGCTCGAACTGGCTGTTTTCCAATTGTTGCAGCGCACCTTGCAGCCAGTGGTGCATGGCCTGCAGTGGGTCGGCCTGCTGGGCGAAGAGCCGTTCGAACAGACTGTCGATGTGCTGGCTGATGTGCTCAATGGCAGCCACTGCCAGCGCGCTCTTACCGCCGGGAAAGTGGTGGTAAAGGCTACCCTTGGGCGCGCCGGCAACTTCCAGTAGTTCATTCAGGCCAACGCCGTGCAGGCCTTTGCGCTGCAAAGCGTCGGCCATGGCGTAGATCAGTTTGTCGCGGGTCGAGGTCTTTTTCATTGATTTAATATATAGACCGGTCGGTCTATTTTGCCAAGAAGTTTTTCCTGCCATGCGTTATCTGGATAACGTGGCATAAGCCACATGTCATGTTGGTTATGGGGTGATTCAGAGGCTGCAGTTTTGCGCTGCTGAGCATTCGCTGCGGCACTTTTCCGCTACCATCTGCTTTCTCCCGCATGCTGATAAGGATTTCCCCATGTCCATTTCCACGCTGATTTTTCTGGCTGTTGTCGCGGCGCTGATCTTTTACGTGATTGGCATCTACAACCAGTTGGTGACCCTGCGTAACCGTTTCCAGAATGCGTTTGCGCAGATCGAGGTGCAGCTCAAGCGCCGCTATGACTTGATCCCCAACCTGGTGGAAACCGCCAAGGGTTATATGGCGCATGAGCGCGAGACCCTGGAAGCGGTGATTGCCGCGCGCAACAACGCCGTGACCGGGCTCAAGGCCGCGTCCGCGCAGCCGGGTAATGCGCAGAGCATGGCGCAGTTGGGCGGCGCGGAAGGGTTGCTCAACAGTGCGCTGGGGCGGTTGAACGTAACGCTGGAGGCTTACCCGGACCTCAAGGCGTCGGCGAATATGCAGCAGCTCAGTGAAGAGCTGAGCAGCACCGAGAACAAGGTGGCCTTTGCCCGCCAGGCGTTCAACGATGCGGTCATGGCCTACAACACCTACAAGCAGGCGTTCCCGCCGGTATTGCTGGCCGCCAGCTTTGGTCACGCTCAGGACGCCAGCCTGCTGGAGTTCGCCGACAGCGCGGCGATTCAGGAAGCGCCGAAGCTGTCGTTCTAAGGATTCCCAGGGATGAATTTCTTCGAGCAACAGGATCGCGCTCGGCGTAACAGCGGGCGTTTGCTGATTCTGATGGTGCTGGCGGTGCTCAGCCTGATCACCCTGACCAGTCTGGCGCTGGGAGTGGTCTGGCAGTTGTTTGGGCAGAGCCACAGTTCGCTCTGGCTGGCCAGTGATGGCGCGATCGGGTTATTGCCCAGTTGGCGACTGGTGGGCGTGGTGTCGCTGGCGGTGATCGCCGTGGTGCTGCTGGGCAGTGTCTACAAGAGCCTGCAACTGAGTCGTGGCGGTCAGGCAGTGGCCGAACGGCTAGGTGGGCGGCTGATCAACCTCGCGCCGCAGAGCCTGGAAGAACAGCGCCTGCTTAATGTGGTGGAAGAGATGGCCCTGGCCTCGGGCACCCCGGTGCCGCCGGTGTATGTGCTGGATGACGCCGGGATCAATGCCTTTGCCGCCGGCCTGACACCGCAGGATGCGGTGATCGGGATTACCCGTGGGGCGATCAGCCTGCTCTCGCGTGAAGAGCTGCAAGGGGTGATTGCCCACGAATTCAGCCATATCTTCCACGGCGATATGCGCCTCAATACGCGCCTGGTCGCGGTGCTGCACGGTATTCTGCTGCTGGGGCTGATCGGTGGCTTCCTGCTGCGCGGCAGCTCACGTGCCAGCTCGCGCTCCAGCCGCAACAATTCGGCGGCGGCAATCATCGCGGTGGGCGGCACCTTGTGGCTGCTGGGCTATGCCGGAACCTTCTTCGGCAGCCTGATCAAGGCCGCCGTGAGCCGGCAACGCGAGTTTCTTGCCGATGCCTCGGCGGTGCAGTTCACCCGCAATCCGCAGGGCATTGCCGGAGCGCTGCAGAAAATCGGCGGCAACCTGTATGGCTCGCAGCTGCGCGCCGGGCATGCGGCCGAGTTCAGTCATATGTATTTCGCCGCCGGCATCAGCCGAGCGCTGGACGGCATGCTGGCGACTCATCCGCCACTGGATGAGCGGATTCGTCGCGTCACCCCGGAGTGGGATGGACGCTACCCGCACGTCGCCAGCCTCAGCCTGGTGCCTGCCGATGCCAGCGCGGATCAACGCGCCGTGGCTCAGGGCTGGGATCAGGCCCTGGCCGCCGGGTTCAGTCCTGCCTCGGCCACGGCAGCCATCGCCAGCATTGGTGAGCCAAGTGCGGCGCACCTGCAGCAGGCGCACCAACTGCTGGATGAGCTGCATCCGGCGCTGCGTCAGGCGGCCCACCATGGTAGCGGCGCTCAGGCCCTGCTCTACGGGCTGTTGCTGGCACCGGTGGCGGGCTTGCGTGAACAGCAGATGCAGTTGCTGCAACCCCTGCTTAATGCTGACCTGATGAGCCACTTGCAGGCGCTGGAGCAACCGCTGCGGCAGTTGCCAGGCAACCAGCGGCTGACCCTGCTGGACCTGGCCATGCCGGCGCTCAAGCAACTGGGCACCGAGCAGGCGGCCACGTTGTGTGCGGTGATGGCGCGACTGATCCGTGCCGATGGCAAGGTTGAGCTGCTGGAGTGGACGTTGCTGCGTATTGTCGAGCGCAACCTGGCGCCCAGCCGCCGGCTCAGCGGCCACTTTCACCTGCTGGAACTGGCGGACGAAGTGCAAGTGCTGCTGTCGTTTCTGGCGCGGGCTGGCAGCATCCTGCCAGAGCAGGCACAGGCCGCTCTGGCGCAGGCGGCGGTTGAGTTGCCCTACACCGGGTTAAACCTGCTGCCGGCAGCGCAGTGTGATCTGAAAGCCCTGGAGGCGGCGCTCAAACGGCTCAACCAGTTACAGCCCTTGCAGAAGCCACGGCTGCTCAAGGCCATGGCACGTTGCATCGAGCATGACGGACGTATCGAGGTGGCCGAAGCCGAGTTGCTGCGTGCGGTGGCTGACCTGCTGGATTGTCCGCTACCGCCGCTGCTGAATACGACCAGCGCAGCGCAGGTGGGGTGACGTCGGTGGCTTCGCGGCGGAACCTGACATTCAGGTTCCGCCGCGGTCATCAACCTGTCACCTCGGGCACCGATGCTGGAGCCATAGCCACAAGACCTGCCCCTTGGCCGACTGGCCACTTGTTTACTGCCTCCTGACCTTAATCGTCACGCCGGATTGTCCGGCAAGGAGCCTGTCATGCACCTGCTTCCCCTGGCCCACGATCTCTTCGACCCACGGCTGCAACTGGAGGCCGAGGTGCTATCGGCGGGCGCAGCACCCTGGCTGTGCCTGGGCGTGCCGAGCATCCACCACGACATCAGACAGACGATTGCCGCGATTGATCGCCTGAGTGCGCAGTTGCGGCAGACGTCTACGCAGCCAGAAGCGGCTCCCCGGCATTAAGCGCGGGTCGATTGGCCCGCGCCGAATGCCCCTAACAGATCCTCGACAAACGCCCGCTGCGCATCACCGGGGTGTTGGCCGCGGTGGCTGGCCAGGTGGAACTGCACGTCAAAGCCCAGGCTGTCGGCTTCGAGCGCGCGCAGGCGACCCGTGGCTTGCCAGGGGGCGGCGATGTGCTCGGGCAGGTAGCCGATGTGTCGGCCGGACAGGATAAAAGCCAGGGCACCGTCGACCTGTTCGGTCTGTGCTGAGCTGGTACTGCTTTGTAGCGGCTCGCGCGCCTGCACAAAGCGGTAGGGGTGGCGCACGCTGTCAGCCTGCTGCAAGTCGATCCGGCTGATCTGTCGACGGCGGAACAGCGGATGGCCAGCGGCGCAGTAGAGCACCTGGCGCTCGCGAAACAGGGGGTGATAGTCCAGCGCACTCTGGTTACCGGAGAAGTAGCCGATGGCCAGGTGCAGCTGGTCTTGCAGCAGGCGGCGTTCCAGTTCGGCGGGCATGGCGGTAAGCAATTCGATCTGCACCGCCTGGTTGCGTCCGCGAAAGCGCTGGATGGCCTCGGCGACCTGTTCCAGCACCTGCGCGGCGAGCCCTTCGGACAGGCCGATGCGCAGCTCGCCGAGCAATTGGTCGGCCATGCCCTGGGCTTCGCCCTTGAAGGTGTCGATGGCGCTGAACAGCCGGCGTGTGGCGTTCAGCACCTGCTCACCCTTGGGTGTCAGGCGAAAGCCCGCCTTGCCGCGCTCGCACAGGCGAAAACCCAGGCGGGTTTCCAGTTTGGCCATCTGCGTGCTGATGGTCGACTGGCCAATCCCCAGTTCGCCCTGGGCGGCGCTGAAACCGCCGCACTCCACCACGGTGACAAACAGGCGCAGCAACTGCAGGTCGAGGTCGCGTAACTGGCTGAGCATGACAGTGCCTAACATTGATAAATATCGATGCCAGAGTAGAACACTTCATATTTAAGCTAAGCAAACCGGCAGGCAGGATGTGCTCAGTTCATTCCGCACCGAGGTCATGTTTATGCGTCAGGCCCTTGTTCCGCTGCTGTTGTGTTGCGCCTTCGCCGCTAAGGCCGAAGAAAAAGCCCTGAACCTCTACAGCTGGTCCGCCTACCTGCCGGAGCAAGCCCTGCAACGCTTCAAGGATGAAACCGGGATCCAGGTCAAATACGACATCTTCGACAGCGCCGAAGCCCTGGACAGCAAGCTGCTCACTGGTGGCAGCGGTTATGACGTGGTTTTTCCGGCCTCCAGCGGCCTGGCCCGGGCGATTCAAGCCAAAGCCGTGCAACCGCTGGACCGCACGCAACTGCCGCATCTGGCGAACCTCGACCCGGCTTTGTTGAGCAAGCTCGCCAGTGCCGACCCCGGTAATCAGTACGGCCTGCCGTACACCTGGGGCACGGTCGGCGTGGGTTTCAATCTTCAGGCGCTCGAACAGCGCTTGCCCGGCGTGCCGCTTAACAGCCTGGATCTGCTGTTCAAGCCCGAGTACGCCAGCAAGCTCAAGGACTGCGGCATCGCGGTGATCGATTCGCCGCAGGAAGTGATCAGTATCGTCCTCAACTACCTGGGCAAAGACCCTTACAGCAGCGACCGCGCTGACCTCGATGCGGTGGCGCAGCTGCTTGCCCAGCTGCAACCCAACCTGCGTTACGTCGGTGCCGGCCGGCATATCAATGACCTGGCCAAGGGCGAAATCTGCCTGGCGCTGACTTACAACGGCGACGTCTATATGGCGGCGGCCAACGCCGCTGAGGCCAAGCAGCCGTTCGAGGTGCAGTACCGCATCCCGCGTGAAGGCACGCTGCTGTGGTTTGACACCATGACCATTCCGGCCGACGCACCACACCCCGAGGCTGCCCATGCGTTTATCGACTACATGCTGCGCCCTGAGGCTATCGCCGAGCTGACCAATAACGTGTTTTTCGCCAACGCCAACCAGGCCGCCACGGCGCTGGTTGACCCGGCGATCAGTGGCGATGCCGATATCTACCCCGGTGAAGCGGTGCGTGCGCGGCTGTTTGCCGAGCAGCTGATGCCACTGCGCCAACAGCGTGAGCGCACGCGCATCTGGACCACATTCCGCAGTCAGTATTGAGGAGAAGGCAATGGAAGCATTCAACGGCAACGACCTGGCCTTCACCCGCGACAGCCTCTACGGCACTTTCTCCGAGCCGACCTATGCGGGCGTCACCAGCTTTATGCGTCGGCGTTACAGCCGCGATTTGCAAGGCGTGGACCTGGTGGTCAGCGGCGTGCCCTTCGACACCGCTACCACCAACCGCCCCGGCACCCGCTTCGGCCCGCGAGCGATTCGCGCGGCGTCGATCACCAGCGCCTGGGAGCGCCATTACCCCTGGGAGTTCGACCCCTTCGACCACCTGGCGGTGATCGACTACGGCGACTGCAATTTCGATCACGCCCTGCCGCACAGGATTCCAGCGGCCATCGAGGCGCACGCCGAGCATATCGTCCAGGCCGGTTGCGCCATGCTCACCCTGGGCGGCGATCACTTCATCAGCTACCCGTTGCTCAAGGCTCATGCGCGTAAACACGGCGCGCTGTCATTGGTGCATTTCGACGCGCACAGCGACACCTGGCCAGATCTCGACGACAGCGAGCAGGGCGTCAGCCACGGCACCATGTTCTACCACGCCGCCCGCGAGGGCCTGGTCGATCCATCGCGCTCGGTGCAGATTGGCCTGCGCACTACCAATGATGACGTGATGGGCTTTCAGGTGCTGGATGCACGCCAGGTGCACCGCAGCACTCCGGAGCAGATCGCCGCGCAAATCCGCGCGCTGGTCGGCGACAACCCGGTGTACCTGACCTTTGATATCGACTGCCTCGACCCAGCCTTCGCCCCCGGCACCGGCACCCCGGTATGCGGCGGCCTGAGTACTCACCAGGCCCTGGAGATCCTGCGTGCGCTGCGTGGGATCAATCTGGTCGGCATGGACGTGGTGGAAGTCTCGCCACCCTATGACCACGCCGAAGTCACCGCCCTGGCCGGCGCCACGGTGGCGATGGAATTGGTGTGTTTGTATGCCGCGCGGCATAAGTTGGGCGAAAAACTGTAGGGTGGAAATCGCGGTTTATTTCCACCATGGGCTGTCCGCACGACTGCCTATGGTGGACCGATAAAGCGGGGGCCACCCTACGACTAAGCCTACTGTGTGTGATGTGTGGGAGGCGCTTTAGCGGCGAGCTTTTAGCTGCTTCTGTCGCGGCTACAGCCCCTCCCACGAACGTGGCTATTTTGTAGGAGTGGGCCATGCCCACGATAAAACCATCACCCGCGCGTTACGGCGCCTGCAACAGGTAATGGCGCTTCTTGCCCAGGCTGAGCCGGCGCCCCAATTGCCAGGCTTGCAGCGGTTGGTCCGGGTTGCTCTGGCGTTCACCATCCAGCAGCAGACCGCCGCCGCTCGCCAAGCGGCGTACTGCGCTGCGGGAGGGCTGCAAGTCATGGCGTAGCAGCAGGTCAGTCAGGCTCAGGCCACCGGCCAGATCCTCCTCGCTAACGCTTAGCTGCGGCAACTCGGCATCGATTTCCTGCGCACTGAACAATGCCAACGCGGTGGCTTCGGCATCTCGGGCGGCCTGTTCACCATGGGCCAGGGCGGTGGTCGCGTTGGCCAGGATGATTTTCGCCTGATTTAGCTCGGCGCCTTCAAGGGTGCTCAAGCGCGCCACTTCATCCAGCGGCAGTTCGCTGAACAGGGCGAGAAAGCGCCCGACATCGGCGTCATCGCAATTGCGCCAGAACTGCCAGAAGTCGTAAGGCGAGAGCTTGTTGCCATTCAGCCACACCGCGCCGCTGGCCGATTTACCCATCTTGCGGCCGTCACGGGTGGTCAGCAGCGGCATGGTCAGGCCGAACAAAGGCGCGCAGCCCTGACGACGGCCCAGCTCCACACCATTGATGATGTTGGCCCACTGGTCGGCACCGCCCAGTTGCAGGGTGCAGTTGTGCCGACGCGCCAGTTCGGTGAAATCATGGGCTTGCAGCAGGGTGTAGCCGAACTCCTGAAAGCTCAGCGAGTGTCCACGCTCCAGGCGGTTGCGCACCGCATCGAAGGTCAGCAAACGGTTGATGGAGAAGTGCCGGCCGACCTGATCGAGAAACTGCAGGTAGCCGATGCCATCCAGCCAGTCGGCGTTGTCCACCACCAGGCCGTCGCTGGGGCCGTCGCCCAGTTGGATGTAGCGGGCAAAGCAGCCGGTAATCCCAGCGATGTTGTGCTGGATCTGCGCTTCCGTCAGCAGCGGCCGGCTGCTGTCGCGAAAGCTGGGGTCGCCAATGCGCGTGGTGGCACCGCCGATCAGCAGGATCGGTTTATGCCCGGCGCGTTGCAGGTGGCGCATCAGCATCAATGCCTGCAAATGACCGACATGCAGGCTGTCCGCCGTGGCATCGAAACCGAGGTAGAAGGTGATCGGGCCCTGGTTGAGCGCCAGGCGCAGGCCGTCGAGGTCGGTGCTCTGGTGGATAAAACCGCGGGCAGCCAACTGGTCGAGTAGATCAAGGGTGTTGCTGGACATAAGTGTCTCCTGGTTAAGGCAAAGGCCTGAGGAGACTGGAGGGAGGGTGTGCTATCCGGGCCGCCTCAGGCGGATCGGACATGCAACAACGCATCTACCGCCTGGTGAGAGGGGGCAGGGCGTAATAGAACGCAGAGATTGGGCAGATGTGCGTGTGCATGGGCGGCACTTTACGGGCTGTCGCCAACAAGTCAACTCTGCTGTGGCTCGCGCGGATGCAAGGCCGGCGCTGTCAGCCTGGCAAATGGGCTAGGCTTTCAGGCACAGTGAGCCATCACTCCGCCATCCTTGCAGTGCAGAACCATGTTTTTCCGACCGCGTGCCACATCAGGCAATGATCACCATGCCGGCTTTGCCGATTTGCAGGACATCGGCCAGCGTTCGCTGATCCGCATGATCTTCGCCGCCACCGGGCTGACCCTCTGGGTGTTCTGCGCGCTGCAGTTCATGGCACACAACTACCTGCTGGCCAGCTTTGAGCTGTTGATTGGCGTAGTGCTGCTGTGGGGCGCCTGGCGCATCGTGCGGGTACGCAACGTACTGCCCTGGGTGTACCTCTACCTGCTGCCGACCTTCAGCTTTCTGCTGTACATCATCGTGGTTCCCAATGCCTCCAAGACCGCCTTCGTCTGGGTCTACAGCATCCCTGTGCTGTCCTACCTGCTGCTCGGGCGCAAGCGTGGCAGTGTGCTGGCGCTGCCCTTTGTGCTCGCGGCCTGCCTGCTCTACCTGTACACCTACCCGATTCATCTGGACGCCGCCGGGCTGATCGACCTGGGCAATGCGGTGTTTTGCGGGGTGATGATCATCGTTTTTGTGCACCTGTACGAAACCCGTCGTGCTTCAGCCCATCAGCAACTGCAGCAAATGGTGCGCACCGATGCCCTGACCGGCGTGGCCAGCCGTGGCAGCTTTCAGCAGAGCCTGGATCAGAGCGTGCGTGAGGCGCGACGTAGCCAGGAGAAGCTGGTGCTGGTGATCCTTGATGTCGACCACTTCAAGGCGGTCAACGATCAGTACGGTCACGATGCGGGCGACCAGGCCCTGCGGCATATCTGCAACAGCCTCAGCCAGCGTCTGCGCAACACCGACACCTTGGGGCGACTGGGTGGTGAGGAGTTCGGCCTGCTGCTGCGCAACACCGAGCGCACTGCCGCCGAGCCGTTGGTGGAGATGCTGCGCGAACAGATCGCCAGCAAACCGCTGCTGTATGGCGACCAGCAGATCTTTCTCACCGTGACCCTGGGCCTGGCCGAGTGGCCCAGCGATGCGGAGAGCGCTGAGCAACTCTACCGCTGCGCCGACCAGCGCCTGTATCGCGGCAAAGAACAGGGGCGAAACCGCCTGGTCAGCAGCACGAACCACGCGCCACCCCACACCGAATCATGAACACGCCGGTGCGCTTGCGCCGTCTACACTGAATCGCACAGGGCCTGGGGTAGTTGCGGGCAGCTGCATCAGTCTGGATCGGACAAGCACTCGCCAGGCGCAACAGGTCACTCAGGGATTTTTCATGGCCGCCCTTTCCCTTTTCACCAAACAGGTCATCAAGCTCTGGCTCTCTCCTGACCTGGCCCTTGTCGGTCAGCGCCGCGAGCGCCGCATGCGCATGCTTGCCAGCCTGGTGCTGTTACTGGTCGGCAGTTTATGGGGCATCTTCTTCAGCCTGCGCGGCAACTGGGGCATCGTCTTGGTGGACCTGCTGATGATCCTCTGTGGCATCGGCGTATTTATCCTGACCCTGCGCAATCAGGTGCGCCTGGCCAACCTGCTGTTATTCGGGGTGATCATCCTGGTGATCGTCGCCACCACCTTGCTGATGGACCCCCACACCGCAGCAGCCCCACGGGCCACGCACCTCTACCTGCTGCCGATTGCCGTCGCTGCCCTGATGGCCTTTCGTGATGAGCGGCTGTGGCTGCGCTACGGCGTTGCATTGTTGTGCCTTGGCCTTTTCGTTGTGCTGGCGTCTTCATCCTGGAGCCCGACCAGCGCCTACCACCTACCGGATGATGTGCGGGTGAGTGGCTCCTGGGTGCAGAGCGTGGCGGCCATGCTGATGCTGTTCGCCCTGCTGCACATCCTGCAAAGCGACACTGCCGAACGCTCCATGCTTGATCGTGACCTGGAAGTGGCATTGCGCGAGCAGCAGTTCGTGCTGCACTACCAACCCCAGCTCAACCGTGCCGGCAAGGTCATGGGCGCTGAAGTACTGATCCGCTGGCAGCACCCACAGCGCGGCCTGGTCGCCCCCGCCGAATTTATCGGCCATGCAGAAAAGACCGGCATGATCATCCCCATCGGCCAATGGGTGCTGGCGCAGGCCGTCCGCCAACTGCGTATCTGGCGTGACGATCCACGCTACGCCGGCATCGGCCTGGCGGTAAACATCAGCCAGAAACAGTTTCGCCAAGCCAGCTTCGTTCCAGACATGCTGCGCTTGATCGACGAACACGCCATCGACGCCCGCCGTCTCGACCTGGAACTCACCGAAACCCTGATCGTGCAGGACATCGACGACCTGCTGCGCAAGATGACGGCGCTGGTCGAGCGCGGCGTGCGTTTCTCCCTGGACGACTTCGGTACCGGCTTCTCCTCCCTCAGCCACCTTAAACGCCTGCCGCTTAACACCTTGAAGATCGACCGCTCGTTTATCTGCGATGTACTCACCGACAGCAGCAGCGAGACCATCGTGCGCACCGTGATCGCCCTCGGGCAAAGCATGGGCATGACCGTGATCGCCGAAGGCGTGGAAACCGAAGCCCAGCAGCAGTTCCTGCTCAGCAACGGCTGCATGCAGTTCCAGGGCTACCTATTCAGCAAGCCGCTACCGCTGCAAGCCTTCACCGAGTTTGTGGACAAGTGCAATAGCTGACGACCAGGCAAACCCTCCGACCAGAAACGCAAAAGCCGCGCAGTGCGCGGCTTTTTATATGGTGGGCCCACACGGACTCGAACCGTGGACCAAAGGATTATGAGAGAGTAAAAAGCACGTTTCTGGTCGTTTCCCAGCGTCTCCCGAAAAAAGCCGATTTAGCGCGTTATCCTAAATTCAAGGGGTTAGGTGTTTCCCCTTGGTTCTGGTCATGGCCGTGCATGACCTTCGAAACGGTGACCAAAGTGGTGACCAAGGATGCGGCGTATGGCGGGGACCACAAGCAA
Organism: Pseudomonas sp. LjRoot71; assembly: GCF_964253255.1. Lineage (NCBI taxonomy): Bacteria > Pseudomonadati > Pseudomonadota > Gammaproteobacteria > Pseudomonadales > Pseudomonadaceae > Pseudomonas > Pseudomonas sp. LjRoot71. The sequence goes on along the minus strand of NZ_CAXURA020000001.1, from coordinate 1,779,480 downwards.
GACAGCGGCGAGAAAGCATCTCACGGATATCGCTCTTAAAGCCTTGAAGCCAGGGGAGACAGCTACTGATCCCCTGCCAGGTAGAAGCAGTGGCGCATTGCTTTTCAAGTGTCGAGCATCTGGCGCAGTCGAAGCCTATTACAGGCGTCGAGACAATTGGCTGGATCAGCTGATCAAGCTCGGGGTCTATAAAAAGACGCCGAAGAGCCCGGGGCTCTCTCTAGCTGAACTGCGCGAGCAAGCAGCTGGTTACTCAAGGATTGCCGCAGAGCACGGCGATATCAAAGCCTATCTGGCCAAGTGCGCCGCCGAGGAAGAGACCCGGCAGGCCGAGCGCCAGCGCCAGCTGCATGAGCAGCAGCGACTTGCTGCAATAGAGGCTTCAAAAGGCACTTTGTCTGAATTGTTCCGGGATTACATCGAAGACCGTCGCCGTGATGGTGTTTCAGCTGCGCAGATCAAGGAGTTTGAGCGTGTGCTGTCTAAGGATCTGGAAGGCGAGAAAGTTGTAGCCGTGAGCGAGGAAGGCCGAGAGGAACGGCTCAACATCATGAATATGAAGGCCAAGGATGTCAGGCCGGAGCATGTGAATCTTCTGCTGAAACCAATATGGGACAGGGGCGCTAGGCGTCAGGCGGGCAAGGTTCGTTCGTTTCTCGTGGCTGCTTTCAATTTCGGTCTGAAAGCTGAGCATCATATCGACCGAAGCAGTACTAAAAGCTACGGACTTCAGATGAATCCTGCGGATCCAGTGACTGTCCCGAACACGTCAAAACCTGGCGAGCGCGCTCTGACTGATAAGGAACTTAAGCAATTTTGGTACACCATCACCAAGGTCGATTCGGTCGGTGCGATTATGGCGCGCGTCTTTCACTTTGCTTTTGCTACTGCAGGGCAGCGTCCCCTCCAGTTTATCCGTGAGCCCTGGACCAGCTACAACCTTCAAAAGAAGTACTTGAAGATCATCGACAGCAAAGGACGTGGCAGTAAAAAACGTGCTCACTTCGTTCCCTTAAGCCGCAGGGCCTTGCAGATACTTGAACAGGTTCGTGCCCTGCAGTCTCCAGGGGCCTTATACCCCTGGAGTGTTGGTGGACAAAAGCCGATTCACGCGTCCAGTTTGTCTCATGCGGTGAGCGAGTGGTTTGCGACTGACCACGCCAAAATGAACGGCCAGCCCATCCCAAAATTTAGCCCACGTGATATTCGCCGCACATGCACGCAGTTCATGCAGCGTAACGGCATCAAGGATTTCGAGAGTGACGCGTTGCAGTCACACGGGCAAACGGGTGTTGTCGTTACGCACTATCGCAATAACCCTGAAGCTAAACTGCCTCAGATGCGCCCGACCATGGAGGCTTTTGATGCGGCGCTGAGTCGTCTGCTCGACGGTTCTGATGAGGATGAGCATCAGGCTGAGCAGCTGGATTTGTTCGAGATTGGATAAGTTTCTGTAAAGTCAAGTATTTTATTGATCAATCCAAGGCGCTGTGAAAATATACAGGCGTTGGGGTTGTGCGGAGCCCCATTGTTTGCCGCAGCGTCGTTGTCTACTTGATGCGCTGCGGAAATGGAAAAGTAGAGCTAATGCCTCGAAGGCACGATCCGTCTGAGTAGATCAACATGAGGAAAGCATCACCACAGCTGCACCTACATCTTCCTACTGGTACCTCGATTTTGGAGGTGGCCTATGTCTGAGATGGTTCTCCTAGATTTCAATGCCGTCAGTCGCAAGGTTGGCCTGAGCCGCAAGACCATCTACTGCCGTATCCGAGAGGGTGACTTCCCGAAACAGTTGAAGATCGGTCGAGCCAGCCGCTGGCTTAAGCACGAAGTCGACGACTGGATAGCCAGCGCCGCTGCAGCGAGATAGTAAAGAGGCCGGTCGATTGACCGGCGTTTTTTTACCTGAAATGACCATAGGACTTTTGATCCTATGATCGTTTCTGCAGTGCTGGTCTGATAGATATTGTGTCGACCGCTTGAGCCAGAATCAGTAACAAAGGCTGGGGACTACCAGTATCGTTCTGCATAGATCTAGCTTATGCCTATTCAGACGTTGCCTGATTTGAGCGCTGGGTATCAAGGAGTATCAAGTGTTTCGTAGACCCATTCACGATGAGGTTATGGGCCTGGCCTCGCGCCTTGCGCAGCAATGCCATCCGCAAGTGGCGCAGCAGCATGCAGAAGAGCTGGCTCGGTATGCGCGGCTGACGTCGGCCTGCACCGCCCTGGAGTCTTTTAGCGGGTGCCGCCCCAGAATGGATGACGATGTTTTTGATGTGCTTGCCAGGCGCCGCTCGCAGGTGGCGGACCTTATCGCCCAGGCGAATTTACATGCCTATGAGCAGGAAGCGCCTGAAGGGCTTTACTTGGCTATTCCGTTCTTTTCACGGTGCTCGGATAAGCAGCCGGTTTGGTTGCTGAATCGCACCGCTCAGTCTGTCACTTACTTGCGTAGGCAGTTGTATGCATACGCCAGCACGGACGAAGGTATTGATGAATATCAAACCGCTGGCAATGCCTTTGCCGATGGTATTGCCGCTTCTTCGGTGATCGAGCCAGGAGGCAGGCTTCAGATTGACGACTACTCCATGAGTTTTGATGGCGATTTCGTCAGTAATCGTCGAGTTATTCTGCTGATTGATGGCGCACGCAGTGAGTGGTTTACGAGTATCTCGAAGCTGGGTGGTTACCTTTGGGATGAAGCGCTGCATGGGTTGCATGCGTTGAAGAAGGTGAAGGACCTCTGAGTGTGTTGGAACTGCGGACTATAGGATTTTCAGTCCTATGATCGCCTCTGCAGTGCCACGGTTGAAAAAGCGCGGTCTCCAGTATCGAGACCGCGCTCACGCTTAATCGTCAGAACTGTTCAGCGGAAAGTCCATAGAGGGATGAGCTACTCGCTCGAATGCAGGCTTCCAGTCCTAAGTTTGTGGCAATAGGCGGCTGAAAAAGAAATCGGCGACTGCCAGCTTGGCCCCATAGAGACAGTCGTCTTCGGTGCGGCGAGTGCTTACGGAAAACGCCATTCCTGCCCAGACATAGGCGTAAGCCACAACACACCGGTGCAGAGCTAACTTCATTAGGGGTCATGTGCGCTTGGCTGCACAGCCATCCGCTAGGAGGGAGAGAGCCGAGGAAGTTCGATGTGAAAGCCTGTGAGGCCCTCTACCGAAGTGCACCAGATGCGGCCTTTGTGGGCCTCGATGATGGAGCGGGTGATGGCAAGGCCGAGGCCTGCATTGCTCGGGCCTCCCTCGCGCCGGGCGGGATCGACCCGGTAAAAGCGGTCGAAGAGCTTCTCCAAGTGCTCTGGAGCGATTGTGCCGCCTGGGTTTTCGATGCTTAGACTGGTTGTGTCCGCTGTCTGGCGGATCCGCAGCGAAATCGTCTTCCCCTCAGGCGTATAGCGCAGGGCATTGGACAGCAGGTTGGAGATCGCACGATCAAGCATCAGCCGATCACCACGCACTCGGCCTGTACCCGTTACAGAAAGTCGGATGTCACGCTCTTCGGCCAGCAGGCGGTAGTACTCGGTCAGCTTGGCGGCAACGTCCGCCAGCTCGATGTCGCTCTGTTCCGGGACGATCAGGCCGTTATCGGCCTTGGCCAGAAACAGCATGTCGTCGATCATTCGGGACATGCGCTTCAAGTCATCCAGATTGGCGTACAGGTTTTCCTCGTAGGCCTCATTATTTCGCTTCTGACTCAGCACGACCTCGGTGTGAGTCATCAGGTTACTGAGAGGGGTTCGTAGCTCGTGGGCAATGTCAGCCGAGAAATTGGAGAGCCGGACGAAGGAGTCTTCCAGCCGGTCCAGCATCGCGTTGAAGGACAGAACCAGTTGCTGAAGCTCCTGTGGCACCTGTCCCAGGGGGATGCGCTCCTGTAGCGATCGGGCGGAGATCGAGGTGGCGACCTGCGTGACTTGGCGCAGCGGGCTGAGGCCGCTTCGCGCGACTGCCCAGCCCAGCGCGGCACTGACCAGGGCGCTGAGCGTCAGGCCAATCCAGAACCAGCGTTGCAGCGTGTCGAGAAAGTGTGCGTGACTGGTGACGTCGAGAGCGAGTATCGCGGTGAGTGGTTGGGGTTGCCCGTGAACCGGGATCTCGGCGGTCACACCTTGGTATTTGTGCTCGCCGTCTTGCCAGTTCCACATTCTGGCATTTGCGGCTCGTCTGAACCTGTCGGGAATCTCGACTGCCGCGGGAGCGGAAAAAAGCACGGCACCATCGCTGGCGAGAATGGTTGCCGTCAGATCCTGATGGGCTCCCAGTAAGGCCCGCAGTTGCGGCAACTCGGCGGCAAGGCTTGCTCCATTGCCGGCATTGCTGAGGATGTACCGGGTTGATTCGAGTTTCTCGCCCAGCGTCTGCTGATCGAGCATCTTGAAGTGGTGTTGGCTGAGCATGTTGAAACCCAGTCCCGCTGCGGCCAGGACTGCAATCACCACGGACATGAACATCAGGCTCATGCGCGCGGTCAGCGAAAGATGGGTGATCCTCACTCCGGCGCATCCATCATGTAGCCCATGCCGCGAGCGGTATGGATCAGCTTGAGCTCGAAGTCGTCGTCAATCTTGGCGCGCAGCCGGCGTACGGCAACCTCGATGACATTGGTGTCGCTGTCGAAGTTCATGTCCCATACCTGAGAGGCAATCATCGACTTGGGCAAGATCTCGCCACGCCGCCGCAGCAGCAGCTCCAACAATGAGAACTCCTTCGCGGTCAGATCGATGCGCTTCCCGCCACGGATAGCGCGGCGCCTCATCAGGTCGACTTCCAGGTCGGCGATTTTCATGGTGGTCGGGGTGGGCGAGCCATTGCCTCTGCGCAGCAGCGTTCTGACCCGGGCCAGTAGCTCCGAGAAAGCAAAGGGCTTGATCAGGTAGTCGTCCGCGCCAAGCTCCAGGCCTTTGACGCGATCCTCCACACCGTCACGTGCGGTCAGGAATAACACCGGAACATCCTTGCCTGCTGCTCGCACCATGCGCAGTACTTGCCAGCCGTCCAGGCCCGGCATCATCACGTCCAGGATCAGCAGGTCATAAGCCTCGCTCAATGCGTGCTGGAGTGCATCTGTGCCGGTCATGACCCGGTCGACGGTGAACCCAGCCTCGGTAAGCCCTTGCTGCAGGTAGGCCCCAGTTTTGGGCTCGTCTTCGGCTACCAGTAGTTTCATGCGCGCGGATCCTGATGTGACATGACCCGAGTGTGCAGGCAAACAGGGTGACCAACCAGAAGCTTACGAAAATGTAATCCTGGCTTCAGGTCGCCGACAGGCTCACTTGTCTAGGGTGCAGGCATGGATACTGGCTTGCGTGCTCCGCCCCGAACTGGCGCTGCCCGCCACTGCCTTCTGAAGGAGACTGCTCCCATGGAAACCGCTGAGGTATTAGCGTGTGCGGTATTTCGTGGCCAAGGCACTATCCCCACTTTCAGGCCTTTCGTGATTGCTCCTTTGGCCTGGCGGCGCCGTGTCGGTGTCGCGCTTTATCTCAGTCAATGTGACCGTGCGCCGGACTCTATTGATGAGCGTCAACTCTGCCTGGCTTGAGCCACCTATGCTGATCCCAATACCGTCGAATCGAGGCTATTGTCATGGACCACTCTCATCACCCTGGTACCACTGAACCACCCTTCTGGAGGAGCCGGTTCGGTATCGTGCTGATCATGTTGGCTGTCATCGGCGTCTTCTACGTGGCGCGAGAGCATTACGGCTATCTTTCGCAGGCCTTGCCATACCTGATCCTGCTGTTGTGCCCGCTGATGCATCTGTTTGGCCACAATCACGGTGGCCACTCCCATTCCGGCAGCTCTGCCGCTTCCAAGGACGACAATAGGACATAGCCCGTATGCACAGCCCCTCCAGCCAGCACGATCAGGATCATGCCAATCACTCGCACGGGCACTCGGACAGTCATCACGATCCGGTATGTGGGATGGAGGTCAAGCCCGACAGCCCTTATCGGTTGAGTTTTGAGGGGCAGAACTATCGTTTCTGCAGTGACAAGTGCCTGGAGAAATTCCAGGCCAGTCCCCATCAATACATGAGCCACCAGGCGCATGCAGGGCATAACCAGCCTGCCGCTGCTCCGCAGCCAGCGGCTCCAGCGAGTCAGGGCGCCGAATACACCTGTCCGATGCACCCGCAGATCCGCCAGCCGACTCCAGGGAATTGTCCGATCTGCGGGATGACGTTGGAACCTGTCATCCCAGAGCTGGAAGAGGAAGAAAATCCGGAGCTGAAAGACTTCTCGCGGCGATTCTGGTGGACCCTGCCGTTGACCGTCATCGTCACGGTACTGGCGATGGCTGGCCACTCCTTGCAGTTGTTCCATGGTACGACCCAGAACTGGGTTGAGCTGGTTCTGGCGACGCCGGTGACGCTATGGGGCGGCTGGGTATTCTTTACCCGCGGCATCGACTCCATTCGTCACCGTAGCCCCAACATGTGGACCCTGATTGGTTTGGGAACGGCAGCTGCCTATCTCTACAGTGTGTTCGCTACCTTGGTACCGCAATGGTTTCCGGCAGCCTTCGTCCAGGATGGCCGCATCGGCGTCTATTTCGAGGCTGCTGCGGTGATTATCTCGCTCACGCTTTTGGGGCAGATGCTCGAACTCAAGGCTCGCTCGCAGACTTCTGCTGCTATCAAATCGCTGCTGGGGCTGGCCCCGAAGACAGCGCGGCGCATCCTGCCCGACGGCCAGGAGGAGGATATTCCTCTCACCCACGTCCATCAGGGCGACCACCTGCGTGTACGTCCGGGTGAGAAAGTCCCTGTGGATGGCACGGTGCTGGAGGGCGAGAGCGCGGTCGACGAGTCGATGCTCACCGGCGAGCCGCTACCCGTGACCAAGCGGGCAGGCGACTCCCTTATAGGCGCCACCCTGAATACCCATGGCAGCCTGGTGATGGAGGCGCAGAAGGTCGGCGCCGAAACCATGCTGTCGCAGATCGTGCAGATGGTGGCCAAAGCCCAGCGCTCCAAGGCGCCCATGCAGCGCATGGCCGATGCCGTGGCGGGATATTTCGTGATTGGGGTGATCCTGATCGCGATCCTGACCTTCTTCGGCTGGGGGCTATTCGGGCCGGAGTCAGGCTGGGTATTCGGCCTGATCAATGCCGTGGCGGTGTTGATCATCGCCTGCCCCTGCGCCCTGGGGCTGGCGACGCCGATGTCGGTCATGGTCGCGACGGGCAAGGCGGCCAGCAGCGGTGTGCTGTTCCGTGATGCCAGCGCTATCGAGAACCTCTGCAAGATCGACACGCTCATTGTCGACAAAACCGGAACGCTGACCGAAGGACGCCCGGTATTCCATAGTGCGGAAGGCACCGGTGCCTATGACCCCCGCGAGGTGCTGCGCCTGGCCGCTAGCCTCGACCAGGGCAGCGAGCACCCGCTGGCTCACGCCATCGTCGATCATGCCCGCAGCGTAGGGCTCGCCTTGGCGAAGCCGGAAACCTTCGAGTCTGGCTCTGGTATTGGTGTGAGAGGGCTGGTCGATGGTCATCAATTGCAGCTAGGCAACACGGCCTTGATGGCTGATGCTGGCGTCGACATTACCCCGTTGCACAATCGTGCCGAGCAGCTGCGCCTAGAGGGCATCAGCATTATCTATCTGGCAATTGATAGCAGCCTGGCAGGTCTTCTAGCCGTTTCCGATCCAATCAAGCCAACCTCCCAACAGGCGGTTTCCAGACTGCAAAGCGAGGATGTGAAAGTCATCATGGCCACCGGCGATGGCCTGACGACGGCAAAAGCCGTCGCCAGGCAGCTGGGGATCGAAGAAGTACATGGGGAGGTCAAACCGCAGGACAAGGAGAAGCTGGTCGCCGATCTGCAGGGCTATGGTCGACGTGTTGCCATGGCCGGTGACGGGATCAACGATGCGCCGGCCCTGGCCCGGTCAGACGTGGGTATTGCCATGGGGACGGGCACCGACGTGGCCATGAACAGCGCTCAGGTGACCCTCGTCAAGGGCGACCTGATGGGCATCCTGCGAGCACGCACCCTGTCGGTGGCCACGGTGAAGAACATGCGGCAGAACCTGGCGTTTGCGTTCCTCTACAACGCGATGGGAATCCCTTTGGCGGCTGGGCTGCTGTACCCGCTGACGGGGCACTTGCTGTCACCGTTGATTGCCGCCCTGGCGATGAGCGTTAGCTCTGCGTCGGTAGTCTTCAATGCGCTGCGCCTCCGGCAGACACGGATAGATTAGCCACACCTGTTATTGGCTGGAAACCTTATGGGGTTCGTTTCACTGACCTGTCCGGCGCTGATTTTCATGCTTCGTTCACAGGTGCTTGACCTTGCCAAGGTGGCAAGGTTGATGCTGAGGGTACGGCAACGGGTGCCGTTCCTGAGATGAGGTGATCTATGGTCGTTTTGAAGGTGACGGGAATGGGCTGTGGCAGCTGTGTGGGCAAGATCACGAGAGCTATCCAGTCCCTGGATCAGCATGCACGAGTCGAAATTGACCGAGCCAGTGGTATAGTTTCGGTCGACACCGGTGAAAGCGCGGCAGTCATTCGCGATCTGGTGCAGAAGCTCGGCTTTGGGGCTGCGATTGGCGCCTAGGGCGCTGTCGGTACCCATAATTGGCTTAATGGAGTGGGCCACTGCTTTGCAGTGGCCCTCATGCCTCGGCTTTAAATCGAACCAACAGCCCATCACTCACCCACTGTCGCAACCAGATTGCAGCCTGCATTGGTGCCTGTTCGGCATGGCGTGCGAGCAGCGACTCACAGAGTCCGGCAAAGGGCTCACCGCCTGCGAACAGCCTCAGCGCCATCGCTTCATCAGGTTCCAGACTGCGGTACCTAGATAGCAGATCATGACGCCAGATCAGGCAGCTGCAATCGATAGCCAGGCGGGTGATCTCCGGGAGCGGCTCCCCGTCCTTGGCTGCTTTCCACAGCGCCAGCGTGTTGTAGCGCAGCTCCAGCCAGTTGGCAGAGGGTACCAGCGTTGCCGTAAGGGCGACCCAGTCTTCGGCCGAGAAGCGGTTCATGCCTTCTGCCGAGAGCGCGTCGGCGTCCTCGGCATCGAATGCCAGGGTAAAGGCCCATTCCAGCGTGGCGAGCTCGCGCAGTGGCGATAGCTGCGGTTCCGCGACGTAGCCGGCGATGAACTCGGGAAGCTTCTCGCCCAGCCAGCGAAGGCTGTAGTGCTGCGGCGGCCAGGTGGCCAGATAGGCCAACGCAAGTTGCTCGAACGACTCCGCTCCCAGCCATTGCTGCAGCGCCGGGAAGTCCTCGCGCAATACCGCCAGCAGGCGCGCGCGGTAGGCGTTGTGGTAGATCCTCAGGCCGTCGGCTGCGCCTAGCGCGGTACTGCCTTGAAGCTGCGCCAACAGCTCGGCCGGAGGGCTATCGGATTCGCCTGCAAGGTAGGCTTGCAGGGCATCCTGCAGTGCGTTCAGCTGCATGATTCAGCCCTGTTCAGCGCGTCATCGGCAAGCGCGCGCGCCTGCTTCAGTTCGGCCAAAAGCTCGTCGAGGGACGGGAAGTGGTCGTCCCGCTCGATTAGGGTTGCGGTCGCGCCGAGCTGGCCCAGTGTCTTGCCGTAGAGTGCCCAGACCGTATCAGCGATGGGCGCGTCATGGGTGTCGATGAGGTACTGTCCGTAGTCGCTGTGTCCGGCCAGGTGAATCTGGCGGATCCGCTCATGCGGCAGCTCCATGATGAATTGCCAGGGATCGAATCCCTGATTGCGCGAGCTGACATAGACGTTGTTTACATCGAGCAGCAGCTCGCAGCCGGTCAGCTGGCACAGCTCTGCAAGGAACTGTGACTCGCTCATGCAGGAGGTTTTCCACTGCAGGTAGGCGGAGACGTTTTCCAGCACCAGGGGGCGCTCCAGGATGTCCTGCACCGTGCGCACCCTGGCGGCGACATGCTGCAGGCTTTCCTCGGTGAACGGCAGGGGCAGCAGGTCATGCAGCTGATGGGCATTGCCACGGCTCCAGCACAGGTGATCGGAAATCCAATGGGGCTGGATCCGATCCGCCAGCTTCCTGAGCTGCCGCAAGTAGTCGATGTCCAGGGTGTGAGAGCCGCCGATCGACAGGGAAACTCCATGCATCACCAGGGGGTAGTGCTCTTTGATCGCGTCGAGAAAGTAGAGGGCCTTGCCGCCCTCTACCATGTAGTTCTCGGAAATGATCTCGAACCAGTCGACCGCGGGTCGCTGCTCCAGGATCTGCTGGTAATACTCGCTGCGTAGGCCAAGACCAAACCCCAGCGTATTGCGCATGCTCATTCACGGCTCCAGTAAGGGGAGTGGCAGGCACTCCCCGGGGCGGTATCACTCGCTGGTCTTGCCACCGGCTTCATCACATTTGGCCTGGGTCATCAGCTTGAAGCCCTGGCCTTTGCACTCGCCTTGGCCTTTGCAGGAGTTCTTGGCGGTCATGCAGTCGTTCTGTCCCTTGCAGGCGTTGACGCCGAAGCACTGTACTTCTGCCGCCTTGGCATCTTGCGCCGCCTGTGCCGGCAGGGTGGTGAAGAGGCTGGCGGCAACCAGGGCCAGTGCGGCGCCGGTGGCGGCGTTGGATTTTGTCGACATGGTGGTTATCTCTCTTGGTGGTGTCGGATCAGGTCGGGTATGCCTTTCCACAAAGCTTGCAAGGCAGAGGAAGGACACTGGTTAGACACTACCGAGCAGGCGGGAGGCTCGACAAGAAAGAAATGCCTACCTGACAGAACTGTAATGTGCGGTTCAGGCTTCTGACAGGGCGCTCTGGCTAAGGTGACATCGAGCCTGATGCTCGGCCTCGGTTATCCAGAGGCTTACCCGAACCCACGAGGAATCCAAAATGAAATCGATCAAGGCGCTGTTCGTAGTAGCCGCTCTCAGTGTTTCCAGCCTTGCCATGGCCGAAGGCGGCGCCGAGCGTACATTTGCTCGCATGGAGCAGGCCCGGCAGACATCCATGGAAGCCAATCAGCTCGCTCAGCAACAAAAAGGCGAGGCCCCGGTCACCGGCGAGCAGAGCAAGCAGCTCAAGCACGCCAACTGCTGAGCCAAGCTGACAGAAATGTAATCACCCTGAGGGGGGAGATGTGGCAGTTTCATACTGCTCGCGGCAGCAGTGACTGGTGCGCTGTCCGCAGAGGGCAGCGCCCACTGAAACTGAAGTCGCCAATATCATCAACGCCGGTCCTGATAGTTCCGGCTTATTTGACTGGACACAACGGCATGCACAGCAAAACCACTAGGCGAACCTTCGTCAAAGGCCTGGCCGCCACCGGTATCCTGGGCGGGTTGGGGCTGTGGCGCACGCCGGTCTGGGCGGTGAACAGCCCCGGCCAGCCCAACGTACTGACTGGTAACGAATTCGACCTATTCATCGGTGAAACCCCGGTGAACATCACCGGCGCAGCGCGCACGGCCATGACCATCAACGGCTCGCTCCCTGGGCCGATTCTTCGTTGGCGCGAAGGCGATACCGTCACATTGCGCGTGCGCAACCGCCTCAAGGAGGACACCTCCATCCATTGGCACGGCATCATCCTGCCGGCGAACATGGATGGCGTTCCTGGCCTGAGCTTCCATGGCATCGCCCCTGATGGCATGTATGAGTACAAGTTCAAGGTCAACCAGAACGGCACCTACTGGTATCACAGCCATTCTGGGCTCCAGGAGCAGGTCGGCGTATACGGTGCGCTGGTCATCGATGCCAAGGAGCCCGAGCCCTTCAGTTACGACCGTGATTACGTCGTGTTGCTGAGCGACTGGACGGATGAAAATCCAACGCGGGTACTGGCCAAGCTCAAGAAACAGTCGGACTACTACAACCAGCACAAACGCACCGTTGGTGACTTCATCGATGACGTAAGCGAGATGGGTTGGTCCGCCGCCGTAGCCGACCGTAAGATGTGGGCCGAAATGAAGATGAGCCCGACTGATCTCGCCGACGTCAGTGGCTACACCTACACCTACCTGATGAACGGCCAGGCACCTGATGGCAACTGGACCGGCATATTCAAACCGGGCGAGAAGATTCGTCTGCGTTTCATCAATGCCTCGGCCATGACGTACTTCGATGTGCGCATCCCAGGCCTGAAGATGACTGTGGTTGCGGCCGATGGTCTGCACGTCAAACCGGTCAGCGTCGACGAGTTCCGTATCGCCGTGGCCGAGACCTACGACGTGATCATCGAACCAGACAGCGAACAGGCCTATACCGTGTTTGCCCAATCCATGGACCGCACTGGCTATGCGCGCGGCACCCTTGCGGTACAGGAAGGGTTGAGTGCACCGGTACCAAGCCCTGACCCGCGCCCACTGATTGCCATGGGTGACATGGGCATGGACCACGGCAGCATGGGCGGCATGGATCATGGGAGCATGGCCGGAATGGACCACGGCAGTATGGCGGGCATGGATCATGGCAGCATGCAGGGTGGCATGGCTGGTATGGATCACAGCCAGATGGCCGGAATGGATCATTCAAACATGGCTGGCATGGCTGGCATGGCTGGCAACATGCAGGCACACCCGGCCTCAGAGACCAACAATCCTTTGGTCGACATGCAGACCATGACGCCGACGCACAAGCTGGACGACCCAGGTATCGGCCTGCGTGATAACGGCCGGCGCGTCCTGACTTACTCTGACCTGCGCAGCACCTTCCCTGATCCGGACGGGCGTGAGCCAAGTCGCACCATCGAGCTGCACCTCACCGGGCACATGGAGAAATTCTCCTGGTCCTTCGATGGCATCAAGTTCTCTGACGCCGAGCCTCTGCGCCTCAAGTACGGCGAGCGTGTTCGCATCACGCTGGTCAACGACACCATGATGACTCACCCGATCCATCTTCATGGCATGTGGAGTGATCTGGAGGATGCGAACGGCAATTTCCTGGTGCGTAAACACACCATCGACATGCCGCCAGGTTCCAAGCGCAGCTATCGGGTGACCGCCGATGCGTTGGGGCGTTGGGCCTATCACTGCCACCTGTTGCTCCACATGGAAACGGGCATGTTCCGTGAAGTCCGTGTGGATGAGTAAAGGAGATTTCTGATGAGTACTTTTATGAAGCGTAATGCCCTGTTTGGCAGCGCAGCGATGTTCAGTCTTTTGGCTGTTCTGCACGCGCCGACGTCATTGGCAGGTGAGGGGCACAGCGAGCACGAACAACATGCTGCCGAGTCGGCTGCGCCCGACGCCAGTGACAAGCCTGCAGATCAATCGAAAGGCAAGGCCGCTGGCCATCAGATGGATCATGGCGCCATGGATCATGAGGGTATGAACCATGACGATATGGGGCACGAGAAGATGATGGATAAGCATGGCGGCACCGAAGCCGAAGCAGGTTCGAACCATGACCACTAGGTTTTCACGCCCGTCCCTCATAGCGCTGGCCGTGTCGCTGAGTGCACTCAGCGGCGGCGTTACCCAGGCTGCGGAAGAAATGGATCATTCGGCAATGGGGCACGGCTCCGTGTCGATGGACCACAGCCAGATGGGCCACGGTTCCGCCAAAGCGCCGATGGAGGGCATGGATCACAGCAAGATGGATCATGGTGCCATGCAGAGCGAATCGGGCAGCATGGACCATAGCCAGATGGGCCACAGCCAGAGCCAAGAGAAGGCCTCAGCCATGGACCACAGCAAGATGGGACACGGCACCATGCAGGGACAGATGGAGGGCATGGATCATTCGAAGATGAACCATGGCTCCGCTGAAGCCCCGAGAACTACCAGTCGTACGCCGATTCCCGTTCTGACGGATGCTGATCGCCAAGCGGCTTTCCCGCCATTACCTGGCCACAAGGTTCACGACAGCGCCATCAACAGTTTTTTCCTGCTCGATCAGCTCGAATACCAGGACGCAGATGAGGGCAGCACCCTGGCCTGGGATGCGTCGGGTTGGGTAGGCGGTGATATCAACCGGGTCTGGTTCCGCTCCGAAGGCGAGCGTACCAACGGCGTTACCGAGGACGCTGAATTACAGCTGCTGTACGGCCGCTCGATCGGCCCTTGGTGGGATGTCGTCGCGGGCGTTCGCCAGGACTTTAAACCGGAGTCGCCGCAGACTTGGGCTGCCTTCGGTATCCAGGGCATGGCGCTTTACGCCTTTGAGGCCGAAGCCACGGCCTTCGTCGGCGAGAATGGCCAAACTGCTGCCCGACTGGAGGGCGAGTACGACATTCTGCTGACCAACCGGCTGATTCTCCAGCCAACTGCCGAAATGAACTTCTACGGCAAGAACGATCCTGAGCGAGGTGTGGGGTCTGGGTTGGCAAATACCGAGCTCGGCTTGCGTCTGCGTTACGAGATTGTCAGACAGTTTGCTCCCTATGTCGGGGTTTCCTGGAGCCGCTCCTATGGCAACACGGCAGACATGGTGCGCGACGAGGGCGGTGATGTAGACGAGGCGCGTTTTGTCGCCGGTATCCGGATGTGGTTTTGAGAACCTGACATGAAAAGAACAATTAAAACTTTGGTGGCGGCCGGCGTGGTCGGTAGCACAGCTGTCCTGGCCGGCGCCTACTTTGGCGTGGTCAACGTGGGGGCCGATGATCCCCATTTTCCTGCAGTGCATGCGTTTCTCACGATGGCCCGCGACCGCTCTATCGAAGTCCGTTCGCAGGACATCGAGGTTCCCAACCTGGATGATCAAGCTCTTATTCGCGCCGGTGCGGGCAACTACAACTCCATGTGTATCGGCTGTCATTTGGCGCCAGGTGTGGCGGAGACCGAGCTAAGCCAATCGCTTTACCCTGCGCCTCCCAACCTCGCCAAGATCGGTGTCGATGGCAATCCGTCAGCAGCGTTCTGGGTGATCAAGCATGGCATCAAGGCAACGGGTATGCCTGCGTGGGGCAAGAGCATGGGCGATGAGTACATCTGGGGCATGGTTGCCTTCCTTGACCAATTGCCGACGATGGATGCCAAGCAATACCAAGCACTCGTCGCATCCAGTGGCGGCCATCAGCATGGTGGTGGGGAAACGCAAATGCACAATCATGAAGGTCAGCACGGCGACAACAAGCCTGGCCATCATGACAATAGTGGCGGTGGCGATGACCATCATGGATCAGGTGATGCTGGAGAGCCTGGTCATCACGATGCCGCGGCTACGGATAGCGAGGGTGGCTCCGCACCTAAGGCAGGTCACCATTCGGATATGAGTGGCGATGACCACCATGCTGGGGATGAGGCGTCGTCCAACGGAGGTGATCATCACGCCGAGCAGGCTCCGAACGCCTCGCCCAAGACCCACACCCACGCTGATGGCAAAGAGCACGTACATGAAAGCTAAATATCTGGCCTTACTGGCCGCTCTCTCCGTCACGTCTGCGGTTCAAGCAGCTGATGCCCTGACGATTGATGTCCATCGTGATGCCAATTGCGGATGTTGCAAGAAGTGGATTTCACACCTCGAAGCGAATGGCTTCAAAGTCGTCGACCATGTCGAAAGCAACATGACGGCAGTGAAGCAAAGTCTGGGCGTTGCGCCGCGGTTGGCGTCTTGCCACACCGCAGTGATTGACGGCAAGTTCGTCGAAGGTCATGTGCCGGCGGCTCAGGTCATCGAGCTCACCAAGCGCGATGATCTGCTGGGCATCGCTGTTCCCGGGATGCCGGCGGGCTCCCCCGGCATGGAAGTCGATGGCGTACAGCATGCCTACCAGGTCATTGGCTTGACCAAGACGGGGTCTGATCAGGTCGTTGCAGAATATCCCGCTCAGTAGTACTGCCTGCCAGCACGGCCGCTTGTGTGTAGTGGCCGACTCATTTTCATACGTCCTTTAACCTAAGTAAAAAAGGCGCCCTAGGGCGCCAAGGGCTGTCTCCAAACCAAAGGAGCACTACGAGGGGACAGCAGGACCAAGGAGCGAGCGGGCAATCAACCCGCTCGCTTGCCAGGGTTAGAGAACTTCCAGCGGGTACTCGACAATCAGGCGGAACTCATCCAAATCCGACTCGAAGTCGGTGGCGCGAGTCGTGGCTTGTCGAATGCGAAAGGACATGTCCTTCAACGACCCAGACTGCACAACGTACTTGGCCTCGATGTCCCGCTCCCAGCGCTTCTGGTTGGTCAACGGATCGCCGTTGTCATCACGGCGCATATAGACTTCGTTGGCGTTGCTGTAGTCGGCATCCCAGCCCTGGGCATATCGAGTCATGAAGCTCAATCCAGGCACACCGAAAGGCTCCATATCCAGGCCATAGCGCACTTGCCATGACTTCTCCTTCGGCGAGTTGAAGTCGCTGTACTGGATGGAGTTGTCGAGGTAGATGGAGTCCGATTGGCGCAAGTAGTCGAAGTCATCATCGCCATTGTTGCGCTGGAGACCCACCAGCACTGTATGAGCGCCGAATTGGATGCCGACCTTGCCGCTCCAGATGTTGTTATCGAAGCTCCCGAGGAGCTGCCTCCCTTCATCGACCGCCTTGTAGTAGTTCAGCCCGCCGATCAAGGCGACATCGTCCGCAAGCGGGTAGCTCAGCGTGGTGCCCGCGTAATATTGATTCCAGGCATCCTTGAGGCGGCTGGTGTAGAGACTAAAGCCGACGTTGTCATTAAGCGTGTAATCACCACCGAAATAGGCGATCCATGGCGAGTCCACTTCGCCCGCGTAGAAGGTAGCGAAGCCGTCGCGCATGCTGCTGGTATTGGGTTGGCTCATCGAGTGGAGGCGACCGCCTTGAAGCGACAGTCCTTCCACGCTGCTGTTGACCACGGTGACACCTCGGAAACTCTCCGGTAAAAGCCGTGCATCACCGTATTAGACGACCGGGCTGACGGGAAAGACGTCGCCTACCTTGATCTCGGTATCCATGAACCGAGTTTTCACCGCGCCCCCCAGTTTGGAGTAGTTGTCCTCAGCCTGCCCGAGGCTGTTGTAAGGCATCACGTCGACTGAGCCGCCTGCTCCAGAACGGCCGTCGCCGGTGTCAAGCTTGAGCCCTAGCATGGCAAAGGCATCGACACCAAAGCCTATGGTGCCCTCGGTGAAACCAGACTCGAATCTGCCTATCACGCCATGCGCCCACTCTTCCGAATAGCCATTACCCGAGCTGCTGGACTGGCCTTTACGGAAATCGCGGTTGAAGTAGAGATTTCGATTGAGAATGGTCAGGCTGCTGCCTTCGATAAATCCCTCGCCTTTCTCGCCGGCGGCCATTGCAGCTTGCCCGGTACTGACGCTCAGAGTGAGCAGAGAAAGTCCTAACAGGGTTCTGTTATTCATAAATGCTCCTGATGTTATTGGCAGTTGTCATTGTGTGGTCGCATATATGTGCCAAGCGCGCCGGGCATAGCCAGGCACGCCTTGGTCATATTTCCACATGCCAAATAACGTCAGGGTGACTTGGAAATTACATTTCAGTCAGCGCGATGTCATTTATCTAGTTTTGATTACGGCAACCTGTCCCGGCTGCCCGGTATTCAAGAATATTCAGATCGCCATTGGAGTCCTCGTAGGTCATCTGGGCCGGCATCACACCGCAGCTAGAGTCCGTCGGGGTAGTGGCCACGACCCTGGCGATATCGAGTTTCATGCCGTAGCGGTAATGAATAACTTCAGGCGGATTCTTTCCGTTAGCGGCAGCATACTCTTGCATGGCCTGCTCATTGGCCTGAATCATCCGACCATAAACACGATCAGCGCCGCCTTCTGCCAGAGTGGCAGAGGAAACAACCATAGCGGCAAGGGCTGCAATAACTTTGAGGCTTTTCATGTTTAATCACTCCTTCAAGGTGGTGATTAAAATATAAACGCAAGACCCTGTCACAAACGTGAAGCGAGAATTACATTCCTGTAATGGATCTAAACTCTTTGAGAGTAAAGGTTTTGATACGTCAGTTATGTTTGGCACTCGTCAGAGCAATTACAGGCGTCGGCTACCGAAGATAACAATTTCTACCCAGGTATCAGTGAGTGGGTCATTGGAAAGTCAGCTTTGGTGAGGCGATCGTTAGCGGTAGTAATGCACTCTTGGCGGCTCCCCATAGTCGCCGTCTGTGCATTTCGCTAAATGCGTGCGCTGCACAAACAGTGCAACGCACGGATTATTGCTAATTACAGCAGTGGAAGGGTGTAGCTCACGATCAGGCGGTTCTCATCAACGTCGTTGCCGAAGTTGGTTGAACGTAGTGTGGCGTTGCGCCATTTAACGCCCAGGTTTTTCAGCGCACCGTCCTGAAAGACATAGGCGATGTCAGTATTGCGCTCCCACTCCTTACCATCGGCACCGCCTGCGCCTAGATCAATATTGTCGCCGGTCAGGTAACGGGTCATGAACGTCAAGCCAGGGATGCCAACGCTGGCAAAGTTGAAGTCATAGCGGGCCTGCCATGAGGTTTCGTCTTTGTTGGCGAAGTCACCGATTTGCACATAGTTGACCAGGAACGGATCGGTGCCGTTGATGTAGGCGTAGCCGGTGTCTCCGCTCATGCTCTGGTAACCAACACCGAGTGCGTGACCGCTAAATGCATAGGTGAACATCGCCCCGAATGCCTTGTTGTCGACGTTGCTGTTGCCCTCGTCGGTGGAGCGAGCGTAGCGCAGATCAGTTTTCAGCGATTGCTTGTCACCTAGCGGCAAGGTGTGCAGGACCGTGAAAATATGCTGCTTGTAGAAACCGTCTAGATTGCCGTAGTTGTAGCCGGTGGCTAGGTTGCTGTTCCACTTGTAGGTTGCTCCGGCGAAGTTGAATTCATCGCTATTCTGGGTTCCGCCGCCGCTGATAGCGCGGGCTGCGCCGCTGGTAATGCTGAGGTCTTCGCTATCGGATGAGTCGCGCTGGCTTACTTGTTTGAGCTGGCCGGCATCGAAGGTCAGGCCGGCAATCTCCAGCGAATTCAGGTGCCCGCCTTGAAAGGTCTGTGGCAGCAGGCGCGAATCGTTTGCTTGGACGGTTGGCAGTCGAGGTTGCAGCGTGCCCAGTTTCAGCACGCTGTTTGAAGCGCGCAGCTTCGCGGTTAAGCCCATCTCACCATATTCATCCTGCGCTGCACGAGGTGCTTCTTTGTTGCGTTTTAGAAGGCCCGTGCCTGAACGATCAGCGCTGGAGTCCAGCTTGAGACCCAGCATGCCGATGGCGTCGATACCCACGCCGACTGTCCCTTCAGTGAAGCCGGATTCGTAGCGCAGCAGGAAGCCCTGGGCCCATTCCTCCTGCTTTGACTGGCTAGCTGAGTCTTGGCGGAAATCACGATTGAAATAGAAGTTGCGCGCTTCCAGACCAGCTTTGCTATCTGCCAAAAAATCAGCTGCCGCTGGTTGACTGAGACCGAGTCCTCCAGCGCTCAGCAGGAGCCCGCACGTGACTCGGTTAAGCCATTGAGAGTTGGGGGTAGCAATGAGCATGTAATTATCCTCGTCGAAAACATGTGTGGTAGACGTGGGGCAGGCTCGGGTAGGCGTATTACACTTGCACATACTTTCGATGACATTTTTATTTCAATGATCGAGAGGGCGAATGAAAGCCTTACAGGGCGAGGGTTTCAATGCAGGAGTGGAAACTTTTGTTTGTTTCAGCGAGATGACTATTTGGTGAATTAGCTGCTTGTGGACTACTCAGGGCTACTGAGTGAACCAGTTGTGGCGATCTTCAAAGGCTTTGTAGATGAGCGATACCAGTGTCTGCACTTCTGATTGCTCTGCTGCCAGCGGGGACGTTGAAATCCAGACCACCCGTTCCAAGGCAGTCTCGAATAACTCGTCAAGGGGCAGCAGGTTACGGTCTACATGGGAGATGTAGCCAGGTAGCAGGCCAATGCAGGAGGAGTTACGCAGCAAGTCAACGACCCACTCTTGTGAATGCACTTGAATGACCGCGCTTTGGCGCTGACGGATCAGCTGATTCCATGGTTCGAAACTGTCAACCGTTGTGTTTCCCGCGAGCTGAACCAGCATGAAATCCTTGAGGTCGGCTACAGAACTCGGTAGGCGTTTACCCGCATAACGTTTGGCCATATGGGCACGATAGGGAATTCGTGCAAGCATCAATGGTGTTGTCATTGCAAAGCTTGGAGTCGGTCTTGGCGTGCCGGGATCGGTGATCCAAATCATGACCTCTGCCAGCCTCTCGGGCTCGCCCTCCTGTGGGATGATTTCTAGTCTCACGGCCGCGTCATTACGCAGCCAGGAGATCAAATCACGGGCCAGCAGGTCGGTGAGCAGTGCCGTCGGCACCGCAAGACGTACCAGAGCTCGCTGGACACTGACGTCCTCTGGATGCAGGTCACCGAATTTCTGGATCAGTAGTTGTTGTAATTCACGTCCTGTTGCGCTCAGGCTGAGCTCGCGTCCTTTATAAAGGAATAGCGGGGTACCTACAGTTGCCTCCAGCTTCCTGAGTTTTTTGCGCATCGGCACGATATGTAAGTTTAGGCTGCGTGCAGCCTGCCTAAAGCAGGCGCAGCGCGCGCTGGTCAAGAAAATCTGTGCTAGTTGGTGGTCGATGGTGAGAGGGTCGAACATGGGGGGCGATCAAAGCTCGTGCCAAGCAAAATGCATGTACTTTGAGCTTAACGAGACGAACCTAACGCCAGGATCGCAGCAGGATTACTTATTTGTAATCTGATGGAGGGAGGAGCTTTATGTTTGGAATTGAACTTCCGGCAGTATCACTTTATCAGCGCGGGCGGTTCTAAGCGCGGCACTCGACTACTAGTTCCGCGCTGAGGTTTGATGATTACAACAGCGGAAGTGTGTAGCTGACGATCAGGCGGTTCTCGTCAACATCGTTGCCGAAATTGGTTGAACGTAGTGTGGCGTTGCGCCATTTCACACCCAGGTTTTTCAGCGCACCGTCCTGGAAGACATAGGCGATGTCAGTGTTGCGCTCCCACTCCTTACCATCGGCTTTGCCTGCGCCTAGATCAATATTGTCACCAGTCAGGTAACGGGTCATGAACGTCAAGCCAGGGATGCCAACGCTGGCAAAGTTGAAGTCATAGCGGGCCTGCCATGAGGTTTCGTCTTTGTTAGCGAAGTCGCCGATCTGTACATAGTTGACCAGGAACGGATCGGTGCCGTTGATGTAGGCGTAACCGGTGTCTCCGCTCATGCTCTGGTAGCCAACGCCGAGGGCGTGGCCACCAAAGGCGTAGGTAAACATTGCTCCGAATGCCTTGTTGTCGACGTTGCTGTTACCTTCGTCGGTAGAGCGGGCGTAGCGCAGATCAGTTTTCAGCGATTGTTTGTCACCTAGCGGCAAGGTGTGCAGGACCGTGAAAATATGCTGCTTGTAGAACTCGTCCAGATTGCCGTAGTTGTAGCCGGTGGCCAGGTTGCTGTTCCATTTGTAGGTCGCCCCGGCGAAGTTGAATTCATCGCTCGTCTGGGTTCCGCCGCCGCTGATAGCGCGGGCTGCGCCGCTGGCAATGCTGAGGTCTTCGCTATCGGATGAGTCGCGCTGACTTACTTGCTTGAGCTGGCCTGCATCGAAGGTAAGCCCGTCAATCTCCAGCGAATTCAGGTGCCCGCCTTGAAAGGTCTGTGGCAGCAGGCGCGAATCGTTTGCTTGGACGGTTGGCAGTCTAGGTTGCAGCGTGCCCAGTTTCAGCACGCTGTTTGAGGCGCGCAGCTTCGCGGTTAAGCCCATCTCACCATATTCATCCTGCGCGGCACGAGGTGCTTCTTTATCGCGCTTGAGCAGGCCCGAGCCTGAGCGGTCGGCGCTAGAGTCCAGCTTGAGGCCAAGCATGCCAATGGCGTCGATGCCCACGCCGACTGTCCCTTCGGTGAACCCGGATTCGTAGCGCAGCAGGAAGCCCTGGGCCCATTCTTCCTGCTTTGATTGGCTGGCTGAGTCTTGGCGGAAGTCGCGATTGAAATAGAAGTTACGCGCTTCCAGCCCGGCTTTGCTGTCTGCGAAAAACTCAGCTGCGGCTGGCTGGCTAAGACTGAGTACCCCAGTACTCACCGCGACTGCCAAGAGGGTCTTCTTCATTGTTGTTTATCCATGTTCAGGGGGGTGGCATATCGGGGAGCCGTCGCTGTATGCCGTGCTCTCCGAATAGGGGCGGGTTCCTCTGCGGCCAATCTTCGGCTGGTCGTTATGCCTGTACGCCTGCAGGTCTAGGTCGAGGAACCATTGCGGACTTTGGGGAAGATCAAACGGAATACGGTGAAGCTGCCTGGCAGGCTACTGACCTCGACCGTGCCCTGATGCAGGCTCATGATCGAGCGAACAATTGCCAGGCCCAGCCCTGTCCCACCTTCGGCACGAGAGCGGCTGGTATCGACGCGGTAGAAGCGTTCGAACAAATGAGGGATGTGCTGTGCGGGGATGCCAATCCCCGGGTTTCCCACCGAGAACGACACGGTTTCGCTGTGCTTCTCGATCAGCAGCGAGATGTTTGCGCCAATGGGGCTGTGCCGAATCGCATTGGACAAGAGGTTTGAAATGGCGCGCTGTACCATCAGCCGATCACCGAAGGTTCGGCCGGCCCCGGAAATGCTCAGGCTGATCTGTTTCTCTTCAGCGGAGATGCTGAACAGATCCACAACGCGTCTTGCCTCGTCCTCCAGTGCAATCTTCTCGAAGGGAACCAGGGATGCGGGGTGGCTGACTTGAGCGAGAAACAGCATGTCGGACACGATTCGGGTGACGCGCTCCAGCTCTTCTGTGCAGCATTCCAGTACGGCTTTGTACTCCTCAGGTGGACGCTCTCTTGAGAGCGTTACCTGCGCTTTACCCATCAGGTTGGTGATAGGTGAGCGCAACTCATGGGCCAGGTCATCAGAGAACTGCGATAGCTGCTGAACGCCACCATCAAGACGATGCAGCATGAAGTTGATGCCGTGGGCCAGCGCGCTGAGTTCTTGTGGAAGTTTGTCGACGGAAATCCGATGGGTCAGATCCTGCGTGGATATCAGCGATGCAACCTGGCGAAATTGCCGGAGCGGAGAAAGGCCCCGTTGTACAATCCACCATGCGCCCATGCCAATTAGCGCCAGAAGAAGAGGGAGCGCGATCAACGTTGACTTGAGGTAGGCACTGAGCAGTGCTTCGTCGGCAGATCGATCAATTGAGAGTAAGACCCTGACGTGGTCGCCGTCGTTGAGCAGCATCACCTTGGATGCGGTCAGGAAGTTGTTTCCCTCAGCATCCGACCAGCTTTGGTAAATAGGGGTATCGCCTGCTGGTATGTTGGCAAGAATGGGCTCCCTGGATTTCTCACCCAGATTCAGGAGTAATTTGGTGCCTGACTTTTTCCCGTAGATCGTCAGGTGCAGATTGTCATGCCCCATGACCAGATCCAGCAGCTCGTGAGGTTGCTGGGCAATTGCATGTGCGCTCATGTCTTCGGCGAGATTGTGCTGAATCTGCTCAAGTTTGCCGTCAAGACTCTGCTTGGCCAACGAGTCCAGCTCATGGGTAAGCGCGAAGTAGGCGAGTGCTGCTAGCAGAACAACCAGTGCCGCCCCCATCACGCTGACCGACAGGCCAAGGCGCATGGATAGACTGGTCGGCTTCATGCACGTTCCTCAAGCACGTACCCGACACCCCTGAGGGTGTGAATCAGCTTGTTATCGAACGGGTCATCAATTTTGGCGCGTAGTCTGCGGATGGAGACTTCGACGACGTTGGTGTCGCAGTCAAAATTCATATCCCAGACCAGCGAAATGATCTGGGTGCGCGATAGCACTTCCCCAGAGCGGCGCATCAGTAGGTGCAGCAACGCAAACTCTTTAGTGGTCAGGTCGATGCGCTGCTCACCACGGAACGCGCGGTGCCTCGCCGGATCAAGCTCAAGGTCGGCTACCCGCAGCACTTCCGGTACTGGAATTTGCTCGCTTCGCCGTAGCAACGTACGAATTCGCGCAAGTAACTCAGGGAACTCGAACGGTTTGACTAAATAATCATCCGCCCCCAAATCCAGGCCTTTAATTTTATCCACTAAGCGCCCGCGTGCAGTCAGCATTATCACGCGAGTACTGCTGTTACTGCGTATATGCTCAAGCACGCCCCAACCATCAATTCCAGGCAGGTTTACATCAAGCACTACCAAGTCGTAAGTGTGCTGCCTAACAAGGTGGAGACCGTCCACGCCAGTGGCGGCCTTATCAACTACATAGCCACTTTCGCTTAAACCTTGGTGTAAGTATTCGGCAGTCTTGGGCTCGTCCTCGACAATAAGGATTCGCATAAAAATTCACCTTAAAATATGCGGCCAGTATTTTTAGATATTTTTTTGTTATGGCTGCGGAGTGGTTTTAATTCTTTCATCGGCGGTCACGGATATGACCTACGGCTTTTCAGGTTGCTCCAAGGCTAAAGCCTGAAGCGGCTTTAGGGTCAAGCTGTAATGCCTATTTCGCATGGCTCAAAGGGGTTAAGCGACAACATGTCGCAGTACTTGTCCTTATCCAAAACACCCAACTTTTGACTGGCAGGGCTGCCCGGGGGCGCTACCCGCGAGGCAACCGCTATTTAACTGTGTTTGTTTCTAGTTGTTGCTGGGCGCTAAATTGCCTGCTCTCTTGAGCGCTGCCAATACTAATACAGGCCTACTTGGAAAAGTGCTGGATAACGTATTTGTAATTTTCCAGTCACCTTGCTGATAGGCATGGGGCACTACATTCTGCCGGGAATTGGCTTTCTACTTATTTTCCCAAGCGATAATCCTCGATATCCCTCGGGATTAATAAATATAAAGGCCTTCATTATATTCCAGCAGAGCTAGTTCTGTGGAGGACTTTAAGTGCATGTAAAAACAATGGCCGGACATGGAGTTGGAATAGGTAAATTCTGTGTATTTTCAGGGCTACTGGCTGCATTGTTAATTGCTCCAGTTCCAACAACTGCTGCCGAATCAACAAGGCAGTCAATAACGATTGATGAGGCGTTTGCGCAAGCGCTCACTGAGAACCAGGAGTTCGCTGCAGCACAATGGAATACAGGTATTGCCGAAGGTGCTCGTACTCAAGCTGGGCTGATCCCGAATCCTGAGTTGTCCTGGAGCGTTGAGGACACGCGCAGTGAGTCGCGCGTTACCAGCATTCAGGTATCTCAGCCAATTGAGCTGGGCGGCAAGCGTAGCGCGCGTATTGATGTGTCTGAGCGTGATCAGGACGCGGTGGCGATTGATCTGGAGCGTAAGAAAAACATCTTGCGCGCTGAGGTCATCCAGGCCTTTTACTCAGCTCTGCGTGCCCAGGAAGGACTGCAGCTTTCCACACAGTCGTTAGACCTTGCCCGTCGCGGACTTCAGGTGGTCGAAGGGCGCGTAAAGGCCGGCAAGGCTTCGCCAATCGAAATTTCGCGTGCTCAGGTGCAGCTTTCGGAAATTCAACTGGAGCTGAATCGCGCACGCCTCAATCAAAGCAATGCCTACAAGCAACTGGCGCTCATAACGGGTGCCAAGACACCGAACTTCGCGCATGTCGAGGGTGATCTTGAGCGCCTGCCGTACCTGCCGTCGCAGGCTGAGATGCTTGCACGCATAACAGATACAGCGGACCTACGGCTGGCCAACACGCAAATCCAGCGTGCCGAGTCTTCCTTGGAACTCGAAAAGTCGCAGCGCATTCCAGACCTCACCGTCAGCGTTGGCAGCCAGTACGACGAAGGGCTTGGCGAGCGCGTCAATTTGCTCGGCTTGTCGATGCCTATTCCGTTGTTCAACCGCAACCAAGGCAATGTGCTGGCCGCTGCTCAAGGAGCTGACCAAGCGCGGGATTTGCGCAATGCCGCAGAGCTCCGCCTGCGCGCGGAAGCCCAGCAGGCATTTGAGCAGTGGGAAAGCGCTAGAAGTGAAGTCGACTCGATCAGCGGCACACTGCTGCCGACCGCGCAGCAAGCAGTAGAGGGCGCAGTACGTGGATTCGAGATGGGCAAGTTTGCCTTTATCGATGTACTCGATGCTCAGCGCACCCTCGTAAGCATGCGCTCCCAATACCTGAATACCCTGGATGAAGCTATTTCGGCCTGGGTGAGCTTGGAGAAGATTTACGGCTCCCAACTCAACATCGAATTCAAAAAATAAGCATCTCTCACACCTACATAACGCCTTAGATGGTCGCGTCATGCGACATGAAGCCTCGCCTGCTTTCCTGGCGGCTGCATGTTTATTGAGCGCGTTTAGTCGCCGCCTGGGCATGAGTCAAATTCAATACTTTTGATAATTTGGAGTTACCAATGGCATCAACAACTCCCAGAAAGCAGTGGCTGATGATTGTGGCTGTTGTCGTCATCGGTTTAGCCGTGGCGGGTCTGATTCTAAGTGGTAGCCCTGGTAAGTCCGGGGAGGAAGGCCATGGCCATGATGAGAGTCATGAGGATGTATCGGCTCACGCAGATCCCGAGCACCACGGGGAGGCTTCGGCCGACGAGCATGAAGAGGCCGATGAGCATGCAGATAAAGAGCACCATGAAACTGTAGAACCCACCAAGGGCGAGCATGGCGGCAAGCTTTTCACCGAGGGTGATTATGCACTTGAAGTGACGATTTTTGAGGAGGGCGTAGAGCCTCAGTTCAGGCTCTATACCTACCTGGACGGTAAGCTTTTAAATCCTACTGAAAGCACGGTACAGGTGACCTTGTTGCGTCTTGGCCAACCTGCGCAAATCATCAATTTCAGCAAAGAGAATGACTACCTACGTGGCGATGCCGCGGTTGTAGAGCCGCATTCATTCCAGGTTTCCATCAGCGCCAAGCACAGTGGCAAGAGCTATTCGTTCGGTTACGAGCAGGTTGAGGGCCGCGTGACGATGACGGATGCGCAGCTTGAGCAGGGTGGCGTCACGCTCGCCACTGCTGGTCCAGCGAAAATCGCCTCCACGCTGCAAGTGCTCGGCGAGGTTCGTTACAACGGTGACCGCACGGTTCAGGTGACCCCGCAACTTGCCGGGCGCGTCGACTCGGTGGCGGTTAGTGCTGGCGATACGGTCAGCAAGGGTCAGGTATTGGCCAAAATCTCCAGCCAGGCGCTGGCCGAACTGCGTGGCGAGCTAATGGCCGCCCAGCAACGCTCTGCGCTTGCCCGCACGACCTATGCACGTGAAAAGCAATTGTGGGAAGAGAAGATTTCCGCCGAGCAGGACTTCCTGCAGGCGCAAGTTGCCATGCAGGAAGCTGCTATCGCAGTGCAGCGCGTCCAGCAACAAATCGCTTCGCTGGGCGGTGCCCCGGCCAAAGGCCAGAATCTCACCGAATTCGAGATTCGTGCCCCTATCGATGGCGTGATAACCAGCAAAAGCATCTCTGTTGGTGAAGTACTCAAAGAGGACTCCGCAGTCTTTACCGTCTCGGATTTGTCGACCGTATGGGTGGACTCAACCGTCGCGGCGAAAGACTTGGGCGTAATCGCCGAAGGGCAAAACGTTGTCGTGAGCTCCAGCGCATTCGCCGCCACGGCTAAGGGCTCCATTTCCTATGTCAGCGCTCTGGTTGGGGCGCAAACCCGCTCGGCGACTGCTCGCATCGTGCTAGCCAACCCAGATCGGATATGGCGGCCTGGTTTGCCAGTGACGGTCGAGGTGATTGCCGAGGAGAACGACGTTCCCGTTGCAGTAGCGGTCGAAGCGATCCAGACCGTTCGCGATTGGCAGGTAGTGTTCGGCCGCTTCGATAACCAGCTAGAAGCTCGGCCTCTTGAGCTGGGCAAATCCGACGGCCACTTCGTCGAGGTTATCTCGGGTCTGAAGGCGGGCGATCGATACGCGCTGAAGAACAGCTTCCTGATCAAAGCTGAGCTTGGCAAAGCCGGCGCGAGCCATGACCACTAATTCGGAGTCGAGCTATGAAACAAGTTACAGCTATTTTTCGTCCGATCCGGCTTGAAGCCGTCGAGCAAGCGCTGCACGCACTGCCGCATCTACCAGGATTCACCATCCTGCCAGCCCATGGTCATCCGCGTGGTCACGGCAAGGATCATGGATATATCGCAGACGAATGGAATCCAGACGCCCATCAGCATCTCGTGCTGCTGGCGTTCTGCTCCGATGAGGTTGCCGATGAGATCGTCCATGCCATCGAGAAGGCCGCCCACACAGGTGTTCCCGGTGATGGAATCGTCGCCGTGGCCCCTTTGACCGACGCATTGCGCATCCGTACTGGAGAGCGCGGTGATGCTGCGCTTTAGGGGAAATTGACATGTACGAACGATTAATTCGCTTCGCCATCGACCAGCGCTGGCTAGTCTTGCTGGCTGTGCTCGGCATGGCGGCGTTGGGTGTTTACAGCTACCAGAAGTTGCCGATTGATGCGGTTCCCGACATCACCAACGTGCAGGTGCAGATCAATACCGAGGCAAAGGGCTACTCGCCACTGGAAACTGAGCAACGCGTGACCTTTCCGATTGAATCGGTAATGGCTGGGCTGCCCAACTTACAGGAAACGCGTTCAATCTCACGCTACGGGTTGTCGCAGGTCACCGTCATTTTCGAAGACGGCACAGACATCTACTTCGCTCGTCAGTTGGTGAATGAGCGGATACAGGAAGCGCGTAGCAATCTACCCAGTGATCTGTCGCCGAGCATGGGGCCAATCGCTTCTGGTCTGGGCGAGATCTACATGTGGACCATCGAGGCGCAAGACGGTGCGAAGAAGCCGGATGGCAGCGCCTATACTCCGATGGATTTGCGTGAGATTCAGGACTGGATCGTCAAGCCGCAACTGCGAACCGTCAAAGGTGTTACCGAGATCAACACCATTGGCGGTTATGCCAAGGAGTTCCAGGTTTCACCCAAGCCGGAGCGCCTGGTCGCACATGGCCTCAGCCTGCAGGACATTGTGGTTGCGTTGGAGAGCAATAATGCCAACGTTGGTGCGGGCTACATCGAACGCAGCGGCGAGCAGTACCTGATCCGCGCTCCGGGACAAGTCGGCAATATCGCTGACATCGCCAACATCATCATCAAGAACACCGATGGTGTTCCTGTGCGCATCGGTGATGTGGCCGAGGTTGGCCTGGGTAAGGAGCTGCGCACCGGGGCCGCTACTGAGAACGGCCAGGAGGTGGTGCTCGGCACTGCCTTTATGTTGATTGGTGAGAACAGCCGCTATGTATCGCAGGCTGTCGACCAGCGCATAAAGGAGATCAATCGCAACCTGCCGAAAGGAGTCATAGCGAAGACGGTCTATGACCGCACTGTATTGGTCGATAAGGCCATCAATACGGTGAAGAAGAATCTGATCGAAGGCGCTCTGCTGGTTATCGCTATCCTGTTCCTGTTCCTGGGTAACATTCGGGCGGCCCTCATCACCGCAATGGTGATTCCGCTGTCGATGCTGTTCACCTTTACGGGCATGGTCAGCAACAAGGTCAGCGCGAACCTGATGAGCCTTGGCGCACTCGATTTCGGCATCATCATCGATGGTGCCGTGGTGATCGTAGAGAACTGCGTGCGTCGTTTGGCTCACGCCCAGGCCGCAGCAGGCCGAACGTTGACCCGTAATGAGCGCTTCCATGAGGTGTTCGCGGCGTCGAAGGAGGCGCGTCGTCCACTGCTGTTCGGCCAACTGATCATTATGGTGGTGTACCTGCCGATATTTGCGCTCACCGGCGTGGAAGGCAAGATGTTCCACCCAATGGCGTTCACCGTGGTGACAGCCCTGTTCGGAGCCATGATCCTCTCGGTGACATTCGTCCCGGCAGCTGTTGCACTGTTCCTCAATGGCAACGTCAGTGAAAAAGAAAATCGGCTAATGGCCTGGGTCAAGCAAGGCTACGCGCCGTTGCTAGATTGGGTCATGGTCAGCAAGCCGTTAGTGCTGACCATTGCGACAGTCATCATGGTGCTTTCTGGTTTAGCTGCTTCGCGGATGGGCAGTGAGTTCGTGCCGAGCCTGGATGAGGGCGATATCGCTTTGCATGCCCTGCGTATTCCTGGCACTAGCCTTTCGCAAGCAATTGAAATGCAGGTGCAACTCGAACAACGAATCAAATCCTTTGCCGAGGTTGATACGGTGTTCGCCAAGCTTGGAACTGCTGAAGTCGCAACCGATCCAATGCCGCCGAACGTGGCGGACAACTTTGTCATGCTAAAGCCGCGCGACCAGTGGCCCGATCCTGATCGCAGCAAAGCCGATTTGGTTGCGGCGATGCAGGAGGCGGTTGAACAGGTTTCCGGCAACAACTATGAGTTCACTCAGCCCATTCAGATGCGCTTCAACGAGCTGATCTCCGGCGTACGCAGTGACGTCGCAGTGAAAGTGTTTGGCGATGACATGGATGTGATGAACGAGACCGCCGAGCAAATCGCTGAGGTGCTGGAGGGTATTCCAGGAGCAGCTGATGTGAAGGTCGAACAGACCACCGGTCTGCCGATGCTCAGCGTACAAATCGACCGTGAGAAAGCCGCACGATTCGGTTTGAATGTCTCGGAGATTCAGGACGCCATTTCCACCGCCATCGGCGGGCGCGAGGCGGGTGCACTGTTTGAAGGTGACCGGCGTTTCGATATCCAAGTTCGCCTGGCGGACGAGTGGCGCAATGATGTCGACAAGATCCAGCAGCTACCTATTCGTCTGGCCAATGGCGATGGGTTGGATGGCCCAGGGTTTGTGCGCTTGGCTGATGTGGCGAGTGTGGTGTCCGCACCGGGGCCGAACCAGATCAGCCGTGAAAGTGGCAAGCGCCGCGTGGTGGTCACCGCTAACGTTCGCGGTCGCGATATCGGCTCATTTGTCGCCGAGGCCGAGAGCAAGATCGCCCAGGCGGTTAGCGTCCCTACAGGCTACTGGACGACCTGGGGCGGCACCTTCGAGCAGCTTCAGTCGGCGGCCAAGCGCCTGCAGATTGTCGTACCGGTCTCATTGCTGCTGGTGTTCACACTGCTCTTTATGATGTTCGGCAATGTCAAAGATGGCCTGCTGGTGTTCACCGGCGTGCCCTTCGCGCTGACAGGCGGGATCATGGCCTTGTGGCTGCGAGATATTCCGCTCTCGATCTCCGCGGGCGTGGGTTTCATTGCTTTGTCGGGCGTGGCGGTGCTCAACGGCCTGGTAATGATTTCCTTCATTCGCAGTTTGCGTGAGAACGGCATGGGGCTGGACGAGGCCATCCGCGAAGGCGCATTGACGCGCCTACGGCCAGTGCTGATGACTGCTTTGGTGGCGTCTCTGGGCTTTATTCCAATGGCCACTGCCATCGGTACGGGCGCGGAAGTTCAGCGCCCTCTGGCGACGGTAGTGATTGGCGGAATTCTGTCCTCAACAGCGCTGACGCTGCTGGTTTTGCCATTGCTCTACCGCTTGGCCCATCGTCTGCGCTAAGTTCACAGCGCTATTCGTTTGCAACTGAAAAGCCCCGCTCTTGAGCGGGGCTTTTTGCTTACCGTAAATACCGCTCAATGTGGGCGGTGACTGTGCCGTGGCGTCCTCAGCGGCTTTTTTTACGCCAGATGAGAATCGGCACTGCCCGGATGTAGACAAGTTCACCCACCAACTCAACCAGTGTCTGGGTGATGACCGCTGCGGCTGCAAGCCCTCGTATTTCTTCAGGTAATGCCAGGGCCAGCGGAAGAACCACCAACGAGTTACGTGTGGCGGTACTGAAAGTAACCGCTCTCGCCGTCGAGGCGGGCAGTTTATAAGCTTTTGAAGCGAGTGCGCCCACTACGGGGGCCAAAAGCATGAAACCGATATACACCGGGATCACCGGTAAAAGCTGGTCGATATCACGTACCACTGGCGAGATTTGCGACCCAACCACCGCAATGAGAACTGCCGCCATCGCAGGGACTGGCATCCATGCCCATACGGTGTTCCAGCGACCTACGATCCGCGAGCGCTTAGCCAAGGCTGCTGTAGCCACCGCGAGCAATAAAGGCACGACAATCAGTGCGAGAAAGGCTTCAGCGAAAGGCGCTATCGAGATAACGACTTGGGATTGCTCCCCTAGCATAAAAGCCAAATACACAGGCAACAGCACAAGTTGCAACAGCAAGAGGATGGGGGTTGCTGCAAGAATCGCACGCGAGTCGCCTCTGCCTATGTGCGTAAATACCACCACGTAGTCGATACAGGGAGTGAGCAAAACCAGAAGAGCGCCGATTAGTACTGCCGGGTGTTCTGCGAGCCCTCTGGTTAGTGCCCACACCAACAGTGGAATCAGTACAAAATTGGCGATCAGCAAGGCAGACATGAAGCGTTTGTTGCTAAGACTCTCGCGGAAATCAAGAAAGGGGATTTGCAGGAACATCGCGTACATCAGCACGGCGATAGTCGGGGTCACTAATGCGTTCAGGCTCTGCGTAGCTGCAGGAGCTATTAACCCACCGATTGCCGCTGCAATGACCGCAACGAAATAGATCGGTATCTGGTTTTGTTCAAGCGCATCCCTACTCATAGCATCCTCAAGGAGTAAAAACTTCAGCTTACATGAGGTAGCGGAGAGCGCGGCGATCCTCTTGGATGGCCTGAATCATGAAAAATTGAGATGGGCACGGCGTCTAGCTATTGAGTAGGTATCTGCTGACGGTGCAAGGGCGCGGTATTCAAATGACACCGTGTTCTAGCATCGGGGTGATAGCCAGTGCCTTTGCAGATATCAGGCAGATCAATCTAAAGGCCTGCACCGGTATCATTTTGCCCTTCTTGCTACACGCTGACAGCGATGGCTTGTTGCAGACATGAATGACTTGCGGAAGAGTAGAGTTAGTTGTCTAGCTTGGAGGTTTAAACTCCCAGTGAATCTTTCTTATTATTAAAGATTAAATAAAAAAAGCGCCCCGAAGGGCGCTTAGGGTACACCTCTTTCCAAAGGAGCTCGGGAGCTTCTAGAGGTGAACATCGTTCGGAAGTGAGCGGTTAGTCAGCGTTGGTTTCTTTTTTAAGATCGGTATTGGTCCGATCTTGGTTGCTGGTCTTAACCTTTAGTTCGTCCGCCGGTTTGGCAGCAGGCTCAGTTCCGTGAATTCGTTTTTGATCTGCTCGAAATTTTGCCTGAGCTTTCATTGAGCGATCATAGCCATCTTCTGCATAAGACTGTGTGGAGCCGACAAGAAGTACTGATCCAATAACTAGGGCTTTCAACATCTTCATAAGGCAGGCCTCGTAAAATTCAATTATTAGCTTGTCGAGGTTCATGGACAAGTTCTGCAAGTTCGAGTGAATTTTACGGAGGTGAAGCTAACAGCAGCGTGAGCCCAACATTACATTCTTGAAATCTAATAACTGCCTATCTTGTTATGCATGAGCGGGCAGTGCTTTTAGAGCCCGCCCGCCCATCCATTTTTAGAGCACGCTCAGTGGGTACTCGACGATCAGACGAACCTCGTCCAGATCCGACTCGTAATCCGTTGCGCGGGTAGTCATCTGGCGAACACGGAAGGACATCTCTTTCAGTGAGCCCGTTTGGACGACGTACTTGGCTTCGATGTTGCGTTCCCAGCGCTTCTGGTCAGTCAGCGGGTTGCCATCGGCATCACGACGCATATACACACTGTTGGCGTCGGAATAGTCCGCATCTGTACCCAGCGCATAGCGCGTCATGAAGGTCAGTCCAGGAACGCCATAGCTGGCCATATCTAGGTCGTAGCGCAGCATCCAGGACTTCTCTTTCGGCGAGTTGAAGTCGCTGTACTGAATAGAGTTGTCGAGGAAGATGGAATCAGACTGGCGCAGGTAGTCGAAATCATCGTCGCCGTTGTTGCGCTGGTGCGACAGGGCAACGCTGTGTGCACCGAACTGCACACCCACTTTGCCGCTGTAAATGTCGTTATCGAACTCACCCAACAGCTGCTGGCCGTCATCAACAGCTTTGTAGTAGTTCAAGCCACCGAACAAGGAAACACTGTCGGTCAGCGGGTAGGTGAAGGACGTACCGGCATAGTGCTGCTTCCAAGCATCCTTGAGTTGGCTGCTATAGAGACTAAAGCTCAGGTTGTCATTTAGCGAATAGTCACCGCCGAAATAGGCAACCCATGGAGACGCGACAGAGCCCGCATAGAAGGTTGCGAACTCATCACGCATGGTGCTGACCTGCGGCTGGCTCATGGCATGCAGGCGGCCACCCTGAAGGGTCAAACCATCAAAGCTTGTGTTCTCAACCGTAACGCCGCGAAAGCTTTCCGGTAGCAGGCGGGAGTCACCGTAGTGAACCACCGGCGTCATGGGGAACACATCACCCACTTTGACAACGGTGTCGAATAGCCGGGCTTTTACTGCACCACCCACTTTGGAGTAGTTATCTTCGGCTTCACCATCACTATTTACCGGCAGCAGATTAACAGTACCACCTGGGCCATATCGACCATCCCCGGTATCCAGTTTAAGGCCGAGCATGGCGAAGGCATCAATACCAAAGCCTACGGTGCCTTGGGTAAAGCCCGACTCGAACTGGCCAATGATCCCGTGTGCCCAAGCTTCAGTATAACCATTGTCAGTGTTGCTCGACTGACCTTTACGAAAGTCACGATTCATGTAGAAGTTACGGTTGAGAATATTGAAACTGCTACCTTCTACAAAACCTTCGGCTTGCTCTTCTGCGGCCGCCATGAGCGGAGCTGCACTGACAATCGCCGAAAATACTGCAAGGGATAGTTTGGTTTTATTAAGCATTTATTGCTCCTTTATAATTGGCAGTTATTAGTCTAGTTTTCGCCATGGCGTTCTTATAGGTATTGCACCCTCAAGCGCTCTGCGCCTTTGGGGAGCTGAGCCCTATCCTTGCAAGCTGAAGATAACTTGAAGATGATTGGAAAATTACAATTCTGTAATCTTCACAAGGCGGCAATGAAAGTTGTCTTAAAGCGACATTTGAATTCAGATTTTCAATAGAATCCGACGGGTAGGTCGAGAGAGCTCCAGCCTTGATCAGGCCGAATGTTCATGACTGCCAGCTCATAGGACGGTGCACTCAGATAGATCGATAGCGCCGGGCTGATGTGACAAGCCGGCTGGGGGTGACGCCGGTTGATCTTGTTTGGATGCTCGTAAGCGTCCACCCGAATCACCTTGCGTGATTCGGGCATGCTGCTCACTCCCGCCGTGTAAGCCAGCATTTCGCTGACGAGCTGGAGCTGGCAGGCGCACTGCGTATATTCCAGCTCATGGCAGTAATGGTGCATGAAACTGTGACCGCATGGGTGTGAATAGCCATGGGCTCAGCGCTTACCAGACGAAGAGTTGGTTGATGCGACCAAGAACCTAGCAAGGTGCGATTACTACAGCGGCTGAGAGTTTCCGTAGTTAAAGCCATTTGCCGCCAAGGTTGCCCAGCGGCGCTGACGGTGGGCGTAGAACAGGCGCGCAAATAGCCAGACGAACGGAGTGAGGACGCCCGCCTTGATGGTCACGCTATCTCGGTAAAGCGTTCCGCCGTTGACCTCTTGTGCCGTAATGAGGTGATCCCACTTGCTGATCAGCGGGCTGTAGCCGTTGTCTCTTAGCATGAAAATCTGAGCATTTTCCGTCTGCGGGTATGTAATCACAATCGCCTGACGGCCAATGGGAAGTACGCCGAATAACTTCAGCTTGACCCAGTAAGTGCCCTCGCTCCAGGTGCCAGGAAACTCAACGGGAGTCAGCGGGCTGAAACTCAGCAACGGTGATGCAACCTGATGCAGCAGACGTGGCGTGCGCACCTGGGCGATCACCTCTGCCAGTGAGCATGGCAGCTGGGTAGAGATATCAATTTGCATGGGCGCAATCACCGACCGGATTGAGTTTACTTGTCATCGGCAAGCAAGGTCTGTGGTTCTTCGGGAACCGGCATGGGCTTGAAAGCACTGACCCTGGAGCGGCCTGTATTGCCGATAGGCACCCAGATTTTGGAGAACAGCAGGGCCGCGAAAATACGTGGTAGTTGCCCCGCGACCTCGCGGTAATCGCCGGTCTGCCAGCCGAGCACAAGCATCAGCCAGTGTGACCCAGCATGCAGCACGGGTTGGCGTTGGGTCAGGATGTGCGCGCGCTCTAACCATTGAAAGGCATCTGCGCTGCGCTGTTCCTGCATGGCCTGCCGGGCCTGCTGAAAGGCTTGTTCAATTGCGAGTTGCAATGCTGCTTTCATCTTCAATCCTCCGATCCTACTTTTTAAGCAGGCGCAGGCCGTTGAACACCACCAGCAGGCTGACGCCCATGTCGGCAAAGACGGCCATCCACATCGTCGCCTGCCCCGTTAGGGTAATGGCGAGAAACAGGGCCTTGATCCCTAACGCCAGCACGATGTTCTGCTTGAGGATGACGGCGGTCTGTTGAGACAGGCGGATGAAGGCCGGGATCTTGCGCAGGTCGTCATCCATCAAGGCCACATCCGCAGTTTCGATGGCCGTGTCCGTGCCGGCGGCGGCCATGGCGAAACCGATTTCAGACTTCGCCAGCGCCGGCGCATCGTTGATGCCATCGCCGACCATCCCTACAACGTAGCCGCGCGCCTGCAATGCTTCAATGGCCTGCAATTTGTCGACTGGCAGAAGGTTGCCGCGTGCCTCGTCGATGCCTACCTGCTGTGCAATCGCATCTGCGGTGTGCGGGTTATCGCCGGTCAGCATTGTGGTCTTCACGCCAAGCGCGTGAAGCTCCTCAATTGCCTGGCGGCTGGAGTCCTTGACGGTATCGGCAACGGCGAACAGGGCAATGGCACGCTGCGGATTGCACAGCACCACCACTGTTTTACCTTGGCGTTCGAGACGCTCCAGCGTCGCTTCCAGCTCGGGTGAGCAGAGGCCAAGCTCTTCCACCAGGCGGTGGTTACCCAGGTGGAAATCTATGCCTTCGATGGTGCCTCGAACACCTCGACCCGGCAGGGCTTCGAATCCCTCAACGGCAGCAAACGTCAGGCCATTCTCAGTGGCATGCTTGGCTATTGCCTGCGAAACCGGGTGGTCAGAGCGACTGGCGAGGCTGGCAGCATGAGTACGGTAGAGTTCTGAATCCTGTTCAACCAACGGCATGTAATCGGTCTGTACCGGCTTGCCATGAGTAATGGTTCCGGTTTTGTCGAGTGCCAGGAAGCCAAGCTTGCCACCGATTTCCAGATAGACGCCGCCTTTGACCAGAATGCCTTTACGCGCCGCCGCTGCCAGGCCACTGACAATGGTGACGGGCGTCGATATGACCAAGGCGCAAGGGCAGGCGACCACCAGCAGCACCAAAGCACGGTAGATCCAGTCGTACCAGGGCTCGGCCATGAAGAGTGGCGGCACAATGGCGATAGCTAGGGCGAATAGGAATACGACAGGGGTGTATACCTTGGCGAATTGATCGACAAAGCGCTGGGTCGGCGCACGTGAACCCTGCGCCTCTTCGACCGCGTGAATGATACGTGCCAGCGTGGTGTTGGCAGCGGCGGCTAGGACGCGGTATTCCAGGGAGCCGGCTTCGTTGATGGTTCCTGCAAAAACCGGGTCGCCAATGGTTTTCTCTACGGGCAGGCTTTCCCCCGTGATGGGCGCTTGGTTGATGGTGGAGTTGCCGGACGTAACCTCGCCGTCGAGACCGATTCGTTCGCCCGGTCTTACCCTGACCAATGCGCCTACGGCGATAGTTTTAACGTCAACTTCAAGCCATGTGCCATCGATCTGCTGCACCGTGGCGCGCTCCGGCGTCAGATCCATCAGGCCGCGGATGGCATTGCGAGCCCGATCCAATGACTTCGCTTCGATCAGTTCTGCTACAGAAAAGAGGAACATGACCATGGCCGCTTCTGGCCATTGCCCAATCAGCACCGCACCGGTCACCGCGATACTCATCAGCGCATTGATGTTCAGGTTGCGGTTCTTCAGCGCGATCCAGCCCTTTTTATAGGTCGTTAGGCCGCACAGCAGAATGGCGAGCAGCGCCACGCCAGCCACAGCCCAATCTGGCGCAAGCTCGGCAAAGTGGATCACTTCCGCCGATACGGCGGCCACGCCCGAGAGCGCCAAGGGCCACCAGGCTTTCTTGCGCGGGGTTCCTTGCGCTTCTTCATTTGCTGTTGCTGAATCCTCAACCACTGGCGTGAAACCAAGGTCGCGAATCGCGGCCAGTGCTGCTGGCAATGCTTCTGCTGTGTGGCTAAACGTCAGTACGCGTTGCAGCAGGTTGAACTCCAGCGCGCTGATGCCGGGCACTGAGGAGAGCTTGTCGCGGATCAGCTTTTCTTCCGTTGGGCAGTCCATCTGTTCAATTTTGATGCGGGCTTGCCCTTCAGCAGAGAGCGGTTCTGCCTGCATTCCCAGGGACAAGATCGCCTCCTCGATGGGGGCGGTCGACGGCAAGTTGTGCCATACCCCAAGAATCCGTTTGATCAGGTTGAAGTCGAGCTTATCTACGCCTGCGAGCTTGCTCAGCTTGTCCTGAATCAGCGACTGTTCGGTAGGGCAGTCCATTTGTTCAATACGGAAACTGCTGAGCCTGGAGCCAACCATGGCATTTACCGTTGTAGTTGCCGTGGCCGAGCACTTAAACGCGCCGCTGGGGTCACAGCAGACATCCTTTGAAACCGCTTCAGGTTTTTGTTCATCACTGCAGCAACCAGCCATGGGGGTATCCTTATTGGTCAGTGCTGTAGAGTGAACACCCTGAAGCCACTACAGGGTCAAGAGTTTGTAGAAGGGGTATTTCATGAAAATTGGAGAGCTGGCCAAGCTTGCCGATTGCCAGGTTGAAACGGTTCGCTATTACGAGCGTGAAGGGCTGTTGCCGACACCGGCTCGCAGCGAGGGCAATTATCGTCTTTACAGCAGTGAGCATCTTGAGAGGCTTACGTTTATTCGTAATTGCCGAACACTGGACATGACCCTGGACGAGATCAGAAGCTTGTTGGCGCTGATGGATCGGCCAGAGGGGAACTGTGAGGGTGTGAATAGCTTAGTGGATGAGCACATCGAGCATGTGCAAGCGCGAGTGACCAGCCTGCTGGCACTGCAACAACAGCTGGTTGAGTTACGCCACCGTTGCGCCTCTGAGCGGGGTGTAGACGAGTGTGGAATTCTTCAGCGGCTGAACACCACTGGCGGAGTCAGTGCACTTCCAGATGATGGCCATACCCACGTTGGGAAAAGCCATCGCCACTAAACAATGCGCCACCACCTGCAGTACTCGGCACGAGACATTGCAGGCGGTGGTGCGGGTTCGTTTGTTTACAAACTGCAAGCGCTTATTTGCTTTGTTCGATTTCAGCTTTAACCAGATCAATCAGTGGCTGTGCACCAAAGCTCAGGAGCGGCTTGCCATTCACAAAGAACGTGGGCGTCTGGCGCACGGCAGCAGCTTGGGCATCCTGGGCGTCTGTTTTAAGCGTTTCGGTGATATCGGTAGCCATCATCTCTGCGCGGGCCTTTTCCACATCTAAGCCTGCAGCTTCAGCAGCCTCCCAGGCTTTGAGCACCTGAGGGTCACTGTGCCATTGCGGTTGAGCCGCGATGATTGCCTCCAGAACCGGCTCATAGACCCCCTGCTTACGCGCAGTTTCAAGGATTCTTGCCGCTGTTTCAGAGCCTTCATGGAAGAGGACGTAACGCAGCACCAAGCGCACATCTTTCGGGTTCTCAGCCAGGATCTGCTTAACCAGTGGAAAGAAGGCACGGCAGGCTTCGCAGGACGGATCGAAGAACTCAACAATGGTTACTGGCGCATTAGCGGCACCGATAACTGGCGAATGGAAGCGCACCAAGGAGCTGGTTGCCGGGGCCGCTGGCGGAGTTTCTTCGCTTGCCGAATATCGATCATAAACGAATGCCGCAGCAGCGAAGCCGAGCGCAGTAAGAATGCTGATGACGAGGACGATTGCACGTCTGCTCATAGGGAAGACCTCCGGCGGATGAGAACAAGAAGAACAGCGATAAGGGTGAATGCACCCAGCGAAAGCAGTGGCAGCGGTATGCTGCCGAAAATCATCATGTCAGCGCTGGAGCATGATGGTCCTGCACCACAGGGCTTGATGCTCTCCGGGATGATCCCGAGGTAGAGCAGGCTGTGGTAAAGCGCGATGAGCCAACCCACGACGGTAACTGGCAACGCATAGCGCCAGACGCCGAAATCTGAGATGTAGCAACCAGCGGCCAGAATCACGACCAGTGGGAACATGAATGCGCGCTGGAACCAGCAGAGAACGCAGGGTGTTTTCCCCATGACCTCGCCGATGAACAGCGCGGCTAAAGTTGAAACAAGCGCAATACCCCAGGCCATAAGTAGCAGGCCCCAGGGGTTGATAGCGCGAGTGTTTGTCTCTGCTTCCTTCATGGTTGATACCTGCCCTCGACTGAGGTGGATGGCGCGGAAACTAGCTTTGGCGCGATACCGCTTGTGGTGACGTCTTGAGCCCGTGCATCTGCCATGCCCATAACCATCAACGAGATGGCGAACAGCGATAAGAGCGCCGGGCGGCGTAGGTGCGCGGACAGAGCCACGAACCCGCGAGGAGAAAGCGATTGCATAAGTTGATCCTGGATTGCAGTGGTCTTTGGCCGCAATGCGGCTTTGTCTAGATCACGCGTCTGGATCGTGGAGGGCGCTCAATCAGGTAGATAGGGCGAACTGGCGTAGCTTGATCCGAAATACGATCAACAGAAAGCTCCAGAAGGGTTCTCGCATGACACCCGCGACGACTGTGAGTGGATCACCAATGATCGGCACCCAACTGAGCAGCAGTGACCAGCGACCGAAGCGGTGATAAGCCTGCTGAGCCTTTTCCAGTTTGCCCTCGCTGACGGGAAACCAGCGCTTGTGTCTGTAGCGCTCGATAGAGCGACCCAGCAGCCAGTTCAGCACCGAGCCCAGTACATTACCTGTGGTGGCCACCGCCAGCAGCGCCCAGACCGCATAGCGGTCAGTCAGCAGCAACCCGACCAGCACCGCCTCCGACTGCATGGGTAGCAACGTGGCAGCACCGAAGGCAGCGAGGAACAGGCCGAAATAACCGGATAACTCCCACATCGGCTAGGCGTTCAGGCCGATCCAGCCGTGGACGCCTACATAAATCCCCACACCGATGATCAGTAGGCTGGAGAAGTACGGTGCGCGACGCGCTACAGCGCCAAGCCAGGGCCAGCGATTGGATGCCTGGCGAGCGCCGATAGCGGCGGCGGCACCAACAGTGACCAGGGTGATAGCCAGACCAATGCTGAAGCACAACACCAGCACCGCTCCAAGCGCGACTTCCTTCACTTGCAGGCAGAGCAGCAGCACGGTGATTGCGGCTGGGCAGGGAATCAACCCGCCCGTTAGGCCGAACATGATGATTTGGCCTGTGGTCACATTACGGTTGCTGAAGCGCTTGCGGATGTCATTGGCGTGCGCCCGTTCATGGGCATCCTGATAGCCATCCAGCGACAGCTCCAGCCCATCCAACTCGGTATGTTCATGCCCGT
The DNA here is from genome assembly GCF_964253255.1 of Pseudomonas sp. LjRoot71. Taxonomy (NCBI): domain Bacteria; kingdom Pseudomonadati; phylum Pseudomonadota; class Gammaproteobacteria; order Pseudomonadales; family Pseudomonadaceae; genus Pseudomonas; species Pseudomonas sp. LjRoot71. The sequence goes on along the minus strand of NZ_CAXURA020000001.1, from coordinate 1,738,257 downwards.
GGCTGTGCTCGCGGAACTCCAGGTCATAGTCGTGGGAGTGGCCGGCATGGCCCAGGCTAAGACGCGCAGTGAACTCATGAGGCTCGGGAATTTCGTCCAGTGACTCCAGGTAGTCCCCCCGGTCGACGAAGCGAAACTGTTGGGCCAGGCCATCGGGGCGAGTCGTCAGCAGGCTTACTTCACCAGCCGGCCAGGCATGGCCACTCAAGGCCTTCAGTTGCCAGCGCGGTGGAACGCTTTCCTCGAAGATCGACAGCTCGATACGCCCGTGACCAGTGTCAATGCGATGGGTTTCATCATGGTGGTGATGGTCGTGCTGATGCTCATCACCCTCCTCGAAACGCCACATCTGTTCACCTCTCCAGGTGCGCCAAAGCATCCACAGGGCAATGGAGATAATGATGGCGGCAGATGCGAGCTGGAAATAAGGCTCGGTGGTTTCGGCATCCAGGCCTTGTCCTAGGTACATGCCAGCCATGGCCACCAGCCAGACCACGGCTGTGTGCGAAAGCGTTGCAGCAAGACCCAGCAGAATGGCCTGCTTCACCGAGCCACGAATGGCCACGATAAATGCCGCCATCATGGTTTTTGAATGCCCTGGCTCCAGGCCATGCAAGGCACCGAGCAAGATGGCACTGGGGAAATACAGCCAGGCCTGCGAGGCCCCCTGTTGCAGCAGTTCGGCGAAGCTCGACATGGGAAGAGGCCTAGAGGTACTTGGTGATTTGCTTGAAGTCTTCGAGTGATGCGCGCTCGCCTATCGCAAGTGCTTCGACCGTGTGTTCCAGGCAGTGGTCGATATGGTCTTGGATCAGCACACGCTTGGCCTGGCAGACGGCTTTTTCTACGGCATGCAACTGCTGAGCGATGTCGACGCAGGCACGGCTGTCTTCGATCATGGTGACGATGCTGCGCAGGTGGCCCTCCGCACGCTTCAACCTTTTGATGATGTCACCATGACTTTGGTGCTGGTGGCCGTGTTCGTGATCGCTCATGCCTTGAGTCTCGTGCGTCGATGAATTACGCTCGCACTCTATCCCCCCTGGGGGGATGCGGTCAAACCGACCATCCCTCCAGAAAGCCAACCGCTTAGGCATTGAAAGAACCACGATATGCTCAGCAAGCCCCTCAGCGCCAAGGTGATTTTTGCCCTTGCTCTCGCCATCCTGATGGCTTGGGCCGGGCACACCTCTGCGCTGTTTATGGGCTCAAGTCAGCCAGCCGGCAGTGGCTACGACGGCGCTCATTCGCATACCCATGGTGACGAGGCTCTGGCCTGTGCTGAGTATGGGGATCACTGTCACCCACCGCTGACTGCCGACCATCTGCATGAAACGCCGCACCTGACCACGCTGCTGAGCATCAGCACGCAACCAGAGCGTACGCAGCCGATAGAGGCTCCGCGCTACTCCATTCCCCCCAGTCCGATCTTCCTGATCGAGCGGCCACCACGCGCCGCATTCGTGCTCTGACACAGGCCGCTGTGCGGCCCAAGACCACTGCAATTTAGGACTCAACTATGCATTCGCTATCTATGGGCGCAATGGACGCATCTGCCGTGCGCCCAAATCGCTCGTTACTACTGTTGCTGCTGTTCACGGCCTTGCTTTTTCTCGGTATGTCTGACGCACTGGCCCACGCCGTTGCCGAGGGCGACAAGGGCTTTATCCAGGAAAGCTCCGGGGTGATGGTGCTGCCGTTTATCTACATGGGCGCCAAGCACATGATCACCGGCTACGACCACCTGCTGTTCCTCTTCGGGGTGATCTTCTTTCTCTATCGCCTGAAAGACGTGGGTCTCTACGTCACCCTGTTCGCCGTGGGCCACACCGTGACGCTGCTGTTGGGCGTACTGGTGGAAATCCACATCAGCTCCTATGTGATTGACGCCATCATCGGTTTCTCGGTGGTGTACAAGGCGCTGGATAACTTGGGCGCGTTCCAGCGCTGGTTCGGTTATCAGCCGGATACCAAGGCAGCCACGCTGATCTTCGGCCTGCTACATGGCTTCGGTCTGGCGACCAAGATTCAGGAGTACGAGATTTCGGCAGACGGCCTGATTGCCAACCTGATCGCCTTCAACGTTGGCGTCGAAATCGGTCAGCTCCTGGCCCTGAGCGCCATTTTGATTGTCATGGGCTACTGGCGACGTACCGCCAGCTTCTGGCGTCATGCATACACCGCCAACGTCGCCATGATGAGCGCCGGTTTCCTCTTGATGGGTTACCAGCTCACCGGCCTGATCGTCTCTCAGTAAGGAATTCTCAGCATGTTCAATACCAAACTCCCGACCCAAAGCGAATTGCCGACCAGCCGCCAACTGCTGCGCTCCACTGTGATCGCCGTGGGTGTTGCCGCTGCCTTACTGGTCACCGTGGTGATGCCTTCGGAGTACGCCATCGACCCGACGGGCGTTGGTCGCGTACTCGGCCTGACCCAGATGGGCGAAATGAAGATAACCCTGGCCGAAGAAGCGGCAGCGGATGCAACGGTTCAGCCAGCGGCGGCTCCCGTAGCTCAAGCTCCTGTACCTGTTCAGCCAGTAGTTCAAGAGCCTGTTGCAGCAGCATCTGTGGCCGAACCAGTAGCTGAGCCGCAGCCAGCCCTGAAGTCTGATGAGGTGACCGTCACCCTGAAGCCGGGCGAAGCCAGTGAAATCAAGCTGGAAATGCTGGACAAGGCCACGGTCAGCTACGAGTGGACGACCAATGGCATTCCGGTCAACCACGACACCCACGGTGAGCCCTACAACGGCCCCAAGGACTACTACCACAGCTACAGCAAGGCCAAGCAGGTCAAAGGCGACAAAGGCGAACTAACTGCAATTTTCGACGGCACCCACGGCTGGTTCTGGCGCAACCGCAGCAACCAGGACGTGACCATCACGCTGAAGACCAAGGGCGAGTACCTGAGCGTCAAACGCGTGATTTAAGGTAGATAAGCCCCTTCGTCAAATGGCGCAGGGGCTCGCCTGAACACTCAGAGCTATAGCTCCTGTGGTTGGTGACTCTTTCGCGCGCCCTGTCGACGCATCAACCAATAGGCAGCAGGCAACACCAGCATGGACAGCAGCGGGGCTGTGATCATGCCGCCAACCATGGGCGCGGCGATGCGCTTCATGACCTCTGAACCCGCTCCACCGCCCCACAGAATAGGCAGCAGACCGGCTATGATCACGGCAACCGTCATCACCTTGGGTCTGACGCGCAGGACAGCACCTTCGCGGATTGCCTCAAGCAGAGTCGGATCGTCGCTACGCCCAGCATCCACGCGCGCATGCCAGGCGTTCTTCAGATACAGCAGCATGATCACCCCGAATTCGGCAGAGACGCCGGCCAGGGCAATGAAGCCCACGCCGGTGGCGATCGACAGGTTGAAGCCGAACCAGTAGAGCAGCCAGATACCGCCCGATAGGGCGAAGGGCAGGGTGGCCATGATCAGCAGGGCCTCGCTGAAGCGGCTGAAGGTCAGGTAGAGCAGCACGAAGATAATCAACAAAGTCGCCGGCACCACCCAGGCCAGCCGCGCATTGGCACGCTCCAGGAACTCGAACTGACCGGAGTAGGAGACGGTCATGCCAGCATCGAGTTGTACCTGCTCAGCTACGCGTTGCTGCAACTCTCGCACGGTCGATGCCAGGTCGCGCCCACGGACATCGACATAGACCCAACCGGACAGACGCCCGTTCTCGCTGCGCAGCATTGGCGGCCCTTCGGTCAGACTAACCTGGGCGACGGTGCCCAAGGTGATCTGCTGGCCGGCTGGGGTGAGGATCGGCATACGCCGCAGTGCCTCCGGGCTGTCGCGCCACTCCCTGGGGTAGCGCAGGCTGATCGGGAAGCGGGCCAGTCCTTCAACCGTCTCGCCAATATTGCTGCCGCCGATGGCGCCCGATACCACCGCCTGCACATCGGCGATGCTCAGGCCATAGCGCGCCGCGGCCAGGCGGTCGATCTGGATGTCCACGTAGCGCCCGCCGGTGAGGCGTTCCGCCAGCGCCGAACTCACCCCAGGCACCTCTTTGGCCACAGCCTCGATATCGCGCGTTATGCGCTCGATGTCGACCAAGGAGGTTCCGGACACTTTCACCCCAATGGGGCTCTTGATCCCCGTCGCCAGCATGTCGATGCGGTTGCGGATGGGCGGCACCCAGATATTGGACAGCCCCGGAACTTTTACCGCGCGATCCAGTTCCTCGATCAGCTTTTCGGGTGTCATCCCCGCGCGCCATTGATCGCGTGGTTTGAACTGCACCGTGGTTTCGAACATTTCCAGCGGTGCTGGATCGGTGGCGGTCTCTGCTCGCCCGGCCTTGCCGAACACCCGTGCCACTTCGGGCACCGTGAGGATCATCCGGTTGGTTTGCTGCAGCAACTGGGTGGCCTTGCTGGCCGGCAAGCCGGGCAGGGCTGATGGCATGTACAACAGGTCGCCCTCGTCCATCGGCGGTAGAAACTCTCCTCCGAGTCTGCTGAGGGGCCAGAGACTGGACAAAAACACTAGCAAGGCCAGCGCTAGGGTCACCTTAGGCCAAGCCAGCACCCACTCCAGCACCGGCCGGTATGCACCGATCAGCCAACGATTCAAGGGGTTCTGTTGTTCGCTGGGGATATGCCCACGAATCCAGTAGCCCATCAGCACCGGCACCAAGGTGATCGAGAGACCAGCAGCGGCAGCCATGGCATAGGTCTTGGTGAAAGCCAGCGGGCCAAACAGGCGGCCTTCCTGGGCCTCCAGGGTGAAGACCGGGAGGAAAGACAGGGTGATGATCAACAGGCTGAAGAATAGCGCCGGCCCGACCTCGGCCGCGGCTTCGCCGATCACCCGCCAGTGCGCCTCGCCCTGAAGCGGTTCACCGGGGTGTCGAGCCTTCCAGGCCTCGATGTGCTTGTGCGCGTTCTCGATCATCACCACGGCGGCATCGACCATGGCGCCGATGGCGATTGCGATCCCGCCCAGCGACATGATGTTGGCATTGACGCCCTGGTAGCGCATGACGATGAAGGCCATCAGGATGCCCAGGGGCAGGGTGATGATCGCGACCAGCGACGAGCGCAGGTGCCAGAGGAAGATCAGGCAAACCAGGGCCACCACCGCGAACTCTTCCAGCAGCTTGTAGCTGAGGTTATCGATGGCGCGGTCGATCAATTGCGAACGGTCATAGGTGGTGACCACCTCGACGCCGGCCGGCAAGCTGCCCTTCAGGCTGTCCAGCTTGGTCTTCACCGCGGCGATGGCATCGCGGGCATTCTTTCCGGAGCGCAAGATGACCACGCCGCCTACCACTTCACCCTGGCCATCCAGCTCGGCAATGCCACGACGCATCTCTGGCCCCAGCTGAATGGTGGCCACCTGACCCAGCAGCACCGGAACTCCGCTGGCCGAAGCCCGCAGCGGCACATTGCGGAAATCCGCCAGGCTCTCTAGATAGCCTGAAGCCCGCACCATGTACTCGCGCTCTGCCAGCTCCAGGATGGCGCCGCCGGTTTCCTGATTGGCGCTCTTCAGCGCCGCTTCGACCTCCTGCTGAGTTACCCCATAAGCCACCAGCTTCTGCGGATCGAGCAGCACTTGGTATTGCTTGACCATGCCGCCGAGGGTGGCCACTTCGGCTACGTTGGGCAGGCTCTTGAGTTCGTACTTGAGGAACCAGTCCTGCAGTGCCCGCAGCTGGGCAAGATCATGCTGGCCGCTGCGGTCGACCAAGGCGTACTGGTAGATCCAGCCCACGCCGGTGGCATCCGGCCCAAGGGTGGTGGTAACACCCTCGGGCAGGCGTTCCTGCGCCTGGTTGAGGTACTCCAGCACCCGCGAGCGCGCCCAGTAGAGGTCGGTGTCGTCCTCGAACAGCACGTAGACGAAGGAGTCGCCGAAGAACGAGTAGCCGCGCACCGTCTTCGCCCCCGGTACCGAGAGCATGGTTGTGGCCAGTGGGTAGGTCACCTGGTTCTCGACGATCTGCGGTGCCTGTCCGGGAAAGCTGGTTCTGATGATGACCTGGGTGTCAGATAGGTCCGGCAGTGCATCCAACGGCGTGTTGCGCAGCGACCAGAGGCCCAGGGCGGTGATGAACAGGGTGGCCAGCAGTACCAGGAAGCGGTTGCCGATCGACCAATGGATCAGGCGCGCGATCATGGCTGGTCTCCTTCCTTGCGGAGCTGCTCGATCAGCAGGCCGGAGTTTGTCTGACGTGCGGCGATGCGTACGTGATCTCCTGGCTTAAGTCCCACAGCTACTTCGGAGCTGACCAGAGGAAAAGCCATGGTCATACCGGGCATATTCAGGCTCTCGAAGGGGCCATGCTCCAGGGTGACTTGTTTCCCGTCCAGTGCGCGAATAACGCCGTGAGACACATGCAGCCCCTCCGTGCTGTCCTGTTCTGCATTGCCGGCCAGGATGCCCTGCAGGCTGGCTTCCGAATCGATGAGGAACTGGCCGGAGGTAACGACCGCCTGACCTTCCTCAAGACCGGAAAACACCTCCAGACGCCCATCGGCCTCGCGGCCCAAGGTGATTTCCTGGGGGCGGTAGCGTCCGTCGCCTTCGGCCAGCATCACCAATGCACGCTTGCCGGTGCGAATCACGGCTTCACTCGGCACAAGAAGCGTGGATTGTTCGACGGCACTGTTCAGGCGTACGGCGGCGAACATGCCGGGGCGCAACTTACCGGCAGGGTTGGGTAGCTCGCTGCGTACCGTGAGCGTGCGCGTTTGCGGATCGGCACTCGGCAGCAAGGCTATGACGCGGCCCAGCAGCGGTCGATCAGGAAAGGCCGTCAGGTTGGCGCGGATCTCGTCCCCGACCTGGATACTTCCGGCCATGGCCTCGGGTATCGCCGCATCGAGCCAGACACTGGATAGCCCGTTAATCAACGCCAGATCCTGCCCGGCTTCGACGGTCATCCCGGCGCGTACCTGCAAGGCTTGGAGCTCGCCGCTGATAGGTGTGGTGAGGGTTTGCACCGCCCGTGGTTTGCCGCTGTGGCGGACCTGCTCGATCAACGTTTGAGGCATGCCAAGCAGGCGCAGGCGCTCTTGGGCCGCACTTATCAAGCGAGTGTCAGCGGTACGCAGTACCGCCAGGAACTCCAACTGCGCGGCGGACCATTCGGGAATCAGCAGGTCGACCAGGGGGGCTCCGGCAGGCAGCACATCGCCCGGGGCGCGACCGTAAACCCGCTCGACGAATCCGCCGGCGCGGGCCTGGAGGTTCGCCACTTCTCGCTGGTTATAGGCCAGGGAACCCACCGCCTCGATATCCGAGGGCAGTACACCTCGGATCACCATCGAGGTTCGCATTCCGAGGTTCTGCACGGCTTGAGCGGGGATGCTCAGGACAGACGGATCCTGCTCGGATCCTGCGTATTTAGGGACAAGTTCCATATCCATGAAAGGTGACTTGCCCGGCTTATCGAAGCGCTGCTCAGGCTGCATCGGGTCGTACCAATAGAGCACCTTGCGCTCGTCCGTCGGTGCGGAGCTAGGCAGGATCTCGTGTTTGGCTTGCCGCTGGGCCAGCCAGTAGCCACCGCCCGCCGCGCCAATGCCCACGGCCAGCAAGGCGACCGCAAAACCAAATGCCGATATCTTCATTTCAGTCCCTCCACATAGGCGTAGTACAGGCTTGCGGAGAGCTGGCTCAGCTTGCGCTGCTGTTCAATCTGCCGTAGCTGAGCCTCGATCAGGTCGCGCTGGGCGGTGAGGACGGATGTCAGCTGGCTGTTGCCGGCCTGGTAAGCGGCAAGTTCGAGATCGGCACGTTTGCTTGCAAGCGGGATCAAGGTTTTTTCGGTGCGTGACAAGGTCCTGCGCAGTTGCTCAAGCTCGGCAATACCGCCTTCCAGCTCAGCCTGATGGGCGCGCAGTAATGCTTCCTGCTCGGCTTCCATCTGCGACACGCTTTGTTGTCTGGCGTTGATCTTGGGCCCCTGACGTGTGCCTACGAACAACGGCAGGTCGAACGTGAATTGCACCATCACCATATCGCCGAACTGGTTGTCGCGATTGTTGTAGGCAAACTCAACACCCCAGTCGGGGGTCTTCTCGGCGATGGCCTCGTTCAGCTCGGCGCTAGCCTCGCCGACTCGGGCGGAGGCAGCGCGCAACTCAGGGTGTGAGGCAATGCGTTGCTGCAGGTGCGGTGCCACCAGGTTCAGATTGGGAACATCTCCTTGCAAAGGCTGGTCAGCCTCGTTGCCTATCCAGCGGCGCAGCTTGGCACGAGCTACTGCCACATCGCGATTCAGTTCATCTCGCCGATCTTGTAACGCCAAAGCTTCCTGGTCGGCCTGCAACAGCTCGCCAGGCTGAGCACTACCGCCGGCAATCAGCGATTGCACGGTCGAGCGGAGCATCTCGATCTGACGGTCCAGTTGATCGAAGAGGCCAACACTGCGTTCGGCGTAGTACACGTCCAGCCAGCTCACTGCCGTCTGGCGCTTGATTTCCAACTGCATGGCACGCTGCTCGGCCTCGGCCCGCGTCATGGAGGCTTCGGCCAGTTGGCGACGGGCCAGACGCTTGTCGCCGTTTGGTACCTCCTGCATGAGTCCAATGCGGCGCATGGTCATGGAGTCACGATTAAGTGTGTAACGGTCAGGGCCTTCGATCGGCAGGTTGTCGAAGCCTATAATCAGCTTGGGATCGGGCAAGGCGTCTGCGGGCCCTACAGCCTGCTGTGCCGATGCCACCTGTGCCTGGCGCGCGAGGTTCTCAGGGGCACTCTGTTCGGCCAGAGCTTGGGCTCGTTCGAAGGTTAGGGGCTGTGCCTGCGCGGCAAGCCAGGGAGCTGCCCAGAATGCGGCAGCCAACACGCCGAGATAGCCACGGCGTGGAAAAAGGAAAGCGGACATGCTTTCGCCTCCAATGCGATTGATCGAGGTCGCAGCTACGAAACGTGGTCGCGACGATGCGCCTGACTGTAAGGCGCGGGATGATCACGGCATTAGACGAAACGAGGAGGGCGCCAGAGTCCTGCGGGCTCTCGCTTAATCACCGACTGGGTCAGCAATATCTCGGGGCGTGAGGGGAGAGGGGATATGCTCTTGATCACGGTGGTCTGGAGAAGTCCTCCGGTCTTGCATTCCTGGCCGGATTTGCAGGGGGACTTATTGGCCACCCCATCAGACGTGTCCATTTGCTCGCAGCACGGAGCATCGACCATTGCATGGCCCTGATGATCGGCGCTCTGCATCGGGCAAGGTTGTGCCGGCATGCTGAAAGCCACACCGCCGAAGGTCGGCAGCACGAGGCTAACAATCAGTACCAGAACCAATCCAATTCGACGCACGATGATTCACCGAACAAGGCGATAGTGCGACGATAGCAAATTGCTCCGAAGCAGGAGTGCTTCTTTCGACCACTGCAGCACTTCGTTGATCTCGATCAAATTAGAGGATCTGCAAGGCTTCCTCTGTGGACAGGCAGTCCTGTTCGCTACGAAGCATAGTCGTGGTTTCAATGACAGAGCGACAGGCAGAAGAGCATGGCGCGAAAAAAGCCGAGGGAGTGTCAGGTGATTGCAACGCAGGGTGTCCGCTGGCATGGCAAGGCCTGGGTCTCTCCAGGGTTTGGAGTATTTTCGGGGCAGGCCGGTCATCATGATTGGCACTGCCACATGGCTCACCAGATCACCATCGGAATAACCAATGACTTGACCGTGACCACCCCCGACAGCAGTGTCACGGCCCGAGCTATCTGTATCCAGGCAGGCGTAACTCACCGAATCGAAGCGGTGGAGGTTATTTCGATTTACCTTGACGCCTTGTCTGAGGAAACACAGGTGTTCAATGCCGCTACGAACATCTTGCCTATCGATGCACAAAACATTTCGACTCTGCAAAGACTGTTGGCAACTCCCGATATCTCAGCACAACAAATGCGAGGAGCGGTTCGCCAATTTCTTAATCTCACCGATCTGCCGATAATCGATCCACGGCTGCAGCTTGTCCTTAAAGCCTTGAGCAAACCCGCTAATGGCAGGCAAGAGTTGGCCGATCTGATCCACCTTTCGCCGACTCGCTTTTCTCATTGGTTTGTTGAACAGACCGGGTTGCCATTGCGCAGTTATCGTAAGTGGCTTCGTCTGGTCGCTGCGCTGCAACACATTACGGAAGGCCGAAGTTTGACCGTGGCTGCTCATACAGCAGGATTCTCGGATGCGGCGCACTTTTCTCGAACCTTCCGCAGCTTATTTGGCCTCGATCCGTCTTCGGCCTTGAGCCAGGTAAGTCTTAGCAGCTGAGATCAGCTTTTTCGTTCAAGCCAGCAGCGCAGAAGCAGCTTAACGTTATGGTCATCAAGGGGGGCGCACGATGACCAATTGCCTCAGGTTCATGATTCGCTGGTTCAGCTATCCAGTTATTTTTGGTGGTACGGCGGGTTGGATGATCTGGATGCTTTACAAAGGCTTGCCATATTGGCCCGGCACAGCCCTCATTGCCGTAGTCGGAATTATTCCGGTCGCCATCTTGGAGTGCCTGCAGCCATTCCGGAAGAGCTGGCTTGCCGGCCACCAAGACACACTGACCGACCTGCTTCACATGATCGTAAATCTGTCTGTCATCCAGTTCACCGCCGCGATCCTGGCTCGGCTGGGCGATTGGGTGAACGCCAGTGCCCCAAATGCGGTAGTGCGTTGCTAGTGCGCACAGTGAAAAGCGGCCCCAAGGCCGGCCAGCAGTTCTGGGGCTGCAGCGCCTTCCCCAAATGCCGAACCATACAGCCCCTTAACTGATTCATGCGATGGAGTCCGCACGATGCCTCTGCAAAACCGAATGAACCCGATGGGGCAGTTGCATGGCGTAAAGGCCAGAGGCCTGCTGATGGGGAATCGTGGTCAGTTGCACAATGCGGCACGCGAGATCGTGCGCCCCTGGAAACTGAACCGCTGGATCACCTGCGCTTTGGAGTATCAGGGCATCAAGCGTGAGTTGATGGCGTCCAACAGCTACACCGAACTATTCTTTCTTGATGAGCCTACCAGCTATGCCGCTGGGCACCGCCCCTGTGGTGACTGTCGCAAGGATCGCTACAAAGCCTTCAAGGCCGCCTGGGCCAAAACCTTTCCGGATCAGGATCGGTCTGCCGCCGGGATCGACAAGGTTCTGCAGGCCGCTCGCATGAACGCCGATAACAGCCAGCGTACCTGGCAAGCGAGTCTGGCAGGCCTTCCGGAGGGCACGATGGTTGAGCATGAAGGTCAGCCGGTATTGCTCTGGCGCGGACGTCAGTGGTGCTGGGGTTTCGACGGCTACAGCCCGCTTCCTCAGCCTATGACTAGCGATGTGGTGACCGTGCTGACTCCAGTGTCAATCGTGGCGCTATTCAAAAATGGCCTGGGTCCAGAGTTGCTGGTGCATCCCTCTGCTGAGGTGGAGTGCTAGGGATGAGAAACTGCTTTCGTGAGTCGATTCCGGAAATCCGAGATACCTCACGCTATCTGGATGCAGCCGTTTCTGCGCATCTCACGGGCCATCGGGAGCTGGCGTCGGCTCTGTTCAAACTGGCTGATTGCGACACGAACAGAGCCTGGCTGGAGTCCATCTGGGGTGCCAAGAGCGCTTATGTGAAGCTGACGCCTCTGCTTGATCAGCCGCTTGATCCTGCCCTGCGAGTGCAGTCGCGCATGCCGAGCAAAACGCAGATGGCTGAGCTGCATGCGCGCGATGGCTATCACTGCCGCTATTGCGGTATACCCGTGATCCGCCCCGAGGTTCGCAAGAAGGCGTGCCTGCTGTACCCCGAGCAGGTTACCTGGGGCTCCGCCAATGTTTCACAGCACGCGGGTTTCCAAACCCTCTGGGCGCAGTATGACCACGTGCTGCCCCATGCCTACGGCGGCACCAATGATCTGGATAACCTGGTGGTGAGTTGCGCGGCCTGCAATTTCGGCAAGATGTCTTACCGGCTGGAAGAGCTGGGTTTGGCTGATCCGCGTGAACGACCTCCTGTGCAGTCGCAATGGGATGGCCTTGAACGCCTGCTTAGCGCCTGAGCCAATCTAGCTTTGGGATATTGCCTATAGCTTTGGGTGTTGGCGATTAACTTTCCAGTTGATCCGTTCGGCAAGGATCTAGCTAGCGCCCAAGTCGCTAAAGCAGTGCGCGGTAGCGCACTGCTCAGGTAACTTATCCGTGTTCCAAAATAGGAGCAGACAAAGGCTGCTATGTCCCTCGTGGGTCGCTTTGGAAAGGCAGTGTGGTTATTCGCCTCGCGAGGTGCGATGGCACCTCGATTCGTCCCACCACCCGCCCACGGCCAAAAACTGCAGGCTGCTTCGGTTGGCGAACTTTTGACAAGTCAGCGTCCTGAGCAGGTCTGATATGCAATTTTTGACCAGCCCCAGATCGACGGTTCCCATAGACGCTGATGGATTCTATGGATTGGTGCCCCATCATGTAAGCGATGGCCTCATCGCTCTCGCCGGAGGCTTTTAGGGTTGAGCCCAGTTGGTGGCGGAAGCTTTTCAGGGTTGGGTGCTGTTTGCGCCTTGGCCACAGCGCTCGGCACTCTTTGCGTAGGCGATCCCGAATAGCTGTATTGGTACGAGGGCAGATACGCATACATTTCGCTGCGCCTTCCACAGCCTGGAGTACCGCAGGGTCGTCAATGACCAGTGTTCTGTCAGCGCCCCTATCCTGCGGAGCGCTTTTTTTTCCGCCGATGATATGGACGTGATTGTCCTTCACCGTGATCGAGCGCATCTCGCAGGGGCGTACCCCCAGGTAATAGGCCAGTACTAGCGACCAGGCTTCATCCATGAACTCACGCGCTAGTAGATGCTCCTGAAGCTCTCTGTAGTCTTCTTCGGAGATCGAGCGAATTTGCTTGAGTTTGGGTTTCTTGGGAAGTGTTGAGCCTTGCGCTGTCACTGGGTTGACGAGCTGCTTGATGGCTTTGGCTGCTTGGTGGTTGCCGCGTGCTTTTTGGTCATGTGCCAGGGCGCTCTTTAGTGTACCGAAGCTGTTGGGCCTGTACTCGCTGGCACTCTTTAGCAAAGCCGCGCAGATTTGCGCTGAATCTGGGGCCTCTGATTCGCAGTGCTTTCGATAGAAATTGCGGGCTCTGGTCTGGTACTTCTTCAGTGTGAGTGATTGCATGGTCGTCATCTCTTTTAGTTGTTTTTGATGACAAAGCTAAGCCGCTTCGCGAAGGGCGGTGAAGCAGCTCAGTCTTCACTGAAACTATTCCGCCTTCGCTCCATGTTTTCCCGTTACGCCTGAACTGCTCCACCGCCCCCATACTCGCGCCGCGAGTATGGGGGCGCGTTTTTACTCGCGCGCCCACTTCATCTTCATTCAGCGTGCGCCGTGAGCAAAAGCGCGCGCAAGCGTTTTGTCATCAAAATCAAAAAGCAGCCAGCGCCTGTGGCGCTGAAGGGACGAGCTCGGCAGCACGATGCCCGCCAGAGGCGATGCCTCAAGAATCGATGCATTTCAAAAATGCTTGCCATTGGTCGAGGTTCTGGTTACGTATTTGTTATTTAAGTAATTGATTTATATTGCTTTTTATCCGAAATATAACCAATAAAAGCAGTGCCAGTTTTGGCACTCTTTGCGCCAGAGGTGGCGGTGATGGTGCCACTTCCGGCTGCTTTCGGTGCCTGACCAGGCACTGCTAATGCCGCATGCGGCACAGTAAGTGTGTCGCAAACCGCAGCTGCGACATGCGGGGTGTATCGCAGCTAGCAGCATGCGACATGGTCAGCGTATCGCAGCGCGTGTTGGCGACAGACTAGGTGTGCCGCACCGGTGCCCTGCGACACTCCCAGAGTGTCGCAAACCGAGTCTGCGACATGCGGGGGGTATCGCGGCTAGCGCATGCGGCACAAGATTCGTATCGCAGCGCGAGCTTGCGATAGGCCTAGGGTGTCGCAGTTAGACTATGTCATTGGGGCAAACAGCTTTCGTGCGGATGGGGCTGTCTGTTGCTTTTGCCAATATGCAATTGCACTCATCTGACCAGCCATTTGCACTCATTTGCTCGCCAGAGCACGTAGGGGACGCCGTCACGACAGGCCGCAACCGGCCATTAGCAGTCAGTCAGATGAGCCTACGAAACCAGAGCCGATTCACACTATAGAATTTCGAACCCCAAGCCCGATAACGTTTTTGATTCATCATCCTTGAGCTTCTTCACAGCCCAGATCAGCAAGTGGCTGGGCCTTGAGCTCGCAACATATGCAAAACGTGCGGCTTCAGAAGCCGAGTCTGCCAGCCAGTCTTTCCAGTTCGACTGGTTAGGACCTGGCTGCAGCGAAGAGACCACAACCGTTGCCTCATGCGTTTCCCCTTTGACCTGATGAATGGTCGCAAATTGAAGGCGCGTACCAGTGTCCTGATGTCGATCAACCAGACGGCTCTGCAACGTGGCTTTTCCCAAGCCGGCGGGAGCCGAGAGATGCGCTTCTCGCAGGCCCTCCAGTTTCCCTGCAAGCTCATCAGGTACAAAGGGTTGGTCTGGTAACGACCGTATCGCTTTCTTGGTCAAGGAGGCCCAGCTCTTCCAAGTCAGATCTACCTTCGCCGAACCGCAGCTCGCGAGGTAGGTTAGGCAGTCGGACACAAACAACCTCCAGGTCAGACTGGACTCGACATCATGGGGGCAACTCATTGCGGACATCCTGACCTGCGCTCCTAACTTGGCAGCCAGCCAGGCGGCAAAAGTTTCCATCGCCTGGCGCACCTCGCTCAAGTCATCGCTATGAAACTGTATACAGGCCAGAGCCAACTCCTCCAGAGGTTTGAGGGCACTCCCCACACTGAATCGCTGTAGCGTGCTATGCCCGCGCGCAACGACAACGACGTGCTGATAGGGCCTGGTCAGCTCTAGGACTGTCGTTACGATCTCCGAGGGGCATTTGGCGTACTGGATCAATTTCGGCCGGATGATCTCTATCGCTGAATTGCCCGAAAGTCGATCCAGCTTCAATAAATTGCTGCACAGATCCACGATTCCCTGTCCGCTTCGCCAATTGGCGGTCAGATCGCATGATTTGAAGGCGAGCTCTTCGATGAATTGTTTCACTAGAGCCGGCTCTGAACGGCGGAAGCCATAGATTGACTGGTTCAGGTCGCCCACGAAGTGAAACCGCATCCCAAGCTGATGAAGACTCTTGATGATCCTCAGTTGAGCAAAGGACAAATCCTGGCACTCATCGACAAAGATCACCGGGTAGCGACGTGCCAAACGCTCAAAATAATCCGACAGAGCCTTGTTGCCGAGCGCTTTGATCGCGATCATTCCTACGTCATTGTGCGTGGCAAATCCCGCCTTCCACAGTCGTTTTTTTGTCTTAACCAGGTCTTCAACAAGCGCCGGTGTCTTTTCCACGTTATTGAGCTTTTTGTCGAGCGTTAGCTCACCCGTATCGAACACAAAGCTCTTGCTTTTAAGGTCGTAATCGTACCGGCACGCCGAGATTCGCTGACCTGAAACTTTGCGTGAAGTCAGGAACAAGTTCGACGTGTTGTCCACTACGCGAATCCGAAAGTCGCCTTCTCTACCTGGGAACTCGGTGACTACACTCGCGACGCCAGCCACGATCTGGGACAGCAGGAAGCTGTCGAACGTAGATACGCAGTGAGGATACGCCACCGACTCACCGAGGTGTCTGGACAGGCGCCTGCTCAGCTCGTCAGTAGCACTGTTCGAAAATGTCAGAACCGCCATCCCTGCAGGGAACCGAGCCCAACATCGGATCGTTTGAGACACCATTGCGGCAATGACCTCGGTTTTCCCGCTGCCCGGGCAGGCCTTCAGGTACACGTTCTCCTCCAGGGAGGTGTTCATGTAGGCCTGCTGCTCTTCGGTCGGAAAGGTCATAACGCGTCTCTAGCCGCTTTCTGCTCGTCGAGCCCACAAGCCCAGAGGATGGCGTCCTGAATGTACTGAGGTACGCTGATCCCTGTCGCATCCCGAGCAAGCTCATCTGCCAGCACCTGGGCGTACAATCCCTTGCCTATTTCCGTACATTCGATCCGGTACAGCAATTCTCCTGCATGCGCTGCCTTATCTGCGTTTCCCATCTGAGCGAAGTTGAGTTTTGCAGCCTCCTCCAACGCAGGTTTGACCGTCCCTCTATCGCTCTCGGGCCACAATGTTGCAATCACGGAAAGCATCCGCCCCAAGTTTGAACCCTCCAGCGCAAGGTCATATTCAAGCGTTTTGAAGGGGCTGCCAAAGAGGCGGGCATGGCTAGACTTTGCGATCTCAGGAATCAGCGCGAGAGCGTGGTTCTCGCCGGGGATACACGACTCAGCATGAGGCCAATACGGAACTTTCCTTTCTTTGCCATTCTCGTCAATGACCTTCTCGATAGACTTTGGCGGGTCGTTGTCGGTAAGACCTGCACAACGCACAGGTACGTTCAGGCTTATGTCCTGCCCGTCTACGTCGCAAAACAGTTGCATAAAATAGTTGAAGTAGATGCCGTTCAGATTGATGACTGATACGCCGTAGTCATCCAGGGAGTCTTTCCCCTCCCCAAATCGCTGCAGAATGACCCTGGCAAGTTCGGGCACAACGATCGCCTCGGCGATACCCTCCACAAGCACCACGCCCTTCGCGAACAACAGGTTCGACTTGGTCACGTCGAGCCATCGGTCGACAAATTTGCGACTGGGTTCAGACAGGCCGCACAGCCTAAGCGGCACCGCTAAGGATGGTCTGAAGTAGCCATGTATTTCCCCGGCATACCACCTAGCGCAACTTTTAAACTCGCCAAATGATCAAAAAACAATCAATTCGACGAGTATTTCTTACGTTTTCGCCACCCGGACCCCACTCCGGTGGCCATTTCCCGCATTACAGGCGCACCTCTCCTGCATTCGTCAGTAAATGTCGGCGCGCCATCCACAGGTTCGACAGAGCGAACAGTGTCACCAGTTGCGCCGTGTTTTTGGCCAAGCCGCGAAAGCGCACCTTGGTGTAACCGAACTGGCGCTTGATTACCCGGAACGGATGCTCGACCTTGGCGCGCACCTGAGCCTTGGCCTTTTCAATCTTGCGCTTGGCTTTGTACAGCACGCTGCGCTTATCGAGTTTTTTGTAGGTGCTGCGGCGTGCCGCCACCTGCCAGATAACTTCACGTCCTTCATGCTCGGGCCGCTTTTCGACACCGGTGTAGCCTGCATCGGCGCAGACCACGTTTTCGTCGCCATGCAGCAATTTGTCCACCTGGGTGACATCCGCCACATTGGCCGCCGTGCCCACTACGCTGTGCACCAGACCCGATTCGTCATCGGCGCCGATGTGGGCCTTCATGCCGAAATAATACTGGTTTCCCTTCTTGGTCTGGTGCATTTCCGGGTCGCGCTTGCCGTCCTTGTTCTTGGTCGAACTGGGCGCATTGATCAGCGTTGCATCGACGATGGTGCCCTGGCGCAGCGACAGGCCGCGGTCGCCCAGATAGCCATTGATGACAGCGAGGATGCCGGCCGCCAGCTCGTGTTTCTCCAGCAAGCGGCGGAAGTTGAGAATGGTGGTTTCGTCGGGGATGCGCTCCAGGTTCAGCCCGGCAAACTGGCGCAGGATCGTGGTTTCGTACAGCGCTTCCTCCATCGCTGGATCGCTGTAGCCGAACCAGTTCTGCAGCAGATGCACACGCAGCATCGCCATCAACGGGTAGGCCGGACGGCCACCTTCACCCTTCGGATAATGTGGCTCGATCAAAGCAATCAAGCCCTTCCACGGCACCACCCGATCCATCTCGATCAGGAACAACTCCTTGCGGGTTTGCTTGCGCTTGCCAGCGTACTCGGCGTCGGCGAAGGTCATCTGCTTCATCGGGAAACTCGGTGGGTGGGGTCGCGGTATTTTGCCAAATCAGAAAGTCTTTTTCAGAGTTTCCCTAATGGCTTCTCTGCCCGCGACACATGGATAACATTGTTGATCGATACAGCGGATGAAATGACTGTTGAGTGCGTAGTCACGATCACCTGCATTCCCCTTGCCTCTGCAACGCTTTCGAGATGCCGTAGCAGCCGAATTTGCAGTTGGGGATGTAGGTGAGCCTCAGGCTCCTCGATCAAAAGCAGCCGCAGGTAGGTCTTCTCGCCTCGATCGTCATCGGCTTCCAGAGTCAGTTCCGCCAGGATCGACGCGATGTAGAGCAGATTGTTGTAGCCAAGGCTGTTTTCCTCCAGAGATCGAAACTGCGCCGCTTCGGCTTGGGTCAGGTCCGGAAAGAACAGCAGCCGTAAACCTTCCACAATCTTTGAAAAATTCACCTCCGAAAACTGAATCACAGTACTTTGTGAAAGCTGTTGCCCTAAGGCTTTTTTCAGGCTTTCCACGATCCGTTCGTTGGCAAGTTTGATGGCAGAATCTTCGCTCTCAGCCAGTTGCTGGTTGAAGTCGCCCACGCGTTTTTCCAGGGGATGCATCTCACCGGCCTTTCGGCTTTGCTCAAGTTCTTTGCGGCAAAGAGCCTTCAGCAGACGAGCAAGGCGCGACTGCCTTCCATCACGCAGTTTCACCTCGGCGTCCCGCAGGGGGGGAAGATAAACGCAGTGGATAAGGTCAAGGGTCTCCACTTCTAGATTCTTGGTGCGTTCTGGCCCTCCCCACATCTCGTGCCGAAACCGCCCCCGTGACTCCCGATTGGTCGCAGCAAACGTTAGCTTCGCCTCTGGCTCCCGGCCACACCAATCGATAAACGCCGTCTGCTCATCTCCTTGAAGGTCACTGAAGGTGGCCTCGATCCGTATCGACTCCGCCGGCACCGCGCCAGGCTCAAACCCACGATAGAAATCACGCTCATGGATTAATCGCTTACCGGATTCAGAGTCGTTGAAGAGCTGACGAATGGCGCTGACGATACCCGTTTTTCCAGCTCCGTTTTCACCTACCAGCACATTCAGCCCGTCATGCAGCTCAACGGAAAAATCACGCTCAAAGCACTTGAAACCATCGATGGCCAACGTCTTCAGGTACATAGAAATCCTTTCGTCACGAGGAGGGAAAAAGGGAGCACCGCAACGTCGATGTAGGCCGAAGTTCTGGCCTACGCGACTAGAGCCTTATGAGCAGGGGAGGCCGTTAGCGTTTTCCTTCCACGTAGTCTTGGAGGCTCACTGGTTTCTCTCCCGCATTTCTAAGGAAACTCTGAAAAAGACTTTCTGATTTGGCAAAATACCGCGACCCCACCCACCGAGTTTCCCGATGAAGCAGATGACCTTCGCCGACGCCGAGTACGCTGGCAAGCGCAAGCAAACCCGCAAGGAGTTGTTCCTGATCGAGATGGATCGGGTGGTGCCGTGGAAGGGCTTGATTGCTTTGATCGAGCCACATTATCCGAAGGGTGAAGGTGGCCGTCCGGCCTACCCGTTGATGGCGATGCTGCGTGTGCATCTGCTGCAGAACTGGTTCGGCTACAGCGATCCAGCGATGGAGGAAGCGCTGTACGAAACCACGATCCTGCGCCAGTTTGCCGGGCTGAACCTGGAGCGCATCCCCGACGAAACCACCATTCTCAACTTCCGCCGCTTGCTGGAGAAACACGAGCTGGCGGCCGGCATCCTCGCTGTCATCAATGGCTATCTGGGCGACCGCGGCCTGTCGCTGCGCCAGGGCACCATCGTCGATGCAACGCTGATCAATGCGCCCAGTTCGACCAAGAACAAGGACGGCAAGCGCGACCCGGAAATGCACCAGACCAAGAAGGGAAACCAGTATTATTTCGGCATGAAGGCCCACATCGGCGCCGATGACGAATCGGGTCTGGTGCACAGCGTAGTGGGCACGGCGGCCAATGTGGCGGATGTCACCCAGGTGGACAAATTGCTGCATGGCGACGAAAACGTGGTCTGCGCCGATGCAGGCTACACCGGTGTCGAAAAGCGGCCCGAGCATGAAGGACGTGAAGTTATCTGGCAGGTGGCGGCACGCCGCAGCACCTACAAAAAACTCGATAAGCGCAGCGTGCTGTACAAAGCCAAGCGCAAGATTGAAAAGGCCAAGGCTCAGGTGCGCGCCAAGGTCGAGCATCCGTTCCGGGTAATCAAGCGCCAGTTCGGTTACACCAAGGTGCGCTTTCGCGGCTTGGCCAAAAACACGGCGCAACTGGTGACACTGTTCGCTCTGTCGAACCTGTGGATGGCGCGCCGACATTTACTGACGAATGCAGGAGAGGTGCGCCTGTAATGCGGGAAATGGCCACCGGAGTGGGGTCCGGGTGGCGAAAACGTAAGAAATACTCGTCGAATTGATTGTTTTTTGATCATTTGGCGAGTTTAAAAGTTGCGCTAGGTGGTATGCCGGGGAAATACATGGCTACTTCAGACCATCCCTAAAGGGATTGGAGTAGTACCAACAGTAGTCTTCCGCCTTGGAGCTCTTTTCGGGCCGCCAGAGGAACTGGACATCGTGTTTCTTAAGAATCTCGAACGTGGGCTCGTCAGGGTAAGGATTTCCGATCTTCCCGTGGAAGAAGAGTTGATATAGAAGGAACCAGCACTGATCGAGCTCGTAAAGGCCTCCGTTCGCAATCACCTTCTGTGCATAGGCAACAGCCGCTTCCTCGCCAGCTTCAAAACTACTAAGTAACGCGATAGCGGAAGTGTCCAGCGTCTCTATCACTCGCCCAACATTCTCTGCCGTGGGCTGAGCACTTAGTTGCCTAAGGTAATAAAGGGCCCAGCACATACCATCAGAACGTCGATGTGTCGCGTTGACTTCCAGAATGCTGTTTAGCTTTTGGACTACGGATTCTTTCTCGTAGTAATCGGAGGTGGCATCGATCTTCTCAAGTAGTGGCAAAAGAATTGGGTAATGCCAGCTTAGGTTCAGGACATACTGAAATATCGTAGCGGCTGTGTCGCCTTGGGCCCTACCGCAAATAAGACCTGCTGCAAGCTTCAAGACACTGCCGTCAGGCTCCGCCCTGTTCAAATGGACGGCAAAGTCCAAGAAATTTATCGCGTCGTGTGTGTACAGAGATAGAGTCCCGTTGGGCTCCATCTTCCACGGTATGGCGTTATTTAGCTTCGTAACCCAAGAGTCTACTAATGGTTCTGGCAGCTCGGTAATCTTGGTTTTGCTGAGATTGAGCGTTAAGCGGTACTGAGACAGCGCGATGTTAAGGGCTCGGATGAATTCCTGGGCTTCGATGTGCGTCGCGCAATAGGCTGTGTAGTCGTCGATGTAGCGCACAAAACGAAAGTTAGCGGCCAGTTCCTTATCGACCGCAGCAAGGATGATCTCCACGGCGATGCTAGACGTACCGGGGCCAACAGGAAGGCCTGTAGTCTCTTTGCGCTTTGCATTTCGAAGCACGGTGTCTAGCTTGGAACTCCAATGCCTCGGAGCAGCTTTGTCTTGAAGTTTCTTCTTAGCTTCGTCGTATCCCTGAATTGCCCACTCCAATGAGTGCGTGTAAATGGAGCCGAAGCAGTTGGCGACGTCAGCATGGGCTCTAAAGGCTGCACCGAAACTGATGTCTAAGGTGTTCTTTGTTTTGGTCTCATGATCCTCATAATTCATGATGAATATTCGTCCATCATTATGCTGTTCGGCAGTGATGGCGCTATTATCGTCTTCCATGAGCTCAAGTATTTCCTCTCTGTAGGCATTCAGAGTGGTTAATATTTTCGAGTACGCAAGGGGGTGGATGAGGCTTAGCATTCTGGGGACGTTGTTAAATCGAGTTGCCTTGTACTCAACTAGATCAAACTGGAGTGCTTTTCGCTCGTCACTCAACCTTATTTGGGATAGCTCTTCAGCGACTTCAGGAGTAAATCGGCTAGTTGAAAAGCAGGGCGGCAGTTCAGTGGAGGAGTCTTTCTGGTTTGGGAAATAGTTCCAGCGAGTCAGGGCCTCTAAGAAGTGTCTTTCTGGGCCTAGGTGCGTGGCGATACTTAATGCGGGGCTGGTAAATTCTCTCACGGGCTTCATGCCTCCTAGAGGCTCGCGTACTAAATAAAAAAGCTGCAAAACTTTATACGCTTGCGCGTCCGTCAGCTGTGAGGTCATCAATTCTTGCTGTACAGCAGTGCTGCCTACATGAGTGCTGCAGCAGTTTGCCATCAAGCGAAACGCCACTCTAGGGCGGTCTGCGCCTTGCGGCTGCAGATCGATTGGAGTAACTCGATATCCCCTCCTCTTGCACTTGAGATTATGGCCAAGCCGCCAGCGAGCTTGGTGCGGGCGAGGGCGATGCCGAGTAAAAAGTGGGCGTCCGCTTTTGGCCCAGAGTGTGTAAAAACGCCCGGACAAACCCTTGCTATGATTTCTGAGAATCTCGTCGCAAGGGAAACCCATGAAACGGTTTATCCAGGGTGAACACCGGGGTCAAAGTACCTTACTTCCCGAAAGCCTCGACGATTACGTCAGCGATACCAATCCGGTGCGTGTGGTCGATGTTTTCGTCGATGAACTCGACTTGGCCAAGCTAGGTTTTGATGGTGTCATTCCAGCCGAAACCGGCAGGCCTGCCTACCACCCTGCGATCCTGCTGAAAATCTATATCTACGGCTACCTAAACCGCATCCAATCCAGCCGACGTCTTGAGCGAGAAACCCAGCGCAATGTCGAGCTGATGTGGTTAACCGGGCGCTTGATGCCCGATTTCAAGACCATCGCCAACTTCCGAAAAGACAACAGCAAAGCTATTCGTGGCGTCTGCCGACAGTTCGTTTTGCTCTGCCAGCAGCTGGGGTTGTTTAGCGAAAACCTGGTCGCCATCGATGGCAGCAAATTCAAGGCGGTGAACAACCGCGACCGCAACTTCACCAGCGCCAAACTGAAGCGGCGAATGGAAGAAATTGAGGCAAGCATAAGCCGTTATTTGGCCGCGCTCGATGCAGCTGATCGGCATATTCCTAGCGCCTCGGAGCCAGACACCGCAAGCCTGGAAGAGAAAATCGCCAAGCTCAAAGCGCAGATGAAAGAGTTTCAGGGGATAGAAGTTCAGCTCAACGAATCGCCAGATAAACAGGTTTCGCTGACCGACCCGGATGCCCGTTCGATGATGACGCGCGGCAGCGGGATCGTCGGCTACAACGTACAGACGGCGGTCGATACGCAGCACCATTTGATCGTTGCTCACGAGGTCACCAACAGCGGTTCAGACCGTGACCAACTCAGCTCAATGGCGAAGCAAGCTCGGGAAGCCATCGGCTCAGAAACGCTGTCCGTAGTGGCTGACCGAGGCTATTTCAAAGGCGAGGAAATCCTGGCCTGTCACGACGCAAACATCACCGCCTACGTGCCGAAGCCGATGACCTCCAGTGCTAAGGCAGAAGGTCGATTCAACAAAGATGCCTTCGTGTATGACGCGACGAAAAATGAATACACCTGCCCGGCGGGAGAGGCACTGACCTGGCGATTTTCCAGCGTTGAGAAAGGCATGAATATGCACTGTTACTGGAGTTCTAAGTGCCAGAGTTGCGCGCTGAAAACCCAGTGCACACCAAGCACAAATCGTCGAGTAAGGCGCTGGGAGCATGAAGCTGTGCTGGAGGAAATGCAGCGTCGGTTGAACCAAGCGCCAGAGATGATGCGGGTTCGAAAACGGACTGTTGAGCATCCCTTCGGGACGCTCAAACAATGGATGGGCGCAACGCACTTCCTGACCCGAAAGCTGAACGGGGTGAGTGCGGAGATGAGCTTGAATGTGCTCGCCTACAACTTGAAACGGGTGATAAAAATCATCGGTACCGAAGGCTTGTTGAAGGCGATGGTGGCGTAAAAGCCACTGCTTTTACTGCTCCAAGAGGTGCCAAAGCGTTTCATAAACGCTCTGATGCGTTATCGAAGCTGATCGTGGCAAATGCTCGGGAAAACGCTTCGCTCAGGAGCGCTGCGCTGAGGAACCCAGGGTACGTAAATGTTTTTACACACTCTGGGCCGACTCCAGCCCGTTGCGCCGTTGGTTACGCAGCTGCAAAGCGGCCATTCGACTCGAAAAAATCTCAACCACACATAACTGCAATGACATCACCACCAAAGAGGTTCGTCCTATGTCATTGCAGTGCCCTCGTTGTCACTCCCCCAAAGTTGCGTCATTCCATCAAGCCATGAAAGTCGGCGCAGCCATCGGCACCGTAGGCGGTGTTGCGCGTGGCGTCAGCGCTGCACTGGCTGGCGGCCAAGCAGGTGCGCTGATTGGCACCATCGCAGGGCCTTTCGGCATCACACTCGGCTATGTATCAGGTGCCATCCTCGGTGGCCTAGCCGGCGGGGTTGGTGGTTGCGCGCTTGGCGCACAGCTGGGCGATACGCTCGACCGTCACGTATTGGCCCACAACCTCTGCTTGCTCTGCGGTCATCGCTTCAACCTGCCGACCTGATCTGGCCGCACCACACCTTTTTCTATCCATATCGTCCGGACGGTGCTGCGCTGGGCGCGGCGCTTTATGCCGGCCTGCACCCAAAGGAATCTCAACCATGGCTCATCTCGTCGAAACTATGGCCTACGCTGGCGCTACACCGTGGCACGGCCTGGGCAATCAACTCACGCAAAAACAACCTATCGAAGTCTGGCAACGCGAAGCCGGTATGGACTGGCAGATCCAGGAAAGCCCCGTGCATTTCAAATCGGATGCCATCGGCCACCTGGGCGCTATTCACTCGTTCCCTGAGCAGAAAGTGCTGTTTCGCTCGGACACCAAGGCACCGTTGTCGGTGGTCTCCAACCGCTATCACACCGTGCAGCCACGCGAGGTGCTGGAGTTCTACCGCGATCTGACTGAGGTCTCTGGCTACGAGCTGGAAACCGCTGGCGTGCTTAAAGGCGGACGCAAGTTCTGGGCGCTGGCTCGTACAGGTCAAGGTGCTGCGATTAAGGGTAACGACCAGGTGAACGGCTACCTGCTACTAGCTACATCCTGCGACGGCACCCTGGCCACCACAGCAACGCCGACCACCGTACGCGTGGTATGCAACAACACCCTGACCATAGCCCTGGATGGCACCAGCCGCGCTATCAAGGTGCCGCACAACACGCGCTTTGATCCGAACGCTGTAAAGAAACAACTCGGCATAGCCGTTTCGCAATGGGACGACTTTATGTACCGCATGCGTGCGCTGGCCGAGCGCAAGGTGCAGTGGCATGAGGCGCTGGGCTTCTTTATGAACGTGCTGTGCGAGACCAATCCGACCGGTGCACTGCCGGAGGTGCTTCCCAACGAGCGCGCACTGCGCAAAGTCCAGGAACTGTACGAGGGTCGTGGTCGTGGCAGTCAACTCGACTCAGCACGCGGCACCGCCTGGGGATTGCTCAACTCCGTGACCGAGTTTGTCGATCACGAACGCCGGGCACGCAGCAACGAGTACCGCATGGACTCGGCCTGGTTCGGCCAGGGCGCGCAGATCAAGCAACGTGCCCTGGACACCGCTCTACAGCTGGTCGCCTGACCGCTTACTTACCCACCCCATAACGCCCGATCAGCCTAGTTGCTGATCGGGCGGTCCTATTTCCGCAAGGTGAACGCTATGACAGCTACTCCGTTGAGCAGCACCAGCAAGCCGCGCCCGGCGCTGCGCTTGATCAGTACCAAGGAACTACCGCGTGAAGATTGGTTGGCGGTGCGCAAGCAAGGCATTGGCAGTTCTGATGCTGGCGCGGCCGTTGGACTAAATCCCTATAAATCGCAGCTCGAACTATGGATGGAGAAAACCGGGCGTGACACTACATTGCCCAAGGCAGATCCGCACGATGAAGAAAGTCCGATGTACTGGGGCAATGTGCTGGAACCGGTCGTGGCCTGGCATTACAGCAAACGGACGAAGAACAAGGTGCGGCGCATTAACGCCGTGCTGCAGCACCCCGATCCTGAACTGCCCTGGATGCTGGCCAACATCGACCGCGAGGTGATCGGGGCTGACGATGTGCAGATTCTTGAATGCAAGACCGCAGGCATAAACGGCGCACGCCTTTGGAAAGAAGGCGTGCCTGAGTATGTGGAACTGCAAGTAATGCATCAGCTCGCCGTCACCGGCAAGCAGGCGGCAGATGTGGCGGTGTTGTTGGGCGGTCAGACGCTGGAGATTCACCGTATCGAACGCGACGAGCAGATGATTGCTCGCCTGATCGAGCTGGAGCGTAAGTTCTGGCACTACGTGGAGACCGACACGCCCCCACCTGCTGATGGATCAGCCTCGGCTGATATGGCTCTGCGTGCACTCTATCCGGAGGACAACGGCCAGACCGTCGACTTCAGTGGCCGTGCGGGTTTGGCAGCGGCCTACCTTGAGCTCAAGGCGGTGCGCCAATCCATCAGCGAGAAGGAAACGCGAGAAGCCCAGCTCAAGCAGATGCTGCAGCAGGCCATGGGTGATGCCACCCGCGCGGAGTTCAGTCACGGCTTTATCAGCTGGAAGAAAGCCAAGGGCAGCAACGTGCTCGATGTTGAAACCATGCTGAAGGATAAGCCCTACCTGCAGGTTCGCTACACCAAGCTGCAGGTAGGCAGCCGACGTTTCCTGATCGGCTGACGCCCCCAATCTCAACCATTCCCTCCCTTGGCCAGTCCATGCAGTTAACGCTGCGTGGCTGGCCTTTTTTCGTTTGCAGGAGAACACCCATGCTCAAAGGTCTGGCTATCACCCCGCCGGTACTCGGGCGGATTTCTATCGGTAAGGTCGTCGAGAAGAACGGCAAACGCCTGCCGAAAAAGGATGATCAATTCACCATCACTTCACAGGTGCAAGGTAAGGACGGCTGGCTGTTGCATCCGCTTAATGATGAGCTGCGTAAAAGTCAGGAAGACAAGCTGCGCAGCATCCCGGTGCGTCTGCTGTTCAACGAACCGGAGCTGAATTTCCGCGCCGACTACACGCTGTTCGATCGCCAATCCGGACGACCGCTATGCGTGGGCAATGGCGAGACCTGCAAGCGCGTCACTCAAGACGGCATGCAATCACTGCCGTGTCCGTCGCCGGATGCCTGCCCGCTGGCCAAAGGCGGTGCCTGTAAGCCTTACGGCCGGCTGAATGTGCTGATCGGTGATGACGATCCGCTGGGTAGCTTTGTGTTCCGTACCACCGGTTTCAACAGCATCCGCACCCTGGCCGCACGCCTGCATTACTTCCAGGCTATTTCTGGCAATCGGCTGGCTTGCCTGCCGTTGGAATTGCGTCTGCGTGGTAAATCCACCCGGCAAAGCCATGGCACGCCAATCTTCTACGTCGATCTCACCGTGCGTACCGGCATGGACATGGCCGAGTCGCTGCAGGCTGCTAATGAACTGGACATTCAACGGCAAGGGACGGGCTTCGATCAGGCTGCACTGGATGAGGCGGCGCGACGTGGCTTTGGCAACGGCGCATTCGAGGACAGCGAGGAGGATGCCGGTGCCGTGATCGAAGAGTTTTATTCGAGCGCGGAAGCCACTACTGCCAAGGTCCAGGGTGAAGTGCTGCAACCAGCTACCAAGTCACTTGCGGGCAAGCTGGAAGTGCTCGCCTCATCAGCCAACTGACCACTACCCCCGATTGAGCCTATCGGCCAGTCGGGCTCTTTCGGAGAGCCGTCATGGCCCTGCTTCGATTTCTGCTGTGTCTGTTCATCTTCATCGGCGCACTGGCTGCGGCTGGAGTTCTAGTGCTGAGCATTCTGCTGATGCTGCGTTTTCCACCGCTGCTGATCGCCGTAGTCCTGGCCTGTTGGAGCTTGAGCCGCCTGCTCAAGCTGCTACACACGCTCCGCTCAAATCCCCCCACGTCAGATTCCGCGTCGCAGCGGTGACTCATAAACCTTCATAAGCGGCCTGCCAGGGCGTGGCCGCATTCACTCATCTGGAGAATGAACCATGCTCAGACAGTGTTTGATCTGCGAGTCCAGAGCCGTCCTGACGCAGGAGGCAGCCATGGGCATTGCCCTGTTGGTCGGTCTAGCAAATGGCGCGCTACACGGAGCTCAAAATGCGCAGCAGGATGGGCAAGACCGTCTTGGATACAGCGCGCTACTGAACGGACTGGCAGCCATCAGCCCAACCTACCCAACAGCGCTGCGTGTTGCTGAAGATGTGGCCAAGTATCACTTCGCCGGGTTCGACTGCATCTGCCTGCGATGCGGGGCTCTGTTTAATGAGGATGCTGAGGAAGCGACCGAGCAAGCACCTCGGCAGCCATGAAATGACGACTCAATCGCGCGCAAGCCGACCGACAAGACGCTCCACTACATCGATTACGAGTGCGCGGTCATCCGCGTTCAACGTGGACAGCAATTCGTAGAGCCTGCGCGCCTGATCCTCAGGGCGTGAACTCCCCTCGGTCAACAAGTCGGCTGCGTCGCAGTTAAAGATCGCTGCCAGCTCCACTAAACGCTCGACGTTGGGCATCACGATCCCACGCTCAATGCGCGACACCGCTTCACTGCCAACCTCAAGCTTCTCGGCAACCTGCTCCTGGCTCAGGTCACAGCGAACACGCTGTCGAGCAATCGCCTGGCCAACGAGTGTCGCTAACTGCTTCGAATCGATTTTTGGCATTCCGCCCTCCAAGTCAACCTAAATGGTCGAACACCACCCTGTTGACATGAAGGACTTCACGGGCCGAGACTCACCCCTAAAGGTTGCCATCCAACTTAATATCGCAAATACACTACCCACGCGGGGAGCCTAGAAAGCCATGAGTGTCGTCACCGGATTAAACGAAACGCAGATTGAACGGTTGCTGAAGAACAGAGCCTCCTTCGAGGTCGTCGGCCTCAGAGGCAATTTCATGGCGGGGGTCAAGCTGGTAGAAACAAAGATCGAAGCCTTGGGCATGAAGTGCCGGGTCAAGAGCGACGTGAAAAGTGCGGTGGCGCAAGGAGGAGCGCTGGGTGCCGCATTCAGCGTCATGTCAGCACCTGCGACTCTGGCCGTGGCAACACTCGGTATAGCCGCAGGACTGGGCCATACACTGGCCACCTACAACCCTGACTACGAAATCCTCAAGGATTACGTGAATCAGCGGCTCCGTGTCATTTACAAGAAATAGCACAGTGCTTGCCTTCAATCCGCCTAGGGATTGGGCCGCAATCAACGAAAAGGAAGAGTTCAGCCCATGAAAACCCTCATCGCGTTCACCGCGCTGCTGTTCGGCATATCGGCCAACGCCATGGCCTATGACGCATTCAAAGCCGCGCGTTACGATCGGCCCGGCTATGCGTTTCCTAATGAGCTTTCGCCTGAAGGGCTCCCCGCAGCCATCCCTTGTATCGTCAATGATGGCTACAACGGGAAACGTGGTATTGAATGCCGTTGGCTGTCCATGCCCCGCTATCTCTACTGGTTCGACCAAACCACTCAACAGCAAGTCCGCTCGTGGAACAAACTAACCGGCAACTGTACTCGCGGTGTTTGCCGTGCAGGTGGGGATCAGGTAGGCAGTTATCCCAGCGAAGTTGAGGTACTAGAGATCTCTGTTTGGTACTACGTCGGTGAAAGCTCTGATGGACGTACGGTCGCATACCTGACGAACACCGGACCGGGCTTCGATGGCAAGAAGGTGTCGTATTCCGAAGCTGGTCAGCTAATGCATCAGTTCTGGCTGAATGCGGGCATGAGTGACGCCGACATCGCTTATGAAATGGACTTCCGCTACCAGGGAGGTATGAAACAGTTCCTGAGCGACACTCAATCCACAAGCAGCTCTGCTCAGAAAGCCTCCATCTCGGGAGACATCAAAGAAGCTTGGTGCAACCCGCGAATGGATGATGACTGCTCTATCAATGGCCAAAAGGTGCCCGTGGCTGAACTGGGCAAGTATCTGCCAGCGTTAGACCCCAGCGAGGTCGAAGCCAGTGGCGGCACATGCGAATATCCGATTTGCTATGACGCGGACTATAAACCGGTCGGTATTCGCCGTTAAAACATATTGGCACAGCAGCTATACAAAAAGAGGGAGGCTTAAGCCTCCCTCTTTGCTACTCACATTTTTCTTTTGGTCATACCTGCCGTGGCATTGACTGTATAAGCCGGTCATCCCCTGATAGCAGTCTTGATCTCATTACTTGAACTCAGAATTACGACAACATGAAGCCGGTGCGCTATCTATCCACAAATGTAATGTGGCTGGGCATACACAATCTACCAATGCGCCGTGATACATAACGCTCCGGCTCAGCGGCGGCGCACCAGCGCCGTTCTCTGCAACAGATTGTTTGCGGATCATATGACCTTGACGATCGCCGGCGGACTCCATGTGCCTTTGCCAGGCGGCAGGATGGAAGGCGCTTCCGTCTTCGGCCAATACAGGCGCATCACGAGGTAGATCAGATCATCCGGTGCGGGCAGCCAGTTGCTTTCCTTGTCCGCACCGGGCGAGTCCTTCTGGATGTAGAGGGTCAGCGAACCATCGCTGTTTTTCTGCATCCCAGGGAGCATCGGCGAGTTGATGAGGTAGCGATCGATCGGATTCTTGATCAGCAATTGGGTCTTGCCGTCGTACATGGTCACCGACCAGAAGGCATTGACCGGAGGAAGCTGACCGGCTGGGAAGGTGAGCGTGTAGTTGTGCTTGCTGGCGTCGAGCGGCTCTCCATCGACCAGGGTCTTGGCCAGCGGATACGTGGCTTCATCGGCATCGTTGGCGTAGATACCCGCTTGCGCGACGGCAGCACGCTTCAGCCAGTCGCCCTTGTAAAAGGCGCTGTCGCCGCCAGCACCGACAACGTTCCAGCCGTTGAACTTGGTGCCGAGATTCTGGACCCCTTCCGCGACCTTCGCATGCCCAGCCTGCATGCCCTGAACCACCGCGGCCCTTTGCTCGGCCGACAGAGCCTGGAAGTTGAAGCTCTTGTCGGCACCGATGCCGATACGGGCCAGCTTGGCGCGGATCGCCACTTCATCCGGCGTGGCCGGGTCGAACTGCATGGCAAAGTGGAGGTATTGGAAGAAGCCGGTCTTCACAAGGTCCTTGTCGATCTTCGGGAAGTCGATCACCGGTGCGGCAGGCGGCGCAGGTTGCTTGAGGTACGCTGACAGCGGCTGCGCCTTGTAGCCGGACTGGATCTTCTCGACGTTTGGCATATCCGCCGGTTTGAAGAGCTGGGTGCGATAGATCGCGAAGGGGAGTTGCG
Organism: Pseudomonas sp. LjRoot71; assembly: GCF_964253255.1. NCBI lineage: Bacteria > Pseudomonadati > Pseudomonadota > Gammaproteobacteria > Pseudomonadales > Pseudomonadaceae > Pseudomonas > Pseudomonas sp. LjRoot71. Next base: position 1,707,249 of record NZ_CAXURA020000001.1, on the reverse strand, counting down.
TGCCGGAACGAAACACCTTCTTGACTCCCGGAGGGGTCGCGCCCTGCCAATCGGGACCGGCCACCAGGTAATCGCCGGCTTCATTGCCGGTGGCGCGGCTGCCGATGTAACCGAAGTTGTAGGTGTTGCCGTCGATGAGTTGCACCGAGTAGTAACGTTCTTTGTTAACCGCCGGTACCGATAGCACGATCGGCTCAGCGCGCAGATCCATGAACAGCATGGAATACGGCGTGTCGCTGTTCGGCGTAACGACGGCGGTGTCCTTATAGGTAGCGACATGGTGCAGGCTGTGAATCTGGTTGAACGGCGCCTTGAACTGACCGGAGTTCTTGTCCACGGCATAGTCGTACATGACTGCGTAGTTCATCACGATGGGCAGGCCGTATATGTAGCCCTCCTCGGCGATCTGTTTTGCTTCCTGTACGGAAAGCGTACCGGCAGTCTGGGCGTGAAGCTGCATTGGCGACAGAATTAAGAGCAATGCAAGCGCCGACATGCTCGATTTGAGTCTTGTGGGCCATGTCATCATGATGTAATTCCATTTCTGAGTTGTATTGAATACTGCGCGAGAAGCTCGGGTGACCGCTGGATTGACGGCTACTGGAGTACCGCCTGCATGTCGCTGGTCATGCCCTTGATGGCAGCTTTGAAGTCATTGGCAGTGATCGGCTGGCTGGAGTTTTTGAGGTGCTCGCCAAAGACCTTGCGCACGGCTTTGGCGACCGGCATCCCGGTACCGGTGTCGATAAGATCGGCCTCAATGTACAGCTCGGTATTTTGGTCACGATGACCTGTGGCCGCCTGAGTCGCACCAAGCACGGCAGCAACCGGCACCACTTCGTACCATTTCATGCCTTCGTTGGAGGCGCTCACACCGGTAATCGCCGCACGCAGAACCAGCGCACGCTCGCCGTCGCGAACGTCCTGGGTACTCGTCACGACCCGATAATTCTGCGACAACGCCTCTTTGGCGCTATTGCTCGTATAGGCCTGCAGCTCCTGCAATATCTTCAGGTCGACGCGTTCATTCGGCTTTGGCCGCGGATACAGCTCGAGGCGCTCGAAGACCACAGTCGAATAGTTCGACGCTTTGAATCCTGGAGCCTCCCAACGTAGCACCTTCACCCCGCTTGGCGAGGTGGTTTCCTGCAAGCCCCCATAGTTGGGCAGGAAGCCGGAGTACTGTTCTTTCTCGGTAATCTTCGAAACGCACCCGGTCAATAGCAAACCGCTCAGTGCAACACCTACCATCCATTTATGAGACTGGTTCATGTAACGATACTCCTTGCATTGAAGTGCTACTAAGTGACTTGTGTTCAGAAGCGCCAGGTCATGTTGCCGGTCAGAGCTTGAATCCAGGCATTGCTGAACTCGCCTGACACACGTTCGCCTGACAAGGGCTTTTGCTGATCGACAGGCATGTCGCCCATCCAGACTGCGACCCAGCTGAAGTTCAGGTCTGTCGCTTGGTCGAGTGAATAGGTGAAACCGGTCGCAAAGCGCCAGGCGGTCCCCATCGGAACAGTCAGGGTCCGATTGCCATCGGATACGGCCGAGGTGTCGTAGGCAACACCGAAGTTCCAAAGCAAATCAGGGTTCATTTGGTATTGCGCCCCTAACGCCAACTGATAGGTGTCGTCGTAATGCGCATCGATGCTGGTTGACCGGGAACCCGCCGCGGACGTATCCACCTCCAGGCCGATATCGCCGAATTGCGACCAGTCCTGCCAATTGACCGAGGCCAGCAACGCCCATTGCAGATCCAGTTGCTGGTACACGCTGAGCGTAGCTGTTTGCGGCACATTCAGATCAAGCTTGGTTTTGAAACCATCGAGCCGACTTACCAAGGGGCTGTTGGCCTTCACATCCAAACGGTCTTCGAAGTCCAGACTGACCTGACTGGTATAAGCCAGACCGATACGGGTGCCTGCCTGTGGCGCATAAATCACCCCCACATTGGCCCCGTACCCCCAGGTGCCATCCTTGAACTTGTATTGACCATCGGCGCGATCCGTCAGACCCAAAGGCGACTGATCGATCGCAGCTTCGGACTCCAGCATGCCGTACATGGCCTTCAACCCGACACCCACGGACCACTGCTCGTTGAAGCGGTACGCCACGCTGGGCACCAATGACAAGCCTGCAATGCTCGCGCTTTGCACGAAATAACGCCCGGACCAATCGTCGTCGTAGTTTTCCGCGAGGCCGAAATCACCATAGGAACCGAAACCAACGGACCACCGCTCATCCAACTGGCGACTGATAAAGAAACTGCCACCGGGTATGGGATCGAGCACATTGCCGCTGCCGGAACCCGATGTGGTGGTTGCCGAGTCCCGGTTGAACGTCAGGTCGCCGAAAAGAATCTGGGCACCGGCGCTAATTTGAGTGCCGGCCAGATAGCTCATACCCGCAGGGTTGCTGGCGATAGTCGACGGACCTTGCGCTCGGGCGGCTGAACCGGCATTGGCCAGACCAGTATTGTCGGTGCCGATTTCGTAGAGCATCAGCCCGCCCGCTAATACTTGGCCAGGCAGCACCAGGAGAGACGCCGACAAGGCCGTATAAAGACGTGAGTTCATCTCGCGTTATCCTTAACTAAAGTGGGTGCTTTCGAGCACCAGCACCGCTCTCCCGACTTCAGAGCCATGGAGCTGTCGCCCCCCAAACGAGTCGGGATGACAGACTTGCTGGCGGGCAAGTTACTCCGACTCTACGGCATCCTCCTGAAATACAGCTTGCAATTTCGGACAGCCTGGCAAAAAACTATGGTATGGAAGCAATCCAAGAATAGGCCAAGGAAGGTAAGGCAGCCCAATGCGATCTAAAAGTGCTACCCATTCAGTGGCGCAGTGTGAGATCGCCACCTCTGTCAGAGACACGAACACGGCAGCCGTCTCGCTTGAGCCGCCGGATCAAAGTCCCCTGCATTCCCCTTTGATACTCAGCAACCCTGGTGAGATGCCTACCGGCCCGGTAAAAAGCCTCCCGCGAGTCATCACCGCACTGGGCGGCAACCCGCAACGCGTATTCAGGGCTGCCGGCATAGACTTGGATACATTCGTCAATGACTACGACCAGCGCCTCGGCTACGACGAAACCATCCGCCTGCTCAACACCGCCATTCGACATACGCAATGCTCCAGCCTCGGAATTCTGCTGGGACGACACTTCAGCCTAAAAGACCTGGGGCCGATCGGCCGGCTTATGCTTTCCGCCGGCACGGTGGAAGAGGCCTTGCACGATCTGGTCACGCACTCAAAGTAGCATGACCGCGGCGGCGCGCCATTGCTGCTCCCCTTGACTGGCCAACTCCGCCTGCTTGGTTATGTGATGCACCAGCACGATCAGGCCGACCCGAGGTCACTCATCGATGCATTGGTCATGATTGGTTTCCAGACTTTCCGGGAGTTACTGGGCCCCAACTGGACGCCCGTCCGAGTGCAACTGGCCTACCACAAGCCCACCAACTCCGCGGCCTATAGCCGAATATTCCGTTGCCCGGTGCAGTTCAATGCGAATATTTCCGGCCTGGTAGTCAGCACCCAAAAACTGGGCCAGAAATTGAGAACAGCAACCCCCCGCCTACATCAACTGCTCCATGAGGCCATCACGACGACCACAGCCAGCCTGACTACTTCGGAGCTAATCAAGTACCAGCTTCACTCCATGTTGCTTGCGGGCGAGGCCAAAGCCGAGCTGATTGCCAGCCGAATGGGGCTGCACATACGCACCCTGCACCGTCGACTCGATGCCGAAGGCACTCATCTGCAACGACTGGTTAGCGAGTCCCGAAAGAGCCTTGCCCTGCAGCTACTTACGAACACAGACCTGTCCGTTTCATCTATTGCCTACTCGTTGCAGTATCAAGATCCGAACGCATTTTCCCGTGCGTTTAAGAGCTGGACCGGATGTTCGCCGCAACACTGGAGAAACACATCCTTTAGTTAGCTCCGCTCAACGATCAGGCGATGTTTGGTTGCAGGTGCAATCCTTCTGCTTAATAGGTCAAGGGGCAACCATCATCTCGAATGGTAATGCCGACGCGGCCAAGAACCTGCATGGCGCTGACTTCAATCGACTGGTAGTGAACAGCACCAATGAAGGCGGCTGGCTTTTCGTCGGCCCGGATCACAGATTAGGCCAGACGATAAGAGTGCTTCGTCGCACAGCCAAGCACAGCCTATGGGCTGTGCTTGGCCATTCCCATGGAGCCCGTTAATTTTCCGGTGCCTTATGTTGCTGTCTGCGATAGACCGCCGGACTACAGCCGGACCAGCGTTGAAAGGCATGGATAAATGCGGCTGATTCGGCATAGCCCAATTTCCCCGCAATAGTTTCTACCGATAGTTGGCTGTTCTCGAGTAGCTGCCGTGCGCGATTGAAACGCAACTCGTCCAGAATGCGTCGAAACGACGTCCCCAGGCTGCGCAGCTCATGGCGCAAAGTCCGTTCGGGAAATCCCAGAATCGCGGCCACCTCTGCAGCTGTAGGAAAGCCTTCAGTGAACAGAGCTAGGTGCGCGCACACCTGTTCAGCCAGGTTACTGCTGGCCTGCTCCTGTTTTTGCTGTTGCAACAATTGATCGCATTGCTGACGGTAAAGGGCTTTGGCAGTCGGATCGCCACTGGGTAGGTGCCACTGCAAGTGTTCGTTGTGCATCCAGAAACGCCCTTTGGTCGCGGCAAAGTTCACTGGGCAGCCATAGAACTGTTCATAGAGCTGGGCTTGCGCGGGTTTGGGGTAAGGAATGTCGACCTGAATGACATACAGGTCTTTGTGCAGACTGGTCTGAATGTCGCGTATGAACTTGTAGGTGCCGGCCATCTGGAGGTCGATCATCAGTCGCCGTGCCGGCTCTGCCAGCTTGAGCGGTGTCAGGGTCAGAGCACTGGTTTTTTCACCGGGATGAAAACCGAGCTCACTGAACAGATAGGTCAGTTGCTGATAACGCAACCCGCAGTGCATAACCTCAAAGACGGTATCGCAGCTCAACATAAGCAAGCCCAGAGAGCCGTAGCCGGCAAAGCCAACGCCATTGCCCATGCTCAGGCCTATGCTTGGTTCTTCCAGTTCTTCGGCCAACTCGCAGAGTAGGCGCAGTTCCAGATTGCGATCAATACGGGCATCGGGGGCTAGGTGCTCCAGGTTCAGACCATAGCGCTGCAGCAAGGGCGAGACATCCAAGCCCTGCTTATGCAGGCTCTTGATGATGTAGATAAGTCCGAGGATGGGATGACTGGCCATATTGGTTTTATTAGCTTGCCGAAATTATCAATTTATTCTCAACCCTAGCATATCCTCCGCAAATACAGGTTCCTAGACTGGCCGCGTTAAGTTCTCCTCCCGTCCAGGAATGCCTATGAACAGCTCAGCGCAAGCCGGTACCGGTGCCAGCAAAATTATCGATGTTGTCATCATTGGCTCAGGCTTTGGTGGCCTGGGCATGGCCATCAAGTTGCGCGAGACAGGCAATGAAAACTTTGTCGTGCTGGAAAAGGCCGACGAAGTAGGTGGCACCTGGCGGGAAAACAGCTATCCAGGTGCAGCCTGCGATGTGCAATCGCATTTGTATTCGTTCTCCTTTGCACCGAAGCACGACTGGAGCAAACGTTATGCCGGCTGGCAGGAAATCCAGCAGTACATCCTGGATACAACAGAAAAGTTCGGCATCCGTTCATTCGTACGCTTCAACCGTGAAGTCTGCGGTATGCACTTCGATCAGACCCAGGGGCTGTGGGCAGTCGACACCGTGGCAGGTGAGCAGTTTGTCGCCCGCCATGTGGTAATGGCTTCCGGCCCCCTTCATGTCCCGTCAATCCCTGCGCTGCCAGGACAAGAAAACTTCAAGGGTAGGATCTTCCACTCAGCGCAGTGGGACCATGATTACGACCTGGCAGGCAAGCATGTGCTGTCGATTGGCACGGGCGGCAGCGCTATCCAGTACGCTCCGGAAATTGCGCCTAAAGTGGCCAAATTACACATCCTGCAACGCACCCCTGCCTGGCTGATCCCACGTGATGAGCGGGCTTATGCCGGTTGGGAAAAACGCTTGTTTGCAAGCCTGCCTTTCACCCGATCGCTACACCGTGCACGGTTGTACTGGAGCAATGAAGCGCGCGTCTGGCCGCTGTTCGCCCCCCGGGTTGCTGCGGTTGTACAGAAGCTGGCCAAACTGTTTATCACGACCAAGGTGCGCGATCCGCAACTAGCCCGCCAACTGACGCCGGACTACACCTTTGGCTGCAAGCGTCTGCTGATTTCCAACAAATGGTTGCCGATGTTCAATCGCGACAATGTCGAGCTAGTCAGCGTGGGTATCCAAGAACTGCGCGAACACTCGGTTCTGCTACGCGACGGGCGTGAGCTGCAGGCTGATTGCATCATCCTCGGGACCGGTTTCGTTACTGACCCCCGGATCTACATGAAGAACTTTCCCTGCAAAGGCTTGCCCGGCCACGACCTGATGCAGGACTGGAAAAGCAATGCCGAAGCCTATTACGGCACCACCGTGACCGGTTTTCCAAACTTCTACCAACTGGTCGGTCCAAACACCGGCCTCGGACACAACTCGATCATTTTCATGATTGAAGCCCAGGTGCATTACGTCCTGCAGTGCATCAAACGCCTACAGGAAAAGGGTGCCGATTATCTGGATGTGAAGCCGCAAGTACAGCGTGAGTTCAACGAGAAACTGCAGACCAAGTTCGCCGGCACCGTGTGGTCATCCGGCTGCTCTAGCTGGTACCAGCAAGCCGACGGTAAAAACATCCTGCTCTGGCCAGGGTCCACCTGGCGCTTCTGGCTGAAAACTCGACGCGTGCGCGATGAGGATTATGTATTCGTCACATGTGCCAGTCAGCCGAAACAGGTCGAGGCGCTGAGCGAAGCTTCGAGTGCTGCCTGAAAACAACCTTTTAGATGTTTGCCATGACCAGCCAAAAGTCGACGTGTTACCTACACCAAGCAAGCGCTGATTGTGTGACTGCAATTCTTGTCCGCCCATTGTTCTTACCCACAGCCCACTTATTGGTTCGTCTGGGTGTGCTGCAGCAGATTTATCGAGGAAAACTTGCTCATGCATGAGTTCGATTACGTGATTGTGGGTGGTGGTTCAGCTGGTTGCGTGCTAGCCGCGCGCTTGAGCGAGGACCCGGCAATCAGCGTTTGCCTGCTCGAAGCTGGCGGTACGGGTAATAGTCAAATCGTCAACGTTCCCATGGGCATGGTAGCGATGATGCCGACCAGGCTGAACAACTGGTCCTTGCAGACCGTTGCTCAACCTGGTCTGAACGGTCGGGTCGGTTATCAGCCACGCGGCAAAATGCTGGGTGGCTCTAGCGGCCTCAACGCCATGGTTTACATCCGTGGGCACCGCTGGGACTACGACCACTGGGCCGAACTCGGCAACCTTGGCTGGTCCTATGATGAGGTGCTGCCGTATTTCATTCGCTCGGAAAACAATGAAACCCTGCGGGATCATTTTCATGGTCAGGGCGGCCCGCTCAACGTTGCTGAACTACGCACCGACAACCCCTTTCAGCAACACTATCTGGATGCCGCCAAGCAAGCCGGTTTCGCCCTAACTCGCGATTTCAATGGCGAGCAACAGGAAGGGGTCGGCATCTATCAGGCCACGCAGAAAAACGGTGAACGTTGCAGCGCCGCGCGCGCCTACCTGCACCCGCAAATTCATCGCGCAAACCTCAGTGTGATCACAGCTGCTTCGGCACGCCGCGTGCTGTTCGCCGAAAAACGCGCGATAGGTGTCGAGTACAGCAAAGGCGGTCAGATACGCCAGGTACACGCCCGTTGTGAAGTGCTGCTCAGTGCGGGAGCTTTCCAATCTCCACAGCTGCTGATGCTTTCTGGCGTCGGCGACAGCGCACAGTTGCGCCAAGTAGGTATCGAGCCATTGCACCATCTTCCAGGTGTCGGGCAGAACCTGCAGGATCACCCGGATTTTGTCTTTATTTATAAGGCTAAAAGCCACAGCCTATTCGGCCTGTCATTACTCGGCAGCCTGCGTATGCTCAAAGAGTTCTGGCGCTACCTGACTGGCCGCCGCGGCATGCTGACGAGCAACGTCGCCGAAGGGGGTGCCTTTCTCAAAACTGACTCAGCACTGCCCGCACCCGACGTGCAACTGCACTTTGCCACCGCACTGGTGGAAAACCATGCCCGCACCATTCGTTTGGGCCACGGCTACTCTTGCCACGTCTGTCTGTTGCGACCAAAAAGCCGCGGTAGCGTGAAATTGCGCAGCGCCAACCCGGATGATACGCCGCTCATTGACCCGAATTTTTTCGGCGAGTCGGAAGACCTCGAAACTATGGTCAAAGGTTTCAAATTGACCCGTCAGATCATGAATGCTCCGGCCCTGGCCGAACGACGTGTTGCCGAACTGCATACCGAGAATGTGCACAGCGACGAGCAAATCCGTCAGATTCTGCGCGAACGTAGCGATACGGTTTACCACCCTGTCGGCACTTGCATGATGGGCCAAGGCCCGTTGGCAGTGGTCGATGCCGAGCTACGCGTGCACGGCCTGCAAGGCTTGCGTGTGGTCGATGCCTCGGTCATGCCAACCCTGATCGGCGGCAATACCAACGCACCGTCGATGATGATCGGCGAGAAGGCAGCGGATCTTATCCGCACGTCTTACACAGCCGCGTATTCACGCACCAGTATTTCGCAGTCACTGGCTTAGTCGAAGCCGACTAAGCCCCATCAATTTTTCACCAGGAGCACCGTGATGAACCGTAATGATTTTCACAATAAGGTCGTCGTCATCACTGGCGCAGGCTCTGGTATCGGACGAGCACTGTCACTGCAGTTTGCTGCAGCCGGGGCCCGAGGCGTTGTCCGATGTCAACCGCACCGGCCTGGACGAAACACTGGCATTGCTACCCGCCTCCAGTGAAGCTCGCGGCTACAGTGTCGACGTCTCCTCACGCGAGGCCGTATATACCCATGCCGAAGATGTTCGTCGTGACTTCGGTACCGCACACGTGCTGATCAACAATGCCGGTGCCGCTCTGATTGGCACTATCGCCCACACCAGCATCGAAGAGTTCGAGTGGCAGATAGGCATAAATCTGTGGGGGGTAATCTACGGCACCAAGGCATTTATGCCGATGATGTTGGAACAACGTGATGGCTGCATCGTTAACATCTCTAGCATCTTCGGCCTGATTGGCTTTCCCCTGCAAGGTGCCTACAACATCTCAAAATTCGGCGTGCGTGGCTTTACCGAATGCCTTTGGCACGAATTGGAAGGTACCGGTGTACGGGCAGTTTGCGTCCATCCTGGCGGGATTAAAACCAATATCGGCAAGGCCGGACGTCTGGTGATGAATGCAGGCAAGGAAGAATCAATTTTCTCTGCCTTGGCCGACAAGATGCTGCTCACCTCACCGGAAGAGTGCGCCGCCGATATTCTCAAAGGTGTGCTCAGCGGCCAACGACGAATTCTCACTGGAAACAAGTCGAGCACAATGCACTGGCTCGCCCGGTTACTGCCTAACAGTTACCCAGCGATCATTCGCTTTATCGCGCGCTAAGCGCCGCCCGCTCGTGAAAATATGCACTGTGCTAGGAAACGGGTTTTCGCAGGGACTGGGCTTGCTGGCGAAAACCGAAGGACTGCACAAGACACCAAGCATTACTCAGAGAAAAACAAAAATGCCGAATAACCAACACGCAAACTCGCTGATCACCAAGGTCTTTTGGCTCGCAGGTGGCTACAACATTGTGGGTGTTCTGACGTTCTCACAGTTCTTCACTAATAGCCTGCTCTCGGCCACCGACCCAGCTGTCTTTTCCTGGCTGGGTCTGGTTTCCATCATGCTTTGGGGCGTGGCCTATACGTCTGTGGCCAAAGCCTATCGAGCTGTGCCTTATCTCGTGCTGCTGTTTTTCGTGGAAAAGATGCTCTACGTCCTGACCTGGCTGATGTGGCTTAGTAAAAATGCCAACACCCTGCCGGCGCTCTTTGCTGAATCGCCGCTGACCGCAATTTTCTATTCGATCTATGGCGCGGGAGACTTGGTCTTTGGCTTGTTCTTTCTGTGGGTGGCCTGCCATAGCCTGTCCCAAAAAAGCCTCTAAACGTCTGCGGCGCGCGATGTCTAGCCAGGAACCAATATGAACACACCTATCTCGAAACTGTGGCTGCTGTATGGCGCAACTGGTTACTCCGGAAAACTGATAGCGCAACAGGCGATACGCCAGGGGCTGCAGCCAATACTGGCTGGCCGCAGCACCGCCGTATACGAACTGGCCACTTCACTCGGCTTGTCGGCACGAGTGTTCGATCTCGCGGACCGCAAAGCGACCCTTGCGGCGCTACAAGGCATCGACCTCGTGCTCAATTGTGCCGGCCCGTTTTCCGCGACCGCGCAGGCGATGATCAAAGCCTGCCTTGCACGTAAAGCTCACTACCTCGATATCACAGGCGAGATCGCTGTATTCGAATACGCGCACAGCCAGCACGATGAAGCGCGCGAGCAAGGTATCGTACTTTGCCCAGGTGTCGGCTTCGATGTGATCCCAACCGATTGCATGGCTGCAGCCTTGAAAGAAACATTGCCCGACGCCTGCGAACTGATGCTCGGTTTCGATACCGCCAGCGGCCTCAGTCCCGGCACCTTGAAAAGTATGATCGAAGCCCTGCCGCTGGGCGGTATGGTGCGCCAGGATGGTCGCATCATCGGGGTACCGCTTGGTTATAAGATTCGCACAGTGGATTTCGGCTTTGGTCTGAAGAGCGCAGTCACCATCCCCTGGGGCGACATCTCGACCGCTTATCGCACCACCGGCATTCCGAACATAGAAACTTATATTGCTATACCGAAAACGGTCGCCTATCTCATGCGCTACTCAAACTGGACGCGTGGTTTGCTCAAGCGTCCGGCAGTGCAGCGCTTTCTCAAGCGCTGCATCGAACAATGGGTAAAGGGGCCCGATGCAGAACAACGCGCAACGCTGCGTACCGCTGTCTGGGGTCAAGCCAGGAACGAACACGGCGATATATGCAGCGCGCGTATCGAGACCGACAACGGTTATGCATTGACGATCACCGGGGCGCTGGCATTGACCCAGCATCTACTCGGTAGCGCTCCTGCGCAAGGCGGCCATTACACACCGGCCAAGCTTTGCGGCTGGCGCCTGATCGAAACCCTACCTGGGTCGGGAAAGATGCAGATAAGCATCTTGCCGAGCACGTCGACTGCCGTCTGACTATTCCCCCTACTTCTTATCGAGAGAAATCATCATGGTCGACAAGCATGTACGCATCCTGTTTGGTTCCGGTGCGCTATTCAACCTCATGGCCGGCTTGTCGATCCTGTTCGCCGGCCCGCTATTTGGTCGCCTTATCGGTATGGAGCCGCTACCGGGTCAGGGTTTCTTCGAGCAAGCGACCGGTTTTGCCATTGTTCTATTTGGCTGGATGTACTGGCTGGTAGGCCAGGCCCCCGTCAAATATCGGCCATATATCATGATCGGCATCATCGGTAAGCTTGGCACCGTCACCCTCGCCTTTTTCAATTACTGGACCGGCATGCTCAATTTGCCGCTGCCGTTGCTGACACTGGTAGACCTGATCTATGCCGCCCTGTTCTGGCGCTACCTGAGCGGCACCAGATAATCATGCAGACCTTCAAGACCAACACCGATCACCTTGCCTAGGGCGTCGCTCAAGGAAAAGGGGCCATTGCCTTATCCGACTAGAGCTGGCGACAGATGAGATCGAACGGGTGAGCTAAAGAGCAACTAAAGCCCCTGGCCATTGGGGCGATTTGCAAGGCCAACCACGGTGTACGGGCAAAGAACCAACAGAAAGTGCACCTAACGCAGTTGACCGACTGCCACGGCTGACTTCTGGTAACCCACACAGGGCACTCCTCATATAGCGGTAGTGTCTGGCGAAAACCGGCCGCTGGGCCACTCGTAGAATTACCGAGGTAGATACATGGCTGACTACAAAGCTCCCCTGCGCGATATGCGCTTCGTGCTCAATGAAGTGTTTGAAGTTTCCAAGCTGTGGGCCCAGTTGCCGGCCCTGGCTGAAGTGGTCGATGAAGACACTGCAGCGGCCATTCTCGAAGAAGCCGGCAAGGTCACCGGCGGCGTAATCGCCCCGCTGAACCGTAGTGGCGACGAAGAAGGTTGTTCCTGGGCCAACGGCGCGGTGAAAACCCCAGCCGGCTTCCCGGATGCCTACAAAACCTACGCCGAAGGCGGCTGGGTTGGCGTTGGTGGTGATCCGGTATTTGGCGGCATGGGCATGCCCAAGGCAATCTCGGCCCAGGTCGAGGAAATGGTCAACTCGGCCAACCTGTCCTTCGGCCTCTACCCGATGCTGACGGCCGGTGCCTGCCTGTCGATCAACGCACACGCCAGCGAAGAGCTGAAAGAAAAATACCTGCCGAACATGTATTCCGGCGTCTGGGCGGGCTCCATGTGCCTGACCGAGCCGCATGCCGGTACCGACCTGGGCATTATCCGCACCAAGGCCGAGCCGCAGGCTGACGGCAGCTTCAAGGTGTCCGGCACCAAGATCTTTATCACCGGGGGTGAGCACGACCTGACCGATAACATCATCCACCTGGTACTGGCCAAGCTGCCGGACGCCCCGGCCGGTCCGAAAGGCATCTCGCTGTTCCTGGTACCGAAGTTTATGGTCAACGCCGACGGTTCCCTGGGCGAGCAGAACAGCCTGTCCTGCGGTTCCATCGAACACAAGATGGGCATCAAGGCCTCGGCCACCTGCGTGATGAACTTCGACGGTGCCACCGGCTGGATCGTCGATGCGCCGAACAAGGGCCTCGCCGCCATGTTCACCATGATGAACTATGAGCGTCTGGGCGTCGGTATCCAGGGTCTGTCCCTGGGCGAGCGCAGCTACCAGAACGCCGTGGAATACGCCCGCGACCGTTTCCAGAGCCGCGCGCCGACCGGCCCGGTAGCCAAGGACAAAGCCGCTGACCCGATCATCGTGCACCCGGACGTGCGCCGCATGCTGCTGACCATGAAAGCGCTGAACGAAGGCGGCCGTGCCTTCTCCAGCTACGTGGCCATGCAACTCGACACCGCCAAGTACAGCGAAGATGCCGCCACCCGTAAACGCGCGGAAGAGCTGGTTGCTTTGCTGACCCCGGTGGCTAAGGCCTTCCTCACCGATATGGCGCTGGAAACCACCACCCATGGCCAGCAGATATTCGGCGGCCATGGTTATATCCGTGAGTGGGGCCAGGAGCAGCTGATCCGTGACTGCCGCATCACCCAGATCTACGAAGGCACCAACGGTATCCAGGCCCTCGACTTGGTCGGCCGTAAAGTGGTCGGCAGCGGCGGTGCGTTCTACAAGCACTTCGCCGAAGAGATCAAAGCCTTCACCGATTCCGCCGACAGCAGCCTGGCCGAGTTTATAGAGCCGCTGAAAGGCGCCATCGCCAACCTGGAGCTGATGACCGCTGACCTGCTGGAACGCGCCAAGGCCAACCCGAACGAAGTCGGCGCTGCCTCGGTCGAGTACCTGCAGGTGTTCGGTTACACCGCCTATGCCTATATGTGGGCTTTGATGGCACGCACCGCGCTGGCCAAGCAGGATCAGGACGAGTTCTACGTGAGCAAACTGGGCACCGCGCGCTTCTTCTTCGCCCGCCTGCTGCCGCGTATCCACTCGCTGACTGCGTCGGTCAAGGCCGGTAGCGAAAGCCTGTACCTGCTCGACGCTGCACAGTTCTAACGATTGAGCGTTACGCGGGACCCGCACTTGGGCCCGCGCTTTTTATCTGTTTGCATTTGCCTACATTGCGGTGAGGGCTAACTAGCTGACACCTCAGCCAAGACCGCCAGCGAAAGCCTGTACCTACTAGATGCCGCAAGGTTCACCACCGCCTTGGTCGGTGCCCTAGCCACCCGGTTGGTGCGACCGGCTCGCGGCTCACTCTCATCCTGATCAACTCGCGACAGAACACCAGTGGTAAGCGTGGCGAAACTACCTTTTGCATTAGCGACGGCGAAGCTGGAAGGGTGAATGCCTCTCCCCCGCCCCTTACACCGCTTCGGCCAGCCGAAACGCAACGATGGCTCCAACCGAAGGCGGGAGAAAGTCCGCGAGGATGACCGCCACGAACAAATCCTGGCAAACCGCCGTTACGCCCCGCTAGAGCACTTGGCTCCCATCAAGTTTCTGACTCTCGAGAATCTGGATCGCCAGCTCATCCATATCGATGATGCTGCGCGTTAGATAGAACTCGATGCCACCAGAGGGTTGGTGGACGCTCTTGCTCAGTAACTGGCCGCGTACGAAGCGGTAGTTTTTGTGAATCGCCTCGAAACTTTTGGCGAACTCCTCATGACGTTTGATCAACTGTACGAAACGTTCATTGATGGCTGAGTCCTGCGCTTCAAGTTGCGTATCACTCATGCCAACGGAGCTACCAGCTGCCAGAGGGTAGGAGCGAATCTGGTAGTTCAGCAACATGTGAGACATCGCCAGGCTCTGCTGATGCAGCTCACGAGCCCTCTCAAATCTTGCCCCACTCTGCTGGCGATATTGCTCATCGGCCCAGGACTCTGCCTGACGTTGTAATTCCAGCAGGTGCATGAGTTTTTCTGGATACAGGCCGGCATCCTGCCGTGGCATGCGCTCCAGGCTTTTCATCAGCCCTTGCATGCTGCGCTGAATCTCGACCATATGAGATGGCTGGCCGAGCTGCACCGTTCGCGTGTGTAAGCGCATCAGGCTGTCGTAATTAGAGGCCAACGCGCGAGGATCGGGCGACTTGATCGCGGGGTTGAAGTAAAGCATCGCGCTGGAACAAAGCAGGTAGCTACGTGTGCGAATTTCGTGGAGAAACTGCAGCCTCTGGTCATCCGCCCAAGTATCTGCAGAGCACAACATCCAAAACATCAGAAGAATACCGGCTCGCATACCCCCTCCCCGCCCACTCGTTGATGAGTGGTATGGAACGGTCTTTCTCTAGCTTTTCCGCCCCCCAAAGTCGGGGGGTGGCAAGTAAGCCAAACCTCCTCAGGATCACCGGGTAGAGATTCAACGATACCGCCCGCCGTCCACCTCGAGGAATAACAATATGTTGTACGAAAGCATCGATACTGCCGCCATCAATGACGAAGATATGCCATGGGTGCCATTCACGCCCTACAGCAATGAGGTTTTCATCAAATACATCAAGTGCGATCCGGTTCGCGGCGAGACTATCACCCTGCTCAAAGCCCCTGCGGGCACTACCCTGCCCAAGCATTACCACACCGGCACCGTGATCGTTTACACCATCAAAGGTGGCTGGAAGTACCTCGAGCATGACTGGGTATCCAAACAGGGCGGAGTAGTGTTCGAAACCGCAGGAACCAGCCACACCCCTATCGCCCTTGCCGAGTATGGCGACGAGATCATCACCCTGAACATCACCCAGGGCGATCTGCTGTATTACGACGAGAACGACAACATTTGCGCCATCGAAAACTGGAAGTCCAGCGTGGAGCGCTATCGGGCCTTCTGCGCTACCAATGGCATCGAAGCCAAGGACATAACCAGCTTCTCGGTCTGAGCCGCCCTCTCGCCGCAGCCTGGCCACAGCGCCCGGCGGCACATCACCACAAGAACAACAATGGATGGAGATCCCATGAGCCAGAAGCGCTCTATTCCCCAGTATTTCCCGCTTAAGCTGAGCTTGCTACTTGCCAGCTCAATCGCGTCAGCACAGGACACGCTGCCCTTTCCGCCTACGCCTTCGGCCAGCGAAGCCAAGCCGACCTTGCAAGCGTCTAAACACCAGAAGCGTCAGCAACAACCGCACCTGCCGACCGATGCGCCGAATATTCTGGTGATCATGCTCGACGATGCCGGCTTCGCGCAGGCAGACACCGTCGGCGGCACCATTCATACGCCGACCCTCACCCGCATCGCCGATAGTGGCGTGCGTTACAACGCCTTCCATACTACGGCGATCAGTTCGGCGACTCGTGCCGCCCTGCTCACCGGCCGCAACCATCACCGGGTCGGCAATGGCGTGATCGCCGAGCTGGCCACCGACTGGGACGGCTACACCGGGAAGATCCCGAAAAGCTCGGCGACCATGCCCGAGGTGCTCAAGCAGTACGGCTACAGCACCGCCGCCTTCGGCAAATGGCACAACACCCCGACACTCGAAACCACGGCTGCCGGTCCGTTCGATGCCTGGCCGACCGGCTATGGCTTCGAACACTTCTACGGATTCATGGCCGGCGAAACCTCGCAGTACGAGCCGCGCTTGTACCGCAATACCACACCGATTGAACCGCCACACGATCCGCAGTACCACCTCAGTGAAGACCTGGCGAATCAAGCGGTGAGTTGGCTCCAGGACCAGCAGTCCTACGCCCCGAACAAGCCTTTCTTTCTTTACTGGACCCCGGGTGCAGTGCACGGCCCGCACCATGTAAACGCCGAGTGGGCGGACAAATACAAGGGCAAGTTCGACAGTGGCTGGGACCTCTACCGCGAGCAAACCTTCACTCGTCAGAAGGCACTCGGCTTTATTCCCCAGAACGCCAAGCTCACGCCACGTCCGGCCGAACTGCCTGCCTGGGACAGCCTCAGTGCCGAACAGAAGCAGTACCAGGCACGCCTGATGGAGGTCTACGCCGGCTTTTTGGAACACACCGACACCCAGGCAGGGAAGATCCTCGACGAGCTGGAGCGCCTGGGAGAACGCGACAACACCCTGATCTTCTATGTCCTAGGCGACAATGGTGCCTCTGCCGAAGGCATGGAGGGGACGATCAGCGAACTGCTGGCCCAGAACGGTATTCCGGTACCCAAGGAGCAGCAACTGAAGGTACTCAACGACATGTACGGTGGGTTATCGGCCCTTGGTGGTCCAAAGCTAGAAAGCATGTACAACGCCGCCTGGGCCTGGGCCGGCTCAGGGCCGTTCGTCGGCACCAAGTTGGTGGCCGGCTACTTCGGCGGTACTCGTACCCCCATGGCGGTTTCCTGGCCAAAGCAGATCAAGGCTGACGCCGAGGTTCGCGGGCAGTTCCACCATGTCAACGATATCGCCCCGACGGTCTACGACATCCTTGCCATCACCGCACCGAAGCAGGTCAACGGCGTCGCCCAAGACCCGATCGACGGCATCAGCATGCGCTACACCTTTGCCGACGCCGAAGCGGCGTCGAAGAAGCCCGCGCAGTACTTCGAAGTTCTCGGCAGCCGTGGGATCTACAAGGACGGCTGGATGGCCTCGGTGTTCGGCCCACGCAAACCCTGGGTCCAGGGCTTCTCCCAGTTTATGGGTTGGAACCCGGAAACCGATCAGTGGGCACTCTACAACCTGGACAGCGATTACTCGCAAGCCACTGACGTGGCCGCCAGCAACCCAGAAAAGCTTGCCGAGCTAAAGGCCGAGTTCGATACCCAGGCCAAAGCCAACCATGTCTACCCACTCGGCGCGGGCCTGTATCCGTTTCTTGATCCGAGCGCTCGGGTTGGCACCAACCAACGTGAATGGCATTTCAGCGACCGGATCAAGCGCCTGCCGGAGTTCGCCGCGCCCAGCCTGGGCAGCAAAAACAACAAGGTTGTGGTGGAAGCGGTGCTGCCGAAAAATGCCAGCGGCGTGTTGTATGCCATGGGCGGGATTGGTGGCGGCGTGAGCCTGTATTTAGATGACGGTTATCTGGTCTACGAGTACAACGCGCTGGCCGTTGCCCGAGTAGAACTGCGCTCGGCTGAGAGAGTTCCAGCCGGCAATGTCAGCATCGAGGTACTCACCACGATGACGGCCAAACCCGGCTCACCGGCCAGCCTCAATCTTCGGCTGAATGGTCAGGAAGTCGCCAGTGGCACTACGCCCTTCACACCGCCGCTGGCCTTCACCGCTAGCGAAACCTTCGACGTAGGCGAAGACCTCGGCTCGCCGGTGTCCCTCGACTACTTCGACCGCGCGCCTTTCGCGTTCAACGGCAAGATCAGTGATGTGCACGTTGCCTATATGCCCTGAGACGACAACGACCGCCCCAGGCTGACTGGGGCGGCTTTCGCATTATCGGCAACGCACGCACGTTGGAGCTGAAACACTATGACTGTACTCGTTGAACTGCCAGACCGTCCAAGTCTGAGCCAGCGCCTGCTGGCGGGCATCTTGCGCAACAGCATGCGCCTGCTGTTCCGCGGCTTGGTGCGCCCGCCAATGCCGATTGTCGGGCAGCGCGGGATTATCCGCTGCCTCACCGCCACGGCTGCAACGCCACGTGGCATCAAGCGGTGCAGCAGCACCTTGGCGGGCAGAGCCTGCGAGTGGCACCGCCCGCCTCAGGATAATGGCCGTGTGCTGCTCTACCTGCATGGCGGTGCCTACCTCATCGGCGCACCGGTGACCCATCGCAGCATCACCAGCCATCTGGCTAAGCACTGCGCCATGCCGGTGTGTGCGCTGGCCTACCGGCTGGCACCCGAGCACCCTTATCCGGAGGCGCTGGAGGATGCAATGGCGGCTTATCGTGCGTTGCTCGCGCAAGGCTACGCGGCTAAACAGATCGTGATCGGCGGCGACTCGGCGGGTGGCAACCTGACACTGCTCACCGCACTGCAAATAAAACAGCAGGGGCTACCAATGCCAGCCGCACTGGTGTGCTTCTCACCCTGGACGGATGCGACCGGCACTCAGCTGCACAATCCACCAGCCGGTGACCCCGTGATTCATCCCGCCTGGATGCATCAAGCCGGTGAGTTGTTTCTCCCGAAAGGCATGGATCGACGCGACCCCGGGCTATCGCCGCTTTATGCCGACTTGACAGGGCTCCCACCATTGCTGATTCAGGTGGGCGAGGATGAGTTGCTGTTGAACGACAGCCTGCGCTTCGCCAAGCAAGCCACAGCTGCTGGAGTGCCGGTCGTACTGGAGCGTTATCCGGGGTGCTGGCATGTATTCCAGATCCATGCCGGCATGCTCGATGTGGCCGATCTGGCCTTGGCTAGGGTTGCACGTTTTCTGCAACAGCTGGATAGCTGAGTTTGACAGCACTTTGGCCAACGCTCTTTGCGCTATCTACGACTGTCGGTGCCCCTTTAGCGAGCGCTTCTGTTGAGCCGTACCAGGCTCGACGATAGCATCCAGGAGGTTTCGGCGGCGGCCAGCAGGGCATGGCCGTCAGCCGAGAACTTGCGCAATAGCCAGTGGATTGAGCGGATGGCGAAGCACTTTCGCACCGGAGCGACTGATACCGTGCGCTGCGGGGGCGACGCAGCTGATCGGACGCGCCAACTCAGCGCGTTGCCCAAAGAGACACTCTGAACCTCAATCACCACGGATGATCAGCGGCCCCTTGAACGCCTGCATGATGTGCGATGCCGGCAACCCACGGCTGACCAGTTGCGCCATGGCGTTCATGTACTGAGTGATATGGCCGAAGTAATGTTTGTAGCTGGGACATAGGTAGTTCAGTCCCGGCTCGCCATCGGGCGTGGCGGTAAAGCGGTTCTTCGGGCATTCGCCGTGACAGGCGAACAGGTAGGGACAGGCTTTGCAGTAATCCGGCAGAGTTACTTCCTTGGCGGCGCCAAATGCCTGTTGGGCCGGTGACTCGACCAGGGCCAACGGATCGTCTTGGAGAATGTTGCCCAGCCGGTACTGCGGGTACATGAAGTGGTCGCAGGAGAACACCTCGCCACTGTGCTCGACGATCAACGCTTTGCCGCAGCGCGGCGCGAACAGACAGACGCTCGCCGGCAGCTGGCACCAGGCGGCTAGCGCCCACTCGAAATTCATCACATGGACGCTGCCGACATCCTCGCGCACCCACTCGTCGAAGATCGCGGTCAGGAAGCGCCCGTAGGCCTCCTGCCCGACGCTCTGTCCACTGAGCCTTGGTCCGCCAACGCTGGTGATCAGGCTATTCCTGGCCAGTTCCGGTGGTGTGGAAAAATGCAGGCCGGTGTCCACATCCGCCCCTTCAGGCAGTCGCTCGACCACCGGATTGAACTGAATAAAGCGCACACCCTCGCTCTTAAGAAAATGGTAGATCTCCAGTGCGTGACTGGCGACATCATGAGCCACGGTGACCAGCACATTGACCTTCACACCTTGTTCGAGCAACAAACGCAGGCCGCGCAGCGTGTCGTCAAAGCTCGAACGCCCGCGCTTGTCGAGCCGGTAGAGGTCGTGGACGTGCCGCGGCCCATCTAGGCTGAGGCCAACCGTAAAGTCCTCATCGTGCAGAAACGCTGCCCAGGCTTCATCGATCAATGTGCCATTGGTCTGCAGGGTATTGCGGATTTTCTTACCGTTAGCGAACTCGCGTTGATAGGCAGTAGCCTCACGAAAGAATTCGAGGCCCACCAGCATCGGCTCACCGCCCTGCCAAACAAACTACCTCAGGCGTCGGCTGCGTGGCGATATAACGCTGCACGTAAGCTCGCAACACCTCGTCAGGCATGCGAAAGCGCTCGCGCGGCGGATACAGCTGTTCCTTCTCCAGATAGAAGCAGTAACTGCAATCGAGGTTGCAGATCGGACCGACCGGCTTGGCCATCAGGTGTAGGCCCTGCATGTGGGGGGTGAGTTCGCTCAATAGGGTCTCCCGGATGGCTGTTGGTCTAGCTCGTTACGCCAGGTTTCGACTCTACGACCGACAGCGCTCCCGTACCCCCCCAGACAATGGGGGGATAGAGAAAGTGCAAAGTACGTAAGCTGACCGAGAAGACGCTAGGCAACTGTCGGCTAGTCCATAAGCAACGGAACATCGAAGCCTTGCAGGCGTTGCAGTACAGCTCGAGGCGACAGCTGTCAGTGGAGCGTTTCAAAGATACTGACTCACCCTCGCCTGAGACGGGTAAGCGTTCAGCCAAGGTTTGCGCCGATGACAATTGCTCGAAAGTAGGTAGCCAGATGAAAACAATAATAATGCTGTCTCTAGCCGTATTGATGATTACAGCCGTCAAGCTGCTCAACGACGCCCGGGTGGAATCGCAGCGTCTAGCGGCCAACGAATGTCAGGCGAACCATTACGCGTGCTTCAGACCTGCAGTGGGTTTCGCCTCTTTGCGCTGATCCCTCGCAGCACCAGAATCTGCTGTCGAGATCGGTCTTCCGGTGCTTGGCAATAAAGGCGCAGGCAGCACGTCGAGACGCGCCTCGAAGCCCCCGCTCTCCAGCGCCTCTAAAAGCGCATATTCGGTACCTAAGGCAATTCGCTCACGGCCGAGCAGCATGTTGATGATTTGCGGCATGGTCTTGGCACTGGTATCGCCCTACACATCGAGTACAGAGAGGTGATCCTGGATAGCGATGCCCCGCTCCGTAGAGGAGCGCTTTATACAAACCATGAAAGCCTTGTCCATACCAACTGGCTAACGCGCCTTGCGGACGTAAGCCAACACCCGCACGGTGCCGAGGGCGCGCTGCTGGTCCGGCAAAGCATCCTGCTCAGGAATGATCATGTCGTGCCTCAGGCTGGCAATCCCGGCCAGGCAGCGCAGGCGCGGCACACTAATGAACGACTTTCCTGGACCGATAAACGAAGCCTAGCCTGGCACCGCGGTGCCAGGCTCCAGCAGATTTTTATCAGCGGACTTTCTGCAGCAGAAAGTGCGAGAGAGCGGGAATCAGCACCAGCGCACCGACCATGTTCCAGATGAACATAAACGTCAGCAGGATACCCA
Source organism: Pseudomonas sp. LjRoot71 (assembly GCF_964253255.1). NCBI lineage: Bacteria > Pseudomonadati > Pseudomonadota > Gammaproteobacteria > Pseudomonadales > Pseudomonadaceae > Pseudomonas > Pseudomonas sp. LjRoot71. The sequence goes on along the minus strand of NZ_CAXURA020000001.1, from coordinate 1,685,573 downwards.
TGTCGGCCTGAAACTTGATCGGCGACCAGGCCCAGGTGATCACTCCGGCAGCCAGAGTCACGCCGACCAGAGCCACCACCTTGCCGGTGAAAGCCACCGCATTCTTATACGCGTCCTTCAACGGCACGCCAGCACGCTGCTGTGCCAGCTGCACGCTGAGCAGGTAAAGCGCATAGTCCACCCCGATACCCACGCCGAGCGCGATCACCGGCAAGGTGGCGACCTTCACGCCCATACCCAGCCAGACCATCAGGGCCTCGCAGAGGATTGAGGTGAGCATCAACGGCACCACGGCAACCACCACCGCACGCCAGCTGCGGAAAGTGATAAAGCACAGCAGGATCACTGCGCCATAGACGTAGAGCAGCATGGTCCGGTTGGCCTCACGCACGACGATGTTGGTCGCCGCCTCTATGCCGGAACTGCCGGCCGCGAGCAGGAACTGGCGTTCCTCGTTGCTGTGCTCATGGGCAAACTGCTCGGCGACCTCGACCACACGTTCGAGCGTTTCGGCTTTGTGGTCCGTTAAGTAGGCCACCACCGGCATCATCGAGCACTCGTTGTTGAATAATTCCGGATTGTTCACCGAGGCTTGTTGAGCGCCGTAGTTCAGCACTTCCTGGTTACGGGCGACAGTCATCCATTTCGGATTACCCTCATAGGAGCCGGCAGTGATCTGCCGCACGGCATCGACCAGCGATACCGTGGTCTGTACGCCAGGCTGCTGTTGCAATAACCAACCCAGCCGATCCGCCTCAATCAGAGTCTCGTACGTCAGGCAACCTTCCACTGGAGTTTTCACCATCACCGCAAATAGGTCGCTGGAGAGCGCGTAGTTGGCAGTGATGTAGGCATTATCGCGGTTATAGCGTGAGTCGGAGCGCAGTTCCGGGGCACCTGGGTCGAGGTCACCGATTTTCAACTGGGTGCTGACCATCAGGCCCCCACCGGCCATCAGTCCCGCCACCACCACGGCAATGGTCGCCCAGCGCCGCTCGGTAAAACGATCCAGCAGATCCCAGAGCGCTCCCAGGCCTTTTCCCCCCTGATTACCCTCGTTCAGACTGCGCTGCGCCGCTGCTTGGCTGACACTGGTGTAAGACAGCAGGACCGGCAGCAACACCAAGTTGGTGAAGATCAACACAGCCACGCCTATGCTGGCGGTGATCGCCAAGTCCTGGATCACCGGAATGTCGATCAGCATCAACACCGCAAAGCCCACGGCATCGGCCACCAACGCGGTAAGACCGGCGAGAAACAAGCGACGGAAGGTATATCGCGCGGCCACCAGCTTATGGGTACCACGCCCCACGTCCTGCATGATGCCATTCATCTTCTGCGCGCCATGGGAAACCCCGATGGCGAATACCAAGAAGGGCACGAGAATGGAAAACGGATCGAGGGCGTACCCGAATAGGGCTACCAGGCCGAGCTGCCAGACCACCGCAACCACCGAACAGGCCACCACCAACGAGGTGCTGCGCAGGCACCGGGTATAGGCGTAGATGATGGCGGTAGCGATCAGCGCAGCCACGCCGAAATACATCATTACCTGCACTAGGCCATCGATCAGGTCGCCCACGAGCTTAGCGAAACCGATCACTCGGATCTTGATCTTGCCCGAGCCTTCTTGATCCGCCGAATGCATACGCGCGTCGCCGGCATACTCGAAGCGGTTGCGCAGCTTCTCTTCGAGCAGACGCGAGAACGCGTGGTAATCGATGGATTGACCGCTGACCGGGTCTTTGTCGAGCAGTGGCACGAAGATCATCGACGATTTGAAGTTATTACCAACCAGGCTGCCGACGATGCCAGAGCGGGCAATATTTTGTCGCAACTGCTCCGCGCCTTTGCTTGAACCGTCATAGGAATCCGGCATCACCGGACCGCCGCGAAAGCCCTCCTCGGTTACTTCAGTCCAACGTACCGCCGGCATCCACAGCGACTTCATCCAGGCGCGATCCACTCCGGGGGTGAGGAACAGCTCATCATTGACTTGCTTGAGCAGCTCCAGATATTCCGGATCGAAGATATCGCCTTCAGTATTTTCCACCACCACCCGCACCGAGTTACCCAGCCCGCGCAACGAATGGCGGTTCTCCAAGTAATTTTTGATGAAGGGTTGCTCGTGCGGGATCATCTTTTCGAAACTGGCATTCAGCTCCAGCCGGGCTGAGGCAACATAGCCCAACACGACAGTGGCGAGCAGGCAGGCCAAGATCACCAGCCGTCGATTATTGAAAATCAGCCGTTCCAGCAGATTGCCGGAGCGCGGATCGAAGTCCTTCAGCTCGCGTATCACGGGCATCGAATCGAGCTTGTAGTTCGCCATGAGGTGTTGTCTCTCTTTTTAATGCTTATTCAACCGGTAGCACGCGTACGCCGCGCACACCGGCCAGGACCAGCGACTCATGTCCTTGTCCAGTCATAACCACAGCGGAAACGGGTGACAGTTGGGGCCGCTGACTCAGGTGGAAGGTGGCGCCATCATCCCGGCTCACAAGTACATGGCCGGCTTGTGAGAGCAGGACGATCCAGCCGTCGCGGGTCACGGTGCCCGCTGTGACGCTCAGCGGCACAGCAATCTCGACCTTGCTCCAGTTCTGCCCCGCATCGGTACTGCGATAAACGTTGCCGCGTAGGCCAAAGACCAGCACCACTCCGTCTTTTCCGGTAATGCCAAAATAGGTGCCGTTGTAGGGCGTAGGGACAGCAGTAAAGCGCTGGCTGATTTGGTCCAACTTAAGTACCAGCCCTTGTTCACCGACGATATACAGCTCCGCACCGATAGGGCGGATCGCATACAGATGCAACATGCCTGGGTTATCCAACTGCTCGAGCAAAGGCGTCCAGTTACGGCCACCGTCATCAGTGCGAAAGATCAGGTTGAATGCACCGACGATGTAGCCAACCCGCTCACTCTCAAACCAGACATCCAGAAACGGCTTATCGGCACCCTGCTCGCTCATGCGCTGCGATTCCTCCACCAGCGCGGCAAATGTCGAGTCATCCGGCCGGATGGCCAGCAGCTTTTGGTAGTGCTGCAACATGACTGCCCCTACATGGCGGCCATCGAGCTGGCGGTTCCAGGTTTCGCCGGCGTCGCGACTGTGGAGCACTACACCATCATGGCCGACCGCCCAGCCCAGCTTCGGTGTCGGGAAATGCACGGCGACCAGGTCCGAACTGACCGGTACCTGAGCCTGCCGCCACTGTTTGCCAGCATCATCTGAATAGAGGATGTGCCCGCGCTGACCGACAGTGACCAGACGCTCACCTGCCTGAGCCAAACCAGTGAGGATGCCCTGGACGGCCAGCGGGCTCTGCATCGCTGGGGTGTCCAGTACTTCGGCAAAATCCGCAGCAACCACGGCCCGTGTAAATGGCATTGCCAGCGCAGCTACTAGCGCCGCGAACAGTACCCATTTGAATATATGCATGGCTGTTTCTCGGGGTAAAAAACCGCCGGGCAGCGTGCGAGCACGCCACCAGACGGCAAAAACCTGTAGGGGTTCGATTCAGCGGATACCTGTACCAGCCAGCGACTCGGCCGACCACTTGGCTTTCGAGAGCGGTTCGATGTACTTGATCCCGCCGTATGGTCCGTACATGCCGGTGATGTTGTAAGAACCCGAAACGAAGTCATAGAACATATGGTTATCCGAGTTCGGTGCCTGCACGTCATAGCTGTAGGCCATATGCGCGAAGGAGCCACGGAACAGCTGGCCACGGGCGTCATAGGACTCGGCCGCCAGGGCGATCCAGCTGTCCTCGTCGACATAGAATGTGCGCTTAGCGTAGATATGGCGCTTGCCAGGCTTCAGCGTGGCTTCCACCACCCACACACGGTGTAACTCCCAGCGCACCAAATCAGGGTTGACGTGGTTAGGCGTGGTGATGTCGGCCGCTTTTTTGTGGTAATTCAGCTTGTAGGTGTTGTACGGGACGTACATTTCCTTCTTGCCGACCAGCTTGAAGTCGAAACGGTCCAGGGCCCCGTTGAATACCCACGCATCGTCGTAAGTGGACGCACCCGCCGAGCCAGGGTTCGGCGTGTCGTAGGCGATATCCGGTGCCAGCTTGACCCGACGCTGCCCGGGCAAGTACTGCCAGCCACGGCGTGGTTGTTTCAGCGGATTGACTGCATCGACGAGCAGAATTGCCTCACCGGCGCGCCGCGCCGGTCCCTGATAGTAGAGCTTGGTTTTGAAGTAGACATCGTTCGCTTTGGCCGGCTCGGTGCGAGCAGGGTCATATAGAGGGTACTCAAGGAACGCATTGCCGGTGGTGGCCAGCGAGGCGTGCCCAGATGAGTCGACGTTCCATGAATCGTACTTGGAGTTGAGAGCGTGGCCCTGGTAGCGCAACAGGTGGTTCCACATCACTTCATTGCCGGTTTGCGGAATGGGAAACGGTACGCCAGCCAGGGCATTCTCCATGGCCACTCCACCTTCGACCGACATCGCATTCACGGCGTTTTTCACCGTGTTATCGAGAATGCGCTGCGGCAGGGCCACCGTGCGATGCGTCGGATACACATCGATCCGGTAACTGGGGAAACGCTTGAGCAGCTCTTGGGTTGCCACAGTCAGTTTGTCTTGGTGTTCTGTGGCATTTTTGCCACTGATCACCAAACGTGGCGTCTCGCCTGCAAAAGGGTCAGGACGGAATGAACTGCCCTTCTCGTAGGTGTCCGGAGGCGTGGTCAAGCCACCGGTGTACTCAGGGATACTGCCATCGGCGTTGCCGCTTTTTTCTGCACCAATCAGAGTCAGGCTGGTGCCGAGCTTAGCGGCTTCTTGCGGGGATACGGCGGCCTGGGCGGCACCACCTATGACTACTGCCAGGGTAGTGGCCAGTAAGGATTTAACTAGTTTCATGTGCTCTCTCCTGCAATCAGGCAATTCGGCGATCAGAACGATGTCTTGAAGGTCAGGGTGACCATGCCACGATCTTTTAGTTGAGACGGTGTACCCGCAAAGGCTGTCGTCTGACCGGGCGTGCATTGGTACATGCCGTTGGCACCGGGAGCGGCGCCATCACCCTGAATACCGCCGGCAGGCACCGTGCCTGCGTTCTCGCAGGTATCAAACGGACCGAAGTTGTCGACATACTTCAGGTCGAAGCGATATTGGCTACGCACATCAACACCGACACCCACCGAGTAGCTGCCCGAATCCTCATTGCCACCCAACTGCACAGCCGAATGGCCATTCAGCCCGACGTTGTAGCTGACCGGCATGTACATATCGACGCCGGGAAATACCTGGTACCAAGTCGGGTTGAAATTTACGCCGAGGATAAAGTTGTCTTTGCTGACCTTGTCGACGCCGCGATACCAGCTCTCGCCCTTGAACAACTGTTCGTTCTCGGTGACGTCCAGCCAGCGGCTGTAGCCCAACTCGACTAGCAGCGAAGAGGCATCCCAGATCGGCGTATCGCCAAAGGTGACTAGACCGTTGAGTACCGCGTGCACGGTGTTGCCACGAGCCACACCGTCGTCACCATCGAAACTGCCGACAAAGCCGGGTAACCCTGCCGCGGCAGCAGCTGGGCTGACGGTGGCAGGCACGCTGGCCAGAGGCATGTTTTCACGGTAATTCAGGTCAAACCCAACGCTGACACCCGCGATGCTCTTAGACAGACTAATGCCGTAGATATCGATGTCGTCAACGTAGAATTGGTTGTAGCTGCCGATGTTGCCGGAGATCAGTTGGGGCATGCCGACAGCAGTTGGCGACAAGGCCAGATTCGGCAGAATGTCGGAGGTATTGCGGTAATAGAAACCCAGGGTACCGTCCAGCCAGGCAGGGCTCCACTTGGCCATCAACCCGAAGTCACCGCTGTCGTCCGGCGTAAAGGTCTGCCATTGGACAGACGCAGGTATTGGTGAACACCGTGTGGCCCAGGGGCGCCAAAGAATGGATTGAGCCCTCCTATCAGCGACAGATTATGTCCACCGCTCTGGATGCCATCGTTGAACCCCAGATAGGTTCCCGATTCCGGCAAGCGCGAGGCATCCCAGTCGAAGAAGTACTGCGCCCCCAGGGTCAGTTCCGAGTTGACGGTCAGGCTGGTGGACAGTTGGTTACGCGGGATAAACAACTCTTTTGCTTCTGTCCCCGGAATGGCAAGAGCCTTGGAGATATCCAGGCCCGACTGGCCATAACTGTTGCCGTGGGCGAAGGCCAGAATGCTCTCACCCCAGTACTGAGTGTGACTGCCGAGTTTGGCACCGAGCAGCGACTCCTCGCCGATCTCCATGCTGCCAAAAACAAAGGCATCAAGGATCTCGGAGGACGGACCGTTGTAGTAGCGATCCGCGTAACCGCTGATATGACGAGAGTCCGCTTGGCCGTCGTTGATCTGATTGGTTGCCGGGTTATGACTGCCGACATTGTCATAGGCATGGTCATACCAAGTGTTGGCACTGACCCGAAAACCCATCTGCTGCTTGAACACCACGTCCAGCTCGGACAACACATCGACACGCTGCGAAACCGCGCTACCCGAGGAAAAATTGCGATTTCCGTCGTTGTTGTTCCAAGACTCGGCCAACTTAGAGTTGGCACTTTCCACCCGCTGTGCATAGTTCAACTTGAGGGTATTGTCGAAACGGATTGACAGGTCTTCATGACCTGTATCGAACTCAAAGGCATGTGCGGGAGGCAGTCCCATGCCGGCCAGTATCGCAGTTGCTAACACTCCTCGTCGGAGGCTGAGATGACATATCTTATTGTTGTTATTCATTGCGCTTACTCACCTTCTCTGTAGTTACACCAAAGGATGTTTATTTCACTCATCGCTACGCCTGCGTCTCCCATCATCAGATGCGCTGCAGAATGGTTACCGATACTGAGCGGCCAAGTGCCGCGCTGTGCTGAAGCGCCGTTCGCGCCCCGGGTACTTGCCGCGCAGCTGCCTCGCCACGCAGTTGCCAAACTAATTCGGCGATCTGTGCCAGAGCTGTCGCGCCAGGAGCATGCCCGCGACCCAGCAAACCACCTGAAGGGCAGACCGCCAGGGGACGCCCAAGTAGGCTGCGTTCCTGACGTACGAACGCATCGATCGCATCTTCACGACAAAAACCCAAAGCGGCGCTGTAGACCATGAGATCTCCCACGCTCTGGTCGTGCAGCTCAGCCACCTCAATCTCGTCCGCACCAACTCCCGCCTGCTCATAAGCCTGTCGAGCAACCCTGCAAGTGGTGGCACGCCCGAGTACATCCAGCACATTGTTCGACTCCAGCTCCGAGAGGCTATCGCTGCTGCGCACACTGGCGAGAATCGATACACCACCACGAGCCCCATAGCGATTCACAAACTCACGCGAGCAGAGCAGTACTGCTGCAGCACCACAGGCCGGCGGGCACAGGTATGGCGCTAACCAGCCATCACGCTCGGAAGAGCGATTCAATACTGCGTTAGGGTTGAATTTGGCCTGCGAGTGGGCCTGGCTGAGCACTCGTTCAAAGCTGCTTTCGGAAATACCCAAGCGGCTCAGTAGCCAACTGGTCTGCGCGGCGAACAGCGCCGCCGGATGCTGGCGGCGGGACAGCACCGTCAAGGGATCACGGCGCTGCGCCAGGCTGTCCCACTCCTCGCTCGGGTATTCGTCGAGGCCGAAAAACGCACGATTGGAAATGCCCGCCGGCATACACTCATAGCCGAGAACCAGCACACACTCGGCCTCACCCGCAAGCACGCTGGTGCGGGCCAGCTGTAACGCGATGCTGGCTGACGCGCAGCCGTCGCTGATATTGAATATGGGAATTCCGGCAACACCTACTTGAGCCAGCACCTGCTCGCCGCTACCGGCTGCACCGTGTACACAGGAAGTGAACACCTGGTCGATAAGGTCATAGTCAATACGCGCGTCTTCAAGCGCCAAGCGAATAGCCTGCCCGGCAAGCTCGGCCGTGCTAACACGGGCGCTAAGCGGGACGAACGGGGCCATACCCACCCCCGCAATCAGCACTCTTTCAGGCATTAGCCTATTCCTCGATAATCAGCACTCGGCCGATCAGTCCATAGAGCATCGCTACCAACCGGGTAATCCGATCAGGGACAGAAACTTACCTTGGACTCAGACTATGGCTTCGCCGACAGGCACACCCCCCCAGCGTATGGGGGGGGGCAATTTGAGGAGACGGGATGGGGGCGGCGCTGGTTCTGCCGCGTGAAGAGCAGAAGGCACGCTTACTATGAAGGCGCTGCCCAATGGGTTTTGCACGCAGCAAGCATTTTGACTACACACGGCTTGAAAGGTATCGCGAGGCGACCGAGTGGTACCTAAGCAACGGGAGGTTTAGCCGGCAGGCTCAAGGATGCCCAACATGTAGGCGCGATCCACTACATGCTTGCGAGTACCGGCCTGAAATTTTCCGAACAAATTCTTCAGATGCCACTTCACGGTTTCTTCGCCGACATTTAGTGCCAGCGCTATCTGCTTGTTCGACAGATTACGTGCAAGCAACTGCAGCACCTCACGCTCCTTTGGCGTCAACAACCGACTGGGCGAAACGCTCGACATCAGGGGTTCCGGACGTAAAATCGGTGCAGACTGAACCGGAGCTGGTGCAACCAGCTCTACGTTTTCACGGCGGACCTTCTGCAGCCACTTGAGCAAATCGGGATGGGTGTCCTCCACAATCCGCTGTAGGCCGTATTCATCAGCGAGGCTGGTTGCTTCGAGCAGGCAAGATAATCCGTCGCTCCCCAACTCCTTCAGCGCCAGTGCCTTAAGCAATTTTACCTGAACAATCTCTCGCCCCCGGCGTAGGCGCTCTGCCGTCTCATTAACGGTGATCAGTACGTTCAACAAGGCCTGCCAGTCACGCTGCACAAGGGCGATATAAGCACTTGCCAATCCAGCCACCATAAATAGTTCTGGCCCCAACAAACCGCGTTGTTCGCGCGCGAAATCCGGCATCAGCTCATCCAGCCGTCGCCACAATGCCAAGCAGGTGTCAACCCGCCCATGCAAGGCATGCATACGAATCTGCTCACCCAGGGACACCATGCTAAAGCGTGCAATGCCGCGCTCTTCGCCCAAAGCGAGCAGTGCCTCCAATAAGTCGTAGCCACGATGGGTTTGCCCCTGCAGCACAGCCAGACGTACCGCCGTTAGGAACCCCATCACGATCGCATCCGGCGCGGCCAACCGCTCGACGATATCCAGGCGGTTGGCGAGGACTGTCGAAGCCTCCTGAATCTCACCACGCTCAAGAAGCGCAGTGGCCAGCCCACAGGCCAGTCCCACCGCCACCGAACTGCGCCGACCAATGTCCTGCTCGGCACGCAGCAAGCTGTCTCGCAGAGTGGCCTCGGCTGGCAGCATACGACCCTCGTTCAGATAGGTCATTCCGACGACCCACTCACCGAATCCACGGATTGCATCAAGCCCTGGGCTCCAGACATAGTGCGGTGCGCGCTGAAAAATACGTCGGGCCTTTTCTGGTTGCCCCTGAAACAACGTCAGCCGGGCGACCGCATTGGCGAGAATCGCTTGCAGCTTGATCGAGCCGGAAGGCGGCGCATCAGCCCAGGGGGCGATGATCGCCAGCGACTCGTCTGGACGATCGGCAAAGTAGGCCGCAGCAGCGGCTATCGTCGCCGCTTCGCAGCGAATGACCTCATCCGCTGTCGGGTCGTTCTGGATGCTGACGAGCAACTTGGCCGCTTCCACATTCCGCTCGCTCATAGCCAGCGCCCAAGCGGCAGCCAGGCACATTCGCGGACGGGGCTCCACTTCCTCGGGGGGAAGTTCTTCGACCCACCCCAACACTCGGCCAAACTGCCCGCGCAGCATGATCTCGTACAAGCATTGCTCGATCATCTCGTAGGCCTGCGCGGTATGCCCCGCCAGCAGGTACTGACGTGCAGCCTCCTCGAAGAACGAGTGTTCTTCGAGCCAGCTCGCGGCCCGTTCATGGAATGTCTGCCGCTGCGCGAGGGGTAAGTTGGAAAAGCGCCCGAGAAGAAACTCCCTCGCCAAGGGGTGGATACGCACCCAGTCGCTGTCGATACCCTCGACGAAGATCGGCGTCGAGACGCAAAGCCCATGCAGTAGTTCGTGTGCCCGTTCGTTACAGGTCAGTGCAACACAAAGCGAGGGATGAACCATGTCCAGCAAGGCAATGCATGTGAGGAAGTCGACCTGTTCAACAGGTAAACGGGCAACCAAGCTGTCAACGAAATAGCGCTGGATATCACCCGAACAGGCCGATAGATCTTCGATAGCCTTAACCAGGTTAGCGCTCTTCTCAATAGCGGCAATCGCCAGCTGCAATCCTAGAGGCCAACCCTCGGTGAGTTCGTGCAGTCGTACGCAAAGGTCCGGGTCGATACGTGCGCCAAAGCGGCTGCTGAGAATCTCCACAGCCTCCTCAATGCGAAAACGTAATGCATCGGCCATTATTGTGACGTAGAGACCGCGTGCAACTAAGTCAGCTACATGTAGGTTCAAACGACCACGCGAAGCCATAATGATGCGTAAGTTGGCAGGGGCGTTGTGCAATAGATAGGTCAGGGAATGACGAATGGTCGCCTCGGGCAATGCATCGACCTCATCGAGAATCAGCACAGTTTCACTGCCGAGATCGGCCACTTCGGCCAGCCAATCGGTAAGCCCCTCCAGCTCGTCGCGGCCATGGCCAGGCATACGTTCAAACGCACCGGCGAAAGACTGCCTGCCACTGCCTATCGCCATGGCCGCGGCCAGGCCTTGAGCAAAGCGGATGCCATCGTCATGACCATCAAGCATTAGCCAGGCAACCACCGCCCCGCGTGAAAGGAACTCCCGGCGCCATTGGGCCAATAAGAAGGTCTTGCCGAACCCCGCCGGAGCATGGACAGCGATCGCCACCTTGTCCGCAAGCTCGGGGGCCTCAATACTGAATCGTTCCCGCGATTGAGCCGTTTTCTGGCTTCGGGGTGGAGTGGTCTTAAGGACCAGCTCAGGCTCTATGCGATCCACGTTGGTCATGCCTCTCTACAGTCCAGTGCACTGCGTGGAAGAGACAGAGTACCGATGTACAGGCATCAATTCCTTCTCATTTATTGTTCTTAGATATGTACAGAGTGAGTGTTATGCATTGGCAGTGTCAGGCATTTTGTAGCACTACTCGGAGTGGCGCGCCGCAGACCCGTCAGCCACCCCGAGCCTAGCTCATCTTTCCTCGGCTAAACGATAGTCCCTAAATTGCTCGCGCAACTTCATTTTTTGCAGTTTGCCCGTCGCCGTATGCGGCAACTCCTCGACATAGGCCACATCATCCGGCAGCCACCACTTCGCCACGCGGGTTTCAAGGAAGTCCAACAACTCTTCTTTATTAGCAGCCTTGCCGGGTTTCAGCACCACAACCAACAGTGGCCGCTCCTGCCACTTCGCATGTGGAATGCCAATTACAGCCGCCTCCGCAACTGAGGGATGACCTGCTGCGGCGTTTTCCAGATCGATCGAGGAAATCCACTCACCACCTGACTTGATAACATCCTTGGCCCGGTCGGTGATCTGCATGTAACCGTCAGGGTCGATGGTAGCGATGTCACCGGTATCGAACCAACCGGCGTCATCGAGGATGCACCCACCTTCACCTCGGTAGTACTGGCTGGCAATCCAGGGCCCCTTGACCAGTAAGTGGCCGGAGGCCTTGCCGTCGCGGACCTGCTCTGCCCCCTCCTCATCGACGATTTTCATTGATACGCCAAACAGCGCACGTCCCTGCTTGGCCTGCAAGTTGAGCACTTCGTCCAAAGTGGCATCACTGTGTTTAGGCAGCAGGTTGCAGACTGTGCCAAGCGGGGACATCTCCGTCATGCCCCAGGCGTGAAGAACACTTGCACCAAAACGGGTTTCAAATGTTTCGACCTGAGCCCGTGGCGCTGCGGCGCCGCCGATCACCACCCGATTCAGGCATAGATCGTTTGCAGGGTTTAGCCCCCTGGTTTCGACATGCTGCTGCAACATCATCCATACCGTAGGCACGCCCAGGGCCAGGGTTACCTCTTCGGTACGCATCAGCTCGTAGAGACTCTCGCCATCCAGCGCGGGTCCTGGCAGCACCAACTTGGCCCCGCACATCGCTCCCGCATAGGGCATACCCCAGGCGTTGACGTGAAACATAGGCACCACTAACAAAGCCGAATCCGCCACCGACAGTCCAACGCCATCACGCGAGCACATCGCTAGAGAGTGCAGGATCGTCGATCGGTGTGAATACAGCACACCCTTTGGGTTACCTGTGGTGCCTGAGGTGTAGCACATCGACGAAGCCGCTCGTTCATCAAGGATCGGCCACTCAAATTCGTTACTTTGTCCCCCGATGAAGTCCTCATAGCAGAGCAGGTTAGGCACCTTAATTGCTGGCATGTGGCTACGATCCGTAAGGGCGATAAACGCCTTAACGGTCTTCATCTGCGGCGCGAGCTGCTCAACTAAAGAGGCGAACGACAGATCGAAGAACAGGTACTGGTCTTCGGCGTGGTTGGCGATGAACTCGATCTGCTCGGGGAAAAGGCGCGGGTTGATGGTATGCAGTACTGCCCCCATTCCCGACACACCGAAATACATCTCCATATGGCGGTAGCCATTCCAGGCCAGGGTACCGATCCGCTCGCCAGGTTGTACTCCCAGCTCGGTCAGGGCATTCGCTAACTGTTTCGCGCGCTGGCCTATATCGGCGTATGTACAGTGATGCATCGGTCCCTCGACCGTGCGCGAGGCAATCTCACTCTTTGGGTGCGCTGTGAGTGCATGCTCGAGGACGGACGAGATAAGCAGTGGTTGATCTTGCATTAAGCCCAGCATGGCTTTGTGCTCCATTCAGATTTTGTTGGCGTGCGCCCAGATGAAACGAGCCACTTATGTCGAACAGGCAGCATAGGAGCTTGCACCTGTCCTTTTACCCCCCAATACGAGGGGTGTCTGATTGCCTGCTAGGTTTGCTTAATAGCCATTCACGGGGAGTGAGGGGGGCAGCAGTGCAGGTAGAACGACTTACTACTGACGATGGTGCACTTGTTTACTGGGCAAGGTATCTCCCGATGAAAATGTCGCCCACGCCCTGCTGGATGAAGCCAATGTGGCGGTGGTACCGGGCAGAGCTTTCGGCTATGTACGCATCGCCTATGCGCTGGATGAGGCGTCGCTAAGAAGCGCCTGGACGCCGCCACCCTCGACGGAGAGGCTTCAGGTGCCCCTTTCGCAGGCACCGGGCTCCCTCCGGCCTCAAGCGTAGATGCTGAGCATCTTTGACGAGATACTTCACTACCTTGTGGACATGACGCCGAATCGCTCGATCGCTTCGCAGGATACGGCCAACACCACACCCGCCACCGTATTGCTCCTTATCGTGATTGCAGCTGTGCATGTAGCCCTGGCCATGCGTAATGTCCTCCCACAACTCACCTAGCTGGATGGCCTTGTAGACATCTCCACGCACCTCGTTGCCATTGAAGAAGTAGGCGGCATGGGCGTGGTAGCCACCGCCATCATTCCGATCACCCTGTTCGACCGCATAGATGTGGCCGATGAGATGCTCGAAGGTTGGGTTGTCCTCATGCTCGGCAATCAACCGTTTCAGATCATCGAACACATGCTCGACACGTAACCTGGCCTGCGCCTCAGAACGGTAATGGAAGTCGACCCTGACGATGGTAATGCGCGAGTAAAGCTCGCATAAGGCTTGAGCATACTCGCAGACACGGATCTCCTGCAGCTCAGCCAGATCACGACGATCCCCAGCCCTACGTCGGTAACACCGTTCACGAGTCAGTTGACGGATCCGGGCGACCAAGACGTTCATGCTGCGATGATGATCCAGGTAGGCAGTGCCCCCTTCGTTCAGACAGAGCGGACCACCAGGGTGACGCTCAAGGCCGATGTCATGACAGGCCTCCCTGAACGCTTGCAGGTGCTCGCTGTAGCTGTACTGCACTCGATCATCGAACAGGTCGACCATCTGCTTGATGTGCGTGAAGTAGCACGAGAGCCTGGTCGTTTCGATACGCTCGTAGCCTGAGCGGCTTTGCGTGATTCGGAATGCTGGTGTCTCGGACTTCTCGATGGCTTGGACGAGTGACTCAATCTGCAGGGCTATGTCGGATTGTGAAAGGTGGGTGTAGGTCTTACGATTGCTCATGGTGGGTACCTGGTTGGTTGAACTCATACCAAGTACGTGATGTGTATTTTTTGACCGTTCTCCTTTTCCTCTGCTGGTAGTCAATGCTGGGTATGGATAGTGCTGACTACTATTGAATGGCTAGAACAGATAGGTAATAGCTATATCAATAGATGCAGCGCCGCCCATTGCCGACCATCCCGGCGAGACAGGACAATCGGGAACAACATTGCCTGGCCTGGCGAGAATTTTTCAGCATTGCATCCTGGGAGAGTTAGCTGAGAGTGCTGCGCCCTCGGCAGCGGCATAAACGCCATGACCAACCTTAGCTGGTCATGGCGCTTTGATCAGCTCTAGCTGGCCATGCTTAGGTGGCCGGTGGCGCGCACCGCTGTTCCCTCGGTCTGGTCGCGTTCTTCAATCCTGGCCAGGATCCAATCGTGCACCTCGCTATCGACCCAGCCGACGCAGCGGTCGCCAAGGGACACCGGTTTCGGGAAGGTGCCTTCCGAGATGTATTTGTAGATAGTCGACCGGGCAAGACCAGTCGAATCGATGACTTCTTTCAGGCGGATGATTCGCATGAGCAGGCTCCTCTGTATGGCTCAGAGGATGTGCAGGGGCGATTTAAAATTACCTAACCTCTCAACAAGCGCTTCGCAGGTGGCGTCACCAATCCAAACTGGAATCGGTAGCTCAACGGCATCTCGGCTTCTGACCCCCAGCTTTTAGGGGCAACGCCATCGCGCCCACCGTCCCGAAGAACCGTGCATGCGGACAGTTCTTTAGGCCGCGGATGCAAAAGCATCGCAATACATCTTTCTCTCTCATCATACGACACCGGCAAGATACTAAACCCAGCAGAGCTGAAACCAACCCCGTTCGCCACTTCAAACCTTGCCCTGTATACCGACGCGACTCTTACAACCAAATTACAAAAATGGCTGATAACAGCTCTCCACTCCAGATCAGCACTGACATCTCCGAGATTGGGGTCACTCGAACACTGCAAGACAGCCTCAATCCGCTCGGACAACCATTCGTAATGGACTGGCCCCTCACGCGCAAGATCAACCCAGTGACGCGAGAGCAACTCGGAGGCGCATTGATAGATGATGAGCCGCAATACATCGATGACTGAACGCCGCTCATTGGCTAGCAAGTGAATAACTTCAATGGGGGTCTCTGACGGGCTCACCGGTGAAACGGTGCGAGCCGCCAAAATATCCCGCCACAGTACATCTACAGCGTCGGTTTCAGCTTTGCTTTCACTCACCACGTGTACCATAACGGCACAGTCACCCGTCACACCAAAGCCCGGATGATTTAGGTTGAGGAAATACGTACTGTTGACCCTCCTGGCACGGAAAATTGAACTCGTCACACCTGGCACACAACTGCGTATCAACCCCACCCCGACCAGACGCTGGAGCCGGCGTTTTAAACTCTCAGCATCAAACCCCGTCAGCAACCTCAAGTCTTTGCTGGTGAGCGCCTTCACAACACCAAATTGATCGGCATTTGCCAACAACTGTGGGATGAAAATAAAGTTTCATCCAATTTAAAGCTTCATTATCAAGCTTAAAAAATGAAATAAAATATTTATAAATCAATTAGATAGCCAGAAATCTGCCGAAGACCTAGGCCGGATTTGTGCCGGGGTGGAAATCAGTAGATGCCCTTAAAGTATCATCCAATTTGCGGCAAGGCCGTCCGCCATGACCTAAAATATGAAAATAAAGTTTCATCCTTTTGCCGGAAACACAGTGATGACGGGGCTTGTAGAGGGAGGTCATTTCTGGCCTCCCTCTACACTTGCCAGCTCAAGTTTCTCAGGAGCAACGAAACGGACTCGCTAGCGCAATCTAGCTCCGCTATTCGGCCTGCCCCATCCAGATATGCTGGTGGAATCGAAGACTTGGGATAGCAATGAGCAACAAGACAGTTTGGGAGAAAGCAGCAAATCAGCTTATTCGGAAATGAGTTTGCGGACTATCTGCCTGAGCAGCTGGATGAGGGGTAGTCCATCTCTGCGGGTAAGGGTGAGTGTTGCGAAGGGAAGCAACTCCCCGGCGACGTTCTCTCCCTCTGGGCACCAGTGGATCTTCTGGAGTAGGCTCAATCACTCCGTTGTTGCTTGCTTCCCGTCAAAGTGCGCTGCTTCCCGAGAGCCCGAATGCTCGCTTAGCGCTTTCAGCACGATGCTCGGGGACCAAGCGTACTCGACGTTGAAGTTCGGGTCTGCATCCGTCTGCAAGCATTGGAGCCTGTGAGCATTGTCATGAGCGATATAATAGTACAAGGGCTTTAGGTGAAGCGTGTGTGCCAGCAAGCCCGCAGTACACCATATTGATCGGGCCGTTTTGCCAGTACAGGAGAAGTAATGAAGCGCGAAAAAGTGAAAGTCAGAATTGACGAAGGTGTGTTTTTTGA
The DNA here is from genome assembly GCF_964253255.1 of Pseudomonas sp. LjRoot71. NCBI lineage: Bacteria > Pseudomonadati > Pseudomonadota > Gammaproteobacteria > Pseudomonadales > Pseudomonadaceae > Pseudomonas > Pseudomonas sp. LjRoot71. The sequence continues at coordinate 1,669,017 of NZ_CAXURA020000001.1, read as the reverse complement.
TACTCAAATCATGGCCAACCCGGCAAATACCCGCGAATGGATCGTGATGTTCAAGAAGGATGCAGGCCGCAGTTTCTTTTTGATAGATGATCAGGATGAGATCGACTCTTTTTCCGACCTCGAAAGCTTGGTCAACGAGCTACGCAAACTCGGTATCCGTCGTACGGAGATTCATCTATAACCCCTCTTGGGCTATTCCGTCATCCTGAGGCGGTAATCCTATCTCGCCACAAGCAAGAAAAAGCGCCTGGTTGGTGCCCTTCAATTCTCGTGAAACCAGACCCCAGCAATACATGCGCAATTGCGCCCATCTGACCAGTCAGTTGCATTTGCGCTGACCACCGATTGCATAAGGCTTGACCATTAGACTGTATCGCTAGACAGGCAGAAAGTAGCCTGTCGTGAATAGCTCCCAGCAATCACTGCTCAAGGACTTCGACAGAATCCTGAAAGGGACGCCTCAGCAACTGGAGATACTGCGCAACAAATGCAATGATCACGAGTTGATCTTCAGTTTTGTGGTCGTGCAACCCGCGATATCAGCGAAGAAGGTGTCGAAGGGGCAGCTTGCTGTATTGGGAACGAGCTACTCATACATCAAGAGCATCTCGGAATCGGACATCAAGGTCATCGTTAGTCCGTAATCTACTTGCGTCAGCGGAATTGCGACTTACCGCTGACGCCACGCTACAGACCTACTTCGCTTTCTTAGGTTCTGTACGAAAAGTCCTAACGGTTAAAATCGGCGCCATGACAGGCTGGAGGCCCGCATGGCAAAGCGCTACGAACTCCCAGATGCAGCTTGGGAGCTGATCGCCGATTTGGTTTCCCCCGAACAGAAAATGGGGCGACCTCGCAGTGATGACCAACTGATGCTCAATGGCATTTTCTGGATCTTGTGCTCAGGTGCTGCCTGGCCCGATCTGCCGGAGCGCTTCGGCCCATGGTCGACTGTGTATCAACGCTTTCGTGATTGGAGAGACGACGGCACGTTCGACTAACTGCTTAAGCGGTTGCACATTCGACTGAATCAGGAAGGGCTGATCGATCTGGATACCTGGATGATCGACTCCACGACAGTACGAGACGTCAATCTGCTTGTCCATTACGCGTTCCAGCGATGATGTAGCTCTGACATGTACTAGGCTGTTTAACAGTGAGTTAATTTCATTACTCAAGCATTTGTACTCAACGAATGTTATTACGCACCCTAGACTCTGAATCGAAGCGGGTATCCGGGCTTTCAATGTTGCAGAGCTTATATGCATACGCGCAGATAAGCGCTTCGCAGTATGCGTCTGGGCATCCCGTCTTGCGCAACTAAACCAGTCGCCACCTATGCGGCAGCAGCTCCGCAATCTCACTTGCCCGCTGCGTCGGCAGACGTGTGAGGACGTCCTTCAAATAGGCGTACGGGTCATGCCCGTTGAGTCGAGCTGACTGGATCAAACTCATGATCGCCGCTGCCCGTTTACCGCTGCGCAGTGAACCTGCAAAGAGCCAGTTCTTGCGCCCCAACGCCCATGGCCGGATCTGGTTCTCTGCCCAATTATTGTCAATGGGTACAGCGCCGTCATCGAGATAGCGCGACAGCGCCGTCCAGCGTTTGAGGCTGTAATCCAATGCTTTGCTGATGGCCGAGCCATCGTGCACAAGTAGGCGCTGGGTGATCATCCAGGCATGCAAAGCGTCCATCACCGGTACGGCTTTTTCTTGTCGTATTCGGCGGCGTAAATCCGGTTCTAGGTCGCGGACTTCATGCTCGATTTCGTACAGCAGCTGGATGTACCTCAAGGCCAGCTCGGCAAGCTGGCTTTTATTGGTGGCGTGTAGCTCGAAGAATTTGCGCCGGGCATGGGCCATGCAGCCGATCTCGGTGACACCGAGTTCAAAGCTGGCCTTGTAGCCACCAAAATCATCGCAGACCAGCTTGCCATTCCACTGACCAAGAAAATTGCGCGCATGCTCGCCGGCACGGCTGGGACTGAAGTCGTACACCACGGCCTTCAGATCGGCGAAGGGTGTGGTGCTATAGGCCCAGACGTAAGCCCGATGGGTTTTCTTCTCGCCTGGGGTGAGCATTTGCACCGGGGTTTCGTCAGCGTGGATCACGCGTTGGGCCAGCACGGCTTCGCGCAGGGCATCGACTAGCGGCTGGAGCTGCACGCCGGTTTGTCCGACCCACTGCGCCAGTGTCGAGCGAGCGATGGCCAGGCCGGCACGGCCAAAGATTTTCTCTTGCCGATATAGTGGCAAGTGGTCGGCGAATTTGGCCACCATCACGTGAGCCAGAAGGCCGGCGGTTGGGATGCCCTTGTCGATCACCTGGGCCGGCACGGGGGCCTGGATCAGGGTTTCGCACTGATCGCAGACCCATTTGCCACGGATGTGCCGCTCAACGGTGAACACGCCCGGTGTGTAGTCGAGTTTCTCGCTGACATCCTCACCGATACGCTTGAGCGCGCAACCGCACTGGCAGTGGCTGTTATCGGGTTCATGGTGGATCAGAGTGCATGGAAACTGTGGCGGCAAGGCGGTGCGTTTAGGTTTTTGCCGAACCTCAGTCGAAGCGGGAGCAGGTTTCAGCGCTTCAAGTTCTGCTTCGATGGCCGCAATGTCGGTGTCGATCAGGTCATCAAGCAGACTGACTTGATCCGGGCTCAATTGCTCGCTGCGCTTGGCAAACTTGAAGCGCTTGAGCTGCGCAATCTCATGGGTCAGCTTTTCGATAAGCGTTTGGTCGCGGTGGATCTTCTTGCCCATTGTCTCGACTTTCTGATCGAGACTCTCGACACGTTGCATCAACTGCGCCGCCAGAGCGCGCAGTTGTTCAGGGGGCAGTTGGTCGAGATTGGGCAGCGAAGTCATGCCGCCGATTTTGCCCGAGCAGGCTAAACCCGACGAGAGGCCCATCGGACAATTGCACGGTCAGGCAGGCGATGGCAGGCATCACAGAATAGAAATTGCGCCACCCGGCCCAAGTCGTTGCCAGGGTAAACCCAGCACTAGGGCGTGTAGTTGTTCGGCACCCAATTCCATCTGAGAGCCGTGTCGAGAACCCGGCCAGAAGAACTTGCCTTGATGCAGGCGGCGCGCCGCCAACCAAATACCCAACCCGTCGTGCACCAGCACTTTCATCCGATTGCCGCGGCGATTGGCAAACAGATAAGCACAGTGCGGCTGAGCCGCACCGAACACCGCCACCACCCGCGCCATTGCGGTGTCGGTGCCAGCACGCATGTCCATAGGCTCGGTGGCGAGCCAAATGGAGTCGATGCGGATCATCGCAGCAGATCTCGCAGAAAGGTCGCGCAGGCAGCGGCGCTTTCGGTCGGCCAGTTCACTTTGATGGTGCCGCGCGGGTGTGGGATTTCCAGACAGATAGTCGATGACGCGGAATCCGACTTTGTCCCGATAGCCTGCAAGGACAGAGGAATGAAAGCAGGTTGCAGCGCCATGGCTTTCTGCGTGTGCACTCGGATCCATTTATGGACGAGGTTTGCGTTGAGGCTGTGGCTCAGCGCAACGCTGGCAATCGAGGCCCCGGGCTGGGCGCACTCTTGAATGATCTGGGCCTTGAAGGATTTGGAGTAGGAACGGCGTTGTGGCTGCATGAAAGACCCGCTTAAAAGGCTAGAAATGGTGTCCACTTAAATCAGGTGGACACCATCGCCTTTGGCGTCGGGGCCAGGAAGGTGTGTTGGCCGGACGGATACGCTTCGCAATACGCTGGAGCGTCAGCACATGAAAAATATAAGCATTGAGGACGTAAGTGATTTTCTAACGCGAGCAGGAGAGCCAGTAGCTAGTGCTTGTGAGGATGAGGTCGCTGGAGTCGCCATGGCTCAGGAACTGTGCCCAGGAAAACCATACTGTTCAGTAAGGCAATGGATTCTCGTCGACCTCGATATTTCAGATGACAAGAAAGCGTTGGTTACAGAGCAAGGATTTCAGCCAATTCTTCTCTATGCCCACACTGTAGTCACAGATAGTGCTCGTCGATTCTTACCAGGCGACTGGGTCAGGAGTACGCTTTTGGTCGAACTCAAGAATAACTATATCTTTGAAACTAATAACAGTGTCTACATCCTTCTGGGCGCAGGAAGCAGGAAAAGCGCAGCCCCCGATGTTGTGACCAGCATATTTTAATGAACTGCGGGATGTCACCCGCGAGCTGTGCCTGAATCGCGTGGTGATCGGCGGCTCCGCCGCGCCGCGCGCCCTGGTCGAGTGCTTCGAAACCCGCTTCGATGCCCGTGTGCTGCACGCCTGGGGCATGACCGAAATGTCGCCGCTGGGCACCGTCTGCCGTCCGTTGCCCAAGCATGCTGGCTCGTCCCTGGAGCAGCGCCTGGATCTGCAGGCCAAACAGGGCCGCCCGCTCTGCGGGGTATCGATGAAAATCAGCGACGACGAGGGCAACGAACTGCCGCACGACGGCAAGGCCTTCGGCCACCTGCTGGTCAAGGGTCCCTGGATCGTCAGCAGTTACTTCCGTGGCGAAGAGGCGTCAATCCTCGACGCAGAGGGCTGGTTCGACACCGGCGATATCGCCACCATCGATCCGGATGGCTACATGCAGATCACCGACCGCTCCAAGGATGTGATCAAGTCCGGCGGCGAGTGGATCTCCTCGATCGACCTGGAGAACGCTGCCGTCGGCCATCCGGCCGTGGCCGAAGCCGCGGTGATCGGCATCGCCCACCCCAAGTGGCAGGAGCGTCCGCTGCTGATCGTGGTGACCAAGCCCGGTAAACAGCTCAGCAAGGAGGAGGTGCTCGGCTTCATGATCGACAAGGTAGCCAAGTGGTGGCTGCCCGACGATGTGGTCTTCGTCGATCATCTGCCGCATACTGCCACCGGCAAGCTGCAGAAGCTCAAGCTACGCGAGATGTTCCGCGACTTCCGCCTGCCGGAGTAGCCCGCAGGAATCCAGCGCCCCAGTTCACTTCAGGGCGCAGGCTGATCGTAGCGCGACTGTCCTGCGCAGGGCTTGCAGCCGCTTTGTCGGCTATAAGAACAACGAGTGGGGGGTGAGCGGCGCCGGGGAAGAAACGCTCGCCGAGCGCGCCCATCCGACGGCAGTGAGGCGCAAATATCCTAGTGCATACCGACCCTGAACTGGTCCTGAAAACCACGCCTCCGCGAGTGCAGAAGTCTGCCCTGCAGCGCTCTCGCTTGAGCCTGGACAGCCCCAGACTAGCCGACAGTGCAGCCATTTCGGTGCAGGCCTCACCGGGCTTCGGCAAGACCCAGCTACTCGCGCAGTGGCGGCGCGAAAGCCTCGCGCGCGGCGCCATCGTCGCCTGGCTCACCCTCGACGAGCGCGACGATGGCTACCGCCTGGCCCAGGGCCTGTACACGGCGCTGGCCATGGGCAGCGGCCGCAGCGCTACGCCGCCCAGTGTCAGCATGATCGGACAGGAGCCCGGTGAACTCGAGGGGCTGACCGGCTGGCTGGCCGAAGTCGCCGACATGGCCCGGGAAACCCTGCTGGTCCTCGACGAGGTGCATACCCTGCCGGATGCTTCGGTGCGCCACTGCCTGACCTACCTGCTGCGCAACGCCCCCGCCAACCTGCGCGTAGTCATGGCCTCCCGCAGCCGTCTGGCGCTGCCCATGGCCGACCTGCTGGCGCAAGGACAGTTCGCCATGATTACCGGCGAGGATCTGCGCTTCACCGTGGAGGAAACCCTGGAGCTGCTCGCCAGCCGCTTCGGTCAACGTCTCGATCCCGACAGCTGCCTACGGCTTTACGAGATCACCGAGGGCTGGCCGCTGGGCCTGCAGTTGTCGATTGCCTCGCTCGAGCGCCACGCCGATCTGCAGCAGGCCATTGCCGAACTTGCTGTCTGCGGCGGCGATATCCAGCGTTACTTCGTCGACGCCCTGCTCAGCCGACTGGCGCCGGAGCAGGCCGAGTTCCTCTACCGTATCGCCCCCTTCGAGATGGTCAGTCCGGCCCTGTGCACTGCCGTGCTGGAAGATCAGCGCGCCGCGATCTGGCTCGAAGAGCTGTGCGCCACGACCCCGCTGATGATCGAGGGCGTCGACAGCGAGTGGGTGCGCATCCACCCGCTGGCCCACGAGCTGCTGCGCGCCCGCTTCGCCGAACTGCCCGAGGCCGAGCGTCTGCTCATGCATCGCCGGGCGGCGGCCTGGCTGTCGGCCCAAGGCCAGCATGAAGAAGCCGCGCGCCATGCCCTTTCGGCCGGGATGTTCGAGCAGGCCTACGCCCAAGCCGAAGGCAGTCTCTACGAAATCATGCTGCGGGGACGGTTTGGTCGCGTCCTGGAATGGCTGGAGCGTATTCCCGAAGCCGAAGTCCTGCGCCGCCCACGTTTGCGCCTGGCAGCCGCCTGGTCGCTGGCGCTAACCGATCGCCAGGACGAAGCCCTCGGTCTGGTCGAGGGCATAACCAGCGATCCGCAGGCCGGCAGCGAAGAGCGCTGCGAGGCCGCCATCATCGCCGCGTCGGCGGCCTATTTCGCCGATCGCCCGGAACAGTCGATCGCCATCATCAAACCCTGGCTGGAAAACCCGCCCGAGTCGCTAAAACTGCGCTCCATCGTCAACAATCTTGAGGCCCGCGTGGCCCTGTGGCAGGGGCAACTGGAGCGCGCACGTCACTGCTGTCTGCACGCACCGCATTACCAGTGGGCGCCTGGCCTAGATGCCATTGGTGGTTTCCGTGAATGGGTGCTCGGCCTAAGCTACTGGTGGGAAGGCCGCATGAGCGCCGCCGAACAGGCACTGCGCCAAAGCCTGGGCCGAGCCGACCAGGACATCGGCCGCCGCAGCGCGATGGCCGTGACCCTGGCCACCGCGCTGGCGGCCGCCCTACTGGAGCAAGACAAGCCCCAGGAAGCCGAGACCGTGCTGGCCAACCGACTGGATATCCTCGCCCGCCTGGCGGCGCCGGAAGCGGTAACACTTGGTTACCTGACCTCGGCGCGCCTGGCCTTCCTGCATGACCATTCACACCGGGCAATGGACTTGCTCGAGGAACTCTTCGCCTTGGGCGAGAGTCGCCACCTGCCGCGTTTCTGCATCCTCTCGCTGACCGAACAGATTCATCAGCACGCGCTACGCGGGCATGCGCAGACCTGCCTGAGCCTGTGGCGGCGTCTCGACGCCCTGACACCCGACGTGCTGCGCACGCAGACGGGGGTACTCGGCGCCGAGCTGGCCCTGCCGGTGGCAATGGCGCGCATCCAGGTCGCCCTCGCCCAGCAATCCGACTGGGCCGAGTTGTTGCCGTTACTGGAACAGTCCGGCCAACTGGCCGAACGCTTGCGCCGTGGACGGGAGTCCGTACAGGTCAAGCTGCTGCAGGCCATGGTCCGGCAGAAGCTGGGCCAGGACGGCAGCCAGTTGCTGCACGAGGCGCTGGACCTGGCCGAGGAGCTGGGCCTGCGCCGTGTACTGAGCGATACCCACCCCGACCTGGCTGAGTGGGTGGCCAAGCAGGGCGGCGCCTTACCCCGGTCAAAGACAGAAACGGCGACCGAGACGATGGCTCACCCGCCACGCACCAGCAAGCCGGTCAACGTGTCGCCGAGCCAGTTGTTGACACCCAAGGAACAGGAAGTGCTGCAACTGTTGGCGCGCAACCTGACCAACAAGCAGATAGCGCTGGCGCTGAATGCGGGCGAGGAAACCGTCAAATGGCACATCAAGAACCTGTTCGGCAAGTTCCAGGCAGGCACCCGCAAACATGTGGTGGATCGCGCCTATCTGCTCGGTATCCTGGGACCCGAGACTTGACTGGTTTGCCAGCACCGCTCGGCAACAGGTAGCCCCCGACCAGGCAGCCGTAGCGAAACGGATCGCACCGCTCGCCCGTGCATTCCAGCTTCGATGACTTTCGCTCGGACGATGCCTTGTCATCGAGCGCCCCCCAAGAGCGCGGACACCGCGAACCGACCTGTGCCCCCCACACAAGGGGGCGGCGGCAGCTCCTGCCTTCGTGGGTAATCTGGATGGTGCCGCGCCAGACACTGTCGAGCACCCTGCCCAGGCGGTGCAGCGCGTGCACCAGGCCAGCGCTGAGTGCCAGCGACAGAACACCAGCAGAAACCGAGGTAAACCTGAACATGTTCAGCAAACCACTGTTTATCGTCTCACTGGGCATTGCTGCACTCGCGCTCATCGGGTCTACAGAGCGCTCGACGATGATCGCCAGCCCCAGGCAGCCCCAGGCGCTCTCGACGGCGCTGGTCGATATCTGGCCACGGTAGCCCGCTCACAAGCGCGCAATGCGAGCCGGCCTCCACAGCTGCGCGGCCCCTTCTCGCCAGCCCCGGTTACTCACGGGTTAACGGGCATGAGGAAGGCGTCGCTGCGCGACTTTCACGCTAAGATAAGGCCGGCCAACCACACACGAGTGCTTCCTATGCCGGACCAACCGATCAACCTCGAGAGTGAGTTCCTCAGCAGGGCCCGCTATGCCAAAGGTAAGAAGACTCTGCAGGCAATTCTCGATGCCACCTATGACCTGATCATCGAGGAAGGGCCGACCGCCGCCTCGCAGAAGGCCATCGCCGAGCGGGCCAGGGTGACCCAGAGCGCAGTGCGCCACTATTTCCCGACCAAGGAAGACCTGCTGGTTGCGTTTTTTGCGACCGGTATCGAGCGTCTGCGCCACCTACTCAAGGCGAAGATCGCCGAGGTCGAGCTCGACCCCCGCACCCAACTACTCGATATCGCGGCCCTGCACTTCTCGCGCATCCGCGACACCGACGACGTGTTCTTCTTCGAGGCCACGGCCTTCTGGCGGCGCCACCCAAACTACAGTGAAGTACGTGACCGCTGGTATCAGGAGGCGAGCCGCTACTACCAGGGGCTGGTGCAGAAGATTCATCCGGAGTGGAGCGAGATGCGCTGTATTGAGACCAGCTATCAAATCCTCACCCTGATACTCGGCGGCTGGATCACGGCAGGACGCTCGAGGCCTGTGCACCAAGAGCGTGACCAGGAATCGCTGACTGCAATACTGCTACGCGGGATCGAGCGGCTGATCGACTAGCAGGCGGCGCCACGGCTCGAGCCCCCCTCCGGCACATCCGGCAGCCAGGACTCAGCGCACCCGCCTCACGGGCCGATCAGGCCAGCACCAGCACATGATCCCGACGCTGCAGCGGCCGGGCCAGGCGAATCGCTCGCGGACCGGCGCCGAAAGTGCAGCGGCGCACGCCAACGCCTTGTCCAGCAACCACAGCGCGTGCGGCGCGCTGGCCCGGCTGCAGCGGGCGCCACGCCAGTCCGACACTACCAGGCCGAGGCTCGGGTGCACCTTGCGCTCGCCGTCGAGGCCCACCAGCTGGCCTGCGGGCAGGTCGGCATGGCTGTCGACCCAGGCGTTGTGATGCTCGGCATCGGCCAGCAGTTGGTGGCCCCAGTCTCGGAACAGCAGGGCCAGCACCGGCTCCAGGGTGGCCTGGATGGCCTGGATGGCGTAGCCGGCCAGGTAGCTGCTTTCCGCACAATCGGGGAACTCGCCGTCGGCGATATTGACCAGGTTCATGCGTTCGGTCCAGCGGTAGACGTTGGGCGCGCGTTGCGTCATCAGCATCGCCGGCACCGGGTCGCGGCCAAGGTGGGCAAACAGCGGCGCCATGAAGCCAAAGTCGGCGATGCTCGGCCGGCCGCCGAGCAGGTACGGGTAGTGCTGGAAATGCACATCCAGCGCATCGAGCAAGTCCAGATAGGCCGCCTCCACCGCCGGGATGGTCTCGGGCGTGACCCCGAGAAGCGGCAAGAAGCCATTGAAGTAATCCATCAGGGCGGCGCCGGCGGCAAGCCGCCCTTCACGGTCGGGCCCGCTGCGCACCGCCCGACCAAATTCGGCGCGCAGGAACTGCTCCTGCTCGGCGCGGTAGCTCCAGCGATAGTGCATGGCCGCAGCCAGCAAGCCTTCGCTGCCAAAGCCGTCGAGCAGGTGCGCCACGCAAGCCTGCACCGGCGTTGCCGGGAACATGGGATTGTCGGGAAAACGCCGCTCGAGCGCCGCGAGGATGTCGGTACTGTCCTGAATCAGCTCGCCGTCCGGCAGTTCCAGTACCGGCGCTACTATCAGGCGCACGGCGGACACTATCTGGGTCCGGAAGCGCGGATGCGACAGCAGCATCTCACGAAACGGCAAGCCTTTCTTGATCAGGTAGGAACGCACCTTGCCGGTGTACAGCGAGTGGGGCGTACCCCAGAGGGTCAGGGTTTGGGCGTACTCAGTCATGCTGGGCTCACTGCTTCTGAGGTGATTGGGGGCAGGCCACTGTTGCGCCTGATTATTAGGCGCTCGGACGCCAAAAAACTTGTGATTTTGGAGCAGATCTACACCCGCGCCCCTCAGCGGAACTTGCCGCTCCCACGGGACGGCGGCTTTACCACGCCACCTACCGGTCGGGCGCAAGCGCCGCGTATCGGCATGCCGGCAGCGTTCCAGGTGGGCGCTCAGGCTATGGCATGCGGCGCGGAAATTGATGCATGCCAACAAAAAGCGCATCTACATTGTTCTGTTCGGACTGGCTTGCAAACTGCGTAGCAACCCGCGGGGCATCCACCTCAAGGCCAATCAGAAAACAAGACCAGTGCGAGGATTGATCATGACCGTTATGCCGTTAACCAAGCCCGAGCAGCCAGTACTTGGCACAATCGACCATCCTGCCGCCTGGACTGCGCAGAGTCTGATGGCGCAGACCGACCAGTGGATCTAACAGCTGAACGCAGACGATATCGCCGAACTGGATGCCGCTCTGCGGCAGATCAGGGCCGAGGGGCTGCAGGTACCGAATTTCTGCAAGGACGATTTTCCGATGCCGAAGCTGGCGGCCAAGTTGGCACCCTATACAGCGAGCCTGGATTTCGGCCTCGGCATTCTTTACATCAAGGGCTTTTCGGTCAGCCGTTACACCAAGGATCAGGCCAGTGCGATCTTCTGGGGGATAGGTTGCCATATCGGCAGGTCCTGGGTGCAGAACAATCGTGGCCACCTGCTCGGCGACATTCGTGACGAAGGCCGCAGCCTTGACGACCCAATGGCGCGCGGCTATCAGACCACGGCAGATCTGGACATGCACACCGACGGCGCCGACATCGTCGCGCTGCTGTGCCTGAAGCAGGCGCCGGAGGGCGGGGAAAACCAGCTCAGCAGCGCCGTGTCGGCCTACAACAGGTTGCTGGAGAGCGACCCGCAGGCACTCCGACATTTGCTGGAAACCGAATATTGCATCTACTGGCGAGGCGAACAGCCGGCGGGTGAAGAGCCCTTCCACCGGGCCAGGGTACTTACCCCCGTCGTGGGTGCCGTGGCCTGCCTGAACCTGATCGGCTATATCCACAGCGCCCAACGCCTGCCGCGGGTCCCGCGCCTTACTGAGCAAGACCTTGAAGCCTTCGCGGCATTCAAAAAGGCCATCTGGGCCGAAGAGCTGGTGGTGCGCGTGCGCCAGGAGCCCAGCGAGAAGCGCCATCTGCGCCGCCTCTGGCTGGAAAGCCCGGCATGGCAAGGCAAGCGGCCGGCGGCCATGGAGAGTCTGCTGCGGGTCTCGAACACCTAGAAGCACCCCGAATCCAGCGTGCAGATGTGGGATCACATGTAGGCGCGCACCAGGCCTGGTCGGGCCATGGGCTCCCGCAGAAACCGCGCAGTGCCGGCAGGCCCTGCGCGGTTTTTCTTTCATCTGATCTTCACCATCCGCTTGCCGCGTTTGTCGCTGTGCAGCAGGCCAACTAGGCTCTCGAAACTGTCCAGAATGCCCTCGAACACAGTGATGCGACTCGCGGCCACCCGGGCGTGCAAGCGCTTCTCGCTTCGCCCAGGCGGTCGAAGAAGTCGGAACGACTGCAGTGCTCATCACCGGCCCAGCGTGCGGTTAGGCTGCTTGGCGCCTTCTCGCGGTCGTGTTCCTGGTTGCCGTCTGCAAGCTGCCTGCACTCCTGATTTGTCAGGGAACGGATGACCAACCCAACAAACACCACACGCGAGTTGTTTCCAACATACGACATCGCCGGGAAAAATCCGACCGGGGGTACAAAACAACTCAGCCGCGTGGTATATTCTCTTCCAGCCCGCGCCGCCGACCGAAGCTTCCGGTACCGCCAGGGCAACCGCCGAATCACATGAGGATGAATCATGAGCGCTATGCAACTGACCAAGATCAACCACCCGGCCGCCTGGACTGCCCAAAGCCTGATGGCGCAGAGTGACCAGTGGATCTACCAACTGAGCGAAGAGGACATTGCCGAACTGGACGCCGCGCTGCAGCAGGTCAAGGCCAAGGGGCTGGTCGTGCCGAAGTTCGGCAAGCAGGATTTCCCTATGCCGAAGCTGGCCAAGAAGTTGCAACGCTACCTGGACAGCCTCGTCTCAGGCCTGGGCATTTTCTACCTCAGGGGCTTTCCCGCCGAGCGCTATACCAAGGACCAGGCCAGCGCGATCTACTGGGGTATCGGTTCCTATATTGGCAAGCCTTGGCAGCAGAATGCCCGCGGCCATGTGCTCGGCGACGTGATCGATGAGGGGCGCAGCGTCAATGACCCCACCGCGCGCGGCTACCAGACCACCTCCGACCTGGACCTGCACACCGACGGTGCCGACATCGCCGGCTTGCTGTGCCTGAAGCAGGCCCCCGAGGGCGGCGAGAACCAGTTGTGCAGCGCGGTGGCCGTCTTCAACAAGGTGATCGAGGACAACCCCGCAGCGGCCCAGCATCTGCTGGAGACCGAGTACTGCATCGACTGGCGCGGCGAAGAGCAGCCAGGCGAGAAGCCCTACTACAAATCGCGCCTGCTGAACCGCCTGGACGACGGCGGCATCGCCTGCTTCTGCCTGACCGACTACGTGCGCAGTGCCCAGCGCTTCGACGAGGTGCCGCGCCTGACGGAGCAGGACCTGGAGGCGTTCGAGGCGTTCAAGCAGGCCAAGTGGGACGAATCGCTGGTGGTGCGCCTGCGCCAGGTGCCCGGCGACATGCTGTTCTTCAACAACCATTTCATGATGCATGCGCGTAGCGAATACAAGGATGCCGCCGAGTGGGAAAACCGCCGTCATCTGCGGCGCCTCTGGCTGGAGACCGACGTATGGGAGGGCAAGCGTCCGGCCGCCATGGGCGCCCTGCTGAAGAACGCCCGCGAGTTCTGGGAAAAGAACGACGTTGGCGTACCGATGTGGGATCAGCTGTAACGCTCGATCAACGAGTTACTGCCATTATTGTTTGTTACCAGAGAGAACCGAACATGACCCACCCGGTAATAGAGGTTGCGCAGCTGTCGGCATTGCTCGCCAACGGCACCAAGCTTGCGATCGTCGATTGTCGCTTCGATCCCATGGCCTCCGATGCAGGGAGACAAGCCCATCTGGCCGGGCATATTCCGGGCGCGCACTATGCTCATCTGGAACTGGACCTGTCAGCCGCGGACAAGTCCGCTGGCGGTCGCCACCCGATCCCAACGGAGGGCGAGTTCACGGCCCTACTGCAGCGCTTCGGCGTCGATGCCGACACCTTGCTGGTGACCTACGATGCCGGGGACCTGGCTGCCGCATCGCGGCTCTGGTGGATGGCTCGCTACTTTGGCCATGACAAGGTGGCGGTGCTCGATGGCGGTATCGCTGCCTGGGTCGCGGCAGACCAGCAAGTCGAGCCCGGAGCGGTGGCGGCTGGCAACGGCACCTTTGCGGCGAACATCGACCCGGCCCTCTGCGTCGATTTCCAGGCGGTGTGCTATGGCGAGTATCGCCCGGTACTGATCGACAGCCGCGACCCACCCCGCTACAGCGGCGAAGTCGAACCGATCGACCTGCATGCCGGGCATATTCCCGGCGCCATCAACATGCCCTGGCGCGAATCACTGGGTGAAACCGGCCTGCTACGCGACGCCGAAGCCCAGCTCGCCCGCTGGCAGCCGCTGTTTGCCGACAAACCCGCGCCGATTCTTTATTGCGGCTCCGGGGTCACCGCCTGCGTCAACCTGCTGGCCCTGGAGCTGGCCGGGCTGAGCGGGGCGCGGCTCTATCCCGGCAGCTGGAGCGACTGGTGCCAGCGCGGTGGCGTGGTTGCTACCGGCAACGCCTGAAGACAACGAGGAGTCAATAGATGTCGTAGCAACTCAGCCGGCCGGGGCGCCTGCGCCCCGCACCAGAGAGCTTTCTCACGGAGGCGCAGATCGGCGAGGTCAAAGCCGGGCGCCGCGACTTACTGCGCAGCAGCCTGCTGGCCGCTACCGCAGCCCTAAGCGCCCCCCTGGCCGCTAGGGCGGGCGCCGGCGATCCGGCGATCCTCGAGCTGCCCAACTGGTCGAAGAGCGCCGGCCAGCCGGTCGCCGCCCGTCCCTACGGCCTGCCCTCAGAGCATGAGGGCAACCTGCAGCGCCGCGAGATGCGCGGCCTGTCGAAGGTCAGCGGCAACTCCGCCTCCTTCACCCCGCTGCAGGGGCTGTTCGGCATCATCACGCCCTCCGGCCTGCACTACGAGCGCCATCACCAGGGCTGGCACGACGTCGATCCGGCCCGGCACCGGCTGATGATCACCGCGTCCGATCCGTCCCTCATCCGCACCCCCATGGTGTTCAGCATGGATGAGCTGATGCGCCTGCCGTCGGTATCGCGCCTCCTCTTCCTCGAATGCGGCGGCAATACCGGCACCGAGTGGAGCAATCCGCTGGTGCCGACGGTGCAGTATACCCATGGTCTGCTGTCCGGCTCGGAGTTCACCGGGGTACCGCTGCGCCTGCTGCTGGAGCATTGCGGAGTCGACTTCAAGAAGGCGCGCTACCTGCTGGCCGAGGGCGCCGACGGCGCGTCCCTGACCCGCACCATTCCGATGGAGCTGGTCGAGTCGGGCGAGGTATTAGTCGCCTACGGGCAGAACGGCGAGATGCTTCGCCCGGAAAACGGCTACCCGCTACGCCTGGTCGTGCCGGGGGTGCAGGGGGTGTCCTGGGTCAAGTGGCTGCGCCGCATCGAGGTCGGTGACCAGCCCTACGCCAGCCGTGAAGAGGCCATCCACTATGTCGACCTGATGCCCGACGGCATGCATCGCCAGTACACCTCGATCCAGGAGTGCAAGTCGATCATCACCAGCCCGTCGGGCGGGCAGACCCTGCTCACCCAGGGCTTCTACAACGTCACCGGTCTGGCCTGGTCGGGGCGCGGCACGATCAAGCGGGTCGATGTGTCCTTCGACGGCGGGCGCAACTGGAAACCCGCACGCCTGGATGGCGCGGTGCTGGCCAAGGCCCTGACCCGCTTCAACATCGACTGGGTATGGGACGGCCGGCCGGCGATTCTGCAATCGCGCGCCATCGACGAGACTGGCTATGTGCAGCCGAACTACCGGCAGCTGCGCGCCGTGCGCGGCAGCCAATCGATCTACCACAACAATGCCATCCAGTCCTGGGAAGTACTGACCAGCGGTGAGGTGAACAATGTCCAGGTACTCTGAAGCGCTACTGCTGTGTGCGCTGCTGGCAGGCTCGGCAGCAGCGGCCGAGGACCGCTTCCAGGGCATCGGCCGCACGGCCACGCCGGATGAGGTGCGTGCCTTGGACATCGACGTGCGCGCGGACTTCCTCGGCCTGCCGGTCGGTTCCGCTAGCGTGGCCGAGGGCAAGCAGATCTTCGCGGCCAAGTGTGCGGCCTGCCATGGCGCCGCCGGCGAATCCGACGCCATGTTCACCCCGCTGATCGGTGGTACCAGCGCGCAGGACGTCAAGGCCGGACGGGTCCAGGCGCTCAGCGCCGGCCCCACCCGCGTGCGCAGCCTGTTCATGAAGACCGCCACACTGTCCTCGGTGTTCGACTACATCCAGCGTGCCATGCCCTGGACCGTGCCCAAGTCTTTGCAACCGGACGAGGTCTACGGGGTGCTGGCCTACCTGCTCCACCTCGCGCAGATAGTGCCGGCGGACTTCGTCCTAACCCAGGCCAACATGGCCGACGTGCAGGCGCTGCTGCCCAATCGCCACGGCATGACCAACGACCACGGTCTGTGGCCCGGTGCCCCGGCCAGCCAGGGCGGCATGGGCAACGGCGGCACCCCGGATGTGCAGGTCGAGGCATGCATGCGCGACTGCGCCGACGAGGTCAGGCTGGGCCCGCCGGTACCGCCGCCGATGCGTCAGGCCCAGGGCAACCCCGCCGAGCAGAACCGCGCTTTCGGCGCTGTGCGCGGAACCCCACTCGGCGCCAACTGACCCCCCACGCCACGGGGGGGGGCCATGACTCCCCCGTGAGTTCACAATGCTCCCAAACTGGAAAAACCAGGATGAGCATTGTGTCTACCCAACAAGAACTAGTTTCTGCAGCCGCCCATCAACCATCCAGGTCACGCCTGTACCTATGGCTGGTGTTCGCCCTGTTGATCGCCCTGATGATGTCCAACTACCTGTCGCGTCAGGTGGTGACCGTACTCTTCCCCTTTCTGAAGAACGACTGGAGTCTGTCGGACGCTCAGCTGGGTTCGCTGGTCAGTGTCGTCGCATTGACCGTCGGCCTGCTCTCTCTTCCCATTTCGCTGCTGGTCGATCGCTACGGGCGAGTGCTCGGTGTGACCCTGATGGCGCTCATGTGGGGCGCTGCCACCATCCTCTGCGCCATGGCCGGAAACTTCATGCTGCTGCTGGTAGCCCGCATGCTGGTCGGCGTTGCCCAGGCGGCCTTCGGTAGTGCCGGCGGCGCCATTTTGCTGGGGCTGTTCCCGGCGCGCCAGCACTCCACGGTCATGGGGGCTTTTCTCGCGTCAGCCCTGTTCGGCTCGGTGTTCAGCATCGTCCTCGGTGGCATCCTCGCCGAGCGCTATGGCTGGCGCACGGTTTTCGTGGTCTTCGGCGTGATTGCCCTGGTGACAGCCGCACTGTTTCGTCTGGTTGCCCGTGAACCTGCAGCGGCACAGGGTCAGGCAGAGACCGGAGCGGCCAAGCTGCCCATGCGCCAGGCACTTCGCGCAGTGTTCTCCGCTCCGACAGCCAACTACGTCTACCTCGGTTGCGGCCTGCAGATGTTTACCGTGGGGGCGACCATTGCCTGGATACCCAGTTACCTCAATCGCTACTACGCCATGGAACCCAGCGAGGCGGGCCTCAAGGCGGGTCTGTTCGTGCTGGTATCAGCCGTCGGCATGACTCTCGGCGGAGCTCTGGTAGACCGTCTCGCGCGCCATGCGCCGGAGCGCAAACTGGGCCTCACCGTGCTCTATGCCGGCGCCACCATGCTGCTGTTCATCGCCGCGTTCAGCCTTGAACCCGGCATGCTGCAACTGCTATTGGTCGGTGCCGGCATGCTCCTTTCCGGCGCCCACAGCGGCCCCTCGAGCGCAGTAGCCACCCAGGTCAACGACCCACGGGTGCATGCCACAGTGCTGGCCGTGATCGCCCTGGCCATCAGTTTGCTGGGCATGGCACCCGGCCCCTTCGTAACCGGTCTGATCGCCGACTTCACCGACTTGTCCACCGCCATGGCCGTGATGCCGCTCGCAAGCCTGTTGGCCGCACTGTGCTTCCTTGCCGCCAACCGGCACTATCACAAGGATGCCCAGCGCTTTCAACTCGGTCCCGAGTCGGGTATCAATGCGTTGGAAACCGGATGCCCGAGCCCGAGCACCGCTGAGATGGGCAGTCAGGGCCAACCTGCCAGCCCCCCCCCCGCGACGCCTAAACTGCAGGCACCGCGCCCCAAGAGGTCATGAACGTGTCCCGTTACTACCTACTGTTGCTGCTCATACTGATCAACATATTGAGCTACGTCGATCGGCACATGCTGCCGGCGTTCGCCAGCCAGATTTCTGCTGACCTCGAGCTCTCCCGCCAGCAGTTCGGCGCGCTGACCGGCTTCGCCTTTGTCACCGTGTATGCACTCAGCGGCCCACTGATGGGCGTGCTAGCCGACCGCTACAACCCGAGCAAGGTCATCGCCTGCGGCATCCTGCTATGGAGTGCGATGACCTTTTTCACCGGGCTGGCCAAGAACTTCCTGCACCTGCTTATCCCACGCATGGCCATCGGCATAGGCGAAGCCACCTTGCACCCTGCTGCCGCAGGCATACTCGGCCGCCTGTTCTCATCCAGCCAGCGAGCTACCGTCTTCGGGCTGTTCTTCATGGGCAGCCAGATCGGCCTGGGGCTGGCGTATTGGTTGGCCGGTAACGTGGGCGCTGACATCGGCTGGCGCAACATGTTCTACCTGCTGGGCGGCCTTGGCGTAGTGATCAGCCTGTTGCTGGTGCCGTTCTTCCGGCTCACCAGCAAAGAGTTGCCCGAAGGGCATGCACAACACAGGTTGCCAGGGCTCTCCGTGCGCGCCATGTTGAGTCAATTGGCTACGGCATTCAGGGGCAATGCGAATTTCCGCTGGGCCGTGATCGGCATGTCAGTCATGCATATGCTGTATGCAAGCACCCAGTTCATGCAGCTGTGGCTGGTGGCCGATAAAGGCCTGGAGCAGTCCGCTGCCTCGTCGCTGTATGGCGGTATCTTCCTGGCCTGCGCCATTCCCTCGTCCCTGCTCGGCGGCATGGCGGCCGACTGGTTCTGCCGCCGCTTTGCCAGCACGCGCGCCCTGTTCATCGTCATCGTCGTGCTGATCAGCGCGCCCTTGCTGATACTGTTCCGCCTCTCCACGCCAGGAACACCTCTGTTCTATACCGGCATGGCGGCATCCGTATTTATGTTGGCCTTCCCCTATGGCGCAATGTTCTCGCTGGTGCTGGACCATGCACCAACAGGCATTCAATCGACAGCGGCGGGCTTCACCATGTTCATCGCCAACGTGCTGATCATCGGCACCGGCACCTACGCCATCGGCTTCTTCGCCGACGTATTCGAGGCGCAAGGCGTGGCCACGCCATTGACCACGGCCCTTCTCGGGGCGGATTTCATCACCCTGCTGGCGCTGCTGTTCTATTTCAGGCTGCACCGGTCGACCCGAGATCGGGGGACGCTGCAATTGCTGCATGACCAGTGAGCGTGTACCAGCCTCCGTTCTGCCGATGCTGGCGGGCACTGGTCGCCCCCGGGTATGACCACCGGGCTGTCATCCGGCGACTGCCGGTCGGCTGATCGCGTAGTGGCCCTCCAGACCTCTCGCCCGACCGCGCCCTGGGAAAGATCCGCATGAAAAGAATTTACTGGCTGCCCATCCTCGACTGGGGACGACGCTATACGGCCGGGTTGGCGCTGCAAGATGGCCTGGGAGCGATCATCGTTACGCTGATGCTGATTCCGCAAAGCCTCGCCTATGCCATGCTCGCCGGGATGCCACCGGTAACGGGTTTGTATGCCAGTATCTTGCCGCTGATCGCATACGCCCTGTTCGGCTCCAGCCGGACTCTCGCCGTCGGACCGGTAGCGGTGCTATCGCTGATGACCGCAGCGACGCTCGGACCGCTGTTCCCCTTCGGCAGCACCGAATATGTCGGGGCGGCAATGCTGCTCGCCCTCCTCTCGGGACTCATCCTGGCCGGCATGGCCCTGCTGCGGCTCGGTTTCATCGCCAACTTTCTCAGCCATCCGGTGATTTCCGGCTTCATCAGCGCCTCGGGCATTCTGATTGCCGTGGGCCAGTTCAAGCACATCCTCGGTATCCAGGCCAGTGGCGACAACCTGCTGGAGCTGCTGCCGCCACTGGCAAGCAACCTGGGTGGTATGCACGGGCCGACCGTGCTGATCGGGGTGTCCAGCCTGGTGCTGCTCTGGCTATCAGGTAGCCGGCTCAAGCCCTGGCTGATGCGCCTCGGCCTGCGCCCAGCCCTGGCCAGCAATCTGGCCCGTACGGCACCGGTGCCGGTGATCATCCTGTCCATCCTGCTGGTTGCCCTCCTGCAACTGGAGCAAGGTGGCCTCAAGGTGATCGGCAACATCCCCCAGGGCCTGCCGGCGCTGAGCTTACCGCCGCTGAATTATCCATTGATCCTCAAGCTGCTGCCGGCAGCCCTGCTGATAAGCCTGGTGGGCTTCGTCGAGTCGGTCTCGGTGGGCCAGACGCTGGCGGCCAAACGCAAGCAGCGCATCGAACCCGACAACGAATTGCTCGGGCTAGGCGCTTCCAATCTGGCGGCTGCGTTCAGCGGGGGATTCCCGGTGACGGGCGGCTTCGCCCGCTCAGTGGTCAACTTCGAGGCCGGCTCCCGGACGCCCATGGCCGGCGTATTCGCAGCAGCCGGCATCGCCATAGGCGTCTTGCTGCTGACCCCCTTCCTGCATAACCTGCCCCAGGCCGTGCTGGCCGCGACCATCATTGTCGCGGTGCTACGCCTGGTTGACCTGAACTCCCTGGTGCGCACCTGGCGCTATTCGCGAGCGGACGGGGCGGCACAGCTCGCCACCCTCGCAGGCGTGCTGCTGTTCAGTGTCGAGAGCGGTATCCTGCTCGGCGTTGGCTTGTCGTTGCTGCTCTTCCTCTGGCGCACCAGCCGCCCGCACATGGCTGTTGTCGGCCAGCTACCCGGCAGTGAACACTTCCGTAACGTCGAGCGCTTTAGCGTGCGGCAAAGCCGGCGCGTTCTGTCGCTGCGCATCGACGAGAGCCTGTATTTCCCCAATGCCCGCTACCTCGAAGAGCGCATCGCCGAACTGACCAACCAGCACCCGGACATCGAACACCTGGTGCTGATGTGCTCCGGGGTAAACCTGATTGACGCCAGTGCGCTGGAGAGCCTGGATGCAATCGCCGAACGCCTGCGCTCGTGTGCGATCCAGCTGCACCTGTCCGAAGTCAAAGGCCCGGTGATGGATCGCCTGAAGCGCTCGCATTTCGTGGAAAGCTTCGCCGGTCGCATCTTTCTCAGCCAGTTTCAGGCGCTCAGCGAACTGGATCCCCACAGCATGCCACCCGCCGCCACTGAGGTACTCGCCCCGAATCGCTAGGGGTGCTGTCGCAAAATTACCGCTCCGATGACACCGGCGCAGCCCTAGGCCTGCCCGCAGCGGCTTGAGCAATGGCTTATGGCAAGACAGCACACCAGCCCTCTCCCGCCGGATGCCCACCCGGGTAGCTCAGGCATGCGCGTTCGCCGTAAGCCTGCCCGGTACATCGTGGCAGCAGTGGCACAGTCGAGCGCAATCCTCTGCCACCCGAGAAAGGCGCTGCCCCCCCCAACGCTGGGGGTTCCTCGTCTCCCCAAGCGCACTAGTCTGATCAGCAGGTTGAACCGAACGCTGTGCGTGATGCGCCAGAGGCCGGTTGCACCACACGCTTAGCGACACGCGTAAGGAATGTTCGAGGTCATCCGGCCGAAACGATTGCCGAGACGGGGCATACAGCATGGTTAGAAAGGTTCTGGTCACAGGGGTAGCGATGATGCCGTTCACTGCGAACGGTAGTCCTGCAGAACCCGCGGCATTGGCAGCCGGCGCGGTGCAGCTGTGTCTGGCCGATGCCTGCATCGATTTCGAGCTGATCGACCAGATTTTCACCGCCAACGCGCATGCCGGAGCCGCCGTTGGCGAGCACGCCATGCGCAGTTTCGGCCTTACCGGCACGCCTCTGGTCAGCATCAGCGATGGCGAGATGTCCGGCTATACGGCCTTTCACCTGGCGCGCCAGTGCGTACTCTCCGGCGAAGCCGAATGTGTTCTGGCGGTCGGCTGCGAAGCCTTGTCCAGCGACAGCGCCGGTCGCACCTCGTGCGGCCTCGACGCGGTTCCCGAAACCGACCGTGAAAGCCTGCTCGTCAGCCAGGACCTGCGGGATCTGCTGATGCTCAGGCAGTTTCCGGAGAAACTGTTCGCCGCCCAGATGAGCGCCCTGCAGGCGCTTCTGGGGGGGGCCGCGGCTGTCAGCGAGCGCGTGCTCGCTCAAGCGCACCGGCAGGCCCGACTCAACCCCCATGCCCTGCTCAACGCCGACCAAGACTATCTGGGTGAGGGCGCGCCCTACCTATGCCCGCCGGCCAACGGAGCCGCAGCCGTCCTCCTGTGCAGCCCCGAATTCGCCCGGCGCTATGGTTTGCGCGCCGACGTGGCCAGCCTCGCCAGCGTGCGCGGCAGCGATACCGAGGGCGACCTGCAATCACTGTCAGTACTCGATGTGCTGGGGCGCGCGGCGACCCGGCGGGTTGCCTGCCAGGCCTACGAACACGCCGGCCTGGGCCCCGAGGACATCGATGTGGTCGAGTTGCATGACCATAGCGTGGCCGACTACCTGATCGGCTGTGCAGCCCTGGGTTTCTGCAGCGAAGCGCAGATGGACTCATTCAGCCGGGGCCGCCACGCCGGTGAAGATGGTCAGGTGGCAATCTGCCCCTCCGGTGGTCTGCTCGGCCGGGGCCATGCGCCCGGGGCTAGCGCTCTGGCACAACTGGCTGAACTGGTCTGGCAATTACGCGGCGAAGCCGGCGCGCAACAGATCAAGGGGGCTCGCACAGCCTTACAGCACAGCTGCGCATTTGGCCGTACCGTGTCGATCGGGATTCTGCAGCGGACATCCTAGCCAACGCCGCAAGCGACGTTGCCGGGTCGGCAACAGATAAAAGTGGTACCGAAAACTCACAAAGAGAGGTGGGAAAGCCCCATGAAATACAACAACAATAAGATCAACCTCCAGCGCGGAATCCTGGCCACGGCAATCCTCGCCGCGCTCGGCATTTCTCCGACCCATGCCTTCGAACTCGAGACCGGCAGTGAAGACTGGTCAGTGCGCTTCGATAACACGTTCAAGTACAACTACGGCGTGCGCACCGAGAGCGCCGACAAGCGCATGCTGGCCACGCCGAACAACAACGACGGCGACTACAACTTCCGCAAGGCCGGCACCAATATAACCAACCGCGTCGACCTGCTGACCGAGTTGGACGTGGTGTACCAGAACCAGATGGGCTTTCGCGTCAGCGCGGCGAGCTGGTATGACAAGGCCTATGACAATGCGGGGTCGAATTCCAATCCGTTAGTCAACGGTAACGATGCAACTACCGGCCCTGCTAACCCGCTATCGCCCTTGTATGCACCTCTCGGTAGCTCACATCTAAGCCGCTACGCGCAGCGCTACTACAGCGGCCCGTCTGGCGAGATCCTCGATGCCTTCGTGTTCTACAGCGCCACCGTGGGCGAAGAGTCGATGTTCAGTGTCAAGGCCGGCCAACACAACGTGTTCTGGGGCGAGACCGTACTGAGCCCGGTGCACTCGCTGAGCTATGGTCAGGCCGGCCTGGATCTGGCCAAGTCCGCAGCTTCGCCGGGTACTGAGGCCAAAGAGCTGTTCCTGCCGCGCAACCAGATTTCCACCAGTTTCACCGTTAACTCGGAACTGACCCTGGGTGCCCAGTACTTCTTCAAGTGGGATCCGGCTCGCCTGTCCGAGGCTGGTACCTATTACGATGGTTCGGATGTGGTCGGCGTTGGTGCGCATAGCCTCCTGCTGGGCAATGGCTTTGCTGGGGGGGTATTTGCTGGGCCTACCGCTCTGACTACAGTACGCCGTGGCGACGATTACACGCCGGATGATCGTGGTGACTGGGGCGTGATGGCCAAATGGTCGCCCGAGTGGTTGGATGGCACCCTGGGTCTCTACTACCGCAACACTTCCGATGTGCTGCCGCAGGCTGTGGTGGATGGGCCTGGTTTCAATGAGGCTGCCCCGGCAACCGTCACTACTCTGGATTACAAGTTTGCCTATGGCGACGACATCGATATCTACGGTATCAGCCTATCCAAGGACTTCGGCGGCGTCAGCGTGGGCAGTGACCTGAATGTGCGCAGCAATATGCCGCTGGCCAGCATCCCGGCAATTTATGCGCCTTTCCTGCTGGACAACGTAGGGCTACCTGCACGCAATCCTGGAACAGGTGTGGTTGGTGTTGCTCCGCGCGACGGCGCGAGTATGGCCGCTACCGGCGACACCCTGCACTGGACTCTTAACGGTCTAGTGGCCATCGCAGAAACACCATTCTTCGACTCCGCCAGCCTGCTGGGCGAGCTGTACTACAGCAACCTGCTGTCCCTCGATAGTAAGAACGAAGCGCTGTACAAGGGCGAGGACACCTACCGCGGCGTGGACAAGGCCACCCGCGACAACTGGGGCATCGCCGTCAACTTCACGCCGACCTGGTATCAGGTATTCCCGGGCGTGGACTTAACCGCGCCGATTTCCGTCAACCTCGGCATCGATGGTGTGTCGCCGGTGCAGGGCGGTGGTGCGGAAGACACCGGCACCTATTCCGTCGGTGTCGGCGCGGCCATCTACAACCAGTACTACGTCGACCTCAAGTACGTGGATGCCTTTGGCGAAGCCAGCAAGTGTGAAGACGGCCTGAATGATGGTTCGACCCCTAACGCTCTCAACCCAACCGAGCTCTACACCTGCTACCCCGGCGGCTACAGCTCATTCAGCGGCGCCGGCGCCACCGAAGATCGCGGCGCCATGTACCTGACCTTCAAAACCACCTTTTGATGCTCGCACTACAACAATAAGCGGAGAGAATCGAGATGAAATTTTTCTATAACGTGCTGGCCGCCTCACTGGCGACCATCATTGCCGGCCAGGCGCATGCCGCCGTATCGGCGGCAGAGGCAGCCAAGCTCGGCGCTGAGCTGACCCTGATCGGTGCGGAAAAAGCCGGCAACGCGGATGGCTCCATTCCCGCCTACGAGGGCGGTCTCACTACCCCGCCAGCCAGCTACAAACCGGGCGAAAGCATGCGCCCGGATCCATTCGCTGGCGAAAAACCCGTGCTGGTTATCGACGGCAAGAACGTCGAACAGTACAAGGATCAACTGACCGCCGTAACCGCCGAACTGGCCCGACGTCATCCCAGCTTCCGCCTTGAGGTCTACCCGACGCACCGCAGTGCATCCATCCCCCAGGGTGTGCTGGACAATACGCTGAAGAACGCCACCACGGCCACAGCGGTGGAAGGCGGCAACGCCATCGAAAATGCGCTGCCGGGAACCCCCTTCCCAATTCCGCAGTCGGGCGCCGAAGCCATGTGGAACCACCTGCTGCGCTACCAGGGAGTGAATCTCGCCACCAAGTACGACAACTGGTTTGTCGACAGCAGCGGCCGCCCCAGCTTGGCCACTACCGGCGATGCCTGGATCAACTATGCGGTGTACGGCGACTTGAGCAAGCCGATGCAGGCCAAGGACACCTACTACCAGATCAAGCTGATGTACACCGGCCCGGCTCGCCGGGCCGGTGAAGCCATTATGCTGCGCGACGCAGTCAACCCCCTCACCCAGCCACGCCGCGCCTGGCAGTATCTGCCTGGCGTACGCCGGGTAAAGCTGGCGCCAAGCCTGGCTTATGACACCCCCAACCCGGGTTCTGCCGGTGCGGCGACCTACGATGACGCCTTCGTCTTCATTGGCGCGCTCGATCGCTATGACTGGAAGCTGGTGGGCAAGCAGGAAATGTTCGTCCCCTATAACGCCTATCGCGTAACCTATGAGGCCGATACTGCCAAGCTGCTCACGCCCAACCACATGGAATCGAGTTCCGTACGCTGGGAGAAGCATCGCGTCTGGGTGGTCGAAGCTACCCTCAAGGAAGGTGCCCGCCATATCTACCACAAGCGCCGCTTCTACCTGGACGAGGACACCTGGGTGGCTCTGGCCTCTGACCAGTATGACGCCCGTGGTCAGCTGTACCGTGGCAGCTTCAGCTTCCTCAGCCAGAGCTATGACCAGCAAGTTCCAGACGCCTCGCCCTACATCAACTATGACCTGATCGGTGGCGGCTATAGCGTCACAGGCCTGACCGGCCCGTATGGCGGTATCAAGTACGTCAAGGCAGTGTCCAACGCACAATGGTCGCCTGACTCGCTGGCCGGCGCCGGAATTCGCTGAAGCTTCCCCCTGCCTAGATAAACCAGGCAGTTTTTGGTGCCGGACTGCATATCCATGCACTCCGGCGCCCTTTTTCCAAGAGGACGCAGTATGTGCTCCTGTAACAACAAGATTAAGCAGCTGGCACTGTCTGCCATGCTGACCTTGCTGCCGGGCTTTGCTCAGGCGACCAGCTACGTTGACGTGCTGGACCTGCCGGCCAAGCCGAGTGCGCTGGCACTGCGCAGCCCCCTGCTGGACGTTACCCGTGCGGGTGAGCGTTTGGTGACCGTTGGCCAACGCGGCCACATTCTGTATTCCGACGATGCTGGCCATTCCTGGCAACAGGCCCAGGTGCCGGTCAGTGTCGACCTCAATGCCGTTTATTTCGCCTCATCCCAGCAAGGCTGGGCGGTGGGCAATGACGGCGTGATCCTGCACAGCAGCGATGCTGGCGTCACCTGGAGCAAGCAGCTCGATGGCCGCCAGATCGGCGAACTGGTGCTCAAGCACTACAGCGCGCTGGCTGCTGCCGAACCGGCCAACGAACAGTGGGCGATGCTGGCTGGAGAAGGCCAGCGTCTGCTCGACGAAGGCGCCGACAAGCCGTTCCTCGATGTGTGGTTCGCTGACGAGCAGCAGGGTTACGCGGTGGGCGTGTTCAACCTGATTCTGCATACCCGCGATGGCGGGCGCAGCTGGCTGCCGTTTCAGGATCGCACCGAGAACCCTCAGGGCCTGCATCTGAACGCCATCGCCTCGACGGGCGATGCGCTGTACATCGCCGGCGAGCAGGGTCTGCTGCGCAAGTGGGACGCCATTCTCGAACGCTTCATCGCACTGGAAACGCCTTATCAGGGCAGCTTCTTCGGCATCACCGGCAAGCCTGGTGAGGTTCTGGTCTACGGCCTGCGCGGGCATGCCCTGCGCAGCAGCGATGGTGGCTACCTCTGGCAGAGCCTGGAGGCACCTCTGCAGATCAGCTTCAGTGCTGCCCTGGTCGATGCCCAGGGGCAATACCGTCTGTTTACCCAGGCGGGCCACCAGTTGCTCGGTAGCTCCGAGCAGAACGCCCTGCAACTGTTGCCACAGCAGCAGCAAGCTCCGGTCGCCGGTGCCGCGCAGGCTGGCAACGGTGCCCTGATCCTGGTTGGTGC
Source organism: Pseudomonas sp. LjRoot71 (assembly GCF_964253255.1). NCBI lineage: Bacteria > Pseudomonadati > Pseudomonadota > Gammaproteobacteria > Pseudomonadales > Pseudomonadaceae > Pseudomonas > Pseudomonas sp. LjRoot71. Next base: position 1,642,111 of record NZ_CAXURA020000001.1, on the reverse strand, counting down.
GCGCGGCGTACGCAGCCTGTCTGCCGAATAACCAGAAGAATTAGAGCGAGTACCCTGACATGGGCAAAATCCAACAAGACACCATGCCGGTGATCCGTGATGTGCGCGATTTCGATGCGCGCACCGGCAACCTGCTGGAGCGCACGGTATTCAACAACCGCGGGCTGTTCGTCCTGCTGATGGTGCTGGTCACTCTGCTGCTGGGCTACATGGGGCTGACCCGGCTGGAGTTGCGGCCCAGCTTCGAAAAGATGATTCCGCAGAGCCAGCCCTACATCCAGAACTTCCTGGAGAACCGCGACTCGCTGCGCGGCCTGGGCAACTCGGTGCGGGTGGTGGTGGAAAACACCCAGGGCGATATCTTCGACCCCGAGTACCTGGCGGTGCTCAAGCAGGTCAACGATGAGCTGTTTCTTGCCACAGGTGTCGACCGCGCCTGGATGAAGTCGCTGTGGAGCCCGGCGGTGCGCTGGACCGAGGTCACCGAAGAAGGCTTCCAGGGTGGCCCGGTGATGCCCGACAGCTACCAGGGTTCAGCGCAAGACATCGAGCAACTGCGGCAGAACATCAACCGCGCCGGCATCGTCGGTAGCCTGGTGGCCAGCGACTTCAAGTCGAGCATGCTGATCGTGCCGCTGCTGGACAAGAACTCGGCCACCGGCCAGAGCATCAACTACTACCAGTTTTCCAAGGTCATCGAAGAGCAGCTGCGCGATAAGTTCGAATTCGCCGGCGACAGCGCGGCGCGCCAGGCGGGCGAGGAGGGCACCGGCAAGTACAAGGTGCGGGTGATCGGCTTCGCCAAGTTGATCGGCGACCTGATCGATGGCCTGATCAAGGTCATGATGTTCTTCGGCCTGGCGGTAGTCAGTGCCTTTGTCATCATCCTGCTCTACACCCGCTGCATTCGCAGTACCCTGCTGGTGATCCTCTGCTCGCTGACAGCAGTGGTCTGGCAACTGGGTATCGTCGCCTGGCTGGGCTACGCGATCGATCCGTACTCGATTCTGGTGCCGTTCCTGATCTTCGCCATCGGCGTGTCGCATGCGGCGCAGAAGATGAACGGTATCATGCAGGACATCGCCCTCGGCACCCACAAGCTGGTGGCCGCGCGCTACACCTTCCGCCGTCTGTTTATCGCCGGGGTCACCGCGCTGCTGTCCGATGCGGTGGGTTTTGCCGTGCTGATGCTGATCGACATTCCGGTCATCCAGGAACTGGCCATCACCGCCAGCATCGGCGTGGCCGTGCTGATCTTCACTACCCTGCTGATGATGCCGGTGGCGCTGTCCTATGTCGGCGTAAGCGCCAGCGCCGCCGAGCGCGCGCTGAAGATCGACAACAAGGCCGCCCAGCACCGCGGCTTCGGCAAGCTGTGGGATCTGCTCGATCTATTCACTACCCGCAAGTGGGCAACCGGCGCCGTGCTGGTAGCCACCTTGATGGGCGTCGGCGGCTTCATCGTCAGCCTGCAGTTGAAAATCGGCGACCTCGACAGCGGCGCCCCGGAGCTGCATGAAGACTCGCGCTACAACCGTGACAACGCCTACATCACCAGTCACTACGCGCTGTCCAGCGACCTGTTCGCGGTGATGATCAAGACCGCTCCGGAAGGCTGCCTGAACTACCAGACCCTGATCCTGGCTGACCGTCTGGCCTGGGAGCTGCAGCAGCATCCCGGGGTGCAGGCCACCTCGTCGCTGGTCAATGCGGTGCGCCAGATTTCGGCTGGTTCCTTCGAGGGCAACCCCAAGCTCAACAGCATCCAGCGCAACCAGGACATGCTGAATTACGCCGCCCAGCAGGCCTCGGTGAACGCTCCGGAGCTGTTCAATACCGACTGCTCGGTGATGCCGGTGATTGCCTTCCTCAAGGACCACAAGGCTGAGACCCTCGACGAAGTGGTGGCCATCGCCGAGCGTTTCGCCCAGGAAAACAGCACCGAGGATCGTCAGTTCCTGCTGGCCGCAGGCAGTGCCGGGATCGAGGCAGCGACCAACATCGTGGTGCGTGAAGCCAACCGCACGATGCTGATTTACGTCTACCTGGCGGTGATCGTCTTCTGCCTGATTGCCTTCCGCAGCTGGCGCGCGGCCATGGTGGCCATCCTGCCCCTGGTGCTGACCTCGATCCTCTGTGAGGCACTGATGGTGGCCATGGGCATCGGCGTCAAGGTCGCCACCCTGCCCGTGATCGCCCTGGGTGTGGGTATCGGCATCGACTATGCGCTGTACCTGCTCAGTGTGCAGTTGCACTACCAGCGCCACGGCATGTCGTTGTCGGATGCCTACCAGAATGCAGTGGCCTTCACCGGCCGGGTGGTCGGCCTGGTCGGCATCACCCTGGCGGTAGGCGTGATCACCTGGGCCTGGTCGCCGATCAAGTTCCAGGCCGACATGGGCATCCTGCTGGCCTTCATGTTCCTGTGGAACATGCTCGGTGCTCTGATCCTGATCCCGGCGCTGTCGCACTTTCTGCTGACTGAGCGCAAGGCTTAGGCCCCAGCATGCTGGCTTTGCATCGCACCCGCTACCGCGCGCCATGCCTAACCCATATGGGCTGCGGCTTGATCAGCGTGCTGCTGACGCTGATCAGCCCGTTGGCAGGTGCGGATCAAACTCCGCCCCTGCGCGTGTGCATCAGTGATGTGGATGTACCGCCCTTCACCTACCGGGAGAAAACCGGTACGGCACATCAATTGGCACTGGACGCAGCATTGTTACTCGGCTGGCCAATCCGCGTCGAACGCCTGCCCTGGAAGCGCTGCTGGAACGGCACCGCCCAGGGACACTTCGACGCCATTGCGGTGATCACACGCTCTACCACCAACCTCGCGCATTTCGCTTTTCCGCAAGACAACAGCGGGGCCGTCGGGTTAGCCCGAATGGTGTTTATCCGCCAGCGCGGTAGCCCAGTGACTTGGGATGGCGAGCATATACACGGGCTGAGCGGCCCGGTGCTGTATATGACCGGGGTAACCCTGCTAGAAAATCATTTCAGGACGCGGCAGATATCGGCAGAGGACAGCCCCCAGACCATCGAAGCCATGCTGCGCATGTTGCTCAAGGGGCGCGGCAACCTGGCTGCAGATAGCGAGTCTCGCCTGCTACATGCCATCAACCAGCCCGAGTTTCAGGGGCGTTTTGAAATCCTCCCCCTTCCCATCATCGAAGAACCGCTTTATCTGGCCATCAACCCTACGTTCCATAGCAACCACAAGCAGCGGGTGGAGCAGTTGTGGGATGAAATCGCTCGGCAAAAGGCCGTCACTGCAAACCCATCCAATCTGCCTGAAGTGCCCTGATCGAACGGGTCATCTGACCATCTTCACTTCCAAGGAAAACCCATGCACAGTGCCATCAGCCACCTCCATGTTCGTGCCCGCGAACTGGCGCCTGGTTTTGTCGTCAGCCTGATCGTGGCTGCTGCCGCCACCTTTCTGTCCGAGCATTACGGCGCGCCGGTGATGCTGTTTGCCCTGCTGTTGGGCATGGCGCTGAACTTCCTGTCCGCCGAAGGTCAGTGCAAGGCCGGTATCGAGTTCACCGCCCGCACGGTGCTGCGTATTGGCGTGGCGTTGCTGGGCATGCGCATCACCCTGGAGCAGATTGTCGGCCTCGGCTGGCAGCCGGTGGCGCTGGTGGTGACGCTGGTGGTGGCGACCATCGGCGTCTCGGTGGTGGCGGCCAAGGCGCTGGGGTTCCAGCGCATCTTCGGCATGCTCACCGGCGGGGCGACCGCCATCTGCGGTGCTTCGGCAGCCCTGGCACTGGCCGCCGCGCTGCCCAACCACCCGCAGAAGGAACGCGCCACGCTGTTCACCGTGATCGGTGTGTCGGCGCTGTCGACCCTGGCGATGATCCTCTACCCGATGATCGCCAACTGGTTCGCCCTGTCGCCGCAGGAGGCCGGGATCTTCCTCGGGGCCACCATCCACGACGTGGCCCAGGTGGTCGGTGCCGGTTACAGCATGTCTGCAGAGACCGGCGACACCGCCACGGTGGTCAAGCTCATGCGTGTGGCCATGCTGGTGCCGGTGATCGTCGTCGCGGCCATGATCACCCGCATGCAGGGCGCCGATGCCAGCGGCAAGCGTCCGCCACTGCTGCCCTGGTTCGCCGTCGCCTTCGTCGTCCTCGCCTGCGTCAACAGCACCGGCTGGGTGCCGAGCCTGTTGCAGGGTGGGATCAACGAGTTGTCGCGCTGGTGCCTGGTGGTGTCCATTGCCGCCCTGGGCATGAAGACCCAGCTCAAGGAGCTGGCCTCGGTGGGCATCAAGCCGATTCTGCTGATGATCGGCGAAACCGTTTTCCTGGTTGCCCTGGTTCTGGCGCTGTTGCACTGGAGCCGATGATCACTGAAAAGTCCGGCCTGTCGCTATGAGGACAGGCTGTTGCTGTGTGTGGTGCACGGTCTGTACAGCATTGCTGATCAGTTGGTCGATGCATCATCGCCAGGCTCGGCAGATGAATATCCGAGCCGTGACATGGCGCTACCAGGAAACAGGCAACCGAAGAGACTCGACCGCGGCGCCCGCCTAGCTCCGCTCACCCACTGTGGCTTTTCTGTAGTGAGCCGGGGTCACCGCATGGGTCGCGCGAAAGCAGGCTGTGAGGTGGCTCTGACTACTGAAACCGCACTCCTGAGCGATTTGCGCAATGGGCATCGACGAGAGGGTCAGCAACTTGCGCGCCTGCTCCAAACGCACACTGAGAATATAGCGATGGGGAGGCACTCCCATCGCGTCTTCGAAAATTCGGCGAAAATGGGCAAGACTGACATCGGCGAGTTTGGCCAACGCCTCGGCAAGCAAGTCATCCGTCAAATGCTCATGAATATGGTTGAGCACTCGCTGCAAGCGGGCAAAATGTACGTGTCTTGGACTGATCCCGCGCGGGCTGGCGGTCGTCAGCACCCGAAAACTCTGCTCGAGCATGAGTGCCGCCAGTTGCTCCATGAAGCCCTGATCGGCAAGCCGCCCTTTCTGTAGTTCATTGACCAGCTGCAGTGCCAGCGCACCGACCAACTGGTCACTGAATGGAATTGGCTCGTTGCGCGAAGCACCCAGCAACTTCAGTCTCTGCATGGCGCTGCTGGCGCCATCGAGAAAATAAAACACGGCGAAATCCACCGTGCCTGCGTAGTGCCAGTGCGTGGGCACACCGGCCGGTAACAGCTGCGACTGGGTTGGCAGACTCAGGCTGCGCCAGTGGTCGATCTCCCCTTCCCGCACACGGCCGCCACCAAACTGGGTGACCAGGCTGGTCATGTCGTTGCCGGACACGGTGCGCTCTACCGTCTGATACAGGTAGCGCTCGACATAAAGCGGTGCCGAACCGCCTATGCGGCCCTCGACGATGGGGCTATGCCCCAGTTCCCGACGAACCTTCAGCCAACTCGGTGCAGGCATGCAAGCGTCCTCCATGGATTTTTTTTTTTTGACAAATATACGGGTCTTTGTTGAAAGCCGCGACGCGCTTCGACGCCTAGAGTGCAGGTCATAGACAAACCGAGTGCCAACACGAGGCCCACCATGAAACTAAGCAACCGGATCAATCTGCCTGACATTTCAATGACCGGCTTTGAAACGCCCCTGAGCGAGATCGAGCGCGGCATCCAGGACAGCGTGCATCGCTTTGCCAAGGACTTCATGCGCCCCCTCGGCCAGGAACTCGACAAGATGACCGCCGAGCAGGTGGTCGCCCCCGGCTCGCCGTATTACAGCCTGTTCAGCGAAGCGGCCAAGCTCGGCCTGGACTCCGATCTGCTGGCCGAACTGCCACCGGAAACAGCCGTGCGCGTCGAGTCGCTGATCGGCGAGGAAATGGGCTGGGGTGATGCCGGCCTGGCGGTTTCCCTGGCCGTGACCGCCTTCCCGACCGAGATGGCCAAGGTGGTCGGCAACCAGGAGCTGATCGACCTGTGCGCCGGCAAGATCGGCTGCTGGATGATCACCCATCCGGACAAGGGCTCCGACGTCGGCGCCTTCGATATGCAGCGCGAGTGGGTGCAAGGCCAGCCGGGCAACAAGGGCAACCTGTTCGCCAAGGTTGGTGAGCATGAGATCGTCATTAACGGCCAGTGCTCCGCCTGGGTCTCCAACGGTGCAGTGGCACAGGTAGCCCTGGTCTATATGACCGCCGACTATGGCGACGGATTCTACGATGCCCAGGGCCGCCCCAACGGAATCACCGTGATCGTGCCGCTGGATCTGCCCGGCGTCAGCAAGGGCAAACCGTTGGAAAAAATCGGCCAGCGCGCCCTGCCGCAGGGCGAGGTCTACTTCGATAACGTCAGGATCCCCAAGCGCTTCGCCATCGCCCTGCAGGACGAGTACTACGGCAATGTCGCCTCGGCCTGGTCCTTTGCCGGCACCCACATGTCGCAGATGTTCACCGGCGTGGCCCGCTCTGCCTTCGAACTGGCCTTGGCTTACTGCCATGAGCGCAAGCAAGGCGGCCAGTTGCTGATCAACCACCAGCTCACTCGCTACCGCATCGGCGACATGTTACGCCGCGTCGAGCTGTGCCGGGCCGTCGCCCGCCGCTCCCTGGCCTATGCCCGCCTGAGCCCGCAGGGCCATCCCTGGGCTACTGCCTCTGGCAAGGTCACGGTCACCCAGGAAGCCATGCATGTGGTCAGCGAAGCCCTGCAGATGTTTGGCGGCAACGGCCTGACCTGTGAATACCCGCTGGAAAAGCTGTTCCGCGACGCCCGTGCCGCGCTGATCGAGGATGGCGAGAACCACATGCTGACCACCCGCCTGGGTTACCTGGCGCAACAGCTGTTCGAAGACGGCTGGACAAAGAACTGATTTCCCGGCGCATAGCCCCACTAACAAGAAAGAGGAAAGAAAAATGGCTAAGTACCCAGTAGTTGTCTACGGCGCCAGTGGCTACACCGGCATGCTGACCATGGACTGGTTGATCGACCAGGGCATCCCCTTCACCGCCGTGGCGCGCAACGCCAAACGCACCCAGGAAATGATGGCCCAGCGCGTGGTGCGCCTGGAATCGGCCACCTACGAGATCATCGAGGCCGAACACAACGTCGAATCGCTGACCGCCGCCTTCAAAGGCGCCAAGGTGGTGTGCAACACCGTCGGTCCGTTCGTCAATTTCGGTCTGATCGCCGTCGAAGCCGCGCTCAAGGCCGGTTGCCACCACCTCGACACCACTGGCGAGCAAAGCTACGTGCGCCAGGTTCGCGATCAATTCGGCGAGCTGTATCGTCAGGCCGGCCTGCTGGTCTCGCCTTCGGTTTCCTACATGTACAGCTTCTCCGAAATCGCCGCCGAACTGGCTCTGGAAACCCAGGGCATCGACGCTCTGGAAACTGCCGCTATGTGCCGTGGCCCGCGCGAATCCGCCGGCGTCAGTATCGGCTCGGCCGCCTCGATCTTCGAACTCTTCCGCAACGAACAGTGCTACCTGTGGGATAAGAAGCTGGTGGCTCACCCGGTCACCGCGTCCTTCAACATCGTTGACCCCAACTTCATCCAGCCGGTGTTCTCCCTGCCCTGGAGCGGTACTTCGCTGCCGGTCTATTTCGAGCAGGACTCACGCGTACGCAGCTGCATCTCCAGTGTGGGCTTCTACGACAACAATGTGATGCAGATGGTCCACGCCCTGGCCCAGAAGTGGGAAGCCGAATACAAGCACCTGCCCAAGGAACAGCAGGATGCCGTGGTCAAGAGCCTGGTCGAGTCGACCACGCCGAGCATGCCGCCGCGCGAGCGCACCACCGTTCAGCGCAGCGTCGACGTCGCCATCGGCCGCGGCCAGCTGGCTGCCGTACGCGCCACCGTGCATGGCGTTGCCCCCTACATCTCCACCGGTGCCCTGCAGACCGCCGCCGCCATCAAGCTGATCGACGGCGAGACCAATAAGGTCGGCTTCGCCTCCGGCTCCAAGGCGTTCGGCCACCGCTACCTGCTCGGCTTCCTCGAGCAACGTGGCCTGGCTCGTGCCAGCGTCAGCCAGCTCTAACCACTCCCTTTTGGTGTGGCTTCCGAGTCTGGAAGCCACATCTGTCTTCAGGATTCTGAAATGGCCATCATCGATTTCTTCGACCGCGGCTGGCGCAGCAACCCGCAAGGTTCCGCCTATATCCAGGACGAACGCGAATACAGCTTCACCGAAGTCGGCGAACTGTCCTGCCGCATCGCCAATGCCCTGCTCGCCACCGACCTGCCCAAGGAAACCAAGGGCGCCGTCTGGGCTGCCAACGACGTCACTGCCTGGACCTGCACCCTCGGCCTGTGGCGCGCCAACATGTGCTGGCTACCCGTCGGCGCACGCAACTCGGCCGACGATAACCACTACGTGCTGGATGCCTTCGACTGCGAAGTGCTGTTCTTCCAGAAATACTTCGCCCCGGTGATCGCCGAACTTCAGCCGCGCCTGCCGAAGATCCGGCACTGGATCTGCGTCGACGGCAGCGCGCCGGAAATCATTGGCAGCCATAGCTTGCAGGACTGGATCTCCGGGCAAGCGGTCAGCAAGCCCAATGTCGCGGTCGACATGGACGATGTGGTGATGCTCTCTTCCACCGGCGGCACCACCGGCAAGCCCAAAGGTGTGATGAACACCCATCGCAGCCTGCAGACCTTCTGCGCCCACTTCATGATCGGCTGCCCCTACGGCGCCGAGGAAAAGCCGGTGAATCTGGCCGCGGCCCCCATGACCCACACCGCCGGCCTGCTGTCCCTGCCGGCAACTGCGCGTGGCGGCAGCGTGGCGGTCGTCACCAGCCCCGATCCGGCCGTGCTGCTGGCCGCCATCAGCAAGCACCGGGTCACCGAGCTGTTCCTGCCGCCTACTGTGATCTACCGCCTGCTGGATGTACCGGGTCTGCAGCACAAGGTCGACTTCTCCTCGCTGAAGTACCTGATGTACGGCGCCGCGCCCATGTCGGTGGAAAAGCTCAAGCAGGCCATCGAGGTGATAGGCCCGGTGATGATGGGGGGCTACGGCCAGACCGAATGTCCGGCTTCCATCGCCTACCTGCCGCCGGATGAGCATTTGCGCAACGGCCGGATCGCCGACGATGCGCGCCTGTCCTCGGTAGGCCGGCCCAACGCACTGATCCACTGCGAGATTCTCGACGACGACAACCAGATTCTGGCACAGGGCGAGACCGGCGAGATCTGCGTACGCGGCGACCTGCTGATGAAGGGCTACTACAAGGCGCCGGACAAGACTGCGGAAACCATCATCGACGGCTGGCTGCACACCGGCGACATCGGCCACATCGATACCGAAGGCTATCTGCATATCACCGACCGCAAGAAAGACATGATCATCTCGGGGGGCTTCAACGTCTTTCCGAGCGAGGTCGAGCAGGTGATCTGGGGCCACCCGGCCGTGCAGGACTGCGCGGTGATCGGCGTGCCCGATGCCGTGTGGGGCGAAGCGGTCAAGGCGGTGGTCGAGCTGAACGCTGGCCAGACCATCTCAGCCGATGAACTGATCGCCCTGTGCAAGCAGAAACTGGGGTCGGTCAAGGCACCCAAAACGGTCGACTTCATCGACACCCTGCCCCGCAGCCCGATCGGCAAGGTGCTGAAGAAAGACCTGCGCGAGAAGTACTGGCAAAACATCGGCAAGAAGATTTGAGCGACCCCCGTGCCCTCTGGCACGGGTTTTTTCTGCCTACAGAACCGTTGCGGACTCTCAAAACATCACTCCGCTGGTATGCCCAAAACCCGCAACAGCCGTCATAAGCCTTCCCGTTTGGCCGCCGAACTACGCTCTGCGTTGCATGATCAGAAGCTGTCGATGCCCCCTTTACCTGCTCGAGTCGGCCAGGATCATGATGGGCTGCAAGGGCGGCACCACTGTCGAGTCGATTCGACAAAGCTGGCAGCTGGGTGAAGTCCAACTGCTGAAGCAAGAATCCCACGTAGCCGCCTTCGTCTAACGGACAAGGCGGGGCGATAGCGCTGGAGAAAACCGATGTCCAAACGTCATAGCCGCAAACTGTTTATCTCCGCAGCACTCTTCAGTCTGCTAGCGGGCTTGCCCCTCTTGCTGGCCCCCGGCCCGGCCTCCGCCCTGTTGGGCTTGTCGCTCAACCCGGCAGCCATACTGTTCATGCACATAACCATGGGCGTGGTCGTGGTGTTCGGCTTTACCTACTGGCTCATCGCCCGGAATCCCGTACGTTATCGCCCCTACATCGGCCTCAGTATTGTCCTGAAGTTGCTGGTGGCCAGCGTGATCCTTGGCCACTGGCTCAGCGGCAACACCGGCCTGCACTTTCCGATCCTGGCCTTCGGCGATTTGATCTTCGCTCTGCTGTTCTGGCGCTATCTACGCAACACCAGCAGCCTGCAAACCGCCAGCGGGAGCAACGCCAGTTGACTCGCTTCGCACTGACCGCAAAAGGCAGACACTAAAAGTCAAGTGCCCACGCAGTAACCGACACACCAGCCCAGCAAGCCATCCACAGGAGTCATTCATGAGCACTATCTATATCGCTGGTATCGCCATGACCGTGTTCGGTCGCCACCTGGAACGCAGTCTGGACGACCTAGCCGGTGAGGCCCTGCGCGGTGCGCTGAAAGATGCCGGGTGCAGCACCCAGGATCTTGGCGCGGCCTACTACGCCGGCATGACCAATGGTCCCCTACAGGGACAGATTTCCATCCCCGGGCAAGTGGTGCTGAGTAAGCTCGGCATCGAGCAGATCCCCATCGTCAACGTCGAGAACGCCTGCGCTTCCGGCAGCTCGGCGATCAACCTAGCTGTGCAGTGCCTCAAAGCCGGCACCACTGACGTAGTCCTGGCCATCGGCGCCGAGAAGATGAACATCCCGGACAAGATGAAGGCCTTTGCCCTGTTTGAGGCTGGCTGGGATGTTTCCCGCGCCGAGGAGAACTACCAGATCCTGGTCAAGATGGGCGCGGGTATCACCCCGCCAGCCGGCTCCGAATCGGACAAGCCCTACAGTAAGTTCATGGCCATCTACGCCGCCATGTGCCGCTGGCACATGCACACCTATGGCACCACTCAACGTCAGATCGCTGCGGTCTGTGCGAAAAACCACCAACACTCGGTACACAACCCCTACTCGCAGTTCCGCAAGCCGTTCAGCATCGACGAAGTGCTGGCGGCCCCACCAATCACCTACCCGATCACCCTGCCCATGTGCGCGCCGCTCTCCGACGGTGCCGCCGCCGCGATTCTGTGTACGGAAGAAGGGCTGAAGCGAATCGGCGCCGACAAGAAGCGCTGCATCAAAATATCCGCCAGCGTCCTGCGCAGCTTCAGCAACCGCCGCCTGGACGAACCGGAAAAGCATGTCAGTCGACTCGCCGCCCTCCAGGCCTACGAGATCGCGGGCCTCGGCCCACAGGACATGCACGTCGCCGAGCTGCATGACGCATCGGCCATGGGCGAGATCATCCATGCGGAAAACCTTGGCCTGGCGCCTCTCGGCCAGGGCGGCGTATGCGCCGAGCGCGGCGAGTTCAGCCTCGGCGGGCGCCTGCCCATCAACACCTCCGGCGGCTTGGAATCCAAAGGCCATCCACTAGGCGCTACGGGCATCGGCCAGCTGTACGAACTTGTCACCCAGCTGCGCGGTGAGGCCGGCGCGCGCCAGGTTAAAGACGCCCGGCATGCGATCCAGGAGAATGGCGGTGGCCTGCAGGGAATCGAAGAGGCGGAAGTGGCCATCCACATCCTTAGTAGATAACCCCCCTCCAACCGGGCCAGCCGCCGAAGAATCTGCAGGAGCCGATGGAGGCCAGTCGCGACCGTGGGATACGCAGCCTGGCGCCGGTCTGTGCGAGAGCAGCCGCAGCCTAATCAAAATGGGCAACCGCAGATCCGTGTCCGGCATGCCGGGACGCCCGCAATAACTTCGCCCCCATAAGAGGGAAGCTCGTGATGATCCAGCGTACCGATGTCCTATTCCTGTCCGGCGAAGTGCACTGTGCAGCCTGGCTGTATCAGCCGGAACGGCAAGAGCCCCATCCCGTCATAATCATGGCCCATGGCCTGGGCGGCACTCGCGAGATGCGCCTGGATGCCTATGCCGAAAAATTCTGCAGGGCCGGCTATGCCTGCCTGGTATTCGATTATCGACATTTCGGCGCCAGTGAAGGCCAACCTCGACAGCTGTTGGATATCGCGCACCAGTTGCAGGACTGGCGCTCTGCGGTGGCTTACGCCAGAACCCTAGACAGCCTGGATGCAACGCGCGTCATCCTGTGGGGCAGCTCTTTTAGTGGAGGGCATGTCCTCGAAGTGGCAGCCGCAGACTCCGCTATCGCCGCCGCGATGGTCCAAGGTCCCTTTACCGACGGCCCCGCTGCCTGCCGGGCCATGGACACCTTGAGCCTGCTCAAGGTGGGCGCGCTGGCGCTGGCAGATATGGTCGGTTCCATGTTCGGCGCCGCACCGGTTATGGTCAAGCTGGTTGGACCCAGGCATTCGGCAGCGCTCTTGACCGCAGCAGATGCAGAACCTGGCTACCTCGCCCTGAAGCCGGAACACTGTTCCTTTCAGAACCAGGTGGCGGCACGCATAGCACTGTCGGTTCTGCGTTACTCGCCAGGCAGGCAAACCGCAAAAATTCAGTGCCCAACGCTCTTCTGCATATGCCGGACCGATAGCGTGGCCCCGGCTGGCCCGGCACTGCGCTATGCCGGACAAGCCCCGGATGGGGAAGTACATCTGTGCCAAGAAGGCCACTTTGCCATCTACCTAGATGAAGCCTTCGAACAGGTCAGCGCCCGGCAACTCGACTTCCTCAAACGGAAGGTGCCGTTCCCGTAGCCGTTATCCCTACCCTTCGCCTACAGGTTGACCAAAAGCTCGCATCCAACTCGCTCGATCAAGTGCAGCTCCGGCCGCGCGCTGATACGCACCTGATGGAGGGGGCGCCAAGCAACAGCTTCGCTAATATGGTGCGGATGTACTAGAACCTCTTGGGTGGCGGCGCCACCGAGCGGTAACAGAGGCTTTTAATACAACCACTCTCGCAGCCAGGTCAAGATCCTGTCCTGGGAGCGCAATGGTTTCTGCCTGTAGCCCAGGCGTCTTGAAGCCGAGCGTTTCAAGACCAAGCCCGATGTGAGTGACAAGGCCACCGGACTGTGCTGCTGTTGGCGCACGGGAAGGTGGCACGACTCCGAGAACAGGTCGCCCTGCTGCCCACAAAGTCCGAGCGCAGCCCAAAAGACGCCAACTCGCCGCAGCTGGCCATTATGGCAGAAGAGAGCTGCTCGAAGAGCCCGCAGCCGCGTCAAGCGAAGCCGAAGAAGTCGTTACACCGGCCAAGCGTCGAGGCAAGCGCAAGCCGCTGTCTCCGCCACATCCGTAAGACCTACGTCTGCGAAGCAGCGCCGACCCGCCGCAACTGATCGAGAAGAGCCTGGCCAGCCCCAGCGTGCTGGCGATACTACTGACCGCCAAGTACGCCAACGGCATCCCGCTGTACCGCTTCGAGAAGATGCTCAGCCACCACGGCGTCGACATCCCACGCCAGCCCCTGGGGCGCTGGGTGATCCAACGTGGCGAGCAACTGTAACCGCTGCTCAATCTAATGCGCGACACGCTGCTGAAGTAACCGCTATTGCACTGCGACGAAACATGCCTGTAGGTGCAGCATGAACCGGGATACGATTCCAGCGCGCAGTCCTGGATTTAAGTACAAAGCGGTGGGCCACCACCCGACAAACCGGTGGTCCTTTTCGACAACACCGCCAGCCGAGCGCAGGAGGAGCCCTTGCGCCTGCTCGACGGCTACTGCGGCTACATGAGTACCGACAACTACGCCGGTTACAACGCCGTGGTCATTCAAGAGGCATCAAACACCTGGTCTGCTGGACGCATGCTCGACGCGAGTTTGTCGACGCGCAGAAGGTATAGCCCAAGGGCGTGATTATCCGCTGCTACGCCATTTCATCCGGTATTGACCGGGGCTTTCGCCGGTCCATTGCTTGAACGCCCGGTGAAACGCGCTGGCCTCACGGAAGCCGGCCTTCTCGGCAATCGCCGTGATGCTCAGGTCGCTGTTGCGCAGGCACTCGAAGGCGATGGCGCGGCGCACCTCGTCCTTGAGTTCCTGGAAGGAGAAACCCTCGCGCTGCAACTGGCGGCGGAAGCTGGCGATGCTCAGGGCGCGCTGTTCGCCCATGTCGGCCAGGGTGGGCCAGTGCTCGTAACTGCAGTTGCGCAACTCTTTGTATACCTGGGCACTGAGCCCCTGGCGGTTGCTGAAGCGTACGATCAGCCATTGCGGTGAGGTGCCGAGGAAGGTTTTCAGCGAGGCCAGGTCCTGCACCACCGGCAGGTCGAGATAGCTGGCGGCGAATTCGATTTCGCTTTGGGCGGCCTCGAATGTCAGGTTCGGCCCCCAAAACAGATGGTCGTCGCCATGCGACGGTCGAGGGTGGGCGAACTGCGAGCGGTCGATTGGAATGCGCCGCCCCGCCAGCCAGCACAGCAGGCCAAGCACCACGGTCAGGTAGATTTCCTCGGTGACGCCGCGCGCCAGCGGGTCTGGTTGGCGATTGTGCAGGCTGATCACCGCGCGGTCGCCACGTACCGACAGGCTGCCGCGGATATCCCGCAAGAACAGGCCCAGGCCGCTCAGGCACTGGCGCAGAGCCTGGCCAACGTTGTCCGCCTGGATCAGGCCGCGGCAGATCAGGGCAAAGCTGCCCAGCGGCATGCCGTGCGAGTCATAGCCGAGGAACTCGTCGTTCAGTTCCTCGGCTATGGCCAGCCACAGTTTGGCCAGCTGCAAGGCCGCGACCCGGCCCCTAGGGTCGTCCAGAAGCTCTTCGGCAATGCCTGCCTGGCACAGCAGTTGCGCCCGGCGCTGCGGATTGTTGCGCAGTCCGTAGAGGGCGGCCCGGACGAAATACACGGCCACCGAGTCCTTCTCTCGCATAACGCTCGCTCGCTGCGGTCAGTTGCCAGGAGTGGCAAAAAGCATCAGTCAAATCGGTCATTTTCGGCATAGGCCGGGGCCAATCGCCTTTTCTATACTAATCCAGGCTTGAGTGGTGCGCGTGCCATCACGGTCGCGCCGCTCGGCAAACAGCCGCATCTCACTGCCACCGGAGTCTCCCATGCCTAACCCCGAAGTCTATATCGTCAGCGCCGTCAGAACCGCAATCGGCTCCTTCGGCGGCACGCTCAAGGATACCCCACCCTGCGAATTGGCCACGACCGCGGTCAGCGCCGCCCTGCAGCGTAGCGGTTGCGCCGCCGAACGGGTCGGGCATGTGGTGATGGGCAATGTCATTCCTACCGAGACGCGCGATGCCTACATTTCCCGGGTGGCCGCGATGAATGCCGGTATCCCCAAGGAAGTCCCGGCGTTCAACGTCAATCGCCTCTGCGGTTCCGGCCTGCAGGCCATCGTCTCGGCGGCGCAGAGCCTGCTGCTGGGCGAATGCGATATCGCCATCGGTGCCGGCGCCGAGTCCATGAGCCGCGGCCCGTACCTGCTGCCGGGGGCGCGCTGGGGTGGCCGCATGGGCGACATGCAGGCCGTCGACTACATGCTCGGCATCCTCCATGATCCGTTCCAGCGCATGCACATGGGCATCACCGCCGAGAACATCGCCGAGCGCCTGGGCATCAGCCGCGCAGACCAGGATGCCCTGGCACTGGTAAGCCAACAGCGGGCGGCGCGGGCGATTGCCGAAGGACGCTTCGCCGGCCAGATCGTGCCGGTCGAGATCAAGAGCCGCAAAGGCACCCAGCTGTTCGAGGTCGACGAGCATGTGCGCGGTGAGACCTCGCTCGTCCAACTGGCGGGCATGCGCACCGCGTTCAAGCAGGGCGGCACGGTCACCGCCGGCAACGCCTCGGGACTCAACGACGGCGCGGCGGCGGTAGTGCTGGCCACAGGCGCGGCGGTGCAGGCCGACAACCTGCGCCCGCTGGCCCGCCTGGTCAGCTACGCGCATGCCGGCGTCGAGCCCGAGCTGATGGGCCTGGGGCCGATCCCGGCCACCCGTCTGGCCCTGCAGCGGGCCGGCCTGAAGGTCGCCGACCTAGATGTGATCGAGTCCAACGAAGCCTTCGCGGCCCAGGCCTGCGCCGTGGCCCGCGAGCTGGACTTCGACCCGGCTAAGGTCAACCCGAATGGTTCGGGCATCTCCCTCGGCCATCCGGTCGGCGCCACCGGGGCGATCATCGTCACCAAGGCCATCCACGAGCTGCAGCGCACCCAGGGCCGCTATGCCCTGGCGACCATGTGCATCGGCGGTGGCCAGGGTATCGCCGCGATCTTCGAGCGCGTTTGAGCAGGCAGGAGAGCAGGACCATGAGCGACGAACGTATCGGCGTCATCGGTGGCGGCATCATGGGCAGCGGTATTGCCCAGGTGTGTGCCCTTGCAGGTCTGTCCGTCGCCCTGGTCGACATTTCCGAGGCCGCCCTGGCCAAGGCCATGGCGACCATCGCCAGCGGTCTCGGCCGGCAGGTGGAGAAGGGCATGCTGAGCGAGCAGCAGCGCGCCGAGGCGCTGGTGCGCATCGGCACCAGCACCGACTATACCAGCCTAGCCAGCGCCAGCCTGGTGATCGAAGCGGCCACCGAGAACCTGGAGCTGAAGCTGCGCATTCTCAAGCAGATCAGTGAGCAGGTCGCTGCCGAGGCCATCATCGCCAGCAATACCTCGTCGCTGTCGATCAGTCAGCTAGCGGCCATTGTCAGTCATCCCGAGCGCTTTATCGGCCTGCATTTCTTCAACCCGGTACCGCTGATGAGCCTGGTGGAAGTGGTTCGTGGGCTGGCAACCGCCGAGGCGTGCCATGCCCGCACCCTAGCGTTTGCCGAGCGCATCGGCAAGACCGCGATCAGCGCCGGCAACCGTCCGGGTTTCGTGGTCAACCGCATCCTGGTGCCGATGCTCAACGAGGCCATCTTCACCCTGCAGGAGGGCCTGGCCAGTGCCGAGGACATCGACACCTGCATGAAGCTGGGCTGTGGTCAGCCCATGGGGCCGCTGGCGCTGGCCGACCTGATCGGTTTGGATACCCTGCTGGCGATTCTGGAGTCCTTCCAGCAGGGCTTCGGCGACCCCAAATATCGCCCGCCCTCCCTGCTCAAGGAACTGGTGGCAGCCGGTCGCCTCGGGCGCAAGAGTGGCCATGGCTTCTATCGCTATGGCTGACCATGGGCCAGCGCTGGCGTTTTCCGGGAGGCATGTCGGCATGAATACCAAGCGATCGTACCCTGACGAGTCAGGGGCAGCGCTCTCGCGACTCGAGCAGATCCGCGGCAAGGCGCTGGAACTGTTCGCCGAGCGGGGCTTTGCCGAGGTGGGCATGCGTGAGCTGGCCCTCCATCTGGGGATAGGCGCCGGTTCGGTGTACCACCATTTCGAGAGCAAGGAGCAACTGCTGTTTGAGCTGATCGAGGAGCTCTATGAAGACCTGCTCGAGGCGGCCCTGCTCAGCGACAAGGACGCCGTGCACGGCCGCCTGCAGGCCTTGTTGCGGGCCCATATCGCACTGCACGAGCACCGTGGTCTGCATTTCCTGATGGCCGAGCGGGAGTATCGCTGTCTCTCGCCGCAGCACCAGGGCCAGATCCGGCAGATGCGCGGGCGTTATGAGGAAAAGCTCCTGGCGCGCCTGCTGGAGGCCGGCGCCAGCGGCCCGCTGCCGGTGCTCAAGGCCACCGTGCAGGCGGTCGTCGCCTGGCTGAACAACCTGCCGGCCTGGCTGGATCAATCCGGTTTGAGCCGGGCGCAGCGGCAGGAGGTGATCTGCGCGATCGTCCTCGGTTCCCTGGCCGGCGTTCTCAAGCAGCCGAGCGCGGCTGCAGATGGCGCAACCGTAGTGCCGTTGCGCTTTCCCGGGGCCAGCCTGCGCGGCTGACCCTTCTATTAACCGGGGCATGTTCCATGCCCTCGCATTACCTGAGTGACTCAAGCATGTCTGATTACCAAGCTCCCCTACGCGATATGCGTTTCGTGCTCAACGAAGTGTTTGAGGTCTCCAAGCTGTGGGCCGAACTGCCGGCCCTGGCCGAAGTGGTGGACGAAGACACCGCCAACGCCATCCTCGAGGAATCCGGCAAGGTCGCCGCCGAGATGATCGCCCCGCTCAACCGCAGCGGCGACGAGGAAGGCTGCAGCTGGCACGACGGCGCAGTGCGCACGCCGGCCGGCTTTCCCGAGGCCTACAAGACTTTTGCCGAGGGCGGCTGGGGTGGCGTCGGCGGCGACCCGCGCTTCGGCGGCATGGGCATGCCCAAGGTAATCTCGGCCCAGGTCGAGGAGATGGTCAACTCGGCCAACCTGTCCTTCGGACTGTACCCGATGCTGACCGCCGGTGCCTGCCTGTCGATCCTCAACCACGCCAGCGAAGAGCTGAAGCAGCAGTACCTGCCGAACATGTACGCCGGCGTCTGGGCCGGCTCCATGTGCCTGACCGAGCCCCACGCCGGTACCGACCTTGGCATCATCAGAACCCGCGCCGAGCCGCAGGCCGACGGCAGCTACAAGGTCAGCGGCACCAAGATCTTCATCACCGGCGGCGAGCACGACCTGACCGAGAACATTATCCATCTGGTGCTGGCCAAACTGCCGGACGCACCGGCTGGCCCGAAAGGCATCTCGCTGTTCCTGGTGCCGAAAGTCATGGTCAATGCCGACGGTTCGCTGGGCGAGAAAAACGCGCTGTCCTGCGGATCGATCGAACACAAGATGGGCATCAAGGCCTCGGCCACCTGCGTGATGAACTTCGACGGCGCCACCGGCTGGATCGTCGATGCACCGAACAAGGGCCTCGCCGCCATGTTCACCATGATGAACTACGAGCGCCTGGGCGTCGGCATTCAAGGCCTGTCCCTGGGTGAGCGCAGCTACCAGAACGCTGTGGAATACGCTCGTGACCGCATCCAGAGCCGTGCGCCAACCGGCCCGGTAGCCAAGGACAAAGCCGCCGACCCGATCATCGTGCATCCGGATGTGCGTCGCATGCTGCTGACCATGAAAGCGCTGAACGAGGGCGGTCGCGCCTTCTCCAGCTACGTGGCCATGCAGCTGGATACCGCCAAGTACAGCGAAGACGCCACCACCCGCAAGCGCGCCGAAGATCTGGTCGCCCTGCTCACCCCGGTGGCTAAGGCCTTCCTCACCGACATGGCGCTGGAAACCACCGTGCACGGCCAGCAGATCTTTGGCGGCCACGGCTTTATCCGTGAGTGGGGCCAGGAACAGCTGATCCGCGACTGCCGCATCACCCAGATCTACGAAGGCACCAACGGCATCCAATCGCTGGACCTGATGGGGCGCAAGATCGTCGGCAGCGGCGGCAGCTTCTACCGGCACCTGGCCGACGAGATCAAGACCTTCGTCGCCGACGCCGATGCCTCGCTGGCCGAGTTCACCCAGCCGCTGGCCGCCGCGGTGGCCAACCTCGACGAGCTGACCGCCTGGGTGCTGGACCGCGCCAAGGGCAACCCCAACGAGATCGGCGCCGCCTCGGTGGAGTACCTGCAGGTGTTCGGCTACACCGCCTACGCCTATATGTGGGCGTTGATGGCCCGTGCTGCGCTGGGCAAGGTAGACCAGGACGAGTTCTACGCCAGCAAGCTGGGCACAGCGCGTTTCTACTTCGCCCGCCTGCTGCCGCGCATCCACTCGCTGAGCGCCTCGGTCAAGGCCGGCAGCGAGAGCCTGTATCTGCTCGGCGCCGCGCAGTTCTAAGCGGCATGAGACAGGTCTGGTCCAGCTATTAACTTAAGGTTGTCATGTACATTAATAGGGAGGTTGCGGTAGGGATGGCAGTTACCTGCCATTCCCCGCACAGATCCGTAAGTGCGGAACTACCGCATACGGTTCCTGCCTCGGGTAAAAGGCTAGAAATGGTGTCGGGGTCAGGAAGGTGTATTGGCCGGACGGATACCAAGCTGCAGGCTTTTTGAATTTCGTACTTGCTCAGCGCCGACGTGGATGAGCTCGACGAAGTTAAGCTGGGGCCATTAGCTCAAATACAACACGCGATTGCGTATGCATTCGCTGATCTGAGACGTCCGATAGCATACGAAAAGCGTTTGTGGGTTTCAGAAGTACCTTTACCAGGTTTGATCAGCTTGAGATGCCTTCTAGCAGAGTTCTGCGATCACTTCAGGACATCACGTATACGCTGCTTCCAGTCGTTCACCCTGGCATGGTTGGTGCTGGATTGGCTTTCTTTCGGGTGATGTACGGAGTGCAAAGGCTCACAGAAGTCCGCCATATTGCTTGGCCAGCGCAACGAGCCCTTCACTGTATTTTTCAAGATCCGGCCTATGCATTTTTCTACCTCAACATCTGCTTTGAAGCCCATGACTCGCGTTGACATGGTCTTACGATTGTCTGAGGTATCTATTTCTAGAAGGTAGCGTTGATTACCGTTTTTCAGCTTGAACATTGCCATCAAATAGCAGCGTGGCTTTTCGTGATCAAACATATGGTAGCTGCAGCGCGGAACAGGAGGCAGTGGCTTCACATACAGTGATACCAGCGCAATATCGGACTCGTGGGGGATCTGCTCAATGATTTCACGGAGAAGCGAGAAGCGACCAACAAACCGATCATGCTCCTTGTCTTCGTCCTTGTCTTCGTCCTTGTCTTCGTCCTTGTCTTCGTCCTTGTCCTTGTCCTCTATCTCTCCCAGTTTCTGGAACTCCCCTGGAGCTGTGCTGCCGTCGCTCACGGGATCAGCAACACCGAGGAGTTTGCTTTCTTTGCCCGGAGATTGCTCATCATTGACCTCCTTGCCATGACCGCTGGCATGCTCCCCGTTGAAGGCAATCATCGTATTCATCTGAGCATCAAATTTGATTCCCTCCACAGGCAAATGAATCAAACTCGGCTCCTTCGCGGCAGTGGGATCTTCTTCAGCATCCACCTCAACTTCGTCAGCCCCCGATGGCACAGTTCCGCAGCCGGAGTTCTCTCCCCTAACTGGTAACTTGAGAGCAGGGTGATGGAAGAAAATTTCTCCACGATGGCTAAACTGTAGTCCCTGGAGCGTTTCGATCTCCCAGACCAGCAACTCTTTGCTTTCTGGATCAAAGGGGCCTCGCACATCCATCATGGTACCCGCGATAGAAGGAGGTGCCTGGAAGTCGAACTGCCATCTGGCATAAGCCGATTTTTGTGATACCTGCTCTTGCGCTTGGTTGAGGCTTTTCCAGATTGACTCGAAGGATCGCTTCACATCCTGAGTCAGCAGCAGCCAACTTAAATAGTCTCTGTACGCCTTGACTTTGAGGAGCCTACTTGGCGCGCCTGTCTTAGGGGGCGTATGAATATGAACAACATCGCCCTCGTTATAGATCGTGAAGGCCATGTCTAGGCCATTCGGTACAAAGGCTGCACGGACTATAAAAGCCGCGTGAAAGTATAGTTTTCGCGCAAGCTCAAATTTCGGTAGCCAGACTGTCAGGCCATTAACCTCGAATACAAAGCATCGCTGTGCAGATATCTCAGGATTTGCTGCCAGCCTTCTGGCCAGACGTGGACACTCGCCCAAATGTTTTTCCCGCCAGGTATCTATTGCAGGCAGCACCACCGTTTTCTTGAAACCACTGGAGCGGAAAGGAACCCCGTCTGCCCCAAGAAACTCGCGACCAGTCGCGAGGACACAGGACATTTCCAATGGGAGCTGCTTGAACTGCGGCTGGCCATCGCACTCAAACAGTGCCGCCATGCACCACCGAGCCTCCGGAGAGGGTGCTCTGTAGAAATTTCCAATAGCCCGCAGCTTAGATCCGGTCTGAATCTGACGGAATAAGGTCCTATTCAATCCATCTTCCTATCAATCGAATGAACTCAGTAGTCAGCGGTGCCTCCCTGCTTTTTTCCAACCCACAACGCTTTTCTAGCTTCCAGCGCCTAGACGGCATGGGCATACCATCCATTACATCCTCCTGTACGGCTACAGTCAGGCGACGGATCTGATACTCGCCGACGGATTCGGCATAACGATCCAGGAAGGTACGGCACGTAGGCAGTTGATCAAGATGGTGCTCGACTGATGCCCGGTGGGGTAACTGCTGCAGGAACCAGTTGCGGCTCCTGCGTGGAAGACTCAGATTTTCTTCGCTGTTTCTGCCAATCCGAATCAGCAGGCGCACCAACTTCCTGTCGCGTGCTAGCCAGTCTATGTGCCTGTTGTTACCCTGTCGACGCTGCCTTGCCTGGTTCGCAGCCATCAACCAACTTCGGTCATGACGATAGAGCCAGGCATAACATGCCTCCCCTCCGTGTTGTCTAGCTGCCTTGGCTCCAGCGTTCCTATCCAGTGCCTGCAGCCAAACAGCTCGGTACAGCTGCTTTTGCTCAAACACGTCGGAGAGCAGCTGCATTGAATGTTCGATGGAAAGATCGACCTGGCGAGTCTTCGCCTCGCCGATCAGATCGCTAGCATGCTGGCCGGGGCGCAGGCTTGTCCAAATGATAAGATGCTGCAGCGCACTAAATCCCTTGCGATGCTTCCTGAACATCGCCAAAAGCCAGGGCGGAGGCTCCCCGGTTGCTAGCAAACCGTTCGCAACAAGCCAATCCCTATGGTGAGATGCTAGGATCTTATCCCATAAGACCTCGGCTCTGACCTGTCGGCCGCGCCTGGCACCGCACTCTTCTGCCAAGTACCGGTACAGGTTAGTCCAGTGCCCGTAACCAGTCGATTGCGCCTCTTCGAGCGCCAGAAGTTGCGTAGCTGCCTTGGCGAGCCTGATTGCCTCTTCGCTTGCGAGTCTAGCGCGAACATTACGGGACAAAAACAGTGGAGAAGCTGGGTGAAACTCGTGTCGCTGCGCTCGACGGAACGGAATGGGTGAATCCAAGAGCTGACAGGCATGCTCGGGACAAACGTCTATTCCTTGCATCTGCCAGCTACGCCGCCAGTAGGGCTCACCGAAACAGGCGGCCATGTCCTCGAAACAGACAGGGCAGTAACGCAGCCACTCGGGCCACTTGACCAAGGCCGTCGAAGCCCCTGCAAGACCGATGGTCGACCGATCAGCAGCGAGCATGGCCTGGAAAAGGTCAGTACGACGAGCCTGTGGAATGAAGGGGGCATAGAGCGGAAATAGTGTGTGATGCATTATCACGTTCGCCGTATCCAGCCCAGTATTGTTCGCCAGAGCGGTCAGATGCGTGGGCAGGTCGGTTATAGCGGCTACCTTACTGTCACCAAAAAGCATGTGCAGCAGCGTTTTATGACTACCTATCCCCAGATGTACCCTGCACCGAGCAATGCCACTGTAGAGCAGCTCGTCCGGATAAAGCCTGGGGAAATATATGTCAGCTCGCCTTCAATAAAAGCCGCAGATCGAGGATCAGGCCGGCCTGTTTAAATCTGTCGTAGACCTCACTCTCAGACCCGTCAGCATAACGCCTGCGCAGATCCTCCTCGGATAGGCATCCCCACTCTGTCCGCTTTAACCTGGAAATACTGGGCTTTTTGGGGATATCCTGCACGAGGTAGGCCGTGGCCTTATGTATCAGGGCCGCCATCGGGATACCCGGATTCTTTGCCAACAATTCGTCAGCCATGGGAATAGCGATATCCATAGGGATATCCATCTCTTCGAGCAGGGCGGCCAGTCGCTTCGCCTTGTCATCAGCCGAAGGTGTCGGCGGTTTCGGTTGGGCGACGTTATCCAGAGAGCGCGTCAATGTCAGCAACCGTCCCTCGATCTCAGGCATCAGCAGGTCGTCATATTTGGCGATCAGTTCGGGTCTACCGCTCCGTAAGGCAGCCAGCATGGGCTGGACCGGTTTGAACTCGTCCTCGAAAACCTTGCGTAGCAACAGTGGCTTGATGCATTCGACGCTAGTCACTATCGCCCGGATCTGCGCCAACGCGAACAGCTTGATGACAATGTCCATAACCCCCTGTGTGAGGTCGTACATAGTCGATTCCAACTCGTCGTCCAGCGGCGCCGCATTTCGCAGCCACTGGTACTTCCAGAGCCGCTTCAAAAGGCGCTTCCAGTGCTCATCCCGAGGCAACCTGTCCCAGCGAATGCTGCCCAACCCGGAGACTCGACGCGCGGCTCGGAATGTGCGCTGAAAGAACTTACTGGCTCGGTGGGTCCCGACCTGAATGATCGGAACACCGATGGTATTCACTAGCGACACGAAGAAATTGTGCATTTTCTCGGCACCACCGGAGCGGGCCTCGTTGAGGTTCTGAACCTCGTCGATGATCAGCACACCAAGCGCGTGCAGGTTGGCCACCTGGCACATGGATGCCATCAGGCGCTTGGTGCCCAGTTTCTTGCGACCATGGCTGCGGCTATAGGTTGTACCAAGAATCTTGTCTACCTCGTTGAAGAAACTCAGGCACAACTCATCCAGGTCACCGTCGATGGGACAGTCGACCTTCAGGTAGACCAGCTGGGTGATGTTGTAATCTGGGTGATGTAGAGCCTGGGGGTACATGCCCAGAATCCGCTCAAGAGTGCGCGTTTTCCCGCAACCTGAGCAGCCGAATAGCGACAAGCTGTTGGCCGTGGAGGAGACACTCTGGTAAACCACCGCATCCAGATTCTCCTCCTCGATCCGGCGATAGCCATTCTGCAAGTGAGCATACCAAGCGCCGCAGGCAGGATTCCGACCGATGTAGCCCTGACGGATCATCAGGCTGATCTTGCTCTCCAGCTCCAAGTGGTGGCTGAGCGGCTGGAAGAAGCCGTGCAACAGCCGGGCGATTGCATGAGCCCTGAGCCTACCATCCAGGAGTACCTCCTGCGGCTCGAAACTGGGAAGCTTCTGCAACAAGCCGACCACCTCCTGCAGATCAGGTATCGGGGGCAATGCGCTGATGAGTGGATTTTCCTGATATTCGGGAAGCTGCTGCTCATGGTAACGAGCCGGGGGGATAACTCCGCGCCGGATTTCTTCAGTCATCGCCTTCCTCCTTGAATATCAGGTCACTGAGATCTGGGAAGGCATAGTCTTCCTGCTTTTCGCCTCGCAGCGGGATAACTTCGGCAGGTATTTCTTGCTGCACTTTCGCCGGTTTGAATGCCGTTTTCCGGCGTTCCTGACGCTTTTCCTGCTGCTTGTTCTCACGGATCTGGGTTCCAAGATCCTTCTTGGTCATACCCGTTTTGACCGGACTAGCATCCTCTGCCTGGGCAACGATGGACTCGATCCGCTCCAGAAGCTTGCCTCTCTCCATTAAGGCCTCCGCCGCCGCGTTGGCATCGCTACGACGTTCCTCTCTGGACAACAGCCAGACATCCCAGAAGGTCATCCCCCTGAAACGTCGACTACGGTCAGCAAGATCGCAAATCCAGTAGTCCTTGAGGCTATTAGATGGCCGCAGATAGATGTGGTCGGCGCTACGCGGATCGTATGCGACCGTTACCCCTGTCGGCCTACGCCCCTGGCCTCGGTGAAACCAACCCTCCTTGATTGCTTCCTGACAGGTGTAGAAGCAGCCGAACAGCCTGATTCCCAGCTCCGAAACCGTGGCCTGATCATGAGGTAAAAGGTTGATCCGGACCAGATCTTCAGGTGCAGTGCGCAACCGACCAGTTAGGTTGGCCAGCCCCCAACTCCACAGCATGGTAGGTATAGCCGGCAGACCGCCCGGCATACCAGCAGCTCTGTCGTACTTGCCCAGCGTATGAAAGTTGTTATGCCAGAGTACGCCTGCGATGATGATTCGAGTGAACTCGCCTAGCGTCAGACTGGCATCGAGCCTGTAGTCGTGGCCACCTCTTTTCCGACTTGTGGTATCTCCGACCACGCCGCTGGCATAGGGCTTGAAATTCTCCTGTACCGTCCGGAAATAGCGCTCGACGATACCCTTGGCATCCCCGCGCCTGGCCGGCGCATTCTCGATACGAACACCGAATGCTTTGGAAAATGCTTCGACCTTGGTGCCGTTTAGTTCGCCCTTGTCGGCCAGAAACGCATCCGGCAAGCCCTTAACCGGCCAATCGCCAACATCGATATCCACGCCATACTGGCGGCAGTACTCGACCTTGTCGGTGACCGTGTTGGCCAAAGCCACCATTGCACTGACCCAGGAAGGTCCCTCGAAACCGACGTACATGCCAACAACCATACGGCTGAACACGTCGATCACCATATACACGACGGGCCTACCGACGATGCGGCTGCGATCCTGCTCTGAAATCAGATAGATGTCAGCTACGGTAGCGTCGATCTGATAGCGGTACCCAGGGCCCAGAACTTCGGCCGTCGATGTACTTGTGATCGGACGGATGTCCTTGGCGAAATCAACGGCGGACATCCTGTTTGGTAACGTTTCCGTGAAGTGGTATTCACGTTTGTAGAAGTAGCGGAACTGCTCCAAAGTCGGCAGCTCGGCGACAGACCGCATCGGTAGGACTGCATGGAGCAGATTCAACCCGGATGCGTAAGCGTCTGGGATGGACGGATGTTTTTGCTTTAGTAAGCGCTCATCGATGACTCGACGGAAAATACGTTCCACGTCCGGTGTGACGTTGCTCCCCCGCCCCTCTCTCACAACCCTGGGTCTGCCCAGCTTGGCTTGGCTTGGTTTTCGTCGTTTTCCGAGCGCGCCCGAATTGACGTAGTCCGGCAATAGGGCGTTCCTGCACATACCCCGCTGCCAATAGCGCCTCAACAGCCTGTATGCCGTCTGCTTAGTAACACCATGGCGTTCCATGATGCCTATGAGGATTTGTCCTCTTGATTTGCGAATGAACAACCCAGGGTTTTGAGCGACATCCGCAAGCATTTCCCAGGCAGCATCGCGCTTCTGCTGATCAAGAGAGCCTTCTTCCACCTCCCGCAGAACCGCCTCCTCGAATGGGTCAACAATACACACTAGCTCCCCGTCCAGAAGCAGTCGTTGAAAATGAGCCTACGCTACTCATGGCTCATCAGGTTTCAACGCCAGAGGCCAATTCTGGATTCGCCATACTATTACGGGAGGGAGCTACACGGCTGTCTCCAACTCGTCCGACTGTGTAACGGTTAACTATTCGTACTGAGTCTATAGTATTGGCGGTAGGTTATTTTCGTGGCCATCCACCGCAGGCTGGTGGCCAGATATTTTGTCGCACAGCTTAGCGAGCAAGGAGCAACGCAATGGTGTCAATAAACACGGTTTCTAGCTCAATCGCCGGCTCAGCTGGCTCGGTTGAACCCAAGCCAGTTAAGTCTTCGGCTACTGGCTCCTCTTCTCAGAATGAGACACTTGTCAAAAAACAGGAATCGGCCACAGTTAGTATCAGTGGAAGAGCCACAATGCTTTCCCGTTTATTTCATTCAGATGGCTCTGTTGAGCCAAGAATAGAAACAACGACGACTACAAGGAACACTTCTGGCAGTGTTTATAATTTTCTTACCAAAAGTGACAGGGAAATGCTGTCAACCGTTTATGAATATGCAAGTGCAAACGGAATAGATCCGCTTAAAGTCGATGGCCTGGCTTTTGATCTTGGGGTCTACCGAAGGGCCGGCCCCGGAGGGCCTCTGGACGGTGCAGGAAAGGCATATGATCTTCAGGGCAACCCCTTCATTCCTGAATTCAATGCAGAGGATGAGGCTGTTGCACAGAGAGTGCTAACCAGTAAAGCAATGGGCGATACCTTGATTGATCGTGGCTTTCTGGAAGCCGTATTTAGTCCGACAAGGATGTCTGTACATGCGTCAGACTTCTCGTTTCTGGAAAACATCGCCTATGCATTCTCAGCATCTGGTTCTGATGGCGCTACTGACCCTAGTGCCAAACCAGTTGTTCGATACAATGCTGAAGATTTTCCAGCACTAAATTTGGATTATCAGGTCTTAGATTCAGGTAGCAAGACAATGTTTTCTAGGCTATCGGGAAATGAGTTAACAAGGAATGTTGGCGCTTTGGGTACGCCCTCTACTAATGAGGGCATAAGTAAGCTTATGGACTTGTTAAGCGATAGTGATAAGGACATGCTCAATAAACTTTATGCCATTACCCAGAGCAAAAATGAAGACCTCTCGAAGTTAGATAATATAGCGCTTATGATTGGGAGCTATCGAATGATTGGTCGGCTCCCATAAGCACGGTGGCGAGCTGCTAGGCGACTTAAGTAATTCGCAGGGTCTGTGCTAATAGTTAAGAAGACCTTAGCCGTGCCGAAATACTGAATCGCCACTAGTTTTGTAGGCATTCGATGACCGCTTTTGGCCGGTTTCTGCCTGTGGCTGCCGGAGTACTGGTTGCCAGCTATGTCGCAATCGCCCATGCGGCACGGTAGTCGTGTCGCAGATTTTGGGCCCCAATCTTGAATAGCAACGCCCCTTGGATTGGCTCGCTACACATCGGGCCGGCCCAGAAAAGGTGAGTCAGGAACAGGTCGTTGATATCCCCGGAAAGACCAGCAATGATCCCAGGCGTGGAGATGAAGAAGGAGTTATGATCTTCATGACACGGCTTGGCCTCTTTCTGAATTGAGTCAGTGGAGCCGATCAGGCGTCGGATAGAAGCCCTGAGGCAGAAATGCCTGATAGTCCATTAGGGATTGGTATCCACCTGGGTGGAACGAGGCGATGACATAGAAGCTTCCTGTGTATGTGTGGAGCACCCAGAACTCTCCCTCCAGTTCGATACGCAGGATGTCCGAGGTGCGGATCAGACGCCCATCGGCAAATCGCCCACCGAGCGGATCAGCCCTGACATGTCGATGCATTACTCCCAGGCAGCAGCATGCCGCGATATGGGCATCAGTGAGATAGGCCGTGACCGGCTGGCTGAAAGGGTATGCCTGAGCCTTGCGCAGCTTCCGCATATTCTCGGGAGAAATTGGGCGCATTACTGCTCCTCACAGATCAATGATCAACTGCTGGTTGAGGCCGTGTGTTCACCGGGATACTCAATGGCTTAAATCAGGCATGCGATGGTGTCGGCGCTGGCAGGCTTGCGAGTACCGGGGCCCAGTAGCAGGTACACAGAATTGAGCGTTCTGAAATGAAATCCCTCGCTGAACTGATGCAGTAGCGAAGTTCTCACGAAGTCGCCGACATCCCATCGTCGCTCGCTGTCGAAGACAACCTGGTGCGCATAGATCAAAGCCGGCTGGCGTTGTGTCTTCTCCAGGGCATGCCGTTGAGCGTCCGTGGTCTCTATATCGAGCCACAGCCAGTCACGCACCAGGCAAAAATTTCCATAGGGGAAGTTCTTTCGGGCATAGCTGAGTGCCTCTTCGTCGGACATGGGGCTGCCGGGCATGGACACCCCTACTGCGTAAAGTAGCTCTGTGATTTCTTTCAGTGAATTCATGGTTGATTGATCCATATCCTCTGAGGATGGCTTGTGACATTCCGGGCAATAGCTGGGGCAGCTAGCTGCCCACTACCGCTCATGGAGTCTGCTGCATGTTGCAGGCCTGACGTGCTAGGAAAGTGCTTGCTGGCGCAGCTGAGTGCCTTTTTATCCGACATTGAGCTGCCTGGCATAGGCAGGCTGAAACCCGGAAAAAGTTCAGCCAGCGGAGTGAGGTCGGCCATTTTACTTAGCCCAGCCCGGGTAGGTGTAAGGGAAGTCTGGCTCTAGTCGCGCGAGTTGGAGTGCGCTTGTGAGGGCTTCTGCATCGGCGAAGCCTGCACGACCTGACCCTTTGCCGATTGTCGTGACCAGATGCTCCATGATCAGTTCCAGTCTCTTGGTCGCCGACCTGAGGCTAAGCAGGTCCAGGTTGGCGATGACATTGCACAGTACATCTATCGCCTGCGGCAATTGATCAATCGAGACGGTGCCGAAGGTGCCCCCGAAGACTGTCGTGAATTCTCGCTCCATCCTTGCGACCCGCGTGATTTGCCCGTTGGGGGCCCCGTGCATGCTCTGCCAGAGCGTTATTGCGTTAAGGATTTCTTGGGGCGTGGGAGTTAAAAACTCTTTTGGACGTTTGGTAGTCATGACGGCGGCCCTGAGTTAGAGCGCCGGTTGGCGGTTTTTTTGAAGCGAGGAGAGCATCTTCCTGAGAGTGTGGACCATCTGTTCTTGTTTCTTGAACAGCTGTAGTGATCTTCGCAGATCAGCATTTTTCTCCAGCATCTGTGCGGTGTCTTGATCGGCCCTGTTCCATGCAGAGCGATACTTATTAAGGCACTCAATGGCTGCGCGTCTGCTATCCGGGCAAAGTTGATCCAGGATGTGGTCAATGAAGTCTGGGGTTAGTCGTAGCGGCAAGTAGTAGAGCGAGCCCCCAGCTTCCTGTGCCTCTTCAACACGGAGTTCGCCTCCAAACTCTGTGATGGCAAGCTCTGCCAGGGATGTTTGTGCGCCGAACAACTGAAGCAGCGATTTCAGTTCCACGCGGAGTTGCAGCGATTCCATGTTCATCTTGAGCTGAAGCTTGCCGCCTGCGGGTGTGGTTTGTGTCGTGGTGTTCATGGGCTTCTCCAGTAATTTGAGAATCTGATTTGTATTTATTGACAGCGGTATGTGGCTGGTGGTAGCGAAACAAGGTAATGCTATGCCATCACGATGTGTCGCGTCAAAGGTGGCTTGATACTTCCTTTTCTGAGCGCGATAGATGAGCTACGAAAAGGTGTTGGGTGAGGTAGTTAGAGACGTGAGGCTTCGGGCTGGCCTCACGCATGAAGCTTGTGCTGAAGTCGTCAACGCTACCCACTTACGTCAGATCGAGAAGGGGCTGGCCGCAGTCAGA
Organism: Pseudomonas sp. LjRoot71; assembly: GCF_964253255.1. NCBI lineage: Bacteria > Pseudomonadati > Pseudomonadota > Gammaproteobacteria > Pseudomonadales > Pseudomonadaceae > Pseudomonas > Pseudomonas sp. LjRoot71. The sequence continues at coordinate 1,611,482 of NZ_CAXURA020000001.1, read as the reverse complement.
ATTGACACGCTGGTAGCCCTATGTGGAGTGCTGGGCGTTTCACCGAGCCAATTGCTTTTGGTTGCTGAGGCGCGCTCGGCTGGTCAGGCGGTTGAAGAGCACCTTGGCGCGAACAACAAGCAAATTCGGTTGCTTCTGGAGGCCGGGCGGTTCGAGCCTGTCACCTCAAAAGATGCAGCGAGAGGAATTCGTGGCCAGAAGGCTGATGCGACCCGCGATGAGACTCGTCGATTGCAGACCGAAGGCCTATCTAAAGCTGATATCGCGCGTCAGTTAGGCGTTACGGTGAGGACAGTCGAGCGTTATTGGGTCAAGCCTGCCACTCAGAAGTGACTAGGCGGCATTTAAATTGGGTTTCACGTCTTATGCGACATCGTCCGTGTGTTGCTGCGGGAGAGTGCGACAGCTCAAGTGAGTCGCAAACGAGGTGCGGCAATACTCACTGCGTGTCGCGCTTCCGGCAATACGCAGCTCCTTTCTCCGGCCTGAACACCTAATCCCGTACCCGTTTGGGCGGTAGCACAAGCCCATTGGCGTGCTGCCTGGGTGTCGAGCTGCGAGCTAAAGCGCTCGTTTCGTTCCGTCGCAGCAAAAAAGAAACGGTACGCAAAACGGTACGCAAATTTTTTATCGAGCCCATAAACGAAAAAAGGCCAGCACGGTGGCTGACCTAAGTCGTTGTTTTATATGGTGGGCCCACACGGACTCGAACCGTTATGTGGTATTGAAATAGCCCGATATTTAACTGTCCGTCCGGTGGTAAATGCAGAGTGAGTCCCTGTTAGCAAGGGACTCACAGCTATTTAACCATCTTATGGTATTCAGTAATACAAATACAACACCGGTGTTGTATTTGTATTGCTAGCAGCTAGAGCGCTGCTAGCTGTCGTATGGGTGAAATCGTTCGTGAATCTCTAATGCAAGTGATGCCCCTACCGGGATGTGATCTCTCCAGGCAATCAAAAATTTGAAACTGTATTGAATTGACCAGCATGTGTATGGGGCTTGTCTATGAACGCTGTGCCCGCGCTGCTGATATCATTGAACGGCTATCCCATAACGGCTGGTATCGATGACAAAGCCTTCTGAAAACGCCGCTATACACGATCTGATTGGGTCGGCAGCCAGCGCTCTAGATCCAATCTTTTCTGTAGCCGGTGTCGGTTCGGAATTCGCCACTACCCATGGTCTGCCCGAACGAGTCAGTGCCCAATTGGCCATGGCCACCATAGAACCACTGGGCGCCAACTATTCAGCTGCTATCGCAGCAGCCAGCGCTTCTATCCGTGACGCCCTAAAGCCCACCATGGCCATGCAATCAGCATTGGAGCGTATCCGCCCATTCATGGACATGCAGGCTCAGCTCTTTCCTGTCAGCTCAATTGGCGCTGAGTTTCGCGCTCAGGTAGCGGGGCTAACTCAGGTTAGTCAGATCGCAAAAGAGATGGCCTCCGTACAGTCCCTCCTCAGCCCCTCTGTACTAGCCGACACCAAGTCGATCCGTGAGATGTTTAGTGTGGTGGAGCCTTTGAGAGGCGCCTCGTTGGTGGCTGCTGAGCTAGCGGCAATTGCAACTGCAAATTCGTTCAGCACCTATCCGAGGATGGCTGAACTGGTCTCAATGGGCTCGTCCCTGTTCAAAACGGGGCACCTCGCTGAAGTCGCAGATATCGAGTGGGACGCTCCTGCATCTAGCCAACTACTTTCGACCATTGCAGCGGCGGCTGAAACGCTAAAAGAAGCACCTGTCCCCGTTCCGCACCCGACCGACCTGCCTGATGCCAGTAATGATGGTGACGGCGGACTCGCCTCTACACCCCAACAGCTCCAGAGTGAGTTGGCTGATGCAGCCTCGACGGGAGACCTGTCAAAGCTAAGCCCAGCGGCGAAGGCCTACTTCAAATGGTTTTGCTGGTTTCTAGGTCTGCTTGCCACCTACCTTGCAGCCCAAAATGCCGTTCGCGAAGAACTGTGCTTTCTACAACCCAAGATATTGCCTGGCATGACAGCAGGGCAGATGGGCAAGACAGTGAGAAAGGCGCTGTGCGAAGCCACGTTTGTCATTGATGGCGACTACCGATTTGTGAAAGGGGTAGGAGTGCGGCTGAGAGAGGGGGCCGGCACCAAGGCCGCAGTCCTCCCTGTTCACCTGGCCGATGGACAAGTTGTTGAGGTGCTCGACAGTAGCAATCCGGATTGGCTCCATGTCACCGTCATTGCTGTGGGTATAGAGGGCTGGGTTTCACGAAAGTACACGAGAGTTTTAAGTCTGAATTAATATACCCATATTGAGGGAGAACCTTTCCCTCAGGTGTAAATCCCCGCATTGAATGGCAAACTCTGGCCAGATAGGCCCCTTAACTTTTCATCAGGAATCAGCATGTCGATTATCGCCGAATATAAAGCATTAGAAGCCCAGATCGCTGAGCAACAAGCGCGCCTCGAAGCCCTAAAAAATGACCAAAAGCTCCAGAAGGAAATCGAGTTTGAAAACAAACTCCGCGCCTTGCTCGCCGAGTTCGGCTATTCCCTTCGCAACGTCATTGCCTTGCTCGATCCCCATGCAGGGAAGGCAGTGATTGCACCAGTCAAAGGTAGTCGTCGCGAGCGCGCCGTTAAGTGCTACAAGAATCCAAGCACAGGCGAAGTGGTCGAAACTAAAGGCGGCAATCAGAAGGTGTTGAAGGCTTGGAAAGCTGAATATGGTGCTGATACCGTCGAGGGCTGGCTGCAATGAACTCGTTTCGAGTTAATCAGAGGGCCGCGTAAGCGGCCCTTGTTATTTTGTGCCAAAACTCGCCCTCAACGACAACAGATCTTCGGTCTTCTGGAGGAATTGTCATAAAAAGCTCGAATAAAACAGCAGCAGTAGAGCAGGCCTGTGGGTTTTTACTTAAGCATGAGCTATCACCATATGCGATGGTTGGTTCAGTATCAAAGATAAGACTCGCAATAGATTTATAGAGACTCAATCAGGCTTAATACGCTACCCGCTGTTTGAGCTCCATCAATCGGGTTGTTATCGAACACCATCATGTAGTGATAGCGGTAGCCTGTCTCATGGGAAATCTGATTGGCTTGAGCTTCCCAGATTTTTCCAAGTTTGAGCTTGTCTTTAGAATCTGAGTTATCTCTGTCATCTCCCTTTGTTTCAACAATAATTATATTCTTGCTCTCGGTGAGAACAATAAAGTCAGGGTAATGATTCAGGAATCCATTGATGACGAAGCCTTTTCCTCGTTCAAGATTCCTGTGCCACCAGACTATGTTTTCTAGGTCAGCCACGCCGCGAATAACCTTGCTCTCCAAGTTGTTCACACTACCTTCCGTGACATAGAGGCTCTTACTTATTGCAGGAGCATTGTCGCTTGGCGCAATACTTGGCGGTAGTGAGAAGGAAGGGCGGAGCTTGATTTTCTGAGTTGTCAGCCAGTTGCCGAATTCCTTGGCGGCATATTCATTGGCAAGGCTATGGATCTTGTCTTTGATTAGCTTTACATAAGCGTAGTCGCGTTCAAGGCAATCTGCTCGTTGATCCGCATTCATTGCCTCAAGAATACGAGTCAGGTAATGTTTAATATCGTTGTCCTCAATTGGGTAGAAGGTGTTCTTCCCAATCAGACCAAACAGCCGAGCAACGATAGAGGTAATTTGACCTGAAGTCGGTTGGCTCTTGATGATGCTATTCAGCTTCTCCTTCTCCGCTTTTTTCACTGCCTTGAAAGCTGGAGCACTCTCACCTTTACCAATTTCTTCTGCATCTACTGCATACACGTCTGATTCAATAGCAGTGAAGCTGATAGTGGCATCGAGGTTTCCCAGTACGAAGTTAGACAGCAAGTTTTCTTTGGAGAGCTTGTGCCATTCATCACCACTGTCAAAGAATCCACCATCAGAAGGCAATTTGATGAAAAACTGAGGCAGCTGAATTGCTTTTGCCAACTCTTCATAGATTGGCTTTATCTTGTGCTCATTCATATGCGCCTTCAGTTCTTCAGGGCAACTTTGACCATTTGCAGCATTGGCCTGTTCTTCAAATTGTTGAGCTTGTGCAACAGCCTGGGCCTTGATTGCCTCAATGCCAGTTGTGTCGCTTGCAGTAGATGTCGCCTGCTGAATACCACTGGTATCCACATTTGCAGCTTGTTCTACAGCTTGGTGTTCCCAGTTAGGATTGAGCTTATTTTTCTCAATATCAAGATCCTTGCTTTCGTCCGTTTCAGCAGGGTTTACCTCACCAGTGTGAGGAGTTAGATTCAGTTCATTCTGTGTGGGTGAAGGAGTAGGCGCTGGTTCATACTCAACTTTCGAAAGGTCAATTTCTCTGTAATCCCGCTTGGAGAAACCTGCCTTGTTGAGACCCTCAACAACCTGGCTCAAGGTGTTCTGGAAGTGGCTGGAAGAGGTAAACACATAGCTCAGGTTCAGCAGCTCAATGCTGTGCTTTCTGGTATAAGGCATGCGTAGAACACGCCCCAGTATCTGAGTAACATCCACCACAGATGACTTGTTTGCTAGTGTTGCAAGAACGTAAGCAAACGGGCAGTCCCAACCTTCTTTCAGTGCGTTGACCGTAATGATGTATCGTACTTGGCAATCACGACTCATCAAATCAACATTCTTTAGTTCGTTGATATTTGCAGTTTTGATGGCAATGTGTTCAGGTGGGATGTTCAGTTCAAGTAAAATATCCCGCACCTTCTCAAAGGTGGTTGTGTCATCTTTGTTCTTCGGTTCAGCCTGGAATAGTACGATAGGGCGAATGTAGCCACTACCTTTCTCTTCCGCTTTCTTGGCAAATTCTTCTAACTGGCGCCGCATGTTGAGGGCCGCCATGATCACATCTTCTTGACTTCTTTGATTGGCAACAATCACCGGAAGCTTGACCATGTTTTGCTTCTTGAGCCGCAAGGCATCCACATAGCTGATGATGTTGCTGTTATCTCTTGGTGTAGCAGTCAGGTCAAAAATGAAGCTTGGATTAATGTTGCGAAGCATATCAACAGACAGAGTGCTTTCAGCATTGTGGCTTTCATCAACAACCACAACTGGCTTGAGGTTCCGCATGACATTGATGAGCGCTGAGGGGTCAGTTCCATCTAGTGGCTCAATAATTTGACCATCATCATTCAGGAATGATGCAAGGTAGCCATTCTCTTGAAAGGCTTTGCGGTTCTCTTTGTTGGTGGCCTTGAGTGAGTCAAACGACATCACAACCACTGAAAGCTGTTCCTTGACGGTGTCAGCATTGAATCCTGCACCCTGAAGCACATCAGCTTTCTCATAAATCTGCACACGACCATTGAAGAGGTCATTCAACCTCTGGCGGTATGGGTGGTCGATGTTGGACAGATTCTTAACCGTCTGTTCAAGGATAGTTAGAGAAGGAACCAGCCACACCACGAACTTAGGACGGGTAGGATTGTATTCTGCGAAGGCAGAAAAAATCCTGTCCAAGGCATTCACTGCAATGAAAGTCTTGCCACCAGCAGTGGGCACCTTGACACAGACATGAGGCACTTCTTTGATGTTGTTCTTGTAGGCTTGATTAAGGACGCCTCGATCTTTCCAAAACTTTGTGAAAGCATTGAGAAGATGCCCCTTGCACTCAAGCAGGGTTTCCAAGTATTGGCTGAGGTCACTCAGTACATCAGCTTGGTAGTCTTTGAGTTCCATATTTAATCTTCTTAGAATCGTGTGATGTCACGAGGAATTCGCTTGAAGGTAATTCCATGCTTGCAAAGGAAATCCTTGTCCAAAGCACACTTGTCCGCATAAATCACAAATTGTTCAGGTCTGGATTGCAGGTTCTTGACTTTCAGTTGTCCAAGAAAATCAATATCAAGTGTCGTCACCCGATCTTCTTCATAGTAGAAAATAAACAGGGCCGTATTTGTTGACCCCAAAGCATAGGGGCTTACAGGATTTTCAGTCCCTAACCGTTGCCCGGTCGGGATGTTCTCAGTGTAGGCTACATAGCTTCTAATGGCTTCAGCACCAACTTCTTCATTCAGGCTTTTATCTTCTTTGAAGAGAGCAGCCCCAACCTTATAGAAGTCAAAAGATCCACCTAGGCCTGCTACAATTTTATTTCCTTCACTATAACCATCTATAACGCGGCGAATTCGTTCAGCAGTTATAGTCTCTGCATAATCCATCATTTCAGACAAGATGAAGCGACGATTGCCACCATCTTGAGCATTGAGATTCAAGACTGCATGAGCAGTTGTTCCACTGCCGGCAAATGAGTCAAGAATAATCGAATTTTTTGTGGTTGCTAGCCGAAGAATTTTCTCAATTAGAAGTACCGGCTTCTTTCCGCTTGGGAATTGAATTCCACCTTCCTTTGTTAAGTTGTTTAGTGGGAAACCATCCCAGTAGGTGCCTGCTTTCTCAAGTTTAACAATTCCCTTACCCCTCTTGACGGCGGTATCTTTAAGCCAGATAACCCTTCTAATTGTTGGGCTAATGTAATAGTGTTGAACTAACGTTCCTTTGGCGCGTCCCGATCTAGGTACATATTCCGCAATAAGCAGTTCATCATCTTCTAGTGAAACAAATTCATCCATTATTCGTGTTCGAATGCTGGTCTGGGCATTTGTGTCAGAGAAAATCCAGTTGAAGTTATCAAGGTATGCGTCTTCACGCTCAACACCACTTTTAACAAGAGAATTGACGGTTGTTCTCTTTACGCTTTTGTATTTTTTAACCTTGATTTCATCGCCTGCGCCATCTAGGACTACTCGTTCTTCAACAAAGTCGCCTTTGCTCAAAAGGACACTTGTGTACTTCCAGCTTTTACCTTCGGACTCCATGTCGTCAATGATATCGAACAAATTCTCTTCATCATAAACATCATTGAACTTATCAAAGCCGCCTTCGCCAGTTCTGTCGCGGGTGTAAATGAGGATGTTTTCGATGTTTTTCTTAAGTCTTTTGTCTTCGCCGCCACCAGAAGCCCCAGCAGTCAACTTCATCTTGACGCAGACTTCATTGATGTAAGAGTCCCTGCCAAAAATTTCATCCATTAATACTTTGGCATAATGAAGTTCATCGTCATTTAGCTGAAGGAATAAAACGCCATTCTTTGCTAGTAAGCGATGCAGTAGCTTCAGTCGTGGGTACATCATGCACAGCCACTTATCGTGCCTGCTTAAATCTTCACCTTCTTTCCCTACTACTTGACCCAGCCATTTCTTGATTTTTGGGTCGTTCACATTGTCGTTGTATATCCAGCTTTCATTGCCTGTGTTGTAAGGTGGGTCAATGTAGATGCAATTAACTTTGCCTTCAAACTCGGGAAGAAGGCTCTTAAGGGCTTCTAGATTGTCGCCATGAATGATTCGATTATTTTCGGAGTTAGCAGGAGTGCCTTCTTTAGCTTTGAAGGTGTATTGCTTGTCCAGCAAACGGAATGGCACATCATGGTGGTGGTTGACCACCTTATTCTTTCCGACCCAATGAAGTGTTGGCATATATTTGTCTTTTTCTCATTTGCTGGCATCTAAACCAGCTACACGTTTCTTGAATTTGATTTTGCCAGTATTTACCCGCGTCTTCATTACACTTCCGCAGAAGGGCGGGGTTTTTAAGCAATCTAGATTTCAAACCTCTTGAAGCCGGATGACACTAACCTCGTTCTGCTGTCTCGTCAGGCAGGTAGCTTCACCAGCTGCATAGGCTTTCGGTTCATCACGAGCATATCTGTAGTCATGCTCATAGCACAGCGCCTACATTGGCCTCGCTAGGGCGTTTCGAAGAGCGACGATATCTGGAAATAGCCATGCGGTGCGAATTGGCCTAGATTTTTAGGCGCGCATTATCCGCTATTGGCCGGCTCTAGCTCCGTCGCAATTGTCGATTTCCCACCAGAAATGGCCAATTTTAGGGGATTTTGCTCTATGTGCCTCTTAGGGAAGCCAGCACTGGTCAGTAATCATGTATCCAGGCATGTTCCACTGGTGGTGTCGTGGTCACGACATGGCCCCGGCCCTCAGCCACCATGCACTCCAGCGCCGAGCTCTCTGGCGTATCGAGCCAGAGCGATCCCCGATCCTTGTCGCCTGGACGACCTTCCTTCTACATGAAACGCTGAGCCATGGCGAAGTCACGGTGAGGTTGATATCTACTTCAACCGCCTGCTTGCACCGCACTGAGCTTTGCTAACCCCCCCTGGGGCCCATTGCCAGGTGCCTCACTGCGCGCAGTTACACATTCGACAGTCGCCAGCTTCTTCTAGACTGGCCCTCGAAGGATGCGCATTCCCTCCCTAGCGCGCAAACGGCCAAAAGCAGCTATACGTTGGTATAACCGTAGCGTGGGAAAGAAGAAAAATAACACTAAACCTCGTTGGTTATTGGTGATAGCGTTGAACTTTAACGGCTCTGTGCACCGCAAGCCAGGGATTAAGGAAAGAAGGCTGCTATACAATGAAAGAAGTATGTATCGATCTAAAAAATTGCTATGGGATTAAGTCCTTATATTATAAGTTTGACTTTGGCGCGCCAGCTGAGCACAAGAAATCTTTTGCAATTTACGCCCCAAATGGGCTGATGAAAACATCATTCACTAAGACCTTTGAAAAATTGGCCGCAGGTGAAACTCCAAAGGAAGAGCGATTCAATAAAGTTGCCACAGCCGTGGTGCACATAGATAACATCGCTATCACGCCAGAGTGCATTCATGTACTAAAGTCAGAAATCGATTTGTCTCAAGAAAGTCCAGAGATTTCGAATATCCTAGTTAATCCCGAAAAAAAGACGAGATACGACTCGTTAATTATAAATATCGAGAAGCAAAAGGTAAAAGCCATTAGCTCGTTACAGAAGCTGTCAGGCGTGCCTAAAAAGGATATTGAAGAGAAAATACTGAGTGACATTGGAGAGAGTACATTTTTCGCATGTATATCCAAACTCTCAGAAGAACCGTTAGCCATATCTTCCACGCCCCCCTACAACTATGCGACGATATTTGACGGCAAGGTCACAGAGTTACTAAGAAGCGAAGCTTTCCTAAGCAGCGCCAGAGAGTTTAGCGAAAGATATCAGGAGATTTTTACGCAAGAAGGAACTATCTTCAAGAAGGATATATTCAATCCAATAAAAGCTGAGCGCTCATTTACAACCCTTAAAAGCCAAGGGTACTTTGAAGGCGGTCATCTCTTATTCCTAAGTGGAGACTCCTCCCCCGTTGGGGTTGATGAGTTAGAAGAGAGAGTTAAAGTTCTACTAGCAAGGATTGAAGATGACCAGCATCTAAAATCCATCAAGGACGATATTGCCAACAACGCTCAGACACAAGCGATAGCAAGGTTATTTGAGAACCTCCCAATGAGCGATATAGACTCGCTGTTAGAGGGTTTGAAGCCTGAAAACCAAGGGGTATTTAAAGTAATATTATGGAGGTTTTACCTAGAGAATAGCCCAGAGACTGCGACCTATCTGAGTTTGTATTCAGCCGCAAAAGAAGAAATCGACTCCATAGAACAGGAGGCGGCTAGCTTAGCGCCAGAGTGGAGCGCGGCAGTTAGCCTGTTCAATGACCGCTTCACTGACATGCCCTTCCGGCTCACAGTAGAAAATCATGCTCAAGCCGCCCTTGGGAAAGAACGAGCAAAATTAGCATATGTGTTCACGGATGAAGACGGAAAGGAAGTTAAGCTAGGTCGAAACGAGCTTAAAACACTTAGCCAGGGCGAGAAGAGAGCTCTTTATCTTCTGAATTTTATCTTTGAAGTTGAAGCAAAATCAAAGCTAAATCACGAAACAATTTTTATAATAGACGACATTGCTGACTCATTTGATTACAAGAACAAACATGCAATCATTCAATACCTTGAGGATATGGAAGAAAAAAACAATGTCTATCAAATAATACTAACCCATAATTACGACTTCTTCAGAAGTCTCACGAGGTTTGTGCATCGTAAAAGATGCCTCATGGCAAACAAGCATCCCGACAAGATCGAACTAGAAACCGCAGAAGGCGTTCAGAACTACTTTATCGGCATCATCAAAAGAAAATTCCATACAAATTTACGCGCAATGTGCGCTGCCATTCCATTTACTAGAAACATCATTGAGTACACGAAGGGCGACGCACACCCTGACTACCTCAAGCTAACAAGCTTGCTCCATCAAAAAAATGATACAGACATAATAACTCATCAAGATTTTGTCGAAATATATAACTCAACATTTGGTTACCAGCATCCTGGAACAGAAAGGCCTGTTAAAGAGATAATTTTTGAACAGGCTGAAGCTATCGCTGTCAGCCCCTTGCAGACAGGATTAAATCTTGAGGACAAGGTTGTAATGTCGATAGCAATTCGACTTAAAGCTGAAGCCTATATGTTGGCGCGAATTAGAGTGGCTTTAGGAGACCAAAATTACTGGTGCGCCGATCATAGCCAATTTGGCAGATTGCTCGGGCAATATATCAACCACTACTCAAACTGTCCGACCATACAAACGCTGCGAAAAGTTAGCGTGACAGTCAGTTCAAATATACATTTGAACTCATTTATGTATGAGCCAATATTGGATTTGTCTACAGGGCATCTATCGGAACTGTACCGCGACGTAAAATCACTATAATCCATGGGGCGGGTGGTGGAGTTCATTATAATCCTAGCCGCTTGCTCATTGTCGGCTATTGTCGTTCGCGATAACCGCAGATTAGGTGGGTTGGAAAAAGAAAGAGGTCGACGATTGTCAGTCTCACAAGATATGGAATTTCATGGAAGGGGGTAAGTCATGCAAATGATATCTGTTCGATCTTCAGCTATTACAGCTGTAGGCTACGACGCAGTCACTCGAAGAATGAAGATCACATTCAAGCAAGGTCGCACGTATGAATTTTGCGGTGTGCCTCCTGATGTACATCAGGGGTTGATGAATGCTGGATCCGTGGGAGCTTATTATGATCGGGTGATTCGCGACCGCTATCAGTGCTGATCGTCTGTTTCTTGCCGGTGGCGCTTTCACCATCATCAGAATTTTTCTTTGGTCATGGATAGGGTTCCGTTGACAGCATGGCTTATCGTGGAGAAATTCCTTGTGTCTGGCGGTGCGTATCTAGTTTTGTGCATTGACCCCATTAAAATTTGCTTCGGAATAGCTTGTTTGGAAATAAGATTCTGATTTTTCGGTTTTTCGGGCAGGGTTTGTGAGTTTTAGTTGGTGATCTATAAGAGGTAAGCGCGATGAGCATGGATGTATTGTTGCATGAGGTACTTCGCAAGATTCATTCGGGCATGATGTCCTTCAAGTCAGACAGTCCATCACTCGACGACATTAACAGATTCCAAAGTTTCGCCAAGGCAATCGTCCATGCTCAGAGTTTAGGTTATATTGAACAGATGATTCCCCATAAGGAGCACTATTCTGGCAACGGTCATTATGACCTAATACTGGTGAGAGGAGGGCTTACCCATGAAGGTGTACTCAAATTACAAGAGTTTTCGGGGCAACCAACACCAGTGGATGAAACCTTAGCCGACTTGTTTGAGAGGATTTCAAGCCATAGCATTCGCGAAAAGTGGGAAAAAGCACTTAATCGGCGGGTCACAGATCCAAGCGGCGCGATCACTGCGGCAAGAGCCCTCCTTGAAACGACGCTGAAGTGGATCATTGAACAGCGCGGCAGAATTCCGACTGATAATAATAAAGAGCTATTCAGTAAGGCAATTGATGCTCTAGGCTTAGTGGTAAAAGGAAAGCCTATCGAGAAAACCATTGAGGGTTTGAACTCAATCATCTGGGGTATAGGTGATATGAGGAACAAGCATGGTGATGCGCATGGTGCGGCATCGGATGCCATTTCTCCTACGAAAAGCGAGGCTGGCCTCTGCGTAAACCTGGCCGGCGCAGCGGCTTTGTATCTTTTGGAAGAATTTGAATCGGGTGCCTGATCCACGCTGAGAGGCCGAGGTTGACCAGCAAGGGACTTCAGTGCAATAGACTGCGGGGCAAGCGAAACTTGGCCTGCCCCGAGGAGTTGAACTGCATCAGCGAGTACCAACCGATTTTGCTGTCAAAAGTTGCGATGACGTAGAAACTACCGCTTGTGGTGTGTAGAACCCAAAAGCCTGCTTCGTGTTGGATATGTATTATATCTGACGTGCGGATTGTGGCTCCCTCTCTGAATGTTTTTCGAGTGCCTTGATGGCTGAATACGCAGCCAATTGCCGATCTTGCGTAGACATGTACATCTGTCAGGTATCCAGTGACTCGCCATGAAAACTGTGCGCTTTGTGCTTTAAGCAGGCGCAGCTTAGTGCGTCTCGATAGTTTGCTTATCGGCATCAAAAAATGCGTCCGAGAACTTCAAGAGAGGCTCGTTTTCTTATGCCGTCACCAACGAGGATGTAGATCGAGTTTAGCGTCTTGAAGAAGAATTCATCTTCTAATTGATGGAGATAACTTGTCCGGACAAAGTCACCCACATCCCATCGACGTCGACTATCGTAAATTACGGTATCGGCGTAGATCACGACTGGTTGCCGGTTGGTTCTAGTTAGCTCGTTGAGTTGAGCTGGGGTGACGTCGAGATCTATCCAGCACCAATCAGAAATAAGGCAGTACTCTGCATACGGGTAGCGTTCGCGGACGATTCTTACCGCATCATTTTTGCTCATTTGGAAGCCTGGCATCGGTAAGCCATCGCCATAAAGCAGATCTAGGACTTTATTAATCCCACGCATCATCGTTCACCTTTATGTCCACTTGGTAGTGAGTTTTTCTTATAGATAGAGGTATAAGTGCAATCTTCCGTTTGGTGAGGCAGCAAATCCAATGTGCCATCTATCTGAGTCGCCCCGAATTTAGTTACCAAACAATGGAAAGCCACAGCGCCATTAAATCTTGCCTCAACCAAATCTAAAACTTCGGCAGATGTAATTCCGCTACTAGTCGGCACAAGAATATGTATCGCTTTAATAAATAATCGATCAATTGATGATGAAATAGACTCTTTAATTTTATCTACATCATTAGTATCGATTGACCCGACAACCATTTGATTGTCAGTGCGAGCTATGGTCAGGCACATCCAAGGCAGATCGCCGCGCCTCGTGAGGCACCAATTCTTTGGTGATGAAGATGTAAACAAGACAGTCTCTGTCTGTGCTCTCTCGCTCATGCTGTTCATGCCTCGATTTAAATTTTCGCTATCCCGTGGAGCTGAAGCTCGCGGCTTACCGCTGCTCTGCTAGTGAGCGCTCTCGGGTCGGTTTGATCCATAAATCTGAACCGGCAGCCCTACGCCATGAAATTTCAAATGGCATTTATTGACGGGCTTCTGTGATACGATCAGTTCCATATCGTTATCGTAAGCGGTAACTATATGGTACGTCAAAGCTGCTCTGATGCTCAGTTTTGGGCTCAAAGAAAAATGCAGTACGAAAAGGTTTTGGGACGGGTGCTTCGAAATATTCGATTGCGGGCCGGTATCAGGCGCAGCGAATGCGTTGAAATTCTCACTATCTCGAATTTGAGTCAGGTCGAGAACGGCTTGGTTGCAATCAGGATCGACACCCTTGTTGGTCTTTGTGAGGTGTTGGGTGTGGCGTTGGCCGATGTACTTCTGGTTGTTGAAGCACGCATGTCTGACCTTAGGGTTGAAGAACAGCTTGCTGTGAGCAATGCGAGGGTTGGGGCGTTGCTGGCTGCTGGTAGGCTTGAGCCAGTTGATAAGGAATATGTAAGGCGAGGGGTCAAGGGGCAAAGGGCTGATAGCACTCGTGATGCCGTGATCCGCCTGCAAGGCGAAGGCGTGAGCAAGGAAGAAATTGCTCGCAAGCTGGGCGTGGGCCGTACAACGGTGTACCGGTATTGGGTAAAGGTGAGGACTGATTGAGCTATTCGGCTGCTTCTCTCCGGTTAGCTAGGCGCTGCTCTTTGGCTAATGGCCCACTGCCCAATATGCTTAGGCGCTGACGGAGATGGTCTTTGACTGGGCTTGTGGGATGCGTTGGCACTTTATAGCGCGAATCCTACACAAAGCATGTCACTGCGATTAGGGCGGGCCACACTCCGTTCACATATCTCTTGCGTGCTCAGTATTAAAACCAGGCGCTTAGCGCGAGTAAGCCCGGTGTAGAACATGCTGCGCTCGACGAAATCACTGTTGGTAAGAGAGCAGATGATTGACGTTTGGTATTCGCTTCCCTGGGATTTGTGAATGGATATCGCATAGGCAAGCTTCACCCCGAGCAAGAACAAATCTGCTCTTGAAAGAGTGTAGATCTCGCCATTGAAAGAGAAAACACCGCTAGATTGATCATCAGTGTTTACTAGGTCTGTCATGAGTCCGGTATTGCCGTTGAACAGGTTATGTTCGTAGCTGTTCTGTGTGATGATCACAGGGTCGCCAACTCGCAGCCAGTACTTTCCCATCCATATTCCTGGCGTTTCGAATGCGTTCTGGCGGTCTGCTTGAAGGCTGTTATTGATCAGATGAGCTGAGTCCGGCATACGCTCGGACATATGAGGGGTCAGGATCTGAGAGTCAGGGAGAAACCGTTTTATCTTCGTCAGCTCTCTCAGTAGATCGGACTTATTAGTGCAGGGAACCAGGTAGACGCCATCCTTTTCCATATTCCAGATGGGAAGCTCTGGCAGGGTTCCTATGCGAACCTTCATCGCTACTTGTTGCAGCAGGCTATCGGCAGTCGTCCGATGTACCTGGTTCAGCTGCGTGGAGGGAATCAGTGACGACTTTGCTAGGATGTGGAAGCAAATCCCAAACCCGACGGGGGATAATTGGCCGGAGTCTCCTACCAGAAGCAGTGAGAACGCATTGTTTCTGAAAGCCTTCAGTAGCTTCAGCATCAGCGCGACATCAACCATGCTAGCTTCATCTACTATCACGAGCGGATCCCCTCCAGTGGAAATCTTTGAGTGCTCGTCGTTCACTTGGGCCAAGAAACTATGAATCGTATATGCCTCCTGCCCAGTTGCCTCCCTTGCCCTTTCTTTGGCTTTTCCGCTCAACGCCAACACATAGACGGTACGGTATGACGAGGTGATATCGACAATGGCCTTGAGAACCGTTGTTTTTCCCGTGCCGGCAAATCCGGTGAGGGTGCTGACTCTGTTTGTTAAAGCCATTCCTATTGCCTGCTTCTGTTTTTCGGCGAGGCTATAGCCGTGAAGCTCGCTATGCAGTTTGCAGTAAGACTGAATGGCTTCAGCAACCTGGCTGTTAGATCTGTGCAATAGAGTGTGCGGAGTTGCAACCAGCTCTCTGAAGCGTTGCTCAACCTGGCTCTCGATGATAGCTGCGCCCAAAGGTTGCAAAAGAGTTGTCCCGTTCAGCTTTTTGACGCAAATGGCGCGCCGTTCTAGAGCGCAGGTTATGGCTTTCTCCGTAAGATCGTTCGTTTGAAGATAGGCCGAAATCCCAGATCTAACATCGTCTATGGGACAAGCTGTGTGCCCATGGTCGAGACGGCTGAGAAGAAAGTGCTCAACAATTCCAGATAGTCGCCTTGGATCGTCGCGTGCGATACCCAATCTTAAGGCCGCAGATTCGATGGTTCTCCAGAGGTTTTCGTGTAGGCCATGGAACGCTATGAGGCTGTAAGGGTTTTGCTGAAGGCGCTCGACAGTATTTGTCTTGCAAACCTTGATAATGCTTTTTGCCAGGTCTGGGGGGAAGTCATGCCGCATAAGGAATTCAACGGTTGCGACTTCGTTTTTCAGTGTGAGCCAAGCGTTTACAATACTCTTTGCTAGGTTAGGATTAATTACTTCTGCAAGATGGGTAACTTTTCCAGCGTTGAGTATCTGCACCAGATTTTCAGCTGAAAATTCCCTCAACAGTTTGCGGACTTTGGCTTTTCCGAAAGACAATCCTCTAAACGTCGGATGTTTTACGAGGAGGCGCTCCAGGTACGCGGCGACAGGGAGATTTACGATGTGGCATCTGTTCACCTGCACGAAGTTGGTGAACTGGTCATGACCGACAATGGAGCCTTCCAGTTGCCAGCATTCACCTGGCTGTGGGGCACGCGTGATCAGTTTGTAGTTGACTTTGCAAGTGTAGATACGATGTTCGCCGATTATCCGTCCGGAAAAAATGGCACCCCCGAAGCTGCCGAGTTTAACAGACGTGACTTGGATTACGCCTGACAGGACGCTCACAAAATGAATACTCTGCCTGAGTCCAGCATCAATTCTTGCTGGCTGGTTAGTTCGTTGACACTTCCTTGCAAAGTCCTGATCTCGACCGTCAATCTTTCAACTTGCTGACGAAGCAAATCGTTCTCTTTCGATTTCTGATCAAGCAGGTTTCGCAACAGGGAAGCTTCACGCCCTTTTGACTCTGCCAAGTCCAATAGAGCCGACTCTGGATCTTTTGCTGCAACGAACTCACTACCTACGCGCCGGATGTCAGCTTGGATAATCTTCTCAAGGGGTTCCTCGCGCTCAGTGAAAACCTTCTTGGCGTTCTCAGAGAACCATTGCCGGCGATTACCACACTCATCTGCAACCTTGCTGAAATTTACGTCACCAAATTGATTTACTGGGAATTTTCTCCCGGCTTGTTCCAATTGTAAGAC
Source organism: Pseudomonas sp. LjRoot71 (assembly GCF_964253255.1). Taxonomy (NCBI): domain Bacteria; kingdom Pseudomonadati; phylum Pseudomonadota; class Gammaproteobacteria; order Pseudomonadales; family Pseudomonadaceae; genus Pseudomonas; species Pseudomonas sp. LjRoot71. The sequence continues at coordinate 1,594,918 of NZ_CAXURA020000001.1, read as the reverse complement.
GTAGGCCCTGTACCGCTCGAATGGAGAGCTCTTCTGGTTACTAGGCGCCATGGTTTTTCTCTTTATCTTTAAGCCAAAGGACAAAGGGTTCGATAAGCTCCTTTGGTGCAAGTCCTTCCAAAGGCTCAAGGTCGTTATATGCGCAACTTATTTTTGTAGCATCCGTATCAACCGTAAACATACCGTCGCTAGTGTCTAACACCAGTTTTAGTACACGACATGTTTTATCGAACTTTGTCATGAACTCTTGATCGCTATGTTTTGAATCAGGTAGTGGGGGGAGCGAGGCACCATGGCAGCGGAGGGCTGCTTGAAGAGCCTGAATCTCTTTTTTCAACCTTTCTAAATCTGTTTGTAGCCGGTCTGCTCGCTGTGTAGCTAGCCTCCCTACAAGCTTGTCTTTCTTAGATTCCATGTTTACATCGGAGTCCCAATTCTTGTAATAGATTGGCCCGATCAGCGTCCAGTATTGAGTGCTCTGTACAAGGGTTCTATAGCCAATTTTCTTTTCGTTTACAGGAAGTCCGTCGTTGTAAAGTTCGGCGCAGAATCTAGAGAAAGGCGTAACTCCACTAAATGTAGCTTTGCCAACAAAGGCTTTAAGCTTGGGTATCACCTCATCTTTTATTCGAGTTGTTCGGTAATCCTGATGGCGCTTCTGGGCGTCTGCAAAACGATTTTGCCCTTGTTTAGCACCCTTGCTCATTCTGAAGTTTCCTTGGTACTCGATATTAGTTTCAGAATTAAATCAGGATACTCAAGGGTCATGGGGTTTTTCATGGCATCGCTTAGGTCATGCAGTGAAAGCCCCAGGACTTCACAGGCTGATCGAATCAATCCCCTAAATTCGTCGATCAGGGTAAATCCAGAAGGAGCCTCTTGCAGCATTCGATTAAAGTCTCCAGTAAATGCGAGGAGCTTATTCCTGGCAAAGAGGATCTGCTGTTTTAACTGTGGTGTGAAAAATTCCGCATGAGACTTGGCTTCCGTAGTTCGTGCAATAAGATTGGATAATGTGTGGTCTTCCAATACTATTCGCTCCAAGTGCTCCGATACGATTTCAGGCTTTTCTACCAAGAAGCTAGAGCGTGTTTTGATCTCTTTATACATTTGCTCAAGACAGTGAGCGGTAATGCTCCATGATATGATCTCTGAAGCCAAAAATTTACGGCGGTTGGCTTTCTGAACTAGACTTTCTGTCGAAGCGCCATTTTTTTTGGCCTCGGCTATGTGGCTTTCAAGCTCGCAACACTCGTCAGTATATACGCGGATAAGACCATGAATTCTGGGCAAGTGGTCGACAGTTTTGATTGAGTAGTAGCAGCCACCGCAAGGCGTACTCAATCCTGGTATGGCACCCAGATCGTCGATAACATCCGGTGGGCATTGGTTACCAAATACGCAGATGTGAGTTGGCATGAAAGCCAGTGAATCAATCGGGCGCTGCCTTGCGGCCTTTATACCCGACCGTACATCATTCTTGGTTTCGCGGTCGAATGAGATAGCACCGAAGTCAATTAAAGATTTCTCCTTATCTCGACGAAATGCCTGCTGCAACTTGGAATTTATGTCTTCAGCCTTGATAGTAGACATTGCTGGGCGTTCAAGCAACCAACCCTGCTCTATGCTGATTTGTTGATACTCACCCATAATTTTTAGGTATGCGGGATCAAGTTTAGCGTAATATATGACATGCTCTACCGTTGCCTGGCCAGTGATGTACATGCCAATGATATGTGGGGGCAAGATCCTAATGAGCTCAGATACTACTGATACCCGGCAGGAGTGAGGGGTATGTTCAATAAATTCGCAAGCAACTTCGGTAAGCTTTAATGCGGTTAAATAGTCGCAAGGGTTGTCAATGGTTTCTAGTTTGCTAAGTGCTTCTGGCATCTTATTTGTAGTGGCAATACCTAGTTGAAAGCGGCAAAATAGATCAAAAGAGTAAATTAGCTTTTTAAAATAATTTGCGTATCCCCCTGCTCTCAGTACACCTGGCTCTCCTCCCTTGCGGAATATTGGAACTATCTTTCCGAATTCACTGCCCTCATGGTAGTCATACCAAACCTCTTCATCAAGATTAGGTTCGTTAAACCAAGGCAGCATATTTTTGTGGCGGTCTAAAACCTCAATAACGTTTTTAGAAACCTTGGCATCCCAAGGGTTATTAACTTTGTCTGTATTGATATGCAGATTGCATAGGGGAGGTAGCCTCTTCGAACGATCAATGCCTCTATCATAGGTGCGTTTATCAAGCCAGCGTATATGAATACTTCTGATTCCAGTTTCCAGCGCGATAACATTATGCCGGATATAGGTTAGCTGCGGATAAAAGACCCATTTTCCATTTCGCTCTACAGCATGCTCAATTATTGGCAGGGTAAATCTTGGGATTAGACGCAGTGCTTCGTACTTTACTGGGCTATTAGTCTTGGACTTGGGTTCTGCTGGGTCGAATAGTGGGTTTCGATAAAATACAATAGGAACATATCCAAACTTTTCAGTGCTTATGATTTTTTGAGCATCATTCCAGTTGTTAGGGTTTTTAACTGCCCTATATTTGTGGGAGAAAAGATCTATTTGCTCGTCATGAACTTTATCAGCTAGATAAGTACCGAATGATTCAATGGCGTAACAATATTGTAATAAGTGTGGAAAATGCCCTGATTCAAATGCGGCTTTGGTTGAGCTGGACGGTTTTTTGACAATTGGATAGTCGACTTCAGATATCGGATTGATGAATCCGGACAGGTTTTTGTCTGCGCTTGAATTTACATTCAAGTAATCAAAAAATGAATCAATTTTGTAGAGAATATTTTGGATAGACGAGTTCGATCTCCCTTTTCGCAGATAGCTTAGGAATCCCTCGTGTTGATCGCCTTCTATATGTTTTCGATTGAACTGCTTTGGATAAGGTGGTGTTATGCCTATGGCAGGAAGTTCGCCGAACAAATATGTATTGAGATTTGTGAGGCTTTTAGCGTACGTATTGTATGTCTTGATGCCGCGAGATTTTTGTAGCTGAACAAATTTATCTTGGTATCCTAGCCAACATTTAACAATTTCTTTGTGCTTATCAGAGAGCGCGAATTCTCCAGATAGTAGAGCTTTCTTAGTTGCCCTTTGGTGATTCCTAATTGGTGTGCTTGTTGCATCCTGCTGGCACCTTTGTGGGTAGAGCAATTGGATGTATTGCCAAAATGCAACTGGGGCTATTGGGTATTTAAACCAGTTCACGTCGCCGTTGCGCGTTCGATTAAGGTGCTCTGCGATGGCTGAGATATCGTGTGGATTAATGTCTTCGATTTTATGCCAGTCAGAGCATCTGATCATGCGCCATGCATACCAGTCAAAGTTCCTGAGCGCACTGGGTTTCATTACCGAGGTAATGTCCGGGATATCCTTATGTGTGGCGTTGGATAAAAAAGGTGCTCTAACAAGTGCCAGAACTTCTGTATAATATGGTGCTGCAAACTCATAATTGTTCGAGTTTTTTTCCTTTAGGTCGCCAACTACTGGTCTAATCATGTCAACTGGAAGAAGAACTGCTTTCTCCTGCCAAAGAAAATGAAGAATCAACAAGCAGTCTCTGGTCAGTCGTTCTAGAGACGATTTATTGAGCCAGTCATGAGCACTCTTCACGACTACCTGTTTGGCAATGCTGGCTTCAGGCGTTTTTTTTGTGCACTTATGAGCGTTTTTTACCCACGTCTCGTTATATTGGGGCGCATTAGTAGGGCTTATGTGATCCTCGAATAATCTTACTATTGAGGCGTTATAAAATTCATTGCGAGTTGAGCTTGTGACTTTGCTTGGGGGTATGCTATTTAGTTGGTATAGCTCTTTGCATACACAGCTTTTAGCTTTGCTTATCGCGATTTTTATTGAATTCTCTAGAGCCGCTCCAGACTGGATGATGACTATATCTTTTGTGATATTAATCATGCTTGAGTACCATTAATTCTTCTGGCTTCTTGCCTCAATATCTCAAGCTGTCTTGTGTGGTAATTTTCGCGGATTGTATTAAATGAATCTTCGCCGCGCTGTGTTACGTACTGGTTCGCATGTTGTATGTAAGCATCGATCATGTCGGTATCGTGCTTTGCATATTTCATTGTCGAAGTAACGTTTGAGTGACCCATTAGAATTTTGACATAGGTGATAGGTAGGCCAGGGATGCTTTGTCCTGGTACGGGCATGTAATTCAGTGTGTAAGTTCCGTACATGTGCCTAAGCGAGTGTGGACTTATTCCACTTAATTCCAGTAATCCTGCTTTTTTGGCGTACTGTTTGAAAGTTTTGTCTCGACTGCTTCTGTCACTAGCGAAGAAGGGTCTGCCGTTATAGTCCTGAAAGACAAAGTCATGAGTAACGCTAGAGTTATATTCAAGGGTTAAATATTTCTCAAGACTTTCCCAGAATATGCTTGCGAATGGTTCAATCATGAAAGTCAGTTCAGTTTCCCGGCCTTTCCATGAAAGAAGCTTGTACTCGGCTTCAGTAATTCCGGTTGTCTTACGGGCAAAGGGGTCGCGAAGGAATACTTCAAATTTATCGCTATTAATGTCAGTTATTCTGATCTGAAGAGCTTCACTTGTGCGGGCGCCAGTTGCTGCAAGCAAGGCGTAGAATGTCATGTCTCTGTAAAAGGTTTTCGATTTGGGAGGCTTTGCCTGCCTGATTAAATCGACTGACAGTTCTATAGGGTAAGCAGTGGTCTTGTATGCTTGTTTATCATTTTTCCTGTCCCTACGTTTTGCCTGAGGAAACAGTTTGTCTTTCCTGCGCTTTGGTAGGACAGAGCTGAGCGCGTTGCGCATAACGGCGGCCAGCCAGGAATTTGCCATTTGCGCTGAAATCTCGAACTGACTTCGATATTCGCTGCGATTTAGATAAAACGGACTGAATAAGTGGTCAAGAATGCCGTTGTCTTTCTTTTCCAGGACTTGGAGAAACCACCGAATAGATACCTCTATGGTCTGGGAAAGTGAGTTATGGCTCGTGAGTGTCTCTTTTCCGAGACTTTCGGCCAGTTTGTGGGCGATAGGGTTTGTTGCGTTTTTACCGAACAGCAGGTAAGCCTGATAGCTGTAGATGATGGTCTCAATGGTTACTTCGACATCTGGTGGAAACTGGGTTTTTGAGGCCTCGTACACGTAATCGATGAATCGGCCAACATGCTCGGCGTATAGCTTCGCCGTGTTATAGGCGTAACCTCTTCGGGCTAGCCAGATTGTGTAGTGGGTAAATGGCCTGAACTCCCGATCCTTATCGGCTATGCATGGGTCAAGGTGGAGCAGGAGGTAGTGCGCTTCACTTGTGTGCGGTGCTTCGACCAGGATGAAATTTTTCATAAGCACCACTTCCAAATACCACACCTTTTTTCAGGATAGATGCGGCGCTTGAGGTGTCAAAAAAAATCAGGAAAATATTCTTGGCCAGGCCATTCCGGTGAGTTGGGGCAGGTAGCTGATGAGCTTGGCGTCACTGTTATGACTGAAAATAGTTCGTGGGCCCTCTGGTGGTCACATTGCGGCTAATCTCGGTCAAATAGCGCTTGCCCAGGGGGGGAAATGAAAAAGCCAGACCTGGTGGTCTGGCTTTAGGATTGGTGGGCCTCCCCGGAGTCGAACCGGGCACCAACGGATTATGCTTACCACTTCAGTTTTCACTGCCCCTTTCGGGTTTGTGGTCTGGACTGTCTCTTACCTTTCGGCCCGCCCGTACAGTCTCTACACCTTCCTCGATTATTCGAGGCTTGGCTCGGGATTACCACGCTAATGCAGAGGCTTCCCCGAATTTGAGCGATTCTACCAAGGGGCAGAGTTAACTTACCCCAAGGCAACCCATTTGTTCAGCACCATGCCCCAGAGGATTTAGGTGCTGATCTGTTAAGTCCGCTGCTCTAACCAACATGAGCTAGAGGCCCAAAAACGTCATTGAAGCTATCAAATCTACGGTTCAAATACCACCCTTGGCTCCATACCACATAAGAACCGTGGACCAAAGGATTATGAGTCCTCTGCTCTAACCAACTGAGCTATGGGCCCTCAGAGGCGGGCGGATTATACCGGTGCCTTCTCGGCAGCGCCAACCGAATGGCGCGGGGTGAGGAAGTTTTGTGCGAAGGCGTCCGCATGGATCGCTCGGCTGATGACGAAGCCTTGGATCTGTTCGCAGCCTTCGGCGGCGAGGAACAATTCCTGGGCTTTGGTTTCCACGCCTTCAGCGATGACGGTCAGCTGCATGCTGCGGCCCAGGGCGATGATGGCGCGCACGATAGCGACGTCGTTGCTGTCATTGGGCAAGCCGCGGACGAAGGATTGGTCGATTTTCAGGGTGCCGACTGGCAGGCGTTTTAGGTAGCTGAGGGAAGAGTAGCCGGTGCCGAAGTCGTCAATGGCCAACTGGATGCCGAGTTGTTTGAGCTGGTGCAGCAGGTTCAGGGCTTCTTCGGCCTGATTCATGATGAAGCTTTCGGTGATTTCCAGTTGCAACAACTCGGCCGGCAAGTGGTGTTCTTCCAGCAGGCTGGAGATGCGTAGCAGCAGGTGCGGTTGGCGCAGTTGTACGCCGGTGAGGTTGACCGACAGCGGGCCGAAGGGCGCGTGTTGCTGCTGCCACTGTTGCATCTGCCAGCAGGCCTGGCGCAGTACCCAGTCGCCGAGGGCGATGATCAAGCCAGTTTCTTCGGCCAGCGGGATAAAGCGATCTGGTGGAATTTCGCCGAATAGTGGGTGGTGCCAGCGCACCAGGGCTTCAGCGCCAATCAGGCGATTGCTGCTCAGGCAGCGTTTGGGTTGGTAGTAAAGCAGCAGTTGTTCCTGCTCGATTGCGCGGCGCAGTTCACGTTCCAGGGCCATGCGTTCGGTGGCTTGGAAAGTCAGATCGCGGGTGTAGAGCTCCACGCGGTTACGGCCTCGAGCCTTGGAGCGGTACATGGCGGCGTCGGCGTTCTTCACCAGAGTGGCGACATCCTGACCGTCTTCAGGGTAGCGACTGATGCCGATGCTGGCGCTGATAAACAGTTCCTGTTCGTCGAGCTGGAAGGGCTGGTTGAAGCAATCGAGCAGTTTCTGGGCGACCAGCTCGGCATCGCCTTTTTGCTGCAGGCCAGGCAGCAGGATAATGAATTCGTCACCGCCCAGGCGCGCTACTGTGTCGATGTCGCGCAGGTGGGCCTTGAGGCGTTCGGCGATGCTCTTGAGCAGTTGGTCGCCGACCGGATGGCCGAGGCTGTCATTGATGTGCTTGAAACGGTCGAGGTCGATAAACAGCACGGCGCCCATGCGCTGGTCGAGCAGGGCATCTTCGATAGCGGCGCGCAGACGGGATTCGAACAGGGTGCGGTTGGGCAGGCCGGTGAGCGGGTCGTGGTGCGCCTGGTGATCCAGGCGCGCCTGGGCGTGCTTGAGTGAGCTGATGTCAGCGAAGACCCCGACAAAGTGAGTGATGTGTTCGCTGCTGTCACGCACCGCGCTGATGGTCAGCCATTCGGGGTACAGCTCGCCATTCTTGCGTTTGTTCCAGATCTCGCCTTGCCAGTGGCCCGAGGCGCTGAGGTTATGCCACATGGCGGCGTAGAAAGCGCTGTCGTGGTTGCCGGAGGCCAGCAGGCGCGGTGATTGACCGAGGGCTTCGGCTTCGCTGTAGCCAGTGATGGTGGTGAAGGCGCGGTTGACTGCGGTGATGCGCTGTTGCAGGTCGGTGATCATCACGCCTTCGGCGGTGCTTTCGAAGACGGTGGCCGCTTGTTGCAGATTTTCCTGCATTTGCTCGCGTTCGGTGACGTCGCGGGCGATGGTCAGCATGCAGGTTTCGCCTTCGATGGGGATCGGCTGCACCGACATTTCGCAGGTGCGCATGTTGCCGTTTCGGGTGCGGATCAGGGCGCGGAAGTCCTTCACGTAGCCGTGCTGTTGCACCTGGGCAATCATCTGCGTGCGGTCATCCGGGTTGGCCCAGATGCCCAGTTGCAGGGTTGAGCTGTCGGTGGCTTCATCCATGCTGTAGCCGGTGATGCGGCTGAATCCTTCGTTGACGTCGAGCAACCGGCCATCGCTGAGGCGGGTGATCAGCAGTCCGTCAGGGGAGGCATGGAAGGCTTTGGCGAATTTGTCTTCGGAAAGTTGCAGGCGTCGCTGGGTGTCCTTCAGTTCGCTGATGTCGCGGGCGGCGACGACCAGGGTGCTGTTGTTATCCAGGGTGACTTTCTGCGCCGAGATCAGTGCCGTGAACTGGCTGCCATCGCGGCGGCGGAAGGTGCCTTCGATATTGTGCGAGTTGCCCACAAGCAGCCGTTGCAGAATACGCGGGCCGCTGCCTTGCTCGATCCACAGGTCCAGCTCCGACGTGGTGCGGCCGATGGCTTCGTTGGCACTGATGCCGAATTGCTGCTCGAAGGTGCTGTTGATGGCCAGCAGGCGACCATCCTGAGCACTGAGCAGGGCGATGATATCCGGGCAGTTGTGGAACACCGAAGCGAACTTCTGCTCGGACAGGGCCAAGGCTTGCTCGGTGCGTTTGGTTTCGGTGATGTCGATCAGCAGGCCACGCAGCATCTGCCTGCCGTTTGCAGGCGACAGGGTGATGATGTCGCGCACCCAGACTTCACGGCCATCTGCGGCCAGCATGCGGTAGTCCATGCTGTGATCACGGCCAGCCTCGGTTTCACTGCGGCAATAGTCGAGGGTGCGACTGGCGTCATCGGGGTGTAGGACGCGCTCGATAAATCCCGGCTGCAGCCAGTCCTGTGCGGGGTAACCAAGCAGTTTTTCCGCCTGGGGGGCGACGTAGGTGAAACGGTAGTCGTGCAAGTCCATCTGCCAGGCAACAGCGTTTAGGCTTTCCACCAGCCCCCTATAGTGTTGTTCGCTGTTGCGCAGCTCATCTTCCAGTGTGGCGCGACGATTCATTTCGCTGCGCAAGCGATGATTGATGCGCAGGATGCTGAAGATGATCAGCAGGGCTGCCAGCAGCCCGGGCAGGCCGAACAGCAGCAGGCTGCGCCAGAAGGGCCGCTGATCAATAGGGTCACCCATCCAGCGCTGTTCGATCTCGGCAATTTCGGTGGACGTAAGCTCGCCGAGCAGTTTGTCGATGATCCCGGCCAGGGTGCTCTGATCCTTGGGTACGGCCATGGCCAGTTGGTAACGGTAAGGGGTTTGTCCGCTGATAACGATGCCGTCGAGCTTGAGTTGGCGCAGGTGCCAGACGCTGGAGGCCAGATCGCCCACCATGGCATCGGCCTGGCCGGCGGCCAGGGCCTGTAACGCTGCGGCGACGTTCGGCCGAGGCCAGAGGCGCAGCTCGGGGTGTTTTTCACGCAGCAGTTCGTGGGTGGCATAGCTGTCAACCACCGCCACCCGTAATCCTTGCAGCTCACGTAGTTTGCGCGGTTGCGGGCCTTGCTCCTGGGTCAGGATGACAATCGGGAAGTCCAGGTAGGGGCGGGTGAAGGTCAGGTACTGGCGGCGCTCCGGTGTGGCCATCAGGCTGGGTAGCAGCTGTATCTTGCCGGTTCGAGCATCAGCCAGTACTTCACTCCAGTTGCGTGCGGGTGCGGGGCGTAGCTTGATCGGCAGGCGTTGTTCGAGCAGTTCGACGTAATCGGCAGCCAGGCCTTGGTAGCGTTCGTTGTCATCGATGAATTCATAAGGCGGCCAGTTGTGATCGACCCCGAGGCTGAGTTCAGGGTGTGCTGCCAGCCACGCCTGCTCCTCGGCGGTCAGTTCCAGGCTGACTGCGGGCAGGGACCAGCAAGCCAGACACAACAGGAGAGTGGCCGAAACGCGCGACATGGGCGGGCTCGTTCTTATGGGCAATGGGAAAAGTGTAGACCTGCCCTGCCGGCCTGGGTAGGTGGCCATAATGCAAAACCCCCGGCAGGGCCGGGGGTTTTGGTTTTACTCGTCGAGGAAGGAGCGCAGGTGCTCGCTTCGCGTCGGGTGGCGCAGCTTGCGCAGCGCCTTGGCTTCAATCTGACGAATCCGCTCGCGGGTTACATCGAACTGCTTACCGACTTCCTCAAGGGTGTGGTCGGTATTCATGTCGATGCCGAAGCGCATGCGCAGCACCTTGGCTTCACGGGCGGTGAGGCCGGAGAGCACTTCGCGGGTGGCTTCCTTGAGGCTTTCCACGGTCGCCACGTCAATTGGCGATTGCATGGTGCTGTCCTCGATGAAGTCGCCCAGATGCGAGTCTTCGTCGTCACCGATCGGGGTTTCCATGGAGATCGGCTCTTTGGCGATCTTCAGTACCTTGCGGATCTTGTCCTCAGGCATCTCCATGCGCTCGCCCAGCTCTTCCGGGGTCGGTTCGCGACCCATTTCCTGCAGCATCTGCCGGGAAATACGGTTGAGCTTGTTGATCGTCTCGATCATGTGCACCGGAATACGGATGGTGCGCGCCTGGTCGGCGATCGAGCGAGTGATCGCCTGACGAATCCACCAGGTGGCGTAGGTCGAGAACTTGTAGCCGCGACGGTATTCGAACTTGTCCACCGCCTTCATCAGGCCGATGTTGCCTTCCTGGATCAGGTCGAGGAATTGCAGGCCGCGGTTGGTGTACTTCTTGGCGATGGAGATCACCAGACGCAAGTTCGCTTCAACCATCTCTTTCTTCGCGCGGCGGGCCTTGGCCTCGCCGATCGACATGCGACGGTTGATGTCCTTGATTTCAGCCAGGCTCAGCTCGCATTCGGCTTCCAGGGCAGACAGCTTCTGCTGGCAACGCTGGATGTCGGCTTGCAGGTTGCCGATGGCTTCGGCGTACTTGGCCTTGCCCTTGGCCAGTTGCTCGGCCCAGGTCTGGTCAACTTCATTACCGGGGAACAGGCGCAGGAAGTCGGCGCGCGGCATGCGGGCATCACGTACGCAGAGCTGCATGATGGCGCGTTCCTGGGCGCGCAAACGCTCCAGGGAGCTGCGCACACGCACAACCAGCGCGTCGTACTGCTTGGGCACCAGCTTGATCGGCATGAACAGCTCGGCCATGTCCTTCAGCGCGGCATTGCCTTGCTTGCTGTTGCGGCCGTGCTTTTTCAGGGCTTTCTTGGCGAGTTCAAGGGCTTCGCCAATCGCGGTGAAGCGGCGCAGAGCCTCTTCTGGATCCGGACCGCCGTCGCCTTCTTCTTCCTCGTCGTCGCTGTCGCCGTCTTCTTCGTCATCGTCCTTGTCGTCAGCGGCATCACCGTCGGCGGCTGGGACAGGTGCGGCTGCTTCGGCGGGTACGCTGCCGTCATCCGGGTCGATATAGCCGCTAAGGACTTCGACCAGGCGACCACCTTCGGTGGTGACGCGGGTGTACTCGGCCAGGATGCTGTCGACAGTGCCGGGGAAGTGAGCCACTGCGCCCATGACTTCGCGGATGCCTTCCTCGATGCGTTTGGCGATTTCGATTTCGCCTTCGCGGGTCAGCAACTCCACGGTACCCATTTCACGCATGTACATGCGCACGGGGTCGGTGGTGCGGCCGATATCGGTTTCAACGGCCGCGAGTGCGGCAGCGGCTTCTTCAGCGGCTGCTTCGTCGGTGTCGGCTTCCGCCAACAACAGGGCGTCCGCATCCGGAGCACTCTCGAATACGTTGATCCCCATGTCGTTGATCATGCGGATGATATCTTCCACCTGTTCCGGATCGGAAATATCCTCCGGCAAGTGGTCATTGACCTCCGCGTAAGTCAGGTAACCCTGCTCACGACCGCGGCTGATCAATTCTTTCAAACGAGACTGCTGTTGCGCTTTTCCGGACATAACACCCTATCCACTGAAGGTCTTGGCGGGCAAAAAACAAGCCGCGGATTATACCCGAGTAACACCCCTAAGCGCCAGTTGGACTCGGGATTACCGGTGATGCATTACGGCTCAGCAAGCTGCGCAGCTGATCTTTCTCTTCTGCGCTCAACTCGCTTTGACGGGCTTTGCGCAGCAAATGTTCCAAGCTGCGCTCGCGTTGGCGGGCTACAAGACTAGTTATAGTGTCGAAAAACTGTTGTTCAAGGTTGTCGGCCGAAATCAGCCATTCCTTTTCTGCCAGGGCGCGCAGCAGGCGGCCCTGTTCCGTACCGTGCCAGCGTGCAATCAGTTGCAGTGAGCGTAGTCCGGGGTTCTTTTGCAGGGCGCCGAGCAGGGCGACCAGCAGTTGCGCGTAGGTGTCGTCTTCGGCGGCAAAGTGGCTGACATCCTCAACCTTCTGCGCCAGTTGCGGGTGGTGCAGCAGGGTGCGCAGGGCGCTCAGGTGCGGCGATTCGACGCTGACGGCGGTGCGTGGTGCGCGCGGGGTGAAGTCGCCCGAGCCTTTCTTGCTCCACTTGCCGCCGTCTTTTTTCCAGTTCCCTTTGCCTGGGTTGCGCTCGAAGGTCGGCGCAGGGCTCGGGTTTTCGTATTCGTTGTTGTGTGGCTCGACATCGTAATAGGCGCTGTCGGGGATGTCGGCGTAGTTCGGGTGATCGCTTGGTGGTGCGCTGTTGTGGTTGGGCTGGCTGCTGCGTGCGCTGGGTGCCATCTGCTGCATGGCTTCGCCGGACAGTCCGGTAATCTCGCTCAGGCGCTGGCGCATCAGGGTGCGCAGGTTGTTGCCGGGGATCTTGTCGATCAGCGGTGCGGCGAGGGTCATCAGGTGCGCTTTACCTTCCAGAGAGCGCGGGTCGGCTTCTTCGCTGAGTTGCTGGAAGAAGTAATCGGCCAGGGGTTGAGCGTGCTGGTTGATGCGTGCGCGGAAGGCGTCAGTGCCTTCGCTGCGTACCAGGGTGTCGGGGTCTTCGCCGTCGGGCAGGAATAGGAAGCGCGCGCGGCGGCCGTCCTGCAGGTTCGGCAGGGTGGCTTCGAGGGCGCGCCAGGCGGCGTTGCGTCCGGCGGCGTCGCCGTCAAAGCAGAACAATACGCTGGGCACCAGGCGGAACAGGCGCTTGAGGTGTTCTTCACTGGTGGCGGTACCGAGGGTGGCCACGGCATTGCGCAGGCCTTGCTGGGCCAGGGCGATGACGTCCATGTAACCTTCGACCACCATGATCTCGTCGAGGTCGCGGTTATGTTTGCGCGCCTCGAACAGGCCGTACAGTTCCTGGCCTTTATGGAAAACCGGGGTTTCCGGGGAGTTCAGGTATTTCGGTTTTTCGTCGCCCAGTACTCGGCCGCCAAAGGCGATCACGCGGCCACGGCTGTCGCGAATCGGGAACATGATGCGGTCGCGGAAGCGGTCGTAAACCCGTTTGGTTTCGGCGTTTTCGATCAGTAGGCCGGCATCGATCATGGCCTTCTGTTGTAGGCTGTCGCCCCCAAGCTGTTTGAGCAGGTTGTCCCATCCGGGCGGGGCGAAGCCCATGCCGAAGTCGCGGGCGATCTCGCCGGACAGGCCGCGACCTTTCAGGTACTCAATCGCCGCTTTGCGCTGTGGGTGGCTTTTCAGTGCTTGTTTGTAGAACTCGGTGGCGGCGGTCAGCAGGGGGTAAAGTGGTGAGTCGGTTGGCTGGCGTGGCTTGTTGCTGCGCGTGCCTTCCTCGCGCGGTATTTCCATACCGGCGCGTTTGGCCAGGTCCTCGACGGCCTGGAGAAAATCCAGTTGGTCGTGATCCATGACAAACCCCAAAGCGTTGCCACCGGCGCCGCAGCCAAAGCAATAATAGAACTGCTTATCCGGGCTGACGCTGAACGAGGGGGTTTTTTCTTTGTGGAAGGGGCAGCAGGCGGTGTAGTTCTTGCCGGCCTTTTTCAGTTGGATGCGCGAAGCGACCACGTCGACGATGTCGGTGCGGTTGAGCAGGTCATCGATAAAAGACTGTGGGATCAGGCCGGCCATAGGCGCTCAGAATACTGTTATGCGTTGGGGCAGAACAGGTCAGGGCAAAAACTAAAAGACTCCGGTCGTCACCCAAGGGTGGCGCGGAGTCTAAAAGCGAAACCCGGCCGAAGCCGGGTATCAGGCAGTGCGCGTGTAACTAGCGTGTGGGCGTGAGCCCGCTGCTTAGTACAAGCGAACGCTGCGGCGCTGCTCGCGCTGCACTTTCTTGGCGTGACGCTTAACAGCAGCAGCTGCTTTGCGCTTACGCTCGGAAGTTGGCTTTTCGTAGAATTCACGGCTGCGAACTTCAGCCAGAACACCGGCTTTTTCGCAGGAGCGCTTGAAACGACGCAGAGCTACGTCGAAGGGTTCGTTCTCTTTAACTTTGACGGCTGGCATCCAGGGCGTACCTTCTTTATTACCGGGGGTAACGTTGCTCCTGGCATTTGGCGCTGGAGAACGTAGGTTTTTAAGGGTTGCGGATGTTACCGCCTCATCGCGAGGAATGCAAAGCCTCTGATCGAAAAGCGCTGGCCGGCTCGCGCCAGCGGCCATTATCATGCGCGCCTTCGAAGTTGCACACACTACTACAAGGCACTGCCCATGCTGGTTCTGGGATTGGAAACCTCCTGCGACGAAACCGGTGTCGCGCTGTATGACAGCGAGCGCGGCCTGCTGGCGGACGCGCTGTTCAGTCAGATCGATCTGCACCGTATCTATGGCGGCGTGGTGCCTGAGTTGGCCTCGCGCGACCATGTCAAACGCATGCTGCCGCTGATTCGTCAGGTGCTGGACGAGGCTGGCAAGGAGAAGGCTGACATCGATGCCATTGCGTACACCGCAGGCCCTGGCCTGGTCGGTGCCTTGCTGGTTGGCGCTTCTTGCGCCCAGGCGTTGGCGTTTGCCTGGGATATCCCGGCGTTGGGCGTGCATCATATGGAAGGTCACCTGCTGGCGCCGATGCTGGAAGAACAGCCACCGGCCTTTCCGTTCGTCGCCTTGCTGGTGTCGGGCGGGCATACCCAGCTGGTGCGTGTGGATGGCATTGGCCAGTACCAGTTGCTTGGCGAGTCCCTGGATGACGCGGCAGGTGAGGCCTTCGACAAGACGGCCAAACTGATGGGCTTGCAATACCCCGGTGGGCCGGAGATTGCCCGTCTGGCGCTGAATGGCACGCCGGGGCGCTTCAAATTCCCGCGGCCGATGACTGACCGCCCTGGGTTGGAGTTCAGCTTCAGTGGTTTGAAGACCTTTACACTGAATACCTGGCAGCAGTGCCAGGCTGAAGGGGATCACTCCGAGCAGACCCGTTGTGACATCGCCCTGGCGTTTCAGCAGGCGGTGGTCGAGACCCTGACCATCAAATGCAAGCGTGCGCTCAAGCAGACCGGTCTGAACAACCTGGTGATTGCTGGCGGTGTGAGTGCCAACAAGGCGCTGCGCCAGTCACTGGAACAGATGCTCAGCGAGTTGAAGGGGGCGGTGTTCTATGCGCGTCCGGCGTTTTGTACGGATAACGGCGCGATGATCGCCTATGCCGGCTGTCAGCGTTTGCTGGCGGGGCAGCACGAAGATCTGGCGATCAAAGTGCAGGCGCGCTGGCCGATGGAGCAGCTGCCAGCGCTATAAGCGGCGGCATGATGAGCCAGATTCAGGTTGTGGCGTTAGAAATGCCGCTCACGGCCGGCGAACAGATCGCGTAAATTGCCGCGATGGCGCCAGACGATCAGACCGGTAAGGGCGCACATCGGCAGCAAGGCTGCTGGTTGCTGCCAGGCCAGCAGTGGCAGGGTCAGTGGTGTGGCGATCAGTGACGCCAGCGAGCTGGTGCGGGTCAACGCGAAGGTCAGGGCCCAGGCGGCGAGTGCCAACAGGGCGGCCGGCGGGTAGAGGCCGAGCAGCATGCCGGCGGCAGTGGCCACACCCTTGCCGCCCTGGAAACGGAAATACAGCGGGTAGAGATGGCCGATCACGGCGGCGAGGCCGATCCAGGCCTGCTGCTGGGTGTCGAGGCCGAGCAAGTTGGCAGCCAGCACTGGCAATAGGCCTTTGCACAAATCGCCGAGCAGCGTGAGGATGGCCAGGCGTTTGCCGGCGACGCGCAGCATGTTGGTGGCCCCGGGATTGCCCGAACCACTGGCGCGAGGATCCGGTCCGCCGGCCAGGCGGCTGAGCAGAATGGCGAAGGACAGCGAGCCGAGCAGGTAGGCGAGGGTCGCCAACAGCCAAAACATGGTATCCATTCCGGGCGAGGGAGCCCTGATTCTAACTAGGTGCGACAGCCTTGTCGTGCCACGGAGAGCGTGCTTGGACACAGTTTTTATCGAGGGTCTGGAAGTCGACACGGTGATTGGTGCCTACGACTGGGAGCGCACCATTCGCCAGTGCCTGCGTCTGGATCTGTACCTGGGCTGGGACAACCGCCCTGCCGCCGCAGGCGATGACCTGGACAAGGCGCTGGATTACGCCCGCGTCTCGCAACGCATCCAGGCGTTTGCCAGCGAATCGCAGTTCATTCTGGTGGAAACCTTTGCCGAGCGGTTGGTCACGTTGCTTATGGCGGAGTTCCAGATTCCCTGGGTGCGGCTCAAACTGACCAAGCCCGGCGCGGTGCCTGCGGCCAGTGGTGGGGTAGGCGTGGAGATCGAGCGCGGATGTCGCTAACTCCCGTTCTGCTTGGCCTGGGCAGCAATATCGGCCGCGAAGCGCACCTGTGCGCCGGCCTGGAGGCGCTCGCCGAGCTGCTCAGTGAGATGCGCTGCTCACCGGTGTTCGAAAGCCAGGCGGTCGGCATCAAGAGCGGACCGTTCTTCAATCTGGTGGTGGCCGGCTACAGCGCGTTGCCACTGGGTGAGTTGGACCGTCGGCTGAAATTCATCGAGGCTGATAACGGTCGCTATGCGCCAGAGCGCAAGGGCCTGCCGCTGGACATCGACGTGCTGCTGTATGGCGATCTGGTCGGCAACTTCGATGGCCTGATCCTGCCGCGTGCGGAAATTCTGAAAAACGCCTTCGTCCTCTGGCCGCTGGCTCTGCTGGCGCCAGATACCCTGCACCCGGCGCAGCAGCGCAGCTTTGCCGAGCTGTGGCAGGCGGCGCAGATTGACCAGCAGTTGTGGCCGGTGGCGTTCACCTGGCGTGAGCAGCAGCTGACGCCGCCCGCGCTGTGTGCTGAGTTCCCCGCCAGAACCTGATCAGGGCGTGCTGACGATAATCGCCACGCGGCGGTTTTCGCTGCGTCCTTCGGCGGTGTTGTTGTCGGCAATCGGCTTGCTCTGCCCCAGGCCACTGGTGGTAATCAGCCGCGCATCCATTCCCGCACCTTGCATCACGGCCGCCACCGTCTTGGCGCGGCGCAGCGACAACTGTTCGTTGTAGGCCGGCTGGCCGACGTTATCGGTGTGGCCTTCCAGGCGTACCTGCTGAATGCCGACGCCGAGCAGCGCCTGGGTGATTTTCGTCAATTGTGCGGTGCTGGCACTGGACACCACCTCGGAGTCGGTATCGAACAGTACCTTGCCGGAAAGCCCCAGTTCCCAGCCGTCCTCGGTCCACTGGAATCCGTGGCTCTTGAGCAGGGCGACCTGTTCGGCGCTGAGTCCCTTGGGGGTGCTTTGGCAACCGCTGAGGAGTGCCACACCGAGCACGCTGATAAAGATCAATCGCAATAAGCTGCGCAAAGTGAAGCTCCTTGTTTACTGGGGCAGAGGGTCCTGGCTTTTGGCCATGGTGCGTCCGCCCTGGCTGCGTTTGGCGTGGTACATGGCAACATCCGCCTCATGCACCAGCGCTTCGGGGTTGTCGGCATGCTCTGGGTACAGCGCGATGCCGATGCTCAGGGAGGTGGTGATGCTGCCGCCCTCGGGCAAGGCGATGGGAGCGTGCATGCTGTCGATGATCTTGTCGGCGATCAGCACGGCATCGTCTTCGTGATGAATGGGCTTGAGCAGCACGGCGAATTCATCGCCACCCAGGCGGGCGACGATATCGCCTTCGCGCAGTTGCGCGCGCAGGCGCTGGGCAATAGCGATCAGCACGGCATCGCCGGCGGCGTGCCCTTGCTGGTCGTTGATTTCCTTGAAGCGGTTGCTGTCGAGAAACAGCACGGCCATTTGCGTCTGGCTATCGCGGGCTTCACGCATGGCGCCGAGCAGGCGAGATTCGAAGAAGGCACGGTTGGGCAAACCGGTCAGCGCGTCGTGGCTGGCCTGGTGCGCCAGCGAGGCGTTCTCGCGCTCCAGCTGGTGCTGCCAGGCTTCAAGTTGATCGAGCAGGGCGTTGAAGTCTTCGGCCAGTTCGTTGAGGTCGGCGATATGGGTGGCCGGCACGCGCTGGTTGAAGGTGCGGTCCACGGAAATACTGTGCGCCACCTCTGACAAGTTGCGCAGTGGGCCGGTGATGGCGCGCTGGATGCGTTTGGAGCCATAGGTCGCGCCCAGGGCGCTGAGCGCCAGGCTGGCGAGCAGGCCGAGCAGGCCAAAGAACAGGAAGCGCAACAGGGTGGTGCCCTGGCCGCGAAGGTGCAGCGCGCCGATCTGCTGGCCCTGGTAGATGATCGGCTGGACGACAATCTCCGGCAGCAGCAGGCGGGCAATCGACTGTTCGGCACTGCTAAGCATGCTGTTGCTGGGGGTATCCAGGCTGGCGAGCAGGCTGCCGGTATCGTCGAAGACAGCCACCGTGGCGATTTCTTCGGTCTTGCAGATCTGCTCCAGGGTTTCCTGTATGGCCACGCGGTCGTTGAACACCACGGCGGCTTCCAGGGTGTAGGCCAGCGAGCGGGCAATCAGTTGCAGGTTGTGGCCGGCATAGGTGCTCAGCGCCAGCAGGCTGACCAGGGTCAGCGACAGGCTGGTCAGGCCCATGGCCAGCAGGGCCACGCGCAGGTGGGCGTGATGCAGCAGGCGGCGCAGGCTTGGGCGTTGCTGGGAGGCTTGTGGCTTTCTGCGGTTCATGGCTGCGGCCCTGCGCGTTTGCCCAGTTGCAGCACATTGGGGTGAATGCGGATGCCGCTGCGCGCGACAGCATCGAGGTTGACCTTGAAGGCGACATGCTCATCGCTGATGTTCAGGCAGAACAGGCTGCCCTCGCTGCAGGCCTTGCTGCTTTCACTGATGGTCAGGATCGGTTTGCCGACCAGACGGTTGAACAGTTCGAGACGCTGATTCTCCGCAATCACGCCGAGGTAGACGGCTTCGCACTCGGTTTCCAGCTGCGGGCTGTCTACCAGCAAGCGGCGCACCTGCACCGGCTGGCGCGATTCCAGCTCGTGGTTTTGCCACAGCTGGTCGGTGTATTCAGTCGGCGCAATCACACACAGGCGCAGGGTGTCGTGTTGCTGCGGCCAGCGGGCATAGCTGAGGATGCCGTGGACCACATGGGCAACCTGATTGGCGCGCAGGGTGGGGCTGTCCGGCGTGCTCGCTTCGGCGCGAGCCAGTGCCGGCAGGAGTGCGAGCAATACACTGAAGAGCAGGTGTCGAGGTGTGCGCATAAACAGAATACGGGTCAGGTACAAAGTGAAGGTCTCCGGCGTGGCCTGTTCGGTGCTCATGCGCCGTACGGGATCGGTGCACGAGCAGGCTCTTATCGAGTAAAGCGCATACGCTTAGATTTTGGCGTCAAAATTTATGCTTGATTGGGCTGGAGGCCTAGTGCTGCAAGGGCTCCAACCTAACAGTGTGTTGCGCGGAACGCTACGTTCGAGGGTGTGCCTGGCAGAATTGCTGCACTGCCTGCAGGCGTTCTTCCTGCAGGGCATTGCCCAGTTCGGCGCCCTGCAGACCACGCGCCAGCAGCGGCTGCACGGCCACTGCCCGCGCGGCATGCATGGCAGCGCGCAGGTAGTCAGCTTGTGGGTAGGGCCGTTGCTCCAGGCCGAGGCGGCCGCGGGCGTCCATCTCGCAGGCCGCGATAAACTCTTCGAAACGCTGCGGGCGGCGGAACACGTCGAAACCTTGCAGCAGCTTGAGCAAGGTCGAGGGTTTGAGTTCCAGGGCGCGGTGGCCGTGGGTGTGGAACTCGCCGACCTGTAGCGCCAGCTCCTGACAATCCTTGGGCGCCTTGCAGCGCTGGTTGATCGCCCGGATCAGTTTCAGGCCCTTGTGTTCATGGGCGATGTGGCGTGGCCACTCGGCCTCGGGCGTCAGGCCCTTGCCGACATCGTGCAGCAGGCAGGCCCAACGCACCGTCAGCGGCTGCTGATGCTCGGCGCACTGGCGCAAGACGCTGAGCACGTGCACGCCGGTGTCGATTTCCGGGTGATGGGCCGGTGGCTGCGGGATGCCGAACAGCACGTCGACCTCCGGCAGCAGAACGCGCAGGGCGCCGCAGTCGCGCAACACCTGAATAAACACATCCGGTCGCGGTTCCATCAGCGCGCGGGAGATTTCCTTCCAGCTGCGCTCCGGCGTTAGCGCCGTCAGTTCGCCGGATTCGCTCAGTTCACGCATCAGCACCATGGTTTCTACGGCCACGCTGAAACCCAGGGGCGCATAGCGGGCGGCAAAACGGGCGACGCGCAGCACGCGCAGCGGGTCTTCGGCAAAGGCCGGGGAGACATGGCGCAACAGCTTTGCGGCCAGATCCTGCTGGCCGCCGTAGGGGTCGATCAGTCGGCCCTGAGCATCTTCGGCCATGGCGTTGACGGTCAGGTCGCGGCGGATCAGATCCTCTTCCAGCGTGACTTCCGGACTGGCGAAGAAGGTGAAACCGCCGTAGCCGCGACCGCTCTTGCGTTCGGTACGGGCCAGGGCGTATTCCTCGCCGGTCTGCGGGTGCAGGAACACCGGGAAATCCGCGCCGACCGGGCGAAAGCCCTGTTCGAGCATCTGTTCGGCACTGGCGCCGACCACTACCCAGTCGATCTCGCTGACTTCACGGCCCAACAGGCGGTCGCGTACCGCGCCGCCCACTTTGTAAATCTGCATGGTTCATCCTCCGTTGTGCAGAGCATAACGGCTGGATGCCGGGGTTGTCCGGTTAGTGCTGTGGCTGGATGGCGTTCTGAGGGGACTGAATTGCACCCGCTATGGGCTGGCCATGGGAATCTGCTGCAAGAGCGCTTGGGTGGCGCGCTCGAGCAGTTCGGCGCTGTCTTTGGCGGGGCTCAGGCCGGTGCTGACCAGACCCTCCCAGAGAGTTTGCTGTTCTGGGGTCGTCAGGCGGATGCGCAGGGTGCCGGTTTCATCACGCAGACGATGGATCGCCTGGTAGGGACCGAGTGGAGTAGGCGGGGCTGCGTCGACCTTGAAATCCAGTGGGCTGTCCTGCACGGCCAGCCAGTAATAGACCTGAATTTCTGCTCTCGGGCTGGCCTGGTAACCGCGGTTGCTCAGGCCTTCGCGCAGCAGTTGCTCAAGCTGCTCATAGCGCTCGGCAAAGGGTACGTCACCCTCTACCGCCTGCTCGGCGGCGATCAGGCTGAAGCTGCGTTTACCTGCCAGTTCGGTGCTGGCGGGGGTCAGTACCTGGGCGCGCGGTAGCTGGCTACTATTAACCCGGCAATCAAATACACCAAATCATGCCGCGTAGGCGATACGTGGATGCCGGAAATAAGAACGGATTCTTTGGGGGTGTAATTGCAATCGTCTCATGACCGAGCGAACACGCCCTTCCAGTTCGTCCTGATTACGCGCTGGCAAGCCCGTACGGACCTGATGTTTCAAATCACAATTCAAATACTCGTCAGGATTCAACTCCGGGGCGTATGCCGGCAAGAAGAACAGTTCGATTTGCTCTTTGCGGTCGGCGACCCAGGCGCTCACCTTTTTGCTGTGGTGTACGCGCAGGTTGTCGAGAATCAAGAACACTTTGCGGCCCTGCGCATCGCGAATCAGGCGACCCAGGAAGCGAATCAGCACTGGGGCTGTCAGCGTTTCCCGATACAGCATGAAGCGCAGTTTGCCCCGATTGGTCACAGTGGAAATCATGTTGGTGGAAAAGCGACTGCCGCTGACCTGGCGCACTGGCGTTTCGCCAATAGGGGCGTAGCTGCGGCCAGCCTGGCTGTCACTGCGCATACCGGTTTCGTCGCCCCACTGAATCTCACCATTCTCGGCCTTGGCCCGCTGTGCGATGCGTGGATATTCATTATCCAGCCAGCGCTGAACCACTTCAGGTTTCTGCTGATAAGCCCGATGCAGTGGTCGCTGCGGGGTGTAGCCCCAACGCTTGAGGTATTCACCAACCGTTCGAACCGGCATGAGAAAACCACAGCGCTGGCGGATCAGTTCTCGCACGGCATCACGCGTCCAGAGTGCAAAGCCGAGCTTGAGTTGGTCGGGCATCTTATCGGTCATCAAGGTGCGCACCAGCACTTCCTGGCTGGGGCTCAAACTGCGGCGATCACCCTGGCGCACACCGCGCTGGCCGCCGGCAATGGCAGCCTTTTCGCCTTTGTGTTCTGCGACCTGCGCCCAGTGAGCGATGGTGCGGGGGTGAACACCAACCGCTTCGCCAATAGCCTTGTAGGTGTAACCCTGCTCACGCATGCGCAGGGCCGTGGCGCGCTTTTCACGCTGTTCTTGGGGGCTGAGTTTGCGGGCATCTGTTTTCATGGAGACAGATTATCCGATATGCCCTATTTATTTGCCAGGTTAATACAGGTCGCCAGGGCCAGGCACAGCAGTAACACGGTAAACAGGCGCATCAGCAGACTCCCGGTTGCTCTGCTGCGCATGCTGGTGTTCGGCATGGGGCCTGCGCAACCGATCAAATGGGCGGAATCATCAAATCGAGGCGCGGGTAGTCGTTGTCATGCTCGTTTTGATGTTTGGGCGGCACGTGCTGGGTGCCGATCAGTTGTTCGCCCTGATAGATCTCCAGGTGAATGTTAAAGCCCCACAGACGGTGCAGGTGCTTGAGCACTTCTTCGGTCGAGTTGCCCAGTGGTTTGCGGTCATGCTGCTGATGGCGCAGGGTCAGTGAGCGGTCGCCGCGTCGATCAATGCTCCAGATCTGCACGTTGGGTTCGCGGTTGCCCAGGTTGTACTGCGCCGCCAGGGTTTCGCGGATGCTGCGATAGCCAGGCTCGTCATGGATTGCCGGGACGTACAGCTCGTCCTTCTGGTCGTCGTCGAGAATGCTGAACAGCTTGAGGTCGCGGATCACCTTGGGTGACAGGTACTGCAGGATAAAGCTCTCATCCTTGAAGCTGGTCATGGCGAACTTCAGGGTGCTCAGCCAGTCGCTGCCGGCAATGTCGGGGAACCAGCGGCGGTCTTCCTCGGTGGGCTCTTCGCAGATACGGCGGATGTCGCGGTACATGGCAAAACCCAAGGCGTAGGGGTTGATGCCACTGTAGTAGGGGCTGTCGAACGGCGGTTGGTAGACCACGCTGGTGTGCGACTGCAGAAACTCCATCATAAAGCCGTCGGTGACCAGGCCTTCGTCGTACAGGTCGTTCATCAGGGTGTAGTGCCAGAAGGTCGCCCAGCCTTCGTTCATTACCTGGGTCTGGCGTTGCGGGTAGAAGTACTGGGCGATCTTGCGCACGATGCGAATGATCTCGCGCTGCCAGGGCTCCAGCAGTGGCGCGTGTTTTTCCAGGAAGTACAGGATGTTCTCCTGCGGCTCGGCGGGGAAACGCTTGCTGTCCTTGCCGTCGCCCTTGCTGGCGCTTTTCGGGATGGTGCGCCAAAGATCGTTGATCTGTTTTTGCAGGTGCTCTTCGCGATCCTTCATGCGCCGCCGTTCTTCCTCGGCGGAAATCGGGTAGGGGCGTTTGTAGCGGTCGACGCCGTAGTTCATCAGGGCGTGGCAGGAATCCAGTAGGTCTTCCACCGCGTCGATGCCGTGGCGCTCTTCGCACTGCATGATGTACTGCTTGGCAAACACCAGGTAGTCGATGATTGAGCTGGCGTCCGTCCAGGTGCGGAACAGGTAGTTGCCCTTGAAGAAGCTGTTGTGGCCGTAGCAGGCGTGGGCAATCACCAGGGCCTGCATGCAGATGGTGTTCTCCTCCATCAGGTAGGCGATGCACGGATCGGAGTTGATCACGATTTCGTAGGCCAGGCCCATCTGCCCGCGCTTGTAGCCTTTCTCGGTGCTGAGGAAGTGCTTGCCGTAGGACCAGTGGTGGTAACCCAGCGGCATGCCGACCGAGGCGTAGGCATCCATCATCTGCTCGGCGGTGATCACTTCGATCTGGTTGGGGTAGGTGTCCAGCGCATAGCGCTCGGCGATGCGCGCGATCTCGCGGTCGTACTGGCGGATCAGTTCAAAGGTCCACTCCGAGCCAGTGGAAATAGGCTGGCGCTTTTTGTCTTTGCTGTTGCTCATGTCACGAGCCTCCGCTGAAACAGGTCGCGGAATACCGGGTAGATATCGCCGGCCGAGACCAGCTGCTGCTGGGCAAAGGTGTCGGCGAACGCCTCGCTGACCTGCTCGTATTCAAACCACAGCGCCTGGTGCTCGCGCGGGGTGATCTCGACGTAGGTGAAGTACTGCACGAACGGCATGATCTGCTTGATCAATATATCCCGGCAGATTGGCGAGTCATCGTTCCAGTTGTCGCCATCCGACGCCTGGGCGGCGTAGATATTCCATTCGTTGATCGGGTAGCGCTCGGCCATGATCTCCTGCATCAACTTGAGCGCGCTGGAAACGATGGTGCCGCCGGTTTCG
The DNA here is from genome assembly GCF_964253255.1 of Pseudomonas sp. LjRoot71. Lineage (NCBI taxonomy): Bacteria > Pseudomonadati > Pseudomonadota > Gammaproteobacteria > Pseudomonadales > Pseudomonadaceae > Pseudomonas > Pseudomonas sp. LjRoot71. Next base: position 1,570,513 of record NZ_CAXURA020000001.1, on the reverse strand, counting down.
CGTGAGTAGAAGAACTCCTGCTCGTCCACTTCGCGGGCACTGGTGTGGTGACGGATAAACACCACTTCGATCTTGTCGTAGTTCCGCTTGAGAAACAGGTACAGGAGGATAAAGAAGCGCTTAGCGATGTCCTTGGTCGATTGGGTCATCGAGCCGGAGACGTCCATCAGGCAGAACATCACCGCTTTCGAGCTGGGATTGGGTTGCTTGACCAGCAGGTTGTACTTGAGGTCGAAGGTGTCGAGGAAGGGCACGCGCTTGATCCGCGCACGCAGTTTGCTGACTTCTTCTTCGAGTGCTTGGATATCGCTGAGGTTATCTGGCTGCTCCAGCTTCAGGCGCTCCAGTTCGGCCTGAGCGCTCTTGAGCTTGTTGCGGCTGCTGCCGGACAGGGCAATGCGCCGGGCATGGGCCGAACGCAGGGTGCGCACGATATTGATGCGTGACGGGTTGCCCTCGTTGCTGATGCCGGCCCGCACGTTCTTGAAAGTGTCGCTGCCGGTCAGGTGGCGCTTGATCAGGTTGGGCAGTTCGAGATCCTCGAACATAAAGTCGAGAAACTCTTCCTGGGTGATCTGGAAGACGAATTCGTCCATGCCTTCGCCGGAATTGCTCGCCTTGCCTGCGCCCTGGCCACTGCCTCCGCCTTGCGGGCGGGCAATCTTCTCACCGGTGGTGAATTCGCGGTTGCCGGGGTGCACGGTGGTCTGGCGACCGCCACGGCCGTGGTGTAATACCGGCTCGTCGATGTCGCGGCCGGGAATGCTGATCTGTTCGCCGTGCTCCATGTCGGTGATGGAGCGGCGGCTGACCGCCTCTTCTACGGCCTTCTTGATGTGATCACGGTAGCGCCGCAGGAAGCGTTGGCGGTTTACCGTGCTCTTGTTCTTGCCGTTCAGGCGGCGGTCGATCACATGGCTCATAACTGCCCTCCGTGCACTGCAGGCATCAGGCGCAAGCGCTGGCAGAGCGCGTTGCCGCGCTCTGCGCTGCTCCCTGGCCGGTTGCGCCAGGCCGTTCTATTGCGATTTACGAACCCGCAGATACCACTCGGACAACAGGCGCACCTGCTTGTCGGTGTAGCCGCGCTCGACCATGCGAGTGACGAAGTCGTTGTGTTTCTGTTGATCCTCCTTGCTCGCCTTGGCGTTGAAGCTGATGACCGGCAGCAGATCCTCGGTGTTGGAGAACATCTTCTTCTCGATCACCACGCGCAGCTTCTCGTAGCTGAGCCAGGTCGGGTTCTTGCCATTGTTGTTGGCGCGGGCGCGCAGCACGAAGTTGACGATCTCGTTGCGGAAATCCTTCGGGTTGCTGATGCCAGCGGGTTTCTCGATCTTCTCCAGTTCCTCGTTGAGCGCCACGCGGTTGAGAATCTCGCCGGTTTCCGGGTCGCGGTATTCCTGATCCTGAATCCAGAAGTCGGCGTACAGCACATAGCGGTCGAAAATGTTCTGCCCGTACTCGCTGTAGGACTCCAGGTAAGCGGTCTGGATTTCCTTGCCGATAAACTCGATGTAGCGCGGGGCCAGGTACTCCTTGATAAAGCGCAGGTAGCGCTCGCGGGTTTCGGCGGGGAACTGTTCCTGCTCGATCTGCTGCTCCAGCACATACAGAAGGTGTACCGGGTTGGCGGCGATCTCGTGCGGGTCGAAGTTGAACACCTTGGAGAGAATCTTGAAGGCGAAGCGGGTCGACAGACCGGTCATGCCTTCATCCACCCCGGCGGTGTCGCGGTATTCCTGAATCGACTTGGCCTTGGGGTCGGTGTCCTTGAGGTTTTCGCCGTCGTAGACGCGCATCTTCGAGTAGACGTTGGAGTTTTCCGGCTCTTTCAGGCGGCTCAGGGTGGAGAACTGCGCGAGCATTTTCAGGGTGTCCGGCGCGCAGTGGGCCTTGGCCAGTGAACTGTTGATCAGCAGTTTGTCGTAGATCTTGATCTCGTCCGACACGCGCAGGCAGTACGGCACCTTGACGATGTAGATGCGGTCGATGAACGCCTCGTTGTTCTTGTTGTTACGGAAACTGTGCCATTCCGACTCGTTGGAGTGGGCCAGCAGGATGCCGCTGTAAGGGATCGCGCCGAGGCCTTCGGTGCTGTTGTAGTTGCCTTCCTGGGTGGCGGTCAGCAGTGGATGCAGCACCTTGATCGGTGCCTTGAACATCTCGACGAACTCCATCAGCCCCTGGTTGGCACGGCACAGCGCGCCCGAGTAGCTGTAGGCGTCGGCGTCGTTTTGCGGGTATTCCTCCAGCTTGCGGATATCCACCTTGCCGACCAGGGCGGAGATGTCCTGGTTGTTCTCGTCGCCCGGCTCGGTCTTGGCCACGGCGATCTGGTTGAGGATCGAGGGGTAGAGCTTGACCACGCGGAACTGGCTGATATCGCCGCCGAACTCTTGCAGGCGCTTGGTGGCCCAGGGCGACATGATGCTGTTGAGGTAGCGCCGGGGGATTCCGTAATCCTCTTCGAGGATGGCGCCGTCTTCAGCGTCGCTGAACAGGCCCAGTGGCGACTCAAATACGGGCGACCCTTTGATGGCATAGAAGGGGACTTTCTCGATCAGGTGCTTGAGCTTTTCGGCCAGCGAAGATTTACCGCCGCCTACCGGGCCGAGCAGGTAGAGGATCTGCTTCTTCTCCTCCAGGCCTTGGGCGGCGTGGCGGAAGTAGGAAACGATCTGGTCGATGCACTCTTCCATGCCGTGGAAGTCGGCAAACGCCGGGTAACGACGAATCACCTTGTTGGAGAAAATTCGCGAGAGCCGTGGGTCGGTTGAGGTGTCGAGCAGTTCCGGCTCACCGATGGCCAACAACAGGCGTTCAGCTGCCGAGGCGTAGGCGCTGCGATCCTGTTTGCAAAGCTCGAGGTACTCCTGGAGGGAAAACTCCTCCTGGCGAGTCGCTTCGAAACGTTGTTGGAAGTGGCTGAATATGCTCATGACTTCACCTCGCTCGATGCGCAGAGCCGGTGCGGGTTCGGTCAGGTGCTTGGTAGCCCCGGTGCGGATGCCGCCGGGTAAAACCCCCAGAACACCTAAAATTCTGAAACTTGTTCAACGTCTGCTGCGCTGCGGCCCTGTTGCGTTAAAACCCGGCTCTAGCTAGAGACATTAAACAGGTTCTTACCGATGGCCCGATGCCGTTTGGCCGGCTCTACCTTGTTTTGGATGGCCTGAGCTAAAGGATAGTTCGGAATCGGCGAGGTCAAGGGCCGGGCAACGATAACAGGATATTACGGTTGCTCGGCAATGCCCGGCAGGCCACAGCTGGTGCGGCCTGGGCGTGGAGAAAATTATTCTTCCGAGCTGTGTGCGGTATCGTTGGGGAACGTTGCGCGCCACAGTTCGAAGCCGCCATCAAGGCTGTAGACGTCGCTGAAGCCCTGGCCGACCAGATAGGCCGCTGCGCTCTGGCTGGAGTTGCCGTGGTAGCAAGTGACGATCAGTGGTGCGTCGAGATCAGCCTGGGTGATAAAGGCGTGCAGCGAGTGATTGTCGAGGTGCTGCGAGCCGCTGATGTGCCCGGCGGCAAAGCTTTGTGGGTCACGAATGTCGACCACCACCGCGCCTTGCTGGCGTAATGCCTGGGCCTGCTCGGGGGGGATGCGTTTGAACTCGCTCATGCTTGCTCCTTACAGTCGCAGCTGTATTTCTCGCCGCTATCGATATTCATTAGGGTCATGCTCGCGCCCCATACACAGCCGGTGTCCAGGGCGATCACGTCAGGCTCTGGGGATTGTCCTTCTAACGCCGCCCAGTGGCCGAAGATGATGCGCTGGCCGCGGGTTTTGCGCTGTTTGTAACTGAACCAGGGGGCGTAGCCGGCAGGGGCGCTGCCGACACCTTCCTTGCTTTTCAGATCAAGGGTGCCATCGGCCTTGCAGAAGCGCATGCGGGTGAAATAGTTGGTGATCACTCGCAGGCGCGTCACGCCCTGCAGGTCGCCGTCCCATTTGGCTGGCTCATTGCCATACATGCCGTCGAGAAACAGCGGCAGGCGCGCATCGTCGCGCAGGGCTTCTTCTACTTCGGCGGCGCGCTTGAGCGCTTTGCTCATGTTCCACTGCGGCGGAATGCCGGCATGTACCAGGGCGGTGTCACGGGCTTCGTCGTAATGCAGCAGCTTTTGCAGGCGCAGCCAGTCGAGCAGGTCGGCAGCATCCGGCGCATCGATGATCTCGCGCAGGGTGTCGCCTTTCTTCAAGCGTTCGATGTTGTGCGCCACGGCCAGCAGGTGCAGATCATGGTTGCCCAGCACGCAGGTCAGCGCGCTGCGCATGCTGTAGAGAAAGCGCAGTGTCGCCAGGGACTCAGGGCCACGGTTGACCAAGTCGCCGACCAGCCACAGTTTGTCCTGCGTAGGGTCGAAGGCCACGCGTTCAAGCAGGCATTGCAGGGGTTTCAGGCAACCTTGCAGGTCGCCGACGGCATAGGTAGCCATCAGTGCAACGAGCCCGGTACCGCCAGGCGGAAGGGGGCTATCAGTGCGTCGAAGCGTTTGCCGTCTTCGGCGAGCATCTGGTAACTGCCCTGCATGATGCCCACACGGGTGGTCATCACCGTGCCGCTGCTGTAAGTGTGGCTGGCACCGGCTTCGATCAGCGGCTGCTGACCAACTACGCCTGCACCGCGGACTTCCTGCACACGGCCATCACCATCGGTGATGACCCAGTGGCGGGACAGCAGTTTGGCCGGCAATTCGCCGTTGTTGCTTACCGTAACGGTATAGGCGAAGGCAAAACGGTTCTGCTCCGGCTGCGACTGCTCCGGCAGGTAGCGGGTCACGACGCTGACGTCGATGTGGTAACGCGGATCGCTCATGCGTAATTAACTCGGTAGGCAGAAACCAGTCTAGCCGCTGTCAGTCTGCGTTGGTGTGCTCAGCCAGTTTGTCCGCCAGGCGTACAAACGCAGCGAGATCCAGCTGTTCCGGGCGCAGGCTGCCATCAACTCCGGCGGCCTCAATGGCCTCTGCGGGCAGTAGGGCTTTGAGGGTGTTGCGCAGCGTCTTGCGGCGTTGGTTGAACGCTTCGCGCACTACGCGCTCAAGCAGGCGGTGATCCTTGGCGGGATGTGGCAGCACCTCGTGTGGGACCAGGCGGACGATGGCCGAGTCGACCTTGGGCGGCGGATTGAACGCACCCGGGCCGACATTGAACAGGTGCTCCACGCGGCAGTGGTACTGCACCATGATCGACAAGCGGCCCCAATCGCCACCACCCGGTTCGGCGGCCAGGCGCTCGACCACTTCCTTTTGCAGCATAAAGTGCATGTCGCGAATCAGGGGCGCGTTATCCAGCAGGTGGAAGATCAGCGGCGTAGAAATGTTGTACGGCAGGTTGCCGACCACGCGCAGGCTGTGCGGCGCGGCCTGCAACTGGGTGAAGTCAAACTTGAGGGCGTCGCCCTGATTCAAGCGGAAGCGCGGGTTGTTGCCGAACTGACCTTGCAGGATCGGCACCAGGTCACGGTCGAGTTCGATCACGTCGAGCTGCGCGCCGCTGTTCAGCAGGCCCTCGGTCAGCGCACCCTGGCCAGGGCCGATTTCCAGCATGTGCTCGCCTTCACGGGCGTGGATGGCGCGCAGGATGCGGTGAATCACGCCAGCGTCATGCAGGAAGTTCTGGCCGAAACGCTTGCGCGCGCGGTGTTGGTATTCGGACATGCAGCAGCTCCAGGCTTCACGCCAGTGGCGTGAAGCGAATGTAACGCGGGTAGAAAGCCCGGCAGTTTAACAGCATTGGCGGCCTGCGCCCTGTACCGGGCTTAGCCGTCAGCGGCTTTTCAGCTGGCTGGCGGCCATTTTATAGGCGGTTTGCAGGGCAACCTGCAGGCTGCCGCAGTCGATCTGGCCGGTGCCAGCCAGGTCCAGCGCGGTGCCGTGGTCAACCGACGTGCGGATGATCGGCAGGCCTAACGTCACGTTGACCGCCGCGCCGAAGCCCTTGTACTTGAGCACCGGCAAGCCTTGATCGTGGTACATGGCCAATACCGCATCACAATGCTCGAGGTGCTTGGGCGTGAACAGGGTGTCGGCCGGCAGCGGGCCGATCAGGTCGATGCCTTCTGCGCGCAACTGCTGCAGGGTCGGCTCGATAATTTCAATTTCTTCACGGCCCAGGTGGCCGCCTTCACCGGCATGCGGGTTGAGACCGCAGACCAGAATACGCGGCTGAGCGATGCCGAATTTCGTACGCAGGTCCTGGTCAAGGATGCGCGTGACTCGGCTGAGGCGCTCGGGGGTAATGGCGTCGGCCACATCCTTGAGTGGCAGGTGTGTGGTCACCAGCGCTACGCGCAGGCCATGGGTGGCGAGCATCATCACCACCTGTTCGGTGTGGGTCAGCTCGGCGAGAAACTCGGTGTGCCCGGAGAAGGCAACCCCGCCCTCGTTGATCACGCCTTTGTGCACGGGCGCGGTAATCATCCCGGCGAAGTGGCCGTCGAGGCAGCCCTGACCGGCACGGGTCAGGGTTTGCAGCACGTAGTGGGCATTCTCTGGGTTCAGCTTGCCGGGGCTTGCCGGTGCTGCCAGAGGCGTGTCCCAGACATACAGGCTGCCAGCAGGCGCGGCCTGGGTCGGCCAGTTTTCGGGGCCGACATTGATCAGTTCAATCGTTAGCCCTAACACTTCGGCGCGTTCAGTCAGCAAGTCATGGCTGGCAATGGCGATCAAGGCGTGTGGCTGCGCTTCACGAGCCAGCAGCAGGCACAGATCGGGGCCTATGCCGGCGGGTTCGCCAGGGGTCAGGGCAAAGAGGCGGGCAGTGGTCATCGGCAGGCTCTCTTGTGTATCAGCGGGGATTCGTGGTCTTTGCGGGCTACATTATGCGTCGCTGCATGGGCGAGGCGCAGAAAAAAGCCCGGTTATGCGTGGGCATGAACCGGGCTTGATCTGCTGATGTTATGCGCGAGAACGCATGCCTGTCAGAGTTTGGTCTCTACGTAGGCTTCATCGCGAATCTGCCGCAGCCAGGCTTGCAGTTCTTCATCGTACTTGCGGTTGCGCAGTACGGTCATGGCTTGCTGCTCGCGGAACTGTGCGCTGCTGTCCGTGGCGCGACGGCCCATGACTTCCAGCACGTGCCAGCCGTACGGACTCTTGAATGGTTTGGACAACTCGCCTGCTGGCGTGTTGTTCATGACTTCACGGAATTCCGGAACCAGAGTGTTGGGGTCGATCCAGCTCAGGGTGCCGCCATTGAGTGCGGAGCCCGGATCTTCGGAGAAGTTCTTCGCCAGTTCGGCAAAGTCTTCGCCGGCCAGGATGCGTTGGTAAAGGCGCTCAACCAGACGTTTGGTCTCGGCCTCACTGCGGATTTCGCTGGGCTTGATCAGGATATGACGCACATTGACTTCGTCGCGCACCTGATTGCCGCCACCGCGCTTCTCCAGCAGCTTGATCATGATGAAACCGCCAGGCGTGCGCATCGGTTCGGTGACCTGACCGACCGCCAGGGCGCTGATCATGGCGTCGAACGGTGGCGGCAGCTGACCGGCCTTGCGCCAGCCCATCTCGCCACCTTCCAGTGCGGTTTCGCTGGCCGAGCGGGCAATTGCCAGCTGGGCAAAGTCGGCACCCTGCTGCAGTTGCTGATACAACTCGCGGGCTTGACGGTCAGCCGCCTGGATATCTTCCGGAGAAGCACCTTCGGTAACCGGGATCAGGATGTTGGCCAGGCGGAATTCTTCCGACAGCTGCATCTTGCCCATGTCCGAGGCGAGGAAGTTCTGCACTTCCTGATCGGTGACCTGAATACGTTCAGCCACACGGCGCTGGCGCACGCGGCTGATGATCATCTCGCGACGAACCTGGTCACGCGCATCGTTGTAAGACAGACCGTCTGCCGCTAGGGCGGCGCGGAACTGCTCGATGCTCATGCCGTTACGCTGAGCGATGGTGCCAATGGCCTGGTTCAGCTCTTCGTCGGTGATGCGAATGCCAGAACGCTCACCGATTTGCAGCTGGATATTCTCGATGATCAGACGTTCCAGCACCTGCTGGCTCAGCACATGCTCAGGCGGCAGTGCCGCGCCGCGCTGGGCGATGGTCTGCTGCACTTCACGCAGGCGTGAATCGAGCTGACTTTGCATCACCACGTCGTTATCGACAATTGCCACAACGCGGTTGAGCGGTTGTACTTCAGCCTGTGCCGCAGTACCCAGAAACAGCGCGCCCAACAGCAGCGGGCGCACGCAATCAGAAAGCTTTGTCTTCACGTTCACGATAACCTTGAATGCCTTGGTCGAGGAAAGTCTCAACTTTATTGCCGACTACACCGCCCAGACCTTTGAGCACGATCTGCAGGAAAATACCGCGGTCTGCCTGGTCGTTACGCGATGGCTGCAAACTCACTTCGTCGTAGTCGATCCAGTAGCGGTTGATCAGGCGCAGTTTCCAGCAGCAACTGTCGTACTCGAAGCCGGCAAAGGCTTCCAGTGTGCGGTCGCGGCCGTAGTCATACTGCCAGCGAGAGATCACGCTCCACTGCGGCACGATCGGCCAGATGACCGAGAAGTCGTGCTGGCTGATCTTGTAGTAGTCCTTGATGTATTCAGGTGTGCCGGGGGTGCCGTAGTCGCCACCGCCCACGACCCAGTTACCACTGGCTTCGTCATAACGCACGCTGTCATTGCGGTAGCGATAACCGGCGTTGACCACCTTGTTCGGATTGTCTTCTGGCTGGTAGTGGAACATCGCACTGCCGGAGCGTGTGCTGCCGCTGTCTGGATCCCAGTTGAAATCCGAGGAGAAACGCCAGTCGCGGTTAAAGCGATAGAGGTACTCGAGGGCGTACGGCGATACCGAGGCGGTTGCATCACCGCGTGTGCGGTAGTCGATGCCTGGCATTTGCACTTTTCGGTCTTCGAAGTACACGGCTTGGCCGATGCTGAAACGCTGGCGCTCGAAGCCATTTGGTTCGATCCAGCGGTTGGTTACACCCAGCGACAGACGATTTTCATCACCGATACGATCTTTGCCCGAAAAGCGGTTTTCACGCCATAGCGAGGAGTAGCTGAAGGTGCTCTCGCTGGTGTCGAAGACGGGAATATCGGTCTGATCTTCCTCTGGTACATACAGGTAGAAGGCGCGGGGTTCCAGCGTCTGGCGGAACTGAGTGCCGAACAACTGGGTGGTGCGGTCGAAATACAGACCGCTGTCCAGGCTGAACATACCTACGCCACGGCTTTGGCTGCTCTTATAAGTCTGTTCGGCGAGCAGGGTGTTCTTGCCCTGCTGATCCAGACTCAGGTCGTAATTGGTCTGCAGGTATTTGACCTGGGGTTTGATATAGCCCCAGCTCCAGTTCAGCGGCAGGCTGACGCCTGGCTCGACATGCAGGCGCTCACCGTTGGCGCGAGCCAGACCTTTCAGGCGTGTGTCGTACCACGGTGTGCCAACGGTGCCATTCGGGTTGAGCGGCCCGCCATCTTCATCAATAAAGTTGCCTTTACGCAGACTACGGTCGAAGCGCACATATTCCGTACCGTAGCTGAAGTTCACCCCGGCTGGCTTGAATGGCAGTACGCCATCAAGCGTCAGCTGTGGCAGGCGGTTGTACGGGGTGATGTCGGTGATATTGGCCAGCTCGTAAGCATGCGCATTCAGGCGCGCGACGTAGCTGTCACCACGGTAGGTCAAGGTGCCGCGCTGGTTGACATAGCTGGTGGAGCTTATGCCCAAATCACTGTCCAGATCCTGGAAATAGTACGGATCGCTGATGTCGGTGTAGTCGACTTCAGCCAGCAGGCGCGAGGTCAGGCCGGTTTTGTGTTGCCAACTGTACATCCAGCGCTGGTCTTCGTACTCGGACTGCAGTTTGCGGTCATCGTTGCTGTCGTCCAGGTAGGCGGCGCCGAACTGGCCTTCGCTGTTCTTGGTGAGGTAGCGGAATTCGCCTTCCATGAGCAGGCCGCGATCGCTCATATAGGTCGGGTACAACGTGGCGTCGTAGTTCGGAGCCAGGTTGAAGTAGTAAGGCGTGTGCAGGGTCAGGCCGTTGTCGCTGGAGCTGCCGATGCTGGGCGGCAGGAAGCCGGACTGGCGACGGTCATCGATTGGGAAGTAGATATACGGTGTGTAGAACACCGGAATATTCTTCACTCGCAGGGTCACGTTGGTCGCGGTGCCGAAACCGGTGGCCGGGTTCAGGGTGATGTTGTTGCCCTTCAGGTGCCAGGCGTTGCTGCCAGGTTCGCAGCTGGTGTAAGTGCCGTCTTTCAGGCGAATAATCGCGCTTTCTTCGCGCTTGGCGTAGAGCGCGCTGCCGCGAATATGGCTCTTGTGCAGAACGTATTCGGCGTTATCGACCTTGGCTTCGCCGTTGTCCAGTTGCAGCTCGGCGCGGTCACCCACCACCAGCATGCCCTGGTCGCGCAGCCGCACATTGCCAACCAGCTCACCGCGGTTTTCTGCCTGATGCAGGTTGGCTTCGTCTGCCTCGACCTGCATGCCTGCCTGACGCAGGACCACATCACCGGCGAGGGTGGCAACCTGTTCTTCCTGCTGATAGCGCGAAGCCTTGGCCGAGACGAACATCGGCGCTTCGTCCATCGGCGTCTTGTCGTCCATGCCCGGACGAGTCGGCTCTACATACGCACCGGCGCAGTAAGGGCCGGCTTCTGCCAGCTGAGCGGCAGTGAGGTTCTCACGCGGGACCCAATCAAGGTGGCTGTAATCCGCGCTGCGTGAAGTCAGGCCTTTGCCACGGCTCTCGGTAACCAGCGTGGTTTGCGCTACTTGGCTCTTAGCGGGCTCAGTGTTGTCATCAGCCGCTTTGCTGCTTGCAACCGAATCACGTTGTACTGGCCGGGCGGGCAGTGCAGCATTGCTGGCTTTCGGGGCGCATGCCCAGCCGCCGGAGGCGGAAACCTGGCAATCATACTGCTCGGCAGCGATAGCAAAAGGAACGGCTAGAGGTTGTAGCGCCAGAAGGCTGCCAGTGACCAGTAGAGGGAATTTTTTACGAAACGCGGGGTATTTTACTGCCATCTTATTTTTTCCGGGCTTCCTGCGCGCCATTGGCCCTGAGGCCGCACGCCTCTCGATGGGCTTGAAAAGATGCTGGATAATAAAGCATGACCCGCGCAACGGCTAGCGCCGTCGGAGACCTTGTAATGCCTGATGAAGATGTACGCCTGAAACTCCTCGAAAACTGGCTGGATCAGCAGCTGCCTGGGCTGTTTGCCGAGCAGGGCTGGGGCGCTGTGCCGGCTGCCAGCCTGACATCGGCGAGCAGCGATGCCAGTTTTCGCCGCTATTTTCGCTGGCTGGGGGCTGAGCGCAGCCTGATTGTGATGGACGCGCCACCGCCGCAGGAAGATTGCCGGCCCTTCGTCAAGGTGGCCCAGTTGCTGGCTGAAGCACGGCTCAATGTGCCGCAGATTCTCGCAGCGGACCTTGAGCGCGGCTTTTTGCTGCTCAACGACTTGGGGCGGCAGACCTATCTGGATGTGATCAACGAAGGCAATGCGGATGAGCTGTTCGCCGATGCCATGCAGGCACTTCTGGCTTTCCAGCAGTTACCGATGAGCACGCCGTTGCCCAGCTATGACGATGCCCTGCTGCGTCGTGAGTTGCAGTTGTTTCCCGAGTGGTATGTACAGCGTCACCTGGGCGTGACGTTGACGGCTGCGCAATTGGCGCCCTGGCAGCGCGCCAGCCAATTGCTGATCGACAGCGCCCTGGCGCAGCCCAAGGTGCTGGTGCACCGTGACTACATGCCGCGCAACTTGATGCGCAGTGAGCCGAACCCTGGCGTGCTGGATTTTCAGGATGCCGTCTACGGGCCGGTGACGTACGACATCACCTGTCTGTTCAAGGATGCCTTCCTCAGTTGGCCTGAGGCACGCGTACGCGGTTGGCTGGAGCAGTATTGGCAGCAGGCGCGCGCTGTCGGCGTGCCGGTTCAGCCGCAGCTTGAGGATTTTCTGCGTGCCAGCGACCTGATGGGGGTGCAACGTCACCTTAAAGTGATCGGCATCTTTGCGCGGATCTGCCACCGGGATGGCAAGCCCAAGTACCTGGGGGATGTGCCGCGTTTCTTCTCTTATATAGAAGCGGTGCTGGCGCGGCGACCTGAGCTGGCCGAGCTGGGTGAACTGCTGGCCAGCTTGCCGCAGGAGCCAGTATGAAGGCGATGATTCTGGCAGCAGGCAAAGGTGAGCGCCTGCGGCCGCTGACCCTGCATACGCCGAAGCCGCTGGTGCGTGCCGCTGGCGTCCCGCTGATCGAGTACCACGTGCGCGCTCTGGCGGCCGCCGGGGTTACCGAGTTGGTGATCAATCATGCCTGGCTCGGGCAGCAGATCGAGGATTACCTGGGTGACGGTGCGCGCTTTGGTGTGCGTATCGCCTATTCCGCAGAAGGCGAGCCGCTGGAAACCGGCGGTGGAATTTTCAAGGCCCTGCCTCTGTTGGGTGATCAACCCTTTGTGCTGGTCAATGGCGATATTTTCACCGACTACCCCTTTGCCCAGTTGCGCCGCCCGTTAAGTGGTTTGGCTCATCTGGTGCTGGTGGCTAACCCGACGCACCATGCGGGCGGTGATTTCTGCCTGCAGGGCGGCCAGGTCAGTGATGCTCAGGCGGGGGAAGGCAACTTGACCTACAGCGGGCTGGCGGTACTGTCGCCCGCGTTGTTTGCCGAGTGTCAGCCGGGTGCGTTCAAACTTGCGCCCTTGTTGCGCCAGGCCATGGCTGAGGGCCAGGTCAGCGGTGAGCAGTTTGCCGGGTGCTGGGTAGATGTCGGCACCCATGAGCGCCTGGCTGAAGTCGAGCGACTGCTTGAGGCGCGAGCTTAGGATGATTTGGCCTGCCACTTTGCTGGGTGCTGTTGCCGGGCTGGCGGTGGCCAGTATTCCCGGCGCGTTGCTCGGTGCGCTGCTCGGTCAGGTGCTGGATCGGCGCTTGCGGCTGCAGTCCTGGGCGGCGCTGCGTGAACGTCTGGGCGGGCGTGCAGCGCCGAGTGATGAGTGGCTGTTGTTTGTACTGCTCGGGCGGTTGGCGAAAAGTGCCGGGCGCGTGCTGCCTGCACATATCCAGCAGGCGCGGGCAGAGATGCAGCGACTGGGCTTGAGTGCCGAGGGGCAGCGCCAGGCGATTGAAGCGTTTGCGCAGGGCAAGACCGGGCGCGACAGTCTGCGCGGGCCGTTGCGTCGTCAACAGGCGCGGGCTGAAACCTTGCTGCGTGCCTGCTGGCGCATGGCCTGGGCCGATGGCCAGGTCAGCCAGGCGGAGCGTGAGTTGATCATGCTCTGGGGTAAGTGGTTGCAGGTGGCTGCCGCGACCCAGGCGCAATTCAGTGATGCCTATGCGCCGCAGCAGGGGCCGTTGGCACCCACCGCCAGCAACGCCTATCAGCGCGCACTGAACCTGCTGAATGTGGCTGCCGAGGCTGAGCCGGCGCAGATCAAGCAGGCGTATCGGCGTCTGCTCAGTCGCCATCATCCCGACAAGTTGGCCGGCAGTGGTGCCAGTCCGGAGCGGGTGCGTGAGGCCACGGAGCGTACCCGTGAACTGCACCAGGCCTATGACCTGATTCGCCAGCGTCACGGTTTTCGCTAGGTCGGCAGTGGTGCACCAAGCTCTGCGTTGCTGATTACTTTGCCTGCACTTTCAGGGTCAGCCAGCCTTTGATCCGCCGATAAAGCTGTTCCTGTTCGGCTTCGCGGTTGCCCGGCAGTGCCTTCATGGCCACCTGGATATACGCCGGATGTTTCTGCCGTTTACTGGCCTGTGAGCGCTTCAGTGCTGCCTGGCGGTCAGCGACCTGATCCTTGTAGTAGAAATCGCCTGTGGCCAGTTGCAGTTGTGGGATCAGCTCATCCAGTGGCGGTGTGAAACCGGCGGGCAGTTCGGCGGCGACCAGTAGCAGGTTGCTGACCTTGGCCGGCTTGCGTTCGGCCAGGTAACGCGCGGCCCAGTAAGCGCCGCTGCCATGGCCGAGCAGGACGATGGTCTTGGCCTGTTGCTGCTCGGCAAAGCCAATACTGGCCTCAATGCGCGCCAGGACGCGTTCGGCATGTGCCTTCTGCCGCTCTTCCAGGCTTGGCGTTGCGCTCGCAGTGGGCGTGCTATCGGCAGCTACGGCCGTGTCCGTTTCGGCTGGTGCTTCAGTTTGTGCGGCGTCGCCGGCAGGTGCGCTGTCGGTATTGGCTGGCGTGTCTGTTGCGGGCGGTGTGGCGGATTGCGCGGTGACGTCACGCAGAGGGGGCGCATCTCCGTTGGGGTCCGGCAGGGTCAGGCTGAGGCTGTGCCAGCCACCATCGGGTAGCTTGCGGCGCAGTGGGCCAACGCCCTGCGGCCAGTCGGCATTTTCATCATCGCCCGGCACGAGAATCACCGCACCGCTGGGCTCGGCGACGTTGGCCGGTAGCCAGAGGGCCAGAAAGCTTTCATCGCCCGCCTTAAGTTGCTGCTGTTCCTTTTGCTCCAGGCGTTGCTCCAATGCGGTGGCTTCCACTTCGCTGCGCTCGGGCAAGGGCGCGCGCGTCTCGGTGGCGGGTTCGGCGGGGGCGGCATCGTTTGTGGCTGGGGCGTCAGGCGCGGGTGTGGGCTCTTCCGCATGCAGTGGACTGGTCGATAACAGCAGGCTCAAGGCCAGTGCGGCAGTGCGCAAAAACATGGGGCTCTCCAGCGAATATCGGGTCTCAGCAGCCTAGCTGTTCCTGCCAGTGTTTGTCAGGTGCTTCGCGCGCGCGCCAGGCCTTGGATCGGGCTGGTACAATGCGCGCCTTCCGTGAATACCGCCGAGGTGCGTCATGCAACCTTTCGCCATTGCTCCGTCGATTCTGTCTGCCGATTTCGCCCGCTTGGGTGAGGAAGTGGACAAGGTGCTCGCCGCCGGTGCCGACATCGTGCACTTCGATGTGATGGACAACCACTATGTGCCGAACCTGACCATAGGCCCAATGGTCTGCGCGGCGTTGCGTAAGTACGGCATCACCGCGCCGATCGATGCGCACCTGATGGTGCAGCCGGTGGATCGCATCATCGGCGACTTTATCGAGGCCGGTGCGACGTACATCACCTTCCACCCGGAAGCCTCGCTGCATATCGACCGTTCTCTACAACTGATCCGTGACGGCGGCTGCAAGGCCGGTCTGGTGTTCAACCCAGCCACCTCGCTGGATGTGCTCAAGCATGTGATGGACAAGGTCGACATGATCCTGCTGATGAGCGTCAATCCGGGCTTCGGTGGGCAGAAATTTATTCCCCATACCTTGGAAAAGCTCAAGGAAGCCCGTGCGCTGATCGACGCGTCGGGTCGTGAAATCCGCCTGGAGATCGACGGCGGGGTGAACGTGCAGAACATCCGCGAAATCGCCGCTGCCGGTGCTGACACCTTTGTCGCTGGCTCGGCGATCTTCAATCAGCCGGACTACAAAACCGTGATCGACGCCATGCGCGCTGAACTGGCTCAGGTTCGCGGGTGAGCCTGCTGCGCGAGCTGTTCCAGGGCGAGTTACCGCGCCTGGTGATGTTTGACCTGGACGGCACCCTGGTCGATTCGGTGCCGGATCTGGCCGCAGCCATCGACAAGACTTTGCGCGACCTGGGCCGGCCGGCTGCCGGTGTGGTGCAGGTGCGCAACTGGGTTGGCAATGGTGCGCGGGTGCTGGTGCGCCGCGCTCTGGCGGGTGGGTTGCAACATGAGCATGTCGATGAGGCACTCACCGAGCAGGCGTTGGAGCTGTTTATGCAGCATTACGCCGACAACCATGTGCTGACCGAGGTTTACCCCGGTGTGCGGCTGGTGCTGGACTGGCTGCGTGAGCAGCAGGTGGAAATGGCGATTGTCACCAACAAGCCCGAGCGCTTTGTCGCGCCGCTGCTTGATGAGAAAGGCCTGGGCGGCTATTTCCGCTGGATTGTCGGCGGTGACACCTTGCCTCAACAAAAACCGGATCCGGCGGCGCTGCGGCATGTATTAAAGCTGGCACGTGTGATGGCTGATCAGGCGCTGTTCGTGGGGGATTCCCGCAATGACGTGCTTGCAGCCAAAGCGGCAGGGGTGCAGTGCGTAGCGCTGAGTTATGGCTATAACCACGGCCGGCCGATTGCCGAGGAAAACCCGGCGTATGTGCTCGATTGCCTCAGCGGCCTGCTGCATGCTGTCGAGCCCGCGCTTTTGCCGGGCCTTGCGGGTTGATTCGCTTCCGGCCCTGCGCTAGTGTGGCCGGAGTTCAATCCCGCCTGAATTAAGAGAGTTTCGTGGTGGTCACCTGCACGCGCTGGTCGGCAAGCACCGACATGAAAATCATCAAGGCCCTGGCCCGTTGGCGCTGGCGCCTCTGACCTGATCCTGGCCGCCACGGCGGCACGCCTGCATTCGACCGTTTTAACCTCAAGCCACGAGGCTGCTCATGACCCGCGAAGAATTTCTGCGTTTAGCCGCTGCCGGCTATAACCGCATTCCTGTTGCCTGCGAAACCCTGGTGGACTTCGATACCCCGCTGTCGATCTACCTGAAACTGGCCGACGAGGCCAATACCTACCTGCTGGAGTCCGTGCAGGGCGGTGAGAAGTGGGGCCGCTACTCCATTATCGGCCTGCCAGCGCGCACCGTACTGCGCGCTTACGAGCATGACGTGACCATCAGCGTCGACGGTGTCGAAGTCGAACGCCATCACTGCGAAGACCCACTGGCCTTCGTCGAGCAATTCAAAGACCGCTACAAGGTGCCGACCCTGGCCGGCTTGCCGCGCTTTAACGGTGGTCTGGTCGGTTACTTTGGCTATGACAGCGTGCGCTACGTCGAGCCCAAACTGGCCAAGGGTGTTAACCCAGATGCCTTGGGTACGCCGGATATCCTGCTGATGGTCTCCGATGCGGTGGTGGTGTTCGACAACCTGGCGGGCAAGATGCACGCCATCGTACTGGTCGACTCGAGCGAAGCCGAAGCGTTGGAGCAGGGCCAGGCGCGTCTGCAGGAGATCCTGCACAAGCTGCGTCAGCCGATCACGCCGCGCCTTGGCGTGGACCTGGCCGCGCCGGCCGCTGCCGAGCCGGACTTCGTTTCCAGCTTCAAACGCGATGACTACGAAAATGCAGTCAAGGCGATCAAGGAGTACATCCTCGCCGGCGACTGCATGCAGGTGGTGATCTCCCAGCGCATGTCGATCCCGTTCAAGGCCGCGCCGATCGACCTGTACCGCGCGCTGCGCTGCATCAACCCGACGCCCTACATGTACTTCTTCAACTTCGGGGACTTCCATGTGGTGGGCAGCTCGCCGGAGGTGCTGGTGCGCCTGGAAGATGGTCTGGTCACCGTGCGCCCGATTGCCGGCACCCGCCCGCGCGGTGCGACCGAGGAGGCCGACCTGGCCCTGGAAGAGGACCTGCTATCCGACGCCAAGGAAGTCGCCGAGCACCTGATGCTGATCGATCTGGGCCGCAACGATGTTGGTCGCGTGGCCAGCACCGGCAGCGTCAAACTCACCGAGAAGATGGTGATCGAGCGTTATTCCAACGTCATGCACATCGTCTCCAACGTCACCGGCCAACTGAAGGAAGGCCTCACTGCAATGGACGCGCTGCGCGCCATTCTGCCGGCCGGCACCCTGTCCGGTGCGCCGAAGATTCGCGCCATGGAAATCATCGATGAGCTGGAACCGGTCAAGCGCGGTGTCTACGGCGGCGCGGTGGGTTACCTGGCGTGGAACGGCAATATGGACACCGCCATCGCCATTCGTACCGCGGTGATCAAGGACGGCGAACTGCACGTGCAGGCCGGTGCCGGCATCGTGGCCGACTCGGTGCCGGCACTGGAGTGGGAGGAGACGCTGAACAAGCGTCGCGCCATGTTCCGTGCTGTGGCGCTTGCCGAGCAAACCGTTCCTGACCTGTCCAAGCGCTGAGGAGTCCCGCCATGCTTTTGATGATCGATAACTACGACTCCTTCACCTACAACGTGGTGCAGTACCTGGGCGAGCTGGGTGCTGACGTGCACGTGATCCGCAATGATGAGCTGTCGATTGCCGAGATCGAGGCGCTTAAGCCTGAGCGCATCGTGGTCTCGCCGGGGCCGTGCACGCCAACTGAAGCCGGGGTGTCCATTGAGGCCATCCTGCACTTTACCGGCAAGCTGCCGATTCTCGGCGTATGCCTGGGGCACCAGAGCATCGGCCAGGCTTTCGGTGGCGATGTGGTGCGTGCGCGCCAGGTCATGCACGGCAAGACCAGTCCGGTATTCCACCGCGACCTGGGCGTCTTCGCCGGCCTGAACAACCCGCTGACCGTGACCCGCTACCATTCCCTGGTGGTCAAACGCGAAACCCTGCCGGATTGCCTGGAAGTCACCGCCTGGACGCAGCATGAGGACGGCTCCGTGGATGAGATCATGGGCCTGCGCCACAAGACCCTGCATATTGAGGGCGTGCAGTTCCACCCTGAGTCGATTCTCACCGAGCAGGGCCACGAGCTGTTTGCCAACTTCCTCAAACAACAAGGAGGCCAGCGCTGATGAACATCAAGGAAGCCCTTAACCGAGTGGTCAACCAGCTCGACCTGAACACCGAAGAAATGCAGGACGTCATGCGCGAAATCATGACGGGCCAGTGCACGGATGCGCAGATTGGCGCGTTTCTGATGGGCATGCGCATGAAAAGCGAGACCATCGACGAGATCGTCGGTGCCGTTTCGGTCATGCGTGAGCTGGCCAGCCATGTGCACCTGCAGACCCTCGATCATGTGGTCGATGTGGTCGGCACCGGTGGCGATGGCGCGAACATCTTCAACGTCTCCACCGCAGCGAGCTTTGTCGTAGCGGCGGCGGGCGGCAAGGTGGCCAAGCACGGCAACCGCGCGGTCTCCGGCAAGAGTGGCAGTGCCGACCTGCTCGAAGCGGCGGGGATCTACCTGAGCCTGACGCCCGTGCAGGTGGCGCGCTGCATCGAGAGTGTGGGTGTCGGCTTTATGTTTGCCCAGGTGCATCACTCGGCGATGAAATATGCCGCCGTGCCACGCCGTGAGCTGGGGCTGCGTACTCTCTTCAATATGCTCGGCCCGCTGACCAATCCGGCCGGGGTCAAGCATCAGGTGGTGGGTGTGTTCAGCCAGGCGCTGTGCCGGCCGCTGGCCGAGGTGCTCAAGCGCCTGGGCAGTCAGCACATTCTGGTAGTGCATTCGCGCGATGGGTTGGATGAATTCAGCCTGGCGTCGGCGACCCATGTCGCTGAGCTGAAGGATGGCCAGATCACCGAATACGAAGTGCTGCCGGAAGACCTCGGGCTGAAGAGCCAGAGTTTGGTTGGCCTGGCGGTGGAAAGCCCAGAGGCCTCGCTGGCGCTGATTCGCGATGCTCTGACGAAGCGCAAGACCGAAGCCGGGCAGAAAGCGGCCGACATGATTGTCCTGAATGCCGGTGCGGCGCTGTATGCGGCGGATCTGGCGAGCAGCCTCAAGCAGGGTGTGCAGCTGGCCCATGACGCCTTGCACACCGGCCTGGCCTGGGAGAAATTGCAGGAGTTGGTGTCCTTTACCGCTGTATTCAAAGAGGAGAATGCCGGGTGAGTATTCCAACCGTTCTGGAGAAGATTCTCGCGCGTAAGGCTGAAGAAGTTGCCGCACGCCGTGCCATCGTTTCGCTGGCCGAGCTTGAACAGCAAGCCCGTGCGGCCGATCCGGTGCGCGGTTTTGCCGAGGCACTGATCAGCCAGGCCAAGCGCAAGCAGCCGGCGGTGATCGCTGAAATCAAAAAGGCCTCGCCGAGCAAGGGCGTATTGCGTGAGCATTTCGTGCCGGCCGAGATTGCCCAGAATTATCAGGCCGGCGGCGCCACCTGCCTGTCAGTGCTGACCGATATCGACTTCTTTCAGGGCGCCGATCGTTACCTGCAAGATGCCCGTGCGGCGTGCTCGCTGCCGGTGATTCGCAAGGACTTCATGATCGATCCGTACCAGGTCGTTGAAGCCCGCGCCCTGGGCGCTGACTGCGTGCTGCTGATCGTCTCGGCGCTGGAAGACGCGCAGATGGTCGAGCTGGCTGCGACGGCCAAGGCATTCGATCTCGACGTGCTGGTGGAAGTGCATGACGGCGACGAGCTGGAGCGCGCCCTGAAAACCCTGGATACGCCGCTGGTGGGGATCAACAACCGTAACCTGCACACCTTCGAGTTGAGCCTGGAAACCACCCTTGACCTGCTGCCACGGATTCCCCGTGACCGTCTGGTGGTGACCGAGAGTGGCATCCTCAACCGCGCCGATGTTGAATTGATGGAAATCAGCGAGGTGTATGCCTTCCTGGTCGGTGAGGCGTTTATGCGTGCGGACAATCCAGGGGCCGAGCTGGAGCGCCTGTTCTTCCCGGAGCGCAAGCGGGTGATCGCGGCGCCTGACGTGGACTGAAACCACCAAACCATAAAAAAGCCGACGCATGCGTCGGCTTTTTTATTTCTACTGCGGGGGCTAGCGTGTGCCAAACACCACCATGGTCTTGCCTTTGACGCTGACCAGGCCCTGTTCTTCCAGGGCCTTGAGCACGCGGCCGACCATCTCGCGCGAACAACCGACGATGCGGCCGATCTCCTGGCGGGTGATCTTGATCTGCATGCCGTCAGGGTGCGTCATGGCGTCTGGTTGCTTGCACAGATCCAGCAGGGTGCGCGCAACGCGGCCGGTGACGTCGAGAAAGGCCAGGTCGCCGACCTTGCGCGTGGTATTGCGCAGGCGTTCGGCCATCTGGCTGCCCAGGGCATAGAGAATGTCCGGATCCTGCTGGGTGAGTTCGCGAAACTTGGCATAGCTCAGTTCCGCCACTTCGCACTCGGTTTTGGCGCGCACCCAGGCGCTGCGTTCTTTTTCGGCGCCGTCCTTTTCGAACAGGCCCATTTCACCGAAGAAATCCCCGGCATTGAGGTAAGCGATGATCATTTCTCGACCATCATCGTCTTCGATCAGGATGGTGACCGAACCTTTGACGATGAAGAACAGCGTTTCACAGCGATCGCCAGCATAGATGATGGTGCTCTTTGCGGTGTAGCGGCGGCGGTGACAGTGCGCGAGTAGTTTGTCGAGATTTTTTATTTTAGGTGTGAGGGTAATAGCAACCATGCCCGAATCCCGAATTTATAAAAGTAAGCCGTTGTCTGGCTGGCGTTTCTAATAATAGTTATCCGTACAAGTGTGCCAGCAATCCGTCGCGAGCTTAACAAACACTCCAATACTAGGTGTGGAATTGCGACCTGGCTATCACAAGCAGAGGGAACTTGTGCGTAACAGGTGTGCACAGCGGTTGGCAAAAGCGCTGTGCTAAGCTGCCTTCCTTTTTTAGCAGCGGAGCCTGGGTAATGAAAGCGCGTATTCAGTGGGCCGGTGAAGCCCTGTTTATCGGAGAGTCGGGCAGCGGCCATGCGGTGGTGATGGACGGCCCGCCGGAGAGCGGTGGCCGCAACCTGGGTGTGCGCCCGATGGAGATGGTGCTGATCGGTCTGGGTGGCTGCAGTAACTTTGATGTGGTCAGCATCCTGAAAAAATCCCGCCAGGCGGTCGAGAGCTGCGAAGCCTTTCTCGAAGCCGAACGCGCCACGGAAGAACCCAAGGTGTTTACCAAGATCCACCTGCATTTCGTGGTCAAGGGTCGTGGGTTGAAAGAGGCCCAGGTCAAGCGTGCGGTTGAGCTGTCGGCCGAAAAGTACTGCTCAGCTTCGATCATGCTGGGCCGCGGCGGGGTTGAGATCACCCATGATTACGAGATTGTCGAACTGGGCGAGTAACTCGGTACGCTCTCTCAGGAATGGAAAAGGGCACTTAGGTGCCCTTTTTTGTGCCGCTTGACTCAGCCTTACACGCGGTAGGTGGTGCTGGTCATGACCTTGGCCAACAGGCTCATGCCGAACTTCACCGGTGCCGGGAAGCGCAAGCCGCCGGCGTCCAGCGCGTTGCAGGCGTGCTGCTCTTCATCGACACGCATCTGCTCGAGAATCGCCCGGGATTTTTGGTCTTCCTGCGGGATCTGCTGCAGGTGATCGTCCAGGTGTTTGACTACCTGATCTTCGGTGGCAGCGACAAACCCCAGGCTGACCTTGTCGCTGATCAGCCCGGCCGCTGCACCGACACCGAAAGACAGGCCGTAGAACAGCGGATTGAGAATGCTCGGCTGGCTACCTAGCTGACGGATACGTTGTTCACACCAGGCCAGATGGTCAATTTCCTCATCGGCAGCATGCTCCATCGCCTGGCGTACCTGCGGCAGCTTGGCGGTCAGCGCCTGGCCCTGGTACAGCGCCTGGGCGCAGACCTCGCCGGTGTGGTTGATGCGCATCAGCCCGGCCACATGCTGGGCCTGGCGCTCGTCCAGTTCGGCCTCTGGCTGAACGATCGCCGGTGACGGCCGCGTCGGCTGGCCGCTGAACGGCAGCAAGGTGCGCAGGGCAGCATCGGCTTGCAGCAGCAGGCGGTCAACGGGTGAGAAGTGACGTTCGCTGGCCATAAGGACCTCCGGCGATGATGACGGCGTTCAGTTTACTCCACACGCGCCAGAAGGTCTGTTGACGTTTCGTCGCAGCCTTGACGCGCGTCGGTCTTAGGGTAGTTCGCGTAGCACGCGAAAACCCAGGGCGTAGTCCTTGTGCTGTGGCTGCTTCATGTCGCGCTGGCTGCTGCGCAGGTAGGTTGGCCCGCTGTTCCAGGCACCGCCGCGCACCACCCGTGGGCTCTGATCCAGCAGGCTGGCGCTGTGCTGTTCGCTGCCGTCGAAGGGGCTGGCAAAGCGCGAGGCGGTCCATTCCCAGACATTGCCGGCGGTGTCATACAGGCCGAAGGCATTGGCGGCGAACTGGCCGACGCGCTCGGTCTTGCTCTGGATCAGCCGTGAGGTGGCGCAGCCGCGACAATGCGCGCGCGGCTGGCTGTCCGGGCTATCGAGTTGCTCGCCCCACCAGTAATAGCTGGTGCTGCCGGCGCGGGCGGCATATTCCCATTCGGCTTCGGTGGGCAAGCGATAGCGCTGCCCGGTGACTTTCGACAGCCATTGGCTATAGGCCACGGCCTGATGCCAGGACACATGGATCACCGGCCGTTGCGCCGACAGGCCCCAGCCTTCGTTATCGGGCATTGGCGTCGCGCTGGCTTCGGCATACTGCTGCCAGTCGTTGAACGTCACCTCGTAACGGCCGATGGCAAACGGCTGGGAAATTTCGATGGGCGTCAGCGGTCGTTCGTTGTGATTGCCTCGGCCGCTGTGGTCACCCAATAGGTAGCGCCCAGCCGGCACCACAACCAGCGGCGGGCCTTGTTTGCCTTGGGGCAGGCTGTCGCTGAATACGTGGCCTACCTCCTGGGCGGGTGCAAGTGGGCTCAGCAGCAGGCCAAGGAGCATGAGCCGGCAGGCATGCCGACGGCTCAACCCGGCGGCCATGTCATCTGCCGTTGTCCGAGGACGTGCATATGGATGTGGTACACGGTCTGGCCACCCAGGTCATTGCAATTCATCACCACGCGAAAGCCGTCTTCGCAGCCCTGCTCCTTGGCCAGGCGCTGGGCGGTGAAGAGAATATGCCCGGCCAGTGGCGTGTCGGCGGCACTCAGGTCATTGAGGGTGCTGATGTGTTTTTTCGGGATCACCAGAAAGTGCACCGGTGCCTGTGGGCCAATATCGTGAAAGGCCACCACCTGATCATCTTCATAAAGCTTGCGCGCGGGTATTTCACCAGCGACGATCTTGCAAAACAGACAGTCCATGGACAGTCCCCAGGCCATTCAAAAGAGGGCCGAGTTTAGTAGACAAGGAGTGTGGGTGAAAAACGATATTCATGATCTGGGCCTGGTGTTGGATTCCAAAACCAAGCTGGTGCTGATCGAGTCCTGGGATGAGCCGCGGGTGTTGGAAACCTTGACCGGGCTTGCTGTGCGCCGTGGTCTTGGCTTGCAGGTGTGGTCGGTGACCGAGGGCTTGCAGCGCGTGGGCTATTCCATTCAGGAACCGGTCGACAGCGCCACCCTGGAACCGGAGACCGCGCTGCGCCTGATCAAGGCGGACACTCAGCCGACGCTCTATGTGCTGTGCGATCTGCATCCGTTTCTTGAGGACAACCCCAAGCTGGTGCGTTTGCTCAAGGAAATCGCCATGAGCGAGTTGTCCAGCAAGCCGACGCTGGTGCTGGTATCCCACGCCTGCAAGTTGCCACCCGAGGTGCAGCGCTACGCCTCGCGTTTCAGCCTGGCGTTGCCTTCTGAAGAAGAGCTGCTGGCCATCGTGCGTGACGAGGCCTCCGGTTGGAGTGCGCGTAACCGCAACGCCCGGGTGCGCACCGATAACCGCACCCTGCAGCAGGTGGTGAAGAACCTGCGCGGCCTCAGCCATGCCGAGGCGCGGGCGCTGGCGCGCAATGTCATCTGCGACGACGGCGCGATCACTCAGGAAGACCTGCCGGAACTGAACAAAACCAAATTCAAGCTGCTCGATCTCGATGGGGTGTTGAGCTTCGAATATGACACGGCACGTTTCGCCGAGGTCGGCGGGCTGAGCAACCTCAAGCGCTGGCTGGGGGATCGGCAGAGCATCTTTCTCGAAGGCAAAGGCGTCGATCTGCCCAAGGGTGTGCTGCTGGTGGGTGTACAGGGCGGCGGCAAGAGCCTGGCCGCCAAGGCCATCGCCGGCCTGTGGGGCTTGCCCCTGCTGCGCCTGGACTTCGCCTGCCTGTACAACAAGTTCTTCGGTGAAACCGAGCGCAACCTGCGTGAGGCGCTCAAGCTGGCCGAGCAGATGGCGCCCTGTGTGCTGTGGATGGACGAGATCGAGAAGGGCCTGGCCAGCGGTGACCATGATGGCGGCGTCAGCCAGCGCGTGCTCGGCACCCTGCTGACCTGGATGGCCGAGCGCAAGGCGCCGGTATTTATGGTGGCCACGGCCAACGCGATTTCCCGGCTACCGCCGGAGCTGGTGCGCAAGGGGCGCTTCGATGAGCTGTTCTTTGTCGACCTGCCGGACGCGGCAGTGCGGGCCGAAATTTTCCGGATTCACCTGGCGCGGCGTGAGCTGGAGGTGACGGAGTTTGATCTGGCCCAGTTGGCCGCTGCTTGCGATGGCTTTTCCGGCGCGGAGATCGAGCAGGCGGTGGTCAGCGCCCTGTATGCCGCACAGGCGCAACAACAGACAGTGACTCAGGCCTTGTTGTTGCAAAGCATTCAGGGTACTGCGCCGCTGTCGGTGGTGATGGCCGAAGACCTTGCGGCGCTGCGCGCGTGGGCGGACGGCCGTACGGTCAATGCCGGCTAGCTAGGCTGCCGGCTTGCCGAACTGGCGATTCAGCCGCGCACTGATCCGTCGGACCAGCCAGCGCGGTGCCAGGCGCGGGCTGAGGGCGAGCAGGCGGTTGCGCCAACCCGGGATGATGATCGCGCGATTCTTCTCCAGGGCTTTAACCGTGATCAGTGCCACTTCTTCGCAGCTCATCATCAGTTTGCTGCCTTGCAGGGCTTTGACGTCCATGCTGGCGCTGCGGAAGAACGCACTGCGAGTGGGGCCTGGGCAGAGCACGGAGACTTTCACGCCGTCGGCTTTCAGCTCCTCGCGCAGGCCTTCGGAGAAGTGCAGCACATAGGCTTTGCTGGCGTAGTAGTTGCTCATGCCAGGGCCTGGCTGAAAGCCGGCGACCGAGGCGACGTTAAGAATCTGCCCGCTGCCCTGGCCGGCCATGATGGCGCCGATGGCATGACACATGCGCGCCAGGGCCAGGATATTCAGCTCGATCAGTTGCTGCTCACGCGCCCAGTCCTGAGCCACGTAAGCGCCCGAGGTGCCGATGCCGGCGTTGTTCACCAGCAGATCGATACTGCGCTCGCCTTGCTCCAGCTCATGCAGCAAGCCACTGACCTGCAGCGGCTGGCTGAGGTCGCAGACGCGGAACAGCACCTCCACGGAAAAGCGCTGGGTCAGCTCGCAGGCAATACTTTCCAGCGCATCGCGCTGGCGCGCCACCAGAATCAGGTTGCGGCCACGCCGGGCCAGGGCTTCGGCCAATGCCAGGCCAATACCGCTGGAAGCTCCGGTGATAAGCGCATAACGGGTCATAGGATTCTCCGGGAAGGGGCCTTTCGACCCCTCGCACCGTGCAAGGTTGCGTCTTAGGCGGCAGCGTCTGCATAGCCCATATAGGCGGGCAGGGCGATGGCCGCGAGGATGCCGACGATGATCAGGGCGATCCACAGCAGGGCAAGGACTTTCACCGCCGTGCTGTTGGGTGGTGGCGGTGGACCGAAGCGGTTAGCTTCAGTGCTACCGGGGATGATGAACATCAGCAGCGAGAATACGCCACCCACCACCGGCACCAGGGTGATCAGCAGTAACCAGCCTGACCAGCCGATATCGTGCAGGCGCTTTACCCCGAACATGATGCTGACCACGGCAACAGCAATACCGGCGACAGCCATCAACAGACCGCCGAGTATTTCCGAGGCGGCAAAGAAGCCCGCGGCGATGCCGAATACAGGCATACAGGCCAGTATCAAGACCAGTGACCAGGCCAGGTAGCGCAAACGGCCGATCCGCCCTTCGATGCCGATCACCTTCAGTTCGGCAAATTCGGGCAGGCTTTCCGCCACAGTGGCTTTGGGCGTGGCATAGGGGCTGGCCGCCGTGCTGACGACTTCTGGTGGGTTTTCCGCGAGCAGAGCCTGGCGAGCGATAAATTTCTCGATAACGATGCCGCATGCCGAGCACTCAATGGCTTTGGCTTGCTGATGGCCGCATTTGGGGCAGGTCATCGGGACGTTGCTGGCTGGTTCGCTATCAGGGGCGCGGTGGTCGTCGGTTTCCACCAGGCTCAGGCTGGCAGCGAAGTCCTGCTCCTTGCGCACCATGGCGCCGGCGCTTTGCAGGGCCTTGAGGTACTGATCCGCCTCGTTCTCGCTGAGGTCGCGTTTGAGATCGATGGCTTTGCCGATAAACAACGAGTGGATTCGCGTCAGGTCACTCTTGAACAGCCGGGCGAGGTTTTCCTGGGTGGCTTCCAGGCTGGCGTCTGGCATCAACTCGCCGTTGAAGACAATCTTGTAGCGGGCTTGGGTCATGTTGGCGTCCTTGTCGGTGCCAGGATGGAGTTGCGCTACAGACTAGCTGGCCTGCAGGCCCGTAAACAAGCCGCTTTGCCGGCAAATATGTGCGTCCCTAGAGGTGTTTCACGCTCTGCCGTGCGCCGCCCAGCTGCCGACCAGGCGGCCATTGCGCAGCAGTACGAGCTGGTTGAACAGCTCGAACAGCCCCTCCGAGCGTTGCGGACGCAGGAACACCCAGTCATCGACTTGCAAGCCCGTGCCGAGGGAGCCGATTAGCCGCTCCTGGTTGGCACTGCGGCCATACAGCGCGTCATAGCTCAGCCCGGCGGGTGAAACCGGAGTGGCTGGCCATTGTCCGCCATACAGGTAGTACGTCTGCTGACGGTTACGATCCCAGCGTTGCAGCAACGGCTGTGCCGAGTCGAGAAACGGCAACTGCCCAGGCAGTGCCTTGAGTACCGGGCTGGCGATCCACAAGGCTGCCTGCAGGTCGCTGAGCAAGGGGCTGTCGAAGTCGCTGGGTTTGAGCAGTGCCGAGCCCACCGCGACCTCATTCAGCGGTGTGGCGAGGCGCGTGTGCAGGGCATAGGTCAGGCTGCCGGCACCATTGAGCAGCGGTTGCGCCGGCCACAACTCACTAAAGGTGGCCGCACTGGCAATAAAGGCCTGGTAGCGCGCTGCGCTCTGGGCAAAGGCCGTGTCTTGATTGACCCAGAAGGGCGTATGGGCCAGGTGTGCGTCATAGCCCATCAGGCCACGGATGCGCAGCAGATTCGGAGTGCTGCGCAGCCAATTGAGCGCCAGGCCGAGCGCTTGCGGTGTGGCAAAACCGCCGCGCGCCAGGCCGATGTCGATCTCGAAGGCAATTTGCAGCGGCTGGCCGAGGGCGTTGGCCAGGGCGGCGTATTCCTGCAGGCGGACCTGGCTGTCGACCAGCCAGGTCAACTGCTGGCTGGGGACAAAGGCGCTGCCTTGGGGCAGTTGCTGGTAGAAGCTCAATGCGGCCGCCGCGGGCAAGGGTTTACCGAGCAGCAGGTCGGCTTGAGGGAAGTTCACCGCGAGCTGATTGATCTGCGGCTGGTGAAATACCATAAAACGCTGCGTACCGAGCTTCTTTGCCAGGTATTCCAACAGACCGATGGAGGCCAGGGATTTGGCCACCAACCGCAGCGGTAACTGGCCGCCGAGCTGACTGGCCAACTGTTCGGCGTTCTGATCCAGGCGCGCGAGGTCAACCACCAGTAGGGGGATGCCACTGCCCTCACGGCGCAGCAACTGGTTAAGCGCGGCGAAGTAGGGCGTGTGCGGTTGACCAAGGTCGTTCGGGCGCAGCGCCCAGCCGGCCAGCAGCCCGAGTGCGCCGAGACCGAGCAGGCTGCGTCGCTTCATCGTGCCCAGCGTTGTTGCAGTTGTCGGCTGCTTATAAGCGCTGCGCGGTATTCGTTGTCGAGGCGGGTTATCAGTTGCTCGACGCTCGGCAGGTCGCGGATGTTGCCGACGCCCTGGCCCGCCGACCATACGGTTTTCCAGGCCTTGGCCTCTTCATCCATGGGTTTGAGTTTCTCGCCGTAGTTGACCTCGCCCTTGTTCTGCAGCTGCTTGAGGTCGTACCCGGCCTGCTCCAGGCTCTGGCGCATAAAGCTCGCCGGTACACCGGATACCGCCGGGGTGTGGATGATGTCGGCGGCGTTGGCGTCGAGGATCATCTGCTTGTAAGCGGCCGATGCGGCGTTTTCCTGGGTGGCGATCAGGCGGGTGCCGAGGTAGGCCAGGTCGGCGCCGAGCAATTGGGCGGCGAGTATCTCGTGGCCTTGGTTGAGGCAGCCGGCGAGCAGCAGGGTTTTATCGAAGAACTGGCGGATTTCCGCGATCAGTGCAAACGGGCTCCAGGTGCCGGCATGTCCGCCGGCGCCGGCGGCGACTGCGATCAGGCCATCGACGCCCGCTTCAGCGGCTTTCTCGGCATGCCGGCGGGTGGTCACGTCGTGGAACACCAGGCCACCGTAGCTGTGCACGGCATCCACCACTTCCTTCACCGCACCGAGGCTGGTGATCACAATCGGTACGCGCTGCTCGACGCAGATCGCCAGATCCGCCTGCAGGCGCGGGTTGCTGCCATGTACGATCAGGTTGACTGCATAGGGCGCCGCCGTTTCGCTGCGGCCGGCCTCGATCTCTTCCAGCCAGTCTTTGAAACCACTGCTCTCACGCTGGTTCAGCGCCGGGAAACTACCGACGATGCCATTGTTGCAGCAGGCCAGCACCAGTTGCGGGTTGGACACCAGAAACATCGGCGCGGCGACGACGGGCAGGCGCAGGCGTTGTTCGAGCAGGGCAGGCAGCGACATGCAGTAATCCTCTTGATGGAATTAGAACGGACGAACCACGACCAGAATGACAATGCCCAGCAGGGCCAGCACGGGCGCTTCATTGAACCAGCGGTAGAACACATGGCTGCGCTGGTTCTCGCCACGGGCAAAGGCCTTGAGCTGGGCGCCACACATAAATTGATAGACCAGCAGCAGCGCCACCAGGCTCAGCTTGGCGTGCATCCAACCCTGGCTGAAGTAGTAGCTCGGGTTAAGGCTGATCAGCCACAGGCCCAGGCCGACGGTAAGAATCAGCGACGGCCACATGATGCCGCGATACAACTTGCGCTCCATGATGCAGAAACGCTCGCGACTGACCTCGTCCGTGCTCATGGCGTGGTAGACGAACAGGCGTGGCAGGTAGAACAGGCCGGCGAACCAGCAGACCATGGCGATGATGTGCAGAGCCTTGAGCCACAGATAGAGCATTGTCCGAACTCGTTGCAGAAAAGTGCCCCGATAGTAGTGGGCGTGACCGTCGCCGTCATCACTGGCGGTTGGCCCCTGGCCGAAGCGGCCGTATTATCGGCAGCTTTCCACTGCTGGTATTGCAAAGGGGCAAGTGATGATCAAGGTCGGAATCGTCGGCGGCACGGGGTACACCGGTGTCGAGCTGTTGCGTTTGTTGGCGCAGCACCCGCAAGCGCAGGTTGAGGTCATCACCTCGCGCTCCGAAGCAGGCATGCGTGTCGACGAGATGTACCCGAATCTGCGCGGTCATTACGACAGCCTGGTGTTCAGCGTGCCGGATGTCGCCACCCTGGGTGCCTGTGATGTGGTGTTTTTTGCTACGCCGCATGGCGTCGCCCATGCCCTGGCCGGCGAGTTGCTGGCTGCTGGCACCAAGGTGATCGACCTGTCCGCCGACTTCCGCCTACAAGATGCTGATGAATGGGCCAAGTGGTACGGCCAGCCTCACGGTGCGCCGGATCTGTTGCCTGAGGCGGTCTACGGCCTGCCGGAAGTCAACCGCGACGCGATCAAGCAGGCGCGTCTGATTGCGGTACCGGGCTGCTACCCGACGGCTGCGCAGCTGGCGCTGATCCCGCTGCTGGAGGCCGGGTTGGCCGATACCACGCAACTGATCGCCGACTGCAAATCGGGGGTCAGTGGTGCCGGGCGCGGGGCCAGCGTCGGCTCGCTGTTCAGCGAAGCCGGCGAAAGCATGAAAGCCTATGGCGTGAAGGGCCATCGCCATCTGCCGGAAATTCGCCAGGGCCTGCGCCGGGCGGCGGGTAAGGATGTCGGCCTGACTTTTGTGCCGCATCTGACGCCGATGATTCGCGGTATCCACGCCACCCTTTACGCCACCGTGGTCGACCGCTCGGTGGATCTGCAGGCGCTGTTCGAACAGCGCTATGCCAACGAACCTTTCGTCGATGTAATGCCGGCCGGCAGCCATCCGGAAACCCGTAGCGTGCGCGGTGCCAACGTCTGCCGGATCGCCGTGCACCGTCCGCAGGATGGTGATCTGGTGGTGGTGCTCTCGGTGATCGACAACCTGGTCAAAGGCGCTTCCGGTCAGGCCGTGCAGAACATGAACATCCTCTTCGGCCTCGATGAGCGCCTGGGGTTGTCGCACGCAGCCTTGCTGCCCTGATGGCAGGCTGGGAGGTTCGCCTGCACGATCCGGCGCGTGCCCGGCGCGTGCGCTTGTTTGCCATGCTGCTGGTGCTGTGTATCCCGCTGGCTTTTTATGCCGGGAGCTTGTGGCAACAGCAGCGCCAGCCCGCTGTGCAGGCGGAGCCGGCGAGCGTGGCAGTACGCGATGAGCAGTTGCTGCGTGAGGTGGACGAGTTGCGCCAGCGTCTGGTGGTACTCAGCAGTGCCGAGAAGGTCAGCCAGCAGGCCAATGAGCAAAGCCGTCTGAGCATCAAGCTGCTGGAAGAGCAAATCTACAAGCAGCAGCAGGACCTGGCGTTCTACAAGGGCGTACTGGCTCCGGCCAGTCGCCGCGAAGGGCTACGGATCAAGACCTTTGAGCTGCAAGCCACGGACAAGCCTGAGCATTTCCGCTACAAGATACTCCTGAGCCGCGTGGGGAAAGGCGAAACGCCGCTGGAAGGCCAGCTGCAGGTCTCTATAGTGGGTAAGCAGGGCGAGCAGGATGTCACGCTTGAGCTGGCGGCGCTGACTGCTGGCTTGCCAGACGCGCTGCCAGGGCAAACGATTGCCTTTGCCTTCAAGCACTTCCAGGCCATCCCTGACGCCGGGCGCTTCGCCGAGCTGAAGTTGCCTGAGGGCTTTATCCCGCGTGAAATCAAGGTGCGTGCCGAGGTGCAGGGTGAAAAGCCGCTGCTGCGCACGTTCAAATGGAACAACGAGGAGTAGCCGTTCCCTATGTGGAATAAAGACAAGGCGCGCCCTGACGTGCAGCGTTTCGCCGGCAAGACCAGCCTGATAGCGGTAGGCGCCGAATTGCATGGCGACCTGCGGTTTCAGGGCGCGGTACAGGTCGATGGCCAGGTCCATGGCAATCTGCTGGCCAGCGAAGGCATGGTGCGCATCAGTGTGCAAGGCCGGGTTGAAGGTGAGATCCGCGCCCCCCATATCGTGATCGACGGTGAGGTCATCGGTGACGTCCACGCCAGCACGCATCTGGAGCTCGGTTCGCGTGCGCGGGTGCGCGGCAATCTCTACTACGCCCTGATGGAAATGGCCATGGGGGCGCAGATCGAAGGGCGCCTGTGCCGCTTGCAGGACGAGGCGCGACCGCTGGAGCTGCCGCAACCGCAGGATGCCGCACAATAGTTGACCGCTTTTCTAGGGTAAGCGGATAATGCCGCTCAGAACGCAGTATGGCGCGTAGCGCCGGGAGTTAATCAGCATGAGCGTCGAAACCTTCACCCCCAGTGCAATGCAATTTACGCAGGGGGCGGCGAACAAGGTGAAGAGCCTGGTCGATGAAGAAGGCAACCCGCGCTTGAAGTTGCGCGTGTTTGTAACGGGAGGCGGCTGTTCCGGCTTCCAGTATGGTTTTACCTTCGATGAAGACGTGGCCGAGGATGACACCATCATCGAGCGCGAAGGTGTGAGCCTGGTGGTTGACCCGATGAGCTTCCAGTACCTGGCGGGTGCCGAAGTCGATTATCAGGAAGGGCTGGAAGGGTCGCGGTTTGTAATCAAGAACCCCAACGCCACCACCACCTGTGGTTGTGGCTCTTCGTTCTCGATCTGATTCAGGCGGTTGACTGCAACGCCGTGCCTTGAGCACGGCGTTGTCGTTTCTGGCTGTTGGGTTGCGCGGCCATCAGGCGGGGTAGATTGCCCCGAGAACCCGCAGGCCACGTGCGCCAGTGACGCTGGGGCGGTTGCCCGGAATGCCTTCCAGGCAGCAATGCGCCAGCCAGGCAAAGGCCATGGCCTCAACCCAGTCGGCGGGTACGCCCTGCTCATCGGTGCTGCTGACCTGGCACTGCGGCAGTAATTGGGCCAGGCGCTGCATCAATCTGTGATTGTGCGCGCCACCGCCGCAGACCAGCAGGCGTTCGGTGTTCTGCTGAGCGGCCTTGAGCGACTCGGTAATGCTGATCGCCGTCAGCTCCAGCAAGGTGGCCTGCACGTCTACTGCGACCAAGGCCGGCAGGGTTTGCAGCTGCTGATCCAGCCAGTCCAGGTTGAACAGTTCACGGCCTGTGCTCTTCGGGCCTTCCGTCTGGAAGTAAGGGTTGCTCAGTAGCGTCTGCAGCAGGTGCGTCTGCACCTGGCCACTGGCTGCCCACGCGCCATGCTGGTCATAGGCCACGCCTTGATGGCGCTGTATCCAGGCATCCAGCAGCACGTTGCCCGGCCCGCAGTCGAAACCATGCACTGGGCGCTCAGGCTCCAGCAGGCTGAGGTTGCTGAAACCACCGATGTTGAGAATCGCGCAGATGCTCTTTGGGCTTGCAAACAGAGCCTGATGGAAGGCCGGAACCAGCGGTGCACCTTGACCGCCAGCGGCTACATCCCGGCGACGAAAATCACTGACGACGCTGATGCCGGTCAGCTCAGCCAGCAATGCCGGGTTGCCGATCTGGACAGTAAACCCTCGCGCTGGCTCATGGCGTACGGTTTGGCCGTGACTGCCGATGGCGCGAATACGTTGCGCGGCGATGCCGTGTTGCTTGAGTAGGTTGTTGATGCCCTGCGCTGCGAGGTGCACCCACTGCTGCTCGGCGACAGCTGCGCGGGCCAGCTCATCTGCACCAGAGGCGCACAGGCTGAGCAGGTCGCTACGCAACGCGTCGGGCATGGGCAGGTAGTGGGTGCCGAGCAGCTGGGTCGTATCGGTCTGCTCAATCAGCGCGATGTCCAGCCCGTCGAGGCTGGTGCCGGACATCACGCCCAGGTAGAGAGGCATGGTTCAGCGCTGATTGTTGAGGGCGAGCATGGTGGACTTTTCTTTGTCCATTTGTGCCATCAGGGGTTTGCTCAGCTGCATAAAGCGAGCTTTCTCGTTGCTGGCAATCGGGTCGGCCATCGGCAGTTTCTGGCTCAGTGGGTCAACGTGCACGCCGTTGACCTGGAATTCATAGTGCAGATGCGGGCCTGTGGACAAACCGGTAGTGCCGATATACCCGATGATCTGCCCTTGCTTGACGTTAGTGCCGCTGCGAATGCCTTTGGCAAAGCCGTTCATGTGGGCGTATAGGGTGCGGTAGCGCTGGCCGTGCTGGATGATCACGGCATTGCCATAACCGCCATGCCGGCCGGCTAAGGTAATGCGTCCGTCGCCGGCCGCCTTGATCGGTGTGCCACGTGGCGCAGCGTAGTCCACACCCTTATGAGCGCGAATCTTGTTCAGTACTGGGTGGCGACGGCCTGTGGAGAAGCGTGAGCTGATCCGGGCGAAATCCACTGGAGTGCGGATAAAGGCTTTGCGCATGCTCTCGCCATTGGCGTTGTAGTAGCTGCTAATGCCTTGTTTGTTGGTGTAACGCACGGCGGTGTAAGTCTTGCCGCGGTTGATAAAGCGTGCGGAGAGGATATTGCCGGTGCCGACCTGTTTGCCGTTGACCACTTTCTTCTCGTAGATCAACTCGAACTCGTCACCTTCGCGAATATCCATGGCGAAGTCGATGTCATAGCCGAATACGTTGGCCAGGTCCATGGTCAGGTTGTGCGACAGGCCGGCACGCTTGGCCGAAAGAAACAGCGAGCTGTTGATCACTCCGCGGGTGTAGGTGGTCTGGACTTCAGGCTTGACCAGCTCGCGCTTGAAACTGAAGCCCTTTTCGCTTTTGGTCAGAGCAATGCTTTCCAGGTCACTGAGTTTGCTGTGCAGGCTTTCAAGCTGACCATCGGTGCTCAGGTTGAACTCCAGAGCCTGGCCCACTTTCAGGCGTGTTAGCTGTTTGGCGTCCTTGCTGCTGTTGAGTACGGCATGCAGGACGGTGGCGCTCAGGCCGACCTTGGCAAAAACCGTGGACAGCGTATCGCCATTCTCGACGCGAACAACGCGGTGTAGCGGGTCGGTCTCCTGAGGCTCTTCAGGTTGGCTGGCTTGCAGCTTATCTTGGCGTGCGTCTGTCGCGCTGCTCGCAAAAGGGGATTCGCTTGGGGCAAGGCTCAGTGAATTGGCGGATTCGGGGTCATTCTGCTGCTCGGAATACTCGGCACCATTGTCCAGCTCAAGGTTTATAAAGGTCTTTTTAGCTTCTACTTCGCGGGTGGGGAAAACCAGGAGGGCTAGGCTCAGCAGGGCGGCGACGCCGCTGGCTGCCAGGATATGGCTTTTCGGATACAGAGGCGGCGCTTTAGTTGTAGAGGTCATAGGCGGCTTTTTGACTTTGAAAAGATGAAAAGAAAAATAGATAAACAAAATGATGAATATGCAGTAACTGTATAAAATATAACCAAATCGCTAGCTAGGCAACCCCGGTTGTCGCGCGCTGGTCTTAGCGTAGGCGGGTGGTGGGCAAAACTTGTGATTTGTCTGCGATCTTGTATGGTTGGTTCCCTTTTGTTTTGAGTGGTCGTGAGTCCTGTCATGAAGTCGGTTGAAGAGCAGTTGGCGCTGATCAAGCGTGGCGCGGAAGAGGTTCTGGTTGAGGGCGAGCTGGTTGAGAAACTCAAGCGTGGTCAGCCACTGCGTATCAAGGCCGGCTTTGATCCAACGGCGCCGGATCTGCACCTCGGGCACACCGTGCTTATTAATAAGCTGCGTCAGTTCCAAGAGCTTGGGCATCAGGTGATATTCCTGATCGGCGACTTCACGGGAATGATCGGTGATCCCAGCGGCAAGAGCGCGACTCGCCCGCCGTTGACCCGTGAACAGGTGTTGGAGAACGCCGAAACCTACAAGAGCCAGGTGTTCAAGATCCTTGATCCGGCGAAAACCGAGGTCGCGTTCAACTCCACCTGGATGGATAAGATGGGGCCAGCAGATTTCATCCGCCTGACCTCGCAGTACACCGTTGCGCGCATGCTCGAGCGCGATGACTTCAGTAAGCGCTATTCGACCAATCAACCGATCGCCATTCACGAATTCCTCTATCCGCTGGTGCAGGGCTATGACTCGGTTGCACTTCGGGCGGATGTAGAGCTGGGCGGCACTGATCAGAAATTCAATCTGCTGATGGGGCGCGAATTGCAGCGCTCCTATGGGCAGGCCTCGCAATGCATTGTCACCATGCCGCTGCTTGAAGGGTTGGATGGCGTTAAAAAGATGTCCAAGTCACTGGGTAACTACATCGGTATCCAGGAAGCGCCGGGGGTTATGTACAACAAGCTGGTGTCCATGCCAGATGCGCTGATGTGGCGTTATTTTGAGTTGCTCAGCTTCCGCTCCATGGATGAGATTGAGCAGTTCAAGCGTGATGTCGAGCAGGGTGCCAACCCGCGCGATATCAAGATCAAGCTGGCTGAAGAGATTGTGGCGCGTTTCCATGGCGAAGAGGCAGCGCTCAGTGCGCATCGTTCGGCGGGGAATCGCATGAAGGATGGTGAGCTGCCGGAAGACTTGCCCGAGATCGAAGTCCTGTCCGCAGAAGATATGCCGATTGCTGCACTGCTGAATAAAGCTGGGTTGGTAAAGAATGCGGCGATGGCGCGTGATCTGCTGGGTTCCGGCAGTGTGCGTGTCGATGGCGAGGTGGTTGATCGCTCCTTCATATATAAGGTAGGTGCGGTGCACGTTTGCCAGGCGGGTAAGAAAGCGTTCGCGCGGATTACGCTCAAGACGGAATAACCTATCCGCTCACTGCTGTGTAGGTTGTTGTGCGGTTGGTTCGACAAAGCCGTTGAAGCGTCAGCTTCAACGGCTTTGTCGTTTCTGCAGGCGACGCGGTGCTTGGATTGTTGCGCAGGCTTTTGCTGGGGGTGAAACAAAAGCGCAACAATCGGTTGACCTTGGATTTTCTGTCCCTATAATGCGCAGCTCTTCAGGTGTAAGCGGTTCCTTAAACTTCTTATAAAACAAGAAGTTATATTTAAATAAGGGCTTGCAAAGCAGCGAAAGTTGCGTAGAATGCGCCACCTCTTCAGGTGGTGGTGTTTGAGTCTGAAGAGGTTCGGTCAGGTAGATCGAAAGCGGTAAAAGAGGCGGTTGACAGTGGTTTGAAACGCTGTAGAATTCACCTCCCGCTGACGAGAAGCTAGATGTTGATCGAAGGCGCAAGTGGTTGAGATTGAAAAGAAATTTTCAAAATCACTTGACGAGGAATGAGGCTGCTGTAGAATGCGCGCCTCGGTTGAGGCGAAAGACTTAACCAACCGCTCTTTAACAACTGAATCAAGCAATTCGTGTGGGTGCTTGTGAGGTAAGACTGTTAGTCGCAAGATTATCAGCATCACAAAGCAACACTCGTTAATTCGAGAGTTACCTCTCATTAAATTGAGAGTTTTGCGATTGCTGAGCCAAGTTTAGGGTTTTCTCAAAACCCAAGCAGTATTGAACTGAAGAGTTTGATCATGGCTCAGATTGAACGCTGGCGGCAGGCCTAACACATGCAAGTCGAGCGGTAGAGAGAAGCTTGCTTCTCTTGAGAGCGGCGGACGGGTGAGTAATGCCTAGGAATCTGCCTAGTGGTGGGGGATAACGTTCGGAAACGGACGCTAATACCGCATACGTCCTACGGGAGAAAGCGGGGGATCTTCGGACCTCGCGCCATTAGATGAGCCTAGGTCGGATTAGCTAGTTGGTGAGGTAATGGCTCACCAAGGCGACGATCCGTAACTGGTCTGAGAGGATGATCAGTCACACTGGAACTGAGACACGGTCCAGACTCCTACGGGAGGCAGCAGTGGGGAATATTGGACAATGGGCGAAAGCCTGATCCAGCCATGCCGCGTGTGTGAAGAAGGTCTTCGGATTGTAAAGCACTTTAAGTTGGGAGGAAGGGTAGTAACCTAATACGTTGCTACTTTGACGTTACCGACAGAATAAGCACCGGCTAACTTCGTGCCAGCAGCCGCGGTAATACGAAGGGTGCAAGCGTTAATCGGAATTACTGGGCGTAAAGCGCGCGTAGGTGGTTCAGTAAGTTGGAAGTGAAATCCCCGGGCTCAACCTGGGAACTGCTTTCAAAACTGCTGAGCTAGAGTACGGTAGAGGGTGGTGGAATTTCCTGTGTAGCGGTGAAATGCGTAGATATAGGAAGGAACACCAGTGGCGAAGGCGACCACCTGGACTGATACTGACACTGAGGTGCGAAAGCGTGGGGA